>OY970251.1:0-3367546 GCA_963715535.1 uncultured Solirubrobacterales bacterium | reverse complement strand
CTTGCGCGCGGCTACTGCGGATGGCACATCGCGTGCGTGGTGAAAACCTCAGATCACACCAATCCCACTCACAAGGAGAAAGTCAATGCCGCTCCCAGCCCATTTCAGTGAACTCGCCGTCGCTGAGGTCATGCACTCCGAGGTGATCGACTGCTCGCCTGAGACACCGCTACATGAGGTCGCGTCGTTGATGGCCGAGAACAGTGTCCACTTTGTGATCGTCGACGGCCTCGCGCCTGGCCCTCATCACACCGAGCAGCTGGTGTGGGGCGCCATCTCCGATATCGACCTCATGCGCGCCGTCGGCGCGGGCGGCATGGACGGCAAAGCGGGCGAGATCGCCGCGACCGAGATCGTCACGATCGAGCGCGTCGAGGAAGTTCAGCGCGCCGCGCAGCTGATGGGCGAGCACGAGTGCTCGCATCTGATCGTCACCGACCCTGACTCGGGCCGCCCGCTCGGCGTCGTCTCAAGCCTGGACGTGGCCCGCGCGCTCGTGTGGGGGGTGCGTCCGTCGAACAAGGTCCCAGCTGCGTAGTTTCCACCGATCGCGCACACGGATTTACTCGACTGCCACAGCCAACACCCGACCGTAACCTGCAGAGCATGACCACTCAAACCACCAACACCAACAGGCAGCGAGTGCTAATCGCCGGCGGCGGCGTAGCGGCGCTGGAGACCGTCCTTGCGCTGCACGAGCTCGCGCCGGAGCTGACCGACGTGACCGTGATCGCACCAAACCCCGACTTCCACTACCGGCCAATGACTGTGCGTGAGCCGTTCGCCCAGGGACAGGCACGCCGCTACCAACTCGCGCCGATCATCAGCGACGCCGGCGCGCGGCTCGTGACCGACGAGCTCGCATGGGTGGACCCGGACAAGCAGGTCGCCCACACCAAGGGAGACGTAGAGCTGGAGTACGACCGGCTCGTGCTCGCGCTCGGCGCGAAGGCCGTCCCGCGCTATCAGCACGCGGTCACGATCGACGCGGCGCACATGGATGAGATCCTGCACGGCGTGATTCAGGATGTCGAGGGCGGCTACATCAAGAGCCTCGCATTCCTGGCACCTGGCAGGATGGCCTGGCCGCTGCCGCTGTATGAGCTGGCGCTGATGACCGCCGGTCGCGCCTATGACATGGGCGTCGAGCTCGCGGTCACGCTCGTCACCCCCGAGGACGCTCCGCTGGCGATCTTCGGGCAGAACGTGAGCGGCACCGTCGCGGGGCTGCTCGGCCGCGCGGGCATCCAGACGATCCACTCCGCCTACGCCGAAGTCCCTAGTGCCGGCGAGCTGGTGATCAACCCCGGCGACCGGCGCCTGCACGTAAACCGCGTGATCGCGCTGCCCGAGCTGTACGGCCCGAGCGTGCGCGGCATCCCGTTGAGCGAACACGGTTTCTTGCGCGTGGACCCCTACGGGCATGTTCTCGATGTCGAGCACATCTACGCGGCCGGTGACTGCACCGAGTTCCCGGTCAAGCACGGCGGCGTCAGCTCCCAGCAGGCCGATACGGTCGCGCTGTCGATCGCTGCGGGCGCCGGTGCCCAGGTGACACCCGAGCGGTTTCACCCCGTGATCCACGGGATGCTGCTGACAGGCGATAAGCCGCTGTATCTGACGGCGCAGATCACCGGCGGGCACGGGTTCAGCTCACAGATCAGCGACACCCCGGCGTGGGAGCCGCCGAGCAAGATCGCCACGAAGTACCTGGCGCCCTACCTGGACGCCCTGGACCGCGAGACGACGCCGGCATGACCCGCTCAGCCGCCACTGGCAGCGACGCGGGAGGGCCGTGCCTCGTGCTCGGCTATGACCGCAGCGAGGGCTCGCGCAACGCCGCCCGCTGGGCAGCAAACGAGCTGCTCTCGGGCGGCAAGCTCGTGATCGTGTACGCCTGCCGAGCGCAGCACATGCCGCCCACGCCGCTGAGCAGCAGCGGCGTGCGCCACGACGAAGGCCGCGCGATCCTCGATGAGCTGATGCTCGACGGCGACCCAGCGCTGTTTGACATCGAGCTGGAGACGGAGGTCTCAGACCGAGACCCCGCCGCCGCTTTGATCGACACCGCTGACCGCCACCGTGCTCGCGCGATCGTGCTCGGCGCCAAGCCGCACTCGCGGCTGCACGAGGCGATTGGCACGGTCACTACCGAGCTGCTGCGAAGCTCGCCGGTGCCCGTGATCACCGTGCCGCTGAGCGCCGAGCCGCAAGTTGGTGCGCCGCTCATGCAGTCCGTCGCCGCAGAGTGAGCGCGCCGAGCGCGAGCGCGATCAGCGTCGCACCGACGATCACGGCGACATCGAGCGCGACCCGGCCGCCGAGCGGCTGGGGATGGGTAGCGCGCGCCAGCGCGTCGTAGGCGTAGGTGAGCGGCAGCACGCTTGAGAGCCCGTAGAGCACACTGGCCATCTCGTGCCGGTCTACGAACAGCCCGCATAGCAGTAGCTGGGGGAAGATGATCGCGGGCATGAACTGGACGGCCTGGAACTCGGTGCGCGCGAACGCGCTGACGAACAGGCCGAGGGCCATGCCGAGCACAGCGTTGCCGATGGCGAGCAACCCGATCAGCCATGCGCCGTGCGGGGCGTGCAGGCCGAGCAGCAGAAACCCGACGAGGCACACGACGAGCGCCTGCAGCGCGGCGAGCAGACCGAAGGCGATGCCGTAGCCGGCGAGCAGGTCGGTCTTGGCGAGTGGGAGGCTCATCAGCCGCTCAAGCGTGCCGCTGGTGCGCTCGCGCAGCATGGCGATCGAGGTGACGAGGAACATGATGATGAACGGAAACAGGCCACACATCGGCGCCCCGATCGCCTGGAAGGTGCTGGGTTGCCCGTCGAAGACGTAGCGCATCAGCACGAGCAGCCCGACAGGCACGACGAGCAGCAGCGCGATCGTGCGCCGGTCGCGGCGTATCTGCCAGAGCACACGCCTGGCCGTGGCGAGTGTGATGTGGGCGCTCACCTGGACGCCTGCTTGATGATCGTCAGGAAAGCCCGGCCGAGGTCCTGCTCGCCGGTGCGCTCGCGCAACTGCTCGGGCGTGCTCTGCTCAAGCAGCGTCCCCTCGCGCATCAGCAGCAACTCATCGCACTCGCTGGCCTCATCCATTACGTGACTTGAGATCAGCAGAGTGCTGCCGGCCTGGGCGAGCTGGCGAAAGGTGCTCCACAGTTCGGCGCGCAGTACGGGGTCAAGGCCGACGGTCGGCTCGTCGAGCACCAGCAACTCGGGGTCGCCCAACAGAGCAGTGGCAAGCGACACCCGCGAGCGCTCCCCGCCAGAGAGCGAGGCGACGACCTGGTGCTCACGACCGGCTAGGCCGACCGTCTGGACGACCTCGCCGATCCGCTGCTCGCCGACATCGAGGATCGCGGCGAAGTAGCGCAGGTTCTCGCCGATGCTGAGATCGGTGTAGACGGACGGGGCCTGTGTCAGATACCCCACGCGCCGGCGCAGCTTTGGGGAGCCGGCGTGTTCGCCGAGCACGTCCACCTGGCCAGCCTGGATGATCTGCACGCCGACAATCGCGCGCATCAGCGTGGACTTGCCGCACCCGCTTGGGCCGAGCAGACCCGTCACCGACCCGCTGGCGACCTGCAGGTTGAGACCTTGGAGCACGGGGCGTCCGCCGCGCACGACATGCAGATCCTCGATCTTGATGGCCGTGTCGGGCATCTGGCCGCACAAGCTATCCGCTGGGTTCTGCCTGCGCTTAGAATCGGGCGGGTGCAGGTTTGGGAGCTAGATCGTCTGCGTGTCGCGGCGCACCGTCCACAGATCCTTCGCTCCGACGAGGACGCGAATCGTGTGATCGCGCTGCTGCTGCCCCAGGGTGAGGCTCTGCAGGAGCACCAAGTCCATGAGCACGCGCTTGTGTTCGTCCTACGCGGCGAGCTGCTGGTGAGCGCGGGCGCGAGCGAGCGAACGCTGTCCGCGCCGAGCCTGATCCATTTCGACCCTGGCGAGCGCCACGAGGTACGCGCGATCAGCGAGTGCCAACTCGTTCTGTGCTTGGCGCCGTGGCCCGGCCCCGGACATCCGAGCCACACCGCCGCGGCATAGGGGTCTGCGTCAGTTGAGCCATGTTTGGTTCATCGTGCGTTGGTTGCACGTGCTGGCGATGGCGTTCTTTGTGGGCGGCCAGATGATGCTCGCGGCCGTGGTGGTGCCGGTTGGACGGCGCTCAGGCGATCGTGAGAGCTTGCGCCTGATCGCGCGGAGGTTCGGCTATGGCACGCTCGTCGCGCTGCTCGTCCTGGTGGCGACCGGCACCGCGATGGCGTTCCATCTTGACCTGTGGGGCGACTCGACATTTCACGTCAAGCTCGCGCTCGTCCTTGCTGTCGGGGTACTGCTGGTGTGGCACATCCGCCGGCCAAACTGGCATGTCCTTGAGGCTGTCATCTTTCTTTTGTCGCTGGCAATCGTGTGGCTTGGTCTGTATCTCTCAAATGGTTACTCCTGAGTGGGCGATGATACGCCCCAGGCGGTAGGCTGCTCGCGGGTGACTGCCGTGGTCGACTTCCGTGGTTTGCCAGCGCCGATCGTTCAAGCGGGGATGGGCACTGTGGCTCGTCATCAGCTCGCTGCGGCAGTATCGGAGGCCGGCGGTCTGGGGACGATCGGGGGCGCCCGCGCACCGATCGCTGAGGAGCTCGCTGCGGCCCGAAGGCTCACCGGCCGACCAATCGCGGTCAATCTCGTGCTGCCGCTTCTTCGGCCAGGCGATGTGCAGGCCGCGGCGGAGGCCGACGCGATCGTCACCTTTTGGGGGGAGCCACGGAGGCTTGCTGGGGGCACGTGGGTCCACCAGTGCGGCTCAGTCGATGAGGCAAGAGTCGCGGAGGCGGCGGGAGCAGACGCGGTGATAGCCCAGGGCGTCGAGGCCGGCGGGCACGTTCGCGGTACGACGCCGGTGCTCGAATTGGTCGAGCGGATTCGGGCCGCGGTCAAGGTCCCGGTTCTGGCGGCCGGAGGGATCGTTGACCAATCAGGTGTGGGCCAGGCACTCGATGCCGGCGCGATCGCTGCCGTCTTGGGCACGCGCTTTCTTCTCAGCGAGGAGAGCCGAGCGCATCCTGAGTACAAGCGCCGCTGCCTGGAGGCCGACAGCACGGTGCTGACCGAGCTGTTCGGGCTCGGGTGGGCCGACGCGCCGCATCGGGTGATCCCGAACGCTGCGACCCGCCGCTGGCTCGGCCACGACCCGCAGGGACCGGCCTGGATCAGGCTCGTCAACCGGCTTACCGCGCCAGTCGTGCTGCGTATCCCGGAAGGGCTCCAGGATCGCGGGCTTGCGATCCAGCGACCATCACTACCGTTCCTTGGCCCACCGATGGCGCTGGACGATGGACCCCGCAGTCTCCTTGATTCGGGACCGCTGTACGCGGGCGCGAACGTGACCCGAATATCCGACATCCGCCCAGCCGCGCAAATAGTCAACGACCTCACCCCGTAGCCAAACCAACCGCCGCCGACTTGCCATTCGCGGGAGTCCAGTTAGGCCGTCCCGACGGCCCGATGCGACTGACGAAGCGCACCGAGCGGACTGTGCTTGAACGCCCTTAGATTTAGGTAGCGCAATGCTGGCGGTAGGCGTTTAGGACGCGGCGGTGGGTGAGCCATCCGATCAGCCGGTCGTCTTCGGGGGCGAGGACCGGCAATGCCTCGTCGTCGGTGGCGCCGAGTGCGAGGATGGCTTGCTCTAGGGAGTCGTCCGCGTGCAGGGTGGGCGCCTCACGCATGAGTGTCGAGGCGGTGCTCCGCTGGCCGTTTGTGTCTCGCGCGATCGTGCGCTCCAGGTCGCCTGCCGCGACGATGCCGAGCAGCCTGCCGTCCGGGTCGGTGACGGGCAGGGCGTTTGTTCGCTCAGAGCCGAATCGCGCGACTATCTCGCCTAGCCGCTGTTGTGGCCGCAGCGGGGGTGGAGGGTTGTCCATCGCCTCGCCGACTGTGATGTGCGTCATCGGGTTGGCTGTGTGCGAGGCGTCCAGGTTTATGCCGCGGCGGCGGAGCTTGAGCGTGTAGATGGTGTCGCGTGTGATCGCGTTTGAGAGGGCGGTGGCGACGACGATGGCGAACATCAGTGGCAGGATCACGTGGTAGTCGCCGGTCAGCTCGAAGATGATGATGACCGCCGTGATCGGGGCGCGCGAGGCGGAGGCGAACACTGCGCCCATCCCGACTAGCCCGTAGGCCCCGGCGGCGGGGGCGAGGTGCGGTGTGAGGTGGTGGAAGATGGCGCCGTAGGCGGAGCCGAGCATGGCGCCCATGAACAGCGATGGGGCGAACACGCCGCCTGAGCCGCCGATCCACATTGTCAGGCTCGTGGCAAGCACCTTCGCCGCAAGCAGGCCGAGCAACGCGAGGAGCAGGTAGTGGCCGGCGACCGCGTTCTGCAAGACCGGGTAGCCGACGCCGTACATCTGCGGGACGGCGAGCAGCAGCAGCCCGAGCAGCACACCGCCGACCGCGGGCCGCAGCCAGTCCGGGCGATGCCCCCACAGCCGGTCTGAGATGTCCTCGCCTGTGTACAGGACGCGCACGAAACCGAGCCCGACGCCTGCGGCGAGCACGCCGAGGCCCGCATAAAGGACAAGCTCAAGCGGGGAGTTGAAGTTGAACGTGGGCAGCGACAGAAATGGGTGTGAGCCGAAAGCTGCTCGTCCGATCGCGTCTGCGGCGACCGAGCTGAGGACGACGAGCCCGAACGATTGGGTCTCGAAGTTGCGCAAGATCAGCTCCAACGCGAAGAACACTCCTGCGATCGGAGCGTTGAACGTCGCTGAGATGCCACCGGCAGCCCCGCACGCGACCAGCAGCCGCAGCTCTGACTCCGGGACGCGCATGATCTGGCCGGCCAGCGACCCGAGCGCAGAGCCGATCTGCACGATCGGCCCCTCCCGCCCAACCGAGCCTCCCGAGCCTATGCAGACCGCCGAGGCAAGCGACTTGACGATCGGCACCTGTGGGCGCATCCGCCCGCCGAGCTTGTTGACGGCGAGCATCACCTCTGGCACGCCGTGACCGCGTGCCTCCGGTGCGAAGCGCGAGACGAGCGGCCCGTAGATCAGGCCACCGATGACGGGCACGATCAGCACGAACCACATGCCGAGACCCGGTATCAACGGGTTGGCGGCGTGCCCGGCGGCGCTGTAGTCACGATGGCCGGTCAACAGGTAGGTGACGCCGAGGATCATGTACCTGAACGCGACTGCTCCCACACCGGCGCCCACGCCCACAAGCAGCGCCAACACAGTCAGTCCCGTCGAGCCATTGAGGACCGAACGCCGCAAGCGCACTCGCCAACGCAATCCACCCGTTCCTGCCTCTCGCGCGGCGGGCATCCCCGGTGTCATTCGGCCTCGAGGCCGGCTAGCATCACGTCGATCGCGCGGCGGATGTTGCGCCAGCGAAACCCGCTGGGGTCAAGCGCGCCGTGCAGCATCAGCCCGTCGGTCAGCGCGAGCAGGATCGACGCGAGTGCGTTCGTTGGGATCGACACCAGCTCGCCGCTCTGCACCGCTTCCTCAATCCACGAGCGCACAAGTTCCCGTCTGCGCTGGGTCGCCTCGGCAAGCCGGCCCCGCACCGTATCGTCGGTCAACAGCTCAGCCCAAAGATCGGCGCGAACCTGCACACGCGCCGGATCGTCACCACGCGCAAGCATCACCTGCGCAAAGCGTCGCACCCGCTCGATCCCCGAGGAGCTGTTGTGCGTTATCTGCGCAAGCTCACCATCGAGCGCAGCCGCGTCGTCCTCGAGCAGCGCGAGCAACAGGTCCTGCTTCTGCCTGAAGTACCCATAGAACGCGCCCTTGCTCGCACCGGCCGCAGCGCAAACGTCATCGACAGTGAGGTCTCGAAAGCCACGCATTGCTGCGCACCGCCACGCCGCGTCAACCAGCAGCTGGCGACGCTCAACGCGGGTCTCGGGACGGATCTTGGGCATCGGCTCTCCTAAGTAAAACCGACTCGTCGGTTTTTATGTAAGTTTAGTGCATCACGGTCGGTCGCCGAGCTCCAATGAAACGCTCGCAGTGCGGCTCCCGGCCAGGCGGACCCGACGACCTATGGTTATGCCGACAAGCCTGGTTGGCGTTACGTTGATCCCACCAATGAGGAGCTCCCTTGCTTCAGTTGCCGCGGTTCCGTTACTGTGAGCCGTCTCGTCGCCGCGTAAGCAAGAGCGCCACGATTATCGCCCCGGCGGCGAGAAGCACCCGGCCAGCAATCGAGCTGAGCGCTGCCCAGGCTGTGCCGGCCGCCAAGCCAGCAGCGATGAAGCCGGCCGCCCAAAGCGCCGAGCCGAGCGTGGTCATCGTGATGAACGCCGGCAGGGGCACGCGCTGCGCTCCCGCTGGCAGTGAGACGAACGTGCGCGCCAGCGGCAGCAGCCGCGCGATCAGTACCCCCCGCGCTCCGTGTCGCTTGAGCAGGCCCTCAGAGCGAGTCAACAGCCTGCTGGCGACGGGCACGCGCTCCGGTAGGCGTGAGGCGCCCAGCCCGTAGGCGATCATGGAGCCGACGAGGTTGCCGGCCGTCGCAGCGAGGATCGCGCCGGTGAAGGTCATCCATCCCTCGCGCACGGAGAAGCCCGAGAACAGCAACGTGATCTCGCTTGGGATTGGGATGCACGCACTCTCGGGCACCATCAAGGCGAACACGCCGAGCGTTCCGTAGCGGGTGATCAGGCTGGTCATGGCCGATCGTTTTTGTGGGGTGGTCGGGGCGGGTGTCCGCCAGGCCCTCCCCGCGCGTGTGGTCCCGGCGCTCGCCGGTCGGGTCCGCGCTCACGCGGCCCGGCTGGTGGCTTGCGTGCGCCCGGCTCTTTCGTGGCGCGCGGTGCTGCTAGCGGCAGCGGCGGGCCTGGTGGTGGCCTTCGGTATCCCAGCGTGGCCTGGACGCTCGACGGGCGCCAATGTCTCCCGCCGCGCGGTGTAGGCACTCTATCGGCGTTCAGCGCGTCGGCTATCGCTTGCAGGCTGAGTCCCTGCTCGCGCAGCGCGGAGATTCGTCCGCTCAGCTCGGGCGCGTGGGAAGCCAGTCCTGGCCGGCCGCGCGGCGGACGATTTGGACCCGGCTCGTGCTCCCATCGCGCGGTCTCTCTCAACGCCGCGACGGTTAGCTGGCCGGGAGCTGAGCCAGTATCCAGACCCACGTCTAGCGCGACTAGCCGAGCGCCGACGCGCTCCAGCCAGTCGAGCAGCGCGATCAGCTCGCGCAGCGACCCGGCGATCGCGGCCAGTCGCACCACCAGCAGCGCAGAGAACTCCCCGGCCGAGATCCGTTCGAGCGCTCTCTCCAATGAGTCATCGCGCACCACCTCGCGGCCGTGTAGGTGTTTTGCTTCGTCTCGGCCCCGAATGTAAGCCACAGTGTTTCGCGGCATGTACCATACGCTAACACTTTGCGTATGCGCGTGGACCGGGCGTAGCCTAAGCCGCTCTACTCGGTCAGCCGCCCAGAGTGATGCCCATCAGCTCAGAGGGCGTCGAGGGGAACGCCCGATCTTCAATCTGCGGGTCAGGCCGTCGAGGGCGAAGGCGCGCAGATCATCGGCCGAGGCGCCTAAGACGGAGGTGTCGGCACCTGCGCGATCGGCTTGCGGGCGCGGATGATCGCCGATGCTGCCTGCGGGTGTACGCGGTGGGTCTCGCGTATCTCAACGTCGACCATGCCCGCGTTGGCGAGCGCCTGGGTGAACTCGGCGTGGGTGAGCGCTCCGGCGATGCAGCCGGTGTATGCCTGCATGTCGGTGCGGGTCGCGTCGTCCATGTCCTCGTCGGCGATCACATCGGAGACCGCGAAGCGCCCACCCGGCCGCAGAACCCTGGCGACCTCGCGCAGCACCTTCGGCTTGTCGCCGGAGAGGTTGATGACGCAGTTTGAGATCACCACGTCCACGCTCGCGTCAGGGAGCGGTATCTCCTCGATGTAGCCCTTGTGGAACTCAACGTTCTCTACGCCGGCCTTCTGTGCGTTCTCGCGGGCGAGGGCAAGCATCTCCTCAGTCATGTCGAGACCGTGTGCTTCGCCGGTCGGGCCGACCCGCTTGGCTGAGAGCAGAACGTCGATGCCGCCGCCGGAGCCGAGGTCGAGGACCGTCTCGCCCTCGTGCAGTTCGGCGACGGCGGTGGGGTTGCCGCAGCCGAGGGACGCGAGCTTGGCGGTGTCGGGTAGCTGCTCGTGGTCGCCGAGCGCGTAGAGCGCGGCGCCGAAGACCTCGCTGCCGCCATCGAAGGTCTCACTCGGTGCGCAGCAACCGGCGCCGGGGTCGATGCTTGTGACCTGGACGGCAGCGGCGGCGTAGCGCTCGCGCACCTGCTCGCGCATGTCGCCCGCTTGCGTCGCGGTGGTGGTGGTGCCGGCGGCGCAGCCGCAGCCCTCGCCGTGGGTGGGGTCGCAGCAGTCGGTCTCGGTGCTCGGCTCACAGCAATCGGCCTGCTGCTCGGGGGCGCAGCAGGCCTCGGCGGTCGTCTCGGCAGCGGTCAGCTCAGCCATGCGGATAGCTCCTTTAGTGCGTCGGGGATGACGTAGTAGTAGGCCCATAGGCCCTGTCGCTCGGAGTCCACGATCCCGGCGTCGCGTAGCTTCTTGAGATGGTGGGAGAGCGTTGGCTGGGCGATGTCGAACAGCGGCACGAGCTCGCAGACGCAGACCTTTCCGGCGTGCCTGCGCAGAACGTCCACGAGCTGTAGGCGGATCGGGTCGCCGAGCGCCTTGGCGACTTCGGCCATGCGCAGCGCGTGGTCGCGCTGTACGTCGGGGTAGACGACAGGCTCGCAACAGCGCTCACCTGCTGGGCGCTTCTGCTTTGGGGACAGCTCCAAATCGACTGGCATCAATCTACTTATATCAATAACACTTATGTCTGTCGATGCAATACGATTCGCTGCATGACCACCGAGGACGCGACCAGCAAGGAGCAGCGAGACGAGCAGCCGATTCGCTACGTGCTGTTCGTCTGCAATCACAACGCCGGGCGTTCGCAGATGGCGCAGGCGTTCTTCGAGCGCTACGGCCCCGAGGACGTTCGCGCCGAGTCAGCGGGCAACCAGCCAGCAGCAGAGATATGGCCCACGGTGATTGAGGCGATGCACGAGGTCGGGATTGACCTGGCCGGACGCAAGCCGAAGAAACTCACGGTCGAGATGCAATTGCACGCCGATTGGGCGATCACGATGGGCTGCGGGGACTCCTGCCCATACGTGCCGGCTACCGTCGAAGATTGGGATATCCCCGACCCGGCTGGCAGGCCGATAGCTGAGGTCCGAGCGATCCGCGACGGCATCCAGGCCCGCGTGCGCGAGTTGATCGCCACGCGACTCGGGGAGATACGCACCGACCAGACCGCACACGATCAGCGTCTCGGGATGCTCGTAACGATGCTCGATGGCGAGTTCGGCAGCATCAAGCCCCCCGGCGAAATACGCGCCTGCGCGGAGGCTGTGCTCGACAGCTTCAGCGGCGCGCGGGTGCGCTCCCACGTCCTTGCGCTCGCCTACCGGCAAGCCCGCGACTGCCTGCGCCCTGAGACGTGTGAGCTGATCGCCACGAGAGGAACGACATGAGCACCGACTCTGTTGCGGTCATCACCGACATCCACGGCAACCTCCCGGCGCTGCAAGCTGCGCTCGCGCGGATCGAGGAGCTTGGCATCGAGAGCTCGTTCTGTGGCGGCGACCTCGTTGGCTACGGCCCGCACCCCAACGAGGTCTGCGCCCTGATCGCCGAGCACGACATCCCCACGATCTACGGCAACTATGACTACGCCATCGCACGCGATCTCGAGGATTGCGGCTGCGCGTATGTCACGCAGCATGACCGCGAGCTTGGACAGCGCTCGGTGGACTGGACACTCGCGCACACAACCCAGCAGTCCAAGGACTTCATGCGTGACCTGCCGTTCGACCTGCACTTTCCGGTCGGCAGCGTCGATGTTCACCTAGTCCACGGCTCGCCGC
The DNA here is from genome assembly GCA_963715535.1 of uncultured Solirubrobacterales bacterium. GTDB lineage: Bacteria > Actinomycetota > Thermoleophilia > Solirubrobacterales > Solirubrobacteraceae > Palsa-744. Next base: position 3,355,578 of record OY970251.1, on the reverse strand, counting down.
GGAAGGTGAACGAGTATCTGTTCGAGGACAAGCCCGCGCGGCTGTATGAACGGCTCGCGGCAGCCGAGAGCGATCCGGTGCTCGTGTTCGGGCACACGCATATGCCTTGGGTCCACGAGTACGGCGGGGTGCTGTTCGTCAACTGCGGCTCGGTCGGCAAGCCCAAGGACGGCGACCCACGCGGAGCCTTCGCCGTCCTTGAGCCGCACGCCGGCAGCGTGGCCGTGAGCATCGAGCGCATCGAGTACGACGCTGATGCCGTGGCGGCCGAGGTCCGTAAGGCCGGGCTTCCCGGCGAGTTCGCCGACAAGCTCCTGGTCGCAGCATGACGGACACGCCGCCGCTCGCCCGCCGTCTGTTCGCCGAGCTGCTTGGCTCGGCTTTCCTCGCCGCGCTCGTGATCGGCTCGGGCATCGCAGCGCAGACGCTCTCCCCGAACGATGTGGGCCTGGAGCTGTTCGAGAACGCCGCTGCCACCGCAGCGGGCCTATTCACGATCATCCTCATGTTCGGCCCCGTGTCCGGCGGACACTTCAACCCTGTCGTCTCGCTCGCCGACGCGACCTTTGGCGGCATCCGCTGGCGCGACGCAGCCGCCTACGTTCCCGCCCAGGTGGGAGGCTGCGTACTCGGCGCCGTCGTGGCGAACGGCATGTTCTCGTTGGCCGCCATCAGCATCTCCGCTCATCACCGCGCCTCGCCCGCACACCTGTTCTCTGAGGTGATCGCCACCGCCGGCCTGTTGCTCGTGATCTTCTCGCTCGCGCGCACCAAACGCGCGCACATCGCTCCGGCCGCCGTCGGCGCGTACATCGGCGCCGCGTACTTCTTCACCAGCTCCGCGAGCTTCGCCAACCCGGCGATCAGCGTTGGGCGCATGTTCTCCAACACATTCGCCGGGATCGCGCCCGCGTCCGTCCCCGGCTACATCGTGGCGCAGCTCGTCGGCTGTGGCTGCGCGATCCTCGTGGTCAGGGTGCTCTACCCCGACCTGACGCCAGAGGATGCGGCCGAGGCAGTCATGCCGCACTACGAGGGGCAGCCGAGCGTCGATGGCGCGCTCAGCCAGCGAGTGTGAGCCAGCTGATAACCCGATCGACGCTGTGCCTCAGACCAAGCGGTAGCCAACTCCCCACTCGTTGATGATCCAGTGTTCGCCTGCGACGCGCAGCTTGCAGCGTAGGCGACTGGCGTGGCTGTCGAGTGTCCGTGTCGTGCAGGACGAGTGGTATCCCCATATGGCTTTCAGTAGCTCGTGCTTGTGGAACACGCGGTTTGGCTTTCGGGCTAGGTACAGCAGCAACTCGTATTCCAGGCGACGCAGCTCTAGCCGCTTGCCGTGGAGGCTCACTGCGTGGTTGGCCGGGTCGATCGTCAGGGCACCTATGCGTAGCGGCTTGTCTTCGGGCCTGCTCTCGGCGCGGCGCAGCAGCGCCCGCAGACGCGCTCGCAGCTCCAGGTAGCCGGCACTGCGCCCCAGGAAGTCATCGGCGCCCGCCTCGAACGCTCGCAGCAGGTCGGCCTGCGTGGTCCGAGCACTGAGGACGATCACCGGCAGCCTGTCGGGCCACGGCGAGGGCGTCTGTCCATTGTCACGCTCGGGCGGGTCTGCGCGGATGCTCTCCAGCAGGTCGATCGTGCCTCTTGGCCCGTCAAGTTCGCCGAGCACCAGCAGCCGCGGCAGGCGCGCTCCAGCCATCCAACGGGCGTGACCTGCAGTGCGAGCAAGCTCTGTTGGATGGCCGTCTGCGGCGAGCTGTTCGACTAGCACCCGCCCCAGGTCTGCGTCGGCCTCGACGACGAGGATCGGCTCGCGGCTGCCCTCTGTTGTCAGCGGCGTGTCGGGCACGTCGGTGTTGGTGGGGCTCGCGGCGATGGCTTGCGTGCTCATTCGCAGTCCTGTTGTTCGAGGCGTTCCAGGCGCTTTTCGAGGCGGCGTTTACGGATGCGGATGACCATAAGCACGGCCCGCAGACCGACGAGCACACCCACTGCTAGGGCGTCGATGATGTGGTTCACGGTGAGCAGCGAGCCGATCATGCGGTGATCGCCTCCCTTGGCTCCTGGCATCCTGCCTGGCGGGATCGGGCGCGGTACGTCGAGGGTGAGACCCGGTAGCGGCGCCGGAAGGCGCGAGCGAAGTGGCCGGACTGGCGGTAGCCGACCCTTCGCGCCACGTCGGACACGGGGATCGAAGCTCCCTGCAGAAGCCGCGCAGCGGCGTCAAGGCGCCTGCGGGTGAGGTCGTCGTGGAAGGTGCTTTTGCCGAACTCGGCGTAGGCGCGCTGTACCTGGCGAGGGGAAGCGGCGACAGTCCTGGCGACTTCCTCCAAGGTCAAGGGCCGGTGGTAGCTGCGCATGACCGTCAGCCGCGCGAGCCGGTACATGCGGCGCCGTTCGCTGGTTGTCAGTGGCCGGGGCTTGACGGGCGGTCGTCTTTTTGCGGCGGGCGGTACGCCGCCGAGGCCGAAGTGCAGTTTGAGCAGTTGGCGCACCCGCTCGCCCTTGATGTCGAACTGCGCGCCGATCTGCGCGAGGGTCAGCCCCTCGACCGCGCGCAGACGGAACATCTCCAGCTCACGCTCGGTCTGGACGTGACTGCCGCGGGCGGCGAACGGTGCCAGGCCGCGGCGGTGAAGCTCGCGGATCAGCTCGTACAGCTCGACGCCGCTTCTGAACTCGGGCTGGCGGAGCAGCTCGCCGAGGTCGTGCTCGGCGAGCTGCTCTACCGTGTGGATGCCGGCCTTGGCCAGGCTCGGGAGGAAAGCCTGGCTCAAGGCCAGCTCGTTGACGCGCATGTGGGGGAATGAGCTCGCGCGTCAGACGGTCATCAGTTCGTCAAGGCGCAGCGCGACCTCCGAGGCGATCGAGCGGCCTGCGCGACGTTCGATCAGCCCGGCCGCGTCCAGACGATCGAGCGCGTCGGTGATCGCCAGTCGCTGTTTGCGCTTGCGCGCGCCGTGGGCGTCGAAGATCTGCTCCTCCGTCCGCGGCCCTTCGCCGTCTGCGGCGCGCACGAGCAGTCCTTCGAGTACGGCTTTCTCGTGGTGGCGCTCGTCGGCGTCGTTTGGATTCTCAGCGCCGCCTTCGGTGATCTCGCAGTAGCGCACGGCGGCGTGCGCTGCGACGGCGAGGTCGTTCCAGCGCTGGATGAGTTTGCAGGCGCGCAGTCGCCGCAGACTTTCGCGGACATCGCCTGGGACCTTCAGTGCGCGGGCGATCTCGTCTTCGGCCCACGGTCGCTGGCGCTCGGAGTCCAGCATGAGGTTGAGTACGGCTCGGTCGAGGAGCGCGTGCTCCTTCAACCCCTCTGGGGTACGGTGTGCGTGCATGGGGAGTTACTGCTCCTTGTGCCACGGCGTCGGGGGCAGTTACTGCTGTCCGCCGGCGCCAAATGTGTAGTTGTGGACGACAGTACATAGTCTGTGTCAGCTTGCGAGCCCGTGACGCAAAGCTGACACAGAGCGAGTTGAAGATGTAACTCTCGGGTTGGCGGGCGGGTGCTACTCGCCGGCCCACTCGGGCGGGGTGGCGCCGGGCTTCCATGCCTTGGTGACGCCGCCGCCTTGCTGGCGCAGCACCTGGGAGTAGTCGGCGAGCTGGTTCTGGAAGGCAAGCTCGTCGCGCGGGTCCTGCCCGGTGTCGTCGAGTTCGGCTCGCCACACGGCGAGCGCGCACAGGGTCTCGGTGGTTGATTCGTCGGTCCACCATTTGTCTTTGAGCGTGCCGAGCTGGACGGGGTAGCGGCCGTGCAGCGCGACGATCGCGCCCCACATCTGCCGGCGCCACTCGCTGTCGCCACCGTAGGGCTCAAGCCAGGGCGCGCGCTCGCCGTTCTCGCCGCCTACGAGCACGGCGGTTGAGCGCAGGGGTCGGACCCTGCCGTCCTTGGCTGCCTGGGCGACGCCGCCTTGCACCATCTGCGCGGCGAGCGTGGAGGGTGGCGTGTCGGCGCCGGCGGCGAGCTCGCGGAGCTGCTGGTCTACGGGGTCGGGGAGGACGATCTGGCGTCGTTGGCTCATCGTGTTCGCTCCTGTGCTGGTGGGTTGACGATCCGGTTGATCGCGCGGACGATCCCCGGTATGCGGCTGGTGCGGCTGGGTGCGATCGAGCGGTGAAAGTGGGTGCCGTAGTCGCGGTCAGGTAGCTCGGGGTGCGCGAGCGATGGCGTCTGTGCGTGGCTGCGGCGCATGTTCTGCGCGAGGCGCTGGATGCGGTCGGTGTCGTGCCCTTCGACGCCGAGGTCCTCGCGGGAGACGAACCACTCGGTGCCCTGGCGGGCACGGGACGCCTCGACGTAGGCGGGCTCCTTGCTGGTCTGCCAGCCGCCGGTCACGACGAGGGTCCTTGTGACTGTCGCGCCCTGGGCGCGGTGGATGTGCTGGGCGTAGCCGAGGCGTAGGCGGCCGAGGTCATCGCCGGCCAATGTTCGCTTGCGGCCGGTCACGTCGAACTCGACCAGCACGTCGCCGGCCTGGGTGATGTCGAGGACTTCGCCGCGGCTGCCGTTCTCGATCCGCTCGACGCCGGGCTCGTGGTGCTGGTCGATGAGCGCCACGCGGTCGCCCTGGCGGATGCCGTAGTGGACGCCGGGCACCGGGACTTCGAGGTCGCCGAGTTCGCCGCGCTCTGAGCGGAAGTGCTGGGCGCGGGCGTTGAGCCGGTTGATCTCCTGGTTTGAGGCGTCTGAGATGAGGGCGACCTCGCTCGGGTCGTGGGTCTCGGTCAGCGCCGCCCAGCTCTGCGCGGCCTGCTCGACAGCCTCATCGCGGGTGTCCTCCATGTGCAGCTGCCCGCGGCGTAGGTAGTGGGCCATCGCTCGATCGGAGCGTCCGGCCCGCAGGTCTGCCCACGCGCGCTGTTCGTCGGGGTCGAGGGTCCGGCGGATGTTCGAGAGCTCAGCGCTTGGGGCAATGTCGCCGAGGCGCGCGAACATGCCGCCAGCGCCGATCGAGGGGAGCTGCGCGGCGTCACCGATCGCCACGAGCTTTGATCCTGCTTGCTCCACGACTTCGGTGAGCCGCTCAAGCCGGTCGGTGTCGGCCATGCCCGCCTCATCGAAGTAGATCGTGGTGTCCTGGCCGACGGCGAGCTGGCCGCGCTCGACACGGGAGACGAGCGCGTCGAGCGTGAGGGTGTGCCCGGCGAGCGCGGGGCTGTCTTGGCCGAGGCGCTGCGCGGTGGACCCGGACACCGCGATGCCGAGCGTCTGGTGGCCGCCGTACTGCTCGGCGCGGGCGGCGGCGTCGATGACGACGCCCTTGCCGGTGCCGGCGGGGCCGACGAGGATCGCGGCGCGCTCGGAGCCGGTGATGACCTGAAGGGCGTGGGCCTGCTCGCCTGAGAGGCGTCCGCCGATCCGCTCGGCGATCTGATCGCCGGCAAGCGTGCGGGCCTGCTCGCCGACGTCTCGGCCGCCGCCGGCCGCGAGCGCGGTGAAGCGGCGCTCGATCGCCTGCTCGCGCGCACGCACGGCGAGCGTGGTCATCAGACCGCCCTCCAGGGGGAGCACGCGGCGTTCGGCGATCATCGCCCGCGAGAGGTCGAGGGCCTCGCGGGGTGAGAGTTCGCCGACGGACTGCTCAAGCAGGACTGCCCGGAACTCGCCGGGCTCGAAGGTCGCGGTGCGCTCGGTGAGGCGCTGCTCGACGCGATCCTCAAGCGGCGCCTGCACCGCCGGCGCCGCCTCCGCGATGGAGCGCTGTCCGGGCTGCTGGGCGGTGAAGTCGAAGCGTGCCGCAGTGTCGTTCCATGCCTGCTGCAGGTCGGTGCGGGTGACGAGCACCTTGGCCTTGCGGTTCTCCAGCTTGAGTGCTCGTAGCTCGCCGCGCTCGGGTGCGCGGCCCCACTGTGCGCGGAAGCGCTCGGCGGCTCTGGCGACCTCGCGGCTGCGGGCGCTGAAGGAGTCCAGCAGGCCGCGCGGCACACCGGCTATCTCGAAGTAGCGGCCATGTTTGCCGGTGCCCCGCTCGATCGCATACCCGCGCTGCTGGAGTTGGTGCGCGAGCGCCGAGCGGTAGTAGCCGCCAAGCTCGCGGGCCGAGCGAAAGACGGGACGCGATGCGACCGCGACGATGCGACCGTCCTCACGAATGGCGCTGGTGATGACCACATGGCTGTGGAGCTGTGGGTCGGGTACATCACCCTCGAGGACGCCGCGGGCGGTGGTGTGGCGGTACTCGGCGGCCACCACGTCGCGGGCCGGCTCCTCGACCACCTGCCCGCCATAGCGGCGGCGCACGGTCGGCACCGTCTCGGTCAGGTGGCCGATCGTCTCGCTGACAGCGGCGGCGTGCGCAGCTTCGATCTCGCGGCGCTGGGTCTCCCCCGCGAGCGCCCACACGGCGGACACCGACTTCGGCGCGGAGAACGTCAGGTCGATCCCGCCAGCGCGGCTGCCGTCGGCACCGGCACGGCGAAGCCACCGGCCAGCTCGGGGATGCTTGCCTTCCATCAGCGCGATGAAGTCCCGCCCGTCGACCGTGGCGCCCTCGATCCCGAGTTTGGCGAGCGCGTCGGGGGTGGCGAGCCACCGGCCGGGGGCCTGGGTGGGCTCCCCCTCGGGGGAGAGGTAGTAGTCGCCGCGCTCGGGCTCGATGGTCTTTGACTCCAGGTAGCGGGCGTAGCCGCCGCCCTTGGCGGCGCCGATGCTGGCTGCGGTCATCACAAGGGGTACTGACCCCCAGGCCCTCAGACCGGCCAACGAATTACATGGCACGGGCACAGCGCCGGCACGGCTGTGCATCTAGTCTGTCCGGGCTTGGTGGTGTGCCGCCGGCCGCGTGAGCTTGCGAGCGTCAGCGAGCGGCGAGCGAGCAGCCCGCAGGGCTGCAAGGCCGGCGTGTCACGCCGCCGGGGTCGGTAGAGAGCCGACCTTGGGAGGCTCGGTTACAGCCGGCGCAGCCGGCGTGCGGTATCTGGCCGTTCGGGTGTTGGGGCCGCGCCGTCGGCGGTCGCCGGCGCGGCGATCGAGGAGCCGGGCGCAAGCCCGCGCGGGACGATCCCGCGAAGCGGGGAGCGAGCGCAGTGGCGCCGCCAGCTCGTTGGTGTGGGCCGGCGAGCCGGTCAGCGAACCGACTGCCTAGCGCCCACGCTGGGCGTCGCGCCGCGCCGTGCACGCGGCGATGTCCGCGCAGCGCGGAGACCTCCACGCCCAGGCGGTCGGCGACTTGCGGCGACCGACACGGTGCTTGGTGGGCTGGCCGCAGACGACGCACGGCCGTAGGCCTTGTGCTCGCTGGCGAGCAGCCCGTTGGCTCCTGGCTCGATCAAGGCGCTCATCGCACGTACACCTGATCGGGTGATTCGATGCGCCGGCCGTGGGTGCGCTTGCCCTTCGGCAAGATGCCGCTCGGGCGATGCTGCTCGTCGGGGATCACGCGAGCGTCCTCGAAGCGCTGGACGGCGCTGAAGCCGTCGAAGACAGCGACGCTCGAGAAGCGCTCGCGCGTGGCGAGCTCGGTCAGGCGCCGGTATCCGTCGGCGAGGACCTGCGCCAGCAGCTCGTGTCCCTCCACGAGACGGCGCAGCCCCTGGAGCAGGAAGATCGGCGTTTCCTCTCGCGGGAGCGCATCCTCAAGACCAAGGATGCGGCCCTCGAAGTCCGCGTTGTACGGGTACTTGCCGGCGGCCTTGATCTGCTCGTAGATCGTCCAGTAGGGCTCGATGAACGGGATGATCTGCGCGAGGTCGTGGTAGTCGCCGTTGAAGACCCACACACCGAGCTGTGAGAGTTGGGCGCCGATCGCGCGGGCCTGGGCGCCGGCGGCACGCCGCGCGGCGCGATCGTGGCCGTGGTCGCGCTCGTGCGCGGCGGCGCGGTACTCGCGCAGCAGCTCCTCGCGGGCGGGCACGCGATCGTCCTCGTTGGCGATCTCGGCGTTGTGTACTTGGGTGGTGGTGCTCATGCCGCTCCCTTCAGGGTTGGGCTCGCCGGGGCGCGGGCCGTTGCCCGACCTCCACGCATGCGCAGCGTGCGAAGATCAGGAGGGCGAGGTCCGCGCCGACGCACACCGACATCCCATTCTGGCTTCGGGCAGGCGTGTCGGACGGTCAGGGAGCTGTCGTGCACAGGGGCGAGTCGCTCTCGCCGTCGGCGCGCTGGTGAAGCTCGATTGGCCACCAGTCGCTGTCCTCCCAGCATGATGCGCGGGCCTCGGCTGCGTCCTGGCTTGGGAACGGGCCGATCACGGAGAAGCCGCCGCGCGGGTCGCCGACGAGCAGCACCCATCCCTTGAGGTTTTGGCGAGCCTCGCTTGCGCCAGCGACGACGCCCGCCTCGAACGCCTCGAAGCGGTCCATCGCTTCTATCTCCCGGTAGTTGTAGCCGTATGCCCACGACTCGTCTCGATCTTGCTCTGCGCCTGTTGTCGTCATGCGTGATCCTCTCTGTGGGTCGTCGGCCTCACCCGTTGCGGCCGTGGAGCCCGACCCGGCACACCCGCAGGGTGTGCGAGCCTGGGAGAGGCGACGGCCGCAACGGAGGAGCGTTCAAGGCGCTGGCGTAGTCACCACTTGCTCGACCGCTGCCTCTAGCTGGCGAGCGTGGCAGGGCAGCTCGGCGAGTGCTCGATGACGCCGGGGAGCTTCCGCCAGGGCTGGGAGAGCTTCCTGCGCATCATGCGCTCGTGCTCGTCGATCGCCGGGCCTCGTATTGCCTCGTGGTGCTCAGCGGAGACGCCAGCCCCGGTGTCCGGCAGACCAGCTGCCTGCCACATGCGCATGTAGGTCCCAACGCCTGCCACCGTCAACGGAGCGATCTGGCTTGTCTCACAGCAGACGATGCAGCACTCGGCCGCGGTCCTAGGCCGGGTGTCAGCGCCGTCGATGATGCGCTGCAGGATCTCTCGGCAATGGGATCGGTAGATCATGTCCGTCTTGTGCATGAGGCTGTGCGTGGGACGCAGCAGGCTCATGCTGTGCCAGATCAGGTCAGCGCTCTCTGGGTGCTGCTGACCGAGTTCTTCGATCAGGCCCTCGGCGATCTCCATGCTGCTCATCGCGGCATCGAAAGCCTCCATGAACCCGCCAGGGAGCAGGTCATCGAGGCCGCCGGGAACATCTCCGTTGATCGGTATAGCTGGACCGCTTCCGGCACCGTCCCGGCTGTCTGAGACGCGAAGCATTTGCTGACTGGCTTCGTGTGGCGTAGGTGAAAGTGCAGAGTCCATTGAGGTCCCGTCCCTTCGTGGGTTGAGGCCCGCCGTGTGCGGGCCGTTGCCCGACTCCCGCGCACGCGCAGCGTGCGAAAATCGGAAGGGCGAGGTCCGCGCCGGCTACACGCGCATCAGGCGGCACCCCGCTCGAGATCGCAGAGGGTGAGCTGCTGGTGAGTGGACGCAGCGGCGGCGCGCGATGCCGTGGCGGGTGCCGGCCTTTCGCGGTAGGGCAGCTCGCGGGTGGCGTCCCGGTCGAAACCGGGGAGCGCCCGCCGTGGTGGTGCGCTGGCGGCCTGCAAGCCTTCGGGCAGGCGGATGTTGCGCCAGCACACCCAGCCGGTGCCGTCGATGCTGTCGCAGCCGATCTCGGTCGCGTAGGCGATTCGCTTGACGCTGTTGACGCGCCCCATGTGAACCCACAGGTTTCGACGCTTGGCCTCGCGCACGAGCGCGCGTGCGGCCGGGCCGAGCTTCCAGCTGGTCGAGCCGCCGATGAACAGCGCGTCGATGCGCGGCCAGGCCATGCCCACCCACTGCGCCATGTGCTCAAGGCCGTCCTGTGCTACCAGGGCGATCGGCAGGCCGCGGCGCGCGGGGCCGGTCCACCAGCGCTCGAACTGGCGTGCGGTCTGGTGCGCGTCGCCCACCACGTCGGGCACGGCCACGAACAAGCAGCGGCCGCCGACGTGATGCAGACGATCGAGCATCGCGTAGTAGGCGTGAGAGTCGAGGCCCTGGTAACAGTCGTTGTCGGCCGCCCACGGGATGCCACGCTCGATCGTCGCCGCCAAGGCGTTGCAGTGGCGCGGCTGGATCAGGCGTCCGAGATTCGGGTGGGCGTGCTCGATCATCTGCGGCTCGGCCTGGGTTGCGAGCAACAGCATTAGCTCTCCCGAAGCGTCAGCTGCTCGTTGCCGCGTGCGTGGCCGCTGCTTTCGAGGATCGCGCCGGCGCCGATCTCGATCGGGTCGAGGCTGCCGATGTGATGCGCTACGTCGGCGAGCCAGTCGAGCGCCGCGGGTGATCTCAGGTCCCGGCCGCAGTCCAGACCGGCGCGCATCAGTCGGCTGGCGGCCTTGCGGGCGGCGTTTCGGCGTTCGTCGAGAGTGCTCAAAGTTCGACCTCGCGTGGGCAGATGCCGAGCCCGTCTCGCGCGATCAGCGCGAGCACGTCGATGTGAACCCACGGGCAGGGCTTCTCCTCGCCTGCCTCCGGCATCTCGCCGATCCGGCGTGCAAGCCAGCTCGATTCGCCGGTACGACCGCCGGGAGGGTCACGCCTGAGCCGGCCGCAGCGCGCGGCGATGCCGCTCATCGTCACCACGCCGAAACGGAGCTCCCGCTTGACCGCTTCGCGCAGGCCGCGGTTGAGCACGATCGCGCTGTCGGCGAGCCGCTGTGCCTCCTCTCGCAGGCGCCGCGTGGAGATGTGTTCACCGCAGCGGGCGATCGCTTCGCGCGTCAGCGTTCGGGCCGGCTCGTAGGCTTCGAGGCTGCCGACGACCTCGCGGAGAGTGAGAGCTTCGCAGTCATCCTCCCGACCTGGATCGTGAGCGCGCGTCCAGCGAAGCTCGGGCGCGTGGCCGGGCACCTGCACTTCGCTGATGCGGTAGACGTGACCGGCGGCGTCCTGCAGTCGGCTGACCGCCTGCGGCCCGTGGTTGCGGGACGAAGCTGGCGTGGCGTGACGGGTGGCCTGGAAGTCCTCGGGTGTCACCGCGCGGCAGCGACCCCGGCGCTCATCATCGGCGAGGTACAGCTCGCTGACGATCTGAGCGTTCTCAGGCGGCTCGTCCGGCGAGAGATGGGCGACCAGGCGCCCGTCGCTGAGGGTGCCGAGTTCGTAGTCGACGACGAGCGCGCTGCCGTCGGGGCGCTGGACGCGCAGCACCTCGCGCTCCTGTCCAGTCTCGGGCGCGTGGTATCTGCCAAGGCTTTGGGTGCGCGCGGTCGCGTTGGCTTGCGGCGCTGGCGTGGTCGGAGGATTTGCGGGTGCTGCGGTGGTCGTGCTCACGGTTCTCCCTTCGCACGGGTCTGAGCCCGCCGGGCGCGGGCCGTTGCCCGACTCCCGCGCACGCGCAGCGTGCGATCATCGGGAGGGCGAGGCCCGTCGTCCGCGCTCAGGCGCTACGTCGCCCCGGCAGCAGATGCAGCTCGCCGTGCCCGTCGGGCGCGAGGCGATAGCCGACGCCGCGCACGGCGATCAGCCAGCCGGACGCGCCAGCGTCCACGAGCGCGCGCCGCAGGCGACAGGCGTGCGTGTCAACCGTCCGCGTGGAGCCGGTGCCCTGATAACCCCACAGTTCGCGTAGCAGGTCCTGCTTGGTGTAGACGCGGCCAGGATCGCGTGCGAGGTGAGCGAGCAGTGCGTACTCGAGGCGGCGCAGGTGCACGGGCGTGGATGCGAACGTGGCTGCGTGAGCGTTGGTGTCGATCCGAAGCGCCCCGAACTGGATCACCCCGGCGGAGCTGAGGATGCCGCGGCGCAGGAGCGCGCGCACGCGGGCAAGCAGCTCTGCGTGCAGGAACGGTGAGCGAATCACATCGTCGGCGCCGGCCTCGAACGCGCGCAGCACCTCGGCAACCTCCTCGCTGGCGCCGACCCACAGGACGCGCACGCCGGGGTTGATCTCGGGATCGAGCTCGCCCGCGCGCAGCGCGCGTACTGAGTGAAGCCGGCTGGCCTGCTGTGGAGTTGGGGTGAGGATGATGAGGTCGATCTCGTCGGGTTCGGCGAGCACTCGGCAGAGTCGAAGAACGCGAGGGGCGCGCAGCACCCGGTAGCCGTCGAGGACAAGCTCGCGTGCGAGTGGATCGCTCGACGGTCTTTCACCAACGATGAGGACGACCTCGGGGTCGTTAGCCATTGCCGGGCCTCCGATCTGGAGTGTGGCCCCGCCGGGTGCGGAGCCGCGGAGCCCAAGCCCAGGCACGCCCGGACGGGTGTGCCACAATCCCGAGGGCGACGGCCTTCGCCGCCCCCGTCGATCGAGTGACCAACGGGGGCGCGCTGGACACCGCGCAGGTGTTAGGCATCCGCACCCACCGACTCGCGCCGCGGCGCTGGGGCCATCGGGATGCGCCCCAGCTCACCGGCCTGCTCCAGATAGTCAGCTACCAGCGCCTTGACTTCGCCATAGCCGCCTTTGTCCCGCAGCTCCTGCTCTACGGTGTAGATGCGCCCTGTCCCCTCTGTGGCAGCGTCGATGATCCTCGGCTTGCCGTCCACGCGGATGCCGTACAGAGCGCGGTGTTCCCCTGAGCGTGTCACGTAGCGCCCCAGCTCGAACGGCTCGTCTGTCCGTCGTGGCACTGGCGCTGCACCCCGCGGGGCCGGGTCCGCGCGCCTTGCGCTCGCACCGTAGCCAATGACCTCGCCGGGCTTCTGCTCAGTCGCGTAGGGCTGCTCCACCGGGTCCAGCTCCAGCCGGGGGGTTTCCAGACAACGCCCGCGCCTCGCCTTGAGCGCCCTCAGCCGTTCGATTTCACGCCCAGCCCGGTAGCCGCTGCGTGGCATGGTGAACGTCGTGCCCGTCTGTGAGGCAAGGTCCTTGAGGTAGGAGAGCTGCTTGGGGGATGCGCCGGATGCTTTTGTGAGAGGGCTCATAGTGTGAAAGTCCTTTCTGTGGTGAACTTGTGAACTTGCCCTCTGTTCATCACGCCCCGGAAGGCGAGTCAAGCAATTGATAATGTGAAATCTCTGCGCCCCCGCCAGGGGGCGATTCTCAATTGCTTGAAGGCGTAAGCCGATCTCGCAGGGAGGGGTGTGATAGGACTCTCGTGTTAACTCTCCGACGACCGGCTGGCACGGATGCCCAGGGCTGCGTTTAGCTCACCGGCCACGAACTGCAGTGCTTCTTTGACGAGTCGGCGATCGTTGTCGGGCCGTGGGTCGCCCTCGGGACATACGATGTTTTCGACATCACGCCAACCGCAGGTGACGCCCGCGCTTCCACAGATCGGGGAGATGGTGAGAATGAAGCCGCCGCCGTCGGCGTCGCTGTCGCCGTAGCACTCGGCGCCCAGCTCGCTGGGGATCACCAGAGCGCGCGCCGCGGTAGCCTGCTCGAACAGGCGCACAGCGACTTCGCCGGGGTTCTGGTCGGCTTGCAGCGGATCGTTGCGGCCGAGATTGGGGACCCACATCTCGCGCGTGATCCGTCGCCCGTCGACCTTCACAGGTGCACCGCTGTAGCTGATCGTTATTGGTGAAGCGGACGTGCTCATACGCGGACCCCGCTTGTGTGGGAGATGGCTTTGCTGTCGAGGACTTCCTGTGAGAGCGCCTCGGCGTCGCTGGCATCGTCGAGCAGGTAGCCGCAGCCGGTGAACGACTCTCGACAGTGCTCGCAGCGGGACGGGAGCTGGTTACGGCGCACTGGCTGGATGTGGCCGCAGCACATGCAGACAAGATTTGTGTGACTGTCGGTCTGCTCGGCGGCCGCTGTACTGGTAATGGTCACGCTTCACCTTCTTTCTTGCTGGCCCGTGGCGCCCGCCGTTTGCGGATGCCGGTGGCAGCCGCCACGCACCCCGCAGGGGTGCGATCATTTGCGGCTGCCGGCAGCCGAGCTGTGCCGCTAGCGCCTACGCGGCGAGCGCCAGCCAACGCTCGCGCTCTGCCGTGTTCGCGTTTGCCAAGTGCACCAGCACATCGCCGTGGCAAGCGCGCGGCGCGCACCAGCATCCGAGTACCAGCCCTCGCAGCTCATCCAGCGCTGCGAACAGCGCCGTGTTCTCGCGCAGCCACGCTTCATACAGCGCGATGCACTCGCCCCGCGCGCCGTGCTTGCCAACCACGAATGGGTTGCCCCACTTCGAGGGGGGCATCCACTTCGGGTTGCGCCCCACATATACATGGTGGCGCTCGCACTTGCAGTGCACCGCGCGTGGCTTGCCGAGCTGCACACGCGCTGGGACGAGTAGACCGCTGGGTCGCCGGGTGGGCTTGTTCATCGCTGTCTCCTTGAGGTCGGGGTCGGGCACGTTCCGGCCTTGAGCGGGCCGGCGGGGCGGGTCAAGCCCTGTCCCGGAGGGATCGCCGCAGGCGACGCGCAGCGCAGGGCTTTACGCGCCCTGTAAGCCGGTCTGCTGGCCTTCAGGGATGTGCTTGAACCCGGCCTGGAGTAGCGACTTCTAGCTCTCTTGCGAGTCAGCGGGCTGCGTTCACTGCGCTACGGTGAAGTCAAGCTCTCGCCAGCGCGTGATGCGACACAGGCAGCCGTCGTCGGTGCGAAAGCGCGAGCCGCCCTGGTAGGTGAAGGTGTTGTGCGTTTGGCCGTTGGTGAACGTGATCGCCTCCGAGAAGGTGACGGTCTGACCATCGCGCGGCCGTGGCTTGGCCAGGCGGGCGCGGCAGCGTTCGCGCCACTGGCGTGCCCAATCGTTGCTGGGCTCGGTCAGCAGATCGAGAATGCGAGCTGGGCAGTGATCCTCGCTGGGTCCCATGTCCTCGCTGATCGGCTTGGTGTAGAGAACGCCGCCCCGACGCTCGGCGAGCAGCACGAGGCCCCATATCTGTTGTTCGTCGCGTGCGCGCACGGCGGCGTAGATGACGGTGCCGTAGCGCGCGGTGTCGATCACGCGCGTCAGGAACTCCGCGCCGAGCTCGAACTCGATTGCCGCGCGTGCGGTGAACGGACCTTGTAGTGCTCCGCCGGTCCAGCCCATGATGCCTCCTGTTGGTAGGTAGCCCGCCCCTGGTAGGCGGGCGATTCCCCGCCCTCAAGCGCGCCCGCAGGGCGTGCCAGGCTGGGGCGGGATCGACCGCCCTACTCGCCGGCGTGCGCCAGGCACGCGCTGGGCGGGTCCTCGACGGCGCCGATGATCTCCACGCGGTCGTCGTCTTCGTCTTCCTCCTCGGGCACGATCGGGATGCTCAGCTCGTCCAGGCCGAGGTCGGTGAGATCCTCGGGTGTGGGCAGGCGCAGCCATCCGCGGATGCTGTTGAGGAGCGTCTCGGCGGTGCCGAAGCGGCCCTCGAACTCCTCGAGGTCGCTGGCGGTGAGGATCGGTTCGCCGTCGGCCATCACGCTGAAGTACCGCTCGATGCCCCGCTCAGGCTGGAACTCGCGGCCGGTGCCGGCGATCTCGCCCTCGCGCACGTCCCAGGCGACGTAGGAGATGCGGGCGAGGCGCAGCGTGGCGAGCACCGCTTCCATGCCGTCGAGCCCCCACTGGCGGGACTCGAACGTCAGGTCGAGGACGACGGTGCCCTCGGGTGAGCACTTGGCGGCGAGCCTGCCGCCGTTCACCTTCTTTGCGGTGAGGTCGACGCCGGCGTTGTGCAGCTCGGCTGCGACGTTGGCGGGTAGTGGCGTGGCGGGCCAGAGGATGATTGCGGCGTTGTAGGACTCGTACACGGCGAGCGTCCTTTCACTGACAGGGCTCCCGCTTGGTGCGGGTGCCGGTAGGCGGCCCTACGCACCCCGGCAGGGGTGCGACAATGGGGCTGCCGGCGCCCCACCATTCACACTTACCTTTTGTGAATGTGTGACTCCGCAAACGAGCTGAGTGTCACGACATCGCTGCGGTGAGCCGCTTCACGTGCTCCAGTCGAGCGAGGTTGAAGACGGGGATGCCGCGGTGGTGGGCGATGCGCAGCGCCTGGCCGGTCCCGCCGACACGCCGCCCACGGCCGTCGAGGCTGCCGTCAGGGGTCCAGCACAAGACGAAGCGTGCCGGGCTTTGCAGATCGGCGCCGAGCACCTGATGACAGTTGCGTGCGTGTAGAGCGCGAACGGCCCGCGGCAGCCGAGACCAGGCAGGGTGAAACGTTGCCGCCAGCTCGTAGGCCGCCGGCGTGGGCTGCCCGAGCACGAACTGCTCTGAGCCTCGGCTCGGCGCCTGGGCATCCGCCTCGAAGGTCGGCCAGGGCAGGTAAAGCTCCAACGGCCCGCGCGTGCTGGCGCCACGGCAGAACGCCTGGTCGGCGCCGGTGGCCATGCCCGTGCGCAGCACCCATCCCGTGGTCGAGAGCCAGCGCGCCGCGCCGGCCATCACGTCAAGCACGGCGGGCGGCGTGGCGCGTGAGCCGATGCCGGCGTAGGTGGGGAGCGGCTGTGCGGACGAGCTGACAGCGTTGTGTGGCATCACGCTTTCCTTTCGGTAGGCGGCCCTGCCGGTGCGGAGCCGATCCCCGATCAACCCGCACGCGCAGCGTGCGATCATCGGAGGGGACCTCGGCTCGACGCCCGGAGCTGTTGGGTCGCTCGAAAGGGTCGGCGCGTGCCGCGCAGGCGTCAGCGGGGCTCTACGCGCTCCAGATCCTCAAAGGCATCGTCGGGCACCTCGATCGCCGCCTCGTATCCGAGCTGCTTAAGCGTCTCAAGCACGATCTGGACGTGCTCGTAGGCACACTCCCTGGGCCTGAGCACCGGGTCGAGGCTTGCGTGAGGGTGCTCGACTTGGGCGATCACGGGATCGTGGTTGACGGGTCCGAGCGTCAGGTGCGTAACGCACGTCGGCACGCCCTGGTGGCCGACGAAAGTGGAGTGAACCTCCAGCGCGAGCCCGTGGTCGGGCAGGGTTGTGGCGATCGTCAGCACGTAGGCTCCTGCACAAATGCAGGTCGTCTCGCTGGCGACTTGGCGACCGTCGAGGGTGACTCTCAGTGGAACTTTGCGCCGCCCGCTCATAGTCACCGAACCGTAGCGCGACGATGCGACCGAGGCTTCGGGAGCGCTGGAGGCCAGCTCTCAGGCTAGCCGAGGCTGTGCGCTACGCGCCTAGCCGCCGGGCGTGTAGGCCCGCAGGACGCGCTCGCCGCCGGCGGCGCGGTAGAGCGCGATCCAGTCCCTTGCCATCTCGTGCTGCAGGCGAGCCAGAGGTATGCGTCCGGCGCAGGCCATCCGCGCTACCCAGGTCTCGAGCTGGTCCTTTTGCTCGGCGTTGTTGGGGCCGGTGCGCAGCTCAGGCCAGAGGTTGCGGGGGTCACGTGGCGCCCCGCCGATCGAGAGCGGTACGAGGTGGTCCTCCTCGTAATCGCTCGGAGGACCTGGTAGGCCGTAGGCGCGCATCTGAGCGAGCTTCAGCGGCTCGGTGAAACTCTCGGGCGGTCGCACGGAGCGGCTGTACCCGAACGCGCAGATTGTGGCCAGCGGCACCCCGGAATGGACGGCTCCGGGCGTGCAGCGAGAATCGGGCAGGCCGTCATGCTGGACGCACCGAGACGGCGGCCGGTCAACGCTCGACCATCCGGTTTCGCTGGGCGGCGCGCAGCCGACGAGCAGCACTGCTGCGAGCAGGTAGAGCGGCATGGCGAGCTGCCCTCGCAGCCGCGCGAGTGCAGTTGACCTGGGGCTCACCGGGACACCTCGCTGGCGGGTTCTGTGAGCCGGAAAGTGCGCGCGAGGCGGCGGCGCAGCTTCAGGAAGTCGCGTTCGCGGGTGCCGCTGTCCCACAAAAGCGCCGCGAAGTCGAAGATGGTGCCGCCCCTTTTGCAGTGCGCGCCGAAGCAGTAGAAGGTGCCGTCAGGGTAGAGCTGAAGGCTCGGCTGGGTCTCCTCATGAAACGGGCAGAGCACCTTGCCGGCACGGTTGGGCTCTCGTCCCGTCAGGACGCGCACATAGTCGGCTGCGGGGATGGCGAGCAGCTCTCGGTCAAGAGCGGTGCGCCCAACGCGGCGGCTCGCCGACCACGCCGGCCGCTCATGGTGAGGCTGTGGATCATGGGGAAGCCGGGTGAGGACATCGGCGAGCGCGTAGCGCGCGCCGGCATCGTGCTCGAGGAGCCTGACTGGTGCCGGCGGTGTGTGCTTGTGGTTGAGGCTTTCGGGCGGCCTGAGCATCCGTACGATGTCGGCGCATCCGGGCTCACCGTGCAGGCCGAGCGCGAGCCTGCGGTTGGCGCTCTCGATCGTGGCGGGGCTCGCGCGCTCACGCAGCCGCCAGTAGATGTGCAGGTGCCCTGGTGAGCCGGAGGCGATCACCATTGAGGGTGGGCAGGCGAAGCCTTCAAGCCGCTCGCGGGCGGCTGGGTCGTCGCACTCGATATAGAGCAGATGAGAGCCGCTGATCGCGGTCTTGTCTCCGCGGGCGCGGTCGCGCAGCGCCGCCCCGACATACACGTCGGCGCCAGCCGCTAGCTCCGTGATCCGCTCGGCGATCTGCTGCAGGCGCAGAACCGAGACGTAGCGCCGGCGCATCACTCCTGCGGGCGGGCTGTAGCGCAGGTCAAAGAACTGGGTGGCCCGCGAGTCTTCCGCGAGGATGCGGAGGTAGGTCAGCAGTTCGTCGGGGTGGCATTCAGGGAGGCTCAATCGCGGACCTCCGGGGTGAAGGCCGCGAGGTACTCGAACTCGCCGTTGAGCAGCGGCATCTGATCGGGGTGGCGCGCGGCCCACGCGGCGCACTGCTCGAGCGTGAGCTCGCCGCGGCGCATCGCGGCGATTCGCTGAGCTGGGGTTAGCTCCCACATCGCGCGCAGGCGGGCATCGCGCGCTCGAACTGCCTCGAGGGCTTGGTCGAAAGCGGTGGTCTGGTTCATGGTCGTGTCCCGTTGGCTGTGAGCTTGCGGCCCGCGCCCCGGTGGGGGGCGCGGGCCGCCTTGAGCCCTAGAACGGGGTGTCCTCCTCTGCGCCGGCGCCGACCGTGGCCAGCTCGCGCTCCTCGCCGCCGTTCCCCGCGCCGTTGCCCGCGCCGTTCCCGCTGTTCAGGAACTGCACGGAGTCGGCGATGATGTCCACGGCCTGACGCTTGTCGCCCTCCTGGGTCTCCCACTCGCGCCACTCCAGGCGCCCGTCGACCGCGACGGGACGGCCCTTGGAGAGATACCGGGCGGCGTTCTCGCCCTGTCCGCCCCACACGGTGACGTTGAAGTAGTTGGGCTTGTCCACCCACTCCTCGCCGCTCTTGCGGCGCGTGTTGCAGGCGATCCGCAGACTGCAGACCGGAGTTCCGCTCGGCGTCGAGCGCAGCTCGGGGTCGGCGGTCAGGTTGCCGGTGATGACGACTCGGTTGATGTTGTTCATTGCTGTTCCTCCTGTTTGGTGGTTGTTGGTGCTAGTGACGCAGCCCAAAAAAGACGCCGACCGGCGCGCGGAGCCGAAGCCCGTAAGGGCGAAGGGGAGCCCCCGTAAGGGGGCCGAAGCGCTAGTCCGGCGGTGTCCAAAATGGGGCAAGACACGACGTGCCGACAACCAACGAGGACTGCTTGAACAGCCAGTCGGTTCATCTCTTTGCAGCTGAGCGTGACCCGTTCTTGATCGTCGGCTGGACGGCATTGTCTGTTTCTCCTTGCGTATCCCGGCCGCGTCAGATACGGCGGCCTGTGTGGGTACTGACCACAAGCCCTCGCCAACGGCCAACGAGTTTTCGCGGCGGCGACCGTCCGCGAGCAACGAGCACAAGGTCTAACCGTCGCGCTGAGGTTGAGCTGACCGTGTAGCTGAGGGTGAAGGTGCCGAAGTCGTTGGCCGGTGTGGGCCGCTGGAGGTCAGTAGCAGCGATGACCGACACCAGACCAGCGCGCGCAGCGCAACTGGATGTGCCTGGCTGCCATGCGAAGGCGGGCACCGCATGAGGATTCACACCGTTGGGCGGCGCCCGGCGACGAGGATGCTCACCTCGGCCATCGCCGTGCTCGCGCTTGCCGGTCTTGTCAGTGGCGTGGTGCCGTGGTGCTGGACACAGGCGGCGTGCCTGGTGTCGCTGCGAGCACCGATGCGGCTGCCGGCCGGCGACGCCGCGACTGCGATGTGGCGGCTTGTCATCCGCGGTGGCTGGAGCACGCCGTGTCGTGCGTTTCCGAGGGCAGCCGAGAGAGCGGCTGCGCCGGGGGCGCCCGCCTACGCGCTCGTCACCTTCTTCTCGCTGGCGTTGCTCTGCTGGGCGGCGTGGAAGGTCTATCGCCGTGTGCGCTCGTGGCGGGCCGGCTCCCCGTTGGGGAAGGAGCAGCGCACCATCGCGCGGCGTGCCGTGGATCGCGGCTGGGTGCGCTCGCGCACGTGGGCGGTGCCGACAGACCTGCGCCGGCTATGGGTGCAGGGGCCAGCCTCGGGCCGCCCCTACCTCGGCGTGATCGGACGGGTGCCGGCACGGACGTTGGCGGCTGAGCTTGAGGTGCAGCCGATGGTCGTCGCGCCGCCGCGGGCGGGCAAGTCCAGCGGCTATGTGGTGCCCTGGCTTTTGGATCACCGCGGGCCGGCGCTGGTTCTCTCCACCAAGCGCGACATCTATGACGCGACGGCGCCCTATCGTCGAAGCCTCGGCCGCGTGTGGGTCTATGACCCCTTCGGCGACCGTTCAAGCGCTGGCTTTACACCTTTGATCCCGGCGCGTAGTTGGCCTGGCGCGATCCGTGCAGGTGAAGCGCTTGCGTCGGCGGCGCACCCGGATAGCAGCAACGCCGCCAACGAGTTTTGGGACAAGGAGGCCGCGAGCATGTTGGCGCCCTTGCTCCACGCCGCCGCGATCGCCGGTGAGAGCATGAGCGAGCTGGTCAGGTGGTTGGATGCGCGTGACTTCACAGGCGCGATCGCCTGCTTGAAGGCAGCGGGCGCCTCGGCGGCGGCAGACCAGCTTGAGGGCGTGAGCCGCCGCGACGAGCGAAACCGCGAGACGACGGTGATGAGCGCGCTCAATTTGTTGCGTGCCTACCGCTACCCGCAGGTCGCGGCGTGCGCCGTCGGCGATCTCACCCCCGAGCGGTTTCTCGATGGGCAGGCCAACACGATCTATGTGGTGGCGGCCGGACACGACCAGGATGCGCTGCGGCCGGTGATCCTGGCGCTGGTGGCCGCGATGTACGAGGCGGCGATCGTCAAGGCCCGCGTGAGCGGTGTGCTTGACCCGCGGTTGTTCATCCTCATGGATGAGGCGGCGAACATCGCGCCTGTCCGCAACCTCGCGCCGTGGCTGTCGCAGTGCGGAGACCACGGCATCGTGATCGCAACGATCTGGCAGTCGATCGCGCAGATCGACCAGCGCTACGGTCGCGCAGCCCGCGACGCGATCTGCGCTGCGTCGACCGCGCAGGTGTTCATCCCGCCTTTGGCCGAGCCGACAAGCGCCGGATACCTCACGGAACTGCTCGGCGAGGAGCCGGTCGCCAATGCGTCCACGTCAACGGGCTTGGCGCGGCACACGCTGAGCATTGGTCATCAGAAGGCGGCGCCGTCACCGTGGCTTCGGCAGATCGGCCGCGGGCGCGCGGTGCTCGTCTACCGCGACCTGCCGCCCGCGGTCGTCCGCGCACCAGGCTGGTTTGAGGACCCGCGGTTCGCGCGCTACGCGCAACTGCTGGCTGGTCGCAGCTAAACGTCTGCCACTTGTCTGTCTGCCACTCGTTCGTCTGACAGTTGGCTGTCAGCGGGGCGCGTGCATTTTGGGCGCCTCGCCGGGTGCGTGAGAAATTCGTTGGCCGGTCTGGGGCGCTTGAGGTCAGTAACGCCGATGACCGATAGAACAGCAGTACCCGAGCGCGTGAGCCAGCGCGCGAAGACCGCTCGCCGCGGCGGCGGCTCTGGCAGCCAGGCGGTCGGCGACTACGTGGGCCAGCCAGCCGGCGAGGCGGCTCAGGCGGTGCGTCGTGCCGGGTTGCGTCCTGGTCTTGATCGCTCGTTTGGCTGCCCGGCGGAGCTGGTCGGTCTCGTCGTCGCGCAGGACCCTGCGGCAGGCAGCGGCCTGGCTCGCAACGGGATGGTGACGCTGTACGTGGCGGCTCCCGGAGGCGAGCCGCTTGACGGCGACGCGGAGGCCCCCACGGCTGCCGGCAGCGCGTCGGATGACGAGCTGCTCTTGGCGGAGCCGGCGGGCGATTCACTGAGCACGCCGACGGTGCCGGTGCGGGCGCGGCGGCGCAAGCGCGGCCGCGCTCAACGCTTGCCGGCGCCAGTGGAGCCCCCGCCCTTTGTCCCCGATGCAGCGGCGAGTCTGCACGCGCTTGCGCAGGCCGCCGCTCAGCCGTTGGGCGAGTGGCCACCGGAGCTCGACGCGCCAGCTGGCGCGCTCGAGGACGAACTCGCGGGCGAGCTTGGCGAGCGCGAGTTCCCGCACGAGGACTTCGTGGTGCATGTCGAGGATGTGCTGGCCGGGCGTAGCGGCCCCGGCTGGCGCCGCGCTTATCCGCGTCGGCGCGTGGTGCGTGGACTCGGCGATCGGGGCCGTGTGCGTGGATGGCTGGGCGAGCATCGGGTGCTCGCGGGCACTGTCGGCGCGGCGCTCGCCTTGTGGATGGTCGTCGGCGCCGCCTCGGTACTGGACGGCCGCCACGCGCGTCCTGCGGCGGCCGGCGTGGTTGCGCCGAGCCATGCGCTTGGCGCGAGGGATCGCGCTCCCGCTCTGAAACCGCCAGCAGCACAGAGGTCGAACGCGCCTAGTACGGCGGCGGCGCGATCCCCGCGCCCATACACCGTCCAGCATCGGGCTTCGCGCGCTGGGCCATCTCGACCAGTCCAGCACCGTGCGCCGCGGCTTGTGCATCCGGTGGCGCCTGCCGTCAGGGAAACGGTCGCGCCGTCTCCAAGGCAAGCGCCAGCGCCGCAGCCCTCAGCAGGTGTGCCGCCGCAGGCGAGCGCGCCGCCTGCCCCAGCGCCTGAACAGAGCAGAGGGGGCCTGTTCTCGCCGTGAGCTTGCAACCCACCACAAAGGAGGTGAGGCCAGTGATGGCGCTCACATTCAGACAGGCGCTCGCCTGTCGAGATCGGAGGCGAGCGGCTCTGCTGCTGGCCTTGGGGACGCTGACGGGGACCGTGCTCACGGTTGCGGTTCTGGTGGCGTTCCCGGATTCCCACGCTCACGCTCTGAACGCCGCGGGTGCGTTTAAAGGCACGCCGATCACCGGGGTTCAGAACTTCGTTGAAAAGCTGAAGGGCAGCCTGGTGTGGCTCGGCGGCACGGCGATGAGCCTCGTGATCGCGGTCGTCGGGATCATGTTCATGGCCGGGCACTCCCGCGCGCATGACGTGGCGATCAAGACGCTCGTGGGTTTGGCGATCCTCGCCTCGATCAGCGGGATCGTCGCGTAAAGGGCGTGTGCGGTGCTCTTTCGCGGACACGCACGGTTGCTGCCGGCGGCGGTCACGGGCTCGCTCTGTTTGATGCTCGTGTGCGCGCCGGCAGCCTCCGCCGCTACGGGCGGCGGAGGGCAGTTCGCGCCGCTGGCGTTCCTCGGCCTGCCGAGCTTGCACGAAATCATCGAAGCGATCGCCAAGGGGTTCTTTTCGGCGCTCGCGGGTGCCTTGGTTCCTGGGTTTCTCAAGCACGGCACCGTCGCCACGATCCAGCATCTCGTCGCGCTGCCGGACCCTGCGACTTGGGGGCATGTAGACGAATTGGAGAGCGACATGACCTACCTGGGCATGTCGCTGATGCCGGTGACGTTGGCGGTCTGCACGCTGCGCTACTGGATGATGGGTCTCACCGGGGCCGCGCATCCGGTGAGCGCGCTGGGCCGGTGCGCGTGGGCGACCGGCGTGCTGGTGATCTACCGCTGGCTGGTCGAGCAGGTAGTCGACGCCACGAACACGTTGACGCACGCGATCCTCGGCTTCCCGGTTGTCGCTAACGGCTTGGCGAGCATCATCACCGTCCTGTTTGGTGGTGCGCTGCTGTTGGGCGCCGGCGGCGTGTTCGGAGCGTTCCTGGTGATTGTCGGCGTCGTCTTCGCCGCCTCCTTGTTCGCGTCCTCGGAGGCGTTGACCGTGCTGTTGGCGCTGGTGTTCTGCGCAGGGCCTCCGTTCATCGCGCTGGCGCCGATCCCTGAGCTCTCTCATCTGGCGCGGGTGTGGGGCCACGCGCTGACGGCGATCGTGCTTGTGCCGATCGGCTGGACGCTCCTGTTCGCCACCGCTGGCGCGCTGACCTTGGATGCGACCAGCGTCACGCACGGCGCCGGTGGGCTGCCTGGGCATATCGCGGCGGCGTTTGCGGGGCTGATCACCTTCATCCTCGCGGTGAAGCTGCCGCTGATGCTGTTCGGGGAGCTGCGGCACATCCTCGGTGGCGCGCTGCGCGGTGGAGGCGCGGCGGGTGGCTCGCAGAGCCAGAGCGCGATGCCGGGAGCCGAGCGGATGCGCGCCGCGCACGCGCGGCTGCGCAGCTTCGGATTGGAGGGGATGCCTGCGCTGGGACGAAGCGCGGGTCGCGCCGCTGGCGCGATGGGCGCCCCGGAGGGAGGACCGCTCGGCGCGGCTCGTCGGGGCTTGGCCGGCGCAGCACGACGCACCGGCTTGGTGTCGGCGATAACCCCGGCTGCTGCCGGCGCTGGCGCTGTGGGCGGCATGGCAGCCGGCGCGGCGGGCCGTGGTGGCGGGCGAGCAGCCACGCGCTCAGGCGGGGTGCGCGAACGCCTCTCGCGGGCGGGAACGATTCTCGCCAACGCTCCGCGCGAGGCGCGGGCGGCGATGACGGCAAGCTCGCGCTCCGGCGTTCGTCGCCCGGCACATGGGCCTCGGGCTGGTGCGAGCAACGCGACGGGCAGGGCACCGGCGCGCGGCAGCGGCACAAAGACGCCCGGCACGCGGCCTGGCGGGCGAGCTGGGTCAGGCAGCGCGGGCGCGACTGCGGGCTCGCGCACGAGCGCTCCGAAGGTGGTGGTCAGGCCGGCGGCGGGGCCGCCGCCGAACGGGCCGGCAGCGGCAAAGTCAGCTCAAGCTGGGGGCGCTCATCCGGGGCGCAAAGTCGCTGCGAACGCGCGTAGCGAAGCGACGCCCCCAGGCAAACGGGCAAACACGCCTCCAAGCAAGCGCGGCCCTGCACCGGGCGCGGGGCGCCAGGCGGCCAAGCCGGCCGGGCCTGCCCCGCCCTCGCAGGCTCGCAAGCGTAGGCCGCGTCCTCGGAGCGGGCCGTGATTCACCGCACTTTCCGTTCGCTGGATGAGGCGCCGAAGCTCGTCGGGTTCACCGTCAAGCAGTGGGCGGTGCTGATCGCGGGCAGCGCCGTGCTGCTGGGCGTGATCCATCTCGCGCACGTGCCCACGAAGCCCGCGATCACGCTCTGCGTGTTCGTTATTGGGCTGCCGGCCGCGCTGACCTATGTGTCTGAGAGCGGCGGCCTGCAGCTCACTGTGCTGTTGCGCGCGATGTGGCGCTGGCGCTTTAGCGCTCACACCTTGCCGGTCAGCTCGGCGGGAGAAGCGTGCCGTGCTCGGGGAGTGGTGATTCTCACCGAACAGCAGCAGTTGGAGGAGCCTGTCGGGCAGGGCTCGCCGGTGGAGCCTCTGGATGATGTGGCTTGGGAGCGCTGGGGCTGATGGGCCGCAAGCGTCGCGTATGTGACCTGCTGGGTGTGGCCGCGATTGAGCCTGACGGGCTGCTCATCAGGGAGGACGGCACGTATGTCCGCTACCTGGAAGTGGAGACGGTCAACCCGCTCGCGGTCGAGCAATCCGAGGGCGAGCAGATCTCAGGCGCGTTTGCGCAGATCGCCGCACGGTTGCCCGATCGCCAGTCCCTGCAGCTGTATGTGCAGGGCAGCACGCTGGACGTTGAGGCGCTTTTGGCGGAGGAGACCTACCGCTGCGAGCGCGCGGCTGGCGCCGCGGAGGACGCTGGCGAGACGGAGCGCGCGACGGCGATCCGCCGGCTTGGGATCGCCCAGGAGCAGTCGATCCGCAAGACCGCCAGGGCGATCAACCCGCTGCGGCTTCGCTACCTGGTGGTCTGCCCGTGGCAGCCGACGCGCCGGCCGGTGCTCGGCACTCGGCGCGGACGGGCGCTGCGCATCCGCGAGTCGGTGCATCTGCGGGCGATCCGTGACTCGCTGCGCCACACCGAAGGCATACGCACAGACCTCGACGCGATGGGCCTATCGGCACGGCCGCTGTCGGGCCACGAGGTGCTGGACCTGCTGCACAGCCGCTTTGACCCCGACGCGCAGAGCTCGGGGTCGTTGCCGGCGAGCTTCATGCAGGGCGAGGTCGTGCAGCCCGCGAGGGTCGGCGAGAGCGAGGATGAGGCGGACGCTCGCGCGCAGGCGCTGAGCGAGGCGATCTGCACCGCGGAGATCGACCTGTCTGATCGCAACCGCGTGCGGATTGGCTCCTCGCTCGAGCAGATCTTCTATGTCTCGCTGGCACCGGAGCAGACGTGGCTTGGCTGGCTGCTTCACATGATGCAGTCGCCCAGCCCGTTCGTGCTGAGCGTGCATATCGAGGCGACCGAGCGCTACCGCGAGCGGATGGCGCAGAAGCGCCGCTACAAGCGCCTGTATGGGGTCAACCGCGGCGTGGAGAGTAATGGCCGTCCGCTTGACCCCGATGCGCGGGTGCGCGAGCAGGAGGCGGCCGAGCTGGTCGACGAACTCGCTGCGAGCGTCGGCGCTGGCATCTACCGCGTGAGCATCTACCACGCCGTCAGCGAGCGCGACCCCGAGCGGCTGGCGGAGCTGTGCCAGGCCACCGCGCGGGAGGTGACGATGGCAAGCGACGCGCGGGTCAACCACGGCCTGTTCGCCCAAGAGCAGCTGTGGCAGTCCACGCTGCCGCTCGGCAGGGACGTGGCTGCCCGTAAGCGCAAGTACGTCAGCCGCAACGTCGGGGACACCTTCTCGCTGGTGGGGACGAGCTGCAGCAGTCCCGGCGGCATCCCGCTCGGCTATGCGCTGCCGGGTCGCACGTTGGAGCGCATCGACCCGTTCGATGCGGCGCACACCAACCATCTGATGCTGGTCGCGGGGATCACGGGGTCGGGCAAGACGATGGCGACGATCATCCTGTTGATCCGCGCGCTGGCGCAGGGCGCGACCGGGTTCATCATCGACAGGGCAGGTCACTTCGCGTTCCTCGCCTCTTTGATCCCCGGTGCAGCGTCGGTTGAGATCGGCGCTGACGCGCACGCGATCAACTCGTGGGATGTCGAGGACTCAGGCGATGTGTCGCCGGAGAAGGTCGACTATCTGCTCGCGCTGCACGCGCAGCTGCTCGGCGAGCACCATCCAGGCCAGGATTCATACGGGCTCACAGACCTGGAGAGCAACCTGCTCGGGCTGGCGATCGCCGAGGTGTATGAGCGCTGCGCGCTGACGGGTGAGGAACCGCGCGAGCTGCTGTTGCAGGAGGAGCTTGAGCGTCGCTACCAAGTTGAACGCGACGAGGGCTCGGCGGGGATCGCGGAGGCGCTTCGCAACCTCTCGATGCGCCTGAACAACTACGTCGGGGACGGCCCCTATGCCTATCTCACGGATCGCCCGACGACGATCCTGCCCGACGCGCCGCTGATCGTCTTTGACACGCAGAGCGTGCCGGAAGCGAAGGCCGCCGCAGTGTTGTTCGTGCTTTGTGAGCACGTCAAGCGCCGGATCGAGAGCACCCGAGCCGAGTACCTCGCAGGCGAAGGTCCCAAGCACGCCTGGGCCGGCCGGACGATCTTGGCGGTCGATGAGTGCTGGAAGCTGACCGAGCGGCCCGCCACGGGCCGCTGGTTCAACGAGTTCTGTAGGCGTAGCCGCCATTGGGCGGTGTGGGTGATCGCCATCAGTCAGCAGATCACCGACTTCGACAACGAGTACGGCAAGGCGCTGATCGCCAACGCGAGGATGCGCGTCACCGGCCGCCAGGAGGCCAGGGAGCTGGCACGAATGCGCGAGGCGCTGAGCAACACCGAGGAGCGCGAGGCCGCGATGTCCCAGCTACGCACCGTCCCCGGCGAGTACGCGCTCGTGTATGTCGAGAACGGCACCCGCGGCGAGGCGATCGTCCAGGTGATCGTCTCCGAGCTCGAGTATTGGATCGCCACCTCGAACCCTGCGCGCGATGACCCTGTGCGGCGTCTGGCTCTGCGCCAGACCGGCGATGAGACCTGGGAGGAACGCTGGCAGGCGCTTTTGCTGTGTGCGGATGAGGGCTGGCGCACACAGGCGCTCGCCGAGCTGGAGCTGACCGCGTGATGCAGGCGCGCATAGCGATAGCGCTGCTAAAAAACCGGCAGGTGCAGACGGTGCTGCTGATCGCCGCGCTGATGGTGGTGATGCTGCCCGTGCTCGTGGCCGCTGGGGTCGCGGGCTTGTTCTCCCAGGAAGCCGAAAACGCCTGTGGTGGCGCCGGGAGCGTCGGCCAGGTCAATCAGCCGGCCGGCGGCGGGCCGCTGTCCCAAGGACTCTATGCGGTGCCCTTGGGACTGGCACAGGGGCGCTGGTATGAAGTCGGCGCGACAGAGTACGGCGGGCCGGGCGACCCGACTTCTGGCGACTACGGCTCTATCCCGAATCCCGGCGAGTCATATCTCCCGTCGCATCCTGATTCGTTCGCGGAGCTGTCGGTGCTCGACAGCAACCCAGCGAATACCGGGGGCTTCACATTCGCCGACGCGAACGCGCTGAGCAACCTTCCGTATCTCACCGGGCTTCGCGTCGCTCACGACGGACGCGACAGCCTGCTGCTCAAGCGCGACACTGGCTACGGACAAGGACCTGGCCAGTTCATCTCAAGCGGCCAGCCCTACCGCCTTGACGTTTGGTGGCAGGCCGCCCAGCAGCTTCAGATCACCAAGAGCGCGGTCGAGATTCAGCTTGCGCCGAGCACCGGGGCAGCGCCAACGCTCGGCGCGATCCCAGCGTCCACCGAAGCCGGCGGCTCCGGCGAAGCGGGCGCGGCCTGTCCGGTAGTCGAAGGCGCGGGCAGCATTCCGCTGCCGCTCACGCCGGGCGCGCAGACGAAGATGCTGCGGAGTGGGCTGGCTGCGGCTGGCGAAGAAGCCCCCGTGGCGGTGAAGCGCATGGTGGCCGCCGGCAACCGCCTGTTCCACGCGGTTTACCTTTGGGGCGGAGCGCACGGCACCTCGCTGAACACGTTGCAGCCTGGCTATGACTGCTCCTCGGCGGTCTCCTATGTGCTGCACGCTGGCGGCGTATTTGGCGAATACGCCGAGGACTCCACCGAACTTGAGTCCTACGGCGAACCTGGCCCCGGCCGTTATGTCTCGATCTACGCCAACGCCGCGCACGCCTTCATGTACGTGGGCGGTCTGCGCTTCGACACGGTGGAAAAGCCCGAATACGACACGGGGCCGAACTCCGGCAAGCCCGGCCCGAAGTGGCGCGTCTCGGCCTCGGTGCCCAACTGGTCGACCTGGACCGTCCGACACCCACGCGGCCTATGAACAGGCGCAGCATCAGAGCAGCGAGCGCAGCGTGCCTGGCAGCACTTGTGGTTGCGCTGGCTGGGTGCAGCAATCCCGACGCGCCGAGCGCAGGACCGACCACGAGCTCGCCGAGCTCGCCACAGAACGCCGGTGAACCATCGGCTCCGGCGCCCGCCTCGCCAGCGTCGCAGGCGCCGATGGACATGCAGAGCACACCGTCGGCCGCGCTCGCGGCGTTCAGCCACTCCTACTCGAACTGGACCTACCGCACGTTGACGAGCAATCAGCGCGGGCTGGCGGAGATGTCGGTCGGCTCAGCAAGGCTGGCCGAGCAGCAGGCCGCCGCATCGAGCCAGGCGGACACCACGATCGTCCGTGGGCGCATCTGGAACAGCGGGCAGATCGTGAGCATCGCCGGCGACCAGGCACAGCCTGGGATGTGGGCGATCGTCACCCGCGAACAGACCGGCGGCTCCTCGCAGTACGAAGGGCTGCCCGCCTCCTTTCACGTCACCCTGGCGCGGCTGGCGCGCGTGCCCGGCGGTTATGCGGTGAGCGAATGGCTGCCGCAGAACTGAGTAACGCTCGCTTTGCGGGACGGTGGCTGCCGGCGGGTCTGCCAGCGATATGGCTTTCTGCGTATCTCGTGGTCTGGACGTTGACGTTGGCTCCAGCGGCGCTGGTGGCTCTCCTCGGCAATCCGCTGACGCCCCCCGCGCATCCAGCGCAGCACAACGCGCCGCCAAATGCCGGGCATGTGCTCTGGCTCGCAGCTCACAACATCCCGATGGTGTCCTGGCCGCTGCTGCTCGGCGTGCTGGGTGTTCACCGCAACTGGGTGGCCCGGCATGTCACCGACGG
The DNA here is from genome assembly GCA_963715535.1 of uncultured Solirubrobacterales bacterium. Classification (GTDB taxonomy): domain Bacteria; phylum Actinomycetota; class Thermoleophilia; order Solirubrobacterales; family Solirubrobacteraceae; genus Palsa-744. The sequence goes on along the minus strand of OY970251.1, from coordinate 3,325,543 downwards.
CGTTCTGCTGTTCTTGGTCATTGCGACCACCCTCCCGGTGGGTGCCAAGCTCGGCGCCTACGGCGTAGCGCTGCTGCCTTATCTCCCCCATCTGCCTCTGGAGTGGGGCGGCCTTGCGCTGGGCGCGAGCGCGTGGCTCGTGCAACGCCGCCATGCGCTCACCGTCAGGGAAGGGTTCGGCCTGTTCGCGCTGATCCTGTGCGTGATGGTCGGCGCGGCCGTTGTGGAGACCGTCGCGGTGCCGCACCGATGAGCACGCGAACCGCGTATGCGGCACGTTTGGACTGCCGAGACTGGACGGTGCCCGATGGTTGACGCTTGAATGAAATGTTGCAAGTAGAATGGGGTCCGCAGAACTGTCCCGAATTGCTGGGACTTTCCGGCTGGGTCAGGACTGACCTGGAGATAGATGTATGGACACGGTAGACGCCAACGCAGGGGCTGGATGCCCTCGTGACCCACCGGGGGAAGGGGTCGCAGTTGTGCCTCAAGCCGGGAGTCGGCGTGCGTTTGGGTCTGAGCGCGTCGGCCAGCTCCTTGGCGAATGGCAGAAGGTGGAGCTGCGCATCGCCCGCGGTTTTGCGGAGTGTCGTGGGCTGAACGAAGCGCAACTCGAGGACATCTACCAGAACACGGCGCTGGCGCTCTACCGGCGCCCCTATGCCGGCGAGGAGCATCTGCGAAACGCGCTGCGCGACGGGATCAAGCGGCGGGCACTGCGCGAACACCGCGACGCGCACCGGCACACGAAGATCCTGGCACGCAACGCTCCCAGCTTCCGGCTCATGGCCGAGGCACAGGAGGGGCAGAGCGCACCCGAACCGGCCGTCCTTGCGCACGAGGATCGTCTGATCGCCAGCGAGTTCTTGACGGAACTGACCGAGCGCGAGCGACGGGTCTTTGGCTGGCTGGTTGAGGGTCTTGCGTACCGGGCGATCGCCACAGTGCTTGAGATCCCTCTCAACGAGGCGCGCAATACCGCGCGGGTGTGCGCACGCAAGCGGGAGCGCTTCCAGCTGCTCTACGACACGGGCCGACTGTGCGGATACCGGGCGCAGACGATCGAAGCGTTGCAGAACGGCGAAAGCACGAGCGAGGAGTTGGCCGAGCGCGCATTCGCCCATCTTGAGAGCTGCGCCCACTGTCGCCTTGAGCACAAGACGAACGCCAAGCGGCTGCGGCGTAGCTTCCGTGACCAGGCCGCCGCGCTGCTGCCGCCCGTACTCATCGGTCATCTTGGCTGGCTTTCGAGGCTCGGCGTTCGAGCCAGGCTGCTGGCGCACCGCCTCGGGATCGAGACGGCGCCGTATGGGCAGGGTGGTGTGCGCGAACGCGCGGTCGCCATGCTGGCCGGCGCCGGCGCCGGCGCAAAGATCGCCGTCGGCGTGGTCACGATCGGCGTGCTGGCAGGTGGAGCTGTCGCCACACACGTCCTCGAACAGAGTCCCGCGCAACGGCACCGCCACCCCGCGCACAGCGCATCCGCAGCGTTCCCGTCATCAGCGCCGATCCCACGGCCGCTCAGCGCGACTGCGCTCACCCCGTCACTGAGGGCTAGCGACCACCGCGGCGTGCATACCTCTAGCCGTCCGCGCAAGCGGCACGCCGGGGTACGCCATCAGGCGAGCGTGACGCATGGCGCCGCGCGGTCGAGCGCCGCCGGGCAGCACGAACCCGGTGGCTTCGCCTACTTGGGCGTACCCGCGAGCACGAGCGCTCCCGTCGCGCCAGCCCGTGCAGCCAGCAGCTCCGAAGACCAGCACGGCGGAGGAGCGTTCAGCCCATGAGTAAGCCCGGAAAAAATTTGTTGGCCGGTTCGCGGCGGTTGGGGTCATAGACCCGCGAAGCCCCACAAAACGGGGGCCTGACCACGGAATGAACGCGATGACGAACAAGCAGAAGGAAAGGCTCGCCCGCCGCGCGCTGACGCTGGCGCTTGTGGTGCTGGGCGGGTTGGTGGCTGCGAGCAGCGCATACGCGGGAAGCTGGATGGAGGTCTCCTGTGTGAACCCGAGCCAGTCGGCGGCGCCGAGCGAAGGATGGTCGAGCTTTGCCGCAGGCGGCGGCTACGGGTCGAACGTCGGGACCGGGTGCGCGCCGGGCAGCCCGATGTACGCGATCCTGAGCACAGACGCCGCCGTCGGCGTCGGCTCCAACGAGACCCTTCAGTACACCCCGCCCGGCGGCTCACGGCTGATCGGTGGCTCGGTTGATGTGAGCTTCTTTGCCGATGGCGGTGGCTACAACGCCTCGGGTACAGCGGTGGCCTACACGCCCGAATATGCCTACAACGGCTCCAACGTCTTCTACCAGTGCGCTTCGGGCTTGCCGCCCTGTGCGAACGGCACATACGACTTCTCGGGCGTCCTTGGGATTCCCAGCGACCGTGGCGGCAACCTCTACCTGAGCGCTGGATGCGGAGGTCACGAAGGCTATGCGTGCAACTCGGGCGGTAGCGAAGGCGCATGGTCGCTTGTGCGCGTGTGGTGGGCGAACCTGCTCCTCGCAAACGAAGCGACACCGACCGGCAGCGGCATCACCGGAACGCTGCTGAACCCGAACGCCGAAGGCACCGCCGAACTGACCCTCAATGCGGCTGATCCGGGCGGCCCCGGCGTGTACCTCGTGATCGTCCAGATCGACGGCAAAACGGTCTACTCCGGCACGCCGAACAGCAACGGCGGCAAGTGCATCCCTGTCGGCACGAGCGGCGGCGCGCTGATGTTCGACTACAGCCAGCCGTGCCCGGCGAGCGAGTCGGTGGACCTGCCGATCAACACGACGAGCTTGCCGAACGGCCAGCACACCTTGAAGGTGCTCGTGCAGGACGCGGCTGGCAACTCGGCGGTCGTCTACGACGGCAGCATCTCGACCAAGCAGCCGGCGAGCAACTCGCTGGGGGCGCTACCAGGCCCCGGCACGAGCGGCGGCGGATCGCCGGCCGCCGCCGCAGTTGGGGCACCGAACGGCTCGACTGCGAGCCGGCAGTCGAAGCTCACGCTGGGACTGAAACGCAGGATCACCCGTGCCTACGCGCACCGGGCGCTGCGCGTGAGCGGGCGCCTGCTCGACGGGCGGGGCCACCCGATCGCCGGCGCGACGCTGGACGTGCTCCAGCAGATCAGCGGCTCGCCGAACCTCAGTGTGATCGGACATGCTCGCACCCGCGCCAACGGCACGTTCATCGCCGCGGTGCCGGGCGGGCCGACACGGACGGTCGAGATTGGCTACCGCGCGTTCTCAACGGACACGGGCTACGCGGCCGTGGCGAAGATCGCCGAGGCAGTCGGCGCAGGCGTGAGGCTCGATGTGAGCCCTCACTCGACTGGCTCGGAAGGCACGATCACGCTCAAAGGACGAGTGCTCGGGCCGGTGCCACCGGGCGGCGTCGTGGTGGAGCTGCTCGTCCACTATCGCGGTCGCTGGGAGCCGTTCCGTGCTCCGCGCACCGATTCGCGCGGCCGGTTCCAGGTCGTCTACCAGTTCGAGGGCGGTGTTGGGCGCTTCCCGTTCAAGGCGATGGTGTTCGGCGGGCAGGGCAGCTTCCCATTCACCATCGGCGAAAGCAGGACGGTCGATGTCACCACGCGCTGACGGCATCCTTGGTCTGTCCTGTCGCAGCGTCGGCGAGCTGCTGATCGCGGCCCTGGCGTGCTTGCTGATGGTGCTGGCGCTGTCAGCCACGAGCGCCCAGGCCGGTACATGGACGCTGCTCTCGTGCAGGCAACCCGATGGGCAGCCGGCACCCACGGACGGATGGAGCACAAGCGCAACGGGCGCCGTCGGCCCTTACAGCGGCGACACGAACTCCTGCGCAGAAGGCGGGAATCTGAGTGCGGTCGAGAGCGGTGAAGCGCCGCAGGGCGCATACGAAGGCCCCGAGTGGGTGTTCACCGCGCCGTCGGGGTCGACGATCGCCGGCGGCACGATCGCGGCGACGTTGACCTCACCACACGGGCAGGCGTGGCTGGCGACACCGAACGCGACCCACGACGCCGCGGACGTAATCGCAACCTGCCAATACAACCTGGCCTGCGGCCAGGACGGCACGCTCACCGGTGCGTTTCCGATTACGCATGTCGGCGGTAGCAACCTGTACGCCGTGGCGGTGTGCGTCGGCCCCTATGAAGGCGCGACCACCTGCCCGGCCAGCGGAGGTCTCGATGCGGCCGTGTACGTCAGCAGCGCGGCCGTCGAACTCGCCAACAACGCCACACCGACGGCGGGCGGCTTCGGCGGGACCCTGCTGAATCCGAACGTCCAGGGCACGCAGGAACTGACCTTCCAAGCCAGCGACCCCGGCGGCCCCGGCATTTACCTCGTGGTCGTGCAGATCGACGGTAAGACCGTCTACTCGGGCACGCCCAACAACAACGAAGGGCGGTGCGTCCCGATCGGGCAGAGCGGAGACGCACTGATGTTCGACCATAGCCAGCCGTGCCGCACGAGCGAGTCGGTGGCCGTGCCGGTCAACACTGCCACGCTGTCCAACGGCGCCCACACCCTCAAGGTCACGGTCGAGGATGCGGCGCAGAACGCAAGCGTCGTCTATGACGGCCAGATAACGACGCTGCAACCGGCGAATGACTCCCTCGGCGCTCTACCTGGAGGCGGTGCTGCCGGGATCGCGCAAGTCGCGCAGCCCAACGGGGTCGGCGCGAGCGAGGGAGCGCACCTGGAGCTGGGTCAGCACCGCCAGCTCACGCGCTCGTTCGCCAAGCGCGCGCTGCGCGTCTCGGGGCGTCTGCTGAGCGCTCAAGGCCAGCCGATTAGCGGCGCGACTCTCGATGTGCTGCAGCAAGTCGGCGGCTCATCGACGCTCGCTCTGGTCGGGCACGCGAAGACGGCCGCGAACGGGACCTTTCTGGCGAGCGTGCGGGGCGGCCCGTCACGGACCATCGAGGTCGCTTATCGCGCCTTCTCGACGGACGCGGGCTATGCCGCCGTGGCAAAGCTCACCGAGCAGGTCGAGGCGGGCATCCAGCTTTATGTGAGCCCGCGCAGGACGGGATCGGAAGGCACGATCACACTGATCGGGCGCGTGCTCGGCCCGGTCCCGCGCCAGGGTGTCAGTGTCAATCTGCTCGTCCATTACCGGGGTCGGTGGGAGCCGTTTCGTACGCCGAGGACGGACGCTGCCGGGCGCTTCTCGGTCGTCTATCAGTTCGAGGGCGCGCTGGGACGATTCCCGTTCCGAGCCGAAGTGCCATCAAGCCAAGCGGATTTCGCCTTTGGCCGCGGGTTGAGCAAGGTGGTCGACGTTGCTACCAACTAAGACACTCACCAAGCCGCCTGGTGTATTCGGACTCGCCGTGGCGATCGTGCTGCTCACCGCGAGCTTCATGCTCGCGCCGGCTGCGAGCGCAGGCACATATCCGATGTATCAGTGCGCCGCCGGTGTGCCGGCCGTCTCTCCGGGTTGGAGCGTATTTGGCAATAACACGCAGGCCGACACTGTGCTGTCTGACACCTGCTCGGCTGGCGGCAGCATCGGCGTCTACGTCTTCACCGAAGAACACGGCGGCATCGTGACCGAGAACGGGCACAGCGGCAGCCAGGTCGGGCTCCAGATCGACGTTCCGGGCAGCGTGCCCGCAGTCACGATCCACTCGATCAGCGCAGAGGTCATCGGGTCGCCTGTCACCGGCGATGACGCCTTCCTCGGGTTCACCTCCGCCGGCCAGTCTCTGCCCGGCGGCGCTGAGCTGCCCTACGGCGGCGGAAGCCCCTACACGGCAAGCGAAAGCTGGACCCTTCCGCAGGGAGCCCGCGACTTCGAGGCATACGTCAACTGCTCTACCGACAAGAGCTCGACGTCGTGCGACTTCGCCGATGCGACCGACGTACCAGCCCTTACCGACATCACGCTGAGCCTGGAAGACGACACACCGCCGAAGGTGGCGAGCGTGAGCGGCCCACTTTTCACGGCCGCTGCCTCCGGTGCATCAGTGATGGGCTCACAGCCGATCAGCTTCATCGGCAGCGACGCCCAAAGCGGTGTTCGCAGCGCAGCTTTGACGCTCAGCCCGTTGAATGGCGGCACGCCCTACGTTCACACGTTCAACTTTGCAGGCGAATGTGCCTATGACTCTTGGAACGCCTGCCCGCTCACACAGACCATCAGCGGCTTCTCGGTCAACACCGATGCACTTGCCAATGGAGCCTACGCTGCGAGCCTGACGATCACTGACGCTGCGGGCAATGTGACCAACGACGCGCTCGGCTCGGTCACGGTGAGCAACCCTACCGCCGTGGCCAGCTCGCTCGGAGCGCTACCAGGCCCCGGCGCAGGATCATCCTCTGATTCGATCGGCGTAGGCAGTCCAAACGGCGCCGGCGCCAGCGAGGGCGCTCACCTGCAGCTTGGCGTGCGCGCGGCGATTTCTCGCAGCTACGGCAGGCGAGCCCTGCGGGTATCAGGGCGGCTTCTGAACGTTCAGGGCTTGCCGATCGTAGGCGCGACCCTGGATGTCCTGCAACAGGACAACGGCGCGACCCTGGAACTGATCGGCCATGCGCGCACGAGAGCGGATGGCACGTTCGTCGCCGCTGTGCCGGCAGGACCGTCGCGCATGATCGAGATTGGCTACCGCGCGTTCTCGGCCGATAGCGGCTACGCGGCAACCGCCAGGCTGCACGAGTCGGTGCGCGCGGGCGTGCGACTGGCAGTGAACCCGCGTAGGACCAGCTCAGAAGGCACGATCACGCTCACCGGCAGGGTCCTCGGCCCGATCCCGTCACAGGGCGTCGTGGTCGAGCTGCTCGTGCACTACCGCGGGCGTTGGGAGCCCTTCCGTGACCCGCGCACAGACGGCCGCGGCCGGTTCCGCGTCGCCTACCAATTCCAGGGCGGCGTCGGGCGCTTCCCTTTCCGGGCCTTGGTGTTCGGCAGCCAAGGCGGCTTTCCGTTTGCACTAGGAGAAAGCAGGACGGTTAATGTCACCACGGGCTGAGATGACCTTACTCGCCGCGGCCGAGCGCATCCCTCGACTGTTGCGCAGGTTCGCCCTGCTCTCGCTCACCGCCGGTACTCTGGCGTTGACGCTCGCCTCGGGTGCGAGCGCGGGAACGTATGTGATCGACAACTGCCCGTCGACAGGGTCTGATGACGCTGGCTCGTGGACCGTGTTCGGCAGCCCTCAGAACGTGAAGGGAACATGCAGCGGCGGCCCCGGCGACTACATCGGACCCAGGGGCGGCAGCATGAGCCCTGGCAACACCGCAGGAGTTCAGATCGGGGTGCCGGCAGGGAGCGGCATCACGATCATCGAAGCGAAGGTGTGGTGGCAGGCTTCGCATCAGATCGGCGGTGCCGACACGTTTGGGATCGCCGCCGACAATGACGGCGCAGTCGGTGAAAGCACGACGCCGATAACGGGTAGTGAACCCAGCACCTACGTGCTGCCGTCGACCACCACTGAGATCACGCTGGCGAACTACTGCTCCAACGACGACGCCGGTGCTGGCTGCACGTTCGGGTCGGGCGAGAACAACATCCTCGAGCTGTACGGCTCGCGGCTGACGCTGCAGGACGCGACCCTGCCGAGCGGCACGGTGACGGGCGGCGCACTGGCGAGCTCGGGGACGGTTTCGGGCACGTCCTCGATCAGCTACCAGGCGGCGGACACGAGCTCGGGCGTCCGGCTGGTGCAGCTGCGCGTCGACGGCGAACCCGTCGCCGTCAAGGACTACCTGGCGAGCTGCTCCTACACGAACTTCCAGGCGTGCCCGCCGAGCGTGTCGGACACCGTGAGCTGGAACACTGCCACGGTGGCCAACGGCCAGCACCGAGTCGAACTCGTCGTCGAGGACGCAGCGCAGAACACGAGCGTCATCTATAGCGGCGAGGTCACGGTCCAGAACGCCGCGCAGACAGCATCGTTGGGTGCGCTTCCTGGCCCCGGTGGCACCGGCTCGCAGGCGCTGGGCATCGGCAGCGCCAACGGGATCGGGTCAAGCGAGCAAGCGCAGCTGAGGCTCGGTTTGCCGGCCGCGATCACCCGCAGCTACGCGCACCGTGCGATCGTGGTCTCCGGGCGACTGCTCGATGGGCAGGGCCATCCGATCGCGCACGCCAGCCTGGATGTGCTTCAGCAAGTCGACGGCACGGCGACGCCGATGGTTGTAGCGCACGCTGCGACTGGCGTCGATGGCACGTTCAGCGTGCGTCTGCGAGGGGGGCCTTCGCGGCTGATCGAGGTCGGCTACCGCGCGTTCTCCCGTGACGCGAACTACGCGGCTATCGGGCGCATCAGGGAGACGGTGGCCGCTGGGGTGCGGCTGCGGATAAGCCCGACGCGCACGGGCTCGGAAGGGATGATCGTTCTCTCGGGGACCGTCGAGGGACCGATCCCGCGGCAGGGAACGATCGTGGACTTGCTGGTGCATTACCGTGGCCGCTGGGAGCCGTTCAGGACTCCTCGCACGAACCGGCGTGGCCGCTTTCGTGTGCTCTACCAGTTCGAGGGCGGCGTTGGGCATTTCCCGTTCCGCGCCGAAGTGCCTGGCGGTCAGGTGGGCTTCCCGTTCGGCATCGGCGAGAGCCGGGTGGTGAATGTCAGCACGAGCTAAGCGCGATCTTCGAGCATCGGCGATGCTCTCTCGCTGGACGTGCATCGTCGCGGCGCTTGCCCCGCTGATGCTGTTGTCGCCGTCGATGGCGAGGGCTGAGACCGCGATCACAACGCAGGCCGTCGCCGATGACGGTGCCTTCCTTCCCTACGATCCCGCGCCAGCGCAGCTTGCCGGCCTTTGCCTTGTTGATACTGGCGTGAACCTGAACCCCGACACGGAAGGCGTTGTAGTAGAACGAACGGCGCTCGACGGTGGCTCTGGCGGAGATGTGTCGCCGACGCTGCATGGGACCGTGCTCGCCATGATGGCAGGGGCGCCCGCGAACGGCTGGGGCATGGTCGGCACGGCCCCGCACGCAATCCAAATTGTCTCGGTGCGCATCCTCGAGTCCGGTCATACGACATTCTCGTACAGCGCCTACGCATCGGGAATCACAGAATGCCTTGAACTGCAGCACAAGTACAACATCCGCGTCATCAACCTCTCGCTCGGCACCTCGGAAGGACGCTCAGCGGAAGCCACTGAACTGGTGGGAAACGCGGTCGAACGCGCCACCAACAACGGCGTCGCAGTAGTCGCGGCGGCGGGAAACGATGACGGTGGCCCCGTTGAGTACCCCGCGGCTTACCCCGACGTGCTGTCGGTAGGTGCGACTGACACGCAGGGCGGCGGTTTCTGCTCCTTCAGCAACCGCGGAGAAGGGCTGCGACTGCTCGCGCCTGGCTGCGACCTCGACGGAGCCGAACCGACGAGCGGCGCCCCGAACTACAACTACTGGCAAGGCACGAGCGAGGCGTCGGTGATCGCCGCGGCGGCGTTGGACGCACTTGACTCCTATCAGCCGGGCCTCTCGCCGGAAGCTGGCGAGAAGGACTTGACCGAAGCCGACAAAGGCGTGCTCAACATCGCGCAGACCTTCCGCAACGCGGGCCTCGGAGCCATCGTTTCGGCGGGCGAAGCAGCCGAGCCAGGCGCACAGCTAAGCCCGCCCGCGGGATCGTCTCCTCAGCCATTGGCACCATTGACGGCGATGAGGCGACCATTTGCACGCCCGAAGGCGCAGCTTAGGCGAGTCAAGCACCGGCTCGTGCTCGCGTTGATCGGCCGCCCCAGGGAAGCTGAGGCGCAGGTGCGCTACCTCGGCCACCACGGACGCTCTCGCCGGTTGCGTGTCTTGCGCACGCTCCACGGCGTCTTCACGAATCTGACGCTCCCGACCTCCGGCGTTGCGGAGGTATCGGTGCGCTACGTCGACCCCTACGATGTCGAACGCGCGAGCCCGTGGATGACGCTTCGCCTCCCAGCCCCGGCGAGCACAGCGAGAAAGGCGCGGCAAAAACGATGAGAGCATGGAGCGCCGCAATCGGCGTCATGCTCGCCTTGGCGACTTGGGCGTTGCCAACCCCTGCGACTGCGGCGGGGAGCTATCAGGTCAGTGCGTGCAACTTCGCGTCGGAAGCTGCCAATAACTCATGGATGTGGGCGACGAACGATCCGGCCCAGCCCTCCCACTATGCCGAGCACGTCAACTGCCCGTATGAGCTGGGAGGTTCAGGCGGCAAGGCCGACCAGGAAGGCGGACTCTCGACAACCGACGCGCTCGACCTCACGAGCGACGCCGCGCCTGGCACGAGCGCGGGCTGGACGTTCATCGCGCCAGCAGGCACGACGATCACGGGGCTCACCTACGAACGCTATATCGGCCACTCCCTCGATCCCAAGAACTCTTGGTCCCCGGCGCTGCGGGTCGACGGCAGCATCGTGCCCGGCGAAACCTGCCTGGATACAGTCGAAAACGAAGAGACGTGTTCCGTTGGTGGGCCGCCGGGTACAGGAGGCGAACCAGCGAGGATCACGGACCTCTCTGCGCACGAACTGTCGCTTGGCATTGTGTGTCAGCCGCCCGCAGGACGGGAATGCGTTACAGGGGCAACGCAGCACGCCGTTTGGGCGACGATGTATGGAGCGACGGTGACTCTCTCCGACCCGACGCCGCCAACGCTAAGCACCCCCTCGGGCGCTCTGTGGGGAGCGGGCGAAGCAGGCGGGTTTCACAAGGGCACAGAAAGCGTCGCCGTCTCCGCTCAGGATGTCGGCGGCGGCGTAGCGAGCATCGTTCTCTCGGCAGACGGCCGAACGATGGAGACCTACACGGCACCGTGCAACTTCACATTTGCCCAGCCGTGCCCGTCCTCGACGGGCACGCAGACGCTCACACTGCCAACAACGCAGCTCTCAGACGGAAGGCACACGCTCACCCTTGTTGCGATCGACGCCGCCGGCAATCAATCGGCCGTCGCCTCGGAGGAAATCACCGTGGACAACAGCGCGCCAGCGGCGCCCGTTGGTCTCTCGGCTACCCCGACGCAGACTGGCAGCTCCACGTTCACGGTCACTTGGAGCGAGCCGCAAGGCCAGCTCGCACCGATTACGAGCGCGCTTTACCAAGTATGCCCTGCGAGCGGATCGGGCTCGTGCAGCGCGCCCGCTGCGGCTCCGGCGACAGGGCCAGCGACCGTGACCGTCCCTGGCCCTGGGAGCTGGAGCATCGCCGTGTGGCTGAGCAACGCGGCGGGCAACGCGAACCCGGCCAACGGCGCGCGCACAAATGTCGTGGTGCCGTCCTCAAAACCGGGGGGCTCGGGCCACGTCTCCACAACGACTGCGCCGAAACTCCATGTCACGGAGACGTTGCGCGGACGCGAGCTGATCGTGCATGTGACTGGCCCGGCGAGTGGAAGTGTCCGCGTGGGCTTCACCGGCCGGCTGGACGGAAGGACCGTCGCCTCTGGCGCCAAGACCGTCCTCCTCAAGCACGGGTGGCTGACGGTGATGTTCAGGCTCGGCCCTCGGACGGCGGCGCACGCGCTGATTGGCGTGAGCGCGAAGCTCGACCACGAGGCAGTGGTAACGAGCACACTGAGCCGTCATCACCGCCATGCTCGGTGAACCGTTGCTGAGCAGGGCAGAGGTGGAACACACCCGATCGTCGGAGGCGGGAGCCGTTCTGCCCCAGCCTCCGACTGTTCGGGTAGCGGGTTAGGCCGCAGCCTCGGCGAGCTCGCGCTCGTCGGCAGGCTCAACCTCGTCGCTTGCGTTCTCGCGGCGCTCGCGCTCTGTCGTGACGGCGCTCTCGACCTCGTAGCGCTTGAGGCTGTACTGGCCCCAGGCGGTCTCAGCGTCAGCGAGCAACTGCTCCAGATCCTCCTCGGAGAGCTCGCTGATGCGTGCGGACGCATCCTGCACCCGCACACGCGCCTGCTCGGCCTCGGCTTCGCGCTCGGCCTGGCGTTCATCGTTGGCGACCCGCTCAGCCAGCAGTTCGTCCAGAGCTGCGCACTGCCCCTCCTTGATGCGTTCCCGCACGATCGCGTTCAGATCGCGGGCTGCCTGCGTGGCCCACGGACCCTCGAAGGCGAGCGTGTAGAAGCTGCGGTTGGACTGTGCCACCGCATCCTCGTTGGTCAGCGCGGCGAGCGCGATCAGCGTAAACGTGCGGCCTGAGATGTCGGCAGCACTCTCGGCGTCTTCGAGGAACGTCTTTGCCCTGCGCTCAGCGTCTGAGGCGTCGAAATAGACGGTCTTCGTCTTGCCGCTTTTCTGCTGGACCTGCTCGACCCACGTAGGCAGAGAAAGCCGCGGGCCGCGCATGGCGATCTTGCTCAGCGACCCGCCGAGATCGACACTCGCCAGGATGCGCAACACCCGCTCATCGACCTTGAGCTTCGGCAGGTGCTTGAACATGAGCAGACCGAGCTCGATGTTGAACTTCGTTGCGTCCTCGCGCCTCTGCTGCTGCTCGGCGCGCTTGGTTTTCGACTCGTCTGCTTCACGCTGCGCACGCTCGGCCTCGCTCTCCGGCTCGCCGGCCGCAGCACCGTCCACGGACGAGTCGCCGGTTGCGCTCGCGGAGCCTGCGGTGCTCGTGCGCTGGGCGTCGCGTTGACGACGCTGACGTGCACGCGCCTCCTTGACGACAGCAGCGATGTAGTCCTCGGCGAGCCGACTGGCCACGTCGTCTCCGAGGATGATCGAGAACCAGCTTGCCTCGTGAGTCGCGCCCAGCAGCCGTGCCTGCTCGACGAGATCCGCGCCGAAGCGGACGTGCGTGATCTGCCCGCCATCGGTGAGCTTGGTGTAGGTGGCGAGGTCCTTCTGCGCCTTCTCGCTCAACGTGAACTGGTCGACCGGATAGGAGCTGCGGCTCGAGTAGACACCTGCGGGCAGGTCGTCCATGTACCTCATTGCGATGTCGATCGGGTCCTCGATCAGATCCTGCCACGTGTACGGTTCGCTTTCGTCGTCGTCAGGAGTGACCGCACGCACCGCCGCGTATGCGAACTCCTCGTGGATCTCGGCGAGCGCGACGAGCGTCTTGACGCCGAGCAGAGGGATCACCTGCTCGGCTACGAGCGTCCTGAGCCGCTCAGGGAGCGCGAGGATCGCCAGGTGCTCCTTGATGCGCTTTTCGCGCGAGGAGCGCTTGGTCTTGCCGCCGAGGCGTTCGGCGACCGCGCGGACGCCCAGCCCGCCGTCGATCATGGCCTGGTAGCCGCGGGCGCGCTGGAGCGGGTCCAGATCGCTGCGCAGCTCGTTCTCGATCATCGCGTCGGTCAGCAGGTCCAGATACTCACCCTCGTCGCCAGCGCCAGCCGTCAGCACAACTGCGGGAAGCGTGGCCAACTCGGCGAGCCCTGCGGCGCGGTAGCGCCGCTCGCCGGCGATCAGGGCGAAGTCGCCAGTCTCAGTCGCGCGCACGCGGATCGGCTGCAGGCAACCGCGCTCGCGCATCGTGGCAGCCATCGCCTGCAGCTCGTCGTCCTCCATCACTTCGCCGCGAGGGTTGAAGCCCTCGGCGACGACGATCCGCGAGAGCGGGATGTCCTTGAGCTGCACCTTGGCAGCGCCGTGGCCGTTGCCGTTTTGGGTTGCGTTAGTCGTACTAGCCATGTGGCCTTCCTTTTCAGACAGGGCTCCCACCGGACGGGGAGCCGACCCCGACCAACCGCACGCGCAAGCGTGCGACCATCGGGAGGGACGGCACCCCGGCCAGCGGTAAGCCCTCACGTCACCAGCCGCGGCGATCAGAGCAGTGACGAGCTCAAGAGCACGTGTTGCCCACACGGCTGTCGAGTGCGCGCGCCAACCCGCTCGCTGTCGGTGCACTGGACCGCAGATGTCCGGCTGCCGTATCGTCAGCAACCAATGGCTCGCGGCCGCGATATCGTCGCTCGGCTATCGCGGAGTGCAGCCTCACCCAGCACACAGGAGCAGGCGGACACGGTGGCTTATGCCCGCCAGCATCCCGAGGGTGCGGTCCCGCTGCGGATCGTCGCACAGGAGTGGACGCGGATCGGACTCACAGGGTTCGGCGGCCCGCCGGCGCACATTGCGATGCTGCGGCGGCTGGTCATCGACCGCTACGAGTGGATGGACGCCCGCGCGTTCGAGGACGCCAACGCCGCGTGTGGCCTGTTGCCTGGCCCGGCTTCGACGCAGCTTGCGATCTACTGCGCCTATCGCGTGGCCGGGCCGTGGGGTGCGATCGTCGGCGGACTTGGGTTCGTGGTGCCCGCCGTGATGATGGTCCTGGCGCTGTCGCTGTTGTTCCTCTCAAGCGCGCCGCCGCAGTGGGTGATCGGCGTCGGAGCTGGCGCGGGCGCCGCGGTCGCACCCGTGGCCGTGCACGCCGCGCTGGGTCTGCTTTCTCCGAGCTTTCTACGGGTGCGGGCTGCGCGCGGGCGAGCGCTACGCTGGCTGGCCTATCTGCTCGTTGCGGCGGGCGCGGCGGCGACGGTCGGCGGCTATCTCGTCCTCGTGCTGCTGGCGTGCGGGGTTCTCGAGCTGGCCTGGCAGCGGCGCGCGGCGGCAGCGCTCTCGTTGAACCCCGTGCTGCTTGGGGCCGTGACGGGCGTTGGCGGGATTGGCGCGCTGGTGTGGACCGCGTTGAAGGTGGGCGCGCTCTCCTACGGTGGTGGCTTCGTGATCGTGCCGCTGATGCAGACCGATGCCGTCCATGTCTACCACTGGATGAGCGGCGGGCAGTTCCTGAACGCTGTTGCGTTGGGGCAGGTTACTCCCGGCCCCGTCGTCGCCACGGTCGCCGCGGTGGGCTATGCCGCGCACGGCATCGCTGGCGGCGTACTCGCGGCGAGCGTCGCTTTCGCTCCGTCCTTTTCGTTCATCCTGCTCGGCGGCCAGCGCTTCGAGCGCCTGCGCCAAAACGCTGCCGCCAGGGCGTTCCTCGACGGTGCCGGACCAGCGGCGATCGGTGCGATTTTCGGTGCTGCAATCCCATTGGCGGGCGCACTGCAGGAGCAGTGGCAGTACCTCGTGCTGGTGGCTGCCGCAGTGGCGCTCCTGGTTCTACGGCGTGGGATCGTGCAGACGCTGCTCGCTGCAGGCGCCACAGGATGGTTGGCAACGGTGGTGGGCGCTCCGCTCCCCCATTGACGAGGCTGAGCGTTCCAGGCAAGCGTCAGCGGGCGGCGGCCTCGGCGATCAGTCGTTCCCAATCGTCGCGGAGCGGCTCGACGCCGAGCTCGACGATGGCGAGCGCGATGACTTGCTCGAGGCCGACCACGCCGGTGGGCAGATGAACCTTTCCGAGCCACCGATCACCGATCTGGACGGCGGCGCCGACGTGCATGTGCGGCTGGGTGATCGTGCTCTTGCCGCTCGGATGCCAGTGGTAGGACACGAGCTCGTGGTCTTCGTATCCGATGGCGTAGAGGTAGCCGATGATCTCGACGTGCCAGCCTGCGGTGCTCTGGCGAACCTCGTACTGCTCGGTGACGAGGAGCGTGAGACGTGGCTCGGCGTGCAGCCGCGCAGCGTCGCCGCGGGCCAGCAGCAGGCGGTGCGGATGATCGGCCGCGTGGTAGCCGCTGACGGTGGTGTGCGCACTGGTCAAGCAAGACAGCAGCCGCACCGTTCGGCCGCGATAGTGCTCGACGGCCTCGGCGGGATCTTTACTTGGAGGCGCCATTGAGCGGGAGCATCATTGCGACGCGCGTGATCTCGGGGCTGTCGTCTATGTCGATCTCACCCGAGTTCAGGCGTCGCTCGAACTCCTCGCCGCTCATGCCCAGCAGGGCGCGGGCCTTCTCATCAACGAGCTGCGCCCATTCCTCGGGGCCTAGCTCGCGGATTTCGTTGTCGGTTCGAGTAGCCATTGCAAATGCTCCTTGGAGGATCGGCCGCGTGGGCCGGCTCCTTGATCTTGATTGTAGGCGAGAATGCGGGCGAGCTTCGACGGCGAGGTCTTTGGGGGCTCGGCGAGCTTGGACGGCCCGCCGAACCCCCACTTTTCAGGCAGCTGCGACGAGCTGCAGGGCACGGGTCTTCTCGGGTCCGTCATCGAGCGCGCGGGCGAAGCGCTGGCCGCTTGAGCGCAGCGGGCGCAGCCAGTCGCCGTACTCCACGATGGCGTTTACCGCGGCCCACTTTGAGCCGGGCGCGTTGCCCTGCGTGTCGCCGGACAGGAACAGGTCAGCGATGCGGTCCTTAGTCTGCTGGCGTGAGCTGCGTGTGCGGCTGCTCACGGAGTCACTCGTGCCGTTCGGGTAGAGCTTGTCGAGGACGGCGCGGAGCTGGCGTTCGGTGCAGCGCTCTGAGGCGAGCCGGTCGCCGAGGCGCTTGAACTGGACGTAGTAGTCGATGGACAGATCGAGGACCCGGCGAGCCTCGTGGACGCGCTGCGTAACCGCTTCGGTGTGGCGGATCGAGAACTTCTGCCGGGCGTTGGTAAGACCCCAGTTAAGGGTGTTCTGGCAGACCACGCGAATCGGGGTGGTGGCCGCGATCACGGCCGTCGAGCCGTCATGGCTGTTCATCAGCAGCACGTATGGGCGCACGTCGTCGCCCCCGACCTCGACGTGATCGGGCAGCGTCGCCAGCACCCATACGCGGCGGCCGCCGTGCAGGCTGCCGGCCGTCTCGAAGTGGATCGAGCTGCCGAGCAGCTGGTCGACGAACGCAAACGCTTCGTGGTTCTGCACGATCCGGTAGCGCTCGCCGACGACGCCAAGCACCTCATCATTGTCTTGCCGGACAGTGGCGTAATGACCAGTGAAGCCCCGATAGCGCAGCACATCGGGCAGATCAGCACCGCAGTCGATCGCCAGGCGCCGCTTTGCGACGCTCCAGCCGAGACCCGACGCCTCGATCGCCTCACCGACTGTCGCCGGCGGCCGATCGAGTACGGCCCCGAGACCGTGCCAGGGCGTCTCGCGCACCGAGAACATGGTGTCCGAATCTGTGATTCCTGCAGACATTTGAGCCTCCTTTGGCTGTAAAGCCCCGCTCGCCGCGGGGCCGGTCGCAGCTCCGGCCGCATCCCCTTTTGGGGATGCGAAAATGGCCGGGCAAGCCGGCTCCCGCTACGTGCGCTCAGCCATCGAGCGCGCTACCGCGACGCCTTTCTCGGCGCCTCGACGATAGGGGCCTTTAGTCGCCGGCAGGCGAGGGATTGACCATGACCTGCCGGACCTGCGCTGCGCGCAGTCCCGCGCGAATCTCCTTGTCGAGCTCGGCGACGAGCACGGCGACTTCCCATGCGCGCAGCGCCTCGGCGAGCCAGCTCGTGCCCGTCACGCACGCGGCGGCATCAGGATCACCGAAAGCGAGGACGAGCTGCGCCGCCGGTCGGGTGCGCTTCAGGGTGATGAGCTTGAGCGCGTCTCGCGCGACCTTGTGGAACTGGCCGCCTCGGAGGCGCCCTTGATGCGCGAAGACCTCCACGAGGACAGACTCGTCGGGCGCGACGCCATCGACATCGACACGGGCACCATGCTCAAGGCGCAGTGATCGGGGTGCAAGCTCGACGCGCAGATCCTTTCCGACGCTGGCGAGTATCAGCGGCTCGGCGAGCTGCTGCTCGTGCGAATCGCTCGCGTGCCCGCTACCGGCTGGCATATGCCGGGTCGCAGTCCGGCTGCTTGTGGCGATCAAGGAGACCGAGGGATGCGAGGCGGTCGAGTTCCTGCTCCAGTCCCGCGCCCCTCCACTGCGCCTCGTCGGCGACCATCTCCCGTGGCGCCGGGCTACAACTTCGCTGCTCGACCGCAATAACCGCGGAGATGAGCTTGTCGTTGTTCATTTGTGTGGCCTCCATTCGATCCCGCTATCGGGGGGATCGAACACCGTCAACAGGTTTGTTTGACAAGACGGTAGACCGCACAGGTGTGGGCCCCCGCCTGCCGTCCGCCGTGTCGATCACTACGGAGGCTGTGCAGCTGCTCGATCAGGCCCCGTCAGGAGTTGCACGGACAGCCAAGAACAAGCCTGGCGGCTCCATGATCTGCGCGAGGTCAAGACCGTATTGGGCTGCCACCTGTGTGATCGCGTCCCGCGCACGGCGGTTGCTCGACCAGTGCAAGCGCAGGTGCATGGTCGCCTCGTACTCCATCTTGCTGGCGGGCTTGGCATCGACGCGCTTGTACTCGCCGGCGTAGTGTTCGGCAAACGAGTCCTCGGAGAACTGGTCGCGCGTCGGATCGAGCAGCAGACCCTCGGCCTCTACCCACCAGTGTTCTTGCTCGGGCGAGCCCGAGTAGTACCCCCGCACATACTCCGCTTGTACTCCTTGGCGATCCAGGTCGAGCGTGAGCAAGGATGCACCCAGCTGGCAGCCCGTGCACTGGATCACGAGGCGGGTCGCTGCATGTGCGCGTTCGACCGCTGGGAGAAGGTCGACGAAGCGCACGCTGCGATGCTAGAGGACTGGCACCGTCCGCCGCCGATCTGGGCTGCACGGGATTGTTGGGCTTGTAGCCGCGCGCCTACGATGCACTGACGATGAGCATGGTCGACCCCAACCGCTACCGGGCCGTGCTGGTGCTACTGGCGAGCCTCAACGACGACGGCTTGGAGGATCTCGTGTTGCGCTTGGTGCGCCCGGACTACCCGGATGCCTACCGTACCGGGCCGGGACAGGACGATGGGATCGACGTGTTCTCCGATCTCAACGTCCAGCCCGAACGCGCTTGGCAGGCGAAGAACTGCGGCGACAGGATCGACTGGCCGGAATGCCGGAAATCGCTGAAGGCCGCGATGGCTCTCCAGTCACCGCCGCCGCATTACACGTTCGTGTTCCCGCGCAAGCTGAAGAAGGGCGAGCTGAAGTTCTGGCGCGAGAAGTTTGTGCCCGAGCAGAAGGCGCTCTATCCCCAGCTTGACGCGCTCGACCAATGGGACAACCTGGCTGAGCGCCTAGAGACTCGACCAGACCTAATCGACCTCTTGAACGATGGCGCGCTGGCGAGCTATCTCCGTCCGACGATTCAACAGATCGCCGAGACCGGCACGAGCCCGCTCGCGCCGGGGACCGAACTGCTTAATGACAAGACCAGGATGGCCGAGCCGACTGCGGCGGAGATCGGCCGCCACGATCCGTATTTCACGTACACGCGCAGCGAAAGTGAGGTCGGCGAGCAGGAGCCACCGCACGAGCGTCGTCTGGCGTTCACGATGCGGCGAGATCAGCGTGACAGGCTGCCGCGCTATGAGTTGAGGGTGCGCGATGGCGAGTCAGTGAGGGGACTGACGGCAGAGCCGCGCCCGCGAGCAGTGATTACGCATCCCAAGCCGTGGTTCGCCAATGACGAGGCGGGCGAGAAGGCACGCATACGGGCACGGGTTACGCTCGCCAAGGGCCAGAGCATTGTGCTCGACGACGACGCGGTGGGTCTGCAGCCTGGCTCGGTGCCGGATCGGTTTCGATCGCTGCTCGATCCGAACGGGCTGCTGCGCAACGGTCGCCTCGAGCTCGGCCTCTCCGAGCCTCTGGTGCTTACCGTGAGGATGTCCCTCGCCGGCGAGGAAGTGATCCAGCCGCTGACGCTCTACCGGGTGCCTGAGCTGCCTGGCGATGCCCTCTCCTATGCAGGCGCTTACCACGGGACCGTGCTCGCGCTAAACCTTGCGGGCGAGCGCGACGCAGATCGGGAGGATGTTCACTTCGACGGCGGGATCGACGTGACGCTCTTTATGGAAACCGAGAGTGCGGCCGATGCCGTGCGAGGGCTCGGCTTCGCTCGCGCGTTCGGTCAGGCTGACCGAGTGCTGTTCGAGTGTCCGGGGCTACTTCCCGAGGGCGGCGTCGGATCGGCGGGCCGCACGCCGCCGGCTCCGGGGGCTGAGAAGGTCTGGCAGGTAGCCGCGATTGTGGCCGGCGCGCTCGCCGAGCTGGAAAAACGCGACGGTCGCGGGCGGACGATCCCGAGCACGACCAACAACCGAGAGCTGGTGCTGGCCGAAACGGTGCTGCAGTTGCTGCACGACGGCGAGCTGCGTATCCCGTGCGTGGGCACGTTCGAGGCTCCGCTGCCTGCTGACACCGATCCACAGACCAACCCAGGCTCCCTGCTGCGCTTCACGGCGCCCTTGCCTGACCTCTGTGGCCATCCAACGCTGACAGTCGAACAGAGGATCGAGGGAGCTACTGCGATAGAGGTCGTTCAGGCCGACGGCCGCGCCCCACGACTGCGCTGCCAGGCGTGCGAAGGCCAAGCGCTGCTCCTCACACGCCGAGTCGACCACCAGGCCAACGAGCGCGACGAGGGATAGCTGCTAGGAAGGCCAGATGCGTCGCCCGGCGGCCTTGAACTGCGAGACGCTGAGCTGACCTCGCTCGTTGCGTGCCTTCGAGCCAGGGCGCTGAAGTGCGTCGGTGACAGTCGGGCGATCCGCTTCATAGATCGCGGTCGGATCGAACTTCTCGTCGAGCAGAATCAGGAGCACCGCGTCCCACTCGCGTTCTAGGTTGATCGCACCGACACGTTGAGAGCCACCGCCGACAGGAACACGGCGACCCTTGACCTGTAGAAGCTGGTCTCCATTTGGGGTCTTGCGGATGGCGTCATATCCCCTCTGTCGAACAGGAGCCAGGTTCAACCCCAAGATCCGCGCTGCTTCGTACTCAGCTATTTCAGCCGTAACGCCGAGCGGGCGGCCTGTCAGGCGGTAATACTCGTGCGCGAGCAGCTTCACCTCACCGATCAACTTGTGCAGCCGCACAGCGTTCGAGCTACGCGACATGATCCTGGTGGCTGTTGTCGGCGTGCATGAGCGCTACGGCTAGGACTGGTGCCGGGCATCGTTGGCGATCGCCACCGCTTGCTCGGTTGGTACACGCCTCGCGGTGATCTGGACACAGCACTCCGGGCAGAAGTCCGTGCCGCCAGCCACGTCGGGCTCGTGGTCCCTCACGTGCACCCAAGCATCCAGAGGCGCGTCGGCCGTCACCGCATACCACTGGCCGCGAGGCTGCTCCTCGAGCGCCAGCAAGTCAGCGGGCGAGCGCGCCAGGTCGATCTGGCCTTGACCGACACGTATGAGAAAGAGGCGATCGAGATGGTCGATGCTGTCGTCCAGCCCAGAGAAGACGCCCTGCTCGATCGCCTCCCTCAGCTCCTCCCAGCTTCCCTGCCAGATCATCTCGCAGGGAAACCGGGTGGTCTGAAAACCGGGTCGATGTGTGAAGCCAATGCCCCCGCGACCGGGCGCGATCAGCCGATCGTCGCCGAAGGCGAGGAATACGGCGTAGTTGTATGCCCGCTCACACTCGTCGGCTTCGGGGACTTGCTCGAGACGCATTTCGCAGCCACCGTTGCCCTCTGGCTCCACCGCGGCGACCCTCGGCTGGCGAGCTACCGGGCCGGGAAAGAGGCGTCCGCCTGGCGTGTCGTGTCCCCACAGCTTGTTGATCGTCTCGGCGACATCGCGGAGCGTGCGAGCGGAGTCCACCGGCATGTTGATCCTGTGCCCGACGGGATGGGCAGCGTGGTTGCGCCGTTCGGACAGGACGCCCTCGATGATCTTGGCTCGCGTGCCGGCGAGCAGCTGCTCGCGTCGGGCCCAGGCGAGCAGAGCGTCTGCGCTCAGCGGCAGCCGGTGCGTCGTACCGTCAGCTCCGCGCAGCCGGGCACGACGCGCGGCGAGCACGTCCTCAAACGTACTCGCGCACAGCAGCTCGTCGGCCTCTCCGCGTACCAGCGGGATGCCGTCGCTGTAGAAGGCGAGGAAGCGCGCCCGGAGGGCGCCCTCCAGCACCAGCAGCGCGTAGTCGCCGGCAGCCGTGAAGAACTCGTACTCCAGAACGCCGTAGAGGTGGAGCTTGCGTGCCCGCTCGAAGTTGTCGCGCACGTCGTCGGGCACGTTCTCGGCCAATACGGCGCGAGCGATGGTGGCGGCTTGAAAGTCGGCGGCATCCTCGGGCTGCAAACGACCTCCGAGGCCGAAGCTGTTGAAGGCCAGCGTCGCCTCGTCAGGCGTCCGAAGCTCTCGAAGGATGGCTGAGCGCGGCGACTCCATCGGTGTATTGAAGCGGGCCGGCGTCACGCCGTCCCAGCCGACTCAAAGCGCTCTGCGCACCACTGCGCAAGAGCTGTATTTGTCGCGCGATGGATCGCCGCAGATCGCTGCACTTGCAAGTTGTCCGAGAAATTGTTCCCCGTTTGTTCCCCGTGGGCTTCTTTCTCAAAAGAGCCAATCGGCGGATTTTGGCTCTAGCACTTGCTTTTCCTCTAGTCGGGGAGACAGGATTTGAACCTGCGACCGCCCGGCCCCCAGCCGGGTGCGCTACCAGACTGCGCCACTCCCCGTGGTCGCCTCGATTCTACGAACATAGCCGGTACGGCACGCACGTGCCGTCCGCCCAATATGGGAACATATGTTCGTGTCAGACGCATCGGAGACCAAAGTTTGCACGCGCTGCAGACTGCGCAAGCCGGCATCGAACTTCGCCTGGCATCGCAAGGCGCGAGGACAGCGGGACACCTACTGCCAACCGTGTCGCGCCGCCTACAAACGCGAACACTATGAGGCCAACCGCGAGCGCTACATCGCCAATGCCCACCGGCGCAAGCAGGCAATTGCGCTGGAGCGAGCTGCCCTTCTCATCGAGTTCTTCCGCGAGCAGCCATGCGTCAACTGCGGCGAGTCCGATCCGATGGTGCTCGAGTTCGACCATCTCGCAGACAAGCGCTTCAACATCGCCAAGGGCCTACGCACCCACAGCTGGCGGGCGGTACTCGACGAGATCGCCAAGTGCGAGGTAGTCTGTGCGAACTGTCACCGTCGGCGGACCGCCCATCGCGGAGGGTTCGCACGCGCGGCGGTAGCTCAACGGTAGAGCCTCGCCCTTCCAAGGCGATGACGCGGGTTCAAGTCCCGTCCGCCGCTTCCCCCTCCAACGCTTCCGCGACCAACACTTGCGGGCAGCCGCAGATCAACCCTGAGATGACGCGCCCCCACCGATCACATGCCGTCCCAACCGCCCACTAAGCTACCTCCGTGCGCCTAAGGGCCTTGCTTTTCCTGCTCGCCCTCACCGCGGGCGACTACCTACTGTGGAAATGGTCGATTGCGGGCGGCCACGACATCCTGTCGTTGCTCGCGGGCTGCACGCTGGTGCCGCTGATCGCGATCAGCGCCTACCGACTCGTGCTCGTCGCCGCCGGACTACTCTCGCACGCCGCGCGACGCTCGTCCACGAGTGCCCGCGCCAAGCGTGCGTCGCAGAAGGTCGCGCTCGCGCAGCGCTCCCCGCACAACCCCGCTGCCGAGTCCGACTCGTCCTCCCGCAGGCTGGCGGCCTGAGCCGAAGGGCCCACAGGTGACCGGCGGGCAGCAACGGCGCCTGCTGCCTCGCTCCACGCGCGGCCGGCTGACGCTCACGGGCGCCGTGGTGCTCGTGCTCGCGGGTATTGCCCTCGCCGGGCTACCTCTACGAGCGACACCGCACCGGCAACGTCTACCACCCGCAAGCGCCGTTCGTGCCCCAAGCGGTAACGCCCACCCTGCCGAAGCAAAGGACCAGGACCGCTTCGCCTGGCCCCTGTACGGCTACACCAAGAACCACACGCGCTTCTTCCCCGCCTCGCCACAACTTAGTCCCCCGTTCAGGACAGTGTGGACACGCGGGGGCAGCGCGCTGCTCGAGTTCCCACCCGTGATGTACGGCAACCGCATCTTCCAGCTCGGCGACGACGCGGTGATCCATGCGATCGACAAGTACACCGGGCCTGGTCCTCTGGAGCCGACGCCTCGGCGCGCTGTCGGCCTCCACCCCGGCCGTCGTCCGCCAACACCGTGTACGCGACGGTCCTCTCACGCTCAGCAGGATCACAGTCCGGACGGGTCGTCGCCCTGAACAGCGCTCAACGGCCACATCCGCTGGTCGCGGAACCTGCCGAGCCGTGCGAGTCCTCACCCTTGCTCGACGACGGCAAGCTGTTCTTCGGCAGCGCAAAACGGCACCGTGTACGCGCTCAACGCAAGCAACTGGCAGCGTCGTGTGGACCTACCACGCGGCCGGCGCGGTGAAGGCCAGCCCGAGCCTCTCAGGCGGGGTGCTCTACTTCGGCGACTACTCCGGCGAGCTGCAGGCGGTGGGCGAGAGCAACGGGCACGACTGCTGTGGCGCAGCGGCTCCGGCGGCGCGCTGCTCGGCAGCGGCACCTTCTACTCGACCGCCGGCGATCATCTACGGCAGTGTGTTCCTCGGCAACACCGACGGGCGCGTCTACGCCTATGACGCCTCCTCGGGCGCGCTCGACTGGGCGGTTCAAACCGGCGCCTACGTGTACGCCTCCCCCGCCGTCACGAACGCCCCGGTCTCGGCCCGACCATCTACCTGGGTTCCTACGACGGCACGTTCTACGCGCTCAACGCCCGCTCGGGGCACATCGAGTGGGAGTACCACGCGGGCGGGCAAGATCTCCGGCTCGGCCACGATCCTCGGCAACATCGTGTACTTCGCCGACCTCGGCACGCACCGCACGATCGGCCTTGGATCTCCACCGGCAAAGTCGTGTTCTCGATGAACACGGCTCCTTCGACCCGGTCATCAGCGACGACCACTACCTCTACCTGTCGGGCATCACCGGCCTGTACGCGCTCGCCCCCTGACGCGACACCGCAAAGGCAAGACGCTGAACGCACCGGTCGGGCGTGCGAAAGCAGCGGCCGCAGCCAGTCAAGCCACCGAGCGCACGCCGCGCAGCGAGACCAAGCTCGCCGCGTCACGCGCACGACAGCCGGGCCTCGCCCGCGCGAAAAGCGCGCCCACGCACGACACCGGGGGACTTGACGCTCACCCGTCCACCCGCCAGGCGCTTCGCTCACGCAGCCCGTCCGTGACGAACGTCCAGTAGCGCGTGTAGTGCAGTCGCACCAGTGACCGTCCCGCGCTGACAAAGCGCATCGTGAACGAGTCTGTGCTCCAGCCCGGTCAGCACGGCAGGCGCGGAGGCGATCGGCGTCGGGATCGAGCACCTTGAACACGCGCCAATGCCCGCTTCGAGAACACTTCGCGCAAGTAAGGCAACCCTTTGCGGATCAGCGCCGCCTCTTCGTCGCTTGACCCATCCAGGCGCACGTCGGGCAGCGCGACGTAGCTGACCGCCAGATCCTTCAGCCAAGCACGATAAGCCGCAGCGGTGAGTGTCCCCCCGAAGAACAGCGGGTCGTACTTCGTGTCGAGCTGACGCTCCCAGCCACGTGCGAGCGAGAAGTGCGGGCGCAGGAAGGCCGCCTCCCAGTGGGAATGGGTAAACGGCACCTCGACGCGCAACAAGCGACCCGCCGTGCGCGTCGAGGAAGCGTTCGAGCGGCGACGTAATAGGCGGCGCTCGTCGACGGGTCGCCGATCACCCGGCGCTCTCGCGCACTGGCCCCCACACCGTCCACACGACGATCACCCCGCACCGCAAGCACGACGCTCGCAAGCGGTCGTCCGGGTCGAGCTGAAGCCGTCGCGCCCCAGCACGCACAGCGCAAGCGGCCCCGCCAGGATCACCGCATAGCGAGCGATGTTGCTGCCCATCGGCGTCGGCGCGATCGACAGAAAGGTCACCGCCCAAATAGATCAGCCGCCGATCCGCAGCAGCCGCTCCTCCCACGGCACGGCGTACAGGAACGCCAAGGTCACCGCGACCGTCGCGATTACCGAGCTGGCCGCAAACGGCTCCCAGCCACCCTCGGGAAACAGCGCCTCAAGCGGCAGCACCACGAGCAGCACCGGCAACACGAGCGTCAGTCCCGGCAAGCGCACGGCGGCTGACGAGCACCTGCGTAGCACCAGCAAGCGCCAGCAACAGTCCGGCGACGGGGCTCGTCGCGGCACACAGCACCGTGAGCACGACCGCGAGCCAGGGCCGCTCGCGCACGAGCGCGAGCACAGCGAGCACCGCAAACGTGACGCCGAGCGCGAACGTGACGCGCCCGATCCACAGGTCGCCGGCCGCCGCCAGCGCGAAGCACAGCGCGCCCCAGCGCGCACGCGGCCCGTACACGCCAAGCGCGATCCGCTCGAACGCAAACGTGGAGACGAGCACCGCAAGCGCGCCGACGAGCCGGATCCCGAGCAGCAGCGCAAGCCAGGGGAACACCAGGCTGTAGCCGGGAAGATGGTGCCCGCCGTACCAGTTGTTGTCCCAAACCGTGAACCCAAAGCGTTCAAACAGCGTCGCGCGGTAAGTCTGCGCGGCGAAGTCCGGCGAGCGCGGAGCAAGCAGCAGCCAGCTCCCGACGAGCACGATCGCCGTGGCCATCGCCAACGAGATGCGCATATCCGCGAGCGACCTGCGCGAGGACCCCAACCGGGGCTGCCCCCGGCGAGTGCTTGGCTATCCACAGAACCCAAGCGGCCCAGTATGGCGAGAGCCGCGGCCGAGCTCGCCGGCTCCGCCTCGCTCGCCGAAACGCCATACGCACCGGCGGGGCAGCGGTATGGCTCTAAAATTGGCTGAGGCTCGGCGTGCTACCCCGCCGAGCCTCAGCACACACGCGAGTCGGATCTCAAATGGACGAGTCGCGCGCTTGTACCTGTATGAACAGACGAGCGCACCAGAAGTCGCGTTCCGCATCGCAAACGCCGGTAGCCGATAATCAGCGCCGATGATCGCCCGCAAGAGCACTCGCCGATGAAGCACCGCCTGGACCCGCGCACCCATGCCTCCCCACCGGCGCCTCGAGGCGGACGCGGGACCGGTCGAGCGCTCGCCGCACCTCGCTCACGCTCGCGCGCTCGCGCTCGCGGCCCTCGCCTCCGGCTGCGGCACCGCACCCCCCGCCGCTGACCAGCGCGGCGCTCGGCCGAAGCGCAAACGTTCCCCTACTACAAGCTCTACTGGGCCGGGCCCAATCTTCGCCGGCCACCCGCTGGCCGCCACCGACGGCCTGAAGAGCTACAGCGCCGGGATCGGCGACAGCGTCTACTACGGCGACTGCGTCAGCGGCAAGGGCCTGCTCGGCGGAGGCGGCAGCTGCCTGCTGCCGCTGCAAGTCACGACCGTGATCTACTCGCCTGCACTCCAACGCGCCGCTCGGCCCGCAGCGCAACATGCTGATCAGCGGCGTGCCGGCGACCGTCTACAACGAAGAACGCTCGATCGAGCTCTACAGCGGCCGCGTGGCGATCGACGTCTACTCGGACACGCTCGCCCACGCGCTGCTCGCGGCCAGACAGCTACAGCCGCTGAACGCGCCCGGCTCGGCAGCGCCAAGCTGCCCCCGCCCGTCTACTGCCCAGGCCTCTCAGGCCCCGATATCGCCTCAGCTTCACCACGTCATGAAAGCCTCCCCGGCCACCCTTGCCAGAAGGCGCAGGCCGCGCTCGCCGCCGCCGAACGTCCGAACGGCCCGCAAGCACTCGGTAGCGCGCTCACACCCACTGGCGCGCTTATACCCACTGGCGCGCGCGCCCGGTAGCGCACAAGCGCTCAGCTCGCGGACGGGCTGCCCGACGCCGCCACCAGCGGCTCCCCGATCTCATGGCGCAGGCCGAAAAAGGCCGCTGAGCCGATCAAAGCAGGCAGCCACAGCGAGATCGCGCGATAGGTGACCACCGCCGCCACGCCTACTGAGACCGGCCGAACGTGGAACAGCACGAGCATTCCGATCAGCCCCCCTTCGACAGCCACAAGGCCCGCCGGTATCGGGATCGAGTTCGCCAGCTGGCCGACGAGATACGCCATCGCCACCACCCAGAACGTCGGCGCTTGGCCGTAGGCGAGCAGGCACGCGTACAGCACGAGCGTGTCGAACAGCCAGTAGCCGACCGCGCCAAGCAGACGCCAGTCGTGGCGGGCGATCAGCCGCAGCGCGCCGCGCACGCCGTCGCTGATCGCGACGAGCGCGACGTGCACCCGTCCGCTGCTCAGTCGCTTGCGCGTCGCGAGCCGCCCCGCGAGCCCGGCGATCGCGAGCGTCCCCGCGATCGTCGCGATCGCGAGCCCGGCCGGCAACAGCGTGAGCAGCGCGTCTTCGCGAGCCCGGCAGCAACCCAGCCACATCAAAATGCCGATCACGGCTGTCGCGCCGACGTTGACGGCGCTGGTCAAGACGAACATCAGCACCGAGCGCCTCGCGATCCGCTCGACCGCCACACCCTTCGTGCGCAGCACCCACGCTCCGAGCGCGATCCCGCCGATGCCGCCCGCCGAGACGACCGAGTTGACCCCAAGCTCGGACAGCGCCAGCCGCCGGCTGAAGCCCCGCTCCATCTTGAAGACGAGCTCGAACAGGATCACGTAGCCGGCGCAGGAGAGCAGCTCGAAGCCGACGCCCGCGGCAACCCAGCGGAATTCGGCATCGGTGATCAGCTCGCCGGCCGAGCGCAGTCCCGGCACGGCGAACAGCAGAGCGGCGACCAGAGCGAAAAAGATCGCGAGGCTGATCAGACCGTTGCGCAGCCGCCGCGACTGGCTTGAGATGCCCATCGCCGCTCCCGCGCGTGACGGCGCTGGCTCGCGGATCCATGCCTCTGAACCGCCTCGGCGGTGTCCTCATCGACGATTCTTCGCATCCTCTTCAGCCTCGTTATTAGTTTTCTACCGCTACCGTCACCTTAGCCCGACCGCCCCGGTATCCGAATTGCCCTGGGCGTGTGGGAGCGAAACAGACATGGCAGAGCCCGCGCGCATACTGGTCGTTGACGACGAGCCCGCAGTCCAGCACGCGCTGTCGCGCGCACTCACGCTCGAGCGCTACGAGGTCTCGCTCTCCGGCGACGGCGGCGAGGCGCTGGAGCGCCTCGGCGGAGAGCTCCTATGACGCGGTCATCCTCGACGTCTCGATGCCCGTGCTCGACGGCCTGGAAGTGTGCCGGCGCGTGCGCGAGAGCGGCGACCGCACGCCGGTGCTGATGCTCACCGCGCGCGAGCAGGTCGACGACCGCGTCGCCGGCCTGGACGCCGGCGCCGACGACTACCTGGTCAAGCCGTTCGCCCTGCGCGAGCTGATGGCGCGCGTGCGCGCTCTGCTCAGGCGAGCCGACGAGATCGACCAGGAGGAGACGCTGCGCTTCGAGGACCTGCGCCTGGACCGTCTCGCCCACGAGGCCTGGCGCGGAGAGCGCTCGCTGAACCTCACCCGCACCGAGTTCCTGCTGCTCGAGCTGTTCCTGCGCCACCCCAAGCAGGTGCTCACGCGCTCGATCATCTTCGAGCACGTCTGGGGTTATGACTTCGGCTCGAGCTCGAACTCGCTGGGCGTCTACATGGGCTATCTGCGCCGCAAGACCGAGAGCGACGGCGAGCCACGCGCCTGCTGCACACCGTGCGCGGCGTGGGCTACGTTCTGAGACCTGATGAGCGGCCCGGCGAGCACGACCCCAAGCGACGCGCGGAGCCATGAGCTTCCGCCGGCGCATCACGCTCGTCTCGGCGGCCGCGGTGGCGATCGCGGTGGTGCTCGCCTCGGCGCTCACCTACCTGCTCGTCCGCACGCCAGCTCTACGGCCAAGTCGACAGTCAGCTGCGCACCCGCTCAGACGGCTTGCGCCTGATCGCTAGCTCCGCGCCGGCCGGGTTGAGCACCCGCGACGAACGCTATCTCAAGGAGTGCTCGCACGCGCCGCACGGCACAAGCCGCTCCCACCCGGTGGAAACCCGACTCCGGGTTCGGCCCGCTGTTCGCGCCACCGGCAAGCGCCGAGGGCGCGATCGCAAGTCCCCAGACAAACAACCTCGGCTCCAGCACCGCACTCCCACGCGACCCGCTTAGCAATCTATCCCCCCATCCCGACCAGGTACGCGGCTACCAACAGCTGATCAACTCCAGCGGCAAGATCCTGTTCGACTCCTCGCAGAACGTGAAACTGCCGGTCATCGGGCGACACGCACCCTCGCGGCGAAGGGCGGAAAATCGTTCTTCCACGACGCCCACGCTGACGGCATCCACCTGCGCGTCCTCACCGAGGCGATGTCACCCGGTTTCGCCGTACAGCTCGCCCAGCCGCTGACGAGCGTCGACAGCGCTGCTCGCGCGCCTGCGCCTGATCCTTGTGCTGCTCGACATCGGCGGGATCGCGCTCGCCGCGCTGCTCGGGACGACTCGTCGCCGGCGCCGCGGTGGCGCCCATCAAGCGCCTCACCCAGGCCACCGAGCACGTCACCCGCACACACGACCTCTCCGAGCGAATCCAGCCCGCCGGCGAAGATGAGATCGGACGACTGGCGGAGAGCTTCAACGCGATGCTCGACGCGCTGGAGAGCTCGATGAGCGCGCTCGACGCCTCCGTGCACGCCCAGCGCCAGCTCGTCGCCGACGCCTCGCACGAGCTTCGCACCCCGGTGACCAGCCTGCGCACCAACATCGAAATCCTCAAGCAGGAGCCGGACATGCCGGTCGAGGAGCGCCAGCGGATGCTCGACGACGTGGTCGAGCAGATCGAGGAGCTGACGCTGCTGATGAACGACCTGATCGAGCTCGGTCGCGGCGAGCAGCCGCGCGGCGGGAGACGAGGACGTGCGCCTGGATCTCATCGTCGAGGAGGCGGTCGAGCGCGCGCGACGCCACTCGCCCGACACCCCCTTCGACGTCGAGCTGGACCAGGTGGTGCTGACCGGAGAGCCCGGACGACTCGGCCGCGCGATCAACAACCTGCTCGACAACGCCGTCAACTACAGCCCACCCGGCAGCCCGGTCGAGATCGCGTTGCACGGCCAGCGAGCTCACGGTGCGCGACCACGGGCCAGGGCATCTCAGCCGCCGACCTCCCCCATGTCTTCGACCGCTTCTACCGCGGCGCCGAGGCGCGCGGACGCCCGGGCTCGGGGCTTGGTCTTGCGATCGTGCGCCAGGTCGCCGAACAGCACGGCGGCCGCGTCAGCGCCAAGGCGCGCCCGGAGGCGGCACGCTGATGCGCCTGCGTCTCCCCGGCGCCGACCGCGGTGCGAGTCGCTGCCGGAGCTCGACACCGAGCTTCACGCCGGCCCACTAGAGAACGACCGAAGCTCGCACGGGCTCCGGTGTCCGGTGCCGGAAGCGCCTGGCGTCGCACGCACACGCCTCGCATACGATCTGCCCTCGGCGCGAAAGCTCGCCGGCGTCAAGCCATAGCGGCGGCGAAACGCCTTCGCGAAATGCGGCGCCTGGCGAAAGCCCACCAGCCTTGCCACATCGCGCACGGAGATCGCCGGCTGCTCGATCAGCAATTGCGCCGCGACGTTCAGACGGCGCGTGAGCAGATCCTCGCGAAAGGTCCTCTCGCCGAACTGCGCGTACGCGCGGGTGAGCTGACGCGGCGAGCTGGCGAGCGCCCGCGCGACCTCCTCGAGCGTCAGCGGATCGCCGGTAGTGGCGTGCGATGACGACACGCGCTAGCAGATACAGGCGGCGGCGCTGCTCGATCGTGGAGGGACGCACACTCCCTTATCCGACCGGCGCGCCTCAGCGGGACCATTCAGTCGGCATAGCTCTTTGCCACTCGCTCCGCCGCCGCGCGGTAGGAGCCGCCGAACAGCACCGCGTGCACCAGCAACGGCAGCAGCTGCCACAGGCTGACCCGCTCCCGCCAACCGTCGGCGAGCGGGCTCACCTCCTCGTAAGCAGCGAACACGCGCTCAGACGGCGCGCCGAACAGGCGCAACATCGCCAGATCCACCTCACGATGCCCGCCATACGCGGAAGGATCGATCAGCCATGGGCGCCCCTGCGTGTCGGCGTGCACGTTGCCGCTCCACAGGTCCCCGTGCAGGCGCGCGGGCGGCTCGGCCGGTCCCGCCAGCTGCTCGAGTCTCGCGCACACTCGCTCCACGGCCGCCACCCCCGCATCTGTGCAGCGCGTCACGCTCGTGCGGCGATCCGGGCAAGCGGCAGCAGGCGACGCTCCGCATAGAAGGAACACCAGTCCTTGCTTGGCTCGTTTGGCAAGCGCAGCGAGCCGACGCGCGCCTGTACTCCCAGCCGCTCCCCGAAGCCTGGATCGCCGAAATTTGGCGCTCCCGCGGCGTGGATCGCCGCCAGCCCCCGCCCCAGCTCCTCCGCGCCCGCGCCGCTCAGCGCAGCCCGGCTCCACCCACTCGAGCGCCAGGTAATCCTCGGCGATCTCGATCACGCTGTGGCACCCTCAACGCCCGAGGCTCGCCAAGCCACTCCAGGCCGGCGGCCTCCAGCTCATACTCGCCCTCGCCGGCATCGGGGCGCGTCTTCACGAACGCCTCCTCCCCGTTCAAGCGCACGTGCCACGCCTCGTTGATGTCACCCGCCGCCCACCCGTCGCGGTCGGTCGCTCCCGCCGGTAGGCGCACGCTTGCTCACCCGCTCGCAGCTGACGTGCTCACACCGTCTCGGCCGAACGCACCTGCTCGAGCAGCCCCTCACATGCGCTCTGCACCTGGTCGAGCACGATCTCAAAGCCACGCTGGCTGTCGTAGTAGGGATCGGGCACGTCCAGGTCGTCACCGCGGCACTCGCGGGATCGAACTCGCGCAGCAGCCTGCACCTTCTCGCGTGCGCTCCTCATCCGGCGCCAGCTGGCGCAGCGCATGCTGGTTGGAGCCGTCCATCGCCAGGATCAAGTCGAAGCGCTCGAAATCCTCAACCCGCACCTGGCGCGCGCTGCCGTGCAAGCTCGATCCCGCGCGCCAGCGCCGCCTTGCGGGCGCGCGCGTCCGCCGGCTCGCCCACGTGCCAGGCCCCGGTCCCGGCGCTGTCGAGCTCGATCTCGTCGCCGTCAACCCCGCTTCCGCGACGAGCTCTGCCATCACGCCCTCCGCGCGTCGGCGAGCGGCAGATGTTGCCCAGACACACAAACAGGATTCGCATCTACGCGCGGCACCTCGAAAGGCACGCCCCTCCAATCCAAAAAAAACCCGCGAGCTACGATCCGACCGGACAGCTCTCTGCGAGACGGAGCCCAGGCTACTCATCGCCGATCTCCAGCACCGCCAGGAACGCCTCCTGGGGCACCTCCACGCGACCGACCTGCTTCATGCGCTTCTTGCCCTCCTTCTGCTTGCCCAGAAGCTTCTTCTTGCGGCTGATGTCGCCGCCGTAGCACTTGGCGATCACGTCCTTGCGGAAGGCCTTGACCGTCTCGCGGGCGATGATGTGCGAGCCGATCGCCGCCTGGATCGGCACGTCGTACTGCTGGCGCGGGATGCGCTTGCGCAGCTTTTCGGTGAGCGTGCGACCCATGTCGTAGGCCTTCTCGCGGTGCACCACCATCGACAGCGCATCGACCGTGTCGCCGGCCAGCAGCACGTCGAGCTTGACGAGGTTGGCCGGCTTCATGTCGCTCAGCTCGTAGTCGAGCGAGGCGTAGCCGCGCGTGCGCGACTTGAGCTGGTCGAAGAAGTCGAGCACGATTTCCGCGAGCGGCAGGTCGTAGCTCATCTGCACGCGCTCGGGCGAGAGGTAGTGCATGCCCGCCGGCTCGCCGCGGCGTTCCTGGCACAGCTCCATCACCGCGCCGACGAACTCGCGCGGGGCGATCACCTGCGCCTTGATGAACGGCTCGCGGATCTCGGCGATCGTGCCGGGATCGGGCATGTCGGAGGGGTTGTGCACCTCCAGCTCCTCGCCATTGGTGAGCGTCACGTCGAACTCGACCGAGGGCATCGTCGCAAGCAGCTCCAGGTCGTACTCGCGCTCCAGGCGCTCGCGCACGATGTCCATGTGCAAGAGCCCGAGGAAGCCGCAGCGGAAGCCGAAGCCGAGCGCGTCGGAGGTCTCCGGCTCCCAGGAGAGCGCGGCGTCGTTGAGCGTCAGCTTCTCCAGGGCGTCGCGCAGGTCGGGATAGCGGTCGGAGTCGATCGGGAACAGCCCGCAGAACACCATCGGCTTGACCTCGCGATAGCCCGGCAGCGGCTCGGAGGTGCGCTTCTCACCGTGCACCGTCGTCGTCAGCGTGTCGCCCACGCGCAGGTGCGTCACGTCCTTGATGCCCGTGATCAGATAGCCCACCTCGCCCGCCGCGAGCTGCTTGACCGGCGTCATCGTCGGCGAGAAGAAGCCGATGTCGTCGATCTCCGCGTGCGTGCCGGCCGCCATCGCCCTGATCGCCTCGCCCTTGCGGAACACGCCGTCGACCACGCTGATGTAGGCGATCACGCCCCGGTACTGGTCGAACTCCGAGTCGAAGATCAGCGCGCGCGGCGGCGCATCCGGGTCGCCCGAGGGCGGCGGCACGCGCTTGACCAGCTCGTCGAGCACCTCCGCCACGCCGGCCCCGGTCTTGCCGCTGATCTTCAAGGATCGCCTCCTCCGGCTCGCCGATCAGCTCCGCCACTTCGCCGGCGACCCGCTCGGGCTCGGCGCCCGGCAGGTCGATCTTGTTCAGGCAGGGAATCAGCTCCAGCCCGGCCTCGACGGCCAGATAGGTGTTCGCCACCGTCTGCGCCTCCACGCCCTGGGAGGCGTCCACGACCAGCAGCGCCCCCTCGCACGCGGCGAGCGAGCGCGACACCTCATACGTGAAGTCGACGTGCCCGGGCGTGTCGATCAGGTGCAGCTGGTAGGTCTCCCCGTCGGAGGCGGTATAGGCGACCTTCACCGCCTGCGCCTTGATCGTGATCCCCCGCTCGCGCTCCAGGTCCATCGAGTCGAGCACCTGCGCGCGCATCGCCCGCTCGTCCACGGCGTGCGTCAGCTCGAGGATGCGGTCGGCCAGCGTCGACTTGCCGTGGTCGATGTGGGCGATGATCGAGAAGTTGCGTATGCGGCTCTTGGTCCATGGGCCGCTACAGCGTAGATGGCCCGCGTCTGGGGAGGGGATGGGAGACAAGATCCGCTCGTCTCCGCAGGATGGCCGTCTGACCGGTCGCCGCGCCCGTTGGACGAGACCGTGGCGCGATAGCCTTAGAGATTCGGCGGATCGCCCACTCGACCGGAGCCCTCGGGCTCAAGCCGGGCAACGCGTCCCCTCGGGGACGGCCAGTCCAGGTGGTCGGGAGTGTCATAGCCGCCCAGGCATAAGACACAAGTCCTGGGACGTAGTAGTTCAATGGCGATCTATGACCGGACCAGGGCCGGGAGGGCGAAAGTCTTCTCGGCCCTTCGTTTTGCGTCGCCGAGAGGATGCCAGCCCTTCTCACGTCTTTCGTGCCCGCCGATTCTCGACCGGTCCTTCGAATGTCAGGCGCGGCCGAGCTGAGCCATGATCAGACGGTGCACCTGATGGGCCTCGGGGACGCTCATGACGAGCACAGCCCGCGAGTAGACCCACAGTCCCGCCAGCGCCGCGGCGCCAACGCTGACGATCTGCGCCGGCAACGACACGCCCAGCAGCGTGTCGAGCAGGTACCACACGAGGTAGGACACGCCCGCGAGCAGCGCCGAGGCCGTGCACACGCGCACGGTGATCATCGTCGTGCGCGCCCCGTCGAGGCGCCCGTTGAAGCCGATGCGCACGCGCGTGGCCAGCAGCGCGGTCATGACGATGTTGGCCACGAGCGTCCCGATCACGAGCCCCGCGATCCCCAGCGGCTTGTAGAGGCTGAGGCTGACGATGATGTCCACGATGATGTTGATCCCAGCCAGGCCGCGTGGGAATCCACGGCCGCTGCACGGCGAAGAAGGTGCGCGTCGAGCAACAGGTTCAGCCCACCGAAGGGCAGGCTGAAGGCAAACCAGAACAGCGCGGTCGAGACCAGATGCGTCGACTGCGCGTCGAATTCTCCGCGCTGGAAGAGCAGCCGCACGATCGGGGTCGCCAGCACCGCCATGAACGCCGCCGCCGGGATCAGCAGCAGGTTGATCTGGCGCATCCCCGAGGCCACGGTGCTGCGCATCGACGCCGTGTCGCGACGAGAGGCCATGCGGCTCATCGTCGGAAACAACACGGTCGCGACCGCCACGCTGAACATGCCCTGCGGCAGCATGTACACGCGAAAGGCGTTTTCGATCGCGCGCGGCGCTTCGTCGGAGACGAGCGTGCCGAAGGCCGAGTTGATCAGCTGGTCGAGGTTGACGATGCCCAGGCCGATCGTCACGGGCATCATCAGCAGGAACACCCGGCTCACGCGCGGGTCGTGCCAGTCGATCGTCATCTGCAAGCGGAAGTCGATCCGCGCGAGCGCCCCGAGCGCCATCAGCATCTGCACGCCCGTGGCCACCAGCACGCCGATCGCAAACGCGTAGATGCTCGCTTCGCCGTGGAAGTGCGGGTGCAGCACGACGAGGAACACGATGATGATCACGTTCCAGATCGCCGGGGAGATCGCCTGGAGGGTGAAGCGGTCGTAGGACTGCAGGATGCCCAGCAGCAGGCCGGTGAGGCCGAGCAGCAACACGACCGGGAACAGCACCTGCGAGAGCCCCACCGTGAGCGACACGGTTGAGGGAAGGAACTTCGGGCCTGTGAACAGCGGCATGATCGTCCCGGCAGCGAGGATGAAGAAGGCCGTGACCACGCTCAACGCGATCAGCAGGATCCAGAACAATGTCGAGGCCAGGCGGAACGCCTCACGCTTCTTGCCCTGCTGCAGCAGGTCGGTGAAGACGGGCACGAACGCGGCCGACAGCGCCGCGTTGGCGAACAGCTGCGCGACGAAGTTGGGGACCAGGAAGGCGATCGTGTAGGCCGATGCGGCGGCGCTCGTGCCGAAGTAGCTGGCGAACGCGATCTCGCGCAACAGCCCCACGATCCGCGAGAAGCCCGTCACGATCGAGAACATCGCGGTGTTGCGCGCGATGCTGTTCGGAGGCTTGGGCCCCGCCGCTTCCTCTCCCGTCTCAGAGCTCACAGCCACGGGGCGCTATAGTACGGCGCTGCGCGGCGCGCCCAGGCAGGCTGCTCGGGCCGCAAGCGTCCTTTTCACATGGCCAACATCGCATCCCAAAAGAAGCGCATCCTCCGCTCCGAGCGCGAGCGTCTTGAGAACCGCCAGTACACCTCGGCGATCAAGACCTACTTCCGTCGCCTGGAGGCGCTCGCCAAGGAGAGCGACAGCGAGGCAACCGAGGCCGAGCATCGTCGCCTTGTGCGCACGATCGACAAGGCCGTCAAGCGTGGCGCGTTGCATCGCAACACCGGCGCACGCAAGAAGTCCCGCGCGGCGCGTACCGTCGCCAAAAGCGTCCTGAGCGCCACCTTTCGGAGCCTGCCTCCCGCCGGCTCAGCCGGCGATTGAGAAGATCGAAGCAGCGCGCGGGTGTTCTTCTTTTTTCTACGTACTACGATAGTTGCTACATATAGTAGTCACTATAGTAGTCGCGAGAAATGAACATGCATCTCAGCTCGCGATCGCCAATATCGCCCGCATCGCGAGCGTGTCCTCCTCAAGCGACGAGAGCGGCGTGCGCGACTGGCTCAGCGGTGCTCCCCCGCGTGTGTCCAGTTCCAGGTCGGCGATCCGGCAGAGCGCCGCGCGCAGCTGCTCGGGCTCGGTGCGGGCCACGTCGGCGATAAAACGATCGGCCGCGCGCGGCGGCATCCGCAGCGTGCGCTTGATCGCCGCGGGCGCCTCGCCGGCCTGAATCCGCACCGAGACACCCTCGGCGTCGCGCAAGCGCTGGGCCATCAAGTACACGAGCCCGGACAGGCGCTCGCCCTGGGTGCGCAGGCGCAGGTAGGAGCGCATCGCCTCGGCCGCGTCGCCGCCGACGAGCGCGTCGGCGAACGTGAAAGCGCGGTAGGCGGTCGAGTGGGCCGACTGCTGCTCGATGTCATCGGCGCTGACCTTGATCGGGACCCGTCGCTCTGCTCGGCGGCGAGCTTGAGCTTCTCGAGCTCGCGCAGCAGCCGCTGCTGGCGCTCGCCGACCTGCGCCACCAGCGTCTTGGCAGCAAACGCGTCGAGCGAGAGACCGAGCCGCGTCGCCTGCTCGCGCACCCAGCCGGCAAGCTCCCAGGGCTTGATCGTCGCCTCGGCCACGATCTGGCCTTTGGCTGCCCTTCACCGCCGCGTGCAATGCCGCCGGCGCCTTGTCTTGACCTTCCTCGCGGGCGAAGAACGCGATCGTCGTGTCGGGAGGCATCGCGGCCATCGCGGGCACGATGTGCTCGGAGACCTCAGCCTCCTTGAAGCGCTCGGCCCCGTCCACCACGATCACGCGCCTGCCGATCGCGAACGTCATCGTCGAGAGCACGAGCGAGACGGCTTCGGGCGTGCCCGTCGTCGCCGGAGAGAACCTCGACGCTGCCTGCGTCGCCGTCGGATTCGGCCAGCGCCTTCAGACGAGAACGACGCTCGGCGATCGCGCCGTGGTCGTCGCCGTGGATCAGGTAGGCGGGCTTGAGGGCGGGCATTCAGGCGAGTCTAGGCGAGCGCTCCGACAGGCCGGGTCATCGGGGAGTCGATGACGTAATCCCGCCAGACATTCGGCGCCGCATCGGTCAAACTCGACCGCGCCAGACGCGGTAAGGGAAATCACCTATATGTGCCCCCGAGTCACACTAGGTAACCTCCCAAAGCAAGAAACTGGCCAGGCAGCCAAACCGCCGATCGACCGGGAGGCGCCCATGCAGACCTTCATGCTCAAGCTCGACCGCTGGCTACGCCGCCACCGCGGGGCTGGTGATCGGGGTTTGGCTCGTGCTCGCTGCTCGCTGCCCTGCCGTTCGCCGCCAAGCAGAGCGACCACCTCTCCAGCGGCGGCTATGCGATCCCCGGATCTCAGTCGCAGAGAGTTCGTGACACAGCTGCCGAAGATCGCTCCGCGGCGCCCAGCACGGCGCTGCTTGCCGGCGTGCTCGAGGCAAAAGCCGGCGCGAGCGCCGCGCGAGATGACCGCAGGCGCTCGCCAAGCTCGACGCCGCCGCTGCCGGCGCGGCCAACGTAAGCCTGTCCCCCGTCGTGCGCGCGCGAGCGCAGCGCGCGATCGTATGCCGCGGGGCCCACCAGCGCACGCTGGTGGTGCCGCTCGTGCTGAGCGTCAACGAAGAAGGCGCCGGCAATGTCGCCACCGAACTGCGCCAGCGCCTCGACCTGAACGGCCCGGACAGCGGCCCGGTGGAGCTGCACCTGGTCGGCCAGACCGCGCTCTGGGCCGGGCTTCAAGACCTCAGCAAGAAGGATCTGGCGAACGCCGAGACGATCGGCTTTCCGATCGTGGCCTTGATCCTGGTGGCGGTCTTCGGCTCGCTGATCGCGGCGACGCTGCCGCTCGCGCTTGGAGCCGTGTCCGTGCTGATCACCGGCGCGATCATCTACTTCCTTTCGCTGACGATGGAAATGTCGGTGTTCGTGACGAACATGGCGTCGATGATCGGGATCGGCGTGGCGGTCGACTATTCGCTGTTCGTGCTCGCTCGCTACCGCCAGGAGATCCAGGCGGGCGCCGATCCCGAGCAGGCGCGCGCGACCGCGCTCGCGACCTCCGGGGTGGCGGTCATCTTCTCCGGAGCCACGGTTGTGACGGCGCTGCTCGGCCTGTACATCGTGCACGCGGCGGCGATCCGCTCGATGGCGCTTGGCGCGATCGTGGTCGTCACCGTGTCGGTGCTGGCCGCCTCGACGCTGCTGCCGACGATCATCTCACTGTTGGGCGCGCGCACGCACGCACGCGGGCGCATGTTCGCGTGGATCTCCGCCAGGACTGCCCGAGCCCCAAGAACTTCTGGGAGCGCTGGACGGCGCTCGTGACCCGCCGCCCCGCCCTGACCGCCGCGACGGCGGCGATCGTGATGCTCGCGCTGGCGTTGCCGGCACTGAAACTGCATACCGCCGACGGGGCGCTGCGCCAGTTCCCCAAGGGCAACGAGACGCTGCGCGGCTTCCAGGCGGCCGCGACGGTGGACGGGCCTGGGGCGAGCAGCCCGATCGAAGTGATCGTTCCGACGCAGCGAGGCTGCGCAGGGCGCGCGCGGTGCTGGCCGCCGACCCCGAGGTGCGCAGCATCGCGGCGACGATCATCTCGAAGAACGGCAGCGAAGTGCTGATCCGCGCGATCCCGCGCCACGACGGCGAGTCGTCCGCAGGGACAGGAAGCGGTGAAGCGCCTGCGCGCGAACCTGCCCGCGGGCGCGCTGCGTCGGCGGCACGGCCGCCTACCTGAGCGACTACCACGCAGAGGTGATGGGCTCGATGTGGAAGGTGGCGCTGTTCGTGATGTGCGTGACCTTCTTCGTGCTGATGCTGCTGTTGCGCTCGATCGTGCTGCCGCTGAAGGCGGTGGTGATGAACCTGCTGTCGGTGAGCGCCGCCTATGGCGTGTTGACGCTCGTGTTCGGCACGGTGGAAACGCTGATCCCGCCGCTCGTGCTGGCGGTCGTGTTCGGCCTCTCGATGGACTACGAGGTGTTCCTGCTCAGCCGCATCCGCGAGCGCTATGCCGCTACCGGCGATACGCGCCGCGCGGTCGTCGAAGGGCTCTCCTCGAGCGCGCCCACGATCACAAGCGCCGCGTTGATCATGGTGTGCGTGTTCAGCGTGTTCGCGCTGACCGGCGTGCCGTCGATCAAAGAGCTCGGTCTCGGCTGTGCGCTTGCGATCGCGATCGACGCGACGATCGTGCGGCTGGTGCTCGTGCCGACGGCGATGGAGCTGTTCGGCAAGTGGAACTGGTGGCTGCCGCACGGGGTGGCGCGCGATCTTGCCGGACACCTCGATCGAGGCGCTCGGTCAGCACGCGGTGGCGGCCGTGAAGGACCGATCGCGGCCGGTGGTGGCGACCGACTGACCACTCTGCGATCCGCTGGGATGGTGTCTAGCGCACGACGAGGTTCACCAGCCGCCCCGGCACCACAATCTCCTTGACGATCTCGCGCCCGTCGATGTGCGTGAGCACGTTGGGCGCGGCAAGACACAGCGCCTTCAGCTCCTCGGCGCCGGCGTCGCTCGGTGCCTGCACGCGGTCGCGCAGCTTGCCGTTGACCTGGCAGACCAGCTCGTACGCCTCGCGTTCGAGCATCTCGGGGTCGGCTTGCGGCCACGGCTGCTCCCAGACGCGCTCGCCGGTGAGCATGTCGTAGATGTCCGAGGAGAGGTGCGGAGCGAACGGGAACAGCAGCGAGGCGGCGGTGGCGAGGCCGAAGCGCAG
The DNA here is from genome assembly GCA_963715535.1 of uncultured Solirubrobacterales bacterium. Classification (GTDB taxonomy): domain Bacteria; phylum Actinomycetota; class Thermoleophilia; order Solirubrobacterales; family Solirubrobacteraceae; genus Palsa-744. The sequence continues at coordinate 3,284,759 of OY970251.1, read as the reverse complement.
CGTGTCCACCTGCAGCGTGTCGCGCATGCGCGAGCAGTCGTTGAGCAGCTCCATCACGGCGGCGATGCACGGTGTTGAAGCCGAAGCGGCGCATGTCTTCGGAGACCTTCTCGATCGCCCAGTGGGCCTTGCGCACAAGCTCCAGGTCATCGCCGTGCCGGCGAGCCGTTGCCCGAGCCGAACGCATCGAGCGACGGCAGCGGGCCCTGCTCTCCGCGCTCGGCCGTGTCGGCCGCCAGACGCCACAGTCGTGCCAGGAAGCGGTGCACGCCCTCGACGCCCTCGTCCGACCAGTCGGCGTCCTGGTCGGGCGGGCCGACGAACAGGATGTAGCAGCGCGCGGTGTCGGCGCCGTAGCGCTCGACGATCGAGGCCGGGGAGACGACGTTGCCCTTGGACTTGCTCATCTTGGCGCCGTCCTTGGTGACCATCCCTTGCGTGAACAGCGCCTTGAAGGGCTCCTGGAAGTCGAGCTGGCCGAGGTCGGCGAGGGCCTTGGTGAAGAAGCGCGCGTACATCAGGTGCAGGATCGCGTGCTCGACACCGCCGATGTACTGGTCGACCGGCATCCACTGCCGCAGCGCGGCCGGATCCCAGGCGGCACTCTTCGTTGCGGGCATCGCAGTAGCGCAGGAAGTACCAGGACTGGAGTCGACGAACGTGTCCATCGTGTCGGTCTCGCGCCGAGCCGGCCCGCCGCACGACGGGCACTCGGTGGCGACCCACTCCTCGGCGCCCGCCAGCGGGGAGCGACCGTGCGGGGCGTAGTCCTCGATGTCGGGCAGGATCACCGGCAGCTGCTCGACGGGGACGGGCTGCATGCCGCAGTCCTCGCAGTAGACGATCGGGATCGGGCAGCCCCAGTAGCGCTGGCGCGAGACCAGCCAGTCGCGCAGGCGATAGTTGACCGAGGCGTGGCCCTTGCCCTCACGGTCGAGCCACTGCCACGATCGCGGTGCAGCGCATCGCGGTTGTGCATGCCGTCGAAATCGGGGTGGGAGCTCACCAGCGGACCGTCGCCTGTGTAAGGCAACTCCCCCTCCCAGCCGTGCGTATCTCCCCCGTCGTCTCCGGGTACGTCCTTCGATCACGCGGCGGATCGGCAGGTCGTAGGCGCGCGCGAACGCGTAGTCGCGTTCGTCGTGGCCCGGGACCGCCATGATCGCGCCGGTGCCGTACTCCATCAGCACGTAGTCGGCGACGTACATCGGGATCGCCTCGCCGTTGACGGGGTTGATGACGCTGCGGCCCAGCGCGACCCCGGTCTTGGTCTTCTCGATCGAGCCGCGTTCCTCGCCGGACTCGGTGAGCACCTGGTTGATGTAGTCGCGCACCGCCTGCTCCTGCGGCGTGCCCTGCACCAAGCGCAGCACGTCCGGGTGCTCGGGGGCCATCACGAAGAAGGTGGCGCCGAACAGCGTGTCCGGGCGCGTCGTGAAGACCGGGTAGTCGATGCCGAGCTCCTCGCAGCGGAAAGTGACCTCGGCGCCCTCGGAGCGCCCGATCCAGTTGCGCTGCATCGTCTTGACGTGCTCGGGCCAGTCGATGCCGTCGAGGTCGCCCAGCAGGCGCTCGGCGTAGTCGGTGATGCGAAAGAACCATTGCTCCAGCTGCTTGACTTCGACCACGGCGCCGCAGCGCTCGCAGCAGCCGTCGACCACCTGCTCGTTGGCGAGCACCGTCTGATCGTTTGGGACACCACTTGACGGCGGCATCGCGCCGGTAGGCCAGGCCCGCCTTGAACAGCTGCAGGAAGATCCATTGCGTCCAGCGGTAGTAGGAAGGTTCGTGCGTGCCCAGCTCGCGCGACCAGTCGATCGAGATTCCCCACGAGCGGAACTGGCGCTGGAAGGAGGCGATCGACTCGGCGGTGGAGTCGCGCGGATGGACCCCCGTCTTGATCGCGTGGTTCTCGGCGGGCAGGCCGAAGGCGTCATAGCCCATCGGGTGCAGCACGCGGTGGCCGGTGCGCCTGTGGAAGTGCGCTATCGCGTCGCCGACGGCGTATTTCTTGAGATGGCCGATGTGGGGCTCGCCGCTCGGGTAGGGCAGCATCTCGAGCACATAGGAGGTGGCGTCCTCGGCCTCCCCGACGACGGCCTCGTTTGAGACCTCCCAGGTGTGCTCATCGGCCCACACCTTCTGCCAGCGTGGCTCGATCTCCTGCGGGTGGTAGCGGCGCTCTGCCATTGGACAGCGCAGGTTAGCGGTCGACCCCGGACGGTTCTCTGAAAACGCCATGCCCCCGCGCGCGCGGGGGGCATCGCAATCCGCAAAGACCTTTCGCACCTTCGCCCGGCACGCGCTCGACGCTCGCCTGTCGAAGCGAGCGATCGTCCTGGCCTGCACTCAGCCGACTTGTTCGAAGCGCGAGTAGGCGCGCACGGCCTCCACGATCTCGGCAGGCGCCTTCGCGGGCGAGCCGGCGTCGAACGGCGGCTGCGGGTCGTACTCGAGCCCCAGCTGGATCGCCTGCGCCACCTGGTCGCCGCGCGATGCGTGCGGCAAGCTGAGAGCGCCATGTCGATGCCGGCGGTGACGCCGGCGGAGGTGACGATCTTGCCGTCGAAGACGACCCGCTCGGGCACGACCTCGACGCCGAGCGCGCGCAACTGCTCGATCGCCTGCCAGTTGCTCGTGGCGCGCTTGCCGTCGAGCAGGCCGGCGGCGGCGAGGATCAAGCGAGCCTGTGCAAACCGAGGTCGTCCAGGTGGAGGTCGCGTGCGGCGGCGCGCAGCCATTCGTGCATCGGGCCGTCCTCCATCAGAGCCGCCTGGCCCGGGTCCGCCGGGGACGAGCACGATCTCGGGGTGCGGCAGCTCCTCGATCGTGGCGTCGGCGAGCATCGCGAGCTGCGTCGTGTCGGTGCGTTGCGGCGCGGCGTGCTCGGCGACGAACGTCACCTTGGCGCCGGGCAGACGACTGAGCACCTCATATGGGCCCACCGCGTCCAGGGCGGTGAACCTGGGGTAGATGAGTATCGCGATCTCCATCTTTTGCCTGCCTCTCTTTTTGGGTTTGGATTTGGAGGGGCGTGCCCTTCAGCGGGAACACTGCCTGACGCGTTCACGCCGCCGCCGTCTCATCGGAGGGCGATCCGCTCGGGTGGAAGCGGCGGCGGTACTCAGCCGGGCCGACGCCGAGCGCGCGCAGGAACGAGCGGCGCATCGTCTCGGGGGTGCCGAAGCCGCATGTGAGCGCGACGGTGGCGACTGGCTGGGCGCTGTCCTCCAAGGCACGGCGGGCCGCCTCCAGGCGAATGCTCTCCACATAGCGAGCCGGCGTGACGCCGGTCTCGGTGCGAAACAGGCGAGCGAAGTGGCGCGGGCTCATGTGGGCGCGCTGCGCGAGCGCCTCGACCGACAGGTCGCCGGCGAGGTTCTCGACGATGTGGCGGCGAACCTCGCGCAGCGGCTCGCGCACGGGCTCTTGCGCGGCCAGCGTCGCGCTGAACTGTGACTGGTTGCCGGGGCGGCGCAGGAACAGGACAAGCTGACGAGCGATCGCGAGCGCGGCGTCGCGGTCGAGGTCTTCTTCGACCAGCGCAAGCGCCAGGTCCATTCCCGCCGTGACGCCGGCGGACGTCCAGATTGGACCATCGCGCAGGAAGATCGGCTCGGGATCGACTCGCACGCTCGGATAGCGCTTGGCCAGCTCTTTGGCAGCTGTCCAATGGGTGGTCGCGCGCCGACCGTCGAGCAGTCCCGCGGCGGCCAGCAGAAAGGCACCGGTGCAGACCGAGGCTGTGCGTCGGCGCATGCTTGGAGGCGCCCGCGATCCACTCGAGCGTGGCTGGGTCCTTGCTCGCCGCGTGTGAGCCGTAGCCCCCGGCGACGATCAGCGTGTCGAGCCGCCGCGGAGCCTCGGAGAAGCTGCCGTGCGGGATGACCTGGAGCCCGCTGGACGTGCGCAGCGGAGCGCCGTCGCGGCTGAGGACCGAGACCTCATAGCCACGATCGGCGCGACCTGTGGCCTCGATCAGCGTCTGCGCGCCGGCGAACACCTCGAGCGGACCGGTGACGTCGAGGCTCTGAACATCCGGGAAGGCGAGGATCGCGATTTGGCGAGGCGTCTGGACGCGTGGGCATCGCTCGATCATGCCCGACGCACCACCTGTCCGCAAGGACAGATTTCCCACGATTTCTGCCACCGGCTCAAGGCGAGTGTCCGCTCCCGCTAGAGGCTCAGGAGCTGACAGTGGCCGAGGTGCCCAGCACCTGGCCCTGGGCCCCGAGCGCCTGCACCGCGAAGTAGCGCGGGGCGCTCGGGCTTGTGATCGCGGTCTCGAAACCGCTGCGCGGAGCAACCGCCAATGGCGCAAAGCGCGTGAGGAGCTCGCTCCCGCCCAATAGAGCCCATTGCGTCACAGCCGTGGCGCCGTTCCAGCTGGCGTAGGCAACGATGCCTCCGTGGAGCGCCGGCACGCACGCGAGCCGCGGGGGCTGCGTCTGGGTCCCCGACCCAGGGGAACTTGAGCACCGTGTAGGACTGGTAGAGCGCGGGGAGATGGGCGTCGAACAGCAATTTGCCTTCAGGGGCGAATTCCGAGAAGTACGGTTCCTGGCCCCAGCCGACGAACCAATTGCCGTCGGCCTGCGGCTGGAAGTCGCCCTGGCTCGGCGCCGACAGCGGCGGCGTGTGGGTGAAGCTCGAGACGAGCGAGGCCGTCATCTTCTGGCGGTTGAGCGAGAGCACGATCACGCGCGATTGCGAGTGCACCTTGGGGGTGCCGCCGTTGTCGAAGAACGAGATCGTGCCATCGGGCTCTTCGCGCACGTCGTGCTGGAAGGCCGGGGCCGCTCCCGCGCCCATCGCGAAGCTCGATTGCTTGCCGCCCAGGCGCCAGGCCACCTGGCCGCTGCTCGCTTCACCTCGTAGGCGGCCCACGTGTTGCGCGAATCCACCAGCAGATGCGACCGTGTTCTGAGACGGCGTTGATGTGAAACCAGTCCCATGGGAGAGTGGCGTGCCGCCACCGCCTATCGGCATGTAGGAGTTGGTGACAGGGACGTGGTCGAGCGCGTGCCACTCGAAGCGAACGAGGCCCGTGCGCAGATCTATCTCCTGAAAGAGCGTGTCCGCAACCGCACCGTTGGCCGGGCCCCCATAGGCGCTCAGGTTGCAGCGAATCGCGTCGTAGACCGTGAACAGAGCCGTGCCGCGCGGCGAGATCGCAAACGCGTGCAGGTCCGGCTGGTAGCCGTTGCCGGCACGCACGATCGCGATGTCTTTGTAGGAGCTGTTGGCGATCACGATCCCCGCGTCGCGCTGTCCCGCGGACACGAGCGGGTCCTGCCACCAGGTGAGCACCGGGTGACCTTCGTATTCCTGCACGCGCAGGTCCGCCGCACGCTCTCCGCTCGGTATGGGCTTGAACCACACGAGCCTGCCCGAGCCATCGAGGATCATCGGCCCGTACTGGCCCGGTCCCGCATAGGGCGCCAGGAAGATGTCGCCTGGGTGCTTGGGAGCCTGTGCTCGTGGTCACGTCAACCGTGGGCGGCAGCAGGTCTGGACGTGAGACGAAATGCTGGAGTTCGCTTGGCTTCGGTGGTGGCGGTGGTGGCGGCGGCGTCTCCAGCGAGCGACTCACGCTGTCCACTTCGGCGACGGTGAAGCGCCAGGCGATGGGCGTGCTGGAGCTGATGCCGCGCAGGACGGCGTGAACTGTGACGACCTCGCCTTGCGCGAATGGCTTGGTCGGCACGAAGCTCGCCCCGTCGCCCTGGGAATAGGGCAGCAACCGTCCGCTGTGCGAGCCGCTGTGCGAGCCGGAGACCTTGACGTCCGACGATCTCGGCTGACGGCGGACCAAGAAAGCTGATCTGGGTCAGATAGGAGGCGTCGAGCGTGTCGGGCGCCGGCGTGACCGTGACAGCTCCGTTGGCCAGCGCGGCCGACTCGTTGAGCGTCGACTGGCACGCAGCCAGGCGCTGTAGTGGCGGCACCGCTCGCGGGATGCGGCGAAGCCAAGCGCGACGGCGACGAGGAAGAGCAGCCGCGCCGCTCGCCTGGACAACTCTGATGCGGTATGGCAAGCGCGAGAGGATACGCGGGGACGAGACGATGGGCGCCGCCAAGCAGAGCCCTTACCATGAGGCGATGGAGTTGGGTGAGACACCACAGCGCGTCCAGGGCATCGTCGACGCCGCCGAGCGCGCGGCGCGAGAGTTGCGCGAGCAGGCCGAGGAGCGCGCCGCCGAGCGAATCGCCGAGGCCGACCGCGCCGGCGCCAACCGCGTGCAGGCGCCGAGGCCGAGGCGCAGGAGATCCTCGCCCAGGCCAGGGCACAGGCCGAGCAGACGCGCAACGAGGCGGTTGCGGCCGTGGGAGAGATCCATGCCGAAGCGGGGCAGTTCTGGCCGGCCGCTCAGTCGGAGGCCGAGCAGGAGCTGGCGGACGCGCACGAGCGCGCAGCGAGCTGGCAGATACACAACAGGAGGCGGCTCGCCTGTTGGAGAGACGCGAGCCCAGTCGAGGCGACGCTGCGGGCGAAGGATGAGGCCGAACGGATGCTCGCGACGCCCGGGAACAGGTCGAGCAGAGGCTTGCCGAGGGCGAGAAGCGCTCGCACAGGCCGTGCGGCACGCCGCGGCCCAGGAGGAGGCGAGCGAGATCCGCGCCCGAGCACGAGCGGACGCACGCGAGATCGTCGGCGACGCAAACGAGATCGCACGCGAAGTGCTCGACGACGGCACCGAGGTCTCGCGCAACCTGCACGACCTGTCGACCTCGATGCGCAACAACGCCGAGCGACTGTTGCGCGACGTGAGACTCACCCACGGCAGCATGACCGCCCGGCTCGATCAGGCGGCGCCGGGAGCGCCCCCCAGGCGGGCCACGCCGCGACCGCTCCTCCCCCGCGCACGCCGCTCATCGCACGACGAGCTGGACAACGATCTGGACGTGCCGGAGTTCATCCCTCGGGGTTGAGGTTGGCGTGGCCGCGAGTCGGGCTGTGCCCGCTCTCCTGCGCGAAGGACGTGTCGAATCGGCACAGAATCGGCGCACACTCGCGTGTTACGGCACATTTTGCAGGTTAGGCTGGGTGTATGCTGGAGCTGACGCCGAGCCAAAAGGGTGCTGTCGTTGAGACGGAGATCGCCTTGGCCGCGGGCACCCACCCGCAACAACCAGCTCCTCAAGATCCGGTGGGCCAAGGACTACGAGTTCGAGACCGCGCTGCGCCGCGACTTCGGCCTCGCTTTAGACGACCCAAACCCAGCCGGTGAAAGTCCGCTGAAGACGATACGATAAATCGACCTGGGGCTATAGCTCAGCTGGGAGAGCGCCGCCATGGCATGGCGGAGGTCGTCGGTTCGATCCCGTCTAGCTCCATCTTTCTTGTCGGCAAACAAACCATCAATCGCCGAAACTGTGCCGGCTGGACTGCTAAGTGCTCATACGCTGTGCGGGATAAGCGTCACGCGGACAAGTGGCAGAGCCGCTTGGCGTTCGTCGCCTGTGATGAGCGTGAAATCGTGGGCGAGCGCGGTTGCGGCGATCCAGATGTCATTCGTCGGTCGCCTTCCGCTGGCGGCGCGCAGCTCGCCGTAGCGAGCGGAGACCATACGATCGACATCGACGACAGGAGCCTCTGTGAGCACGGCGGACAGCAGCCGCAGCCGCAGGGCACGTGTCGCGCCGTCAGGCGCCAGCAGCACGCCCGCCTCAAGCTCGCCGACCGAGATGGCGCTCACCACCCATGACTCACTGATCTCGGGCGTGACGCCCTCGATCAGAACGCTTGTGTCGATCAGCGCCGTCAAGTCGCCCAGGTGTCCTGGGCCACAGCGAAGTCTTCCTCACGCATTTGGCGCAGTTGCGTGGCCCACTCGGTGTCGGCCGGTGCCTCTGCGAGGATCGCCGCAAGTCGACCCGGTGCTGCTGGCTTATGGGCGCTGGCCAGGGGTCCTAGTTCGGCTACTGGCCGCCCGCCCACGGTGATCGTGAAGTGCTCCCCACTTTCGGCGCGTCTGAGCACGTCGCTTATTTGGTTACGGAGCTCACGCTGCGGAATCGTGACCGACATGACAGCAAGTGTAGCAGCACTGCTACACGGGTGTGGCGCCTCCTACTTGCCCACAGACGCCTGCTCAACCGTGCTTCCTGGGCAACTTGCATGCCCGGATGCCCGATTGCTGGTCGAGCGTCGTTCGGTAGGCGCTTCGAGGCGCGCAGGCTGTGACGGTACCTACGATCCACGACGCTGGGATAGCGCCATAGAAGCGGCTGTCATCCGATTCGCCTCGGTTGTCGCCGAGCATGTACCAGTGTTCCGCTGAGATCTTGATCGGCGTCGGGAAGTTACACTCGGGGCTAAGACCACAGGGTCGTATGTATTGATCTGGCTCTGGAACGAAGCTGCTCGTCCCGGCGGCCTTCCGATAAACCTGACCTTCCCGGACATAGATTTCGTCGCCCGGCCCAGCGACAATGCGCTTGACGAACTTGACAGTAGATCGTGTCGGAACTGGTTCGGCACATGCCGCGCCGCCAAGCTTGATGACGTGGGCTGTCGGACCGCACTCCTGTTGCTCGGCAACTTCTGGTGGATGAAACACGACGATCGCACCAACTCTTGGCGATCCCGGGGAGACAATCACCCTCGCGCCGATGCCAAGTGTGGGCTCCATCGAGCCTGACGGCACGCGGTACTCCCGCGCCGTGGAAAGCTTGTCGTTCACCGAGCTCAGAGCGGTGGCCTCGATGGTGGGGCGCGCGCTCCCGCAGCCTGGGAGCACGACGATCGAGGCGGCGGCTAGGAGGAGAAGGCAGCCCAGGCGAGACATTTCCGAAGACGATACGCGAACGCAGCCGGTCCAGCCAAAAGCGCAGCTCAGCGAACCCGGTCCACGCCGACCGTCGGCGCCGCCCAGCCATCCTGAATCATCAGCTGTTTTTATGGAAGAAGACGATGTCAGGTTCCGTCTCGAGCCCACTCTGGCCGATGTAGGGGGCGGGCACACGCCGTGTGGCGCGCGGCCGATTGGCCCCTGGGTTCTCGAAGCTCACCTGACGCCGCCGGTGTTCGCGGGAGCTCAGGTGAGGTCTATGCGTACGCTCACGGGCTGGCTTTCGAGCGCGCGAAACATCGCCGCGGTGAAGAAGCGGCCGACGGCTGTTCGCGAGAACGTGCTGATCCGTGCTTTGACGTCATCATCTGGCAGGAGTTGGGCGGTGCCGGTCACCCAGTGCCGCCCGAGGCGAACGCGAACCGTGGGGTTGTCTTGGAAGTTTCGCACCCAGCCGGCGTGTGCTCCATGTTGGGCAATCAGCCACAGAGCACGATCATCCGGGTAGCACGCTACGGGCGTTCGGCGCACCGTCCCCGTGCGCCGTCCGACGGTCTCGATGAGGGCCATGCCAGGTGGCGTGATGCCAATCTTGAACATCGCACGCATCAAGGGGTTGGCTGTGTAGCGCCCCGCAAGGATCTCGATACGGCGCTTGACGGGGCGGTCCTTATCTGGGGTCATCGAGTCAGCCTCCGTGTGGTGGGTGAAGGACGCGCTGGCAATTCATGGGTTCAGGGTGACCTTGCCGATGTTTCGACGCTCGACGATCATGGTCTGAGCGGCGCCGGCTTCGTCGAAGCCGAACGAGCCGGCGATCACCGGGTTGATCGTGTCGTCATCAAGCAGCTCCTGCAAGGGCTTGATCCACTGTTGGAGTGATCCGTGCTCGTTCCACAGGGTCAGCATGTTCAGCCCGATGACCGCCTTGGATTCGCCCGCCTGCTTGATCATGTTGAAGCGCGGCATGCTCGCGACAGCCTTGAGCGCCGCCACGGGATTGCGTTTCTCGCCAGAGATCACCGATGAGACGCCATAGGCGATCAGCCGCCCACCGCCGCGGAGCATCGAGTAGCTACGGCGAAAGCTCTTGCCACCGATCGCATCGAGGATCACGTCGAACTTTGGGAGCCCTTGCTCCCAACCTGACTGGGTGTAGTCAAGCGCGTGATCGACCCCAAGCTCCAGGATCCTGGCGTGCTTACCGGGAGACGCGGTGCCGTAGACCTCTGCTCCGAGCCGCTTGGCGATCTGGGTCGCGGCGATCCCTACACCCCCGCCGGCGGAATGGATCAGGACGCGCCCGCCGGGCTTGAGGTTGCCGTAGTCCACGAGCCCCGCCCACGCGGTTGAGTAGTTGACCGGTATCGCGGCTCCCTGCTCGAAGCTGAACCTGTCCGGCAATGTAAAGGCGTTCGTGGACGGGACGACCACCTCAGAGGCGTACCCGCCGAACTTCGTGCTGGCGACGACCCGCCGGCCCTGGGAAAACCCCTCGACGCCGTCACCGATCTCGGTGACTGTGCCGGCGACCTCATAGCCGACCACACACGGAGTCTTCGGGGCATCCGGGTACAGGCCGATACGCGCCATCACGTCGGCGAAGTTCACACCCGCGGCCGCGACGTCAATACGGATCTCTCCCGCCGACAAGGAGGGGGCGGGCTGCTCTTGGACCTCAAGGACCCCCGGCCCGCCGTGTTTGGTGATGACGATGGCCCTCATCGCCCCGCGCTCCCATCATCGGCGCTTGTGACCGCGTTCATACCCTCGTCCTGTGGATTCATCGACTTGCCTCTCGTTCGGAGTGGAGTCAGCGACACGCACCTGGACCGCAGGCGCACTTGTTAGATCCAAGTTGACACTTGTTATTGTAAAGTACAGTATGACGCGCAGCTACAGTCAGCACTGCACCCTCGCCCACGCGCTTGACCAGGTCGGAGAGCGCTGGACGCTTCTGATCGTCCGCGAGCTGCTCACCGGCCCTCGACGCTATACCGATCTCGCTCGGGGTCTAGTGACCGTGCCCACCAACATCCTCGCGAGCCGCCTGCACGACCTGGAAGCGTTCAAGCTCGTAACGCGACGGAGACTGCCCGCGCCGGCCGATCAGGTCGTGGTCTACGAACTCACCGAAGAGGGCGCGGCGCTCTCAGACGCAGTCGCCGCACTCGCGCGCTGGGGCCAGCGCACCCTTCCTCCGATGGCGGACGGAAGAGTGTTTCAGGCCCGGTGGCTGATCCTGGCGATGGAGGCCCGCTTCAACCCCGAGGCCGCAACCGGCGTCAACGAGTCCTACCAGCTGCAGATCGACGACGAGGAACCCGTCTACTTCACCGTCAAGGACGGTAATGGACAAGCTCGCCCCGGAACCACACCGGAACCCGCGGTCAGCGTCAAAGCTGATGCTGAGACGCTGCTAGCCCTCGCCAACGGCGCTATTACGATCCCCGACGCAACCGCTAAGGGCGCACGAGTCGAAGGAACACCCGACGCGGTCCAGCGGATGCTCGAAATTCTCCCCGCGCCAGCTCCAACCGAGTGAGGCACTCACCGTGACCGAGCACTTGCTCGCTCGCGCGGTTTCGGACAGGTAGGCTTCACGAGCATGGCTCCCGAGCTCACCCTGCACGTCCTGCCGCCGTCGCATCCCTGCATGACCGCAACCGTGGCCCTGCGCCTGAAGGGCTTGGAGTATGAGCGTGTCGAGTTCGTCCCCGGACAGCAGGTCGAGCAGATGCAGGCGATCTACGGCGAGGGAAACCACACGGTCCCGGGTCTACTGGTGGACGGCGAGCCCGTGCATGGCTCACGCGCAATCCTGGCGCGTTTGGAGCAGCTGGCTCCCGACCCGGTGCTCTACCCCTCTGAGGATGTCCGCGAGGCCGAGCGCTGGGGTGATGAAGAGTTCCAAGACCTGGGGCGGCGGCTGCCTTGGGGAGCGCTGCACTTCCGTCCCGAGGCAATGGGCACCTTCGGCGGCGCCGGTCCGCTCGATGGGCCGGGCACCGATTTCGCGATCCGTTTCGTCCGCTCCACCTGGAAGTACCACGGCATCTCGGCGGCACGCCTGCAAGAAGATCTGGCCGGACTATCGGCGAAGCTCGCCCACGTGGAGGAGTTGGCTGCCGCCGGCGTTATCGGTGGCGAGCAGCCAAACGCCGCCGACCTGCAGATCGGCGCCACCCTGCGCGTGCTGCTGACCCTCGGCGACCTGCGTCCACTGCTGAGCGCGGGAGTGAGCGAGCGGGTCGCTCTGCGCAACTTCCCGGAGTACGCCGGATACGTGCCCACCGGCGCGTTTCCCGCCGGCTGGGTGCCGGCGGCCTGAGCGCGACAGCCATCATCAAGGCAGGCGAGTCCGCACGCGTAGGGTCGCAACCTCGATCGCGTCAGCGTAGTGAAGGGCTCCAGCGCATGGTTTGCGCACAGCCAAGTTTCGCCCACTCCGACATTCGTCTGCGCGCCAGTAGCTTTTCTGGCCGCCGTGGCCGACTCGCTTGCTCACGCCATTATCGGGTCGGGACGGAACGTAGCTGTCGAGCTTACGGCGATCCGATGCGTTCGAGCACACGTCCGATCGCCGCGGTGCCGAACTCGACAGCATCGGCCGGTAGGCGCTCGTTCTCGGCGTGGATTAGCTGCATGAAGGGCAGATCTGCCGGCAGTTGCATCGGCAGGAACCCGTACGTCTGGATCCCAAGCCGGGAGAAGAAACGCCCATCGGTTATGCCGGGGAGCAGCATCGGTATCGCTTTGGCCTGAGGGTCGAGCTCTCCCAGCACCCCGGCGAGCATGTCGGACAGCCCCAGGTCGGGCTCGGTCGCGACGGGATCGTGGCGCAGGACCTCAAACTCCATCTCCACGCCCACGAGCGCGCGCAGCTCCGCGAACAGCTGCTCCGGAGCGAACCCCGGCAGCAGACGGCCGTCGAGCGTCAGTGTGATCGCATCCGGGATCACGTTGACCTTCTCCCCGCCGTCGACGATCGTCGCACTGACGGTGTTGTGCAGCAACGGATCGAACACCCGCCCGCGCTCGCCCATGACATCGAGCAGGCGATCGGTGATCCTCGGCACCAGTAGGCCCTTGAGCGGCATTGCGAGCGTCGGCGGCACGTCAGCGGCGATCTTCTCGATCATCGTGCGCGCGACTGGCGTCACGTGCACGGGCAACCGGCGACGGTCAAGCCGCTCCAGCAGCCTGCCGAGCCGGCCCATCGCCCCGCCCCGGATCGGCATCGAGCCGTGCCCGGCCGGGCCACGCAGAATCGCGCGCGACCAGCAGACCTGCTTCTCGGCGACCATGATCGGATAGAAGCGCCGTCCAGCGACGTCCATCGTAAACCCGCCAAACTCGCCGATTGCGTAGCGCACCTCCGCAAACAGCTCCGGGTGCTCACGTACGAGGAATTCTGCGCCGAGGTCGCTGCCGGCCTCCTCGTCGGCCATCAGGCACAGGATCACATCGCCCGGCGGCGGCGTTTTGCTGGCCTTCGCGCGCATGAACGCGGCAAGCATCATCGCCACGCCGCCCTTCATGTCCAGGGCGCCGCGACCCCACACGTAACCATCATGCAGCTCACCGGCAAACGGCTCGTGCCGCCATCGCCCACGCGCGGCGACAACGTCGATGTGGCCCTGCAGCAGTAGTGGAGCGCACACGCCACGACCGGCCAGCCGCGCAATCAGGTTCGGGCGCTCGGCCTCACTCGCAACAATGCGCACCTCACAGCCAATACCCTCCAGCAGTTCCCTGATCCAATCGATGCACTCACGCTCATTGCCCGGAGGATTGCTCGTGTCAAAGCGCAGCAGCCGCTGGAGGAGCTCAACGGGGCGATCCTGGATGGTGTCCAGATCCACGGCAACACAGTCTCCCCCATCGCAGCGGTCGCCGTCTCCGCGAGCCCCGCAAAGCGGTTCGCATTGACCTCGGTTGGCTCCATGGTGGCTGCGTTGGCAAAGTGGCTATTTCCCCCGTGTCGCTCCGCCTAGCACGTAGCGCTCGATCGCCTTTGCAAACCCCTCCTGCTCGTTGGAGGCGGTCACGTGCCGGGCGGCGCGCTGCACCTCCGGGCTCGCGTTGCCCATCGCAATGCTGAGGCCGGAGCGGGCGAACATGAGGATGTCGTTGGGCATATCCCCGATCGTCACGAACCGGTTGCCCGGAATGCCGAGATGCGCGGAGAGGTAGTTGACGACCTCGCCCTTGTTCGCCCGAGGATGGGTGATGTCCAGGTAGTACGGCTGGGATTGCGCAGCGGAGACGTGGTCGCCGAACTTCTCACGCGCCTGCTCCGTGGTTGCCGCCACCAGGTCGTGGTCGTCGGAGACTCCCACGATCTTGGCGACGTCCTTGATGCCGTCGAAGCTTTTCACCACCGTCGGCTCAAACCTCACCGTGCTCGACTCCTGGTCCACGTGGGGAGCCTTGGGGTCGCGAACGAGCCAGTCGGGGCCGCTATACAGCCACACGTCGAGCCCGGCCGCAGATAGCAGCTCGATTGCCAGGCCGACGACCGCTTCGGGAACAGTCTTCTGCTCAAGAACCGACATATCCGGGCGCACGATCAGCCCGCCATTGAAGGCCGAGATCGGCGTGGTCAGGGCGAGCGGCTCGATCAACATCGACATGCCGCGGGGAGGACGGCCGCTGGTCACGGCGAACTCGATGCCCTGCTCGCGCAAACGACCGACGACCGCGATTGCACGCTCGCTCAGAAGCTTCTCCTGCGTCACGAGTGTGCCATCTACATCGGCGAGCACAGCTGCGATCGGTAGCTCGGTCATCTCCATGACACAAGGCTACCCGGTGAGCGAAATCGCGAGAGCGGGCGCGGAGATCGAGCGATCGCCAGCGCCGGGGCCCTCACAGACACATGGGTTGCACGCCGCCAAGTTTCGTCCATGGACCCGCCCTGTGCGGTCGGCCATCTTCCAGGCTTGGCGTCCACGCTCAGCCGTTAGCAACGAGGACACCCAAATACCCGGCGGCCTCCTCCAGGCGATCGTCCCCCCAGAAGAGCTCACCGTTCACGGCGAGCGTCGGCACGCCGATCACGCCAAGCTCAAACGCCGCGTCGGTCGCTTCGCGCAGTGCATGCTTGACCTGGGGGTCCTCCGCTGCCTCCTCGACCGCATACCGGTCGAGTCCGGCGCCGGCAGCGGCGTCGAGGACATGCTCCGCGACAGCCAAGTCCCGGCCACGCTGGAAGGCATCGCGGAACGCCCGCTGCGTGAACTCGCGTCCGTGCCCGACATTGAAGGCAAACGTTGCCACTCGCATCGCTGTCAGGTAGTCGCTTGGCCACGGGTTCGGCCAGTGGATCGGTGGCAGGCCGTAGCCACGGGCGCGCCGCTCGATCTCGGCCATCCCGGCCTGCCGGCGCCGATAATCGCCTAACGCCCACGAGCTTCTTCCACCCAGCTTGAACAGCCCTCCCAACAACACCGGCTGCCACTGGACCGGCTCGGGCAACAGATCCGCGATCCGCTCGGCACTCAGGTACGCGTAGGGCGAACCGAGATCAAAGTAGAACGTCACCCGTCGCATATGACACCCCTTTACCGCCTTACCAGCAGATGCGCCTCACTCTACAAGGCCATGCGACAGTCAACCGGCGCGCCGCGCGCGAGTTCGTGGGTCAGATCACGCAGCCCCATCCGAGCGTGGAACCTCAGGCCCAACCGACAGCGTCTCGCCGGTCTCGAGCAGCGTCTTCAGGCTCGCGAGGATCAGGGGCCAGCCGTTGCTGACACTCTCCAGCGTCTCGCTTTCCGGGTCGAAACCCTCATGGAGGACGGTGAGCTTGACCCCCTCCCCGTTCGGCTCGATGTCGAAGCTCACCTTCGATCGACGCTCAGCGGCTACCTTCTCGAAATACTCGTCGCTGAATCCGACGACTTTCGCGAACTCCGGTGTGACCGTCTGCCACGTGTAGGCCAATCTGCTGTAAGGCTCGGACTCGAGCACGACCTGGGCAGGATCGGCGATCGTGACGCCGCTGTACTCCCAGGTCATCGGCGAGCCGGCCTTCCAATCGGTGGTGAAGGTGGCTCCCCAGTAGCGTTGTGTGAACGCCGGGTCGGTCAGTGCCTGCCAGAGCTGCTCAGGCGTGGTCTTGATGTAGGTGGTGTAGACAAACTCAGGCTTCTGCATTGTGGTGTCCTCCAGCGCTCTCTTGAGGTCGGCGAGCGCGTGTGCGCGCTCGTGGTCGTATCGATCGATCCAGCGTTCGCCGATGGCGTTGATCGGCTCGGCGTTGAGGTAGTGCAACTTCTCCCGACCCCGCCGAACCGTGGTCACCAAGTTGGCGGCCTCCAGCACCGTCAGATGCTTGCTGACCGACTGTCTGGCCATGTCGAGCTCACCGCACAGATCTCGCAGACTCTGTCCGTTGTTTGCGTTCAAGCTGTCCAACAGTCGACGCCGACCAGGGTCGGCCAGCGCTTTGAAGACCTCATCCATCGCCATCCTCGCTACGTCAGCTATGCAGCCATTTAGCTGCATAATCATTATATGCAGCCCAACGGCTGCATGTCAAGCCAAAGATCCCACACGCTCATCTGTGTCGGTTTCCGAGACCTCCGAGCACCCGCGCTCGAGAAGCTCCCGAACATCTGCCGTGGGCGTAGTACTGTCTTTACAGGGGCTGGCTCATAGCTGTAAGGGGATGAGGACCGATGCAGGCGCCACCGCTGTTCCGAGACAGGCCGCGACCGGTCCAGGTGGTTCTCGGAGGTTTGGTGCCATTCGCTTTCGGCGCCGTGGTGGGAATCGCGATCGGGATCTCCGCGGCCGCTTATTGGGCGCTGGCGGCGCTCGCCGGGCTCGGGGCGATCGTGGCCGGCTTCGAGCATCGGGACGGGTGGGGCGGGGCCTATCGAGGTCTTGTCGGTGGCGCCCTGTTCGGAGCGGGCATCCTGATCGCCCACGCAATCGCGGGAACACACGCGAAGGTCTCACTCGGGAGCTTCCCGCCACTGCTCATCGTGATCGACGCAATCGCCGGAATGCTTCTGGGCGCGATCGGAGGCCGCCTCGGACGATCATTGAGAGCGCGCGACAGCGCTGACAGCGAACATCCACCCGGGGGTGTAGAGCCACAACCATAGATCGTGCTGCCAGGCTATGGCCATGACCGATGAGCAGCCGCCCCTGATCCTGCCCGACATCCTCGCGTGGCGCGCTTGGCTGGCCGAGCACCATACGGAATCCGAAGCCGTATGGCTGTGTCTTGCCAAGAAGGGCACCACAGAGCCAACCAACCTCACCTATGACGAGGCGCTCGAGGAGGCTCTGTGCCACGGATGGATCGACGGTCAGGTGCGGCGTCTTGACGAGCGAACCTACCGTCAGCGCTTCACCCCCAGGCGCCCCCGCAGCGTGTGGTCCAAGCGCAACACCAAAATCGTGGAGTGGCTGATGAGCGAAGGCCGACTCGAGCCGGCTGGAATCGCTGCGGTCGAACTGGCGAAGGCCGACGGTCGTTGGGAGGCGGCCTATTCGGGCCAAGCCGCGATGACCGTGCCGGCCGATCTCGCGGCTGCGTTGAGCGCCGCGCCGGCGGCAGAAGCGATGTTCGAGATTCTCAGCAGCCAGAACCGCTATGCCGTGCTGTTTCGAATCCACAACGCCAAGCGCGCCGACACTCGAGCCAAACGCATCGGGCAATTCGTGGCGATGCTGGCACGTGGGGATACGCCTCATCCGCAGAGACGAACGCTTCCCCCGCAATAGTCACAGGCGAGCGCGTTCAGCTGTCCTCGACAGCGATCCCGAGCTCCTGAGCGAGCGTTCGAGCAAGCTCCATCAGCTGCGACGGGTCGATGATCGCACCGCCCAGCCCGAGCACAGATCCCGCGAGCGCAAGCTCTGAACCCCGTAGATCGACCCGCGCCAACCGAGCCTTTGAGAAATCCGCTTCCGCGAGCCGGCAGCCCGAGAAACGCGTGGAGTCCAGACTGGCGCCCTGAAAGTCCGCGCCGATGAGCACGCAGTCCTCGAATGACACATGCTTGATCGCACTGTGGCGGAAATTGGCGTAGTCGAGCTTGCAATCCCTGAAGCTCACTTGCTCGATCTGCGCCTCCGCCAAGTTGATACCGGTCAGTCGGGCATCGCTGAAGCTCGAACGCCAGAACCGCGCACCTCCCCAATCACAGTTGGCCCCATCGACTCGCTCGGCCATGAGGTCGATGAGCTCGACCGCTCGTAGCTTTGACTGACTGAGATCGACGTCCTCGAGGTGAACCTGCTCAAAGCGCCCCGAGCTCGCCTCAGCGCCTGCAACAGATACCGAGCGAACACGAACGTCTTCGAGGGCGAATCGCTCCTCAAGCCCGTCGAGCTCGATGCTCTCCAACAAGTCTGAGTCCAAGTCAGGAGGCTGGGTGGCGCCGATGGGAGCGGGGCTGCGTCGTCTCGAGGTCATGCTGAGCCATTATCGCGCCGCGTGAGTACCGAGCCAGGGATGCGAGTCCTCGGCACTACGAGGCGGATCGAAACAGGTGAAACACGACCACTCAGCGCACAATGTGCCGATCCGTCTAAGGTCCGCTCATGGACTACATACCTCCACAGCAGATTCTCGAACGCTACGCCTCTGTCCTTGTCGATTTTGCCCTCGGCGGGGGTCGCGGTGTGCAACCCGGCGAGGTCGTGCGCGTGGCCGCTCCTGAGAGCGCCAAGCCACTCTATGCCGAGCTACAGAAGGCCGTTTGGCGGGCCGGCGGTCACGTGATTGGCGCCTATCATCCTGATGACGATCACCGCCTCAACCTCTCGCGCGATTTCTTCGAGTTGGCCGACCCAGCCCAGCTCGATCACTTCCCTGCGCACTACACGCGCGGGATGGTCGATGAGATGGACCATCAGGTGTCGGTGATTGCCGCCGCTGATCCGCATGCCCTGGACTCGGTGGATCCGGCGAAGATCATGCGTCGTGGCGAGGCGATGCGACAGCTACTGGACTGGCGCGGGGAGAAGGAGAACGCCGGGCGCTTCACTTGGACGCTGGGGCTCTACGGCACGCCGGCAATGGCCGCGGAGGCCGGCATGAGCGCGGAGGAGTACTGGGAGCAGATCGTGCACGCCTGCTTTTTGGACGAGGACGATCCGATCACGCGTTGGCGCGAGGTGGGCCGGCAGCTGGATGAGACCCGCGAGCGCCTCGATGCGCTCGACATCGAGCGGCTGCACATCGAGGGCGAGGACGTCGATGTGTGGATCATGCTCGGCGAGCAGCGACGCTGGCTCGGCGGGCGGGGTCGCAACATCCCGAGCTTTGAGATCTTCACGAGTCCCGACTGGCGCGGCACGGAGGGTTGGATCTACTGCAATCAGCCGCTCTATCGCTACGGCAACCTCGTCAGGGGCATCCGCCTGGCGTTCGCCGAGGGCCGTGTGATCGAGGCGAGCGCCGAGGAGAACGAGCGCGTGCTCACCGAGATGATCGCCACCGCCGGAGCAGACCGGGTGGGCGAGTTCTCGCTCACCGACCGGCGCTTCTCGCGGATCACTCGTTTCATGGCCCAGACGCTGTATGACGAGAATGTGGGAGGCACGTTTGGCAACACCCACATCGCTGTTGGGCGCGCCTACCAGGACGCCTACACCGGCGATCCCAGCGAGCTCTCCCCCCAGCAATGGGAGGAGCTTGGCTTCAACAACTCGAGCGTGCACACCGACATCGTCTCCACCACCGATCGTCTCGTCACGGCGCGACTGCGAGACGGCTCTGAGCGCGTGATCTACCGCGACGGGGAGTTTCAGCTCGACTGAGCGCTCGCCCACGCGATGGCGAGTTGCAACTCGACAAAGCGACGGCGGGTTGCAACTCGGCCGAACGGTCTTGTTCGCCGCCGCCGGCTCCGGCTCCGGCTGGGGTATGGTGGCCGTCACATCAGCACACCCCTCAAGACGCCATCGAGGATGGCAAAGGAGGATCGATGAGCCAGCCTCGAGCAGTCAAGTCGGAGCACCATCTCGCCAAGGCGCTGCACCCCACTCCACGCGTGCTCAGACAGGCGATGGGCGAGGTGGACGGTCTCAACGCCAAGCTCGCGGTGCTCATCACCAGGTTGGTCGGCACGATGTGGTGCGCCTATCTGTTCACCGCGCTCGCATTGATCGGCCTGGGCCCGGCGCTGAAACCGGGGGGCGAGGGGCTCGTCGCGTGGATCGCGCAGACGTTCCTACAGCTCGTGCTGCTATCGGTGATCATGGTTGGGCAGAACGTGCAGAGCCTGACCGCCGACGCGCGAGCCGAAAACACGTTCACCGACGTGCAGACGGTGCTGGACCGGCTCGACACCCATACCCAGGGCGGTATCAAGGCGATCCTCGATCGACTGGATGAGGTCGCGGCGAATGTGGCGAAGCCCGGAGACCCACACGGAGAAGAGTCCGCGCAAGGCTGATCTCGTGCGAGTGCATCTTTGCGGGGTGCGGGGCTCGACGCCCGCACCGGGAGCCGATTTTCTGCGCTATGGCGGGCACACGTCATGCGTGGCGATAGCCCACGACGGCGCGTCCGTCCCCACGCTGGTCCTCGACGCTGGCACCGGAATCCGCTCGGTCACGCAACTATTGGACGCACGCCCGTTTAGCGGCACGATCCTGTTGAGTCACCTACATTGGGACCACGTGCAAGGACTGCCGTTTTTCGCCGCCGCAGACAACGACGGGGCGCATGTGCGGCTGCTGCTGCCCGAGCAGGAGGACGGAGCGCGCGCAGAGCTGGTGTTGGAGCGCGCGATGTCGCCGCCACACTTCCCAGTAACGCCAGGCCAACTGCGGGGGTCGTGGACGTTTGACACGGTCGCCGAGGGTGAGTGGGAGAGCGAGGGTTTCACAGTGCTGGCGCGTGAGATCCCACACAAGGGCGGCCGTACGTTTGGCTATCGCGTGAGCGACGGCCATTCGACGCTCGCCTATATGCCCGACCACTGCCCTACATCCTGCGGTCCGGGTCCGCACGGTTGCGGTGAATATCACCCCGCGGCGCTCGAGCTCGCATCGAAGACCGACGCGCTCGTGCACGATGCGCAGTTGCTCACCGACGAGGAGCTGAAGGCGGAAGCCCGCTTCGGACACGCCGCCGCCGAGTATGCCGTCGGGTTGGGAGCGCGGGCGGGGGCACGCGAGGTGGTGCTGTTTCACCACAGGCCCGACCGCACCGACATGGCGCTTGACGAGCTGGCGCGACGCTTCGACGACACCACGGGCGTGAGGGTCAGAGTGGCGGCGCAGGACACGGTGCTGGAGTTGTGAGCGTGCCGCGTCACGCGCGAAGCTAGGCGAGCTGGGGCTGTAGATCCAGCTGGGCTTGCTGGCCGGCGCGAAGCGGCTTGGACACGTGCGCGGCCTCGTGCTCGAGCAGCCAAACCTTGCGGTCTAGTCCACCGCCGTAGCCGGTGAGGCTGCCGTCGGCGCCGATCACGCGGTGGCAGGGCACCACAATCGCGACGGGGTTGCGACCGTTGGCCAGACCGACCGCGCGCGAGGCTTTGGGGTTGCCCACCCAGCGCGCGAGCTCGCCGTAGCTGATTGTCTCGCCATAGGAGATCTCGCACAGACTGGCCCATACACGACGTTGGAACTCGGTCCCGTGCATTTGCATCGGCAAGTCGAAGTCGAGCAGCTCGCCGGCGAAATACGCCTCGAGCTGCTCCACGACATGCCCCAGTCCCGAAGCGTCCCGTCGAGAGTCAGCAGGAATTTTTGGGAGGTGCCGCTGTTCGTGCATGTGGACACCAGTGAGCACTGCGCCGACAGCGGTGAGGGTGAGCTCTCCGATCGGACTGTCCATTGTCGTTGTGATGGTTGTGGGCGATTTCGTGCTTGCGGGTGTCACGCTGCCTCCTTGGCCAGTGTCCCTCTGGACACTGGATCGACGCTTTCGCTACCCCTCGGCAGCGGCCAATGGTTGATGGGATGGGGTGTGGCCGACCACAGGTACTGCACCGCGTAGGCACGCCACGGCCGCCAGCGCTCGGCGCGCGC
The DNA here is from genome assembly GCA_963715535.1 of uncultured Solirubrobacterales bacterium. GTDB lineage: Bacteria > Actinomycetota > Thermoleophilia > Solirubrobacterales > Solirubrobacteraceae > Palsa-744. Next base: position 3,262,956 of record OY970251.1, on the reverse strand, counting down.
GGTGAGCGCCGCGGGCGCCGCCGGCAGGCCGAGCGCTTCAGCGGCGCGGCGCACGCCGAGGTCGGCGACCGGGAACGCATCGGGATCGCCGAGCGCGCGCATCGCGATCACCTGAGTGGTCCACGGCCCGAAGCCGGGAAGCTCTGAGAGCCGGGACATCGCCTCCTCGCGGTCACATCCGGGGTCGAGCGACAGGCGCCCTGAGCGCAGTGCTTGCACGAGCGCGGCGAGTGTGCGCCGGCGAGTGGCCGGCATCGCGAGCTGCACCTCCGCGAGAGCTTCGGGCGCGGGGAACAGATGTGTGAGCCCACTGCTGGGGTCGCCGAGCGGCTCGCCGTGCTTGGCCACGATACGGGCGGCGTGGGTTCGTGCGGCCGCGGTTGAGACCTGCTGTCCGAGCACCGCACGCACAGCCAGCTCCGGCCCGTCGACGCAGCGCGGCACCCTACGCCCGGGTGCGCTCGCCACCACCGGGCCCAGTTCGGGGTCAGCGCGGAGGAGCTCGTCGATCGCGACGGGGTCGGCGTCGAGATCCAAAAGCCAGCGGCAGCGGGCGATAGCGGTCGTGAGATCGCGCAGGTCTGTGAGCGTCGCGCGACACACCACGTGCTCGGGGGTGGGAGTCAGCTCGACGATGCCGGGTCCGTGCGGGAGGCGCAGGGTGCGCCGGTAGGCGCCGGCGCGGACTTCCTCCACACCGGGTACGGCGGTGGCGGCGAGGTGACCGAACAGGTTGTCGGGACACAGCGGCTTGCGAAATGGGAGGCGCAACACGATCGCGCCCGGGACTCCGGCGGTGGCGAGCGAGAGCTCCGGTGTACGGCGACCCCGAAGGGCGTCTTCGCTTGCGTTGCTTCGCTTGCTCGCGCGACGACGCAGCTCGGTGGGCGCGGTCGCGAACACCGTGCGGATCGTGTCGTTGAACTGGCGGACGCTCGAGAAGCCGGCGGCGAACGCGACCTCGGCCATTGTGAGCGTCGTGGTCTCGATCAGCACGCGCGCGGTCTGAGCACGCTGGGCGCGGGCGATCGCGATCGGCCCTGCTCCCAGCTCGGCGAGCAGCATCCGTTGCAGCTGGCGCACGCTGTAGCCAAGCCGTGTTGCAAGACCGGGCACGCCCTCGCGGTCGACCACCCCGTCGCCGATCAGTCGCATCGCGCGTGCCACCACGTCAGCGCGCCCATCCCACTCCGGCGAACCTGGCGCGGCGTCTGGACGGCAGCGCTTGCACGCACGGAAGCCCGCCTGCTGGGCCGCTGCGGCGGAGGGATAGAAGCGCACGTTCTCGCGCTTGGGCGTCATCGCGGGACAGCTCGGACGGCAATAGATGCCGGTCGATGTCACCGCCGTGATGAACCACCCGTCAAAGCGCGGATCGCGCGATTGCGCGGCCTGGTAGCAACGGTCGAAGTCCTCGATCACAACTCCCAGTCTGACCTACCCACCGGCGAAAGTCTGGCGGTATTGCGACATGGTGGTTGGAAGCCAATCTGCCGTCCCAACATCTCGCTCACGGGGTCCACAACGAGCCCGACGCTGAGCGGATCTACTCGTGTCGCGGTCCCAGGGACTCGGCAGATGCCACCTCTACACCACCGTGCCACTGAGCCGTCGCTCGCGCGCGGAGTGCCGGGAGAGCAGCGCGCCCCAGTCGGCGTCGTCCATCTCGCACGGCTCGGTCTCCTCCAGGAACTCGCGCAGGACGGCGGCCAGAGCCTCAGGGTCTTCGAGGTGAGGAAAGTGCGCGGCTCCTTGGAGTGTGCGAAAGCGGCTGTTGCGGATCGCCTCGTGCGCACGACGCCCATGCTCGAGCGGGATCGTGTGATCGCGCTCGCCCCACACGATCATCGTGGGCATCGACTCGAGTAGATACAGGCGGTCTGTCGCGCTCACGCGCTGACCGCGCACGTCGATCACCGCGCGCAGCGTCTGCAGGAAGGCCTCGCGGGCCTGAGGACGCTCAAGTGGGCGCAGAGCGCGAGCGACCGCCTGCACATAGGCGCCCTGGCGCACGCCGGCCCCACGCAGACGCTTGCCCGCGTCCCACAAAGTGTCAAGCAATCGGGGATGAGCCGCGAGCGACAGCGCGGCAGACATGCCCGGCAACGCCGCGGTGCGCAGCATCGGGCTGACCTCGTGCCCGAGACCGCCGCTGGAGACGAGCACAAGGCGCTCGACGCGCCCTGGGAACTGGTAGAAGAACTGCATCGCCACGCCCCCGCCAAGCGAGTGGCCGACTATGGTCGCACTCTCGATGCCAAGGGCGGTGAGCAGATCGCGGATGCTCGCCGCGTGCGCCCCAAGCGAGTAGTCCCCGCGCGGCGCGGCCGAGTCGCCATGGCCGATCAGGTCAGGGGCGATGACCGTGTATTCGGTAGCCAGGTCCAGTGCGACAGCCTGCCAGTGGCTGGATGAGTTGAGCATCCCGTGCACGAGCACCACCGGCGGGCCGGCGCCGGCGATCCGATAGACCGCGCGGCGCCCATGCAACTCGATCTGCCACTCGTCGAACTTTGGCACCTGGTCGGCAACACTAGCAACGACCACAGAGCGCCTTACCCGGGATTCGATGCGGGCCACCGCGGGTGCGCTCATTCCTTAAGAGTTCAGTCATCCACTCTCCGCTTGGCGCGCGGGGACCTCGCCCCAGAGCTGTTCCAGCCGATAGAACTCGCGCGTGGCGGGGGTGAAGATGTGGACCACCACATCGAGGTAGTCCATCAGGATCCAATCGGCACGTCCCGCCCCCTCGACTCGGCGCGGAAGCACATCGTGATCGTGCTTGAGCCCCTCGAGGATGCCGTCGTGGATCGCCTTGGTCTGGCGCTCGGTGTTGCCGGAGCAGATCACAAACCAGTCTGTGTAGCCAAGCACCCCACGCAGGTCCAGCTCGACCAGCTCTCCGGCCTTCTTGTCCTCGGCATAGCGGCGAATCTCGGCGAGCAGCTCTTGCGAGTTCATGGCATCGCCCTCTGGGTAGGTTCCCCCGCGACCCCACGCTCGCCTTCCGGCGCCGCCCCCTGCGTACGTCCCGACGCGACCCCGGGCGTGGCTCCCGGCGCGGCTCCGCCGGCTGTTCGCTCCGCATGGTGACCGTAGAGCTCGTGGCGTGCAATGTAGTCGGCCACCTCGGAGCCCACCAGCGGCTCGATCGGCGCGCCTGAGGTGAGGCGACGGCGCACAAGCGAGGAAGACACGTCGTGGGACTCCATGCCCAGGAACACCGCTCGCTCCCCGCCACCCAGCGGGACCAGCGCGTCGACGACTTCCGCCTGCCTTGATCCATCGCGCTCGGCGACCGCGATCCGAGCCAGATCGAGTATCTCCCGTGGCTCGCGCCAGGAGCCAAGCGTTCGAGCCATGTCGGCGCCGAGGATCAGCGTCAGCTCTGCGTCGGGATGGCTGGCATGGATGCTTCTCAGCGTATCGACCGTGTAGGACGGCCCTGGTCGTTGCAGCTCCAGCGTGCACACACCCAACCGCTCGTCTCCCTGCACCACCAGCTCGCACATCCGCAAGCGATGCTCGGCGCCCGGGTCCCACTTAGCGGGCTTGTGCGGTGGGATCAACACTGGCGTGAACAGCACCACGTCGAGCCCAAGCTCGCTTGCGGCGGCGCGTGCGAGTGCGAGGTGACCGAGGTGCGGCGGGTTGAACATGCCACCGAGGATGCCGATGCGCCCAAGCCGGCGAGTCGCCCAATCCGCGTCGCCATGCCCCGATGAGGCCGCGGCTTCAGGCACGAACGTGGCCGGCGCCTTCGACCAGGTACTTGAACGTGCACAGCTCGCGCAGACCTATCGGCCCGCGCGCGTGAAGCTTCTGCGTGGAGTTGCCGATCTCCGCGCCCATCCCGAACTCTCCTCCGTCGGTGAAGCGCGTGGAGGCGTTGACATACACGCACGCTGCGTCCACGCCGAGCTGGAACTCGCGAGCGGCGGCCGTGTCTTTTGTGACGATCGCCTCAGAATGCCCGGAGCCGTGACGGGCGATGTGCTCGATCGCCTGCTCGGTCGAACTCGACCACGCCGATCGCAACCGTCATCGCCAGGTACTCGGTGTCCCAGTCCTGCGCCGATGCCGGCTGCACCGAACGTCGGATCGTCTCTGAGGGCTCGTGCTCCCCGCCGGCTTCGAGATCCACGGCAAGTCCCCGCGCCAAGTCAAGCGTCGCCTCGTCGCCGCGCACCGTGACCCCCGCTTCGGCCAGAGCGCGCAACAGAGGGTCGAGAATCCTCGCGGCGGCAAGCCGGTGCACGAGCACTGTCTCCACCGCATTGCACACTCCTGGCCGTTGCGTCTTGGCGTTGAGCACGATCGCAACCGCATCCCGCTGCTCGGCGGACTCGTCGATGTAGACATGACAATTGCCAGATGCCGCGTAAATGACAGGCACTGTTGCCACGTCCTTCAAGGCGGCCTTCAGCCCCTCCCCTCCGCGCGGGACGATCAGATCGACCGTGTCGGTCTGTGTCGCCAACTCGGCCAGCTCCTCACGCCCACCGCCGGCCACCAGACCGACGCAGCCGTCGGGAAGCCCGGCCGTCACCGCCGCCTCGGCGGCGATCGAGGCGAGTATCGCGTTTGAGTGCTCGGCCGTCGAGGAGCCACGCAGCACAATCGCATTGCCCGACTTCAAGCACAGCACCGCCGCGTCGATCGTGACGTTGGGACGCGCCTCGTAGACCACCGCGATCACACCCAGCGGCACGCGCACCTTGCGCACGTCCAAGCCGTTGGGCAGGCGATGGCCGTCGATGAGCTCACCCACCGGGTCGGGCAGCGCCGCAACCGCCTCCACGGCTTGTGCGATCCCCTCGATGCGCTGCTCGTCCAGGCGCAGGCGATCGAGCAGCGCATCGCCGATCTCGGCCTCGCGGCCGGCCTGCAGATCGCGCTCGTTGGCGCTCAGGATCTCCCGGGTGCGCTCACGCAGCGCAGCGGCTATCGCCGCGAGCGCTGCGTTCTTGGTGGCCGTGTCGGTGCGCGCGAGACGACGAGAGGCCTCGCGTGCGCGCGCGCACACCTCGGCAGGCGATGTGACGGTGGTTGCCATCGCTCTACAGGGTACGACAGCCCCGTCAAGCGCTCAGGCAAGCACCATGTAGTCGCGATGCACCGCCTCATCGGTGGCGCGCGGCAGGATCTCCTGGATCGCCTTGGACTGCAACCCCATCACCCGACGCAGCTCCTCAGCCGAGTAGCTGCAGATGCCCTTGCCCACCAGCGGGCCGCTGAGCTCCGCCGGCCGGCCGCTCGCGTCAGTCGAAGTCAGGTCCTCTGCAATCTCGACCGCATCGCCTGCGTCGAAGGAGCCACGTACCTCGACAATCCCAACCGGGAGCAAGCTCGTGCCGTCCTCGCGTAGCGCGCGCGCGGCGCCCGTATCCACGACGAGCGTGCCATGGCTTGGCTTGGCGTAGCGCAGCCACAGCTTGAAGGAGGAATGGCGCGCGGCGCGCGGTGGGAAATTGGTGCCCTCCGTCTTGCCGGCAAGCACGGCAGCAAGGGCGCCGTCGCGCACGCCGTTGCAGATAACCGCACGGATCCCCGCAGCGGTTGCCATGTCGGCCGCGACCACCTTCGAGCGCATACCGCCAGAACCCAGCGGCGATGTGGTGTGGCCCACCTCGATCCCATCCAGCGCCTCGAAGTCGCTGACCTCGGGGACGAGCCGCGCATCGAGATCGTGGCGCGGATCGGCCGTGTACAGCCCGTCGATGTCTGTCAGCAGCACGAGCAGGTCGGCCGCGGTGAGGATCGCGACCTGTGCCGCCAGAAAATCGTTGTCGCCAAATGAGATCTCATCGGTGGCGGTGGTGTCGTTCTCGTTGATGACGGGCACCACCCCCCAGTCGAGCAGCTTGCGCAACGTCTGACGAGCGTTGAGGTAGTGGGTGCGCGCACTCATGTCCATGAACGTGAGCAGCAGCTGCGCGGAGACGAGATCGCGCTCGCGCAGCAGCTCGTCATAGACGCGATACAGCTTGCCCTGCCCAACCGCACTGGCCGCCTGCAACTCCTCCACAGCACCGGGGCGAGCCGGCAGACCCATGATCCGCACACCCCGCGCGATCGCCCCCGAGGAGACGATCACGACCTCCTTGCCCTCCCCGTGCAACGAAGCCACCCGATCGCAGATGCGCGTGAGCACGTCGGTGCGCAGCTCGCCGTCGTCGTCGGCGACGATGCTCGAACCCAGCTTTATGACCACGCGCTGCACAGACCGGAGCCTAGATGGTGGGGCCGTCGCGAGCGGTATCGGACGGCTGCACGGCAATCTCGCGCACAACCTATGCTGATCGCAGGCGATTCGCCACCCGTCGCACTACTCCCAGGAGGAGGATGACTGTGCCGTCCAACGAGAAGACAGCTCACCTGCGAGGGGACGAGACCCCGCCCGATCTCATCGGAAGCAGAATCAAGAAGCTCGAGAGCGAGTACGGCAACCGCTATCGACTCGAGCCAGCCCCCGACAACAAGCTGCCCAAGAGTGGCATGCCGGCCGAGGACGCGCTCGGGCTGGTGGGCGAAGAGGTACTGCTCGACGGGCTCCCGATGCGCAACCTGGCTACCTTCGTCACGACCTGGATGGAGCCCGAGGCCGAGCAGCTGATCGCCGGATCGCTGCACACGAATTTCATCGACCACGCCGAGTACCCCCAGACCGCCGAGATCGAGCAGCGCTGCATCCGCATGCTCGCCGACCTCTTCAATGCCCCGGGCGAGACGACCGGCGCGCGCACGCAGGGATCCTCGGAGGCGATCATGCTCGGCGCGCTCTCGCTGAAGTGGAAGTGGCGCGATCGCCGCCAAGCGCAGGGCAAGGCGATCGACCGTCCCAACCTCGTGTTCGGCGGTGACGTGCACGTCGTGTGGGAGAAGTTCTGTCGCTACTTCGACGTCGAGCCGCGGATCGTGCCACTCGCGCGCGACAAGTACACGATCGGGCCCGAGGACATCGAGCCACACGTGGATGAGAACACGATCGGCGTGGCGGCGGTGCTCGGAACCACCTTCACCGGGCACTCCGACGACATAACCGGGATCAACGACTTCCTGGTTAGGCTCAAGAACGAGAAGGGACTGGACATTCCGTTGCATGTGGACGCCGCCAGCGGGGGGTTTGTGTGGCCGTTTCTCTACCCCCACACGGAGTGGGACTTCCGCTTGGAGCAGGTTCGCTCGATCAACGTGTCCGGTCACAAGTTCGGCCTGGTCTACCCTGGCATCGGCTGGCTTGTGTTCAGGGAAAAGACCGATCTTCCCGAGGATCTCGTGTTCTATGAGAACTACCTCGGCAAGCGCGATGCGACGTTCACACTCAACTTCTCCACCGGCTCGGCGATGGTGCTCGCGCAGTACTACAACTTCGTGCGCTACGGCCACGACGGCTACCGCTACATCATGGAGACGATGCAGTACAACGCTCGCCTGCTCGCCAAGGAGATAGTGGATTGCGGCGAGTTCGCGCTGATCGGATCGGAGCAGGACGAGCAACTGCCGCTCGTCGCCTTCCAATTGGAAGGCGAGCACCCCTACGACGAGTTCGACGTCGCCTCCCAGCTAGCGGCCGAGCGCGGTTGGATGCTCCCCGCCTATACGCTGCCCCCGAACGCAGAGCATGTGAAGATCATGCGCGCGCTCGTCAAGCAGACACTCGGCCATTCGCTTGTCGCCACGCTCGGCTCGGACATCGTGGAAGCGTGCGCCACGCTCGAGAAGAAGGGACACCTGCACGAGTCAGATCGCAAACGGGTCAAGACGAAAACGGGCTATTGAGCAAGCGCGTTCCCGGCGGCACACCGGGAGTGCCACTGGACGCACAGGATTACAGGCACTTCCATCGAATCTCGTAACAGGTGTCACAAGGCACCGTTACGGAAGGAGCGCATATGCGAGGAGTCGGTAGTGCATTGTTCGCGGGCATCCTGCTGCTGGTCGCGGGCACCATCAACATCATTTATGGGATCGCCGCCATCGGAAACGCGAGTTTCTTCGTAAACGACAACAGGTACGTGTTCGCAAGCCTGCACACATGGGGCTGGATCACGATCATCCTCGGTGTCATCCAGTTGACCGCCGCGCTTTCGTTGTTCGGCGGCGGCGCCTACGGGCGCGTTGTCGGGATCATCGCGGCCACGATCGGGGCCGTCGGCGCACTGCTGTCGATCGGCGGCGTGTACCCATTCTGGTCACTTGGGATATTCGCGATCTGCTTGATCGTGATCCACGGACTCGCTGTTCTAGGCGAGCCCAAGACCGCCTGAGCCGAGCCAAGACGACCTGAACCGAGCCACCAGGTCTCTAGCGACGAGCCGGCGCGCAACCACGCGCGCCGGCTCATGGCTGCTCAGCCCAAGATCTTTGCCTTCGCCTCGGCGAACTCCTGATCGGTCAGCACACCGGACTCGTGCAGTTGACCGAGCTCCTTCAAGCGCTCGATCGGGTCAACTTCCTGGGCCGGTGGCGGCGGAGCCGCATATGCTTGCTGCGGCGGCGCGGCAGCCGTCTGCTGCTGTTCTTGATTGGCCCAACGACCTCCCTGGCGACGGCTCACGCGATTGGAGACGGAAGTAGCTGTGCCGGCGACCACAGCGGTACGGGCCATTGTGCGAAGTAGTGGCATCTGAATACCCCTTTTCAGTTCAGGATGCGCCATCGAGCGCGTCGAGTGTGTCCAGCACGTCCTGCGCGGCGACGCGCTCGAAAGCGAGCACCCGCCCACCGTTGCGGCGCACAGCGCTCGCAAACGGCGCGGCCCAAGTGTTCTCGAAGCAGATCATCAGCGCCGCTTCGCCAGGCTGGAGCGCCTCGCCCGCGGTGCTCGCATCTTCCTCGCCGAGCATGCCCGTGCGCGCGCCGGCGAAAACCAGTAGGTCGTCCACCCCGTCGCCGTCGAGATCGGCGATCTCGAGGCCGGAGATGTTTCCCTCGCTGTCCTTCTGGACCATGAGCACGTCAAGCACTCTGATGGTCCCCCGGTCGACGAGATCGACGAACAATGGGATCGCCTCTCCAGTACGTGGAGCATCCGGCGGATAACCGATCACTACGACATCGACGGGACCTAGCTCCAGCTCCTCGTTGTTCATCGCCACTCCTCTTTGTCGGCCTGCGCTCTCCGACCAACGTGATCCGATCGGCGCGCCGAAGGCACTCCCGAGCGGGAGCAAGCCGAGTGTAACGCCACTCCCTGCCCGCCCTGTCCGTATTTAGGAGCAGTTGAGAGGAGCGAGCGCCTTTTCGTAGCTGGAGGCGAGCTGCGTCAGCGAGGATTTGAGCTGTGTTTCAAGTTTGCCGAGCGAAGGTTTGGAGACCAGTTCGGAGAGGATCGAATTGATCTGGCCTTCGAAGGTGCTGGTTGCCGCTTGGACCTGCTCCTTGCGCGCCGGTTCAAGGTCCGGTTGAGCGTCCTTGATCGTGGTCAGGTCCTTGCCGATCGCTTCCACACCGCTCTTGGCTTCGGTGAGGATGCTCGTGGAGAGCGTCAATTCACTGAGCTTCTTGACTTCCTTGGAGATGTCAGAGCGCGCTTGGCACACCTGGGCCTTCGCTTTTTCCTGAGAGGATTCGCCGCAAGACGCAAGCGCGAATACGCTGAGCAGCGAGAGGATCGCGACGAGGGACTGGCTGCGAGCTCTGTGCACCAAGAACGTCTCCGAGACATGGGTTGCCGCCACAACAGGAACGGAACTCTCAGCAGTCTACAGCTGTGGACTCCCCCGACATCAAAATTCGCACCTCGACGCTGGGCGCCAGGCGCGCGACGTGCTCGGCGAACAGGCGCGGCGGGTCCGCGAGGCGTGCACTGTAGTTACGGGCAAACCCGATCGGCAACAGGGTGCCCCAATGTATGGGTATGGCCAGGCGCGGCTGGAGCAACTCGACGGCGTGAGCCGCCTGGAGTGGATCCATGTGGCCTGGACCCAACTTCGGACCCCATCCCGCGACTGGCAGCAACGCGACATCGGGCGTCGGCGAGAAGGCGCCCATGCCGGCGAACATTTCGGTGTCTCCGGCAAAGTAGACCACGTGCCTGCCCGCAACGAGATAGCCGAGCGCCCTTGGCCCGAGGACCGCCGCCCAGACGCGCCGCCGTTGTGGTGGGCAACAACTGCCGTGATCTCGAGCTCGGCCACCTTGATGACCTCGCCGACATCCAGCTCCGACACGTTGGCAAACCCCTTGCTCGCCAGCCACACTCCCGCTCCGCGGGGCACGATCAGACGCGTGTCGCGACCCAGACGCCGCAATGAGGCCAGATCGAGGTGATCGTGGTGCAGGTGTGAGATCAACACCGCGTCCGGGCCGGCGAACACGCTTTCGTCAACCGGCGGGACCTGGCGGCGTAGGTGCAGGACACGACCGCGCAGCAACGGATCGAAGAGCAGGCGCACCCCCTCCAATTCGATCAGCACCGTGGCGTGCCCCAAGAAGACGATACGGTCTGCGGCTGTGTCTGTGTGGCGGACAGCATCCGCACCCTCGACCATCGAGCAGAAGGTAGCAAGTGCTGGATTCGGCGATCGATGAGCGCAACACCCAACGACGCTTGGGTAACTTGCGAGCGCTATTGGGCTTTGGCGCACGAGCGCTGGCGATGCTGGCAGTCCAGGCCTTGACCCTGCTGGTCATGACCACATTGCTCTCGGGCCGCGACTCGCTGTCGCTCGACGCCGCGATACTCGTTGCCCTCGTCATGGCGATCGTCAACGCGGTTCTGTGGCCGCTGCTGATACGCGTTGCGTTGCCACTCACGATCGTCACGTTCGGGCTCGGCTCGCTCGCTCTCAGCGCCGGCATGGTCGCGCTCGCCTTCTACGCGGTGGACGGCAAAACACCCTCGTTCTGGACCGACATGGCAATCGCCTTTGGTCTTGCTCTCGTCTCGATGCTCGTGGCACCGCTGCTCGACGTAGACGGCGATGCTCGCCATCTACGCGTGGTTCGCAGACGGGTGAAACGCACGCGAAAGGACAATCGCACGGATGTTCCAGGAGTGATCTTGTTCGAGATCGACGGGCTCGGAGAGAAAGTCCTGCGCGAGGCGATCCGCGACGGACACACCCCCACGATCGCTCGCTGGCTCGCCGACGGCACCCACCGGTTGCTTGGCTGGGAGTGCGATCTCTCCTCACAGACAGGAGCAAGTCAGGCCGGCCTGCTGCTCGGCAGCAACTGGGACATGCCCGCCTTCCGCTGGTATGAGAAGGAGTCCGGGCGCACGATGGTCTCCAACCATCCAGCCGACGCTGCCGAGATCGAGCGCCGGCGCTCCACAGGCGCCGGCCTGCTCGCCGACGGGAACGAGCCGCGGGAACATGTTCTCCGGCGACGCCCCCCGCTGCACGGCGACGATGAGCATGATCCGCGACCGCTCTCGATCGAAAGCCGGTGACCTGTTCGCCTATTTCTCCGATCCCTACGGGTTCATGCGCACGATATTGCTGTCGCTCGCCGACATCGCTTATGAGCGCCGGGCGGCACTTCGCCAGCGTCGCAGCGGCGCGGCACATGTCGAGCGCAAAGGCATGTATCCGCTGATCCGAGCCACGATCGCCGTGGTCATGCGCGACCTCGTGACCGCATTGCTGATGGCCGACATCGTCGAGGGCGTGCCGGTCAGCTACGCGACGTTCGTGGGCTACGACGAGGTCGCCCACCATTCGGGGATCCGCGAGCCCGACGCGCTGGCGGTCCTCAAGCGACACGACCGCCAGTTGGCCCGGCTGGAGCGTGCGACCGCGCAGTCGCCCGCGCCCCTATCACCTAGTGGTGCTCTCAGATCACGGCCAAACGCAGGGCGCACCGTTTCGCCAGCGCTACGGCGAGACGCTCGAGGATGTCGTGCGTGGAGCGCTGACTCAGGGCGAGGTGTACGCGCCGGCGGCCGTCGATGAGGCCTGGGGTGACGTGGGTGCGGTGCTCGCCGACGCGAGCCAGGAGCCGGGCGTCGGAGGGCGGATGTTGGCACGCGCCACGCGCAGCAGATCGGTCGAGGGCACGGTGGCGCTGGGACCGAACCGCGAGGCCTTGGCCGAGCGTAACGCAACTACCGTCCCGGGCATTCAGGAAGACGACGGAGGCCGGCCGGTCGCAAGCGGAGCCACATCGATGGAGGCGATCGTGATGGCCTCGGGCGGGCTCGGGCTCATCTACCTGCCTTCCAACAAGGAGAGGCTGACTCTCGAGCGGATCGCAGACGAGCACCCGCGCCTGCTCGACGCGTTGACGGGCCATCCCGGAATCGGATACGTGCTGGTGCGCTCCCAACAGGACGGCGCGCTCGTGATCGGCGGGGCCGGGCAGCGTCGTCTGAGCGACGACGCGATCGATGGCGAGGACCCGCTCGCCCCTTTCGATGCGACGGCGGCCGACCACCTACGCCGCCACGACCGCTTTCCCCACTGTCCGGACATACTCGTCAACTGCATGTATGACCCGAGTACCGATGAGGTTGCCCCGTTCGAGGAGTTCATGGGTTCCCACGGCGGTCTCGGCGGGCCGCAGACCAAGCCCTTTGCGGTGGTGCCGGCGGACTGGAGCGAACCACAGTCCCCGATCGTCGGCGTTGAGGCGATGCACGAAGCACTGCGCGACTGGCTGGCTCAGTCCTACGCGGGCTCCTCCGGATCAAGCTCGAACGCCACCCCCGCGATCTCGAGATCGTCGCCCGCCTGAAATCCCTCAGCCTCAAGAGCACGTAGCACGCCGATCTTGCGTAGGCGGCCCTCCAGGTAGGCCATCGCGTCCTCGTTGTCGATGTCATAACGCGCAAGCAGACGCTCGATGCCCCTGCCGTTGACGGCGAACGAGCCGGGAGCGACGCGCTCGACGGCAAAGCCGGTGGATGCGGCCGGGCGAAACACCATGTGCTCGGCCAGCGCGGGCTCATCCGTGTCGGCAAAGCGAGCGCTCCCAGAGCCCGGGGCGCTGCCCTGCCCCGCGGCTGCGGCACCGCTACCGGAATCGGCGCCGCGATCGTCCTCGACGCCAGGCCCCACTTGCCCTCCAGCTTGATCGACCGCGGGTACGAGACGCAGCAGCGCCGCGGCCAGCTCCTTGAGGCCCGCACCGGTGGCGCTAGAGGTGGCGACCACAGGCACCTCGGGGCCGAGCCGTCGCGACCACTGCTCGACTGCCTCGGCCACGCGTTCGGGTGACACGAGATCCGCCTTGGAGAGCGCCAGCACGCGCGGCAGACTGGCAAGACGCGGATCGTGGGACGCAAGCTCGTGCTCGATCGTTGCGTGATTGGCAGCAGCGTCGGCTGGATCGGATCGGTCAGATCCCCCTGAAAGCTCGGGCGCGAGGTCGAGCACGTGCACGAGCAGCCGCGTGCGCTCGACGTGGGCGAGAAAATCATGACCAAGCCCGGCCCCGTCGCTCGCGCCCTCGATCAAACCGGGGATGTCGGCGATCACGAGCTGACGTTCGTCGACGTCGAGCACGCCCAGCACCGGAGAGAGCGTCGTGAACGGGTAGCTCGCGACCTTCGGAGTCGCTCTGGTGAGTCGCGCGAGCAGTGAGGACTTGCCCGCGTTGGGCAGCCCCACAAGACCCACGTCGGCCAGCAGCTTCAGCTGGAGTGTAAGCCAGCCTTCCTCGCCGGAAAGTCCCCGCTCGGCAAAGCGCGGGGCCTGGCGAGTGGGGGTCGCGAAGCGCTTGTTGCCTCTCCCCCCCGAGCCACCTTTTGCCACCAGGGCCCGCTGCCCGGCGCTCACAAGATCCCAACGACGACCCGCAACGTCCCCCTCGATGCCTTCTATGAGCGTGCCGGGTGGGACTCTCACGATCAGTGTCTCGCCGTCGGCGCCATGACGCTGGGAGCCCGCGCCGTACCCGCCACGTCCGGCGCGGTAGTGGGGCTTACGCCGGAAGCTCTGCAGGTCGCGCAGCGAGTCGTCGCATACCAGCACGACCTCCCCCCCGCGCCCTCCGTCGCCGCCGTCGGGACCCCCGCGCGGAACGTGGGCTTCACGGCGAAAGCCCGCGCTGCCATCCCCGCCGGCGCCAGCCCTCACTTCGATTCTTGCGCGGTCGTACAGCACCCGAGCATCGTGACAGAAGCCAGGGGCCGCTCCGCGAGCCCACGGCGCGGGATCAGACTTATTCGGCGTCCGCGAGCACGTTCACGACACTGACCCCGACGGCCGATCGTGAACTGCACGGTGCCGGCCGCGCGTGCGTAGAGCGTGTCGTCCTTGCCGATCCCCACGCCAGTCCCGGGCTTGAAGCGTGTACCGCGTTGGCGCACGATGATCTCCCCGCCGGTGACGGTCTGTCCGGCGAAGGTCTTCACGCCGAGACGCTGGGCGTTGGAGTCGCGGCCGTTGCGGCTGGATCCGAGTCCCTTCTTATGCGCCATCAGTTGCCTCCTTGGGCTTCGCCGCCTCCGGCTTGGCAGCAGCCTTTGCCACGGCCGTCGACTTCGCGGCCTCGGGCTTGGCTGCCGCTGGCTTGGCATCGGCCTTTGCTGCCGTTGGCTTCGCAGTCTCGGGCTTAGCGGCCTCGGACTTGGGCGAATCGGACTTGGAGGCAGCCGGCTTGGTGGTCGCCTTCGCGGACGCTCCCATCGAGATGTCAGTGACCTCGATCCGCGTGAGCTCCTGGCGGTGGCCGGTGCGCCGCTTGTAGCCGCGCTTGGGCTTGAACTTGAACACGCGCAGCTTCTCGCCGCGCTCGTGAGCGAGGATCTTCGCGGTGACCTTGACCTTCTTCAGGCCATCCGCGTCGAACACGGCGTCATCGGAGCGATAGAGGATCGGCTCGAGCGCCACGCTCGCACCCTGCTCTGCGGCAAGGCGCTCCACGAGCAGGGTTTGACCCCGCTCGACGCGGTACTGCTTGCCGCCTGTCTTGACGATCGCGTACATGTCTCCTACTCCGAGGTTGCCTGGGCCTTTGCAGCCGAACGGCGCCGTCCGCCTCTACGGCCGCGGCGCCGAGGCTTGGATTGTAGGTCATCCTCGCCCTCCTCGTCCTGCCGGCTCCTGTGCGCCGTCCTCGGGCTCGACCGCGACGGGCTGCTGCATCGTTGCTCCTGCAACAGCTCTGCTGGGACTCGGGCGCGTCGGCGTCATCTGCCGATTCCTCGGCGTCCGATCGCGATGGACTCGGCGACTGCGACGCGCTCCGCTGGCTTCGAGCTGCGTCTGCGCGGACGTTTGGCGGCGGGACGCGCGGCTGGTCGTGGCGCCGGGCGGATTACCTCGCCGGACTCGTCCAGCAGCAGCGCGGAGGCGGCAGTGCGCCCGACCGTCTCGATCCGCACCATGCGCTTCTCTCCCACCTGGCGCGCGGCGCCCGCGATCGAGATGATGTAGCCGTCGAGCTTGGCCACAGCGTCATCGACGTCGTACATGTGCGGCTCGACGATGTCCACAAGCACCTCGTCGCCCTCGCGGAACGGAAGCGCGCGTTCTTCGACCTCCTCGCGCGTGCCCTGGAAAGTGATCGCGAAATGGTCGAGCACGAGCCCTTCGGAGCCCTCGAAGTGAAATGAGCGATCCGTCTGCGCCTCCAGGGCATGCAGCACGCGCGAGCCCTGCCCGGTGAACTGGGCGGTGACGCGCGGGTTGATCTGCACTAGGAACGCCTCGGCGTCGGGATGCTCGACCACCAGGTCGCGCAGCCTGCGCTCGAATTCGATCGCGATCGTCTCCTCCGAGCGGATCACGCCCTCCCCATCGCAGGTGGGACACGGGCGACTCATGATCTCGCGCACGCCCTCGGTCACGTTTTGACGGGTCATCTCGACCAGTCCGAGTCGCGACAGCTCGGCGGTGAACGTCTTCGTACGGTCCTCGTCCAGTGACTTGCGCAGCGTCTTCATCACGGCGTCGCGGTTGCGCGCGCGCGCCATGTCGATGAAGTCGATCACGATGATTCCGCCGATGTCGCGCAAACGCAGCTGGTTCACGACCTCCTCCGCGGCCTCCAGGTTGGTCTTGGTGATCGTGTCCTCCAGGCCCGCGCCCTTGCCGCGCCCGATGAAGCTGCCCGAGTTCACGTCGATCACTGTCAGCGCCTCGGCGTAGTCGATCATCAGATAGCCGCCGCTCGGCAGATCCACTCGCCGCGACATCACCCCGTCGATCGCCTCGGTCACCTTGTAGGCGTCAAGCAGCGGCTCGGGGCCCTCCCACAGCTCGACGCGCTCGACCAGCTCCGGTGCGGTGCGCGCGAAGAACGACACGAGCCTGCGATGCTGCTGCTCGTCGTCGACGATCGCTCGCTCGAAGTGCTCGGAGAAGATGTCGCGCACGACCCTGACCGACAGGTCGGCCTCCTGGAAGACCATCTCCGGGGCCTGCGTGTCCTTGACGCGCTTCATCAGCACCTCGTGCAGCTTGTGCAGATACAGCAGCTCGCGCTCGAAGTCCTCCCGCTGCGCACCGTGGGCGGCGGTGCGGATGATGACCCCGCCCTCGCCGATCTCGAGCTTGGCCGTCTGACGGCGCAGGCGCTCGCGCTCTTTGTCCTCCAGGCGCCGCGACACGCCGACTCCCTCGCCGGTCGGCGCGTACACCATGTAGCGCCCGGCGATTGTCAGCTCCATCGACAGACGCGCGCCCTTGGTCTTCAGGGGATCCTTGACGACCTGCACGACGATCTCCTGGCCCGGTTTGAGCAGCTCGGCGATCTTGCGACCCGCCGCCGCGTCCCCACGCTTGGGCGCCTCGACTCCGGGCAGCACGATCTCATCGACGTGCAGGAACCCGTTCTTCTCGAGGCCGATGTCCACGAACGCCGCCTCCAAGCCGGGCAGCACATTGTCGACCTTGCCCTTGTAGATGTTGCCGACGATCGAGCGCCCTCCGCGGCGCTCGATGTAGAGCTCAGCTATGCGATAGCCGGCTCCCGGACGTGGCGCCGGAGCGCTTGCGGCCGCGCCCGGCGGGACGTGATGCCGCTTTCGGGCACTCAAGGCGCCGGGCGTTCCGGCGGCCTCCAAAAGCGCCACGCGCGTCTCCGCGCGATCGACGCTGACAAGTACTTGCTTTCTCAATTTGATCCAGTCTTTCGAGATCTGTAACGTGAGGCCTCGGCCGACGTGGTCGGGGTTTCGACCCGCCGAGGCCCGTGGTATCGCCGAATCCCGTGCAGGCGGGCGCCGAACCTCTGCGGTCTGCGGCGCGGCCTTGGCTGGTTGGTGGGGAGTTTCGGCGAACATCTTGCTCAGTAGCGGACAACGCGGCCCTTCATGCGCCTGGGAGGCGCGTGCCTGGACGTAGATCGATTGCAGTAGACCCACTGCCAGAAGTGTTGTTATGACCGACGATCCGCCATAGCTCATTAGAGGTAACGTGACGCCGGTGATCGGCATTATCCCAACTGCCATCCCAACGTTCACGAAGACCTGGAACATCAGCATAGCCAGGACCCCGGCGGCGACCAGCGAGCCGAACAGGTCCTTGGACATCGTGAGTATGCGCAGCGTGCGCCATATCAGCAGCGCATACAGCGACAGGACGAGTGCCGCGCCGACGAAGCCGTACTGCTCGCCGACCGCGGCGAAGATGAAATCGGTGTCGTCCTCCGGCACGTATTTGCCCTTGATCTGGGTCGAGTTCACGCCGCGGCCTGTCTTCTGACCGGAGCCGATCGCCACCTTCGACTCCTCCTGCTGATAGCCCTGCTTTTGCGGGTTGCTCGACGGGTGCAGGAAGGCCGTCAGGCGTTCCACTTGGTAGGTTTTCAGCACGTGCACGCCGGCCGCGGGCGCCACCACAAGCACGATCGCGCCCGACACCGCGACCAGCGCGACGAGTCCGGCCAGCTGCCGCCAGGAGGTGCCCGCCACGAACAGCAGCATGAACGCGATCGCCATGTACACCATGCCCGAGCCGAGGTCGGGCTGGAGCGATCACGAACATCGCGGGCACGAGCGCCGCGAGCAACACGCGCGCGGTCGTGTCCAGCTCGCGCAAGCGCCGCGAGCGGCCCACCACGAAAGCCGACAGCGCAAGGATCAGCAGCACCTTGCCGAGCTCGGAGGCCTGGAAGGAGAACAGCGGGAATTCGATCGCGCGCTGTGCACCCAGCGCGGTCTCGTGCCCGAGCGCGAGCACCGCGAGGATGCTCACCATCAGCGCGGCGTAGATCGGGTACATGAGCTGGCGCAGGCGCGCGTAGTCAAAGCGCGAGAGCACCACCATCGCGACCAATCCCACGACCAGATAGATCGCCTGGCGATCTACGTAGTAGTGCGGCTGGCCCGGCACGAATTTGCGTCGTGACGACCCGCAGCGTGAGGATCGAGCAGATCCCAAGGCCTACCGTGGCGAGCGTCAGCAGCGGGTCCAGCGGCAGGCGCAGCCCTCTGGCCGACGGCGCGGGCACGGCGCCTCGCTTGGCTGGATCGGGCTGAGCGATGACGCGGACACGCTCGTGCTCACCGATCCGGATTGGTGCCGGCGACGAGCGTCAGCCGGCTTGTGGAACCACTTGGAGGCGATCAGCCGCGCGATCGGCGCCGCCGCTTCGTCGCCGAAGCCGCCCTGTTCGACGGTCACCGCGATCACGATCGGATGCTTGGGGTCGGGCAGGAAGCACATGTACCACGCCTGTTCGACCTGGCCGGTGCGTTCGGCGGTGCCCGTCTTGCCGTACACCGGGTGTTCGGCCTGGTTCCAGCCCGACCACACATCGGCCGAGGTGCCGCCCGGCTCGAAGGTCGGCGTCGTGGATGCCTTCCATCACGTCGCTGAGGTCTGAGTAGTTGAGGTGCACGTGACCGATCGGGGGCGCCGGCGAGCTCCTGCACAAGACCGCCATTGGAGTTGTCGATCTCGCACGCCCAGATGGGGACGCACGACCGTGCCTTCGCCTCCGTTCATGTAGGCGTTGGCAAGCGTCGAGTAGGCGACCGCCATCTGTAGCGGAGAGGTCAGCAGTTCGCCCTGTCCGACCGCGAGGTGCATATTGTCGCCGACGGTCCACGGGCCGATTTCGGAGACGATATGGCAGACGCTCGCGGCATGTCTTGGGGTGACTGCGTTCGCAGCTTTCCTGCAGCTTGTTCTGCTGGGCGCGCCATCTGGCGATCGGGCACCGTCCCTTCGATCTCTTTCGGCAGGTCGACGTGCGTTTCTTTGCCGATCCCAAGCTCCTTGTGCCATGTTCTGGATAACGTCGCCGTGGCTGTTGGCGTACTCGCCGACCGTGAAGAAATAGGTGTCCGAGGAGACCTTCAGCGCTTCGACCAGCGGCAAGCGCGCCGTAGTCGGTGTGGCCGGAGTTGCAGAACTGCTCTGCGCCCGGCTTCGATGCATTGATCCGCCACCCAGCGCCTCGCTCGGGGTTGATCACGCCCGCTTCAAGCGCCGCCATCGCTGTGATCGGCTTGAACGTCGAGCCGGTCGGATACTGACCTTCCACGGCACGATTGAGCAGCGGCGCGGGCGGATCGGGACCTTCGCTTTCGCCGCTGCCGTTGAGCTGATCGTATTCGGCCTGAGTCATCGGTTTGGCAAAGCGATTGGGGTCGATAGCTCGGATAGGAGCCGATCGCCATAGATTTCGCCGTTGAGCGGATTGATCGCCACAAACGCCGCCCCAGAGCCGGGGTTGCCTTTGGCCTGGGCCAGCGACACGCCTTCGCGCAACGCGCTTTTCGCCCTCCTGCTCCAGCCCGAGATCGATCGACAGCTTGAGATCGTGGCCGGCCTTGGGAGCCGTCTCTTCGCAGCTTTGTCGGCTCGGGCTGGCCTTCGGCGTTGACCTGCACGCGCCGCTCTCCCGGCTTGCCGCGCAGATAGCGGTCGTAGTAGTACTCGAGACCCGACTGGCCGACGACGGTGCTCCTGTGGAACGCCCTTGAAGGCCGGCAGCTTCGAGCTCTTCTTCGCTGACCTGCCCGACGTGGCCGAGCGTCTGGGCCGCCATTTCGCCGAACGGGTAGTGCCTGATCGCCACCGGTTCCTGCTTGACTCCGGGAAAATCGTTTTGGCGCTCTCCCAGCACCGTCAAGGCCGCCCGTCCCGCGTCGGTCTTGATCGTGACCGGCGCATAGGGAGCTTGCGTTATGCCAGCGATCACGCGTTCGTCGATCAACCTCGGGCTCAGGCCGATCACCGGCGCCAAACGTCGTGAAGAGCTCGCGGAGCTTGACGGCCGAGGCCGGCAGCGCGGGGATCGGAACGATGCCGCAGACGATCCGCTCGGGCTAGCGCGTGCAGCTCGGCCAACTGTGCCGCGTCGGCACGACGGTGTCTATGCCCTCCGTCGCTGTCGTAAGCGTTCAGATCGTTCTCGTACGCCTTCAATCGTTCGCCCGCCGCCGCGAATTCCGCGTCTGCTTCGCCAAGGTGGACTTGATATTCGTGCGCCTGTTCCTTGACGGACGGCGGGCAGCGCGCTCGGCAGGATCTGCACCGCGTTGCTGACCTGACTAGTCACGATCGGCTGGCCTTCGCTGGCGAGGATCTCCCCGCGCGGGGCCGGTATCGGTAGTTCGCGCTGGTCGTTGGCCTGGGCCTGCTGGACGTACTGTTCGCCGCTCAGCACCTGCAGATACCACAGGCGAAAGAAGATGATCCCGAACATGACGAGCGCGATGCTGCCCAGGATCGCGACCCGTAACGCCAGCTGGGGGGATGAAGGCCCACCCACCCCGCCACGCGGCTCGCTCGGGCGTAGGCGCTCGATCGAGCTCATCGCCCGGCTCCGGCGAATCGCAAGGTCGGGCGAAGCTCACCGGCCGCCCCTGGATCGTGACAGCGGGCTGAGACCGCCCGTCGTATACGCGCGGCGGCGGCGACGGCGCGGATCGTCTGGCAGCGCCCCCACCATGCAGCGGCGCACCAGCGCCCACATCGGCAGCGCCACCGACGGTGTCCACCAGCACTCCGACCACGATCTCGCGCAACAACTCGAGGCTCACCGGCGCGTCGACCCCGAGCAGGAACTCGATGATCGAATAGCCGACCATCGCCGCCGTCGCGGCCGCGGCACCGACGAACAGCGGCGTGAGCGCCGCCTGCGGATCGCGCAGCTCGCGCAGGCGACCCGCCCAGTAGCCGATGATCGTGAACGTCAGCGAGGTCACGCCGAGCGTCTGCATCAACGCCAGATCGATCAGCAGGCCGACGCAAAAGCCGGCGACGGCGCCCATCGTGGAGCCGCACAGCAGGCCCACGAACGCCACCAGCAGCGGCGACAGGTCGATGCTGACACCGAACACCGGCACCTCGGAGACGACGCTGATCTGCACGAACACGACCACGATCGACAGCACCGCCACGCGCCACACCAGCGAACCGGGCAGCCATGCCGAGCCTGCCTGTGCGGGGCCGGACCTTGCACGCTGGGAATAGCCCGCGCGCACGCTCATCGGCCACCTCCGAGCAGCTCGAGCGACTGCTCGCCATGCTCATCCGCCGCCCCCGGCCTGCGCGACCTGTCCGCCCTGAGATTCTTCTTCGGGGCTCAGCTGGTGGGTCGGCGTGAGGTTGGCTGCCACGCTGCTCAGCGCGGCAGCCCGCGAGCCGGACGAGTAGGTCAGCACCTGCACGTATTCGAGGCTGTGCAGATCGGCCAGCGGACTCACCTCGACCGACTTGAAGCCTCCCTGTTCGTTGACCGAGGTGACCTGGCCGATCGGGATCCCCTTCGGGTAGAGCGAGTCGCCGGGGCTGGCGACGGTGCCCGAGGTCACGACGTAGTCGCCAGGAACGGGCGTAGCGGTCGAGGATGGGTACAGGTACTGCATCAGCAGTCGGCCGGGTTCGCCGACTTCCGGCTGCACCATGCCGACCGCTGCCCGTGGCGCTGATCTTGGCGGTCACTTCGACCGCGCTGTCGGTGATCAAGCTCACCTGGGCGCCCGTCGGAGACCACCTCGGTCACCTTGCCGATCAGCGCTTCGCCGGCTCATCACCGGGTCGTTGACGCGTACTCCGGAAGAGGAGCCCCGATCGATCGTGACGATCGAATACCAGATGTTTGGCGACTGATAGACGACGGTGGCGGTGACCGGGTTGTAGTCGGCGATGCTGAGCTCGTGATCGAGATGGTAGAGCTTGAGCAGTTCCTGATAGGAGTGTTCGTTGGACTGGTTGGCGGTGTATTGCGCGCGCAGCTTGTCCAGCTGCTTGCGCAGTTCGGCGTTCTGGCTCTTGGCTTTCAGCGTGCTGCCAAACCAGCCAAACAGGTCGCGCACCGGCTTCAGCGCCTTGTTGGCGCCATCCTGGATCGGCGAGACAACCGTCAGGAAGCCGCGCTGCACCGAGTGCAGACCACCGCTCGGGGCCTCCCCGAAGTAGGCAGTCAGCAGTATCAGGGAGAGCACGACGAGCAGTGCGAGCACCGCGCGTCTGCGCCGGACCGTCTTCTCATACACGAATTGGGCCTTCCGAA
Source organism: uncultured Solirubrobacterales bacterium (assembly GCA_963715535.1). Taxonomy (GTDB): domain Bacteria; phylum Actinomycetota; class Thermoleophilia; order Solirubrobacterales; family Solirubrobacteraceae; genus Palsa-744. Next base: position 3,240,591 of record OY970251.1, on the reverse strand, counting down.
GCCTTCATCGGACAGAGTAACCGCGCAGCGGAGCGATCGCAGGCCAGCACCGTTAGCGCGTGTCTCCCGCCGCCGGCAGCGATGGAGCGAGAGCCCAGCAATCATCGACGGCGGCGGCTGCGCGAGTTGCGGTTGGAGCGGTGGATCGCCTCGAACTCCTCGAGCGAGCGCCCCGAGCCGACCGCCACGCACGTAAGCGGCGACTCCGCCAGGTGCGCGGGCATTTGCGTCTCCTCGCGCAAGCGCTGGTCGAGCCCTTGCAGAAGCGCACCGCCACCCGCGAGCATGATCCCTCGATCCATGATGTCCGAGGCAAGCTCCGGCGGGGTGCGGTCAAGTGTCTCCTTGACCGCCTCGATGATCTGCGAAAGCGGCTCCTCGAGCGCTTGGCGGATCTCCTCGCTTGTGAGCACGACCGTCTTGGGCAGGCCGGCAACCATGTCGCGTCCTCGAATCTCGGCCTGAAGCTCCTCCTCCATCGGGCAGGCCGATCCGATCTCGAGCTTGAGCTCCTCGGCGGTCTGCTGGCCGATCGAGCAGCTTGTACTCCTTCTTGGCGTAGTTGATGATCGCCTCGTCCATCTCATCCCCGCCCACCCGGATCGACTCCGAGACGACGATCCCACCGAGAGAGATCACCGCCACCTCGGAGGTGCCGCCGCCGATGTCCACCACCATCGAGCCCGTCGGCTCGCCGACCGGCAGACCGGCCCCGATCGCGGCCGCCATCGGCTCCTCGATCAAGTAGGCGGTACGCGCGCCTGCCGAGAGGCAGGCCTCCTCGACGGCGCGCTTCTCGACTCCTGTCACCCCGGAGGGCACGCACACGACGACCCGCGGATGTGCCCAGCGGTTTTGGTGGACCTTCTGGATGAAGTGGCGCAGCATCTCCTCTGTCACGTCGAAGTCGGCGATGACGCCGTCCTTCAGCGGACGGATCGCCTGAATCGTGCCAGGTGTACGACCGAGCATCCGCTTGGCCTCGATTCCCACGGCATGCACCTCGCCGGTGCGCGAATCGATCGCGACGACGCTCGGCTCAGACAGCACGATCCCGCGTCCGCGCACGTATACGAGCGTGTTGGCGGTTCCCAGATCGACCGCCATGTCGCGGCCGCCGAATCCGGTTAGGTACGTGAGGAAGCTCATCGATAGGGTTGGAATCACGCTCTGCTTCGGCTTTGCCCCACCGGCTCTCTGGCGGCCAGTGGTCCGGGGCGCGCTCCGCGAGGAGTCTAGCGGACCCCACCGTATGCTTTGCAAGTTTGACAGCGCATTTGCAGGCACAATTCGCGGGAGGGGAACTTTACGCATCCTCGTATCGACGCCTTCGAGGCATGTTGGTCGCGAAGCCGGCGAGCCCAGCCTCACAGAAGCTCGGGGCACATGTCGAGCAACGTCGCCAGTGGCAGCCCGACGACGTTCTCATAATCGCCGTGAATCTCGCGCACGAGCACGGCGCCCACGCCCTGGATCGCATAACCGCCGGCCCGTCCGCGCCACTCGCCACCAGCCACATACCAGTCGATCAGCTCCTCCCCATAGTGGCGAAACTCGACCTGCGTGCGTGCGAGCGCCACCTGCTCGCGCCCGGCGAAGAGCAACGCCACCCCGCTCAACACGGTGTGCGTGGCGCCCGATAGCGCCCTGAGCGTCGCGCGCGCCTGCTCCTCACCCGCCGGCTTGCCGTAGATCTGCCCGTCGAGTGCCACGAGCGTGTCGACATCCCAGCACCGTCTCGCCTATGTCACCCGACTCCCCGGCGCCGGCCGGCGTTGCGTGGGCAGCACGCGCCTTGAGCAGTGCGTTCTCGCACGGCCACCTCCTCGGGCTCGCCTCGCTCGATCTCCTCCACGTGGGTGGGCCGCACCGTGAACGACACACCCAGGCGCTCGAGGATCGCCCGCCTCTGGGGCGACGCGGAGGCCAGCACGAGCGAAGGCAGGCTCATAGCTCAACCACCGAGAGGACGCATGGCGGCGGTGCGCATGTGGCGCACACCCTCACCTAAGCCCACGACAACGCCACGCCGCCTCGGCTCAGCCGGCGAGATCGGGGAAGAACAGCGCTGCCTCACGTGCGGCGGACTCGGGCGAATCCGAGCCGTGGACCATGTTCTGGCCCATCTCGATCGCGAAGTCGCCGCGGATCGAGCCGGGTGCCGCGTCGAGTGGATTGGTCGCCCCGATCGCCTGACGAGCCGCCTTGACGGCGTCGACTCCCTCGAGCACCATCGCGACGATCGGCCCGGAGGTGATGAACTCCACCAGCTCGCCGAAGAACGGCTTCTCCGCATGCTCGGCGTAGTGGCGCTTGGCCAGCTCCACGCGGCACAGTCATGTGGCGCAAAGCGACGATGCGCAAACCCTTGCGCTCGAAGCGAGCGATGATCTCGCCCGTCAACGAGCGCGCGAAGGCGTCCGGCTTTACGAGGATCAGCGTACGGTCCATGTGGTCCTTTGGTTCGGATTGGGGTTGTTCAGGTGCTCGAGAGCGCGGACGCGGAGTTCCTCGCGACGGCGCGCTGCGAGAAGGGGCGGTAGCGGGCTCGGGCTCCTGCTCGGCCGCCACGAGCCCTGTCAACTCAGGGGCTCTGGCCGCCGCACGTTCGGCGGCGCGTACCCGCGCCGCGGATGCTGGCGCAGTCTCCAGCGGGTCTGCCTGTATCTCGGTCTCGGCCTCGCCCTCCGTACGCACACGCGAGGAGGACTTGGAAACCGGCGCGCGCTCCGACACGGCAGCCGCCGCGCGCGTCTGAGCCCACAGACGAAGCACGCTCGCGCGCTCGGCGGCGCGACGCGCGGGCTTTGGCTGCCGCGGCACCTCGGTCTCGCAGTAGGGACAGATCGTCCACGCACGATCAAGCGGGCGCGAGCAGCTCGACGCAGCGCTCCTTGAGCTTGCGCAGACAGCTCGGACAACGGATGAAGTCGCGCTCGACGCGGTAGTCGCAGTGCGGACAGAGGCTGTAGTCGAGTTCGTGCAGCCGCGCTTCGGCCGCCTGCAACTCCAGTTCGCGCTCACGCACGTCCTCCAGATACTCCGGCGGGCGCAGGATCATGTAGATGATCGTCCCCACGAACGGGAACAGCGACGCGGCCGTGGCGCAGCCGACCAGCATCGGATCGGCGATCCGGCGGCGGGCATCGGCGTAGGTCCAGTACAGCAGCGCGAAGTACAGGACCACGACGAACAGGATCAACAAGTCGATGACCAGGCTCAAGCTTTTGCTTTCGATTCCGAAGTAGGCGATTGGTGGTGGCATCGATGACCCTATACGGCTCCGTCTGAGGGTTTTCCCTGCAAGCACGCGTGAAACGGGGGCGCTTCGATCCGTGATGGCACATCGGGCGGCCGAGTTTAGAGGCTATCGGGCAAGAAATGCGCGATCGGGCGCAGCGGGGCGCGGTTCTTGCAGATCGGGAGCCTCACAGGAACAGTCGACCGAAGCCATAGCCGGCCGCAAAGAACACCAGGATCACAAGCGCGACGATCAAGAGCCACCGCCCCGATCATCGTCAGTACCGACGGGCCGTCATCGTTCACGCTTCTCCCCTCCTCTCGATGCCGTGCGTCTCCTTGCCTAACCATCCGCATCTCCTATGCGTCCTTCGACCTGCCCCAGCCGGCATGCAGATCCAGCTCGCTCCGCGTGGGCCAGCAGATCCCCGACCAGATACACAGAGCCGGTGGCCAGAACCGCCGCGCCATTCTCCTGCAGTCGCGCCCAGTCGCGCGCCGCCGACCAACGCCTTGGCCGGCTGGGACTCGCACGCGCACTGCTCGAAGCCGAGCTGGCCGGCCAGCGATTGCAGCGTCGCGGGCGGCAGCGCTCGGTGGCTCGGTGGCGCCGTGAACCAAGCTCGCTCGCACAACGGCAGCAGTGCGGCAAGCATCCCGGCGGCATCCTTGTCCTCGAGCACACCGAGCACCAGCGCCAGCGGGCGACCGGCAAGCAGCTCGGGCAAAGACTCCACCAGCGCGGCGATCGCGGCTGGATTGTGCGCGCCATCGAGCACCGTCAGCGGATCGTGTCCGACAACCTGCATACGACCCGGCAACCAATGTGCGAGATCGCGGCGTCGCGCATGGCCGCTCGCTCAAAGTCGATCCCGCACGGCTGCAGATACGACTCGCGCCGCCAGCCGCGCCAGCGCGAAGTTCTCACGCTGGAACGAGCCGCGCGCGCCCATCGTCACCTCGGCGTCGGCCGCTCGGCGGCGATCAGAGCTCGGCGCCACGCTCAGCGACGACGCGTGCGGGCGAGCTCCAGCACCTCCGGCGCAGCTGTGAGCCGAGTGCCAGCACCGAGCCCTCGCCCAGGACGGCGAGCTTCTCGGTGGCGATATCGCGCAGCGTGGGTCCGAGCCAGCGTGTGTGCTCGAGACCGACGTTGGTGAGCACCGCGACCGTCGAGTCGATCACGTTCGTCGCGTCATAGCGACCGCCGAGCCCGGCCTCGACGACGACGACCTGCGCTCCGCGCCGCGCCAGCTCCCAGAAGGCCGCGGCCGTCAGCAGCTCGAACTGGGTCACGTGATCGTCCTCGGCGAGCGTGCGGTTGACGCGCTCGGCCGCCCACGCGGCCCGCGCGATCGCCGCCGCGAAGGCATGTGTCTCGACGTCGCGCTCGTCGATCTGAACGCGCTCGGAATAGGACAGGAGGTGTGGCGAGAGATAGCAGCCGCTACGCAGTCCGTGGCGCTGCAGGATCGCCGCGATCATGCGCGTGGTCGAGCTCTTGCCGTTGGTGCCCACCACATGGATCGAGTCGAAGCTGCGCTCGGGCGAGCCGAGCACGGTCATCATGCGGTGCATCCGGTCCAAGCCGAAGCGCATCCCGAACAGCTCGAGTGAGCGCAGATGACGCTCGGCGTGCTCGGGACTCCACGGCGCTGGCTCATAGCGACCTCCAGCTCGGCGCGCAAACGCTCCAAGGCGCTCACGCTCGCCCTCCACCACGGCTGCCGGCGCCTTCTCGACGAAGCCCGGCTTGGCGAGCTTGCCCTGCACTCGCTCGATCTCCGCGAGCAGCTTCTCGCCTGGCGCCGCGCGCCGGCGCTCGGCGGCGCCGAGGTCGAGTCCCTCCCCGGAGAGCACCTCGACCGTGCCGCCAGGCATCGGGACGGATCGACCGCGGTGGGCGAAGCCAACTGCTCATCCACCACCTTCACGGGAGCATCCCCATTGCCGGGGCCCGTCCACGTCGCTCGTGCGCTCCAAAGACCGCTCGTCCTCCGCGAGAAGCTGCAAGCGCGCCAAGCGGGCCAGCAGCGGGCCGGTCACCTCGTAGCCCTCCGCACACAGACGCGCGGCCACGATCTGACCGGCGCGGGCGCCGACCGAGTCCCGCCAACCGCGCACGAGCGTGATCGCCTCGATCGTGCGCGCCGAGCTCGGCCTCGGCCTGCGGTCGATCAGGCCCTCTCGCGCGCGCGGATAGGGGCAGCCCGCCAGCAACTCGCCGGTGCCATCGAGATAGCGCCACAGCTCCTCCGTCACGAACGGGATCAGTGGATGGGCCAGGCGACCGTCTCGCGCAGCACGTAGAGCAATGTCGCTGCCAGCGCCACGCGTCCTCCTCAGCGGCTATCCGTGGCGCGATCCTCGGGATCCCGAGAGCTTGCTCGTCGCTGTGCTCGGCGCGATCTGGCAAACGCTGCTTGACGATCTCCAGATACCAGTCGCACAGCTCCCTGTAGACGAAGTCATAGATGCCGAGCGCGGCGTGGGAGAAGTCGTAGCTGCTCGATGCGCGCGCCGGTGTCTGCCTCGAACCCGCGTGAGCCGTGAGAGGATCCAGCGATCCTCGACCGTGCGCGGCAACGGCTGCGGCTCGACCGCCTCGTGCGCGCTCGCTATCCGAGGCTCGCGTCGATACGCACCAGCGCGAAGCGCGCCGCGTTGAACAGCTTGTTGGCGAGCGCTTGTCCCTGCTGGACCTTCTCGGCGGAGTAGCGAACGTCCTGTGTGGAGGACATCGCAAGCAGACCGAAGCGCACCGCATCCGCGCCGTGGCGGTCGATCTCATCGCAATGGGTCGATGCCGGTGCCGAGCGACTTGGACATGCGCCGCCCGTCGGGCGCCTGGATCACCGAATGGATGTAGACGTCGGAGAACGGCACTTCGCCGGTCAGCTCGATGCCCATCATGATCATGCGAGCGACCCACAGGAACAGGATGTCCCGGGCGGTGGAGAGCACGTTGGTCGGGTAGAACGCTTTCAGCTCGGGCGTTTCCTGCGGCCAACCGAGCGTTGCAAACGGCCACAACGCAGAGGAGAACCACGTGTCCAGCACGTCCTCCTCCTGGCGCAGGTGACCCGCCGCATTCCGCGCAGCCGTCGGGTGCGCTGAGCGCCACGTTGACGTGACCGCAGGTCTCGCAGTAGTAGACCGGCAGGCGGTGACCCCACCACAGCTGCCGTGAGATGCACCAGGGACGGATGTTCTCCATCCAGTCCAGATACACGCGCCGGTGGTTGTCGGGCACGATCCGCACGCGCCCGTCGCGCACCGCGTCGACAGCGGGCGCTGCCAGCTCGTCCATGCTCATGAACCATTGCAGCGAGATCAGCGGCTCGATGCGCTGACCAGAGCGATGCGAGTAGGGCACCTCGTGCGGCATAGTCCTCGCGCGCAGCGATCCGCCCTTCGCGCTCGAGCTCGGCCACCACCGCCTCGCGCGCCTCCATCACCGTCAAGCCGGCGAAGCGCTCGCCGGCCTCGGCGGTCATGCGACCGTCCTCGCCGATCACCGACACCTGATCGAGGTCGTGACGAGCGCCGATCTCGAAGTCGTTGGGGTCGTGCGCGGGCGTGACCTTCAGCTGACCGGTGCCGAAGTCCATCTTCACGTAGTCGTCGGCGATGATCGGCAAATGGCGGCCGACCAACGGCAGGATTGCCTGGCGCCCGACGATGTCGCGGTAGCGCTCGTCGTCGGGATGAACTGCCACCGCGGTGTCCCCCAGCATCGTCTCGGGGCGGACGGTGGCGATCGTGACGCTGCCGCCGCCCTCCACGTCATAGCGAATCGAGTAGAGCGTGTCGTGTCTCCAGGCGCTCCTCGACCTCGAGGTCTGAGATCGCCGAGCGACTGCCCGGATCCCAGTTGACGATGTAGCGGTCGCGGTAGATCCAGCCCTTCTCGTATAGGCCCACGAACACCTGACGACCGCACGGGCGTAGCCCTCGTCGAGCGTGAAGCGCTCCTCGGAGTAGTCACAGGAGGCGCCGAGTCGCTTGAACTGCTCGACGATCGTGCCGCCGTAATGCGCGCGCCACTCCCACACGCGTCGCACGAACGCCTCGCGTCCCAGCTGCTGGCGGCTTGATGCCCTCCGCCAGCAACGCCTTCTCGACCTGCGCTTGGGTCGCGATCCCGGCGTGGTCGGTGCCGAGGATCCACTTGGTGCGCTTGCCGTTCATCCGGTTGTAGCGGATCAGCGTGTCCTGCACCGAGCCGTTGAGCGCGTGACCCATGTGCAGCGAGCCGGTGACGTTCGGCGGTGGGATCGCGATCGAGTAGTTCTCGCTCGCCTCTCCTTCGGCTTCGGGATGGAAGAGACCTCAACAGCCAGCGCTCGACGATCCGCGGCTCGACCTCCGAAGGCTCGAACCGGGTGCGATCTTCAAGCTGTTTGATGCGCTCGCTCATGGGAGCGTGAGTGTACGCGGGGGAGCACTCAAAGGAGAGCTTATGCCGATTTCGCCGGGCGCTGGGACCGCGCCGATCGTCGAGGAGACGCGACGTCGGCAGCTACTGCCCGAGCCCGCCGAAGACGGCGAACGGACGACCCGGAGCGTTGACCGCGATCCACATCGACCACGCGCTGCCCTCCACCTCGAAGCTCGCGTCCTCAGGAGCCTCGACGCGCAAGCGCTCAGCGAGCGTATGGGCTTCGTCCTCGTCCTCTGTGCCAAGCGAAAGATGGCGCCAGTGGCGCTGCACGGGGATTCCCTCGCTCGCCAGGCGCTCGGCGAATTCGCGCGCCTCGTGGTGAGTGGGCAGGGTCACACGCACTTCCCACTCCGGGTAGCCGGCCTGCTCGGATTCTTCGATCTCCTCCTGCTCCAAGCGCTCGTGCTCGCCCGCGTGCTCGACGGGAGTGCTGGGCAGCGCCACCGACGCGTCCTCCCAGCGGTCCTCCTCAGGATGCCAGCGCCAGGAGCTCACCTGTCCGTCGATGTGCCGATCGGCCAGGATCTTCTCGACTGCCGCGCGTGCCCATGCCGCGTTCTCTCCGGAGTCGGCGTACAGAAACACATGACCACCCTCGTGGCTGACGGCGACATGCTTGGCACTCGCCGTATCGTGCTCGACCTGCTCCAGCGCTTTGATCAGCCGGGTGGCGTCGTCGTGCGCCAACTCCACGCGGATGCGGAACTCGTCATGCATCAGATCAGCCTTCTCTCTGCTCGCTCACGGGCGTTGATCGTAACGATCGACGCCAGGGCGCCGGCGCCTACGCCGACTCCTCACGCAGCGAGCGCTCGGCGGGCTCCTCGGGCGCGGCTTCGGTGACGAGCGTGGGCGTCGTGCCTTTCTCGACTGTGTCGCGCGTGACGACGCACTTCTTCACGTCGCGGCGGGAGGGCAGCTCGAACTGGACCTCGAGCAGGATCTCCTCGATGATCGAGCGCAGCCCGCGCGCTCCGGTTTCTCGCTCAAGGCCCTTCTCGGCCACCGCCAGCAGCGAGTCCTCGGCGAACACCAGCTCGATGCCGTCGAAAGAGAAGAAGCGCTGGAACTGCTTGACGAGCGCGTTGCGCGGCTCGGTGAGGATCGAGACGAGATCCGCGCAGGTGAGCTGGTGCACCGCCGACATGACCGGCAGGCGGCCGATGAACTCGGGGATCAGTCCGTACTCGATCAGATCCTCCGGCAGGCAGTGCTCGAATATCTCGCCCGTGTCGCGCTCCAGTTTGGTTTCGATCGCCGAGGCGAAGCCGATGCCGTTGTGGCCGATGCGTCGCTCGATCACCTTGTCGAGGTGGGCGAACGCGCCGCCGCAGATGAACAGGATGTTGGTGGTGTCGATCGTCAGGAACTCCTGATGGGGGTGCTTGCGCCCCCCTTGTGGCGGCACGGAAGCTTGCGTGCCCTCGAGGATCTTCAACAGCGCCTGCTGGACGCCCTCGCCTGAGACGTCGCGCGTGATCGATGGATTGTCGGCCTTGCGCGCGATCTTGTCGACCTCGTCGATGTAGATGATCCCGGTCTCGGCCTTCTTGACGTCGTAGTCGGCCGCTTGGATCAGCTTCAAGCAGGATGTTCTCGACGTCCTCGCCGACATAGCCGGCCTCGGTCAGCGCGGTCGCATCGGCGATCGCGAACGGCACGTTGAGGATGCGTGCAAGTGTCTGGGCCAGCAGCGTCTTGCCGCAGCCGGTGGGACCGAGCAGCAGAATGTTGGACTTCTGCAGCTCGATGTCCGAATCCTCGGACTGCATCATCTGCACGCGCTTGTAGTGGTTGTAGACCGCTACCGACAGCGTGCGCTTGGAAGCCTCCTGGCCAACGACATACTCGTCGAGCACGTCATAGATCGCCCGCGGCTTGGGCAGGTTCTCCAGGTCGAACGCGGGCGGAGCCGCCAGCTCCTCGTCGATGATCTCGTTGCAGAGATCGATGCACTCGTCGCAGATGTAGACGCCGGGGCCGGCGATCAGCTTCTTGACCTGCCGCTGGGACTTGCCGCAGAAGCTGCAGAGAAGCTGCTCGTTGGAATCGGTTGGTCTGGCCATCGTGGATATTTCCTGCGAACTGTCTGTTCTCCTTCGGGCGCGACCCCGAACCCGAAGCTAGTGCTCGGAGATCACTCGGTCGATGATGCCGTACTCCTTGGCCTCCTCGGAGCTCATGAAGTAGTCGCGCTCCGTGTCCTTGCTGACCTGCTCGAGCTTCTTGCCCGTGTGTTTGGCGATGATCTCATCGAGGCGTTTGCGCACGTCGATGATCTCCTTCGCGTGAATCTCGATGTCGCTCGCCTGCCCCTGGAAGCTCGAGGAGACCTGATGGATCAGGATCTTCGCGTTGGGCAGCGCCATGCGCTTGCCGTCGGCGCCTCCGGCGAGCAACAAGCGCGCCCATCGACATCGCGATGCCGACGCAGATCGTCTGCACGTCGGGCTTGATGAACTGCATCGTGTCGTAGATCGCCAGGCCGGCATACACCGATCCACCCGGCGAGTTGATGTAGATCGAGACGTCCTTGGTGGGATCCTCGGACTCCAGATGCAGTAGCTGGGCGACGATCAGGTTGGCGATCTGGTCATCGACCGGCGTGCCAGAAAGATGATCCGCTCGTTGAGCAGACGGCTGTAGATGTCGAACGCACGCTCGCCTCGCGAGGTCTGCTCGACCACCATTGGTACAAGTGGGCTCATGATCCTCGCTTCAGTTTCGCTTTACTGGCCGGATTCCTTCAGAACATTCCCGAGCGGCGGTGCCAAGGCTAGGCTAGCGTCTCTGACGGTCGGCGTCCACAGTCGCGCCGCAGCGGGCTCCGCGGCGCCCTCGCCCTGCTTCTCCTCGGACTCGGGCGTCCACAGCTTCTCGCGCGCCTGAGCCTGCTCGATCGGGATCGGCGTTGCCTCCGAGGCGATCAGCTCGACGGCCTGGCGGGCGGCGAGATCCTCGCGGATGTCCTCCAAGCGCCCGGACTCGCGCAGCTCCTCGAGCAGCTTCTGCGGCCTCGACCCCCTCGCGCTCGGCGGTGGGTGCCACGACCTCGAGCAGGTCCTCCTCGCTCGGCACGATCTTCTCGGCCGCGACGATCGCGGCGATCACCGCCTCGCGGCGAAGCGACTGGCCGGCCTCGGGCAGCAGCTCGGCGATCAGGTCGTCCTCCTCGCGTCCGGTGATCTTCAGATATACCTCGCGCGTGATGCCGCGATGGGAGAGCGAGTGCAGCATCCGATCCCACATCTCACGGGCCTTTGCCTGAACGAGCGCCTCGGGCGTCTCGACCTGAGCTTCAGACGCCGGCGACGTCGAGCGCCGCCTCGCGAAACTCGGCCTCGATGCGCTTGGCGTCGGCCTCGCCGAGCCGCGTGCGAATGTCCTCGGTGAGCTCCGTCAACCGAGTCAAAGCCCATGTCCACCGCGAAATCCTCGTCCACCTCGGGGAGCAGCTTGTGCTTGACCTCCTTGACCGTCACCTCGAAGGAGGCGTCGGCGCCCGCCAGCTGCTCGCTTGAGTAATCGGCCGGGAAAGAGACCTCGATCGTCCGCGTCTCCCCCGCCGCGGCTCCCTCCAAGCCCTCCTCGAAGCCGGGGATCAAGTTGCCCGAGCCGAGCTCGATGAGCTGATCGCGCCCCTCGCCGCCCTCGAACGGCTCGCCCGTCGATCGAGCCGAGGTAGTCGACTACGACGAAGTCGCCCGAGGCGGCAGGACGCTCGACGGTCTCCAGGCGCGCCAAGCGATCGCGCAGCCCGTCGATCTCCCGCTGCATCGCCTCGTCCTCGACGAGACCTCGCGACGACCGACCTCCAGGCCCTTGTAGTTGCCGAGCTGTGCAGTCGGCAGCACGCCGATCTCGATCGAGAACTCCAGTGCCGCTCCCTGCCGCGGGCAGATCGGCGAGATCCAGCTGCGGATCGCCCACCGGCACGATGCCGGCCGTCTCGATCGCATCCGAGTACCAACTGCCAAGCGTGTCGCGGACCGCTTCCTCCAGCACGACCTCGCGTCCCACGCGTCTGGATCACCAGCGGCGCCGGGACCTTGCCGCGACGAAAGCCGGGCAGCTTCATTTCGCGCCCCAGCTGGCGGGCCTTGCGCGCTAGGCGATCCTCGATCTCGCTCGGGCGGACCTCCACCTGCACGCGCACGCGCGACTCGGGCAGCTCGGTGACGGTCGTCTTCAGAGCCGTTGGCATGGCTGCCACGATACCGTGCGAGCCGATGCTGGTTCGCGCTCGTGGCATACGCCGATCTGGAGGCATGGCTTTGGACAGGCCCTGTCGGACACCTGCTCGGCGGCTCGCTGGACTTCGCCGAAGCGCTGGTGCGCTATGTGCGCGCCCGGCGGCGGGCGCGCGCCCCGCTGAGCCCATGCAGCCGTCCGAGCGGCGTGGCGCGCTACCTGTGCCTGACTCTGCTTACGCGGTGCGGCCACGTGACCGTCGAACGCGAGCGCCTTGCCGCGCGGGACGACGAGCACCGGGCAAGCGGCGTTCTCGATCAGGTTCTCGCTGGCGGCGCTGAGCGAGACACGCCCTCCTCGGCCTCCGGGCGTGAGCCGACGACCATCAGGCCGGCCTCTCGCTCTGCCGCGACGAGCTCTGCTCCAAACGCCCGGGACAAGCGCCTCGGCGGTCGCCTGAGCACCACCGTCGCCGGCCACGCGCGATACCACGCGCGAGCTGTGAATCCCCGCTCTGCGCGTATCCGGCCGGGGCGATCGCGACGGCTACGCGTGCCACCGTTCAGCAGACGCTGAGCGGAGTTGCCGACCGTGACGCTGCCCTTGGCGGTGTGCGAGTCCGAGCAGAACACGATCACGTCGGCCTCGATCTGCGCGGCCAGCTTGCTCAGACCCCCGGGCGTGGAGGGGTCGGTGATGACGTGAGCGCGGCGCATCGCTGTCGCCGAGCAGCTCTGTGCCCCGCGCGCAGCAGCGTCTTCGGCCTCGTGCTGGGCGAGGATCTCGCGGCTGGTCTCCCCCTCGGCTGCGTGGCGCACGTATGCGAGCGACACCGTCGGCGCCCGCGCTTTGCGAACAGCCGGCCGAGCGCAACCGCGTCGTCCTCGTTGTTTGTTCCGTCATAGGAGATGATGATGTTGGCGGACATTTTCGACTCTTTCTCTCTTGTGCCGTTTCGCCTGGCTTCTGTTGTGTTGCCTGGCGCCTATTGCCGTCTTGTGGCGATCGTCCTGTGGCACGATCCGAAACTGAACTTCGATTACATGGTTGCCCATTCCCTGCCATCAGCTCCAGTGAAACTCGTAATCTGAGCTATAAGGACAGCTAATGCTCAACGTTGGCTCGATTGCGAGTCCTCGTAGAGGTCGCCAGCACGCGGCTCGTTCTCGGGCGCGGCCGACGCGCTCTCCTACACCCAGTCGGCCGTCTCCCAGCAGGTCGCGACGCTCGAGGCCGAAACCGGCATGACGCTGCTCGAGCGCCACGCGCGTGGCGTGCGCGTGACCGCCGCGGGACAGGCGCTCGTCGAGCACGCCGAAGGCATCCTTGCGCGCCTGGAGGCCGCAGAAGACGAGCTGTCGGCGATCGCCGGGCTGCGCGCTGGGAGATTGCGGATGGCCTCCTTTCCGACCGCCGGCGCGACGCTGATGCCACTTGCGATCGCGACCTTCCGCTCGCGCTACCCGGAGATCGAGTTGACGCTCGCCGAGGGAGAGCCCGAGGAGATCGCTCCTCGCCTGCAGGCCGGCGAGTTCGACCTGGCGCTGTTGTTCGAGTTCGACGAGCCACGGCACGGCGTCGAGGGCCTGACGCGCATAGAGCTGCTCGAGGATCCGATGTATCTGGCGCTGCCACGCGAGCACCCGCTGGCCGAGAAGGGCGATCTGCGCCTGGAGGATCTGCATGGCGAGGCGTGGGTGCAGACCTCGCGCTCGAGCCCGTGCGCGCGTCATGTCGTGCGTTCCTGTCACGCCGCCGGCTTCGAGCCGAACGTCGCGTTTGAGAGCGACGACTACCAGACCGTTCAGGGACTTGTCGCGGCGGGCGTTGGCGTCGCGCTGATTCCCGAGCTGGCGCTGTCGGTCGTGCGCGAGGACATCGCGATCCGCACGCTTGCGCCACGCCCGCCGTGCGTCAGGTGATCGCGGCCGCGCCAACCGACGCGCGCCTCAGCCCCGCGACACCGGCGATGCTCGAGATCCTCGCGCAGGCGGCCGAGCGCTACGAGTCGCTTCGAGCGCCACGCACGGATTGAATGAACATCATTAGGAACGGAGGCGCGCATGCGCGCCTCCGCGGGGCGGCACATGTGCCGCCCCGGACCGCGGCGCATGCGCCGCGGTCAACTGCGATCAAGAGTCCTACGATGATCGATCCCGCCAGGGGAAGCGCACCGCTCCAAGCGTTTGCACCTCGGGCTCCAGCTGTACGCCAAAGCGCTCGATCACACGACGGCGGCCCTCCGTCCATCAGCGCCAGCACGTCGGCCGTCGTGGCAGTGCCCGTGTTCTCGATGAAATTGGCGTGCTTGGGCGCAAAGCGCGCGCCGCCGACGGCCAAGCCGTTGCAGTCCGGCCTCGGACAGCAGCAGCCCGGCGCTGCGTCCCTCGGCCTTCGGGTCTCCTGCGGGTTCTTGAAGGTGGAGCCGAACGTCTTGATTCCCTGGGGCTGGGCCTCGTGGCGGCGGGCGCGCATCTGCGCGAGTGTCGCCTTGACCGTGTCCACGCTGGCCGGGACGAGCAGGAACGAGGCACGCGCGACGACTTCGCCGGCGACGCAGATTGGAGTGGCGATAGCCGAAGCCCAAGCTGCGCCGGCGCGCGACGATCGAGTCCCTCCGCGGTGACGATCTCCGCCCACTCCAGCGTGTCAGCCAGCTGGCCGCCATAGGCGTTCGCGTTCATCCGCAACGCGCCTCCGACGCTGCCGGGAATGTTGACGCCGAACTCGATGCCCGACAGCCCCGCCTGAGCCGCGCGGGCGGCAACCGAAGGCAGCCGAGCTCCGCCCCCGCACACGATGCGCTGCCCTTCGTGCTGGACCTGCGCCAGCTTGCGATCGAGCTTGATGACCAGGCCGGGAACGCCCTCGTCGGCGATCAGCAGGTTCGAGCCCGAGCCCACGACGAGCGATCGGTACCTCGATCGCGCTCGCCCAGGCGAGCAGCTCGCGCAGTTGAGCGTTGCCCCCGGCGCGAGCGAAATAGTCGGCATCGCCGCCGGTCCGGATCGTCGCCAAACGGGCAAGCGGAAAATCGCGTTGCACGATCGAGGGCGCGGTCTTCGGCGAATCTCTAGACAGCCTCGCCACCCACCAGTCGTCGGTCCCAGCACGTCCACGTCGCCGGCTCCCATCACCACGCACAGATCGCCATCCTCGAGCAGCCCCTCGAGCGCCTCGCTGCGCCTCGTCGAACCTCGGCCGCCACAGCACCTCACGTCCCTGCGCATGCGCGACGGTCGAGCGCACGATCGTCTCTCCGCTGATGCCGGGATGGTCCTCGGCGCGCTCGCGTGCTGGATAGACGTCGAGCACCACGACGACGTCGGCAATCGCCAGCGCCGCGCCGAACTCTCGGCGAGCAGCGCTGTGCGCGAGTACAGATGCGGCTGGAAGACCGCCACGAGTCGCTTCGGGGCCAGCGTGCGCGCTGCGTTCAGGGTGGCCGCCACCTCGGTTGGGTGATGCGCGTAGTCGTCGATCACGACCGCTCCGCTCGCGGTTGCTCCGAGACGCTGAAAGCGCCGCGCGGCGCCGCTGAAGCCCGCGATCGCCGTGCGGGCACTGTCGGCGAGCCCCAACCAGCCGTGCGACCTCGAGCGCGCCGGCCGCGTTGAGCGCGTTGTGAGCACCGGGAACCGTGAGCGCACATCCGCCCCGCGCCAGCGAAAACGCGAGCCGCCGGGCTCCAGTTCCGGCGCCGCCACGTCGTAAGCGACGACCTCGACGTTTCCGGCGCACCGCTCGCGCGCATGGGTGGCAGGCGGGTCCTGGACTGCTCCACGTTCGAGCTGTTCACGTGGATCGCGCCGGAAGCGGCGGCGGGCGACAGCAGAGCCAGCAAATCGGCCTGTCCCAAATGACGACGGCCCGCCGCGCCAGAGCAAGAAATTCGCGGAAGGCCTCGCGCAACTCCTCCAGCGAGCCGAATGTGGCGTGATGGTCGAGCTCGACGTTCGTGAGCAGCGCGATCTCGACGTCGAGGCTGAGCATCGAGCGGTCGGACTCGTCGGCCTCCACGACCAGCCACTCGCCCTCGCTCCAGTGTGAGTTGGCAAGGCCCGGCCCGACCGAGCTGCCGACAAGCCAGCCGGGGTCGACTCCGCCCTTCGCGCAGCAGGTGCACGATCATCGAGGCGGTGGTCGTCTTGCCGTGAGCACCGGCGACGGCGATCGTGCGGCGCAGCGCGCTCAGCTCGGCCAGCAGCTCTGCCCTGGGACGATCGGCAAGGCCTCGCTCGCGCGCGGCTAGACGCTCGGGGTTCTCGGCCGGGACGGCGCTGGAATAGACGATCTCAACGTCCTCGCCATCGGGCACGTTGGCGGCGTCGTGTCCGATGCTCGCCTCGAGCACGCCCTCCTCGCGCAAGCGCTCGGAGGTGGACGCTCGGCTGCCCGGTCGGACCCGCTGACGGTCGCGCCGAGCAGCGTGGGCGGCACGCGCGTAGCCGCTCATCCCGGCCCCACCGACACCGACGAAGTGCAGGCGACGTCCCGTCCACGGCCGCTCGGGCGTTCATTGCGCCCGCTCCGAGGATCGCGCCCGCGCTATGCAGCCGTCGTGGCATCGTCGGCCTCCGACGCCACCTCGAGGCCCGTCATCGCCGGCTGCCTCCAGCAGCTCCGCGGCGATCTCGCGCGCCGCATCGGGCGCGCGAGCCGTCGCGAGGCGCTCGCCATCGCGCTCAGACGGGCGGGGTTGGCCAGCAGCTGTGCCACCTCGCGCGCCAAGCCGGGAAGCGACTGAGCTCGGCATCCTGCACGACGATTGCCGCACCGGCCTCGGACATCCAGCGGGCGTTGGCGCTCTGATGGTCGGCGGAGGCATGCGGATAGGGCACGAGGATCGCCGGCAGGCCGTGTGCGGCGATCTCGAACAGCGAGCCGCCGGCACGCGCCACGACCAGGTCGCTGGCGGCCAGAGCGGCTGTGAACTCGTCGATGTCGAGATACTCGCGCAGGTCGTAGCCGGCCGGGAGCGACTGGCTCGGAGAGCTCGGGATAGTCGCGCCGCCCGCACACGTGCAGAACGTGAAATGTGGCTGAGGCGAACGCGCCGAGCGCCGCCTGGTTGATCGTGCGCGCTCCGAGCGAGCCACCGAAGACGAGCACACAGGTCTCATCGGCCGCGATCCCGAAGCCGCTCGCGTGCGCGCCGCGCGCTCGACCTGCACCGCGGGGATCGGACGGCCCGGTGAGCCGGTAGCGCGCTCCTTCGCGGCCGGCGATCGGAAACGCCAGGCACACGCGTCTGGCAAAGCGGAGCGAGCATGCGATTGGTGAGCCCGAGATGACTGTCAGCCTCGCTCAGCACGAGCGGGATGCGCCGCGTGAGCGCCGCCACGCCGACCGGCCCGGCGACATAGCCACCGCCCCCCATTACCGCGTCCGGTTGCAGCTCGCCAAGCAGCGCACGCGCGCGCACACGTCGCGCCGGCAGCGCGCAGCAGCGCACGCGCGGCGTGCAGCGGGCTTGAGCGACTGAGACCTTCCACCGAGATCGCCCTGAACGGGTAGCCGGCCGCCGGCACCAGCTGTGCCTCCGCCCGCGCCCCGCCGATGAATGTGACCGCGGCGCCCTCAGCCCGCAGCGCGTCCGCCACCGCGAGCGCTGGAACTACGTGCCCGGCCGTCCCGCCGGCGGCTATCACGATCCTCTTCTGCGCTGTGCTCACGGCCCCATCGTGCCGGTTCGCGCGGCGGGGCGTCGGCCACCGCCTCGTCGGGAGCCCTCGCGCGGCGCCCGCTGGAGTCGCTCCACCTCAGCAGCGACCGCGCGCGGGCGCTTCGCCTCGCGACGAGCGCCACCGCGCGCACGTGCGCGCTACCGCCGGCTGCCACGTTCAGCAGCAACCCCATCGCGACGAGCGTCACGATCAGACTGCTCGAGCCGTAGGAGACCAGCGGCAACGGAACGCCGGTGAGCGGCGCCAAGCCGAGCACGGCAAAGACGTTGAGCAATGCCTGGGAGACGATCAGCGAGGTCATGCCGACGGCGATCAGCGCGCTGTGCAGGCTGCGGGCGGCCTTGGCGACCCGCAGGCCGGCGTAGGCGATCATGCCGTAGAGGAACAGCAGCGCGAATACGCCGACGACGCCGAGCTCCTCGCCGATCACGGCGAGGATGAAGTCGGTCTGGGCCTCCGGCAGGTAGAAGATCTTCTGCACCGACTGTCCCGGGCCGACGCCGAACAGCCCGCCGGAGCCGATCGCGATCTGCCCTTGGACCGCCTGAAAGCCGCTGCCTGAGGCGTGGGCCCACGGGTCGATGAACGAGGTCAGGCGGGCGCGCTCGTAGGGACGCGCGATCGCGATCAGAGCGACGATCGCAACCACCGAGCCGCCGATGATCGCGAAGTTGCGAGCTGGGTATGCCGGCCGCTACGAGCAGCGCGCAGGTCGTGAAGGCGATCACCATCGCGGTGCCGAGGTCGGGCTGGGTGACGACCAGCAGACAGGCAGCGCCGACGACCGCCAGCAGCGGTTTGCACAGCTCGCGCAGGTCGTGCACGCGCTGCGGGCGGCTCGCAAGCAGCGTCGCCGACATAGAGCACGAGCGCGAGCTTGAGCAGCTCGGAGGGCTGGAACTGAAGCGGCCCGCTGCCGATCCAGCGACGCGCGCCGTTGACGCTCACGCCGACGTGCGGGATGTGCACGGCGAGCACGAGCACGAAGCGAGACGGCAAGTAGCGGCGCGACCACGCCCTGCACGCGCGCGATGCCGTCGCGTGCGAGCACCCTCATCAAGAACAGCCCGAGCGCACCGTAGAGGACGAACCTCACGAGCTCGCCGGTGCCGCTGCCGCCGCTCTGCCAGCAGACTGCTGGCCGAGGAGGCGCTGTAGACCATGACCGCCCCGAAGGCGAGCAGGCAAAGGGTCGCCGTCAACAGGATGTTGTACTCGAGCGATTGCGTGCGCTTCGGCCTGGACGCGCGCCGCGCGTGCGTCGCTTAGCCCGCGATTTCGGAGTCGCGGCAGAGTTTGAGCGCCGTCCGGCTGCAGACATCAGAGCCCTCTTCGACACCGGTTCGAGGAAGCCTCTACGGCCTTCCAGCGTTACGTACGGCTGCGCGTACCTGTACAGCCCTCGCGTGGCCCTCGCGCTCGCAGGCGTACCACGGCCGCGTGCTGACGAGACGCTGCAGTGCGTGCCCGTACGCGCTACAGGCGTGCCGGACGAGCTCGCGGAAGCGCTCGCCGCGGGCTTCGAAGTCCGCGAACTGGTCGAAGCTGGCGCAGCCGGGCGAGAGCAGCACCACCTCGCCGCGGACGAGCCGTGGCGGCGGCCAGCGAGAGCGGCCCGGTCGAGATCGCCGCACATGTCGCACGCTCCCGGCCATCGCCTCGCTCCCCTGCCTATCGCCTGCTCGATCACGGTGCGCGTCTTCGCCGATCAGGTAGACGGCGCGACAGCCAGCACTCGACGGGGCCGCGCAGCGCGGTGAAGTCCTGTGCCTTGCCCTGGCCGCCGAGGATCAGGTGAACCGGCAGATGCTCGGCTGCCATCGCCTCGAGCGCGACAAGCGTGCTCGCCACGTTGGTCGCCTTGGAGTCGTTGACGAACAGAACGCCGTCCCTGTTTGCCAACCTCCTCCAAGCGGTGGGGCACGCCGGCGAAGCTGCGCAGACCGGCGCGCACCGCCTCGACGTCCAGACCACGCGCCAGGCACACCGCGGCGGCGGCCATCGCGTTCTCCAAGTTGTGGCGGCCCGCGCAGCGAAAGCTCGCTCGACGCCAGCAGCGCTCGCCCTTGCCAGTAGAGCGTCCCGTCTCGCTCCGAGAGCTGTGCATCCGGGTCGCTGCCGAAGCTCACCCTTCGTGCCGCCCCAGGCAGTCCCTCGGGCTGGAACGCAAGCCGGCGCCACCGCGAGGTCCTCGCTGTCCTGTCGCGCGAAGATCTCGAGCTTGGCGGCCAGGTAGGCATCGAGCGTGCCGTGACGATCGAGGTGGTCGGGTGTGAGGTTGAGCAGCACCGCTGCCTCGGGGGCGAACGCGAGCGTGTCTTCCAGCTGGAAGGAGGATGCCTCGCATACGATCGTGACGCGCTCGTCGATGCCGGCCATCGAGCCCGCTGAGCGCGGCCCCTACGTTGCCCGCGACGGCCACCGCGAGGCCCGCCTCGCGGTGAATGTGGCCGATCAGCTCGACCGTCGTGGTCTTGCCGTTCGTGCCCGTGACCGCGATGAACTCGTTGGGCGAGAAGTCGCCATGCCAGCTCGAGCTCGCCGATCGACGCAGCATCCCGCGCGAGCGCGCCTGGGCGATCACCGGCGCCTGCGCCGGCACGCCCGGGACTCTTGACGAGCGTGCGCACACGCTCGAGCAACGCGACTCCCTGCTCGCCCAGATGAAACTCGACACCCGCCTGCACGAGCAGCTCCGAGGCCTCTGGGGCGCCGACGTCGACGCCGAGCACCTCCTCTCCCCTGGCGCGCAGCGCAAGCGCCGCGGCGATGCCCGAGCGGGCAAGACCCACGATCAGATAGGGGCCGGGCGGGAGATCGGGTCGAGGCTTCACGACAACGCCGATCTCACTCGCGTGCGCCCCGCGCGAGCGCCCGAGATCATCAACCGGAGGCTCTGCCGGTAGAGCGTGAAGCCGATCGCACAGCAGATCGCCGCGACGATCCAAAAGCGCAGGATGATCTTCGTCTCAGACCAGCACGTCAGCTCGAAGTGGTGATGTATCGGCGCCATCAGGAACACCCGCTTTCGCGTCATCTGAAAGGAGATCACCTGGATCACCACCGACAGCGCCTCGATCACGAAGATGCCACCGATCAGGATCAGCAACGTCTCGGTCTTGGTCATCACGGCAAGACCGGCGATCGCGCCACCGATGCCGAGCGAGCCGGTATCCCCCATGAAGATCGTGGCCGGGAACGCGTTGAACCACAGGAAGCCGATGCAAGCGCCGACGAGCACCCCCGCGAGCATCGCCAGATCGGAGTCTTCGGCGATGAACGTGATGCCGATGTAGGTGAGCAGCACGATCGCGCCGCAGCCGGCCGCAAGCCCGTCGAGGCCGTCGGTCAGGTTGACCGCGTTGGTGGTGCCGGCGACGACGAAATAGATGAGCACCGGATAGAAGACGCCTAGATCGACTGTGTAGTCGACGAAACGCAAACGCAGTGTCGGCGCGAGGTCGGCCTCGTGTCTTGCCATGTACCAAAGCCCAAGCGAGATCGCGATCGTGATTGCCAGCTTGGTACGTCCGCGCAGACCGAGCGAGCGGCGCTTGACGAGCTTTGTGTAGTCGTCGGCGAAGCCGAGCAACGCGCAGGCGATCGCGGTCCCGAAGACGCCAACGGAGCGCCATTCGAAATTCGTGAGTATCAGATACGGGATCGCGACCGCGACGAAGATGATGATCCCGCCCATCGTCGGCGTGCCGGCCTTCTCGTGGTGGCCCTGAGGACCGTCCTCGCGAATGTGCTGGCCGAACTCGCGACGGCGCAGGAACTCGATGAACTTCGGGCTCAGGAAGATGCAGATCAGTAGGGCTGCCGTGCCCCCGATGAGGATGCGGCCCATCAGCCGACCCTCTTCAGAAATCACGCTGCGTCCCCCAGCCGGACCCTCGCGCCCAGCGCTTCGCGGGCAACCGTGACGTCGTCGAAGGGCACCTTCACGCCTTCGGCGAGCTCCTGTCCCTGCTCGTGGCCCTTGCCGGCGATCACGAGCACGTCGCCGTCCTGCGCGAGCGACACCGCCCGCTCGATCGCAGCGCGCCGATCGACCTCGCAGGCGACCGCCGGAGCCCCGGAGGGACGCTCTGCGCGGACTCACGCCTTGCATGATCTCGGCGATGATCGTCTGCGGATCCTCCGAGCGCGGATTGTCGGAGGTGACGAGCAGCACGTCGGCCAGAGAAGCCCCGATCGCACCCATCAGCGGACGCTTGCCGCGATCGCGATCGCCGCCGGCGCCGAATACGCAGATCACCCTGCCATGACCGACTTCATGGGCGGTGTTCAGCACGTTCTGCAGCGAGTCGGGCGTGTGCGCGTAGTCGACGAGCACCGCGAAATCCTGTCCAGCATCGACCGGCTCCAGGCGCCCGGGCACGCGCACGCCGCGCTCGAGCGCGCGCGAGCAGCGTGTCGAGGTCGCCGCCGAGCGCATGGACCGCGGCGAGCGCGCCAAGCGCGTTTGAGACGTTGAAGCGGCCGGGCAGGCCGAGTGAGAGCGAGCGCGTGCCCGACGGCGTGTCCAGCTGCAGATGCGTCCTACCCAGTTCGATCTGCACTTCGCGCGCACGGTAGTCGGCCTCGGTGTCGATCGCGAACGTCACCACCTCCTCCAGCTCGGCGGCCAGGCGTCGCCCGTAGGGATCGTCCAAGTTCACGATCGCGACGCCGGGCTTGGCCTGTTGCCCGGAGGGCACGAACAGCCGCCGCTTGGCTTGGAAGTAGTCCTCCATCGTCTCGTGGAAGTCGAGGTGATCCTGGGTCAGGTTCGTGAAGATCGCCGCGGCGAAGCGCACGCAGTCGGTGCGTCCCAGCGCGAGCGCGTGCGAGGAGACCTCCATCGCACAGCTGCTCTGGCCACCGTCGAGCATCGCCCGGAAGTCGGCCTGCAGGTCGATCGCCTCGGGAGTCGTGCGACTCGCCGCTCGCCGCTCGCCGGCGACACGCGACTCCACGGTGCCAAGCAACCCACAGCGCTCGCCGGTGGCCTCCAACAGCGCACACACCAGATGGGCGCTGGTCGTCTTGCCGTTGGTACCCGTGACGCCGACGACGTGCAAGCGCGATGTCGGCTCGCCGTAGAAACGCGCCGCGAGCGGACCCATCGCCGCCCGCGTCGAGCTCACCAGCAGCTCGGGGACACCCAATCCGAGCGGGCGCTCGACGACCAGCGCCGCCGCCCCCGCCGCCACCGCCTGCGCAGCGAAATCGTGGCCGTCGCGCTCGTAGCCCGGAACGCAGAAGAACAGCGTGCCGGCCTGCACACGGCGACTGTCATAGGCCAGCCCGGTTATCTCGAGCGAATCGGGGATCGGCGAGAGCACCCGCAGTCCGGGCACCTCCGCGGCCGTCAACTCGTCCAACCTCATGGCTTTGCGCCGTCTGAGCTCAAGGAGCGAGAGTCTAGGGCTAGCGCCAGAGGGGATGGCGCTGATCTGTGCCGGCCCGAGCCCTCAGCTCGGCGGGATCCCCAGGTATGGCAGCGCGAATTCCATGATCTGGCCGAAGGCCGGGGCGGCGACGACACCGCCGTAGATCGAGTCGGCCTGCGGTTCGTCGACGATCACCGCACACAGCAGCTTCGGGTCGGACGCCGGGAGCGAAGCCGACGAACGAGGCGACATACGCGCTTTTGGAGTATTCGCCTGTTTCAGGGTCGATCTTGCTGGCCGTTCCGGTCTTGCCGGCGAGCTGGTAGCCGGGTATCGATACCTCGCTCGCCGTGCCCCCTGGTGCAAGCACGCCCTTGAGCATTTCGCGAACCTCAGCCGCGACGCTCGACGATATGACTCGCCGCCCGGCCGGCTCCGCGACCGTGTGGCCGCCGACCGCCCCGACGATGTGCGGCGGGCGCAGGATGCCGCCGTTGGCGATCGCCGAATAGAGCGTGGCCATCTGAATCGGCGTCACCAGCTCGCCCTGGCCGATCGGCAGGTTGCCCATCGAGGAGCCGGAGTATTTGTCCAGCGGCAGCGTGGCCCCGTCTTCTTCGCCGGGGATGTTCGCGCCCGTCGGCGCGCCGAAGCCGAAGCTGTGCACCCAGGAGTTGAACTTTTCAGGACCCAACAGGCTGGCGATCTTGATCGCGCCGACGTTGCTCGACTGGGCCAGGATCTGCGAGGCGGTCAGAGACTCGGTTTCGTGTTCGGTGTCGTCGTGGATCGTGCGCCCGCCGAGTTCGATCTGATCGGGGATTTCAAAGCCGCGTGCTCGGCGTGATCCGCCCTTCCTGCAGAGCCCCGGAGACGGTCACCGACCTTGAACGTCGAGCCAGGTTCGTAGTTGAAGCTGACCGCCCGGTTCTCGAACGCTTCTTCCGGCTTTGCGGGCGGATCGTTGCTGTTGACAAGCGGCCAGTTGGCCATCGCGAGGATCGCGCCCGTGCGCGGGTCCATCACGATCGCGGTGGAGTCCTTGGGATGAAAGACGCGACCGACAGCGCTGAGCACGTCTTCGGCGCGCTGCTGGATGTTGGCGTCGAGCGTGAGCGCTATCGAGGAGCCCGCTCGCTCGTGGCGGGTTTCGGCGATCGAGATCGGCTGACCGATCGCGTCGCTCACGACGCTGCGCTTGCCGGCGCGCCCCGCAAGCGTGCGAGTTCTCCGAATACTCGAGCCCCATGAGCCCGGCCCCTTCGTGTTCGGTGCCGACGATCCCGAGCACCTGCGCGGCAAGCGTGCGAGCGCGGGTAGACACGTCGCATCACCGGAGTGCCCTGCAACCCTGGAATCTTCACCGGGGTGCCCTGCGGGCCCGGAATCTTCAGCGCCAGCGCCTTCTGGGCGGTGGCGTAGGGGAGCGCGCGCGCGAGCACCACGAAGCCGGTGTGCTCGCTGAGCAGCGTGAGCACCTGTGCCTGGGTGAGGCCCAGCAGCGGCGCCAGCTGCCGGGCGGCGGCGAGCGGGTCCTTGATCAGATAGGGATCGGCCGACGAGTTCCTGCGCGGGTTCGGAGATCGCGAGCGCGACGCCGTTGCGATCGGTGATCGTGCCGCGCTGGGCTGGCACCACTTCGTCGGTGAGCTGCTGCGTCTGTGCGGCTCTGCGCAGCACGCCGCTGTGGGGACCGCCGAGGTAGAGAGCCCGCGCGCCGGCGATCAGCAGCAGCACGACGAACAGCCCGAACAGCAGCCCGACGCGACGTTGGACGGCCGCCATCGGCTATTCCCGCGTGCCGGCCTGGGTGCCGCCGGCGGGAGCGCTCGCCGCCGCGCCGCCGAGCTCGACGACGCCGCTCGGCTGTGCGCCGGCGCTCGATCTGGCGCCCGCGGTCGATGGAGCGCTTTCGGCGCGGCGCGCGAGGAGCCAGCGCTTGACGGCGAGGCACTCGACGGCGAGCCGCTCGACTGGGTTTCGCCCGATCCGCTGGTGCTTTCGCCCGTCGAGCCGGCGGTGGAGGAGCTGGAGGCTTCCCCTGAGCCGGCGCTTCCGCTGCACTGCTCGTCTGGGCGGCGGCTTCGCTGCCGGCCGCGCTCCGTGATTCGCGATCGATTCGCCGACGCGGACGCCGTGCTCGCCGAGACGCCGCGCTCGCGGAGGACTGAGCGGCAGTGGAGAGCGCGGCCGCGGCGCGCGAGATGTCCGCCATGCTCGCCGCCACGAAGTGGACTGTCCCGGCCGGCGCAAGCGTCATCCCGGCGGCCGTCGCCAGGGGCGCGACCCGGTTTTCGGATGAGTACATCGAGTCTTCGATGTTCAGCTGAGCGTTTTCGCGCTGCAGAAGTCGCCACATGCCCAAGCGTGCGGCCGATGCCCGTGTTGAGCTTGAGCACCAGCAGCTGCATTGCGACGATCCCGATCAAGGCGAAGGCCAGCAGACCGATCCACAAGCGTCCCCGGATCAGCCTGTCCACGAAAGCGCTGCTCGACAGATGCCCTCCAGAGCACTGCGCGCCACGCAGCGCAATGCCCGGAGTGGCTCCAGCCGGGCTGCGCCTGCTCGCGGCGCCGAGCGCCTACGCGAGGGTGAGCTCGGTCGCGCGCGGGCGCTCGCGCGGTAGCGCGACACCCGGCGCCGGGATCGCGACCGCGGCGGCGCCAGCGAACCCGAGCGAGCGGGCGCACTGGGACCGGATACGCGTCTGGCGCGACGCGCGCGGCGCGACGCCCGCCGATCTTCGATCGGTCGGGCGCGGCGCGCTTGGGAAGCGAGCGGGCCGTGGCGGGCGGGGTCATGCTTGACCTCCTTGATCGGTTGAGAGACCTGCAAGCTTTGTGGCGGCACGCAGACGCGCCGAGGAGGCGCGGGGGTTGCGCGCCGTCTCCTCTGCCGAGGGCACGATCGAGCCACGTGTGAGCAGCGCCGCCTCGGGCACGCGCCCACAACCGCACACGGGCAGGTCGGGCGGGCAGATGCAGCCGCGAGCGCGCTCGACGAGGAAGTGCTTGACGCGCCTGTCCTCCAGCGAGTGAAAGGAGATCGCGGCAAGCACGCCGCCCTCGCGCAGCAGCCCCCAGGCAAGCGGCAGCGCCCGATCGAGCTGTCCCAGCTCGTCGTTGACGGCGATCCGCAGAGCCTGAAACGTGCGCTTGGCGGGGTGCCCAGCGGCAAAGCGAGCCGGAGTGGGAATCGCGGCGGTGATGACCTCCACGAGCGCGAGCGTCGTTTCGATCGGAGACTGCGCGCGAGCGCGCACGATCGCGCGGGCGATCTGAGCGGCGTGGCGCTCCTCGCCGAACTCGCGCAGAGATCCCCGCGAGCCGACGCTCGTCCCAGGTGGCGACGATCTCGCGCGCCGTGAGCTCCTGACGTGGGTCCATGCGCATGTCGAGCGGCGCGTCATAGGAGTAGGAGAAGCCGCGCTCGCGCGTGTCGATCTGCATCGAGGACATGCCCAGGTCGAAGTAGACGGCGTCCGCGATCACTCCTTCCTCAGAGAGCATCTCCAGGCCCTCCGCATAGTCGCCGCGGATGAAGCGCGCCGAGCAGGGAATCTCTTGGGCGAGCTCGAGGAAGCGCTCCTCGGCGAACGGGTCTCGGTCGATCGCCACGAGCGTTCCCTGCGAGCCAAGGCGCTCGGCGATGAGCGCGCGCGTGCCCGCCGCCGCCGAAAGTGCAGTCGATGACGGTCTGGGCGGGTGGGATCCGATCAGGTCCAGCAGCTCGAGCAGCTCCTCGGCGAGCACCGGAATGTGAACGGTGGTCATGTCAAGCAGGATGGTCAACGCGCGCTGTGATCTCTGCGACGCTGCCGAGCAGCGCCGGTCGGTGTTCGTCCCAGCTGGTGCGATCCCACAGCTCCAGGCGGTCGCCGGCCCCCACCACGACGACCTCTTTGCTGAGCTTCGCGTGCTCGCCGAGGAAGCCGGCACCATGATCCGCCCGGCCGCGTCGAGGTCGGCGTCGTGCGAGCTTCCGTAGAAGAAGCGCTCGAGCTCGGTCAGCCGCGAGGACAGCGGCGGCAGCTCGGCGAGCGAGCGCTCGGTATAGCGCTCGTAGTCCTGCGGGCGCCACACGCCGACATATGGCTTGAGGTCGACGGGCATCGCGAGCACCACGCCCTCCGACAGCGCGGCGCGATAGCGAGCCGGAACGGTGAGCCGGTTCTTCGCGTCGAGCGTGTGGTCGAAGGTGCCGCGGAAAGCCACTTGGGAGCTCCAATCAAGTTGATCGAGCCGCGGTGGAGGAGTGGGAGGAGCTCCTCCACCACGGCTCGCTGCCGCGAACTTACCCCACTTTCCCCCACAATGCAACCCTAATTGCACATTTTCTCCCACATTGCACGCCCCAATACCCAAAAACGCACAAAAGAGCCCGCTCAGCTTGGGTTTTGCCGGTGGGAGGCACCGGCACAGCGACGCTGGGCGCGTGCATGCAAGCTTGCAGGGGCGGCGCGTGTAACGTTCGTTGCAGAGCTCCGACCAGAGTCAGCAAGAGAAAGGAACGCGTTGCCCTCCGCCACGA
This sequence comes from uncultured Solirubrobacterales bacterium, assembly GCA_963715535.1. Taxonomy (GTDB): domain Bacteria; phylum Actinomycetota; class Thermoleophilia; order Solirubrobacterales; family Solirubrobacteraceae; genus Palsa-744. Next base: position 3,213,120 of record OY970251.1, on the reverse strand, counting down.
CCGACCCGCACGATCGCCGCTGCTCGCCCGCCACGCACATGCGCCGGACGCACGCTCGGCGCGCATCCCCTGCGCAAGGGCCGCAGCCGGCTGCATCGCCCTCGCGTTGATTTCGCTGCTCGGCTCAGGCGCGCTCGCGGGATGCGGGTCTTCCGGCTCCAGTGGCGACCCGGCCAGCCTCGTGCCGGTATCCGCGCCGCTCTATGCGAACGTGGTCGTCAAGCCGAGCGGTGGTGCCAGCGGCGACGCATCCACGGCCGCCAAGGACCTCACGCACCTGGCCGAACCGTACGGCAGCCTCGCCCAGGCGCTGCTCTCGAGCGAAGGCAGCCATGTCGAATTCAAACGCGACATCGAGCCGTGGGTCGGCCAGAACGCCGGCATATTCATCACCTCGCTGGACACGAGCAAGCTGCCCGAGAGCGGGAGCTCCGCTCAGGCACTGCTCGAAGGTGGCTCTGGCAAGCGCCGCATCCTCGCTTGGCGCCGGCACGTTTGGCGCGAATGGCGCCCAGGGAGCGATCGTCTTCGAGACCTCGGACGTCGGCTAAGGCCCGCTCGTTCCTGGAAGCGCGCGCCCACGAACAGCAAGCGCATACGACGAGCTATCGGGGAGTCACCTACCAGGTCTCAGCCAGCGGAGAGGCGGAGGGCATAGTCAAGGACTTCGCCGTGATCGGCAGCGAATCGGGCTTGAAGGAAGCGATCGACACCTCGCTCGGAGGCTCGTCCATCACCAGCGCGTCCGGCTACGTGAAGCCGCCAAGCGAACGCGATCGCCAGCGCCTACGCTCGAGCCCGAAGCGCTGCTCAAGGCAGTTCACGGCTCAGGCGGCCTGGCCGGCCAGGGCGTTTCGCTGCTTGGCGAGCTGTTTGCCGACGCACAGACCGCTTCGCTGTCGGTGACGCCCACCTCGAACACGATCTCGATACAGGGCGAAATCCACTCGAGCAACGACTCGGCGCCGCTGTTCGGCCAGGAAGGCGCGAAACAGCTCGGGCGAGCTGCCAGGAGGCTCCTGGCTTGCCGCCGGCGTCGGCAACGTCGGCGCCAACCTTCCCCGTGCGCTGGCGCTGCTGCACGGCGTCGCCTCGTTTGGCACCTCGACGATCTTCTCCTCGCTCGGCGGCCCGAGCATCGAAAAGCTGTTCACGGCGATCGACTCGCCGAACGCCAAACTGCAACAGGACTTCGCCGGCTGGGCGGGCTCCGGCGGGATGTTTGTGAGCGGCACGGGCCTGTTCAACCTGCAGGCGGCGCTGGTGATCTCCTCGAACAACCCCAGCGCCTCGCGCGCCGCGGTCGGCAAGCTGGGCAGCCTGATGAAAAGCGCCGGCGCGATCGTCAGCAATGCCTCGATCGCCGGCACCGACGCCGCTGTCAGCGTCAAGTTGCAGGGCTTCCCGGCGGTCATCTACATCGCCGACGGCGAAGGCAAGTTCGTGCTCGGACTCGGGGAACCCTCGGTCCAGGGCGCGCTGAACCCGTCGAGCACGCTGTCCACCTCCGCCCTCCTACTGCCAGCGCGACCTCGCGCTCTGGGCGGCGGCATCGAACCGAGCCTGATCGTCGAATTCCCGACGCTGCTCGGCTTCCTGGAAGGAGTCGGGCTGGCCCAGAGCCCGGGCGTCTCCAGCCTCGTGCCCTACTTCAAGTCGCTCGGCACGCTCACCGCTGGATCGGTCAGCCACTCGGGAGCACAGCAGTTCCGGCTGGTAGTGGGTCTCGCCGGGGGGGAAGGTTCTCGGTCTCGATGATCACCCGGCAGGGACGCTTGCTCAGCAGATAGGTGGCGGTCGGCCCGATCCGCTGCTCGCCCACGGGGGCATGGATCGTGGACCAGTAGATGACGTCCGCGTCGACGCGCTTGGCCTCGTCGACCAGCGCCGCGCCGGGGTTGCGCGTGCGAATCAGCCCGTGCGGATCTTGATGTTCGAGCGCCGCGCCTTGATGCGCGCGCTCTCGAGCGCCGCTCGACCCTCGGCCTCCTCGGCCTCCAGCCCCGCCTCCAGTGAAAGCTGGCTGGGAACGGGCAGCACGAACACCGCGTACACCACCCCCTCTTCGCCGATCAGCTTCGCTGCGCTCGACAGCGCGCTGGCGCTGACGTCGCCCGCCGAAGATCGGCACCAGCGCCGTGCGATAGCCAAGCGCCTCGAAGTCGGCTGGGCGCTCGGCGCGCGGGATGTGATAGCTCTGCGCAGATCGAGACCCTGCCGGCGCCGGTAGACGATGTAGCCGACCATCCCCAGCATCATCCAGGGGATGCCGACCACGCGTGCCTCAGGGTGGGTGATCACCACCACCACCCAAACGGTGGCTGTGCCGATGCCGCCGATCACAGCCGTCATCGGTATCGACGCGCCACGGATGCGCACGTTCCAAGGCAGCCGGTAGGGCCGCTCGCGGTCGGGCTCCTTCACGCGCAGCGCGATCACCGAGATGTGCGCAATCGTAAAGGACAGCAGTGCGCCGAACGAATAGAGGTTGCCCAGCACGTTCGTGTTGCCGTACAGAACCAGAATCCCCGCCAGCCCAGAGAAGAACAGGATCGTGAACCACGGCGTGCGAAAGCGGACGTGCAACTGCGAGAAGATGCCGGGCAGCTGGCGGTGTTCGGACAGCGACCACGACAGGCGCGAGATCCCGATCATGCCGGCGTTGGTGGCGATGAACAGGATCGTCGCGGCCAGCAGACCGACGTAGTACTGCGCAATCGTGAGAACGGTTCCGTGCAATCCCAGCCGCGAGACGATCCCCAGCACCGGGTCGTTCTGGAAGCCACCATGACCTTCGACGCCCAGCAATGTTTGAAAATGATGCGGATGCCCCGGTATCGCCGTCACGGGCAAAGCCGACAGCGCGATCATCGAAATGCCCAGGTACACGCCGAGCACAGCGAGCACGACGAGATTCACCGCCTTGGGAACCTGCTTGCCGGGATCGCGTTGCCTCCTCGGCCATGTTCGAGACGGTCTCGATTCCTGTATAGGCGAGCATCGCAAGCGACAGCGCGAAGATCAGTTCGTGCCAGCTCGGCACCGTCCCGAGATGGACCTGATGGATCAACAGCGAGGGGTCCAGCACCAGCACCGCACCGACGCCGACAAGCAATACCTGCGTCGAGAGATCGACGATCGCGAGGATGAAGTTGAGCTTGGCCGACTCCCCCAGCCCGCGGATGTTCAGGCCGGCGAGCGCCACGATCACGATCAGTCCGCCGAAGATGTCGCCCGGATTGTGGTTCAGCCCTCACAGCCCTGGAAAGGTGCTCAGGTAGTGAGGCACGAAGAACGCGGAGATCGCGATCGTGAGGATGTAGTCGAGGCTCAGCGCCCAGCCCGGCGAAGAACGAGACGAGCTCGTTGAACGCATGGCGAGCGAAACGAGGAAGATCCCCCGGCCTCGGGGAACATCGCGGCGCCCTCCGCGTAGGTCTTCGCCGTCAGCGCAAACAGGCCGCCGGCGAAGACGAACACGAGCGGCGTGAGCCCCAGCGCGTGCGCCGCGACCAGCCCCAGCGCGTAGTAGATCGAGGAGCCGACATTTCCGTAGGCGGTCGCGAACAGGCCGGAGACCCCGACCGACCGGCGTAGTCCGTGCTCTGTGAGACGTGCCATCTAAGGGGAGCGTATAGAGACGCCCACGGGCGGCACGAGCCTCGCGCCAGAGCTGACCGCGTCGGGCTCCCCGCAGTTCGCATCGCCGGAATGCAATATCGCGTGCAGACACAGCAGACGGGCAGGAGCCCCGCATATGATCCCGACGGCTTGGGCCGATAAGGACCCCAAGCGTCCACCATACACACCCAACTCTCCCACGGAACCTCAGTCATGGACAAGACACGTCGCGGCAACTACAACTCCGGTGAGGACTTCGTCCTCGAATACGGCGACCTGCGCTTCACCTTCAACGAACGCGACTTCGGCGAACGCTGCGAGCAGGCGGCCCTCAAGCTTGGCTTCGTCGGCGGACGCCTCGGCGAGGACGAGCTCGAGGATCTGGTCAACCTCGCCGTCAACGGCGACATCCAGGACCCCGCCTCCGCGCTGGGCGAGCACGTCAACGACTGCTGGCCAGAACTCGTCGGCCCAGCCGAGCGCTCACTCGTGCACTGGCTGCGCCGCCTTGGTGTTCCGCGGCGCGTGGCTCGACCAGCGCGTCAACGAGGGCGAGCTGACGTTCGTGTTCATCGAGGACACCGGCAGCTTCGTCTACGTGCAGCACGACGGCCTCGGCGAGCCGATCGAACTTGCGCCCGAGCCGTCCTGGGGCCGCGTCGCCTATCGGGGCTAGTGGGCCGCTGGGGAGCGGCCCACTAGAGGCGAGTCTTAGTTTTCGGCAGCCGTGGCACGGGCGCGCATGATCGCCTCGGCCCCGTCCTCGCCGACCAGCAGCTCCGGCTTCAAGGTGCCGCTGCTCACCAGGTCGAGCGCCGGCAGCCGTCCGTGCTGGTGCGAGCCACGTCGAGCGCGATCACCGTCGTCTCGCCGCCGAAGGGACGCGCGGCTGTTGCGATCACCGTGAGCGACCCGCCGTCTGTCAGCTTGCGGGCGGCCGCCAGCACCTTGCGCGCGCTGTGCGGCTGCAGCCCGTCAAGGCCGTCGATCAACACGACCGCATCGCCCCCACGAGCAGCGACACGCTTGGCCGTCTCAATCGCCGGCCTCGATCGCCTGTCCCTGAGCCTCGGGCGAGGCGGCGAAGGTGAGCGCCACGGCAGGCGCCACAGGTCCCTGCTGCCACTCGGCGATCTCCTCCGGGCGCACGCCGGCGAGCACGAGCGTCAGCTCGAGTCCCTTGCCGGCCGATCCCGCACGATCGGTCGCGAGCGCCCCAGCTATCAGTCGCAGCGTCTCGGTCTTGCCCGAGCGCGCGCCGCCCACGATGCACCGCGCGCGAGCCGCGACCGAGCGGTGTCAGCCACTCGATCGCCTTCAACGTCGGGTCCTCGGAGTCGAACGCCAGCTGCTCGCTCGGATAGGACACAGCCAGATCGTCATAGCGAGTGCCCTCAGCCACCGAGTCCGACCGGCTCGCCGTTGATCGTCTCGATCCGCACGAGCGAGGAATAGCGCTCCGAGCGCCGCGGAGCGCGGACCGGCCCGCTCACGCGATCGCCCGAGACCAGCTCGCAGCGGCGCACCTGGGCGGCGGAGATATACACGTCGGCATCGGAGGGCTCGGGCGGATCCACGCGCAGAAACGCCGAACCGTTGCCCAGAACCTCCACGACGCCCTCGGCTATGCGCTCGGCTCTGCCTCTGCCTCTTCTCGCTGCCCTCATCGCGGTCGCGGCCACGACCGCGACCGCCCGGTGTCCGCTGAGTACCGCGCCGCGCCGGTGCGGAATCGCGCTCGGGCTCGGGCGCGTCCTCTTCGCTCTCCGCTGCTTTCGCAGCGGCGGAGCCACGACGCGAACGGGTCGAGCGAGAACGACGCGAGCTCGCGCGACGCGCGGACGTCTCCTCGTCGGAGGACCCATCCTCGGCATCGGAGGACCCATCCTCGGCATCCTGGCCCGAGCGCGTCTGCTTTGCAGACCCGTTGCCGTCCGAGTCCTCGGGACCCTTCTCGCCGAGGATCGCATCGATCAGATCTGCCTTGCGCAGTCGCCGGAAGCCCTCCAGTCCGATCTGATCGGCGATCACATGCAGGTCGGCAAGCGGGCTTGCCTGCAGCTCGGAACGGTCGAGCACGGTCATCTTCTCTTCTCCTTCGTCGTGGTTCGGGCGGTTGGCGTCCGGCCGCGTTGGACAGCGGCCGGCACCCATTTGCACAGGACACCCTAGCGGTCGTATCGCAGTTCCTCAGCGAGCCTCAGATCCCTCCCTGGCTCGAGCTCGCCCCGGAGCGCCGCCCGCACCATCAGGTAGTCCGAGGCGGCGGCGACGTCGTGCACGCGAAACATGTGCGCTCCAAGGTCCACCCCAAACGCGAGCGCCGCGAGCGTCCCCGCAAGGCGCTCACGCGGAGCGCGAGCGGTGAGCGCACCGATGAAATCCTTGCGCGAGATCGCCATCAGCAGCGGGCAGCCAAGCGAGTGGAGGCTCCCTACGTTCGCCAGCAGCTCGATCGTCTGAGCGGGCGTCTTTGCGAAATCGGGACCGGGGTCCACGATCAGCTGCTCGTGGGCCATCCCCGCCGCCATCGCCACCGCGATGCGCTCCCCCAGGAAGCCACGGACCTCCTGAACGATGTCCTCATAGAGATCGGGATCCTGCATCCGCTGCTTCGGTGCGGCGCGGGTGTGCATCACCACGAGCGCGGCGCCATTCTGTGCGCACACCCGCGCCAATTCGGGGTCGCGCAGCCCGCTCACATCGTTGACGATCGAGGCGCCCGCCGCGATCGCCGCCCGGGCGACGGCGGGCTTGTAGGTGTCAACCGACACGATCGCATCCAGCTCTGTCACCGCTCGCTCGATCAGCGGCGCCACCCGCTCGATCTCCTCCTGCTCTGCGACCGGCGCGCGGTTGGTGGCGGCCGACTCCCCCCCGATGTCAAGGATGTCTGCGCCCTCACGCAACTGCTCAGCTGCCAGCTGCAGGCGCTGCTCGAGCGTTCGGTAGCGTCCACCATCGCTGAAGGAGTCCGGCGAGGCGTTGACCACGCCCATCAACAACGGCCTGCCACCAAGCTCAAGCACGTGCCGGCCGGCAATGAGACGGCGAGTCGGAGCGAGCGTGCTCACAGGCTCCTACTCATCGGCGACGAGAATCCCCTCAAGGTGAGCCTCCTGCCGGAAGCGCTCGACCTCAGCGGTCGTGCGCGCTGCTCGCCCCAGCCGAGCTCTGCTCCCATCAGAGCGGCGACGCTCCCGATCCGCGAGGCGCCTGGTTCGCCCTCGCCCAAGAGCTCGCGTGCCGCGATCAGGCCGAGACGCGTGCGTCGCAGCAGCACGTCGCCAACGCTGCGGGCCTGCTCGCGGCGGGCGGCGATCACGACCTCGGCCATCAGGTCGGGCAGTCCCGCGACGATCGGCCGAGCAAGCTCAGGCCGCTCGGCGACCAGCGCGAGCACCTCGTGCGCCCCATAGCCGTAGCGACCGGCAAGCGCCACCCGCGTCGACTCCGAGACACCCGCGACAGACGGCAGCTCCTCGACGCTCACGGCCGCGCCCAATGGGATCTCCGCAGTGCGACAGGGAGCGTCGCGCGCTTCGCGCTCGACCAGACGATCGACGGCCATCTTCGCCATCCGCCGCCAGGTCGTGAGCTTGCCGCCGGTGATCGTGATCATGCCGCTGGAGGTCTCATACAGCTCCGCCTTGCGCGAGATGTCAACCGATTTCTTGCTGTCGCCGGTGGAGATCAGCGGACGAACCCCGGCATAGGCGCCGGTCAAGTCGCCACGTTTCAGCTCTGTGGCAAAGAACTCGTTGACGGCCGCGAGCAGATAGTCCACGTCCTCCCCGGAGGGACGCACGTGCTCGAGCGCGCCCTCATAGTCATTGTCGGTCGTGCCGACCAGCGTTGCGTCCCAAGCCACGGCAGCGCAAAGATCGAGCGGCCCGCTCCGGCCGGCACGATCGCACCGCCGATCAGCGGCAGAGTCCTCGTGGCGCAGGGTCACGTGCGTGCCGCGGCTGGGTCTTATCTGACCGGCAGCTCCGCCTCGTCGTGCAGCTCTAGTCGGACGCAGCTCGTCAGCCCACACCCCCGTCGCGTTGACCACGTTCGCGGCGCGCACGTCAAACGCTCACCGCTCTCCTCATCGCGCACACGCACGCCGCAGGCGCGTCCGTCGCGCTCGAGCAGCGTTGTCGCGTTCAGGCGGTTCGCGCACACCGCGCCGAAGCGCTCGGCCTCTCCAAGCACGGTGAGCACCAGACGCGCGTCGTCGGTCTGGCAGTCGTAGAACAGATAGCCACTGCTCGGCTCGCGTCTGGCCAGAGCCGGTAGCAACTCGATCACATCCTCGCCAGAGATCACGCGGTGGCGCTCGGGGCTCCACGACTCCCCCTCCTCGATCACGAGTGTCGAGGCGCTGGACCCAAGCTCGCCGGCGACTTGCTCATCCTGTGCCTTCTGGCCGTCCTGTGCCCGTTGGGTACGGCGCGAGCGACGAGTACGCAGCCGATCCCCGGCCGACCTCCGATCGTGACCGACATCACGTCGTACAGGTTCAACCCGACCCCCATCAACCGGTCAGGTCGAGCGCCGTCGAAAGCGGGCACGACAAGCGGCAACGGTCGCACCAGATGCGGAGCGAGGGCGACCATCAGCTGACGCTCGAGCAGCGCCTCGCGTACAAGCCCGAGGTCGAAATGCTGCAGGTAGCGCAATCCTCCGTGGACGAGCTTGCTGGAGCGGCTGGACGTTCCCGACGCATAGTCGGCGCGCTCGATCAGCGCCACGCTGTAGCCACGAGCCGACGCGTCGAGGGCCACGCCCGCACCCGTTATGCCGCCGCCGACGACGACGACGTCGAACTCGTTGGCCGCCAGCGCCTCGATCGCCTCTTCTCGGGAGATCACGGTCCCAGTGTTCCAGAGGACGCGGAAGGCACGGCGTGCGCTCTCAGCGAAAGTCGATCGCGACGCGTGACGACGATGGCCATGTTCGCTTCCGCGGCCAGGAGCCGGTGGATCTATGAGACGTGATGGTGAGGACGGTGCTTCTTGCGCTTGCGGTGCCTGGCCTGCAAGCCGACCGGCGCCACCAGGTGACCGAAACCGGAGCTCAGAAAGCGCATGATCGCGGGACTCGCGATCCGCGTGTATACACCTGCATAGCCCGGCTGGGCGCATCCGTTGCCAAAGTCGACCAACCCGCCAGCACGTAGTCCTCGGGTGGACGAGCGGGAGTATCCCGATCGACCACGAGCGGCCCGCCGCTGTCGCCGTAGCAGGTGTCCACGTGGGACCTGCCCCCACCGGCGCAGATCATGCTCGAGGTGATCGGCTGTTCGATCGCCGCGTACTGTTCTTCGCAAGTCGCTTCGGAGACGAGCGGCAGTCTGCACGGAGCGCAAGCTCGTCGGGTAGCTGGGCGCGTGTCCGGGCGCCGGGTTGACGTCCCCCCAGCCGCTCGCGGTGGCCACGATCGCGGGACTCACGTTGGGGTTGGCGTAGGCCCGCGCGGCCCCCGGATCCAGCGCCAGCGGCGCGATCGTGTTGGAGCCGTCGATGCTCGGCGCGTGAGCCCGACCACAGCGGCTGGGCGAGCGTCAGCAGCGCGATGTCGTCGTTCGCTGCTGACCGGGTTATAGCTGCGAGTCGAACGTGCTCGATGCCACGGGGTCGCGCACACTTCCGGGGTCGAGCGCGGTCAAGCGAGGTCGAGCCGGCGAGCACCGTCATTTCGCCCGGACCCCCCGCGTGGCCGACGAACACAGTGGGCGGCCGTCACCACATGGGTGGCGTCGACGATCACCCCGCCGCAGAAGAAGCCCGCGGCCGGAGAGCCGGCCTGGGTGTCATACAGCGCGACCTGGAAGGGAAAATTCGATATCGAGGCGCCCTGTCCCGCCGACGATGCTTGCTTTTGCGCGTGGCGCGGATGCACGGGTCGTGGCTTGCGCCGGCGTTGCCATTCGCGCCGGATGGATTTCGCGATCGACCCGGGGCAGCTCATTCCCCCCGCCTACAGGAAGAGCCGCCCCGGCGATCGACGCGACACACACCAGCACGCCAATGACCGGCATGAACCGCGATCGACCCGAAGTTGCGCGGCGATATGCCGAAATGCCAGACCCCTCAGATGATCACGTCTCTCTCTCCTCAGTTGAGTGTAAGATACGATGTACTTCATACAATGTCTGTTTTGTCTGCATCGCGTACCAATTTGGCACGTGCAGGAGTCCGCGCACCGAAATCGCCACAGGCTCGGAGAACTCCGCACGTCGAGGAGCGCGCGCGCTGCGCGAGCGCGGCCGCGACGAGAGCACCGGATACTCTTTACCGGAGCGTCAGAGAGCCGACAGCTCGGCTGTGATCTCGCTCACAGCCGACTTCGCGTCGCCGAAGAGCATCGAAGTCTTCGGGTCGAAGTACAGCTCGTTCTCGATGCCGGCAAAGCCGGGGTTCATCGAGCGCTTGATCACGATCACCGAGGTCGAGTCGGACACTTCGAGGATCGGCATCCCGTAGATCGGCGAGGATGGCGTGTTCTTGGCCGCCGGGTTGGTGACGTCGTTGGCGCCGATCACAAGCGACACGTCGGTGCGCTGGAACTCGGGGTTGGCGTCGTCCATCTCCTTGAGCTGGTCGTAGGGCACGTCGGCCTCGGCCAGCAGCACGTTCATATGCCCAGGCATGCGGCCGGCGACCGGATGGATCGCGTAGCTGACTTCCACCCCACGAGCCTCCAACTCCTTGGTCAACTCGCGCACGGCATGCTGTGCCTGGGCGACGGCCATGCCGTAGCCGGGGACGACCACGACTCGGTTCGCGTAGGCAAGCTGGATCGCCGCGTCGGAGGCGCTGGTGGAGCGCACGGTGCCCTGATGCTCGCCTGCGCCTTCGGCGCCCTCGACGGCGCCGCCGCCGCCAAAGCCGCCCGCGACGATCGAGGGGATCGAGCGGTTCATCGCGGTCGCCATCAGGTTGGTGAGGATCGAGCCCGAGGCGCCCACGATCATGCCGGCCACGATCAGCGCGGGATTGTTGAGCGCCATCCCGGTGGCCGCCGCCGAGAGCCCCGTGAACGCGTTCAGCAGCGAGATCACGACCGGCATGTCCGCGCCGCCGATCGGCAGCACCACGGCGTTGCCGAGCAGCGCCGCCACGATCAGCATGCCGATGAACAGCAGTTCGGAATGGGCGCCGGAGACAAGGTCGATGCCCGCCGCGAGCGCGAGGATCAGGAGCACGAGGTTGACGATCTGCTGGGCGGAGCCGAGCGAGATCGGGCGCCCAGGAATGATTTCCTGGAGCTTGCCGAAAGCGATGTTCGACCCCCAGAAGGAGATCGAGCCGACGATCGCGGCGAACACCGAGAAGATCGCCACATAGGTTGGCAGCGCACCCGTGCGAACGATGGCGTGTTCGACGAACGGCCCGGATTCGAACGTGCGCACCGCCAGGTGCGAGCCATAGGTGGAGCCGTGGTTGCGGAACTCGACCCACGCGATGATCGCCACCGCGCCACCGCCGACGCCGTTGAAGAGGGCGACCATCTGCGGCATCGCGGTCATCTTCACCTGGCGCGCCGCGGGCACCCCGACGGCCACGCCGAGCGCCATGCCGAGCGCGATCAGGCCCCAGTTGCCCTCGCCTGGGTTGAGCAGCGTCGCGACGACCGCGATACCCATGCCGACGGCCGCGATACGGTTGCCGCGCACGGCGCCGGTCGGGCCGGAGAGCCCGCGCAGCCCTTGGATGAACAGCGCGAAGGCGATGATGTAGAGGACATAGATGAAGCTTTCGCTCTGCAGAAAGCTGGTGGCAAGCGGCAGACTGGTCATGAGCCCGCCTTCCCGTCCGTTCCGGGCTTGCCCTCATCGGAGGAGCTCTCCTCGAGCCTTGGGCTTCGGGCGCGACTTGAACATCTCGAGCATCCTGTCCGTGACGAGGAAGCCGCCGACGATGTTGATCGTGCCGAACGCGACGGCGATCACGAGCAAGAGCCTTGCTGAACGAGTCCAGTTCGGCGAGGCCGAACAGCAACAGGCCGCCGAGCAACACGATCCCGTGAATCGCATTGGTGCCACTCATCAGCGGCGTGTGCAGCGTGTTGGGCACCTTGGAGATGACGACGAAGCCGATGAAGCCCGCGAGCACGAGGATCGCGAGGTTGGTCGTCAGGACGCTTGCGAGGATCATGCGCTCGCCTCCACAGCTGCCTTGGCGCCGGGATTGACGATCTCCCCGTCGCGCACCGTGCAGGCGCCGGCGACGATCTCATCCTCGAAGTCGAGTTTGAGCTCAACCTCACCCTCGGCGCCGGGATCGGCGGGTCCGTCTTCCTTCGGGGCGACCAGCAGATCGAGCAGCGCCTGCACGTTGCGGGCGAACAGCTGCGAGGAGTGCTCGGCCATGCTCGCCGGCAGGTTCAAGGGCGAGACGATCTTCACGTCGTGCTTGACGACGGTTTGACCGGGCTCTGTCAGCTCGCAGTTGCCGCCAGACTCGCCCGCCAGATCGACGATCACAGAGCCCGGCTTCATGCCCTGCACCGCCTCGGCCGTGACCAGCTTGGGGGCCGGGCGTCCAGGTACCAGCGCGGTCGTGATCACGACGTCGAAGCCCTTGATCGCATCGGTGAGCGCCTGCTGTTGCTGGGCGCGCTCCTGCTCTGTCAGCTCGCGTGCATAGCCGCCCTCGCCGCTTGCCTCCAGGCCCAGATCGAGCCACTGCGCGCCGAGCGACTGCACCTGCTCTGCCACCTCCGGACGCACGTCATAGCCGGTTGTGCGCGCGCCCAGGCGCTTGGCGGTGGCGAGCGCCTGCAGGCCGGCGACACCGGCTCCCAGCACGAGCACCTTGGCAGGCGGGATCGTGCCGGCGGCGGTCATCAGCATCGGATAGAAACGTCCCATGTTCTCCGCGCCCAAAAGCGCTGCCTTGTAGCCGGCGATGTTGCTCTGCGAGGAGAGCGCGTCCATCGACTGCGCACGCGAGATGCGCGGGATCGACTCCATCGCAAAGGCGGTGGCTTTGGCTGCCGCAAGCGCCCGCGTCGTCTGCGGGCTCGTGAGCGGCGCGAGGAAGCCGATCAGGATCGAGCCGGCCCCGAGACGCCCGATCTCGGCCTCGCTGGGCGGCGAGATCTTGACGACCACATCCGACTGCCACACCTGGGCGGCGTCCGCAGTCATCTGCGCGCCGGCCTCGACGAAGGTCGCGTCGGGCAGCAGCGCGTCCGCGCCCGCGCCATTCTCGACCAGGACATCAATGCCCTTGGCCTTCAGCTTGCCTATGACCTCCGGCACGAGCGCAACTCTGTGCTCGCCCTCGGCGGTCTCCTTCGGAACACCTACCCGCATGAAGGCCGGGAAAGTATCCGATCTGCCCGACGCCACGCAGTGCGACTCGTCACACGAGGCCCTAAAAGACCATTCTCAGCCGCCCGGACAAGCCTCCAAGCACACCTCGCTGAGCGCCATCGGAGCCGCTCATATGCCAGACTCGAAGGGCCATGACGGTCAACCTGACACGCATCTACACGAAGGGCGGAGACCGCGGAGAGACCCACCTGGGGACATGAGCCGCGTGTCCAAGCTACACCCGCGCGTGGAGGCCTACGGCACCGTGGACGAGCTCAACGCGACGCTCGGCGTGGCGTTGCTCGCACCCGGTCTGCCGGGCAGCTTCGCGCAATGGCTGGCGCGCGTGCAGAACGACCTGCTCGACGTCGGCGCCGACCTGTCGGTGCCGAGCTCCCCCCGAGGGAGCGCCGGACGCCACGCGCAAGGGTGCACGCGCGCCTGCGCGTCACCGCAGAGTATGCGCAGTGGCTGGAGGGAGTGTGCGACGAGGTCAACGCCACGCTCGAGCCGCTGCGCTCGTTTGTGATCCCCGGCGGCACCGCGGCGGCAGCGCAGCTACACGTCTGTCGCACCGTCTGCCGACGCGCGGAGCGCCGCGCGATCGCGGTCGGAGAGGAGTGCAACCCCGAGGTGATCCGCTACCTGAACCGACTCTCGGACATGCTGTTCATCCTCAGCCGCGCGGCGAATGAGATCAGCGGAGGCGCTATGGGCTCCGGGTGCGCACGAGGCCGGGCCGGTCGATCCGAAGGCCTGAGAACAACCCTCAGAGACCCACGCGGGCCAACGCTGAGCAACAAGGCGAGCGCGAGGGCCGCCCACATCGTGGCGAGCAGGTAGCCGCCGAGCACGTCGCTTGGCATGTGCCACGCAAGTATCAGCAGCGAGCAGCCCACCGCCGCCGCCAGAGCCACGCCTGCGATCGCGAAGGCGCGACGGCGCGACGGGGGAGCGACGAGCAACGCAGACCACACCAGTGTGTGATAGCCGTCGCGTGACCGCTTGGCCATGAGGCGCTGGTTATGTATTTCGGTCCGATCTGATCGTGGGGATGGGCGAGCAGTGGCTTCAGCAGCTCTGCGCTGAGCGGCGCGACGGCAATTATGATCGCCAGGGCGAGCAGCGACCCGCGGCAGACCCGCCCGCAATGCGATAGCCACGAGCACGATTCCCCACGCGATGAAGAACGGCGTGTTGAGCAGGTCCAGCAGCGCATTCGCCGGCGCTTCGACGAACGGGCGATTCAGGCGCGTGAAGTCATACAGCGCGACCGCGTCCTTCTCGTGGGTGATCGGCACCAGATCCGCGAGCACCCACGTGAGCGCGAGGCCGACCACGCACAGCCCGGCGAGCAGCAACGCTGCGCGGGCACCGTGGTGTTCGCCGACGATCGTGCTTGAGACCGCTGACATAGTCTCAAAGGGTAGGCGCCCGCGCGCGTGGCGGCGACGCTTAGCTCGGCCCTGGGCCTGACAGGCTCCCACGGCGCAATCGCAAGTAGCTCCTACACAGGCGCGATCGGGAACGGCTTGCCGGCGAGCGCGGTGAGCGCCTGCGCGGTCACCCACACCGGCGCCTGCGCGCTGGTGCGCGAGTAGCGCACGCTGCCGTTAGGGGCCACCAGGCTCTGCAGGTAGCCAAGCGGCGAACGGCTGCCCGCGCGTTTGACGGCGCCTACGTTCACACTGGCCGCGTCCAAGCCTTGCACGGCCCACGCGGTCGACTGAGCGTTGGATTCGCTGCCGGGCTGCTTGGGGAAACCCACCGTCGGGATTCTGGGCACGGCGCAGATAGGCCACCGCGCGTGCCACCACCGCGCCGCGCCGCTGCCCGCTCGCGTCGATCACGGCCTGCAGCGCCGCGGCGGTGTCGTCGACGTCCTCGCCCCCGCCGCGCCCGGCAAAGCCGAAGCCGCCGTCGGAGTCCTGCTGGGCGGCCAGCCAGCGACCGGCGGCGGTGACGAGGTGGTTGTCGGCGGAGCTGCCGGCCACACGCAGGGCGAAGATCGCAAACGTCGTGATATTGACGAGCTGGTCGAACGAGCCGTCGCTGGAGCGTTCGCGCAGCAGCGCCGCCACCAGGCTCGTGCCCGGGAAATCGGATGCGGGCAGGCCGCAGGCGTGCAATGCGAGGATCGTGCGCTCCTCGTCGCCGGCGCCTTGCAGCGTCGAGGCTTCGCCGCGCAGCGCGTCGAGCACCGAATGGCCATCGCGCGTGAGCGTGAGCGGGTCGCGCCCGGCCGCGGCCAGCCCGATCGCGACCCACGCCGAGTACAGCTCGCTGCTGTGCTGCACCGGGCGCGCCGCCAAAGCCACCATCGCTGTTCTGGGCGCGCATGCAGGAACGAGATCTCCGGCGACACGCTCGCGCTCGTGGCGTTGCTCGGCGCCTTGCCGTGGCGCTGCCAGGAGCGCCAGGGCGGCAATGCCCGACAGGGCGATCGCCGCCAGAGCAGCACGGTCGCACCCTGCCGGCGGGCGCACGGCCGAGCCAGTGGGCTGGTGGGCCGGTGGCGGGCTGGCCGGTTCCCATTGAACGTCATACGCGCGCGCATACGCCCGAGCAAGCGCGCAAGCTCGGGGCCGAAGGCGAACCCGAACAGGAAGCTCGCGACGGTGTCGGTGATGTCGAACGGCAGCGCCCCTCCCGCGATCAGAGGAATGCCGCCGGAGTGTGGACGGCGCCGAGCGTCCACGTGTACACGTTCATGATCTCCTTGGCCACCAGCGCCATCACCGCACAGGAGAGCGCAAGTCCGAAGCGGCCCATATGCCGGCCGCTCACACGGCCGAGCAGCGCACCCGCAAGACCGACGAGACCCCATGCGGCCATCTGCCACGGCGTGTAAGGGCCCTGTCCGAGCATCATGTTGGAGGCCAGCATCCCGATCGCGCCGACCGTGAAGCCCGGCAGCGGGCCGAGCGCATAGCCGACGACAAACGCGAGCGCCGTGATCGGCTTGACGTCGGGCAGCGCCACGAACGCGTCGCGGCCGAGCGCCGCCACGGCCGCGAGCGTTGCCACGACCGCGACCATGCGCGCCGATGGCCGCGAGCGCTCGTAGGCCAGCCAGCCGGCGAGCAGTACGCCGGCGACGATCGCGAAGGAAGCCAGTGGCCAGCTCATGTGTGCCTCTCCCGGGGTGTGGATCAACGCTGGGTGTTCTTGGGATTGTTGTTCGTGCCCTCTGGGACGCGCCTCTTGCACGTCCCCGCTGGATACAGCCTCGGCCTCGCGAGGCTTCTCCCGCGCGTCGCCGCGCAACAGCTCGCTCCATCCTCGGACGCAGAACGCCGCCGGCGCCGCCGAGGATGCGGGCGGTCTCGGTGGCGAAATACCAGCCGCCCGCGAGCAGGTCCGCCGCCGGGCCGTCGGCGATCACGCGCCCGTCGGCAAGCAGGATCGCACGCTGCGCGCAGGAAGCCGCGAACTCGGGGTCGTGCGTGGCGACGATCACCGCCTGACCCTCGCGCGGCGCGGCGGTGCAGCTCTCAGCCAAGCTGCGCCTTGGCCTCGCGGTCCATGCCGCGCGTGGGCTCGTCCAGCGCGACCACCACGGGGGTCTCGCCTCCGTCCGCGACGATCGCCAGCGCCAGCCGCTGGCGCTCGCCCCCCGGAGAGATCGCGCGGGTTGCGCTCGGCCAGACGCTCCAGGCCCGCGCGCTGTAGCGCCTCGGCGAGAGCTCGTCGCGGACGCGCTCGTGCAGGAAGTAGTCGTTTGGGTTTTGCAACAGCAGCGCCACCCTGCCCGACCGCTCGATCTTCCCGCGCGTCGGGGAGACCAAGCCCGCCGCGTGGCGCAGCAACGTGGACTTGCCGGCCCCGTTGCGGCCCATCAGCGCGACACGCTCGCCGGGGGCGATCGTGAGGTCCACGCCGCGCAGGATCGCCGGCCCACGCGGGATCTCACACCACACCCCTTGCAAGCGTGAGCGCCGAGTGGCGACCGCCTCCTCGCTCTTGCCCCGTCTCGCAAAACGGCGCGCACGCCGGCACCGGCGACTGGGCCCGCTCTGCCAGCGGCCGTCGTGCTCACTCAGCGCCTCGTAGGCAGCCGCCGTGTCCAGCGCGCGGTTCCGGCTCGTCGGCAGCAGTCCCTCGCGGCGCAGACGAGGCACGCGCCTGCTTGACGCCAACCGGCGGAGGGGCCGATGCCGGCAAGCGCAAACAGCTTCGCGCCGGGCGTCTGCAGCGACGGCTCGCGCTCCGCCGCGAACCGCAGGAACGAGCTTGGCGAGCCGTCGTGGACGACCGCGCCACGCGTCGAGCGCGATCACACGATCGGCCGCCGACAGGCAGCGCTCCAAACGGTGCTCTGAGAGCAGGATCGTCGTGTCCCACTCCTGGTTGAGCCGGCGCAGCAACCCGATCAACTCGTCGCCGGCAACAGGGTCGAGCTGCGAGGTGGGCTCGTCCAGCAAGCACCACGCGCGGACGACCGACAAGCGCCGCGCCGAGTGCCACGCGCTGCTTCTCGCCCACCGGAGAGGTCGTGGGTCGAGCGCTCGAGCAGGTGATCGATGCCGAGCGCGAGCGCGACCTCCTCGACCGCGCGCGCGACAGCCGTGGCGCCGTGTCCGCGACTCTCCATCGCAAGCGCCAGCTCGGCGCGCACCGAGCTCATCACCAGTTGCGTCTCCGAGTCGCCCTGCAACACGCCGACATAGGCGCCGAGCTGCGCCGGCGGATGCTCGCGCGTGTCCATGCCCGCGACGCTGACGCTGCCGGCGAACGTGCCGCCGTGGAAGTGCGGGACAAGACCGCAGGCGGCGCGCAGCAGCGTCGACTTGCCCTGCCCGGAGCGACCGGCGAGCAGGCACAGCTCACCCTGCTCGAGCTCCAGGGTCACCCCGCGCAAGGCGGCCTCGGAACTTTCGGGATAGCGATAGGTCACCTGCGAGAACGCCACAGCGGATCTCAAAATTCAATCCCCCTACGGTCGGCAAATGGCAGCAGGACAGCCACCGGCAGCGCTAGCGCACAGCACAAAAGTCGCACCGGACACCGGCATGCTCAGCAGCGGATAGGCGTTGAACGGCGCGGCTCCCGCCAGTCGCCCGAGCGAGCGCGAGCACGAACACGCACGCGGCGGAGAGGGCGAACGCGCGGTCGTGGCGCGAGAATGGGCGGCGCCGGCGCTCGGTCGCCCGTGCGCACGCCGGCGGCGAAGCCGCGCAGCTCCAGCGTCGCGGCCACGTCCATCGAGCGATCGAGCGAGGAGCCGACGATCGCGCTCAACAAGCCTTACGCGTGCGCGTGCGCCCGTGGCGCCGCCGCCGGGACGCGTGCGCTGCGCCTCGGCCAGTCGCTGCGAATCGGCCGACAGCACACCGATCATGCGCGTGGCAAGCGAAGCCGTGAGCGCGGAGCGAAACGAGTGCCGGCGAAACACGCCAGCAGCTCGTCCGGGTCGATCGCGAGGCTCGCGAGCGTCGTGATCGAGCATCAGCAGGCCGACCTTCAGTGCGATCACGGCGCCATAGACGAGCGCCTCGACCGTCAAGTCGCCCTGACCGAACGGCCCGAGATCGCCGAGGCGCGCGAACACGGTGAGGCCTTCGTGATAGACGAGCACGTTGACGAGCACGATCGGGATCGCCACGATCAGCACGGTGCGCAGCGTGCGCGCAAGCTCGCGCCCCAGCCCGGCGCCGGCGCCCGCGCCGAGCACGCCGACCAGCAGCGCTCCCAGCACCATCGGGCTTTCGCTGAGCAGCGTCGCGGCGATCAGCGCACAGGCCCACATGGCCGCCACCGTCGCGCGTGTCGCGTGCAGCGGACTCGCGAGACGGCGGTAGAAGAGCGTGGCGCCCATTGCCATGGCTAGCTCCGAGCGCTCATGGCCCCGACACCGGCACTGGCTGGGCCACTCCCGACGGTTCGAGCGCGAGCGCGAAGACGTTGTGCAGCGTGCTTTCGCGCAGCGAATTCGCGGCGTGGGTCACGCCGGCCGCGTTGGTGCCGGTGATGAGCCACACCGGCGCCTCTTCGCCGTAGCGCGTCGCCGCGATCAGTCCGGCTCCCGCGCCGAGTTTTCGCACGACACTGCCCGCTGGGTCGAGCAGGCTGAGCACGCTGCCACCGTCGCGAGAAGCGCGCGTACACGCCGCTCGAGCGGGGCCCGCGCCGAGGTCGTGCACGCTGAGCGAGTTGCCCAACGCCGAGTAAGGACCGACCAGCACGCGCATCGTCAGCTGCTCTTCTTCGTCTGAGACAGCCGCCCCGGCCACCGGCACGCCAAGCGCGCTGAGGCGCGTGTGCACCGTCGCACAGGCCGAGCTCGACGGTTCAGAGCATTCGACGCGCACGCGGATAGCGCTTGCCTTCGATCCCTCCACGAACGGCTCGGGGATAGGAGCCGACGACCGCCGGAATGCTGTCGGTTTGGCTCCAGTCGTGCAGATCCCACCAGATGCGGTCGCCCGTCCGCACGTTGGTCTCGGCGGCTCCCTTGGGCGCCTCCACGCCGTTGACGTAATAGAACCAGTCGATCGGTTCTCCGGCCTGCGTGCCGCCGGCGTGCCCGTTGATGCTCTCCACGAAGCCGCCGCCGTAGCGGGTCTTGACTTCGTAGTTGCGCATCAACAGGCTCATCACGGTCTCCTGGCCGCTCACGTGCGGCGAGCCGGCGTAGCCCACAGGGAGCGCGCCGAAGTCCTGTGTCACCGAGAGGCTGATACCGCCCGGTGTGGGACCAGGGCCGAGGCCGCAGCCGGCGAGCGCCAGCAGTCCCGCCAGCGCCAGACCCGGACGCCAAGCAGACGCCCGCACGGGCGCGCGCACGAGCCGCGCGCAGCCCAATGAGCCCGATTGGACTCTACTTGACATAGAAGACGACGTGACTGACACCCGGAACGAGCTTAGTCGCGCTTCCGGCGCCGTCGATCGCCTCGATGTCGTAAACGTAGCGGCCCGGCGGCAACGACGTCGGAACAGATAGCTGAATGACTCGGCTGCCGCCGACCGAGAAGAAACGCGTCGCCCACAACGAGCGCGCATGAACGTCTCCTTGGTGCCGCTGAACACCATGCACCGCTTGCCGTTGCTGACGCTGAAGGCTGATGCGTACGTCGCGTAGGGTTCCGTCCCGCCGGCACTTTCACGAGCCCCTGCAGGATGCGAGGGCCTTTGCCGCGAGAGTAGTGGTGGCCGTTCTTCACTCCGCCGACTGTTGCTGTGTCAGCCGGAGCGACAGGCACGATTTCCGGGCCACCATTGATGATGGGCGCCCCCGGGAGCGAGCGTTCCGCAGGTTCCGTCGTTGCCGTTGTGCACGCAGATCGTAAATGGGTCCGAGGCGACCGAGTCGGGGGCATGAGCCTGAAGCATGTACAAGCCAGGTGCCGAGAAGGAGACATCCGCGACCCCGTCTGCGGCCGGCGCGAACGTCTGAGCGCCATCCGTGAGCAGGTCCCCTTCCGGAAGCGAACCCTCCGAAAGAGCCGTTTCGGTATTCAACGCACCAAGCGTGACCGGGATCTGTTGGCCAACGTCCGCGGTAGATCCGCCGGGGACGGCGGTTAGGAAATTGTTGGGCGCGGTCGCGCTCTGGCACATCGGACCGACCGCGTAGCACTGCGGGAATAGCACGATGTGCTGGCCGCTAGCGATCGATTGAGAGCACATTCCCTGTTCGGCGTACTTGCCTTCCAGCCAGAAAGCCCAGTAGATACCGGACGGTTCTTTGGAGTTGAATTCCGGCAGGTCGAGGCCCTCCAGACCCTGAATTTCAACCCCTTCGGGCTGGTACTTGACCTTCCAATTGCCGCCGGTGGCGTCGTAGATCGCACCGCCGGCGCTCGTTCCTTCGCAAGTGCCCCCACCTTCGACGGCAACCGACGTCGTGTTGGTAGTGACCTGTGTCTGCTGAAGCAGGGTTTCGCCGCCAAGACCCTGGATGCGGACGGTGACGGTGGCGAGGTTACCCGCTGCCGAAGCTGAGGAGATTACCGAGGCGAGCGAAAGCAATGCAGCGATGACGATGGCAGTGAGCGCCACAGAGATACGACGAGATGTGAGCATGAGCCACCCCTTTCCACGAGGGCTTGTGGGCTTGTGGTCGGAGGCAGGTCTCCTGGCTCCCGGGCCCACCCTTCGCGCCTTCCCGATCCGCCGAGCGGCCGATCAGTGGCTGCGCTTTCGCGCCGCGACTGGCATCCCCGGTCACAGTGGCGGGTCCGCGCCGGATTCGCACCGGCTTCCCTTCGCCACCGACCGTATTAACGAAGACAGCCTACAGGGTGGCGAGGTCAGCGTCGAGGCTCGCCAGCGCGGAGCGCCGCCCCGGGTCGAGCACTGTGCGCTCGACGATCAGCCGGCGGGCGTGATCCAGATCGTCTGAGCGGCCAAACGTGAGCGCGGCAGCCACTCGGCCGTCCTTCAAGTACCAGGTGGTGAACTCGCCCTCGTCGTAGGAGCCGCGCACAATCTCCTCGTCCCATTCGTACGCGGGGCCGACGTATTCCAGCTCGCCCCAATCTGCCGAGCACCGAGTAGAAGTAGGGCACGACCTCGTGGGGCACATCGCCGCCGAGCATGTTCAGTGCGGCGGTCTTGCCGTGGTTGAAGGCCACATCCCAGTGCTCGATGCGCACGTGCCCGTCGTGCAAGGGCGAGTCGTACTCGGCGATGTCGCCGGCCGCGAACACACCGGGAGTGGAGGACTCCAGTTTCGAGGAGCACAACACTCCCCCACGCTCTCCGATCTCGAGACCAGCCCGCTTGGCCAGGGCAATGTCAGGGATGACACCGGCACCGACAACGACGGCGTCAGCCTGCAACTCGAGGCCATTGGTCGTCACGACCTTGCCCACGCGCCCATCTCCCTCGAAGCGCCCCAGCCCATCCTGGCCGTGCATCACGATGCCGTGCGATTCGAGCAATTCCTGGAAGAAGCGTCCGGCCTGCTTGCCAAAGCCGCGTTCAAGCGTCGCCTCCTCCTGCATCACGATCGTCGCCTGCTTGCCCATCAACGTCAGCGAGGCGGCCACCTCACAGCCGATGTAGGAGCCGCCGATCAGCACCACCCGCTCGGCGTCGGCCACCCCGTCGCGGATTGTGTCGGCATTGCCGAGCGTGCGCAGGTAGTGAATCTGCTCCAGATCGCAGCCGGGCACGTTCAGGCGGCGCACGTTCGCGCCGGTCGCAAGCAGCACCTTGCCGAAGCTGACCTCCTCTTTGTCTGGAGAGCTTCGCGATGCGCTCCCGCACGTCCAGCTCGGTAACGCTCGTGCGCGTCAGCAGCTCCACACGCTGCTCATCCCACCACTCTGCGGGACGAAACAGCGGCTCCTCGCGACTCTCCTCCCCGCGCAGATAGCCCTTCGAGCACTCCGGGCGGTTGTAGGGCGCATCCGGCTCGCGCCCCACCAGCAGGATCTCGCCATCCGTGCCGGACTCGCGTAGCCAGCGGGCGCAGTTGGCGGAGGCCAGACCGCCGCCGATCAGCAGGTAGTTCGACCTTGCGTGCGGCCATCACGCCACCTTACAACCCCGGCGGGTGCCTGACCGACCAGAGTGCCCAGGTGGGGATGTGGTCGAGTATGCGCCAGCGTGGCCCACTTTCGTTGCGGTTGGGACCCACGTCGGTGCCGTTGTAGCTCGTATCCAGGCGCAGTCCCGCGATCACGATGAACACATGGTCGGTTGGCTCGGTGGTGGAATAGATGGTCACCCACCTTCCCGGTCCCGGATCTCCCCAATCGACATAGTCCTGGGCGAGCGGATTCTCGCGCAGGATTTCCGCAAGTGGACGTACCCCTGAGCGATACAGCACGTAGTTGACAGTGCTCGAGCAGTCCTCGCTCGTGGCCCCAAGCGGATCGGGGTGACCGGTCGGGCCGTAGGGCAGGTCCTCCAGCTCGTTGCCGGCCATCAACATCCCCTGCACCACCGGCGGCACACCGGTCGGAATCAGGGCCACGTGGCCGTCGGTGGGTGAAAGGCGCGCGCGTTCCCCTTCTATGTACTGCACGGGCGCGGTGCTCCCGGTTACCGTCCCGCCGTAGGACACGACTTCGGGAGCCACCGTGTTCGAGCCGCCATACAGCGCCGCCCAGTGCTCAACCTCCGCCACATACCAGTCGGCGTGGTTGTAGGCGAAGATCGCCTCGTGGTAGTCGCGAGGAGCGCCCGACGCGCGCAGATAGTTGGCGGCTCCGTAGATCGCGTCGGCCGGGTCCCAGCGGTCCGGCGAGCCGTCGCCGTCGGCGTCCACCCCGTACTCGCTCCAGGTCGATGCCAGAAACTGCATCGGGCCGCCCGCGCCCGCGGAGTTGACAGCACCCTCTTGCGTACACGACGGGGCCGGGTCGCGCCCGTGATCGCACTCGACCTTGCCGATGCCAGCCAGGATCGCCCAGTCAAGGCCGTACCGCGCGGCGGCCCGCAGGTACAGCTTCAAGTACAGCGGCGGGATTTCGCGCTCGGCCAGAGCCGACACGCCGTCGGTCTCCACCGGCGCGCTCCCCGCGGGGCTCCCAGGGAGGCTGAACGTGATGCCAAGCATGACCGCGCTTGCCATCAACGCGAGCAGCAACGCGCCGAGCGCGAGCAGCACGGCGGCGCTCGCGCCGACCCGCACGCCGAGCGATCCTCGCCGTCGGGCCGGCGAGGGAAGCGTCGAGGAGGAGGCGACGCTCAAGCCTCCGACTCCCAACCCAATTGGCGCTTGCGCCGTGCGGCCACCTCGCGCGCGTCGTCCATGACGCTGGGGCGCGGTTTGGCGAACGTGAGCGGATCGCCGGCCACAGCGCCCGCTGAGTTGCCGCTCGCCGGGCCGCCGCTCGCCACATCGCCACCCTGGAAGTCGCTCCCTCCCATGTGCCTGATGGCCGCGGCATCCGCCATCAGCTCGCCCACCCCAATCTCGGGATCGACCGCCTCCACGGCTAGCTCCTGGTGGCGAGCGAGCTTTGCCTCGACACGCTGTTCGCGCGCGCCCAGCTTGGCGGCCCGCTTGGTGTCGCCTTCTGTGATCGCCTTCTGGCGCTCGCGGCGCACGCGCTCGAGCTGGCGGCTGTGCTCCAGCGCTTCATTTTGCGCCAGCCCGCCACCGGCGGCGATCATCTGGGCGGCTGTGCGCACGTCGGCTCCGCGGATATGCCCTCCGCCGGACCCCCGCCCGCCCGAGCCATCGCTTGAAGATCGCCAACGAGGCCGTCCAGCCACCTGACCGTCTCGTGCGCGCGTTTGTCCACGGGCGCCCCCACCGTCGGGGCTCTTTGCGCCGCCCGAGCCCGCTACACGGTCACTGTCGCGGCCGCCGTCACCCTCACGCCCAGACTGTCCGTGCTGCCCGTTTCCCCCGCTCGGGCCACCTGCACGATCTCCACCGGGCTGGCCGAAACAGTCAACCAGTGCGTACCCGTTGTGTGCGACAGCCGAGTCGCCGTCTCCGCCTCCCTCGCGCGCCCGATCCCCGTCTTCATCCCCCATCGATGGCGAACTCGGCTGTGAGAACTCACCATTCGGTCCTTTCTTGAGCGGCGTTGGCACGGTTGGCGCTGTCGTATCCCCCGATTTGTGCTTGGGCTTCGGCTTCACCTCAGGCGCGGGTCGCGCGAACTTGTCCTTGATCGTGCTCCTGAGGTGCAGCAGCGCACGCGGCGTCTCAAGCGCCTGACCCACCCGCCGCGCGATCGATCGTGGCCCGCCCGGAAGCCTGCCCGGTCCACCGCCCGGGGCAAATCCAAACACCTGATCGCGCTTGAGAAACGCACTCCACCAGAAAGCGGAGATCAGCAGCCACTTAGTCCACCAGCCAAGGACCGTCAGGCCCAGCAGCAGCTTCATCATCAGCAGCACCACGCCCAGCAGAAACGAATAGGTGAGCTTCGCGACCACCGCCTCGATCAGCTTCAGGGCCCAACCGCGAAAGGCCGCACGTCCTCCATCCCCGAGCGCCGGAGCGAGTACCGCCGCGGGCGCCAGCAGCAGAAAGAAAAGCCCCATCAGCGCCGCGTACAGCAGGCGCAGCGCCAGGAAGCCAAGCAGCAACAACATGCCCAGCGCCCCGATCCAAATCAAGAACAGTCCGAGCAAACGTGACCCTGTCGCCTTCTCGGAGCGGAATTCCGCCTGCGGCGCGGTCGGCCCGCGGCATTTGTCGGCCGATCCTCCGCCGCCGCACAGCACGTCCAGCAGCGTGCCAGTGTTTTTCACCGAATTGCGTTCCGATTCGTTGGCGGGCAGCGCGAGAAACAGCTCGCCGTTGGTACGCGCTTCGCGCAACAACACCGCGCTCGCCGCGAGCGTCCGATCTCCCAAGCTCGCGCCCGCGTCACACAGGTCGTGGCATCCGCTCTTCTTTTCCTCACTGTCGGCAATGGCCAATCCGACCTTGTGCAGCCCAGGGTCCACCTGTTCGCTGTTCTCACACCAATCGACGTCGCCGAACTCCATGTAACACCAGGGTGTGCTCACCGCGCTCCTGAACAACACCTGCATGCTTTCGGCAAGCGTGCGCTCGGGATGGCTGGGCGACCCGCTCGCAACAACAGCCAGCGTGCCGACGCCCGCTTGATTTGCCCACTGCTCGACCGCCCCAACGGTCCCGGCCGGATCGGCGATCACCCACAGCCCGCCCGCCATCATCGCCAGCATCGCGAGAGCCCCACCGATCGTGTCTGTCACGCGGCGACGAATCAGCCCGTGATACACGGCGAGCGTCGATGCGACCGCCAGCGCAATCGCCATCCACGGTTCGGTAAACGACAGGCGGGCGTCGTGCAGCGCGACGGCCACCTCGTGCAGCAGCGAGTGGGTAAGCAGATTCAGCGAATAGCACCACTCGAACATCACCACGAGGCCGTGTGTGGCCGACACCAGCACCATCCACCCAAACTGAGCGAAGTTCTCCAACGTCGCCGCGATGTCGTTGCCCCACATGCTGACCCCGGTGTTGATGTTCACGTCAAACGCGTAGTCGTTTGTCGGGTCGGGCGCCGCCACGAAGTCGGCGGTTTGACAACTGCGCTGCTCAGCCGTCGAAAGCTCCTCCGGGTTGCCGCACAGGGGACTGCCCAAGCCGTTGTCCACAAGCGTGTCCCCTCCGCTCGCCGGCGCCGACGCCGAGGCTTCTTCGCCGCGGGATTCGCCCATGGTGAGCGGCGAGACGTTGGGGGAGCGTGCGGGCGTCGAAGCGCGCGTAGGGGTCGGCGCAGACGGCGCTGAGCGCGCACGCAGCGTCGAGCGAGTGGTGGACCCGGTGCGAGTCGACGGCCGCGCCTGCACCGCGGCGACCTGCATGAGCCACACGACGAGCGACATCGCCAGCGCCAGCGATGTCGTGCGCGCACTGCTCACTGAACCGCGACTCGCTCTGCCCGCTCGTGGTCCTCGCCACCGCCAGAGGATGCGCCCGCGGCGCCGGGAGTCGTGGAGAAGGCGCGCAGCAACGAGGGCGCAACGACCTCCACCTGGATCGCCTCCACCCGCCCGCTGTGGTCGCGCAGCAGGCAGCGGCCCGCCTCCATTTCCAGCAGTCGCTCGCGCGCGCGCCGATCCTCCGGATCAAGGCCGAGCAGCGTCAGAGCGCGGGCCGCCTCCACCTCGGAGCGCATCCCGAACACGAACGTCGCGCCGAGCAGGTTCTCGAGCGACTCGCGCTCGCCGACGAGCGCGTCGGTGACCAGCTGGGTGCTCACGATCGGCACCGCGAGCTCCGAGCGCCCCATGCGCTGCAGCGAGGCGAGCAGCGTGCGCCCGACCGGGTCCCCCAGCAGCCGCCAGCCCTCGTCGAAGCTGAAGATCTTCAGGCGGTCGCGCTCGTAGCGACATCAGGTGCATCGCGAACATCGCGATCAGCCGCACGATCTGCTGGCCGACCCGCTCGACCTGCGTGTATTCCGAGCGCGGCGTGCCGGGCTCCGGCCCCGGCAGATCGCGGATCGGGATATAGGTCACCTGCGCGCGGCCAACCGGCGCGAGCGCCACAGCCGGATCGGCAAAGCCGAGCTGGGTGAGACCCGAGCGCGCATACACCTCAAGCGCCTTGCCCACCTGCAGCTCGTCGCCCTCTCCCTCGCACAGCGCGCGCACGACCTCCATGCAGGTCGGATCGCTCGCGCGGCTGCAGCACCCGATCGACTGCGCCCACGACCGCCGTCTCCCACGCGGGATCGGCGCGCAGGGGAAGCAGGTCGCGCAGAAACGACACCGTCACGTCCTGGCGCAGGTGCTCGGGCGCGACACGCAACGGATCGAGCATCCCGCGCAGCGCGGGATCGGGGCGCAGCGCGATCGTCTCGGCATGCGGCGCCACCTCCTCGAGCAGGTGGAAGCGGTGATCTCCCTTCGGGTCGCAGTCGATCACGCGCGCGCCCTGCAGAAACCCCTCCCACTTCAGCTTCTGCGCGAGCGTGGTCTTGCCCGAGCCGAGCGCGCCGACGCTCAGGATCGCCGTGTTGCGATCGCGCTCAGAGCCCTCGCGCAGGTTGAAGCGCACGGGCTGGCGCGAGCCGGTGAGCGTGTGCCCCAGATAGAAGCCGCCGCGCGAGCCGACCGCGTGGGTGGCGGTCGGCATCATCGCGGCCACCTGCTGGGTGGTGAGCGTGTCGTCGTAGCCGACAACGCGCGTGCGCTGCCCGGGAAGGTGTTGGATGAACAAGCTCCAGCTGGTCGCCGAGCGGACGGTGCAGACGAATCTCGCCGTAGGCTCGCCTGCACATCTCCACGCGCTCTGAGAGCTCCTGCTCGTCCTTGCGCCGATCGCCACCGCCAGCGTGGCGCGCAGCAGCGGTGGACGGCTCGCGGCCTGCAGATAGCGCGAGCAGATCGCGAGCTTCCTGCGTGCGCTGATAGCCGAGATCGGAGACTCCCTGATCGCCGTCGGACTCCGCGCGCGCGATCTGATCGGCGTCCTGCACGCGTCTGCGCGCGATCCTAAGCGCCAGCTCGTTGGGCAGGAAGCGGGCGTTCAACGACAGGTCCACCGCGAACGGCAGGCTTTCGACTGGCGCGAACATCAGCTCCACGCGCGCGCCCGGGAACGTCGCCCGCTCCGGCAGCGCGCCGAGCACGAGCTGCGCCTGCCAGCTCACGCCAAGCTCGGACTCCATCCGCAGCGCGCGAGCCGCGATGCTCGACATAGCCGTCCATCCAGCGCACCACGTCCCCCTCCAGCGGCGCGAGCACGGCCTCGCCGTTGCGCTCGAATGCCAGCGCCCGCGGCTCGTGCAAGCCGTCGAGCAGCGGCTCGCCAAGACCCCGGCAGAACGCACGGCGCACGAGCCACTGCAGCTCCACTCCGCGCGCTGGACGCACGCTCCAAGAAGTCGCGCGAGTCGGGCGTGAGCCTGGTCGGCGCGCACGCGCGCGCTCTCCAGCTCGCCGCGCCGTCAACAGGCGCCGATCGCGCATCGAGAGCGCCCGCCCGATCGAGCGCAGCCACTCGCGTGGATGCTGCTCGGCGGTCCTCGACACATACGAGGCGACGTCGCGCTCGGGCTCGCGCAGGCTGACGAGGAAGAAACAGCGGCGGGTCGCGCGATGCCGACGTCGCGCAGACGCTCGGCGTGCTCGCTCGCATAGGCCGGCATGCGCGAGGGTGCGCGTGCGCGGCCCTGCTCTGCTCCACTCGCTTGACATAGCGGCCCAGATCCCAGCGTCGCGCCGACACGCACGATCTGCACATCCGCTTCGAGGGTCTTCAAAGCCGCCCATCAGCGCGAGCATCCGCGAGCGCTTGCCCTCCTCGGGCAGCCACTCATACGAGGCGCTGGGCACAGCGAAAGCCGCCCACACATCGTCGAGGCTCGCGCCGAACACGAGGTTTCCGTAGACGAAGCGAGATGGGCGGCCTCACGACCGTCCCCGTACCTCCAGGCGGGCACCCGCCGCCAGCGCGATCACCTGTCCGCGGGCGGGTCGCAGCGTTGCCCGCCAGTTGCTCGAGCTCACCTGTCGGACGTCCGACGCATGAGACCTCGCGCATCCCGCCGGCGCCATACTGCTGCGAATGTGCGCCGTGCTCACCAGCACAGCGCCCGCGCCGACATAGCGCAGGCGGCGCAGCCGCGGCGTCCGACCCGTCCGCCAGCACGAACAGCTCGTCCAGGCGCCAGCGCCCACCCGGCGCCGCGCACGGCCGCACCCCGGAAGCTCGTGCGGGCCCCACGCCATAGCGCACCAGCGCGCAGCGCCGCGAGATGAAACGGGCGCCCCTCGACCTTGATCAGGTCAACAGCGCCGCGCGGCGGCGGGATCCGCCAGATCGCGCAAGTACCAGGGCGCAGCGCGCCAGCGGCCGAGGAGCGGCACGCTTGGCCGCCAGCAGCGCCGTCCGCGAGCATCGCCAGGAAGTAGACGATCCCGCGCAGCGGCACACCGCCGGGTTCAGCCGCAGCCGGTCGATGCGATAGACGCGCCGCTCCAGGTCAAACACGGTTCTGTAGGAGAGGATCTCCTTCATCTGCCGTCCACTCGATCGACCGCGCCGGCCGGGGCGCTCAGGATGCCCCGAACAGCGTGTTGACGGTGTCGTGCAGGACGTTCACCCCGGCCGGAGTGGCGAACAGAATCGCAACGAAGCCCGACCGCGAATATGCCCGCGGCCTCCTTGAAGTCGCGTCTGAAGGCGAGCACGATCGAGGCGATCGCAAAGCCGAGCGCGATCAGGCTCATCGCGACCTTGCGGCCGGTTTCACCGGCCTTCGTGGCCGCCGATTCCAGCGAGCCCGCTCCTTCGCCGGTGCCCGCGACGGTCGCGAGCGCCGGCGCGCCGGGGGCGGCGAGCGGAGACCCTCCAAGCGCGGCAGCCTCAGCTGGAATCGCGCCCGCGCCGGCGAGCGCGAGCGCCAGGACGGAGAGGTACAGCGACACGTGCGCGCGAGGGCAAGCGATGGATCTGTGCATGGTTGTCTCCTGTGTTTGATGGTGCGATCGATTGCGGGCTAGCTGCTCGGGGTTCGTCTGGATCGCGGATATCTCCCAGCGCCCGGCGCCGAGCCGACGTCGAGTTCGTAGGCGAGCGTGTATTGAGTGCCGCGCTCGTCACGAGCACGGACCACCGCGAGCACCGCGCGTCCGCTGGATGGACCAATCGAGGCTCGTCGAGCGACTGAAGCGCGAGCGTCTGCGCGGGCAGCGACACGCGAGCGCCCGCGGCCAGATCGGCGGCGAGCTCCGATTCGGCGCGCGCCAGGTAGTTGCGCAGAGCGCGCGAACCACGACGTCTCGCAGCGCCGGATCTTCGACTTCCGTGCAGGTGCGCCGGGGCTGCGCGCCGGCGTCGAGGCAGGCGCGCCGACGAGGCCGGATAGCCCGCCAGCGCCAGCGCGCCGTCGGCCTCGCAGACGACGCCGACGGTCAGATACAGCAGACCCGCCGTGTCGGTTTGCGCGGCGACGGTGTACAGCTGCTCGCTTGATCCGAGAGCGCGCAGCCTGCACGACCTGTGTCCACTGCACCTGCTGCTCGCCGCTTTCCGGGGGCCGCAGACCGGCTTCCGGTTCCATCCAGGAGCCGACGAATGGGGCCAGCGCAAGCCTGTGCGCTTCGGGATCGCGCGAGTCCCACGTGAGATAGCGCCGAGCAAACAACGAGGCGAAGCCTTCGGCCGCCCGGTCGACGCTCGCGGAGCCGATGCCGAGCTGCGTGCGACCGCCGGTCGGGGCGGCGCAATCGCAAAGCGTGCGCTCGCGAGCAGGCCCACTACCGCCAGCCCCTGGAGCAGATAGCGCGGCAGTTCGCGCGAAAGACGTATGCGCCACATCGGCCTTGGCGTGACGCTGACTGTGCTGTGCGAGGGAGAGCCTGTCATCGCGCTCACTGCTCGAAGCCGAATTCGTCTGCCGTCGGCATGCGATCCGCCTGCGGCAGCGGTTCGCCTGCGGGCAACAACGCCGCATCCGCGACGACAGGCGACGGTCGCGTAGGCGATGCCAACGGGTTTACGGCAGAGGCACCGCCCCTCCCAGAGCCTCCCGATGACACGGCGGCGGAGATGCGCGGCGGCGGCGCCGGTATCGCCGACGCCGAGACGCACGGGAGCGAAGGTTGCCGTCCGCGTTGCTCGAGTCTGGCCGCACCGGCGGCGCGGGCGTAGGGGCGTTGGGCGTCGCCGTCCACGCCGAACGAGTACGGTCGCGGTGCACGACGACGGGCGCCGGCGCCGCCTGGGAATGGTGCAGCACCTGGGCGGCGACAATCGTCGCCGACGATCGCGGCGACGACCCCGAGCAGGCCGAGCATGAGCAGCCGGACCGCGCGTGGGCTGTGTGACAGCGCCTCCATCTGCTCGTGCCCAGCCGTCGGTTCGAGCTGCCGGCCGTCCAGGCCTCCGCATCAGCGGTCTCCCCACGCCGGCAGGCGCACCTTCCCCCGAGAGATAGCTCTCTTCGCCGTAAACGCTGATACACCTCGCGTGGAGCCCGACGCCAGAGCCTCATGCGCATGCTCTCCACTGGAGGCCGCCGAGCACGCATGCGACCGGGAGCGAGGATGGGGAGCATATCCAAGCTCCCGGCCGCCTACGTGCGGATGGGAAGCGCCGTTCGATCGTCTCGGCAACCGATCGTCGGCGTCCCAGAGGACGCGCCTATGTGTGGGGCGAGGAGTTCTCATAGGTGTGTCCCTGCTGACTGATCCGACGAGCTCACGCCGAGCGGGACATGCAGCTTGCCTGAATGTGTCCGTACGCCTGAGCGACCTGTCGCCTGAGCCGACCTGTCTGCCTCGGCGCGCGAGGCCCGCCTGCAAGCAATCGCAGACCGCGTGCGTCCCCGCTGGGCGACCTTGCGGTACTTCTCCGTGCTCCAACCGTGCGCTGCGACAGAACTCACGCGCACGCCTTCTCACCCGAGAGCTGGCTTGCCAGCACGAGCCGCTGATCGCTGAGAGCTCGCGCGCGAGTCGCCGATGCGCAGCAGGTCGTCGCGCAAGCAGCGCAAGCTGCTCGACGTCGGCGCGGGGTCGACTCGGCCACATCGACCCCACCGCACGTGCCGCCGATGATCGGAAGCGAGCTCGGCCAGCGCCGCCTGGATCGGGCTGCGCCCGCTCAGCGCGCGGCGGCGATCATGGATGCGCGAGAGCAATTTCTGCTCGAGCGCGTTGGCGATGTGGGCGACGGCTCGCGAATCCTTCTCCGCGTCCGGCACGAGTCAACAGCTCGAGTGTCGCCTGGCTGTAGCAGTCCTCGAGGTCCTCGCGCCCCAGCCGACGGCGGTGGCAGGCAAACAGCAGCTCCCGACGCGAGCGGGCGACGAGCGCGACCGTCTCGCTCGGATCGAGCAGGCCGAGCGCGTGCCCTGCCACAGCGCCGCACGAGGCCCGGCAATAGGTCGTTTCGAGCGCTGTTGTCGGGTAGACACGCAAGCATGTCGGTGCAAGTGGCCCGCAGACCCCCCTCCCAATTTCTCCGCGACGGGCTAGGCGCCGTGGACCGCTACCAGCAGCGCAAACGTCTGCTCGGCTTCGTGGTCGCCGTGTTCAAGCGCTTCGACGACGACCAGTGCAGCCAGATGGGAGCGCTGATCGCCTACTACGGCTTCTTCTCGCTGTTCCCGCTGCTGCTCGTGTTCGTGACCGTGCTCGGCTTCGTGCTCGAAGGCAGCCCGCAGCACACAGGAGAGCGTGCTGCACTCGACGCTGAGCCAGTTCCCGATCATCGGCACACAGCTGCAGAGCAACGTGCACTCGCTGAAAGGCAGCGTCCCGGCGCTTGCGATCGGGCTCGTGGGCGCGACGCTGGCCGGCCTTGGCATAACCGGCGCAGCCCCAGAGCGCGCTCAACAAGGTCTGGCACATCCCGCGCAAACGCCAGCTCGGCTTCCTCGCCTGGCGCGTGCGCGGAGTCGGGCTGCTGGTCGTGTTCGGCCTGCTCAGATCGTCTCGACGGTCGCCGCCGGATATGTCACGGCTCAGACGACCGGCATCGTCGGACGTGCTCGTGCGGCATCGTCGTGGCGCTGGCGGCGAACCTGGTGCTGTTCTTTGCCGTTTTCCGGCTGCTCACCTGCCGATGAGGTCGCCACCCGCGACCTGATCGTCGGGCGTGGTCGTGGCGGCGGTGCTTGTGGCAGATCCTGCAGCACCTCGGCGGCTTCTACGTCGAGCACGTGGTGCGCCACGCGAAGGACACCTCGGGCCTGTTCGCATTCGTGCTCGGGCTGCTCACCTGGCTGTACCTGGGCGGTCAGGTGACGCTGATCGCCGCCGAGGTGAACGTTCGTGCGCGAGCGGCTATGGCCGCGCAAGCTGTTCGGGGAGGACGGATAGCCAGACTCCTGCAACTGCCCTCACGAGCCGCAAGCGTGGTCTCGTGGGACGCCGCTCTTGCGAGCCGTCGATCGCGGCCTCGACGACGGACGACCCTTGAAAACGATCCTCGACGGCGCTATACTAACTATCAACTTCGTAACCTTATATGGAGCGTATAGCGATGGCTTCAACACCCCCTCACCCCCTTCACAAAGCCCTCAGCCGCCCGAGCCACAGGCCAAGCCCGTGTTGCGTCTGATCCCGCTCGATGACACCGTCGTGTTCCCCAGCATGGGGATCACGCTCACGATCGACGTCGGCGATGACGAGCGCGTCGTGCTCGTGCCCCGCCACGAGAACGAGTTCCTCGAGGTCGGCACGATCGCCGAGGTCTCAGAGCAGCTGCGCCTGCCCGGCGGCGGCCACGCCGTCGCACTCTCCGGCGAGCACCGCGCGCTGATCGGCGCCGCCCAGACCGGCCCCGAAGGCGAGCTGCGCGTCGAGGTCGACGAGCGCCCCGACGACGTACCGGTAGACAAGCGCACGCGCGAGCTCGAGCGCGAATACCGCGCCGTGGTCGAGGAGATCCTCGAGCTGCGCGGCGACGACGGACGCATCGCGGCGTTCCTGCGAGCGATCGGCGACCCCGGCCCGCTGGCCGACTCCGCCGGCTACTCCCCCAACCTGACCTACGAGCAGAAGGTCGAGCTGCTGCGCACGCTCGGCGTGACCGACCGGCTGGAGCTGGCCGTCAAGCTGCAGCGCGACAGCCTCGCCGAGCTACAGGTGCGCAAGCGCATCCGCGAGGACGTGCAGGAGGGCGCCGACAAGCAGCAGCGCGAGTACTTCCTGCGCAAGCAGATGGAGTCGATCCGCAAGGAGCTCGACGAAGACGAGACGTCGATCGTCGAGGAGTACCGCGCGAAGATCGAGGCCGCCGAGATGCCCGAGGAGGTCCAGGAGCAGGCGCTGAAGGAGCTTGGCCGCCTGGAGCGCATGGGCGAGCAGACCGGCGAGTCGAGCATGATCCGCACCTACCTGGACTGGCT
Source organism: uncultured Solirubrobacterales bacterium (assembly GCA_963715535.1). Taxonomy (GTDB): domain Bacteria; phylum Actinomycetota; class Thermoleophilia; order Solirubrobacterales; family Solirubrobacteraceae; genus Palsa-744. The sequence continues at coordinate 3,178,935 of OY970251.1, read as the reverse complement.
GATCGCGGTGCCGTGGAGCAAGCGCTCTGAGGAGCACCTGGATCCGGTGGCGGCGCGCGAGGTGCTCGACGCCGACCACGAGGGCCTGGAGGACGTCAAGGACCGCATCACCGAGTACCTGGCCGTGCGCAAGCTGCGCCAGGACCGCGGCATCGAGGCCGACCCCAAGTCCGGCGCGATCCTCACGCTGATCGGACCCCCGGGCACCGGCAAGACCTCGATCGGCGAGTCGATCGCCCGCGCCACCGGACGCGAGTTCGTGCGCATGTCGCTTGGCGGCGTGCGCGACGAGGCCGAGATCCGCGGGCACCGGCGCACCTACATCGGCGCCCTGCCGGGACGGCTGGTGCGCGCGCTGCGCGACGCCGGCACGATGAACCCGGTGATCCTGCTCGACGAGGTCGACAAGGTCGGCGCCGACTGGCGCGGCGACCCCTCGGCCGCGCTGCTGGAGGTGCTCGACCCGGCCCAGAACCATTCCTTCCGCGACCACTACCTGGACGTGGAACTGGACCTGAGCCAGGTGATGTTCATCGCGACCGCGAACGTCGCCGACACGATCCCCGGACCGCTGCTCGACCGCATGGAGGTGATCCGCTTCGACGGATACACCTCAGAGGAGAAGCTGGCGATCGCCAAGGGCTACCTGTGGCCGCGCCAGCGCGACCGCAATGGTCTGCGCGAGGAGGAGGTGAGCGTCTCCGACGAGGTGCTGCGCACGATCATCGCCGAGTACACGCGCGAGGCCGGCGTACGCAACCTCGAGCGCGAGCTGGGCACGGTGCTGCGCAAGACCGCCACTCGGATTGCCTCGGGTGAGGTCGAGCCGCCCGTGGAGATCGCTCCTGGAGACCGTGCGTGACGCGCTGGGACGCCAGAAGTTCTTCCAGGAGTCGGCGGCTCGCACCGCCACCCCGGGCGTAGCCACAGGCCTTGCGGTCACCGGCACCGGCGGCGACGTGCTGTTCGTCGAGGCCACGGCGATGAAGGGCAGTGGCTCCGCCGGCAACGGGCTCGTGCTCACCGGACAGCTGGGCGACGTGATGAAGGAGTCGGCGCGGATCGCCCTCTCCTACGTGCGCGGCCACGCCGAGGACCTCGGCATCGACCCCGCGGCGTTCGAGAACAGCGAGTTCCACGTGCACGTGCCCGCGGGCGCGATCCCCAAGGACGGCCCCAGCGCCGGCGTGACGATGGTCACCGCGCTTGCCTCGCTGCTCTCAGAGCGTCCGGTCAAGCACACGGTCGGCATGACCGGCGAGGTCACGCTGCAGGGCCGCGTGCTGCCGATCGGCGGGCTCAAGCAGAAGGTGCTTGCCGCCCACGCGGCCGGACTCACGGACGTGATCCTGCCGGAGCGCAACCGTGGCGATCTCGACGACATCCCCGAGGAGGTTCGCGAGCAGATGAGCTTCCACCCGGTGATGAGCGTCGCAGGAAGTGCTCGACCTTGCGCTGGAGCCGGCGCCCAAGGTCGCACAGGTCTCCTGAGCGGGATCGGTTCGATGTCCGCACGCAGCTCACGCCGATGCCAGCCGGTGCCCTTGGAGGTCCGCCAGGCGGCGGACCTCCTGGAGCGCCGCTGGCAGCTTTCGATCATCTACGCGGCCCTGAGCGGGGCACTTGCGCTTCAACGAATTCGCCGAGGCCGTGCAAGGCATCTCCCCGCGGATGCTCTCCGAGCGCCTGCGCGATCTGGAGGGCGCCGGATTGATCGAGCGGACCGTGCTGCCCACCAGCCCGCCGATGGTCGAGTACCGACTCACGCGTCGCGGGCGACGGCTCGCGCCGGTGATCGAGGCGATGCGCGCCTACGCCGAGAGCGTCGGCTAGCTGTTGTGCCCGGGGAGGTCCCGAACGCGGTGAGGGGGGGTTGGTTGCCGAGGGCGGTGTGGGGTCGTCGCTCGTTGTAGTGGTGGACCCAGTGTGGCAGGGATTCCCGACGGGCTTGGCTTGAGGTGTATTGCAGGGCGTAGGCCCACTCGCGCTGGAGGGTCTGCTGGTAGCGCTCGACCTTGCCGTTGGTGCGGGGCGTGTAGGGCCGGGTGCGGATGTGGTGGATCTGGCGGGATGTCGAGCAGCCGAGCGCAACGTGTGGCTGCGGCGGTAGGCTCATGCGTTGTCGGTCATCAGCCGTTCGGCGACGATCCCGTGCTCCAGGTAGAACGTCCAGGGCGCGGCGGTGAACGCGGTGACGGTCGGGGCTCGCTCGTCGTCGTGGATCTCTGAGTACGCCAGACGGGAGCAGTCATCGACGATCGAGTGCACGTACTCCCAGCCAGACGCGCGCGAGCGCTGCGAGCGATCCCCGGTCAGCTTGTGCCCGGGCTCGGTGAACCTCCGCGAACTTCTTGACGTCCATGTGCAGCAGCTGTCCCGGGCACGGCCACTCGTAGCGCACGACCGCCGGCGCTCAGCGACCGGCGGCGTGAGCAGCCCGCCGCGTCGCAGCACCTGATGCACCGTCGAGTGCGGGCGTCCGGCCTCGTCAGCCAGCCGCCGCGGGACCCCAGCCCGTCCGCTCCCGCAGCTCACAGATCCGGCGCGCCTCCAGGGCCGGCACCTGGCCCGGGAGCGGTGAGGGCGGCTGGAGCGCTCCGCCAGACACGCCAGCGACGCCCGGTCGCACATGCGCTCGCCGCTCGCCAACGCGCACCCACCCCCAGACAGTCGACGTCGAGACGTTCGCGTCACGCCGCGGCCTGCGCGAACGTCATCCCTCCTCAACAACCATGACGAACGAACTGCCACCGACCAAGCGCGGTGAAGCGAGCTCTATGGTGCGGCATTCCGGGCCTCCCTTGAGGACGTGAGCTTCGACACCCACAGCCTCTCGGCAGGCCCGGACCTACACCCTCACATTCGGAACGTCCCTGGGCACGTCAGCTAGCGCAACTCAGGGGGCTCCTCATCACCGTACGTAGAACGATGGGCACGAACCCACGGGCACGAGCTTTCGCTACCCCTCGTCGGCTGTAACGGTGGCGCCGGTCAGCGGGAGGTCCCCCTCGTGACAGCCGGCGGCATCCAGCGCGGCTCCGACGAGCTGTCCTCCCTCGCACTCCTCGGCGCTCACCGCGCGTCCGGGATTGCGTACGCCGACAGCGCCCGCGAGACCCCCGGCCGCGACGAGCACCGTGGCGATCCCGAGACCGAGGTGAAAGCTTTTCAGCGACGCGTCATCGGCCGCGAGCGTGATTGCGCTCGCCTGAGCGCGCGGCAGGCCCGCCGTGGAGGGACGGCCGAGCGGGAGTCGCTTGGCTTCGGCGACCGCGGCTTTCGCCGGCGGCCCCAATGGACGGCCCGCCAGGTTGCTGTCCAGGCCCGAGACGAAGGACGCCGCGACCGCGGCGCCGACCGCGGCGGTGCCGAGCAGGCCGGCGACGCGGGCGACGGCGTTGTTGACCGCGGAGGCGATTCCCGCCTGGCTGGTCTCCACGCCGGCAAGCACCGCAGCCGTGAGCGGGGCCACGGTCATCGACAAGCCGAGTGAGAACACGAGAATTCCCGGGAACACGTCGGTGAGATAGTCGACGTGCACCCCGATGCGTTGCAAGAGAAGCAGTCCACACGCGGCCACCAATGGTCCCGCCCCCATGAATAGTCGCGGGCCATAGCGGTCGGCGAGCGCGCCGAAGCGCTTGGAGAGCGCAAACATCACGATCGTGGCGGGCAGTGTCGCCAGACCGGCCTGAAGCGGCGTGTAGCCGCCGATCTGCTGCAGGAAGATGGTCAGGAAGAAGAACAGGATCGACAGGCCCGCATACATCGCAAGCGTCTCGATGTTCCCGGCGGAGAAGTTGCGCCGGCGAAAGAGCGCCAGGGGAAGCATCGGATCGCGCGCGCGCTGCTCGTGCACCACGAAGCACACGAGCAGCACCACACCGGCGATGAACGGGAAGATCACGCCCGGGCTACCCCAGCCCAGGCGCGGCTGCTCGATCAGAGCGAACACCGGCCCGCCGAGACCCAGCGCGCAGAGCAGGCCGCCGAGGAAGTCGACCGTTCGGGCGCGCTCGCGTCGAGGCTCGGCCTTCGGGATGACCAGCAGGATCAACGCCACACAGACGACCACGAACGGCAGGTTGATGAGGAAGATCACACGCCAAGAGGAGATCTGCAACAACTCTCCCCCGGCGAGCGGCCCGAGCACCGTGGCGATCCCTCCCCAAGCGGTCCAGCTGCCGATCGCGGGCCCGCGCTCGGACTCTCGAAAGGTGGCGACGATCACCGCCAGCGCGCTTGGGGTAAGCAGCGCTCCGGCCACTCCCTGCAACGCTCGCGCCGCGATCAACGCCCCGATCGAGGGCGCGAGCGCACACAGGAGCGAGGCGACGCCGAAGCCGCTGACGCCGAGCGCGAAGATCCGCCGCTCGCCGTAGAGGTCGCCCAGTGAGCCACCGATCAAGATCAGCGAGCCGAGCGGGAGCAGGTAGGCGTTCACAACCCACTGCTGCGCGGCGAGACCGCCGCCGAGCTCGCGCTGGATCGTCGGCAGGGCGACATTCACGACTGTGCCGTCGAGCAGCGCTATGCCCGAGCCGAGAATGCAGGCGATGAGCGTCAGCTGCTTCCTCGAAGCGTCGCTACGGAGGGCCATCAGACCACGGTAGCCCTCCTGGTGGCGCGCTGTCCCGCGGCACACCGAGCAGGATCCAGGGGCCGGAGACCGAACACCGGGGATAGCCGTCGCGCAGCACGGGCAACGTAAACGAGCGCCCGCAACGACGATCCCGCATTCAACGAGAGGGTCGAATGTCCACTGAGAAGATCAAGCCGGGCGAGATCATCGGGTCTGCGCTTCAGATATACCGCGAACAGGCAAGCGTGCTGCTCCCCGCCGCGATTGTCATATTCGCGATCGTCGCTGTGGCGAGGCTGATATTCACAGGCGGCGCCGCGGGGCTCGTCTCACTCGTGGCGCTCGTGATCGCGACCTTTTATCAGGGGATGGTCGTGGAACTCGTGCGAGACGTGCAGGACGGGCGTCGCGACAGCTCCGCCGGCCAGCTGTTTCGCGGAGTGGCTCCCGTGGTGCTGCCGTTGATCGGGCTCTCGATCCTGTTGGGGATCGGCGTGACGATCGGCTTCATCCTGATCATCGTGCCCGGCCTGTATCTCATTACGATCTGGGCGGTGGCAGCACCCTCGCTCGTGGTCGAGCGTCGAGGCGTGTTCGCCGCGTTCGGGCGCAGCCGAGAGCTCGTCCGCGGCCACGGTTGGCAGGTGTTCGGCGTGATCCTCGTCGTCATCGGGCTGAGCATCGTGGTGGGAATCATTGTCGCCGTGCTCGCCTCGGGCCTTGGCACCGTGGGTATCGCGATCGTGCAGTGGATCCTCGACATCCTGCTCGCGCCATTCACCGGCCTGATAGGCGCGGTGCTCTACTTCTCGCTACTCCGCCTCCACGGGGAGCCCACGGCGACAGGCGAGGCGCCTGCCGACCCGACGCCGAGCCCGCTTGGCTAGACGACCTCCCCGGGCACGTCAGTCATCTAGGCCGCGTCCGGTAAGGCCCAGGCGGCCTTGCCTTCGCGCTCGGTCTTGACGACCGCTTCCTCCGCGACCAGCTTGCGCAGGTTGCCGTTGATGCTCGGTCCGCTCATCGCCGTCACGATCGCCAGCTCGCTGACGGTGTGCGATCCATGATCCAAGGCGGCGAGGATCGTCTCGCGCGCGACACCGCGGGCGGCTCGCTCGGGCTTGACCTCGGCAGCGGGCTTCGCGACCTTGCGCTTCGCAGTCGCGACCTTTATCGGACCAGATGCGGCCCGCCCGATGACGCCGGCGGCCGAGCCGCGACGAGCCGCGCCAATGCGCGCCTCGCGTCGCTCGGGCTTGACCGGTACGGACGGCTCCGCGGCAACCGACTCCGGCACGAGCTCCGAGCGGGCCTCGGCCGCCACCGCCTCCTCAAGCGCCTGGATGGCTCCAAGCAGTCGCTCCCGCTCAGCCAGCAGCGGGCGCAGCTCGCCCAAGCGCTCGTCGATTTCGCGGCGAATCGTGCTCAACAGATCGGGGGCCATGCTTGTCCTTCCAGAGTCAGGTTGTTCTCAGATCTCGTATTCTCGCAGCCGGCGAGAACCGCGAACGCCCACCCCAGGTCACCCCTCGAGCCTGGCGTTCACGGGTCCCCGCACAGACACGGATACGGTGACCCTACCGGGCACAGGGCTGACCGACGCCCACCCTCGCAAACCGACTCCAGGCCATGCGGCACCAGACCTTGGGCGCCCACGCCATGTCCCAGTAGACGCACTGAGGGCCCGCACCAGGCGGGCCCTCAGTCTCATGCCGCTAGCGAGTCCTATTACTTCTACTTCTTCTTCTTCTTCTTGCCTTTGCTCTTCTTGCTCTGCTTGCCTTTCTTGCCTTTCTTCTTGCTGTGCTTGGCAATCAACGCCTTGTGGCCTTTGCCGCCGCTTGCCGTGGTGGCGACCGCATTGCTCAGACCAACCGTGCCCGCAACCGGCGTGTAGAGCAGTGGTGGGACACCGCTGCCGGCTACGGCCGCCGGTGCGACTGCCGCCGGTGCGACGGCCGCTTTGGCCTTTTCTAGTTCTTCGGTCAGCTTCTTTACTTCTTCTTCGTGCGCTTTTGCTTCTTCTTCGTGCTTCTTTACTTCCGTGGCTGCCTTTTCTTCGTTGGACTTCTTTTCGGCGGCAGCCTTTTCACTGGCTTCTGTTTCTGTGATCTTTTTTTCCGCGACTTCCGTTTCGCGAGCCTTCTTGTTAGCTGCTTCTTCCGCTGCGCGGGCTTCATTGTTGGCCGTTTCTTCGGCCTTGTTTTTCATTTCAGAAGCCGTCTTTTCTTCTTCTGCTTTCTGCTTTTCTTCGGCCTTCTTTGTTTCTTCTGCTTTCTTTTTTTCTTCTGCCTGCTTTGCTTCTTCCGCTTTCTTCTTTTCTTCGGCTTCCTTGACGCCCGCTGGATTCGTCGAGAAATCGATCGAATTGTCGCGCGTAATGCCCTCGTTGACGAAGAGGCTGGTCAGATCCACCGAGGAGAACGAGCTGTTCTGCAGCTCGATCGCCGCCAGACCCGCCGAGTTGGTGGTCTCGCAGAACTCGCCTTCGGAGGGGATCGGTGACGGCACCACTGTGGTACCGCCCAGGTTGACCGTACTACCCGGTTCGCCTTCAAGCACACCGTTCGTGTCGGTGACGCTTCCGGTGAACTGGAGCACTCCAGCTTCCTGCTGTGCGTGGAAACACACGATCTCGTCCGCGAAAGGATGCCCATCGATGTCTTGGGCCTTCGCAACGACGATGCGCACGTTCTGATCGGCTTTGGTCGTGCCCTTCGGGAATTCGTAGATTTCCTTTATCCACCGGGAGCTGACGGTCTTGACCAGCGGTTCCGATGTGAGCGCCGGGTAATCGACAGGCTCGTACGGGTACACGGCCCTGGCCGTGATCGACGAGTGGCCGATTTCCTTTTCGTAGAGCGATTCCAGATCGCATCCACCGTTGGAGTCGGTCGTGATTCCCGCGATGTGGTTCAGATAGAACCCATCGCCCGGTGTGTATGTCACGTACGCCTCACCGCGCTCGTCGGTGTAGAACGTTTCGGTCCGGGGACCGCTCGGGGTTTGGTAGTCGTCCTCTGAGCTTGCTTCGGTCGCCAGGCCGGGAGCCCGACGTAGGCATCCCGTCGATTCAGACGAACGATCGTTGGCGCTGAGAACCGAAGTCCAGAACGTGTACGGATTCGGGTGTTCGTTCAAGAACCCTGGGAAGTCGCCTCCCGGGCTCGGCCCGGTGACGCCCGAGGCCTCGTTCACAGGACGATCGGTGGACGGGATGTACGCGCCGTAGTACGGGTTGTACAGGTTGCCACCCTCTTCGGCATTGCCCGTGAAGTCGTGGCTGTATATCTGAGCCTTGCTGGCACCCGAGATCTGACCCACACCACCGAGGTCTTCTCCACCTTCGTTCGCGGCGATGCTCACATCGACACGCATTGCCGGCATCGGAGCGTCGTCAGCGTTGATCCTGTTGTCGCTGAGCAGCGTCTCGTTGGCGGCCTGCGGGTCGAAGGGCCCGACGGTCGCCGTTTCACCTGATGTGAAGTCGGAGAACGCGGGTCGTGAGAATAGGGCATGCAACGGGTCGTTGGTACCGGACCCTTCGTTGGTGGTCGTGGCTTCACTCGGAGTGCCGTGGATGTCCCACAGACCCGGATTGGTGCCGGGCGGTTCTGTTTCATTGGAGCTGCTTGCCAGCGTTTCGGCAAGAATCGGCCATTCGCTCGGCAGCGTGTAGATGGGCTTTTCGAGGATGTTGTGCAGCGGGGATTCTTTGATGACCGGGAAGCTTCCCGTGACCTTGATCTGAACCAGACCCTTGTCTTCGTTTGCTCCATTGAACGGCGAGGGGATGAATTTCCCGTCGCCCAGTCGATCGCCCAGGAATTTGGACAGATTGGACTGCCCGCTTCCATTCAGCTGCGACTGGAAGACTTCGCCTTCTTTGCCACTCAGGCTTGCCTCTGACAACGTCGGCGTGTTGGCGGTCAGCCAGATCACCAGGAACTGGTGCGAGTACAGGATGGATCCCGTTTCCTCGCTTCTGACGTCGACCCTGATCCGAGTGAGGCCGGGATTCAGCGACTTGTAGTCGGTCGCCACACAGCCCTCTTGTTCATCGCCCTCACCGATCCGGTGAGCAGGCTCGGAGGACCTGAAGAATGCGCTCGGCCCCGGATCGAATATCTGGCCGATGCTGCTCCCCGCTTCGCCGTCTGGCGTCGGGGGCTGGAACTGGTAGCCAGACCAGTCCTCGACCTGGTAGTTGGCGACCTGAGCTTCGTCGCCAGTGGTTATGGACGGGTCGCACGCCACGAGACGCACGTGCTCGCCCACCCACGCCACATAGGGAATGTTTGCGCTCTGTGGGCCGTCGGATCCGGGCCCAGGATTTGGTGCGGCAAAGGCGCCTGTGGCAAGCAGGCACAGAGCCAATACCGCGCCTGCTACCGCGGAAGCTAGTCCAGCGATCATTTTTTTGTTCTGCTGTGGTCGCATTTGTGTGCGGCCTCCTCCTTGAATGAGTGGACTAGAAGTCCGTTTCCATAAATATCGCGGGTGTAATAACAAACCCACAACGGGAATATCGGGCGGGATATTATGCGCATTGTCCGCCCTCCACAATCGTTATGTCGGGTAGTCTTTGACTAGGGCAAACGGGTAGGTGAGTACCCACCCAAAATGCCAGTCCAGGCCGCAATGCGTAGTGCTGAAGCCGAAAAACTCCGTGTAGGCACGGAGTTCGGCAACTCACCGAGAGGTGGCACAACGACGCTTCTCCTCAGCTGTCGTCTGACACGTTCGGGGCATTACCCCGATCTACCTGCTTCTGACTTCCCGCCCGTGTTGCCTCCACGCGGTTGTGCACGCCCAACCTCGAGTAGATCATGCGCAGATGGAACTTGACGGTGTTGGAAGAGATCACGAGATGCTTGGCGACTTCCTCGTTGCTCATCCCCGCGGTGACAAGATCCAGGACTTCGCGCTCGCGCACGCTCAACGCGGCATGCGATGCGTCAGGTTCGGGCTCTAGTGAGGCTGCTTGCCAGCCTACGGGCATCACCGCACGTCCGGCCAGCACATGACGAAGTGCCAGGACCACCTCCTCGACGCTCTCTGACTTCAGAACGACGCCGTCAAGATGCCCGTCGATCGCACAGCGAACGATCGCCGACGAGGCCACCTCGCAGAGCAGCAGGATCTTCATCTTGGGATACGCGCATCTGATCTCGGCCAGTTCCTCCAGGTCGGCCATCTGCTCATCGGCGTCAACGATTGCCGCCTTCAATCCTTGCCGGCCCGTGCGCAGCGTCGAGCCCAGCTCGCCAACAGTCGCATAAACACCGACCACATGGTTCCCGTTCTTCGTGAGAACCCAAGCGAGAGCCTCTGTCGCGAGCGCTTCGACTACACCGACGATCGCGATTCTGGAGTCAGTCGCCCTCACCGATGATCCGCGCGTACTGATTTGCTGCTTGGACACGATTTCGCACTTCCAGTCGTGAATAGAGAGCCTGGACATGAAACTTGATCGTGTTTGGGCTGAGCTGAAGCTCACTGGCGATCTCCTCATTGCGCCGGCCCTGTGCGATGAGTGCGAGTATCTGACGGTGACGCGGACTCAGACTGTGTTGCCGCCCCAGCGGCACAGCGACCGCTCGCTGCCAGCCGGCGGGCATAACAGTGCGCCCGGTGACCATGTACTGGATTGCCGCCATCACGTCTTGCGTCGAGAAGCTCTTCAGAATGACGCCGCTCACTCGATGCTCGATCGCGCAGCGCACTACTTCCTCGCGCATCTCTCGACAGACCATTACGATCCCGGATTTTACGTGAGCACTGAGAGTCGCCACGGCGTTATGACAACTTCCGTCACAGTCGAGCAAGAGAACGGCCGGCGACTTCTCCATGTCGACCTCCAAGAAATTGGCGACGGACTCGAAGGTCCCCAATACATCCGCTCCATCCTGGGAGGCCAGGAGACGCGCGGTGGAATCCCGCGGCAGGCGCTGCCCACCTATCAGGACAAGCTTGATATCCGGAGTAGATCGAGCATAGGGCGACCCAGATCGGGACAAGCCGCCCCACTCCATCGGCATCTTCGCGGGGCGCCGACTAAAGGACAGTGGCTCTGCCGTGGCAGAGCCACCTCGACGCAACTTGTTTGTCTCCGACAACATATTCAATCCTGGGATACGTTGAGCCACTCGAATCTTGTCTATCAAGAGTCGTCTGACCCCACGCGGTCAGCGGCAGACTAAAGGGCTTTAGTCAAAAGCGCAAGTCCTGGACACTTGTTTTAGTCAGGGGATTTGGTCTAGTTCGAATTATTCGATGACTCTCTCCTACCCCGTCAGCCCCTCCATCGCCCCACGCGGAAGGCCATCGCCCCATGCGGAAGGCCATCGCAACACGCGGACGATCATCGCCCCGAACGGACGGTATTGAGCCAAGAACGGCGAGTGGATCAGAGGGCCGCGGCTTTGGCCAGCAGCCCGGCGCGCCCACGGATGGATTGCACGGCGACGGTGAGCGTGGCGACGTCGTAGGCGCCGTGGTGGCGGCGTCCGTTGATGAAGAAGGTTGGGGTCCCGGAGACTCCGCTCGCGTCGGCGCTGGCGACGTCCTCGGCTATGCGCGCGGCGTGATCGTGGTGGCGCAGCTCGTCCCAGAAGCGCTCGACGTCGAGTCCCAGCTCCCGCGCGTGATCGCGTAGCTCGGGGGGAGTCGATGGCTCCTGTTGAGCAAGCAGCACGTCATAGAGCTCCCAGAACTTGCCTTGCGCGGCGGCTGCCTCAGCCGCCTCGGCGGCGAGCTGCGCGCTGGTGTGGACGTCGTTGAGCGGCAGGTGGCGCCAGACGTAGCGCAGGTCATCGCCGAACGACGCCAGCAGCTCGCGCACGACGGCCTCCGCCTGCCCGCAGTAGGAGCACTCGAAGTCGCCGTACTCGACCAGCGTGACGAGCGCGTCGTCGCGATCCGCGAATGTGGTCGCGAGCAGGATCCACGTCCTCGGAAAGATCGAGAATGTCCGCGGCGGTGCCGACGATCTGACGGGCCCGAACCTGCCCTGGCAGTCGTCTGACCACGGAAACACGCCCACGCGACCAGTGGCGCCGCGATCGCCGAGGCGAGCACTCCGAGCTTTGCCTCCTTCAGGTGCTCGCCGCCGAACGCGAGACTCGATATCAGCAGCGACACCGTGAAGCCGATGCCGGCGACCGCCCCGCCGCCGGCGAGTGATCGGCCAGCTCAGCGTCGGGCGCGCGCCATGCAAGCGCGGGCGAGAAGCCAGCCAGGAGGCGCCAAAGATGCCGAGTGGCTTGCCGGCACATAGCCGATCGCGATCCCAAGCGTTATCGGCGAGGTGACGGCTTCCCCGAGCAGACCGCCGGTCACGTGGATGCCGGCGTTGGCGAGCGCAAACAGTGGCACAACCACATAGCTCGTCCAGGGATGCAAGGCCGTACTGCAATCGCTCATTTGGGGAGATCGCCGAGAGCAACACCCATCTGGGCGGAGCGCGCCAGCTCCGGGCGTGGGCTGCTCGCGAAACGAGCGCGTCAGCTCGGTGGCGCGCTCCAGGTCCTCGCGCGAGGGCGGATAGGCGCTTGTCACCAGCCCGATCGCAAGTCCGGCGATCACCGGATCGATGCCCGACTTGAACATCGCTACCCACAGCGCCACTCCGACCGCACCGTGAGCTGGCGCCGCCATGCGGGTACGTAGCGGAGGCCGATCAGAAGCACGAACAAGGCGACCGCGACGGCCAGCGCCAGGCTTCGACATGTGGCGGTGTAGGCGACGGTGATCACCATCAGCGCAACGAGATCGTCCACGACCGCCAGCGTCAGCAGGAAGACCCGCAGGCGCGTGGCGCCACCGGGGTGAGCAGCGCGAGCGCGCCCAGCGCAAAGGCGGTGTCGGTCGACATCGCGGCACCCCACCCGTGCGCGCCCGGACCACCGGCGTTGAACGAAAGGTATATCGCGATCGGCACCGCCATCCCGCCGAGCGCCGCCAACACCGGGATCGCGAGGCGGCGGCGCTCGCGCAGCTCGCCCATGTCGAGCTCGCGCTTGGCCTCCAGACCGACGACGAGGAAGAAGAAGGTCATCAGCCCCTGGTTCACCCAGTGGCGCAGATCGGCCGAGATCCCGCCGCTGCCGATCGTGATCGACAGCTTCGTGGTCCACAGCGATTCGTAGCTACTGACGACCACGGCGAGTTCGCCCACAGCAGCGCGGCAAACACAGCGGCCGAGCAGCACGATCGCGCCGCCGGTCTCGGTACTCGAGAAATCGCGCACCGGCGCGGCCAGGTTGCGCGCCCAGGCCGTGCGACCGCTGTAGGAGCTGGCTTGCGCTTCGCCATACCGCACGATTATCGCGGGGCGTTCGTTTTTGCAGTTCCGGGCGCGCATGCGCGCCCGGCCGAGACTGGTCGATTGTTCCGCCCGGCACATGTGCCGCATGCGGCGATTCTTACATGTACTGTCCGGGATATCGACCGCTGCGGCGCTGTCCTCCCCAAGTATTTCGAGCTGGAACGGCTACAGCACCCGGCGCGCCCAGGTGAAGCTTTCCGCGAACCAACCGGAGGTGAGCGGCAGCACGTAGACCCCCTGGTCGGAGGAGTGGATCGCCCACTGGCCGCTGAGCGCGATCCCCTCGTGGATCACGTTCGACTCCGTCGCGGTCGCGTCAAAGCTTGCCGAGCCGAAGAACAGGAGATCGCCTGGTTGCACGTCTTCCAGGTGGATGCGGCTGCTCTTGGGGATTTCGCCCGCCTGCTGGGCCGCGGTACGGCCGAGGATGCTCTTGCCCCAGGGCAGACCCGAGACCTTGTAGACGCGCCAGGCAAAGCCCGAGCAGTCATAGCCGCCGTGTTCCAGCCCATCCGCGGTGTTGTCGGTCGTGCCACCCCACACGTAGGGCATGCCGATCTTCGACACCGCTATGTGCAGCACCTCGCGCTGAGCGGAGCGTGTACTGCGGCAGCGAGAAGCCCTCGAGCGCTTCGCGTGCCGAGGAGAGCGCCCAGCTTTCAAGTCCCGAGCACCACCGCGAAGGAGTGCGCGGCTTCGGCTCGCGTGATCGCGTTCCACGGGTACAGCTCCAAGCGAGTCTTCGCCGGCCGGGTGGTTGTAGCGCAGGCCCAAGTAGCGGGCGACCACCTCGCTGCCGAAGTAGCTGGGTGGGGAGAGCCCGGCGGCGACGGCCACCTGCTGGACGTGTTCGGCGACGTCGCCGAGGCCCGAGCTGATCCACGAGCAGCGCGTCGAAGCGCACGAGCGTGATCGGGACGTTGGCTCTGGAAAGCAATCGGCGCGACTCCCTCGCGCGTTGCGATCGCCGCCAGAGCGGCGCTCTCGGCCTGGGCGCTCAGCGGGCCGGCCCCGGCAAACCCGCACCTGGCACTTCGCTCATCAGCCCAGTCGCCGACAACCAGCTGCTGCTGGGGCTGTCCCAGTTGGCCGCCGTCAGCTTCTTGCTCGTGGCCGCCCCGGCCACCGAGCACGTGCTCAGCAGAGCAGCGACACATGTCAACAGCAATGCGCACAACGACGAGGGGCGAGCATGCGACGCGATGCCAGTCACTCGCAGCGTATCGACGGCGACGGTGGCTGCTTTAGCGTCGCGACGGCGCGGTAGCCACAAACACATTCACATTCAGCGTCCGTGCGCTCAGACACGAACGAGGGTCGTCGGGAAGACCAATTTTCTGCCCGGCGACGAAAATCTTCAATCGGGGCTATTGGCGATGGTTGGCTTGAGCGCTGGGGATTCGCGGGATGTGGGCGGCTTTGTGAGCGATCTGGAGTCACCCCACATCGGGACCTCGCGCGTCATCACGACAAAAAAAGACCGGGCCCACGACGGGGCCGGGTGGGTAGGATGGATCGTAGCGCTCTGTCCGCGAACGTCAGGCCGCTCGATCGACGTACTCACGCAGCGCGGTGCGGGCAATCTCGCTGACGGAGCGGTCCTCCTTACGGGCACGGGCGCGCAGGGCCTTGGCGAGATCGGGGTCGACGCGAACCTGCACACGCGGCGAAGCACCCTTTGCGCCGAGGGAGGGCCGTCCGACCGTCACGCCGATCGCCTTGTCCAGGTCGTAGCCGCGCTCAGCCTCGTCGGCCAGCGCCTCAATGTCCTCGTCGGTGAGAACCTCACCGCTAGCCGTCGTGAACTTGGTCATCTCCGGTCCTCGTAACGCTTCCGATACTTATCGCGCAGCACCATCGCATGGATCACCAGCAGCTCGTCGTGCTTGCCCGCGACCGCCATGACCTCCAGCGCATGTCCATGATCGTCGTCTCCGAGATAGACGACGCGCGTCGAACGTGCGCGAGCCCCCTCCGTGTCTGGCGGTGACTCGTCGAAGCGAACTCGATAGTTGGCGATGACATGGCGGATGCGGTCCTTTGAGATGCGGTGACGGGTCGCAGATCGCGCGAACCGCACGTTGGGACCATCCAGTTTAGCAATTGTGTCAGACATAATCAAAGATCGAGAGGTTCAGAACAGGCTCTCCTGTGTTGGCGTACGCGAGGCACGGGGAGATGATCCCTGGCGCTTGGGACGATTCTCGGCGCGTGTGGCGTATGCGCCGGCGATCCGGTCGAGTGCGCGCCCCTTGTCGCGGTGTCCGTAGAGGCAGCGGACGAGGTTGCCGCCGTCCTGGTGGCAAACCGGACGGTATTTGAACCCTGAAGCGATCGAGCGGCTGCATAGCATGACGGCGCGTTGCAATCGGCATTGCCATGACGCGCACTGTCTGTAGCGTGTGCACGATGGAGCTGTTCTACCCAGACCCCGAGCTGACTGACGGCGTGGTGCGGCTGCGCCGGTGGTTGCTCACTGACACGGAGTGCGTGCGCCGCGCGACAGCTGACCCGGGCATTCCCCAGGTCACGAGTGTCCCTGCCGTATTCACTCCAGAGGCGGCCCGCGCGTTCATTGAACGCGTGTGGAGTTGCTTGGAAAGCGGGGAGGGCGTGGCGCTCGCTCTTACAGACGCGATCACCGATGAAGCGCTCGGGCAGGTCTGGATTGGTGTCCGACCTCAGCCCAAGGTCGTGGGGCTTGGCTACTGGGTCGTTCCTGACGCTCGCAGGCGAGGGTTCGCCACACGCGCCCCGCGTCTGGCGGCCGCTTGGGCGCTTGGAACGCTCGGAGCGGCCCGCATCGAGGCTTGGGTCGCGCCAGAGAATGAGCCATCGCTACGGACGCTCACCTCAGCTGGCTTTCACCGCGAGGGGGTACTGCGCTCCTTCCTAGCATTCGAGAACGAACGGTCAGACATGGCGGTTTGGTCACGGCTGCCAACCGATCAGTAACGACTCGCCTGCCAGGCATCGCATCAGAACTTGCCTTGAAAGACGACTGTCTAAATCGCCCTATCCGGACGGTATTTGAACCACGAGACGGCCGAGGCGATCACGCGACTGCATAGGACGCTGTAGGCCATGCGTCTTGGCTGGCTGGATCGCGATTGCTGCATGGACGACCGGCACCCGAGAGGATCGCCGACAACGCGGATGCGCGAGGCGAGCACCGCCTCGAAGCACGGCGCGCCATCAGGCTCACTCGATCACGGCCGCGCATGTGACTGACTGCTATGCGGGCCTTGCCGAATGTGCTTGCCGACCCTGGGCGAGGCAGCGAGGTTGTCAGCTTTTGCCGCGCTGCGGATTTGCACGTGCCCCTGGTTTTTTTTGCGATACTCAAGCGTGACGCGACATCACGGGTTATCGAGGGGCCACCATGGCTAGTCGCAGTACTGACAACGGCACATCGCAGGAGCACCGCTTCGGCTCGAACATCTACATCGCGTTCGTTCCCTGGGTTTTGTTCAGCGTCATCACGACACACGCCGAAGTCAAGGCCGCGGCTGTCGTCGCTCTCGTCGCAGCGATTCTAATCAGCGTTCCATCGATACGCGAGGGCCGCCCCAAGGCGCTTGAGATCGGTGCGATCATAGCGTTTGTGGGGTTCACGATTGTCGCCCTCACAGCAGACGCCGCAACGGATGAATGGCTGGCGCGATACGCACGTGCAATCGCGGCAGCCCTGCTGGCGCTGATCGCCTTCAGTTCCCTGTTGCGCACGCCCTTCACCGAGCAATACGCGCGCGAATCCGTCCCGCAGGAACTCTGGTCGTCTCCTCGCTTCAAGTCGATCAACCGCCAGCTGACCGCGATGTGGGGCTTCGTGTTCTTGATCATGGTCCCTTCGCATGTGGCAGCTGGGGTCATCGATACACATCGGGCGGCGACCTTCTTCAACTGGGTGATCCCGATCGGTCTCGTGGTCTTTGCGGTCAAGCGAACAGCGCGTGTTGCTGACGAGGACGCCGAGATGCCCGCCGCTCCGGATACGCCTACGGTTGGCGGGAGCACCGCCCACCTGCCGGTTTCCGGGCGAGATCAAGGTTTTTGAGCCGCGGATTAGCCGTGACAGAGGGGGTGGTGGTGGGGTGGCGCGACTGCTCCTTCCCCCTCCAGAGAGACTTCCTCCTTCGTGAGACGAAACCTGGCATCGAAGCCTGCGTCAACCCGAGACGGCTCACTCTCGCGGTGGCTCAGCCCGCGTGTTTGTTGCTGAGTTGGGTGCGTAGCCAGTCGAGCATCATTGGTAGCACGGTGTCGAGCTTTGAAACGCAGACGTGGCCGGTCCCCTCGATCAGGTGTACCTCGGTATTGGGTCGGCCCTCGAAGATCAGCGTGTCGGACTGGGGGACGAAGTAGTCCTCGGCGCCGTTGATGATGAACATTGGGCTGTTGGTTGGCTGCTCCAGTAGCGCGGCACGAGACAGCTGAGCGCCGGCGGTCACGAGTTCCTCGAGCGTTGGTCTGGTATTGAAGCCGATCGCGTTGCCGACGATGTCAAACATGCCGAAGGGCAGTTGGCTGAGGTGCTCCGATGTGAACGAGTCCTTGATCGGGCCGCCGTCGTTGACGGCTGCATCCACCGCGCCGCGCAGGCCCGTCATGGCGGAGAAGTTACCGCCGAACGAAAAGGCGATGTATCCAACCGTGCCGTTTCCGATCTCCCCAGCGGCCGCCACCAGGCCTAGGACGACCTCGTCCGCGTCGGCGTTGAGTGGAACGTGCGCGATCTCCCCCGTGCCTGGCATGTCGAAGGCGAGCACAGTTGCCCCGGTGTGCTGCGCCGCTGCCACGAGCATGCCGTGGATGTCCATCTTCCAGGTGTCTACGCCGGCGCTCATCAACAAGACAGGAAGAGACTCGTACTCTCCGGTCGCCGAGTAGATGTGCACTGGCACCTCGACCTCGCCTCCGATATATGGAACGCTCAGGAGCCTACGCTCGAAGCGAACCGGAAACGACGAGGATGCCGCCTGATACTCCTCCACCTGCTTGCCCAAAGCGCACGGCTCGCGGCTCGTGCGCGAGACACGGGAACTTGGCGCAACCGTAGACCAAGGACGCCAGGTAATGCTGGCCCTTCTCCGCATATTCGGCGCCCAGGATAGACCACTCGTAAACCCAGCCGCCGGGGGCATCAAGCCACATGTCGGTGATGTTCGAGCGCATCCGATCGACATCGCCGGCGGGGATGCCAAACGCCACGAATTGGTCGGCGCGATCGTCGAACATCGCTTCGGTCTCGATCGGATAGGTGTAAGGCATGGCGGTCCTCCCCAGTAATTTCATCGAATGTCGAATCTCAGTAATGATGAGACTATGCCCGAGGGAAGCCCTGCCGGCGACAGACTCCGTCCACCGAGAAGACGACGGCCCATCCTGGCCCCCGAGATTCGCGGGGCGTCCTTGCCGACCGGATACTCGCTGCAGCCCGATCGCTGTTCGCGACTCGCGGCTACCTGTACCGCGAGCCCTCCAAACGACCTTTCTCAAGAAACCGGCGAAAAGTCGGGGCGATTGGTGGTGCTTGGCTTGAGCGCTGACGATTCTCGGGGCTGTGGGCGGTTTTGTGAGCGGGTTGCAGGATCAGGCTGCGCGATCCACGTACTCGCGTAGTGCTGTGCGCGCTACCTCGCTGACTGAGCGGTGCTCCTTACGAGCACACGCTCGCAACGCCTCATCGAGGTCTGGATCGACACGCAATTGCACGCGTGGAGAGCTACCGCCATCGCCGAGGGCGGGGCGCCCCATGCGGACCCGCTTGGCGCTAGTCAGGTCGTAGCCGCGCTCCGCCTCCTCGGCCAGGGCGTCGATGACCTTCTTGGTCAGCTTAGTTCCACTGCGGGTTCTCATAGTCGCCATCTCTTAGCCTCCTCGTACTGGTCTGTGTACTTCTTGCGTAGCGCCATCGCATGAATCACGATCAGTTCGTCTTTCGATCCTTCGACCGCTATGACCTCGATTGCCTGGCCCTCGGGATCGTCGCCGAGACAGACGAGCCTGGCGTCGAGCACATCGACTTCCGATGTGGGGGCTTGCTCCTCAAAAGCGAGGCCGCAGTGAGCAATGACATACCGGATGCGCTCCTTGGATATTCGATGCTTGGTTGCTGAGCGCGCAAACCGCACACGCTTTTGGGATACGTTAGCACTTTTGTCAGACATAAGTATCTCCGAACAAGGTCTGCTGGGACGTTGCGGCCGTTGATGATCCCGGGCGCTTGGGACGGTTCTCGGCGCGTGTGGCGTATGCGCCGACGATCCGGTCGAGTGCGCGCCCCTTGTCGCGGTGTCCGTAGAGGCGGCGGACGAGATTGCCTCCGTCCTGGTGGCCGAGCGCGATGGCCACGTCTTCGGATGACATTTCCAGTTCGTTGACCATGTCCAGCCCGCGAAGTGGCGGGTGGCGAGATAGAGGCTTCCCTCCCACCCTGCGGCGGCCTGTGCTGCCAACAGCAATTCAATCGCCCTAACCGGACGGTATTTGAACCACGAGACGGTCAACGTCATCCAACGACTACACACAAAGCTGTGATCATCTGGATGGTCATGAGCCGGGCATTCCTACCGAGTTTCGAGGCGCTTCGAGCACCCTTCCGGTCGAAGCAATCCGCCAAAGCAACAGCCGACGAAGGTGCGATCTTGACGCTCGGACCTCGTCGTGGGTGTCGCTCAAAGTTATTGAGGCGATGGGTTGACACCAGCGGCGGTGACGGTGCTGCTGGTAGAGATCGGGGTTTGCGGGCCTGATCGAGTGTCGGTGCAGCCTGGTGCCGTTTTAGGCCGTCTGGGCGGCCAGGTGGTGTTTGTGGAGCTTCATTAGGTTGTGAGTCGCGGTGATCAGCCGCCATTCCGAGCGTGCGGCGGATCTGCCTCGCCGCTGGAACTGGTTGATGCGCCGGTTGTGCTTGGTTTGAGCGAACACGGGCTCGACCATCGCCTTGCGTTTTCGGTAAAGGCCGCCGCCGTAGTCACCAGCCAGTACGGTGCGCATGAAGGCGTAGCGCCCGCCATCCCAGCCGCGGCGGGGTGTGTCGCGCTTGCCGGCATCGGGCGGGATCAAGACCTGGGTGCCCATATTCACGACCTGGTCCATCTGCTCTTCATGCCAGTAACCGGTGTCCGCGACCGCGACCCCGGGCGTCTCGCTAACACCGATCTGCGCTAGCTCGCGGCGGGTGGCGTTGACCATCGGCTCGAGCTGACCGAAGTCTGGTGAAGTGAGCGTAACCTCGGCAGCCAGGACGATCTGATGCTCGTTCACGGCGGCCTGAACGTTGTAACCCTGGGTGTAGCTGCGCGGCGTCTTCACATTGCGTGAATCGAGATCGGTGACGTTTATCTTCCCTGGCGGCACCTCTGGTGCAACATATGGGTTTGGGCGCGCCCCGAACCGTCGGCCGTCCTTCGTCACCGCAGTCGCGCGATGGTGCTCATAAGCGTCGTTAGCTTCGCGCTCGACCCGCAGGTTCTCCTGAAGGCGCTGCTCTGCTTGCAGCAGTCTCTCGGCTCGCGAGCGTGGAATCGGCTGAGCCGCTAGCCGCCGGTGCTCCTCAAGCTGGTGGCGTGCCTCGCGCACCCACCCCTTACGGCCCTGAACGCGTGCGACGATCACCTCGGGATCAAGCACGAGCTCCACACCCCGCGATTGCTTCACCTTCGCGTCTTGCCTGTCTGCACGCTCGCGCGCGAGCTTCTCCTTGGCTTCGCGCAGCGCAGCACGTCGCCCCTCACGAGTTCGCAAATGCTCAGGCAGCTCATCGCCGCGCTCCTGCCCGTAGAGCTCGTCCTCGGCGGCATCCATGTCGCCGGCCTCCTTCAGGATCTCGCGGGCGAGCTGCTCGTAGTCGAAGTTTGAGTGATGCGACGCGTTCGCATGAACCTTCGTACCGTCGATCGCGATCACCCCGACCTTCACGAGCCCCGCCTCCCGACAGAGTCCCAGCACCTCGCTGAACAACTCGGCCAAGGCTTCCTCGTGGCGCACGCGAAACCGCGCGATCGTCGCGTGGTCCGGCGTCTGCTGAGCCGCGATCACCCGGTAGGCAACATCCTCCACACACCGACGCTCAATCCCCCTCGAGGACCGTTCACCCCGCGCGTAGGCGTAGAGCAACAGGGCCACCATCATCTGAGGCTCAAACGCCGCGCGACCCCAGCCATCCTGACGGTAAGACCCATAGAACGCCGAAAGATCCATCTCCTCGACCGACGCCAACACGAACCACGCCAAATGACCCTCCGGCAGCCAATCCCGCGGGTCCGGCGGCATCAAAAACACCTGCTCACGATCACACTCAAGAAAGTTCTGGGGCATACCCAGAATTGTCTTAACCACGCCGGACGGACCGGGGGTTTATGCGACACCCACCGTCCGATCCAGGAGTGTGGGCGGCGTCTGCCTAAGCGCTCGCGTCCATCCAGAAGCAGCAGTCACATCGATGCTCAGGGCGAAGGTATCTGCAAGAATCGCCGCCACGTCTTCGAGCTGAACGGGGTGACGTGATGGCAGAGCAAACGACGATGGGTCCGGGGGTTCACCCCGAGGGGCCAATTGCGCGCTACGAGCGGGAGGTCACCGAGCGGATCGCTGATTTCAACGATCCTCGCCAGGAGTGGCGGCGCGTGCCCGGCTACATCGTCGTGCAGTTGATCGGTGCGACGCTCGCTGCACTGTTCCTGCACGAGGTCGTCAACGTGTCGGCCACCTACGGGTCGAACTACCCAGCCGCATCCTATTCGGCGGGCGCAGCGTTCTGGATGGAGTTCATCTTGACGCTCGGTCTGGTCAGCGTGATTCTGGGCACCGCGTCAGGCGCCCAGAACGTCGGCCTGTTCGGCGCGTTCGGTGTGGGCGGTTACATTGCGCTCGCGGGGCTCTGGGGAAGTCCGATCTCGGGTGCCTCGATGAATCCCGCCCGCACGTTCGGCCCGGACCTGGTTGGTGGGGATTTCTCGCACTACCTCGTCTACATTGCGGGGCCGGTGGCCGGGGCCGCTATCGCGGTCCTTTTCGCGTTTATTCTTCGCGGCAGTGGTGGCGGCGTCTCGGGCTCGGCGGCGGGTCAGGGCGCGTTGTTCACGGAGCACCAAGCCCCAGCACCCAACCGATGAGCCCGCACGCCAATAAAGGAGACGTCGATGAGCCCTGATCGTTCGCACGCGATGGACCATGTGGTTCTCGTGATGTTCGAGAATCGATCGCTGGACAACCTCCTGGGCCACCTGTATGGGCCCGAGGATGAGAAGACCTTCGATGGTGTGATCGGCAAGGAGCTGAGCAACCCGATCCCGGAGTGGGCCGAGCACGGCGCGGAGCGCAAGACGGTCCCCTACACGGTCGGGACGGACATGGATGCTCCGAACCCAGACTCGGGCGAGGAGTACTACCACACCAACGTCCAGCTCTACAACAACCTCGAAGAGCAGAACCGCTTCAAGATCGGCGAGGAAGTCAGTGCGCCGTGGAACGCGCCCGAGCCCGGCGCCGTGCCGAGCATGGACGGTTTCGTCACCGACTACATCAGCATGTTCACTGCGGAGATGGGCCGCCAGCCCACCTACGAGGAGTACGCGCAGATCATGACCGGCTACACGCCCGGAGCAGGTGCCTGTACTGAACGGGATCGCAAAGGGCTTCGGCGTGTTTGACCATTGGTTCTGCGAGGTTCCCTCGCAGACTTTCATGAATCGGTCGTTCTGGACCGCTGCGACGTCCTCGGGGTTCGTGGTCAACAGCCCTGTGGCGAACTTCATCCAGGGCAACACAGCTGAGACGCTGTTCGAGCGCCTGGAAGCACACGGACGCACATGGAAGGTGTACGTGCAGGAGCCGATGGCGATCTCGTTCACGGGCCTGATCCACATGCCGCGCTTGAAGGATCGGCTCGCGACGAACTTCGTGCCCTACTCGGAGTTCGAGCGCGACGCGGCCAACGGCACGTTGCCGGATTTCAGCTTGATTGAGCCGAACCTCACAATCGGGCACAGCGACTACCACCCCGCCTGTGGCCGATCTTTCATCCGGGACGACATGAATCTCCCGATCGACCCGCCGTCATCGATCCGGGGCGGCGAGGCGTTCCTGGCCAACATCTACAACGCGATCCGCTCCGCCTCCTCCCCGGAGGGCTCGAACGCCTACAACACACTGTTCTTCATCGGCTGGGACGAGCCCGGCGGGACCTACGACCACGTCCCCCCAGGGCCCGTGCCCCCACCGGACCCCAGCGCGCCAGCCGGGCAGATGGATTTCAAGTTCGATCGCTCCGGCTACCGGGTTCCCGCGATCATTGTCTCCCCGTGGGTGGACGAGGGCATCGTGATCAACGAGGAGCACCGGCACACATCGATGATCGCCACGCTGCGCAAGGTGTGGGACCTCGGCGACGCCTTCACCGAGCGTGACGCCGCCGCGGCCCCGTTCGACCACCTGCTCTCCCGCGAGCATCCCGCGCGACCCCGCGAGCTGGCCGGATGTGAACGCGCACCCCGTGCCAGAGTTCCAGATGGACCTCGCACAGATGGAGAAGGCGCTCAGCACGCTCGGCAAGACCATGGGCGGCGGCCTACTCGCTCACGCGAAGCAGGCCGGCTACACGATTCCGCCGGAGTTGACCGATCCCAACTCGCCTCCATCCGCCGAGCAGATCATCGCGAGCTTGAGAAGCATCGCGGGGCAGTTCTTCACGCGCCTCGCGTCTACTCGAGTAGAACGTGAAGCAAACCCGATCATCGCGCGGGTCCGCTCGGCGACCAGTCTTGTTTAGGCGACTCCCGCATGGTCGCGAGGGAGAGCATGTGGATGGTGGTTCGGATGGGGTGTGCGGTGTTGGAGGGTGATGCGTCCGCCGCGTGCGGGTACGATGAATACGTTGCGGTGGGCGACTCGCTCTGAGCGTCGGTGGGAGGGTTCGAGGCGGGCGTGGCGGAGGATTGTCCTGAGTACGATTCGGGCCTCGGTGAGGGAGAAGGCGGCGCCGATGCATCGTCTGGGTCCGCCGCCGAAGGGGATCCAGGTGTAGGTGCCGGCGCGAGTGTCAAGGAAGCGCTCGGGGCGGAAGGCGAGTGGGTCGGGGTAGAGCTCGGGACGGCGGTGCACGAGCGTTATGTAGGGGACGACCATGGTGCCGCTCGGGATGGTTAGCCCGGGTAGCTCGAACGGCTCGGTTGCGAGTCGTGCGGTGAGCGGGAAAGCTGGGCGCAATCGCATCGCCTCCTTGATGACCGCGTCGAGATATTCGTCGTCTCCGTCGAGCGCGGCGGTTTCAAGGCGGGTGAGCGCGTCGGGGTAGCGACTGACGCGCTCGAGTACCCACGTCAGGGTGGAAGCGGTGGTGTCGTGGCCACCCAGCAGCAGGGTGCGCATCGCGTCGCAGATCTCCTCGTCGCTCATCAGGCGGCCTTGGTTATCGGGTGTGCGCAGGAACATTCCGAGCACGTCCTCGCCATCGAGCTTGTCCTCGCTGCGGCGCTGGGCGACCTCTTCCATCACAATCGCGTCAACCGCGTCGATCGCGCGGCGGACTCGCGGGAACGGTCTGTCCCACCCGTTCTCACGGCTGGTCGCGATCATCGTCTGGAGGAAGAACCGCCGCGAGTGGCCCTCGCGAAGCAGCGCGAGCGTCGCCGAGCGCAACCGCTCGACGCGCGCGGGGTCGGTGACCCCGAACACCGTGGCCATGATCACCTCGAGGCTGATCGCTTCCATGTGCGGCTGGGAGGGAGTGGGGTGCCCGTAGGGCCAGCGTGCGAGAGCCTCTTCGGTCTTGCGCTCCATCGTCTCGTGGTAGCCGCTCAGCGCGTGCCCATGGAACGGGGGGAGCTGCATTCGCCGCTTGCGCATGTGCTCGGCGCCGTCGAGGTTCGTGAGTCCCGTCGGGCCGAGGAAGAGATGGTGCGCGGAGGCCTTGGCCAGCGCCGCTCCGAGGCGAAGCACGTCGGTGTCGGCCGTGAAGACGCGCTTGATGTCCTCGGGATCGGTCAGGCACAGCCACGGCCCGCGTCGCCGGCATCGGCACCAGGAAACGGTCGCCGAGGCGCTGGCAGCGGCGCGCGAACTGCTCCGGGCGCAAGCCAGTACTGGGCGGCATTGACGACCGCGGGGCGTCGCAGTCGGGGCACGTCGGTAAGCGTTTGGTCCATGAGCCACATCCCTCTCTAGTTACTCTGTGCAAAATAAAGTAACATAGTATCCAATGGTGCCAATAGCCGAATTCCTCGAGGTGGCTCCCGTCGTGGGAGAGGACGCGCTCTTTGACCGGGTTGCCGCGGCGGCGCTCGACGAGTTCGCCGAGCACGGCATCCGCCGCACCTCGATGGAAGACGTCGCCCGCCGCGCCGGCGTCTCACGGATGACCGTCTTCCGCCGGTTCGCGAGCAAGCAGGGCCTCGTCGAGGTCGTCATCGCACGCGAGGTCCGCCGCGGAATGCAAGAGCTCGACCTCCTGTGGGAAGGCGCGGAAACGCTGGAGGACCGACTCGTCGCAGGATTCGAGTTCGCTGGGCGCTACGTGCGCGGCCACCCACTATTCGATCGGCTCCTGCGCAGCGAACCCGAGGTCCTGCTACCACCGCTCACCCTCGACGGCGGACCCGTGCTCGAGCTCTACCGATCACTCATCGCACATCGACTCCAAGCCGAAGTCAACGCCGGTCGCGCCGCGACATCGGACATAGACGGCGTCGCCGAAGTGATCGCACGCCTCGCGATCTCACTACTACTCACCCGCGACGGGACCATCACACTCGACGACCCACACTCCGTCCGTCCGCCTAGTCAACCTCACACTACTCCCCATGCTCCAACCACACTCCGACTAGCGCCGGCTACAACCCACACAACCCAGCCGAACTACGGGAGGTTGTCCCGTTTGTCGTAGAAGTTCCTGGTGGCGGCTGGTGTGATGGTTACACGGTGGTGGGTGTGAGTGCCTCCTCGTGGGTGGTGGTGTGGACGGGCGCGCGGCGGGTGGCGAGGTCGCGTTCGACGGCGACGGCGAGCTTCGCGAGGTCGATGTAGCCGACGACCTTACGGAACTGGGTCTCGGCCTCGAGCATCCCGGCGGCTGTCCAGCGCAGACACATATCGCCGGACTGCCAGCGCTTCACGTTACGGGAGGTGCGGCGGACGATCTCGATCGTCGACTCGATCGGGTTCGTGGAGGCCAGGGTCTTCTTCAGTCCTCCGCGGATTCCCAGGCGTGTGAGCGTCAGGGTCTCTTGGAGCCCCTCGTTCAGGGACGCGGCCGCTCCGGGATGGGAGCGCTCCAGCTCGCCGGCGAGGGCCTGCAGGCCTTCCAGCGCGAGCGTGTGGTTATCGCTTGCCCATGCGCGCCTGAGGCGCGCCTTCACCGCGGGCCGGTCGCGCTCGGGGAGGTGCGCCAGCACATTTCTTTCCTTGTGACGGATACAGCGCTGCACCGCGACTGGACCGAAGACCTCATCGACGGCTGAGCGGAGTGCCTTTGACCCGTCCAAGACGACGAGGATGCCCTGCTCGACGTCAAGGCCACGACCAACGAGGTCGGCGAGGAGATGCGCTGTGACGGTCTTGTTCTCCATGGAGCCATCCCACAAACCCAGCGGAAGCTTCACGCCGTCGGTGCCGACACCGAGCGCGACAATGCAGCAGCGCCCCTTCATCTCGATCCCGTCGACCATCAACGCCGCGATGCGCACGTCTGCGAGGTCTCGGCTCATCAGGGCGTCCAGGTGCTCACGGGTGCGGCTGATGAACTTGCGGCTGACCGCTGACTTCGACGCCGAGCGCTCACTCATGGCCACTTTCTCACCGACCGGCTCACGAGTTCGTGAGAAGCGCCGGGCGCTGACCCCTGCGAGCATCTGCTCCAACACCACCCGCGTCAAGGGGTCACGGTCAGCGAAATACTCATACGTCGCCAGCCCCACCTCTTGCTCGCCATCGGCGCTCCTGGCTCGCGGGCGCTTCACCGCGACCCGCCGCCCACCGAGGGTGACCTCCCCGTCTTCGTGACCATGACGGACCGCGGTGCGCTCTGAGATCCGCGCGTGCTTCGGACCGAGGACCTCATCGAGCTCGGCCTCCATTATCTCGCCCAGCACCCCGAGGCCGACACCCACGCTGAGCGCCAACAGCCCCTCCTTCGCCGCACCGGCCAGCTCTCCCAACGCGTCCTGCACACTCGCTGGAAGTCCCAGCGAAGCGCTCCCGACCTGCTCCTGCTCTACGGTCTTCATGGCGGTCCCTTCGTCTCGGTGGATGATTCGCACTCGCCACAGTCCCAACGGGACCGGACGAGGCGAAAGGACCGCCACCTACAAACTTCTACGAGCTACGGGACAACCTCAACTACGGCGCGGTAGACAGCTACGGTGATCCAGTGGCATCGAAGGCGTGTACTTCGGTGCTACAGGCCGGGTAGGTGTTCTCGCACCTGCCCGGCCACTTGATTTTCGATTGACGCGAGAGCAGAGCAGAACTTGCGCGTGATCTCAAGCGACCCTCGTTGCAACGGATCTGCAACGGATCTCGGGGCCGGCTGCAACGGATTTGCAACGGACAAACCGGCGAACCCGCACGAACTCACACGATCTGGCTCCCCCAAAGGCCCGTATTTACTGGGCCAATCGCCTGTGTTCGTACGGGCTCGCCCTACTTGAACCTATCGGGGCGGCCGGATTTGAACCGGCGATCCCCCGCCCCCAAAGCGGGTGCGATACCAGGCTTCGCTACGCCCCGATTGGCCGCATTCTACTCGCGTTCTGGCGCATCCCTGCCTTTGCAACGCCCCACCCCTGCTGCTAGGGTCGCGACCGCCATGGCCGACATCCAACCTCTGCGCGCGCTGCACTACGACCAATCGCTGGTCGGCCCGCTGGCCAACGTGACCTCACCGCCCTACGACGTGATCGACGCAAAGCAGCGCGAAGAGCTGCTGGAGCGCTCGCCGTTCAACGTGGTGGCGGTGGATCTCCCGAAGGGGGAGCCGGATCCATACGCGGCCGCGGGCGAGCTGTGGGAGGCGTGGCAGCTGCAGGGCGCGGTCGTGCGCGACCCCGAGCCTGCACTGTGGGCGCACACGCAGACCTACGTGGGCCCCGACGGCCAGACGCGCACCCGCAAGGGCTTCTTCTGCCGCGTGCGCATCGAGGGCTACGGTCCCGGGCGGGTGCGCCCGCACGAGCGCACGCATCCAGGGCCCAAGGAGGACCGCCTAAGGCTGATGAGGGCGACCCGCGCGAACCTCTCCCCCATCTTCTCCCTGTTCTCAGACCCCACGGACGCCGCCTGGAAAGCATTGGAACCCGCCACCGAGAGCACACCCTGGGGCGAGGTCACCGACGCGGACGGCACCGCGCACAGGCTATGGCGCGTAACCGACCCGCAGGCGATCGCCGCTGTGCAGGCGGCCACGCGGGATGTTGAGCTGCTGATCGCCGATGGGCACCATCGCTATGAGACGGCCGACACCTACGCGCAGGAGCTCGGCGGCGCAACCGGGTTGGCGCCGCAGGGCGAGCATCGCTACATGCTGATGTGCCTGGTCGCGCTCGAGGATCCCGGCCTGACCGTGTTCCCCACCCACCGCGTCGTGCGTGGCCTCGATCGCGAGCGCCGGGAGGCCCTGCGAGAGGCGTTGCACCGCGACTTCGAGATTGCGGAGGTGCCGCTGGAGCAGCTCGCGCCCGAGCCCGGAGGCGGCCCCCTGCAGCTCGGGTACATCGATGCCCATCACCAGCAGCCATACCGACTGACGCTCAAGGACCAGGCGATCGCCGACGCTGCGCTGTCGGGCTTTTCAGCGGCCTATCGCAGCCTCGACACCGGGGTGCTGGAGGCGCTGTTGCTCAAGGGAGCGCTGGGTCTGTCCGACGATGACATATCGCACTTCAACGGCCTGTTCTACGCGCGCAGCACCGAGGAGGCGGTCGAGATGGTCCGCTCGGGCGAGTACGACGCGGCCTTCTTGATGCGCCCGACACCGGTCGATCGGGTGCGCGACGTGGCGGCCAGTGGCGAGAACATGCCGCCCAAGTCGACGTTTTTCTACCCGAAGTTGCTCACGGGCCTGTTGTTCAACCCCCTTTCGTAAGTCAAACCCGTCGATACCATGGAAGGAGAGGGTGCTGTGACAACCCGATCGGAAGGTGTTGCAGTGATGAAGGCCAGCGTTAGACGCAAGGATTCGGCGTTCAAACACACCGTGCAGGTGCGCGATCATCAGATGATCGTGGACGAGCCGCTGGAGTCGGGCGGCGACGATGACGGTCCCGACCCGCAGGAGCTGCTGGCGGTGAGCCTCGCGTCGTGCACGGCGATCACGATGGAGATGTACGCGGCGCGCAAGGGCTGGGACATCGGCAAAGTCGAAGTGGACGTCCAGTACACCCCCGCCGAGCGCGGCTGTCCGACCAAGTTCGACGTGGTGTTGCGTCTACCGGAGGAGCTTCCCGAGGAGCAGGTCGAGCGCCTGCAGGTGATTGCCGCGAAGTGTCCGGTGCACCGCACGCTCGACGGTGAGGTCATGTTCCAGGAGCGTGTCGAGCGCACCCACGCGGTCGTTTGAGCTCGTCGCTCGCGGATGCGCTCGGCGAGGTGCTGCTGGACGCTGGGTCTCACGAGCAGCCGCAGGCCGACGAGCAGGTGCCGGCGGCCGTGCTCGTGGCGCTGTATGAGGGCGCGGATGAGGAGCTGCACGTGGTGTTGACCAAGCGGCGCGCGGATCTGCGCCATCATGCCGGGGAGATCTCCTTTCCGGGCGGGCGGCGCGACCCTGAGGACGGCACGCTTGCCGACACGGCGTTGCGCGAGGCAGAGGAGGAGATCGGGCTGACGCGCGCGCAGGTGAGCTTGGTGGGTGCATTGGAGCGCACCTCCACATTTGTGACCAACTATGCGATCCACCCATTCGTGGGGGTGATCGACGGTCAGCGGACGTGGCGCGCATCGGCGCGCGAGGTCGAGCGGGTGATCGAGCCCTCGCTGTGCGAGGTCCTCGCGGGACGCACCCGCACGCAGATCGAACGCCGTGGGTTTCGGTTCGAGACGGATGCGTACGTGTTCGATGGCCAGCTCGTGTGGGGCGCCACCGCACGCATACTCGAGGATCTGCTGGCGAGGGTCGAGCCGCTGCTCAGCTCCCGCCCCGTTCGGTAGCGCGGCCTTCCAAGAGCGCCTCCAGCGCCGAGCGCGCCTGCGCGAGCCACGCGTCGATGTCGAGTGGATCGGCCGTGAGGATCGCCACGGGGATCGAGTTGCGCGCCGCTGTCTCTGACACCAACCGCTCCCAGTCGCCCGCCTGATAGACGAAGCCACGCATCGAGCTGTCCACCGAGCGGAGCAGAAAACGCTCGGGCGAGGAGCCATCCAGCCAGCAGACGATCGCAACGTGCTCGAGCGCCCCGCGGTCGGTGTGCGCCACAGCACTCACCACATGCCCTTCCTGCTCCAGTGCGTTGACGAGCGCCGATGCACTGGGCCCGTGCCCGACGATCAGGAATCTCGCCACGCGCCAATCCTAGGAGAACAGTGGGCGCCGCGGCCGGTGGGGACCGCGGCGCCCTGTCGAGAAGACCGGCATAGTCGATCGCACGATGAGGCATGCGCGGGGCGCCGCGGGAGAGGTTGGGTAACGACACCCTGGTGGACCCCTATGTGCGATCTTGCTCAGTCACTCACGCTCTTGGCTTGCTCGTCACCTTTCAGTGGAGAACCGTCCCCTCCACCGCCTTGTCAGCAAGAGAACACAACGTATGTAAACACAAGTGAGGGGATATGTCAAGCCCGGTCTTTTTGTGGGTTGCGGCGGACGTTTGCGCAGCCTCTCGATGGCGCGTCCGAGCGCCCCTGAAAGCCGGTCGGGCCGCGCGGAACGACCCTCGCGGTCGCCGCCGGCCGCCTACCAATACGATGCTCGGAGCCCATGAGCGAGCAAGCACCAGCCACCGACGACGTTGTGACGATGGACAAGATCGTGGCGCTGTGCAAGCGTCGCGGCTTCATCTTCCCCTCCTCTGAGATCTACGGCGGCGTCGGCTCGACGTACGACTTCGGCCACTACGGAGTGCTGCTGAAGGGCAACGTCAAGAGCGAGTGGTGGCGCGCGATGGTGGGCCGGCGCGATGACATCGTGGCGCTCGACTCGGCGATCCTGCAGCACCCGCGCGTGTGGGAGGCCTCGGGCCACCTCGCCGGCTTCACCGATCCGCTGGTGGACTGCAAGACCTGCGGGCAGCGCTTCCGCGCCGATCACCTGGGCGAGCTGCCGTGCGGGCGCAAGCCCTCAAAGCACCCGGGTGAGACCGACGAGTGCGAGCTGACCGAGGCACGCGACTTCAACCTGATGTTCGAGACGACGATCGGGCCGGTGAAGGAGTCGGGCTCGGTCGCCTACTTGCGCCCGGAGACCGCGCAGGGGATCTTCATCAACTTCAAGAACGTGCTGCAGTTCTCGCGCAAGAAGCCGCCCTTCGGGATCGCGCAGGTGGGCAAGTCGTTTCGCAATGAGATCACGCCCGGCAACTTCATCTTCCGCACGCGCGAGTTCGAGCAGATGGAGATGGAGTTCTTCGTGCCGCCAGCCGAGGCTCAGAGGTGGTTCGAGCACTGGCTCGCAGAGCGGATGAGCTGGTACACCACGCTCGGCCTGCGCCCCGACCACCTGCGCCTGCGCGCGCACGATCCCGACGAGCTCTCGCACTACTCCTCGGGCACGAGCGACGTCGAGTACCTGTTCCCCATCGGCTGGTCGGAGCTGGAGGGGATCGCCAATCGCGGCGACTTCGACCTCAAACAGCACGCTGAGTTCTCGGGCGAGAAGCTCGAGTACTTCGATCCGCAGAGCGGCGAGCGCTACATACCCCACGTGATCGAGCCCGCCGCCGGCGCCGACAGAGCGACGCTTGCGTTCCTGGTGGATGCCTACGACGAGGAAGTCGTGCAGAGCACGAGCGCCGAGGACGGATCGGCGGAGAAGAGCGGCAAGCCCCAGGAAACCCGCACCGTGCTGCGCCTGCACCCGCGCCTTGCCCCGGTGAAGGTGGCGGTGATGCCGCTCGTCAAGAAGGACGGCCAACCGGAGCTTGCGCGCGAGATCTACGAGGACCTGCGCGCGCGTATGCAGAGCGAGTACGACGCGGGCGGCTCGATCGGCAAGCGCTACCGCCGCCAGGATGAGATCGGCACCCCGTGGGGCGTGACGATCGACCACCAGTCGATCGACGACGAGACCGTTACGCTGCGAGACCGCGATTCGTTGACTCAGGATCGCATCAAGATCGCGGAGCTCCCCGGCGAGCTCGAAAAGCGCCTGGCGGCGCCTTGGCAAACACCCAAGTTGAACGCATAAGGAGAGAGATGGACTTCGACCTGACCGACGAGCAAGAGCTGATCCGCAGCACCGCGCGCGAGTTCACCGAGAAGGAGATCGTGGAGCAGGCGAAGCAGAACGCGCGCAACCATCACTTCGACCTGGAGATCGTGAAGAAGATCGCCGATCAGGGCTATCTGGGCGCGATCGTCCCGCGCGAGTACGGGGGCGCGGGCCTGGATTACATCTCCTACGGGCTGGTGGTCGAGGAGATCGGCAGGGGCTGCTCGTCTGTGCGCACGGTCATCTCCGTGCAGACGTCGCTCGTGTGCAGCGCGATTCTCAAATGGGGCACCGAGGAGCAGAAGCAGCACTACCTGCCGAAGCTGTGCTCGGGCGAGTGGCTGGGCTGCTTCGGATTGACGGAGCCCGACACGGGCTCGGACGCCGCTAAACAGCGCACGCGCGCGAAGAAGACCGACACGGGCTGGGTGATCAACGGCGCGAAGATGTGGATCTCGATGGGCAACTACGCGAAGGTCGCCTTGATCTTCGCCCAGACCGACCCCGAGCTGGGCCACAGGGGGCTCGCGTGCTTCATGGTGGACACCGACCAGCCCGGCTACCAGGCGAGCACGATCGAGCACAAGATGGGGCTGCACGCCTCCGACACGGCCTCGATCGCCCTGGAAGACGTGGAGGTCTCAGACGATCAGATGCTCGGGGAGATCGGCGACGGCTTCAAGGTGGCGATGTCCTCGCTGGACTCCGGGCGCTACTCGGTGGCGGCCGGCTGCGTGGGCATCTGCCAAGGATGTGTGGAGGAGTCGGTCAAATACGCCAAGGAGCGCGAGCAGTTCGGCAAGCCGATCGCGAGCTTCCAGCTCGTGCAGGCGATGATCGCCGACATGGTGCTGAAGACCGACGCCTCGCGCATGCTCGTGTGGCGCGCGGGCTTCCTCAAGGACAAGGGCCGCCCCAACACCCTTGAGACCTCGGTGGCCAAGCTGCACGCCACGGAGGCGGCAGTCGAGTGCTCAAACACGGCGATCCAGGTGCACGGCGGCGCCGGCTACGTGGACGACCATCCGGTCGAGCGCTACTTCCGCGACGTGCGGGTGACCACCCTGTACGAGGGAACCTCCCAGATCCAGAAGCTGATCATCGGCCGCGCGATGACAGGCATCAACGCGCTCGTGCCTTCCTGAGAGGCCTTGATGTCCGATCGTCGAACAACCCCGCTCGTAGCATCTTGAAAGGAGCCTCTGTGACCTCTGAGGCGTCGGATTTGAAGGGATTGGATGGGCGTGGGCGGGTGGGACTTCCCAGTCAAATCGGGGTTGTCGGTGCCGGCACGATGGGCAGTGGTATCGCCCAGCTGGCGTGCAAGACAGGTGCCCGTACGCTTCTGTATGACCCGCTGGGAGAAGCGCTCGAGCGCGGGACACAGGGCGTGCTGAAGGGTCTGGAGAAGGAAGCCTCCAAGGGAAAGCTGACGCCCGAGCAGGCACGGGAGGCCGGCGAGCGTCTGCAGCCGGTCGAGGAACTGGGGCAGCTGAGCTCGTGCGAGTTGGTGATCGAGGCGGCGCCCGAGCGGCTCGACGTCAAGCACGAGCTGTACGCGCGCCTGTCGGAGATCGTGAGCGAGCAGTGCGTGCTGGCGAGCAATACGTCGTCGCTGCCGATCACGGCAGTCGCGGCAGGCGCCACGCATCCGGAGCGCGTGGTCGGCATGCACTTCTTCAACCCGGCGCCGCTGATGCGGCTGCTGGAGGTCATCGCCGGCCTGCTCTCCGACGAGCGCTCACTGGCGCTCGCGCAGGCGACCGGCTTGGCGATGGGCAAGGACACGATCCGTGCAGCCGACGTGCCGGGCTTCATCGTGAACCGCTGCAACCGCCCGTTCGGCCTGGAGGCACTGCGCCTGTTGGGAGAGCGGATCGCGGACATCGAGACGATTGACCGCATCGTGCGGCTCGGCGGCGGTTTTCGCATGGGGCCTTTCGAGCTGAGCGACCTCGTGGGGGTGGACACCGGCTTCGATGTCTCAAAGAGCTTCTACGAGCTGAGCTTCGGCGAGCCGCGCTGGCGTCCCTCCCCGATCCAGGCGCGCCAGGTGGCGGCCGGGCTGCACGGACGCAAGACAGGCCGCGGCTACTACGACTACAGCGGCGAGGGACCACATAGGCCCGCCGACCCGGACCCACCCGCGGGCGGAGGCGACGCGATAGTGACGGGCAGTGGGCCAGTGGCAGACGCGCTACGCGCGCTAGCCCCCGGCCGGAGTGGCCCTGAGATCGCCGTCGACCGGCTCAGCGGCACAGTGGACGGCGAGCCTTTCTACGCGATCGTGCCGCTCGCCCTGGTCGAGGTCACCGGCGAGGCAGGCGAGCAGGCCTTCAGGGGCCTTGGCCTGCACACCGCCCGCGTGCAACCGGCGCCCGGTGGCGTGCTGCCGCGAATCGTGTGTCAGGTGATCAACGAGTCGGCGTTCGCGCTCGGCGAAGGCGTCGGCTCGGCCGATGACATCGACACCGGCATGATGCTAGGCCTCAGCCACCCCCGCGGCCCGTTCGCGTGGATGCACGAGATCGGCCCGGACCAGGTGCTCAGGACGCTCGAAGCACTGAGCGAGGAGTACCGCGAGGAGCGCTACCGGCCCGCACCGGCGTTGCGGCGGATGGCAGGGGCGTAACGCAGGCACGATCCAGCCCGACTGGCTGCGAGCCGCGCCCCACTGGTGTACCAGCCATGCGGTACACTAGCCGCATGCCCAAGACTGCACGCCGTGTCCAGGTGACGCTCGACCCCGAGCTGGACGCCGCCGTGGCGGAGCTCGGCGGAGCCAAGCCCCGCTCGCGCACAGTGCGTGACCTCGCGCTGCGAGGCGCGGAGGCGGTTCGCGCCGAGAAAAACGCGCGCCAGAAGGCCCGCGAACACCTGCGGCGGATCGCCACCGGCGAGGACGACAGGTACGACTGGTCGATCTCCGAGCAGCTGCATGCCGAACGCCGCTGAGCCCTACGGCTCGGGCGAACCGCTCGTCTTCGACACCTCGGCCTGGAACCGCCAGGACGATCCGGCGGTGCTCCCCCGCTGGCTGGCCACCGAGGGGTCCGACCTGTTGATCGCATGCCCCGTGGTCGCGCTCGAGCTGTTCGCGGCCGCCCCTGACCAAGAGGCGTTCGCCGATCTCGATCAAACCCTCGCCGCCCTGCCGAGCGCGCCCGTCACGCGCAAGGCCGGCGAAGCGGCCATCGGCGCCTCGCGCGACCTGCACGGCGAGCGGCGCATCCCCGCCTCCGACTACCTGATCGCCGCCGCGGCCGCCGAGCGCGGCGCGGGAGTGCTGCACTACGACCGCCACTTCGACACGCTCTGCCGCGTGCTCGGGATCGAGAGCGTGTGGGTCGCCGAGCCCGGGACGGTTGACTGACCCACGCGCGCCGCCGGCGAACCCTTCAGCGGTCCGCACCCAGGGGCCCAGATCACTGAGTCGGCAATCGGGGCCCGGCGGCGGTTCTGGGCAGACTCTCAGGAGGCGGGATCAGGAGCAGGCGCGGCCCACTGCGCCTCCGCCAGATCGCCGACCGGCATCCCCTCGGGCGTTGGCACCTCGGGCGTGTCCCTTAGATACCACTCGGCATCCAGCGCCGCCTGACAGCCCGAGCCGGCAGCGGTGATCGCCTGACGGTATGTGTGGTCAACGAGATCGCCCGCCGCAAAGACGCCGGGCCTGTTGGTGCGTGTCGAACGCCCATCCACCTTCACATATCCGTCCTCGTCGAGCTCGATCTGACCGGCCACGAGGTCCGACTGGGGCTCGTGGCCGACCGCTATGAACGCACCGGTGATTGGGATGTCCCGGTGCTCTCCTGTCTCGGTGTTGAGCAGCTTGGCGACGCCCAGCGCGCCATTCTCGCCCGGCTCGAAGCGCTCGACCGTGTACGGCGTCAGCAGCTCGATGTTCGCCTGCTCGCGCGCCCGCTCGAGCATGATCTTCGAGGCGCGGAACTCCTTGCGGCGGTGCACCACGGTGACCTTGGCGGCGAACTTCGAAAGGAAGATCGCCTCCTCCATCGCCGAGTCCCCGCCACCCACGATCACGGTTTGAGCATCCTTGAAGAAGGCGGCGTCGCACGTGGCGCAGTAGGAGACACCGCGGCCGCTGAGCTCCTCCTCACCGGGCACACCGAGCTTCTTGTGCTCGGCGCCCATCGCGAGGATCACGGTGCGCGCACGGTGCTCAGTGTCGCCCACCCATACGCTGTGGATGCCGCCGGGCTCGGTGGCAAACTCCACGCGCTCGACCTGGTCGGTCTCGAGCGTCGCGCCGAAGCGCTCGGCCTGCTCGCGCAGCTTGCCCATCAGATCGGGTCCCATGATGCCCTCGGGAAAGCCCGGATAGTTCTCTACGTCGGTCGTCTGCTGCAGCAGACCGCCCCACGCGAAACCCTCCACGACGAGCGGGTGCAGGTTGGCGCGCGAGGTATACAGCGCGGCTGTGTAGCCCGCCGGACCGCTGCCGATGATGATCGTGTTCTCGACCTCCGCCATCTTGCCGACTCCCGTCGTGTTGCCCTGGTTTCTCGTCCGCTCGCGAGCGCGGGCGGGTCCTATCGCTCCAAGGTAGCCAATACCGGCCGCCTTGCGCATCTCCGTTCAGCCTTGCCTCAACCCATCCCGACACGCTTTACTTTGTAAAGTATAGCGCGTTTGCTAGACGTGAAGTGGGCCGGCGGCTTCGATTCCCTTCGGCGCCACGGCCGTCGGAGCGGCTTGCTCGACCCTCCAGCGGGCCACGGTGCGGCGCAACTGGAAGTAGGCGATCGCGCCGGGGAGCGTTGGCAGCCAGAATGAGATCGCGCGGTAGGAGAGCACCGCCAGCACCGCCAGGTTGAATTCGACGCCGAACGCCGCGAACGCGCCGATCATCCCGCCCTCTACGCCTCCCAAGCCACCGGGCAGCGGCAGCAGGTTGCCGACCATCCCGATGAAATAGCACATCAAGATCACCGTGAACGGGGGCGCGGCGCCGAACGCGTGAAAGCACGCCCACAGCACGCAGATGTCAAACCCCCACCATGCCGGCGCCCCCAACAGTCCCGGATCGCGCGAGCGGATTAGCTCGATCGCGGTGCGCACCCCGCTGGCTGCCATCGCCGGCACTGTCGCCGCACGCGCTACCCAATGCTCCAAACGACCCGCACCGGCAGCCCACCGCGCCAAACGTCGCTCGATATCGCCCGGCAACAGGGCCATCGCGCCACCCACCGCGAACAGAATCGCAGCGATCGCCGCCGGCACGATCGTGATCGCAAACGAGCCTTCGCCGGGGAGCAGACCGGTTCCCAGCCCGATGCCGTCGAGCACTACCGCACCGGCGTAGATCACATACAGCAGAACCATGAAAGCCACCATCCTGCACGCGACCAGCCGCGCCTCCATCCCCGAGCGGCGCAATGCCCAGGCCGTGAGTGCGATACCGCCCGCGCCCGCGGCGGCGAACAGACGCGTGGCGGCCAACCCCGCCATCGTTATCTGATAGCTCTCGGGCCAGCCGATCGGACTGTGCCGCCCACGCACGAACACGGCGCGAAACAGCACCACGTACCCGGCAAACGAGCAGATCTCCAGGAACACGCCGATCAAGATCCACCAGGTGTCGCCCCGCTCGATGCGATGGGCGGTGCCGCTCAGGCCGGCCAGCTTGGGCAGCACGAAATAGAGGAACGCCACCGCTGAGAGCACGAACAGGCCAAAGGCGATCGCGCTACGCCGCGTGACCGGCACACGCGGCATCTGCTCCTCGGCGCCACCGCCGTCGGGCACGATGTGAGCCCGCGCTGGCGCGATGTCCCCTTGCGCCGTCTCCGCGCCCCGTTGAGCGTCCGCATCCCCTTGCTTGGCCTCGCCGTGCTCACGCGCGAATGGACCTGCCGAGCTCATCTCATCTCCCCGTAGGCTCATATTGCATCATGTGCCCTGGCCTCGATCGCCGCAACCGTCGCCCCGAAACGCCGTAGCGCGGGAGCGGCCTGTGGACCCAACCGACGGACGGTCGTGGTGAGCACGGCCCCGGCGATCAGGTCGATCACATAGTGCTCACCGAGATACACCAGCGCGAACCCGAGCGTGGCGGTATAGCTCCAGCCAACGGCACCGGCAACCGGCCCAGTCTCTGAGAGCAGCTGAGCGGCCATCATCGAAGTAGCGAAGTGAAGCGACGGCATCGCGGCCAATGGGTTGCCTCCTAGCACACTGTAAAGCGGACCCCAGCCGTCTTTCCAAAAGAACTCCCCATACTCGACCATCATTCGTCTGACAGCGATCTCATCCGGGGCCCCGCTGGGCGCCCCGAGCTCGTGCGACGGGCCATCGAAATGCCCCTCATGCCCTTCGTGCGCGGCGGCGTACCAGGGTGGAGCGGTTGGCAGGATCCAATAGATCATCGCGCCGATGTCGAACACGGCATAGGTCATCACCGCCGCGCGGTCGAAGCGCCCGCGACGGCGCAGCATGATGTATACGAGCGTGCCGTGGGGCATGAGAAACCAAAGCCAGTGCGCCCACACGAGCACACGATCGCCGAGCCGCCATTGGCCACGAGCGAGACGCCGCTGCAAGCGCACTGTGGGCAGCTCGCCGAGACCGATCGCCCGGTCCGCCTCGATCGGATAGTCGATCAGCACTCGATCGCGCTGTTCGCTCTCGTTGTCGTGGGGCGCCTTGTATGCGGCCAGGTAGGCCCACATCTGCAGCGTGCATACCGCCACATCGCGAGTGCGCGAGCGGCGTACCGCCACACATAGTCCGAGCGGAGCGGCAAACGCGACAGTCTGTGCCACGATCGGCGGCGTAGAAAGGCGCTTGCGCACGAGCGGGGCAATCACGCCCGCGGCCACCAAGCCCCAGGCGGCTGTCCTGATGGCCCTCGACCCCCGCACGGGACGGGGAGTATATGGCGCTGAGCGGCGACTCCCGGGTCGATGCGACGCGATGCGGCGCCTTCCTCGACCAGTCCGCGTCGCACGAGGACTCCTACCAGGGCCCGCGTCTATGCGGCGGTTCCCTCAGCCACACGCCTGCGCATGTGCTTCTCGGCCTCGGCGACGAGCGCCCCGACGACATGGCTGGCCGGGTCGGCCTCTGGATGCCACTGCACGCCGAGCACGAAGCTGCGATCCGGCATCTCGATCGCCTCCGGAAGATCGTCCATCGAGGAGTTGCCGCTGACCTGTAGTCCGCTCCCCAGCCGGTCAACACCCTGGTGGTGGTGGGACTTGGTCGCATGGTGGGTCTCCCCCGCCGCGCCCGCCGCAAGCGTTCCGTCGATCAGATCGACATCGTGGTCGGCGCCGTCGAAGGTGCCGGGCACCCGCAGATGTTCGTGATGGCCAAAACGTTCGGGCAAATGCTGAAGCAGCGTCCCTCCGTAGGCCACGTTGATCAGTTGCATTCCGCGACAGATCCCCAGCACGGGCAGATCGCGCTCGATCGCGGCGCGCACGAGCGCGATCTCGAAGCGGTCGCGCTCGGGGACCGTGTCGAGCGTCTCGGGATGGGCCTGTTCGCCATAGCTGGATGGATCGATGTCGGCTCCGCCGGCGAGCACCAGCCCGTCGAGCAGATCGAGTACTTCCGCGGGGTGCTCCAGCAGCAGCTCGTCGGGGGGGAGCATCACGACCAACGCTCCCGCATCCTGCACTGCCTGTACATAGCTGCGCGACAGCAGCACCGCCTGCTGGTCCCACATGCCCCAGCGTGCGCGCTCCAGCACTGTGCAAATGCCGATCACCGGTCTGCTCATGTCCACACACCATAGGATCACAAACCCAACTTCGATGCAGCCCAAGAGCGATCGTCCGGCCAGATCGCCGGCGCGTGATCGCGCGCGAGAGCCATCCAAGCCACGAGTCCCCCGGGAGAGCGAGATGACGAGCCCATACATGCAGCTGGAGACGGTCAACGCCACGATCGATGACGGAGCGGCAACGATCGAGCTGAACCGACCTGAGGCACTCAACGCCTGGAACAAGCAGTTCGGCGAAGACCTGCTCGCGGCGCTGCGGCGCGCCGGCGAGGACGAGGCGGTGCGCGCCGTTCGCATCCTCGGCGCGGGTCGCGCGTTCTCCTCGGGAGCCGACCTGAAGGACATCAGCGGAGACGACCTCACGCCCGAGGGGCGCCCCAACGTCTACAAGGTCCTCACCGAGCGTTACCACCCGATCATGCACGCGATCCGCGAGATGCAGAAGCCGGTCGTGGCGGCCGTAAACGGCCCGGCGGTGGGAATCGGCTGCTCGCTGGCTCTGTGTTGCGACCTCGTGCTCGCGGCCGAGAGCTCCTACTTCCTGCTCGCGTTCGTCAACATCGGCCTGGTCGCCGACGGTGGCTCCTCGCTGTTCGTGCCCGCAAGGATCGGGGTGACGCGAGCGGCCGAGATGGCGATGCTCGGTGAGCGGGTGCCCGCCGGGCAAGCGCTCGAGTGGGGGCTCGTCAACGCGGTGCACGCGGACGACAGCCTGCTCGAGCAGAGCTTCGAGCTGACCGCGCGGCTGGCCGCTGGACCGACTCGCGCCTACGCGGCCACCAAGCGCGAGCTCAACAATCGGGTGTACGCGAACATGGCCGAGCAGCTCGAGCTGGAGGCCAAGCTGCAGCAAGAAATGGTCGGCACAGAC
Source organism: uncultured Solirubrobacterales bacterium (assembly GCA_963715535.1). Taxonomy (GTDB): domain Bacteria; phylum Actinomycetota; class Thermoleophilia; order Solirubrobacterales; family Solirubrobacteraceae; genus Palsa-744. Next base: position 3,138,043 of record OY970251.1, on the reverse strand, counting down.
GATTTCCTGGAGGGCGTAGGCGCCTTCCTGGCCAAGCGTTCCGCACGCTTCAAAGGACGTTGACGCGCATTCCGCCCGGTCGTGAATAGAATCTTGGCCGCCTTGGGACACCTGCTCTCCATACCCCTCGCGTTCTTCACCCCCGAGTCGGGCGGGTCCTCGAACGCTAACCAGATCGACAGCCTCTACAAGATCACGCTGTGGGTGGCGCTCGTGATCTTCGTGATCGTCGAGGGCACGCTCTGCTACGTGCTCTACCGATACCGCGCACGCAAGGGCGCCGTGGCCAACCAGACTCACGGAAATACGCGCCTGGAGATCGGCTGGACCGTTGGCGCCGCGGTGATCTTGGCGATTCTCGCGGTGATCACCTTCGTCAAGCTCTCCTCGATCCAGGATCCGGTCAACTCCAGCCCCGAAGGCGAACATCTGGTGAGCGACACCTCCCACCTCTACGCGAGCGACGAACAGAAGCTTCCGCCCGACGGCAAGTCGCTGAACATCGACGTGATCGGCCGGCAGTTCGTGTGGCAGTTCGTCTATCCCGGCGAGAACGAACGGGACGGGCTCGGCGCTCCATACTCCTACGAGGAACTGGTGGTACCGACGAAAACCACCGTCACGCTCAACATCGTCTCCTCAGACGTGGTCCACTCCTGGTGGGTCCCCCAACTTGGCGGCAAGTTCCAGGCGGTGCCCGGCTACCACAACTACACGTGGTTCAAGATCGAAAAGCCCGGTGTGTTTCGCGGCCAGTGCGCGCTCCTCTGCGGGCGCGGACACGCACGCATGATCGCCACCGTCAAGGCTGTTCCGCCCCCGCAGTTCGAAGCGTGGCTGGCTTATCAGAAGAAGCAGATCGCCGAAGCCAACGTGGCCGCGGCGGCCGCTCGCAACAAGCTCAACCACGAAGTCGGCGCCGGACAGGTCGAAAGCCCGTGACCCCCGCTCGCACGACACGCCCCCGCCGAACCTCCGACTCCGGACACTAGGAGCCCAGCCAGATGGCCACCTACGCAGCCCCCATCCCCCAGATCGTCACGCACGAGGCAAAGAAGGAACCCACCGGTTGGATGAGCTGGGTCACGACCACCGATCACAAGCGGATTGGGATCATGTACATGGTCACGACGTTCGTGTTCTTCCTGCTGGGAGGCGTCGAGGCGCTGATGATGCGCCTGCAGCTGGGGGTGCCGGAAAACACGCTGATCGCCCCGCAGACCTACAACCAGCTGTTCACGATGCACGGCACCACGATGATCTTCCTGTTCGTCGTGCCGATGATGGCCGGTCTGGCCAACTACTTCGTGCCGCTGATGGTGGGCGCGCGCGATATGGCCTTCCCGCGCCTGAACGCGCTCTCCTACTGGCTGCTGCTGGCCGGTGGCATCGTCTTCTACGCCTCGATCTTCTGGACTCCACCGGAATCGGGCTGGACGAGCTACGTGCCGCTGTCCAGCATCACCTACTCCCCCGGAGGCGGCCAGGACGCGTGGATCTACCTGATTCACCTCACCGGCCTCTCCTCGATCCTCGGCGCGCTCAACTTCTACGTGACGATCGCCAACATGCGCGCTCGCGGCATGAGCTGGGGGCGGCTACCACTGTTCATCTGGGCGATCCTGACCTACTCGATCCTGATCATCTTCGCGATGCCGGTGATCGCCGGAGCGGTGACGATGCTGTTGACCGACCGCCACTTCGGCACGCACTTCTTCGACCCCGCCAACGGCGGCTCGGCGATCCTCTGGCAGGACCTGTTCTGGTTCTTCGGGCACCCCGAGGTCTACATCATGGTGCTGCCCGGCTTCGGGCTGGTCTCGGAGATCGTGCCCGTGTTCGCGCGCAAGCCGATCTTCGGCTACAAGGCGATCGCGGCTTCCACCGTGACGATCGCGTTCCTCGGCTTCCTGGTGTGGGTGCATCACATGTTCACCGCGCCGATCCCAGAGGCGATCATCATCTTCGCGATGCTCAGCTCGTGCTTGATCGCGATTCCCACGGGCGTGAAGATCTTCGGCTGGCTGGCAACCCTGTGGGGCGGCACAATCGAATTCAAGACGCCCCTGCTGTTCTGCGTGGGCTTCATCGCACTGTTCACGATCGGCGGCATATCAGGCGTATTCCTCGCCGTGTTCCCCGTCGACTGGCAGCTGAACGAAAGCTACTTCGTGGTCGCCCACATCCACTTCGTGCTGATGGGCGGCTCTGTGTTCACCGTGTTTGCCGCGATCTACTACTGGTTCCCGAAGATCACCGGGCGGATGATGAGCGAGAGTCTGGGCAGATGGAGCTTCTACCTGATGTTCTTTGGATTCCTGATGACGTTCATGATCCAGCACGTGCTCGGCCTCGACGGGATGCCGAGACGCGTGTACGAGTACAGCAATACCGGCAATCTCGGGCTCTACAACTTGATCTCGACGATCGGTTCGTTCATCCTCGGAGCCGGCGTACTGACTACCGTCGTCAACGTTGCTCGCAGCCTCAAGCATGGCGCCGTGGCGGGGCCCGATCCGTGGAAGGCCAACACGCTCGAGTGGTTCACCAGCTCGCCGCCGCCCGTCAACAACTTCGACGCGGTCCCAACTGTGCGCTCGCACGAACCGATGAAGGACATCCGCCGCGAGATCGAGCAGCGAACCTCGGGCGCACCCGCGCCGGGAGGCGCCACAGTGCCCGCGGGCGCCACCCAGATCGGCTTGTAGCGTGTCCGCGGCCCCGCGCACGTAAACTCACCGCGATGGACGGCTCCCCGGCATCGCTCTCGGCGACTGAAGCGCTCGAATCCAGCCGCCATGCACCCCTGCCCATTGGCCTCGCGCCACGGACCCGGCAGCTGCTCTCCGATTACACGGAGCTGACCAAGCCGAAGGTGCAGTCGCTGCTGTTGCTCACGACGATCGCCACGATGCTCGTCGCCGGCAGCCCGTCGGTGGCGCTGATCGTGCTCACCTGCCTCGGCGGCTACCTCTCGGCCGGTGGCGCCGGCGCCGTCAACCACTGGTTCGACCGCGACATTGATGCAAGGATGGCGCGCACCGCCAACCGCCCGGTGCCCTCCGGGCGCGTCTCCCCGAGAGCGGCGCTCACCTTCGGCTGTGTACTGGCTGCCCTGTCCTTCCTGGAGCTCTCACTGACGGTGAACGTGCTCGCAGCGAGCCTCTCCTTCGCCGGATTCCTCGGCTACGTGCTCATGTACACGATGTGGCTGAAGCGACGCACTCCCCAGAACATCGTGATCGGCGGCGCGGCCGGCGCGATCCCACCTCTGGTCGGCTGGGCGGCGGTAACCGGATCGGTGAGCGGCGTCGCGGTGCTGCTGTTCTTCATCGTGTTCTTCTGGACGCCGCCGCACTTCTGGGCCCTATCGCTGCTGATGAAGGACGAGTACGCGAAGGTTGGGGTGCCGATGCTCCCGGTGGTGCGCGGCGAGGCCGAGACACGCCGGCAGATACTGCTCTACTCGGTGCTCCTGTACGCGGTCACCCAGCTCCCGTTCTGCGCTGGAGGCTTCGGTCCGATCTACCTTGTCGCCTCGCTGCTGCTGGGGTTCGGATTCATCGCAGGCGCGGTGAGGCTCTACCGTCGCGCCGACCGGCGCAGCGCACTGCAGCTGTACCTGTTCTCGCTCGCCTACCTGGCGCTACTGTTCTGCGCGATGGTCGTCGACGCAAAGTTGTAATCTTCACGTCGTCATGGATCGTCGTCTAGCCCAGAAGAACATCCGCGCCGGCATAATCATCGCCGGGATCTGCATGTTCATGTTCGGCCTCACTTTCATCGTGGCCGCGCTGTATCTCTCATGAGTCCCCTCGACCCCGAGATCCCACCCACAGGCGAAGAGGTCCACCTTCCGGGCCCCACAATCCTGCCGTTGCTTGTCGCCGCCGGGATCACACTCGCGGTGATCGGCATCACGATCAGCAAGATCCTGCTGGTCGGCGGCGTGATCATCACAATCGTGTGTGTGATTCGGTGGATCCAGGACACACGCCGCGAAGTTGACGAGCTACCGCTCGACCATCATCACTGATCTTCCCGCTCGAAGACCGACTGAGTAGCGACAGCGCCGTGCCGAGCCGCTTGGCAGGTTCACGTCGATGGGCTATGCCCTCTGTGCGGTGAGGCGCCGCGCGCGGTTCACCACCACGCGCGGCCCCAATGAAAGGCGGCACCCGGTTGGGTGGGATTCCCAATCGGCGCGCGACCTCCCTCTCTCACCCCACGGCTGCGCTCACCGGCATGGGACAGATAGCCCCATCGTCCGTCCAGCAGCGCACGACGTCGCGTACGGAGAGTATCCCCATTGTCTCTCCGTGCTCGACGACGATCAGGTGACGAAAGCCGCCGCGCACCATCGCGGCGGCGGCTTCCTCCAAAGACCAACTCGGCTCGGCGTAAACCACGTCGCGGGTCAGGTGGTCTGCGACCAGCTCGGCGTCGGGACTCTCGCCCGCACCGATCGAGGCGAGCACGTCCCGCTCGGTCAGGATCCCCGGGCCGCTCGCATCGGGGTCGATCACCACAGCGGCGCCCACACGGCGCTCTGACATGAGCCTCGCCGCATCGCGCAGCGTGTGCCCAGGACCCACCGTCAGGACCAGCGGACTCATTCCGTCTCGTACGTGCATCGCGCCTTGCCTCCCGTTCTCGGAAACTGCTTGCAACGATTGCCTCAATGTATTGCGCCGAGGCCCGCACGTCAAGTACCCGGTCAAGGACCGCCCATGCGCAGGCCAACCTCGATGGCAAGGGGAGGCGATCATCGAACGGACGTGTCGGTATCCCTCTCCAGCCCGTTGGGCTCGCCGAGCGCGGCCGCGATCACCCCGCGTCCAACCCCCTCCCACGACCAGCGCTCGCGCGCAACCGCCACGAGCGCGGCGCGGGTCTGCTCTTTCAACCCAGCATCCGCCCGAAGCCACTGAACGACACGCTCGGCGATCGCTCGCACGGCGTTATCGTCAACCGGGAACGAGAGCCACGCCGCCGCCTGGCTCGGTATCTCCTCGGCGAGCACCGCACTGACCTCCGCGAGACCCGAATGACCCGCGCTGATCGGCAGCACCCCGCAGGCGGCCGCCTCGACGGCCACCATCCCGAAAGCCTCTGGGAAGGTGCTCGGCACCACCAGCGCCTCGCATGCCGGCAGGACATCTGCGAGCTCGTCGTGGTCGAGACGCCCGGTGAGCAAGATCCGCTCGGCGGCCTTGCACGCCGTCAGGCGATAGCTCTCGGCCTCGTCCTCCGACAGCGAGTCCAGGAACGCGAGTAGGTGCATGAGTGGAAGGTCCTCACCCGCCACCTGGGCGCCCTCTACGGCCCCTTCGCGAGCCTCCAGAGCCCGTCCCGCACGAGCGATCTCTCGCACACCTTCCAGGTCGCCGTCCGCGAGCCGAGCGATCAGACGCTCGAGGCCCTCGCGGTATGCGCCGAAACCGATGACGGCGAGCCGTGCATCGGGCGCCAAGCGCAACACCAAAGGCCACGCGGCGATCAGGAGATCGACGCCCTTGTTGACGATCAACTTGCCCACGAACGCGACCAGGGGCCCAGCTTCAAACGCAGCCGGCGGCCCTGCCTGGCTGCCGGTGCCCCACGCGGCGCGCCCGGTGGAACGCGCCACGGCCGGTAGGCCATCGGCCACGCGCTCGAGCGCGTCGGCCGTCTCCCGCTCGTCGCGCGCAAACGCACTCTCGCCCTCGCCCGCGGACGCAGGCGTGCCGCTACGCAATCGCTCGATCAAGCCTCGGATGCGCGCCTCGGCCTCACCGGGCCGCAATGGGGCAAAGCGCTCAACGTCGACACCCGGCGGCCCGAGATGGGTGCGCCGCTGGAGAGCAGGCTCTCCAATGGCCTCCCACAGACTGACTGCGGTGTGGTTGGATCCGACGAGCACCGTCCTCGCCTGCGCGAGCCCCTCTCGCGCAAACGGCAGGAAACGCTCGGGTTCGGGCTTGACCGTGTACTCGAGCGCACTCCCGTGCACCTTCACGGCGTAGGGCGTCTGGCTGTCCAGGGCACGCGCCAATATCACCGGGCCCATCACCAGATGATTGGCGAGCGCCACATCGGGGCGCACCAGCTCGGCAACCTCGCGCACCGCATCCACGTTGGCCTGAACATAGGCCGACACCTCCGTTTCGCTGCACTGCGCAAACGTCTTGGCGGCAATGCCCTCGTAGCGGTCTTGCACGTACACCGGCAGCAATCCACCCAGGTTGGGACGGTAGGCGGTGCAAAGCGAGAATGCGGACGCAGGCGGCCCGCCAATCACGCTCACCCGCAGCTCGCCGCTGTCCCAGTCGCCCGCGGCATCGACAAACGATTGGCGCTCCGGATGGCGGTCCTGGCAAAACAGGTGCACCTCGTGCCCGAGCCTCACGAGCGCTTCCGCGAGCCGTGCGTTGTAGACGTTGGAGCCCGTACCCGCCAGCAGGTAGCCGTGGAAGATCAGGACGCGCATCTGCCACCAGCCTATTCCCGTACTCGCTTCGCTAGAGTGCCGGGCGTGAGCACAAGCCAACGCTATCGTCTGCGCACTCCTTCGACCGGTCGCGAAATCGTGATCGATGCGCAGCCTGAGGAGATCTATCTCGATCGCGAGTCGGGCGAGCCGATGGAGGTCATCGGCAAGCTGCTGCCGCTCGCACCCTCCCAGTCACGACTGCCGTGGGCTGTGGAGAACTTGCGCTTCTGCCCCTGGTGCGAGCAGCACTCGCAGCAGGACCTGAACGACTGCCCCACCTGTGGCCGCCGGATGGGGCCGCTCGGGGCGTGAGCACCGCGCGGTATCGGGCTCGCTTCGTTGCGCTCGCCGCAGGCGCCTCGATCTGCCTCTCCGGTCTCGGCATCGGCTCGTGTGGAGGGACCAGCGTCTCGGACGTGACTCCCAAGAGCACACCCGAAATCACTCCGCCGAACAACACCGCCGCCGAAAAAGAAGCAACCGAAACCACCTCGACGTCGACAACCGCGACGACGTTGACAAGCGGCGAAAAAACCTCCACGACCGGCGGCAGCGAAACCGGAGGCGAAAGCTCCTCAAGCGAAACCGGCGGAGCCTCTTCGGAAAGCAGCGCGGCTGGAGGCACCTCCGCCGCCGGCGGCGAAACGCAGGGCGAAAAACCCGCGAGCGAAAAACCCGCTTCTGAAAAAACCGCCGAAAAACCGGCAAGCAGCGTCAGCCCCAGCGGCGGGGCCTCGGCTCCTTAGCTCACGGCGTTGAGATCAGCGTCGCGCTGTAGGTGAGTCGCGCGGTCTGGTAGAGGCAGTAGTACTGCACACTGGTACCGAGCGACGCCTGCGCGGTCTGGGTGCCCGTGGTCGCGCACTGGCCCTTTGGCCGGCTGGCTCTCCAGGAGGTTCCCTTGCCGAAGCCGAGCGCCAGCACGGGCGCCCACGAGGGCACCGTGAGCGCCACCACGTCGCCCTTCTTGACCGACAGCGTGCTCGCGAGCGGGAACTGGGCGGTCTTGCCGAAGTACTTTTCCAGTGGCACCACCGGACTCTGGGCGATCAGCTTGTAGGTGAGTTTGGGGCTCTTCTGGGCACGCAATATCGCGATCCCGGCCGATGCGGGTCCGCCCTCGTTTTCGTTGAAGTACTTGATCTGCGTCGCGCTGGGCTTGCCGAGCGTGACCGTCCACGCAACCACGGTCCCTTCGCGCGGCGCGGCCTCCGTGTTGTTGTTCGTTTCGACCTTGACCTGGAAGCCGGTCGTGCGACTCACCGCCAGACACGACGGCGTGGGACAGCTGGGAGTGCTGGGCGGGGTGGTTTCGGGGATCACGCCGACTTCGGTCAGCGTCGCGAGCGAACCCGCGGGCAGAGCAAGGGCCAGCCCACAGGCGACGACGATCACAGCGATAGCACGTTTCATATGGACCATTCAACAGGAACACGTGGACGGGGACTATGTAGCGGTTCGACGCGCAAGCCGCTATTCCTCCTTTTTGGGTGGCGGCCCGAGCGCGGCAGCCGCCGCCCCGATCTCGGCCGGATCCCCGGGCTCGGGCACCCACGGCAGGCGCAGCGGATCGCTCTCGTAGCGCGGGATCACGTGCAGATGGAAGTGGAACACCGTTTGCCACGCCGCCGCTCCGCAGGAGTTGATCACGTTGATCCCGTCGGCCCCCAACCGCTCCTTCGCACGAGTCGCGAGACGCTGTGCCGCCCGGCTCACTGCCGCGAGCTCCTCCGCGTCGATGCTCAGTAGATCGGCGGCGTGAGCCCGGGGTATCACGAGCGCGTGACCGCGGGTGGCGGGATTGATGTCCATGAAGGCGATCGTGCGCTCGTCCTCGTCCACGATAGTCGCCGGCAGCTCGCCCGCCACGATCTTGCAGAAGATGCAGTCCGGCTCGCTCATCGCGGCCAATCCTAGCTGGCACACTCGCGGCCGCGCGCAAATGCAATCGCCTGCTCGCGCGTGCTCACCTCGCCGATGTAGCGCGCCCGCTCGAGCTGCGCCAACAGCTCCCCCACACGTGGGCCAAGCGCGATACCCAGCTCCGCCGCCAGCTCGTCGCCGCGCAACAGTGGGGCGGGCTGCCCGTCTCGCCGCCAGTCGAGCGCATCCACGAGCATCCGTTGTGTCAGCGCCACGTGCGCCTCGATCGCCTCCTGCGCTTTCGATCCGCGTGTTGCCAGCCGGTCGCACATCGACAGCAGCGTGACGTCGACCTCTACGGGATCGCAGCTGTGCAAGTAGTCGAACACGCTCGCGCGCTCGAGTGGTTGTGGCTTGTGGACCAGAAAGCCAAGTCGTAGGTGATGGCGCACCAGCGCAGCCACGTGATCGCGCAGACGCACGCTCGTGTGCAGACGGCCGAGCACTTCGCGCGCGAGCTCGGCGCCGAGCGTGTCGTGCCCGATGAACGTCACGCGCCGATCCCACACTCGCACCGAGCGGGTCGCAGGCTTGGCGGCGTCATGCAGCAGCGCGGCCCAGCGCAGCGCCTCACCGCGGCTCATATCGTCGGCAAGCGGCTCGGCGAGCATCGCGAGCACCCGCGCACGGCTCTCCTCCCCCAGCATCTCCGCGGCGCCGAGCCCGGCGGTGAGCGCGATCGTGTGCTGGAGCACCTCCAGCGTGTGGCCGTACACGTCGAGGTGGTGATAACGACTCTGTTCGACTCCTCGCATCGCCTGCAGCTCGGGCAGCACCACGTCGGCCGCACCGAGATCTCCCATCATCTCGATCCCACCCAGCGCGTGGTCAGAGGCGACGATCCGCCGCAACTCCAAGAAGATCCGCTCAGGAGATACCTCGATGAGCCGCCCCGCCTGCGCTCGTGCCGCCACGATCGCATCGGGCTCGGGCGCCAACTCCAGCTCGACCGCGATCCTCACCAAACGCAACACTCTCAGCGGGTCGTCCTCGAACGCACGCGCGCCAGCGAGCCGCAGGCGCCCTGCGCTTAGATCCACAAGGCCGCCGAGCGGATCGAGCGGCGCCCCACCCTCGAGCGGCTCGGCGACCGCGTTCACGGTGAAGTCGCGCAGCGCAAGATCGTCCTCCAGAGACCCTCCACGCAGCCGCTCGACGTTAACCTGCCAGGCGTTACCGATCGTCGATCGATACCCAATTCGGGGCACGCGGTGGGATCGCCTATCGACCAGCTCCACCACGCGCCACGCGCCAAAACGCTCTGAGAGCGCAAAGCAGGCGGCCCCCCCGCCGGCTTCTCGCGCCGCCCGGGCGATCGCATCCGCGGCCTCACCCGGGTCGCCGTCGACTACGACATCGAAATCGCCGACCGGCCGGCCAAGCGCACGGTCGCGCACCGCGCCGCCCACCAGCCACGCGCGCCGGCCCGCCAGCGCACGGCGAGCGAGCTCCAGCGCGTCAGCGCCCATCGGGGCCGATGCCGGCCAGCGGGGCGTCCGGCTCACCGACCGACTCCATCGCCGACCCGCCCTCGACCCGTCCGTCGCGATGATAGATCCGCGGTACTCGCGCCGTCAGTCCGCAGGTGATCTCGTAGTTGATCGTGCCCATCCGTCGCGCCACCTCCTCGGCGGTGATCCGCTGCTCGCCGCGCGCTCCGATCAGCACCGCCTCGCTACCGGTCAGTGCGAGGGCATCGGCGTCCTCGCCGAGATCGACCGTCAGATTGTCCATGCTCACGGTGCCCACGACCGGGTGGCGCTCTCCCTCCACCAGCACCTCCGCGTTGTTCGAGAGGGCTCTGCGCCAGCCATCGCCGTAGCCAATCGGGAGCACTCCGAGCAGCGTGGCACGCTCGGCCACGAAACGTCGCCCATAGCCCGCGCTCTGTCCCGGTGCGCAACCCTTCGCCTCGGCCACATACGAGCTCAGCTCCAGTACAGGATCGAGCCCTTGCGCAAGCGGGTCGCAGCCGAACGGGTCCATCCCATACACGGCTATCCCGCAGCGCACCATGTCGAAGTGCGCGCGCTTCTCGCGCAGCGTCGCGGCGCTGTTGGCGCCATGCACCACAATCTCGGGGTGAGCCGCCTTGATCTCGCTAGCCCAGCCGCCGAACGTGTCCAGCTGGCGCTCGAAGAAGGGATCGTCGCGGTCGTCGGCGGTCGCGAAGTGGGTCATGGCCCCTGCCAGCTGAACCCCGGGCGTATCGCTCGCTGCGGCCACCACGCGCGAAGCCTGCTCGGGGTCGCGCGTGCCGAGCCTCCCCATGCCGCTGTCGAGCTTCACGTGCACGCGCCCGCCGCCGGCCTCGGCAACCGCCCGCACCGCCTGCTCGCGCCAAACGACAATGTCGGCATCGGCATCAAGCGCTTCGCGCAGCTCCACCGCGCTGAGCGCGCCCATCACGAGCAACCGCACATCGTGGAAGCCGGCCTGTCTGAGCTCCACCGCCTCCCGCGCGCCCGCGACGGCCAGCCAGCCGGCTCCCGCCTCCAGTGCCGCGCGAGCGCTGTGAGCCGCGCCGTGGCCGTAACCATCGGCCTTCACGACCGCACACAGCCGGCAGTCCTCCGCGAGCTCGGCGCGCAGGCGAGCGCAGTTGCGCTCGATCGCGGCAAGATTTACGCGCGCGATCGCGCGTCGCGTCGTCACGATCGCCTCGCTTTGCCGCGACCGTCGGCTCGCGCGGCGCGCCCTGGCGCCCCCACGCGCCGGCGAGGTCCACGACGCTCGCCGGCAGGCACGCGCGCGAGCGGCAGCATCGCGATCACGTCGGTGGCGATCACACCCTCTGGCGCACCCTGCCTATACGATGCATCGCGTCCTGCCTGCGCGTGTATATATACGCCCGCGGCGGCGGCCGTGAAGGCATCCATGTCCTGTGCGAGCAGCGCCGCAATCGTGCCGGTGAGCACGTCGCCGGTGCCGGCCGTCGCGAGCGCCGGGCTGTGGCCCCGGCTGATCGCCACACGCCCGGCCGGCTCAACCACGAGCGTGTCGTCACCCTTCAGCACGACCACCGCTCCCGCCTGCTCGGCAGCGGCACGAGCGTGGGCCAGCCGCTCGCGCTGCACCTGTTCGCTGTCGATGTCCAGCAGCCGCGCAAGCTCGCCCGCGTGTGGCGTGAGCACCGTGGGCGCATCCCTGCTGGACAGCTCGCCCAGGCAGCCTGCGTGAGCGTTCAACCCATCGGCGTCGAGCACCAGCGCCACCTTGGCCTCGCGCGCCAGCTCGCGCGCGAACGACACGCTGCGCGGATCGCGCCCAAGCCCCGGGCCGAGTGCAAGCGCACCTGCACGCTGGAGCGACTCCAATGCCTCGGCGAGCCCCTCCAGCATGAGCGCCCCTCGCTCCTCGGGCAGACCCCGTGTCATCACCTCCATCAACTGCACGTCAAGCACCGAACGGAGCGACTCGGGCACGCACGCCGTGACATAACCGGCTCCCGCACGCATCGCCGCGAGTGAGGCCATCGCGGGCGCGCCGCTCAATCCACGCGAACCGCCAACCACGACGACATGGCCACTGGTGAACTTCGTCGATCCCGACCCCCTGCGTGGAAGCTCGCCAAGCACGCCCCCGCAGATCAAGCCAACATCGCTCGCCGCTGGCGCGCCGCGTGGAATCCCGATCTCAATCGCGCTCACCTCCCCAGCACAACCCTTGCCCGGATGAATCCACAGGCCGGGCTTGCCCACGTGAAAGCTCACGGTCTGTTGCGCCTCGACCGCTACGCCCGCGACGATCCCCGTGGAGGCATCGACCCCGCTGGGCACGTCCACGCTGAGCACGTGTGCGGGCGCTGCATCGACGGCCTCGATCGCCTCCGCGACAACACCATGTGGGACGCCCGAGAAGCCTGTTCCAAACAGCGCATCCACGATCACATCAGCCTGCTCGATCGCTTCTTGTGCAGGCGGCAGCCCGAATTGCAACGGCGGCTCGCCCGGCAGGCGCTCGAGATTGGCGCGCGCGTCGGGAGAGAGCTCGGCGGAGGCGGCCACACACACGACCCTCACCTCTCTGCCGGCGTGGCGCAACAGGCGTGCCACCACAAGCCCATCCCCGCCGTTGTTGCCCTTGCCACACACCACGGCCACCGCACCGTCGCGTGAGAGCTCCTCAACCGCACGAGCGACCCCTTCCCCGGCACGCTCCATCAGCTCCAGCGAGGGGATCCCGCGCTCCTGGATCGCCCATTGGTCAACGGCGCGCATCTGAGGCGCGTCGAGCAACGGCTCACACCAGTCGGGAAGGACGCTCATCACGAGCGATACTAAGCCTTCGCGCGCCATATCCCGGCGCGCACTCCGATGGGACTACTCGACGGTTACCGTCTTCGCCAGGTTCCGTGGCTGATCGACGTTCAGGCCGCGACGCCTGGCTATCTCATAGGCCAGCAGCTGCAGGGGGATCACCGCGAGCACCGGCTGCAACATCCAGTCGATCGCGGGGATTGGGATCGCCACGTCCACCTGGCCTGCGAGGAGATCGTTGCCGGCGGTGACGATCGCGATCACCCGCGCACCGCGGGCCCGCACCTCCTGCATGTTTGAGATCATCTTCTCGCGCACCGGCGAGTCGGTCGCCACGCACACCACCGGCGTCGCGTCCTCGAGCAGGGCGATCGGGCCGTGCTTCATCTCCCCTGCCGCATACGCATCGGTGGCGATGTAGGAGATCTCCTTGAGCTTCAGCGCGCCCTCCAGCGCCACTGGCAACCCGACGTGGCGCCCCAGATAGAGGAAGAACTCCTTGCTCCAGTTCTCCTCGGCGACATCGCTCATCTGTGGCCCAACCTCGGCTAGCACCTCATCGATGCAATGCGGCAGCCGCTTGATCTCGCCGACCAACTCCATGAGACGCTCGGATGCGAGCGTTCCCCGAGCTCCGCCAGGCGCAGACCGAGCAGGTAGATCGCCGCGACCTGGCACACGAACGTCTTAGTGGCCGCCACACCGATCTCAAGGCCCGCCCGCGTGAACAGCACGCCGTCGGCCTCGCGCGTGATCTGCGAGCCCATCACATTCGTGATCGCAAGCACCGTGGCGCCGCGCTCGCGCGCCTTGCGCATCGCGGCCAGCGTGTCCGCGGTCTCGCCCGACTGGGAGATACCGACCACGAGATCGCCGGGACCGACTACCGGGTTGCGGTAGCGGTACTCCGAGGCAATGTCCATTTCAACCGGTAGGCGCGCCCACTCCTCGATCGCGTAGCGGCCGACCAGTCCGGCGTGGTAGGACGTTCCGCACGCAAGCACCACCACGCGCTTGACATCCGTGAGGATCGCCTCGTCGAGAGCTCCCGCCTCGTCGAGGTCCACGCCGCTCCCACGAGCCACCCGATCGGCGATCGTCTCGGCGACCGCGTCGGCCTGTTCGTGGATCTCCTTGAGCATGAACGTCTCATACCCGCCCTTCTCCGCGGTGGCCTCATCCCAGTCGATCTGCTCGACAGCCCTCTGTACGGGCACACCCGCCTCGGTGCGGATCGTGACCTCGTCGGGCCGCAAAACGACGATCTCGCCGTTCTCGATGTATTGGATCGAGCGTGTTTGCGCGAGAAACGCGGGCACCGCCGAGGCGATGAACTGCTCACCCTCTCCCCTTCCAATGATCAGCGGACACTCCTTGCGCGCTCCCACCAGCGTGTCGGGCTCCTCCAGGCTCATCGCCACGAACGCGAAGTGACCCTCGAGTTCGCCGAACGCGGCTTGCACGGCCGCGGCAAGGTCGCCGTCGTAGTGGTCGGCGATCAGATGTGCGATCACCTCAGCGTCGGTCTCGGAGGTGAACACGCTGCCCTGATCCGCGAGGCGCTCCTTGAGCGCCATGTAGTTCTCCACGATCCCATTCACCACGACATGCAGGCGATCATCGGAGTCGTAGTGGGGATGGGCGTTCTCTTCGCTGACGCGCCCGTGGGTCGCCCAGCGCGTATGAGCTATGCCGGTGCTCGGACTCCTATCCACCCGCTCAGCGACGGCCACCGCTCCGCCGCCGTTTGCGCTGTCGAGACCGTCTAGCTTCGCTTGCAGCGCGCTCAAATTGCCGACCGAGCGCACCGCCTCGATGCGATCCTCGGCGATCAGCGAGATACCGGCGCTGTCATAGCCGCGGTACTCGAGCTTGCACAGCCCTGCGAGCAGCAGCTCGCGGGCGGGGCGCTTGCCTACATAGCCGACGATGCCACACACGCCGCCGACGATACCAGCGGCCGAACGGAGGCTGAACGAATGGACGACCTCACCCGGTGCGGACAGGTGGCGACAGTCACGTTCGCCGGCGGCGAGAATTGCGCAGCCGGCGGAGAGCCGACCGACGATTCAGCCCAGTTCGCGCTCGACAAGGGTCACAAGGCGCGAACAGGTCGCGTCAGCCTCCTCGTCTGTGGGCGCCTCGACCATCACTCGCACGAGCGGCTCGGTGCCACTGGGACGCACGAGCACGCGCCCACGCCCACGGAGTGCGCGATCCTCGCTGCGCACGGCCTCTGTGACGCTCTCGGCACTCTCCAGCGCGCCGCGGTCGCGCACGCGCACGTTGACCAGTCGCTGCGGCAGCTTGCGCATCGCATCGCGCTCGGCGAGATCGCGTCCTCCGAGTGCCTCCAACGTCAGCAGCGCCGCGGCGATCCCGTCGCCGGTGCTGTTGAAACCCATTTCGATGATGTGCCCGGACTGCTCGCCCCCGAGCATCCAGCCCTTGCGGCGAAGCTCCTCCAGCACGTAGCGATCGCCGACATTGGTGCTCGCGACCTCGATACCGGCGTCGCGCATCGCGGCATGAAAACCGTAGTTGGTCATCACGGTCACGACCACCCCGTCGCCCGCCAGGCGCTGTTGCTCGCGCAAGTGCAGCGCGGCGAGCGCGATCAGCTCATCGCCGTCCACCACCACACCCGCGCGATCGACCGCCAGCACGCGGTCGCCGTCGCCATCGAAGGCCAGGCCGAGCGCGTGTCCACCCTCGCGAACGCGCTCACCGAGCTTCGCGATATGCGTCGAGCCGCATCCCTCGTTGATGTTGCGCCCATCGGGCGTCGCCGCCAGGACGGTGACGTCGGCCCCGAGGCGCCTGAACACCTCTGGCGCGACCTTGTAGGTGGCGCCGTTGGCGCAATCGATCAACAGGTCGAGCCCGTCGAGACGCAGATCGGCAAAGCGGGTTTGCAGCTCGCGCAAGTAGTCCTCGTGGGTCCCGCGCAACTCCCGCACATGCCCGATCGCAGTGGCGCCGCCAACGACGCCGGAGTTTGCATGGAGCTGCTCTTCGATGGTCCGCTCCGTCTCGTCGGAGAGCTTGAAACCGTCCGCGGCGAAGAACTTGACGCCGTTGTCCCTGTAGGGATTGTGCGAAGCGGAGATCACGACCCCGAGGTCGAGGCCGTAGCGCTTGAGCAGCAGCGGCGCCGCGGGCGTGGGCAGCACGCCTCCGAGCAGAGCTTCCCCCCCTGCCGCGCTCACCCCGGCCGCGAGGGCCGCCTGCAGCATCTCCCCCGACTCGCGCGTGTCGCGCACGATCAGCACACGCGGTCGCTGCGTGCCGGTGTTGAAGGTCGCGGCCTTGCCGAGCCCCAGAA
The DNA here is from genome assembly GCA_963715535.1 of uncultured Solirubrobacterales bacterium. Taxonomy (GTDB): domain Bacteria; phylum Actinomycetota; class Thermoleophilia; order Solirubrobacterales; family Solirubrobacteraceae; genus Palsa-744. The sequence goes on along the minus strand of OY970251.1, from coordinate 3,122,064 downwards.
CCAGCTCAGCGCTCAGCAGCTCGCCCGCGACCCCGCGGACGCCGTCGGTCCCGAACAGCTTGCCCATTGCGGTTGTTAGCGCTTGGAGAACTGCGGGCGCTTGCGGGCCTTCTTCAGACCTGCCTTCTTGCGCTCCTTCGCGCGCGAATCGCGCGTCAAGAAGCCACGACGCTTGAGCTCGCCACGCAGATTCGGGTCTGCCTCGAGCAGCGCACGGGAAATACCGTGGCGCAGAGCCCCGGCCTGTGCGGAGATACCGCCGCCCTGCAGACGCGCAACGACGTCCATGCGGTCCTGATAGCCAACTGTCTCCAGCGGCTGACGAATGTTGCGCTGCAGGGTGACACGTGGGAAGTGCTCGTCAAGCGCGCGTCCGTTGACCAGATACGCGCCGGTTCCCGGTCGGAGGATCACTCGCGCGACCGCCGTCTTGCGCTTGCCGGTGGCGTTGTAGCGAGCTCCCGCGGCAAGATCGATCGCGGCGGTGGAGATCGGCTCGGACAGTCGTCCGCCCTCCTGCTCCTCCTCGGTCTGCGGCTCGTCCTCGCCCTCGATCGCATATGGATCGGCAGGCTGGTCGGGCGCGAGCGGATCGACACCCTCGGGAACGATGTCGACTTCAAGATGCGCGCCAGGCACGGTGGGCTTCACGCGCGGGGCCGGCTCCTCGTCCTCCTCGACGTCCTCAGCGTCATCGGACACCGCCTCCTCGACGGCGACCGTCTCCACTGCGACGACCTCCTCGACAACCGGCTCCTCGACAGGTGGCTCCTCGGCGACGGGCTCGGGGGCCACCGACTCCTCGGCGACGGGCTCCTCGGCGGGGGGCTCCTCGGCGACGGGCTGCTCCTCAGCGACTGGCTCTCCAGCAGAGGGCGCGTCGGCAACCGGCTCCTCGACTGTGGGCTCCTGCGCGCTCTCGGCAGCGGCGGGCTCACCGGGCGTCTCGGTTGCAGGCGTCTCGACGACCTCAGCCGTCGGCTCCTCCTGCTGCTCATCGGTGTTGTCTGTCGGCTCGTCGGCCATCAGGCCTCGATCTCCATCGGTTGCGGTTTTTGGGCAATGTGGGGATGCTCCGGTCCGGCGTAGACCTTGAGCTTTGTGATCTGCTTGCGCGCCAAGCGATTGCGCGGCATCATGCCCTTGACCGCGAGCCTCACGATCTCCTCGGGACGGCGCGCGATCATCTCCTCGAAGGTGCGCGAGCGCAGGCCACCCGGGTAACCCGAATGACGGTAGTAGCGCTTGTCCTGACGCTTTTTGCCGCTGACCGACACCTTCTCGGCGTTGATCACGACAACGAAATCGCCCGTGTCGACATGCGGCGTGTACTCGGGCTTGCGCTTACCGCGCAGGGCGTCGGCGATCTGCGTGGCCAGGCGTCCGAGCGTCTTACCGTTGGCGTCGACGACGAGCCAGTTGCGCTCGCGGTCTGTGGGCTTGGCGACGTAGGTCTTCATGGCTCAAAAAAGGCCGCACGCGATCTGTCGCGCGCGGCGAGGAATGGATGATAGCTACTCCCACTCTATGGTGCCGGGGGGCTTCGACGTGATGTCGAGGACAACCCGGTTTACCTCGCGCAGCTCATTGATCATGCGCGAGGCGATCGTCTCCAGGAGGTCGTACGGCAGGCGCGCCCAGTCGGCGGTCATCGCGTCGTCGCTGGTGACCGCACGGATCACGACCACGTAGCCATAGGTGCGCTCGTCGCCCTGCACTCCGACGGTGCGCACGTCGGGCAGCACACAGAATGACTGCCACAACTCGCGGTAGAGCCCGGCCTTGCGGATCTCCTCCTGAAGGATGTGGTCAGCCTCGCGCAGCACGTCCAGACGCTCGCGGGTGGCTTCGCCGCCGACGATCCTGATCGCCAGACCGGGACCGGGGAACGGCTGGCGCCATACGAGCCGCTCGGGCAGACCGAGCTCGGCCCCGACGGCACGAACCTCGTCCTTGAACAGCGCGCGCAGCGGCTCAACAAGCTCGAACTGCATGTCCTCCGGCAGTCCGCCAACGTTGTGGTGGGACTTGATCGTCGCCGCGCCGGTGCCACCACCGGACTCGATCACGTCCGAGTAGAGCGTGCCCTGCACGAGAAAGTTGACGCCATCCCCACCCCCACCCGTAGCGGAGATCTTCGCGGCCTCCTCCTCGAACACCCGGATGAACTCGGCGCCGATCGCCTTGCGCTTGGCCTCGGGCTCTGTGACCCCTTTGAGCTTCTCCAGGAAGCGTTGCTCGGCGTCGACCGCGACGAGCGGCACCTTGAAGGTGTCCCTGAACGCGCTGATCACCTGCTCGCCCTCGTCCTTGCGCATCAACCCGTGGTCTACGAACACGCACGTGAGCTGGTCCCCGATCGCCCGGTGCACGAGCAGCGCCGCCACCGAGGAGTCAACGCCGCCGGAGAGCCCGCATATGACACGTCCGTCTCCCACCTGCCGGCGGATGCGCGCGATCTGATCTTCGGCGATCGAGGCCGCGGACCACGTGAGCTCACAGCCGCACACGTCGGTGAGAAAGCGTGTGAGGATCTCCTGTCCGTAGGGCGTGTGGACGACCTCGGGGTGAAACTGGATGCCGTAGATGCCGCGTTTGACATCCTCGACCGCGGCGACCGGCGAGCCGGTGGAGGAGGCGAGCGCGACGAAACCCGCCGGCGGCTCGAACACCGTGTCGCGGTGGGACATCCAGCAGGTCTGTTCCTTGGGCATCCCCGCCAGCAGCACTCCCGGCTCGATCACCGTCAGCTCGGAGCGGCCGAACTCTCCGATCTCAGCCTGCTCGACACGCCCACCAAGCTCGTGCACCAGCAGCTGCATGCCGTAGCAGATGCCGAGCACCGGAACGCCGAGCTCCAGCAGTCCGCGCTCCAGGCGCGGCGCGCCCGGCGCATACACCGACGCGGGGCCCCCCGAGAGGACGATCCCGCGCGGTTTACGCTTGGCGACCTCCTCCAGCGCAACGTGGTGAGGGAGCAGCTCCGAGAACACCCCACAGTCGCGTATGCGCCGCGCGATCAGCTGCGAGTACTGGCCCCCGTAGTCGAGGACCACGACCTCCTCGCGGGCTGCCGCCAGGCCATCCGACGCCTCCAGGGGCGGCGCTGGGGCCGTGGCAGCGGCTTCAGTCATTTACTAGTTCGGCCGCCTTGCCGTTGGAGCCCATGCCGACGGACTGCTCGTGCTGCAGCTGCTTGCCCTCGGTTTGCAGCGCCGGGGCGATCACCACCTCGGCACGGTTGAACTCCGCGAGATCCTTGTGACCACAGGTGGCCATCGAGGTGCGCAGCCCGCCGAACAGGTTGAAGGTGCCGTCGTTCTCGCGCGCGGGACCCACGAGGATCTCCTCGAGCGTGCCGTTGCGGGTTGTGGCCACGCGCGCACCGCGCGGGAGCGTGGGGTGGAATGTGGCCATTCCCCAGTGAAAGCCCCGCCCAGGCGCTTCATGTGCACGGGCGAGCGGCGAGCCAATCATCACGGCATCGGCGCCCAGCGCGATTGCCTTGGAGACATCGCCGCCGTTGCGCATACCTCCGTCGGCGATGACCTGGCAGTACTCGCCGGTCTCCAGCATGTGCGTGGAGCGGGCATGAGCGACGTCCGCGATCGCGGTTGCCTGCGGCACACCGATACCGAGCACACCACGGGTCGTGCACGCGGCGCCGGGTCCCACGCCAACGAGCACGCCGGCGGCGCCGGTGCGCATCAGGTGCAGGCCCGTCTGGTAGGAGGCGCAGCCACCGACCACCACGGGCACGTCGAGCGAAGGGATGAACTCCTTCAGGTTCAGCGGCTCAGAGACGGTCGATACGTGTTCCCCGGACACGACGGTGCCCTGGATCACGAGCACGTCAAGGCCGGCATCCAGCGCGATGTCGTGATACTCGAGCACCTTCTGAGGCGTCAGCGACGCGGCCACGACGACCTTCTGCTCCTTGATCTCTTGGATCCGCCGAGCGATCAGCTCGGGCTTGACCGGAGTGGCGTAGATCTCCTGCATCTCGCGCGTGGCGACGTCCTTCGGCAACCCAGCGATCCGCTCGAGCTGCTCGTCGGCATCCTCATAACGCGTGAATATCCCCTCGAGATTGAGCACCGCGAGGCCTCCGAGCTTGCCCACGATCGCGGCCGTCTCGGGAGAGACCACACCGTCCATCGCGGAGGCCATCAAGGGGAGCTCGAACTGGTAGGGACCGAGCTTCCAGGAGATGTCGATGTCGTCAGGGTCGCGCGTGCGCCTGGAGGGCACGATCGCGATGTCGTCAAAGCCGTAAGCGCGGCGACCTTGCTTGCCGCGTCCAATCTCTACTTCCATCTGGGAATCCTTACACTCGCGGCGGACGAGCATAGCAATGCCCCGGGGGCCCTTGGGTATCCTCGACCGAGATGAACGACGGCAATCTCCCCAGCTATGACCCGCAGGCGATCGAGGCTCGTCGCCAGGACGCGTGGCGTGCGCAGAACGCGTTCGCGACCCCCGAGGTGAGCACCGAGCGGTCGTACAAGTACATCAAGCCGTCGGCCCCATTCACCTCGGGGAACATCCACATCGGGCACGTGCGCAGCTATTCGATCGGCGATGCCTACGCGCGCTTCAGCAGAGCCCAGGGCGAGGCGGTGTTGTTCGCGTTCGGCTTCGACTCCTTCGGCCTTCCGGCCGAGCTGGGCGCGATCGCCGGCAAAGAGTCTCCGAGTGCATGGGTCGAGCGTTGCGCGGAGCACATGGTCGGCCAGCTGCGGCGACTCGGATTCTCCTTTGATTGGGAGCGCACTTTCATGAGCTCCGACGCGATCATGTACCGCTGGTCGCAGTGGTTGTTTCTGACACTGCTGGATGCCGGCTTGGTGTATCGGGGGACCGGCAGCGTGGACTGGTGTGACACCTGCCAGACGGTGCTCGCGACGATCCAGGTGGAGGACGGGCTGTGCTGGCGCTGCCACAACCCGGTGCGCTTGACTCAGCGCCCGCAGTGGTATTTGCGGATAAGTGAGTACGTGCGCGAGAACGACGAGCGCCTGCAGGAGCTCGCGGCGAGTGGGATATGGGATGAGAACGCACTCTCATCGCAGCGTTTCGTCCTGGGCCGCGTGGATGGAGTGGAGCTCGACCTGACCCAGCCGTCCCCGCTGGGTGCCCCCGAGGACGGCGAGCCGCTGACCGTGTTCACCCCTCACTCGGATGCGCTCGAGCTTGCGCGATTCGTGGCGGTGTCGCCACGACACCCGCAAGTGGAGGTGTGGGCGCAGGATGGAGTTTTGGCTCAGCGCCTGGAGGAGCTGCGAGCGGTGGGCCTGGAGCGGAGTGCGCGCGAGGCGCAAACCATGCCCCTCGTGGATACCGGACGCACACTTGCCTCCCCCACCGGCGGGGAGCCATTGCCCGTGATCGTCACCCCAACCGTGGACGGGCGCTTTGGGCCAACCGCCGTGCTTGGCGTCCCCGAGCGCGACCGCACCGACGCGGTCATCGCAGAGCGGCTGTTCGGGCCGCCGCCGGATGCGCGCCTGGACGCGCCCACGCCTGCGACCGGTACCTCCAGTGCGCCTACGCGCGAGGCTGTGCGCTACCGAGCAAACGACTTCACGATCTCCAGGCAACGCTCCTGGGGTACGCCGATCCCGATCGTGTACTGCGATCGTTGCGGGACGGTGCCGCTCCCCCGCGAGCAGCTACCCGTGATCCTGCCATTGGATGTGAAGCCGACCGGGACGGGCAATCCGCTTGCCGAGCGCGAGGACTTCGTGCAGACCACCTGTCCCGCGTGCGGCGGGAGCGCAACCCGCGAGACCGACACGCTGGACTGTCATTTCGACGCGCTGTGGCTGTGGATTCCAGTGTGTGTTCCGCCGAGCGAGCGCGAGCAGACGCTCGAGCACATCCTCGCGCTCGAGGATCTACGCACGTGGCTACCCAGCGAGCGCGTCGTGGCAGGCTCTGACAGCGGCAACTTCGTGTTCGATCAGCGCACGGTGACGAAGGCGCTGCGCGACATTGGGCCGCTCGAGTTTCTGCGCGACGGCGAGCCGTTCGCGGGCTGCTTGTTTCACGAGATGGTGATCCGCGACGGACGCAAGATGAGCAAGCATCTTGGAAATGTGGTGGATCCCGACGAGCTGGTGGCGCAGTACGGCGCCGACACGGTGCGCCTGGCAGTGCTCTACGCGGCGCGCCCGCAGCGTTCGTTGAACTGGAGCGACAGCGATGTGAAGCGCTGCCACCGCTTTTTGCGCCAGCTTTGGGACTACTCGCACGCACGTTTCGCGCTCGATCCGGCTGGAATCGAGCAGGGCGCCACGAACGGCGCCTCGACCGGCGGCGAGCAAGCCGCCGCGATGGGGCCCGACAAGACCGAGCACCTGCGCAAACGCCTGGAGCAATGGTGCGAGACCGCCGTGGAGAAGATCACCGAGGACACCCGCGAGCTCGAGATGCACAGCGCGGTGCGCAACGTGATGCGGCTGTTCGATCGTATCCGCGACTACGAGAAGCGCGTGATCGCCAAGCGCGGGTGGTTGTGTGCCGAGGACCACGAGGCGCTGGTCGCGGCGCTTGCGATGCTCGCGCGCGTGCTGATGCCGTTCGCCCCGCACATCGCCGAGGAGCTGCTGATCGCCTCGCTGGCGGATGGCGAGGCAATCGACAGCTCTTGGCCCGAGGGGGAGCTTGTGAGACGATGAGCGGCGCATGCCACAACCAACCAACCCAACCGAGAAGGGGTGAGACCCGATGAGCACCGCTACAGGGCGCGTCGAGGACGACGAGACGACGCGCTCGTGCGTTACCGAGCTGGTGTGCCACAGATGCGATGTGAGACGCCCGATAACCGACACGGAGGCGTTCTGCCCGGAGTGCGGCAAGTGCTTTGACGTCGCCTACGACTACGAGCTTGCCAAGGCTCGCCTGGGCGAGCTGGCGATGGGCGAGCGTCCCCAGAACATCTGGCGGCTCTCGGAGCTGCTGCCGATCCGTTCCGCGCGCGCACAAGCTGAAGTAGGGCAGGTGTCGGGCATGACGCCGTTGATCCCGGCGACCCGACTCGGGAGCAGGTTGGGACTGCGGAAACTGTATTTGAAGGACGACAGCACCCAGCGTCCCAGTCTCTCCTACAAGGATCGCGTGGTATCGAGCGCGATCGCGCGGGCGCTCGAGCTCGGCAAGACCGAGATCGGATGCGTGTCCACCGGCAATGTCGGCACCGCTGTGGCCGCGCTTGCCGCCAAGGCGGGGGTGACGCCGTATGTGTTCTACCCAAACCGCCTGGAGCAGACCAAGGCGAAGGCGTGCAGGGCGCTCGGCGCACGAGTGTGCCAGGTGGCGGGCAACTACGACGAAGCCAACCGCGAGTGCAAGAAGGTGGCAGCGGCGAGCGGGCTCGAGTTCGCCAACATCACCCTGCGGCCGTTCTACGCCGAGGGCGCGAAGACGACGGTCTTTGAGATCGTCGAGCAGCTCGGCTGGAGGGCGCCGGATCACATTGTCTCGGCGACCGCCGGGGGCACTCTGTCCTCGCGGCTGCACAAGGGGCTCGTGGAGTTGGAGACGGTGGGGCTTGCTCAGACCGGCTCCACCAAGATGCATATCGCTCAGCCCGCGGGGTGCTCTCCGATCGCCAGCGCGATCGAAGCCGGCGACAAGGAGATCCACCCGTGCACGCCGGAGACCGCGGCGCACTCGTTGGCGATCGGCTCCCCCGGCGACGGCTATCTGGTGATCGATGCGGTCCTCTCGCGCAAAGGCAGCGCGGGCACGGCAAACGACGAGGAGATCTTTGCGGGGATCGACCTGCTCGCCGAAACCGAGGGGATCCTGACAGAGCCGGCCGGGGGAACCACGATCGCGGTGCTCAAAAAGTTGGTGGAGTCGGGCGAGCTCGACCCCGACGCGACCGTGGTGGCGATCATCACCGGCAACGGGTTGAAGACGCTCGATGATCATCCCGAGAAGCCCTGGCCCCAGACCGAGTGCGAGGCGGAGTCGATGCTGGCGGTGCTCAGCGACCTCCAGGGACAGGCGGCCTCGGCGCGCCAGCCGCTGCCTGTTTAGCGCGTGGACGCGCGAGCGTAGCCCGTCCTATTCAGCTCGGGAGCTATCGGTTCCCGGCCGCTGCGGAGTCGGCGACGATCTGTGCATGCTCGCGCGCGACGCGCCCGGCAGGGACCGACTCGTCGCCGACCTGCAGACGAGCCAGCGCGTCGCGCTTGGCCTCGCCGGCGATCAGCCACAGCAGTGCTCTTGCCCTGTTGAGCAGCGGATAGGTGAACGTCATGCGCGGCAGGCCCATGTACTCGGCTGTGAGCGCCACGTCGCGATCGATCACGTCCAGCACCGGGTCGCCTGGCACGAGCGAGGCGGTGTGGCAGTCGGCGCCGATGCCAAGGTGGATCAGGTCGAAGCGCTCGGGCAGCGCGTTTGCGTAAGCGTCGGCGGCAGCGTCCAGATCGTCGGCTGTGACCGGCATCGGGTGCAGCCGGCCGATGGCCTCCGACGACAGGTTGTCCCACAGCAGCGTGAGATTGCGGTCGGGGTCGCCATCGGGAGCGATGCGCTCGTCAACTTGGTAGATCGCAGTTTGCTCCCAGGGGAAGTCCTCTCGACGAGCCAGGTCGGCGAACATCTGACCGGGGGTGTGGCCGCCGCTGACGGCCAGCGTGAAACTGCCGCGCTCGAGGATCGCGGCGGTGGCGTGCTCGACTACCAGCTCGGCGGCACGCAGCGCGACAGAGCTGTCGTCGGTGAGAATCTCGATCGGGATCGGCTTGGCGCTCATGCTTTGAGCGCTTGCTCAACGCCGATGCCGTGGTTGCTCCGCCCGGACCCGAAATCGCGTGTGTTCAGTTCGGTGCTCATGAGTTGCGCAGCGAACGGTAGCGACCGATCAGGGTGTTGGTGGAGCTGTCGTGGTCGAGCGCGGGCTCCTGTTCGCTTTCCAGCTCGGGGATGATCCGCTTGGCAAGCGCCTTGCCCAGCTCCACGCCCCATTGGTCGAAGGAGTCGATGCCCCAGATCGCGCCTTGCGTGAACACGCTGTGCTCGTATAGCGCCACGAGCGCGCCGAGCGTGTGCGGCGTGAGAAGCTCTGAGAGCAGCACGTTGGTGGGACGATTGCCCTGCATCACCCGATGCGGCACGACTGCCTCGGGGACGCCTTCCTCGCGTAGCTGCTGCTCGGTCTTGCCGAACGCGAGCGCCTCGGCTTGGGCGAACACGTTGGACATCAGTAGATCGTGGTGGTTGCCCAGCGGGTTGAGCGAGCGCGCGAAGCCGATCAGATCGACGGGCACGAGCCGCGTGCCCTGGTGGATCAGCTGGTAGAAGGAGTGCTGTCCGTTGGTGCCGGGCTCACCCCAGTAGATCGCGCCGGTGTCGTAGTCGACGGGCCTTCCGTCGAGCGTGACGTGCTTGCCGTTGGACTCCATCGCAAGCTGCTGCAGATAGGCGGGGAAGCGCGCGAGATATTGGCTGTAGGGCATCACTCCGATGGACTGCGCCCCAAAGAAGTTGGCATACCAGACGGCGAGCAGCCCCATCAAAGCGGGGAGGTTGCGCTGGAGGGGGGTACTGCGAAAGTGCTCGTCCATCGCGTGGAAACCGCCCAGCAGCTCGTGAAAGCGGGTTGGCCCGACCGCGAGCATCGTGGAGAGGCCGATCGCGGAGTCCATCGAATAGCGCCCTCCGACCCAGTCCCAGAAGCCGAACATGTTGTCGGTGTCGATGCCAAACTCGGCAACGGCCTTGGCGTTGGTGGAGACGGCAACGAAATGCTTGGCGATCGCGGCGTCGTCTCGGAGTGTCGCGAGCGACCACTGCCGCGCCGAGCTAGCGTTGGTCATTGTCTCGAGGGTGGTGAACGTCTTTGAGGAGACGATGAACAGTGTCTCCTCGGGGTCCAGGTCGCGAGTCGCCTCGACGAAATCGGTCGAGTCAACGTTGGAGACGAATCGGAAGGTCATGTCGCGGCGGGTGTAGTGACGCAGCGCCTGGTAGGCCATCACGGGACCGAGGTCCGAACCGCCGATGCCGATGTTCACGATGTTGCGAATCGGCTTGCCGGTATGGCCGGTCCACTCGCCAGAGCGCACGCTCTCGCTGAAGGCAGCCATGCGATCGAGCACCGCGTGGACTTGCTGCACGACATCGACGCCGTCGAGCAGCAGCGAGGCGGTCTTGGGCATCCGCAGTGCGACGTGCAGGACAGAGCGGTTCTCCGAGACGTTGATGCGCTCTCCGGCAAACATCGCCGCGGTGCGCTCGACAAGACCCGACTGTTCGGCGAGCTGCACCAGCAGTTCAATCGTCTGAGGAATGACGCGGTTCTTGGAGTAGTCGAGGTAAAAGCCGGGACCCTCGGCAGTGAGCTTCTCGCCACGGGCTGGTTCGGAGTCGAACAGCTCGCGCAGCGATGTTTTGGCGATCGCGCGATGGTGGCGTGCCAGCTCGCCCCAGGCGGGGCGTTCGGTCAGCGGGGTTTGGGGATTGGGGGTCGTGCTCACGTTTTTATGGGCCTTGTGGGAATCCCTTGGACTGCGACTGCGGGCAAGCGACTCCATATCGACAGAAGGTTTCGCCTCTCCGGTCGCTCAGCATAATCGTCCTTTCGTCATCGGTGCTCGTCTTCCCCCGCCATCGTCGCTCGGTTGGCACTCTGCGAGCGACGGACTCAGCGGCTCATCTGAAGAAATCCGGCTGCTTGCGCATAGAAAAGCCCCGCCGGAGCGGGGCTTTTCCTTAGCGGGTCGATAAGCCGGATTCTGTCGTTGAGCAGCCATCCATCTGAGCGGCCTACCTGGATCTCGGCGGGCAACCTGCAAACGATCCTGTTTGACCTTGCATCGGGTGGGGTTTGCCCAGCCGCCGCGTCACCGCGGCGCTGGTGCGCTCTTACCGCACCATTTCACCCTTGCCTGCCAGCCGTTCACGTGGGACGGCCGACATCGGCGGTTTGTTTCTGTGGCACTTTCCCGCGGGTTTCCCCGGGTCGATAGCTCGACCACCTTGCCCTGTGATGTCCGGACTTTCCTCGAAGGCCGGATGGCCTCCGCGACTGCTTGACCTACGCTGTCAGCCTAGCGCGTGCGGTACACCGTGTGAAGACCTGGGCGATGAGAGCCAAACCGTAGCCGACGAGAACGGTCGGCCCAGAAAAGCAAAGCCTGTTCGGCTCAGGAGAGCTGCGAACCGCAGCTGAGACAGGCGCCCATCGGCGCCTCCGCTCCGGTGTCGCGCGAACCGAAGGCCATCGGTCCAGCGCACACCGGACAGGAAACAGTGGCGCGCACGGCAAGGCCCTCCCACACGCCGGTGACCAGGTCATCCAGCGTAAGCCTGTCGTACACGCCATCCCGCTCCGGGGTGCAAGTGCTATCCGCCTGGCGATCGCTCGGGTCGTGCGGGTAGCACCGATCGCGCCCGAGACCGTGCGCGTGCGCAAATACCGGCGGTCGCTCGAGCAACAGCGTGCTCATCACATGCTCCTGAGCAAGCCGACCACGCGTCCGAGCACACGGACCTCCTTGGTGCGAATCGGCTCCATCGTGTCGTTCTCTGGCTGTAGGCGGATGTGATCCGATTCGCGGAAATAGCGCTTGACGGTCGCCTCCTCGCCGAGCAGCGCAACGACGATGTCGCCCTGCTGGGCCGTGTCCTGCTGGTGAACGACGACGAGATCCTCATCGACTATGCCGGCGTCCTTCATCGATTCGCCGCGTATGCGCAATAGGTAGTCGCCCTTGCCGCCGCCCGCGAGACTCGGAACGGGAACGTACTCCTCGATGTTGTCTTCGGCGAGAATCGGCTGACCGGCAGCTACAGAGCCGAGCAATGGCAGGCTCTCGGGCCGGACGATGCTGCGAACGCTGTCCACCGCACCACCAACCGCGCGGTCGAGCAGCTCGATCGCGCGCGGCTTCGAGGGATCGCGGCGTAGAAGACCGATCTTCTCGAGATTGGCGAGATGGGCGTGGACCGTCGAGGAGGACGCCAACCCGACCGCCTTGCCGATGTCGCGCACCGTGGGCGGGTAGCCATACTTGGCTGAGTGCTTGCGGATGAAGTCGAAGATCTCCTGCTGACGCTTGGTCAAATCCATGTGAGTGCGGCTCCCCGGTCGTGAATGGGCCCTGAAACGAACATGTGTTCGTACAGTAGCGCAGCGCGTGGACGGATGCAACCGGCAGGCACTGCCCGAGCCGAGCGCCGGATATACTCGCCCGCTCTGCGCTCGTGGCGGAATTGGTAGACGCGCAAGGTTGAGGGCCTTGTGGACCGAATGGTCCGTGGTGGTTCGAGTCCACTCGAGCGCATGGAGTGAAACCGTCGTGATGCCGCCGATCACTCGTCTGGCGGATGGCAGTCTCTGGAGGCGACGAAAGTAGTCGGAGCGAGTCTGCTGAGAGTGCACGACCGTCCCCAAGATCTCCAATCCCACGAGCGTCTCGGTAGAAGGCTCGTCATTCACCCGAATACAAGCCTCTATCTCGACGTCTCGTCGCTTGACTCCAGTCGCAAGCCTTGACGGGCAAGCCCAGGCACACCGCCGTCGATCACGTGAATAACGCGTGTTGCGCCGTGATACATGAGCAAGCTCGCCGCTGTCGCCGCTCGCACTCCCACCGCACAGATCACAGCGATCGGACGCGCTGGATCCAACCCATGCGGGATCCCGTCGATGTCATGCCAGGGCGTAAACGCGGACCCCGGCACATGACCGGCGTTCCACTCGCGCGACTCGCGGACATCAAGCAGCTGAAGATCCGGCTCCCGCGCGAGCCGATCGACGAGCTCGTCGGCGGTCAATCGCTCCGTCTCAGTCACTGGATGGCGCTCCTGGCGCCAGTTGGTCATGCCTCCCGCCAACAGTCCCGCGAGGTTGCGAACTCCCACTGCCAGCGCAAGCTGGGCAGCACGTCTGCCGTCTGCGTCGTCGCGTCCGACGAACACGACCTCGCGATCGTGATCGGCGAGCCATGCGAGCTTTGAGCCGAATCCGGAGCTGAACGACGGGATGCAGATGGCGCCGCGGATGTGGGCGTCGTCGAACAGCAGATCGGTCCTGACATCCACCAGCAACGCACCCTCATCGCGCTTGAGCTTGACCTGGTGCGGATACAGCGCGGGCGCCTCCACACCACTGGTGATCAGCGGCCCACGGTTGAGCGCCACGATCTTCTCGAAGTTGGGTGGTTGGGGGCCAAGTCTGCTCACGGCCTGCGCCACGAACTCTCGCTCGTCCTCGATCGCGAGCGTCGGGTTGTGTTGCTTCTCATAGCCGACTGTCGAACAAATCTTCATGTCCATTCCCGGCCCTCCGCACATCGACCCACCGAGATGTGCCGGCCACAGCTCGCAATCGTCGGGCAACGTGAGCAGACGCCCGTGCACCGAGCGAAAGATCTGACGTGCGCCCTCAGTCTGCTCGACCGCCAGGTCCGTACGCGCGACGTCCCCCACGAACAGGCTGTCGCCGCTCAGCACCGCCCATGGATCGCTACCGCGTCTGGTGTCGATCAGCAGGAACGCCGTGTGCTCGGGACGATGCCCGGGGGTGTGTGCGGCGCGCACCACGAGCGATCCCAGTCGCAACTCCCAACCGTCCTCGAACGGCTCGTGCTCATAGGTCGGCCGCGCGAGGCGATGGACATGGATTTGAGCTCCGGTGGCGGCCACGAGGCGCCCGTGCCCGGACACATGATCGGCGTGATTGTGGGTCTCGAGCACGTGCTCAATGTTGACTCCGCGGTAGCGGGCCAGCTCGAGGTACTCGTCGATCTCAAAGCGTGGATCGACGACCGCCGCGACGCCGGCCAGCTCGTCTCCGATCAGATATGACGCGCAGCCGAGGTCATCGTGGGTGATCTGCTTGAAGAGCATCGCCCTCGGCCGCCGTCCATCACTTCGGTTGAGGCACGATTCGGATGTATGGCTTGGGTGTCTTCCAACCGTCGGGATAGGTGGACTTCGCCTCCTCCTCGGAGACCGACCCGGCGATGATCACGTCCTCGCCCGGCTGCCAGTTGACCGGTGTGGCCACCTTGTGACCGGCGGTCAGTTGCAATGAGTCGATCACCCGCAACACCTCGTCGAAGTTGCGACCGGTCGTCATCGGATAGATGAGGATCAACTTGATCTTCTTGTCCGGACCGATCACGAACACGTTGCGGACCGTCTGGTTGTCGGCAGGGGTCCGCGTGTCGGAGTCCCCGGAGGTGCTCGCCGGGAGCATTCCGTAGAGCTTGGAGACGTTGAGGTCACTGTCGCCGATGATCGGGTAGTTCGGCGCGTAGCCTTGGGTCTCCTCGATGTCGCGGGCCCACTGATCGTGCTTGTCCGACTGGTCCACCGAGAGGCCGACGATCTTCACGCCACGACGGTCGAACTCGGGCTTGATCTTGGCCATGTAGCCGAGCTCGGTGGTGCACACGGGAGTGAAGTCCTTTGGATGGGAGAACAGGACTGCCCACGAGTCGCCGAGCCAGTCGTAGAAATGGATCGGTCCCTCGCTGGAGTCCGCCGTGAAATCTGGGGCGACGTCGCCTAGTTGCAGGGTCATCGTTGGTCCTTTCGGGACACGCCATTGAATTGTTCACTAATTCTACCGGATTTATTCCAACAACCTGGGACCCCCATCCGCGAAAGCCATCTCCGCAGGGTCGCGTGTGGCTTCGACCATGGAGCCCACATCGACACACTACGCGAGATCTGCCCATGACCGGAGAACGGACCGGGGCCGCTCGAGCGCCACGCGAAAGCGCGCGACGTTCGAGGGCCCCCGGCGCACATCCCTCGAGGGGGCGAGGAAAGCGCGCCTCGCCAACCGTACACCGCTGTAGATGTTCATTAGTTGGTCATGTACCAGCCCGCGGGCATTTTGGAGCAAGACTGATATTGTTGGCGAGTCGCATTTCGAGCTTCGCCACCGCTTGCGCGGCGCGATCGCGAGGTGGGACACTCAACCAATGGATGCAGGGGCGAAGCGGCCTCGGAGAGAGGCGCATTGTGAGGATCAGGGCTCTGACGAGTCTTGCGGTAGGGGTGCTTGTGAGCTTGACGTTGTTCGCATGCCTGCCAACCGCGCCCGCTCGCGCCGCCCAAGCGAGCGCCAAATCGTTGGGGATCACCGGGTTCACGATGCAGACCACCGAAGCGAACCCGGCGCGAGCGCTCGTGAACGAACCGTACATGTTCACCCAGGCCGGCGGTCACCCTGTGGCCCTGACAAGCACCGTCCAGTTCGCAAGCGAAGAAGTCGGCGCCGATCGCACGCCCGAGCCAACACGCGACCCGAAGAACATGATCATCGATTTGCCGGCAGGCCTACTGGCAAATCCTCAGGCCACAGCGCGCTGCCCGGTGGAGCACAACGAACACTGTCCCGTCAACACACAGGTAGGCGTGTTCGCGATCCACGCGTCCCTGGACGGGATCAACGCGGTGATATTTGGGCCGATCGTCAATCTCATGCCGGTGGGCGGACAGGCCGCCGAGCTGGGGCTCGAAACGCCACTGGGAATGTTCTTGCTGTTTGGCCGCATCGTGCGCACACCACAGGGATACAGCCTCGCGCTCGTTGCAAGCGGCCTTCCAACGTATGGCATTCTCAGCATCGAAACGACGCTGTGGGGAGTGCCGGCGGCCGCTATCCACGATCCGCTGCGTGGAGTGTCGTGCATTGGCAGTGGGCCGGACCCGCAATCCGACTGTCAAGAGGGAGGTACGGCCAGCGGCTCCGAACAGGTTGCGTTCCTGACGATGAGCAGCGAATGCTCGAGCGCGCCACAGAGCGCGGTGGCGTGGGCGGACTCGTGGGAGGAACCGGAACGCTATGTGCAAGCACAGGCGAGTCTGCCGGCAATGGCCTACTGCGAACGGCTGCCCTTTGGCGGCGAAATCGAGGTGCGCCCGGAAACGATGCTTGCCGAGCATCCCGTCGGGATGGACGTCAACATCAAGGTCCCACAGATCGAATACGCCTCCGCGGTGGTCGCCACGCCGCCGTTGCGCGATGCGACCGTGACGCTGCCGCAGGGCGTTTCGATCAACCCGAGTGTTGGCAACGGCCTGCAGGCGTGCGAACCCACCGGTCCCGCCGGTATCGACATCCCGACGGGCCTGAGCGCTAGCGGAACACCATTGCTGCCCGAAGAAATCGGACCCGGCGAAGAACCAGGTCCCGGTGGCGAACCGCGGCTCGCAGCGGGGCACTGCCCCAAAGGGTCGATCGTCGGCACCGCCCTGGCAAGCACACCGCTACTGGCGCATCCGATCGAAGGTCATGTGTATATCGCAAGACCCGAATGTGGCAACGAGGGCGAACAAGCGTGCACCGAAGAAGACGCAGTTGACGGCAAGCTCTACCGCATGTACGTCGAACTCGGCTCCAATCGCGAAGGACAGGGCGACGGCGTCTTGCTCAAGCTCCAGGCAAGCGTTCAGGCGAACCCCGCGACGGGCCAGCTGACGGTACGGCTCCCCGAAGATCCGCAACTGCCGATCGGCGAATTGAGCCTGCATCTGTTTGGAGGACCAAGCGCTCTGCTGGCCAACCCGGCGACCTGTGGCTCGGCAACAACCAGCGCGAATCTCGAACCGTGGAGTGCCCCCTACACCAAGGACGCCGATCCGTCCTCCTACTACGACGTGACGGGCTGCACAAACCCCACTCCTTTGAACCCCGTGCTCATAGCCGGCAGCGTCAACGCCGATGCGGGCGCTTTCAGCCCGTTCACGCTCAGCGTCACACGCGATGAAGGAGAACAGAGCCTTGCCGGCATCCAACTGCATGCCCCGCCGGGACTCTCGGCGATGCTCTCGAGCGTGCCGCTGTGCCAAGAAGCGCAGGCAAGCACAGGGGGTTGCCCAGAAGCCTCACGCGTCGGGGGCTCGCTGGTCACCGCGGGAGCCGGCTCGCAACCGCTCCGGATGCCCGGCAACATCTATCTGACCGGACCGTATGAGGGCGCTCCGTTCGGGTTGAGCATCGCCACCGACGCCGCCGCGGGACCGCTGAACCTCGGGACGATCGTGATCCGAGCACGCATCGACATCGACCCGCAGACCGCCGCGATGACGATCGTGAGCGACCCGTTGCCCCAGATCGTGCTCGGTGTCCCGCTGCGCATCCAGGGCGTGACCCTCGATATCAACCGTCCTGACTTCACCTTCGATCCAACCAACTGCAGCCGGCTACAGATCAACGCCACGATCGCCGGGGACCAGGGGGCGAGCGCCAACGTGTCGAACCCCTTTGCCGTAGGCGACTGCAAGAACCTCACCTTCAAACCCAGCCTCAAAGTCTCCACGAACGCCCGCACCAGCTATGCCAACGGCGCGAGCCTCGACATGAAGCTCGCGTTCCCCAAAGCACAGCAGGGCACACAGGCCAACCTCGCACAGATCAAGCTCACGCTTCCCAAACAGCTCGCGTCGCGACTCACCACGCTGCAAGGAGCGTGCGCCGACGCCGTTTTCCGGACAAATCCAGCAGCATGTCCGAAAACCTCGATCGTCGGAACCGCGCAAACGCAGACCCCGATGCTGTCGGGCGAATTGGCAGGACCCGTGTATCTCCTCGCGTATGGCCGCCAGGCGTTTCCCTCTCCGCTCGTCGTCCTGGAGGGCGACGGCGTCAGGCTCGATCTGAGCGGCTCGACGACGGTCGCGGGCGACGGCGCCTCGAGCATCGCATTCGACGCGATCCCCGACATGCCGATCGACAGCTTCGAGCTGCGCCTGCCACAGGGAGAGCACTCGGTGCTCGGTGCCACCACGAGCCTTTGCAAGCTGAGCAAGACCATCACCGTCAAGCGCCGGGTCACCCGGCACGCACGCGGACGCACTGTGCTCCGCACGACCAAGGAACGCAAGCCCGTACCCGCGAATCTGAGGATGCCAAGCGAACTCGTCGCACAGAATGGCGCGATCTCCCGTCAGAACACGAAGATCGAAGTGAGCGGTTGCGCGGCGAGCAAAGCCCGGACCGCACGACGATTGCCCACTCCTCGGGATCACTGGGGCATATGAAATGTATACTTGGCGCGAACCGAGGAGGGTCGTGGGTGTAATGGGTGCATACGTTGGTGACTTGCAATGAGGCGTAGTGCCGGGAAAATCCCAGCCATGCCTGCCGTCGTGATGTGCGTGACGGCGCTTGCGGCCCTAATCGTTTCGCTGCCCGTGCCCGCATCGGGCGCAACGGGCAAGGCAATCGCCAGAGAGGCCAAGAAAATGCAGCTGAACGAGAGCGCTCAGCTGAAGTTCACGCGCGAAGACGGCTCGGCGCTCGTCGAGTATGGACAGTCGGCCGGCACCTACAACGCGCCTGTGAACACGATCCTCACGATTCACCCGAGCTCGGTGACGGCGACGGTCACGATCTTTCCGAAAGGCGGCTCGATCACGGGAACCGCTCAGGCCAACTACATCGTGAAGGGCTCGACCGGCTATTTCGGTGGCACTTTCACGATCACCCACGGCACCGGCACCTTCAGGCATGTGTCCGGCAAGGGGCTTGGGATCAGCGGGACCATCAACCGCCAGACCTTCGCCATGACCGTCAAAGCCCACGGTGAGATCAACCTGTAGTAGCTCCCACCGCGCGATCGATCAAGCGCGATGAGCAATCGCGCGGCGAGAGCCCTGTGTCTCGCCCGGAGAATTGCGCTGGTGCTGGCCGGTTGCGCGTGTTGCGCAACCGCCGCGCAAGCGGCCCAGAATGTGAAGCTGCGGGTCGCGTTCGACCCCAACGTCGCGGGCCAGCGCACGACCATCGAGCTCAAACTGCGCATCAACGGGCCTGACGATGCTCCCCCGGCCCCGATGACGAGCCTCGACCTGCGGCTCCCCCCCAACATGGGCATCGCCACGACCACGCTTGGACAAAGCAATTGCGACTCGGCCCAACTGATCCGCGCAGGGTTGAACGGATGCTCGGCCAATGCGCGTATCGGGCTTGGCAGCGCCACCGCGATCGTGCCGGTCGGCGAACGATCCGTCCAGGAGAAAGTCTCGCTGAATGCGCTGATGGGACCGCCTGTCGAAGACCGCCTGGAAGTCCTTTTCTACGTGGAAGGGCTCTCCCCCGTTCTCACCCGGCTCGTGCTGCCGAGCATCGTGCAGTCCGACTCACCCCCGTTTGGCGAACAACTCGATACGAGCGTCCCGCTGGTTCAGGCGTGGCCGGAAGGCCCGAACCTTGCCTTGGAAACGTTTGATTCAACGATTGGACCGCTCGGCCTCACCTACCACCGCGAGGCGGACGGCCACCGCGTTGCCTACCGTCCGCAGGGCGTGAGGGTCCCCGAAGCATGCCCGCCGGGGGGCTATCCATTCGCGGCAGTGCTGCACTTTGAAGACGACTCGCAGGCCACCGCCGGCTACCGCGTGCCCTGCGTCAAACACTAAGTGGAGCCGTGCTCAAGGAGCCTGACTCCCCAGCGTGCGCTCGAGGACTGCCCCGGTTCCAGACGCACCAATCCCTCGCCGCTCCGAAAAGCGTTCGGAGCGCAGGTCATGGGCTCGACCGCCAAGCCCCTACGCCGACGCGGGGGAGCGAGAGTGTCGCCGGTGTAGACCTCGAGGAATCGATAGCGCTCGTCGACCCACAGCTCCACGCTGTCGCCGTCGGGTCTCGTGAGTCTCGTGACGGCTTGACCGGCCTCATTGCGGCGCAGATCGGTGAACGCGTCATCCACATGAGTCTCGCCCACACGCCGGGGCGTCCGGAAATCGAGCTCGCCGCCCTCGACCGGCTCGCTGCCGATGGGAAGCTGACGTTGCTCGTCGGTGAGCAGACGCGTGTTGACGGGAAGCTCCAGCAGGCACTCATCCACCAGTCCCCCACCGGGCGACAGGTAGGGGTGCTGACCTGCCCCATACGGGCACGCACGCTCACCTGTGTTCTCTGCGATGGTCGTGACCGACAGTCCCCGGTCGCTCAGCTCGTAGGCGATCGACACATCCAGCTCGAAGGGATACCCGGGCTGAGGATGCAGTCGGATACGCATCACGACCCGGTTTGACTCGCGTTCGGTGGCCTGCCACGGGAGCCAGCGCAAGAGACCGTGGATCGCGTTGTGCGCCTGCGGCTCGCTGATCGTCAGCTGATGCTCCACCCCGTCGAAGCGATAACGCCCGTCGGCCAATCGGTTTGGCCACGGGATCAACGGAGCACCGTGGGCGCCGTCGCACATCTCGTCAAGCCTGTAGGGCTCGAGCACAGGCTGACCCGCGACCGCGTACTCGCGTACGCCGGCGCCGACCTCCACGATCACAGCGCGCTGCTCACCGCTTGAGATCTCGAACTGCTCACCTGATGGCACAAAGGTCATGGTCGGCTTCTATAGTGACGGATAGGCGACCACAGGAGGTGAGCACCCGAGGTGCTGCACAGGCACATCGCGAAGCTCACCGGCGGACATACCGCCACGCGCCTGCTCGCAGCGGGGCGCACCACCTTCAAGGCGTTCGAGGTCCCCAACTACCGTCGCTACATCTCCGGTCAGGCGATCTCACTGTGCGGCACGTGGATGCAGATGGCAGCCCAGTCGTGGCTGGTGCTGACGCTCACCGGTTCCGCGACCGCGCTCGGGCTGATCGTGGCGCTGCAGACGCTTCCGATCCTGCTGCTCGGCCCTTATGGCGGCGTGATCGCCGATCGCGTGGACAAGCGCCGCACGATGATCTTCCTGCAGGGCATGATGGGCATCCAAGCGCTGATACTCGGCGTGCTCACGATCACCGGCGAGGTGCGCGTCTGGCAGATCGGGGTGCTCGCGATGCTGCTCGGCGTCAACAACGCCTTCGAGAATCCCGCGCGTCAGTCGTTCATGCTTGAGATGGTGGGACCCGAGCACCTGCGCAACGCGGTTAGCCTCAACTCGGTGCTCGTCAACGTGGCACGCACGATCGGCCCCGCGGTCGCAGGACTGCTGATCGCGACCGTCGGTGAGGGGGTGTGCTTCCTGGCCAACGCCGCGAGCTTCATCGCCGTGATCGCCTCGCTGCTGACGCTAGATCTCACCGCGATCCGGCCGAGCCCATCCTCCGGACGCGAGCCCGGACAGTTGCGCGAAGGCCTGCGCTATATCAAGGGCAATCGCGAGCTGGCGATCCCGCTGCTGATGATGGCGGTCGCGGGGACGCTCGCCTACGAGTTCCAGGTGACGCTCCCGGTGATGGCCCGCCAGGGCCTGCACGTGGGCGCGGCCGGCTACGGCTTCATGACCGCCGCGATGGGCGCGGGCGCCGTGGTGGGCGGGCTGCTGGTCGCCGCTGTGGGCCGCACCGGACTGCGACCCCTCGTGATCGCCGCGGGCGCGTTCGGGGTTGTGATCGGGCTCGCCGCGCTTGCCCCGACCTTGCCGGCGGAGCTCGCGGCGCTCGCGCTGGTGGGTTGGGCGAGCATCTCGTTCATGGCCACCGGCAACTCGACGCTGCAGCTCGCTGCCGCGCCGTCGATGCGCGGTCGCGTGATGTCGTTGTGGTTCGTGGCTTTCCAGGGCTCCACCCCGATCGGCGGTCCGCTGGTCGGCTGGACGATGGCGTGGGCCGGTGCTCGCGCGGGCCTCGGGGTCGGCGCCGTCACCTGCCTGCTGGTGGGACTCGTCGGACTGATGGCGTTGCGCGGGATTGCGCCCTTCGCCCGTGCCGACGGTGCCCCGCGACCGGCGGAGTCCTGACACCAGCCGAACAATCGCTCTCGTGCCCACGCCGAAGTGGCGCGGAGCACGGCAGCGAGCGCCGCTAGGAGCGACCCTCGCCCAGAAAGTCGATCAGCAGCTCGTTGACGCGCTCGGGCGCGTCGTGCTGTACCCAGTGCGTGGCATCGGGAATGCGCTCCATGCGCAGGTTGGGCACCCACTCGCTCGCCGGTTCGGCCAGCTCGCTGCCCAGATGACGATCAAGCATCCCCCAGATCACCATCGTGGGCGCCGGGATCGGGCGCAGCTGCGCGAGCGCTGAGCGCGGCGAGCGTCGCAGGGCGGCGCGGTAGTAGTTGATCATCCCCGTGAGCGCCCCCGGCTGCGACCACGCCTCCACGTAGCGCTGCAGGTCCTCGTCG
Organism: uncultured Solirubrobacterales bacterium; assembly: GCA_963715535.1. GTDB lineage: Bacteria > Actinomycetota > Thermoleophilia > Solirubrobacterales > Solirubrobacteraceae > Palsa-744. The sequence continues at coordinate 3,100,007 of OY970251.1, read as the reverse complement.
GTGAACGCCTTTTTGGAGTCCGCGCGCAGCGAGCGCTTGGCGAAGGAGAAATCGTCGCGCGCAAACAGGCGCTCGGGCAGGCGGGGAATCTGGAAGAAGAACATGTACCAGCTCTTGCGCAGCTGCCGCGGTGTCCTGAGGCCTTCCAGCATGCGTGCGGGGTGCGGCACGTTGAGGATCGCCAGACGCCGCACGACATCGGGGTGGAGCGTCGCCACGGCGTAGGCCACGGCAGCGCCCCAATCGTGGCCGACGACATATGCGTCCTGCTCGCCGAAGCTGCGGATCAGCCCAGCGATGTCGCCCGCCAGCAGGCTCGCGTCATACGCGCGCCAGTCCCGCGGCTTGTCCGAGAGGTCATAGCCGCGCATGTCGGGTGCGACGACGTGGTAGCCGGCCTGTGCCAGCGGACCGATCTGGTGGCGCCAGGAGTACCAGAACTCCGGGAAGCCGTGGAGAAGCACCACAAGCGGACCCTCGCCGGCCTCGACATAGTGCAGACGAACGCCTCCGCCAACATCCGCATCGCCGTGACTCAGTTGCGCCTCGGTCGTGCTCACGAACGTCATGGTAGACCTCGGCGTCCGCGTACGATGTCACCGTGTAGTTCGATGCGCTTGAAAAAGGAGGATCCGTGTCCGTTCTACTGGTGATCGTTGGGCTGATCGTCGGCGCCCTGGCGGGCGCCGCGGTTGCAATCGCGCTCGCACGCTCCAGTCGCGAGCGGCTGCGTACCGAGCTGCGGGAGATCTCGAGCGAGAACCGCGAGCGAATGCGCGACGAAATGACCGCGATCTCGAGCGACGTGCTCAAGCAGACCGGCGACTCTCTTGCACAACGACTCGCCGACCAGCGTCGTGCCGAGGAGGAGCGCGCCTCCGGGGAGATGGCCAGGCGCGCCGAGGAGATCAAGGGACTCGTCGGACCCGTCAACGAGAAGCTGGGTCGCGTCGAGAGCGAGATCGGGCGCCTGGAGCGGGAGCGCAAGCAGGCGCAGGGAGAACTGGCCAACATGGTGCGCCAGCTGCACGAGGGGGTCGGCGGCTTGCGACAGGAGACCGGCAATCTCGTGTCCGCGCTGAAGCGCCCGAGCACTCGTGGCTCGTGGGGGGAGATACAGCTGCGCAACGTGATCGAGATGGCCGGGATGATCGAGCACTGCGACTTCCTGGAGCAGAGCACCGTCCAGTCCGACGACGGCCCGCTGCGCCCCGACGTGCTCGTGAAGCTGCCGGGCGGCAAGGTGATCGTGGTCGACTCGAAGGTGCCGCTCGACGCGTATCTCGCCCATCTGGAGGCCCAGACCGACGATCAGCGTGCCGTGCAGATGGCGCGCCACGCGAGACAGACGCGCGACCACATCACAAAGCTCGCTTCCAAGGGCTACCAGCGCCAGTTCGACGCGACCCCCGACCTCGTCGTGATGTTCGTGCCCTCCGACGGCATCTACCAGGCCGCGTTGGCGGAGGACCCCGCGTTGATCGAGTACGGGGTGCACCAGCAGGTGTTGATGGCCACCCCCACCACGCTGATCGGGCTTCTGCGAGCCGTGCACTACGGCTGGCGCCAGGAGCTGATCGCCGAATCGGCGCGGGAGATTGCCGAGGCGGCGCGCGAGCTGCACCGGCGAATCGCTCGTTTCGTGGACCCGCTCGCCAAGGTCGGACGTCAGCTTGGCTCGGCGGTGGGCGCCTACAACGAAGCCGTGGGCTCCTTCGACGGTCGGGTGATCCCGCAGCTTCGGCGCATCGAGGAGGCCGGTGCGAAGTCCGAGCGCGAGCTGGGAGCCCCGGCGCCGGTCGAGTCCAGCCCGCGTCCGCTCGCCGCACAACCCCCTGAGGAGCCGGCGCTCGCCCCGCTCAACGGGGAGCACGCACAGGCGCGGGAGCAGCAGCGTCTGCCGGCAAACGGCTCGGCACCGTAGCGACAGTCTGCCGCGATCCACCGGCCAGGAGGTTGACGCCGCGACGGCGGCTCGCCCCCACGACTATCACGAGCGCGCCGGCCACCGGTACCGTTGCGGGCAGCTCATTCACTGCAAAGAACAGAAAGTCAAATGCAACCGCGAGCAATGCGGCGAGTAGCGCTCCGGTGAGCTGTGGCGAGCGACCGCCGACCGCCGCATTGATTCGGGCGCAGGTACCCATGCGGGCATCTCCCCTACCAGCGGGCGCCTTCAGGGGCGCGCCCTGTGGAGCGTGAGCAGGCAGGCAAGCGAGCAGCCCGCCGAGCACCCCGGCGACGAACAGATCCCCATAGCCCATCACAGCCGAGCCGAACACCTCGGCCTGCAGTTGCGGCAAGCCTCCCACCGGATGGGCCGCATTGAGCGCGTTGTTCGGCGCCCGCAGCAGGTCTGAGATCACGAGCGCCGCGTCCGCACACGCCATCGCGACGATTCCAAGTGCAAGCCAGCGCGCGGGCGTGACGCCTCCGATCAGCGTGCCGAGCGCGACACAGCTGAGCGCACTCAGCGCGAGCGCCGCGCCGTCTCCCGCGAGCCCACCGCGATCGGCCCACGCCAGCGCGAACAGCGGCGCGACCAGCAACGCCAACCATGGCCTGGCTCCACGCATCAGCCAGCCGAGTGCAAGCACGGCCCCGAGCGGCACCCCGACGAGCGCGACATAGGTGAGCGCTTGCGCGCTGTCGCGTTCGGCTACCTGGCCGATCGCCACGAACCCGATCACCGACAACGGCGGCACGAGCGCCCATGCGCGACTGTGCACGCGCGCCAACCAGCCTTGCGACCACGCGCGCGGGAGCACCACCACCACGCCCTGCGATACGGACAGCACGGCGATCGAAATCCAGAACGGGAGCATCACGGTCAAAATAGACGCCATGACCCCCGATCGCGTGTATCGTCGCCGTCGCGCCGCCGTGAGCCTTGGCTCGATCGCGATCGTGGCACTGCTGATCGCAGCGGTCAGCTCACACGGCGTCAGCTCGCACGACGGCTCCACGCACGCAAAGCCGCGTCGCACGATCCACGATGTGCCGGCCAAACCGCTGAGCGCAGCCGAACGAGCTGTGGCGAGCTCGAGGGCCGAACAGCGTGCGATCGACTCGGTGCTGGCCTACACGCCCGCTGTGACCCGCGGCGGCTCGAAGGGCAACGAGGTGGCGCTCACCTTCGACGACGGGCCCGGCCCCTACACTCAGCGGCTCGTGGCGACCCTCGACAGGTTGCATGTGCGCGCCACGTTCTTCGCGATCGGCGAGCAGGAGCGGTATTTCTCCGAAGGCACGATCGCCGAGATCAAATCCGACGATGCGATCGGCGACCACACCGAGACTCATCCGATGATGGCGACGCTCTCCGCACACGAACAGTACGAAGAGCTGTTTGAACAGATCGCTCGCATCGAACTGGTCGGCGGACCGCGCCCGCGCTTGTTTCGTCCCCCGTATGGCTCCTTCGACGCGACCACGTTCAAAGAGCTGCACCGCCTGCATCTGCTGATGGTGCTGTGGTCGGTTGACACCTCCGACTACACGCTGCCGGGCGTGAGCACGATCGTGCACACGGCCCTCGCCGGCGCCAAGCCCGGTGCAATCATCCTGATGCACGATGGAGGCGGCAACCGCGAAGAGACGATCGCCGCGCTGCCGGAGATCGTGAAGGGACTGCGCAAGCGCGGGTTGCACCCGGTGACGGTCCCGCAACTGCTCGAGAACGACCCGCCGCCTCACGGGTTGCCGCTGCCCACGAGCCTGAGCGGCGACTGACCCACCCGCTTAGAGCTTGTCTCAGACAGGTTCTTACCCCGACCAGATGCGGCTCCTTGCGGATGACCGCACGCGCTCGATCGGGCGTCAGTGCGCGAGCTGCACTGTCTTGACGACAAGCAGCACCATCGCCACGAGCAGGTAGCCGCGCAGCATGAGCATGGCCGCCTTGCGTCCGGGCGACCACACCGGACGCTCCAGCAGCGCCAGCGGCGGCATCGTCCAGGTGCTGCGCTCCACGACCGGCTCCCCCTCCGACGCCACCGCCGGCTGTGCTCCCCGTCGGCGCAACGTGTAGACGCCGGCAACCAGCAGGGCCGCGGCGGTACCGAGGCTGAGGTACTCGAACAGGCGTGTCACGTCGATGCTCGGGAACATCGTGCTTGCCATCAGGATCAGCGACAGCTCCACGAGCACCGCGACGATCACGCTGGCGATCGCGTTCAACCACGGTGGATTCGACCATGGGCCCAGCACCTCGCGGTCGTTGCACAGCAGCAGCAGAAACACGGTCGCGCTTGGCAGGAGCACTCCAGCGAGCGCCTGCACCGAAGTGGTGATCAGGCCGAGCGGCGCCCCCGGGATCAGCACGATGCCCGCCGCGAAAGCGACCATCGCAGTGAAGCTCGCGTAGAACACCTTCGCGTCGCGAATGCCACGGTTGAGCGAGTGGCGTTGACCGAACACGTCGCCGAACGCGTAGGATGTGGAGAGCGTCACGGCCGCGGCGCCGATCAGCGATGCGTTGAGCAGGATGATCGCGAAGAACGTGCCCGCCGTCGATCCGAGCGTCCGCCGCAGCCCGGTTGCGACCGTGCCGGCATCGTTGAAATGACCCGCGTAGACGGTGCCGCCGAACGCGAACGCTGTCACGGAGATCAGCGCGCCCGCACCCAGCACCACCACGAATGCACCGATCACAGTGTCGGTGCGCTCGTAGTTGATCCAGCGCGGCGTGATGCGCTTGTCGATGATGTTCGACTGCTGGAAGAACAGCTGCCATGGCGCCACCGTGGTGCCGACGACCGCGATGATCAGCAGCACCGCGGTCGAGCTGGCCCCGCCCTTGATGCTGGGCGAGAACGTGTCGTGGGCGACCGTGCCGAGATCGGGATGAGCGAGCACCAGCAGCGGGATCACGAGGAAGTTGGCAACCACGAACACGTACATGAAGCGCTCCCAGCTACGGAAGCTGCCGGTGGAGGTGATCGCCACCAGCGTCAGCGCGGCGGCGGGCACCGCGATGTACTTGCTCACGCCGAAGTACTCCAAAGCAAGGCTCACGCCGATGAACTCGGTGACGATCGTGAGGAAGTTGAGGATGAACAGGTCGCCGACCGAAAACCAGCCCCAGAAGCGCCCGAAGCGCTCGTTGATCAGGCGCGCGTGGCCCACACCGGTGACTGCGCCGAGACGGATCACCATCTCCTGGTTGACGATCAGCACGGGGATCAACAGCACAAGCGTCCACAGCAGCGTGGTGCCGTAGTTCTGGCCGGCCTGCGAGTAGGTGGAGACGCCGCCGGCGTCGTTGTCGCCGACCATCACGATCAAGCCTGGGCCCATGATCGCCAGTAGTGCCAACAGCTTCGCGCGCAAACCCCGCCGCGCGCCCGTGTCGTGCAACTTGATCGTGCCGAGCGCGCCGCGAATGTCGCCGATATGGGCCTCGTCGAGCACCGGCGGCACGCCTTCTGGGGGTGTCCAGCCCTGCTCGTCGGGCGTCGTGTTGAGCGTCGTGTCCTCTGCCATTCCTCTCACCTCCTTGCGTGGCGATCGACCGGCTCGCGTGTCAGCCGCTCCTCGCTTGTGTCGGTCGGCGAGGAGGTGCGCGCCAGGGCGCGCACGTTCATCTGTCACGCGCCCGCGAGAACAACCCTCCGAGAGGGTCAGGCCAGGGTCAGGAAAGCAGAGCCAGGCCCGTCGAGCGCGCGACCGGCTGGGTACTTCGCGGCAAGTCTTGATCCACGTCGGTCTCCTTTCTGCGCTTCGCGTACGGGCCCTTCTGGACGCGCTCAGCCTAGCACCAGGACGCGCGGGGGTCAGTCGCGGGCGAGGCCGAACCGACGCCGCCAACCCGACGGCAACGTCAGCTCCAGCACGTCGTCCACCGTGACCACGCCGACAACGTGATCCTCCTCGTCCACGACCGGCAGCATCACAAGGTTGTAGTCGGTCATTGTGCGCGCCACCTCGGGCAGGTCGGCGTCGGTGTGCACCGACTCGGTCTCCTGCTCGGCGACGTCCGACAAGGGCGTGTGGGGATCGCTGCGCAGGAGCGTCACGACCGCCGCCGAGCCCGACAGCTTGCCCTGCTCGTCACGCAGGTAGACAGTGGTGAGCGTCGTGGGCGCGATCTCACTCGAGCGCACCTGCTCGAGCGCCGCCGCCACGGACTCCTCTGAGGCGAGCACGATGCAATCGGGGCTCATCAGACCGCCGGCGGTCTCCGGGTTGTAGCCGAGCAGACTCTCGATCTGGTGCTCCTGGGCGGGCGGCAGCAACGTGAGGATCCTGGAGCGGCGATCCTGCTCGATCTCGACGATCAGATCGGCCGCGTCGTCCGGAGCCATGCGTGCGATCACGGCCGCGACCTGCTCGTCGGGGCGCTCGCGGATGAACTCGAGCTGGTGATGCTCGTCGAGCTCCTCGAACACGTCTGCCTCCAGCTCGCGATCAAGACCTACGGCCTTGATGATCTCCTCGCCCTCCTCGTGTGAGGCGGCCTCCACCAGGTCGGCGATCTCCGCCGGATGCAGGTTGGCGAGCTTGCGATGGGAGAAGCGCAAACGCGCGGTGGGAACGTGGTTGACAAACGGCTCGAGCGTCGACCAGTCGAGGAACGCCTGATCGCCGATCCAGCTCTTCAGCGGGCGCGGCAAGCGCCGGCGCAGACGAGCGCGGCGGGCGTTGTCCACTCCGACAACCCTCCACCACCCCTCGATGCAGGCCAGCTCGATCTCGTGCGCTGTGACGAGCACCGGCGGATCGGCCTCGACGTCCACAAGCGTGCGTCCGAGCACGTCCTGGCCGAGCAGCACCTCGCCCACGCGCCGCTCGAAGCGCTTGAGCGAGAGTTTTTCGCCCGACAGGCGCACCGCACCGGGTTGCAGCTCGGCTACGCGCGCGATCGGCACGAACAGCTCGCGCCCACCGATGCGCGCCTTCAAGCCGGTCACTGGTGGATAGCCGCCGTCGGCGAGCCGCACGATCAGGTCTTCCACGCGTCCAAGCCTCTCCCCCGCTCTGTCGAGCAATGGACTGCGCAGGACCGTCGAGAGGTGCATCACCGGCTGTGACAAGGCATCCATACGTTAATGCTCCACCCGGACCATACCGCGCCCGATGGCTACTCGCAAAGCAGCGCCGCGCCGATCGCCCCGCCGAGATCGCCGAGGCTGGCCAAGCGTATGATCGGCGGCTGCTCGTCTTTGAACAGATGCGGCTTCATCGCCTCGAGGATTCGCTCGAGCATCGGTTCGCCAAAGCGCGTGCCCAGGCCGCCGCCGAGCAGCACGAGCTCCACGTCGAGCAGGTTCACAGCGGAGGCGATCCCGCTGCCGAGCGCCCGCACGGCACGCTCGATCAGGCGTTGTGCGAGCTTGTCATCGTGGGCGAGCGCGTGTGCCCACACGCCGCTTGAGAGCGTGTCGCGTTTGCGCTCGCGCATGATCTCGAACAGGTCGGTGTCGTGACCTTTCTCGACCATGCGCTTTGCCTTGGATTCCATTGCCCGGCGACCCGCATAGGCCTCCACGCAGCCGCGCCGGCCGCAGGTACAGCGCGCGCCGCCCTGCTTGACGACCATGTGGCCGATCTCCCCCGCATCGCCGCGGCCGTGCCACAGCTCGCCGTCGAGCGCCACGCCACCACCAACGCCTGTGCCCCAGAACACTCCGAGCAGCGATTTCGCACCACGACCGGCGCCGAGCGAGAGCTCCGCGCCCGCGGCCACCGACACGTCGTTGCCCAGCTTCACGCTTGAGCCGAGCCGCTCGGTGAGCAGCGCCGCAAGCGGGACCTCGTGCACCCATTCCGGAAGGTTCCCCGCGCGCGAGAGCGTGCCCGTCTGCGCGTTCACCGCACCCGGCACTCCCGCGCCGATACCGTCGAGCTGCGCGACGTCGAGCTGCGCCTCGCCCGCCGCCTCGCGCATGCACTCCACGAGCGCGTCGATCACCGCCGGCGGGCCACCCTCGTGCGGGGTCATCCGGCGGGCCTGCCCGAGCACCGTCTGGTCCTCGCCGCGCATCACGATCGTCTGGATCTTGGTCCCGCCGAGGTCGATTCCGCCGTAGGTGGCCATAGGCTCGGACTTTACTTGTCTTAGAGGGTTCTTAGCCCCTTCTTACCAGCCAACACCAAGATCGAAGGTGGCGATGACCGAGCGCACAGGACGTCACTGGCTCAACTACCTGCTGGGCCTGCTGTGTGCGGGCGCGGTTGTCGCCGCGATCCTGGTGGTAGGTCCGGCGTCGGGCAGCACAACGGCCGTGACTCGCACCGCCAAGGCCGCCGAAGGGGTAGTGCAGTCAACCGTCTCGGGCAGCGGCAACCTGCAGGCCGCCAACCAGCTGAACCTCGGCTTCAAGACCGGCGGCACGGTCACCAACATCTACGTGACCCAGGGGGAGCACGTGACCGAGGGCAAACTGATCGCCGAACTCAACCCGCAAAGCGCCGAAGTGACGCTGGAACAGTCCAAGGCGGCGCTCCTCTCAGCCGAAGCCAACCTCGCCAAGGAGGAAGAAACCGACGGCGAAAGCGCCACCGGCTCGGGCGGTTCAAGCGGCTCGGGCGCCGGCGACAGCGCAAGCGCGGCGGCAGTCCACCCGATCGACTACGACAAGGAACCGGAATCGACGACCACGGCGAGCGCCACCACCCCCGGCGCCGACACACCTGCCTCCACCCCGTCTCCGGCCACGATCACATCTCCCGCCACAACCCCAACGACGACCACGACCCCAGCCAAGACGACCCACACGGCCGGCTCCCCATCCAAGACCGGCTCATCGCGCGGTGAGCGAGATGAATCCAAATCCAGCGGCCCAGCCTCCAAAGCAAGCGAAGGCTCCACCGCCGCCAAAACGGTCGTGAGCGCGGCCACCCGCGAAGCCAACCTCGCCTCCGCCAGGGCGGCGGTCAAGAGCGACCAACTGACTGTGCAGAGTGACGAAGAGGCCGTGGCCAACACCAAGCTCTACGCTCCGGAGACCGGCACGATCGTGTCGCTGTCGGGCCAGGTTGGAGAAGTGGTGTCCGCGAGCGGCACGACCAGAGCGTCGAGCAGCGGCAGCTCCGAATCGGGCTCCTCGGGGTCGGGCGCATCCGCCGGCGACGACGCCGCGGCGGGGCGCTCCTCCACCGGCGCCGCGAGTTCCACTGGCGCTTCCAGCTCCTCCTCGAGCTCCTCCTTTGCGGTGCTCAGCGACCTCTCCTCGATGCAGCTCGTGGTGGCGCTCAGCGAATCGGAAATCGGCCACGTGAAAGTCGGGCAGATCGCCACGGTCACGGTCGAAGCTCTTGAAGGCCGCAAGCTGGCCGCCCACGTGAGCGAAGTGGCCACACTGTCCACCAGCAGCAGCGGAGTCGTCAGCTACGACGTCACTTTCCAGCTCGACCAGATGGAATCGGGGTTGAAGCCCGGCATGAGCGCGACCGCCGAAGTGGTCGTCAAGCAGGCCGAAGGCGTGAACGTCCCCACCACCGCAATCTCCGCCGACTCGGTGACTGTCGTGCGGAACGGCAAGCACGTAAGCCAGCGCGTGAGCACGGGTCTGGCGGGCAACACCTCCACGATCGTCCTCAGCGGTCTGAAGGCGGGAGAAACTGTGGTGTTGCCGGCGGCAACCAGCACCAGTTCGAGCACCAGCCTCACCTCCAGGCTCAGCAGCCGCCTCGGTGGCGGCGGGCTCGGAGGAGGAGGAGGAGGAGGAGGAGGAGGAGGAGGCTTCGTGGGCGGTGGCGGTGGGGCAGCCTTCTTCAGAGGCGGTGGCTGATGCGAGGCGGCAGCTGATGCGCCTGGGCAGGCCTTCGGGCGCGCCACGCGCTCCGCGCGCGCAGCCCCTGGTCGCCCGCGGCGCGCCCGCCGGGCGTCGCTCCACTGCCGGCGCGCCCGCCCGGCGCCCGCCGGTCATCCAGGTGCACGACGTCAGCAAGACCTACCGGCTCGGTGAGATCGAGGTCCATGCGCTGCATTCGGTCTCGCTGCGCATAGAGCGCGGCGACTTCGTCGCGATCATGGGCAGCTCGGGCAGCGGCAAGAGCACGCTGATGAACCTCCTCGGCTGCCTGGACATTCCCACGTCCGGGCGCTACCTGATCGACGGCGTGGACGCGCGCACGCTCGACGAGGACGACCTCGCCGACCTGCGCAACCGCAAGATCGGCTTCGTCTTTCAGAGTTTCAACCTGGTGGCGCGCACGAGCGCGATCGCCAACGTGGAACTGCCGCTCGCCTACGCCGGCCTGAGCCGCCCCGAGCGTCACCGGCGCGCCACGGAGGCCCTGGGCGCGATGGGCATGGCCAACCGGCTGCACCACCTCCCCTCCGAGCTCTCCGGCGGCCAGCAGCAGCGCGTGGCGGTGGCCCGGGCGATCGTCACCAACCCCTCTCTGATCCTCGCCGACGAGCCCACAGGCAACCTCGACTCGCACTCCACCGAGGACGTGCTGAGGATCTTCGCCCGCCTCAACGACGAAGGGCGCACGGTGGTGCTGATCACCCACGAGCCCGACGTCGCCGAACAGGCCAAGCGCGTGATCCGCCTCAGCGACGGCGAGGTCATCGAGGACCGGCGCACCCTCGGAGTGCACGACCATCCCGTGGCGGTGCACGCCCAGAAGTCGGCCCATCACACCCCCGCCGGGGTCACGATTGAGGCACGGCAATGATCGAGCCATGGACACGGCGCATTGCCGCAGACACAATCGAGGCGCGGCCATGATCGGGGTGGGCGGGACCCAAACCGTGCGGATCGCCTGGAGCGGGATCACCGCCAACAAGCTGCGCTCTGGACTGACGATCCTCGGCATGACGATCGGGGTCGCCTCGGTGATCGTGCTGATCGCGGTCGGCAAAGGCTCCTCCAAAGCTGTCCAGTCGCAGATCCAGAGCCTCGGGACCAACGTGCTGATCGTGATGCCAAGTGGCGGCGGCTTTCGCCTTGGCGCACGCGCGAGCACCGCGGGCAGCGTCTCGCTGACCAAGGCGGATGCCGAAGCGCTCCAGAATCCCAGCCTCGCCCCGGACGTCAAGAGTGCCTCCCCGGTGGTTGACGCCAGCGACGTGAAACTCGTTTACGCCAGCTCCAGCTACGAACCGTCCTCGTTCGTGGGCACCACACCCTCCTATCTGACCGCCCACAGCTACAAAATCGTCGAAGGCGCCTCCTTCACCGAAGCGGATGTGAAAGAACACAAGCGCGTCGCTGTGATCGGCCAGACGGTCGTGGAAGAATTGTTCTCCGGGCAGAGCGCCGTCGGGCAGAACGTGAAGGTCAACGGCAGCAACTTCGAAATCGTGGGGGTGCTCGCCAAAAAGGGCACCAGCGGCATCGCCAACGAGGACGACGTTGTGATGGCGCCGATCACCACGGTGCAGAACACGCTGAGCGGAGCCGGGCCGATCGACTCGATCACCGTGCAGGCCCGCTCGGAGTCCGCGCTCAATGCCGCCGAAGCCGAGGTGTCCACGATCATCGAGGAACGCCACAAAATCAAGGACACCGCCGAACCAGGCTTCAGCGTGCTCAACCAGGGCTCGCTGCTCGAAACCTCGAGCTCCACCAGCAGCGTGTTCACGACATTGCTCGGCGAGGTCGCCGCGATCTCGCTGCTGGTGGGCGGGATCGGCGTGATGAACATCATGCTCGTGAGCGTCACCGAGCGCACACGCGAGATCGGCATCCGCAAGGCGATCGGCGCGAGGCGCAGCGACATCCTCACCCAGTTCCTGTGCGAGGCCGTGCTGGTCTCGCTGATCGGCGGGCTCACCGGCGTGCTCGTCGGGGTGATAGGCAGCCAATTCGAGATCGCCGGTGTACATCCCGAAGTCGCGACGTACTCGATCTTCCTGGCGTTCGGCGCCGCCGCCCTGTCGGGTCTGTTCTTCGGCACCTATCCCGCCGCGCGCGCCGCGTCGCTGCGACCGATCGAAGCGCTGCGCTTTGAGTGAACCACCTTCCCCACAAGAGGAGTCGACCATGCCCCCTGAGCAAGGCGCCACGCCCCCCGACCAAGCCACCGTCGAGCCGCGGGACGAATGGATCGACGAGCCCGACGAGCTGGAGCTGCCACGCAGGCCACGGCGAAAGCTGCTGGGGGTGGGTGGGAATCCCATTCAACTCGCGCTGCTCAGCGTGCTGCTGATTGCCTGCGGGTTCATCGGCGGGGTGCTCGTCGAGAAGGGCGAAAACTCCTCCAGCCCCTCCGGTGGCGGTGCCGCAAGCCTTGCCTCGCGCTTTGCCGCCCTGCGCGCGGGCGCCGCGGGCACGAGCGCCGCGGGCGCGTCCGGCAGCGGCGCGCGCTCGGGATCGGGTACCGCGAACGGCGGTCTTTTCGGCGGCGCCTCGGGCTCCGCCAGCGGCTTTACGCGGCCGACCGCGGGTACCGTGGCGTATCTCGACGGGAGCACTCTGTATGTGACCAATGCCGAAGGCAACACGGTGAAGGTCACGACTTCAGCCGCCACGACCGTCAACAAGACGGTCAAATCGGCCGTCAAAAGCATTCATCCCGGTGAAACGGTGACGATCGCCGGCGAAACCGCCTCGGGCGGCGCGATCGGCGCCGAATCGATCAGCGTCGGCTCCAGCGGCGGCGGTCTTGCGGGCCTGTTCGGGGGCTCCGCGGCGCGCGGTGGCTCGAGCGGCGGCACACACAGCTCAGGCGGCGAACCCGCACTGTTTGGGGGCTAGTCGTGCAAGAGTGGACGGCGCAAACAATCGACAAAGGAGTTTCATGCCCCACCCCAACACTCGCAGCCGCAAGCCCGCGGCCGCCGCAGTCGTAATCCTGCTGCTGGCCTGCATCGGCCTGGCGGCGTGTGGAGGCTCATCGAGCAAAACATCTTCGAGCGCCAACGCGGCGTCCACCGCCACCGCGTTGACCCGCACCGCTTCGACAAGTACCTCATCGAGCGGCACTTCATCAAACGGATCGAGCGCATCCACACCGGGAGCGGGACGGGGCGGGACCCGCTTCGCGGCGATGCGCGAATGTCTGGAAAAAAACGGCATCACCCTCCCAAAGCGGACACCGGGCAGTGGTCGTCCCGCGAGCGCGGCAGGAGGCTTCCTTGGAGGCGGCGCAGGAGCGAGCGGGCCTCAACTGCCCAAGGGCGTGACGCGCGCGCAATATGAAGCTGTTCTGAAGAAGTGCGGAGGGCACGTCTTCACCGGTGGCGGTGCACGCATCGCCAAGGATCCCGTGTTCACGGCCGCGCTCGCGAAGTTCGCGGAATGCCTGCGCCAGAATGGCGTGAACGTGCCCGCACCGAACACCTCAGGCAAGGGCCCCGTGTTCGACACGAAGGGCATCGACACGAGCAGCCCGCAGTTCAGGGCCGCCACGACGAAGTGCCGCAGCACGCTGACGAGCGCGTTCAGGCGCCCGGGTGGCGCCGGCAGACCCGCGCCCGGTGGATCTCCCGCCAGCGGCGAAAGCTCCGGCTAGAACGACAACTCAAGGGCTCACAGGGCGGCGCCACAGCGGCGTCGCCCCGTCTAAATCCAGCTACGGCAGAAGGCTGGTGCCGAGCCCGCGGTTGTTGGGCGCCGCCTGCTTGTCGCGGATCGTCGAGGCGCTTGGCTTGCTCGAAAGCTTTGGCGAGCTCAGGCCGCCGATCTGCCCGACCAGCCGTTGCCACTCGGCTGTGCCCAGCACCACATCGGCGGCGGCCGTGGCGGTCTTGCTCGACGCGGCCTTTGCGCTCTTCGCGTTGGTCCCCGCAACCTTGCTCGCAGAGGCGCCCGGCCTATTGACCAGCTCGATCTTGATGTAGTTCGAATAGTCCGCCGCCGCGATTGTGCTCGGCGCGCCCGGATACCTCATCAGGCTGACGATCCGCTTTGGCGCGAACTGGCTTGGGATCGTGAGCAGCGTGCGGATCGTGATGTCCGTGATCGTGCCGGCGCCCTGATGACCGGAGATCGGGATCCCGTTGATGGCGGCGATGTCGATCGTGCCCGCGGGCGGGAAGCTTGTCGTCAGGCCCTTGACCGTATAGACGGGGCGTCCGCAACGCAGCTCCCCAACGGTCGGCTTCAGCCCACTGCGCGAGAGGAACACCAGCAGCGCAAGGCTCCGGCGACCGACCTTGCCTGTGGCGAGCTGATCGCGGTCGCACTGACCCAACTTGATACCGGGATCGCCGAGCACCGCGCTCTGCAGTTCGTCCTTTGAGAGCAGGAAGGCGTCGCTTGCGGTCGCACCCGCAAGCACAGGACCGTCTTTGGCGCCCTGCGGGTGCAGTGCGATCTCGAGCTGCTTCCAGTTGGTGAGGATCGGTAGTGGATCGACCGCGCTCTGGGACCCGGCGGGTCGAATCGCAAAACGCAAGCTCGCATCTGGGTTTTCGCCGTCTGAGCCGAGATGACCGAGCACGGTGCCTTGCGCCACGACCGAGCCCTTGTCCAACCTCATCCATCCGGGGGCCAAAGCTTTCGAGCGAGCGGCCTGGGCTTTCAGTGCCTCAGCGGCGATCGCATCCGGGTTGCCGGGGTGCGCATACACGCGGATCTTGCCACCGTCCACCGGCGTCGATTCTTGGCCGGATGAGCCTGCCGCGGCGGCATTTGCCGACTCGGACGACCTCGATGCCCGCTTCTTCGGCTTGACGACGTGCAGAGTCAGGGGTGGCTGACTGCCCACGCTCGCGGCCCGCGTCGGTGTTGGATCGCTGCCTGCTTCGGCTTCGGCGAGCGCGCCCTTCGGGACATGCACCTGCGCCGGCTTGGGCAGACGGTACTCGGGAGCGATGCTACCGAGACCCGCATAGGTGAACACGTCGCCATAGGTGTCGCGCAACACCACGTAGCGACCAAGCTTGCGGGACTTGCCGAATCCGACCACGCGCCCGTTCTCGACCGCCACAACGGGGGCATCTCTGCGACCCACCAGCTCAGACAGCTGGGATGGAGGCGCGGCGGCATCCAACGCGTGTTCGGCGGCGACCGCGCTTACGGCCGGCGAGGGAGCGGGTGTGGAGCCGGGGAGCGTCGATGCCGCGCGGGAGACCCCAGCGGCGCTCGCGGTGGAGGACTGGACCTGCGTCGCGCCGGCGGTGGCGCTCGCTGCGCCGGTCGGCGCCGAATCCTGACCACTCGCCATGCCGTCATCTGGCACCGTCGAACTCCCGATCAGCCGTGCGCCCGCGACCGGCACGCTGCCCTCGGTGAGACCGGTCAGCGTCGCGATCACCGACGGCGGGTAGCTGGCGAACAGGCGCGCTCGCAACAGCACCGATTCGGCGTACGCTTCGGAGTGGTTGTAGGCGAGGATCGCCGCGCGCAGGTTGGTGGATGCGCCGGCTGCGTGCAGGTAGCGAGCAGCCGCGAAGATGGCGTTGACCGGGTTATAGGGGTCGGCGTAGCCGGCATTCACGGCATCGACCCCGTACTGCAGCCAGGTTTCGGGCATGAACTGCATCCACCCGACCGCGCCGGCGGTCGAAACCGACAGATCGGTGCCGAAGTTCGTCTCGACTTCGTTGATCGCCGCCAGAACCTGCCACGGCACGCCGTATTGGACCGCCGCGGCCTGATAGATCGGAAGCAAGAACAGCGGGATCCGGAAGAAGTCGAGCGCCTGGGTCGAAGCGGCGGAATCGGCGAGCATCGCCGCAAGCGCGCTCGACTGCACCGCCGCAAGCTGCGGCGCCGGCGCGATGTTTCCGGAGCCCGTGGAGCCGGCTGGGTTGGTCGCGGGAGTCGTGGCCGAACTGGTTGTGGTCTGGTTGCCCGCTTCCTCCTCGGTCGTCTGCTGTTTCCGCTGAACGAGCACTTTCGGGACGGCGACGGGCGGCTTGGCTGCTTCAGTGGTCGTCGGAGCGCTCGCCGGCGTTGTGGTCGTGGGAGTCGTCGTCGTAGCCGTGGGTTCGCTCGCGGGGGCACTCGCCGTCGTGGTGGGCGTTGTCGTAGCCGGAGTCGTGGTGGCGCCCGTCGGGGCGGT
Source organism: uncultured Solirubrobacterales bacterium (assembly GCA_963715535.1). GTDB lineage: Bacteria > Actinomycetota > Thermoleophilia > Solirubrobacterales > Solirubrobacteraceae > Palsa-744. Next base: position 3,084,101 of record OY970251.1, on the reverse strand, counting down.
GCTTGTCGTGGTGGTCTGTGTCGGCGCTTCGGAGACAGGCGTAGTCGCGCTTCCCGAAGGGGGCGAGGAGCCCGCTGACGGTTCGGCTGCAAGCGCCCCACCGGTGAGTGGCCCACCAAGTCCGACCGCTGTCAAACCGCCACCCGCGAGTGCTGAGACGATTGCGCGGCGCGTCCATGAACGCGCGCCATTCACCCCTGACATGCTTGACCCCTGCTCATCGTTGTGTGGTCCCGTGGTCGCGGTAGAGCAGGGCGCCGCACATGGCAAGCGCCCCCTTGACCATATTCATATCGGCAGGGAACCACACCTTGGTAAAGGATTCGTAATCAGAGCCATAACCGGGGTGTGAAATCGTATCCAGGCGCATGCGGTTTCTCATGGTGCGTCGCCCAAGGGATCGACACATCGCTCGCCGACCTTGAAAGACGTCATAGCGGCAGAGCGGATGGACTGTATCGATGGGCGAGGCGTCAACCCCGAACTTGGCCGAATTGGCCGACTTTGCGCACGCCAACTTGCAAAAGGCGTTAACCTTGGGCCGATGGAAGCTATTTTCTCGGTCCTGCAGGTGTTCATTGCGATCGCGGTGATTCTGCTCGTGTTGATGCATTCGGGCAAGGACTCGGGCCTCTCGGGCGCGTTTGGCGTCGGCAGCGGCCAGGGCCCGCTCGGTGGCGGCTCGATGGTCGAGCGCAACCTCAACCGCTGGACCGTGTTCTTCGCGATCCTTTTCGCGTTGAACACGGTCATCCTGCTTAAGAAACCCTGGTAGAGGAGCCTGCAGGCCCCTCGAGCCCCGGCCCGTCGTCCACGTCCCTCGCTCGTCTCCGGTCTTCCAGCGCTTCCAGCCGGTCGAGGATCTCGACGGCCTCGGCGCGCAGCGTGCCGTTGACGACCTCGTAGTCCTCGGATGAGAGCTTGCCTGTGCGGTAGTCGAGCTCGGCATCGCGAATCTCCCGGTACTTGGCCTCGCGCGCCGCTTCCAGCTCCTCGCGAAGCGGCACGTCCGATTCGATCGACCGGTCGGCCTGTCCGTCCGGCGAGTGTCTTTCGGGGGCGCCTTCACGGCTGCCACCCCCGGCATGAGCGCTCGCGGACGCGTCCTTCGGCCTGCGCGGCGCAAGCAATGGACGGCTCACCACCGCGATCACCACCGCGAGCATGACGAGCGTGAGCACAACGACCCCGATGCTCAAGCGCGCGCCAGACCCTCCGTCGCGCGCCCACGCGCCAGCACACGGACACGACGGCGAACCACGCTCGGCGCCGGCCACAAGGCGATCAGCCCTCCGCCGGCCACGATGATCCCGCCGATCCAGATCCACATCACAAGCGGCGAGACGATCAAGTGGAATTCGGCAGGCGGCGGCGCCTTCAAGTATTCGCGCTCCATCACCGCAAGCGCGATCATGCCCTCGTCGGGGCGCACCAGCGGAATTGTCTTGTTGCCGATTTCGATGATCCGCTTCAAGCGGGGAGTGTCGATCTCTGGGGCGATCGCGGTCCAAACGTCGCGCGTCACACCCGCGTCCATGCTCACCTGGCTGACGGGCTGGCCGCCGATCAGGTGTCCCACAGAGCCCTGGGACGGTTCACCGGAGTCATAGAAGTCCTCCGCGGGCGTGAGCGTCGCCACGTACTTGCCATGCTTGGTCACGTCGAGCACGGCTCCGATGCTCATCGTGGAGCCGGTATGGGCGGGATCGTACTGGGGTGTGATCGCGGCCGTGGGGCGCACATAGCGCACCCTGTAGGCGCCCACTTTGGTCGACTGGCCCGGCGAGAGGCTCAGCTCCGAGGCGTGCTGGAAGGAGGAGGAGGCGGCGATACCAACGAACAGCACGGCGATCCCGATGTGCACGATGTAGCCGCCGTAGCGCCGGCGGTTGCGCTTCACGAGTCCCAGCAGCGCCAGCGGCGCGGGCTCGCCGGCCATCGCACGGCGCACGCGCACCCCGCGGAAGTACTCCTGGCCGATGCTGCCGAACACGAACCCCGCACAGCAGAACATCGCCAGCGCAAACGGTTTGCCGGCGGCGATGCCCGTGGCGAGCAGCACCACGAGCACCGTCAGCGCGCAGACCAGCGGAATCACGAAATTGCGCCGCGCATTGGCAAGCGTGGCCCGGCGCCAGGCGATCACCGGCCCGATCCCGCTGAGCAGTACGAGGATCAGCGCGAGCGGCACCGTGTAGCGGTCAAACCAAGGCGGGCCCACGGACGCCTCGTGGCCGGTGAGTGCCTCTGAGATCAGCGGGAAGTAGGTGCCCCAGAAGATCACGAAGCACAGGCCGACGAGCACGATGTTGTTGGCCAGGAAGATCGACTCGCGCGAGAGCAGCGAGTCCAGCCGGTGCTCGCTGCGCAGCATGTCCCTGCGTGAGCTCACGAGATAGATGGAGCTGAGGATCAGCACCCCGATCAGGATCACGAACGGCACCCCCAGGGTCTGCCCGCCGAACGCGTGGATCGAGTTGAGGATCCCGCTGCGCACGAGGAAGGTGCCCATGATCGCGAGCGTTCCGGTTGCGAGCACCAGCGACACGTTCCACACCTTCAGCATCCCGCGCTTCTCCTGGATCATCAGCGAGTGGATGAACGCCGTCCCGATCAGCCAGGGCATCAGCGAAGCGTTCTCGACCGCGTCCCAGCCCCAATATCCGCCCCAACCCAGCTCCGCGTAAGACCAGCGCGCACCCAGCATGATCCCCACGCCGAGGAACAGCCACGCCGCGAGCGAGAAGCGGCGTATCGACCTGATCCATTCAGCGTCAACTTTGCGAGCCAAGAGCGCCCCCATGCCAAACGCGAGCGGCACGATGCACAGCGTGTAGCCCGAATAGAGCATCGGCGGGTGGATCATCATGCTCGGGTGACGCAGCAGCGGGTCGAGCCCCTGCCCTTCGGTGGGCGCGGGGCTGGTCGTTTTGAAGGGGTTTGCGTAGAACACCATCAGCGAGATGAAAAAGCTGCCGAAGCCAAGCAGGATCGCCGTGGCGTAAGCGCTCACATCGCGCATCCGCTTGCGTGTGAGGAACAGCACGAGCGTCAACCACAACGACAGCAGCCACGCCCACAGCAGCAGCGAGCCTTCCTGAGAGGACCACACCGCGGCGGCCCTGTAGAAGGTCGGAGTCGTCACGCTGGAGGTGTCTGCGACCGTGTTGAAGCCAAAGTCGTTGCGCAGGAACGCGACCTCGAGCACCGCGAAGGCGACCGTGAGGATTCCCGCCAGCGCGTACACCGAGCGACGGCCGGACTCCGACCACTCGACACGCCCGGTCCTGACCCCGTACAAAGACGCGCCGATTCCGTACACGCACACGGCGAGCGCCAGCACCAGAGCGGCGCTTCCCAGCAGAGCCATCAGTAGGTCTTGGTCTTTGGAGGGGCCACCGTGTACTTGGACGGGCACTTCGTGATCAGCGAGTTTGGTTCGCCCACGAAGCTGCCGTTCTTCTTTTCGACAGTCACGATCACCTCGCGTCCTTCGCGGAAGGGATCGGGGACCGTCCCGGTGTAGCTGAGCGGCACCGATGTTTCGCCGGCCCTGTCCTGCATGCTGAAGTACAGCGTGTCGCCTTCGTGGCGCACCGACCCCGTCTTTACGGTGCCTGTCAGCTGGTAGCTGCGGCCAGCCACCGCTTCGTGGATGAGCTGGCTAGGCGTGACAGTGGGGCTGGCGGCGCTGAAGCTGGTGTAGATAAGGGCGCTTGCGAGCAGCACAGCCGCGCTCAACGCCACCACCAGCCGCACCCTTCGCTTGCGTGCGGGATCCATCGGCTGCGGATTATCTCAGAACCGTGCACGTGTGCGCCGCATCGACGCTCGGCGACCCCGCGTGCATGCGCCACGTCAACGCTCGGCGACCCTGCGTTTTGCGCCATCTCGACCCTCGACCGGCCCACCAGCCAGGAAATTTTGGCCGCGCAGCGAAACCTTTGGACGTAAGGATTGTCATAGAAGGCAGAGATCCGATGCGAACCAACCTCCTTCATCCAATTGCCGCTTGGCGCCACCACGAGATGCCGCCGGCCGCACCCGACATCACCGTGCGTCGCGTACGCGACGCCGGCGGCCCTGTCGACGAGGCCTGCTACCCGTGCGCATGCGGCTACTTCTTCATCGCCGCGGTCTCTACCAGCGTGTCTTGTCCGCACTGCGGACGCACGCAAGCCTGGTAAGCACCGGAGACCAGATACCGGCATAGGAGCCGGTCCCGTGCACGAGCAACAGCGGCGTCACGCTCCCTCGTTCCTCGTAATGCAGGACCGTCCCGTTCACCGTCTCACTCGCCATCGGCGTCACGCCCGTGTGCCAACGGCGAGCAGGTATTCCATCTCAAAGCGCGCGTCCTCGGGTGTGCCGAGGTTCAACTCATCGCAGAGCTCGTCCAGAGCGGCGTCGAGCTCTGCCTCGCGTCCAGTCTTCGCCGCGTTCGCACGCGCTGCGATCGTCGGACCGTATCGTGCCTTGAAGTGCTCGCCGAAGTCACGTGGGTGCTCAAAGACGTTTACCTCCAAGACATCACGCTTCAGCAAGCCGAAGTCGAGGCGCTCGCCGAACAACTCGGCGATGTGTTGCTCGCTGCCCCACAGCGGCGGCGGTTGCGCGCCGGGCGGCGGCGCGGGAACGAATGGCCCCATCGTCCTGAACAGCGCCCCGACCAGCCCCTCGGGAGTCCAGCTCAGTAGGCCGACCTTGCCACCGGGCCGACACACGCGAATGAGCTCATCGGCGACCTGCTGGTGGTGCGGAGCGAACATCGCGCCGATCGAGGAGATCACAATGTCAAACGACTCGTCCTCGAACGGCAGGTCCTCGGCGTCGGCCGTCACCCACTCGAGAGCCAGTCCTTCGCTCTCCGCACGGACGCGGCCGGCCTGCAGCAGCTCCGGTGTCAGGTCGCTGGCAGCGACCTTTGCGCCGGCCTTCGCCGCCGGTATCGAGGCGTTGCCCGTCCCAGCGGCAACATCCAAGACCACATCGCCGGATCCGATACCGCACGCCTCCACCAGACGCGGCCCCAACGGCAGCAAGAACGTCTCGACCATATCCGGGTAATCGCCCGATGCCCACATCGCGCGATGACGGGCCTTCAGCTCAGAATCGGACATGGCCATTCACTCGCCGGTCGAGGGGTCGATGACCGTCGAGACCTTGGATATGCGATCCGCGGGGAACCCACCACAGCGGGCGTGCTCGAACAAGATGTCCTCGTCCGGTGCGACGTAGACGCAGTAGATCTTGTCGTCCGTCACATAGCTCGTGAGCCAGCGGATGTCCGGACCGAGCTCGCCGATCACCTTGTTCGACGTCGCCGACATTGCCTGCAACTCCTCCGCGCTGAGATTCCCGGCTCCGGGAAGCTCGCGCTCGATCACGTACTTGGGCATTTCCTATCGCTCCTCATGGTTTCGGTTGACCTTCGCTAACATACTCCCGGTACCCATTATGCATACTGAGAGTATCCATGTCAAGAACAAGAAGGCTCAACAAGGCGAGGCGACCCGCCGCGCGCTGATCGACGCCGCCCGCAAGTTGTTCGGCGAACAGGGCTACGCCGCCACATCCCTCGACGAGGTCGTCGCCTCAGCCAAAGTGACGAAGGGCGCTCTCTACCACCACTATGGCGGCAAGCAGGAGCTGTTCGCCGCCGTCTACGAACAGGTCAAGCTAGAGGTCTCAAACCGCTTCGCTGTGGCCTTCATAGAACCAGACCCATGGAAGGATCTCTGTGCGGGATGCCAGGCGATGCTCGATGCCCACCTCGACCCATCCGTACGGCGCATCGTGCTCCAAGACGCCCAAGCGGTGCTAGACGCCGACACGATCCGTCGCGTGGATTCACGCTACGGCGCGGTTGTCCTGCGCGGCGCACTGCGGCGCGCGATCCGCGCCGAGATCATCAGACCGCTGCCGCTGAAGCCCCTCGCACTGATGCTGACCGGTGCGATCCTCGAAGGATGCATGGCCATCGCCGACAGCGACGACACGGCCCAAGCCCGAGCAGACACAGGCACAGTGCTCACCGGCCTGCTCGAAGGACTACGAACACACACACCAACAAACACAGACGACGCCCCGCAATAGCCCGAGAATACGAACACCAACAAGGCCATTTACACAAAGAACCCGACAGACCTACATGACGATCTATTTTGACGAGGCCGGAATGGCTAATAGCGACCGTGTCGAGTCGACTCACCGAGTTCACGTTGCCTCGTCGGGCTCCCCGAGGACGTCACGGCGGAAGTGCCAGCCGACTATCAGGGTTCCGATGCTCATCGCCGCGGTGGCGATGTTGAGAGCGACTTCGCTCGCGCCGCCGCGGCCCATGCTGTAGACGTGATGCTCGATGTTGTAGAGCACGTCCAGTGCGCAGAGAAATAGGCCTGCTCCGCCGAACATCGATAGCCACATCAGGGCGTTTGGCCGGCGACGCCACAGCTGCATGGCCGCCGCTAGTGCTGTGAGGACCAGCCAGCCATCTGCGAGGGGAACGGCCTGCTCGAAGGCGACGTACTGCGCGGTGTGCTCGCTGGCGACGATGCCGCGGTCAGCGAACCACAGGACCCAATACGCTACTAGCAGCGTCGCGGTGAAGATCAGCAACGCGATCCCGGCTCGGTGCCACAGCTCGACGTAGCTCGTGTTCGGGCAAGGCTTGGAGGGGGCCACGTTCATGGCGTGTCTGCTTTCTTTTTTTGGTGGAGATTCGGTGGCAGAGCCGGTGTTCAGAAGATCTGCTTGTCGATAAATCCTGCTGTCAGGAGGAGCCATCCGCCGATCTCTCCGATGATCAGGGCGACCATGAACAGATGTGTTCCTTTGACGGGGTCGTGGTACTGGTTCTCGGTGTCTTCTCGCCAGCCGTGCAGGGAGTAGGTCGCTACCGCCGTAAAGAAGTAGAACGTCATCGTGCCGGCGGCCAGCAGGTTTACGAGCTCGCTGAAGCCGCTGAGCTGTACGAATGTCGCGATCAAGAGCAGCGCGAAGCTGTAGAGCAGTGCCGCGCGGTGGGCGACGTCGACATAGATATGGGCTTTGTGCTCCTCGGTGCTCGCGATCTGGCTGTACTTCCAGACCCCGAGCAGCAGCGCTACGAGGAACATCACGGCGTCCGCCAGGAGCACCGCCTTGGTGTCGGCGCTGATCATGCCTGGACCGCGCTGAGCGTGGGGGGCCTGAGCATGAGTCGCAGCGGTGGGCAGCTGTCAACGCGCAGCTCGCGGATCAGCCGGAAGCCGAGGCGTTCGTAGAGCGCGGCGTTGCGCTCGCTGGAGGCCTCGATGTAGGCGGGCAGGCCCTCCCGGTCGCAGCGCTCGAGCGTCGGGCGCATCAGTGCGCTGCCGAGACCTTTGCCCTGCATGTCGGGGAGCACGCCGACGTCACGGACGTAGTAGTGCGGCTGGCGCAGCGGGTCACGCATGTGCCGCCACTCCATCGCGGCGCCCATCCTCGCTGCCCGATCCAGATGGACGCCGAAGGCGGTGCCCTCAAGCAGGGTGATGCGCAGCGGCGAGCGCCATGCGCCGGGCGGCAGGCTCAGCGCGGCGCCGGTGAGGTTGCTGGTCGTCCATACGCGTCCGCGTGCCAGCCCGAGGTGGCGCAGCTCGATCGCGAAGTAGCGGCGCAGGCGTGCGGGTCGCTTACTGTCGTCGGGTATCAGCCAGCTGTAGATCGGGTCCTCGAAGAAGGCTTCTGCCATCACTGCCTTCAGGCGTTCGATGTCCCCTGCGGTTGCCGGTCGTAGCTGGGGATCGGCGGGTGGACTGGACGGTGCGTCGCGTTCAACGGTTGCTGATCTCTGACTCATGTTTGACTCCTGTCTTTTCAGTTGCTGTTTGTTGTGGAGGGCTTGCGGCGTGCGGGGCCGGCCCTCAGCGCTGGGACGCTCATGAGGAGCCGCCTTTGTCCTTGAAGCTGTCGTGAACGGTGGCGTAGTGCGCGGCGAGCCCGATGCCCCATCCGAGCAGCGGATAGATGAACCAGGGGTATCCCGTCCCTCCCAGCTGCCACTGCAGGACCCATACCGCGAGGATCAGGATCTGGACGGCGACGAACACCGTCGCGTGGACCCGGAATCCCTTGCGGTGGCTGTGCGCTGAGCGCTCGTGCCGACGCTGTCGGGACTCTGTTTCCGCGCGCTCAGCGGCGCGCTCGAATGCATCGGTCATCAGTTTGCCTCCTTGGTTGTTGTGAGCCCGGCGAGGCTCTCGATGTTGACCGCCGCTCGTTGCAGGACGGCCGCTATCGCTTGTGGGTCCACTCGGCCGGAGAGCGGCGCGAGGCGCGCCCTGAAGCGGTCGAGCAGCGGTTTGATCGAGTCCGCGTCGCCGAAGCGCGCGCCGGTGCGAACTTCCAGGGCCGCGAGCGCATCGCGGCGCGCGTGCATCGCCTGCTCGCCAGCGGCGGTGAGGCGATACGTGGTCTTGCCCTCCTGCGCTTGACCGTCGATCAGCCCCTCAACGGCAAGCGCCTCGATCGCGGGGTAGACGCTGCCGGGCGAGGGACGGTAGCGCGGGCCGAACAGTCGTTTGAGCTCGGCCATGATCTCGTAGCCGTGCCGCGGGCGCTCGGCGAGCAGCGCGAGCAGGACGAGCGGGAGCTCGCCGTGTCGGAAGAATCTCCTGGGCAACGCAATCGCTCCCTAGGCCGCCGCTACGCCGATCGTCACGGCGGCGGATCGCTTGCGCTGCCCTCGCGACCACTGCTCGCTCGATGGCGAGCCTCCCGGCGTTGACGCTGCCGCTGCGGGGCGCAGTGCGGTAGCGCTCACCGGGTCGCTGAGCCCCTTCAACGCGAGCAGACCGAGCGGCTCGAATACGTGAGCGCTCGGGGAGCAGGCGAGCCTGTGCACCGCCTCGGACACGACTACCTGCCCGCCGTGGGCGACGTCGCAGAGTCGTCGCGCGACGATTACCGGTCTGCCGAAGAAGTCGTCCTGCTCGCGCACGGCCTCACCCATGTCGATCCCGATCCGCAGGGTCATCCGATCCCCGCTCATCGCCACCGCGCGCTGCATCGTCACAGCGCACGCGACGGCCGAGCGCGCGTCGGTGAACGCCACCATCAACCCGTCGCCGAGGCTCTTGACCTCGGCGCCGGCGTGCTCGCTGATCGCATCGCGCAGCAGGGCGAAATGCCGGCGTCGAAAGGCGTGCGCCACGTGCTCGCCGAGACGATCCAGCAGCGCCGTCGAACCCGACCACGTCGGTGAACAGGAACGTGTCGATCCGCGTCTCGGCGCGCTCGTCCAACGCCTCCACGCCGGAGGCCGTGGTCCTGTAGGAGGTTTCCCCGCCGCGGGCCTCGCGTTCGATCAGGCCCTCGGCGACCAGCGCCCCGATCGCGTACTCGACCCGCTCCGGCGACGGCCGATAGTCGCAGTCCACACGGCGGGTGAGCCCAGCCGCGAGATCACCGCGGCCCACAGGACGCTTCGCGCAGAGCGCTAGCAGGACCAGCAGGAGCTCACGGTAGCGATGAGTGTTCGACGACATCTGGTGACCTTTCTAAAGACTTACGAAGTTGTTACGAAGTTTATATCGAAACTATTACGAAGTCAAGGGCAGGTTGTGGGTAGTAGCCCCGAAACCCAGGGCTCACCTTTCTGGAGTCATATTACAGAACTAGAATTAGACTACACTAATGCTAGAGTATTGCGGATGGCACGCGCCGACCAGGCATCCGGAAAGGCAAAGGATCGCGAGGGCTCGCGCGCAGAGCGTCGTAAGGCGCGCACCGCGACCGCGATCAGGGACGCCGGTGAGCGACTGTTCATCAGCCGCGGGTACTCAGCCACGACGATGGAGGATCTAGCCGAGGAGGCCGACGTGGCAGTCGGCTCGATCTACGCCCACTTCGCCAGCAAGGAGGGCGTATACGGCGCCCTGATCGAGCGGGCGCTGGAACTGGACAAGCAATACTGCGACGAGGGCTTTCACGCGGACAACCTCCCCGCTGAGCGGCTGCTCGGTCTGGCCGAGGGCTACCTACGCTTCGCGCGCGAGCATCCGGGCTACTTCCAGCTGTTTCGCTTCCCGCCACCGGACCGCCCCGGAGTGGAGCTGACACCGACAGCGAGCACCAGGGTGGCGCAGCGCATCAAGGATGAGACCAAGCGCATGGCGGGCGAGATCCAAAAAATGATCGACGAAGGCATCGGACGGCCCGTGGACGCTGAGAGCACCGCGAGGTTCCTATGGGCGGCGTGGGACGGCGTGATCTGTAGCCACCTGGGACCGAGCAACATGGGCCTCACCGACACGGAGTTCGAGGCGGTGCTGAACAGAGCACGGGAAGGCTTCGCTCTCAGCCTGCTCGCCACATCGGTCCCCGGCCAAGAGCCATGATCGGCGATAGCCATCCAATGCGCGATCTTCAACTGGTCTACTTGATGTGCATCCCCGAGATCGCCCGCGAGATCACGAGCTGCTGGATCTCAGCGGTGCCCTCGAAGATGTCGTAGATCTTCGCGTCGCGGTGCCAGCGCTCGACAGGGAACTCGCGCGTGTAGCCGTTGCCACCGAGGATCTGGATCGCGCGCTCGGTCACCCACACGGCGACCTCGCCGGACTTGAGCTTTGACATCGAGCCCTCGGCGTTTTCGAACGGGACCTGGTTGCGGCCCATCCACGAGGCGCGCCACACGAGCAGGCGCGCCGCGTCGATCTCCATCTTCATGCGCGCGAGCGTGAACGCGATCGACTGGTTCTCGATGATCTTCTTGCCGAACTGCTCGCGCTCCTTTGCGTACTCGAGCGAGTACTCGTACGCGGCGCGGGCGATCCCGAGCGCCTGCGAGCCGACCGTGGGACGAGATGCCTCGAAGGTAGCCATCGAAGCGTTGGACTTGTTCTTCTTGCCCTCCTTGGCACGCGCGACACGTTCGTCGAGCTTCTGCTTGCCGCCGAGCACGTAGTTCTCGGGGACACGACAATCATCGAGGTACACGTCGGCGGTGTGGGAGGCGCGCAGGCCGTGCTTTGAGACCTTGGCACCTTCGGAGATGCCCTTCGCTTCGCTCAACGGCACCACGAACGCCGCGTGTCCGCGTGAGTTCAGCTCACGGTCGACAGTCGCGATCACGACATGCACGTCGGAGATGCCGCCGTTGGTCGCCCATGCCTTCTGACCGTTGAGCACCCACTCTTTGGTTGCCTCGTCGAACTTGGCGGTAGTGCGCACCGCGCTCACATCCGAGCCGGCGTTGGGCTCGGATGAACAGAATGCGGCGACCTTGACGTCATCGGGCGTGCCGAAGCAGCGCGGGATCCACTCGCCGATCTGCTCGCCAGTGCCCTGACCGAAGATCGCGGCAACAGCCAAAGAGGTGCCCATGATCGCCATGCCCATGCCCGCGTCGCCCCAGAACAGCTCCTCGTTGACGATCGGCAGCGTCAACCCGGTGGGGTCGGCGAAGAACTGTGCCAACCCTTCGAAGCCGTACAGACCAATCTTGGCGGCCTCTTCGATGATCGGCCACGGGGTCTTCTCCTTCTCGTCCCACTCGTGCGCCGCCGGTCGCATCACGTCGGCGGCGAAACCGTGAACCCAATCGCGGATGTCCTTCTGATCCTGCGTCAGCGCCATCGAGAAGGTCGCGTCCTTGTTCGCGGCGCTCGTGATCGCCTCCACGGCGGCCTCGGCGGCCTCGGTTGCCTCAGTGGCGGTTACGTCGGTTGCGGACATGGGACGAAGACTCCTTTGCTGGCTCGGTGACGGCTTGGTGGAACTGACGGTGCGGTTCTCCGGCTCAAGCGCCGAGGCCGCGCCGACCCGGCCTGCCTGCCGGGACCAACCCGCGGGCGAACGGGCCCGCTGTCGGCCAATTCATCCTAGCAAATGGTAAACGGTTGTCAAATGCAAGATTGAACACCGTTTACATTCGCGATATAGTCGCCTGAGATGGCCACCATGCCCAGCATCAGGGAATCGAGTACGGCCGGTCGCGCCTCGCGTCGGCGTGAGCGCGAACGCGAGATCATCGCCGCCACTCGCCTGCTGTTCGACGAACGCGGCCTGCAGGAGGCTCCGATCGAGAGCATCGCGCGCGCGGTAGGCATCAACAAGGCGCTGATCTACCGCCACTTCTCCTCCAAGGAGGAGTTGTATGTGCTGACCCTCTCCACCTACCTCGCCGATCTGGCCAAGCATCTCGAGGATATCCCGAGCGAGCTCGACCCGGTCGCGCGGCTGGAGGAGGGTTGGTGGCGCTACACCAGCTTCTGTCTCGAGTACCCAGCCTTCCTGGACTGCGGCCTGTCGTTGATGCGCCATTCAGCCGAGGAGCTGCGCGAGACGATCTCAGATGCCGTCTGGATCCGCCTCGGCCAGAGCATGGCGGCATGCCTGAGCAAGCTCTCGCAGATCCTCGCCGAGGGCGCGGCGCAGGGCGTGTTCAGCGTCGAGGACGCCGATTTCACCGCCAACCAGCTCTACGCGCAGACGCTCGGCACGATGCACCTCGCGCGCCTCGGCGTCGGCGTGCGCGCTGCCGCCGACGGCATCCCCCAGCCGTTCGTGATCGAGCCCACCCACGTCCAGCGCGCATGCATCGACGCAGCGCTGGCGTCGGTCGGCGCCCGCCGCGAGCGCTGAGACACCCCCTACCTGGTCTCCCAGGCTTCCTCTTCGCGTGTCAGCGTGAGGACATCCTTCGGGAGCTTGCCGGACGCCACATCGGCAACCGTCACGTGCTCGAGCACCTTGCGCAGGTTCGCTCGCAGCGCGATCCAAACCTGCTGTAGAGATTCGGCCGAGCCGATGTACTCGATCTCCTCGGGACGCTGTCCGCGCACGCCCACAAGCGGGCCGTCCACAGCGCGGATCACCTGCGCGAGATTGACCTCGTCGGCGGGACGCGCGAGCCAGTAGCCACCCTCGGGACCGCGCTGACTGCGCACGATCCCGGAGCTGCGCAGCTGCGTGAGGATGTTCTCCAGGAATGACAGCGGGATGCCCTGGGCCTGAGCCACTTCATCGACCTTGCGTGGCGCGTCCTGACTGCCGGCGGCCAGCTCCACGGCCGCCCGCACGGCATAGTCGGCCTTGGCGGTCACATGCATCGAAGCGCATTCTCCCCTAAAGAGGCCCGCGGTGGCGTCAGGCCGGCACGGCCTGACCATTCGCGGTCAAATCGACCTCGATGTTGCCCCGCGTCGCGTTGGAGTACGGGCAGACCAGATGGGCGGCCGCGACGATACGTACAGCCTGCTCGGAATCCTCGACCTGCGGCAGGCTCACGTCGAGCGCCACCGCCAGCTTAAAGCCGCCGCCCTCGGTCGGCAGCAGGCTGACGCGACTGTCGATCGACACGTCGCCGACCTCGGCACGCTCGCGACGGCCGACAACACCGATCGCACCCTCAAAGCAGGCCGCATAGCCGATCGCGAACAACTGCTCGGGGTTCGTGCCGCCGCCCTCTCCGCCCAGCTCGGACGGAGTGCGAAGCTCGACGTCCAATGCACCGTCGCTGGTGCGACCGTGACCTTCGGCGCGACCGCCGGTGACGGTCGCCTCCGCGGTGTAGAGCACCTTTGCCATCTTGCCTCCGATCGTGGTGCCGGCCAGCTGTCCTGGCCAAGCGGATGGATTCATGCGTTGCTCTCGGATACTTCCGCCTTCAAGCGGCGGACGGGCCTCGAACCCGCGACCTCAAGCTTAGGTCGGAAGACATAGCCAAGACCAAGAGTAGGACCCCCCGAGGACGTACACCCGATATGGCGGTTGCCCGCGGAGTCGTCGGGAGCCCCTCGCCCGAACACACGAGCGCGCGTAGCCTTTGGTTTCATGGAGCCAACCCAAAGCCTGCCCGGGCGTAGGAGTATCTGAGCCTGGATGACACGGCGGCGATCCGATCGAATCATTCTCAGATCGGCAGTGTTGAAGGGCTAGATGGAGAAGCGAATTCTAGCTCTAGTAGCGTTGGCGATTCCTTTGTGCATCCTTGTGGCGATGCTGCCGGCCCCCGCTCTCGCGGAAAGCTTTTCAGAACCCGTACGTTTGCCTGGAGGCCAAGACACCGAATGGCACTTCGCGGTGAACGATCGCGGTGAAGCCGTCGGCGTGCGTGGCTCTGAAAAGGGGGCGCTCTTCTATGCGTTGGAAGCAACTGGAAGGCTCGGCAGTCCGACTGAAATCGGGATCCCCGGCAACTTTGCCTCGACGAAGCAGTCCGTGGCGATTGGCCCGCGAGGGAGGGTCGCTGTCGGACTGTTGTACCGCGATGACACTGTTGTGCCCAGCGGCGAATACAAAGAGCACGAAGGCCCTGGATGCTGTGGACGTGTCGCCCTTTCCATCTGGCAACTCGGTCAGCAACCCCCGGTTGCGCAGGTGCTCTCAACCAAGCAAAGCGCGAAGACCGGACCCGATCATCAGGTGTTCGAGGCCCCCTCGATTGTCGTCGGACCCTCGGCTATCACGGCGTTGTGGACCAGGGAAGGCCCTCAGGAAGTCGAAAACGGACCCGGTGAACCTCCCGAAGCCAATGAAACCCAGCTTGAGGCGGCTTTCGGCCGCTTCTCAGAACCACTACATGTCGCGCGGGTGATAACGGCCCCTAGAGGCATATCCCTCACCCATCTCAGCCTCGCCCCCAACGGCGACCCCGTCGCCAGCTGGCTAGAGGACGGAGACAAACTCCTCAGCGTCAGCGGGTCACGCACGGGCGCTCTTCGTCGGCCGAAGCGTGTCCAGCGGATTCCTCGACTGAGCGAGCCGGCCGGGTTCGCAACGCAGGCCGGGGGCGACACCGTGTTCGCGTACTTCTGGGACTATCCAGAAGGAGCATCGCGCCCGCAGACGTGCTCTCGCTGCTCGCGCAGCAGGTTGATGATGGTCAGCAGAGCGGCTGGCCCCTTCGGACGTCCGCGCCAAATTTCCTTTATCAACAAAGCGATCGAAGCGACGCTAGCCGGCAGACATCACTTCCTGATGGCCGTCTGGGCAAAGTCCTTCCACTTCGGTGAAGAAGGCCACCTCTACGTCCGGCGCGGGAGCGTATCCGGACAGTTCGGAGCACCCCAGGCACTCGGGTTCGGAAGTCACCCGCAAGCCTTTGCCGACTCTCACGGCGACTCGGTAATCATCTACCGACGTCCCGCCACCCACAACCAGAACACCCACGAAATAGTCGCAGTCACCGCGCAGTCAGGCCATCGCTTCGGACCCCCGCGCCCGCTCGCGCCACACCTCAAAGGCTGCGAACTCGACAACGGGGGCGAAATCGACCCACAATCCATAGCCACAAGCCCCGCCGGATACGCCGTCCTCTACATCACATGCGAAGAAGGCGCAGCTCAATATCTCATCCGCTACACGCCATAACGCCCGTGGGCGAAGACATGACACGGACGCCACGACGGAGAAATAGGATCACGGACCGGGTTCTGGTTGGCGTGCTCGGGGCGATCGTCTGCTCGGTGGCGTTCGCGAGCCCGGCATCAGCCGCGTGGAGCGCTCCGCAGCGGATCGTCGACACCACCGGAGGGGACGCGGGGGAACTGAACGAAGCGAGAGTCGCCACGGATGAGAGGGGGAGCGCCGTGGTGGTGTGGCAGCACGCTCTTCACGGGCTCCCACCAGTCTTCGTCGAAGCCTCCACCCGCAGCCCGGGAGGGCGGTGGTCGGCGTCGGTGCGTCTGACATCGGGGCACTACGGGGTCACAGGACCAAACGTCGTCATGGACGCCCACGGAGAAGCGATCGTGGTCTGGTCGCAGTCAACGCGCAAGTACAAGAGCGACAGCTTGCGCACCACGCTCGATGTCAAGATCCACAGCCCGGACGGTCGCTGGGGGCGCACCGTTGTGCTCGCCTCCGGTTCGGAAAGCATCAGAGACGATGGCCGGTTCGCGCCCGATCCGGGGATCGCGTTGAATGACAGCGGCAACGCGACGGTTGCGTATAAGGTCAGACACGCCGGCCGGGAATACATTGCGCTCGCCACACACCGTCCCAGCGGGCGCTGGCGCCACCCGATCCTCGTGCTCCCGATCGCCCACGGCTCTGAATTGAAGGTGGCCCGAGGCGAGGCTGGGGAAACCATCCTCGCCTGGACCAACGGTACTCGCACAGGCGCCCACAAGTGGGTCGAAGCGCTTGTCCTGGGATCTGACGACAAACCCGAGCTCCCTCGACAGATTCTCTCTCCGACAGGGGGACGCGAAGGCGGCCACGCAGAAAGGCTCGACCTCGCAGCCGATGACCGTGGCGATGCGGTGCTCAGCTGGGGTCAGAGGGACGGTATCCCAAACGGCAACGAGGATCCAGGGCCGGGACCGCTCGAAGCCGCGACGCGTCAGGCGGGGAGCGGCTTCACGGGTCCCACGAAGCTGCTCGGGGACGCTTCCGGACTGCAGGGCTACTCCCCGTCAGTGGCGATCGCTCCGGACGGCGAGGCGATGGCGCTGTTCACACACTACGAACCGCCACCACCAATGAGTGAAACCGAAGACCTGACAGCTGAATTCGCCACCCACCCAGTCGGCGGCAGCTGGAGCCCTCCAGTCAGGCTGTCACCCCCGCAGGAGGGAGAGGCATTGCAATTGGCTTCTGCCCCTAACGGAGACCTGATGGCCCTGTGGAGGACCGGCACGCCGCCCGAATTCAGGCGCATCGTCACATCGCTGGAGCCGGTCGGCGCCACGACGTGGCAGAAACCCGTGCCACTTCTACCCGAACGTTTCTCCGAACGAGCCGCGAGCACCACCCTCGCGCTCGCCGACGGCGACAAAGCCACAGCAGTCTGGACGGGGTACAACAAAGAGAACGGGGAACGGCTCGAAGTCGCAGACTACGAACCCGGCTAGCCCCCTGGCGCAGCAGCTCCTACCTCCGGAACCGCGTCTTCTTTGTTGGGTGCGACCGGCACCACGCCCCGGCGCTCTGCGTCATGCGCTGCGATAGAGATCGCTACGCGCCCGACAAGCAACCCACGCCACGTACGACCTGCGTGGCGAAACAGGCGACCCAACAGGGATCCCTCCAACTTTGAGATCACCGAGATCAGCTTGGGTGTGAGCCGACGTAACGGTTACGTCAGCTCACAGATAGCTACAGGCGGCTGCGGCGCCCTCGGTAGGGGCCAAAGAACAGCAGCACAACCACAAGCAGTAGCAACAGAACAAGCGGGTTGACGAATGCGCCACCCGCGACGCTGAGAATGATCAGCACAATGATGAGCAGCAGAAGGAGATCCATGAGTTATTTCCCGTCCCGATCCAGGGCGTCCTTCACTCTCCCGGCAAGCTTGTTGACCTCGTCCTTGACGGAGGCCTTGGCTCGGTCGCCCTTGCCCTCGTTCTTCAAACCCTGATCGTTGGTCAGGCTACCAGCAGCCTCCTTCAGGCGACCCTTACTCTCATCCATGTTCTTGTTAGTAGGCACCAGCTTCTCCTTCCCGTTGAGGTTCTCGATTGTCAGGCTTCTCTACCCGGTCATGCATCCGTCAACCATCGGGGGGCACCGCTGGATCGCATATACGCCATCGTCCGGGAGCCATGCGAGTCGGGAGCCCTCACCAGACACGATGCCTGACGCGCTCGGTTGATCTGCTCGTTTCTGGGCGCGGTTAGTCTTCTTCTGGACGGGTATCGAGAGTCACATGACTATGAACGGCGGCCTGTGGAGAGACGAAAAGAGAACACCTGGGCCGTGGCCGCAGGGCAAGCGAGCGCCACTGGCGATCATCGCGGTAGTCGTAGCCCTACTGGCTTTTAGCCAGCTTCACAACAAGGCAGTCCTTGCCATATTCGTGATTGGCATAGGACTCGGCGCGTTCTACTGCGCCGCGCGCCTGAGCCCCGAACGACACCACGAAGAACGCTACACCCGTGGATCAGGTTGGTGGCTGGGCGTGATCATGTCGAGGCTACCGATCGGTGTGACACGGGTGATCTGGGTCTTCATGGGCATCGGTATCTGCACACTCGGAGTCCTTGTGCTCGTAGGCAACAAATGAGTCACACCTACCTGGCCCTTTCCTCGCGATGCTTTGAGCAGAGTGCCAGGCGGGCTGGTCTGCCGATCGTGGATGGTCCGAGGATCCAGTGTTCAGGAGCAGCGCCACCTCCGACCCGCGAAGCCCCTAGACTCGACTAGTGCCAAGCACTCCGAGAATCCGCTGGCTAAAGGAGCCCGAAGAGAAGGACTATCTGGCCGCCGAGAGCTTTCTCAGCATGGTGCTGGCGCCCTCCTCGCTCTCGGAGACCATCGCCGCCCTGCGAACCGCCCCTCTCGGCCACTGGGCCGCCAAGGATCTGTTGCGCGCGGCAGGACTGCCGCCCCTAAAGCCAAAGCAGAGCGCTGAGGTCGCCGAGAAGCTCAAGAAGATCAAGAACGGCATCCCTATTTCACCGGTCCTCCTGATCGGTGGGATCAACGACTGCTTGGTCATCGGCGACGGGTATCACCGCGCATCGGCTGCCTACCGGGTTGACGAGGACGCACAGGTGCCCGGCAGGTTGCTCTGGTCGAGCTGAGCGCTCGGATCGACCTCGAGCTTCTTCAAGGCCTGCCCGAAAGCTGGGTGCCGATCATGGCGGTCCTGATCGCCGACGGTCCAGCCAGACTCCGCTTTCTCAAGCCGAAGCGGTGGACGGGGGTCGAACCCGCGACCTCAAGCTTGGGAAGCTTGCGCTCTACCAACTGAGCTACCACCGCGCTGCACTCGGATATTACGGTGCTCGCACGCTCGCCGGGGCCTCGACCGGCCTCCGGGCACTACCCTTCCTGCCGTGGCCAAACGCCTCTTCATACCTGTGATCGTCGGCGTGATCGGCGCGGCGCTCGTCGGGTTGCTCATATACGGGATCGCCACCCAAGCCCCCAGCCGCTCGCTGGATGAAGCCGTCAAGCGCGACTCCTACCCACAGGCGCCGTCGGCGAGCCACATGCTGCCGCGACTGTCGGGCGCCGGCAGCGAATCGCTTGCCCACTACAGGGGCAAGGTTGTGGTGCTCAACTTCTGGGCTTCGTGGTGCGAACCGTGCCAGGAAGAGGCGCCACTGCTGGAGCGCGCCCAGCGCTCGCTCGCGCACCACGACGGCACGGTGCTCGGCGTGACATATCTAGACGTCACCCCCGACTCGCTCAGCTTCGTCAAGCGCTACCACCTGACCTACCCGAACCTGCGCGACACCACCGGCGAATTCACCCATTCCTACGGCACCAACCAGCTTCCGGAGAGCTTCGTGATCAATCGCGAAGGCCACATCGTCGCGATCTCACGCGGGGAGATCGACGAAGCCTTCCTGAACCGTGCGGTGTCGCTCTCGGAGAGCTCATGAGCGCGACCCGCCGCATGAGCGTTGCGCTGGTGGCGCTTGTGCTCGCGCTCTCCCCCACGCTTCTGTGCGCGCAGGCGGGCGCGGTCGCACCGCGCACGACGCTGCTTGCGATCGAACACCAGGTCATGTGCGTGACCTGCAAGATCCCCTTGACCGTGGCCGAATCTCCGCAGGCCGCGCGTGAGCGGGTGTTCATCCGTGGGCTGATCGCCGAAGGCCAAACAGAAACCCAGGTCAAGAATTCGCTGGTCGCGCAGTACGGCCCATCGGTGCTGGATCTGCCGAGCGCCAAAGGCTTCGATCTGGCCGCCTATCTGGTGCCGATCGCGGTCGTGCTGGCCCTGTTGGGGCTGCTCGCGTTCCTGCTGCCCTCCTGGCGGCGCCATGCGCTCGCGCGCCGCAGCTCCTCGGAGGATGCGCCTGAGTTGAGTCCGGCTGACGCCGCACGCTTGGACGCCGACCTCGCGCGGTTCGACTGAATCCAGGCCGCCTCGGCCCCCTACATCTCTGCGGGCGCCTCCACCCCGAGCAGATCGAGCGCGCGGGCGATCGTCCGCTGTGAGGCCACGCACAACGAGAGCCGTCGCGATTCGAGCGTGACCGGCTCGGCGCCCAGCACGCGACAGTCGCGGTAGAACGCGGTGAACTGCTGCGCCAGCTCCAGCGCGTAGGCCGCGATCCGGTGCGGTGCGCGGCGCGCCGCCGCCTCCCGCACCTCGCCCGGGAAGGCGAGCAGCTTCTTGATCAGCATGCGCTCGGCGGGGTCCAACTCCTTGTGTTCGCCATCGATACTCTCGAGCGCCCGCTCGACGTGCTCGGCTCCGGCCTTCGCGAGCATCGAGGCGATCCGCGCGTGCGCGTACTGGACGTAATACACAGGGTTCTCGGCCGACTGCGCGCGAGCTAGATCGAGATCGAGATCGATCGTTGTGTCGTGCGAGCGCGACAGCAAGAACCAGCGTGCCGCGTTGACGCCGATCTCCCTCAACAGATCCTCGAGGGTGACGAACTCGCCGGAGCGCTTGGACATCTGCGCGCGCTCACCGCGGCGCATCAGATGCACCAATTGCATGATCAGCATCTCCAGATGCTCAGGATCGCCCCCGAGTGCCTCATACGCAGCCTTCATGCGGGCCACATAGCCATGGTGATCGGCACCCCACACGTCGATCTGGCGATCGAAGCCACGCTCGCGCTTGTCCTGGTGGTAGGCGATGTCCGAGGCGAAGTACGTGTGCTCCCCGCTGGAGCGCACCAGCACGCGATCCTTGTCGTCGCCGTAGTCGGTCGTGCGCAGCCACAGGGCGCCCTCGCTGCGATATGTGTGCCCGCTTTCCTCGAGCAGACCAAGCGCGTGCTCGACGGGGCTCAAAGTCCCGCCCTGCCCATCGTGCAGATCCTCGCGAGGCTCGTGCAGCGCACTCTCGTATGCCCAGTGGTCGAAGTCCTGCACGCGAAACGCCCCCAGCGAGGACTGCATGCGCCCAACCATCACCCTCACGGCTGCCGCTCCCAACTCGTCGGGGTCGAGACCCGGCATACCGGTCTCGCCCGTTTCCGGCGACCCTTCCGGTGTGCTTGCACGTGCGGTGGACTCGCTGGCGACGCGCCCGTGTGCGTCCATCTCGCGCTCGACCTCGCCCACGAGATCCACCACATAGTCGCCGTGGTAGCCGTCCTCGGGCACCTGCTCTCCGATTGCAAGCGCACCAATCGACTCACCAAGCTTGCGCACCTGCGAGCCGGCGTCGTTGACGTAGAACTCCCGCTCCACATCGTGTCCATAGAAGGCGAGCACCCGTGCAAGCGAATCGCCGTAGGCGGCATTGCGGGCGTGACCGACGTGCATTGGCCCCGTCGGATTGGCCGAGACGAACTCGACGATGATCCGTTCGGCGACGAGCGCTGTCTCGTCGCGACCGAAGCTCTCGCCTGAGCCGAGCACCGCGGCGAGCGCTTCGCGATGCCAGCTGTCGGCGAGAAATAGATTCAGGAAGCCTGGACCCGCCACCTCAAAGCGCTGCAACCGCTCGCCGAGCGTGGCCACCAATGCCTCCCCCAACCGCTCGGCTAGCTCCCGCGGGGGCATCCCCGCCGCCGGCGCCAGCAGCAGCGCCGCGTTGGTGGAATAGTCGCCGAAGTCCGCGCGCGGAGGGCGCTCGAGCGTGATCGTCTGACGGGCGCCGGCACCCTCGGCAAGCTCGCCGGCGAGCGCCAGCACGGTTTTGCGCAGACCTGTCTCAGTAGCGTTCGGGCTCACCGGCGGGATCTTATGGGGCGCTCCCCCGCACGGGTTGCGATACTAGCTGGGTGAACGACGAGAACCCAGGCGCCGAGCGCCACATAAACATTCATCTCTCCCCCGAGATCATGGGGGGCGTATATGCGAACTTCGCGAACGTCAGCCACTCCGACTACGAGTTCACGGTGACCTTCGCGAGGGTCGATCATGAGGTCGAGTCCGAGGAGGTTCCGGGCGTGGTCGTATCGCGCGTGAATCTCTCGCCGCGCTTCATGCGAGAGCTGATCGACGCGATGGAGGACAACTACTCGAAGTGGCGCACTCGCGAGGACATAAAGAACCTCTCCGAGTACGGTGGCGCCGAGACTGGAGACTCGGACGAGTAGTGCCTCCGCACGCGTCTCGCGGAGAATGCGCGACCCTCGCCCGCTTCCCGCACACCTGTGCGTCTCCGAAGGCACGGAGACCCCAGTGAGGGCCCATGGAGGATGAAGGTCGCGGTCGTCTCGGACATCCACTCAAACCGGCAGGCCTTCGAAGCCGTGCTCGAAGCGGTCGCCGGCAGCGATGCCTCAGAGCTGTGGTGCCTGGGCGATCTCGTCGGATACGGCGCCGACCCGGACACGTGCGTCGAGTTGGCACGGCGTCACACCGCCGTGTGCCTGGCGGGAAACCATGACATGGCGGTGGTCGGAGAGTTGCCGCTGGACGACTTCTCGCGTGGCGCAAGCATCGCCGCGCAGTGGACGCGCGAGGTGATCGCGCCCGAGAACCTCAGGTTCCTCGAAGGCTTGCGCCCCCAGGGACAGGAGGAGGCTGTTGGTCTCTACCACGCCAGCCCGCGCGACCCGATTTGGGAGTACGTGCTCTCGGCGCTGCTGGCCGAGCTGTGCCTGGATGCTCAATCACACCGGACCTGCCTGATCGGTCACTCGCACGTGGCGCTGTCGTTCGTGCGTCACGAAGGACGGCCTGCCACCGGCGAACCGTGTCGCGAGGGCACCGAGCTCGACCTGGCAAGTGGCGAATGGCTGCTGAACCCCGGCAGCGTCGGCCAGCCGCGCGACGGCGATCCCCGCGCCGCCTGGCTGCTGCTCGATCTGGACGATCATTCGGCTTCCTACCGGCGCACGCGCTATGACGTAGCCGGGGCCGCGGCCGCGATCAAGACGGCACGCCTGCCAAACTCTCTCGCTGAGCGCCTGGAGTACGGTCAATGAACTTGAAATCACTCATACGCTTCACTGTGGTGGCGCTGCTCGGCGCCGCCATGGCTCTACTGGTTTCCTGCGGGAGCTCCGGCAAGGGTCTGATCCCCTCCGCCAAGGCGACCCCCTTGCAGGAAGACTTCGAAACGGTCGCTCAAGCGGCCGCGGCGGGCAACGGCAACTGCACCGCCACCGAATCGGCGCTCGGCAAGACCGAGCAGGACTTCCTGGCGCTCCCCGCGAGCGTTGACGCGGGGTTGCACAAAACTCTCGAAGAAGGCATCACGAACCTGCGTAAACGCGCACTGTCGATGTGCATCCAGCCAACCGGGGGCGCAACCGGGACAACGAGCACCACCACCGGCACGACCACAACCCCGATCAAAACAGGCACCACCGAAACCGCGACCACACCGAGCACCACGCAAACCACCACCACGAACACCCCAACCACTCCGACCACGCCTGCCACCACCTCGCCGAACACGAGCGGGGGCACCGAAGCCGGCGGCAGCGAAGCGGGCGGCGAACACGGTGCCGGGGCAGGCGCCGCGCAGGAAAATGAAGGGGGCGGGTCAAACGTGGGTGGAGCAAGCCCCGGAGGGGGTCAGTGAACGACCAGGAGATCGCCGGGCGCTACCGGGTGGAAGGCAGGCTCGGCTTCGGCGGCATGTCGCAGGTGCATCTCGCCTTCGACAAGCGCCTGGAGCGTCGCGTCGCCGTGAAGCTGCTCGC
Source organism: uncultured Solirubrobacterales bacterium (assembly GCA_963715535.1). Taxonomy (GTDB): domain Bacteria; phylum Actinomycetota; class Thermoleophilia; order Solirubrobacterales; family Solirubrobacteraceae; genus Palsa-744. The sequence goes on along the minus strand of OY970251.1, from coordinate 3,060,615 downwards.
CGAGCACCTGGCCGAGGATCCGACGTTCGTGTCGCGCTTTCAGCGTGAGGCGCAGGCCGCCGCACGCCTGATCCATCCGAACATCGTGCAGGTGTTCGACTCTGGTCAGGACGAGCGCACCGGGCAGTACTTCATCGTGATGGAGCACATCGAGGGTCAATCCTGCGCGGAGATCCTGCGCGATGACGGTTGGATCGAGGTGGACGAAGCGGTCGCGATCATCGAACAGGCATGCGAGGGACTGCACTACGCTCATCGCCACGGCGTGGTGCACCGCGACGTCAAGCCAGGCAACCTGTTGCGCTCGCGTGACGGCGAGGTGAAGCTCGCCGACTTCGGCATTGCCAAGGCCACCGAGCAGTCGAGCATCACCCAGGTCGGCTCGGTGCTCGGTACCGCCGCCTATCTCGCGCCCGAGCAGGCGCGCGGTGAGGAAGCAGGACCGCGCGCCGACCTGTACGCGCTCGGCGTGGTCACCTACCAGCTGATCTCCGGGCGCCTGCCCTACGAAGCGGCCTCGCTCACCGAGCTCGCGCTCAAACAGCAGCAGGAAGAGCCCGCGATGCTCGATTCGCTCGTAGCCGCGGTCACGCCCGAGCTGGCCGAGGCCGTGGCGATCGCGCTCACACTCGACCCGCGCGATCGCTACTCGAGCGCGCGCGAGATGGGACGCGCGATCAGCGACGGCGCGCTTGGCATCTCACCGGCTCAGGCCCACTCGGGAGCGCGCAATGTCGCGCGCGCCACCGAGGCAACGAGCGTGCTCACAAGCGCCACACGCGCACACGAGGGTTCAGGGCGAGGCGGAGCGGTGGTTCCGCGCCAGCCCCGCAGGGGACCCGCGCGTGCGGCCGCCGAACCGGCGCCGGTGCAAGCCGCGCGGGCGAGATCGAGCTCGCGTCGTTCGGGCACACGACGCCTGTTCACCGCCGTGCTGGCCCTGCTCGCGCTCGGCGGCGCGATCGCCGCGATCGTCGTGCTCACCGCCCCGGCGCCCACGAAGATCACACTGCAGAGGGTCGTCTACGAAGATGCCCAGGAATCGGCCGAAGCGCTCAAGCAGCTCGTCCAGAACAACACGCGGTAGCGAGCCCACGTAGGCGAAACGCCCGCGCAACGGGCCTTTCGGTGTAAGAACTACCGCCCTTTTTGGGCGGAGCGACCGTCACGCGCCTCGCAGTGTAGCCGCAACCGCAGACAATTGTCCGTCGAGGATCGCCTGACGCAAGTCGCCCATCAGCCGCGCGAGGAACGCGAGGTTGTGTTCGGTGAGCAGCCGCATCCCGGTCAGCTCGCCGGCACGCACGAGGTAGGAGAGATACGCTCGCGAGAGACCGTGCGTGCAGGCGTAGCACGCGCAATCCTCCATCAGCGGTTCCTCACTCTCCCGCCACACGCTTTTCGTCAGGTCCACGCGCCAGCGGTTATCCGGCTCAAGCACGAGCGCGGTGCCGTGGCGTCCCAGGCGCGTGGGCATCGCGCAGTCGAACGTGTCGATACCGAGCTCCACGCCACGGATTAGGTCGTCCACGTCGCCGATTCCAAGCAAGTGGCGCGGCAGCAGCTCGTGCTCGCCCCCGAGCTCGGCAACGGCGTACCCGACGACCTCGTACATCTGTGCCTTCTCGGCGCCCAGCGAGCCACCGATCGCCACGCCGTCGCAGCCGCTGGCAACAACTGTGCGAGCGGAGGCACGACGCATGTCCTCATACACACCGCCCTGCACGATCCCGTAGACGAGCTGGTCCTCAGGCCCGTGCTCGCCGTGCCAGGCCAGACAGCGCTCGAGCCAGCGGTGGGTGCGCTCGGTCGAGCGCTCGGTGTAGTCGCGGTCCACGTGAAAGGGGGTGCACTCGTCGAATACGAGCGCGATGTCGGAGTGAAGCGAGGCCTGTACCGCCATCGAGTCCTCCGGGGCGAGGAAACGCTCGGCGCCATCCACATAGGAGCGAAAACGCACGCCCTGCTCCTCGATCGAGAGGATCGCGCCCTCGCGCTTTGCCGCCTCGGCGCCGGTCGTCGATCGGGATTGCCGATCGGACATCGCACGCGACGAGCGGGACTTGATCTCATCGGCGATCGTGCCGTGGCCCATCGAGAACACCTGAAATCCGCCCGAGTCGGTGACGATCGGCCCATCCCACCCCATGAAGCGGTGCAGTCCACCGAGGCGCCCGATCAGCTCGGCCCCGGGATTCAGCATCAGGTGGAAGGTGTTGCCGAGCACCATCCGATAGCCGAGCGCCTTCACCTCGGCAGGCAGCAGGCCCTTGACGGTGGCCTTGGTGGCAAGCGGCACGAAGGCGGGCGTGCGGATGTCGCCGTGTGCGGTACGCAAGCGCCCGGCTCGGGCATCCGTGGCGCCGTCGCGCGCTTCGATAGTCAGGGCCACCAACGCGGCATCCTAGACGGACCGCGCCCAGCGGCCGGATACGCTGGCCGTGACGTTCACGGCTCACCCATCATGCTCGCCGCGCTCATCAACGTAACTCACCTTGTCGAAACATTCGGCTACCCGCTGCTGTTCGTGATCGTGATGGCGGAGTCCAGCGGCGTGCCGATCCCGGGCGAGACCGCTCTGATCGCGGCCGGCGTACTGGCAAGCGGAGGCAAGCTGGAAATCCAGTTCGTGATCGCGATCGCCGCCCTCGCGGCGATCGTAGGCGACAACATCGGCTACCAGATCGGGCGCAAGGGGGCCGCTGGCTACTGGAACGACCTGGCCGCTTCGAGCACCAGCGCCGGCAGGTGCTGGTCACCGGAGAACCGTTCTTCGAGCGTCACGGTCCCAAGGCTGTGTTCTTCGGGCGCTTCGTGCTGGGCCTGCGTGTGTGGGCGTCATGGCTGGCGGGCGCCACCCACATGCGCTGGCGCTCGTTCTTCTTGTGGAACACCTGCGGAGGTATCTGCTGGGCGACCGGAGTCGGGCTGGTCGCATATTTCCTGGGCAAGTCAGCCGGCAGCGCGATCGAAGCGTTCGGCATCTACGGACTCGTGGCTCTGCTGCTGGCCATCGGCCTGTTCCTGGTCGGACACTTGCGCCATCGCCACCATCTCGAAGCGACGGCGAAAGAGGCTGGTGAGGATCGCCCGGACTGAGCCGCTCGAGCCCCGGCAAACCAGGCAGGAAGGTGTGAGTCTGGGTCCGAACGAGGGGCGAGCAGGTCTCCCCTGCGCGGGCGACTAACGCGAGGAGATGCAGCAGCCGGGTGTGATCCGGTCCCACATCTCGGCGAGCGCGTGAAGCTCGGGTTCGGAGAAGTGCGAGAGAAAATGCTCTTGCACGACCGCGCGATGGGTGCCTCTCGCGGCCGAAAGCCGCTCGCGCCCGCTGTCGGTGAGGCACGCGTAGGCGCCGCGGGCGTCGTGTTCGCAGGTACAGCGTCCGATCAGCTGCTCGCGCTCCAGGCGATCCACCAGGCGCGTGAGGCCGCTGCGCGACAGTTGCGCCTGCTCAGCCAGATCGCACATCCGCATACGACCGCCGGGCGCATCGGTGAGATGCTGGAGCACCTCATAGGAGCTGAGCGGCAAACCGTGCTCTCGCTCCAGACGACTCTCCAGGCGCTTGGCAAGGGAGGCATGAGCCCGCAGCAGACCCCGCCAGGCGCGAAGCTCCGCTTCGCTCAAGCCATCTTGGGAGCCGAGGCTCGACTCCTCTCCGGGGCGAGCTTCAGGACTGTCGCTGTGGCTGTTGCGGTGGACATGACGGCAATCTGCACTGGCTGCGTGCTGAGACGAACATAGCAGTGTCGGACACGAGAATCCCTGTCAACAGTGCCACACGGGCTAGTTGCGGTGACTCTCCAGGCCCACCACATCATCAGCGGCTGCAGCGGCAGGCGCGCGTACAGCGCCCAACGAGGGATCTTGCCGAACTCCCCGGGCGCACGTGCCATATGGAGGTTCGCTGGGAACACCGCCGCCAGCAGCCCGATCAAGCCCGAGCCCGGCGCTGCGGCGTGTCCATGGCAGAGCACACCGAGCCCACCTGCGATCTCGGCCACGCCGCTGACGACGACAAGGTTCTTGGCGCTGCCTCTCATGCTGGGCGGGACGATCCGTTCGTAGGAGCCGGGCATCGCGAAGTGGTTGATACCGGCGCCGATGAACGCTACGCCGAGCAGCAACCGCGAACGCCTCCCGCCGCGAGCGTCTTCGATCGGCGTCGGCGCGTCAGCGATCGGTGTGGGGGTGTTGGCGTCCATCGTGTCTCCTTTGTCGGGCCTCAGGGCATAGCCACGGGCGAGAATATCCACTGCGGGCGCTCTGAGCCCATCGAGATCGCCCTCAGCTCTCGATCAGCGATCGGCCTGTCATCTCCGCGGGTTGCGCGATCCCGAGCAGGTCGAGCACAGTAGGGGCGACATCGGCGAGGATGCCACCCTGCGAGCGCAGCGTCAACCCTGGCACGGTCACGATCAGCGGGACCGGGTTCAGCGAGTGGGCGGTGTTGGGACTGCCATCGGGCTCAAGCATGTGGTCGGCGTTGCCGTGGTCGGCGGTCACCACGCACGCACCGCCGCTCTCGCCCACAGCGTCGAGCACCATCGCAAGGCACTCGTCAACAGTCTCGACCGCCGCCACGGCAGCCGGGATGACGCCGGTGTGTCCAACCATGTCGGCGTTGGCGAAGTTGACGATCCCAAACTCAGGCTGGTCCTCTCCCCATGCGCCGACAAACGCCGCGGCGGCCTCGCGGGCGCTCATCTGTGGCTTGTGGTCATAGGTCGGCACGTCGCGCGGAGAGGCGACCAGCTCGCGCCGCTCGCCTCCGTAGGGGGTCTCCTCGCCACCGTTGAAGAAGTACGTCACGTGCGGATACTTCTCGGTCTCGGCAACGTGAAGCTGCTTGGCTCCACTCAAAGCGATTACGTGCGACAGCGTGGTCGCAGGACGCTCAGGAGCGAAGACAACCGGGTAGGGCCAGCCCTCCTCGTACTCGGTGAGCGTCGCCACGCGGCTCGCCGGGAGAGCTCCGTCGCGCCCCTCCCACCCCGGCAGATCCTCCTCGCCGGCACCTGGGGCTCCCGTGTCCTGCCCGGAGGCCTCTCCGGCGCGCTCGCCGAATCCCGGCTCGGCCAGTGCTCTGACGATCTCGCGCATCCTGTCGGGGCGGAAGTTGAAGCACAGCACGCTGTCCTGCGGTCGGATGCATGCCTCGGCGCCGACGAGCGTGGGCTCGATGAACTCGTCGGTCTCCCCTCGCTCATACGCGTCGCGCACCGCCTGCCCGCCACTGGAGGCGCGATACGGAGCGCGACCGTGGACCAGCATGTCGTAAGCGCGCTGCGTGCGCTCCCAGCGGCGATCGCGGTCCATCGCCCAGTAACGCCCCACGACCGATCCGACACGAGCGCCCTGCGCGCGGTCGAGCTCGGCGAGGTAGTCCGCACCGGCGTGGGGCAGCGTGTCGCGGCCGTCGGTGAACGCGTGCACAACCACGTCAGCCGAGGGCGCCAGCTCCCCCGCGAGTGCGATCAGTGCGAGTAGGTGATCCAGCGAGGAGTGCACCCCGCCGTCGGAGACGAGACCGAGCAGATGGATGCGTGAGGCGTCAGAGAACGCCGCTCGCAGCACCGAATTCTCGGCAAGCGAACCATCGGCGATGGCCTCGCCGATGCGCACCAGGTCCTGCTTGACGACCGCTCCCGCACCGAGGTTGAGGTGACCGACCTCGGAGTTGCCCATCTGGCCTTCAGGTAGTCCGACCGCCGCGCCGCATGCGGTCAGCGTAGTGTGGGGATAGGCCGCCCAGAGCTTGTCGAACACGGGCGTGCGGGCAAGCGACACGGCATTGCCGGGACCGGGCCGCGCAAGGCCCCATCCGTCGAGCACCACCAGACACACGCTCGGCGCGCGCGCCGCTCGCGGCCCCGCCGGCGCGCTCATTGCCTGGCGGCCTCCACGATCGCGGCGAAGGACTCCGCCTCAAGCGACGCTCCGCCGACCAGCGCTCCGTCGATGTCGGGCAACGCGAGCAACTCGGCGGCGTTCTCCGGCTTGACCGAACCGCCGTAGAGGATGCGCACCTGCTCGGCGACATCGGGGGCACGCCCGGCCACGAGCGCACGCACGAACGCGATCGCGTCCTGTGCCTGCTCCGGCGTGGCGACGCGACCGGTGCCGATTGACCAGATCGGCTCGTAGGCGATCACCACCGAGGCGAGCTGCTCCTCTCCCACCCCTGTGAGGTTCTCACCGATCTGATGGCGCAGCTTGCGCTCGGTCTCCCCGCCATCGCGCTCGGTCTCGGTCTCTCCCACGCACAGGATCGGCGTGAGCCCGGCGGCGAGTGCCGCGGGAACCTTCAGCGCGAGCGCCTTGTCGGTCTCGCCGAACAGCTCGCGGCGCTCGGAATGACCGAGCACCACGCCCGCCACGTCGAGCTCGGAGAGCATCGGTGCCGAGATCTCCCCGGTGAACGCGCCCTCGGGCTCATGGTGCATGTTCTGCGCGTACACCTCCACGCGCGAGCCGCGGGCGCTGTCGACCATCGCGCGCAGGTCGGTGAACGGGACGCAGATCGCGATGTCCACGCCGCTGACCGAGGACACGCGCGGAAGCAGCGCTTGGATGTAGTTCTCGGCCTGCTCCTCGGTCTTGTGCATCTTCCAGTTGCCCGCCACCAGCGGGGTTCGTGAGACCGCCATCACGCCACGCCGGCGCCCTCGAGCGCCCGCACACCGGGAAGCGTGCGACCCTCGACCAGCTCGAGCGTCGCCCCACCGCCGGTCGATAGATGATCGACGGTGTCCTCCAGGCCGAAGTGCGCGAGCGCAGCGGCCGAATCGCCTCCGCCGACGACCGTCACGCCCGGCGCGCGGGCGACGGCCTGGGCGATTGCACGCGTGCCCCGCGCGAACGGCTCGTGCTCGAAGGCGCCCATCGGGCCGTTCCAGAAGACAGTGCCCGCCCGCGCGATCTCGACGCTGTAGCCCTCGACCGTGGCAGGTCCGATGTCGAGTCCCATCCAACCCTTCGGCACCTCGAGCCCGTCCAGCACGCGGTGCTCGGCATCGTCGGCGAGACGGTCGCCGATCACCAGGTCGCTGGGCACCAGCAGGCGGGCGCGGCCGGGCTGCGGCGAGTGCGTGTCGCTGGCGCGCGCGAGCAGCTTGCGGGCAAGCTCGGTGTCCTCCTCGCCGCACAGCGACTCGCCGACCGTGTGACCCTGTGCGCACAGGAACGGGAAGCACATCGCGCCTCCGATCATCACCACGTCGGCCAGCTGCAGGAACCGGTCGATCACGCCGATCTTGTCGGCCACCTTCGCTCCGCCGACGATCGCCACGAACGGTGGCGCTGGGCGATCGAGAATGCCGGTCAGCGTGCTCACCTCGCGTTCGAGCAACCGCCCGGCGGCGCACGGCAACAGCTGCGCCACGCCTGCGGTGCTGGCGTGCGCACGATGGGCGGCGCCAAACGCGTCGTTGACATAGGCCTCGGCGAGCGCCGCCAGCGCACGGGCGAGCTCGGGGTCGTTGGTGGTCTCCCCCGCCTCGAAGCGCACGTTCTCGAGCACCAGAATCTCGCCGTCTTTCAGCTGCTCGGCGAGCGCTTGTGCACGCGGGCCCACGACTTCGGGGGCAAGCGTTATGTGCGCCCCGGTGAGCTCGCGCAGGCGCTCGACCACCGGCGCCAGCGACAGGTCTGCCTCGGGTCGGCCCTCGGGTCGGCCGAGGTGGGAGACGAGCACCAGCCGTGCGCCGCGCGCGCGCAGCTCTTCGATCGTGGGCAGCGCCTGCACGATGCGGGTGTCGTCGGCGACGCTCGGGGCGCCCTCGGCGTCTGTTCTCATCGGCACGTTGAGGTCGACGCGCACGAGCACGCGCTTGCCCTGCACGTCGAGCTGATCGATGGACTTCATAGGACTTGCTGTACCAGATCGACGATCCGGTTGGAGTAGCCCCACTCGTTGTCATACCAGGCGACCACCTTCAGCATGGTCCCGTCGATCACGGAGGTGAGCTCTGAGTCGACGATCGAGGAGAAGGGCGAGCCGACGATGTCCCTGGAGACGATCGGGTCCTCGGTGTAGGCCATGATGCCCTTCAGCGGACCGCTCTCCGTCGCCGCCCTCAGAGCCCCGTTGACCTCCTCCACGCTCGTCTCGCGAGCACACTCGACCGTGAGGTCGACCACCGAGCCGGTCGGCACGGGGGCGCGCACGGCGAAGCCGTGGAGCTTGCCCTGCAGCTCCGGCACCACCAGTCCGATCGCCTTCGCCGCGCCGGTCGAGGCGGGGATCAGGTTGATCGCGGCGGCACGCGCGCGGCGCAGGTCTTTGTGGGGAAGGTCCTGCAGGCGCTGGTCGGCGGTGTAGGCGTGGATTGTCGTCATCAACCCGTGCTTGACGCCCACCGTGTCAACCAGGACCTTGGCGACGGGCGCCAGACAGTTGGTGGTGCAGGAGGCGTTCGAGATGACGTCGTGGATCGCGCGGTCGTAGACCTCCTCGAAGTTGACGCCGAGCACGACCGTCACATCGGGATCTGTGGCGGGTGCGGAGATCACCACCTTCTTGGCGCCGCCCGCGAGGTGCTTGGCGGCGCTGGGGCGGTCGGTGAACAGGCCGGTGGACTCGATCACCACGTCCACGTCGAGATCGCGCCACGGCAGTGCGCCGGGGTCGCGCTCGGCGAGCACGCGCAGCTCGCGTCCGTCGACTGCGATCGTGTGCTCGTCGCGCATCTCGACCTCACCCGGGTAGGGGCCGAGGATCGAGTCGTACTTGAGCAGATGAGCCAGCGTACGACAGTCGGTGAGGTCGTTGACGGCGACCCACTCGATCTCATTCACGTCCCCCCGAGCCATGGCGGCGCGGAATACGTTTCGGCCGATACGACCGAATCCGTTGATTCCCACGCGAACGGGCATTCACAGCCTCCTGACAAAGATGAGCGAGGGACCCGGCTCGTCCGTGGGGACCGCGCCACCCTCTATATGAAATGAACGATGCCGGGCCTCGGGAGCATCGCTCCGTTGCCCGGCGTGGGTGGAAAAGGCTATCAGCGGCCCATTCCGGGGCCTCTGAAGGCTTGCCCGCCAGTCGATTAACGGATTCTCCCGGCGGCGGCTTGCGAGCCTTCAGGAGTCGCGTGAGCGCTTGTCGATGTCACGGTGAGCGACGGCGACAACCAGCTCCTCGCGGTCGCGATAACGGGCGGCCAGATGCTCGGCGATCGCCACCGAGCGGTGACGGCCACCGGTGCAGCCGATCGCGATCACGAGGTGGGCCTTGCCCTCGGTGACGTACTCGGGCAAAAGGAAGTCCAGCAGCGCGTGCAAACGGTCGTAGAACTCCTCCAGGCGCCCATCGCGCGCTATGTACTGCACGACGCGCTCGTCGTGGCCGGTCAGCTCGCGCAACTCGTCCTCGTAGTGGGGGTTCGGCAGGAAGCGCACGTCAAACGCCAGGTCCTCCTCGCGCGGAGGGCCGTGCTTGAAGCCGAAGCTCATGAACGTGAGCGCCAGACGACCGACGCTTTGGCGCGGGAGCATCTCGTCGGCGATGCGGGTGCGAAGCATCGCGGCGGACATGCCGGTGGTGTCGATCACGAGATCCGCGCGCGAGCGCAGCGGCTCGAGCAGGGCTCGCTCGGAGGCCACGCCGGCGGCAACGCTGCCGGCGGGCGCGAGCGGGTGGCGGCGACGGGTCTCCTTGTAGCGCGTGGACAACGTCTGCTCGGCTGCTTCCAAGAACAGCACATGGTGGGTGATCCCGAGCGCCTGCAGGTCGTCGATGACCGCGGTGAGCGCCTCGAAGTAGACACCGCCGCGCACGTCGGAGACAACGGCGGCGCGCTCGACCTTGGACCCCTCGTGGACGAACAGCTCGACGAGCGAGCGGATCATCTCCGGCGGCAGATTGTCGACGCAGAAGTAGCCGGCGTCCTCGAATACGTTCATCGCCGTGGACTTGCCGGCGCCCGAGAAGCCCGTGATGACGACGAGATCCTGCAGACGCGACTCGACGGTCGGTCCAGCTTCGCTGCGGAGAGGCGCCACGGGCCCGGCTGCGGCCATGCCGGTCATTGTGGCGCGTGCGGCGGGGGAACGTGTCACCAGACGGGGAACGGCTCAGCCGGCGCGGTGCAAAAGGGCGTGAATGTCGCGGGCCGTCTTGGCAGGCAGTCCCGGCACGGCCTGCAGCTCCTCGCGCGAGGCGGCGAGGACCGCCTCGGGCGAGCCGAAGTGGCCAAGCAGCGCACGCTTGCGCGTTGGGCCGATCCCGGGGAGAGCGTCCAGCAAGGATCCCGTCATCGCACTGTCGCGCCGGGAGCGGTGGTGGGCGATCGCGAAGCGGTGCGCCTCGTCGCGGACTCGCTGCAGCAGCTGCAGCTCGGGCGTGGAGTGGTCGAGTACCAGTGGCGTGGAGGCTCCGGGCATGAACACCTCCTCGATGCGCTTCGCCAGAGAGACGACCGCCACACCTCGCTCCAAGAAGCCTTGCAAGACCGAGAGGCCGGCGGCGAGCTGGCCCTTGCCGCCATCGATCACCACGACGTTGGGCAGTGCGGCAAAGCTCGCGTCGTAGGAAGGGTCGTGCGGGGAGAAGTCAGCCTGCTGCTGCCATTGGGCGTAGCGCCGGGAGAGCACCTCGGCCATCGAGGCGTAGTCGTCGGGGCGGGCGGGATCTTCGATCGTGCGGATCGTGAAGCGTCGGTAGTCCGATTTCTTGGGCGCGCCGGCCTCGAAGACGACCATCGAGGCGACCGTGTGGGTGCCGCCGAGGTTGGAGATGTCGAAGCACTCGATGCGCACTGGCACCGTGTCGAGCCCGAGGGCGAGCTGGAGCCCTTCGAGCGCTTGCGCGCGATGCTGGTGGCGACGCTCGTCGCGCAGCCGCTCCTGGTCGAGCGCGAGCAGCGCGTTGCGCTCGGCGAGCTCGAGAATGCGGTGCTTGTCCCCGCGCTCGGAGGCGCGCAGCTCGACCGGCCCGTCCCGCCGCCGCGAGAGCGCCTCAGCCAGTACCGGACGGTCGGAAAGCTCACGCTGTACAACCAGTAGCGCGGGGACCTGGGTGGGACCGCCGTAGTACTGCAGCAGGAACTCCTCGGCGACCTCGGCGACCTCACGCTCGGTCTCGTTCGACAGGTAGAAGGAGTGACGGTCGGAGAGGATGCCGTCGCGCACCTGGAAGACCTGCGCGTTGGCGTCACGGCCGTCAACGGCAATCGCGACAGCGTCGAACGTCCCGATCGAGCTCTTGGCGACGCGTTGGCGCTCCATCAACGAGCGCACGGCTCGCAGCCGGTTGCGCTCGAGCGTGGCCTGCTCGTAGTCGAGCGTGGCCGAGGCGGCCTGCATGCGCTCCCGCAGATCGTGCTCGATCGCGCTGAAGCGCCCGGAGAGGAAGTCGATGACACCATCGATGCTGTGGCGGTAGTCCTCCTTGGAGACATACTCCACGCAGGGAGCCTCACAACGCTTGATGTAGTAGTCCAGGCACGGACTGCCGCTGCGTCGTCCCGGCTCGGCGCCGGTGCAAGAGCGGTACATGAACACCTTCGCGAGCACCTCCAGGGTCGAGCGCACGCGCTTGGCGCTGGAGTAGGGGCCGAAGTAGGCGCGCCCGGAGCGGTGGCGCTCACGGGTGAAATAGACGCGCGGGTAGTCCTCATCGAGCGAGATGGCGATGAACGGATAGGACTTGTCGTCGCGCAGACGAATGTTGAAGCGCGGGCGGTATTGCTTGATGAAGCTCTGCTCGGCAAGCAGCGCCTCGGCCTCGCTGGCAACCACGATGCACTCGATCACCTCAACCGCCGCGACCATCTCGGCGTGCCCGGGACTCGACGGAACTTGCGCCTTTGAGAAGTGCGATGCGACGCGCTTGCGGATCGAGTTGGCCTTGCCGACGTAGATCACCCGACCGCGCTCGTCGCGGAACAGGTAAACGCCAGGCTTGTCGGGCAGCGCGCGCCGTTGCGCCAGCAGGTTCGCTCGTCGCTCCCCAGCGCTGTCGACCCCGTGCCGCTCGGGATCGCTGTCCCATTGCTGGTCGGCGTCGCTCAATACGTGCGGGAGTAGCGGTAGACGGCGAGCAGCGTGTAGACGGTGACGCCGATCAACGCAAACCAGGCGAACTCACCGAAGCTCGTGCGCCACATGCGCGGTTGTGCGGCGGCTGCGACGAATCCGACGGCGGCCGCACCGTAGAGCAGTGCGCGATGACGGTCGCCGAGGCTGTACAGAGTGACGCGATGTTCGCGGTAGAGCCGATAGGCAAAGAAGGCGAGCCCGGCGGCGAACACGATCCACAGAGCGGCGGAGAACGCCGACGCTGCCCGCCCGCCACCCGGCAGGAACTCGACGGCGGCTGCGATCAGGGCGACGATCGCGACGTTGCGCGCGACTCTCAAACGGTCCATGACGCCACTCCGTTCACGGCTTGGAAGTGTAGAAGCACCCGCCAACCCACCCTCCGACGACCAAAATCCCGCAACGTCCGGATTGATGTATGCAAGTCATTGAACGTTTCCAACATGGGGTGCGTTTTGCGCTATACTTTGGAAGCCCATTCGGTCCTTGTGATCGAAACGAGGGTTGGTTGGCAGGCACCGGGGTACTCGTCATTCAGGTCAGAGAGCCCCGGTGCCTGTTTTTAAGCTGTCGGGGCCGATCTCCGGAAGCCATGCACCGTGTGTCCAGTGGTGCGATGTTGACGCAGACGGGGTAGATGTCGACACAGGCCGGGTCAGTCGACCAGCGCGCCGAGTCGCTCGTAGGCGGACTCGACCGCACGCTTGGCGGCTGTATGGCGGGCCTCGGACTTGGCCGCCTCGTACTTGCTCGCCCACGCGCTGGGATCGGCAAGCTCGTCTTCGAGCTCCCGTAGCGTCGCCTCCGCGTGTTCGACCGCCTGCTCGGCCTTGGCCTGCTCGCGCACACGATTCTTCGACGGACCGGCAGGCTTGCCTGCCTGCCCTCTGTGGGGGGTTCCCTCCTGGGTACCGGACCCCCCATTCGGGGAGACACCATTGCGAGTGCTCGCGGACGGCGGGGGTGCAGGCTCCGCGGTCACCGACTTCGCCGTCTTCCCCTCGCCGGCCGCACTGCGCGCCGGCCGTGCCGGCGTCGGCGCGCGCATACCCGCCGCGCGCTCTTCGCGCACCCGCACATACTCGGGCCAGCCGCCCAGGAAGCTGCGCAAAGTGCCATCTTCGATCGCAACCGAGCGGGTACCGACGGCGTCGAGCAGCGCGCGGTCGTGCGAGACGAGCAGCAGCGAGCCTTCGAAGGCGAGCAGCGCGTCCTCCAGCGCCTCGCGGCTCTCGATGTCGAGATGGTTGGTGGGCTCGTCGAGGATCAGCACGTTCGGAGGGTTGGGGGTGCCGTTCATCAGGATCGCCAGCGACAGCCGGCGACGCTCGCCGCCGGAGAGCCCTTCCAGTGGCTTGTTGGCGTCCTCCCCGGAGAACAGGAAGCGGCCGAGCAACGCGCGCGCCTTGCCGGGTGTGAGGCCGGTCGCGCGCGCCACGGCCTCGACCACGCTCTGTCTGGAATCCCCACCCTCCCCGACCCCGCCCTCCGGGCGCGGTGGCCCCCCCAGCTCCTCGGCGTGCTGGGAGAGGTAGCCGACCGTCACGTTGTGGCCCGTGGAGAGCTTGCCGGCGCCAAGCGAGCGCCGGCCCGCGAGCGTTTCGATCAGGGTGGTCTTGCCGGCCCCGTTGGGGCCCACTAGGGAGACGTGCTCGCCGCGCTCAAGCCACAGCTCCCCGTGGTCGAGCAGCACGAGCGGCCCTCCGCCCGCGCCGGCTCCGTCGATCTGCACGCGCCCGTCCCGCAGCTCGAAGATCACCCGGCCGCTGCGCTCCGGCGCCTTGAAGTTGAACTCGAGTGACGCGCGAGAATCGGACCCACCCTCCCCGCGCTCGATGCGCTCGATCTTGGCCAGTTGCTTCACGCGCGACTGCGCTTGGCGCGCCTTGGTGGCCTTCGCGCGGAAACGCTCCACGAAGCGCTCCATTCGCGCGATCTCGGCCTGTTGCTTGTCGATCGCCTTGCCGAGTGCGATCTCTCGCGCGGCCTGCTCGCGCCGCCAGGCGTGCCAGCTGCCGGCGAAGAAGCGCGAGCGAGACGAAGCCCCGCCCGCCCCGCCGTACAGCTCGAGCACCGCGGTGCCGACGGCCTCCAGGAACCAGCGGTCGTGGGCGACGAGCATCACGGCGGCGTCGAGCTCGACGAGCGTCTGCTCCAGCCACTCCAGCGACTCGATATCGAGATGGTTGGTGGGCTCGTCGAGCAACAGCACGTCGGCGCTTGTGGCCAGGGCACGCGCGAGCGAGGCGCGTGTGAGCTGACCGCCCGAGAACGTGTCGAGGCCTCGGTCGAGATCGGCGTCGGAGAACCCCAGGCCATGCGTCATGACGGTGGCGCGATCGCGCCACAGATACCCGCCGTAGGACTCCAGGCGCGCTTGGGCGCGGGCGTAGCGGTCCAGCAGCGCGTCCTCGCTGGCGCCCGCGGCCATCTCACCCTCGAGCTTCGCCAGCTCCCGCTCGACGGCCAGCTCCTCCACGCAGCCCGACAGCACGTAGTCGCGCAACGACATCCCGCGGTCCCGCGGCGGACGCTGGTCGTGCAGCGCGATCCGCACTCCCTTGGCGACGCTCAGCTCGCCGCGGTCGATCCGCTCAACGCCTGCGATCATCCTCAGCAGCGTGGTCTTGCCGGCGCCGTTGCGACCGGCGATCGTGAGGCGTTCGCGGCGCTCGAGCTTGAACGACACGCCGCCGAGCAGCGGCTTGCCGGCAACATCCTTGTGCAGGTCGGAGGCGATCAGGAGGGCCACGTGAAGGATGGTAGGGACCCGCTGATATAAGATTCGCGGCCGAATGCGTCGACTGCTCGCAACCCTGTTCGCATCCACGCTGTTGCTGCTCCTGCTCGCCCCCGCGGCGTTCGCGTACAACGACGGGCGCGGCTTCTACGGAGCGACCAACGACAAGGTGATCACCAAAGCCGGGTTCATCCTGATCATCTTCTTCCCGACGTTCGTGCTGCTGATGAGCCTGTTGCAGTGGCGCCTGGACAAGCGCAAAGAGGCGCGCAAAACGGCCGCGAAAGCACAACTCGGCGACGCGCGCTGGCGCGGCGGCTGGTAGCCCCCGCCTAGCGGAGGATCGATGAGCGAGCCTGACGGATCCGGCTCGAACGCGGCACCCGACTCGGACATCGGGAGCTCTGAGCCCGTCCGCTACGAGCGCGACGGCGCCGCCGCCGTCGTGAGCATCGACCGTCCAGAGCGGCGCAATGCCGTGGATGGGCCCACGGCCGAGGCATTGCAGGCGGCGCTGGAGCGCTTTGAGGGCGAAGACGACGCGCGCGCGATGGTGCTGTGCGGCGCCGGCGGCGTGGCGTTCTGCGCCGGGGCCGACCTGAAGGCGATCGACACGCTCGGCGCGCGATTGATGTCCCCGGAGGGTCCGATGGGCTTCACACGGCTGACGCCCTCCAAGCCGACGATCGCCGCGATCTCCGGGTTTGCACTCGCCGGCGGTCTGGAGCTGGCGCTGTGGTGCGATCTGCGGATCGCCACCGAGGGCTCGAAGCTCGGCTACCCCGAGCGCCGCTGGGGGGTGCCGCTGATCGACGGCGGCACGCAGCGCTTGCCGCGCATCGTCGGACTGGGGCGCGCGCTCGACCTGATCCTTACCGGGCGCATCATCGGCGCCGGCGAGGCGCACGCGATGGGAATGCTCACCGAGGTCGTCGCCGAGGGCGCGCACCTGCAGCGGGCGATCGAGCTTGCCAACAATCTCGCGCGCTTTCCTCAGAGCACGATGCTCGCCGACCGTCGCGCGGCAATCGAGGGGCTTGGGATGACACTCGCCGAAGGCCTGGCGCTGGAGTCCCAGGCCGGGCCCGAGACGTATCGCGACGCGCTTAGCGGCGCCCAGCGGTTTGCCTCCGGGGAGGGTCGCGGCGGAGCCGGCGCGGGCGCATGAGAACTATCCTCCATTGATCGAACCACAGGAGACCCCATGGCCTATTTCGTGACGGGAGCGACGGGCTTCATCGGCCGGCGGCTGGTGGAGCGTCTGCTGGAGCGCAAAGGCAAGATCAACGTCCTCGTGCGCGAGGATTCGCTCGGACGACTGGACGAGCTGATCGAGCGCTTGGAAAGGGTCTCCGAGGCGACCGTGAGCAGACGCGTGCACGCGGTTGTCGGGGATTTGCGCCAACCGTTGCTCGGTCTGGGCGACGAGCAGGTAGCGGAGCTGGATGGAACGGTCGAGCACTTCTTCCATCTCGCCGCCGTGTATGACATGACAGCGCCCGTGGAGCTCGACACGGCGGTCAACGTGGGCGGCACCAACCACGCGATCGAACTCGCGGGGGCGCTCCGAGCGGGACGCTTTCACCACGTGTCCTCGATCGCGGTGGCGGGCGCGTACAAGGGCGAGTTCAGCGAGGACTTCTTTGACGAGGGCCAGCGATTGCCCTCGCCCTATCACGCGACCAAGTTCGAGGCCGAGCGCGCGGTGCGCGAGCAGGAGCTGGTGCCGTGGCGGGTGTATCGGCCGGGAGTCGTGGTGGGCGACTCGAGGACCGGCGAGATGGACAAGATCGACGGTCCCTACTACTTCTTCAAGGCGATCCAGCGGATGCGGCAGGTCGTGCCGCAGTGGATGCCGCTGGTGGGGCTGGACCTTGGCAGGACGAACATCGTGCCGGTGGACTGGGTGGCGGGCGCGCTCGACCACATCGCACACAGACCGCAGCTCGATGGGAGAGCCTTCCACCTCACCTATCCCGGCGGTCAGCGCGTGGGCGAGGCGATGAACGACATCGCGGCGGCCGCGCACGCGCCGCGCTTTGCCGTGAGCATCGACAAACGTGTGCTGAACGCGGTGCCCTCCGCGCCGCTGTCGCTGGCGATGCGCGTGCCCCCGTTGCGCCAGGCACGCCAGCTGACGTTGCGCGAGCTGGGGATCCCCAAGGAGGTGCTGGAGCACATCGAGCTCGTGCCGACGTTCAACACGCGCCAAGCGGAGCGTGCGCTGGCGGGCTCTGAGTTTGCGCAGCCACCGGCGCTGCGCGAGTACGCGGTGCACCTGTGGGACTACTGGGAGCGCGAGATGGACCCGAGCATCAGCGGCGGACGCACACTCGGACAGGCGGTGCGCGAGAAGCGCGTGCTGATCACCGGCGCCTCATCCGGCATCGGCCGCGCGACGGCGATCAAGGTGGCCGCCGCGGGCGGCATTCCGCTGCTGGTGGCGCGCAATGTTGAGAAGCTCGAGGAGCTGCGCGCGGAGATCGTGGCGGCGGGCGGCGTGGCGTATGTGTATGCGGCCGACATCTCCGACATGGATGAGATCGACCGGCTGATCGGGCGCGTCAAAGACGATCATCGCAACGTCGACATGCTCGTCAACAACGCGGGCCGCTCGATCCGTCGTTCGATCGCGCTCAGCTACGAGCGCTTCCATGACTTCGAACGCACGATGCAGCTCAACTACTTCGGCGCGGTGAAGCTGATCATCGGACTGCTCCCGCAGATGCGCGCGCGCGGCTTCGGCCACATCGTGAACATCTCATCGATCGGGGTGCAGACCAACCCGCCGCGCTTCTCCGCGTATGTGGCCTCAAAGGCGGCGCTCGATGCGTTCACGCGCGTGGTCGCCTCCGAGGTGATCGGCGACGGGGTGACGTTCACGACGATCCACATGCCGCTGGTGCGCACGCCGATGATCGCGCCGACGAAACTGTATGACGCGTTCCCCACGATCACCCCCGAGGAGGCGGCGGACATGATCTGCGAGTCGCTGCGCACGCGCCCGAAGCACATGGGCACCACGCTCGGGACAACCGGCGAGGTCCTCTACGCACTCGCTCCTGGCGTGGTCGATCGCATTCTGCACCTCGCCTACCGGGTGTTCCCCGACTCGGCTGCCTCGCGCGGCGAGAAGGGGACCGACGAGCGGGCTTCGCTGGAGCAACTCGCGATGGCGAATCTGATGCGGGGCGTGCATTGGTAGGGACGTCTGTGGCGCATGCGCCACAGACCCGAGCCGTGCATGCACGGCTCGGAACGGGGACGCACATGTGCGTCCCCGCCACTCGGCGCATGCGCCGAGTGGAACAGAAATAGGATTGAACGGTGTCTAACACGGCAATCGAGGTCCACGACCTGCACAAGCGCTACGGCGAGTTCGAGGCCGTGCGGGGGATCGACATTTCGGTGGCAACCGGCGAAGTGTTCGGACTGCTCGGGCCCAACGGTGCGGGCAAGACGACCACGGTCGAGATCTTGGAGGGCTATCGCGAGCGCAGCTCAGGCGAGGTGTCGGTGCTCGGCCACGATCCCGCCGCGCGCGAGCTGGCATTGCGCAAGCGCATCGGGATCGTGCTTCAAAGCAGCGGCATCTACAGCCACCTGACTCCGCGCGAGGCACTGCGCCACTGGGCCAGCTTCTACCGGCACCCTCGTGACGTCGAGGAGGTGCTGAGCCTGATGGGCCTTCAGGAGAAGGCGGATGTGCGCACACGCAAGCTCTCCGGTGGCCAGCTGCGGCGATTGGACTTCGCTTTGGCGCTCGTGGGCGACCCCGAGCTGATCTTCCTCGACGAGCCCACCACGGGCTTTGACCCACAGGCAAGACGCGCGGCGTGGGAGACGATCCGCTCGTTGCGTGAGCTGGGGAAGACGATTCTGCTCACAACCCACTATCTCGATGAGGCCCAAGCGCTGGCGGACAGGGTGGCGATCGTCAAGGACGGGCGCGTGCTTGCGATCGGCCCACCGCTGGAATTGGGAGCCCACCCACCCGGAGCCCACCCACCCGGAGCGGCCCTCTATCGCGTTGCATACCGCGATCGGACCGGAGAGCTTGTCGAGCGTGAGACCGACAATCCCACCGCGCTGCTGAACGAGCTCACGAACGAGGCGCTCGCTCGCGGTGAGCGCCTCGAGGAGTTGAGCGTGGGTCGCCCGACGCTCGAGGACGTGTATCTGGAGCTGACCGCCGAGAGCGAGCTCGAGGCGTCCGACGGCGGGCGCGGAGCGGCGTCTGACGCCCAGGCGCCGGCGATGGGCGGCGTGGAGTCCCAGGAAACGAGCCATGCCTGACGCGATGGTGCTCGGCTGGCGCCAGTACCGGCTGGAGCGACACATGTTCTGGCGCAACCCCAGCGCGGCGTTCTTCAACTTCGCGCTGCCGCTGCTGTTTCTCCTCGCCGGGGGGGTCATCTTGCACGGCAAGCAACACGACCTCAACCTGCTGGTACCCGCGATAGCGGGCATGAGCGTGATGTTGACGACCTTCACCGCGCTTGCGTACAACATCGTGTTCTTGCGCGAGCGAGGTGTGCTCAAGCGCATCCGCGGCACGCCGCTGCCTACGATCTCCTACTTCGGCGGAGTGGCAGCCAACGCGGTCACCAACACCGCGTTTCAGATCGCGATCATCACGATCGCCGGCAAGCTGTTCTTTGGGATCGGTTGGCCGCTTGAGTGGTTTGAGCTGGTGGTGTTTGTCGTGGCGGGCGTCGTGTGCTTCGCGGCGCTCGGGGTCGCCTTCGCGCATGCGATCCCCAACTTCGAGTCCACTGCGGCGTATGTCAACGCGATCTTCCTGCCGGTGGTGTTCGTGTCGTTTTACGTGTTCGACAGCAAAAGCGCACCCGCGTTCGTGCGCAACATCGCCGAAGCATTGCCCCTGAAGCCTTTGATCGACGGTATTTCCGGCGCGATGGTGACCGGCAAGGGGCTCAGCGACAACCTGTCCGCGCTCGCTGTGATCGCGCTGTGGGGCGTGTTCGGTGTTTACTTCGCAGTGCGCGGTTTCTCCTGGGAGCAGTCGCGCGACTGAAATACGTGGCTCGCAAGGTCTCGCCACCACAACCGTCGTGGCGAGAACCGACGCGTCGCCCCAACAATCGTGGGAGGTAGTGCGATGAAGCAGCTCGCCGAGGACGTCTACATGCTCAAGGGCTTTCCGCCGAACGCGATCAACGTGTACGTGGCGGGCGATGTGCTGATCGACTCGGCCACGCGCCAGGCCGAGAAGCGCATCTTCAAGCAGATCGCCGGCCGGAAGCTGACGGCGCACGCGCTCACGCACGTGCACCCCGACCATCAGGGATGCAGCCACGTCGTCTGCGAGCGGCTAGGCATCCCGCTTTGGGTTGGCCAGGACGACGTGCCCGCGATGGAGACCGCCGGCAGCGTTGTGGGCGCGAAGGCACCCGCATGGCTGAAGCGCGTGCAGGAGCGCTATTGGGTGGGTCCTCCCCACCCCGTCGCACGCGCGCTGCGCGAGGGCGACGAGGTGGGCGGGTTCACGGTCCTCGACACTCCCGGGCACACGCGCGGCGAGGTGTCCTTCTGGCGCGAGCGCGACCGCGTGCTGATCCTCGGGGACGTGCTCAACAACGTGAACCTGATGACCGGCGTGCCCGGACTGCACGAGCCACCGTCGCTGTTCAACGTCGACTCGGTGCGCAACCGAGCCTCGATCCGCAGGGTCGCGGCATTGCGGCCCGCGCTCGCGCTCTTCGGCCACGGCGCGCCGCTGCGCGACCCCGACAAGCTCGCGGACTTCGCGGCGCGGCTGCCGGCCTGAGCGACACCCGCGCGACACGCGGACCGCAAGGCGAGACAGACCGGCGGTGAGAGCGCCGGCGGGGCCACGCGAATACGATTCCCCGCCATGGGCGAGAGCATCTTCGTCCCCGACGGGGACAGTTTCGTGCCGACCGAGCACGCGCGCGGCCCGTGGGATCCGCGTGCGCTTCACGGCGGTGCGCCGGCCGCGCTGATCGCGGCCGCGTTCGAGCGGATGCAGCCGGGCGAGGAGCTGCCGTTCGCGCGCTTGTCTTTTGAATTCCTACGTCCGGTGCCGATGGCGCCGCTACGGCTGAGCACGCGCATCTCGCGCGCCGGCCGTCGTGTGCAGGCACTCGAGGCGGAGTTGAGCGCCGACGGCGTGACCGTGTGTCGCGCGAGGGCGCTGCGCCTCGTGCCGGTGCCCGATGAGCTGCCGGAGCTTGCGCTCGCTCAGGTCGCGGCCGCGCGACCGCGGACGATCGCGCCCGCAAAGGACGGCGAGCCGGTGCACTTTGCGCTCGATGACATGGAGCGCAAGAGCTTTGCCGCGACCGCAATGGAGATGCGCTTCCTGCAAGGGAGGCCGCTGGTCGGTGGATTGCCCGAGCGCGACACACCGGACGAGCCCGATCTGCCCGAGAACGAGACGGTGGACGAGCGGTCCTCCCCGCAGAGCGCAGCCGGGCATGTGCCCAGCGGCGCGGCGACGGTTTGGATGCGCCTGCGCCATCCGCTCTCACCAGAGGAGCCGCTGACCCCGCTTGCGCGCGTTGCGGCCACCTCGGATTTTGGCAATGGGGTGGCGACGGTGCTGCCGTTCGATCGGTACCTGTTCATCAACGCCGACTTGACGATCTCGCTCGACCGTTGACCCGTGGGCGAGTGGGTCGCGCTCGACGCCCGCACGCTGCTTCATCCCGGCGGGATCGGATGGGCCGAGAGCGTGCTGCACGACGAGCTTGGACCGCTCGGCCTGGCGACCCAGGCGCTCGTGGTGCAGCCGCGCTAGCGGGCGTCAGCCGCCCGCCGGGCCGCTCGACGGCGAGGCGATCTCGAACTCGGGCAGGTTGTTGCCCTCCTCCAGCTCGACCAGCTCACCCTCGCGCTCCTGCAAGTAGGCGCGCAACGCCTTCTCCAGACCCTTGCCACGGCGAAAGCCCTCGAACATCTCGTGCACTGGCAGCTCGGGGTCGTCAAGACGGCTGACGATCCCCTTCAGCTCCTCATAGCCCTGCTCGAACGTGATCCGCTCGGGAGCATGCGCACCCTCTGTCCCACCAGCGCCCACCGGCCTGAGCTCTGCATCTCCGACGCGCTCCGGCCCTGGCTCTCTCCGACTGGCGCGTAGCTCCTTCCCGTCGGTCGGCTCGAACATGATCGCCTGCGACTGTGCGGCATCGCTCATGGGTGCTCCCCTCGTCTGATGTCGATGATCGTGGCGCTAGCCTCGCCGTCGGCGAAGCTCAACGAAAGCTTGTCGGCCAGACGCAGTTCGGCGACGCTCCTGACTGCCGCGCCGCCGGCGTCGGTCGCCATCACCCATCCGCGCCGGCGAAAGTCCTTCGCCCCGATGACAGCGCCGAGCGCCCCCACGCGTTCTGTGTGACGCAGGAGCAGACGCTCGGCCGCGGGACCCAGCCTGCTCGCATCGCGGTCGACGGCCTGACGCTGAGTGACCACGCGCCGGCGCAGTTCGCGGATCGCTTCGGCCGAGCGGCGATCCAGGGCGGCGATCAGATCCAGGCGCTTGCGCGTGACGCGTGCACGCGAGCCGTGCAGCAGCTCCCCCATCCGCTCCACCATCGCACGCGGGCGGTCGAACACGTGCGCGAGCGCCGTGCGGTGGCGATCGAGCTCCTCGAGTAGCTCGACGGCCGAATGGCCGATCGCAAGCTCAGCCGCCTTCGCCGGGACGGGCGCATAGGCGGCCGCCACGTGATCGCAGTTGGGGCGGTCCTTGGTGTGGCCGATGCTCGTTATCACCGGCACGGCACAGGCGAAGATGGCCCGGCACAGGCGCTCGTCGTCAAAGGCCAGCAGGTCGGCGGTCGAGCCGCCGCCGCGCGCGAGCACGACCGCGTCCACACCCTCTACGGCCTGCAGGCGTCCGAGCGCATCGATCACCGAGCCAACTGCGTGCACTCCCTGTACCGAGGCCGCACAGAAGACGATGTCCTGCGGCGGAAAGCGCCGGCGCAGTGCCTGGATCACGTCGATGTTGGCATCGCCCAGCGCGGCGATCACACCGACACGCCGCGGGAATGCGAGCAGTGGCTTGCGCCTGTCGGGGTCGCACAGCCCGTCCGCTCGCAGACGCTTGAGCGTCTCGGCGCGACGGCGCAGCAGCTCTCCCTCGCCCGTCGGGCGAATGCGGTTGACGATCAGCTTGGTGGCGCCGCGAGGCGCGTAGAAGTCAACACGCTCGTAGTGCGCTTGAACCAAGTCGCCCTGGGCCGGCAGCGGCGAGCAGCGCGCAACACGCCCCTTCCAGATGCACGCGTCCAGGCTCGCGGACTCGTCGGCCACCGTCAGATAGACGTGACCCGAGGAGCGGTGCACGCTGACCTGCGTGACCTCCCCCTCGATCCAGCCGTCGCCCAGCGCTCGCAGCGCTCCACCGATCCGACCGGCGACCTGCGCGACGGACAGGGCGTTGTCGGTCTGCGTGTCGGTCGCCTCAGCCACAGCCTCCAAACGTTAAACGCCAACCCGGCGCGAACTCCTGTCTCCAGGAGGGCTTGCCCGGGAAC
This sequence comes from uncultured Solirubrobacterales bacterium, assembly GCA_963715535.1. GTDB lineage: Bacteria > Actinomycetota > Thermoleophilia > Solirubrobacterales > Solirubrobacteraceae > Palsa-744. The sequence continues at coordinate 3,037,302 of OY970251.1, read as the reverse complement.
CGCAGCGAAGCGACGCCGGCACGCAATTGGGACCGGCCCGCCCTTAGATAGTTGTGTGCGCAAGCATCTGTTATAACTCTGCTTGAGCGGCAATCCACTTACATGGGCACGCACTCCATTCGCCGCGTTCAGCCGTCACCCAACCGACTAAAAGGAGTTCCAATGTCCGACACCGTCACCGCCACCTCCCCCGCCGGCACCACACCTTTGCCAACCGGCACGTGGAAGGTTGACCCGATCCACTCGAGCGTCGAGTTTCACGTCAAGCACCTTGGCATCGCAACCGTCAAGGGCCAGTTCAAAGCGTTCGAGGGAACACTCGAGGTCAGCGACACCGGCGCCCGCGCATATGGAACCGTCGAGGTCGCAAGCATCGACACGCGCGAGCCCCAGCGTGACGACCACCTGCGCTCCGCCGACTTCTTCGAGGTCGAGAGCTTCTCGCAGATCGGCTTCCAGTTCGACCGCGATCCGCTCGCTCGGCGAGGACGAGTTCGAGATCGACGCCGACCTCACGATCCACGGCGTCACCAACAGCGTCACGTTGAAGGCCGTGTTCGAGGGCGCCGAGACCGACCCGCAGGGCAACGACCGCGTCGGCGTCTCCGCAAGCACGCAGATCAGCCGTGGGGATTACGGCATGAAGTTCAACGCCGCGCTCGGGTCGGGCAACGTGGTGGTCAGCGACAAGGTCAAGATCCTTGTGGATGTGTCGGCGGTGAAGCAGGGGTAAATCAGCGAACGACGATGTCGCCCAACGCCTCGTCCACCGCGGCGAGCGTTTGGGCGTCGAGCGCGATGCCTGAAGCGGACGCGTTCGCACGCACCTGCTCGGGCTTGCTGGCGCCCACGATCGCCGAGGCGAGGTTCGGTTGGCGCAGCACCCAGGCGAGCGCCAGCTGGGCCATCGTCAAGCCGGCTCCATCGGCGACCGGCCGCAGGCGCTGTACCGCTTCGAGCACCGGGTCTTGCATCAACTGGCCGATGAAGTCGCTCATGCTGTCGCTGGCGGCTCGCGAGTCCGCAGGCGGCTGCTCGCCGGGACGGTACTTGCCGGTGAGCACTCCCTGGCCCAGCGGCGACCACACGATCTGGGAGATGTCCTCGTGTTCGCACAGCGGGATCACCTCTGCCTCCGGCGCGCGCCACAGCATCGAGTACTGCGGTTGGCTCGACACCCAGCGAGCTACGCCGGGCAGCGCGAGCGACTCCTCGATCTTCTCGGCCGGCCACTCGCTGAAGCCGATGTGACGGGCCTTGCCGGCCTCGACCACTTCGGTGAGCGCCTGCATCGTCTCCTCGAGCGGCGTGTCCTCGTCGTAGCGATGGCACTGATAGAGGTTGACGTAGTCCGTACGCAAGCGCTCCAGGGAAGCGTCGATCTGCTTGTGGATCTGTGCCGCCGAGAGACCCCTGTCGGTATCGGACATCTGAAAGTAGACCTTCGTCGCGAGCACGTAGGAGGAGCGGTCGTAGCCCGCCAATACCTCACCGAGCAGCGACTCGGCGGCGCCGCGTCCATAGATGTTGGCGGTGTCGATGAAGTTGATGCCCTCCTCAAACGCCGTGCGCACGCACGCCTCGGCCTGCTCGCGCGCCACCCCGCCGGAGTAGGTCAGCCACGAGCCGAGGCTGACCTCCGAGACGTCGATGCCGCTGGAGCCGAGCTTGCGGTAGTTCACGCAGCGCAGACTACCCGCTCACGCAAGAATCACGCACGCGACTACCGCCGACGACCCGAAGCGAAGCTCTGTATAGGTGGCGCCACAGCCCGCATGTCGGCCGCTCGCTCGGTGGGCGCGAGAAAACGCTCGAGCGCCACCAGCTCACCTACGAGCACATTGAGCACGCCCGAGGGCGCGCGCTCCAGCCGACCACGAGCCAGCAGCAGCGGCTCGGCGCGAGCCAGCCCACGGTGGCGCTCATACACGGCGCCGGGCACGATCAGGTTGACGGTGCCCCACTCGTCCTCGAACAGCAGGAACATCGTCCCCTTCGCCGTGCCCGGTCGCTGACGGGCGATCACCATGCCCGCCACCGTCACCGAGCAGCCGTGCGGGAGACGAGCCAGCTGAGCGCTGGTGGTGAGCACTATCTGGTCGGCGCCGCTCGGGATGGAGAGGCACGGGCGCAGAACCGCCATCACGTGATCGTCGACCGTCACCCCGCTGGTGGCATAGTCGGCGAGCACCTGCTGCCAGCGGTCGAGCGGGCGCAGCCGGGGCGCCCGGGGCAGCTCGATCGGCAAGGCGAGCTGCACCGCGTCGCCGACGGCCTCGCCGGGAGAGGCGATCCCCAGCTGCCACAGAGCAAGGCGTCTGCGCGCGTCGGGCGAGTGGTCCCCGTAAGCCGTCGCGCCGGCGTCCAGGAGACTGTCGCAGGCACCAGCCCATGCGAGCTGCTCGAGCGTGCCACGACGCGTCGCCGCACGTGCGGCGAGCTCGCCTGGATCGCTGAACGGACCGCCGCGCCCCCGCTCGGCTACCAGTTGGCGCACCTCCTCGGCGACCGCGCCCTTGACGTAGCCCAAGCCGAGGCGAACACCCAGCTCGACGGTCGCCGCGTCCTTGCTCCCCGGCGCCTGCTCGCGCGGGAGGTTTTGCTCTGCGCCGGAATCGATCTTCTCCACTGTGCACTGCACTTGCGAGGAGTTCACGTCGAGTCCCAGCACCGCTATCCCCCGCCGCTGCGCCTCGTGCACGAGACTGTCGGGGGCATAGAAGCCCATCGGCTGCTCGTTGAGCAGCGCGCACAGGAACTCGGGCCCATAGTGAACGCGCAGCCACGTCGACTGATAGGCCAGCAGACCGAAGGCGGCCGCGTGGGCCTTGGGGAAACCGAAGCCGGCGAAGCCCTCCACCATTTCCCACACGCGCCGCGCCGTCCGCTCATCGGCGTCCACGTGTCGCATGGCGCCGGCGATGAAGCCCTCCCGCTGGCGCTGCATCGCATCCTCGGAGCGCTTGCGGCTCATCGCGCGGCGCAATCCTTCGGCCTCACCGGGCGAGAAGCCGGCGAACGCCTCCGCCACCTGCATCACCTGGTCCTGGAAGATGATCGTGCCGAGCGTGCTCTCGAGCACCGGCTCGAGCGATGGGTGCGCATAGGGGATCTTGTATTTGGATCCCCGCCCACCCTCCTCGCGCAGGCGATCGCGCCGCTCTATGTATGGGTTGATCGCCCCGCCCTGGATCGGTCCGGGGCGCACGATCGCCACCTGCACGGTCAGATCGTCGAGGTCCTTCGGGAGTGTGCGGCGCAGCGACTGCATCTGCGCGCGGCTCTCGATCTGGAACACACCAACGGTGTCGGCCGCACGGATCGCTTTGAATGTGTCGGAATCGTCAAACCGGATCCGCGAGAGGTCGACGCGCTCCCCGCGCGTGCTTGCGATCAGATCGACGCAGCTTTCCACCGCCGAGAGCATCCCGAGCCCGAGCAGATCGATCTTCAGAAAGCCGGCATCCGCGCAGGAGTCCTTGTCCCATTGGACCATCTGCCTGCCTTCCATCGCCGATGGCACCACCGGGCAGCAGTCGATCAAGGGTCGCGTGGACACCACCATCCCACCGGAGTGCTGGGAGAGATGACGAGGCAGCCGGTAGGCCTCCCCCACCAGTCGTGCAAGCCAACTCCAGCGTGTGGAGCGCGCCTCATCGGCGGCGATGTCGCTGCTCCACATCCGCCCTGTGGCATCGGCCGTGCGCGCCATGCGCTCGATCTCACCGGCCGGCAAGCCCAGCACCTTGCCCAGCTCGCGTATCGCCCCACGAGCGCGAAACGTAGGAAAGGCCGCCACCAGCGCGGCATGGTCACGCCCGTAGCGCTCGTGCACACGCGGGATCAGAACCTCACGGATATCGCGCGGGAAGTCCAGGTCGATGTCGGGCAGCCCATGCAGGTCTTCGTGCAGGAAGCGCCCCAGCAACAACCCGTTTTCGATCGGGTCGATGTGCGAGAGGCCAGTGAGATAGCACACGATCGAGGACACCGATGAGCCACGCCCGCGTCCGGGGGCCAGCAGTGACGTGCCGTGCCTGCTCCCCGCACCTGCAGCGCCACTTCACGCGCAAGCTCGAGCATGTCGTGGTGCAACAGGAAGAAGCCCGCCAGGCCGAGCTGGTCGATCACACGCAGCTCCTCCCCCAAGCGCGCCTCGGCCTCCGCACGAACGCTACGTGTGACCTGGCCGACCGCTCGACCGCTCGCCCCCACCCCACTTGCCTGCTCGCCCGAGCGCAAGCGCAGCGCCGCCGGGCTGTAGCGATCCTCCAGGCGAGCCCAGCACAACTCCGCCAAGCGACGGGGGGCGCTCTCCTCCTCGGATCCCGGGTAGCGGTAGCCGAGGTCGGTCGTCAAATCGAAGCGCAGCCGCTCGGCCAATCGCAACGTCTCCCGCACCGCCTCGGGATGGTCCACAAAACGACGGGCCATCGCCCGCGGGGAGCTCATCACGTGTGTGTGGTTGCCGCGCCGCAGCGGCTCGGAGGCATCGAGTGTCATGCGATTGCGCAGCGCCACGAAGGCGTCCTGCAACTCGGCGCGCGAGCGTGCGTGAGCGTGCACGTTCCCGGTGGCCACGCACTTCACCCCCAGCTCGCGGGCGAGCGCCGCGAGCGCCCGGTTGCGGGTGCGGTCATGGCGAGCGTAGGGACGCTGCAGCTCCACCCGCAGACCCTGCGGCCCAAACGCATCGAGCAGTCGACGCGCGGTTGGGCGCTCATGCACGCCGCGCTCGGCGCAGCCTGTCAGGCACACGATCCCCTCGGCATGGTCCAGCACCGTCTGGAGCGCCACCGAGGGCTCTGTACGCTCGCGTCCGCTGCCCTCGCGCGTGTCTGCGTGCGCATGCGTGAGAATCCGGCACAGGTTTCTCCAGCCACGCGCATCGCGCACGAGCAGCGTCAGGTGGCGAGCATGCCCCCACTGCCTGGCCGGGAGATCGATCTCCGCGCCATGGATCGCCCGCACGCCAGCGTCCTCGGCGGCCTGGGCCAGCTCCATCGAGCCGGACACCGAGTTGTGGTCTGTGAGCGCCAGCACGGCGTGCCCGAGCTCAGCGGCACTGTGGGCCAGCTCGTCCGGCAGCGACACCCCGTCCAGGAACGAGTAGGCCGAGTGGCAGTGCAGCTCGATGTATGGCGGCGTGCCGGGCGAGGGAGATCTCATCCGTTAACCCTGCTCTCAGGAACCCTGAGTGAACCAGCCACCCGCGCACAGGTCATGGAACACGATCAGGTTGCGTCCGCGCACGCTCACGAGCTCCCAGTAGCGACGGCGCAGAGGCCGTTCCACCCACCAGCGGTCCTCCACCAGCCACGACTCGCGCACCGCCTCCACCCGCTCGCCGTTGACCTCGCGTGGGGCGCCGCCGTGCGCGTACACTCGGGCAGGGCGGGGCAGGTTCAAGGCTCGCGGAGGGCTCATCCTGGCGGCCGGACGGGACGGGCCGACATCGCGCATAGGGCTGTTTCGCCGTGAAGCTCTCATCGCAGTAGAGGCGTGAGCACCACACGCGCTCGGGCACACGCGAGTCAGGGTCGATGCACACGGCACGCAGCGCGGCGCCCGCTCCAGCTACCGCACGAACCTGATTGACCGCCTCCCCCAGACGCTCACGGCGTGCCTGCTTGCTCTGCTCGAGCAGCGTGTGCTGCTCGCCGCCGGAGGGACCAAAGCGCTCCACGCCGAGGCGCAGCGACTCGGCGGGGGCAGGCAGCAAGGGCAGGCGCAACGACAAAGCCAGTCCCATGCGCCTGGCGTCGCTGAGCGCCTGGCGAAACACCACCCGCTCGCGCCAGGTCCCGCCACCCACGAGCCGCGCGGAGAGCACGACCGCTCTGCAGTGTCCTGCCACGGCGCTCGGGGCGCGCCAGCAACCGATCGACGAGTACCCCGAGCACACGCTGCAACATCTCTCCGCTACCGGCGTCGCCGACCTCCAAGCGCTCCTCCAGCGTCTCCTCGACACTGCGCGGCACGAGCGGTCCGTCCTCACCGCCGGCCAGGCGATAGGCAAGGACTGCCCGGCTCGCCGAAGCGGTCTGCCAGCGCATCGCGAGAGTCCGAGCAGCTGGGACCCAGGCGCCGCAACTCCCCCAGCGTGCGCACGCCGAGACGCCAAGCGGCTCCACAAGCGCCACGTGTCTGCTCGCGAAAACCAAGCAGCTCCACCGGTTGGAGAGCGAGATAGCGACGTACCGCCCGCGCATCTATGATCTTCGCACGACGGGTGCTGCTCTCGAGCGCGGCGGCCAGCGCACAGAAACGCGTCGGTCCCACACCGATCCGCACCGGCCTTCCGAGCGCGCGACGCGTCGCCGCGATCGTGTTCGCATCCGAGCCGTGCATTCCGTGCAACCCATCCACCTCGAAGTAGGCAAGTCCCTCGCGCGCAGGCTCGACCGCCGCGCCGATTCCTTCAGAGCGCACACAAGACTCCCTCCCATGCTTCGGCCACCGCGAGTGGATCGGCCGGCACCAGCTCGAGACTCGGACAGCGCGCAAGCGCCTCCCCGAGGGTCATCTCAGCGCTCACTCCATAGGCCTCGGCCGCCCCCGACACCTCTCCCACGCGTAACTCCGCACCGGCCATCGGAGCGAGCGCAAGCGCTTTGCCCGCCAACGCCTGTGCGCCGCCGGCGGCGACCGTCAGCGCAAAGCGAGGGTATGTGGACGCACACGACCATAGCGAACGTATGTTCGCATACGTTAGGCGCTCCCACAACAGACAGTTGGGCTCAGGCCTCAGGTGCCTGTGTGCCCGGTGCCGCCGGCCGGGCTCAGTCCATGCCGAGCGGGCCGCTGGCCGACCCGCTGAGGAACTGACGCACGAACGGGTTCTCCGAGGAGAACATCCGCTCGGCGTCACCCGCCTCCACGATCCGTCCTCGCCACAGCAGCGCGATGTATTCGCCGATCTGACGCGCCGAGGCAATGTTGTGGGTCACGACGATGTAGGTGCCGCCGTGAAGCTCGTGCATCTCCTGGATCAGTTCGCACAAAAGTGCTGTGCGCACAGGGTCAAGGCCCGAGTCGGGCTCGTCGAAGATCACGATGTCCGGTTCGGTCACGAGCGCGCGCGCGAAGCCGGCACGCTTGCGCATACCGCCGGAGAGTTGCGAGGGCGAGTCGTCCATCGCCTCGATCAAGCCCACGTCGGTCAGGCGCTGACGCACTCGCTCGCCGATCTGGCCCTCGGACATGTCGGTGTGCTGGCGCAGCGGGAACGCCACGTTGTCGAATACCGACATCGAGCCGAACAGGGCCCCGTCCTGGAACAGCACGCCGATCCTGCGGCGGAGCTCCAGCAGCTTCGGCATCGTCAGCGTGGGGACCGAGTTGCCAAGCACCTGGATGTCGCCCGAGTCGGGGAACATCAGGCCGATCAGGTGCTTGATCAGCACGCTCTTGCCGGTACCCGAAGGTCCGAGCACGACCGTGATCATGTCATCGGGGATCGCGACGTTCAGGCCGTTGAGCACCGGGATGCCCGCCAGGCGCTTGACCACGTCCATGCAACGAATCGACCACTCGTGGTCGGTCGACTCGCCCGCCAGGTCGAGGTCGCCGCCAGTCGAGTGGTACTGGAACTCCTCGACGTCCTCCTGCGACGCCTACGGGCGCGTCGAGAGCCCGCGGCCTGCTCGCCCTCTCCCTCATCCCCGTAAGTTCCCTCAACACCCTCCACTGACTAGATAGTAGTGGTCGGGAAGGACTCAGATCAACCCACGCACGACAACGGCCACACGCACCACCGGTACCAATCCATACACATCTGCTTGACATACTAGAGGCCGTTGGGTCTACTATCCGGTGCTGGGAGGTAGAGGCAGATGTTTCACCACAGGCGCTCCGCCGCAGAGTCCGGGGTCCACACAAGACTCACCAATGCCTGTCGCGACCGCGGTCGCGACAGCTCCTCGCTCAGATCCGCGCAGACGACTGCTCGACGCGATGATCGAGACGGTCGCGCTGCGCGGATACGATCGCACCACCGTCAGCCGCGTGCTCCGAGGCGCCGATCTTGAGGAGGCGATGTTCAGCGAGCACTTCCACGACAAGCACGACTGTTTCTTGCAGGCGCCGACGATCTGATCGGTCGTGTCGAACTCGCCGCGCTGGAGCAGTTCCATCGGGCGCGCCGTGGCCGAGCGGTGCGACCGGCCTGGAGAGCCTGCTCTGGGCGCTTGCCCGCAATCCAGACGGGCACGTGTGGCGCTCGTGGAGATGCTCGGGCGCCGGACCCGCGGCCGTGCGAGCGCCAACGCTCCGCGCTTGCGCTGTTTGCCTCGCTGATCGAGGAGGGTCGCTCGCAATGCTCCGACAGCGACGCATCTGCCCCCGCAGACCTCTGAGGCGATCGTCGGCGGGATCGCCTCGATCGTGCATCGTCGCGTCCTGCAGGGCGAAACCGCGAAGCTTCCCGAACTGCACGCCGATCTCACCTACTTCGCGCTGCTCCCATATCTCGATCACGAGCGCGCGATGGCCGTGGCGGGTTGCACGCGAGCCTGAGCACTACCACTCCCAAGCGGTCGCCGGCGGTTGCGAGGTCTTCGCCGGCTCGCCCAAACCATCCTGGCGTGAGGCGCTGTAGTCGAGCTACCCCGCCGGCGTTGGCGTGGCGTGCGGGAACTGGCTTGTCTGCCCGTTGAACGTGAAGGGTCCTTGCTGGTTGCAGGCGGGGCGCCGCCATTGTGGGATTTTCCGCATTGTTGGAACCGGCGCTTAGCGGGCTGCGTTGGCGACGCGGTTCTTCCTACTGCCCGGTACCAGGCCCACCAGCTGTTCGATGATTTCTTCGCTGATCGCGCCAAGTGGCGGCCCGCTCACCGAGGGAGCCGAGTTGGCACACGTTGCGCTGCTGAACACCTGCAGGCCGGTGGCGAGCGAGTTGAAAGCACCCGGCTGCGGATAGGCGTTGGCGCGGTTGGTGCCGATCCGCTGCTGGTAGACGCCAGGCCTTCGGGCGTCGATCACCTTCATCACCTTGAGGAAATGCTGCTGCGGGCCTCCGGGGATATTCGTGTTTTTGCCGTGGGTCTGGGTGGCGGCCGTCCCGTTGGCAAACAGCGCCTGCAGCTCGGGCACGTACTCGCTCGCATACTGGAAGAAGGGATTGAAGTTGTGCAGCACCGGGCTCGTGGCGGCCGAGCATCGGCACGGTCAGTTCGAGTCACCTTCTTGACATCCGGCAGGCCCGTCTTGGCGGCCTTGGCCAGGGGCCGAGATTGGTCAGCAGGGCGTTGAACGGCGGCGTGAAGGGCTTGACGGCCTCCAGCAGCGGAGTCAGTTTTTCCTCGAAGGGGCGGATCGCGTTGTAAAGCGGAACGGTGTTGGTCAGCAAAGGCGTCGATGCTGCGCAGCGCCGTTCTGGGAGTTGCGCTCGAACGCGGGCAGCACGCGCCAGATTTCGGCGAACGCCTGGCTGGCTGCGGCGAACGCGTGGAAGGCGCGCTCGCCATTTGACGTCAAGCCGCGGAACTGGCCCTCGCGCGCGGTCAGCGCGTCGAACACGACACCCGTGTTGTGGATGCTTGCCGTCAGCGCCCCCTCCTGGGAGTTAGCCACGGTGACCAGCTTGTTGGCGTCTTCGACGAACGGCTGGATGACTCGGCGAAAGACGAGTTGATCTCTTCGCCCCGACCGCCGAGACCTTCGGCCAAACGACTGCATCCACACCTGGAACGCCGCACGCGTTTGCGGGTTGAACGCGAGAGGATGTCGTCGAGCGTCACCGACGATTCGACCTGGGCCTACGGGCAGTTCCCCGCCGTCCGGCAGCGAGCGGCAGTCCGTGCCCTCTGCGGCTTGAGCTGCACGTAGGTCTCTCCCAGTAGCGTCTTCTGGCGCAGGATGGCGTGCATGTTGGCGGGGATCGGCGCATATTTGCTGGCGATTTCGAGCGTGCGTGCGCCAAGCCGTCCTTGTTGTACTTGAGGCTGATCACGTGACCGACGTTGACGCCGCTGATGCGCACGTCGGACTGTTCGGCGAGCGCCAGCGTGCGCTGGAAGGCGATCGTGAAGCGATAGCCCTTCGGCTTGAGCGGCACGGGACCGCCAAATGACTCCCACAGGAACAGCAGCAGCCCGAAGCAGCTCAGCGCGAACAGCACGATCACGAGGATGTTGGCAAGCGTGGGCGCGCGCTTCTGCATCTCAGCGACCTCCCCCGCTCGACGCCAAACGCGCAAAGGCGCTGTGCTTGGAGCCCAGCAAGTTCATCGTGAAGCCTTTGCTCGAACCGGAGTGCGTCGTGACACGTGCGGCGGCCTTGCGGCGCTCGCACCGGTGGCGGTCGCGCGGAGTCCAAGCCGTGCGCAAGCGCATTCCGCTTCGGTCGGCGGGTTGAACAGAGCCACGAGCAACTTCACCGTCGGGTTCACTTCGCCGGCGCCCTTGAAGCAGCGGCAGAAGTTCGCAGTTCAGGTAGGCGACGCGTGCGCCCGACCGGCCCGTGAGCGTCGGCCGTGCTGAGCACGCTGTTGAGGTCGTGGGTGGCCCAGTCGAGGAAGAACAGGAAGCCGCCCTGGTTGGGCCCGGGGTTGTAGGCAAACTCGTTGAAGAGTTCGTTGAACACCGAGAAGCTCTTTTCCAGCCCGGGGAAGGCTTCGCTGAGTTCCTTGAGCGATGGATTGAGCTGGTTGATGACCGGCAGGATTTCCCGCGCCTAGCGGACGGATCTGGTTCTTGATGATCGGCGTGCTCTGCTTGAACAGCGAACGCGCGGCTTCCTGGGCGGGCGCAAGCGATTCGGCGAACGGCTGGAGCTTGGTCAAGGTCGAGCCCGTCACGGCGGCGGCTCTCGGCAAGCTTGCCGAGTCCGCTCTTGGTCTTGGCGAGCGTGCTCGGCAGCAGATGCAGCGTCTGCTGGAAGCTCTGGTCCTGTTCGGCGAACACCTTGAAGACGGCGTTGGACGGCGTCGATCGCCTGTGAGATTTCGGTGTCCTTGTCGCCGAGCGCGCTGACGAACAGCTGGAAATTGTGGATCGCGTGTTCGATGTTCTTGTGGCGCAGCTTCAGCTGCTGCGGTGATCTTGCGCGGTAGAGCGAGATCGGGTCGAAGCGCTTGAAGGTCGGCCGAGAGATTCTCGGAGTTGCCCTTCAAGCCTACGCCGGCGCCGTCGATCAGCTCCTGCAGGTAGTCGCGCGTTTCGCCGTCGAGCGCGGCGAGGAATTCCTCGAAGTTCACATCTGGGGCGGTCTGGGATTGGGGAATCGTGTAGCCGCTGGGAACGCGACCGGCGCTGGGAGTGCCCGGGTCGACCTCGACGGTCATGTCCTTCAGCTGCGTCTTGGGGCGCAGCAGCATCGTGGCGTTGCGGTAGATGTAGTGCGCGTACTTGGGCGTGATGTTCATCGTCACGAGCGCGCTGCCTTCGTCGGCCTGAACGCTTGCGATTTCGCCGATCTTGGCGCCCGGCGATCGTGACCGACTGCCCCTGCCCCGGCGTCACCGCCTGAGCCGTGCGGAACTCGGCCTTGAGCGTGACGTATTCCTTGCCGACCACAGGCACCCATCCGGCAGCGAGAGGCGCTCGTTGGAGAGGATGTAGCCACCCACGAACAACGCGAACACAACCATCGCGAGGATCGAGATGAAGGCGGTGCGGTAGCGCGCGATCTGGTCGCCCAGCCCGCGCTCTCCCTGATGCTCACTCGGGCGGTCATGGTTCACTCTCCGTCGGCTGGGCCGCTGAGAGCGGTCCGTTGAAGTTCTGCGGCGTCTGCGTGTAGCACGGCACGAGCGGCTTGTAGGGCGGCTCGGTTGCCGGGGAACGCGGGGCTCGTGCCCAGCGGCGACTGCGAGGTGTGAGCCAACAGGCGCAGTCCCTTGCCGCTGTGAGGCACCAACAACGCTCGCCGGCGCCGAGCGCAACGTGTTGGCTGCCGGTCTCGATCATGAACCGATCCAGTCTGTCCGTTGCCGTCGAAGCTTTGCGCGATGCCGGCGAGGCCCACCATCGAGTACCAGAATTCCTTGTTGTCTTCCACGCCGGAGGTGCTCGAGCCGTCCTGCAGCTTGGTGTTGGCCGCCGGGTAGAAGATCGTGCTCAGGCACTTGGAGAAGAGGTCGGTCTGTTTGAAGAAGGCGGGCGAGTCACGACCAGGCTGGCGAGCGTCGGGGCCGCTTCGCGCAGACCCTTGGCGACGCCGCCGAGCTCCGTCGGGGCCGAGCGAGCGCCTTGTGTCTGTTCGATCCAGGGGAAGGCCGCCTCGATCGTCGAGGGGTCTGTTCGGTTCCTGTGAGCAAGCGCAAGCGAGAACTTCCTGATCGCGGGTGTGGCGGCGTTGAAGTTGATGAAGCGCGCGCCCGGCGTTCTGGAGGGTCGCCGGGCAGCTGGGCGATCGCGGCCGTCAGACTGGCCGACTGCGCGGCGAAGGCGCCGAGGAATGTGTTGAAGTTGCCGACCCATTCGCCGAGCTGCTGTTCGTGCACGTTCAGAGCGACGCGCGTCAGTTTCTCGGTGCCGGCGATCAGTTTGGAGAGGTCGTGCTGTTCGACGCCGCCGAACGCCTGGTTGACGATCGCGCCGCCTTCCAGCGCTTCTGGACTGTCGTAGTAGAGTCTTTTTCAAGCGCCTGCGCAGCGTTCAGACCGCGCACGGCCGGGTTCTGTTCGGCGTTCTTGCGCGGCGGTCGGCTTGCGCGTCAGCGCCGAGCCGAATTCGATCAGCAGCGTCTGCAGGTTGGCGCGCGTGTCGGTGTTGAGAGCGTCGAGCACCTGATCGAGCTGGACCGGATCGGAGGTCTGTGTGATCGGGACGTGTAGCCGGAGGAGACGCATCGGCGAGGTGGGCGTGCCGGGCTGCAGGTCGACGAACCAGTTGCCTTCGAGCAGGATCCGCGCGCGAATCTTCAGCGTCGCGTCGCGGTGGATCGGCAGGCCGTCTTTTGTGATTTCCATCGTCACCACGCCGGTGTTGCCCTCGCGCTTGATCGAGGTGACCTTGCCGACGTCGACGCCCGCGATGCGCACCGGCGATTTGGGGCTGATGTTGACCGCGGTGGCGAACACCGCCTTCAGGCGGAAGCCGTGCTTGAACGGGATGTGCTTGGTGAAGCCGAAGTACACGACGATCGCCGTGATCACGATCACGATGAGCTCCGAAGCGCACGGGGTTTGATTTCTGCAGCTCGACGACCGGCATCTCGTCGTAGCGTTTCCACCAGCGCACGCGGCTCATTTCTTGGCCCCTTTCGAGCTCTTCAGGCCGAGAGCTTCGAGTGTGGAGGCCGGGTATTCCACGCCGAACAGGTTGTTCTTGCGTTCCGTTTCTTCGGTTTTGGTCCCGACGTTCCCGGGGACGTTGCCGATCACGGCTTGGCCGACCTTGTAGGGCTCGTTGCCTGCTTCGCACTCCTTCGACTGGCCGGGGCCGGCGACGTTGGGGTACGGGTTGACGTGCAGATGGTTGTTGTCGGGTCCAGGGCCTGGGCTACCCGGTGTCGGAGGTTCGATAGAGGGGCCGTTGGCGTAGGCCGAGGAGGGGAAGCCCTCGTTGTTCGGCCCGTCGGCGCGAGCACCGGGCCGTCGCGCGAGCGACCGTACCGACGCCGATGCTTTGCGAGAGCAAGCTCGCGAGGTTGCGGAACGTGAGCGTCACGTAGTTGCAAGTCGTCTGCGCCGGCGCCAATCCCGCGAAGAGCGGGTTGCCAAGCCCGAGCGTGTGCGTGGCGTCTTCGATGCCCGCGATCACGAGCGGGTTCTTGGCCGAACTTGGCGAACGCTTCGAGCGCTTCGGCAACCTCGCCGTTGAGCGCAGTCGCGGAGCGCAGGTTGACGGCGCCGACTTCAAAGGCGTGTCCGAGCGGCGCCGCGACGGTCGTGAGGATCTTTGCGCTCGGGCGCAAGCAGGCGCATGAAATCGGCGCTCTTGTTGACGAATTCGGCCTGGAACGGGAAGCGAGTGGGTCGCCTGGCGCAACGCGGGCGGCCCGCCGACGATCGTCTGTTCGAGCGACGGGGCGACGCTCGCCCAGGCCGTGAAGAACGTGTTGAGGTTGGTGTAAAGTGCGGCGTTTTCGTTTGCCACCGGCGCCACTTCTTTGGCGGCGACGGTCGAGTGCCACGAACAGCTGTCCGAAGCCGGTCTGCGGCGAGGCGAGGTTGTGCAGCACGGGGATCGCGTTCGTGACAAGCGGCCGCAGCGTCGAGATCGTTTCGTTGAGGCCGATCCCGCGCCCGGCGAAGCCGTTGCCGAAGGTCGTCAGATTTACCTGGTTGGCCTTGCGCGTCTTTTCGTCGAACATGTCGAAGAACTGGTCGATGTCGACCGGTTCGCGCGTCTGGGAGACGGGGATCGTTTCGCCCGCTTTGAGCTTGCGCTCGGAGTGGCCCTCGTTCGAGCGCCAGGTACTTCAGACCGATCGTCGAGACCGATTGCACGATCGCGGTCGTGTCCGCGGGCAGCGGTTCGCGCGGCCTTTTCGAGCTTGAGCGAGACGATCGCGGTGACGCGACCGGTCTTCGGGTCCTGTATGGGCTGAGCCCGCTGACCACGCCGACGAGCGCTCGCCGCCGATGCGCACCTGGTTTCCCTTCTGCAGGCCCGAGGCCTCCGGCAGCTGCACCTTGATGTCGTATGTCGGCGTGAACGGCAGTCCGTTGTTGGCGTTGTAGGAGAGGAACACGGCGACGACGACGATCAGCGTCGTGACCGCGCCGATCAGCAGCGGACTGCCGGCAAGCGAGTTGGAGCGACGGCGGTTCATCGTCAAGGGGTCTCCGCTCGGGTCGCAGCCCAGATTGCCGCCGTTGTCGGTGAAGGGCGAGGAGCCGTCCGCCGCCGGCTGGGTGGCGGCGCCCGGGCAGCGGCGCAGCTGGCCGGTCTTCAGACCCTGCAGACCTGCGTCGGATTGGCCGGCTTGAGCGTGTTTTCGCGCCCGAGTTCGAAGTCGGGGAACATGGCCGACGACGCGCGCGTAGTGACCGTTGGCGTCGTAGTAGGCCGCCGGCCTGGCCGAACGCGCGCAGGAAGCCCTGGAGATCTGGGGTGTAGGGACCGAACAGGGCTGTGATAGGCACGGATTCTTCAAGCGCGCGCACGTTGTCGGGCGAGGCTGTCGTGAGCGTCTTGGCGATCGCGGGCAGCGCAAGCGCCGCTTCTGTCAGATCGTTGCTCGGCGCCGGGCTTGCTGATCGCTTCGCTGAAGTTGCTCGACGACGGGCGTCGCCGTGGTCACCAGCGGCCGCAGCTTGGAGACGAACGACGCGAGCAACGGTGCTGCTGGCTTGGCGGCATCGACCAGCTTGGTCAGGTCGGCAAGCGTCGCCGGCAGTTCTTCGAACGTGCGATTGCCTTCTCTGAATGTCGCGGGCAGCGCCTTCAAGCCGGCGGTGAGGTTGGACTGCTGGGAGGCGATCGCGCCGAAGGCGGTGTCGGCGTGGCTGACCAGTTCGGTGAGCTGCTGGCTGCGTCCCGCCAGCACCGTGGTCGTCTTGGCCGTTTCCACGAGGAAGTTGGAGAAGAGTTCCTGTTCGCCGCCGAATTCGGCGAGCACGTGGTCGAATCGCGGCCAGCGCCGGCGGGAAATAGCGCGCGTCCTTCTGCAGCTGCGGCGCCACGCCCGGAATACTGTTCGGCGGAGCCCTGGATCGAACTGCTGCAAGCCCTTACGCGTCTTGGCGTTGAAGATGCCGAACAACTGATCCAGGTCGACGACGCCATGCGTGGATGTGATCGGCAAGGTCGCGCCGGAGGGCAGCGCGGGACGGTTGTTGGGTCCTGGCGAGAGCGCGATATAGCGGTTGGCGACGCTCGACAGCGACGGCACGCGGATTTCGGCGGTGGTGCCCTCGTGCAGCGGCGCCAGCGAAGATTCGACGTTGATCGTGATGCGCACGTCGTAGTTGTGCAGCAGCGTGATGTTCTTGATCGAGCCCGACGGGCACCCCGCCGACCTGTACCTGGTCGCCACGCACGAGCTGTCCGGCTTCGGGGAAGATCAGCTAGTAGGTGGCACTGCCGCCGCCGCCGAGCAGCGAGCACGAGCACGATCGCGACCACCACCGCAATCGCCGCGACGGCAACGATCCGCAGTCGTGTTGGCGCGCCGCGGCGGCGGGGGCAGCGGCGGGAGGCAGGCGGCGGAGCGCCGGCGGGTGGGGGAACGGTGGTCGCCATCGCGCTACTTGCCTTCCGCGGCCGGCGAGGCCGCGCCGGAGTCGTCTGGGATCGCCGCCGGCGATGGCTTGGAGCTGACCGTCGGGATCGGGCACCTCGCCGAGGCGGGCGACGAGCCCGAGCCACTGCGCGGGCGAGAGCCCGGAACCGAGCACGGCGGCGGCGTGCGCCTTGCCGACGCCGGCCGAGCGGAGCGAATTCGACACTGATCATGTCCCCCTCGCCCGGCCGATGCACCGGTCATGTGGAGCGCGCCAAAACGCATGGAGCTTGCGATCTGCAGCGGCTTCATGACGCCCTGCAGCCCTTGAGCTTGCGCGCGGCGGCAAGCCCGAGAGCGATTCGGCCCGCCCGCCCGAGCGACGGGACTCCCGTCGATCGCCGAGATGTCGAGACCGTGGCCGGTCACGACTCCCAGCCGAGGCGGCAGCCGCTCCGGCCGCGGATGCCTGCGCGCAGCTGCGCGCGGAGACGGTCGGGCTCAAGCCCGAAGCGGAGAGGAACTCGAGCGCCGCAAGCACGCGCCTGTCGGCCCGCTCGTCGTCTATCAGACGCCGCTCGCAGCTCGGAGGCGGATCGCGCGATCGCGCGGGACCTGCTGGCTCGAGCTGGGTCTTTGACTCGAGCAGCGCCTGGCCGGGGCTTGGCGTGAGCTTCGCGAATGGCGTCGCGGCCCTTGGCTTTCACGGACCGAGGAGCTCTGCAGCTTGACCCAGCCGTCGAGAATCGGCTTCGGGATCGATCAACGGCTCACCGATACCGGCTGGGCGGATCTGAAAGACGATGTGAGGTTCGGCACTCGGAGCCAACGTGGCCGAGCACGGTACCGGCGATCACCTGCGCCCCGACGCGCAATGGATGCAGGTAGACGTTCTCCGAGCCGTCCCTGAAGGCATGCCGTCGCGCCACGCGCGGCCTGTGTGGATGGATAGCTGTCACCCGATCCGCTCGCCCACTGCTCGAGCCGTGCGCGCGAGAGAGGTGGCCGGCTTCGACCGCTTCCAGCACCGGGTAGAGCGACGCGAGCGTGCCGAGCCCGGCATAGGTGTAGGTGTTCCCGTAGGCGTCCATCAGCGAGATGCTCGGCCCGAATGGACCGGTCGGGTCGATCTGTGTGATGCGCCCGTCCTGCGCGGCGATCACGGGAGCGCCGGCCTGCGAGTAGATCGTCGTCCCGGCGACCGTGTGAGGAGAGGTGCCTTCGGTCGTGGGGAAGCCGTCGCTGTAGTGCGAAGCGGCGTACACGGGAAAGCGCGCTTCGGTCAGCCTGTGATCGCGCCGAGCAGTTCCGGCGGAGTGCCGCCGAGCAGCCGCGCGCGCAGCATCACCGATTCGACGTAGGCCTGCGAGTGGTTGTAGGAGAACACCGCCGCGCGAATGTCGGCGTCGCCGCCGGCGTCCTTCAGATAGCGGGCGGCGGCGAAGATCGCGTCCGCCGGGTTGTAGGGATCCTCGATAGCCGTGTTGTTGACGTCCACACCGTACTGGCCCCACTCGCTCGGCAGGAACTGCATCCAGCCCTCGGCGCCGGCGCTGGAGACGTTCAGGTCGCGACCGTAGTCGGTCTCGACTTCGTTGATCGCGGCGAGCACCTGCCACGGGATCCCGTAGGCGGCGCCGGCGGCCTGGTAGATCGGCAGCAGGAACGGCGGGATGCTAGAAGCTGTTGATGAAGAAGCTCGGCACGTTCGAGAGCGAGGACGCGCCAACGTCGAGGGCAGCGGCGGCGTCAGCGCCGAGGGCGAGACCGCCTTGGATTGCCCGTTTGGGTCTGCCTGGGTTCGCGAGCCTGAGCGGTGGATGTGCTTCCGTGTGCATGGGTGACCATCGTACGCGGCTGGGAGCGCTGCGTGCGCACTTCGGGCGCCGGGGCCGGTGTCGCTTCGTCGTAGTGGCGGCTTCGTTCGTGGTGGTGGCCGGGGCGGGGTTGGTGTTCGGATTTGGGGTCGTGCTCGTGGTCGTCGCAGGCGTTGCCGGTTCTGAGGGGGCCGGTTCGGACGGGGGCGCCGGCACGATCGTCGTGCCGGTGGCGCCCGCCGGGGCTTCGGAGGGACTTCGCGCTTTCGCTCGCCTCAGCGACGCCCGCAAACGTCAGTGCGAGCAGCGCCGCCAGGAGCGGGAGCGGTGTCGTTGTGAGAGTTCGTCGGATCATCGCGGGTCCATCACGGTTCAGTTGCCGAGCAGGTAGTTGAGGAGCATGCCGCTTGCTTCGGAGCTTTCTTCGAGGCCGGGCTGTAATAGGTGGTGCCAGTCGCCGCGCCGCCGACCGGCTGGGCTCGCCGGCGTGAGGCGGACGCCGAGGATGGCGCCGTCGACTGCGGTGCTCGCGGCGCCTTGCTTCGCCTGCGATCGAACCCGGGTAGCGCGCGATCGCCTGCGGCCGGGGTCATGCCTTTCAGGACCGCCAGCGTGCGCGCCATCACAAGGCTTGTCGAGTTGGTGCTCGCAGTAGAAGCCTTGGTGCTGGAAGCAGCGGAAGCGGTGCTGCCTTGGATGAATTTGCCGGTCGAGCAGCCGGGGGTCGTCTCGACCGCGTAGCTCAGACAGGTGCCCGCCACGATTTCGGCACGCAATGAAGTGCCCGAGCGCGTCGTAGCCGTTGACGTTGCCGGCGCCCAGATAGATGAAGTCGAGCAGGCGCTCGAGGCCGCCGGTGGTTCGCAAGCTGGTGAGCAGCCCGGAGAAGTTGGTTGCGAACGGCTTGGCTTCCTTGCCGAGCGACTTGGCGAGCGGCAGCAGCGGCTCGACCGCTTTCAGAGCGGAGGCCGTCGTCTTGCCGGTTTTGCCGATCGACTTGAGGAACGCCTTCGAAGGATGGTCGAGAACGGTGCCGACGTTCTCGAACAGCTTGTTGATGCCCGGCGCGGCGATACCGAAGCTCTTCCAGCGTCGGGGTCGCCTGTTCGGCGAAGCGCTGCAGCCGTTCGATCGCCGGTCCGAGCTGTTCGAGGAAGGCTGGGAAGGCGGCGAAGTTCTGACCGAGCGCACCGCGCTGGTTGGCGGTCGCCTGGGCAATCTTGTTGCTTTCGTTGATGAAGCCCACGAGCCGCCCGCGGTCGGCCGCCAGCGGCGCGACCGCGCTTGTCGCCTTCTTCGGCGAGATTGGTCAACACCTTGTTCTCGTTGGCGAGGATCGCCAACACCTTTTCGAGTTCCTGCAGAGCCGGATTGGCGCGGCTTGATCACTTCGTTGAGGTCCGAGCCGCGCCCGGCGAGACCCGCTCCGAATTCGTTGAGGATGATCGTGAAACGCTGCCGCTCTGGCAGGCGCGTGATGTCGCCGAGCAGGTCCGGTTCGATCGGGCTGTGGGTGTTCGGCACCGGCAGCAGCACCTGGCCCGCGCCTTCCTGTCCGGAAGGAATGACTTTCAGGAAAGGCGGTGGCTGCGTGCCTTCGACGCGCGGCTGGGTGGGCAGGCAGTCGACGAACTTCTCGCCGATCAGCGCCTGCGGGCGGATTTGCAGCTGGCGTCGGTGCGGAAGTTCTTGAAGTCCGGGTTGGTGATGTTCAGCACGACCGCCGCCTCGGGCATGGGGCGTGGCCGTGACCGATCCGACCGTGCCGACATTGACACCGTCGACCTTGACGTTCTCCCCACTGGTGAGGTTGCTGGCGTCGTCGAAGATCGCACGAATCGTGTAGCCGCCATTGGACCCGCCCGCGGACGTCGCGAGCAGCACGACCGCGACAAGCGCGACCGCGCAACCGACAACCGCAATCGGCGGCCATACCCCTCCTGGTCCCCTGATTCTTCGTCCTCAACCCGATCCTACCTCTGTGTTCGATAACGAGTAGAGGCCAACCCATCTTATGGGCGCCCCTCCATCGCTGTCGTCTCGGATCGTATGCGCTGCACGGTCCGCGTGTCGTCCAGATGTGTCGTTCAGCTCTTGTTCAGTCGATCTTGTCTAAGTCCTGCCGGCGGCCGCTCTCGGCGAGAGCGGCCGCCGTCATTGCTATGCGCTAACTCCCTTGCAACCTATTTCTTGGGACACGGCGCCTTGATGCTGACCGGCACCGTTGACTCCACCGAAGAACGTGAATTCGGCCTTCACCGGGAAGCCGCTCTTGGCACACTTGGACGGCACGGTCCCATAGGAGATCAGCTTTTTGCCCTGCTTGAAGGCGGCGCCGACCTTGACCTTGATCGATTCGACCACTCCGTAAGGCGCTTCGGGAACGGTCACGACGAGCGGTATTTCAGCATTGAATTCAGGGCCGAATCCGCTCGGACCGTTCGAGAACGCACCCTTGGACAGGATTTCGATCGAAGCCGGGCTCCGTCCTTCGGAGAAGAACGCGATCCCCCCACCGGGCGCAAAGAACGGCTGAATCGTCAGAGACTCGTGGACGCGTGTGCCGCCGAAGCTGACGACTCCATTCGCCTGGCCCGTCGGACCCGCCGAGGAGTTCTTCGGACACTTCTGCACTTCGTGGCTTTCGAGTGTTGCTTCCGGACAGGTCGGGAAGCCTTGAGAATGCAGCTTGGTGCCCGCCGGTGTGATGAACTTCACGCCGATCAGCGGCGGCGGGAAGCCACCGTATTCGGTGCCGCTGATCCCGATTTCGGTTTCAAGCGCTGCTCCCGCACCCAGCAGACCGGTACCGGGCCAGGTCGGTCCGTTTGCGGCACTTGGATTCTTCGGGATCGGCACGATCTTGACTTTGACCGTCACCGTCGGGGCCGCCCCCGCGGCAGCCGGCAGAGCCAGGGTCAATGCGGCAAGGCCGAGCAAGGCCAAACGGGTAGATGCTCTACGCATCAGCTTCTCTCCTCTGTTGATGGGTGCGCCCACGATCCGGGTAGCTCCGGATCCTTGACGGTCCGGCGACATCGAGTCCCCTAGGTCTCAGCCCTCGGGGAGCATTGGCGATTAGCTTGCAAGGTTAGCCGTATCGGCCGACAGGTTCAACTAGGTGGTGTCCGCCGCGGGGGAGAATTCGGGTTCTCGGGTGTCAATGAGTTGGCCGATCGGCCAACATCGGCGATGATCTCACTGCCCACTGCCGAGGAGGAGACGATGGACTTCCAGTCAAGCGAGCGCTGCATCGAGTTTCAGGAGCGCCTGCGGGTGTTCATGGACGAGCACGTGTATCCCGCCGAGCCGATCTACCAGCGCCAGTTGCGCGAATCCGGCGACCCGCACCATCAGCCGCGCGTGATGGAGGAACTGAAGGCGCGCGCGCGAGATGCCGGACTGTGGAACATGTTCCTGCCCGACGCCGACCATGGCGCGGGGTTGTCCAACAGCGACTATGCGCCGCTCGCGGAGATCCTGGGACGCAGCCATATCGCCTCGGAGGCCTGCAACTGCTCGGCGCCGGACACGGGCAACATGGAGGTGCTGCACCAATTCGCCACCCCCGAGCAAAAGGATCAATGGCTTAAGCCTCTACTAGAGGGTGAGATTCGCTCGAGTTTTGCGATGACAGAGCCCGAGGTGGCCTCCTCTGACGCGACCAACATCGCGCTGCGCATCGAGCGCTCGGGCGAGGAATACGTGCTGAATGGACGCAAGTGGTGGATCTCAGGCGCGCTACATCCGCACTGCAAGATCATGATCGTGATGGGCAAGACTCAACCGAGCGCACCACGCCATCGCCAGCAGAGCCAGATCCTCGTGCCGATCGACACCACAGGCGTGGAGATCCTGCGCGGGCTGCCCGTGTTCGGCTACCAGGACCAGGAGGGTCACGCCGAAATCCTCTTCGAGGACGTGCGCGTGCCCGCCTCCAACCTGATCGCCGGCGAGGGCGACGGCTTCATGATCGCCCAAGCCCGGCTCGGCCCCGGCCGCATCCACCACTGCATGCGCTCGCTGGGCGCCGCCGAGCGAGCACTGGAGGCGATGTGCAAGCGCGCGGTGTCGCGCACAACCTTCGGCCAACCCATCGCCACGCGCGCCAACATTCAAGACTGGATCGCCGAGGCGCGGATCGAGATCGAGATGGCCCGACTGCTCACGCTGAAGGCGGCGTGGCTTATGGACACCGTGGGCAACCGCCACGCCCGCACCGAGATCGCCGCGATCAAGGTGGCCGCGCCGAGCATCGCCCTGAAGGTGATCGACCGCGCGATCCAGGTCCACGGCGGCGGCGGCGTGAGCGACGATTTCCCGCTCGCGTGGGCCTACGCGCATCTGCGCACGCTGCGTCTCGCCGACGGTCCCGACGAGGTCCACAAGCTGTCGATCGCCCGCCGCGAGCTTGCGCCGTACATGCCCTCAGCCTGAGAAGCGCAAATACATGCCCCTCAGCCTGAGAGGCGCAGGCTGTCGAACGCTCAACGCGAGAGGCGCACGCAGGCTGTCGAACGCTCAACGCGAGAGGCGCAGGCTGTAGAGCACCGCCGCGACCGACGTGGCGAGGTTCAAGCTCGAGACGCCCGCGCGCATCGGCAGGCGCAGGCGCGCGTCGGCACGCTCGAGCAACTCCCCGCTCAAACCGTCCCGCTCGGTCCCGAACGCGAGCAGCGCGCGCTCGGGCACCAGCTCGGGTTGCAGCTCCTCGCCGTCGGGGTCCAGCACGAGCAGCGGCCTGTCGCTCTGCGGCAGCGCCTGCACACGCGCAACCGGCAGCGCGTAGTGCAGCCCGGCCGAACCCCGCACCGCCACCGGGTCCCACGGATCCTGCCGGCCGGTCGTGAGCACCCCGGCAACCTCAACCGCCGCGGCCACACGGATAACCGCGCCTAGATTGCCGAAGTGGCGCGGATCCTCCAACAGCACCAGCGGCGCGCTCCCCCGATCGGCAAGCAGCGCGAGCGGATCGGTGTGCACGCGTCGCGCGACGCTCACGACGCCCGTATGCGGAACGTAGGGCCCCAGCCGCTTGAACGCCTCGGCGGGCAGCACCACGGCAAGCGCCCGTATCCGCTCGATCAGGTCGGGGGCGAGCCCGTGCCCGAGACGCTCCAGCTCATCGGGGTCAGACGCACGCGACCAACTCCACCGAAGCGCCAAACCTGAGCGCATGCTTGAGCGCGTGAAAGCCTTGCAGCACGACCAGATCCTCGCTGCGGCGGGCCTCGTGGAAGCGCCGCACGACCGCGGGCGTGTCGAAGCTGGGCGCACCGATGCTCACGAGCTGAGTGTATGGCGCGGCGTGGCCCGCGGGCACACCACAGCAGGGCCGTAGTACCTTTGGTCGCCACGAATGCCACGTGAGCTCAGGGGAGGTTTGAACTCCCCAGGCACGCCCACGCAAATCCAAAAAATGTCCCCGGCCACCCACTCAACGCACGGCTCCGACGCCAACGGCGCCGATGGCCTCGACTCGTCGGCAAATCTGACCGAGTGCGCAGCCGCGCTGAGCCGACGGACGCGTCAGCTCGACCCAGCTGGTGGAGCAGACGCTCGCGCGGATCGAGGCCACCCAGGCGACGCTCAACGCCTTTCGCGTAGTGTGCGCCGAGCGAGCGCGCGCGGATGCCGCCGAGGCCGACAGACGCATCGCCGCCGGCGAGCGACTGCCACTGCTCGGCGTGCCGATCGCGGTCAAGGACGATGTGGACGTGGCCGGCGACCCCACATCATTTGGTTGCCCCGGCCCCTTCCCACCCAAGCAGCACGACAGCGAGATGGTGCGCCGCCTGCGCGACGCCGGCGCGGTGATCGTCGGCAAGACCAACACGCCCGAGATCGGCCTCTACCCGTTCACCGAGGGCTCCGCGTTCGGGACCACCCGCAACCCGTGGAGTCTCGAGCACACCCCCGGCGGATCGAGCGGTGGCTCCGCGGCAGCGGTCGCCGCCGGAATCGTGCCCGCCGCCACCGGCTCCGACGGCGCGGGATCGGTGCGCATCCCCGCCTCGTGGTGCAATCTCGTCGGCGTCAAGCCTCAGCGCGGACGCATCTCCACCTGGCCCGACGCGCGAGTCCTTCAACGGGCTCACCTGCATCGGCCCGCTCACACGCACCGTCTCCGACGCGGCGCTGATGCTCGACGTGCTCAGCGGCAACCACCACCAGGACCTGCACGCGCCGCCACCGCCGCCCGAGCCCTACTCGCAGACGATCGCACGCGATCCGCGCCCACTGCGGATCGCACTCTCGCTGCGCCACGCCATTCAGCGGCGCGCCCGTGAAACTGCATCACGAGATCGACGCCGGCGCACAACGACTCGGCGGGAGTGCTGCGCGAGCTCGGCCATGGCGTCAGCGAAGCGGATCCACGCTACGGCCTGATGGGACTCGCGCTGGTCGCCCGCGGTCAGTCCGGCGTGTACGGAGTGGGTCAAGCGCGTGCCCGACACCTCGCTGCTGGACCCGCGCACGCGCGGAACAGCACGCATCGGCGGGCTGCTCTCGCGGACTGTGCTGGGACTCGCACGAAGGCTGGAGCCGCTGTTGCACAGTCGCGTCGGCTCGAGCTTCGATCGCGCCGATGTGATCCTCACACCCACGAGCGCCAGCCCTCCGCTGCCGGTCGGCGCGACCGACGGTCTCGGCGGCTGGGCCACCGACCAGTTGATCGCGGGCGCCTGCCCATACGCGTGGCCCTGGAATGTGCTGGGCTGGCCCGGCGTGAGCATTCCCGCCGGACTCACCGCCGAGGGCCTGCCATTCGGCATGCAGCTGCTCGGACCGGCCAACAGCGAGGCCACGCTGCTGTCGCTCGCCGCCCAGCTCGAGCGCGTCGAGCGCTGGCAAGAGCGCACGCCGCCCACCCAGTTCGCCTAGCTTGGGCCATCGCGACAGTCGCAGGCACGCCTGCAGCTGAGCGAAGTGGGCGCCGCTCGCCGAGTCCCGCGCTCAGTCCTCTGCCGGTTGTGCTCAGCGCCCCAGCGTGCGCACAACCTCGCGCGCACGACCGCGCAGTCCGCTCACCAGCTCACGCACGGCCGCGATCCCGGCGCGCAGCTCGGCGTCGCCGACCTCGACCGGCAACATCGAGTCCTGCAGCTCAACGAGCGCCGCATCCGCCTTGCCCGCGGCCTCGACGGCCGCGTCGATCAGCGCCTTCGCGCCATTCGAGGGGGCGACCGCGGGCGCCGACTCAAACGTGCGGCCCGGCAGCTCCGAGCGGCTGGCAAACTCGCTGTAGGTGCGCTTGACGCGCCCATAGGCAAGCTGGACCCCTCGGAACAGCTCGACCTCGAGCACCTCGGCGGCCTGTTCGTCCAGATGCTCGTACGCCTCTCCCAAGAGCGCGAGCGCAGAGTCGAGCTCGTCGGCCGCCACCGCGAGCACGTCGAGCACCTGCTGCCGTCCGTCGGCGGTCGTGTAGGCCATCCCCGCAGGTTAGTTGCTGCTCGGGGTCGGGGAGCCACTGCTGTGAAACGCACGCGACTAGCGCAAACAGAGCGCGACCGTTGAGCTATACTGGAGTAGGAATGAGGGGACAGTTGGCTACTTTCAGGGGACGGTTGGCCGTCTTCGCAACGGTGCTTGTGGTCGGGTTGCTGTCGGCCGGGTTGCTGTCCAGCGACGCGCTGGCCGAGTCCTCGCAGGACGTCTCCTCCACCCACACCGCTCTCGTAGCCGCCTACACGACCCTGAACGCCGTCGTGAAAACCTGGCCCACCGTCGAAGCAAGCTTGCACAAAGTCGAACAGAAGTACGACACCGAATGCCCCGATGTGGGCAAGGGATCCCCCCAGAGCGAACCGGAGCAACGGCTGAGCTACGAGGTAGCCGGTGCGCTATTTGCCGCCGGCTATCACGCGGACGCGAAGATCGCCAATACGTTCATCAAAACGGTGAGCCCGCTGAAATGGAGCAACCCCGCGCTCACCCGCCGCGCGCAGAAGTTCATCAAGGGACTGCGCGAAATGATCTCTCTGCAGGAGCCAAACATCTGCGGCGACGTGCGCTCGTGGACCGCAACCGGCTACGCCACGGTTCCGTCCAGCGCGCTGCAGTTCGACCAGCACGTCGAAGCGATCGAAGTCGAAGTCCCCTCTCCAAAGATACTTTCCCCCTTTATACAGCCCGCTGACCGGGGCCTCTTTGCGAAGGTGGAGCACCTCATCAAGAGATTTGAAGAACTCGAATTTACGACCGGCCAGCAGGCATGGGACTCGCTGCTGGAAAAGCTCGGGTTGCAGCAGTAGCGCGCGCGACAAGCCAAAAGTCCGCGCCATTCCACAACGGCAGCGGCAGCCGACAAGGCAAAATCGGCGCCACAACAGCGGCGCCCGCCAACAGGCCGAAGGCCGGCGCCGCTTCCATACCCGCTCAACTCGCGAGCAGAGTCTCCAGCTTGTCCAGCTGACTGCCCCAACCAGCCTGCGCCATCTCAACAAGCTCCTCGGCACAGATCATGCGCGAGGTGACAATCACCTTCGTGCGCTCCTCGCCGAGCTTGACGAACTCGACGGTCGTCTCGCCCGACTCGATCATCGGATGGTCGGTGCTCCGTTCGTCAAACGACAGTCGCTCGGGCGGCTCGACGATCCCGAAATGACCATCGCTCGGATACTCCGTCCCATCGGGCCCGACCATCGTCAGCCGGCAAACGCCGCCGGGACGCAGGTCGTACTCGATCTTCTCGCGAGGCGTCGTGAAATGCTCAGGGCCCCACCAGCGTGTCACCTCGTCAGGATCGGTCCACACTTTCCACACCAGCTCGCGCGGAGCATCGAGCTCCCGCTCGATCGCGATCGTGTGCTCGGCCATCTCGGATTGCTCGGTCATCGCAGTCTGCCCTTCCTCGAGTGTCGTGGGGGCGCTCAGTAAGAGAATCGGGGCGATCCTCCCAGATCTCGCGGTACTGCTCCAACCAGTTGACCACATCGTGTAGAGACGCGCAAGCTGTGAGCGGGCACGAAGAACCGACCCAGTCCTACTTAGGGCAACCTAATTAGGCTCGCCTAAACTATGGTATGGTCGCCGCCGCAATGCCGGTGCCATCCACACGGCAATGACCAGTGACATAGCCACCAGGCGCGGAAACGCTGCCCAATGAACAGGACATCCATGATCAGAACACGTCGTGTGGGCGCTCTCCTGGCGCTTGCGCTCACGGGCGCCCTACTGGCCGGTTGCGGGAGCTCATCTGGACCCGGTCGGTCGATCACTCTCTACAGCGGCCAGCACGTGCCGACAACCGACTCGCTTGTCGCAGGCTTTGAAAAGGCCACAGGCATCAAAGTGAACGTGCGCAACGACGACGAGGACACCCTGGTCGATGAGATCGTCACAGAGGGGTCGCACTCGCCCGCGGAAGTCGTCTACACCGAGAACTCACCCGCTCTTGAATACCTCCAGGGCAAGGGCCTGCTTGTACCAGTCGACCCCTCGACGCTCGCGCGCACCCCGAGCAAGTACAACTCGTCGCAGGGCGATTGGGTCGGCGTGTCTGCTCGCGTGAGCGTGCTGATCTATAACCCAAGCCTCATCAGCGCCAGCCAACTGCCACGGACAGTCGCCGAACTGGCCGATCCGAAGTACAAGGAAAAGCTCGCGTTCGCGGCCGGAGAGACCGACTTCCAGCCGATCGTCACCTCCTATGCGCGTACTTACGGCGAAGCGGCCACGCTGAAGTGGCTGGAAGCGATCAAGGAAAACGCCGGCAGCCACATCTACCCCGACAACGAGACGATCGCCGACGAGGTCAACCGCGGCGCCGTCGCGTTCGGCGTCGTCAACCAGTACTACTGGTATCGGATGCGGGCTGAGCTGGGCGCTGAAAACACGCACTCCAAGATCACGCATTTCGCCCCTCGCGACCCCGGATACGTGCTCGACATCTCAAGCGCCGGAATCCTCAAGTCGTCCAAGCACGAAGCGGATGCCCAAAAGTTCCTCGCATTCATCGTCAGCAAGCAGGGCCAGGAAATCATCGCTCACTCGATCAGCTTCGAGTACCCGATCGCCTCTGGAGTCGCCACTGCGGCACCGGAGACCCCTTTCGACCAGTTGCAGCCAAACCCGATTACGATCCCCGAGCTCGGCGACGGATCGACGGCGATCGCGCTGCTGCGCAAGGCCGGACTACTGTGAGACCCAACACCAGAACAAGTCGTCTTCGATGACCGCATCGGGGCCGGGCACGTTGGAAGCGCGATCCGCGAGGCCGCGGAGCGTGCTCGCACCGTCGCGGCGCGCCCCTCGACCGCGGGTGCTGCTCGCGCTCAGCCTGGCCGTAACCGTCGTGCTGGTGCTGCCAATCTGTTTCCTGCTGATCGAGACCCAGGGCGTAGGGGTCTCGACGATCCTGCACGTCATCTTCCGCTCACTCACGGCCACTTTGCTGTGGAACACGATCAGGTTGACCGTAGTGGTGACGGCGCTGTGCGCCGTGATCGGGACGACGGCGGCCTGGTTTGTCGAGCGCACCGACCTGCCGGGCCGGCGGGTGTGGGCCGTGCTCGTGGTCGTGCCGCTCGCGATCCCCGACTTCGTGGTGAGCTTCGGCTGGTCCTCGCTGAGCACCTGGGTGGAGGGGTTCCGCGGCGCGGTGCTGGTAATGACCCTGGCGGTGTACCCGCTCGTGTACCTGCCGGTCGCCGCCAGTTTCCGCAATGCGGACCCCAGCCAAGAGGAGGTGGCGCGCAGCCTCGGCGCCGGGCGACTTCAGACGTTCTGGCGAATCACGCTCGGAGAGGCGCGCGGGGCGATACTGGGAGGCTGCCTGCTGGTGGCGCTCATAATGCTCGCCGAGTACGGCGCGTTCGAGATTCTCAATTATCAAACGTTCACAACGGAGATCTTCACCGAGTTCAATGTTTCCTTCAACGTGCCCGCGGCCTCGGCACTCTCGCTTGTGCTCGTGCTGCTCAGCCTGGCGGTCCTCTTCGGCGAGGGGCTGGCCAGGGGCAGAAGCAGGGTCAGCAGATCGGGGCCACTCGCACAGAGGGTCCTCGCGCCACGACCGCTGGGACGCGCCACACCCGTGGTGCTCGCCGGCTTCGGTCTGCTCGTCGGCCTGGCGCTCGGCGTCCCGATCGGATCTGCCATCTACTGGATTCTCGAGGCCAAGCAGGCTTTCCTCACCGGCGTCTCGCTGCTGGACGCGGCCTGGCACACGATCGTCTACAGCGCCGCGGCAGCGGCGCTGAGCACTCTGATGGCATTGCCCGTGGCGCTTCTGAGCGTTCGCCACCGTGAGCGTGGCTACCAACTGCTGGAGCGGAGCACCTACCTCGTGCTGGCAATGCCTGGCCTGGTGATCGCACTCGCGTTCTCCTACTTCATCGAGCGCTACGCAGACGGGTTCCTTTACCAGAGCGCCCCGCTACTCGTGCTGGCCTACGCGATCCTGTTCTTCCCGCTCGCACTCGTCTGCGTGCGTGCGTCCGTCGCGCAAGCGCCGCCCAACCTTGAAGAGATTGCCCGCTCTCTCGGCCAGCGGCGGCTTGCGGTGCTGTGGCGAGTGACGATCCCACTCGCGGGTCCCGGATTGGCCGCCGCGTTCTGTCTGGTGTTTCTCTCGGCGGCAACCGAGCTCACAGCGACGCTGATCCTGATCCCGATCGGCGCGCAAACGCTCGCCACTCAATTCTGGGCCTATCAACAGAACCTCGCCTATGGGCAGGCCGCGCCGTTCGCGCTCGCGATCATCGTCATCGCCGCACTACCGAGCTACGTGCTCGGTCGCTTCTTCGACAGGCTCCCATCCCGATCGGCGTTCGCGCGATGAGCGATCTCACCGTCACAGACCTACACAAGGGCTTCGGGCAGCACACGGTCCTCGCCGGCCTGGACCTCGAGGTGCCCGCGGCATCCCTCACGGCCATTCTCGGGCCCTCGGGCAGCGGTAAGACGACGCTGCTGCGGCTGCTGGCCGGCTTCGAGATACCCGATCGAGGCACCATCAGGATCGGGGAGAGCGTCGTCGACGGCGACGGCAGGCACGTCCATCCCGAGCACCGCAAGATCGGCTATGTCCCCCAGGAGGGCGGCCTCTTTCCCCATCTCACAGTCGCCGCGAACGTCGCTTTCGGACTCCCCCGGTCCGCGCGCCGAAAGGGGGTGAGCGACCTCATCGACATGGTCGGGCTGGGCGCCCTTGAGCGTCGCTACCCGCACCAGCTCTCCGGTGGCCAGCAGCAGCGGGTCGCCCTGGCCCGCGCGCTCGCCGTCAAACCCGAGATCGTGCTTCTGGACGAGCCGTTCGCCTCGCTTGACGCATACCTGCGCGCAAGTGTGCGGGAGGAGGTCGTGAAGGTCCTGCGCGAGTCGGCCACGACAACGCTACTGGTGACCCACGACCAGGATGAAGCGCTCTCGCTCGCCGACCTCGTCGCTGTCCTGCGAGACGGCAGGATCGCTCAGTGCGCGACTCCGCAGGACCTATATGCCCGACCGGTCGACGACGAGCTGGCTCGCTTCGTCGGCGATGCCAACCTGATCAGTGGAGTGCTGGAGGGCACGCTCGTGGACACACCGCTCGGCAAGCTCCCCGCCCAGTGGCGCGGCGAGCCGTTGCCCACGCCGTGCCCGGTGACGATCCTGATTCGCCCCGAGCAGATCAACCTGCATTCCCCAGCCGACGGCGAGGGCCTCAACGGACGGATCGTCCGCTCCGGCTATCACGGACACGACGCCGTCCTGCACGTGCAACTCGGCCCTGAGCACAGCGAGCAGCCGATCGTCGTGCGCACCCCCGGCAACGTCCACCTGCCACTCGGCACGAACATCGGTCTCAGCGCAAGCGGCCCTGTGCTCGTATGGCCCGCGCCGTCCGCCAACGGGCGCCCATAGTTATCCGGGTTCGCCCTTTGGGCAAACATGGACCCCAGGCGAAGACGACGAAACCGCCAAGCCCGGGTCGAGGCTTTGCGGCAAGCCTTATCAGACGCTAAGCGAGGGCGAGCTTGAGGTCTGCTGGGCTCGCCTTCGCGGGTAGCTCCAGCCGAAGCTCACCCTGGGCCTCATCGAGAAGCCTGCGGATATCGATCAAGGTCAGGCCCACGAGATCGCCGTTCTCGTCGAAGCTGACGGCGTGCCCTTCGGGCGTCTCGTCGAAGTCGACGGCTCGCGCGGGATCGCCCTGGGCAAGATAGAGCACGTCCGCATCGTGGTCATAGCGAACTCGGTCGAACTTATATGGGCCGATATGGACGGTCATGGCTTGCTTCTCCTTGGGAATGCTGTGCGTATGCTCCCAACAGAATCGTCGTCAAAGGCTACTACGACCTTGAGCCACCGACTCGGGCCCGCATCCCGCAGGTAGAACCAGTCTTGGCCTGGCCGCGGCTGCTCGATCAGATCCGTGGGCGCCTCGACTGCCCGCAGCACCTCGGCGCGGAACGGCGTCATGTATGGATGGCCGTCGATGATGTGCTGCCACCGCTCCTCGGCCAGGCGAACGGTACGTCCACGGGGATCGATCCTCTTGTCCACCCCGTGATTCTTCCGGACGGCACGGATCCCACACGCATTAGGCCAGCTTTCGGTTGCGCTCATGGCTGCCCCTCGATGAGCGCCGGAGGATTCCAGAAACGCCTTTCGTCGTATCACGTACGGCCTACTCGGACTCTTCTGCAGGCGGCGAGCGATGCCAGAGGCTGGCGTAGAGTTGCCGTCCGTTTGCCAGAAGCTCGTCGTACGTCACGATGTCTACGCGGCGCGAATTGTCGGCGAACTGCTTTAGTGGAGAGGACCGTACGTTGCGCAAACCCCGTTGTCGTGCGGGCGCGGACGCTGAGCCTGGCGTAGAGCGCGGGGCGCTTCAGATCGCAGGCAAATCTTGCCTATAATGTAGGCATGCCTAGAATCCAATACACGATACGCCGCGTATCACCTGCCCTCGATGCCGAGCTTCGCCGAGAGGCGAGCGAGACTGGCCAGACCCTCAACACCGTGGTTGTACAGACGCTCGAGAACGCGAAGCTGCCCTCCACGGCCAGCGAACACGACGACCTTGACTGGTTCATCGGGCGCTTGCCGGTAGATGCTGGCGACGAAGCCGGCGCGCAAGCATGGCTTGACGCACTTCCGGTCGAGCCCGCCGCGTGAAGCTAGCGCTCGACACGAACGCTTACAAGGCACTCGGCGAAGGCAATCAGCAACTAGCCGAGGAAGCACGCACGGCCGAAGCCGTCGGTCTACCGATGATCGTGCTCGGAGAGCTTTGGTTCGGCTTCATGAACGGAACCAAGCTACGGCAGAACGCCGCCACGCTCGAACGCTTCCTCGCCACGCCCCGCGTTCGTGTGCTCGAACTCGACCGCCAGACAACTCGCGTCTTCGGCGAGATCGCAACCCTACTCCGACAAGCAGGCATTGCGATCCAGCAAAACGACATCTGGATCGCGGCGCTGTGCAAACAGCACGGATTCGCTCTCGCAACCCGAGACCGTGGCTTCCAACACGTCCTCGGGCTCGAGGTTATCGAGTTCACGGAGCACGTGCGAGAGACTCGAGGCAGTCGGTGACTTCAGGAAACTTCGTGAACCCCAAGGTGGGTGCGAGTTGCGACCCTGTGGACCTGTGGTATCGCTACTACGCGGGCTACTCTGCCGGCTTCGTCGAACAAGCGCTGCAGAAGTCGGCCGCAACGGCGAACCTAGTGCTAGATCCCTGGAACGGGACAGGAACGACCACAGTCGTCGCCGCGAGCATGAACATCACGGCGATCGGCTTTGATGTCAATCCCGCACTGGTGGTGGTGTCCCGAGCCCGACTGCTGGGCGCAGGAGTGTGGGCGAGCATCGACCCGCTCGGTGCGGACGTTGTAGACCATGCGGCCAGCATCGAGTTGGACGATGACCCGCTCTGCTTCTGGTTCACCCAACGGGCGGCCAGCTCGCTTCGCGGGCTGCAACAAAGTGTCCACCGGCTCCTTGTTGACAGCGGTACCGCCTCTCAGCCAGCGTATGAGGGTGCATCGGGAATGAGCACGCTCGCCGCCTTCTTCTACACCGTCCTTTTCCGGACCGTTCGGGTGCTGATCGCACCGCGAGCGGGAACGAACCCGACATGGTGGAAGCGGGTAGAGGAGGCTGACCGGCTCAGCCCGACTTGCGAGGAGATCATGACCCAGTTTCGGGCATCGGCAACGGAGTTGGCCTCAGGGCTGCACCGAGACAACTACGACGCTGGTGTTGACATTCGAGTTGGTCTCGGCGACAGCCGGCGCCTTTCGCTGGAGGCCGGCAGCGTCAACGCGGTCGTCAGCTCGCCGCCTTACTGCACGCGAATCGACTACGGCGTCGCTACCCGACCTGAGCTGGCGGTCCTGGGCGCCGGCGAGGAGGACATTAAGCTCCTTCGCAACCGCATGGTCGGAACTCCGACGATGACAGGGGAACGCGGTAGTCCCGAGCAATGGGGCGAGGCGGCGACAGCGTTCCTTGCAGGGGTGGCCGCGCACGGCAGCAAGGCGTCGGGGGGCTACTACACAAAGTACTTCCTGCAGTACTACGCCGGCATGTGGAGTTCGCTTGGCGAGCTGCGCCGCGTGATGCGGAACGGTGCTCCCGCGGTCCTGGTTGTGCAGGACAACTACTACAAGGATCTACACAACGACACCGCGAAGATCTTGGGCGAGATGGCGTTCGCCGTCGGCTTCGACTCGGCAGACCGCCACGACTTTCCGGTGATCAGGAACCGGGCAAGCATGAACCCCCGCACTCGGCAATACCGCACCAAGGCTTCGGCTGTGGAGAGCATCCTGCTCCTCCGCTAGAGCTTACGTGGAAAACATGGATAACGTGGTATCATGTCTTTCATGGAACGTGCGCAGGAACTGGTCGAGGTAGTTGCTGCTCTAAGAAACGCCAACGATGCGCTACTCGACGCGACGACTTCCGGTGACATCATCGAGGCGACACGACTGCTTCAGGACGTCGCCGTGCTGGAGCGGCGCAGAAACCGCCTGGTACACAAGAGCAACCCTGACATCGCACGGGCCACGTCGTCGTATGAGTCCTCGATACCGCTGCGCGATCAGGTGATCCAGGCTCTGCGGCTGACGGGCCGCCCTTCAAGCGCACGCCTGGTTTCGGATGTCACCAAGGCCCGCTGGGCCGAGCGGGTCAACACCGCCAAGCTGTCCTCCCTGCGTCGTGATGAGGCCCGCAGCTGGCGGAAGTCTCAGGAGCTGCCCGGTCGGCAAGCACGCGATGTCTACGTCGTTCCGGCATTGACCTACGATCGGTTCACCCCCGTACGAGGCACAGTCGCGCTCTCTACTTGGCCAACCAGCCTGCGGCTGGTTGCCCCACTGTCTCCCCGCGTCAACATGCTGCACAGCACCGTCGCACTGGCTGAGGAGACGTTTGCCGTGGCGGGCACGACCTACGAGACCCCCATGATGCGATTGGTGGCCCGCCTGGGCGCGACCATTCCGGGCGTCAAGCCGTTCGGCATCGAGCCGCAGGTCGTGATCGCGGCCGCTCAATCGGAGTTGAAGGAGATCGAGAAGACCGACGAACGGGAGCGCTCTGAGGCCGCAGAGCGAGCCCATTCTCAGCTCGACCCCGAAGCGCTCTTGTTCGGCACTCAGATCCGCACGGTTACATCACACGCCGTTGGAGGATCACAATGACCGACACTCCAGGTCCACTCGACAGCTTCCGCGGCGACTTCCCGTCCCAGCACCTGAACGCCCGCCGCGTTGCCGGTGCGTTGGAGGCACCGGGGTGCCAGCGCCGTACCTTGCTCGACGCCGCGGCTGTCAACCTCGACAAGCTCGGGAGCCTGCTCAGCGATATCCCAAGTGACCGACAGTCACCATTCGCCCTCACCCGCGGCAACCAGTTCGAGCAGCAGGTGGTGGCCAACGGGATGGCCGAGATCGTCGCACTCGCACGTTGACACCTGGATCTCGAGATCCCTGAGGTCCGCCAGCATGACCTGTCCGTTTCCGCTCTGCGGGAGGCATATCCCGACGTAACCCCCGCCAAAATGAACGAGTTGCGGTCAACACTTACTCGGCGACGCGCCGAAGAGATGCTCGCCGACCCGGCCCAGGCATACAACCTCATTCGCCACGCGATGACGCGTCTTGACTTCGGCGGCGAGACGGTCTATCTCGAGCAGGACGTGCTGGCCTTTGCCATCGACGGACGGATCCATGTTGTCGAGATCAAGTCATACCCCCGCATCGACGGGCGCGCGGACCCCACCAAGGCCTCGGCCACCGTTCGCCAGACCGCCGTCTACGCACTGAGCCTCCAGCAGCTCATGCTCGAGATCGGCGCACCACCCAACGTGGTCAACACCACCACGATGATCGTGCTACCAGAAAACCTCTCCTTCCGGCCGACCGCGGTAACAATCGACATCGACATGTACGTGCGCCGACTGCGCCGCCAACTCGCGTCGGTCCCGCGGGCCGCTGAGATCCTCGATGCGCTCCCTGCCGGGATCCGACTGCCCGCTCACCCCGAGAAAGGAGCTGGCAATGATGAACTGACCACTGCCGCCGCGGCTGCCTGCGAGGCCCTCGCGCCGCTGCCTCCGAGGTTCACCGACGGCTGCGTCTCCTGCCCCCTCTTCCGCCATTGCCGAGACGAGGCAGAGCTCCATCGCTCCACCGCACGACTCGGGTCGGCCGTGGCGGGCGCTTGCGGCAACGTCACCGATATCGCTGCTGCCATCGATCTGGCGGAAGGCCGCCGGGTACCGGCTGACGCTTCAGAGGCTGCCGTCGCGACCACTCTCGCGCGGGCCGCCACCGCGACTCGGCTCGCCCTCGGAGGGCTTGCGTGAACGCCCTGCAAACCCACCAGGCCCTTCTGGCTGCCGCCGAGCGACGAGCTGTTGCGAAGACGACAAGACGTCACGTCCATCTGAGTCCACGGCCGCTGGTGCTTGTTGGCTACCACCTCGCCGGTGATCCCGGTGCACCCCTCGCGTTGTTGTGGGGCACCAGCCGCGACGAGGAGCCACACTGCGTGGTAGTTCCTGAGCCCCGCAACCGTGGCCTCCGGTTTGAGGCTCTCGCCGAGTTCGCGGCAGAGTTTCTGGCCTATCTCTCCGAGTTCGAGGGCCGCGAGGAGTCCGGCATGTGCAAGGACGCGCCACAGCTTGTCGTCCCCAACACTGCCACCTCTGACTGGCTGGGCGGGATCGTCGGCCGGTTCACCCGCAACTTGCAGACCGATGGCGACGCGCCCGTACCGCCATCGGTTCCGCTGGCAGGAAAGCACCTGTCCTTCCTCGCTGATCTGATGCCAGGAACCAGCCTCGTGGTGGCCGCGACCGACACCCTTACCACTCACTGGCAGACTGGCCAGCTTCCATCAGAGGACCTCAACCTGGCAGCCCTGCTCGGCTGGATCGAGCCCCCGGCTGGCATGGATGGCCCGCAGGCAGCCCGCGCAGGCGAGGCATCGCCACCGGCTGGTCCCGATTCTGACCCCCACTGGGACGCAGATATGCTGGCCAAGCTGATCGAGGAATGGCACGCTGCGACCGATGACGCTTCTCGGTCCGCCGTGAGACGCGAGCTCGAAGGAGAAGTCCGCGAGCAGCTTACTCCAGCATGGGAGAGTTGCTGGCGGGCGCTGGATCGTCTCGCATCCCTGCCGGCCGCCCACCACGTCGCCAGCAGACGGCACTCAGATCTGCGCAGTTGGACCAAACACTGTGACCGGGTCGCCGAAGGCCGAGCCTACTTCCGCAACATTCCTACGCCGGTGCAAGACGCCTCTCGTCTGAGACGCCTTGAGGACCACACCGAGAACCTTCAACGGGAAATGGCTTGGGATGACCCGCTCGTGATGGCAGCAGTGGTCGCCAGTGGCGAGGCGCTCGCAGGGCGCGTCGTGGCAGCCGACCCTGAGCGCAGGATCCAAGGTGCTAGTGGCAGAAGGACACGCCGACCCCTGATCACCATCGAACCCACCCTCGAGTTCAGCCGACCGACCGGGACGACGCTCTTCCTGGCAACTCACCCGGAGGTAAGGCTGGAAGTGTTGTCCTCCGATGCCAACGGCCTGATCCGGGCAGAGGTACAGAAAGGGGCCAACCAGAACAACACGCTTGGACGCCTGCCAAACGTGGGCGACGAGCTGGTCCTCGGCCCTTACGGCAAGCTCGAGTACTACCAGCGGTCAACGGTTGAAGACATCCCCTGGACGCACCAGCAGATCGCCGAAAACGACCCTGGGGAATCATCGTGAAGGCAGCAGAAGCCGCTGCGGCCACGCGGGAGGAGGTATGGGACACGGTTATGGCGGGCACCCGCTCGACTCTGGTCGACAGCCCGCCCGGCGCCGGCAAGTCGACACTCGTCCGCGAGATCGGCCGCCGTGCACGACGACGCGCACAGGTGCCCATAGTCGTACAGACCAATGACCAAGCCGACGACATGGTCCGTGGCTTTATCACCGACCAACAACCCGGCATGACACCCGTCCGCGTCGGACGGCTTCACTCCCGTGACTACATACCGCCCGCCGACCTCCGAGCCCAGCAGGGCTTGATATTCGGAAAGTCCGTTACCGACCTCCACGACAGTGATGTCATCATTGCTCCCGCCGCCAAGTGGGCGACCATCGGCTTCGACCGCACGTGGCCCTTCGCCATCGTGGACGAGGCGTACCAGATGCGTTCTGACGGCCTGCTCCCAATCGGTGTCATGATGGACTCGCTTCTTCTGGTTGGCGACCCTGGTCAGCTGGCCCCTTTTACCACCGCAGACGACACTCGATTTCGTGGTCGGCCGCTTTCGCCCGTGGAGACCGCGGCTACGACGATCCTCACCACCCAGCCCGCGACGGCGCGCCTCGCCCTGCCGATCTCGTGGCGCCTTCCTAGCCACGCGGCCAGCCTCATCTCTGACGCTTTCTACGAAATACCATTCACCGCCGGCACCAATCCGCAACAGCGGCGCCTGCGACGCGGTGTCACCCCGCTGCACCGCGGACGGGCAGCCGGCGCGGTCAGCGGTGCAACACAAAACGGGTGGGCCTATCTCGAGCTCGACGACCTGCCCATGCCACAGACTGACCCCGAGGTCGTCGAGGCGATCGTCGATGTCGTCACGGAACTCCTCGAAACTGACATCACCATCGACGACGAGCGCGGGACCCGCCGCCTACAGCCCAGCAACATTGCAGTCGGCGTTACACACCGTGACCAACGGGATCACGTCCTCACCGGTCTACAGGACGCCCGTGCAAAGACAGGACTCCCTGTCAACGATGTCGTGGTCAACACCGCCAACGTTCTTCAAGGCCGTGAGTTTGAGATTGTGGTCGTCTGGCATCCACTCTCCGGCCGCCGAGACGCAAGCGAGTTCCACCTCGATGCCGGCCGGCTGTGCGTGCTCTTGAGCCGACACCGACAAGCCTGCATCGTGGTCTCCCGGGGCGGGATCCGCGATCAGCTCGCGGGTCATGCTCCGACGGAGCCCGTATGGCTCGGTGAGATGGCGCCGGTCTTGGACGGATGGCACGCCCACCTCACGGTACTGGACCACCTCATGCAACACGCGGTCTGAGCCGGTCGAGGTCCCCGCGGGCGGCCTCTTGCGATCTCGCGCGGGTTCTGCTCTGATCGCACGATTCGACAATCAAGTGGCCGGACGGACGTTGGTAGCGCCCGCCCGGCCTGAGCACCGAAGGAGCGTGCCTTCGATGCCCTGGAAACCGTAGCTCTCTGCGGTCATCTGGTCGTGCTCGTCTGTGCGCTCCTCGGTCTATTCGAGAGGAGCCGGCGAGATGACCAGCGATGCACACAAGCAGCAGAGCAGGAGCGATGGCGAATCAAGCGGCGGCGCCACGCCCGCGCGAAATCAGCGACGCCTGGATATCGAGCTGGGTCGGTTTGAGCCCGTGTCCGATGCCCTCGTACTCGCGGCCGTGGAGCGTGCCGAACGTCATCGTGAGCGGGAGGGCGAAGGCGTGATGATGAGCGACATCGCCGAGCACCTGGGGTTCGTTCACGGCTCGTGGACTACGCGCCGACTGCGTCCGCAGCTAGACGCGCTCATTGCCGAAGGCTCGCTGGCGCGGTCGCGCCGTCACGGGGTCGTGGTGTGGGAACTGACAGCCGTGGGGCGTGGAGGGCTGGAGCGGACGCGTCGGGCTAGCGAAGTCGAGGAGCTGCCCGAGGCTCCGCAGCATCGTACGTGGCGCCATGCCCGCGCCACGGCCGGCGATCGGATCGACGGCTTCCGTACAGAGGCGCGGGAGGCAGTGGAGGATGCCGCGATGCTGCTCGACGCAGAGGACCCACACTCGGATGCGTGGTTCGGCGTCGCTGAGCGCCTACAGACGGCTTGTTGGCGCGTCGGTTCGGCCACGCACTGTCTTCGAGAGTGGCACGAGCCCGATGACGGCCGCCCAGATGTCGATGACCGCTGCGACACCGGCGACGACCTGCTCGACTCCGAGGAGTTGGGCCA
The DNA here is from genome assembly GCA_963715535.1 of uncultured Solirubrobacterales bacterium. Lineage (GTDB taxonomy): Bacteria > Actinomycetota > Thermoleophilia > Solirubrobacterales > Solirubrobacteraceae > Palsa-744. The sequence goes on along the minus strand of OY970251.1, from coordinate 2,997,921 downwards.
TGTGCGCTATCGCCGTACTGGACGGCGCGGTGTATGGCGCTGGCCGAAGCCTGACCCCCAGGACTGAGCACCGCTTGCGGCCGTGTTGCCGCTGACACACGGCTGACAAGTCGCTGACAGATCACGCGAGCCGGCAGAAAAGTCGGCCCCGGCGTGTAACTGCACGGGCTCGAATCGGCCTTCGTTAGGTGAGAGTCGCGATGGCCGCCCACATGGGGTGGCTGTACCGCGCGGCCCTCGGACCAGACCTTTGTGTGTGTCTGGTCCTCAACCGGCCGAAGGAAGGCAATGCAAGACCGTGTGCCTCGTGATCGGGTGCGCCTCGCCGCACCCCGCATCCAACGACTCTCCGCCGAGCAGCAGCATGAGGCCACCAGCCTGCTCGCAGCGCTGTTCGCCGATGCCGCAGAGCGCGAGGGGCGTGCAGCCGAGCAGGAGCGGCGTGCCGATCGGTGCTCCCTTCCGTTCTCCGGTCCCGCCTCCGTTCGCTCCTCCGGTTGGACGAGAGGACCGTCCAGCGTGGAAATCCCTAGCAAACAAGCCAGAAAGACGGCTTGCAAGCAACCCCGACAATAGAGGAGGTAGTAAGAAAATGAAGGAGATAGTTCGTCCCAGACGGCTCGGTCAGCAGGACGTGCTGCGGCTCGCATCGCATCTCACCGAGCGTGACCGGTGGATCGCCAGGGACTGCTTCGAGTTTCGTGTGATGACGACGAGCCAGATCACACGCCTGTATTTCACCGGCACGAGAACAGCAGCCGCTCGCCTGGATGTCCTGTATCGCCTGCGTGTGCTCGACCGCTTCCGCCCATCACTGCCGATGGGCCAGGGCACCGCTCCGTATCACTGGATTCTCGATGAGGCAGGCGCGCTGATCGTCGCTGACCACCTGGACATCGAGCGCGCGAAGCTCGGCTGGCAGCATTCGATCGCCGCGAGCATCGCCCATAGCCAGAAGCTCCCCCACCACGTCGAGGTCAATGAGTTCTTCGTCCGCCTGGCCGTGGAGGCGAACGTTGCCGGTGGCGCGCTGTCGGAGTGGTATGGCGAGCGAACCTGCCACCACCTCTTCTCCGGCTACCTCGTGGCCGACGGCTACGGCGTCCTCAATCTCCCGGGCCGCGCGCCGCTGCACTTCCTGGTCGAGCTGGACCGAGGCACCGAGACAACCGGACGGCTACGGGAGAAGGCCAAGGCATACGCCTCCATCCTGCCTATCAGTTCCCTAGGCAAGCTCGATCCGTTCGTGCTGCTCCTCGTCCCGACCGCGAGGCGCGCGGAAACCGCCAGGGCGGCGCTCGCGTACAGCGCCGTACCGATCACCGTGGCGGTGTGGAGCAAGAACAGCACAAGCTCGGTGCTCATGACCGTGATCAACGCCCGCGAACACCCACGGCAGAGCCAGCCAGCGCCCATCCGTGAGGGCTTGAGATCCGGCGCCAGTTCTGATCTCCTCGACCGTCCAAAGGACCATCACGGCGAGCGATAGGAGGCATGGGCCATGACCCGCGTGTGCGTGTACACCCGCATCTCGACCGATGAGGAGAACCAGCCGACCTCGCTCGCTTCCCAGGAGGAACGGCTGGAGGCATTCTGCAAGGTGCAGGAGGACTGGCGGATCATCGCCCACCACGAAGACCGCGCCACCGGCACGAAGCTCGACCGGCCAGGTCTCCAAGCCGCGCTCGACCTCGCACGCCAAGGCAGGATCGACCAGCTTCTCGTCTACCGGATCGATCGGCTCAGCCGCAAGGTGCGCCAGCTCGCGAGCATCGCCGAGGAGCTGGACACACTCAACGTCGTGCTGCGCTCGGCGACAGAGCCCTTCGACACGGGCTCACCGGCAGGACGGATGATGCTGCAGATGCTCGGGGTGTTCGCTGAGTTCGAGCACGCGACCATCGTTGACCGGATCACCGCGGGGATCGAGCGCCGCGCCCGCGAAGGCCGCTGGTACAGCGGACGCCCACCCTTCGGCTACACCCTCCAAGACGGCCAGCTCGCACCTGACCCGATCACCGCACCAACAGTCCGGCGCATCTACCAGCTCTACATCGCAGACCGGCTCGGCACAATCGCCATCGCCCACCAGCTCCGCGCCGAGCACGCACCCGCACCCTCCGCAGGCTGGGGACACCCGGCCGTCCACCGCGTCCTCACGAACCCGACATATCTCGGGCGCATCCGCTGGCGCGATCAGGACTTCCTCTCCACACACGCGCCGCTGATCGACCAGAGCACCTTCGACCAGGCGCAAGCGATCCTCACCGAGCGCGGCGATAACGCCTCGCGCCGACGCGGGAATCGCTCGGACTTCCTGCTCTCCGGCGTGATCCGATGCGGACACTGCGGCCGCGCTTACATCGGCATGTCAGCACGCGGCAAAGGCGGCCTCTATCACTACTACGCCTGCACCGCCCGCCAAAAGTACGGCCCCAAAGCCTGCCAAGGCGAGCGCATCTCGCGCGAGAAGCTCGAGACCGCCGTCCTGCACCAACTCACCGGCATCTACCGCGACGGACCCCTCATCCAAGACGCCCTCGCCACCGCCCAACAACAAGCGGAGCGCGAGCGGCCAGCGCTCGACGAACGCCGCCAAGCAATCGCCGCCGAGATCACCCGCGCCGAACACTCAACCGCCCGCTACTTCGACGCCTTCGAGGAAGGCCGCCTCTCTCCCGAGCGCTGCGAGCAACGCCTCGCCGACCTGACCACCCGACTCGACGACCTCCACGCCCAACAAGCCGAGCTAGCCGACAGCCGCGAGGACGCGGACACGCCCACAGCGGCCGATCTTGCAGCCGTCGCCGATCAGCTTGAGAAGGTGCTCGCACAAGGCGAGCCCGAGCAGACCAAGGCACTCCTGCGCATCCTCATCGCCGAGCTGCGCGTCAACAGCAAGACCGAGATCCAGCCGACCTACCGCATCGTCACGCCAGGGGTTTGCGCAACGTCCGAAAAAGTGGAGACGGCGGGAATCGAACCCGCGTCCGCGGTCGCGTCTGAATGGCGTCTACGAGTGTAGCCGGCGCTCTGATCTCATCCCCCGCTCGCCTCGCCGGCCGGGTTGTGGGGGACCAGCCTCCTGAGGTTTTCCCGGTTCGGCGGAGGCGGGCCTCGCCGGGTGAGCCTACTTTCTGATCCCGAGGATCCCCGCCGTAGGCAAGCGGGGCTCGAGACCTCGTGCCTTAGCTATTGACTAAGCAGCGAGGGCGTACTCGTGAGAGTTCGCACTTATGTTTTTCCCGGGTGTTTTACGAGGCCGCCCGGGACCTCGACTCGCGACCACCCACACGAACCAACCGCGTCGAAGCCTGTCGTCCCCGTGGATGCTGCTACTCCAGTGTAGCGCTGGGCGCGAGTCCGAATAGAACGCGGGCTTGGCGCGGCACTTAAACAAATCGACGCGTCCCCGGGCCGCCTCGAGGAACCTGCTGCCGGTCGGCCCGAGGGCCTTCCGGGGGCGGGTGGCGCGGCCTCACACCTCGGTGGCCTCGCTCTTCACGGCTCGGGTCCGCGTCTTCATTCAACGTACGCCTGTTTTGGGCCCGCGTCAAGGGGGTCCAGCGGTTCTCCTCGCAAGTTCCGGAAAAAGGCGCAGCACCCGGTGTCGCAGGCGACACGAAACAGGCCGTGGATTCGCGCGAGCCGTGCCCGGATGTCCGGAGCGCAACCTTATGAGCCACTTATCGCAGCTGCCACAATGTGTGCATGGACAATGAGCTTCCGCTCGCGGGCGATAACCCGTTTGGCGACCCGCTTGCTGTCGGCGCACACGCCACGCACACGCTCGCGGCGCACGCCGCGCCCGCAGGCCTGCCCGCATCCGCCGTGCCTGCGGCCGGCATGCCCCACAACGAGGAGACTCCCTTCGGCCAGCCACGACCGAGCGCCTGGCACAGGCTGCGCAAGCGGATCGGCAGCGGACTCGCCGGCGTGCTCGCGCTCTTGGCAAAGTTCGGCACGGCCATCAAGGCACTACTGATCGCACTTCCCAACCTGAAGCTGGTGGTGACCGCCGGCACGGCGCTGGTGTCGGTTGCCGCCTACAGCCTCTTCTTCGGCTGGTGGTTCGCGGCGGGCTTGGTGGTGTTGCTGTTCGTCCACGAGATGGGCCACGTAATCGCACTGCGTCGTGAGGGGATCAAAGCGAGCGCGCCGATGTTCATCCCGTTCATGGGCGCCGCGATCTTCTCACGCTCGCTTGGCGACAACGCGCTCGCCGAGGCGCGCGTGGGGCTCGCCGGTCCGATCCTCGGCAGCATCGGCGCGGTTGTCGTGGCCGTCGTGGGTGAGCTGACGGGCAGTCAGCTGCTGATCGCGCTCGCCTACTTCGGCTTCTTCATCAACCTGTTCAATCTGCTTCCGGTGGTACCGCTCGACGGCGGCCGCGCGGCGGCCGCGATGACCCCGTGGATGTGGTTCCTCGGCTTCGGCGCTTTGGTCACGCTCGCGTTCCTCGAGCCGCAAAACACGATCCTGCTGATCATCGTCATATTCGCCGGCTTTCAAACCTGGCATCGCTGGCAGCAGCGCAAGTCGCAATCAATCGAGCAGGCCGCCTACTACCGCGTGGCGCCGCGCCACCGTCTGCTGGTGGGCCTCGTCTACGTCGGCCTGATCGCATTGCTCGTGCTTGGGATGCACGAGACCCACATCATCTCAAGCGGCGGCCACAGCTTCGGCTCGATCTGAGCACGCAAACCGGTCCAGCGGCCCACGTGGGCGCTCGATCCCGGTGACCATCTCAGGCCCTAACGCTTCGCTTCCCTGATCCCGCGTTCCATGTCCCGCTTGGAGTCGCGCTCGCGCAGCGTTTGGCGCTTGTCGTACAGGTCCTTGCCGCGTGCCAGGGCGATCTCGACCTTCGCGTGGGGGCCCTTGAAGTAGATGCGCGTGGGCACAAGCGTGAGACCGCGCTCTGAAGCGCGCGCGGCGATCCGCTCGATCTCAGAGCGATGCAACAGCAGCTTGCGCTGGCGCTCGGGATCGTGGTTCTCGCGCGAGGCGGGCAGATAGGGCGGGATGTGCACGGAGTGCAGCCATAGCTCGCCCTCGCGAATCGCCGCGTAGCCGTCCTTCAGCTGCGCGCCGGAGGCGCGCAGCGCCTTGACCTCGGTGCCCTGCAACACCGCGCCGCACTCGATGCGCTCGGTAGCTCGTAGCGATAGGAGGCGTAACGATTGCTCGCCACATCCCCCGCGCCGATCTTGCGCTTCTTGCCCTTTGCCTTCGCCATCGGTCGAGCCTAGCTGGACGGCTCGCCGGGTGTGGGGCCAGGAGAAATGGACGAACCCGCCGTCGGCGGGTCAGCTTCATCGAGCAGGAGCGAGATCCACGCGCCCGCCCGGCGCGTCCACGCGCACGACTCGCACCTCGATCGGATCGCCCAGACGCAGCGTCGCACCGGAGCGCTGACCGCGCATGATCGTGCTCTGCTCGTTCAGCTCCCACCAGTCGCGCCCTCCTCGCTGCGCATCAGTCGCACCGGGAGCATCCCCTCATAGATGGGAATGGGAGCCCCGCGGGCACGCCCACGCAGATCCCCATCCCCCCCTCCGCTGCTCTCCTCCACGCCGGGGCCGAACGCGACAAACGCGCCCGCGCCGATCAGGCCCGTCACCTCGCCCGCGAAGATCTGCTCGTATCCACCGTCGAGCAGCGCCTGTTCGAGCAGAAAGCAGGCCGCGATGTCATCTCCCTTGTGCTCGAGCTTCGCCGCCTCGCGCTCGCGCTCGGACGTCCATTCGCCGAGCTCCACCAGCTTCGCGCTCCTGGTGGTGCGCTCGCCGGCGCCGATAAAGACAGCAGCGCGCGGTGGCACACGAGATCCGGGTAGCGGCGGATCGGCGAAGTGAAATGGCAATAGCAGGACGAGTGCAGGCCCGCATGGCCGACGTTCTTCGGCGAATAGCAGGCCTGCTTGAGCGAGCGCAGCACCAGCGAGGAGAGCGCGATGCGCCCGTGGCCTGTGCGGCGCACGTGGGCGTCCACGCGCCGGGAGATCTCACCGACGAGCTCCGCCGCCCGGGCCGGCAACAGCGGGTCGGGAAGCGGCGGCGTGGAGACGCCCAGCGAAGCCAGCTGGGCGACGAGCGTGCGGATGCGCTCGGGGTCGGGGCGCTCGTGGACGCGATACAAGCAGGGCACCCGAGGCCTGCGCGAGCTGCCGTGCCACGGCTTCGTTTGCGGCGATCATCAGGTGCTCGATCAGGCGGTGGGACTCGGTTTGCGCGCGCGGCCGATCTCGCGCGACATTGCCGTGCTCGTCGAAAGAAAACTCGGGCTCCTCGGAGTCGATCACGAGCGCGCCGCTCGACTCGCGCGCCTTCTGCAGCTCGGCGGCCGCGGCGCGAGCGGCCGCGAGCGGCCCGCCCCATGGTTCCGGTGCCGGCTCGTCGCCGCGCGAAGACGCGATCGACGTGCTCGTAGTCCAGGCGCATGTCCGAGCGGATCAGTCGAGCGGCAGAAGCTCGCGGAGAGAACCTCGGCGCCACGCAACAGCATCTCGACGCTCACCGCCAGACGCTCCGCTCCGGGCACGAGCGAGCAGGCGTCGCTGGAGAGCGCGTGCGGCAGCATCGGCTCGACCGTCCCCGGCACGTAGACGCTCGTGGAGCGCCTACGAGCCTCGAGGTCGATCTGCGAGCCGAGCGGCACGTGTGCGGCGACGTCGGCGATGTGCACCCACACGCGCACCGTCGGTGCTCGGCGTCCGACTGCACGCGCTCGGCGGAGATGGCGTCGTCGAAGTCGCGTGCGCGTGGCGGGGTCGACGGTGAACGTCGGCAGCTCGCGCAGGTCCCGTCGCTCCCCCTCCTCGCATCTCGCCTCGGCCTTCGACCAGGCGCGCGCGCCCGCCTTGCGCGCCTCGCGCTCGACCGCCGAGTCGAAACGAAGCGCGTGGCCGGCCTCGCGCATCATCCGCTCGATCGCATCGCGAGCGGTTTCGGTGCGCTCCTGCGGCGGCCACACGACGCGCGTGTTCGAGGACCGCACAGTCGCGGTGCTGCGCTTGCCCGGGCGGTCACTTCGTGCCCAGAGCCGTCCTTGCGGGAGCGCTCGGCTTCGCTGCGCGCACCGAGTCTGGTGCTTGCGCGCGCCTTCGCTTCCGTTCTTGCGTAGCGCTCGCCTTAGCGCCGCGCTTGCTTTTCCCTTCGGTCTTGCCGCGCTTGCCTGGCCCTCCGCGCGAGCCGCCGCGCGGCGGGCTCATTTGACCTTGGCGAGCAGCGTGTGCAGCGCGACTTCGAGCCCGTGTTCTGTGTCCACGCCGCTGGGAACGCGCACTTCGGGGGTGATGCCCGCGCCCTCTTTGACGCCGCCGCCGCCGAGGTTGCGTCCGTTGGGAGTGAAGTACTCGCCGACCGTGATCTTGATTGCCCCGCCGCCGGAGAGCGGCTCGAGCTCCTGGAAGACGCCCTTGCCGTAAGTGTGGGTGCCGACCACCGTGGCGCGGCGATGGTCTTGCAGGGCGGCGGTGACGATCTCCGAAGCCGAGGCGGTGTCACGGTCGACGAGCACCACCATCGGGATCGAGCTTGGGATCGCACCGCCCGCGGCGGTGAGCACGATCGTCGGCTGTGAGCGTCCGCGAGTGGTGACGATCGCTCCCGGAGGGGATGAAGATCGCAGGCGATCAGGCGCGCTTCGCTGACGAGGCCGCCGCCGTTGGCGCGCAGATCGAGCACGAGCCCGCGCGCGCCCTGCTTGAGGAGCTTCTCGACCGCCGAGCGCACTTCGCCCGCGGAGCCTTCGCTGAACGTCGCGAGGTAGACCCAGCCGAGCTTGACGCCGTGAACGGTGCGCATCTGTCGAGGCGACGACCGGCTCTGAGATGATGGCGCGCGTGACGGTGAGCCGTGTGCGGTGCGCCGTGCGGCGGCTTGACGGTGAGCCGCACGCTGGTGCCGGGCGAGCCCTTGATCAGCGCGGTGGAGGTGTCGGCGGGGACCCGTGCAGCGAGCGCGACGTCGACGGCGACGATCGTTTCGCCGACCTTCAACCCCGCGCGTTGGGCGGGCGAGGATTGAACACCCTGACGACTTCAAGGCCCTGCGGTCTTCGGGTCGACCGAGACGCCGATCCCGGCGAAGCTGGCGGGCTGGTCGAAGCTCGTGAATTCCTTTGGGCTGAGGTACGTCGGAATAGGGGTCGTGCAGGCTCGAGATCATTCCCGCGACCGAGGAGTTCGCCAGAGCGCTCTTTGCGACACCGGCCGGTAGTAGTCGTGGGAGACCCGTTCGATCGCTTCGTCCACCACCTGTGTTTCGTTGTTGGCGACGAATGCTTTGCGCGCAAAGCTTGGGAGATTGCTCGGGTGGCCGCCCAGCCAGATGCCGAGACAGCAACAGCACGGGCAGCAGCACGCAGCAGAGCGACAAACAGGATCTGTCGTCGCGGGAGCTCCATATTCCCCACCACGCACTCCGATGTGCTGCGGCGTCGACGCGACGTTCGCAGCGTCCTGGCTCAGACCCGGAGGAATCGGCGCAGCGACAGACCCGAGCCGGCGGCGGAGACCGCGATGGCGCAACCCATCAGCACCAGGATCAACAGGCGGAAGTCGATCATGTCGGGCTGGGAGATCAGCTTCACCGTGCCGGCCAGCGGATCGATCAGCGTGACCTTGGCGACCGCGCAGCAGCGCCGATCGCGCATACGCCTCCGAGCGCACCGAGGAACAGGCCCTCGATCACGAACGGCCAGCGGATGAACCAGTCGGTCGCGCCGACCAGCTTCATCACCTCGACCTCGCGCCGGCGCGAGAAGAGCGACAGGCGGATCGTGTTGGAGACGAGCAGGATCGAGGAGAAGACGAGCAACGCCGCGAGCAGCGCCATCGTGATCTTGACGATGCGCGTGGCCGAGAGGATCTTGTCGGTTTGGGCTTGGCGATCTTGGACGTCGGCGATCGCCGAGTCGGTCACCGTGCGCTTGGCCGCCGGGCTTGACTGGTTCAGCTCGGCTTGGATCGCGTCGGCCTTCGCGGGATTCGGTCGGTGTGATCCTGCAGGATTTCCGGGAGCGGGTTGTAGCCGATCAGCTGGAAGGCCTGCGGGTCGATCTTGCGCTCCTGTTCGTAGCCGGCCTGCTTGGAGAGCACTTCGACGTGGCCGACGTAGGGAGCGTGTTCGACCTCGTGGCGCACACGCGCGACTTCGGCGGCGGTGGCGGTCGTGTTGAGATCCACGTCGACGACGACGCGGCCGCGAATCGAGTTGGCTGCTCCGTTTGTTGCCTGGACGACCGGGATGAAGACGCCCAGCACGAGCGTCGTCACCAAGCACACACGACAAAGCCGCAAACGAAGGGGCCGGGTTGCGCCGCATCGAGCGCACCGCCTCCTTCAGGAAGAAGCCGAGTTTCATCGACGCTGTGCCGCCCCTCGTGCGAGGGGCAGCCTCCTCCGCGGCGGTTTCGCGCTTCAAGCGCTCTGCCAAATCGCCCGTCGTCTCATCCTGCGCGTACAGCCCGTGGCCTCGTCGCGGATGATGCGCCCGCGGCGCAGCTCGATCACGCGGCGGCGCATCTTGTCGACCAGCTCGTTGTCGTGGGTTGCCACGATCACCGTCGTGCCGGCTCGGTTGATGCGGTAGAGCAGCTGCATGATCCCGATCGAGGTGTCCGGGTCGAGGTTGCCGGTGGGCTCGTCGGCCAGCAAGCAGCGGCGGGTGCGAGGCGAAGGCGCGCGCCACCGCCACGCGCTGCTGCTCGCCGCCGGAGAGCTGGTGGGGGTAGTTGTGCAGCTTGGTCGAGAGGCCCGTCAGGCGCAGGATGTCGGGCAGCGTAGGAGCGGATCTGCTTGCGCGAGGCGCCCGTCACCTGCAGCGCATAGGCGATGTTGTCGTAGACCGTGCGGGTGGGCAGCAGCTTGAAGTCCTGGAAGACGACGCCCATGTTGCGCCGGTAGTAGGGGACGTGCTTGTGCTCGATCTCGGCCAGCTGGCGGCCGGCCACGCGGATGATGCCCTCGCTCGGGTCGAGCTCCTTGATCAGCAGGCGCATGATCGTGGACTTGCCCGAGCCGGTGGCGCCGACGAGGAACACGAACTCCTGGCGGTCGATCGCGAAACTTGGCGCGCTCCAGGCCGATGTCGCCCGAGTCATAGCGCTTGGTGACGGCGCGAAACTCGACGACGGTGTTCGCGCCCGGGCGTGCTCGCCGGGGCTTGCGAGGGCGCCGCGACGGGACCCGCTAGCTGCGGAACCTCTGGCGCCACCGCCTGCGCGCGGCTCGGGCTCATGTGTCGCGCGAGCGCCCGGCGCGGGATCGTGCGCACAGGACGGGGAGCGTCTTCTCTTGGTCGGCCATGGCGGGGCACAGTAGCGATCTGGCCGCGCGTGAGGTCGCACTTTTGCCTGCATGCAAGGCCTTTTGCACGACGCAAGCGCGAGCCAGCGAGGAGGGGCTCACGACAACGCAGTCGAGTGCGACACGCCGATCGCCTATCGTGACGTGCGCATGACCGAGATCTCAACGACCACCGTTGCCGGGCAACGGCCTGCCCGTGTACAGCGTGAGCCTGCCCGGCACGCGCGCGCTGACCGTGCTCGTCGCCTTCGACGCGGGCGCGCGCACCGAGCGCGTCGAGGAGAACGGGATGGCCCACTTCCTCGAGCACCTGGTGTTCAAGGGCGGTGAGAAGTACGCCACCTACAAGGACGTCAACGAGACGGCCGAGCGACTTGGGGGGCATGCTGAACGCCTACACGAGCCACGACCTCGTCGCCTTCCACATCACCGTGCGCGCCGAGTCGGCGCCGCAGGCGATCGATCTGCTGAGCGACTTCGTGGCGCGCCCGAAGCTCGACGCGGAGGAGCTCGACCGCGAGCGCGGCGTGGTGATCCAGGAGATCAACCGCGCATACGACCAGCCCTCGACCGTGGCGGAGTACCTGATCGACAAAGCCGCGTTCGGCGACCATCCGCTCGGGCGCACCGTGCTCGGTCCCGAGGAGAACTTGCGCAGCTTCACTCGCGAGGGAATCGTCAGCTTTCGCGAGCGCCGCTGGGCCGGGACGAGCGGAGCGGCCTTCCTGGTTGGGAATTTCGAGTTCGTTCCCGAGCAAGACAAGCTGGCCGAGCTGTTCGCCCGCTTCCCAACCCTGCCGGCGCCCGAACCGTATGTGCCGGCGCCGAAGTTCGCCCCCGAGACCTTGGTGGAGCAACGCGACACCAACCAGTCGCACCTGCGCATGATCTACCGCCCGCAGGTGAGCGTGGGCGACGTGAAACAGCGTGCGGCGTTGTCGATCTACTCGACGCTGCTCGGCGGCTCGATGGGCTCGCGGCTGTTCGAGGAGATCCGCGAGAAGCGCGGGCTGTGCTACTCGGTGTACGCGATCGCGCACGCGTTCGCGGACGTGCCGATCCTGCAGCTCGGCTCGGGGCTCGACTCGGAAAAGTGCATCGAGGCCTACACGCGCATGCGCGAGATCGTCGACGAGCTACGCGTTGACGGGCCCACCGAGGAGGAGGTGCAGCGCGCGCGCGCCTACTCCGCCGGACGGCTGGTGCTGGCCTTTGAGAACACGAACGCGGTCGCGCGCTATGGGGCGAGCCAGAAGATCGTCTATGGCGAGGACATCGACCCCGACGCGGCGATTGCGGCACTTGACGCGGTCACGTTCGATGAGGTCCGCGAGGTCGCGTCAAACGTCGCCGAGAACCTGGCGGTCGCCTGCGTGGGCCCCCACGAGCAGGGCGACTTCTAGGGCCCCCGCACGGCGGAGAGCACCTGCTCTCCGTGTGAGGTGAGCACCCAATAGTTGGGGTAGCCAGGGCCGTGCGGCTTGCTGTTGGCGACCAGCCCGACGCGCGTGAGCCGTGCGAGCAGCTTCGATGCCTGACCCTCGTCGGCGATGTCCGCGCCCTGGGCGATCTCGCGATTGCTGGAGCCGGGATGCTCGCCGATGAACAAGAGGCAACGCACCGTGCGGTAGGTGAGGCGCATGTCCAGACGCTCCAGGAGTCTCCCGCTTGCCCCCAGCCGCGCGCGGCCGTCGCCGGCGACACTTACGCTCTCGCGCGGCGGCACCTCGGGCGCTTTGCGCGTCAGTTCCTCGCCGGCGGCACGGGGGCCGAGGTAGGGCAATGCGATCAACGCCATCAGCTGCCCGTGCAACTGGATCAGCGGCGCGGGCTCACTCCGCCCCTCCGCCTGTGCCGCCGTGCCGGCTCCGCGCCCGCGCCGATCGCCCGCACCGTCCCCGCTGTCTGCGAAGTCGCCGTATTCCAGCAAGCGTCCGTGGATGACCGAGAACGCCCCACCGATGACGCCCTCGGCAGTGAGCAGCGGCTTCCCGGACGCCCCGCGTGCCCGCGGCGCGCCGGTGTCGAGCGCGGCGATCAGCTCGTCCAGCACCTGAGCGCGCCGCGCGAGCACAAGCCTGCCTGCGCCCAGCGCCTCGATCGTGCACACACGCGCCAACTGTGGCTCGGCGTCGAGGAAGGCGAGCAGCGCGGCAAGCCCATGGCGCACGCGATCGCGCCACGTGCGCCGCGATCCGTACGCCTCGAGGACCGCCTGTCGCGCCTGCTCCACGCCCCACTCGAACGCCGCCAGGAAGCAGTCCTCGCGCCCGTCGAACAGCTCGTAGAACGTGCGCCGCGAGACCCCGGCACGCGCGACCACGGGAGCCACTGCGGCGCCAATGTAGCCCTGCTCGGCGGCGACCTCAACCATCGCCGAGAGGATCCGTGCGCGCTGGATGTCGTTCGACCTCCTCGCGCGGGAAAGCGCCGCTCCCCGGATGGAGCCGATCCAAAGCCGGCGACTTGTCGTTGCTCACGAACACCTCTCCCCTGAATGTGACTCTAAAGCGAACGCCACCCGCCGTGGGGATGGCGGCGGACCGCGCTCGGCCGATCTATTTCTTCTTCTTGTGCTTGCTTGCTTTCTTTGCCTTCGTCTTCTTGGTCTTTTTCTTGGGGCAACCGGTCGCCTTGATCGGGGTCGATTGTTTGAGGCTGACGCCGTTCGCGGCGACGAAGATGGTCGGCATCACCAGTTTGGTGGCGCACAGGTTCCCGTTCGCGGCGAGAGCCGAGTCGGGGCCTTGGGGCAATTTCAGTTCGAACACGCCGATGGGAACATCGGGGATCGTCCTGAACGTGCTACTGGTGATCCCGGCGGGGCTGATGAACGTTTCGCCGTGCAGGTAGACCGTGACGCCCTCTCCCGATAGCGCAACGATCAGTTCTGGGAACTTCTGCCCGCCGTGGGAGACGAAGTACGCCGGCCCCTCCAGGTGGACCGGCAGGACCGGTGTCGTAGCTGTGGCGCTACCGATCCTGGAATCCGCCGGACACGATGCCGGGTTCGCTTCGAACGTCGCCACGGGACACGCCTTCTGGAGTGTCGTCAGGCGCGATGGGAGTTGCTTTGGCAGGTCTACCTTGACCTTCCCGATGTTCGCCTGGCTCCCGAACGGTGCTTTGGGATAGGTGAGCTTGACGTTCAGGCTCGCACCGTTGGCACGCGATGTTTTGCCGTTGGTGGAGACGCTGAAGATCGGTTTGAACTTCAGGATCGCGCAATTGGTGACCTGGAAAGGCACATCCAACGAGGAACTGGCACCCTGACTGCTGGTCAACGCGCCGCCAATGCTCATCGGAGCACAATCGGTCGGGTTGAACGTGAAATCAGGACGATTGATCGACACGTTCACGTGCTTGATCTCCAAGGGGATCCCGTCGATGATCTGCGGGATCGCATACGGACCACTGCTATCGCTCGTGATCGTGAGCGCAGCGTTTTCAGGGTTCACTTCGATCCTCGCCCGCACGATCACCTCTCCCAGGTTGAACGGTCCCGCCTTCGCGGGGTTCACGATCGACAGGCCATACGGGGCACCGTCGTAGGGGCCAGTGATATAGACCTTGCCACCCTTGACGGTGTAGGGGTTTCCTCCCAGGCCAACGCTGACCGTTGTTTCGCCGATCAGGCTTTCGGGACCGCACGTCCCCGCGTTGCTTTCGGCTTCCCCGCACAACTTCACGCTCGATAGCGTCCCCAACAAGCCCGGCGGCATCTTCAGCTGGATCGCGTCCAGGTTCTGGTTGCCATCTTCCCTGGACATTGTCATCGTGAACGGCGTGAACGCGCCAGCCTGAATATTCAAGCTGCCAGTCGTGAGCGTCGGATCGAACGGCAACGGATTGCTGCACGGCGTCCCGTTGGGACCACTGGTGATCTCGAATTCCGAGGAGGACTGGACCGGTTCGTTACCAGACCACGGGCTGATCGACGCTGTGGTCGTATAACCACCACACAATGCCGGCGTACCCAACGGAGCGCGAGAACCACCGAAGAAGTCCAGGGTCAAATCTTCAAAGGGCAGTTGCGGTGTTTCCTTGAACGTGGAGACCAACTGTCCCGTCACAGGATCAGGTTTGACTTCTCCCGCAAGCTTGACGCGCACACCCGAAACAGGGTCATACACCACGATATACATCGCGATCAGCGAACCAAACGGGTTCGCGTCCTGCTGCGCCAGGTACGCGGCACCAACCAACGGGTTGGGTAGCAGCGGCGTATGGATTTCTACCGTCCCGATCTTCGAAGATTCAGGACACGACTGTTCAGCAGGGCTTTCAAGGCCGACTTCGCTCTCCCCACACGCTGAGAGACCATCGGCACCGGACGGGTTGACCGCTACACCCGCGGGCAATGAGACGGTCGTGTTCCGTACCGCGGACTCCGCGAGACCCGTCGGGTTCAAGCTCGCTTCCTGAGGAACATGCACGTCCACCGTCAAGCCGGTCGGTGTACTGCCCTGCTGGCCGTCGGGTGCGACCTTGATCGACGGTTCGAAGTTCAGGCGGTTGCATCCGTCCTGTCCGACGGGTTCTTCCTGGGCGTTCTGGAAAGTGTAGTCGAATGGTTCTGTGAACTGACCGATATGTTCCCAGGAGTCCGCTTCGATACTCGTCTGCAATGGGCCCGTACAAGACGTCGGCATGATCAGCAGCGGTTGCGGTTTTTCATCGACCGGACACGACGCTTCTGGCCCGCCGAGTTCGACTGATTCGCTGGCGATCAGGCACTCGTAGTTGCGCGAGTTGTCGTGCTGCGCTTCGGCCGGTACTCCCCAGAATGTGAGCACGTTCCCGATGAACGCGAGACTCTGGGTGATATTCGACACGCTCACCACAACACCATAGTTCCCGCCGGTACGCACATACGTGTCAAGGATCACCGGGCCGACGGGCGTCGGAAAACCAAACTTCGCGGGCTCACCCACCGACGGTTCGAGAATGTAGAGCGGCTCGCTGACAGCACGCGGATTGGTCCCATTTTCTTGGAAGCTCGTCACGATCGGTGTCGCGACGCCGACAACCGTGCTATCCGGACAGAGCGACTTGCCACCGCTAGCGAAGAAGTCCAAGAACTGGCGCACACTGCACTTCGCAAGCGGTGTGGGATTGCCCACCAGTCCCGGCGGCAAATCGAAATGCAGGTCCTTCGTAAACGCGACCGGCTGCACTTCTGGGCTATATCGAGAAGCCCCATTACCGGTCAGTCCCACGGCCTGCGTGTTTAGCATCAGCGTGGTCGTCAGCTGGAAGGGATGCGATCCAGCCTGCGTGTTCGCCAGACCACCTTCTTCTTCGGGAGCGACTTCATAAGTCTGCACCCCATAGGACGGGGCAGGGCCTTCAACCGCCAGAGCTCGCCGCGAACTGACCGGTGACGCACCACCACCACTCACGCTCACTTCATTCAGACCGTGACCAGCACCAGGAGCGACCTTGACGGTGATCTCGAAAATAATCTGTTCATAAGGAAACACCCGCGTGCCATAGTTACATTCCACGGTCTGTCCGGAAATCGAACAGAGTTTCGGCACCGTGAACCCAAAACTTTCAAACAATTTCAGGTCTGTTTCCAGACCTTCCTCACCACCGACACCGAGAGACTGGCCGCCGCCGCCGGCGCTTACCGCAGTCGCCGTCACACCCGCCGGTAGCTTGTCCACCAGCCTGATAAAGCTTTTCGTTTCATCCTTGAAGACAGCTTCTTCAAAGTGTTCCTGCTTGGTTCCGCTGGTCGGCTCGTCACCGAGGTTATCGACCAGCACATCAACTCTCGCTTCGCTGCTATCCGGGCTCGCGGGCGCCGACACACTCACCACGTGCCACCACGGCTCCGCCGCCGCAGCCTGACCCGCACCACCCAACACGATCAACACAGCAAGGATCACGCTCGCAGCGACACTCCTCTTGAGAAGATTGACGCTCATCGTCCACCACCCCTCGTGCTCCCGGTAGCGGACTTCCCGGCCTTCTTATGTTTGCCCGCCTTCTTCTTTGGTTTGCCCACCTTCTTCTTCCTTGGTTTTTTCTTCGTCTTCTTCTTTGTTTTGGCCTTCGATTTGATCGCGCTCTTGGCTTCTTCGGTGATGTTGCCGGCGCCGTTGAACGTCGCACTCGGCGCGGGACCGAAGATTTCAGGTTGCGGTGAGGGCGCCGCCTTACACGAATCGCCGCTATCGCACACAGGCGGCGACACAGCAGTAGTCAAGCACGGCACTTCAGTCGTGCACACGTGCGCGTCATAAACATCGTTGACATTATCGTAATCTTCGGATACCAGTTTCGCGGCCGTGATAAAGAACACGTCATCACCGGTTTCGCTCGCATCCAGGAACGTCGATTCCGAAGCGGACTGACCGGAGCTGATCAAGCCCACACAACCATCCGCACGTCCGCTAAACGTGCCGCTGGCACTCGTACAATCACCAACACCGGACGGCTCATACTCATACACATCCGCCACCCCGTTCGTGTCCTGCGGCACAAGCGTATCGCTGGTGTTGAAGAACAACCGTCCACTGTCAGAGAGATCGCTTGGTTGATGAAACGCGTTATACCAATTGACATTCCACTCCGGCGCGATATCCGCCGCCAGCCAATGACCGTGTTCTGTTTCTTCGGTTGTCCCGTTGGCCCCACTCCACGCCCCACTCTCATCCATCAACAGTTTCCCGACAAGGTCGAGATCGTGCACCCCCATCGGGCGCGCACCGCTGGGATCGCAAGACGCGCACACCAACCGATTTGTTTCCGCGTCATACAGGAAAACCTCCTCGTCAGGCTGCCCACTGACCACATCAGTATTGTCATAACCCGTCAAGGATCTATCCGACATGAACGTCACATAACGCCCATCCGGCGACACCCGCGAGGTAATACGTTCCAATTCATGGAAAAAGTCTTCCTGAGGCGACCAGTCTTTTTCGTCTTCCTTTGAAAGACCCGCGATGAACGTCGTCCTCCAACTGCCGTTTTCATCGTGCATCGCATACAGATTGTCCTGACCATCGCTCGCCCCACTCGCAAGCACGCCCTTGGCTACAAAATAAACATACGAGCCATCTTCGCCGATACCCACCAGCGTGTTCTGCACACCAGCACTACCCTCACCCGCCAAATGATCGGCCGTCAAATCCGTACTACTCCCCGTCGCCGTATCAAACACATACAATTCCCCTTCTTGGCTGGACCCGTTCCGCAGTTCCAGATAGAAGATCATCGACCCATCCCTACTCATCGTCTCAAACCTCGAACCCCCATGAGGATTGCCAAACGCCATCGTCTTGTGCTCGACCATGTCACGCACATAAAAAGCATTGGGCGTCGAACCATAAAGCTCCCTAAACACGATCCAGCGCCCATCGCTCGACATAGCCCACGGATTGGAAGCGTCGCCTTCGCCTTCCGTGTTCTTACCAAAGGCCGCTCCCGGTTCTGACTTACCGTCCGGAAGAATATTTACCAACTGGAGCTGTCCCCCGCTCCACTCATACAAATTCTGATTTTCGCTGGCTTGTTCATAGTTTTTTGCGACGGTCGCTTCCGGGGTCAGAGCCGCCCAATCAGAGATGAGGATATGACTGAGATCCGGAGTCGCACCCAAAAATGCCATCTTTTCCCATTTATTCCAAAAAAGATCGGGAGCCCATTTCGTACCCGACGGCACGTTCCCCGCCGTCACCAGCGGCTCATAGGCTTCGCTTGTGTTGTTGCGCAAATAAAGCGTCGGTTCCGTCTCTTGCGAGGACTGCGGCGTATGACCCAGGCTACCCCGCGGTTCCAAGATCCCCGAGGACAGGTCTGGGGTAAATGTATAGAAGGCTTCAGAACCTTCAAAGAGACCGATCGCCGTTTGCCCTTCCGGCAGAAGTGTCTGCTTGGGCGATATATCGCGCGTCCTCCAACCGCCTCCCGGCACACGTGTGGAGAGCTCCGTAGCACCAGCCAGAGCATTCGTGTTGCTACCCATGTGACTGACAATGCCTTCCCCGAGCGGTTCGCTAGCCGAATACACGATCCCGTTACCATCGCTCGCGGCCTGAGAGGTCTCGATTTCTTCGATCAGCGCGCCACCTTTATCCGCCGGAGAAACCAATTCCCACGCACGACCGTCCGGTAGCGTCAGCGCCCCACCCGCAGGCTGCGTCGTAAACATATGATCGGCGCCCACGACCGTCCCCACCGTGCTACTCGTCACGACACGATAATGGTAGACCGTGTCCGCTTCCAATCCCTGAACGTGATAAGCGACCTGCACATAGCCCATGCCTTCCCCCGCGTTGCCGCTGAGCATGTGCGCATAGGAAGTGCTTGTCCCGTATTCCAACCGGTAGCTCGTATTGACGCCCAGAGGGTCGACCTTTGCTTCCAGCGTCGCACTTGAAGAGGTGACATTCGTCGCCCACGGACCTTCCACCAGAGCAGACGGCGTCTCTTCGAAAGTCTGATCGGGACTCGTGAGCGTGCCCGCAGAGTTACTGGCAAAAACACGCCAGTGATATGTGACTCCCGGGATGAGACCAGTCACGCCCGCGCTCACCGACTGATCTTCAAAGCTCGAACCAGCCGAGGCGAGCGTCGTAACAGACGCATCCGCATACCCACTCGCCCTGAAATCTTCTTCATCGACATATTCAAAACGGTAGGAAGTTTCCTTGCCCTCAGGGTTCACCAACGCTTCGAACGTCGCGTTACCCTGTGATCCCGGACTCGCCTTCTCACTACCCGACTCCACAAGCGGACCCGCTGGCGGCACCGGAAACCCCCACACACCATAATGACCATATTCGTGATCGTTGGCCTGAGCATAGTTGTTGCTACCGTACACCAACAATTCTTCAGAGGCTTCATCGAAGACCATCGCTTGATTCTGTTCGTTAGCGTTAGCGGAAAAAGACTGTAGCGTCCCTCCACCGAAGTTATCGAGCTCTTCACCAGAAGGCGCGAACTCCAAGAAATGAACACCGCCACTCTTATCGGAGACGAACAGGTCACCCGCCACATCAAGGGCGACCCCACCAACCGATTGGCTACCTTCATCGAACCGCACAGGCAATTCAACACCATCCGCTTCGAACTCCCGCACACCAGGCACACCTTCATCCTTCACAAACACATCGCCAGCCGCATTCACCGCGATCGAAGTGACCTTACCTTCAGTCGAGAGCCCGGCCAGCGAAATATTTTCCTTCCACACACCGCTGGGTTCAAACACCTCAACGCGCGCCTGATCGCCCACATACACGTCACCACCAGGACCCACAGCGATCTGGCTCGCACGTACCGCCAAGTTGAATTCGCCGTCGCCCGTGCCCTCACTCCCAGCACCACACGCTTCACCGGCGACACACACATCCCCATTCGTCGTCTTGTTCACGTGCCCACCGAACATCATCAAGAATTTTCCTTCGGAGTCAAACTTCTGCACCCGATGATTACCTAGATCGACTACATACACATCCCCATGAGACGAACTCAACGGATCGTTATCCACCGCGACACCAGACGCGTCTTCGCCGGTGAACTCTCCCACACCCGACCCACCAAGACCTTCTCTACACCCAGTCGCGCTCGTACAAACCTGGAATTCGTCGGCGCCCTCACCGCCCTCGCTGGGCGGAATCACACCCCAACCCCACCCAGACAAGAACTGGCCCGACCCGGCAAACTCATCGACACGTTGGTTAGCAGCGTCACCGACATAGATGTCACCGGTTTCACGATCAATCGCCATGCCATACGCACCTCCGCCGACGTAGCTGATCTGCCCAGCTTCGTTGCCGAACTGACCAAACAAGAGCGACCCGCCCGCGGCCCAAGCCGAGCCCTCGCCCAACCCAAGCATGCAAGCCACAGCACACAGCGCCACCGCCGTGGCGAGCGTCAGCCGGCGGGCCCCCCTGGGAGGAGACGCCTCCTGCGAGCACCGCGCGCCCGCGGCGATACCGATCCCCTCGAAAAGCCGACTTGCCGCACGCTTCGCGCCTATGGCAATCCCCACCCCATCGAGCGACGGGGCTGTCGCGCTCCGCGCGCGGCCGAACTTGAAGAAGCTTCTCATCAGGGCGTTCCCCTCCTCTGGGCTACGACTATTGACCCGAGCCGGCCTGTGGGACCCTCTCCCCGCCAGCTCTGCTGTAGAGAACCTTACTCGAAGATGAGTCTAGTTGTCAATGGCAAATGTAGACATGAGCCAAGGGTACGGCGCCTACGCCACCACATCACGCGACGGCCCGCTGTTGCGGGCTTTTGCGCAGAGGCCCCCGCGCCGAGTTCCGTCCCAAGCGCGGCCTATACCTTCGGCGATGCAGATCGTCGTCCAAAATCTACGCACCGCGGTCGCCGCGAGCTACCAAGAGCTCTCCGCGCAGGTCCAGGCCGCAAGCGCGCTTGATGCCAAGCTTCCGGGCCTGCTTGGATTCTTCGCGGTGGCCGACAGCCTGCTGCTCGACCTGCCGCCCGGTCTCCACCACGGTCGAGCGTTGCTGCTCGCTGGCGCCAGCCTGGGGACGCTCGTGTGCGTCGTCGCCACCCTTAGACGGGCGACTCCCAACGTCGGCCCGCCGGCGGGAGAGTTCTATCGCGATTACGGCGCCGCTCCTGAGGCAGAATACTTGGAGCAACTGCTCATCGACCTTACGGCGAAGGTGCACGCCAACGCCGTGGAGATCGCCTTTCGCGGACTGGCGATTGCAGTCGCTGTCGGCGTCCCAGCGGTACTCGCCGCTGCCTTTTGTCTGCTGACCGTCGTATGAGCGCGGTAAGCTGAATCAATGGAGAAGAAACCCGCACGCGAGTTGCCTCCACCGTCGGGCATCCCTGGTCTGAAGATACCCGTGGGCGCCACATTCGAGGACCTTCCAGGCGCGTTCTTAGCCGGTCTTCGCCACCTGCTTCCTCGCCACAAGCCACGGTCTACCGCTCCGGCGCCGCAGCACACTTCGCAAGACACTGGACCGTAGTAGCGGTCTTCACCGGCGCTGGCAGCCGCGGCGCCCTTCATGCGGCATGAAGCCGTCAACCAAGCGCAGCCTTAAGTCGTTCGAGCCGGCAAGCGGGAACGACGTGGCCCTACGTGCCCGTGCCGACCAGCGACCGTAGACGCCGGGCAACCTGGCTCTCTGGCCCGAGCAGCCTGTCCAACCAGGCCTGTGCCCGCGCCACGTTCAGCGACCCGGCAGCGATGATCTCCTCGATGTCGGCCCAGTCCTTGGTGCGGTCGAGCAGCGCCTTGAACACCGCGAGAGAAGTGCAATCGAGCACCGGGATCTCGTGACCCTCGAACGTCACCGTGCGGACTGCCTCGGCGACCTCGGCGTGGAAACGGTGAACGTCGAGGAACACGTCGATCGGGGTGTCCTCCCACCACACCCGCACCTGGCCGTCACGCTCTGCCGCGGCGATGTTCGCGTCGGTCACCGTGACGGTGTCGGGCAAAGCCGCAAATACCTTGCGTGCTCTGGCGGGATCGACGAACACGTTCACGTCCACGTCGCGCGTGCCGCGCGGCTCTTCGATGCAGTAGGCGAGCGCGATCGCCCCGCCGAACGCGTGGGGCAAACCGGCCCGCGAGAGCTCTTCATGGACCTCGATCAGCCGCCGGCCGAGCAGGCTCATCCCGGCAGGCCCCGCAGCGAGGGATATTCGAGCTGCCCACGCCGGCGTGTGGGCAGCGACTCCGCAAGGTCGAGCACCTGGGAGAGGATGCGTCCTGCGCGAACGGGATCGATGGTCTCAGCACGGCCGAGCTCCAGCCGAAGCCCGGCCGCGGAGGCCAGGCGCGCGAGCGCATCCACCCCGGGCTGGCGATGACCGCGCTCGTATGCGTTCACCACCGAGCGCGACAAGCCGGCCCGGCGGGCCAGCTCGGCTTGTCGCAGCCCGCTCCGGCGGCGGATTTCGCCGATCAGCTCGCCCGCAAGTCCGCTACTCGTGCTCACGGCGCATATGTTAGCGCATCCGCTAACGCCAGTGTCAGCCGAGCGCGACCATGCGGTCGATCGGCAGCCGCGCCCGCTCAGCGATCTCGGGCGCCACGCGCACCTCGAACTTCATGTCGCGCAGGGCATCGCGCAGCTTCTCCAGCGTGATCATCTTCATGTAGACGCAGGAGGCCTCGGCATTGGCGGGTATGAACTTGACGTCGGGAGCGGCCATTTCAAGCGGATAGAGCATGCCCGTCTCGGTGGCGACGACCGCCTCGCGCGGAGATGCGGAACGACTCGCCTCCCCATCGACCCGGCCGGCCGCAACCTTCTCCAAGTCATCCGCGTAGCGCAGCATCCCGCCCGTGGAGAGCATGTGCACGCCCTCGGCAGAGACATCGCCGGCAGCGACGTACTCCATGATCGAGGTCGTACAACCACACTCGGGGTGGATCAGGAAATCGGCATCTGGATGCGCGGCGCGCGTGGCGTCGATGTCAGACGGGCGGATGCCGGCGTGCACATGGCACTCGCCGTCCCACACGTGCATGCGCCGGCCAAGCTCCTTCTCTACGTAGGCGCCCAGCCACATGTCGGGACCGAACAGGATCTCGGTGTCGGGACCACGAGTCTCATAGATGTGGCGCACCACGTTGACCGCGTTGGCAGAGGTGCAGCAGTAGTCGGTCAGTGCCTTGACCTCGGCGGTGGTGTTCACATACATGACCACCACACCCTCTGGATATGAAGCCCTCCACTCCGCCAGCTGCTCGGCGTCGATCGAAGCCGCCAGCGAGCAACCGGCGTCCAGGTCGGGGATCAGGACCGTCTTCTGCGGACAAAGGATCGAGGCGGTCTCGGCCATGAAGTGCACACCACAGAACACGATCGTCTCAGCGTCGGAGGCCGCCGCCTGGCGCGAGAGCCCAAGCGAGTCGCCCACGTAGTCGGCAACATCCTGCACCTCGGGCACCTGATAGTTGTGCGCGAGGATCGTGGCGTTGCGCTCTGCGGCCAGCGCGCGCACCTCGGCGCTCAGCTCGACGATCTCATCCGGGCTCAGCGCGGGGAGCGGCCCCTGGGTTGGGATCATCGGCAGCGACTGCACCTCGTCCAGTCTATCCCGCAACCCGCACGCGCCGAGTTCCGTCCCAAGCAACGTCTAGCTTTGACGTCTATGCAAATTGAGACTCTTTCAGGCCGCCTCGACGACCCCGGCCCCAGCTGGGTGACACAGTGGTGGTACACTGCGGATGTGGCAACTTCCCATCCCCGCATCCAGGTCACCGAGGACCCCGAGCTCGCGCGTGCGCTGCGCGCAGCCGCGCCGCACCTGCGTCCCGGGCTGCCGCGCTCACAGCAGGTACGTGAGCTGGCACTCGTGGGTGCGCGGCACCTCGTCGAGGAGCCCCCCATGACGGAGGAGCGGCGAGAGGAACTTCTCAAGCGCTTGATATCGCATTTCGAGCACCCGGAGACCGCGCCGTGGGACTGGGACTTGCTGCGCGACGTAAAGCGACGTGCCTGGCGAGCCTGGTAGCAACAGCGCCTGGGGAGACCTGGCGCTGGTTGTCGACACTTCGGCCTGGATGCGCTCCGGTCATCCGGCGGTAGTCGAGCACTGGAGCCATGCCTGGCGAGCAGGTCGGTTGCGAATCGGGCCCATAGTCAAACTGGAGATTCTGTTCACCGCGAGGAACGGCGAGCACTTCGACGCGACCGCGGAGGAGCTGAGCGCCGTCGCGACCGCACCCCTGACGCGCACTGTGCTACAGGCGGCCGAAATGGGGATGCGGGCCCTGGCTCACAGCTCCGCCGGCGCCCATCGCATACCCGTAGCCGACTACCTGACCGCCGCTGCCGCCCAGGAGACCGGAGCAGCGGTGCTCCACTACGACCACGACTACGACACGCTCGCGCAGGTCATGGGGTTCGAGTCGGTGTGGCTCGCCCCACCGGGATCGCTACCCTGACGCCCCCACTACCGTCACCTCCAGGATCAGGGATAGGTCCAGGGCGGGCGCGGAGTGGGTGAGCGCTCCGACCGATATGAAGTCTACCCCGGTCAGCGCGCGCTCCCGGACGTTCTCGAGCGTGACGTTGCCGCTCGCCTCCAGCTGCGCGCGGCCTGCCACCTGGGCGACAGCGGCACGCAGATCATCGACGCTCATGTTGTCGAGCAGCAGACGCGGCGCGCCTGCTGCGAGTGCTTCGTCTATCTCGTTGAGATTGCGCACCTCGACCTCCAGTGTGCTCGCCAGCTCCGGCGCCGACTCGCGCACGCGAGCCACGGCCTGCGCGATCCCGCCGGCGGCGGCGATGTGGTTCTCCTTGACGAGGATCGCGTCATACAGGCCGACGCGGTGATTCGATGCGCCGCCGGCCGCGACCGCCGCCTTCTCCAGCTTCCTCAGCCCTGGAGTCGTCTTACGCGTGTCGAGCACGACCGTCCCGGTCCCCTGCACCTCGCGCACGAAGCGCGCCGCGAGCGTCGCGATCCCCGACAGGCGCCCGAGGAAATTCAGCGCGGTGCGCTCGCCCGTGAGCAGCGCGCGGGCGGAGCCTTCGATCGAGAGCACAGGCCCGCCCTCCTCGCGCCAGTTGCCCTCCTGCACAAGCCGCTCGAAGCGCACACCGGGATCGAGCAGCGCAAAGCAGGCTTCGCCCGCCTCCAGTCCGAAGATCGCGCCCGGGGCCTTCTGCGCGATCAACGCCTGCGCACGCGCGTCGAGCGCGATCGTCGCGCTGGTCGTGACGTCGACCTCGCCCACGTCCTCACGCAGGACACGCCTCACAAGCTCGGTCAGCTCGTCCTCGCTCACGATCCGACGGCGGCCGACTTCAACAGATAAGCACGCACGAACCCATCCAAATCCCCGTCGAGCACGCGCTGCACGTCGCCCATCTCATGGTCGGTGCGGTGGTCCTTGGCCATCGAGTAGGGGTGCAGCACGTACGAGCGGATCTGCGAGCCGAAGTTGACGTCCTGCGCCTCGCCCTTCTCGCGCGCGATCTCTTCCTGGCGTTCGCGCTCCTGCTTCTCCACGAGCTTGGAGCGCAGCATCGCCATCGCGGTCGCGCGGTTGGAGGTTTGCGAGCGCTCGTTCTGGCACTGCACCACGATCCCCGACGGGCGGTGGGTGATGCGCACCGCCGAGTCGGTCTTGTTGACGTGCTGCCCGCCCGCGCCCGAGGCGCGGTAGGTGTCCACCTGCAGGTCGTCCTCGTCGATTTCGACCTCCCCGGTGTCCTCCACGACCGGCGCCACCTCCACGCCCGCGAAGCTCGTCTGGCGGCGGTGGGCGGAGTCGAACGGCGACAGTCGCACGAGCCGGTGCACGCCTCGCTCGGCGCCGAACAGGCCGTAGGCGTTTTCCCCCGAGACCTTGAACGTGGCCGACTTGATCCCCGCTTCCTCCCCCGCGCTCACCTCCAGCAGCTCGACCTCGAAGCCGCGTCGCTCGGCCCAGCGCATCATCATCCGCAACACCATCTCGGCCCAATCCTGCGCGTCGGTGCCGCCCGCGCCCGCGTTCACGCTCACGAGCGCGTCGCCCGCGTCATAGGAGCCCGAGAACAAACGCTGCTCCTCGAGCTCCGCCAAGCGCTGCTCGACCGAGGCAAGGTGCTCTTCGACCTCCTGCTCGAGCGCCGGCTCCTCCTCTGCCATCTCCACGAGACCGTCGAGATCGTCCACGTCGGACTGCAACGCCGTGAACGTCTTCAGCCGCTTGCTTGCCCTTGGCGTGCTCGGAGGACACCTTGGCTGCGGCCTGCGCATCATCCCAGAAGCCCGGCGCCTGCATCTGCGCTTCGAGCGCCTCGATGCGCTCGCTCAGGTGAGCTGGGTCAAAGATAGTCCGCAAGCAGGGTCAGCTGCTCGCGGATGGCCGCAAGGCGTTGCGGCGTCGACTCGCTTGGAGGGGCGGTTGCCATCGGCGCCAACGCTATCAGCAGCAGTCGGCAACTTGGCAAGACGCTCGGACTGGTGTACGCTGTCGTCATAGCTGTCATCCGTAACGCTGCCAGCCTCCGCGAGGCTCCTCGACGCTTCATCGTGCACAACACGCACGAGCAGATCCAGCTTGCTGCCGTGCGTGTGGTCGCCGCCAAGGGCTACCACCAGACCAGCGTTCGCGACATCTGCGCCGAGGCCCACATCTCGGCGCGCTCTTTCCACGAGCACTTCGCGAGCAAGGAAGAAGCGGTTTTCTCAGGGATCGAAGCCGGCGTGGACAGCGTGATGGGCTTCGGCCAGGAAATCTACAAGAGCTCGACCAACTGGCCCGACGCGGTCTGGGACGGCATGCACGCGTATGCCGAATGGATCGTGAAACGAGCCCGCGTTCGCCCGCACGGGGATCGTCGAGCTGCTCTCGATCGGGCCCTCCGCGCGCGAGCTGGCGCAGTCGCTGATGGACGCTTTCTCGATTTTCCTGCAACCGGGCTATGACCTGCTCGATCCAGCGGCCGCCGGCAGCCTCGACCAGCCTGTCACCCAACGCTTCTTCGAACATGCTCTACCTGCAGATCACGCAGCATTCGGCGGAGTCGGTCCCGACGATCCTTCCCGATCTGATCCGCACGGTGCTGATCCCGTTCATGGGCCCACGCGCAACCGAGGAGTTCATCGCCGAGCGTCAAAGCGCTCAGCTTGTAGGACGGTCGTAGACGCGGCGCGATACTGCCGGGGTGTTGGTCCTACGCGCCGTGGCAGCGCTTGAACTTCTTGCCCGACCCACACCAGCACGGGTCGTTGCGCCCGACTTCGTGCTCTGTGTCGGTGACGCGTTGCTCGACCACCGGTAGCGCTTCTACCGGCTCGCCTTCGCCCTCATAGGCCGCGCCGTTCGGTCCGGCCGCCGCGGCTGCCGCGGCGAGCGCGCCGGCGCCCATTGCGCTCGAGCCACCGGAGTAGGACACGCGACCGGCGCGTGTGGAGCTGCCCGAGGCCGCGAACGCGGGAGCGGGCGCTGCGCCTCCACCGCCGTTCGGGGTGGGTGGGCCATCAAGACTCACCTGCACGTTGAAGATCATGCGCGTGAAGTCCACCCACACGCTGTTCATGAGGTCTCCAAACAGCTCGAACGCCTCGTTCTTGTAGGCGACGAGCGGATCGATCTGGGCGAACCCACGCAGGTGGATGCCCTCGCGCAGGTAGTCCATGTCATACAGGTGCTCGCGCCAGCGTTCGTCGATGATCTGCAGGATCAAGAAGCGCTCCAGCGCGCCCATCAGCTCCCTGCCGAGCTGCTCCTCGCGCTCGTTGTAATGCTCGAGTGCCATCTCGCTGATCCCGCTCGTTGAGGTAGCCGGTGTCAACCGTCTCGGGATCCAGCTCGTCGTCGCCCAGCTCGACCGGGAAGAACTGCCCGAGCGCGGTGAACAGTCCGTCGAGATCCCAGTCCTCCATGTAGTCGCCCGGCGTGTATTGGTCGATCGTGCGCTCGATCGTGCCCACGACCTGCTCGCGCGCCTCGTCGCCCATTTCCTTGCCTTCGAGCACCTCGTCGCGGTAGGCGTAGATGATGCGCCGCTGCTCGTTCATCACATCGTCGTATTCGAGCACGCGCTTTCTGATCAAGAAGTTCTGTTCCTCGACCTTCTTCTGGGCCTTCTCGATCTGCTTGGAGAGCATCCCCGCCTCGATCGGCTCCTCGTTGCCCTCCTCGTCCAGACCACCCAGTCGATCGAGGATCTTGTAGATGCGATCGCCCGCGAACAGGCGCACGAGGTCGTCCTCCGCCGAGAGGAAGAAGCGGCTCTCCCCGGGGTCGCCCTGACGGCCGGCACGTCCACGCAGCTGGTTGTCGATGCGGCGAGACTCGTGACGCTCGGTGCCGCAGATGAACAGTCCTCCCGCCACCGTCACGCGTTCGCGGTTGGCCTCCACACGCTGCCTCGATCTCAGGCAGCATGTCCTTCATGCGCTGCTCGTAGGCGGGGTCCTCGGGGTCGAGCTCGCCCTTTGCCAGCTCCAATCGCGCCAAGTGCTCGGGATTGCCGCCGAGCTTGATGTCCACACCGCGACCTGCCATGTTCGTCGCGATCGTCACCGCGCCGGGCTGGCCGGCCTCGGCCACGATCTCCGCCTCGCGAGCAGCGTGCTCGGGCTTTGCGTTGAAACACGGTGTGGGCGATCCCGCGCTTCTTCAGGCGCTCCCCCAGAAGCTCTGAGACCTCGACGGAGATCGTGCCGACGAGCACCGGCTGGCCATTCCCGTGGCGAGCGGCGATCTCTTTGACGACCGCCTCCCACTTGCCCTCCTTGGTCTTGTAGACCTGATCGTTGCGATCGTCGCGGACCATCGGCATGTTCGTCGGAATCTGCACCACCGGCAGCTCGTAGATCTTCATGAACTCGGTCGCCTCGGTCAGCGCCGTGCCAGTCATCCCCGAGAGCTTGTCGTACAGGCGGAAGTAGTTCTGGTAGGTGATCGTGGCGAGCGTCTGGTTCTCCTCCTGCACACGCACGCCCTCCTTTGCCTCGACCGCCTGGTGCAGACCTTCAGACCAGCGCCGCCCGTCGAGGATGCGTCCGGTGAACTCGTCGATGATCTTCACCTCGCCGTCGATCACCGCGTAGTCGACGTCGCGCTTGTAAAGCGACTCGGCGCGCAGAGCCTGGATCAGGTGGTTGACGAGATGGCCGTTCTCGGCCTTGTAGAGGTGGTCGATGCCGAGGAAGCGCTCGGCCTTTGTGACGCCCTGCTCGGTGATCGCCACCGTCTTCTGCTTCTCATCGAACTCGTAGTCGAAATCCGCCACGAAACCCTTCTTGGTGCGCGGGTCCATTCCTTCGGGGGTCTTGCCCGGCCGCCAGACGGGGCGCGAGGCGCGCGAACTTCACGTACAGGTCGGCCGCCTGTTCGGGTGCCCCTGAGATGATCAGCGGCGTGCGTGCCTCGTCGATCAGGATGTTGTCGACCTCGTCCACGACCGCGAACGGGTGGCCGCGCTGGACCTTTTCGGAGAGATCCTTGGCCATGTTGTCGCGCAGGTAGTCGAAGCCGAACTCCGAGTTGGTGCCATACACGACGTCGCAGGCGTACGCCAGCTGCTTCTCGTCGTAGGCCTGCTGGTTCTGCAGCACCCCCACGCTCACGCCAAGCGCGTGTGTAGAGCGGGCTCATCCAATCCGCGTCGCGTCGCGCCAGGTAGTCGTTGACCGTGACCACGTGCACACCCTTGCGTTCCGCCGGCGCCGGCTCCGAGCCATTCTCACGAGGCTCTGGGTCGGGGCCACCTTCGCGAGGCGCCAGCGAGTTGAGCACGACCGCGAGCGTCGCCGTCAGCGTCTTGCCCTCGCCGGTCTTCATCTCGGCGATGCACCCCTCGTGCAGCGCCATCGCGCCGATCAGCTGCACGTCGAAGTGGCGCATCCCCATCGCGCGCTTGCCGGTCTCGCGCACGATCGCAAAGCACTCCGGCAGCAGCTCGTCCAGCGACTCGCCCTCGCTCGCGCGCTCGCGAAGGACGTTCATGCGCTCGCGCAACTCGTCCTCGGTCTCCAGTTCGAGCTCGGGCTCAAACGCACCGATCAGCGCAACGCGCTTCTCGTATTGCTTGAACTTCTTTCCCTCGCCGATGTTCAGCGCACGATCGAGAATCGACATGCGTTCAGGGTACCGACTACACGGCGATCGGTTGCCCGTCAGGCTTCAGCCGCCGGGGAACAGTGGTGCGAGACAGCGGTGGCGCGGCCGACGTGGGCCTCGCGACGGTGGCGGCGCTTGTCGCGGTGGCGCTTGACCTGACGCGCCAGCTCGTCGACCACGAGGTTCAGCGAATGCAGCATCTGCGGCGAGGAGTCGCGCGCCCTCAGCGTGATGCCCTTCAGATAGAGCGTCGCCTCGGCCACATCGCTGTCGGCGACACGCGGGTTTGGCTCCCTGAATATCTCGAACTCCAAGCGGGCGAACTCGAGAGACCTGGCGGGAAATCTTCTCCAGCCGGCGCTCCAGATGCTCGCGCATGTCGTCGGTGACCGGGACATTGCGGCCCTTGATGTCTATCTGCATCAGGGACTCCCTTCACTCGGAGACGATGTACATCCATCGTACCCCTCCTGGGGGCGACTATGTGTCGGCTTGCACGGATGTTCGAGCGGGCACCATCCGCCCGTTCAAAGGACTGCTCTCGTGGGCCTGCTTTAGCGGGCCCACGGCTTATCTAGAGCGCAGACTCTCCAAGATCCCCGCGTGCCCGGCGATCGCGCCGATCAGGATCGCGCGCGGGGCGACCTCGGTTCCCGGAAGCAGGATGCTGTCGCGCAGCTGGGCGCCCTCGCCGACACGAGCGCCGTCGCCCAGGACCAGCGGACCGGTCAGACGGACGTTCTCGCCCAGCTCGACATCGTGGCCGATCCAGACCGAACCCTCGATCTCGGCGCTCCGCGGCACGACGCTCTCCCCCGCCACAATCAGGCCCGGGGCAACCTCGCGGCCCTCGACCTGCAGGCGCAGCTCGCCGCGCAACGCGTCGAAGGTACCCTGGCGCAGCTCGGCCAGCGAGCCGACGTCGTTCCAGTACTCGCGCACCTCGTGGATGTGGAACGGGATGTCGTTCTCCAGCAGCGCGGGAAACACGTCCTGCGCCCAGTCCACGAACGGGCGCTCGGGGAAGTAGTCGAAGATCTCCGGGCTCGAAGATGTAGATGCCGCAGTTGCCGAGGTCCGACAGCGCTTCCTCGGGGCTCGGCTTCTCCTGAAAGCCGGTGATGCGCCCCTCGCGATCGTGCAGCACGACGCCGTACTCGCGCGTGTCGGACACCTTCTTGACCGCCAGCGTCGCGACCCCACCCGCCTCGCGGTGGCGGGCCGACGAATGCGCTCAGGTCGATGTCGGTGAGCGCGTCCCCAGAGATCACCAGGAACGGATCGCTGCCGAAGAACTCGGCGCAGCCGCGCACCCCGCCGGCGGTGCCGAGCAGCTCCGGCTCGAAGCGATAGTCAAGCGCTCGCCGAAATACTGCTCGATCGACTCGGGGAAGTAGTGCAGGTTGGCGATCACATCCTCGAAGCCGTGATGTTCGAGCAGATCGAGGATGTGCGCCATCACCGGACGGTCGAGCACCGGCACCATCGGCTTGGTGATCTCGTTCGTGAGTGGGCGCAGACGGGTCCCGAGACCCGCGGCGAGAACCATCGCTCTCATGAGGGCGCAACTTATAGGAAACAGAAAAGACGAGAGGCCCCTACGCGCCGTGTTCCCAAGAGCTGCGGTACACGCGCTGGTCCTCGCGCAGCTCGTCGATCTGCACACCAAGCGACTCGAGCTTCAGGCGCGCCACCTCCTCGTCGATCCGATCGGGAACGGGCAGCACCCCAGCCGGCAGGCTGCCGGCGCGCTTGACCAGGTACTCGACGCACAAAGCCTGGCCCGCGAAGGACATGTCCATCACCGACGCCGGATGCCCCTCCCCCGCCGCGAGGTTGACGACCCGGCCCTGGGCGAGCAGGTTCAGACGCCGCCCGTCCGCGAGCGTGTGCTCCTCGACCAGCGGCAGCGCCTCGCGGCGGCCGCCCACGGCCAGCGCGCGCAGATCCTCGAGCTTGATCTCCACGTCGAAGTGTCCGGCGTTGGCCAGCACCGCGCCATCCTTCATGCGCTCGAAGTGCTCGCGCGCGCAGCACGTCGCGCCCGCCGGTGACGGTCACGAACACGTCGCCGCGCTCGGCCGCCGCGAGCGCGCCCATCACCTCATAGCCCTCCATGCGCGCCTCCAGCGCACGCAGCGGATCGACCTCGCAGACGATCACCGACGCGCCCGCGCCGCGCGCGCGCAGCGCCACCCCACGCCCCGTCCAGCCGTAGCCGAGCACCACGACCGTGCGCCCGGCAAGCAGCAGGTTGGTGGCGCGCAGGATGCCGTCGATCGTCGACTGACCGGTGCCGAAGCGATCGTTGAAGGCGCGCTCGGTGCGCGACTCGTTGACCGCCAGCACCGGACACGCGAGCGCGCCCTGCTCGGCGAGCGCCCTGCACCCGCAAGAGCCCGGCGGTCGTCTCCTCGGTGCCGCCGAGCATCTCGGCGGCATGGCTCGGGTTGCGTCGTCGTGGATCGCGCCGATCAGATCCGCGCCGTCGTCGATCGTCACCTGCGGAGCGCTCTGCACCAGCTGTCTGCACGTGCTCGGCGTACTGCTCGGCGCTCTCGCCGCGCGCGCGCGAGCACCGTCGCGCCATGGCGCTCGGTGAGCGCCAGCGCCACGTCGTCCTGGGTCGAGAGCGGATTGGCCGCGCACAACCCCACCTGCGCGCCGCCGGCGATCAGAGCGCGCACGAGGTTGGCGGTCTCGGCGGTGACGTGCAGGCACGCCGCCACGCTCACGCCCGTCGAGCGGCCGCTCGCGCGCAAAGCGCTCGCGCACCTGCGCCAGCACCGGCATCTGCGAGTCGGCCCAGTCGATCCGGGCCTGGCCGCTGTCGAGCCCGCAGGTCGGAGACGGTCAAGTCATGGCCTCCGCGCCTTGCGCTGCGCTGCCAGTCGTCCCGACCGCGTCTGCCGACGCTGCGCCGTCGGAGTCCGCGACGTCGATAGCTCCGTCGCGAGCGCCGTGTCCGTCGGGCTAGTAGCGGTAGTGGTCGGCCTTGTAGGGACCGCCGACGGGCACGCCGATGTAGGCCGCCTGCTCCTCGCTGAGCTTTGTCAGTTTCACGCCGAGCGCGTCCAGGTGCAGGCGCGCGACCTTCTCGTCGAGGTGCTTGGGCAGCACGTACACGCGCTTCTCGTACTCGTCGTTCTTCGAGAACAGCTCGATCTGGGCGATCGTCTGGTTGGTGAACGAGTTGCTCATCACGAAGCTCGGGTGGCCGGTCGCGTTGCCGAGGTTCAGCAGGCGTCCCTCGGAGAGCATGATGATCGCGTGGCCGTCTGAGAAGACCCACTCGTCGACCTGGGGCTTGATGTTGATGCGCTCGATCCCCGGAGTCTTGGTGAGACCGGCGATGTCGATCTCGTTGTCGAAGTGACCGATGTTGCCGACGATCGCCTGGTGCTTCATGCGCGCCATGTGCGCGGCGGTGATGATGTCCTTGTTGCCGGTCGTCGTGATGAAGATGTCGCCGGTCTCGACGACGTCCTCGAGCGTGTTGACCTCGTAGCCCTGCATCGCCGCCTGCAGCGCGCAGATCGGGTCGATCTCGGTGATCACCACGCGCGCGCCCTGGCCGCGCAGCGATTCGGCGCAGCCCTTGCCGACGTCGCCGAAGCCGCACACGACCGCCACCTTGCCGCCGATCATCACGTCGGTTGCGCGGTTGATGCCGTCGATCAGCGAGTGGCGGCAACCGTAGAGGTTGTCGAACTTCGACTTGGTCACCGAGTCGTTGACGTTGATCGCCGGGAACAGCAGCTCGCCGCTCTCGACCATCTGGTAGAGACGGTGCACGCCGGTGGTCGTCTCCTCGGTGACGCCCTTGATGCCCTGGCCGATCTTCGTCCAGCGCTGCGGATCTTCGCTCCAGCGAGCGCGTCAGCAGCGAGAGCACGACCTGGAACTCCTCGGACTCGGCCGAGGCTGGATCGGGCACCGCACCGGCTGCCTCGTACTCGGTGCCCTTGTGCACGAACAGCGTGGCGTCGCCGCCGTCGTCGAGGATCATGTTGGGACCGGTGGCGTGGTGGGTGGTGGATCCGATTCACCAGACGTTCCGTCCTCGCCGGGCCAGCGCAGCGCGCGGTCGGTGCACCACCAGTACTCCTCCAGCTCTCGCCCTTCCAGGCGAACACAGGCACCCCGCGCGGGTCCTCGGGCGTGCCGTCAGGCCCGACGGCGATGGCTGCCGCCGCATGATCCTGGGTGGAGAAGATGTTGCAACTGCACCAGCGCACCTCGGCGCCGAGCGAGGTGAGCGTCTCGATCAGCACGGCGGTCTGGATCGTCATGTGCAGCGAGCCGGTGATGCGCGCGCCCGCGAGCGGCTGAGCCTCGGCGTACTCGCGGCGGATCGACATCAGGCCGGGCATCTCGTGCTCGGCGAGCGTGATCTCCTTGCGCCCAAACTCGGCAAGCGAGAGGTCGGCGACCTTGAAGTCGGTGTCGGTCAGCGTTGCGGTGGGGGTCATGCGATCTCCATGGTCGTATGTGGCTTGGCGGTGTTCACAGGTGATTTGGTGGCGCTCTTGGCAGACGAGGCATCCTCCCCGAGAGACGGCTTGGCGTCGGCAAGCAGCCGCTGGTGCTTCTCCTGCTCGAAGCGCAGCCAGTCGTCGGCGCTCACATGCTCGGGGCGGGCGGGCTCGGCCGCGAGCCACAGCTCGATCGCCTCGCGCAGCGCGGGCTCGCGCCGCAGCCTCAGCGCGAAGCCGACCTCGGCGAGGTCGAGCTCCACGCTCGTCGAGCAGCTCTCGCAGAGTGCTCAAGCGCTGTAGCTCGGCCGGGCCGTACAGCCGATAGCCCGAGCCGGAGCGGCCCGGCTCGACCAGCCCGATGCTCTCGATGTAGCGCAGCATCCGCGCCGACCAACCGGTCGTCTCGGCTGCCTCGTTGATCGTCAGCGCATCTACAGCCGCGAGCCTGCATCCAGCAGACCTTATCACGAGCTATGTCAAGGTTCTAGCGCTTGGACGCAGCATCGGCCTTGAGCTGCTCGATCAGCTTGCACCGGACCCGGGTCGACGCCGCGCAGCGCCGCCAGATAGATCGAGACGAGATCGCCGAGCAGCACGAGTGAGATGACACGCTCGATCGTCGTCTGCCCGCGCGTCTCCAGACGGAAGCTCGCCGACGGCGTTGCCGGCGATCAGCTTCTCGGTCAAGTCCATGCGCTCCTTCACGCGCGGATGGGCATCGGAGTCGTCGAGGAACACGGCCGAGAAGCGTCCGACGTCCTGGGCGCCCTCCCAGCCCTCGAGCTCGTTGTGGTCGAGCTCGGGCAGCTCGTGAGCGAAAGCGGGCTGCTTGGAGTTCTCGTTGATCTGGGTCTTCCAGCGGTAGGCGATCGGGACCGTGAGCCCGGCGCCGGCGATCACCGGCGCGGTGCCGAGCAGGCCGCGCGCCGTCTGCTTGGCCAGCGAGTCCTCGGGAGCGTCCGGGCCCCACTCGGCGACGAGCTGCTCAGTGTGGGAGGCGGCGACGTCGATCTCGGAGGTCAGTCGCGGTCCGGCGCCGCACAGCGCGGCCACCTCGAGCGCGGCGACGGTCATGTAGGCGACCGCGGCACGCGGCTGAAAGCCTCCGGGGAGCGGGATCACCGGGACGCCGTCCTCGCGCGCCATCTCCGCGAGGCGGCCACCGGTGGTGACCACCACGCGCTGAGCGCCGAGCGCGCCGGCCGACTCGTAGCAGGCAAGCGTCTCCTCGGTGTTGCCCGAGTAGCTCGCGCACAGCACGGTCGTGTCGGGCGTCGTCCAAGGCGGCAGCCCGTAGGCGCGTGTCACGAAGATCGGCCGCGAGGCGTGGTCGCCGAGCGCGGCGCGCGCCAGCGCGCCGCCGATCGCCGAGCCGCCCATGCCCGCCACCACGAGACCGGCGGGCGTGTCCCACTCGGCCATGATCGCCGACTCCACCCGCCACAGCGCGTCGCGCAGGTGCTCGGGCAGCGACAGCACGTCATCCAGCTGGCCGGAGGCGTCCACGCGGGCTATCGCCTCGCGTGAGAGCGCGTCGGTGGTCGGGGTGGCAGCGCCGCCTTCGCTCATCTACTCGTCTCCTGTTGGGGTTGGCCGAACTGTATGGCTAGAACCTGATCGCGCCGTCGGGCAGCGCCACACCAGGGAAGATACGCGCGCCGCCAGCGATCGTGTTGTCCGCCCCGACCGTGACTCCCTCGCCGAGCACCGCGCCCTCCTGGATGTGGGTGCCGGCGCCGATGCGACACCCGGCGGCCACGATGCAGTCTGCGCAGCGTGCAGTTCTCGCCGATCTCGCTGCCGGCGAGGATCACCGCGCGCTCGACGGTCGCTGCCCGCACCGATCTTCACGTCGTGGCCGAGCACGACGAGGCTGCCGACGTGCGCGCCCTCCGCGACCGTGGCGCCCGCCTCGATCACAGCCGGCGGGATCGCGCGTCCGCTCACGAGCGCGTCCGCGGATACCGACATGTAGCTGTCGCCGAGGCGCTCGCGCACCGCGGTGCTGACGTTGCCCTCGAGGATGTCGAAGGTGCCCTGCAGGTAGCGTGCGGGCGTGCCGATGTCGAGCCAGTAGCTGTCCGATGGGATAGCCGTACAGGCCCTCGCCGACCAGCCGCGGCCACACTTCGCGCTCGATCGAGACGTTGCGGCCCGGCGGCACCAGCTCGAGGATCTCGCGCTCCAGCACGTAGGCGCCCGCGCTGATCAGGTTCGTGTCGATCCTGTCGGAGCTCGGCTTCTCGACGAACTCCTTCACCGCGCGATCGTCCTTCAGGCGCACCAGGCCATAGGCGCTGGGGTCCTCGACCGGCACGAGCGCGAGCGTCGCCTTGGCGCCGGTGCGCTCGTGTTGGGCGATCTGCTCGGTCAGGTCGATGTCGGTGAGCACGTCCCCGTTGAGCATCAGGAAGCGCTCGTCGAGCAGCGACTCGGCGAACTTCAGCGCACCGGCGGTACCGCGTGGGTCGGGCTCCTCGACGAAGCGCAGCCTGATCCCGTAGGCCGAGCCGTCGCCGAGCACGTTGCGCACGCTGGTGGCGAGAAAGCCGCAGGACATGATCACGTCGTCGATGCCGTGCGCGCGCAGCCACTCGAGCATGTAGGAGATGAACGGCCGGTCCACGAGCGGGACGACCGGCTTGGGCACCGTCGAGGTGAGCGGACGCAGGCGGGTGCCCTCGCCGCCGACGAGGATCACGGCTTGCATCAGCGCCTGCCGATCCCCTCGTAGGTGAGCCCGGCGGCACGCACAGCCTCGCCGTCGAGCGCGTTGCGCCCGTCGATCAGCAACGTGCCCCCGCATCGCGCCGGCGACCTCGCTCCAGTCGAGCTCCAGGAACTCGGGCCACTCGGTGACCAGCACAACCGCGTCGGCGTCTGTACGATCGCATCCAGAGCCGATTCGGCGTAGTCGAGCCGCGGCATCAGCGCCGCGCGCCTCGCTCTCGGCGACCGGATCGATATGCGCTGCACATGCGCGCCCTCGGCGCTGAAGGCGCGCCGCGAGCACGAGCGAGGAGGCCTCGCGCATGTCGTCGGTGTTCGGCTTGAACGCAAGCCCAAGCAGCGCGATGCGCCTGCCCGACGAGCCCCCCGAGATGCTTCTGTAGCTTGGAGATCGACCCGGCGCTTCTGCAGCTCGTTGACCTCGATCACCGCGTTGAGCAGCTGGAAGTGATAGCCGGAGTTGCCGGCGAGCAGCTTCAGCGCGCTCGACGTCCTTGGGGAAGCAGCTACCGCCGAAGCCGATCCCCGCCTGCAGGAACTTCGGCCCGATGCGATCGTCCAGGCCCATTCCGCGTGCGACCTCGACAACGTCCGCGCCGGTCTCCTCGCAGACGTTGGCGATCTCGTTGATGAACGAGATCTTGGTCGCCAGGAACGCGTTGGCGGCGAGCTTGACCATCTCCGCGCTCGCCATGTCGGTGCGCACGAGCGGCGCTCCAAGTGGCTCATACAGCTCCACCACCGCCTCATCTGCCCAGTCGCCGTCGTCCGCCGACCACGACGCGGTCGGGATGCAGGAAGTCCTCGACGGCCGAGCCCTCCTTCAGGAACTCGGGGCAGGACACGTAGCTGAAGCCCGTCCTTGCCGCGCTCGCCGAAGATCCGCTGGATCGTCGGCGCCGGTGCCGCACGGCACCGTCGACTTCATCACGAGCGCGTGGCCGTCGGAGCGCGGGCATCGAGTCGACCACGGCTGTGCACGGCCGATAGGTCGGCGTCGCCCGAGTAGGTGGGCGGTGTGCCGACCGCCACGAACAGCAGTCGCGCAGTGCTCGAGCGCGGGCGCAAGGTCGGTCGAGAAGTGCAAGCGCTCGCGGTTGCGCGGCCATCAGCTCCTCGAGACCGGGCTCGTAGATCGGGACCTCGCCGCGCTCGCAGACGCTCGATCTTCGCCGCGTCGATGTCCACGCACCACACGTCGCTGCCCAACTCGGCGAAGCCGGCAGCCGTGACGAGTCCTACGTAGCCGGTGCCGATCACCCCGATCGGCTCGCGCCCAGCGCTCATGCCGATACGGCGAGGAATGCCTCGTAGCGCTTGATGTCGCGCAAGGCGCGCGCCTGCTCCTCAGAGCCCTCCGCGGACCGCTCGGCCGAGGCACGAGCGTCGGAGAGCTGTGTCTCGATCGTCGGACGGTCAAGCGCATCGGGGGCAATCGCCTCCTCCACGAGCACGAGCGCCCGGTTCTCGGCGAACTGCAGGTAGCCCTCGGCCTGAGCGAAGCGGACGATCTCAGACTCCGAGCGGTACAAGCGCAGCTCCGTCGGCTCCAGGCGAGCCAACAGCGGCTCGTGGTTGGCAAGGATGCCGATCGAGCCGACCGTCGTGAAGGTGGAGAGCATTTCCACCTCCTCGGAGAACACCTCCCCCTCGGGAGTGAGCACTTCGACTGGGAACTTGGTGTGCGCCATGATCTATTTCTTGGCCGCCTCGACGACCTCGTCGATCGTGCCCTTCAGGAAGAACGCGCTCTCGGGGACCTCGTCGTGCTTGCCGTCGATGATCTCCTGGAAGCCCCTGATCGTCTCGGCGATCGGCACATAGGCGCCCGGCGTGCCCGTGAACTCTTCGGCCACGAAGAACGGCTGGGAGAGGAAGCGCTCGATCCTGCGGGCGCGCTGCACTGTCAGCTTGTCCTCGTCGGAGAGCTCGTCGATACCGAGGATCGCGATGATGTCCTGCAGCTCCTTGTAGCGCTGCAGAATCTCCTTGACCTGGTTGGCGACCCGGAAGTGATCGTCGCCGAGGATGTCGGCCTTCAGGATCGTCGAGGTCGAGTCCAGCGGATCGACCGCTGGGTAGATGCCCTTTTCGGAGATCGCCCGCGACAGCGCGGTTGTCGCGTTCAGGTGCGCGAACACCGACGCCGGAGCCGGGTCGGTGTAGTCGTCGGCAGGCACGTAGATCGCCTGCATCGAGGTCACCGAGCCATGCTTCGTGGAGGTGATGCGCTCCTGCAGCTGACCCATCTCGGTCTCGAGCGTCGGCTGGTAGCCGACCTGCGAGGGCATGCGCCCCAGCAGCGCCGAGACCTCGGAGCCGGCCTGTACGAAGCGGAAGATGTTGTCGATGAACAACAGCACATCCTGGCCCTGGTCGCGGAAGTATTCGGCCATCGTCAGGCCGGAGAGGGCGACCCTCATGCGTGCTCCCGGGGGCTCGTTCATCTGGCCGAAGACGAGCATCGTCTTGTCGAGCACGCCCGACTCCTTCATCTCCAGCCACAGGTCGTTGCCCTCGCGCGAGCGCTCGCCCACACCGCAGAACGCCGACAGCCCGCCGTGCTCCTTGGCGAGGTTGTGGATGAGCTCCTGGATCAGCACGGTCTTGCCTACGCCGGCGCCGCCGAACAGCCCGACCTTGCCGCCCTTGGCGTATGGCGCGAGCAGGTCGATCACCTTGATGCCCGTCTCGAACATCTCGGTGGTCGGGGTCAGGTCCTCGGCGCGTGGGGCATCCTGATGGATGCCGCGGCGCTGGATGTCCTTGGGCAGGTCCTCGCCGAGGTCGATCGGTTCGCCCAGCAGATTGAAGATCCGCCCGAGCGTCGCCTCGCCGACCGGCACCGTGATCGGGCCGCCGGTATCGATCACCTCGGCGCCGCGCGCCAGGCCGTCGGTCGTGTCCATCGCGACCGCACGCACGCGGTCGTCGCCGAGGTGCTGCTGGACCTCGCACACGAGCACCTCGCCACCAGCCTCGGTGCTGATGCCCTCGGCCTCCTCCTCCGCTGCCGCCGCTGGGCGGGCAACCGTGATCGCGTGGTTGATCTCGGGCAGGCGGTCGGGGAACACGGCCTCGATCACGACGCCCTGGATCTCCTCGATGCGCCCGACGTTGCGCGAGGCGGTTCCATTCGCTGCTGTGGCGGGCTCTGTGGTGGTGCTGGGTGGCATTAGCTTTCCGATCTCCTAATCATCTGTTCAAGTTCGTTTAGACGTCGAGTTGAAGTTCTTTTTAGACGTCAGGCCGGTCTGGGGTGGCGATGAGCAAGCCAGACAAGGACGCAGGGAGCGAAATGTGCTCCGCACATGAGGGACCGAGGACGCAGTATGGCGCCGCTCAGCGTCACGCCAGACCCTCAGCTCCTGCAACGACCTCCATGATCTCTTGCGTGATCTCGGCTTGGCGGGCTCGGTTCATTTGCAATGTGTACTCCGTGATGATTTCGCCGGCGTTCTCCGATGCGCTGCGCATCGCCGTCATCTGAGCGCCGAAAAAGCCGGCCGCCGACTCCACGAGCGCCCGGTAGATCGATATCTCGATGTAGTCGGGAACCAGACGCCTGAGAATTTTCTCGGGGTCCGGCTCGTAATCGACCGGCGTCGGCTTCGAGGGGGCGGATGCCTCACGCGTGGCCGTCGAAGCATTCTCCTGATCGCCGGCGATCTCCTGGTGGGAGAGCGGGAGCAGCCGCTGACGCGTGACGTGCTGGGTGAGCGGCGATACGTATGAGTTGTAGAGCATCTCGACGCGATCGATACGGCCGTCCACGTAAGCCTCGATCACGTCGTCGGCGATCGTGCGCGCGTCAGCATAGGACGGTCGATCGGAGAAGCCCGTGTAGCTGCCGCTGAGCTCGTGCCCGCGGAAGGCGATCGAGGAGACGCCGCGGCGCCCTGTCGCATACCAAAGGCTGTTCAGCCCCTCGCCGGTCAGCTCGGCAGAGAGGCGCACGCCGGCGCGGATGATCTGGGAGTTGAAGCCGCCCGCGAGGCCACGGTCGCCGGTGACGAGCAACAGGCCGACATTGCTTTCAGACTCGTGCTCACGTAGCAGCGGCAGGTTCGCGGCCTCCGAGCCGGCCGCTTGCGCGGCCTGGCGCGTCATGCGCCCGATCGCATCCGCGTACGGACGCAAAGCGGAGATGCGCTGCTCTGCCCGCCTGAGACGGGCCGCGGCCACCATCTCCATCGCCCGGGTGATCTTCTGGATGTTCTTCACCGAGGCGATCTTGTTCTTGACGTCGCGTTGAGATGCCATGAGGATTGACCTTGGCCGGCGCTAGGCCGCCCGGGGCTCCTGCTCGACGGCGGACTCGTCCTTGCGCAGCGGCGCCTCCTCATCCAGCGGCTGGCCCTCCTCGTCGAGGTCGTAGCCGAAGTCCCGCGCGAAGGCCTCGACGGTGTCGCGCACCTCCTTCTGGGTCTCATCCGACCAGTCGCCACCGTTGATCTTCGCGCGCAGCTCCGGGTGCTGGGAGTGCAGCCTTTCGGTGACCGGCTAGCAGGAACTCGGGCACGCGCTCGACGTTGAGGCGGTCCAGATAGCCGTTGGTCGCGGCGAAGATCTGCACAACCTGATCCTCAACCGCCAGCGGCGCGCGCTCGTGCTGGTTGAGCGTCGGCCACCAGGCGTTCGCCGCGGGCGAGCGTGCGCTGTGTGTCGGCATCGAGGTCCGAGCCGAACTGGGCGAACGCCTCGAGGTCGCGGTACTGGGAGAGCTCGAGCTTGATTCGTCCGGCGACCTTCTTCATCGGGCCGATCTGTGCGTTACCACCCACGCGCGAGACCGAGATGCCGACGTTGATGGCGGGCCGCACACCAGAGTTGAACAGCTTCGACTCCAGGAATATCTGCCCGTCGGTGATCGAGATCACGTTCGTGGGGATGTACGCGGAGACGTCGCCGGCCTGTGTCTCGATGATCGGCAGCGCGGTCAGCGAGCCGCCGCCGAGATCGTCGTTGAGCTTGACCGCGCGCTCGAGCAGGCGCGAGT
Source organism: uncultured Solirubrobacterales bacterium (assembly GCA_963715535.1). Lineage (GTDB taxonomy): Bacteria > Actinomycetota > Thermoleophilia > Solirubrobacterales > Solirubrobacteraceae > Palsa-744. The sequence goes on along the minus strand of OY970251.1, from coordinate 2,955,874 downwards.
GCAGGTAGAAGACGTCGCCCGGGTATGCCTCGCGGCCCGGCGGGCGGCGCAGCAGCAGCGACATCTGGCGATACGCGTAGGCGTGCTTTGTCAAGTCGTCGTACACGCACAGTGCGTGCTTGCCGTTGTAGAGGAAGTGCTCGGCCATCGCGCAGCCGGCATAGGGAGCCATGAACTTGATCGGAGCGGCCTCGTCGGCGGGAGCGGCGACGATGATCGTGTTGTCCAGAGCGCCGTACTCCTCGAGCGTCTGCGCAAGTGCCACGACGGTCGACATGCGCTGACCGATCGCCACGTACACCGACACCACGCCGGTGTCCTTGTTGTTGATGATCGTGTCGATCGCGATCGCGGTCTTGCCGGTCTGGCGATCGCCGATGATGAGCTCTCGCTGGCCGCGGCCGATCGGGATCATCGCGTCGATCGCCTTCAGGCCGGTCTGCATCGGCTGCTTGACCGGCTGGCGCTGGACGACGCCGGGCGCCTTGAACTCGGCCGGGCGCCGCTCGCTGGTGGCGACCTCTCCCTTGCCGTCGAGCGGACGACCCAGCGGATCCACGATCCGCCCGAGCAGCGCGTCGCCGACGGGGATCTCCAGCAGCGAGCCGGTGCGCTTGACGGTGTCGCCCTCGGACACCTTCTCCCACTCGCCGAACAGCACGGCGCCGACGTTGTCGGACTCGAGGTTCAGCGCCAGACCCGTGACGCCGTGGGGAAGCTCGAGCATCTCGAAGGACATGCAGTTCTCCAGGCCATGCAGGCGGGCGATGCCGTCGGCCACGCTCAGCACGGTGCCGACCTCGGTCAGCTCGGCTGTGCCGCTGTCGAGTCCCTCGATGCGGCTCTTCAGAATGCTTGTGATCTCGTCGGGATTGATCTGCATGTCGTTTTAAGGGCTCCTTGGGCAACGTGCCTGCGCAGCTGCTCCAGTCGGTTGCGAATAGAGGCATCGAGGATCGAGTTACCGACCCTGATGACGATGCCGCCAAGAATGTCCGGGTCCACGCGCGCGGCCAAAGTGACCTTGCGTCCGGCGCGCTCCCCGATCGTCTTGCCCAGGCTCTCGGTGGTCGCCTCATCGAGGGCGATCGCGCTCGTGATCTCCACCGGCAGGGTCTTGTTCTCCTCATCCCACAGCCGCTCGTACTCTTGGCGGATGCGGAAGATCACGGGCATGCGGTGGTTTTCGATGAGCAGCTTCAGGAAATTGAGCAGGATCTCGTCCGCCCCATCGAGCAGCGTGGGCAGCGACTGCTGCTTCTCGATGCTCGAGAAGTAGGGCGAGAAGAAGAACACGGCGAGTTCGCGGTGCTCGTCGAGAGCGTCCGCGAACTGGCCGAGCTGCTCACGGATCTCATCCAGGCGACCCTTCTCCAGGGCGACCTGAAACAGCGAGCGTGCGTAGACCTGGGCTAGCTCCTCCATTAGTTGCTCTTGCGCTCCCGAGGAGAGGCCCGAGAAGTCCAGCTCGCCCAGCGCCTCCTCGACCAGACGACGCTGGTCGGCGTCGTCGAGACTCTTGCGCGTGACCTTCTCGGTGGCCATGATCGTGAGGTCGGCGACCTCACGGCGGATGTCGTCGAGCGCGCGCTTGGTAGCGGCGTCGATGTCGCGCTCGGCGCGCTTGGCCGCCTCGGCGAGAATCTCCTGACCACGATCGCGAGACTCGTGCTCGTGGGACTCGGCCGTCTGGCGCGCACGCTGGACGATCTCCTCGGACTGGGCGCGAGCCTCCTTCAGGCGCTCGCGGTATTCGGCCAGCAGCTCGTCGGCCTCCTTACGAGTGTGCTCGGCGGCGTCGATGTCGCCGGCGATCGCTTTGGCGCGCTTGTCCAGGGCTTCACCGATGACCGGGATACACCCACTTGCGCAGGATGAACAACGAGATGGCGAACACGACGATGGTCCAGATCATGATCCCCACATTTGGGGTGATCAGGAACGAGCCGCTACTGGAGGCGAGTGGGATTGCAGCGAGCATCTCGGCCTACAGGAAGAAGGCGATGAAGCCGCCGACAAGGCCGTAGAAGAAGCACGCCTCGGTAAGCGCGAAACCAAGCCACTGATCGCGCTCGATGTCGGCGCGCAGCTCGGGCTGGCGGGTCTTGGCCTGGATCGAGGCGTTGAACACAGCTCCAATGCCCGCCCCGGCGCCGGCGGCGCCGCCACCGGCTCCGACGCCCAGCGCGATCGCGCGACCGGCATCCTGGCTCTGCTTGATGATCGGTTCGACGACACCCAGCAGCGGGTGGATCGCACTCAAGAGGTGTAGAAACTGCATCGCTCGATAGCTCCTTGTTTGTTAGTGACTTTCGACCGCTCCGCCGAGGTAGATGGCGGTCAAGATGGCAAAGATGAAGGCCTGTAGGCCGGCGATCAGGACGGCCTCGAAGAGGAAGATCGCGATTCCCGCCGGCAGCAGGAACCAGGACACGAGCTGCAGCCCGACGAGCACGCCCAGCTCGCCGCCCATGAACGCGATCAGCATGTGACCGGCGAGCAGGTTCGCCCACAGCCGCACCGTGAGGGATATCAGGCGCAGGAAGTTGGAGAGGATCTCGATCGGGAAGATCAGGAGCACGAGCGCCGCCTTTGACGCCGCCGGGCATCAGGCTCTTGAGGTATCCGATCGGGCCGTGGATCTTGACTCCCTCGTAGGTGAACATGACGAAGACGCCAAGCGAGAGGATCAGCGGGAACGCGACATTGGTGTCGGCCGCGTAGATCTGAAACGAGGGGATGTTCGCTCCGAATATTTTGAACGTCTCACCCGAGTTGACCGGCAGCGGGATGTAGCCGATCAAGTTGCTCACCAGGATGAACACGAAGATCGTGGCGATCAGCGGGAAATACTTGCGTTCCATGTCCTTGTTGAGGTTTTCCCTCGACATGTTGCGGGTGAAGTCGTAGAACATCTCGACCGCTGCCTGGAGGCGACCGGGGCGCTGCTGCAGGCGCCTTGAGATGTAGAGCATCACCCCGATCGTGATGCCGGCCGTGATCAGCAGATACAGAACACCCTTGTTGAATGCGACCGGGCCGAGTTTGAACCAGCTTTCGAGCTTGAACTCGTCGGTCGGGGAGAAGACACTATTGGCGACCGCCGGGGCCTTGTGGGCGGTTACGCCGAACAGGATCACGAACAGCACGATCCCGCCGAGCCACACCCCCAGGACCGAGTAGAGGACCTTCCGTCCTTGGGTCATTCCCTGCTTGCCGGAAGCCGGTGCTCCGGGAGCCGGTGCTCCGCCGGGCGTGGCCGCTACCGCGCTCATCGCTGCGCTCCTTGCGGCCGTCCACTGACCACACGCACGGCGAATGCGACGGAGTAGGCGCCGAAGATCATGAGTGCGGCGGTCAGTCCGTCTGAGCGTCCGCCGATGAGAGCAGCGAGCACGATCGCGCCCGCGAGCAGCCAGATGCGCCCGAACCCGTCGAGGAGACTGAGACCGAAGCGTGCATTCGATCCCTGCTTGGCGATCCAGCTTTTACCGACCCGGGCGACCACGTACTGCAGAACCACGCTGCCGCGCTCACCACAACGCCCACCGCGGGCGCGCCCAGCGCCAGCGTGACGGGCACCGCGACCGCCACCAGGATCAGATCGAGATGGCGCAGCACAGCGCCCAGGCGGCTCGGATCGGCGCGCGCGTCGGCGCTCCGGGCCGCTGCGCTCGTGCGCGCGGGGACGGGGACATCGGTCATTGTCGCTAGTCGGTCGGGCATATTCGATGGTGAGCGGCCGACCCTACAGATGCAAGAACGCCCGCACGCATTGACGCGGCGGGCCCGTCGCTCCCCTCAGAGCGTGTCGTCGGTGGCAGCGCGCGAGTCTACCTGTTCTGCGACTTAGTAACAACTTTGTGACATGCGCCACGGACGCCAGTCGCACCAAAGCGAGCGCCAGCGCGAACGTCACGAGGCCTCCGATCAAGTCCAGCACATAGTGGTTGCCGGTTGCCAGCACCGCGAAACGCCGTCACGCAGGGATAGATCGACCGCCAGCACCCGCACCCACGTGCGCGAGGAGATCCGCCACAGCACAAGACGTGCACCACGCAGCCCAGGCGATGTGCAGCGAGGGCATCGCCGCGAACTGGTTGGCGTCGGCGGCGAGGCTGCCCGTGTGCCACGAGCCGATCGTGTGCGAGGAGGCGACGACGTCGGTGAAGCCGTCGCCCACGAGCATCCGCGGCGGCGCCACCGGATAGCGCCAGAACACGATCAGCCCGATCACGTTGATCATCACCAGCGTGCTGCGCAAGGGGCGGTAGATGTCCGCTCGCTTCCACCACAGCCAGCCGAGCAACCCGAAGGTCACGATGAAGTGGGCGTTGTCGTAGTAGTAGGAGAGGATCGTCGCCGAGCGCGTGATGCGCGACAAGCCAGCGATCCAGGGCCAGTTCGGGCGCGATGTGCAGCGACTGCTCGAAGCTCAAGATGTCGCGCGCATGAGCGAGCGCCAGCTTTTCGCGCAGCGGCGCGAGGTTCGTGACGATGTCGTACAGCCACGCAAGCCACGCGATCACAAGCAGCTCGCCCCACCAGCGCGGGCGCCTGACCTCGCCGCGGGGTCGGCGCCGATCCGCTGCCAACGTCGGGCTGCGTCACGCAGTCTCGGCGCTCGCGACGCGCTCGGCTGTGCTCGAATCGGGCAAGCAAACGATGTTATCCAGCGGCGAAGCCGGAACGAGGTTCGACGACCTCAAGGCAGCACCGCTTCGATGCCGCTGCTCGGCGAGCACATCGAGCACGCGCGGCAATGCGAGCACGGTGCGCCGCCACGAGTCTGGGGCGCTGTAGTCGTCAGCGTCGTGGAGCAGCAGGACCGACCCCTCCGCCACACCGTCGGTCACGCGCGTGGCGATCGACTCGGGAGTGGCGCGCTTCCCCCAGTCGCGTCCCCAGTGGGTCCACAGCAGCGTGCGCCAGCCCGCACGCCGCGCGAGGCGCAGCGCGCTCGCGTTGAGCACCCCGTAGGGCGGGCGGTACAACGCGGGCGAGACGCCCGCTGGCGTCCTCGATCGCCGCCTGCGCGCGCGTCAGGTCCTCGCGAACCTGCCACGGGGCGAGGCGCAACAGGTTGCGATGGCGGTGGCAGTGCAGGCCGATCGTGTGTCCGGCGGCGAGGATCTCCGCCGGGCAGCGAGGGGTTGCGCAGCACCTGCTCGCCGACCAGGAAGAACGTCGCGCGCACGCCGCGGCTCGCCGAGGACCTCGAGCACGGCGGGGGTCCCCTGCGCGTGCGGACCGTCGTCGAAGGTGAGCGCCCAGCCGCGCTCGCTCGCGGTGCGATCCTCGACTCCCAGCGAGCGGCGCAGCGCGGGCCAGATCGGCGCCGGCGAGCGCGGAAAGCCCACCGGCCACGAGCCGGCGAGCGCCGGTAGCGCGTAGCTCGCCATCGCCACGGCCGCCCCCGCGCCCGCGATCCGAGGGGCGCTGCTGCGATGATCGTTGGGGTACATGGTCGATCTCATCCTGGGAATCCTGGCGGCCGTGGCCGCGTCGGCGCTCTACAGCCTAGGGGTCGCGCTGCAGGCGATGGACGCCAAGCGCACTCCTCATACCGAGCACCTGCACCCCGCGCTTGCCCTGAACCTGCTGCGCCGCGCGCGCTGGCTGGCGGGAACCGGGCTTTCGATGCTTGGCTGGCCGCTGCAGGTCGTGGCGCTGCTGCTGGTCTCGCTGGTGATCGTGCAGCCGACGATGGCCGTCGGCCTGCTCGTGCTGCTGTTCTTCGGCGAGCGCATGCTCGGCGAGCGTGCCGGGCGGCGCGAGCACCTCGCGATGGGCGCGATCGTGCTCGGCGTCGTCGGTATCGCGGCGTGCGCCCCGGACCGCAGCACCGGGCACACGCAACGACCTGATCGTCACGCTCGTGCTCGTGGGGCTCGGGCTGCTTGACGCTGCTCCCGTACGTCGTCAACCGCGTGCGCCGACCGGCCGCATCGCTGACGATGGTGGCCGCGGGTCTTGGCTATGCCTGGAGCGGCGTGGCGACGAAGCTGTTCTCCGACGACCTTTCCCGGGGGCGCCTGTGGTTCGCGGTCGCCTGGGGACTCTCGACGGCAGGGGCCTCCGCGGTGGCGGCGCTCAGCGAGATGAGCGCCCTGCAGATGCGCCCGGCGATCCAGGTCGCGCCCGTGGTCTTCGTGACTCAGACGATCGTGCCGGTGATACTCGCGCCGCTGCTGCTCGGGGAAGACTTCAGCTCCACCCCGCTCGGCGGCATACCGCTCACGATCTCGCTTGGCCGTGCTCGTAGTCCGGCGCTGCCGCGCTTGCCCGCTCGCCGCTCTTGCTCGCCTTGATGGAAGGCGAGGCGGTCAGCGAGCCCAGCGGCTCGACCGACAGCCCCTCGGAGCGCAACCGCGAGACGATCCGCTCGACGCCGGCAAGCGACGACGGCGTCGCCGTCCGACCGACACCACGAGCACGTCGCCGGCACGCATGCGTCCATGAGGCATCGGCCCGGGCGCGTTCAAGCGTTCTGAGCCGGCGACCGGAATGGCGCCGGCGGTGCGGGCGAGCACGAGCTGGCCCACCGTCAGGCCTTTCGGTGGCTGCAGGAAGTAGAAGCGATGGCGCAGGCCGAGCGCGCGCGCTTGCGAGCGCAGCGTCCCGCGCGTGCGCACCCAGCGGAAAGGCGAGCCTGAATGGGGTAGTTCGGGCAGGAGTTCGTCGTGGTGCGCGCGCAGCTGCGCGATCGTGGTCGGAGCGTCCGCGCCGTTGTCGGCGAACGACGCGCGGATGCCGGCGCCCGCCAGCTCGCTTGCGATCAGCGTCACCTTGCCGGCGGGGGCTCGCACCACCAAGCCCACCTCGGGCGTCGGGGTGTCCACTCGCTTGAGCGCGTGCCCTCCCAGGAACAGCGCGGCGAACGCGGTTACCTCGTCGGTGGACATCAGCCAGGTGCTGACACCAAGCAGCAGCGCCATCTGCGTGACGAACGCGATCATGCGCAAGCGCCACAGCGGGATCGGGCGTACGCGGTGGGGCGCGTCGAGCACGAGGTCCACCGCCGCCGGGTCGAGCCGTGGCTCGGGCGGCTGCGATTCGCTTGCTCCGGCGCTCGTCGAGTCTCGCCAGCACCGTCGGCCAGCTCGGGTGCGGCGACCGTGTTCTGGCCGGCGACCGCCAGCAAGCCCTCGCGCGGATGCTCGCCACGGCCACGCAACGCGTGGTGTTCGGCGAAGCTGGCCTGCACGTGCTCGCACAGCTCGTCCGTGTTGTTGGCGAGCCGCAGCAGGCCGAGATCGGCCATCGCACGCGTGTTCAGGCGCGCGTGTCCCACCGGCAGGCCGTAGGAGACGACCGGCGTGCCGGTGGCCTTCGCCTCCAGGCACGTCACGCCGCCGGTGGAGTGCACGAGCGTGTCGGCGGCCGCCAGGATCTCGGGCATCCGTTCGGTGAAGCCGTACACGTGAACGCGCTGCTCGTCGGCGAAGTCCTACTCCAGGCGCTCGCGCAGCTGCTCGTTGCGCCCAGCCAGGCAGACGATCGCGCTCACGTCGGGGATACCGGCGATCGCGCGCACGGCGCCCTCGATGTCCCCCACTCCCCAACCGCCTCCGGAGACGACGACCATGCGGCCCTGCTCGCGGCAGGTCGAGCGCCTGACGGGACTCGCATCTGGGGGCGCTCGTCGAGGAACTCGGAGGAGATCAGCGGGCGTACGAGCTGTGCGCTGCCACTGCCCGGCGATGCGCTCGACCGAGCTCATCGACTCGCCGTACATGACCAGGTGGCTGTCGATCCCCGGCTGGGCCCAGAAGAACAGGCCGGTGAGATCGGTGATCGTCGCGACCGTCGGGCAGTGCACCTGCCTGCGTGCGTCGCAAGCGCGCGAGCACGACCGTCACCGCGGGGTATGTGGAGACGACGACGTCGGGCTCGTGCTCGGCTATACGCCTTGCCAGCGGGCGCGAGCCGAACAGGCACAGCAAGCTTGCGCGCCAGCACTCGCACCGGGGCGACGGACTCCAGCAGCCAGTAGATCGACCGTGTAGGTCCACGGGAAGAAGCGCAGTTGCACGCGATAGCCGTCCTCGACGACTGGTTGCAGCAGCGGGCCCATCGCCGCGAGCCCGTCGATCACCGTCACCTCGGTGGGCTCGGGGGCGCTCTCGATCTGACGGGCGAGCGCGCGCGCGGCCGCGGCGTGGCCCTCGCCGACGTCGGCGGAGAGAATCAGCACGCGCTTGGGCCCGGGGCGCCGGCGCGATGTCGGTGTGCGGTGGCGGCGTGGCATACAGTTCAAGCCTTGCCCGCCCGGCGGACGGAACGGCCCGGTCGCAAGCATGGTGAAGGATGCTCTCAGCGCAGGCGACATGCAAAGCGTAGCGGCCGCGCAGAACGGTCGCACCTCGGCGAACCCGTCACACGCGCTCCTCGACTGGCGCTGCGAGCGCTCGGAGTCGCCGGCCTGTTGGGCATCTGTCGTGAGCGTGTTCGGCGTGGCGGCGGCGCCGCCGGCAGCTCCACGCCCTATGTGCCGGGCGCATCGGCGGCTGGCCCGGGCTGGCTGTAGCGGGCCACTGCACGGCCTCGGGCTTGGGCATCGGCTCCTCGAGCTTCCAGGCGCTGACGCTTGTGATGTGCGCGAGCTACGTTGCCGCGCTGCTTGCCGCCCGCGTCGCTGCCCGGCAAGGCGATCGCGCTGGCGATCCTGGCGGCCAACCTGCTGTTGCTGCTCGGGCCGCCGCTCATCTCCCAAGACGTGTTCGGCTACCTGGAGTTTGCGCGCCTGGGCGTGCTGCACGGGCTGGACCCCTACACCCACGTGGCGGCCGAAGCTCCCACCGACGCGGTGTTCCCGTTCATCGGCTGGCCGTTCCAACACTCTCCCTACGGGCCCCTGTTCACGCTCGGCACCTACCCGCTTGCCTCGCTCGGGCTTGGCGGCGGCCTGTGGGCGCTGAAGGCGCTCGCGGTGGCGAGCGAGTCTCGGGGCGGTGGCACTGACGCGCGAGCGCGGCGGAGAAGATGGGACGCTCGGCGAAGGTGGCGGCCGTTTCGTCGGCTTGAACCCGGTGCTGCTCGAGCTGGCGGTGGGCGGCGCGCACAACGACACGCTCGTGCTGCTCGTGCTTGCGGGCGCGCTGGCTGCTGGCGGCCGGCGACCGCGCGCGCGACGGGCTGCCGATCGCGGCGCCGCGGCGCTGCTCGTGCGTCGGGGTCGGCGTGAAGGCCTCTGCCGGACTGGTGCTGCCATTCGTGGTGCTCGCGCCCCGACGCCTGGCGCGAGCGGGCGCGGGTGGCGGCGAGCGCCGCTGGCTGCGCTTGTGCTGCTCGCGGTCGTGGCGGTCGTCGGCTTCGGCACGCACGCGTTTGGCTTCCTCGGACGCGCTGGGCGAGCAGCAGCAGCTGATCGCCACGCACAGCATCCCGGCGGAGACCGCGCGCTGGGTGGGGCTCAGCGGACTGCCGAATTGGTGGCGCGACGCTGTTCGTGGCGGGATTCGTGCTCGTGCTGGCGCTCGCACGCCTGTGGCGCACCGCGCGCGGCGCCGACTGGCGGACGATGGCCGGCTGGGCGACGCTTGCGCTGTTGCTGTCGACCGCCTGGCTACTGCCCTGGTATGCGATATGGGCGCTGCCGCTGGCCGCCCTCGCCGACAGCCGCCGCCTGCGCGTCGCCACGCTCGTGTTCTGTGCCTACGCGATCCTGATCCACCTGCCGCTCGCCGATCCCGCTGCTCAGTCCCGCCAGGCATGTCGCTCGCCACACGCACCCAGGCGGCCGCTCACCGCGCGTGCGGCGATCGCCTCGACCGGACGTCGGCGCTCGCGACGACGACGTCGTATTCGCCGGTCTCCAGGTCGAGCGCGACGCCGCGCTCGATCTCCGCGGGCGAGGCGTCGGGGCGCAGGCGACGCAGGCGCAGTGCGTCGAGGCGGCGGAACTTGAGGATCTCGAGCACGTATACGAGATAGACGCTGGCGGCGACGACCAGCAGCGCCGAGCGCCACCATCACGAGCGTCCAGCCCGAGATAGCAGGTGGCCTTTGTGGTCGGAGTAGGGCACGAACCGCAGCGCGAGCGCGAAGCCGGCGAGCATCAGCGTCCACGCGTACAGGTACGCGATCGTGCGCCTGGAGGAGAAGCCGATGCGGGCCATGCGATGGTGGAAGTGCTCGCTGTCGGCCGCGTAGATCGGGCGGCGTGTACTTCAGGCGCTTGAGCACCACGAAGGTGGTGTCCAGGAACGGCACGGTCGAGCAGGATCAGCGGCAGCACGAACGACACGACCACGGCTGTCTTGACGGCCGCCTCGACGGCCACCACCCCCATCAGCAGTCCCAGCAGGTTGGCCCCGCAATCGCCCATGAAGCTGGAGGCGGGCGGGAAGTTGTGGATCAGGAAGCCGAGCGCGGCGCCGGCGGTGATCGCCGCCAGCACGCCCGGCGCGGCGCGATCGAGGTCGAAGGCGATGATCGCGAGCGTGCCGGCGATGATCACGCACACGCCCGCCGCAAGGCCGTCGACGCCGTCGGAGAGGTTGACGATGTTCATCATCACGACGAGCCCGATGACGGTCAGCGCCGGGCCCGCGTTGGTGGGGCCGGCGTTTGGGGAATGCAAGGTGCCGACGAACGGCAGCGTGATCGACTTGACCGCGACGCCGAAGTGCACGACGATCACGGCTGCCGCGATCTGGCCGACGAGCTTTACGAGCGGCGGCAGATCGAAGCGGTCGTCGAGTGCGCCCGACGACGCGTTATGAGCGCGGCAGCGATCAGCACGCCGTGCCACATCTCGCTGCTCGAGCCGTAGCCCGCCGGCAGGAAAGCGAGCACGGCGACGAGTACCCCGGCGAAGATCGCAAGCCCGCCGAGCAGCGGCGTGGCGCGATCGGAGAGGCCGCGCTCGCGTGGTTCGTCGACGGCGCCCACCGCCCTGGCCAAGCGCATCGTGAACGGCGTGAGCAACGCGGTCACGGCCGCGGCAGTGAGGAATGCGTAAAGCGCGTCGAGCTCGTTGAGTTTCGCCATCGGCTCGCGCACAGCATCGCAGGCGCGGGCGTCGGTAGTGCTACACGAGCGCTTGGTGCGTTCAGGTGCTCATAGAGCGGATAGCGCTCGACGATCGCCTGCACGCGCTCGGCCGAGCTCCTCGCGGCGGGACTCGAACTCGGGCGTGAGCGCGGTCGCGACGATCTGGCCGACCTCGGTGAAGTCCTCGACCTGCAGGCCGCGGGTGGCGAGCGCGGGCGTGCCGATGCGCAGGCCCGAGGCCTCCATCGGCGGGCGCGGGTCGAACGGGACGGCGTTGCGGTTGACGGTGACGCCGATCTCGTGCAGGCGATCCTCGGCTTGGCGACCGCTCAGCTCGGGCTCGCAGGCGCGCAGGTCCACCAGCGCGAGGTGCACGTCGGTGCCACCTGTGAGCACGTTGACTCCGTGACCGGCCTGCATCAGCTGCTCGGCAAAGTGCCTTGGCGCCCTCGCATCGTGCGGCGCTGACGCTCGGCGAACAGCTCGCTTGCGGCGATCTTCAGGGCGACGGCCTTGGCCGCGATCACGTGCTCGAGCGGGCCGCCCTGCTGGCCGGGGAACACGGCGGAGTCGATCTTCTTGGCGTGCTCGGCCTTGCACAGGATGATCCCCGCGCGCGGGCCGCCGAGCGTCTTGTGGGTGGTGGTGGTGACCACATCGGCGCCGTACTCGACGCGGGTTGGGGTGCAGGCCCGCCGCGACGAGACCCGCGAAGTGGGCCATGTCCACCATCAACAGCGCTCCGACCTCGTCGGCGATCTCGCGGAAGCGGGCGAAGTCGAGCTGGCGAGGATAGGCCGACCAGCCCGCCAGCAGCAGCTTGGGCCGGCGCTCGCGCGCGATGCGCGCGACCTCGTCCATGTCGATCATGCTCGTCTCGCGGTCGACCTCGTAGGCGGCGATGTCATACAGACGCGCCGGACACGTTGATTTTCATGCCGTGCGAGAGGTGGCCGCCGTGGGCGAGCGACAGGCCCATGATCGTGTCGCCGGGCTGCAGCAGCGCGTGGTAGACGGCCGTGTTGGCCTGCGCGCCCGCGTGCGGCTGCACGTTTGCGTGCTCGGCCCCGAACAGCGCCTTGGCGCGGTCGATCGCCAGCTGCTCGGAGACGTCCACCCACTCGCAGCCGCCGTAGTAGCGCCGCCCGGGTAGCCCTCGGCGTACTTGTTGGTCAGCACCGAGCCCTGGCATTCGAGCACGGCCTGCGGTACGAAATTCTCCGAGGCGATCATCTCGAGCGTCTGCTGCTGGCGCTCAAGCTCGCCGCGCAAGGCGGCGGCGACCTCGGGGTCCACCTCGGCAAGCGGACGGTTGAAGTAGTCGGGGCTGAGATCGGACATGGGCGCGCTCCTGAAGCTTGTGAATCGCTATGGGTGCCCAGGCGCGCGGCGATGATCGTTCCAGCCGCTCCCCGATGGTCGATTCCACCTCTCGCGCCAGTCGCGGCTGCGCTTTACGAGGCTAGCAGGAGCCGGCCAGCGTCGCTTGAAGGAATGTCGCATCGAGCGGCCCTTCGCGCACGATCCGCCAGCGTCCACCCTGCTCGTACTCGGACAGGTCGATCACGGTGGAGGCAATGCCGGGAAGCTCGCCGCCGTCGAGCACGAAGATCCGACGCCTTCGCGCAGCTCGTGGGCACGTCTTGCAAGTCGCGCGGGGATCGGCGCCTCCAGAGAGGTTGGCGCTCGACTGTGCGGCTGGCACGCCGACGCCGGCCAGCGCGGCGAGCGGGCCCTCGAACAGCGGGACGCGCAGACCGAGCAGGCCCGACGCCGGCGGCGCCCGGATCGCACGCCAAGCGGGAACCGCTGACTGGAGTTCTGCGAGCAGCAGCGTCACCGGGCCCGGGAGCAGCGCGGCGAGCGCGGACGCGTGCGCGGCCCCAGCTCGCTCAGCGCTCCAGCGCCGGCTCGACGCGCGAAGAACATGACGGCAGCCGGCTTGAGGGCCGCGCGCCGCTTGAGCTCATAGATGCGCTGCAAGGCGGTCTCGCTTTCGGGGTTGCAGGCGAGTCCGTAGACGGTGTCGGTGGGATCAGCGCAACGCCATCGCCGTCGACATCCCGCCAGGCGCAGCTCGGTCCAGCCGGCACTCTGCATCCGTCGAGACGCGTCGAGCGCTCACGGACGATGCTCACTCCGCTCCCGCCGACACGCTCGATCCCGGCGAGGTCGCGCTCGGCGCGAACCGACGGAAAGCCCGCAGCGCGCATCAGCTCACCGACGGCGGCAGCCTGCCCGGCGCCGATCTCCAGCGCGAGCAGGCGCACCGAGGCGCGCGCGGCCGCCTGGCCGTCAGCGGCCGGATCGACATCGAGCCCGTCCTCGCCGGCAAACAGCGCGGAGGCCGGCTCGTGGCGAAGGATCTCCGGCGCGAGCAGTCGCTCGATCTCGCGTCCTGGCACATAGGGCGGATTGGAGAGGATCGCGTCGAACTCGTCGCGCACACCGTCCAGCAGGTCGGACTGTGAGCCAACGCACGTCGAGGCCGAGCCGCTCGCCGTTGCCGCGCGCAGAGCTCCAACGCGTCTGTCGCTGAGATCGCTGCCGGCTCATCTGTAGATCGGGGCGCTCGTCCTTCAGCGCAAGCGCGACGGCGCCACTGCCGGTGCCGACGTCGAGCACGCGCGAGCCCTCGGGCAGGCTGAGCGCGACTTCGACAAGCAGCTCCGTCTCCGGGCGCGGAATCAGCGCCCGCGGATCGACCGCCAGCTCGATGTGGCGGAAGTGTCGATTGCCGAGGATGTAGGCGACCGGCTCGCGCAGCACCGAGCGGCGGCGAACGTAGTCCTGGAAAGTGCGCACCGCCGGACCGGCGACGGCTGCAGATCGCGCGTCGATGCAGCAGTCGCTCGCGCGAGACTCCGAGAGCGTGGGCGAGCAACAGTTCGGCATCCAGACGCGGGGTTTCGCAGCCGGCGGCGGCGATCGCCGTGACGGCGCCGTCGAGCGCGTCGCGAACGGGGGTTCCGCCGAGCGAGCGCTCCGACGGACGGGGGCATTCCGGAATGGTTCGGATTTGCGGGAGGCGCGCCGGCGGAGCTCAGACGTCCGTCTGGGCCAGCAGGCGACGGCGCTTCTCATCGGCCTGCAGGGCGGCGGTGATCTCCTGCAGCTCGCCTTCGAGGACCTGGTCGAGGTTGTGGACGGTGAGCTTGATGCGATGGTCGGTGACGCGACGCTCGCCGTAGTTGTAAGTGCGGATCTTCTCCGCGCGGTCGCCGGTGCCGACCTGCGAGCGGCGGTCGGCGGCAAGCTCTGACTGCTGCTCGGCAAGCGCGCGCTCGTACAGACGGGCGCGCAGCACGCGCAGCGCCTTCTCGCGGTTTTGCAGCTGGGACTTCTCGTCCTGCATCGAGACGACGATGCCCGAGGGCTTGTGCGTTATTCGCACCGCCGAATCGGTGGTGTTGACCGACTGGCCGCCGGGACCGGAGGAGCGGTAGACGTCGATCTGCAGATCGCCGGGGTTGACCTCCACGTCGACGTCCTCGGCTTCGGGCAGCACCGCGACGGTGGCGGTGGAGGTGTGGATGCGCCCCTGGGACTCGGTTTGCGGGCACGCGCTGCACGCGGTGGGTGCCGCCCTCGAACTTGAAGATCGAATAGGCGTTCTCGCCCTTGACCGCAAACGTGTACTTGCCCTCGCCGATCTCCAGCGGCTCGGGCTTCAGACCCGACGCGCTCGGCGTAGCGGGTGAGCATCCGGTAGACGTCGCCCGCCCATAGCCCCGCCTCGTCGCCGCCGGCGCCGCCCTGGATTTCGACGATCACGTTCTTCTCGTCGTTGGGGTCGCGCTCGACCATCGCGAAGCGGATCTCCTCTTCCAGCTGCTCGATGCGCTCGCGTGCGGTGCGGCAGCATCTCGCGCAGCTCGGGATCCTCGCCGCTCTTCGGCAATCAATTCCTCCGCGCCGGCCGCATCGTCGCTTGCGTGACGCCACTGCGACGGCGAGCTTCGGCGGCCGGCTCCAGCTGGCGGTAGGCACGACCGACTTCTGCGTAGCGTTCGCGATCGCCGATCACCGCGGGGTCGGTCATCTGCTCGCCGAGCTCGGCGAAGCGGGCCTCGATCTGCTCGATCAGGTCTTCGATCATGCGGCCAGTCTATGTGGCCTTGCGGAGCCTCGGGGCAGCGATTCGAGAGGCCGACTACGGGGGTTGCGGCTGCGACCGGTGTCTACGCCACGACCTCCACCCCGACAGACTCCGCGCGCGTCCATGCTCCCGGGCGTCTCGAGCTCGAGTACCGCCTCCAGCGCGGCGATCGCGACCGCGAGCTGGTCGAGGTCGGGCTCGCGGGTGGTGAGCAGCTGCAGCTTCAGGCCTGGCCACATGACCGCTTTGACCCAGCCTCGACTGCGATTGCGCCCGGCGAACTTGATGATCTCGAAGGAGATGCCGGCGATGATCGGCACGCCGAGGATGCGGGAGGCGACGAGCCAGATACCAGGCAGGCAAGCCGACAGCCCCGAACACGAAGATCGAGACGACCATCACGATCAGCAGGAAGCTCGTGCCGCAGCGCGGGTGCAGACGCGAGAAGCGCTGGGCGTTGGCCGGCGTGAGCGGCAGGCCCGCCTCGAAGCAGGAGATCGTCTTGTGCTCGGCGCCGTGGTACTCGAAGACGCGACGCAGGTCCTTGATGCGTGAGAGCAGGACCATGTAGCCGAGGAAGATCAGCGGTGCGCACGATGCCCTCGACGATCCAGAACAGCGCCGAGGAGCCCAGCTGGTCCCTTGATGAGACTCGTCAGGCCAAGCGGCAGCAGGAAGAACAGGCCGATCGCGAACACCATCGCGACGACCACCGTCCCGACCCAGACGCCGGTACCGATTTCCTGTGCGTCCTCATCCGCCTCGCCCTCGGGCAGTTGTGCGTTGGCGGAGATGCCAAGCGCCTTGAAGCCGATCGCGAGCGAACCGCCGAGCGCAACGATCCCGCGCAGGATCGGCAGACGCAGCCAGCGATGGCGCGCCAGCGCCGAGGTGAGCGGTGAATGACGACCTCGATCTCACCGAGCTCCTCGAGCTCCCCGTCCCCTCCTCCCGGCTGAGCTCTGCCCTCCCGCGCGAACGCCACCTCCAGCGAGTGAGACACATCGCGCACGCTGCCATCGTGTGCGGCGCCATCGTATGCGGCGCTCGTTGCGCCCGCGCGTCAGTGCTCCCGTGTGCGCCATCCTCAGCTCGCGCGTCGCTGCGTTCGTGCGCGTCCGCGGCGGTGCGCAGCGGCTTGCGCACCGCCACCGCCCAGTGGCGCACGCCGCGCATCATCACTCCCTCGAGCACCGCCTGGCCGCCCAGTGGCGCGTCTCGCCGGCTGTCAGCTCGACCGTCGGGAAGTTGACCTCACGGCGACTTCCTGGAGGCGCCAGGGCTGCCGCGGGACGCAGACCTGCGCCGTGCGGTCGCCTGGAGATTGCTCGCTTGCACCCTCCCACCGGCAACCGGTCGAGAGGACATCGTCCTACTGGGGGCGAGCCTGCGCCTGAGTGCCGCCTGTCTGCGCGCTGCGCAGACGTCCCTTGGCGACCCGGCGTTGGAAGCGCTCTACGCGTCCACCTGTGTCCACGAGCTTCTGCCGTCCGGTGTAGAACGGGTGGCAGTTGGAGCACACCTCGACGTGGATCTCCTCCTGGGTGGCGCGCGTCGTGAATTCGTTGCCGCACATGCAGCGCACGTGCGCCTCGACGTAGTTTGGGTGGATCGAAGCCTTCATGCTCAGGGCATTCTAGCGACCTCAGCCGATCGGCGAACGGGTGACCGCCGGCCGGTGAACGAGTTGGCACGAGCAGGCACGGTGTGGCTCAGCTGCTCGGCGTTTGCGTGGGAGTCGAGGTGGTCGGCGGCGTCTGCGTGACCTGCCCGGCAAGCGTCGGTTGGAGGCAGTGCGAAGTGTGCAGTTCGTCGCGCTTGAGCACATGCCCCTTGTTCGCTCGAGCCAACGGAAGCTGCACGAGCACGCGGTAGGAGGCGGGGGCGTCGAGGTTCGTGACCTGCTTGACGTACTTGTCGATCCTCACCCCAGGTTCGGAGGTGTGCCACACACCGAAGCCTGGAGCCGCGATCGTGTGGATATTCGCTTTCGCCGCGGAGGCGCTGCTGCAATTCGATCCGCATCGCCATCCTCTGCGTCGTCGTCGGTGCGCGACCATCTGCGCGGTGAAGGTGGCCGAGCGTTCCGCCTGGCACAGTCGAGGTGACGCACTGTTCGATCCTCGACCGATAGCCGGTCGGGGCCATCTGGCGTTGTCGTCGCCTGTCGCGCAGCCCCCCGTCCGCGAGCGCGACCTGGGCGCAGGCGAGCGTCACAGCGCACATACCGAGCACAAGCGCCGCCTCACGGGCCCGCGCATGGATTGGAACGTCATCCCTGCCATTCACAAGCCACTAACACGCATGAGCCCACGATGTTTCGCACAAAGTGAGGCACAAGCGTCCGCGTCGGAAACACTCAGGTGATCTGATACAGGGGACCGTCGCCCCCCTCTGGTGCGGTGAGGCGCCCACCCTTGGCGGTGATCGCCCCGCACTGCACGCAGTTGGTGTAGTTGACGATCACGTCCACGACGGATTCGTCCCCTCTCTGGCGCGTCCTCGGGGATCTCGTACACCCCGGCCGGACACATCCAGCGCCAAGTTTCGGCGACCTCGCGCGGAACGTGTTTCTGCACGCGGATGTGGTTGGGCGCGTCGTCGCGGGTGGCGTTGCCCGTGATGAACACGATGGAGAGCTTGTCGAATGTGTACTTGCCGTCGGGCTTGACGTAGCACGTCCTTGGTGTCGCCGACGAACATCGGGATCGAGTCGTTGCGGTGCCAGTCGGCGCGACCCGGGAGCTTGCCCTTGGTGATCTGCTGGATACCGCGAGAGCGGTCCGCCGAGGAACAGGCCCTTCTGCAATGGCTGGCGCGCGTTGCGCACCTCCCACAGCTCTTTGCCGATCGAGGAGCTCTCGATCGCTCGCTCGTAGTCGGAGAAGTCGCTGACTGCCGCGCTTGAGCGCCGCGTAGATCGACTCGGCCGCGAGCATCCCCGACTTGATGCAGTGGTGCACGCCCTTGAGCGCCATCGTGTCGACCATGCCGCCGGAGTCGCCGACGAGCACCGCGCCGGGCATCGAGAGCTTCGGCATCGACCAGTAGCCACCGCCCGGCAGCGCCTTGGCGCCCCAGGCGACGCGCTCGCCGCCCTCGAGGATTTTGCGCACGAGCGGATGGGTCTTGAACGTCTGCAGCAGGTCGTGCGCGGAGGTCGTCGCGTCCGCGTAGTCGAGCTCGACGACGAAGCCGATCGAGACCATGTCCTCGCCGGTCTTCTCGTTCTTCATCGGGTAGATCCAGGTGCCGCCGATCTGACCGTACTTGGAGGCAGATTTTCAGCGGCCAGGGGCCCATCGTGTGGATCAGGCGGTCGAGCGGCTTTGCGACCTTCCATACCTCCTTGACGCCAAGCTCCCACACCTGCGGCTCGCGGCCCTCGGCGAGGTCGAACTCGCGGATCGCGGCTCCTGTCAGATGGCCCCAGCAGCCCTCGGCGAGCACCGTGGCCTGCGCCTTGATGTCGGTGCCGGGCTCGAAGTTGCCGAGCGGCTCGCCGTCCTTGCCGCGACCCTTGTCGCCCGAGCGCACGCCGACGACACAGGCCCGTCCTCGACGACCAGTTGGGTGGCGGCGGTCTCGGTGAGGATGTAGGCGCCGCCCTCCTCGGCCTGCTGCTGCTGATAGCGGGCCAGCGCGGAGACGGAGACGACCTCGTTGCCGTGGTTCTTGAACGGCGGCGGCGTCGGGATGCGCAACGACAGTTTGGAGGTCGGGGTCATGTAGACCGCCTCCTTGGTGACCTCGCCGAAGGCGAAGCCCTCCTGGCGCCACTGCTCGCGGGTCATGCTCCGGGAACAGTTCTTCAAGCGCCTGCGGGCGCATGACCGCGCCGGAGAGGTTGTGCCCGCCGCAGGTCTTTGCCTTCTCGACGACCGCCACCGGCACTTCGCCGAGGCGCTCCATCGTCTCCGGATCGTCGCCGAGCAGTTGCAGCAGGCGGTTGGCGCAGGCGAGGCCGGCGGTGCCGCCGCCGACGATCGCCACGCCGACCTCGATCAGCTCGTCCTCGGGGTCGAGGCCGCGCTTGACGAACTCCTTCTGGGAATCCACGGGCGGCGGGAAGGCCGCGGGAACGACCTTCCCATTGTGAGAGCCGTTATGAGATGACATCGCTTGCCGCTCCTTTTCGCTCACGCATCCGCCCGGGTGGGTCCCATCGATTCCTAGGACGCTTTCTTGGCCTTCACGGCCTCGGTCAGCTTGGGCAGGATCTTGTTGAGATCGCCCACGATCCCGAGGTCTGAGAATTCGAAGATCGGCGCGTTCGAGTCCTTGTTGATCGCGACGATGTTCTCCGAGGACTGCATTCCGACCTTGTGCTGGATCGCGCCGGAGATGCCCGCCGCCAGATACAGCTTCGGCGAGACCGTCTTGCCGGTCTGCCCGATCTGGGCCGCGTAGGGGTACCAGCCGGCGTCCACGACCGCACGGGTGGCCGCCACGGCCGCGTTGTTGCCGAACGCCGCCGCCAGGTCCTCGGCGAGCTGGAAGCCCTCGGCCTTGCCGAGACCGCGACCGCCGGCGACGAGGATCGAGGCGCCCTCGATGTCGACGTCGGCACCGCGCTGTTCGCCGCGCGTGACCATCGTGGCCTGCTTGGCGTGCGCGCTCAGCTCGAAGCTGACGGACTCCACCGGGGCGGCACCCGCGCCGGTCTCTTTGATCTCGAACGCGTTGAGGCGTCCGATCACGATGCCGACGGCGCGAGCGGTATTTGATCTCCGAGATGGCCGAGTCGCCGAGGATCGGCCGCTCGGCGATCAGCTCGCCACCCTCGGCGCGCACCGCGGTGACCTCCATCGCCACACCGGCGCCGAGGCGCGCGGCGAGACCGGCGCCGATCTCGAAGCCGAGCAGGCCGCCGCCGAACAGTGCGTATTTGTAGTCGCCGTCGGAGATCGCGGCGCCCATCGCGTCGACGACCGGCTGGGCGAGCCCTTCGGGGCCCTCGGCGATGAGCACCTTCTTGGCGCCGTAGTTGCCGAGCGAAGCCGCCAGGTCCTGCGGGACGCCTTCGCCCACGAGGATCGCGTGCGCCTCGCCGCCGAGCTCGGCGGCGAGCTTGGCGCCCTCGGAGACCGCGCCCAGTGAGTTCTTGTTGATCGCGCCTTTGTAGTGGAGCGCGTAGACCAGGATGTTTGCCATCTAGATCAGCTTCCTCTCGTCGAGCCAGGACGACGATCTTTTCGACGGTCTCGCCGGTGTCCTCGTCCTCGATGATCTCGCCCGCGGCCTTGGCCGGGGGAGCCTTCGCGGCGACCCATTGGGCGGCGGAGTTGCTCGCCGCCGACCTTCGAGGCGTCAACGCCGACGTCGCCGGCGGTGACCGTGTCGAGCGGCTTCTTCTTGGCGCCCATGATCGCCTTCAGCGACGGGTAGCGCGGCTCGTTGATGGCGTCGCCGACGGAGATCACGGCGGGCAGCGTGATCTGCACCGTGTCGTAGCCGTACTCGGCCTGGCGCTCGCAGCGCAGGGAGTCGGCGGCGACGTCCATCTTGATGACCTGGGTGAGCGAGGGCATGCCGCAGGTGCTCGGCGACGACCGCGCCGATCGTGTAGCACTCGCCGTCGTCTGACTGCTGGCCGAGCAGCACCAGGTCTGGTTTCTCACGGTCGAGGGTCTGGGCCAGGGCGTAGCCGGTGGCGGCCACGTCCGAGCCGGCGACCGCCGGGTCGGAGAGGTGCACGGAGCGGTCGGCACCGAGCGAGACGGCCTTGTGCAGCGCGCGCACGGCGCTCTCCGGGCCCATGGTCACGGCCACGATCTCCTCCACGGGGGCGACGCCGCCCTCGCGAACCTGCATCGCAGCCTCGATGGCGTGCGTGTCATACGGGTTGAGGTTCTTCTCCCCGCTGCGGTCCATGCGCCCCGTCGAGCTGTTGATGCGCTTCTCGACGGCGGCGTCCGGGACCTCCTTCACCAGGACGCAAATCTTCATTCAGCTACTCCTTAGGGGGTGTCGATGGGGCAATCCTACCTGAGTTGACTGACGAGTCAATCAGGCAGCCGGGCAGGTGCGGCCCACCATGGCACGGGCGCGCGATATAAATACTTTTTGTGCGATTTACAATAGTGACTACTATTTGTAGTTACGATAGTAGTTAACAGAAAAAGACAATACAACACACTCAGCTGGCCTGGCGCGCGCTGGTGGCCTCGCGAATGAAATCGACGATCGCCTGGGTGGGCGCGCCTGGCGTGAAGACCTCGGCCACGCCGAGGCTCTTCAGCTCGGGTATGTCTTCGGCGGGGATGGTGCCGCCGACGGTGACGACCACGTCATCGATGTCCTGCTCGCGCAGCAGCTGCACCACGCGCGGCACGAGCGTCATGTGCGCGCCCGAGAGAATCGATAGGCCGACCGCGTCGGCATCCTCCTGGATCACCGTCTCCACGATCTGCTCGGGAGTTTGGTGCAGGCCGGTGTAGATGACCTCCATGCCGGCGTCGCGCAGCGCGCGAGCGATGATCTTCGCGCCGCGATCGTGGCCGTCGAGGCCGGGCTTGGCCACGACGACGCGGATCTTGGGGTGGGCGGGACTCGATCGTACTCGGCCATCTCAGACCTTGATGATGAAGGCGTCGCCCTGCCCGCCGCCGGAGCAGATCGCGGCGCAGCCGAGGCCGCCGCCGCGACGGCGCAGCTCGATAGACGAGCTGCCGATGATGCGCGCGCCGGACGCGCCGATCGGGTGACCGAGCGCAACGGCGCCGCCGTTGACGTTGACCTTGTCCTCGTCGATGCCGAGCACGCGGATCGAGTTGAGCGTGACCGAGGCGAACGCCTCGTTGATCTCCCACACGTCGATGTCCTCGGCTTTCAGGCCGGCCTTCTCGAGCGCCTTCTTGGCGGCCGACGCGGGCGTGCGAGCGAGGTAGGCGAACTCGTCGGCGGACTGGGCGTGGGTCGACGATCTCGGCAAGTGCCTCCTTGCCGTTGGCCGATGCCCACTCATCCGAGGCAACAACGAGTGCGCCGCCTCCGTCGTTGACGCCGGGGGAGTTGCCGGCCGTGTGGGTGCCCTCCTTGCCGACAAGGCCCGGCAGAGCGGCGAGCTTCTCCAGGGATGTGTCGCGGCGCGGACCCTCGTCGATCTCGACGGTCGTGTCCCCCTTACGGCCTTTGATCGTGACCGAGACGATCTCTTCGGGCAGACGGCCCTCGTCGGTGGCCTTCAAAGCCAGCTCGTGCGAGCGCAGCGCCCAGCGGTCGAGATCGGCGCGCGTCAGCTCGAGCTCATCGCCGACCTCGGTGGCCTCGACGAACATCTGCTTGCCGGAGAAAGGGTTGGTGAGGCCGTCGTGGACCATCGCGTCGAGCGCCTTGACGTCGCCCATGCGAAACCCGAAGCGCGCGCCCGGGAGAAGGTAGGGAGCCTGGGACATCGACTCCATGCCGCCGGCGACGCCGACCTGCACGTCGCCCGCGCGGATCGCCTGGTCGAGGATCACGGTGGCG
This sequence comes from uncultured Solirubrobacterales bacterium, assembly GCA_963715535.1. GTDB lineage: Bacteria > Actinomycetota > Thermoleophilia > Solirubrobacterales > Solirubrobacteraceae > Palsa-744. The sequence goes on along the minus strand of OY970251.1, from coordinate 2,933,307 downwards.
CGCACGCCCGAGGCGCAGACCTTGTTGACGGTCTCCGAGGAGACCTCCTTGGGGATGCCGGCCTTGATCTGGGCTTGGCGCGAGGGGATCTGACCCTGTCCGGCCTGCAGCACCTGACCCATGACGACGTGCTCGACCTGAGCGGGCTCGACGCCTGAGCGCTCGAGGGCGGCCTCGATCGCGATCGCGCCGAGCTCGGTGGCGTCGAGCGTTGACAGGCCTCCTCCCATCTTGCCGATGGGTGTGCGCGCGGCGCCGAGGATCACGGTCTTGGGCATCGAGGCGATTCTCCTAATTTAGATTTGTCCCACCAACCCGGCCGCTGGGACAACGACCAGAGGACCGGAATGCTAGCGGGGCCGGTATCGTGCTCGGATCGTGAACGTGTCGTGGACCACCGAGCCAGCCGGGCAGACCGACGCCGACACGGTTGCGATCGGCGTGTTCGAGGGGACGGACATGCCCGGCCCGGCGCCCCGAGCAGATCGGCGAGCTGCTCGCGAGTGGCGAGGCTCGTGCGTTCGCTCAAGTCGCTCGCACTGGCGCACGCGGAGGGCAAGCGCTGGCTGATCGTGGGACTTGGCGCACGCGAGCGATTTCACGCCCGAGCGGGCTCGCGTGGCGGCCGCCATCGCTCGCGAGCGCACCAAGGAGCTGTCCACCAAGGTGCTGTGCTGGCAGATGCCGAGTGCCGACGGCCAGGTGGCGGCGGCGCTCGTGCAGGGAACGATGCTCGCCGACTACAGCTTCGATCAGTCACAAGTCTCAGGCCAAAGACACCCCGCAAGGTGCAAGCAAGCAGGGCCCCGATGGCAAGCCAAAGCATCTGACGGCCTGATCGTGGCAGGAGAGGGCGATCTGGCGGCGGTCGTGGGCGAGGCAGCGGTCGTGTCCGAGGCCGTCAACGAAGCGCGCGATCTGCAGAATCGGCCCGCGAACGACCTGACCCCGACCGCGCTTGCCGATCATGCACGCGGCCTGGGCGAGCAGATCGAGCACCTGTCGGTCGAAGTGGAGGGACGCGAGGGCATCGTGGAGCGCTCGATGGGCGCGTTTGCGGCGGTGGCGCAGGGCTCAGAGCAGGAGCCGGCGCTGATCACCTTGCGCTACGAGCCACCGAACGCAACCGGCCCCCTGCTCGGGTTCGTGGGCAAGGCCGTGACGTTCGACAGCGGCGGCATCTCGCTGAAGCCCGGGGCGAAAATGGCTGAGATGAAGTTCGACATGTCCGGCGGTGCGGCCGTGATCTCGGCTGTGGCGGCGATTGCACGCATGGACTGCCGGTGCGGATCGTGGCGGTTGTGGGCGCCACCGAGAACCTGCCGAGCGGCCGCTCGGTCAAGCCCGGAGACATCGTGTGCGCCTCCAACGGCAAGACGATCGAGATCAACAACACCGACGCCGAGGGTCGGCTCGTGCTGGCCGACTGCCTGTGTCACGCGATCGGCCTCGGCGCCGAACAGGTGGTGGACCTGGCGACGCTGACCGGCGCGGTGATCATCGCGCTCGGCTCGACCTATGCGGGGCTGATCTCGAACGACGACGCTTGGGCCGCCCAGGTGAGCGACGCCGGGGAGCGCAGTGGCGAGATCGTCTGGCGACTGCCGCTGCACGAGGAGTATGACGAGCTGGTGAAGGGCAAATACGGAGATCTCGACAACGCCCCCGAAGGGCGCAAGGCGGGCACGATCACAGGCGCGACGTTCCTGTCGAACTTCGTCGGGAACACGCCATGGGCACACCTGGACATCGCCGGCTCGGCGTGGGATCTCGGGCGTGCATACGCGGGCAAAGGCGCCTCCGGCTACGGCGTGCGGCTGCTTGTCGATCTCGCACGCTCCTATTGCGCGTAACGCACCGCTCGCCGCGCGTCGCGCTGAATCTAGCCTGGGTTTCAAGTCTTGGTTGCAAGTAGCTGGCAAGTAGGGTTTGGCACGCCATGGACTTCGACCTCTCCCCCGATCACGAGCTGATCCGCCGTACGGTGCGCGAATTCGCGCAAGGCGAGGTGGCGCCGGTGGCCGAGGAGCTGGATCGGACGAAGTCGTTCCCGTATGAGATCGTGGCGCAGCTTGGGAAGCTCGGCCTGATGGGGATCCCCTTCCCCGAGGAGTACGGCGGAGGCGGCGGAGACACGCTCGCGTACGCGCTGGCGGTCGAGGAGTTGACGCGGGTGGATTCATCGGTGGCGATCACGCTGTGCGCACACACCTCGCTCGGCACTCAGCCGATCTACCTGTTCGGCTCGGAGGAGCAGAAGCGCGAGTGGCTGCCGCAACTGTGCTCGGGCGAGAAGCTCGGCGCGTTCGGCCTCACCGAGCCCGAGGCGGGAAGCGACGCCGGCAACACCCGCACGCGCGCGCGGCTGACGGACGGCGAGTGGAAGATCGACGGTGCGAAGCAGTTCATAACAAATGCCGGCACCGAGATCTCAGGTGTCGTGTGTATAACCGCGGTGACCGGCGAGGGCGAGACCGGAGGCGAGACGGCAACCACCGGGGCGACGGCCGCGGGCGCCGCTCCGAAGGAGATCTCGAACATCCTCGTGGCCAACGGCACGCCAGGCTATGAGCAGGGCGAGCCATATCGCAAGATGGGCTGGAACGCCTCGGACACACGCCCGTTGACGTTCAGCGATTGCCGGGTGCCCGAGGAGAACCTGCTCGGCCCACGCGGACAGGGCTTCAAGCAGTTCCTGCACATCCTCGACATCGGCCGGATCGGGGTGGCGGCGATGGGCGTCGGACTCGCCCAGGGTGCGCTGGACCAGGCACTTGCCTATGCCAAAGAGCGCAAGGCCTTCGGCAAGCCGATCTCGAAGTTCCAGGCGATCCAGGCGAAGCTCGCCGACATGTCGGCGGAGATCGAGGCGGGCAGGCTGCTCGTGTACAAGGCGGCGCGCGAGAAGGACGCCGGACGCAACTTCACGCTGACCGCCGCTCAGGCCAAGCTGAAGACAGGACGACTGGCGGTACGCTGCACCGAGGAGGCGGTGCAGATCCACGGCGGGTATGGCTACATCGAGGAGTATCCCGTGTGCCGCTTCTACCGCGACGCGAAGATCCTCACGATCGGCGAGGGCACCGACGAGGTGCAGCAGATGGTGATCGCGCGCGCACTTGGGGCTTAGCGGCCCGCTAAGAGGCTGGCTCGAGCACCACGAGCGGAATCTGGCGCTCGGTGCGCCGGCGGTAGTCTTCGTAGCCCTTGTAGACGCCGACGGCGAGCTTCCACAGGCGGTCGTACTCCTCGGGCGTGGCGAGACGCGCGTGCACGCTTGTCCGCTTGGAGCCAATCTGAATCGTCGTGTCGGGATTGGCCATCAGATTGTGAAACCAGGCCGGGTTCTTCGGATAGCCGCCCTTGGAGGCGATCAGGACGACGCCGCCGCCGTCGCGGGCGAACACGAGCGGCGTGTAGCGGCGCTTGCCGCTCTTGGCGCCAACGTGATCGAGCAGCAGCATCTCCGGCGCGCCGGGGACGCGATGACCGATCAGACCATTGGTCGCGCGGTACGCCTTGGCGTGGCCGCCCATCAGCCGGGTCAGGAGCGGCCAGTTGCCATCCACCCAGCTCAGGTAGTCGATCTTCATGGAAAACACAAGCCTACTCTAGTAGGATTATGTTGGTGTCGAAGGCAACTGTGAATATCCACGCAGGCATCATAAGGAGCGGAGGAGACCCTTTGACCGCCGACGCCGAGGCGGTGCCGACCGAGCGCCGAGGCGGTCCGTCCCTGGGCGAGTGTGCGCGCGTGTTCGCGCGTCAACCCTCGCCGCCCTATCTGTTCGGCGCCGTGGCGCTTGCGCTCGGGCTGCGTGTCGCGCAGGGCTCCTGGAGCTGGCGGGACATCGTGGCGGTGGCCAGCTTGATCGGCGTGACCCCGTTCGCGGAGTGGACGATCCACGTCTACCTGCTGCACTCCCGGCCGCTCAACATCTTCGGCCACAAGCTGGAGGTGCTGACCGCGCGCGAGCACCGCGCGCATCATGAGGCGCCGGGCAAGCTCGGAGGTGTGCTGCTGCCCGTCTACGGGGTGCTCGTGTTCCTGGCGATGATCGCGCTCATGAACTGGGCGCTGTCGTTCCCGATCCATCTCGTGCTCGGCGGCCCGCGCCTGGCGAACGCGACGACGGGCGTGCTCGCGAGCTTCGCGATCCTCGCCGCCTATGAGTGGATCCATTTCCTGATCCACACGCCCTACCGGCCGAAGGGTCGCTACTTCAGAGCGATCTGGCGCAATCACCGCCTGCACCACTTCAAGAACGAGCGCTACTGGTTCGGCGTGACATCGACTGTCGGCGACCGCGTGTATGGGACGCTGCGCGACCAGAGCACCGTCCCCCGCTCGGCCACCGCCCGCTCGCTGCACGGCGAGCGCTGAGAGGACCGCTTCTCACATAGGCGGTTGCCCTACACGGCCTACGCCCGTGTGCGATCACGTTCACGCCGGCGTGGCGAGCTGCCTGTCCACGGCCGCGACTCGCGACCACGGAGCGGCAGGGCGCCCCAGGTAGAAACCCTGCACGAGCGGCACGCCGAGGTCTATGAGCGCGCTCAACTCGGAGGGCGTTTCGATGCCCTCGGCGACAAGCAGGCTGCCGACGTGCATCGCATAGCTGACCAGTGCGCCGACGAGCGCTTGACGGTCGCTGTCCTCATCGATGCCCGCGATCAGCGAGCGGTCGAGCTTGAGATAGCTGGGGTGAACGGTGGTTATCTGACGCAGGCCGGAGTAGCCAGCGCCCATGTCGTCGACGGCGAGCTTCGCGCCACGGGCAAGCAACGGTCGCATCGCCTGCTGCAGCTGGGATTCGCTCTGCACGAGCGCCTCCTCTGTGACCTCGACGATCAACCCCGAGAGGTCGGCCGGCTGCTCCAACAACTCGAGCGTGCGCCGATCGAGCAGCACCGGGGCCGACAGGTTCACCGACAGCAGCGTGCCGGGCGGGCGCGAGGCGAACAGCGCGAGCGCGGCACGCAAACATGCTCGCTCGAGCAGGTCGCGCTCGCCGAACTCCTCGGCGACCGCGAGCCAGTGCAGCGGACTGTCGGTGCTGCGCCTGCCGAAGCGCGCCAGTGCCTCATATGCGTGAACCGCACCGCTGCGGGGATCGACTATCGGTTGCACCGCCATCGAGAGGCCCTTGCCTTCGATCAGGCGGTCGAGCGTGCCGCGAGCGCTGCGCTCGCCGGTGCCGCTGAGCGATCCGCCGGTGTATGCGGAGATCTGTCCCGCGAGCCCGCTGCGCTTGGCGACGCGCAAGGCGATGTCGGCGGCGCGTAGGAGCGCTTCGCCGCTGTCTCCGTCGGCCGGGGTCTGGGAGATCCCCACACACGCCGAGACCGGTCGGTGGTCGTCCTCGGATCGCTGGGGGAGTGCCTCGAGCAACATTCTGGCAAACACGGTCGGATTGGCTGTATGCAAGATCACGGCAAACTCATCCCCACCGAGACGCCCGACGGGGTGCTCGGCGCCGGCGACAAGCAGCAGTCGCTCGCCAACCGCGGCCAGCAAAGCGTCGCCGGCCGCATGGCCGTGTGCCTTGTTGACGATGCCGAAGCGCTCCAGATCGAGCAACAGCAGCGAAACGGGCGCCGAGCGTTCGGACCCCTCGACTGTCTGCTTCAGCACCGCGCGGAAGGCTGCATATGAGAGCAATCCGGTGAGGTCGTCGTGATCGGCGTCATAGCGTGCCTGGTGCAGCAGATGGTTGAGCTCGCGCGTGAGACGGCCGCTGGTGAGCAGCAAGCCGACCGTGGCGCCGAACAGCGCCGCGTATTCAAGGCTGAGATGGCCGGTTCTCAGGATCGGGAGGGCGAGGGCGCTCAGCACCACCATACGTCCGATCCAGTGAACGCGCCCGCCACGCGCGAGCACGCCGCTTGCGACGGCGGCAAGCCACACGATGCCGACCACGCTCACGCGCTCCGACTGCAAGCCGACGATCAGCAGACCGGCGATACCCGCCAGTGACTCCTCGGTGCGCATCCAGGACAGTCGCCGGACGAACAGTTGAATCACCGATGAGATCAGGATCACCGCAAAGCCCGCGATCGCGAAGAAGGGGTGGATGAGCAGCGTGCGGTCGACGAAGATCAGCGCGATGCCCATCGCGCCGAGCGCGGCACGCGTGCAGGCCGCGGTTCGACGCGCCCTCAGCACATGAGGGTCGGTATCGGCGATCGGCAATATGCGATCGCCGATTTCCGATGTGCTGGCGGCGGCGCTCACATTGGGCACGTCCCAATATTCGACACGTTCCCGCGGGCGCTTTAGCTTTGATTCGGCGACGCCGCTGTCGCCGAGCTCAGCGACGGGGAAATCGCGACTATGCGGCGTAGGCCACGATCGTCTTGTCCGTGCAGCCGACCAGCCGGTAGTGGCGGTTTGCGGCCAGCTTGCGCATCACGAGGATCTTGTGACCGGCGCCGTTGCAATAGACGACCCCATGGCCATAGACCAGCAGCACGTGATCAACGCCCGCGCCGGTCCAGATGTAGTTGGTGCCATGGCTTGCGTAGATCCAGTCGTCGCCCGGGCCGCCGTAGAGACGGTCGACCTGGGTCGTGTCGTTGCCTTCGGCGTGGGAGTCCCCCCAAATCACATCGCCGGCGGGGCCTGCGTGGATCGTGTCGTTGCCGTCTCCGCCGAGCAGCTCGTTGTGCCCGATGTCGGCCGGTATCAGGTCGGTTTCTTCGTACTTGTGGGCGCAGAATGTGGGCAGGCCCGAGGGCAGGACCACCGACGGGAACAGTGGCGGCGGGATTGCGTCGGAGGAGCTCCTGTCCCGCTGACATTCGGACTCCAGTTGGGGGAGTGTCGTGAATCGAGGACCGTCGCCGATGCCCGGAAAGCCGCAGTTGTGGTAGAGGCCGCCGGTATCCGCGCCGTCGCAAGAGTAGGTGGGATCGGTGCCGTCGAATGGATCGTGCCCCGGTCGCCCGTCGAGCGGGCGACTCGAGTTGGTCGAGTTCTGGAGCAGCATTCCGGTGATCGTGGGCCAGCCCAGATGGCTGGCCTCCGCGCTCCGGGCCTGAGGCGCGGGTGTCTCAGCGGGACGGGCGAAGGCGGATCCGCCGAAAGCGAGCGACACGGCGATCGCACCGGTGCAGAGCGCGATGCGATTGTTGAGGGTCAGGCGAGGTATCCCTCTAGGTTGACAGGCTCCGGCATTGATTGTGCCGTTTGGCGGCCGTACATTTGTCTAGTGGGTCGTCCGTGAACGTTTGACCGGAAACTCGCCTCTGTTGGCGAACAGGGACGTATGTCCCCGAGCAAAGAGGTGGTGATGCGTCCGCCGGAGGTGTTCGTGCGCGAGCTTTTCCCCGAGGATGGTGCGTGGTTGAAGTCGATCTCCAAGCGCGCCAAGTACGAGGCCAAGCGTCAGCGAGCCATGATCGTGCTGGCGTCGGCGAAGTTGATGAGCGCGCCGGAGATCGCGAGGTTGGTGCGCACCGATGAGTCCCCTGTACGCAAGGCGATCCACGCGTTCAACGAGGAGGGATTCAGCTCACTTGACCCTGCCGGCGTGGATCGTGTCGTTGCCGTCTCCGCCGAGCAGCTCGTTGTGCCCAATGTCGGCAGGCACCAGCTCGGCTTCTTCGTACTTGCGGACACAGAAGACGAGCAGGGCTACCGCTTCAAACAGCGGGGTGGGCGGCGTTGGATGAGTCGTCCTCCCTACTGGCATTCGAACTCAGAAGAGCGTACAGCCAGCCGGTTGAGGTGCATACGGGGTAGGAAGGAATGGTATTCATCGCTGGGCATCGTCTCCAGCTCAGCCCTTCTCAAGCGCGGAGAGCTCGCTCTTGGCCGTGTCGATCGGGATGGCGAACGCTATTCCCACGCTGCCTCCCCGTTCGCCCGAGGTCTCGATCTGCGAGTTGATCCCGATTACTTCTCCTTGTTCGCTGAGCAGTGGTCCTCCCGAATTGCCGGGGTTGATCGGCGCGTCGGTCTGCAACGCGCCACCGATCGTGACGCCGTTGGGCGCTGTGATCCGGCGCCCAAGCGCGGAGATCACACCTGTGGTGAGGGTCTGCGCCAAACCGAACGGGTTGCCGATCGCGAGCACGGGATCGCCGACCTGTACCGTGCGCGAATCGCCGAGCGCGAGCGGATGCAGCGTGAGCCTGCCTGTGGATATTCGCAGCACAGCGAGATCATCGGAGGGCTCATCGCCGAGCACCCTCGCGTCAAGTGTCCTACCGTTGACGGCGACGGTCACCTTCGCGGCGTTCTCGACGACGTGCCAGTTCGTGAGGATCGTGCCGTCGCTGTCGATCTCAAAGCCCGACCCGGTGGCGGTGCCCTGTTCTCCGCCTTCGCCCTTGAGGAGTTCAGATGTTGACCGGGGCGCGGTTACGCCCGTTGCGTTCACGAACACAACACCCGGTGCGACCCGCTCATAGACCTGATGAGCGCTGAGCCCGCGCGCCTGCCTGGACGCGCCGGCGGACACGATCGGCGTCTCTTGCACGGTGACGGTCTTGGTGGACGATCCGACTCCTCCGCTCGCCGCGAACACCACGGCAGCCACAGCGAGCACCGCAACGCCGCCGAGGACTCCCGATGCGAACGACACCAGGGACAGGCGTCCGTCCAGCGTCCGGCGCCCACGCGAAATATCGTTCAAGACTGGCTCATACGGTTGGCCTCTTCATCCTAAGCGTGGACGCGGTAGAACAATCCTTGCGAGCGGGTTACCGCACCTCCCCCTTGCCGCAGCACCACGAGCCTCATGACAACGAAGAGATGGCGTACGGAACATTAACGGAGCGCGCGCTGGCTCTGTCGCTGAGCGCCCATGTACGGCGAGGCGACCACGAACGCTCAGATGACGGCTGATCGGGGAGAACGCCGGTTGCTTCACACCCAATCATCTTGGTCATCAAGCACGCTCTTCCGCGCCGCACGAGCGTCCGAGACGATCATCCGCACGTTCTCGTTCTCGTCGTGCTCAAACCGCGCGATCAGCTCATCCAACGTCAGCAGCGCCTCGTCCTTGTGGCCGAGCTTGCCGAGTATGTAAGCCTTGCTGTACAGCACCGACGCTGGCCCTTCACGTGCTTCCGAATCTGTGGCGGTCGCGAAATGCCCAGCGGTTTGGTCGAACATCACGAGCGCCTCCTCCCCATATCGACTGGCCAGTTCCTCAAACACGGCATCGGACTCCTCCTTGCGACCGAGATTGTCCAGTGCCGTGACCTTGTTGGTAAGGGCGAGCGCAACCTGCCTGCGCAGAGCAGGATCTGAGGCACCCTCGAAATGCTCGACCAACTCGTCCAGCGCCTCGACAGCCTCTCCGTAGCGTTCCTCGCCGATCAACGCCATTCCCCTTGTACCAAGGGCGTCGGCCAGCCCTAGTTCCTCCTGTCGATCAGCTGGATCGCTCAGGCGTTCGATCACTGCGTCAGATACGACCGCCGCTTGGGCAGTCTCGCCTGTAGCGGCTAGTAGTTCCGCCTTCTGTGTCAGCGCCTGAACAACCAACTCACGCGTTCCCGGCGAGCTATCGTTCCCGTAACGCTCAGCGAGCTCACCGAACAAAGCTGCTGACGACTCTAGCTTCCCAAGCCTTCTGAGTGCGAACGCCTTCATACTTATCATGCGGACAACCGCTTCGCGCAGCTCAAGCCCAGCTTCGCCGCTGAGGCGCTTGATCGTCTGGTCATCGAGTGTCTCTATCACGGCTCGCCAACGACCGAGCTCACCAAGGGCAAGAGCCTTGCTGTTGAGGCCCGACGCAACGTAAGCACGTAGCCCTGGCTCGACAGCGTGGCCAAATCGAAATAGCATCTCGTCCACCACCGGCGGCACCTGTTCATACGTGCGCGTCCGCAGCAGGAGGCGTGCCTGCAAATCAAAAACATACGCAAGCTTTTCACGCACGCGAAGGTCTTCCTCGTGCACATAACGATGCACGATTTCCCCTGCCACCGCGAGAGCATTCTCATCATCTCCAAGCTTCTCTAGCGTTTTGGCCCTGTTCACCAACGCGTCCAGCACAAGATAGGGAGGTTCCGGCGGTGGCTCGTCACCGCAACGCTCGAGCAGTTCGTCCGTGACGGTGAGCGACTCTCGATAACGTCCAAGTTGCTGAAGCGCATGGATCTTGCCGTGCAGCGCGATCGCTACCGACTGGCGAAGCTCAGGCTCGACATTTCCACCGAAACGGTCCGTTACCTTGCAATAAACTTCCAGCGCACCCGCGTGATCGCCAGATTGACCGAGCAACTTGGCAGTCTTGTTCAATGACACAGCAACCAAATGGCGTACCGAAGCTTTCCTTGCGCCGCCAAAGCGTTTATCGAGATCGACCCGCACCGCGAGCGCGTCTTGTGCACGGCCAATGCGCGCCATAGCATCCGCCTTAAGGCTAAGTGCATAACTCACGACGTCAGCCCGCGGCGGCACTCGGCCATCGTCAAAGCGCTCAAGCAACGAATCGGCCGAACTGATCGCCAACTCATACTCGCCGTCCTCAAGCAGCGCATACCCTTGCTTGAACAACTTCCGCGCGATCACGTTCTCGTCCACTACCGGCATCTCGCACCGCATCGTTTGCCCGCAACTATAGGCTCGGTATCCAGATAGGCACCCGCACCTTCGTTCTTATGATTATCCAGTTCGGCCGATAGCCATTCAAAACAGATCGGGATCATCATCTACAAAATCTCGGGGTCATCATCTACAAAATCGCTGGGATCGAACCGAGGCTGAGGTGGGTCGTAATACTCCGTAACAGGCGTCTCGTCCGGAGATCTTGTTTGAGACTCGTTAAACCGTTGCATAAAATCGTCGCCGCCACACGCGATCGCAAGAGCAGCTATCACCTTACACGCGATCCTGAATACCCGGCGCGGTATGTGCTCCGACATTACCTCAAAATCAGCACACGGTCCTACTGAGCCTGCTTGACACAGCGGTATAGCAGAGCCGAGCAACGTTGCACCTTCACCTGCCCCTTCTTGACCAAGTGGTTGATACAAAAGTCCAGGTTCTACACTCGCTTCTTCGTGCCCTGCTCCTTGATGGTAGGCGGCGTATTCTTCGCTTTCTTCTTCCCAGTATTCTTCTTCGTACCATTCTTCTTCGCTGCCGTATGAGCTGCCTGCGGAGAGGCTGGCGTCATAGCCTGCCCACCATGCTGCATTTGCTGCTTGGCGCGCTGCTTCTTCGGCTGCTGCTCTGGCGGCTGCTTCTTCGGCGGCGCGCCGGGCGGCTACTTCGGCTTCTTCCTTGACTTGATATTCGTGGGCGACTTCAGAGGCGTGTCCGCTTACGAGTTCTTGGATCGTCGATTCGCCGCTGGGGTCGGAAGTGTTGACCGGATCACCGAACGTGTACACGTAGGCATTGGCCGAACCGCCGGGGATGGGGTCTGGTTGCAGGAAGCGCCCGAGCTGTGGGACGTAGGAGCGGGCGCCCATGTCGAGCACACCCGAGGAGAGTTCGGTCGGGATCTCATCGGCGCCGAGCCACGAGTACTTCGGCGGCAGGCTCGTGGTGGGCACGCCGAACTCGCTGGTGTCGGCGGTCGAGGCGAGCGCCGTCGCGGTTTCGGAGAGGTGGGCGGTACCGACGATGTCGCCGTGGAGGTTGGTGATCTGCAGCACCGGTGTTTCGCTGTTGTTCTGGACAGCCGCGAAGCCGTTGAGACCGAGGATGTTGCGTGTGGTTTCGCCCGATGTGTTTACGGTCCAGGCGGGCGAGCTGCCGGGACCAGCGTAATGGCTGGTGACGTCCGAGGCTCTTTTTCCAGTTGCGACGGTTTCGAGCGTGCGCCCGGCGGGGTCAAGGTTGTAGCCGATCGTCTCGCCGTTCTGTGTCTGGCCAGCCAGCTGGTTGTCGACGTAGTAGGTGCTCGTGAGTTCTTCGGAGGTTTCTTTGCCACCGGCGTCGGTAGCGGGCAGCGCGGTGATGTCCCCGAATTCGCTGTATTTGACGCCCGTGTCGGTCAGCCGATCGGCATTGTCGTAGGTGTGTTTTTCTTCGACGCCTGTTTCGGTCGCGCATTTCCCTCCAGCACCGGGTTCATAGGTCTTGAGGCTCGTACGGTTGGTGTCTTCGTCATACGCATAGATCCGCGTGGTGCAGCCTTTCCCCGCTGGCGTGTTCTGCACCTGGGTAAGCCTACCATCCGCGTCATACGTATATGTTTGATGAGACAACGTGCTGGTCTGTTCAAACCACTGATTATGGATTGTGGGCACGACGACGTCGCTAAACCATGTGCATTTTTCGGTGCAGTGAGTCGTCTTGACGTATTCGAGACCGGTGGGGGCGCCTGTCTGATTATAGGTGTAGTTGGCGTTCATCCCATTGGGATAACCCTCAGTGAGCATGTGCCCTTCCACATCATAGGTCGCGGTGAACACCAGTTTCGTCGTGCCGTATTCGTTGAGCAGTTCACTTGGAAGGCCGGTAGTTTCGTTGTACGTATATGTTTCCGTGCCCTTACCATCATTGATGTGCCTGAGGCGTCCGTCCAGTTCTTTTACGCCTTTGTAGCTGCCTTCGCCTTCGTATTCGTACGTGGTCGTGGCTTCGTCCGCATCGGTGTAACCGGTGAGCTGCCCGAGTGTGTTGTAAGCGCTCGTGATCGTCTTGGGTTTACCTTCGGTGCAGGGTTTGCCTTCATTGGCGCATTGTCTGATGGGCATGCCGGTTTCGCTGCTGTATTCCTCGGTGATCGTCGGCAGGGCTGTGCCCACGCTCGAGCTGATAGCACTGGTCTTCAGGCGTCCCGCGGAGTCGTAGGTCGACGTCGCCGTGCGGGTCGTGGAGCCAACCGTTTCGGTCTTCTTTTCCAGCTCGTCGAGCATGTTGTAGGCATTATAGGTCGTGACCGGCAGGTTGGGCAACCCGCTTGTTCCCGATTGTTCAGCAGGCTGGGTTTGGCATGGCAGACTTGCCCATTCGGGGTGTTCTCCGCAAGCGGGATATCTCAGGTTGGCACCCGCGCTGTAGTAGATTGTCTGTGTGGCGTGTGGACCAGTGGAGGTCTGCGTGAACTCCTGGACACGGTTGTTGCCTGCGTCAGCGACCCACACGTGGCCTTCTTTGTCCAGCGCGACAGCCGCGGGTTCGTCGAACTGCCCGTTGCCAGTGCCTCCAGTACCAAACGACGTCAGATATTCATCCGCCAATGCCCCTTCTTTTTCTGTGTATTTGAACACTTTGACCCGGTTGTTTCCTCGATCGGTCACGTAGACATTTTCGCCTGAGACCGTGAGGCCCGCGGCGTGCTTGAATTCGGCGCTGCCGCCGAATGATCCCACGGTTTTTTTCGTGCTGGGCGAGTAATCCCAGACGTAGTTCGTCTTCGTTGTGAACCACACGTTCCCTTTGGCGTCGGCGGCTATGTCTTCGGGCTTGTAGCCCGTGACTTGCGCGAGGTATGTTCCGGTGGATGAGAACTCCTCTAGTCTTTCGTTGCCGCTGTCTGCGACCCAGAGGTCGCCTTCTGAGCTGATCGCGACGCCGGTCGGTTTCTCTAGTTGCCCGTTTTCTTTCCCTGTCGAACCGACCGTTCTGAGGTATTCGCCTTTACTCCCGAACTCCTGCACGCGATTGTTGCCGGTGTCCGCAACCCAGACGTTTCCTGAAGAGTCTGTCGCTATGCCACGGGGTTCCTTGAACTGACTGGCGAGGGACCCTTCCGTCCCGAACCGTTGCAAGGCTTTACCGGTTGAGGAGAGCTCGCTTACGCGATCGTTGGCGGTGTCGGCAACCCACACATCGCCCGAGGAGGCCAGCGCCACTCCATCGGGGTTCTTCATGCATGTTTCGCTGACATTGGAGGTTTGCGCGAGGTATTCGCCCGTCGTGGTTAGCTCCTCGATGCGGCTATCACCCGTGTCGGCGACCCATACGTGGCCTTCTTTGTCGAATGCTATGCCTTGAGGTTCTGTGAATTGCCCTTGCCCGCTGCCGCCCGTGCCGAACTTGGCGAGATATTTAGCAGATGCTTTGCCTTCTGTTTCTGTGATCTGGAACTCTTGAATACGACTGTTCCCGCGATCCACAACATAAAGGTCGGAACCAGAGAACGCCAAGCCCACCGGTTCTTTAAACTTTCCGTTTTCGGAGCCCGTCCCACCGATTTCCATGAGATATTCACCGCCAGTCGCCGAGTACTCTCGCACATAGTTGCCGGTCGTAATCCATACACGGTTTTTTGAGTCCACCGCAACTCCTTCCGGATAGCCCCACGCGAACGCTTGGCGTATGTACGTACCGGTGGACGAGAACTCTTGGATACGCGCATTTCCGTTGTCTGCGATCCAGACGTCACCTTCAGAGTTGAAGGCGATGCCAGCCGGTTTTTTGAACTGTCCGGTTTCTGTGCCTTCGGTGCCAAATGCCCTGATGAATTCGCCTTTGGCGGAAAGCTCTTGCACGCGATTGTTGCCCGTGTCAGAGATCCAGATATGCCCTTCTTTGTCGATCGCGATCCCGCGCGGTTCCTTGAACTGGCCGTTGCCTGATCCTTCGCTCCCAAACCGGATGACTGTCCTTCCAGTGGGAGACAGCTCACCCACGCGATCGCTACCTGTATCCAAGACCCACATATCGCCGGTCGAGTCGAACGCAACGCCGTCCGGGTGTTTCATCAGCACAGCCGTGCAGGTTTCCGTTTCGGTCTCTTTCGAGTACTGTGCCGAGTAGGCGTATCCTCCGGCGGGTGTGCTCCCGCTCCCGCCCTCAGGCATCCGCGTTTCCGTGATATTGCCGGTACTTGGATCATAGAATGTCGTGTGCGTCAATTTGAGACCAGTAGGATTGACGGTGACCGACGTCGGCTTGCGCAATTCCCATCCCAGGTCTTCCTGCCCTGAGTACGATGTGATCGTTTCTCTCTTGTCAAATTCTTCTTTGCTCGCTGTCTGCGCGCCTTCGATCGTCTTGGTCACCAGGTCGTACGGTCCGCCTTCAGCTGGAGCCCCTTCGTTGTAGGAATACTTCACGTGACCGCGGGCAAGCACTTCTTCCCCTGTTTTTTCCTTGCCCTGAGCAAGCTTGACGGTGTGCTGCGGTCCTAGTGTTTCAAGTAGTTGCGTCCCTGGTTCGCTGCCGGTCGTGTTATACGTGCTCTCGCGATCAAGCAGCTTCGACACTTCGGCGGACTTGCATTCTGTTTTGGAGACGCAACCTTCTTTGAGTACTGCCGCACGATTGTCCGGAGCGAGCGTACGCACCACATCGTTCAGTTCGTTGTATTCCGTCGTGGACACACCTCCCGTCGGCCCGTAGGTGTTAACGGCGTGGTCTCCTTCGTCGAGATATACGATGGACGCGCGTTTATAGCTCGATGCGGGCCAGCCCTGTGGTTCGTCCGGCGGGAAGACCGCCATGCCTTCGGTGGGATCGTCTTGCTGACCCCACTTTTCAACTTCTTCTTTCGTCAGCGTCGGCAAGCCTGTGCCAGAGATCGGGACGTGATACTCGATCGTCGAGCCCGGACCGGGCGAGTACGACGTGCCTTCGGTTTTCGTTCCAGAGCTCGTGACCAGGCCGCTCGCGGCACTCACCGCGGCCACGGTCCCGCCTCCATTGATCGCCTGCACCTGCGCGACCAGCGTGTGTCCCACATCGCTCGATTGCAGGGTATAGTTGGCGTTTGTCGCACCGAGGATGGAAATGCATGCTTTTCCTTCCGCATTACAGTCCTCCCATTGATATCCGTAGGCCACCGGGCCGTTGCTCCACACGCCGCCCGAAACACCCATTTTCACGCCCACGACGGTGCCACCCGACAGTTTTGGCGCTTCGGTGCTTGCTGGTGATTCTCCACCCCATAGTTTGGCCGACGCCGGAGCCCGTGTCACCTTCAACAGGCGCCCCGCGTTTGCATCGCCTGCGATCGTGCCGTACGTAAACGCCCATGACTCCTGCCCCGGTGGGGTGATCGCGGTCACGTGCCCTTCACTATCGTAGCCGTAGACGGTCTTCACCGTTGGCGAGACGCGCGGGTCCCACTCCGCCCGCAGGCGGCCTTCCTTGTCATAGGAGTACTGCGCGACGGCCTGTTCTTCCATCGCTTTGCTCGCCTGGTTGTAAGCGTGGAAGATAACCTGAGCGAGTCGGCCCTTGTATTCTCCCCATTCGCCCTCCTTTTCTCCCGTAGCGGTCGTAGCGGTCGCGTACTTGAACGTGAGCGCGCGACACCCGGCTTTCAATTCTTCGACTTTGCTTCCGCACGAGACGCCCGCAGGCTCAGGCGCAAGCGCCTCGGCTGGCTCCGTCACGCCTTCCACCGTCTGATAAGTGTACGTCACGGTCTGCGAAGAGAGCGGGCCTTCCTGCCGCGTCGGCTTGAACAGAGACGGCTCGCCCGGTACGGGAGTGAAGCGAGTTGTCGCCGCATCACCGCCGTCCTTGTACACGTATTCTACCAATTCGCCTTTTTCATTCTTTACTTCCGACAGCGACAGATTCGCATCCCCTTTTGGTGCGACAAAGCCGCCTTTGCCGTTACTGGTGAACATGGTCATGCCGCCGTTTGCGGAATCGAGTCGGGCGCTGGTGTCCAACTTTACGATCTCTTCCAGTCCACCCACGCTGAGAGTCCACTGCGGACCAAGCGACCCGCCAGAACCAGCATTTAGGTTGCGCGAATAGTAACTCCGTTTGACCGTCAGCGCCGGCCCCGGATCGTTGATCGACACATCCGTGCTATTCAGGATGAGCTGTCCGGAGACCGGACCGACCGCACCTGGTCCCACCGGTACCGGTGAGGCGTGATGCACCGTCATCGTGACTTCTTCGCTCGCTTCGTTGCCGGCATTGTCCGTCGCGACAACTCGAAGCTTGTGTTCACCGACCGCGAATTCGCTCCCGTTGATTTGCCATTCAGCCACGGCGGTGCAAGGCCCTAGCGGACATGTACCACCAGATCGTTTCCCGATTTCCACGCCGTCCACAAACGCCACAAGCGACTTTACGCCCGAGCTCACCACCGAACCCGACCCGTCCGTCGCTTCGGCCTTCAAAACGTATCCGCGTTCGCCAACGACATTGCCGCTACCCAGACCGGATAGCACGAGGTTGTGCGGCGCCTGGTTATCGATCTTGACTTTATAAAGACCCGTGTTTGCTTCAAGTCCGACCGGATCCTTTGCTTTCATTTCCACGGAATCTTCCCCTTCGGGCAGTTCGGCGATGTGCCACGTGGAGTAGTCTGATTGAGGACACTGAACGCCTATACATGCGGCGGCTTGCGTCCCGCCCCATTTTGTCGAGTTAGGCGATTTTCCCGACACGGATTCCACTCCGAGGCCGGGATCGGTAGCGTGGACCTCGACCCCGGCTCGCGTCGCGTTTACCCACTGGCTTTGATACAGGGCATTCTGCAAGCCTTCGCCGACGCCGCTTTCCGTCGTGTTAAAGCTGATCGACGGACCCGTTTCCTGTGAAATCCCCACTTCCACGTTCCTCAACTTGTGTTCGAAGTTCCTGTTTCCCGAACTCGTGGCGATCGTTTCGAACAACGCCGTATTCCCATTAGAACCCGTCGCGCTTACTTCGAACCACGTTTCGCAGCAGAGCGTGGGTGGGATTTCATTTGGTCCAGCTTCATAGCCGGAGCCCGCAATCGCTATGTACGGTTTAGTCAGATCTTCCGTTTCGTCATACGTATTAAGGCGAAAACTGTATATCTTGGATTCGCCTTTGGTTGTGTAAGAGAGATAAGCGTACTGGCCGCGCACATATTCAGGCTCGTCTTCGCGATCATGGTAAATTGTCGGCCGGTAACCGCATGTTGGGGTGCATTCGCTCGTCTCCGCAAACGCTGCTGTATTGGTTACAAAAGCCCAGAGCCCTCCGTCGTACTGCTCCCATACGTCCTTTTCGACAACCGTAGGATCGACCTCGATGGGATACGTGTACTGCGTCGAGAGATCTTCGACCGTCAATGTCAATATGTTGCCCGCAGAGACGCTCATCGACACCGGTACCGCAGTACCCACGGCATCCCTCGCAGTCGGCGCGGGCACCAACGCGACCACGGTCCCTTCATCGACAACCTGCGCCATACCCGACCCAGCAATGCCCTGCACGAGGCTCGCGCCGGCCGGCAACCCGACACGGAACGAAAGCTGTCGCGGACTTTCGACCGAACGCAACAGCGTGTCCGCCTCGAACCCGGCCGTCGTCGGCTTGACCATGATATCCGCATCGGTCAGCGTGTTCGCATAGAACACGCTCGCCCCGTCGACCCTCCCTTCCGAACCACTCAACGGGGAGCCCGCCGCATCGACAGGCGTGAGCGACACGCCCGTGCTCCCCAACGACACACCATCTTCCAGCCGCTTCGGGATACGCACCCCAACCGCCGGGGTCTTGGGTTCAAACGCGCTACCCGCTTCAGCCAGGCTCAGATTGACCGGGACACGCTGCCCGGGTGAGGTTTCAACCGCAATCGGGACCGTTGAGGCCACAACCCCGTGCTTACCCTCAGGCAGGCTGACCGACATAGCGTAATCGCTCGGAAATCCGGTGGCATGCTGCCCTTCGGGCAAGCTCGGCGGGCCGCCCGCCGGATCATCGATCATCTCGGGAAATGCCTCCGAAGCCAGACTCAAGGCCTGTTCGGAGTTCAGGTTCTCGAACTTCGTACGCGATTCTTCGCGGGTCGTGACCGCTTCGGGATTCGCCTGCTTCGCTGCTTCTGCCGCCTGCACCTGTTCGCCTTGCGTAGGCGACCCCGGGGTAACCAGTGGACCGCCCAGCGACGGAGACACAGCACTCCCTTCGCCAGAGGACGACGTTTCAGATGACGTACCTTCTCCGAGCGCTGTTACCGGCAAGACCGCCAACCCCGCCAGAGAGCACACCAGACACACCACCAACAGCCGCACGCAGGACACCATCACGACCCCCCGTTGCACAGGATTATTCCCGTCGGGAAAGCCGGCGGGCAGGTAACGCGACACTAATCGAAGCAAAAGAGAAAAGTCAAGCTGTCTGGACAGAAGTCCTATCCAAAATGTCGCAAAGAACGAAATTTCTCACAAGGAATTCTACAATCTAGAAGAACCTGCTCGACGAAAACAGCCTCACGGAGATAGCGCTGGTGCTACAACACACCGTAGAGTTCGTATACAGACCCAGTCGGGCCTGCCATCACCCTTCAGGCGGTCAGCCTCGCGACCCGCGCCGCAACAGCGCCGTGGCGGCACTGGCGGGATCCAGGCGCCGCTGCACGACCTCCTCGAGCAGCCGCTTGAACTCGGCGTCCTCGCGCAGCTCCTCCTCCAGACGCCGGCGCATGCGCGCCGTGGCGATCGCGAGCACCTCGTTGCGCAGGTTGCGTCCGCGACGCTCCTGCAGGGTCCCCTCCTCCAGGATGTGGGCGCGGTGCTGGTCGAGGCGCTCGATCAGCTCACCCACACCCTTGCCGTGGGCGGCCTCGGTCTTGACGATCGGCACACGCCACTTGCCACGCTCCGAGTCGGCGCCGGTGTTGGCGAGCGACAGCACACCGCGGATCTCGCGCACCATCGTGTCGGTGAACGGGTGGTCGGCCTTGTTGATGACGATGATGTCGGGGATCTCCATCACTCCGGCCTTCAACGCCTGGATCGAGTCGCCGGAGCCGGGCATCAGCACGAGCACGATGGTGTCGGCGTGGTCGATGATGTCGATCTCGGCCTGACCGACGCCGACGGTCTCCACGAACACGTCCTCGCGCCCGGCGGCGTCGAGCAACAGCGCCGCCTGCAGCGCGGCCTCCGAGAGCCCTCCGAGCGCGCCGCGGTTGGCCATCGAGCGGATGAACACGCCCTGGTCGAGGAAGTGCTCTGTCAAACGGATGCGGTCGCCGAGCAGCGCGCCCTGCGTGAACGGCGAGGATGGGTCGATCGAGAGCACGCCGACGGAGCGCCCGGCTTCGCGGCGGGCCTTGGTCAGCGCGCCGATCAGGGTGGACTTGCCGACACCGGGCGGGCCGGTGAAACCGTAGACGGCGGCTTTGCCGGTGTGGGGGTAGACCTCGCGCACCAGCTCCCAGCCCTCGGGGCGGTCGTCCTCGACAAGCGTGATGGCGCGTGCGAGCGCACGGCGGTCGCCGTCGAGCAGACGTTGGGCGAGCGTGGGGGTCATCGGGGAAGTATCTCGGAAAGCCACTCGACCTACATCGCCTTACTCTGCCAGCCATCGGCGGTAGCCCGGCGCGGCGTATAGCTCTAGGATGCGCGCTCGTGGACACGAGCTCAAACAAGCGCTGCACACATGGCGCTGGATGCGCGCAGAACAACATGGTCAACCGCCACTTCGTGTTGCTCGCGGCACGCTGGTTGCCTATCTGAAGCTGCGCTACGGCAAGCGCTTGCAGACCGAAGGCATTGCTTCATCTGCCCTGGCGTGAAGCTCGAGATCGGCAGCAACGCCATCTTGCGCATCGGCCGCTGGTCGTGGGTCGGGCACGACTCGAAGATCCGCGTGCACGAGGGCGAAGTCTCGATCGGCTCCAAGACCGTGATGGGCCAGGAGTGCACGATCTCCGCCTACCAGCACGTGTCGATCGGCAGCGAGTGCATCATCGCCGACCGGGTGATGCTGATCGACTTCGACCATGGCGTGGTCGAGGTGGAGCGCCCGATCCGCCTGCAGGGCATCTACAAGCGCGACGTGCGTGTCGGCAGCAATGTTTGGATGGGTTATGGGTCGTGCGTACTGAGAGGAGTGAGCATTGGGCACAACAGCATCGTGGGTACGAATGCCGTGGTGACGAAGGACGTGCCCGAGAACGCGGTCGTGGGCGGCGTGCCGGCGCGAGTGCTGCGCATGCGCGAGGCGCCGGAACATTTGCGCTGGGAGTAGGACTAGCGCTGCCCTGGGAGTAGGACTAGCGTCGCTTGAGCTGGGCGCGGGGTATCGAGGGCGTCCACCCTCTCAACACGCGCGCGTTCGGATGCTGGGCGGTGAGGTCGAACAGCTTGTCGCGTCCCATCGCTTGAGGGAAGGCGCCGGTAGCTGAGGAGATTGCTTTCGAGCGCTGCGGGATGACCGGGGAGCGCCGCGTCGATCACACGCTCGACAATCGGCAGGAATGTCTTCGGGTCAACCAGCACGACGAGCCTCGTGCGGATGGCGATCCTCCGGCCGTTGGCGTCGTAGCTCGTGGGAGCGCTTTCGAGCTTCCACAGCGATAGCCGTCGCGACGCTCGTGACCCACGAGCCTCACCAGTCCTTCGCGGTAGAGCACGCGATAGAGCTCGATCCCTTCCACGCCATCGAAAGTGACCTCATCGAACAGCCATCCTGAGCTTCAGGTCACGGAGGAGCCGGTACCCGAGGGACAGTGCTTACTTCGAGGCGGCCGCGGTACCACGTTTCGCGGCGCCCCGGCGCGGACGCCGATTCGCTGACGTGCGTCTCGCGCTTTCCGTCGTGCGCTTCGGTGAATATCACACGCTCCCGTCGCAACCCCATGCCGGCGTCGTCCCATTCACGTTGGCGCAGGATGCTTCCGGCCTGGATGCCACGCTCGATATGGGTTATGAAGACCGCTTCGACGATCCCAGGCTTGGGCGAGGTTGCCGCGTAAGCCGCCGCCGCCACGTTCACACCCGGGCCGGAGGAGCCCGGAGGAGAGCACGACGCCGACCACGCTGCGCAGCGAGACACAGAGGAGCGACAATGAGCAAGCGTCGGCGCACCCGCGCAACCCTTGTCCGTTGGCGAGCTTCGATGACGCTGGTCACCCGACTCGAGCGCGAGAGCATCGTCTTCGATCAGACGGCGCAACCGCTCGGGAGACTCGACGGTCGGCGGCTCGAGCACTGGGTTGGCCGCGGCCAAGCGCGTCATCGAGTAAGGGTCATGAGGGTGCCTCCATCGATAGGGATGAACAGGTGGTGGGATCGGGTCGCTCGCGCGAGAGCGCCTGGGTCAGACGCCGCCGGGCGCGCAGCAGGCGCACACGGGCGGTCGCAGGCTTGATGCCGAGCACGCTCGCGGCCTCCGCCGGGGATAGGCCCTCCCAGGCGATCAGCAACAGCAGCTCGCGATCGCCGTCCCTCAAGCCGGGCGAGTGCTCCCGCCAGGGCGGCGTCGGCGACGCCCGCGAGCGCTCCATCCCCCGGCCGAGGGATCGCATCGGCCAACCCGCCAGGCTCCTCATCGTTCAACCCGCCAGGCTCCTCACCGTTCAACCCGCCAGGCGCCGCTCCGGCGAGCTCGGCCGGTGCCCGGGCAACCGAGTGTCCGGCCGTCTGGGCGAGACGATCGTGCAGCGCCACTCGGCGACGCTCGCCACGCCGTTGTGTGCTCAGCACGCGCCTTGCGACACCAAGCAGCCAGGGCAGCGGATCGACGGGAATCTCCTCGAAGCGCCGCCAGCAGACGACGAACACTTCGGCAACCACGTCATCGGCCGTCGAGGCATCGGCCCGACGCAGCACATACGCCTTGACCGACGGCGCGTGCTTCGCGTACAGCAGCTCGAATCGCAATCGCCTCTCCACACCTACAATATGGCCGGCCAAGGGCGAAGCGTTACAGCTCGGCGTCAGTCCACCGAGCCAGCCGGCACCACCCATTCGCAGGATTGACCGGTCGCCCCGGCGATCGGGTCGAAATCGGCGTCGTAGTGCAGTACGGTCAAGCCGCTCGACTCTGCGGCTGCGGCCACGAGCAGATCCGGCAGCTTGCGGCCACGTTGGTGCTTGACGGCGAGCAGCCGCTGCACCTGCTTGGCGCGGCGAACGTGCTCGGCGGTCGTCTCGACCAGCTCAAATGCGTCCACGGCATCGGCGAGCAGATCCCACTCGGCCGCGTTGCGTGCTGAGAAGCCAATCTCCAGGTCGCTGATCCCGGCGCGCGCCAGCTGTCCAAGCTGCGCACGAGGCTCGATTGCCTCCCGAACAGTCGATTCGCGCAACCGCGTGAGGACGCTGGTATCCAGCAGATGAGTCAGCGCCATGCCTGCTCGCGCGGCACAAGCTCGGCGTCAGCGAGCGCATCCAGGCGCCCTTTGACTGTTGCGCCGCGATCCTCACCCACGAGGCGAAGCGCACGGTTGACCGTCTCCTTGATTGTGTCGACACCAAGTTGAGCTCGTGCATTGGAGAGCGCCGACTCGTCTATGTCCACAAGATGCTTCGCCACAAAAACAGTATATACCATCCAGCTCATGTATATACATATAGGCGCCGGGTAGCCGCTGGCGCGCTGGGCCAGTCTCACTTGTGCTTCGTCGCAACCCTCTCGCTGAGCACGACCGACTTCTTCGTCGCCACTCCCCCGACCACGGATGCGATGACCTCGGCAGTCAGCTGGTGGCGCTTGGCTTTGGCAAGCACGCTCTTGCCCTTGGCGGTCAGATGGATGCCGATCGTGGCGCTGTGTCCTGCCGCAAGCGAATAGGTGGCCTTGCCCAAGATGACCGTTTTCTTCTTGACGATCGTCTTCTTGCCCTTGTGCGTCTTGGTGACTTCCTGCTCGGTCAACTCGATCGTTCCTGAGCAGTTGGCGCCTGCGCAAGCTATCGGCACCCGCACGGTGCCGCCGGAGTCCACGAGCTTGGAGCTCGACAGGGTGACGCTGGGTCTCGGCGGAGCCGGGGGGCCGATTATCGGCGGGAGCGGCACTGTAACGGTGTTACTGGTGGCGCTGACGCTGCGAGTCACTTCCGTTTCGATTTCGTTGGTCGCAGTGACCACACAGGCCAAGCCGCTTCCCTGATCGGCCCCCTGAACCGTGTACGTGTTCGAGCTCGCGCTGGCGATTGCCGCCCCATCACGCAGCCATTTGTACGCGTAGGTGAGTGTCCCGAGGCCAGTCCAGGATCCCTTTGAGCAGGCCAGTGTCTGTCCTACCGCAGGCGTCCCCGAGACAACCGGCGCAGCTTTGCTTGCCGGTTCCTCGCGCACCATCGCGGCGTCGATCCCAGACGTCGTGTTGGGGATCGTCACTTCCACGGGCATCGCGCCGATAAACAATTCCTCGAAGCTCGATATGTGTTCAGGGAAATCGTCTTCCTTGTAGAACTGCGGTATGTATCTGACTTCGCCTGGCTTTACCTTGCCTTCGGTGAGCTGTTGAAAGACGACATCCACCGAGCCGCTACCAAAGCCCGCCAAGGTGTAGTTCCGGTTTGCGTCGGTGGAAGTCCGGGCTTCCAACGTTTCCGAGCCCCCGGGAGCCACGGCGATGACAGTAATACCGCTCAGCGGCTGAGATGTCGCGGCATCGGTCACCGTTCCCGAGATCGAAGCACCGGCCGCGAGAATCGCGCTTACCGGCGATGTCGTTTTGTTTTCTTCCACCGTGACCGGCGTCGCGGTGGCATACGAGAGCTTTTCCTTGTAGTACTGAGACGCGTACGTGGAGCTGGCCGGAGGCACAAACTCAACCTTGAATACACCGGCTGTGGCATTTATGTCTTTACCGTATTCACCATTGCTTTCGGTCACGAAGCGCTCGTACTCGTTTTCGCTTGAGTAGTAGCGCACTTCGACACCCGCGATACCTTCGTTTTTGGCGTTGGTCACCTTGCCGGTAACCGTGGCGGCCGCAGCGATGGCCGGGATCGTGGCAAGCAGCGCGAGGCAACCCAGCAGTGCAGCAAGCGCCCAACGACCCACACCCCTTCCCCGAAAGCTCATCGGCCGCATCGTAACAGGCGTCTCTGGGCCCATTGGGAATCTCAGGGCGCGAGCAACGCAAGCGGATCGGCGTGCGCCGCCAGGTTGCGCAGAGCACCGAGATCCGCGTTTAGGCCGGCCGCAAGCGCTTGCTCGAACTCGGCGCGGTGGTTGACAAAACGCTCCCGCGCATACGGAGCAGCCAGCCCACGAGACACCATGAACGCCCAGTCGGAGGCCTGCAGCGCGAGCAGCTCCCGCAACGCGGCGGCGCCCGCCTCGTGACCGGCAGCCAGTGTCTGCAGTTCCGCGGCGCGGGTCGCGAAGGCGATGTCGGCCACGGCAGGCCCCGACCAGGTCGAGAGGTTCGCCGCCGGTTCCCCAAGTGCTCGCCCCCCACTCCGTGTCGTCCAACGGCAGCTGGATCGCGCAAACGCCGTGGCTTCATCCAGACGCACGAGCGACAACCCCTGACGCGAGCACTCCTCCACGACGGCGCGCAGCCATTCCACGCCCTCGTACCACCAGTGACCGAGCAGCTCGGTGTCCAGTGCGCACACGACCAACCCGCCTCCGGGCAACGAGCTGTTTCCGGCTGCTCTCGTTGGCGCGGCGCAGGCGCTCGATCGTGGCGGTCACGAACTCTCGCGCGTGCTCGCGCGCGAGTCCCAGCGCCAGCTCGTGGTCGTAGGCATTGCCGTCGTTGGCCCACGGATTGTGGTGGTGGATCGTGTGGTGGTGATAGTCCCGGTAGCTGCCGTGCGCCGGATAGCCCTCCGTCGCTCCATACGCGCGAGATCGTGGTGCGGTCGATCGGGACGAGCACGACGCCCGACTCGCCCACGAGCGGACGCAGGTGCTCGCGCGCGCCAAGGCCATGCGGTTGGTCAGCTCCACGCATGTGGCTCGCACGCCCGCTTCCTCCAGCAGCGGCTCCAGGTACGGCAGCGTGGGCGCACTCGGGCAGCCAGAAGCCTCCCTGCCAGCCGCCGAAGCGCGCGCGGTGGGAATCCACGCCGGTCTGCACCTGCGCGCGCACGCCCGCATCGGTGGCAAGCAACGGCAGCACCGCATGCGTGGCGCGACGAGGTCCACTGCGCGTGGCGACCGAGCGCAGCCGAGCAGGTCTCCCCCGCGCTCGCGGAAACGCGCCAGCACGCGCTCGTACTCGCCCCACGAGCGCTCCAGCTCGCGCGCGAGCATCTCGTGTCCGCCTCGCGCAGCCCACGATGTCTTCGGCATGCGTGCGGCGGCGAACCTCATCGACGAACGTTTCGAAGCGCTCCCCCACGCCAGCGCCTCCAACTGGTCGCACAGCACCGGCGTCAACGACAACGTCAGCGGCGCGCCCTCGTCGAGCAGCTCGAGCAACGGCAGGTAGCTACCGGCGATCGCCTCCCATAGCCACTCCTCGCCGAACGGCCATGTGCCGAAGCCCTCCACGTAGGGCATGTGCGTGTGCAGGACGATCGCCAGCTCGCCCTGAGGGCGGGATTGGCTCATGGTCTGACGGCCGTGGGCGATTGGCGGAGGGCTTTGCTCACGGCCTGCAAACGGCGATGAAGTCGAGCGCCTTGTCGAGATCCGCTTCGTCCGCCGAGCGCAGCACGAAGTCGCTCGCCGCTATCGCGGGCGTGAACCAGTCATAGAACGGCTTGGTCAGGCGCAGGCGCGGATGGACCGCATCCCAGCCGAGTTTCAGCGCGAGCGTGTGCAATTGCAGCTTGCGCGCGTGGAACAGGCCATACATCTCGACCTTCGCCAAACGTGCCTCGGCACAGCTCCTCGAACTCGCCCGAGCGGTACTCGTGCACGTGCCACGGATTGTCCGAGCGCTCCGCGCCCTTTGGGGCAAGTGTGAGCACGTTGGGTGTGGAGACGAACACGACGCCCGTCTCTCCCACCAGCGAGCGGAAGTGCGCAAGCACGGCCGCCGGGTCTTGCAGGTGCTCGATCGTCTGCAGGAACACGACCGCATCGGCCGGCTCGGAGAATGTCTCCACCAGGTCGCGCGCGAAACGCAGATTCGCGCGTCGGTAGCGCAGGCGCGCGTGCTCGTGAGCCTCGGGATTGGCGTCGACACCCACGACGGATGCGGCGCTGTGCGCGAGCACGTCCGAGCCGTAGCCCTCGCCACAGGCCATGTCGATCGCGCGCAGCCCACCAACGCGTGCGGCGATCCACTCATACACCGCGAGGTGGCGCCTGAACCAGTAGTTCTCCTCGGGCACGTCCGGCAGCGTGCGCTCGCCGGTGAGCGCGAGCGGGGGCACGCCCTCCGGCTGGTTGCCCTGCTGGAAGAGTGGTGCTGGAGCCTCCTGAAGGCCGCCTGCGGGCGCACCCTCGCGGGCATGGGCGGAAGGGCCGGACACGGAGCGCGAGTATACGAGCCCCGCGGGAGTCCCGGCAGTGCGCATCGTCCGTGCCGGTGCCTTATTCTGCCCCGCCGTGACACCCACTTTGATCGCGGAGGAGATCCGCGACGTCAACACCCGCTACCACGACGTGGCGGCCAACCACTACGACGCCAAGTGGGGCATCGACTTCGGCGACGTCGGCCAAGCGCAGGTCCTCTCCAAGGTGCGCAAGGCGCTCGGCCGCGAGCCCGCCCGCTTCGAGCGCTCTCTGGAGATCGGCTCGGGCACCGGCTATTTCACGCTCAACCTGATGCGCGCCGGGCTGATCGGGCAGGCGACCTGCACCGACATCTCCCCCGGAATGCTCGCCACGCTGAGCGCCAACGCGCAGCGGCTCGGCCTCGACGTGAAGACGGTGCCCACCGACGCCGAGGAACTGCCCTTTGAGGACGCGAGCTTCGACCTCGTGATCGGCCACGCGATCCTGCACCACATCCCCGACCTGGCCCAGGCATTCCGCGAGTTCGCGCGCGTGCTCGCGCCCGGTGGCACGGTGCTGTTCGCCGGCGAGCCCTCGCGCTACGGCGACCGCCTCGCGAAAGTTCCCAAGCGCGCCGCGAGCGCCGTCGCGCCGCTGTGGCGCAGGGCGATCGGCGCGCGGCCCGCGCCGCCCGCCGACGGAGGCGCCCCCGAGGCCTCGCTCGAGGGATTCGTTGACGTGCACGCCTTCTCCCCCGGCGAGCTGTCGGGCTTCGCAAGCCAGGCCGGCTTCACCGACGTGCGCGTGACCGGCGAGGAGCTGCTCGCCAACTGGTTCGGCTGGACCAACCGCACGCTGGAGGCCACCGCCCATCCCGAAGACGTGCCCTGGGGCTGGCGCAACTACGCCTACCGCGGATACCTCGCGCTGCAGGGCGTCGACAGGCGCCTGCTGGAGTCACGGCTTCCGCCGGCGATCTTCTACAACCTGATCGTCACAGCCAGAAAGCCCTAGACGCCGACAGGGGTCGTCCGTGGTGCGTCCATCCGACCGACCCGATGCGCTGCCCTTGTTCCGTGGCAGCCGCCCACTCAAGCGCTGGCGCTATGTGGGGGTGTTCGGCGAGCAGTTCATGATCTGCGCCGCCTCGGTCCGGGTCGGGCCGGCGCGTCAGACGTTCTGGGCTGTGTACGAGCGGGCAAATGCCCAGACGGACACAGCCTCTGAGGCACACCCGAAAAGGCATACCCAAAGGGCACACAGCGAGCAGGCAGGCGGCGTCCTGGTCGAGCGGACCCGCTTGATCCCGCGGCGTGGCGCGCTCGACCTGACACCCGGTCGGCTTCGCATCCGCGACGACGCGATCCTGCTCGACCTCGCGCTCGCGGAAGACCAGGGAGTCGAAGCGACGTGCCCCAACGGCCGTGCGCATGTGTGGACGCGCAAGCAGGCCGGCGTGCGCGCGCACGGAACCCTTGCTTTAATTCCCACCCACCCGCACGAGCGCCGATCTCTGTCGATGCCCTCGCGGTGATCGACGACACCGCCGGCTACCACGCACGCGTGACCGAGTGGTGGTGGGCCGCCGGGGTGGGCAACGCCCCCGATGGCACCACGCTTGCCTTCAACCTCGTGCAGGGCGTCAACGACCCGCCGGCCGGCAGCGAGCGCGCAATATGGGTCGCAGGCGTTCCCCACGAGGCACCACCGGTGCACTTCTCGACGGACCTTCGCTCGATCTCTGCCGGCGACGGCTCGCAGTTGCACTTCGCACCCGAGGCCGAGCGCAGCAGACGTGAGAACCTGCTGATCGTGCGCAGCGACTACCGCGCTCCGTTTGGCACCTTCAGCGGCACTCTGCCGGGAGGTATTGCGCTCGCACACGGGCTTGGCGTGGTCGAGCACCATCGCGCGCGCTGGTAGAGGGGACGCAGCAGGCCCGCCGTCGGGCGAATCGAGCTGAACGGGCGATGCGCTCCAGTTCAGACGGGCGATGTCCCCGACGTGACCTCGAGCCCCCCGCACACGGTCTCCACGACCAGCTGCTTGGCCCGCTCGAGATCCTCCTCGCCCTGCGGCAGCAGCCCGAAGATCCAGCCGGTCAGCACCTGCTCGATCGCGCCGTAGAAGGTCATTGCGGCAAACTCGGCGTCGATCTCCTCCTTGAACACGCCTTCCTGCTGTGCCTTGATGACGATCTCACCGATCAGCCGGTAGGCCTCGCGGATCTGGCCGAGATGGGTCTGGCCGAACGAGTTGGCCGCGCGCGTGACCTCGACGATGATCACCTTCATCAGATCGGGATCGTGGCGGTAGCTGTCAACGATGAACGACGCGATCGCGTCGAGCTTCTCGCGCACCGGCTTGGGCTCGCGGTCCACCTCGCGGATCATCTCGAGCATCACGCCCCAGCGCTCCAGGAACAGCGTGTTGAGCACCTCCTCCTTGGAGGGGAAGTAGTGGTAGAGCAGCCCGTACGCCACGCCCGCCTCATCCGCGATGTCAGACACACGGCAGGCGTGAAAGCCCTGGCGCGCGAACACGCGCACGGCCGCGTCGAGAATCGCACGGCGGCGGTCGGGCACTGCCTTGGCCCTAGTGGAGCTCATGCTTCTGCCTCCTTGTGCGCCTGCGCCGAGGAGCGGTGGTAGAGCTTGGGTCGACGATGAGAAAGCAGCGGCACGCGCTTGCGCACGTCGTCCTGGCGCTCGAAGTCGAGCTCGGCGGTCGCATACCCGGGCGCGTCCTCGCCTCGCGCGGGCAAGCACGCTCCCCCACGGGTCGACGATCAGCGAGCGTCCACCAGAATGGTGACCGCCGGGATGCTCGCCAACCTGGTTGGCGGCCACGACGAATACCTGGTTCTCGATCGCCCGCGCGCGCACGAGCGTCTCCCAGTGGTCGCGCGTCGTGGGCAGTGTGAAGGCGGCGGGCAGCGACACGACGCGGGCGCCGCGCAGGGCGAGCACGCGGAACAGCTCGGGGAAGCGCAGGTCGTAGCAGATCGCCATCCCCAGGTTGGCTCGGTCTGCCAGAACGCTCGAGACGACCTCCTCACCGGGCTCGTCGGTGTCGGACTCGCAGTACCTCTTGCCCTCGATCTCCACGTCGAACATGTGCAGCTTGCGATACACCGCCCGGATCTCGCCGTCGGGGCCGACGTGCACGGAGGCGTTGGAGAGCTTCTTGCGGCCCTCCACCCGCTCGGCGATCGAGCCGGCGATGAGATCCAGCTGAAGCTCGCGTGCGATCTCCCGTGCCCAGGAGATCGCGGACCCGTCAAGCGTCTGCGCCCCGAAGCGCAGGTCCGCGGCAGACCCCATCACCGTCCACTTCTCCGGCAGCACGATCAGCGTCGCGCCGTCGGCGGCGGCCGCGCGCACGTGCGTATCGGCCGCGGCGATGTTTGCCTCGACCTCCGCGCCCGAGTTCAGCTG
Organism: uncultured Solirubrobacterales bacterium; assembly: GCA_963715535.1. Classification (GTDB taxonomy): domain Bacteria; phylum Actinomycetota; class Thermoleophilia; order Solirubrobacterales; family Solirubrobacteraceae; genus Palsa-744. Next base: position 2,902,933 of record OY970251.1, on the reverse strand, counting down.
AACGACAGCGGCCTTCACCATGCCTCCACGGTGGTGCGTGTCCAGCCACGCCCGCAGGGCGCCGCAACGGCACTTTCGAGCATCCCTCTACGTGGATAGATTGACTGGTCAGTCAATACCTCCAAGAATAGCGCCGGACCGGCAGGCAGGCTCAGCCGGCTGCGGCCTCCGCCCCCGCGAGCGTCGCGTGGATCGCCTGGCCACGCTCGGTGAGCCGCCAGGCGTTGGGCTCGCCGCGGACGTGGCCTTCGCCGACGTTCTCGATCAGGCCCGCGCCCTCCAGGCGCCGCAGCAGGCGGGACATCTGGCCCTCGTCGCCGATCCCCGAGGTCTCGGCGATCAGGCGATTGGAGGGTTGAGATCCCCGCCCACCCTCGGTCGCGATCGTCGCCATCACGCGCGCTGTGCGGTAGGTGAAGCGGATCGACAGGCCGTTGAATGGGTCGCGTGCGCCGGCGGTAGCCGGGGCAGCGTTCTTCTGCGCTGGGCGCTCGAACTCGCGGCGGGCGACCGTCGGGCCAAGGTAGGGGTGCAGGATCATCCCGGTCAGCGGGTTGACCAGCTCGATCAGCGGGCGGCGATCCCTTTCGACCACGCGCGCATGGATCACCGCCAGCGCACCGCCGACGACGCCCTCCGCGGTGAGCGGCAGCGGCTCGCCACCGCGCTTGGCCTCCGCGCGGCCCTCGTCGGCCGCGGCGACGAGCACGGCCAGCACACGCTTGCGGCGCTCCAGTACCTTCGGTCCCGCCCTCAGCGTCTCCACCACACACATACGAGCGACTCCGGGATGCGCGTCGAAGTGCTCGAGCAGCGTGGTCAGGGCAGCCCTGATGCGAGCGCTCCACCCTCCCGGGCTCGTGTACGCGGGCGCCACCTCCTTGGCGATCCGCTCGATCGCTTGGTCGAACGCCGCCAGGAGGCAGGCTTCGCGGTCCTCGAACGCCTCGTAGAACGTACGCCGCGAGACACCCGCGCGTTTAGAGATCGACCCGACCGTAGCCGCCTCCACGCCGCCCTCCGCGAGCAGTTCGCCAGCCGCAAGCAGCAACCGCCGCCGCTGCATCTCACCGACGTGCGCACCCTGGCGCTTTGCCTGCACGAGCGATGCCCGCCGACCGTTCATGCGCACGCTCATCGCCGGCTCCGAGCACTCGCCCCGACGTCTTGGCGGCCGCCCTCGGCGCTCATGGCACGCTCGACCCGGACCCCTTTGGCGGTGAGCACCCACGCGTTCGGCATTCCTTTGCCTTGCGCGTGACCGTCATTCTGCACGAGCCCGAGCCGCTCCAGACGGCGCAACAGCTTTGATATCTGCCCCTGATCGACGATGCCCGACGCGAGACCGATCTCACGGTTGGAGCCTCCCGCGTTCGCCGCGACCGACGTCAGCACACACACGGTGCGATACGTCAGGCGCATGTCAAGCTCGCGCAACGGATCGCCGTTTTCGCTCTCCACGCGGGCTCGCGGTCTCGGCGCGCGCCGCGCGAGCTCCCTGCGCGCGGCCGCCTGGCCGAGATAGGGCAGCACGATCATGCTCATCAGCGGGTTCGCCAGCTCCACCAGCCGGCCGGGCTTCCCGTTGACCAGGCAAGCGTGAATCACCGACAGCCCACCCCCGACGATCCCCTCGGCGGTCAGGGGTGGGGGCTGTGAGCCGCCGTTTGACTGAATGCGTCCTTCGTCGATCGCGGCGATCATTTGGGCGAGCACGCGCCGGCGGCGCTCGAACGCTGCCTGACCGGCCCCGGGCGATGCGACGATCAACAACCGCGCCAGGTCGCGTTCGGCGTCGAGGAACGACAGCAGGCTGCTCAGTGCGATCCTGACCCGCTCGACCCACCCGGCCCGCGGGTCGTAGGAGTCGAGCACGTAGCGTGAGGTCCGCGCGATCCCCTCGTCCAGCGCAGCGAGGAAGCAATCCTCGCGATCCTCGAACAGCTCGTAGAACGTGCGCCGCGAGACACCCGCGCGCGCCACTACTCGCGCAACCGTCGCATCCGCCAGCTCATGCTCGTAGGAGACCTCGACCATCGCCGCTATGAGCCGCGCGCGCTGTATCTGCTCGACACGCTCCCGGCCCGCGGCCGATACACCGTTCTCGCTTATGCCGGGGCGCGCCCGTCGCGTCCCGGCACCCTCACTGGAGGAGGGCATGATCGATGAACCTCTACTTCCTCTTGCCCTTCTTGGTTTTATGGCCTGCGTTCTTGGTCTTCTTCGCCTTGTGCTTCGCGCAACCCGTAACGCCGATCGGCGTGGACTGTTTGATCGTCGCGCCGTTCTGTGCGGTGAACGCTGTCGGCATCTTCAGCTTGCTCTTGCACAGGTTCCCGTTCGCGGCGAGCGCCGAGTATTTGCCTTGCGGCAATGTGAGCTCGAAGCTGCCGACGGGAGCGTCGGGGACCGTGTGGAACGTGCTACTCGTGATCCCAGCTTTGCTGATGAACGTTTCCCCGTGCAGATCGAGCGTCACCCCGTAGCCTTGCAGGACAACAACGAGTTCGGGGAACTTCGCGCCACCGTAGCTGACGAAGTACGCGGGTCCTTCCAACGGGACCGGGATCAACGGTGTGATCGCCTTCCCATGACCCACGATCGACGCCGCCACACAACCAGCAGGATTAGCTTCAAACGTTTTCGCCGGACACGCCTTCTGCAAGGTCGTCAACCTCGACGGCAACTGCTTCGGCAAATCGACCTTGACGCTCCTAATGTTCGCCTGGGACCCAAACGGCGCTTTCGGATAGGTCAGCTTCACGCTCAAGCCCGCCCCGTTCGCCCGCGAGGTTTTCCCTGAGGTCGAGACTTTGAGCCCAGGTTTGAAGCCCAACACCGCACAGTTCGTTACCTGGAACGGCACGCCGATCGTGTCAGTCGTGTTTTCGCTTGAATGGATCGTCCCCGTGACTTCCATCTTGTCGCAGTTCGTCGGATTGAACTGGAAATCGCCACGGGTCGTGATCGCGTTGACATGCTGGATTTCCAACGGGATCCCTTCGATACTCGTCGGGATCGCATATGGCGAACCGGGAGGGTCGCTCACGATCGTGATCGCAGCCGTTATCGGATTGACTTCGATCTTCCCACGCACGATCACACAGTCGCAGGGATCCTCGCCCGCGGGGTTCGCGCTATTGCGCCTTAGGTCGAACGGTCCCGCCTTCGCTGGTACCTCGAACGTGATCCCAAACGGTGCACAACCAGTGCTCCCTACAGTGCACCCACCACTGCCGTTATACGGACCGGTCAAATAGAACTTGCCGCCCGAGACACTGAACGGGTCGCCGCCCACCCCTACCGAAATCGTCGTTTCCCCTATCAGACTGTTCGGGGGGCACTCCCCCAGGTTCGCTTGGGGTTCGCGGCACAATTCGATATTGGAGAGGATGCCCGAAAGGCCCGGAGGCAAGTGCGCTTCCACAGACTGCAAGTTCTGTTCGCCGTCTTTACGGCTCATCGTCAACGTCAACGGCGAGAACGCACCCGCATTGACATTCGTCGCGCCACCAGTAAGCGACGGATGAAACGGCAGGCTCACACCAGGACACGGACTCCCATTCGGACCCGAGGTGATCTGAAACGACGAAGACGTTTCCACAGGCCCGTTCCCGTCCCACGGCACAAACGACGCCGTAGTCGTATACGTACCGCAACGCGACGGAGTCGTCAACGGCGCGCGTTCCCCACCGAAAAAGTGCAGTTCGAGTTCTTCAAACGGCAAGTCGGGAGTGTTCTTGAACGTCGTGACGATCTGCCCCGTAGCGCTCAAGTGGACTTCGCCCGTGAGCTTGACGAGGCTCCCCGAAACGGGGTCTTCGACGACCAGGTACATCGCGGTGAGGCTCCCGAACGGGTTCGCGTTCTGCGCCGCCAAATACACTGCGCCTTCAAGCGGATTTTCCAACAGCGGCGTCTTGATCTTCACCGTCCCGATCTTCGACCCATTCGGACAAAAATTCGTGCCCGGCTGCAACAGTTCGGTCTCACCAGCTTCGGTTGCGGCAATGCTGCCCGGCAACGTCGGCGTGAACGTCGTCGTCTTCACACCCGGTTCATATTCAGAGTTGAATTCACTGAAGCCCGTGAAGCCGGCCAGGCCCTCCGAGCACGCTTCCAACCCATTCGCGCTCGCCGGATTGATCGCGACGCCTTCAGGCAGCGCCACCGTCGTATCCCTCAACGCCGACTCAGCCAAACCATCCGGGTTGGACGCCGCCGTCTGGGGAACATGCACACCGACCGTCAAGCCCGTCGAGGTACTCGCATCGGGGACATCGGGTTTGACTTCGATCGTCGGCGGAAACTTGAGCTTCGAGCAACCCGTCAGCGACACCGGCGTGCCAGCTGAGTTGTGCGTGATGCTCGTCGCTTCCGCCAACTTGCCCGGTTCCGCCCACGAGTCGGCCGTCATCGTCGAGCGCAAGGGACCATGGCAGCCGGTCGGCAGCGTCAGGAACGGCTTGCGATTGGCTCCTTCGCCCACGACGCCGGAGATTTCCACCCTGCTCTGAATGACGGGTGCCGTCGTCGGCGCATCCGTCACCGTCGCCTGCGCGGGGTAGTCTCCGCCGGCGGGCACCCCATTGTTGATATACAGTTGGGGCAGGTCGAAATTCGCGCCGAGCTGCAAGGCCACGCCGCGTGGGGGCACCATGGCATAGAGGGGGTCGAAGAGCTTTGGTTGACGATATTGTGCTTCTGACCAGTTCAGGTACAGATAGCCCACGCCCGATTCGGGTGGACAGGTGCCTAGGGATGATTCGTTGAAGTGAAGTAGCTCTTCTCCGGTGCACTTCTGGGAGGTCGCATTTGGGTCGCCGACGAAGCCGGGGGGCAGATCGACCGTGAGATCCCGCAAGACGCCGTCGGGCAACCGAATGTACGATGAGTCAGCGTTCGATTCTTGGCGCTCGAAGTGGGAGTTCAGCGTGAAGATGTTGACGAACTTGTACGGGTGCGAGCCTGCCTGCGTATCGGGCGTGCCGTCCTCGTTTAGGAAGCTGACTTCAAAGCTCTTGATGCCGAAGCCGACGCCCTGCGTCGCGAGCATACCGCTGCCCTCCCCCGCACCGTTGGCGTTGCTCGCGACGAGACGGAAATGGTAAAGTTCGCCGGGCTGGAGACCTTCTAGCTGCGCGGAGACCGCCACCGGACTGCTTCCCGCTCCTATCTCGGTCGGCGTCTGCTTGCAGGGCACGCTGTGGTTGTAGGGGCCGTTGCCAAGTTCGTCGGTGAGGCCGTATTCGAACTCACACGAGCTGACGGCGGCGTCGCCCGGATCGACCGTGCCGCTCAGGCTTGCGGCTTCCCTGCTCACGCTCGTCGGTTCGCCGGCTGTCACAGCCGGAGCGTCGCTGCCGAAGACGTAGACTTTGCCGTTGGCGGGGTTGGAGACGTACACGTCCCCTGTCGCGCCGTCGACGGCAATCCCGCCCTCGCCCGATGAGCTCGAGAGCTGCAGCGAGCCAAAACGCGCGACGAGCGCGCCAGCGGCTACTACTTCGGCGCTGCCCTTGTTCACGCTGTTGTGGTTCATCGCGCCCGTGTCCCACTCGGCCACAGAGGACTGATCGTCTGCGTAAAGGTGACCGGTCACGAGATCGACAGCAACCGCGACATCGCCCGCTTCACCGCTGTCCACGCGGCCAAGCGGGAAGAGCTTCTGCCCGAACTTGACCGTACACGAGCAGGACGGTTCGTAGATCGGGTAGTCATCGCCCGTGGTGGAGACGGCGAAGCCGTGAGCCCCGCTTTCGCTGGGTATGCCCGTGCCCAGACCTTCGTAATCGTCGTTGTGCAATGCCTGGCGAGCGACGAGACGATTCGCGGCCGCGCCGTCGAATTCGTCGATCAGCGGCTTGTCTCCAAGTGTGCGCAGGTTGACATGCACGGTGCCGCTCCCGTCGACGCCCAGCCCCAGCAGTTCGCCTTCGGCGGAGCCGGTGGATGGCGTGAAGCCGCCGATCTGGCTCAGGTAGGTGCCTTCGGGGCTGAACTTGTCGATCGCGCCGTGGCCGGCGTCCATCACGTACAGGTCGCGGGCGGAGGGGTCCGACGGGCTGCCCGAGTTATCGACCGCGATCGCCGCGGGGCTGCCGTACAGCGAGGGGAACGAGAACGATTCAGCCGGTTTGCTCGATTGTGCCGGGATGCCCGTGAGCGCATTGGTCCCAACACCGACGCCGGCGGTGAAGTTGACAGGGTTGCCGCTCGCATCGAACTTGTACACCGTGTCCGTGCCGATATCGGCCACGTACACATCGCCACTGGATTCGTTGACCGCGATCGCGTTCGGATTGGTGAACGAGCCGAATTCCCCTATCTTCGGGTGAGGTTCGGCTGCCGCGAGCGCCGGAGACGCACCGGCAGCCACGATCGCGAGTGACGCAAACAGCGCCGAGACGAGCTTCGGGAGAGCTTTGAAGGTGGTCATCGGCTTGCCCTCCGGTCGTTGCTGGATCGCTTAGCTGTGGACTTCTTCGCCGCCCCGTATTTTTTATGCGCGGTCTCCTCACACTTCGCCCGCTTCGACTTGGGCCTGTCCTTCTTGCATGCTTTGAGCGCACCCGCGAGCTTCTGGGCGCGGGTCAACGCCTTTGGTTTGACCGCGGAGACAGGTGCAGGCGACGTGAGGTTCCCCGGTCCGGAGAACGTCTGACTCGACGGCGCCCCGAAGATCAACGGCTGCGGCGCGGACGCTTCACGACACGCATCGGCCGTGATGCACGACGGCGGGGAGGACGGAGACGGGAAGCCCCCGTCCACACGCGCGTCGTAGATGACGACCTGTCCTTCCTGGTTGTCCTGCGGCACGAGCTGCTGGGTCGAGCGGAAGAACACGTCATCGCCGCTTTCGCTCACTTCCTCCAGGTTCGATTCGAAGGAGCTCGTGCCGCTCGAGATCAGAGACGGCTGACCGTTCTCATACTCGTAGACGTTGAGCTGGCCGTTCGTATCGGAGGGCGAGAGCGCTTCCCTCGTTTGGAAGAACACCTGGCCGCCGTCCGTGAGCAGGTGCCGCTGGCTCCGAGGAACTCCTATTGTGCCGAGTTCTTCGGGCTCCCCTACCGGAAACGGCACCACGCCGCCTCCTTCGTATGCTTCGCTTCCTTCGCCCGGAGGTTCGCCCGTGGGGTTGCACGAGGCGCAGACCAGCTGCCCCGAGGCGGCGCTGTACAGGAAGAGCTCCCTGACGGCGGATTCATTATTCGGCGCGACGTTGTCATAACCGGTCAGGCTCTTTTCCGAGTCGAACGAAAGCCACTTACCGTCGGGCGAGGTCTGCTCGTAGCCCCCCAGCGGCTGGTAGTAGACGCCGGTGGCGATGAACGTCGTCTTTTCGCCGTTATACAGATACAGGTTTTCCTTCCCGGCTTGCGCGCCTTCGACGACGGTTTTGCCTTCGCTGTTCGTGAATTCCCTCGTGTTGGACGCCAGCACACCCTCAGCGACGAAGTAAACGTAGGAGCTGTCATGGCGGCCGAGCGGCGTGACGCGAAGCACATCCGCGTGTCCGCCCGCCGCGGCGACCGTGAGGTCGGTCAATTCGCATTTGCTCGCGCCTTCAGGCAGCGCGCACTCGTACAAGTCAGGTTCGCCCGCGACCGCGGTCGAACCTGCCGTAAGCTTGCTTTCGTCGAGGAAGAAGACCTTCGAACCGTCGGAGGTGGCAACCTTGAAAGAGCCGCCACCGCTGGGGCCGGCCCCACCCTGCTTTTCGTCGACCTGGACGGTGCGCTGCCCATCGATACGGTCATAGAGGACGCCACCGTAGATGAAGAGCACGTGCGAGCCGTCGCTGGAAACCACACCCTGGTGTGCGGGCGTACCCTCTTTTGCCGCTAGCGATCCGGGGACCGCCGTGCCGTCCGGCAGTACGCTTACCAGCCGCAGCGCGCCTTCATCCCATTCGTACAGGTTTTCAACACCGTACTGCGCGCCTTCGGCCAGGGGCGAGGTCTCCGTGAAGATCACGTGACTGAGATCGGCGGAGGCGGCCTGGAAGTGCGTGTCAGCCGGCGTCACGCCCAGTGGCGTGACGTTGACAAGCCGGTAGGTGCCGGTCGCGTTGTCGCGCACCAACAGGTTTTCGTAGCCCACCGGTTCGCCGCTCACGACCTGACGGCCTTCAGGGTTGCACGACACCGGGTCTTCACGTTCGCCTCCGGACGCGGAAACGCGTGACCCTCCACCAGCTAGCATCACGTCCTTGGTGAGCTGTTCCGAGTAGGCGTACACGGCTTGGTATTCCGGGCAGCCCACCCCGTCATAGGATTCGAGCGGCATGATGTCTTCCGCGATCCAGCCGCCCGCGCCACGCGTTGCCACGTATCGTTCGCCGGCGGTGGGCGCGCCCGGCCGCGGTTCAAAAGCGCGGAGCGTGAGCGCTTCGCCATCCGCGGCGGCCGCGCTCGAGTACGCCTGCACCGCCGAAGGATCGAACTGGGACGAGGTCTTGACCGGCGGCGTCACCAGCTCGTAGGCCCGGCAATCGGGCAACCTCGCGGAGAAACCACCGCGCACCTGTTCATTTGGACACGCGGCCTCCTCGGCGGTCAGCGTGGTGAACGTCTGTTCGGGGCCGTAGACCGTTCCCAGTTCGTTGGTCGCGACCACGCGATAGTGATAGGTCGCGCCGGCCGCTAGGCCGCTCGCGGACGCCCACACCGCGTGCGACTCCAGTCCTTCGCCGACGCTTCCTTCCGGGAAGGGCGTCGAGCTGCCGTAGGCGCCAGTCGTGCCGTATTCAAAGCGATAGGAGGCCGCGATCCCGCCGGGGTTCACGAGCGCTCCGAGCTTCGCTTCGGAGACGCCGACTTCAGCGGCGAGCTCCCTGCCAACCACGGGCGCGGTGGGGGGCCCGAACACCCAGACCTTTTCTTTGAGGCCGTCAGTCACGTATACACGCCCGTTCGCTTCATTCACCGCGACCATGCTGTAGAAGCGCTGTCCCACGGTTTCAGGTTCGCCGAAACTGCCGGCCCCCACATCGGCGAGCTGCCTGCCTTCCGAGCTGTACTCGACGAGATGGAGGCAGGGCGAGCCTATTTTTCCGCACGGGTCCGCGCCATTTTCCACGACCGCGAACACGTCCCCATGCCCGTCAAACGCCAAGGACCACACGCCTTCGCTTTCGATCTCCACGGGCTTGCCGTTCACTTCTACAGGCGCACCGCTGGAATCGAGCTCCACGATCCTCTCGTTGCCGGAGTCGGCCACCCACAGGTCGCCGGAGGAGCCGACCGCGACCCCCGTCGGTTCCTTGAGCGCACCGGCGCCCGAGCCCGTGAATGTATGCAGCAGTTTCCCGTTCGGTTCGTACTCCAGCACCTCATTTTCCGGGGGATTCGGCACGTACACGTTGCCGGCCGAGTCGGCTGCAATCTGTACGTCTGTAATGCGGCCGTAGAAATTCCGTGACGCCGGCACTTCAAACGACGACAGCAACGCGCCCGTATTGGGGTCGTAGACGAAGATCATCGCGGGCGTAGCCGGCGTGTAAATGCCTCCTTCTTCGCCGAGCACGTACACGTCGCCATTCGTCGGGTTCACCGCAACACCCGAGTAGTGCGCAGACCCAAACGGGGACGGCGGCGAGAGCAAGTTGCCTGAGGGATCGAGCTTGACCACCGTCGAGGCGCCAAAGCCCACTTCAACGAGACTAGACACGAACAGGTCTCCAGAGCCTTCCACAGCGATGCCACCCGCGCCCGCCTCGTGCGTGCTGAAGTTGCCCTCGGAGATGAGCTTGGGAGGTTCGGCTTGGGCGACACCGGCAAAGAGCGTGCCCTGAAGGGCACAAGCGAACAGGACGACGACAGTCAACGCAAACACGCCAAGCACGCGGTGCGCGGAGCGCTCACCAACATCGCCACGCCCCCCGACGCGCACGCCAGAGAACCGGAGCGGACCTCTCAACACAGACCGATAACCGTTCACGAGCAAATCCCCTCCTCAAAGAGACCCGGACAACAAAACCCGACCGCCTGCCCGCCGCGCACCCTTTGGGTGTGCCCCTCGGGGTACCGCCACATAGGGGAGCCCGGACAGCAAAAGACCGTCACGGGCACACGACCCGCGACGGTGAAAGAACAAGATGCTCGACGCGCCCTGAGCGCGTGAGTACCCCTCGGGGCACAAGCAACCAAGCCGGGCCTTCTGCCCGGCCTTCCGCGGAGCGAGCCCGCGGCGTTGGCGGCTAGCGCAGTGGCGCCGAGCCGGCCAGAGAGAGAGAGAGAGAGAGAGAGAGAGACGCGTCAGCGACGCTGACGCGTCCTATAAAGGACCCGTCGGCAGCACACGGACTCTCGAACACGTTATTCCCCATTGAAACCACGCGAAATGCAACTCCCTCTCAAATGCGACCCGGTCCCTCTCCCAAGGTCCCCGTCAAACGATTAGCTGCCGGCCACGAAGACCGACCCTTACCTGACCTTATGTTTACTCGGCACTACTACCTGACCACCAAGTCATTGGGTGGTTATACACGAAGCCCGAACACATGTCAACCCCCGCGAGGGGAAGTCATGCGCTCAGGGTGTGTCGCTCAGGCCAGGAACGAGTCTTGCTTCGCACCGTCGGGCGTCGCCGCGACGGCTCCCTGCTCCAGCAGCTCGGCCACCTGCGCGTCGCTGTAGCCGGCGTCGTGCAGGACTCGCTCGGTGTGCTCCCCCAGCGCGGGGCCGGGGAGGCGATCATGCGTCCCTGGGGTGCGATCGAGCTTGATCGGGACGCCGAGCTGGCGCACTCCCCCCTCCACCCCGGGCTGGTCCAGCTCGACCACCATCTCTCGTGCGCGGACCAGCTCGGAGGCGAGCGCCTCGTCCAAGTCGAGCACGGGCTCCAGGCAGCAGTCGTGCTCGGTGGCGAACTGGGTCCACTCGGCGCGCGGGCGGCCCTTGAAGACCTCCACCACCTGCCGGTGCGCCTCCGAGCCGGGGCGCTCGAACTGCTTCTCGATCAGCTCCTCGCGCCCAACACCGCGACACCACGCCTGCCAGAACTTTGGCTCAAGCGCCCCAAGCGTGATCCACCCGTCGGAGCACTCGTACGGCCGGTAACAGATCACCCCGCCCGCCAGCAGCTGCTCGCCGCGTTTGGGGACTTCGCCGTCGGCGAAATGGCGACCGGCCACCATCGCCAGCCATGAGAGCGCACCGTCGGCCATTGACACATCCACGAGCTGGCCCTTGCCGGAGCCTGGATGGTTTGGCGAGCCATCGCGCTCGCGCAGCGCCGCCATGATGCCGAACGCGGCCATCAGCGCGCCACCACCGAGGTCGGCAATCTGGCCCTCGGACTGGACCGGCGGGCCGCCCTTTTCGCCGGACAGCCCAAGTAGGCCGATCAGGCCGAGGTAGTTCATGTCGTGGCCGGACGCGTCGCGCTTGGGGCCCGTCTGGCCGTAGCCTGAGATCGCGCAGTACACGAGGCCGGGGTTCTCGTGACGCATGCGCTCGTAGCCGACGCCGAGCCTCTCCAGCACCCCTGGCCTGAACGACTCCAGCACCACATCGTATTCGTGCACCAGCCTTAGCAAGACCTCGCGGCCGGCCTCGTTCTTGAGGTCGATCCGGATCGAGCGCTTGTTGCGGTTCAGCGACAGGAACATCGCCGACTTCGCGCTGTCCTCAGCGCCCTCGTAATAGGGGGGCGCCCAGCGGATGTAGTCGCCGGCGCCCGTGTCCTCGACCTTCAATACGTCCGCGCCGAAGTCGGCCAGCAGCAGCGAGCAGAAGCCACCGGGCAACAGGCGCGAGAGGTCGAGCACCCTGACCCCTGACAATGGAAGGCTCATTATCAGAACGCTACGCTATTGGGCATGCGCCGGGAGCATCATTCGCGAGAAACAGCCGACCATTGTCTAGACGGGCCATCGGCTCGCCGCCTTGCTGCAGGGCAAAGGCTACTGGCGGCATCTGACATGCCTGTGCCAGAACTACAGGAGCTTCGCACTGAGATACGTAGGAGAACTTTTCCCAACGTCGTCCCTGATGAGGCCGGCGTGGAGCGACTGCTCAAAGCTGGATAGTCCATCCTCTGCTCACAGCTGCGCCGGTATCATGCGCACGGTGGCCACTGTTGCGCATCCCCGTATTGATTCGGCCGAGTACCTCGCGCTGCAGGCGCGCGCGGGATGGCGACTCGATGTGGAGCTCATCGACGGCGAGGCCGTTGTGATGCCGCCGACCGGGGGATGGGCGGCATCGTTGCAAGGGGAGCTGTTCGTGGCGCTGCGCCGCTGGCGAGAACAAACCGGAGACGGAGGGCTGCTCCTGCAGGATGTGTTCGTGACGATGCCGAAGGGTCAGTATCTCGCCCCGGACATCGCTTGGTGGAGCACGTCGCGGCGCCCGCCGCTCTCAAAGGGAGCGATCGAGAGTGTGCCCGACCTGGTGGTGGAGGTGCTCTCGCCCTCTACCCGCGCCAACGATCTCGGCGTCAAGCGCGAGCTGTATCTGGACTCGGGCGTGCGTGAGCTGTGGCTCGCCGACCCCGGCTCGCGAACGGTCACGCTGATCGGCGACGTCGGCCGGGAGAGCGGTCAGAGCAGCGTCGTCATCGGGGAGGCGGGCGTCCTGCGGAGCGAGCTGCTCCACGACTTCTCGCTGGATCTCGCCGACCTGTTCTGAGAGCTGCCGCGGGCGCGCGGCTTTACGCGATCCCCAGCAGCCCGCGTGCCTCAGCCACGGTGGCGGGGCGGCGCCCGACGTCTTCGGTCATCTTGCGCGCCTGGGCGATCAGATCGCCGTTGGAGCGGGCCATCTCGCCGTTGGGGAGGTACAGGTTGTCCTCCACGCCCGCGCGGATCGATCCTCCGAGCGTGAGCGCGGTGGCGATCAGCATCCACTGGTCGCGGGAGATGCCGATCACGCCCCAGTGATGTTTGGCATGACCACCCCCAGGGACGTCGCCGATGTTGTCCACCATCGCGGCGAGGTTGCGCGGGGTCGGTGGTATGCCACCGACGACGCCCATCACGCAATCCACGTGCAGTGGGGCCTTCAACACCCCCATGTCCACCAATGGCGTGAGCGAGCCGACGTGGCCGAGGTCGAAGCACTCGTGCTCGGGCTTGATGCCCAGCTCGTTCATCGCCTCGAGCAGCTCGACGATCTCCTCGAACGGGTTCTGGAAGACCATCTTGAAGACGAACTCTTTGCGCGTGCGCGAGTACTTGGCGTAGTTCATCGAGCCCATGTTCAGCGCCGCCACTTCGGGGCGGCAGGCGCGCAGGTACTCGACGCGCTTGGCCACGGGCACGCCGACGGTGCCGGTGGAGTAGTTGACGATCACATCGTCCACGGCGCCCCTGATCGCCTCCGTGATCGCGGAGAAGTCCTCGACCTCGTAGCTGGGCGTGCCGTCGGGTTTGCGGGCGTGGATGTGGATCATCGACGCACCCTCGTCCACCGCGCGCTTGGCCTCGGCGCCGTACTCCTCGGGCGTGTAGGGGATCGCCGGGCACTGCTCGCGGTTGGCGATCACCCCCGAGATCGAACAGGTGATCACCACAGGGTCATCGAGACTCATACCGGCACGACTCCTTGCTTCTTGTAGGGACGCTCGATCTTCTTGCCCTCGGCCATCTCCAAGCCGCGACAGATCGTGGCGCGCGTCTCGCGCGGGTCGATCACGTCGTCGACCAGGTCGTTGCCGGCGGCGATGTACACGTCGAACATCTTCTTGAAGTTCTCGATCAGCTCGGCCTTCTTGGCCTCGGGATCCTCGGCTGCGTCCACCGCCTTGCGAAACGCGATCTCAACGACGCCCTCCGCTCCCATCACGCTGATCTCAGCGCTTGGCCACGCGACGATCAGGTCGGGCTCGTAGGCGCGGCCGCACATCACGTAGTAGCCGGCGCCGTAGGCCTTGCGCGTGATCACCGTGATCTTCGGGACGGTGGCGTTGGCGACGGCGTAGAGCATCTTCGCGCCGTGGCGGATGATGCCTGCGGCCTCGACCTTCGTGCCGACCATGAAGCCCGGAACGTCCTGGATGAACACCAGGGGAATGCCGAACGCGTTGCAGAGGTTGACGAAGCGCGCGGCCTTATCGGCGGAGTCGTTGTCGAGGATGCCGCCGAGCTGCTTGGGCTGGTTGGCGACGATCCCGGCGGGGCGTCCGCCGAAGCGCGCGAAGCAGGTGATGATCGTCTTGGCCCACTGGCCCTTCATGTCGAAGATCTCGCCATCGTCCACGATGTGCTTGATGACCTCGTACATGTCATACGGCTTGCGGTTGGACTCCGGCAGCACGTCGAGCAGCTCCTCGTCGCCGCGCTCGATCGGGTCGCTCACTGGCCGGACCGGCACCGGCGACTCGCAGTTCTGCGGCATGAACGACAGGTACTGCTTGATGCGTTCGATGCACTCCTCGTCGCTCGCGACCTCCATGTCGCCCACGCCCGACTTGCGGCAGTGCACGCGCGAGCCGCCGAGTTCCTCCTGGGTGACGTCCTCCCCGACGGCGGCGCGCACCAGGTGGGGACCCGCGAGCGCCATCGAGCCGCGGCCCTTGACCATCGGCACGAAGTCGGCGAGGCCGGGGATGTAGGCGGTGCCGGCGGCGCACGGTCCGAGCAGCGCCGCGACCTGGGGAATGACGCCGCTCATGATCGACCTCCTCGCGGAACAGGTGGCCGGAGCCGGCGAACATCGCCCCGGCCGCCTCCTGCACGCGCGCGCCTGCCGAGTCCAGCAGCCACACGAACGGGATGCGCTTGGTCAAGGCCAGCTCGCGCAGGCGCGTGACCTTGAACTCGCCGGTCATGCCCATTGAGCCCGCCATCACGGTGAAGTCGTACGCGCACACGGCGGTGAGGCGGCCGTCGACCTTGCCGTAGCCGGTGATGACGCCGTCGGCCGGCGCGTCGACGCCGTCCATCGCGCGCTGGGAGGTGTGCGGCTTGCCGTGGATGCCAAGCTCGGTGAACGTGCCGTCATCGACGAGCAGGGCGATCCGCTCGCGTGCCGTCAAGGCGCCCTTCTCGTGCTGCTTGTCGATCTTCTCCTGGCCGCCGCCGAGGCGGATCTTCGCGCGAGCGCTCCGCCAGGTCCTCGACGAGTGGGCGCAGCAGCGAGGCTCATCGCCCCTTCCATTCTGGCTCGCGCTTCTGGAAGAAGGCGGTTACGCCCTCCACGATGTCCTCGGTCGAGGTCGCGAGCGTGAGCTGCGCGCGCAGGTAGTCGAGCGCGTCGTCCAGCGGCATGTCGAGCTGGCGGCGCATCGCTTCCTTGCCGAGGCGCATGATCACCGGCGACTTGGAGGCGAGCTTGGCCGCCCACTCCGCCACCGCCGCGTCGAACTCCTCCGGCCGGGACGACCTTGTTGACGAGCCCCGCCGCGAGCGCCTGATCGGCCGACCAGCGCTCGCCGAGCAGCAGCAGCTCGTTGGCCTTCTTGCGCGGGACGTTGCGGTAGATGAAAGCCATGATCATGAACGGGAACGCGCCCACGTTGATCTCGGGCGTGCCGAACGTGGCCGTGTCCTTCGCGACGATCAAATCGCATGCGAGCGCGATCCCGAGCGCGCCCGCGAGCACGTGACCGGAGGCCGCGACCAGCGTGGGCTTGCCGAGCGTGCCGATCAACTTGAACAGCGCTACGAAGCGCTCGGAGCCGAAGTGGCGATGCACGAGCGGAGCGTCGGCCGCGAAGCCGCCGAGGTTGGCGCCGGAGGAGAAGACCGTGTCGTGCGAGGAGGCGAGCACGACCGCGCGCACGCTCTCGTCGTCGCGCGCGCGCTCAAAACATGCGATCAAGCCGTCGAGCACCGCGGGCGAGAGCGCGTTGCGCGTGGAGGGCTCGTTGAGCGTGATCGTGGCCACGCCGGCGGCCACGCCGTAGAGGACCGCCAGAGCGTCCGGCTCGGCGGACTGGCCACTCTGTTCGGCGGACTGGCCGCCGTCGGCGGGATCGGACTCGCTCGTGCGCTGCTCGGACACGCTCGCATCCTAACCGCCCGCCGAATCCGCGAGCGCGCGGCTGGCCGCTCAGCCAGTAACCGGTAGCCTGTGATTGCCAAAGCGCTAGCGTCCGACTTCGACGAGCAACGACCAACGCGACGCCCCGAAACGATCCAAGGAGCCACAGCCGAAATGGCCGCCACCGACACCGTCCTGAAGCCCGACCATCAGAGCAAGCGCAAGCACTTCATCTTCACCGACGAGCACGAACAGCTGCGCGAGTCGATCCGCAGCCTTCGTCACCAAGGAGTTGGCGCCGCACGCGGAGGAATGGGAGGAGACGACGTTCCCCGACTCGGTGTTCAGGCGCATGGGCGAGCTGGACCTGCTGGGCCTCGACAAGCCCGAGGCGTACGGCGGGCAGGGCGGCGACTACTTCACGAGCCTCGTGCTGGGCGAGGAGATGACGGGCGCCAACTCGGGCGGGCTGGCGATGGGCGTGGCCGTGCACACCGACATGGCGATGCCCCCGATCCTCGCGTTCGGCAGCGAGGAGCAGAAGCAGGAATGGGTGGTGCCGGCGATCAAAGGCGAGAAGATCCTCTGCATCGGCATCACCGAGCCCGACGCCGGCTCGGACGTCGCGGGGATCAAGACGCGCGCGGTGAAGGACGGCGATGAGTACGTGATCAACGGCTCGAAGACCTACATAACGAACGGCCACCGCGCCGACGTGATCGTGCTCGTGACGAAGACCGACCCCGACGCGGGCTATGGCGGCTTCACGCTGTTTCTCGTGCCGATGGACGCACCCGGGGTGATCCGCGAGAAGAAGCTCGAGAAGCTCGGGATGCACGCCTCCGACACGGCGCTGCTGGCCTTCCAGGACGTGCGCGTGCCCGCGAGCGCCGTGCTCGGCGAAGTCGGCAAGGGCTTCTACCACATCATGTGGGAGCTCCAAGGCGAGCGCCTGATCGGCGCGGCCGGCTCGGTGGCAGGCGCGCAGAAATGCTTCGATCGCACACTCGATACGCCAAAGAGCGCAAAGCGTTCGGCCGCGAAATCGGCAAATTCCAGGTGATCAGGCACAAGTTCGCCGAGATGGCGACGAAGATCGAGAGCGCGCGCCAGATGGTGTACGTGACCGCGTGGCGCTTCGCCAACGGCGAGTACCCCGTGCAGCGAGATCTCGATGGCCAAGCTGCACGCCTCGCGCATCGCCGTGGAAGTCGCCGACGAGTGCATCCAGATCCACGGCGGGGCGGGCTACATGAAGGAGTACGGCGTCGAGCGCGCGTGGCGCGATTCGCGCTTGAACCGCATCGGCGCGGGGACCGACGAGATCATGCTGGACGTCATCGGCCGTTCATATGGTCTTTGAGACAGGGGCGCATGCGCCCCTGTCCCCGACGGTGCATGCACCGTCGGGCCGACCGGTACATGTACCGGTCGGAACAGCAAAATGACTCCCACTCCCCCATTCACAGAAGAGCACGAGGAGCTGCGCGACTCGGTTCGCGGATTTCCTCGATCGCGAATTCGCTCCCCACTCGCAGCAGTGGGAGGCCGAGCGCTGGTTTCCCGACGAGGTATTTCCCAAGCTCGCCGCGCAGGGGCTGCTCGGCCTGAAGTACCCGACCGAGCTGGGCGGACAGGGCGGCGACTACCTGCACGAGGCGGTACTTGTCGAGGAGCTCTCGCGCATCGGCTCGGGCGGCACCGCGGCGGGAATCGGCGCACACATCAACATCGCCACGCCCCCGATCTGGAAGTTCGGCACCGACGAGCACAAGCAGCAGTACCTCGTGCCCGCGATCAAGGGGAGAGAAGATCGGAGCGCTCGCGATCACCGAGCCCGACGCCGGCTCGGATGTGGCCGCGCTGCGCACGAAGGCCGAGCGGGTCGACGGCGGCTGGGTGGTGAACGGCGAGAAGACCTACATCACCAACGGCGTGCGCGCACACTTCATGGTCACAGCGGTGAAGACCACCCAGGATGGCGGCCACCACGGCATCTCGTTCCTCATCATCGACCGCGGCGAGGGCGTGCGCTCCTCCAAGCTCGAGAAGCTCGGCTGGCACGCCTCGGACACCGCCACGATCTCCTTCGAGAACGTGTTCGTGCCCGAGCAGAACCTGCTCGGCGAGCTGCACGAGGGCTTCAAGCTGATCATGGCCAACTTCCAGTGGGAGCGCCTGGCGATGGCGCTTGGGACGGTCGGCGCGATGCAGCTCGCCTACGAGCGCACGGCCGAGTACGCACGCGAGCGCAGCACCTTCGGCCAGCCACTCTCAAAGCACCAGGTCGATCAAACACAAGCTTGCCGACCTCGCCACCAGCGCGTATACCGCGCGCTGCGTCACCTACGACGCGCTGCGCCGTTTCGTCGCCGGCGAGGAACCGATCAAGGAGGTGACGATGGCCAAGCTCATGACCCAGCGCGCCTCCTTCGAGCTGATGGACGAGTGCCTGCAGATCCACGGCGGCATGGGCTACATGGGCGAGCACTGGGCCCAGCGCGCCGCCCGCGACGCCCGCCTCGGGCCGATCGGCGGCGGCTCGACGAGATCATGCGCGAGATCCTGGGACGCTTGCTGGGCCTGTAGGCGTGCAGAACGGCGGCCGAGCCACCGGCCATCCGTACTAGACACTTGGCCCAAGGCTCAAATAAGTGGAGCCGGCTGCCGATGCAGCAGTGTGACGTCCCGTCCACTCCTACTCATCGCGCTCATCTGGACGCTGTCGCTGGCCTGTGCGCTGCCTGGCGCGGCCGGGGCTGCGCGCACGCATTCGCATCGTCATCGTGGGGCCGTGCACGTTCGGCACCTGCGCATCCATCGCGCTCCGCGCAAATCCAAACACGGGCATAAACACAAGCGCAAACACCATGGCAAGCAGGCCGTCCGCCATGCACGACGGATGCTTCCCGCAACCGCCGCGGACGAATGCCCCAACGCCAACCTCACTCCCAGCGCAAACAACATCGCAAGCGTCGTCGCCGCCACGCTGTGCCTCGTCAACGACGAACGCGTCCGCTTCGGCGAGTCGGCGTTGATCGAAGACCCGCGCCTGGCTGCGCCGCGGCCGGCCACTCGCGCGACATGGACGAACACGACTACTTCGCGCACATCAGTCCCAGCGGCCAGACGCTGCTGATGCGCATCCAGGCCAGCGGCTTCATCCCCAACGGCAATGTCGGCTACACGCTCGGCGAGAACATCGCCTGGGGCACGCTGTGGCTGGGCACCCCGCGCGCGATCGTCAAGGCGTGGATGGAATCGCCCGGCCACCGCGCCAACATCCTCAACGGCTCCTACCGCTACACCGGCATCGGCGTCGACCCGGACCTGCCGCAGCTCGATGTCAGGCGGCCAGGCCGGCGGGATGTACACGCAGGACTTCGGCACGATCATCGCCTGACGCCGGACCGATGAGCGGCGAGCGCCGTCGCGCCTCACGCGAACACGAGGCGGTCGTTGGCAGAGCATGGGGTTGGCCAGGCGGATAACCTCCCGCCACCGACCACTACAAGGAGAATCGAAGCCATGGGAGTACTCGACGGTAAGTCCGCGATCGTGACCGGCTCGGCGCGCGGCATCGGACGCGCGACGGCTGAGCTGCTGGCCGCGCAGGGCGCGCAGGTGCTCATCAACGACCTCGACGGCGACGTCGCCGAGCAGGCATCGCAAAGAGATCGCGGGCGAGACCGCCGTGTTCTCCGGCGATTTGACGAAGGGCGACGCGCCCGAGAAGCTCGTGCAGAGCGCGATCGACGCGTTCGGGAAGATCGACATCATCGTCAACAACGCCGGCTACACGATCGACGCGCCGATCCACAAGATGTCAGACGAGCAGTTCCAGGCGATGCTCGACATCCACCTGGTCGTGCCGTTCAAGGTGATCCGCGCCGCCGCGCCGCACCTGCGCGAGCCGGCCAAGAAGGAGCGCGAGGAAGGCAACGAGGTGTTCCGCAAGATCGTCAACATCTCCTCGATCTCGGGCACGATGGGCAACGCCGGGCAGGCCAACTACTCCTCGGGCAAGTCGGGCGTGGTGGGCCTCACCAAGACGATCGCCAAGGAGTGGGGGCAGTTCAAGGTCAACGTCAACGCGGTGGCCTTCGGCTTCATCGACACGCGCCTCACGGCCGCCAAGGTCGAGGACAACACGATGGAGATCGGCGGCGAGAAGGTCCAGCTGGGCATCCCCGAGCAGATGCGCGGGATGGCCTCGATGCTGATCCCGCTCGGACGTCCCGGCACGGCCGAGGAGGCCGCCGGCGGCGTCTTCTTCCTGTGCTCGCCGTGGTCCAACTACGTGCACGGCCAGGTGCTCAACGTCACGGGCGGACAGTTCGTCGGGATGACCTCCTAGAGTCACTGACCGGTCCTCGGACAGCCGATGGACCGAAGGCTCTCCGCAACGGACGCATGGGTAGCGAAGCGTACTGCGCAGTACGTGAGCGACTCGAGGACCAAGCGAGGCGGTCGCGGCCGTCTAGCGCGATCGACCCTAGGACGCGCTGTCGCCGCGCCCTTGACCCGAGCGCGGCGCTCGGCCCGTCGCTGCTCGCGCGCGCGCTTGAGCATGCCCTTGCGGCCGTGCTCCTCAAGGCCGTTGTACAGCGCCTTGATCTCGGTCGAGCACCTCTTCGGCCACCGCCTGCTGCTGCTCGCGCGTGGCGTTCTCGACCGACTCCCAGCGCATCGCGTCGCCGTATTGGACGGTGACCTTCGGGAACTGCAGGCGCTTCCAGTTGCGGATCTTGCTGGAGCCGTGAATCGCGATCGGCACGATCGGCGCGCCCGTTTCAAGCGCGATGCGCCCGATGCCGGCCTTGGCGTGCTCGGCCAGTTTGCCGTCGCGCGAGCGGCCCGCCCTCGCAGTACATCGTGATCGCGCCGCCGCGCTCGAGGATCGCTTTGGCGGTGACGAACATCTCTTCGTCGCGCGCTCCCCTGCGCACCGGGAACACGCCGCCGTGGGTGTAGACGAACTGCATCGGCCCGCTGAACAGCTGCGACTTGGCCATGAAGCGCACCTTGCGGCGGATGTAGCAGCCCATCAGGAAGTGGTCCATGAAGCTGAAGTGGTTGGGCGCGAGGATCACTGCGCCCGAGCCGGGCACCTTCTCGGTCGAGATCGGGCGCGCGCGGAAGAACGTGTAGGCGTACAGCGAGGTGAGCAGACGCGTCGCCTCGTAGGCCCAGTCCGGTTCGCGCGTGCGTGCGCGCTCGTGGAAGCGGTCGAAGTACTCCTTCGGCCGCGGGTCGGTGTAGACCTGTTCGCGCATCGGCGCCAGCTCGCTCATCTGATTGCTCTACATCGCGCGGCGCGCAAAGTTACGCGGCTCATCCCGAGCGCAGAGCGCGATCCAGCGCATCGGCCCATCCGGCGAGCAGCGTCTCGCGCTCGTCCTCGCCCATGCGCGGCTCATAGCGAGCGCCCGCACGCCAGCCGTCGCGCACATCGGACACCGTCCACGCGCCCACGCCCACGCCCGCCAGGTAAGCGGCGCCGAGCGCGGTCGTCTCGGCGATCTCGGGCACGACGACCGGCACGCCGAGCACGTCGGCCTGGAACTGCATCAGCCACGCGTTGGCGGTGGCGCCACCGTCGGCGCGCAGCTCGCGCAGCGGCTCCGCCGACGCGTCGCCCATCGCCCGCAGCGCATCGACGGTCTGGTAGGCGATCGCCTCCAGCGTCGCGCGAGCCAGGTGCGCGCGACCCGTGCCGCGGGTGAGCCCCACGATCGTGCCGCGCGCGTGAGGGTCCCAGTGCGGCGAGCCAAGCCCGGTGAGCGCCGGCACGAAGTACACGCCGTCGTTGCCGTCGAGCGAGGCGGCGAGCGCCTCGGTGTCGCGAGGCGCTGCTCGATCACGCCGAGGCCGTCGCGCAGCCACTGCACCGCGGCGCCCGTCACGAAGATCGACGCCTCCAGCGCATATGCGAGCGACCTCGAGGCGCTCGCGCCGGCAGGCCGCTGCAGACCGATCCCCCAGGCGACGGTGCTCAGCAGCCCCGGCGCGGGCGCGGGCGCCGTCGAAGCCCGTGTTCAGCAGCGCGAACGAGCCGGTGCCATACGTGTTCTTGCCCATGCCCGGGTCCACGCACGCCTGGCCGAACAGAGCCGCCTGCTGGTCGCCCGCCACGCCCGCCACCGGCACGGCGTGACCGTGCAGCGCCTCGGGCGCGTCGTGGTCCGAGCGTGCCCGCGCTCGCCCCCACGCGCGGGAGCGCCCGCTCGGGGATGTCGAGCAGCGCCAGCAGCTCGGGGTCCCAGCGGCCGGCGGCGATGTCATAGAGCATCGTGCGCGACGGCGTTGGAGGGGTCTGTAACGTGCTCGCCGCACAGCTTGAAGATCAGCCACGCGTCGACCGTGCCGAACACCGCCCGTCCCGTCGCGCGCGCGCTCGCGCAGCCCCTCCACGTTGCGCAGCAGCCACTCGATCTTGGTGCGCCGAGAAGTACGGGTCGAGCACCAGCCCCGTGCGCTCGCGCACGAGCGCTTCGTGACCCGGCGGCGCGCAGCTCCTCGCAGCGCTCCGCCGTGCGGCGGTCCTGCCACACGATCGCCCTGTGCAGCGGCTCGCCGGTGGACGGGTCCCACACGCACACGGTCTCGCGCTGGTTTGTGATGCCCACCGCCACGAGCTCTCCCGGCGCGCACTTCGGCGTCCGCGAGCGCCTCGCCCGCGACCGCGTGCGTCACCTCCCAGATCTCCTTCGCGTCGTGCTCCACCCAGCCCGGCGGGGAAATGCTGGGTGAACTCGCGATAGGCGCGACCGACCGGCTCGGCGCGCTCGTCGAACACGATGCAGGTCGTGCCGGTGGTGCCCTGGTCGATCGCCAAGATCATCCGGTCGCAGCTCCAGCGACGGATAGCGAACTGTTCCTCAGCCGAGTCATCTGGGCGAGCCTATCGCGTCGCCACGGCCTGCGACTGATGCTGCCAGCCGAGCCTACCGCGCGCGAGGTACACGCGCACGAAGTCGAGCAAGCTGGCGCCCGCGATGGAGGAACCCGCCGAGCGTCCTGCCGGTGGCGCGGTGGGACAGATCCAAATCGATCTCCCCCACGCGCGCGCCCGCGCGCGTGGCGTCGATCGTCATGCCGATCTCCATGCCGAAGCCGTGCGCAAACGGAAGCACCTGGCGAGCGTCTGCGCCGCAGAGCACGCTGTCCGGAGATGGGCGCCCGCAGCTACGCGGCCGCAGCGCCGGCGAATCGCCCAGCGGGCGAAGCCGACCGCCAGCCCGAAGCCGCCGCCGACGCGCTTGGAGAAAGCCGCCACCGCCAGATCCGCCTCCCCCTTGCGCACAGCCTCCACGAGCGGGCCAAGCAGCGCCGCCGACTCGCCCAGGTCGCCGTCGCACAGCACGCGACGATCCCCGCGCGTCGATGCGTGTCACGTCCGGAGCGGCAGCTCCGGCGTTCGCCTCCGATCCGCCAGCGCCTGCGCGCGCCGCGAGCGTGACCGCCCCGCCCTTGCCGACCACCCGCTCGCTGCGCACCACCTTCGCGCCCGCCGGCTTCGGCGATCGCCGCGGTGCCGTCGGTCGAGCCGTCATCGGCGACCCATAGCGAGGCGCCCGGAAACGCGTCGGCGAGCGCGGCGAGCGTCGCCGCGATGCGGTCGGCCTCGTTGTAGGCGGCGACTATCGCGAACACGTCAGTGCTCGACTGTCGGGGGATCGGAGGATCCAGAGATCGTCATCGATCGGCTGGCGACGGCTATTGTCCCCACCGTTATCACATCGGCGTCCTCGGAGGTTCAGCGTGGCTGAGGTAGAGGCTCACATCACCGGCACGGTCTGGAAGATCGAGTGCGCCGTGGGCGACGAGATCGAGGAGGGCGACACGGTGGCGATCCTCGAGTCGATGAAGATGGAGATGCCGGTCGAGGCCGAGGACGCCGGCAAGGTCGTGGAGATCCTCTGCGAGGAGGGCCAGGCGGTCAACGAGGGCGACACGCTCGTCGTGCTGGAGTAGCTCCACCCGGAGCGATCTACCACAGCAGACCCTGCTCGATCTCAGGATTCAGCCGGCTCTTTAGTGCCGGCTGGCCCGCGGCGGGCGGCCCACGGCGCTGGGCTAGCCTGTGCGCGCCATGCCGAACCTCACTCAACGCGAACTGGCCGACGGCAAGCTGCTCGTCGACCAGCCGGCCGACGGAGTCGTTCGGCTGACGATCTCCAATCCACAGAAGCGCAACGCGCTCGATCAGCCGATCCTCGACGCGATCGCGGCCGTGCTCGGCGAGGAGGCATCCGCGGACTCCTCCACGCGCTGCGTGATCGTGACAGGCGCGGATGGAATGTTCTCCGCGGGCTATGAGATCGGCGAGATCCCCGACGGGCGCTTTCAGGAAGAGGCGCCGAGCGCCTGGTCGCCCATCCCTTCACCGAAGCCATCGAAGCGCTGGAATCGTTTCCCTACCCCACGCTCGCGGCGCTGCCCGGGCACACGATCGGAGGCGGGCTGGAGCTTGCGCTCGCTTGCGACCTGCGCGTCGCGGCCGAGGCGATCAAGCTGGGGATGCCGCCGGCCAAGCTCGGCCTCGTCTACTCGCACACGGGCTTGCGCCGCTTCATCGACGCGATCGGCGCGGCCCGCACGCGCGAGCTGTTCCTGCTCGGGACGCTACATCGACGCCGACGACCGCGCTCGAGCTGGGGGCTCGTCAACCGGGTGGCTTCCAAGCCGACGAGCTTGGAGAGTCACGCTCTGGACTTGGCGGCGGAGCTGGCCGGCTAACGCGCCACTGTCGCAGGCCGGCAACAAGCGGGTGATCGCGGCCTGCTTGTCGCGCGAGAGCAGCCTTCGCCCGAGGATCTAGAAGCGGAGCTGATCGAGCTGCGCCGCGCCTCGTTCGACTCGCACGACCTGCGCGAGGGGATGAGCGCGTTCGCCGAGAAACGCCCGCCTCGCTGGCGCGGCATTTAGATCGCTAACGCGCGCGGGGAGTTGGGTCTCGGACGCTCACGCGGCGTCCATACCTCGGGAGCACGCGGCGACAGGCCAGCTCAGTCCTCGGACACCAGCGTGGCGGCGATAGCCGTGAGCAGCAGTCCTTCGCCAACCGTCCAGCGACCGGAGAATCCCCGCGGCAAGCCGTCCGTCGCCGCCGGCGCGGGCGCCAGGATGCGCGCCGCGAACACACCTGTGCGCGCATCGATCTCGATCGATATGTCCTCGAAGCCAAGCCAGCACTCGGCCAGCGGAAACCATGCCTTGTAGACAGCCTCCTTCGCGCTGAACAACAGCCGATCCCAATGGACTTCGGATAGCTCGCACTGGAGCCGGTGCAGCGCCGGGAGCTCCTCCGCCCTGGCGATCTCATCCAGTAGACCGTCGGGCAACGCGGCGTGAGGCTCGGCGTCGATGCCGATCGTGACGATCTCCCGCGCGCGTGCGAGTGCCGCCGCGCGGTAGCTGTCGCAGTGAGTGATGCTCCCCACCACCCCGGCCGGCCACAGCGGCTCGCCGCGCGTGCCCGCTGGAATCGCGACGGCGGGCAAATCAAGTTACCAAGCGCCTCTCTGGCGCACGCACGGGCAGTTGTGAACTCGCGCCGGCGCTTCTCCACGGCATTGGCGAGAAGCGCCTGCTCCTCGGGAAACAGCTTCACGTCCTGTCGGTCGTGCCACGCCTCGACGGCAACCACACAGCCGGGCAGGATCTCCTCGATCATGGGTTTGAGCCTATTCGGATACTGTCTCCGCACGTCCCTAACGTCCAAAGCCTGAGAACGACCGGAGGTCGCCGCAGATGCCGCCGCTGATAACTCGCGAGGAAGCCCTCCAGCTCGGCGAGCTCGAGGACCACGCCGAGATCGAAGCGCTCGTCGACCGCGCTTGGGCGGCTCGCGTGGAGCGCTTCTCGGACTCGACCGACATGTGCTCGCTGGTAAACGCCAAGTCCGGCGGGTGCGCCGAGGACTGCGGCTTCTGCGCACAGTCGCGTTTCGCCGAGGCCGAGACGCCGCTGCACGCGATGATGGACCCCGAGCAGATCCTCGAACACGCGCGCGCCGCCGAGGCCGCCGGCGCGCATCGCTTCTGCATGGTCACCCAGGGCCAGGGCCTGTCCAAGCGCGACTTCGAGAAGATCCTCGAGGGGGCGAAGCTGGTGGCCGAGAAGACCAACCTGAAGCGCTGCGCATCGATCGGGCACATGTCCCCCGCGCGCGCCAAGGCGCTCAAGGAAGCCGGCATCCAGCGCGTGCACCACAACGTCGAGACGGCCGAGAGCTACTACGACGAAGTCTCGACCACCGTGCGCTACGAGGGTCGGCTGCGCACGATCCAAGCGGTGCGCGAGGCGGGCCTCGAGACTTGCGTCGGTGGCATCCTCAACCTCGGCGAGAGCCGCGAGCAGCGCGTGGAGATGGCGTTCGAGCTGGCCGCGATCGACCCGACGAGCGTGCCGATCAACCTGCTCAACCCGCGACCCGGCACGAAGTTCGGCGACCGCGAGTACATCGACCCTGGGAGGCGGTCAAGTGGGTTGCGATCTTCCGTCTGATCCTGCCCGAGGCGCTGTTCCGTCTTTGCGGCGGGCGCGTCGAGAACCTTGGCGAGCTGCAACCGCTCGCGGTCAAGGCGGGGCTCAACGGAGTGATGATGGGCAACTTCCTCACGACGCTCGGATCGAGCCCGGAGGAAGACCGCGAGATGTTCGAGGAGCTTGGCCTGAACGTGGCTCGCCAGAGCGACAACGGCGCCAACCCGCGACCCGACAACCGCTCGGGCTGGCTGGACGGCGAGACGCCGGATGTAGTCGAGGAGCTGCTCGATGGCCGCGACGGCGAACGGGCCGCCGACACAGGACGGTCTGAAGATCCGGATGTGGGACCCCTCCACCCAGCTGCGCTTCAAGGCCAAGCGCGCCGTGCCACCGCGGCCTGACGGCGCGCGCAACGCGGTGCCCGCCGGCTGGGGCGACTGACGCGGGCGAGCACGGCCGCAGCATGAAGCGAGATCACGACAGGAGCTGCCTCGAGCGGAGAGCTCGAGGAAGCTGCGGCTCGAGCGACTCGGCTTGGCCGGCTGCGGATCGGTCTCAGGACCCCAGGGGCCGCACGTGTCTGCTCGACGACGAGCCGGTGCTGCTGCTGTGCTCGAACAACTACCTCGGGCTCGGCCGATCATCCACAGGTGCGCGAGGCGGCCGCCGACGCGGCGATGCGGCTGGGGCGTCGGCGCCGGAGCGTCGCGGCTGGTGTCGGGCACGATGACGATCCATCGCGAGTCTGGAGCAGCGCCTCGCCACGTTCGAGGGCAGCGAGGCGTGCGTGCTGTTCGGATCGGGCTATCTCGCCAACCTCGGCACGATCGGCGCGCTGGCCGGGCCCCGGCGACACGATCTTCTCCGACGAGCTCAACCACGCCTCGATCATCGACGGCTGCCGCGCCTCGCGCGCCGAGGTGATGGTCTACCGCCACCTCGACACCGATCATCTGGAGCGCTGTCTGCGCGAGCACGGCGGCAGAGGGCCGGGCGCGTGATCGTGAGCGACTCGGTGTTCTCGATGGACGGGGACGTGGCGCCGCTCGCGCGGATCGTGGAGCTGGCGCGCGCATACGACGCGCGGACGATCGTGGACGAGGCGCACGCCACCGGCGCGCTCGGAGACGGCGGGCGCGGCGCCGTCGCGCCGAGCCGGACTTGCAAGGCAAGATCGACGTGCTCGATCGGCACGCTCGGCAAGGCGCTCGGCTCCTACGGCGCCTATGCGTGTGCGAGCGAGGAGATGGTGCAGCTACCTGGTCAACACCGCCCGCCCGTTGATCTTCTCGACCGCCCCCTCCCCGCCGTCGGTCGCCGGCGCGCTGGCGGCGCTGGAGCTGCTCGAAGCGGAGCCCGAGCGGGTGTCTCGCCTGCACGAGGCCGCGCGCACGCTGCGCGGAGCACTCGCCGAGCGAGGGCTTTGCGGTTGCAGCGACAGCGACATGCACATCGTGCCGCTCGTCGTGGGCGACAGCGAGGCCGCGATGCGCCTCTGCCAGGGGCGCTGGAGCGGGGCGTGTTCGCACAGGCGATCCGCCCGCCGACGGTGCCGGAGGGCACCTCCAGGTTGCGGCTCGCCGCGATGGCCTCACACACGGCGACTGAGCTGCGCGAGCAGCCAAGAGCCTGGCCGAAGCGACACGCGAGGTGGGTCTCGATCTGACAAGCTCGGCTCGCGACCTCCACTCGCGCCAGTATCGACGCCCGCGCAGCTCGGGCGTCCGACCGCGGCTCGCCCGCGTCGCTTAGCGCTGCACGCCGTGCGTGGGCTGTTCGTAACCGGCACCGGCACCGGCGTCGGCAAGACGATCGTGAGCGCCGCGCTGCTTGCGGCGATGCGAGACGCCGGCGAGCAGGTGCGTGCTTACAAGCCCGTTGTCACCGGACTTGCCGAGCCGCCCGGCGACTGGCCACCCGACCACGAGCTGCTTGGCGCTTGCCGCCGGGATGGACCCGGAGGAGGTCGCGCCGCTGCGCTTCGGACCGGCCGTCTCACCGCACCTGGCCGCAGCGCTGGCGGGCGAGCCGATCGACATCGGCGACGCTGATCGAGCGCGCGAAGGCAACGCGCGAGCGACGGCGAGACGCTGATCGTGGAGGGCGTCGGCGGCCTGCTCGTCCCCCTCACCGACGATTTCACTGTGCGCGACCTGGCGGTCGAGCTGGCTCTGCCGCTGCTGATCGCCGCATCACCAGGACTCGGCACGATCAATCACACGCTGCTCACGATCGAGGCCGCCAGAGCCGTCGGGCTGACGTGGCCGCGGTCGTGCTCACGCCGTGGCCGAGCGAGCCGTCGCAGATGGAGCGGTCCAACCGCGAGACGATCGCGCGACTCGGGAGCGGTGGAGGTCGCGACGCTCGAAGAAATCGCAACGTGCCGATATCGCCGAGCTTGGCGCGGGCTGGCACGCCGTTTGCCATGGCGCGGATTGGCTGTCACAAACGAAGTTTCGTCGCAACCCACCCGTAAGGATCGCCGTCATGGCCGGACAGCTGAATGCAGGCGTGGTTCCTCCATTCGGGATGTTCCGGGGTCGTACTCCCCGGAGAAAGGAGGTGCATATGCCCACACGACTACATAGCGCTACTAGCCATCGCCCTGCTCGTCGCGCTGCTGGTCATCGACCGACTCACGCGATAGATAGGGTGCCCTGACGGTCGCAGCGAAGACGGCCCCGGCGACCGTCAGGGACCTTAAGGCGGAAGGAGCCCGATCGAACACGCTCGTCCAAGCGACACTAGTCAGCCGCAGAATTCTAGCCAGTGACCCGACGAATCGTGTCAATCGCCGCACTCCGAGACCCTCGCGAGGTCGTCGTCGCCGATGACATACGGCGGCATCGTGTAGATCAGGTCGCGGAACGGGCGCAGCCAAACGCCGTGCTCGACCGCTGTCGGCCGTAGCGGCGGCGATGTCTACCTCGTGCTCCAACTGCACCACGCCGATCGCCCCGAGCACGCGCACGTCGAGGACGCCCGGCAACTCGCGCGCCGGCTCAAGCCCGGCGCGCAGACCGCGTTCGATCCGCGCCACATCCTCCGCGCCAGCCGCCCTCGGCAAGCAGGTCGAGCGAAGCCAGCGCGACCGCGCAGGCCAGCGGATTGGCCATGAAGGTGGGGCCGTGCATCAGCGCGCCGCCCTCTCCCGCTCGAGATCGCCTGCGCAACCTCGCTCGTGCAGAGCGTTGCCGCGAGCGTCATGTAGCCGCCGGTGAGCGCCTTGCCGACACACATGATGTCCGGGGCGACTTGCGCATGCTCGCAGGCGAACATCGAGCCCGTGCGCCCGAAGCCGGTCGCGATCTCGTCGAGGAGGAGAAGAAGTTCGTGCTTGTCACACAAACCGCCGCAACAGCGACACACAGGCCGGCGAGTGAAAGCGCATCCCGCCGGCGCCCTGGACGACCGGCTCGACGATCACCGCCGCCAGCTCGTGGGCGTGGCGGGCGAACAGGTCGGCCACGTGCTCTGCCCAAGCTCGTCGAGCGGAGCGATCGAAGCCGTCGGGCGGGCGCTCGGCGAAGACGTGCTCGGCGAGCACGTCGCTGAACATGGAGTGCATCCCACCGACCGGGTCGCACACCGCCATCGCGCCGAACGTGTCGCCGTGGTAGCCGCCGCGCACGGTCAGCAGCCGGGTGCGCTCGGGATGGCCGACCGCGCGCTGGTACTGCAAGGCCATCTTGATCGCCACCTCCACCGACACCGAGCCGGAGTCGGCGAAGAACACGTGCTGCAAGCCGTCCGGCGCGATCTCAACCAGCCGCTCGGCGAGCCGCACCGCCGGCTCGTGCGTGAGGCCGCCGAACATCACGTGCGCCATGCGCTCCAGCTGCTCGCGCACGGCCGCGTCGAGCGCGGGATGGCGGTAGCCGTGGATCGCACACCACCACGAGGACATGCCGTCGATCAGCTCGCGCCCGTCGGCCAGGCGCAGGCGCACCCCCTCGGCGGAGACGACCGGCAGCGGGCGCCGATGCCCGGCAGCGCCGAGTAGGGGTGCCACACCTGCTCGCGATCGAGCTCGAGCAGCTCCTCCCAGTCGCAGCTGCCGTCAGTCATCCAGATCGTCCCTGCGGAGACGCTTTTGCCGCGGACTCGCGCGCTCGATCAATCCTCGTAAAGCGTGAAGTCCCGCTTACGGGCTCCGCACACTGGGCAGAACCACGTGTCGGGGATGTCCTCGAAGGCGGTGCCGGCGGGGATGCCCCCGTCGGGGTCGCCGTCCTCCGGGTCATAGATGTAGCCGCAGGACTCGCAGATCCAGCGTTGCAGGGTTTGGGTTGCGCTCATGCACGTAAGACTACCTGGCGGTAGGGTCCTTGGCATGAGCAGCTCGACCCCCAGCGGCGAGGAGGAGGCTGGGCAGGAGCTCGACCTCGACCGCCACAGCGGACCTGGCCAGGCGCTTAACCTCGGCGCCGCACAGGAGCCCGGCCAGGGACTCAATCTCGGCGAGGCGACGCCGCCGCGACAGGCGGCCACCGTGATCCTGCTGCGCGGCGGAGAGCAAACGCTTGAAGTGCTGCTCGTCAAGCGCACCGAGCAGGCCAGGTTCATGGGCGGCGTGTGGGTGTTCCCGGGTGGCGCGGTGGACGACGAGCGACCCTTCATCACAGGTGGGAGCATCGACGCGCATCGTGCGGCGGCGGCGAGAGAGCTCGTCCGAGGAGGCGGGCATCGCGCTCGCCGATCCCAGCCGCGCTCGTGGAATTCTCGCGCTGGATAACGCCCGAGGAGGTGTCCATCCGCTTCGACACGCGTTTCTTCCTTGCGGAGCTGCCCGACGGGCAGGAGCCGCACGTCGACGGCGAGGAGTGCGTCGATCAGGGCTGGTTCACGCCACAAGGGGCGCTCGACGCGCACGCGCGCGAGGAGATCCTGCTCGTGTTCCCCACGATCAAGCACCTGGAGCAGCTTGGCGTGTTCTCAAGCGTGACCGAGCTGTTGGAGTACGCGCGCGGTCGCGAGGTGCTGCCGGTGCAGCCGAAGGTGTGGTTCGACGGCGAGGTCGCGCGCGTGGCTGCTGCCCGGCGAGCCGGGCTATGACAGATGACTAGACACACCAGATACCCGCACAACGGGAGCGTTTGACAGACGCCCCCGCGGGACCACTGTGCACAGAGCATCACAACGCACGCCGCGGCCGCCTCCGGCGGCAATCCCCAAAACTCAAGAATGCTGAATCGCGCCCATCACGTGGGTGACGGCGTTGATCAGCGCGAGATGCGTGAACGCCTGCGGGTAGTTGCCGAGATGCCGGCCGCTGGAGGCCTCGAGCTCCTCGGCGTAGAGGCCCAGTTCGGAGGAGTAGCCGAGCAGCCGCTCGCACAGGCGTCGTGCTTGGAGGTGCTCGCCGATCTCACACAGCGCCGAGACCAGCCAGAACGAGCAGATCAGGAAGGTGCCCTCCTCACCGCTCTGGCCGTCGTCGGTCTCCTCGGTGCGGTAGCGCAGCGACCAAGCCGTTCTCGGTCAGCTCGTCGCGGATCGCCATCACCGTCGCCCGCACGCGCTCGTCGTCGGGCGGCAGGAAGCGCATCAAGCACGATCAGCAGGTTCGAGGCGTCGAGCGCGTCGGTGTCGTAGTGCTGGCGGAACACGCCGCGCTTGTCCACGCCCTTGCTCGAGGATGTCGGCCTTGATTTCGTCGGCGATCCCCTGCATGCGCTCGGCGTGCTCCTCCTCGCCGCGCCGTTCGGCCAGCCGCGCGCGCGCGGTCGCACGCGACCCAGCACATCAGCTTCGAGGACACGTAGTGGCGTGGCTCGCCGCGCGCCTCCCAGATCCCCTGGTCGGGTTCCTTCCACACGCGCGCCGCGCATTCGGCCTGGTCGACCAGCACCGGCCACAGCCGCTCGGGGATGTGATCGCGACGCTTGGAGTGCAGGTAGACCGAGTCGAGCACCGCGCCGTAGACGTCGTTCTGGCGCTGGTTGTAGGCGCCGTTGCCGACCCGCACCGGACGCGCGCCCTCGTAGCCCTTGAGGTGATCGAGCGTGGACTCGCTCAGATCCTTCTGGCCCTTGATCCCATACATGATCTGCAGCGACCCGTCCTCGTTGCGCTCCATGTCGGCGACGTACTGGATGAAATCGTCGGCCTCCCAGTCGAGGCCGAGCGCGTGCAGCGCCCACAGCGTGAAGGAGGCGTCGCGCATCCAGCAGTAGCGGTAGTCCCAGTTGCGCGAGCCGCGCGGCGTCTCGGGCAGCGAGGTGGTGGGCGCGGCCACGAGCGCGCCGGTGGGCATGAAGGTGAGGCCCTTCAGCGTGAGCGCCGAGCGCTGCAGGTGCGCGCGCCACGGGTGGTCTGGGTAGTTGCCTTCGGCCAGCCAGGTGCGCCAGAAGTGGCTCGTGCGCTCGATCCGCGCCTCGGCTTCTTCGACCGTGCGCGGGCCGCGCAGCTCTTTGGTCCAGGAGAGCGCGCAGAAGCGCTTCTCGCCCTCGGCTCATCGTGTGGCGCGAATGCGCGCGATTGCCCTCGATGCCCATGCGCGTGTCGCTGAACAGACGAAACGCCGTGCGCTCCGTCGGTTGCGTCCAGGCCGTGGCCGTACTCGTCTTCGACGTGGCTCCACTGTGCCGCGGTGGCACCGTAGTCGAGCATCGGCTCGCACACCATCTCCACCTGCACCTGGCCCTGGATGCATTCGACGATTCGCACGAGCAGGTGGTCGGCGTCGAAGTCGGTGGGCGGACGCGTGTGGGTGCTACCGCGCTCCACGTCGTGCCAGTCGCTGATCGTAAGCGCATCCACCACGCGCAGCCACCCCTGGGGCGTCATCCAGGTCGTCTCGAGCACGTTGGTGCCGGGTAGATAGCGCCGGCCGACGGGCACGTACATGCCGTACGGCCCGACCCTGAAGCTGCCGGCGCCGCGGTCGAGCATCGCGGCGAACACCGAAGCGGAGTCGAAGTGCGGCAGGCACATCCACTCGATCGCGCCATCGGAGGCCACCAGCGCGCCGGTGTGGCAATCCGAGAGGAAGCCGTAGTCGGCGATCGGCGGAAACGGCGAATCTTGCGCGGGCCGGGATGCCGACCCTCCGGGCTGCACCGCGGCGCGTCGGACGCTCCGCTCCGGAGCGCTCGAGGAAGGACTGCTCATGAGCGAGCAGCGAGCTTCGGAGTTGCGCTCACAGAGCCGCGACTTCGAGGCGGGAGCGCTCATCGCGCAAACGGTAGCGGCAGTCGTCCTTCTTCGGCGAGCTTGTCCAGATGCGCGGCGAGCGTGATCGCCGCGAGTGGGCGCAGCTGCTCGGGCACATCCGACCACGCGGCGTCCAGCAGCGCCTGCTCTCCGCGGCGACCTTCGGCGATTGCCGCGAGCAGACGGCGCTCGCGATCGAGGCGGTGCTCGATGTATTCGCAGATACGCTCGCGCGGCGTCCAGATCGGCGGGCCATGGCCGGGGCAGAGCACCTCGAGCTCGCGCTCTCGCCAGCCGCTGCAGGCCATTCAGGTAGCCGGCGAGCGCGCCTGGGTCGGGGGCGACGAACACGCTGCCTTCGCCGAGCATCGCGTCGCCGGCAAAGCAAGCCCTGCCGGCGATCAGCGCGAAATGATCAGGCGCGTGGCCGGGCGTGTAGAGCGGCTTCGAACGGACCCACGCACAGCGTCGCTACCGCCGTCAGGCCCAGCGTGCGCCCCGTCGGCGTCCGCCGCGACCGGCCGCGAGCGGCGCGGGGAAGCGCTCGCGCAGCGCCGCCACCGCCTCGGAATGATCGATGTGATCGTGGGTGAGCACGATCCCGCCGAGCCCGCCACGCTCTTCCAGCGCGTGGTCAAGACGCTCCAGATGAGCGGCGAGCGCCGGACCCGGATCGACGACCCAAGCCGGATCGCGTCCCACCACCCAGCTGTTGGTGCCCGACATCGTGAGCGGACCCGGATTCTCGGCACGCAGGCGCAGCATGTCCAAGCGCTCCAGTCGCTCGTCCTGATGTGCGGTACTCATGACGCGACGTTAGCCGAGCAGGCCTACGCGGCAATCGTTGCAACCGCTACTTGTGCCCTGTCAAGCCTGTTAAGGGATGTAGGCAGCACCAGCCAAGGAGATGACCATGGCCAGATCGAGCCGCCAGCCCGAGCGCAGCCACAGCCGCACCTGCAATCCACGGCACACGCAGGCTGCGCGCGATCGTCGATCCGTCACTGGGCATGCGTCCCCACGCTCAGCCTCTCGTGGGCTGGTCTGCCTGGCGATCGCCGCCGTGAGCTTGCCGGCGCGCATTCGCGCTGCCAAGGTGACGGTCAAAGCGAAGATCCTGCCGGTCCTCAAATCCAGCCTCCGCAAAAAGCAAGACCTATCCGAAAACAGGCAACATCCTTGGAGCGGGCGCCTCGGTGGAAACGCATGATCACGATCAGCGGCACCGAATACGGTGGGTTTCCCTCGCCGCTGACAGGCGTCGTCGTGTACCTGCCCGCGGGCACGAAGCTACACCCTCAGGGATTTGCGACCTGCTCGAAGCGCGATCCTCGAAAGCCACGAAGTGCAGAACTGCCCGAAGAAGTCGATCGCGAGCCCCAAGGGAGAAGTGCTCGGAGTGGTCAGCTTCGGCTGCAACACGCGTGCAGGAGAAAGCAACCGTTCAAGCATTCTTCACGACCGGCGGAGGACTCGCGTTCTTCACCGAAGGCACCGCACCGGCATGCATGAAATCCTCTCCACGGGCCGCTTCTCCAGGGCCTCCAAGCCGTTCGGACCGAAGCTGACGGCCGTCGTGCCGCTTGTCTCAACAGTGCCCGGAGCGCCCTACGCGTCGGTGCTGTCGATCAAGATCAAGGTCGGCGCCGCCTTCATGCAGGGCAAAAAGCTGATCTCCTACGGCACGGTGCCCACCAAGTGCCCGAAAGGCGGCTTCCCGGCGAAGACCGAACTGACATTCCTGAGCGGCGAAACCTCGACCATCAGCATCAAGGTTCCCTGCCCGAAGAAATAGGTCGGGGTAAGGACGGGCGCGGGGTGACCGCTCGCCGCCGGCGGGGAGGCAGTACGGCCGGCGGCGAGTGGAATCTCTTAGTGCGGCGGCGAGCGGCGCTTCTTTGGCGCGCGTCGCCACAAGATCTCCCCGGACTCACAAGCGTCCACGACTCGCTACAGTCCGGCCACAAATATGCGAACATATGTTCGTGCGCTGGAGCAACCTGACCGACGAGGCCGACGCGCAGCGACGACTGCCGGGATACCGCGACGAGGCGGTGGTACGCCATTTCGACGCACCCGAGGCGCTGGACATGCGCTTCTACGAGGTCCATGCGCGCTCGGTGCTCAACCGCGTGCCCGCGCGATCGCGGATGCCCTTCAGCTGGACGATCAATCCCTACAGGGGTTGCAGTCATGCATGCGTGTACTGCTTCGCGCGACCGACCCACCAATATCTCGGCTTCGACGCCGGCCGCGACTTCGAGCGGGAGATCGTGGTCAAGATCAACGCGCCGGAGGTGCTGCGCCGCGAGCTGGCGAGGCCATCGTGGAAGCGCGAGCACGTGGCGCTCGGCACCAACACCGACCCCTACCAGTGGGTCGAGGGCCGCTACCGGCTGATGCAGGGCATCTGGGAGGCGCTGCGCGACGCCAGCCAATCCGTGCTCGGTGCTCACCAAGTCGCCACTGCTTTTGCGCGACCTGCCGCTGATGCTCCAGATAGCCCAGCACACCACGTTCGGCGCCACTCTCTCGATCCCCACGCTGGACGAGCGCGCGTGGCGCGCCACCGAGCCTCACACTCCCAACCCCCGTGCACGCTTGGAGGCTGTCGCCGAGCTCAACCGTGCCGGTATCGCCACAGGCGTGCTGATCGCCCCGTTGATGCCCGGGATCAACGACGCCCCACACCAGATCGAGCCGCTGCTGCAGGGCGCCATCGACGCCGGCGCGACGAGCATCGGCGGAGTCGCGCTGCACCTGCGCGGCGGGGTCAAGGAGGTATTCATGGACTGGTTGCGCACCCAGCGCCCCGAGCTGGTCGAGCGATACGAGGAGCTCTACCAGCGCGGCGCCTACGCTCCAGGGGAGGAACGCAAGCGCCTTGCCGGACTGGTGCGCGGGCATGGCGCCGGGAACGGGTTCAGACGCGGCCCCAGACCCTCACCCGAGTCGAGGGATGCGCCCGTCGAGCCAACCGCACCACAGCAGCGCTTGTTCTGAGCGATCCCGCGCGATCAGGTGGGACAGCCCAGCGTCCAGTTCTTCAAGCTACTCGCCGATTTGGGCGCGCGACCGGTGAACTTCAGGCTCAGCTTGTTGTAAACGCGCAGGCCGGCTTTGCATTTGCGGATGCTGCCGGCCTTTACCGCCACCGGGTAGCGAACAACCTTGCCGCCCGCGCAGTTTGGAGTACACGTGTTCATCTCGAATGTGCCGCTGGCCTGGGCGGCGGCGCCCCCAAAGCTCGACCACCGCAGCTTGGTGAGAGCAGTGTTGCCATCACCGCACGTGAGCGTAATCGCCTTGGGACGGCTGCTTGCTCTGTTGCAGTTGGTGATCTTCACGGCGGGCGCCGCCGAGGCGACCATCACGCAGAGCGAGACAAGGGCGGCGGCAAGCGCCGCGACGGTCAAGACCTGCTTGCGATAGCGAGACACGACACGGCGATCACAGCGCGCACTGCGATCGGGTGATCTTTCTGAGGACTCAATCATGTTGGATAGCTGCCTCCATTTGGGGGTCGGACTCGGTTGTGTCCAGCTCCTGTTGTACCCCGGCTCGCAGGCCGACGAACGCCGTAATCGCCGCCACCGCCATGATTGCCGCCATCACATAGAGCACCGAGCGCGTCGCATAGGCGAAGTCAAGCCGTACGAAGTGGGGAATCGCGCTCACGCTTCCGCTGCGCGATTGGGCGATGTTGGACGCCTCGGCGTGTGCCTTCGCGCTCGGCACGCCGAGCCCGATCAGCGAGCTGGTGACACGCGAGCGCATCTGTGAGACCAGGATCGTGCCGAGGATCGCGAGCCCGAGGCTGGCCGCATAGTTACGCACCGTCTGGGTGATCCCGGTCGCCTCTCCGTAGGAGAGCCGCGAAGCTCGACTGACAGCGTCCGTGCTGGCGGGACCGAGCATGAATCCCATGCCGGCGCCGGCGATGACGATGTCCCACTGCTGAGTGCTGAAGTCCAGGCCGGTGACCTTCCCGGCCCACAGCCAGAAGCCGACGGCTCCCAGCGCGCAACCAAGCACCACCGGGCGCTTGGCCCCACCGCGATCGAGCATCCGTCCCCCGATCTGCGCAGCGACCACGAACCCGATGAAGAAGTACAGGAGGTACAGACCAGCCTCCGAGGGCGTCTTGCCGAGAGCGATCTGCGCGTACTCGCTGGCAAAGAAGAACACCGGCAGGAACACGAGCATCGCGATGCCGAGCACCATGTTCTCGACCAGAAACGGCCTGATACGGAAGATGCTGACGGCGATCAACGGTGAGGGTGTGCGAGCCTCCACGAAGTAGAACACGACCAGCAGCGCCGCACCCGCGGCGATGCACGCGCCGGTGGCGGGATCGCTCCAACCCCAAACGGTTGACTGCTGGAAACCGAACACGCTGAGTGCCACCCCGGAGGCGATCAACGCCAATCCTCGGTAGTCCATGCGCGCAGGACGGTGCACCGTGGTCGGTTTGGAGAGCACGATCAACACCAGTGCGACGATCGCGACGGGAATGTTGACCCAGAAGATCGCCCGCCAGGTCCATTGCGTGAGATAGCCGCCTAGAATCGGGCCGATCGCGGTGAGGCCACCGGCGATCCCGAAGAAGATCGCAAGCGCCTTGCCGCGTTCGCGCAGGGCAAACGTTTGCACCACGATCGCGAGCGCCGCCGGGAACATGATCGCGCCGCCCGCGCCTTGAATGACTCGAAACGTCACGATCCAGGCCTCAGCGAGACTGCCCTTCGGGGTCAGCCCGCACATCGCCGAGGAGGCCGCGAACACGATCACCCCGAGCGTCACCATCTTGCGATGGCCGACAGTGTCCGCCAGGCGCCCACCGAACGCAAACAGCGCCGCTAGCGACAGCAGATAGGCATTGACCGCCCATTGCACACCGGTACTGGTAAGACCCAGCTCCTTCTGAACTTCCGGCGCGGCAATCGAGACGATCGTCTGGTCGATGAACGTCATCGCCACGGCAAAGATCATCGCCGCCAGGATCAGGTTCCGCGGTTGTCCACCTGTAGCGTTACCGACCGACATAGAGCCTGTCCAACAGTATCGATCCGCACGAGCAAGCGACGTGCGAGGCGACTGTCCGCTCAGCTCACCAGCTCACGTCGGGGCGCCGGAGCCGAAAGCGCCTCACCGGTCTGCGGATCGAACAGATGCATACGATCGATCGCCACATCGAAGCGTGCCTGCTCACCGGCGCGCAGCCGGCTGGCGGGATCGACTCGGGCCACGCCGTTGACGTTGGCGGCGCCTGATATCTCCCCCGCTTCAAGCCCTTCCGCGTCCTCATTGGCGGCCACAATGGTCTGCAATCCACGTACGTGCTCAGCCTCCAAGCGAAAATGCACGAGCTTCTCCGAGCCGAGCGCCTCGACCAGCTCCACAGAGCCCACCAACTGCCGGTGGGCGCTCTCGCCGGCCCCAAGCATGGCCGCGTCGCTCATGTCCTCCGGACGAATGCCCACCACGACCTCCTTGCCACGCAAGGACTCCAAGGCGCCCTCGCCATGCTGTCGCGTCGGAAGCTCGAGCATCTGCTCGCCTACCCGCACACCAGCGCCGTCGGAGTCAACGGTGGCCTGGTAGAGGTTCATCGCCGGCGAGCCGATGAACGCGGCCACGAACAGGTTGGCCGGTGTGTCATAGAGCGCCTGAGGCGTGTCGCACTGCTGCAGCGTCCCCGCGCTCAGCACGGCCACCCTGTCCCCCATCGTCATCGCCTCGATCTGATCGTGGGTGACGTACAGCGTGGCCACACCGAGACGGCGCTGGATACGGGAGATCTCGGCCCGCATCTGCACCCGCAGCTTGGCATCCAGGTTCGACAGCGGCTCATCCATCAAGAACACGGCGGGCTCGCGCACGATCGCCCTGCCCATCGCCACACGCTGGCGCTGACCGCCGGAGAGCTGCCCGGGCTTGCGCCGCAGGTGCTCGGTCAGGCCGAGGATGCGAGCGGCCTCCTCGACCTTCGCGCGGATCTCCTCCTTTCCCAGCTTGCGTAGCGACAGAGCGAACCCGATGTTGTCGGCAACCGTCATGTGCGGGTACAGCGCGTAGTTCTGGAAGACCATCGCCATGTCGCGGTCGCGAGGGGACAAGTCGTTGACGACACGGTCGCCGACCTTGATGGTGCCTTCGGTCACGTCCTCCAACCCCGCCACCATGCGCAGCGTGGTCGTCTTGCCACAGCCCGACGGCCCGACCAGCACCATGAACTCCCCATCGGCGACGTCGAGGCTGAGATCGCTGACCGCCTCCGACCCGTTTGGGTAGATCTTGGTGATGTGCTCGATCTCGATCGTGGCCATCCGAACCCCCTCAGACCCGCCTTGGGGGCGACATGCGGATGAGTTTCGCGAACAGCATGCGCATAAGCACCAACACCGACAGGCTCATCTGAACGACCCTGTCGTCAATCCCGCGACGATGCGCCGCTGGGCAAACAGCACCAGCAGCGCGATCGGGATCGTGATGATCACCACCGCCGCGTCGATGCGGTTGTAGAAGACCTGGAACTGGCTCTGTCCGAAGTTGACGATCGCCAGCGGCGCGGTGAAGTGCGCGGGGGTCTCGAGGAATGAGACGGCAAATGTGAAGTCATTCCAGGCGAGAATGAACGCGAGGATGCCGGCCGTGAACACGCCGGGTGCGGCAACCGGAATGACGACCTTCCGCAGAGCCTGCAATGGTGTCGCGCCATCCACGAGCGCGGCTTCCTCCAGGTCCTTGGGGATCTGTTCAAAGAAGTTCTTCAGCAGCCACGTGGCGATCGGCAGCGTGTAGACCAGGTACACGATGATCAGGGGGTAGATGTTGTCGAGCAGATTCAGTTCCTTGAACAGCAGGAACAGCGGTCCAACCATCGCCAGCACCGGAAAGAACCCGGCGATCAGGATGAACGCCAGGATCGCGCCTGCTCCGCGGATCGGCAGACGAGCGAGCGCATAGCCTGCGAGCGAGGCCACCACAACCGTCACCGCGGTGGCGCCCAGGGCGACAATCGCGCTGTTGAGCAACGGCGTGAGGAAGTGCTGTTGGTTGAAGTCGTTGGAGTACGCGCTGAAGGTGAAATGCGACGGCAGCAGCCCATTCGATCCGCCCACACCCTGGGCAACCTCCGCGTTCGTCTCAAGCGACGTGCGCAGGATCCAGTAGAAGGGGAACAGCGAGATCGCCACTGCGATCAGCACCAGCAGATAGAAGAGGATCTCTCTGACAAGCGCCCAACCATGCGGCAGGCGGCGCGGTGCTCGACGTCTGCGCGTCGTTGATCGCGATGGCGCGACCGCCAAAGCCTCGGGTGTCGCCTCCGCACTCATGTGAGCTGCTCGGGTCGCAGGACACGCACGTAGATCGCGGCGATGATCAGCGAGATGACCACCAGCATCACCGAAATGGCGCCGCCGTAGCCAAAGTCGGTGCTCACAAGGAACGTCTGCCAGTTGAGAAATGACAGCGTCTCCGTGCTCACACCTGGTCCGCCGCCGGTCATGATGTAGATCACGTCGAAAACCAGGAAGGCTTGGAGAGTGCGGAAGATCAGCGCCACACCGAGCGCCGGCTTGAGCAGCGGCAGTGTCATTCGGCGAAAGGACTGCCACTGGCTCGCGCCGTCCATGCGCGCCGCCTCATAGACCTCACTGGGGATGACCTGTAGACCCGCGAGCAGGATGATCGCCATGAACGGCACGTTCTTCCACGCGTCGGCGACCAGGATCGCCGCCCAAGACGTCCACACGCCGGCCAGCCATGTCGTGCCGGCCCCGGGTAGATGCAAGCCACCGAGCAGGTAGTCCACGAAGCCGGCGCGCGGATCGAACATCGTCTTCCACAGGGTCGCCGAGACGACCGTCGGCACCGCCCAGGGTATGAGGATCGCCGCCCGCAGGAAGCCCCGACCCCGAAAGTTGCGGTTGAGCATCAACGCCAGACCAAGCGCGGCAATCGCCTCGAGGAACACCGACACCACTGTGAATGCCGCCGTCCGCTCAAGCGCGGTCACCCACTCCGAGGAGCCGAACATCTTCGTGTAGTTGTCAAAGCCGATAAACGACCGCGGCTGGTTGGCGATGCTGAGGTTAACGCGGTGGAACGAATTCCACAGGTTGTAGAGGAGCGGGTAGGCCGTGACGGCCAGTAGGAGGATCACCACCGGCGCCACCAGCGCATAGCCCAGCCGTCGTTGCGAGCGTGCCTGCCCGCCACCCCTGTGAGCTCTTCTCGGTGGGGCGACGGGGCCGGCAGTCGGCTGTGCGTGGGCGCTCAATTCACCACTCCTCGCGGCGGTCGACGGGTGAGTCAGCCTTCTTCCAGCGTTTTGATCTGGCTTGCCGCCGTGCTGAGCGCGCCGCTCGGTGAGCTCGCGTTTGCGTACACCGAAGAGAGCGCAGACTGGAGATAGGTCGATATCTGCAGATAGGACGGGCTCACCGGTCGCGGCTGGGCGAACTGGTTGAGCGTCTTGACCTGCTTGAAATACGGCGCCTTCGCGAACAGCGCAGGGGTGTAGGCCGCCGGCAGCGACGGCGGGTCCCCGGTGGCTTCCGCACGCGCTGTCTGCACCGGCGCGGAGGTGAGGTATTCGATCAGCTTGTAGGCCGCGGGGGAGTGTGTGCTCTTGGCGTTGATCGCGAGCATCTCGCCGCCGAGGGCCGCGCCGGGACTTCCGCCTGGGCCGGCGGGGAAGGGAATCAAGCCGGTTGGCCCTTGGCGGGGCCGCCTTCGGCAGCCACAGCGGCGACGAAGGGGTAGTTGATGGCGAAAGCGGTGTGACCGGAGGTGAACTCTTCCTGTACCTGTCCCTCTTCCCAGCCGGTCACCGCTTGGGGAGCGATCTTGTTGGTGTAGATCGCTTCGTGCAGCCAGGTGAGAGCCGCGACGTTGCCCGGTGAGTCGATGCTGTTGGTGACCAGCTTGCCACCGAACGGCGCGACGGTGGTGAGGTAGGAGGTGATCGCCCCCTCATACTTGGCAGCCTCGAACGCCAGCCCCTCCTTCAGTTCGGGTCCTTCTTCATCGCCGTCTTCGCGTCGGCGACGACCTGTGCCGGCGAGGTCGGTGGGGTCGGGACCAGATCGGTCCGGTAGAACAGGCCCTCTGGGTTGTCAAACCACGGGATCGCGTAGACCTGCCCTTTGTACATCCCGGCCGCCCCCTCGGTGGGGAAGAACTGGCTCATGTTGGGATTGAAGGACTGCAGCGAGCTGATCCAGCCGGCCTGGGCGAACTTGGCCGGGTAGGTGACGTCGGACTCGAGCACGTCGGGTGTGCTGGACCCGGCGATGAAGCGCTGCTGGAGCTGCTGGAGGTAGGTGGTGGAGTTGGGCGAGAGCACGTCGATCGACACTTTGATGTTGGGGTTGGCCTTCTCGAAGCCTTCGATCGCCACCTGCGTCTGCTTGCCCTCGGTGCCAAGGCCCGACTCGGCGAAGACGATCGTCTGGTTTGCCGACGCGGCGACCTGTTTGGTGGTACTTGAACTCGATCCCCCGCAGCCCGCGATGGCGGCAAGCACCGCTATCGCCAACACACCCGAGGCCGCTCGCTTCGCCGATGACCTTGACCCTGACATATAGATCGCCTCCACGCATTCGATGAGGTGGCAGTCGGCCCCTCAAAAGCCCAGTCGGCCACTCATGTAAGCCCCTGGTAATAATGTGATACCCGTTATTTGCGCAACCAATCGAAGTGCTCGGGCGGAGTGTGAGATACCGACCGTCCGGCCTCGTGGCTGTGACCGCCGCATCGAGCAAGCGGGTGGCATGGGACGCGTCTGCGGAGAGGCCTCAGACGGGCGCGTCGGCGGGCAGGCCCACCAGCTCGGCGCTGTGCTCCCACAGCCCGTCGGCGAGCACATCGTCCTGGGCTTGCGCACTGGGAGCGAGCACCTTCTCGTCCTGCACGTACTCGCCGGTGAGAGCGGCCGCGTCGTCGGAGACCGCGAGCCACACGAGCGAGCGTGCGCCGCGCTCGGGCGAGCGGAAGAAGG
Organism: uncultured Solirubrobacterales bacterium; assembly: GCA_963715535.1. GTDB lineage: Bacteria > Actinomycetota > Thermoleophilia > Solirubrobacterales > Solirubrobacteraceae > Palsa-744. The sequence continues at coordinate 2,859,343 of OY970251.1, read as the reverse complement.
GTCCACCGAGCGTGGTGAGCACCTTCCAGATGCCGCCTTCGTTCTTGCCGAAGCCGGTGCGCACGACACCAGGGTGGAAGCAGTTGGCGTGCAGCTCCGGCGCGCGCTTGGCGAGCTCGCGCGTGAACAGGATGTTGCAGAGCTTGGAGGTTCCGTACACGCGCATCGCCGAGTAGGACTTCTCAGACTGCAAATCCTGGAGATCCAAGCGCCCGGAGCTGTGAGCGTCGGATGAGGTGGTCACCACCCGTCCCCCCTCCAGCCGGTCGCGCAGCAAGTTGGTCAACAGAAACGGCGCTAGATGGTTCAGCGCGAAAGTCTGCTCAAAGCCCTCGGAAGTCTCCTTGCGCGAGGCGAACAGCGCCCCAGCGTTATTCGCCAGCACGTCGATCTTCGCGTAGCGCTCCCGGGCCTCCCGCGCAAGCGTGCGGACGTCGGCCATCAGCATCAGGTCGGCGACGTGCTCGTGGACCTCGGCGCCCCCGCCGGTCGCGCGGGCCGCTTGCGCAACAGTCTCCACGCGCTCGCGCTCGCGCCCCACGAGCGCCACCTCGACGCCTTGACGAGCAAGCTCGATCGCGGCTGCTTGGCCGATACCGCGCGTGGCTCCGGTGAGCAGGACAAGCGTCACATCGTGGACTCTAGCGACACTCAAAAAGACTGTCGTGTTCCGGTCGGCATTGCAAATAAGATGGCCACATGGGGGATCGCACCGAGGGGTCCAAGCAGTCAGCGACCGACCCGTGATAGCCGGTGGCGGGCAGGCTGTCGGGCAAGAGCAGATCGGCGTGCTGCTCGTCGAGGACGACGACGGCGACGCTCTGCTTGGTCGAGGATGAGCTCGCCGAAGTGCTCCCACGCGCGAACATCGTGCGCAGTCGTACGCTCGAGCGAGGCGATCGCGACCTTGAGCCCGGCGATCGACTGCGCATTGCTCGACCTGGGGCTGCCTGACGCCTCGGGCCTGGACGCGGTCGCGCAACTGCGCTCGCACGCGCCGGCGATACCGCTGATCGTCCTGACGGGCCTCGCCGACGAGGCGGCCGGTGTCACCGCCGTGCAGGCGGGCGCACAGGACTACTTGCTCAAGGGCCAGGTCGACGGCCATCAGCTGGCGCGCTCGATTCGCTATTCGATCGGTCGCCGCCAAGCCGAGGAGGCCGAGCTGCGAGCTGCTGCTGGCGGAGGCCGCAGGCGCTGGAGGTCACTCGCCTGGAACGAGGGCTTGGCGCCTAAGCCGCTGCTCGATGACCCCTCGGTGTGGGTCGCGTCCCGCTATCGCGCCGGGCGCAGCCGCGCATTGCTCGGCGGCGACTTCTTCGACCTCGTGCAGACGACCGACGACAGTCTCCATGTCCGTGATTGGCGACGTCTGCGGTCACGGACCCGACGAAGCCGCGATCGGCGTCAGCTTGCGCGCCGCCTGGCGAGCGCTCGTCCTGGCGGGAGACCGGCCCGAGCGTGGTCCTGCAGACCCTGCAGCAGGTGTTCGAGCACGAGCGTCACCTCCCCGGCCTGTTCGCGACGCTCTGCACGCTCGAGATCCAGCCCGATCGCAGATCGCGTGTCGATGATCCGCGCCGGGCATCCGCGACCGGTCCTGATCGACGCGAGTGGCATCTCGCGCCTCTCAAACGGACGGGGCAACGCCGGCATCGGAGTCACAGACGCTCCGTGGCTGCGCAGAGCAGGTGACGTCTGCCCGAGGCATGGACGATCCTGCTGTACACCGACGGGATCGTCGAGGGCGAGTCGGCGCGGGCTCCAAGCGCCTCGGCGAAGAGGGGCTGCACGGGCTGATCGCCGAGACGAATCGAAGCAGCGCCCGAACTGGCAAGAGCAGCCCTGGCACTGCTCGACGAGCTGATCGCCGCGGCCGAGCAGCCTGAACGGCGAAGCGCTCAGCGACGATGTCGCGATGTTGCTCCTCGGCAGCGGCCCGAACATGCGTGAGCAACGCAGGCGAGGAGATGAGCTTCGTGGGCCGCGCGGCATCGACCCCACCGGCGACGCGTGCGTGGAGCGCGCGGCGAATCGACCGCATGAGCGTAGGTCCACTGCTCGCGATGACGATCGGGCTGCTGTTGGTGCTGGCAATCGTGGGGATCGGCCTGGCGCTGCTCGCCAACGGACAGCTGGGACGCGACCGCGCCCTCCTGCTGAATCAGGTGGGTCCCGCTCGGCGCGCTTCGCTCGACGCTCGAAAACGCGCTCATCAACCAGGAGACTGGCGTGCGTGGCTATGTGATCACCGGCCAGCCCAGCTTCCTCGCGCCGTACCGCGACGGTCTGCGAGAACGAGGCACTCGCCTACGCAACCCTGCGCGCGAGCGAGAAAGCCATCGGCGTGACCGTCGCCGCGGAGGTGGAGATGGTTCGCGATCGCGCGCAAATCTGGCAGCGCGAATACGTCGGCGCCCGCACTCGCACGCCCACACGAGTCCACGCGCAGATTCGATCGAAACGAACTTGAAAGGCAAGCAGCTGTTCAACGCCATCAGAGCGTCGCTTGCTCGCCTGCAGTCCGCACTCGGCGCGAGGACTCCCAGACTCGCGCAAAGCTGGAACGCGCGGCCGACAACTCTGCGACTACTGCTGATCCTCGCCGCCGCGCTGATCCTTGGCGGTGTCCTCGGCGCCGGGCTATTGCTGCGCCAGACGATCACCCGACCGCTCGCGCGCCTGGGCTCGGAAGCCCGCCGGGTGGCCGGCGGCGAGTTCGCCACGCCGCTTCGGATCGCAAGCGGCCCGCGCGAGATCGCCGAGGTCGGCGGTGAGATCGACGCGATGCGCGAGCGGATCGTCGAGGAGCTCGCCGCCGTCGAAGCCGCGCGCGCCGCAGCTGGAGGCGCAGGCCGCCGAGCTGACGCGCTCCAACGCCGAGCTGGAGCAGTTCGCCTACGTCGCCTCGCACGACCTGCAGGAGCCGCTGCGCAAGATCGCGAGCTTCTGCCAAGCGCTGCAGACCCGCTACCACGGCCAGCTCGACGAGCGCGCCGACCAGTACATCGACTTCGCCGTCGACGGCGCCAAGCGAATGCAGACCCTGATCAACGATCTGCTCGCGTTCTCGCGCGTCGGGCGCAGCGGACGCGAGCGGGAGCCGATCGAGCTGAGCGACGCTGTCGCCGACGCGCGGTCGGCGCTCGCCGGCGCCCTCGAGACAGCGGCGGGCGCGTGGTGGTCGGCAAGCTGCCGACCGTGCGTCGGCGACCGCGCACAGCTCGACGTCGCTGTTTCAGAACCTGATCGGCAACGCCATCAAGTTCCGTGGCGACGGAGCCCCCGGTCGTGCACATCGCCGCGTCGCGCAACGGAGGACGAGTGGCAGCTGAGCTGCATCGACAACGGGATCGGCATCGAACGCGAGTATGCCGAGCGGATCTTCCTGATCTTCCAACGCCTGCATTCCCGTGAGGCCTACGAGGGAACCGGGATCGGGCTCGCCCTGTGCCGCAAGATCGTCGAATATCACGGTGGGCGCATCTGGCTCGACACCGACCACGCCGGCGGAGCGCGCTTCCGCTTCACCCTGCCAATTGTCAAGGACCACAAGGAGACCACGCAATGAACGCCGATCTGATCTCGGTCCTGCTCGTCGAGGACGACCCCGGCGATGTGCTGCTGATCCGCGAGGCGTTCACCGACCACAAGGTCGGCAACGTCCTGTCGGTCGTCAGCGACGGCGTGGAGGCGATGCAATTCGTGCGCGGCGAAGGCGAGTACGCGGGCAACGAGCGGCCCGACCTGGTGCTGCTCGATCTCAACCTGCCGCGCAAGAGCGGCGCCGAGGTGCTCGCCGAGATCAAGGCCGACCCGGAGCTCTCAACGATCCCCGTGATCGTGCTCACCACCTCAGAGGCCGAGGAGGACGTGCTGCGCTCCTACAAGTCGCACGCCAACGCCTACATCACCAAGCCGGTCGACTTCGACCGCTTCAAGCAGATCGTCCACCAGATCGATGACTTCTTCATCGGCATCGTGAAGCTGCCACCACGGCGGGCCTAGCGTCGAGGAGACGTCACACACAGCCGAGAAGTGTGCGTATCGCCGCATTGGACGCGAGCCCCAACGGCGATCAATCGAGGAAGATCGCGATCTCATCGACGGGCGCGCGCTCAGGAACGCGTTGGACTTGGACTGGATGGCCGAGATGGAGCAGGCCGATCGGCTGCTCCTCGACGGGAATCGCGAGTCCGGTGCGCACGTTGGGTTTGTCCAGGAGAGGAAGTGTCCGCCAATAGCCGGCAAGTCCGCGTGCGTGTGCCGCCAACACGACGATATAAGCGGCGATCGCGGTGGCGAGGAGATCCTCCCGTTGCTGGGATGGGTCGCCGCGAGACTCGACGCCGACGACAATCAGGGTGGGCGCGCGCTGGAGCTTGATCGCCGAGCCGGGCTTCTCCAGCTCGGCCTCGCGAGCCAGAAGATCGCGCGCTTTCTCTCCCAGCACGCGAAAGCGCCACGGGTTTGTCAGATGATGATTTGGCGCCCAGCGGGCAAGCTCGAAGAGCTCGAGCAACGTCTCCCGGCCGACCGGCTCGGCGCCGAAGGCCTTGTGGGTCCGGCGCGTGCGAACGAGTGTCTCAAAGCTCGCGCCGGCGACATCGACAGAATTCGACTCGAGCCCGGATGGAGGAGTGCTGAGATCGGTGGTGGCCATTTGCGGTCTTCCTGTGGAATGCAGGCTCTGCAATAGCACAGCACAAACAGCCACCACTGACAGTCATGGATCAGGCAAAGCTCAAGCCAGACGGTTGGATCAACCTCCCAGCTCCTCGGAGACCGATCGGAACAGAGACATCTGTTGAGCCAACGCTTCGCCGGTATAGGCGTCGAGGACGCCGATGTCATCCACAATCGCACCCGCGCGGGCAACCAGTCGCCGGAACTCATCGCTGGAGCGGATCTCATCCAGCGAGGCGCGTGCGCCACGCAGCACGATGAATCCGGCAAGATCCCCGCCGTGCGGGCCGATCAGCACGGGCTCGAAACTATCGATCCGGCCATCCTGCTGCAACGTGCCGTAATACGTGATGGTTTCCTGGAAGACCTCCAGCGCCTTCAACTCGCGGCCCCGCACGACGGGCCCCCAGCCGAGAAACAATGCGTCGCCAGCCATGTCGAAATCCTCTCTGTTGGGATTTAGACCGTCACGCTACTCCTACTCAGGAGCTCTGTCCAGATGACTTCACCGGTTCAACCACCCATCGGCGACGGCGGGATTCGCGTCTCTCCCCGCACCTCCGGGATGCTCATCGCGACCTCGTCCACGAAACACCACGACCATGTCTCGCCAGGCTCCAGCGAGCGCATCAGCGGGTGGCCGCTTGACTGATAGTGCGCGGTGGCGTGACGGTTGGGCGAGCTGTCGCAGCAGCCCACTTGGCCACACTCCAGGCAGATGCGCAGGTGCAGCCACGCGCCGCCAATCCGCAGACATTCCTCGCAGCCCTCGACCGACTCGGGCAGCTGGGTTATCTGGATTTGATCCAGGTGTGTGCAAGCGGGCATTGGATCCTCCTCCGATCAGATCTCTTGTATGCAAGTTGACATCGAATCCTCAAATCAGGCTTTTTGGTTGAAGGGCAGCCGCACACGAAAGGCGGTGCGGCCGGGTTGACTGTCGAGTGTGAGCGAGCCATCGTGGCGCTCGACCACGATCCGTCGCGCGGTTGCAAGGCCCAGACCAGTGCCCTGGCCGACATCCTTGGTCGTGAAGAACGGGTCGAAGATGCGCCCGGCCAGCTCCTCGGGGATCCCGGGACCGTCGTCGGCGATTTCGACGACCGCACAATCGCCGTCGGCATGCGTTGCGATCGTGATCGTTCCCTGCTCACCCAGCGCATCGATCGCGTTGTCGAGCAGGTTCGTCCACACCTGGTTGAGCTCGGAGCCACGCACTGTGAGCTTCGGCAGCGCACGGTCGTAGTCGCGCACAAGTGCGATCGAGGTGTGCTTGAGCTTGTAGCCGAGCACCGTCAGCGTTGTCTCCAAGCCCTCGTGGATGTCCACCTCGACCAGAGCGCCACGATCCATGTAGGCGTAGGACTTCACCGCGCCCACCAGGGAGGACATGCGCGCGGTGGACTCGCACAGCTCCTCCGAGAGGCGCCCGGCGGTCAGCGTGGCCGCGACCCAGCGCAGGGCGGCGCCGGTCGCCGGGCCGGCCAGCTTGGCGACGCGATCGAGCCACACCTGGTCGACGCCGGCCGCCGCCAAGGGCTCGGCCAAGCGCCAGGGCTCCTCTATCTCCAGATCCTCCATGCGCGCCAGCAAGTCCTCCTCGGCATCGGATGCATCCAGGGCATCGAGTGCAGTGGCCGAGGCGGCTTGGGCGATCGCCTGCTGTTGCAAGCTCACAAGCTGCTGGGCGCCCTCGCGCCCGACGCCTGCCTCAAGGAACGAGGCCAAGGTCGAGCCGATCACCTCCAAGGCTTCGGTCATCTGAGCGGCGGCCCGGCGCGCGGCGGCAGCCGGATTGTTGAGCTCGTGCGCCAGGCCGGCCGCCATCGTGCCCAGCGAGGCAAGTCGCTCCTGGTTCTGCTCGCGCTCGGTGATGCGGCTCATCACCGGGGCGACTTGACGCATTACGCGCTGGTGGATCTCCGCCTGGGCGAATGCCATCCGCTTGAAGTCCTCGGGGGCGACCGTTGCCAGGCGGCAGTCGCTCTCGGCCTGCATGCGCACGCCGAGCGTGCCTCCCGTCAGGACCGCGATCGCGCCCATCCAGGTCGGCGCGGTGTGATGGCCGACCGGCTCGCTCTTGCCTTGGGCGAGGATGAAGGCCTGGGCGCGGCCCTCCAAGAGAAGCTGCAAGCCCGGGGGCTCCTCTCCCTGCTCGGCGATGACCCCACCGGCGAGGACCCGGCGAGGACGGGCCAGCGGCAGCCACTCGGCCAGCTCGGCGTCGTCGAGGCTGTCGAACAGGTCGACGCCGCGCAGCTCCTCGAGCGTGACGGGCCGCTCTCTCATGCGTCCACCAGATATTCGTGGATCAAGGAGACCGCCATCGAGCCCTCCCCCACCGCGCTTGCGACGCGCTTGATCGAGCGTGCACGTACGTCGCCGGCGACGAACACGCCGGGGATTGTGGTCTCCAGGAAGTAGGGCTCGCGCTGCAGGGGCCAGCCGTCGGCCTGGACATCGCGGCCGGCCAGGATGAAGCCGCGCTCGTCGCGTGCCAGGACGCCGTCGAGCCAGTCGGTTCGGGGGGACGCGCCGATGAAAACAAAGCACGCGTCGGCGGCCAATGTCTCCTCGCCGTTCGAGGCCGCCAAGCGCAAGCCTGTCAGACGGTCTTGCTCGCTCTCCGCGGCCACGGCCGAGCGTGCCGGTGCGGACCTCGATGTTTGGCTGGGACGCGATCTGCTCGATCAGGTAGTGGGACATCGACTTCTCAAGCGATGGGCCCCGCACCAGCATCGTTACCTGGGCGGCATAGCCGCTGAAGTAGACGGCTGCCTGGCCGGCCGAGTTGGCTCCCCCGATCACGACCACGTGCTGGTCGGCACAGCCACGCGCCTCGGTCATGGCCGCGCCATAGTAGATGCCGGCGCCGGTCAGCTCTGGAAATCCGGGCGTGTCCAGCTGGCGGTAGGAGACGCCCGAGGCGACGATCACGCAGCTCGCGCTCAAAGCGCCGCCACCGCTCAACTCGACCAGGCGTGCGGAGCCCTCGGCGCGCAGACTGACCGCCTCCCGAACGGTGAGCAGCTCCGCCCCCAAGCGCCGGGCTTGATCGGTCGCGCGGCGCGCGAGGTCCGAGCCGCTGAGACCGGCGGGGAAGCCGAGGTAGTTCTCGATACGGCTCGACTGGCCCGCCTGGCCACCCGGCGCCTCGCGCTCGACCATGACTGTCTTCAGTCCCTCCGAGGCACCGTAGACCGCGGCCGCCAGGCCGGCCGGGCCGCCACCCACGACGACGAGGTCGTAGTGGTCCTGGGCCGGGGTGCCGCTGACGCCCAGGCGCTCTGCCAGCTCGAGGATCGTCGGGCGCTCGAGCACGCTGCCGTCCTCAAGCAAAGCCACCGGCAGGCGCTCGGCGTCCACGCCGGCGACCCGCAGGAGCTCGCGCGCCTCGCCGTCGCGTTCGACATCCAGCCAGCGGGCGGGCACGCGGTTGCGCACGAGGAAATCGCGCAGGTCGTGGGACTCGCGCGAGAAGCGGTGACCGATGACACGCACACCGCCTGCTTCCAAGGCCGCGCCCGCCTCCCACGTCGTGAGCAAGTCCTCGACAACCGGAAACAGCTGCTCCTCTGGGGGATCCCAAGGCTTGAGCAGGTAGTAGTCCAAGGCCACCTCGTTGATCGCGGCGATCGCCGCCTCGGTATCGGCGTATGCGGTCAGCAGCACCCGCTTGGCGTCGGGCACCAATTGGCGCGCCTGCACGAGGTAATCGGTGCCCGACATCCCCGGCATGCGCTGGTCTGCGATCAGCATCGCCACATGGTCGCCGCGCGCGCGCAGCTCGCGCAGGACATCCAAGGCCTCCGGCCCAGAACCGGCGCGCAGAATGCGGAAGCGCTCGCCGAAGCCCCTGCGCAGGTCGCGGGCGACCGCCGCCAGCACCGCCGGCTCGTCGTCAACCGCCACGATCGCCGGACGCCGTTGCGAGGGCTTTGCCTCGGGGCCGACGGCTGCCGCCGCACCCTCTGGACGATCGGGAATCTCCGGCATATCGGCTCTAGCGTAGACCCCCGAGGATCGGTGGTCCGCCGAGAACTCGAATTCGCGCGAAGTGCCCGTAGATCCACCATTGGATGACGGCACCGTCGGGGTTGCCAGCCCAACCGTCGTCATAGCGTCCTACGATCTACCGATGGCGATCTCCGCTGATCGGGAAGCCGCGTCGGGAAGACGCAGCGGCAAGCGCGTGCTGCTCGGCATGGGAATCGTCGTGCTCGTAGCGCTCGTCCTGGTGATCGTGGCTGCATTGACGCTATCGGGCGTGAGTCTCGCGGGCGATTCAACCGCGCTTGCGCGTGTGAGTGTGCAACCGCTGGGCGGCACGCTCGAGCATGTGCAGGCTTTCGGACCGAACGGCAGGCGGGTGCCGCTCACCGTGGAAGACGATCGCTTGACTCCGCTGAGGATGCTGGCTCCAGGCGAGCAGGTTACGGTGGACGTGCAGGTGCGCAGGCCCGGATGGCTCGGCTGGGCCCTTGGCAGCACACGCAACGAGCAATTGACGCTGCACGCGCCGGTGGCCCATGTCACCGAACAGTGGATGACCGTTCCCAGCGGCTCGGCGGTTCACGTCGGCTTCAACCAGCCGGTGAGCGCGGTTGCCTATGGGAGCACAGAGAGCCTGACCCACCACACGCTGAGCGATCCGCGGAGCTCGGTCTCGCTTGGTGTGCAGCCGCAGACGGGGAGCGTTGAGATTGCCGCGGCGGCGCGTCCCTGGGAGACCGTCGGCGCACCCACGCAGGTGAGCTGGTTCCCGCAATCCCACACCACCGTGATGGCCACGATCCCGGCGGCGGGCGCTTCGATCTCTCCCTATACGCCGATACGCCTGACATTTTCAAAGCCTGTGAGCGAAGCGCTCGGATCGGATCGCCCGACGCTTTCACCCAGCACGCCGGGGCAATGGCGCGAAACCGACAGCCACACACTCGTGTTCACCCCGTCGGGGTTCGGAGCGCCGCTGGGCTCCCACCTGCGCGTTCAACTCCCGCGTGAGGTCGCTGTAGCGGCGGGCACGAATAGCGGTCTGCACACCACCAGCCAGCTCGAATGGACCGTGCCGCCCGGCTCGACGCTGCGACTGCAACAACTGCTCGCCGAACAAGGCTACCTGCCAGTCAACTGGCAGCCTTCGGGCGCACCCGTGGAGCGCACGCCCAGCGCTCAAGCACAGGCCGCGGTCAGTCCTCCGAGCGGCAGCTTCGACTGGCGCTATCCGAACACCCCACACCAGCTGCAGGCGATGTGGACCCCCGGACAGGCGAACACGATCACCCGCGGCGCGGTAATGAAGTTCGAGAGCACCCACGAAATCACAGTCGACGGACTCGCCGGGCCGAGCGTGTGGCACCTGTTGCTCAGCAATGCGATCGCGGGCAAGCGTCTGGAAAGCGGTTACACCTACGTGTATGTGCACCGCGAAGTCCCGGAGATATTGACGCTGTGGCACGCCGGCAAGACGGTCTTGACCACGGCCGCCAATACAGGCATCGCCGGAGCGGAAACCGAACTCGGAACATTCGCCGTGTTCGAGCACATTCCCGAAGGCACGATGAGCGGCACCAATCCCGACGGCTCCCACTACGAAGACCCCGGGATCAAGTGGATCAGCTATTTCAACGGCGGCGATGCGATTCACAACTTCGACCGCGCGTCCTTCGGCACGCCACAGAGCCTCGGCTGCGTCGAGCTGCCGCTCCAGGCCGCCGCGGAAGTGTGGCCCTACACGCCGATCGGCACGCTCGTCACGATCGAAACCTGAAAGCGCCGGCCGTGTGGGACGGCGCGAGATCTTCTCCCTGCTGTCTGTACGCGGTCTACGATGCCGGCGACGCGTGACCTTCGCGTGGCTATGCTCACGAAATCAATACGAAATCAATGGCAGATACAAGTCTCGAGAACAACTCACAGACAATCGTGCAGGCCAGCGATCTGCGTCGTCGCTACGGCGAGGGCGAGGCGGCCGTCGATGCGCTGTCCGGTGTCACGGTGGACTTCCCAACAGGGCGCTTCGCGGCGATCATGGGCCCGTCGGGATCTGGCAAGTCGACGCTCATGCACCTGCTTGCCGGCCTCGATCGACCAACCTCCGGAACGGTGAGCGTCGGCGGCGTTGAGTTGACCGAGCTGGACGATCGCGCACTCACGCAGCTACGCCGCGATCGCATCGGCTTCATCTTCCAGACGTTCAACCTGCTGCCGGTGCTGAACGCCGAGGAGAACATCCTGCTGCCGCTGTCGATCGCGGGCCGCGAGGTTGACCGTGAATGGTTCGACCGTCTCGTGGACACGGTCGGCATCCGCGACCGGCTGAGCCACAGGCCCGCGGAGCTCTCCGGTGGCCAGCAGCAGCGGGTTGCGGTTGCGCGCGCGCTGATCTCACGTCCCGCGGTCGTGTTCGCCGACGAGCCCTCCGGCAACCTCGACTCGAAATCCTCAGGCGACGTGCTCGAGCTGCTGCGTCATGCCGTTGACGACTTCTCTCAGACGGTCGTGATGGTCACCCACGACGCCCACGCCGCATCGTTCGCCGATCGTCTGCTCGTGCTGGCCGACGGCAAGATCGTGCACGACGGCGAGGCAGGGAGCGCCGAACAGGCGCTGGATCTGATGAAGGCCGTGGGCTAAATGCTCACGCTGGTGCTGCGCGGCTTCGTGCAGCGCAAGCTGCGGGTGCTGTTGACGGCGATTGCGATCGCGCTGGGCGTGGCGCTGATGGCGGGCACCTACATTCTCACCGACACGATCAACCATGCCTTCTCGGAAGTGTTCGGCAGCGCCTACGCAAACAAGTCGGTGGTCGTGACCGAAAAGGAAACGCTCGGTGGCTCTCAGGCCTCTTCGCTGACTGAAGCGACGCTTGCCCGCGTACGCGCTGTGCCGGGCGTGGCGGCGGCCTCGGGCGACATCTCAACCAGTGCGGCGTTGCTCACCACATCCGGCAAGCGGCTCACCAGCGGCGGTGCGTTTGGGCTCGTCGATGCCTTGCAGCCGCCACGCTTCGAGGCGTTCACCGCGACCATAGGTCACCTGCCGAGCACGGCGAGCGAGGTCGCGATCGACCAAGCGAGCGCCAAGCGCAACCATCTGACGCCCGGCCAGCAGATCGTGATCGCCGGTAGGTCCCCCGCGCGGCACTACACGATCTCGGGCATCGCCAAGTTCGCGGGCAGCGAATCCTTCGGTGGCACGACCGTCGCGCTGCTGCAGGCGAGCCAAGCCCAGTATGTAGCGGGCGAACCGGGCGCATACGACAGCATCAACGTCGCGGCGAGTCCGAGCGTGGCACCGCAGGAACTCGCCTCGCGTGTGCGTGCCGTCCTACCGAGGACGCTGGTGGTGCGCACCGGAGCTCAGGAAGCCGCCAACCAGACCTCCGAACTGGAAGAAAAGCTTGGCTTCCTGCGCACTTTCCTTTTGATCTTCGCTTATGTGGCGCTCGTGGTGGGCGCGTTCATCATCTTCAACACCTTCTCGATCACCGTCGCCCAGCGCACACGCGAGTTCGGCTTGCTGCGCACGCTGGGCGCCTCACGCGCGCAGATCATGCGCACAGTCGTCGAGGAAGGCCTCTTGCTGGGCGTCACCGGAGCCGTGATCGGGCTACTGCTCGGAATCTTGCTCGCGCCGGCGCTCGACGGGCTGTTCAAGGCGTTCGGGGCGGACCTGCCGGACAACGGCACGGTCCTCGAGGCGCGCACTGTGATCGTCTCGCTTGGCGTGGGCATCGTCGTGACGGTGCTCGCGGGGCTCTTCCCGGCGATGCGCGCGACGCGCGTGCCGCCGATCGCGGCGATGCGCGAGGGCGTGCAGATTCCGCCGCGACCGCTGCCGACTCGGCGGATGCTGATCGTGCGCTTCGCGATCGGGCTGATCGTGGTGCTCGCGCTGGGCAGCGTGTTCGGGCACGGGGTGGGCTTGGTGCTCGTGATCCTGTGGGTCGGCCGCGCGGTCAGGCTGTGGGTGCGCTTGCGGCGCGGAGGCGAGCGTCCACCGCGCCACTACCGAGTGATCCCTGCGCTCGGGCGCACGATCGGCTCGCTAGTGGCCTGGCGCGGCATCACCGGGCGCCTCGCGCGCGAGAACTCGGTGCGCCAGCCCGGGCGCACGCTCGTGACCGCGCTCGCGTTGACCGTCGGGCTCGGGCTCGTGGCGTTCATCTCGGTGCTCGCCGCGGGCACGAAGACAACGATCGACAATGCGGTCAACCGCTCCTTCGCCGGCAACCTGATCGTGCAGAACTCGCATAACGAAGGGGGCATCCCTGCGGCGGTCGCGCCCGCGGTGAGACAAGTGCGCGGCGTGGGCGAGGTCACCGCGATCGCCTTCACAAAGGGCAGGGTGCGCAACGCCTCAGCGCCCGGGGCGCCGGTGATCGACGAACAGAGCGCCGTGACCGCGATCGAACCCGAATCGTTCTCGCGGATGTACAAGATCGAATGGGAGCACGGCTCGAACGCGACGCTCGCCACGCTCGGGCAGGGCGGCACGGTCATCACCAAGAAGTTCGCAAACGGCCACAACCTGCGCGTGGGAGAGCGCCTGTCGGTGGCAACGCCCTCCAGTCACGTGGTGAGCTTGACGGTGCGGGGCATCTTCTCCGAAGAAGTGCTCGGCCTGCTCTCCAACCTCACGATCTCGCGCTCGCTGGCGCGCACCGCGTTTGGACAGCGAGAAGACGCGATCAACTTCATCGCCTACGCCCCCGGCGCAAGCGGCGCCGAAGTGCAACATGCGATCAACACGCTGCTGCGTCGCAGCTTCCCGCAGGCCCACTCGCAGACCGCGGCGCAGTACACCCAGGAACAGAGCAACAAGGTCAACAAGTTCCTACTGCTCGTCTACGTGCTGCTCGCGCTGTCGGTGATCGTGTCGCTGTTCGGGATCGTCAACACGCTCGTGCTCTCGATCTACGAGCGCACCCGAGAGCTGGGGATGATGCGCGCAATCGGCACTTCGCGCCGCCAGATCCGCCAGATGATCCACTACGAGTCGCTGATCACCTCGCTGATCGGTGGAGTGCTCGGGCTAATAATCGGTGTGGTCGGGGCGATCCTTGTGACCACTTTCGCGCTATCGGGCTCAGGCTACGTGCTGTCGATACCGGTGGGCACGCTGCTGGTGCTGCTCGTACTCGCGGCAGTCGCGGGGATACTGGCGGCGCAACTGCCGGCCCGCAGAGCCGCACGCCTGGACGTGCTCGGCGCACTCGCCTCCGAGTAGCACGCAACGAGCAAAGGAGGACGTCTGTCCCAGGTTTGGCGGAGTTGGGAGCTTGGGTGGATGGTCTAAGGTGTGCTAACCGCTATCGGGACGGAGGTTCGGGTGCTGTACGTCGGACTGGGCATTATTTACATCTTCCTGCTGCTCTTTCTTGGTGTTAGAACCTTCCAAAATCGGCACTGGATATTGCTGATCCTAGGGTTCTTCATCCCGTTTCTGTGGATCGCCGGCGCGATGCTGCCACCCAAGGGGATGTCCCACATGGACGAGCTCTACGCGCAACGCGACAAGACTGACTGAGCCCGTTAACGACAGCCACACGGCAACTTCAGCCTTACGGCAACTTCACGCCTCCATCCGGTGCGAGGGTCCAGTGTGGTCGTGGGCAATCTCCCATGGCTAGGCTTGTGTGGTGCATATTCAGCCCAAGTACGCGATGTCCTCGTATGAGGCTCGGCGAGTCATCGCCGAGCATGGGTGGGCGCGGATGGTCACCGGTGGAAGCGAGGGTCTGCGCGCAACGTATGGGTTCTTCCTGCTCGAGGACGCGCCCGGAGACGAGATCGTCGTAGTTGGGCACTTTGCGCGCGCGGACCCGCAATGCGCCGATATCGAGGCGCGCACTCCGGCCCTATTGATCTTCGAGGGGCCCCACGGATTCGTCTCGGCGTCCTGGTATCGCCCCGAGCTGACCGACGTCCCGAGCACGATGAATCACCTCTCCGTGCACGTCCACGGAACGCCTCAACCGCTCGACGGCAACGAGCGGTTCGACGTTCTGCGCCGAACGCTCGAGCACCACGAGACAGTGCTCGGCGAGAGTCGATGGCGGTTGGAGGGTGGGGGCCTCGAGCTGTCTCGCAGAATCGCCCCGCAGACCGTCGCCTTCAGACTGCGCGCCGATCGCGTGGAAGCCAAGGCCAAGCTCTCCCAGGCGATGCCGCGCCCGGTACGCGAGCGGATCGTCGAGCGCCTGGAGCAGCCGGGGGCCCATCAGCATCGGGAGCTTGCCGCGCTCATGCGCAGGCTGTCCTTGGGCGATCGGCCCTAGCCGCACCCTGTACGAACTCGACGCCACCGGCGCTTGACGACCGATCAGGCGGACGGCGCCGGTCGCATCACCGTGAAGGACGCTCCCTGGGGGTCGATCAGACCGGCGAAGCGTCCGATCGGCATGTCCATCGGCTCGTTCGTGACGGTCGCCCCAAGCTCGCGTGCTTTGGCGACGATGGCGTCACAGTCGGCCACAGCGAAGACCACACCCCAGTGCGGCGGGACCTCGGCCGGGAAATACTCGTCAGTCATTTGCATCATGCCCCCGACCTGCTTCCCGTCGAGCTCCCAGACCGTGTAGGTCTGCGGGGCGCCCTCGAAAGCAGGGGGACGGCCCTCCCAAGCGAAAACCGCGGGGTAGAACGCCTTGTTTGCATCGGCGTCACGGGTGAGCACCTCGTTCCAGCAAAACGAGTTCGGCTCGTTGACGAGGTCGGCGCCGGTGAAGCTCTTCGGCTGCCACACGCCGAACATGGCGCCGGTGGGATCGGCGAAGAACGCCATCCGTCCGATGTCCATCACGTCCATCGGCTCGAGTACCACGCTGCCGCCGGCCGCCCTGACCTTGGCCGCGGTCCCATCGGCGTCGGCGACGCTTATGTAGGTGGCCCACGCGGGGGGCTGACCCTCCTGCATGATTCCCATCAGACCACCGACGTTCTTGCCGTCCTGCTGGAACATGCGATACCCGCCGGTCTCCTCAGATCCCGGCTCTGTCGCACTCCAGCCCATCAGCTCGCCGTAGAACCGTATGGAGGCATCGGTGTCAGGTGAGGAGAGTTCGACCCACGACGGGGTTCCGGGTGCGTACTCGGGCATGGGTTCTCCTTAACGGACGGGGACGCTCACGATCGTGGCAGATCAGAGCTTGGATTTCATGATTTCCCGGTTGGCACATGTGCCAACCGGCGACGGCGCACATGTGCGCCGTCGAACGGGACGCACATGTGCGTCCCGCGCAGGGCCGCATGCGGCCCTGCGTTCCCCGGCACATGTGCCGGGGGCCCCGTCAGGGGTCCCCTCCTAGAGGTACGGTCATTCGTGAGCCCACGGCTAAAGCGTGATGGTGACGCGCCCGAACGCCTTGCGGCTCTCGGCATATTCGTGCGCCGCGGCAGCATCCGCGAGCGGAAACGAGCGATCGATCTCCACTTGCAGCTCGCCGCTTGGCCGCGCCGACGGCTTCGCTGCCGTGGCACGTTCGAAACTCAAACGGGCGGGCGAATGCGCGACGGTGCCTGGCAGCGGATCAGGGACATATACGGACGCGATGTGCGGTGTAAGGCGCGACTATGGAGTCAATTCCAACAATGGAGGTCAGCATGAGCACGGTCAACCAGGAGATGGTTCTGGCCCATTTCATCGTTTCAGACGATGTTGAGCGTTCCCGGCGCTTCTACACCGACGTCCTGGGCGGCAGGACTGTCGTCTCAGCCGAGGCGGATGACGAGGTGACATACGTGGCGCTGGCCAACAGCTGGATCATCATCAACCTCGGAGGAGGCCCGACCGACGACAAGCCGACCGTCACGCTCGAGACGCAACCCGACCCGGATCGAGTGAACAGCTTCCTCAACATCCGAGTAGCGGACATCCAAGCGGTGTACGCCGAATGGAGCGAACGGGGCGCCCAATTCCTGACGCCGCCGAAGCAGCATGCAACCGAGATCCGCTGCTACATCCGCGACCCCGACGGCTACCTGATCGAGGTGGGCCAAACGACCCTGGACAGAGGCTGGCGCCCACCATCCTGATCACATCACCCTTGAGCATGGACGAGTTCTTGGCTGGCTCCGCAGAGCGCCCCGGCCGGGCACAGCTCGGCGGCCACCGTGCGGCGGGGATCGCGGACCCCGGCGAACGCAACGAGACCCCCGCTCACGACGAGGATGGCCGCGATCGTGTCCGCCACGCGGAACGCATGCACCGATGCATCGTCGAAGGCCGCTCTGAGAAGGAGTCGCTCTCCAGGGTGTATTCCCTGCAAGCTCGGCGTGCCGAGTGGCTGTCGCTTGGCGAGGCTGATCGCCGAGCGGCCGGCGGGATCGATCGCGGACCGTCGTAGCGTCGTGTCGAGACGACTGGCAAAAGCCAGAGAGACGACGGCTCCCAGCACAGCGACCGCGAAAAGCTGCGCGACGCGTGAGAGCGTCGTATTCACCGCCGCGGCGACGCCTGCGTGATCCTCCACCACTGCCCCAAGGACAGTGGCGGTCAACGGCGCGATGAGCATCGCGAGTCCCAGCCCGAACACGAGCAGCGCCGGCAGGACCTCGCTGAGGTAATCGGCGCGCCGATCGACACGCGCCAAGAGCAAAAGGCCGCAGCCGGCAACCAGCGCCCCGAGGCTTATCAGCACCCGCGACCCGATGCGGTCGGCAAGCGCCCCGAAGCGGCGGGAGAGCAGGATCGTCAGCGAGGTGACCGGCAGAAGCGCAAGCCCCGCCTGAACGGGGGTGTAGCCGCTGACCTCCTGCAGAAACACGGGCAGCAGAAAGATCACACCCCCCAGCCCAAGGTAGGTGGTCAATGTCGCCAGGTTCCCCATCGTGAAGTTGCGCTCGCGAAACAGGCTCAATGGGAGCATCGGCGCCCGGGCTCGCGCCTCGTGCGCAACAAACGCCATGGCTCCCAGGATCCCTGCCGCGAGTGAGCCGACCACCAGGGTGCTCCATCCGCGCGCAGGCCCCTCGGTCACAGCGAACACCGAACCCGAGAGCGCGAGCGCCGCCAGAAGAGCCCCGGGGAAGTCCAGGCGCCCGGTGCTGTGAGCGCTCGCGCTCCCGGGCAGGCCACGAGCAATCAGCGTCACGGTCACGAGTACGAGCGGCACATTGAGCAAGAAGATCAGGCGCCACGAGCCGGCAGCGATCAACACTCCCCCGATGAACGGCCCGATAACCCCGACGATCGAGCTGAGCGCTGTCCACGTCCCAATCGCCCTGGCCCGCTCGTCTTCGGGAAACACGTGGATGATCACCGCCAATGCGGTGGGCGTCACCAGTGCCGCGCACGCCCCCTGCATCGAACGAAACACGCATAGCTCCGTGATCGACGATGCGACCGCGCAGAGAGCCGAAGTGAGTCCGAACCCGGCAACGCCGACCAAGAACACGCGCTTCTGACCCAATACGTCTCCAAGCGAGCCGCCGATCAACAACAGCGACGCGAGCGTCAGCAGATACGCGTTCGTCACCCACTGCTGGCCCACCAGACCGCCACCGAGGTCGCTTCGAATCGCCGGCAACGCGACGCTGGTTACAGTCGCGTCGAGGAACACCACGCTCGTACCCAGCACGGCTGCGAGCAGGGTCAGCTGCTTCTCACGCGATGTGGCCACTGGCGGGATGTCTGGCACATGCGCAGATTGGCACGTCACGAGTGCCACCGGCATCACGACCGCACCTTGGACGAGTCGGTGGCAAGCGGGAACGCTCAACGTGCACGATTCGAGTTTGGACTATCAGTAGTACAACCACAAGCACGACTACTCCGAAGCCGAACCCGTACTTGTGGCCGCAGGTCAGACGACGGGTGGGATCGACGGGGAACTTGGGGAGGTCGGGGGCAGCTTCGCCGGCGAACTCGCCGGCTCGTAAAGACATCTCCCGAGCCGGCGGCAAGCCGCAATCGTCAATCGGTGACAAGGCCTGCTGCGAAGGCACCCACGGGCAGCGGTGTGGGTGAGCTGGACAGCTCGGTGAGGCTTCCACCATTCACCGCGAACGACGCGATGACGTTGGCTTTGCTTCCGTCTACCAGCAGCGTTCTGCCGTCAGGAGACAAACGGGCATCGACGGCGCCCGCTCCGGCCGAGCCGAACGGTGTGCTGCCGAGCAGGACCAGTGAGCCATCAGGGTTGATCGAGTAGCTCGAGATCGAGCCTGACGCAGTGTTCACAGTGAACAGGAACTGTCCGTCGTGGCTGATCTCCACCCAGCAGGGAGCTGTCTGAAGATCGGCGAACGGGGATGCGCCGATCGGAGCCAGCTGGCCCGTGCTGCCGCTCGCCAGGAAGACCGAGACCGTGCCGTTTCCCGTCCCACCGTGGGCGTTGCTGACAAACAGCTGCGAGGGATTGCTCGGCCGGAACTCCGCGCCGAACGGTCCCGCTCCCTGCGCCGCGATGGGTGAGCCTGGAGCGGCGACGAGCAAGCCATCGTGAAGAACGTGGAAGCTCGCGATCGTCGAGGTGTTGTCGAGATCGACGACGAGCCTGCGGCCTCTGGGGTCGATCAAAACGTCATCCGGACCCGAACCCGCGGGCAACGAGACAGTAGAACCCGGCAGCGGGTTCAGCGACCCGTTCGGGGCTAGGGTGAATCCGGTGATGTTCGGCGCGCTCGCACCGGCGTTGGCGACATATACGAGATCGCCGGAGATCGCGATGCTCAGCGGTTCGCCGCCGCCGGAGGACACGGGGCGCCAACCGGCTGGGGTACACCGTCAAAACCAACTCGCAGCACCGATATCTGGTTGCTACCGGCATCTACCGCGAGCAGATAGCGCCCGTCGCTTGAGAGCTGAATCGCGCCCTGGGAGGGCAAGCCGGCGCCGAGCCCTGCGCCGCCGAGGAGAAAAGGAGAGCCGGAGATTGCCGTGAGCGACCCGTCGGCGTGCCGGTCGAAGCCCGCCACGGTGTTCGATACGGCGGTGTTGTCGTTGACGTAGGCGTGACCGACGACTGGGGATTCATTGTGGCCAAATTCGCGCCCCTGATGGGCGGCGGCGGATGTCGCCGTGGCGCCAGCCAGGGCCAGCGCGAGCGGGATGACGAGATGAGGCAGCTTCATAAGTGAACCTCCTTGACTGGACGAGGATCATTCCCCGACCACGGGCACGATGCCTGGGACTCCTAACGTGCCTCTTGCACGGAGATGAACATTCCGTGAATCGTTTTGCGCCGCTGACTGGGCGGATCAGGCGATCGCGGAGGGCTCTGCGATGGGGAGCGTAAACGCGAAGCGCGCGCCTCCCCCGGGCCGGTTCTCCGCCCAGATACGACCGCCCTGCGCCTCTACGAAGCCTCGCGCTATGGCGAGCCCCAATCCAGCGCCGCCACTCGCGCGAGTACGTGACGCATCGCCGCGCCAGAAGCGCTCGAACATGCGCTGCTGGGCTTCCTTGCTGAGCCCGACACCCGTGTCCTCAACCGATACCTCCAACTCGCGATCGCGCCGTCTCGCCCTGACGAGCACCGAGCCGTCCGAAGGGGTGTGCCGCAGCGCGTTGGTCACGAGGTTCAGGAGCACCCGCTGCACATGCTCCGGAGCACAGCGGACGTCGGGTAGGGCGTCATCGAGCTGACTCTCCAGGCGTACCTGCCGCGCCCGCGCGTCTGCCTCCAGGCCGCTCACACAGTGGGAGACGAGCTGCGGGAGCTGGGCCTCTCGCAGCTCGAGTGTAAGCGCACCTGCATCGATGCGTGCGAGCTCGAACAGATCGTCGATCAGGCTCGCGAGCGTTTGCGTTTGCTGGTGCAGCGCCGGCAGGTACTCGTCGATCGGAGCAAGACCGTCCTCGACCGCTTCGAGCATCGCTTGAATTGAGGCTACCGGCGTGCGCAGATCGTGACTCGCCCAGGCGACGAGCTGGCGACGCGCGTCGAAGAGCGCCTCGATGTTTCCCGCCATCGCGTTGAAAGCTTCGCCGACATGCGCAAGCTCACGCGGCCCCTCGGTCGGCGCGCGAGCCTTCAGCTCCCCGCAGGAAAGCTCGTCGGCCGCTACCTCCAGCCCACGGATACGCCGCGCGATCTGCACTCCAAGCAGCAACGCCGCGGCAAGCGCCGTCGAGGCTGAGGCTGCTGCGACAGCCAGGATCTTCACGTCGTCGTGCATATGAAACATCACAAGACCACCCAGGATCACCGCCGCCAGCGGCAAACCAACCGCCAACAGCGCAAGTCCCACGAGCTGCATTCGCACCGTCGGCAGCAGACGCAATGCCAGGGCGAGCAACACACCCGCGACGAGCGTGCTCAAGGACACGATGAACGCGAAAGCGATCACGGCGTGAACCTGTAGCCGACGCCGAACACCGTCTCGAGGTGACGTGGACGCGAGGCGTCATCCTCGATCTTCTTGCGCAAGCGGCGAACGTGAACCGTTACCGTCCCCGTGTCGAGGGCGCTCGCATATCCCCACACACGGTCCATCAGCTGATCGCGTGAGAACACCTGCCGAGGATTCGACGCAAAGAACAGGAGCAGGTCCAGCTCCTTCAATGTCAGCTTGAGCGGCTCGCCGCCCTTGTGAGCCTCGCGCGCCCTCGGGTCGATCACGACATCGCCAAAAGCAATCGCCTGTGCCCTGCCGATGGTCGGCTGGACCGTGCGACGCATCAGCTTGCGAACTCGAACCGCCAACTCCCGCGGCGAGAAAGGCTTGGTCAGGTAGTCGTCGGCCCCGAGCTCCAGACCAACGATCCGATCAGCCTCCTCGCCGAGCGCCGTCAGCATCACGATCGGCACCTCTGAGCGCGAGCGGATCCAGCGACACAGCTCGAGCCCGCTCACTCCCGGCAGCATCACGTCCAGAACGACCAGCGACGGCCACTCGCGTTCCAGAAGGCCCTGTGCCTCATCGCCAGTGGCGGCCTCAAGCGTCCTATGCCCGTCGCGCTCGAGATAGCGCACGACCACGTCACGAACGATCGGCTCATCGTCGACGACGAGGACGGTAGACACACCGGGATTGTCGGCGGCAGAGATTACGCATACCTTAAATCATGCCGGTCCCAGCCTTCTTCCTGATTTTCCGCTCCTTCGCGGGACTTCGCCCTGTTTCGTAGACAACTCGCTATATCGACCCAGCCGGTATGCAGCAGACATCACGTAATATTTTCAAGCAGGCATGCCATCGAACGAGGAAGCCCCGCTCGACAATCCGGCCTATGCGTCGCTGCACGGCGCGCATGCGCAGTTTGCGCAGGTGCGTGGACGTGTGCGCCGGTATCCGGATGATGTGGCGCCGTTCCTCGCGTTGCCTTCGTCACCGTCGGCGCAGGACTGGCTGGACGCCGCTGAGCTAGTTGCACCGGGAACCTTCGTGGCCGGCCGGTACGGCGGCACCGAGCTACCAGAGGGCTGGCGAGCAGTTCAATCGTTCGAGCTTGTGCAGATGATCGAGGAGCGGGTCACCGGGGTCGATTGCGCGGAGGCAACCGCCCTCGTCGCTGCCGATGTACCCGAGATGCTCGAGCTCGTCGCGGAGACCGAACCAGGGCCGTTTCTGCCCAGGACCATCGAGCTTGGCGATTATCTGGGCGTCCGACGCGACGGAGTACTCGTGGCGATGGCCGGCGAGCGGTTTCGTCTGGACGGCTGGACTGAGATCAGCGCCGTCTGCACCAGGCCGGACCATCGTGGACAGGGGCTGGCATCCCGGCTCATGGGCGCATTGATCACGGGTATCCAGCGGCGCTCAGAACGCGCATTCCTGCATGTCTTGAGCACTAACACTGCGGCGATCCGGCTCTACGAGGAGCTTGGCTTTCGTATTCGGCAAACCGCGACGCTCACCGTCATGACCCGCGAGAAGGCCCGGGACACTGAGACTTAGGCTCAGTCGCACGAGCTCTGGCGCCACCATCCTTGGAGGTCAGCTCGCGGAGGAAGCTAGGGAAGCGGCCGGCGCCGAAGTCGAAGTGACGCACCCAGTCGGGAACGATGCGGATCCGCGCCATCCGGTCGTAGGTTTCGCGGCAGGCCTCTTCGAAGGCGGCGAGATCCTCGCCCTCCATCGACTTCGCCGCTGCCTCGAGGTACTCCGGCACCGGGCCGTCGACGACCTCGATCTCGGCCTCGCCGCGCAGCAGCAGGGAGCGCGCCGGACTCGGGGTGTCGATCGTCAGCGCCACCCGCGGCCGGGCGCGGAGCGCCTCGAACTTCGGCGCGGTCGGGTGGGTGGCGACGACCACCGCCTGGCCGGTCCAGAGGAAGCCGATCGGGATCACGCGCGGCGTGCCGTCGACTCCGTCGTAGGCGAGGCGGGCGAGCGTTGCCGTACGCAGGATCTCCTCCCCGGCATCGAGCTCGGCTTTCAGTTGGGCGGCATTTGCTTGGGTCACTTCGGTCCTCCTTGTCCGTCATCAGGGCTTGGGTTCTGCTCGAAATCGCCGTGTGGTGGTAATCTGCAACGTCGGTCTACAGCACAATCTTGGGGTGCATTGTGGAATTGATCGAGCATCTGTAGGTATGCCCTCGCTATCGTCGCGCTCGTAATTGGAGGTGCGGTTCTTGAACAGACCCATCGTCAGCGGCGGCTCGACCCCCCGGCGTTCGCAGGAGCGGACGTGGAGAAAGAACATCAGCAGCAGCGCCACGCCGACCACGGCGAACACGACAACGAGCACGCTGTTGACCACGGCGCGGCTGAATTTGGTCGATGCCTCAGCTCCGCCCGAGGCATCCATTTATCACCCAATTCAGATGATGTGCTCGCCGCCCGATCGTGGTTTCTTCAAATTGGATGACCCGAGCTCTTCGCATAGGCGCGCAGGCCGTGGCGGCGATCGCGTTGCTGGTGTCCGCGGGAGCAGCCTCGGCAGCCACTGCAGCCACGACGACAAGCGCCTCCACGACTCCGACCAAGGCAGTCACAACGACGCAAACGACCACCGCGCCGGCGAAGACGACCACGGTGACAGCGCCCACGCAGACCAACACGGTCATCAAGACCCAGACCACCA
Organism: uncultured Solirubrobacterales bacterium; assembly: GCA_963715535.1. Taxonomy (GTDB): domain Bacteria; phylum Actinomycetota; class Thermoleophilia; order Solirubrobacterales; family Solirubrobacteraceae; genus Palsa-744. Next base: position 2,835,682 of record OY970251.1, on the reverse strand, counting down.
CGGCCCCAGCCCAGACGGTCACGGTCCCGGCTCAGACCACCACGACATCCAAAAGCAATGCCCCGGCCGCGGCGGCGGGGGCCGCGGCGGCCAGCCACAACGCGTCGAAATCCGAAGAATCGAAAGGCTTGCCCGGGTGGGCGTGGGCACTGATCGGCGCGGCGGCTGCCGGCCTATTGGCATGGGCCATCGTCGCGAGTCGCCGCGGCGAGAAAGGTGGCCCGCCGCCCGGTGGCGGGATTCCGCCGGGCGCTGGGGCGCCGCCGGGCGGGGCGCCGCCGCTACCGCCACGGTGAGACGGCGCTCGACAGTTGAGTGATGTGGTCCTGGTCAGCGCCAAGGCCGATCAGGCGGAGGGCGCCGCTTGCATCACCGTGAAGGAGGCTCCCTGGGGATCGATCAGGCCGGCGAAGCGTCCGATCGGCATGTCCATCGGCTCGTTCGTGACGGTTGCCCCAAGCTCGCGGGCCTTCGCGACGATGGCGTCGCAGTCGGCGACCGCGAAGACCACGCCCCAGTGCGGCGGGATCTCGGCCGGGAAATACTCGTCGCTCATTTGCATCATGCCCGCCGACCTGCTTCCCGTCAAGCTCCCAAACCGTGTAGATCTCCGGCGCGCCCTCGAACGCGGGGGGACGTCCCTGCCAACCGAACACCGCCGAGTAGAACGCCTTGCCCGCGTCGGCGTCGCGGGTGAGCACCTCGTTCCAGCACAACGAGTCCGGCTCGTTGACGATGTCGGCGCCGGTGAAGCTCTTCGGCTGCCACACGCCGAACACGGCGCCGGTGGGGTCGACGAAGACCGCCATCCGACCGATGTCCATGACGTCCATCGGCTCGACCACCACGCTGCCGCCGGCCGCCTTGACCTTGGCGGCGGTCTCCTCGGCGTCGGCGACGCTCATGTACGTGGCCCACGCGGTCGGCTGGCCCTCCTGCATGGTCCTCATCAAGCCGCCTATGTTCTTGCCGTCCTGCTGGAACATGCGATACCCGCCGGTCTCCTCGGATCCCGGCTCTGTCGCGCTCCAGCCCATCAGCTCGCCGTAGAACCGTATGGAGGCATCGGTGTCGGGTGAGGCAAGTTCGACCCAAGACGGGGTTCCTGGTGCGTAATCGGGCATGGGTCTCTCCTTTGCGGACGGGGACACTCACGATCGTGGCAGATCGACAGCTTGGATTGCATGTTTTGGTCCCGGTCGGTGCATGCACCGACCGGCGACGGCGCACATGTGCGCCGTCGATCGGGGCGCGCATGCGCGCCCCGCGCAGGGCCGCATGCGGCCCTGCGTTCCGACCCGTACATGTACGGGTCGGCCCCAAAGACGGCACGCGAGTACCTCGCGCCTGCGCCCTGGCGCTGTACGATCGCTTCCATGCCGAATATCCTTGATCACCTCGCGAGCTTCGCCCGCTTTTCAGCCAGTCGCGAGGAGCGAGAGCGCCACGATGCCGACGCCATGCGCGAGCTTGCGGGCAAGCCGCTCGAGCTGGCGCGGGGGCTCGAACTCGAATGGCTCGGTGTTGCGGGCTACCGCCTGAGCTATGAGGGACAAACGATCTACATCGATCCTTACATCTCGCGCGTTCCGCTATCCAGCGTCCTGCGCCGCACACCCGCGCTGGCGAACCCGGCGCTCCACGAGCGCCACCTACGACCGCCGGGCCGTCTCGCCGGCATACTCGTCGGCCACACCCACTTCGACCACGCGATCGACGTCCCAGAGATCGCACGGCGTCACGGGTGCTCAGCCTACGGTTCGAGCTCGCTGGTCAACCTGATGCGACTCCACGGGCTCGGTGAGCGCGCCATCGAGGTCGAGCCCAACCGTCGCTATGAGCTCGGACCCGTTCACCGTCACCTTTGTTCCGAGCTTGCACTCGAAGCTGCTGCTCGGCTTCGCGGTCCCCTTCGACGGCGAGCTGACGTGCGAGCATCTCGACGCCCTCTCGCCATCGGCCTACAAGTGTGGTCAGGTGTGGGGCATCCACATCGAGGTGGCGGGAACGACCTTCTACCACCAGGGCAGCGCAAACCTGATCGACGACGCACTCCGTCACAGCGGCGTCGACGTGTTCCTCGCAGGCATCGCAGGGCGCAGCTTCACGCGCGACTACTGGGCACGAATCTTGCCCCGTCTGCAGCCGCGCACGATCGTGGCCAGCCACTTCGACGACTTCTTCCGTCCCGTCGACGTTGCGATGGGGTTCTCGACGAACGTCAACCTCGCCGCTGTCCCCGACGAGGTCGCCGCGGTGAGCCGCGATTTCGACGTTGCGACCCTCTCGCCGATGGAGCCGGTCGGAGCTGTGCGCGAGATCCGCTAGGGCGTGATGACGACGCGGCCGAACGCCTTGCGGCTCTCGGCGTATTCGTGCGCCGCGGCGGCATCGGCGAGCGGGAACGAGCGATCGATCTCCACTTGCAGCTCGCCGCTTGCCACCCGCTCCAGCATGTCGCCGATCATAGGATGGACGCGGGCGTACTCCGACAGGATCGCGCCGCCGAGAAAGACGCCGTGCAGCGAGTTGTTGCGCGTCCACAGCGACCGCGCCTCGACCTGCGAGCCCGCACGAGCGGCCACCCCGACGCTGACGAGCCGCCCTCGGTAGGCGAGCACGCCGATGCTGTCGATGAGGTTCTGGCCGCCGATCGAGTCGAGGACGACCTCCACGCCGCGCGAGTCGGTCAGCTGGTTGGCGCGCTCGACGAAGCTCTCGGTCGCGTAGTTGATCGGGTGGTCGAGTCCGAGCGCCTTCAGCCGCTCCAGCTTCTCCTCGCTCGAAGCCGTCGCGATCACGGTCGCGCCCGCGCGCTTGGCGAGCTGGATCGCGGCCATGCCGACGCCGCCGGCCCCGGCGTGGATCAGAACGGTCTGACCTTCGGCGAGGTTGCCGGCGGTGAACAGGCACTCTTACGCGGTTCCGAACGCGACCGGCACGCACGCCGCGCGGTGCCGCGTCCAGCCCGGCGGGGATCGGCCAGGTCATCGCCGCGGGGACCGCTCGCCTGGCGGCATGCGACCCGGCCGCGTTGAGGGCGACCACCCGGTCGCCGACCGCGCGTCCCTGCACGTCCGCGGCGACCTCGCTGACGGTGCCGGCGCTCAGATAGCCGACGATGTGCGGGACCGCGGGCAGATCCCCCGCCGCGCGGGCGAGCAGATCGCCGCCCTCGATGCTGATCGCCTCGGCGTCAACGACCACGCAGCCGTCCGGGCACTCGGGATCGGGCACATCCTCGTAGCGAAGCACCTCCGGCGCGCCGTTCTCGTAGATAACCGCTGCCTTCATTTGCGCCAATCCTCTCGCTTGGAACGCCGGGCCGTCATCGGCCGTGCGGGACATCAGCTCTGATCTGCAGCCACGCACGGTAGCGGCGGAGCGCGCCGTTGCGCGCGCCGATCGCACATGAGCGCACGCACCGGGTGGGTTCTGCCGGTTGGATGCCGGCCGCGCGCGATACGGCGGCGTAGTCACCGCCGAAGGGTCGCCCTCATGCGACGGCGTTCCCGAGCTCGTCGGAGCGTCCGGCCTCGATGCGCGACCACTGGGCAATCGGACGCCCGCTGGTGCGATAGTTGTGTTCGCTGCGTCGCGGCCAGCTTGCGGGCGAGTCCTCCCAGTTCTCCTGGCGCCCATACGTGGTCAGATCCATCAGCCCGTAGCTGTAGTCCATCGCCTCGACGCCGCGACCGTTGGTCCAGTAGGTCTCGAACACGCGGTCGCCATCCCGCAGATAGCAGACCAGGTGATACATGCCGATCCGGCGCGCAGTCAGCAGCGCGTCGAGGGACTGACCGGCTGAGTACCACGGCATCGTCCAGCCCATGAAGTCGCGGTAGCGCACGCTCTCCTCATACGGGCCCTGGCAGAGCGTGGCGTAGGTGATGTCGCGATCGTGCAAGTAGGACAGATCGCCAATCTGCGTGGTGTAGCGAGTACAGCCCTCGCACTGTTCGGCAGCGGGTTGGCCGGAATGCCACATGAAGTAGTAGGCGATGAGCTGCCCGCGGCCCTCGAAGACATCAAGGAGCGTGACCGGCCCTTCCGGACCGGCCAGCTCGGTGGCGGAGTCAACCTCCACCATTGGCAGCCGGCGCCGGGCCGCGGCGATCGCGTCGCCTTCGCGGGTGTGCGCCTTCTCTCGGACACGCAGAGCGTCGAGCTCGACCTGAAACGCTGCCCGGTCCACGACGGCTGGGACGGCTGCCCGCTCGGTGTCGGGTTTGGACTCCCGGCCGCTGTTCGCTTGATCGTGCATGCTCGCTCCTTTTCGTTGCATTTGGACGTGAGTTGCGGGGTGGTCGGTTTGCGGATGCGACGGCGGCCACCTGCTCAATCACCGAGGCATCGAATCAAGCCGAGAGCAGCTCGATGCGGTTTCCCCACGGGTCTTGCGAGTAAAATCGCCGGACACCGGCCAACGCCTCATCCCAGACCACCTGCTCGCCGATATCTCGCAGACGGTCGGCAAGCATGTCGAGCTCACCGGCGGCTACGCGCATCGCTGGGTGCGCCTTGCGCGCTGGTGCGAAGCCATCCTCGACACCAACATGCAACTGCTGTTCCCCACAGCGAAACCAGACTCCGCCGCGTCCACGAAGCGACTCAGGCTTCTCGACCTCCACCAGCCCGAGAAGAGTCCCGTAGAACCGTCGCGCCTCAGCCTCGCAACCTCGCGGCGCCGCCACCTGCACATGATCGAGCCCGACTACGCTCATCCTCCAAAGCTAGCTGTTTTGCCCGGTGACGTCCCGAATGCGGTTGATGGGAGGGCGGTTGCTCTGGGGTATCCGCAGGTCTTCGGTGTTGAGGTTGAGCCCCTCGTCTCCTCCGCCGACGGACTGACGATCTGGCCGGAGACCGCGACCGCCGTCGCGGTCCGACTGTCGGCGGACGACACCATCGAGGTGGTCGCCACGCACGGGCTCCAGGACCTGTTCGCAATGATCTGCCGGCGCAACCCGTGGCGGGTCACGATCGAGGAGTACCATCGGCGCATCCAAGGTAAGCCAATCGCCACACGCTGGGCCACGGTGCGTGTGCTCCGCAGCGCCACCCCCCGGGACATCGACTCCGTGCTGAGCTTGTGGAGGGCGTCCGGTGGCTCATCGAGCGTGAGCGACACACCCGAGGGCATCGCTCGTCTGCTAGCCCGTGACCCCAATGCGCTGCTCGTCGCCGAGTCGGGTGGCGTGGTGGTCGGCTCGCTGATCGCGGCATGGGACGGATGGCGTGGCAGCTTCTACAAGCTCGTGGTTCATCCCGATCATCGACGACAGGGTCTCGCCACCGAGCTGCTGAGGGAGGGCGAGAGTTGCCTGCGGGCGCGGGGCACCGTGAGATTGACCGCGATCGTCGTCGAGGACGATCCTGCCGCAATGGCGTTCTGGGAGGCCGCCGGCTACCAGCGTCAGTCTCAGCGAGCACGATTTATCCTAAACGATTCGGAAGCAAGCGAGCACGACGGCGGATAGGGCAAGCCGTCATAGCCTGACCGTAGATGAAGAGCTCCGGCGTTGTCAGCACTTGGACGTCCCATCCGAGGTCGGCAAGCCGCCGGTGCAGCGCGCGCTCAGCTGACTCGACACACGTCGTCTCGCTCCAAGCAGACGTTGATCGCTGGCACCAGCTCGGCGGGCGTGTCAACGATTATTTCAGCGCCCGCGGTAGCAAGCTCCTCTCTGCTGCCGATTCCCCAAGTCACGCCGATTGCTGGGATAGCGCAGGCGTGCGCGCCGATGATGTCGAACGATCGATCGCCGATCATCACCGCTCGGGCTGTGCGGAGCGTCGATAGCGCGTGGCGGATCGTGGCGGCCTTGTCCTCCCGGTGGGCATCCAGATCGGGGGCCGCAATCAGCTCGAAGCGGTGGCGCAAATCGAGCGATGCGAGTAGCGGCTCCGCGAACGCTCTGGGCTTTGATGTGGCAACCGCCAGCCGGTAATACGCAGAGAGCGCGGTCAGGGCGTCGGGTATCCGGGGGATAACGGTCGTTTCGCTTAGCGATGCCCTGGTGTACCGGGCGCGGTAGCTACTCACGCACGCGAGGACGAGCTGGGAATCCTGGGGCTGCCCGGTGAGTTCGGCGAACGCGAGCGTCAGCGGCGGCCCGATGAACCGCTCAAGCGAATCGAGGGGTCGTTCCGGAAGGCCGTGAGCATCGAGCGCGTGGTTGATGCAATTGCCGATGGCGGCGCGCGAGTCGATCAGTACACCGTCGAGGTCGAACAGGATTGCGATGCTCGCGTCGATCGTCATGACGGAAGCAATCTTGGACGATCTCCGTGCCTCGCGCCTGTTCCGTAGGCAGGTGGCCTTGCAGCGTCTACCGGCTGCGCGGCGGTGAGCAATCGGTACGGGCGGGCGTCCGGTGTTCTGGAGCAGGCCATAGAGTGCTCGGGCGCCATGTACGAGCTTGTGATCTTCGACTGCGACGGGGTGCTCGTCGACTCCGAGGCGATCTCCAACGAAGTGCTCGCGCGGATACTCACGCGCGAGGGCTTGCCGACCACACTCGCCGAGGCCCGTCACGAATGCCAAGGGCGTCTGCTCACGGATGTCCGCAGCCGTGCCGAGGCGAAGCTCGGCCGACCTTTTCCGCCGGGCTGGATCGCCGAATACGAACACGAGCGCGACGAGGCATTCCGCCGAGAGCTCAAGCCGATTGAGAGCGCCGCCGAGGCGGTGCGACGAGTCAAGGCCGCCGGGATGAAGGTCTGCGTCGCCTCTCAGGGCCAGTTGGCCAAGACACGATTGACGCTCGGGCTAACCGGCCTGCGTGACCTGTTCGCGCCCTACGCGCTGTTCTCCGCCTACGACGTGCCGCGCCCCAAGCCCGACCCCGCGCTCTTTCAACACGCGGCCGCCACAATGAACGCCAAGCCATCGGCTTGCGTGGTCATCGAGGACACCCCCTCGGGAGTCATGGCTGCCGTCGCCGCCGGGATGCGGGCTGTCGGCTACGCAGCCGACAGCGACGAGCGTGACCTTCGCAATGCCGGCGCCGAGATCATCCGCTCCCTGGATGGTCTCCCAGAGTTCTTGGGCTTGCTCCCAGCGTAGAGCGCGAAAGACCGACAAGCTCACACGCGAGACAGAGCGAGAAACGCCCAACCTCGCGATGGACATCGAACGATGACTGCAGTGGCCACAAACCTGCACGCCAGGACGCATACTTCTCATCGTGTCGCAACTTCATCTTCCCGATGGCCAAAAGCTCCGGTTGCTCAATGAGTCCGACGCCGAGGAGTTGTATGCCGTCATTGATGCCAACCGCGACTACCTCGCGCGCTGGCTCCCCTGGGCCGCCAACCAAACTCTTGAGGAGACCTTGGCGTTCATCCAGCGCGCACGCGAGCAGATTACGAACAACGACGGTTTCCAAACCACCATCACGGATGACGGCAAAATCGTCGGAATGGTCGGCTTTGTCAGCGTCTCATGGCAGCACCGCTCAACAACGATCGGATACTGGCTGTCCGAGTCGGCACAGGGCAATGGCATTATGACTCACGCCGTTCAATCGCTCACAGATCACGCATTTGAGACCTGGCGACTCAATCGCGTGGAGATTCGGGCAGGCCTAAGGAACACCCGCAGCCGGTCAATTCCCGAACGCCTCGAATTCCAACAGGAGGGTGTCCTGCGCGAGGTCGAGCTTGTCGGCGACCGCTATGTAGACCAGGCCGTTTACGCCATGCTCGCGCGCGAGTGGCGCCAGTCCGCACAACCGCGGGTCTAGCGCACGCGGCGCACACAAACGTTACTCGCTGGTTTGTGGGGTCATGCCGGTGCGCCGCTCGGAACTGGATTGGGCCGGGAGCAGGGTGTCGAGCAGGGAGCTCAGGGCGACGTCGCGGCGGTCTGGGAGTGCGATGGGCAGGTCGGTCTTGACGGTGTAGCTGTTGCGGCGTCCTTCGCGGGTGCGTGTGAGGTAGCCGGCGCCGATCAGGTCGGCGACGATGCGTTGTGTCGCGCGCTCGGTGATGTCGATGTGCGCGGCGATATCGCGCATCCGTTGCCGTGGGTCATCCGCGATGCACAGCAGCACGAGGCCGTGGTTGGTCAGGAATGAGAACGGCGGCATCCCGCCATGTTCGCACAACAGCGGGACATGTCACGAAAGATTTTTAGCGTATGTCGATACGCGACTCTAATTTCGTGTATAGTAGGTCTTATGTACGCGGCTACGACGATCTCCGAGGCACATCTCGACGAGTCGGCGTTGGAACCGAGCCAGCTGGTCGTCGAGCTCGAGAGCGGCGCCTTGGAGATGACCACCGTGCGTTTGCACGGGGAACTCGACATGGAGACCGCCCCCAGGCAGAGACCACCGTCCTTGACCTCTACGCCCACGGCCACACAGCCGTCACACTGGATCTCAGTCGCCTCACGTTCATGGACGTCGCAGGTCTGCGGCTGCTCATAAGCACCCGCACGCAAGCCCGCGCGATCGGCAGTCGGCTCGAGGTCACGCTCGGAAACGGCTGCGCGCGCCGTGTCGCGGAGCTAGCCGGGATGGTCGAGCACATAGAGGGCCGTCGCTCGGTACTGAACATTCGTGGGCTTTCCACGCTAACCAGGAGGTAAAGATGGGACTCATCGAGTTGCTGTTGATCGTGCTTGTCATCGCCGCTATCGCTGGCGGAGTCGGCGTCAGTCCATTGCTGTGGCTGCTACTGATCGTTGCTGTAGTCATCCTTCTCACGCGCGGCGGCTTCGGTTACCGGCGCGGCGGCAGGGTCTAGCAACGACGCTGAACACCTCCATGCGAAAGGCCGAGCGGTAGGAGGACCCTACAAACGGCGGTGCTAGCACACGCAGGTTCATGCGAATAACGGGCCGGCGATTCGTTCGCCGGCCCAAACGCACGCAGCACCGAGTACTAGAGCAAACACTCTGCCGCGCGACCCGCTCCTGCCTTCCCCGCATGCGAGCGCGTCAATGGACGCGGCTCACGCCGCTGGATCAGACGAACAGCAGGCGCATGCGAGCAGATCATCACCAAGGCCACGATAGCCTCGCGATTCGCGACGAGCGCGCAGAGCGGCTACTCGTAACCCTGCGTCACTAGGACGACATCTTTAAACAGCCAAAAGCCTTTTCGTAAGGACGAGTTATGAGATTTAGACTCGTACCGCCAGGCTCTCTCACTATCGGTCCTAGCTTACGAGTACGGACACGAGTGCGAGCCATAATCCTGCTTTGACCCTGTACGACGAGGGACACATTCACAAGTTCCCCAATGCGGGGCTGATGTTCGTGCGCGTCAACTTCGATCGCTTCTGTGTAGCAGTGCCTGCTCGCATCGTCGCCCATTGTTTCCGTGCTGCCTTCGTCATGGACGTGATCTACCGACAGATACGCCGCGAACAGACGCTGGCCGCCTTCTTCTTCCCCTTCGAACTTTCCCCGCGGAGCAAAGGGCAACGCTCGATTGAGCCGGAAATAAGAGACGAATCCGGAAATCGGCTTGCCATCCGCCGCGACCTGTCGTGTGATCGTGAGGTCCTCGAACTTATAGCTCGACGCGGCGGGCTGCGCACGCGACCTCACCGATTTCTCGGCCAGCCCCGCCCCCGGAGACACCAGCACGAGCGCGCCTGCGATGACGAATAGGAGCATTGTCCTCATGCTAGTTAGAGTATGTCGGCAGCGTTTGGGAAGCGCCGATCATTGAACGAATGCCCAGCTCCCTACCCGGCCTCGCGCTTGTCGAGACCCCGTGTATGCCATATAGAACATACGTATGCTGGCGACGATTTGGCGTAGGCGCCTCAGTCCTTGGAGGTCAGCTCGCGGAGGAAGCCAGGGAAGCGGCCGACGCCGAAGTCGAAGTAACGCGCCCAGTCGGGAACGATGCTGATCCGCGCCATCCGGTCGTAGGTTTCGCGGCAGGCCTCTTCGAAGGCGACGAGCTCCTCGCCCTCCATCGACTTCGCCGCTGCCTCGAGGTACTCCGGCACCGGGCCGTCGACGACCTCGATCTCGGCCTCGCCGCGCAGCAGCAGGGAGCGCGCCGGACTCGGGGTGTCGATCGTCAGCGCCACCCGCGGCCGGGCGCGGAGCGCCTCGAACTTCGGCGCGGTCGGGTGGGTGGCGACGACCACCGCCTGGCCGGTCCAGAGGAAGCCGATCGGGATCACGCGCGGCGTGCCGTCGCCTCCTGTGTAGGCGAGGCGGGCGAGCGTTGCCGTACGCAGGATCTCCTCCCCGGCATCGAGCTCGGCTTTCAGTTGAGCCGCATTTGCCTGGGTCACTTCGGTCCTCCGTGTCCGTCATCAGGGCTTGAGTTCTGCTCGAAATTCTAGGTCGGGGGGATCAAAGCAACGGCACTCCGCGCTCAGCCCTTCGGCACGCTGGATGAGCGCCGTGGGCTCGACGCCGGTCGGACATCGTCGCGCCGAGCGCATAGAGCAGCGGCACAGGATCGCCCGGTAGGGGCCAGCGGCCCTCGTCATCGCGGGCCCTATCCACTCATCGGATCATCCCGTTCGGCGGTAGCGGATGTGTGTGGCTAGCGGCGAATGCAAGACCTCGACGGGCTCAAACCCGAACGACTCGACGCCGTCGAAGATCCGCTCGCCGGAGCCAAGCAGGACCGGCGCGACGTCGAGCGTGAGCTCGTCGATAACCCCGGCAATCAGGGCCTGGCGCACAGTCCAGGCGCCACCCGCGATATCCACGCCGCCCTCGCCGGCCGTCTCACGCGCCTGTGCGTAAGCAGCGTCGAAGCCGCCGGTGACGAAGTAGAAGGTCGTCCCGCCTTCCATCTCGATCGGCTCGTGAGCGTGATGGGAGAGCACAAACACCGGCGCGTGATAAGGCGGCTCGGGACCCCACCAGCCGCGCCAGTCCTCATCCCACTCGCCGCGGATCGGCCCGAACATGTTCCGCCCCATGACATACGCGCCGCGCGGGCGCATGAGCCAGCCAGTCGCCGTCACGTCGGCGTCGTTGGCGCGCTCGTCGCCGAGATGCCAGCTATGGAGCTCGCGCCCACGCTTGCCGAGTGGATCCTCACGGCTCTGGTCGGGCCCAGCGACGAAACCGTCGAGCGAGATCGACATGTGGCAGGTCGTGTCCGGCATCGGCGTCCCCTCGGAGGTAGTTTGCGATTTAGAAGTGGCGATCATTAGTTGGGCCCTGCCTGTTCATTGATGTAGGCAGCCAGACAGTCGAATGTCTGGCTGCCACCTTCGATGGCATGGTATTCCTCGACCTCCCGGTTGATCGTGAGAAGGACGAACGCCGCGACGAAGCACTGAGCGATGGCGCCCTTGAGCATCGCGACGAAACTCGGCGAGGTAGCGATCCGTCCCCGCGAGCTATTCGTGAGCTGCCGCGCACTTTCCAGAGTCGCGCCCTTCGCCCGCGACATTGGAGGGCGCTCCCACGGTACTCTCGATATCAGACCATGAGCGAAAGTTCGCAGCGAATAGCCTCGGCAGCGCCTGCGAGACGATAGGAGCTCGCAATGGCCCGTGAGCTATCGCTGAGCCTGCCGTTGAGCGCCTTGCGGCGAGCGCGGCACTCGCCGGATGTGGCGCGGGCTCTATCCGCCACCGAGAGCACACCACAGTCCCACCGACGGCGGCACCAGACACCAGCGTCACTCGTCAGCGAGCGAGAGCCGGTCAAAGGAGCGCCAACCCGGTCGCAGCCATTGACTCTCGAAGAGATGCGCGAATACGACGCCAACGAAGGCCGCTGCGACGACGATGGCGGAACGATCCGCGATGTCGGGACGGTGGACGCCTACTGCTCCTTCCCCGCTCGTTCGAATGACTTCCGCCTGATCGAATCCTCGCACGAGCAGGAACCTGCCGGCGAAGAAGAATGAGTGGTCAACCCTCGAGCGCGTAGTTTTCGATGTCGCCATCGAGCGTCCCCTGCGCCTCGTACTGGCCGAAGTGCAGGTGGACGAGCTTTCCTTCGCCATCGAAGAACATCGTGGTGGGGACGCCCTCGAACGCGGCGAGCGAGCTGAGCGCTTCCGTGCTGGCTTCGTAGCTGGGGTATGCGACGTGGTGGTCGGCCAGGAACGAGCGGGCGTTCGCCGCCTGGTCTTCGGTGTCTGCGCCGAGGAACGCGACCCTCCGTCCGTAGGTCACGGAAGCGTTCGCGAGCAGAGGGAACTCCGAGCGGCAGGGCACGCACCACGACGCCCACACGTTGAGCACCACTGGATAGCCACGCAAGCTACGCAGGCGAGCCGCAAGCGCCGACTCGGAGCCGATGAGCTGACCGGCCTGGCGGTGCAGTTCCGCAAGCGCGGGGGGCGAGCTCGCCAGCTCCTGACGCGCACGGGCGCTCGTCTCCGTGGAGCTTGGGGCGATGGCGAGCGCGGCATGTATCTGGCTGACCAGTGCGGCGCGGGTGAGCCACCCTCCCGTGCTCACATCGTGGTACCAGAGGAACCGGCCCGATGGGGAGATCAGCTCCAGATACGGCTCGTCCTGAACCCGGTAGCCGTCCGCGAGACGGCCGCTCGAGTCGATCGCGATCGGGTAGGAGAGCGGGTGGGGCAGCGATCGGAGAAATCGCGGGAGCGCGGCGGGCGATGATTCGACGCTCGCCTCGTCGACCGCCGTGAGCGGCGGCAGTCCTTCGCGGCCCGCGGACTGCGCGTAGGCGTCGAGTGCCTCGAGTTCCCGCGCAAGGCTCGTCACCTCGGAGTCCCACGTGTCGAAGAACAAGATCAGCCGCGGTTTGGCGCCCGGGCCGAGCCGCACGCTGCCACCGCCGGCCCGCGGCAACGTGACATTGCTCATCGGTTCGATCAAGGGGATCTGGGCGTAGGAGACCGCGGAGGGCACCGGCGGATGCCCCGGCAGCAAGCTCGCTGTCGCCCGCGCGAAGAGCGATGCGAGCTGTCCCACGCTCGAGTAGGACATCTGGGTCACGAACAGGCGTGAGAGCTTCCCTTGCCTGTCGATCACGTACACGGCAGGGGTGTGGTCGACCTGACCAGCCACGATCTGCGCTTCGATCCCGTACGCGTGCCAAACGCGCTTGAGCCGTGCGAGCGGACCGTTAAGGAAGTGCCAGGCGTGCATCATCCCGTGCGCTTCCGAGTACGCGCGCACCCAGCGTGTTTCGGTCGCGGCGGGATTTGCGCCGACGCCCAGCAGTTCCACCTGAGCGCCCGCCGGCCCGAGGAGCCGCTTGGCCTTGACCATCGCGGTGGTGGTTAGCGGGCAGATCGTCGTGCACTGCGGGTCGTTGAAGGCGAGGATCACGACCTTGCCGCGGAAGTCGGACAGCGACACGGCTCGCCCGAACTGATCGGTCAGCGTGAAGCCGGGGGCAACCCCGTGGATCGGCGTGCCGGGGTCAAGCGTGGGGTTGCCCGCGAGCGCGGCGGTCTGCGACCGTGAAGACGGTGACGGCCGGGTGAACGCGAGGTCCCCCACCACGAGCGCGGCGACTGCCGGCGCCGACGAGGACGCCGAGCACGAGTGCCCGCCGCGTCTCCGAGCCGGGGACCCTCGACACGATCGCTCCTTAGGCGACCGCGGCGGCCGCGAGCGCCACGAACAGCAGCGCGAGATAGAGCAGCGAATAGTGGAAGAGCAGCGCCGCGCGCCTCCCGGTGCTCTCGCGCCAGAGGCGCAGCGCGAGGACGATAAAGACGGCGTTGAGCAGCGCCGCCGCGGCAAGATAGAGGGGTGAGAAGGTGCCGGCGATACCCGCACCCAGCGTGACCGCGGTGAGCGCGAACGTGTAGAGGACGATCTGCCGAGTGGTGCTCGCCCGGCCGCGCGCCACCGGCATCATCGGCACGCCCGCCGCCTCATACGCCGGCGCGATGAGCAGCGCGAGCGCCCAGAAGTGCGGTGGGGTCCAGAGCAACACGATGAGAAAGAGAAACGAGGGCTCCGAGGCCGAGGCTCCCTCGCGCCGCCGCCCATCCCGCGAGTGGCGGCACGGCGCCCGCGGCGCCGCCGATCACGATGTTCTGCGCTGTGGATCGCTTGAGCAGACATGTATACACGAGCACGTAGAAGGCACCCCCCGCGAGCGCCAGCGCCGCGGTGAGGACGTTGTCCAGCGCATACATGATCAGGAACGACGCCACCGAGAGCGAGAGGCCGAACGCGGCCGCTCGTCGCGCCGAGATCCGTCCGGCCGCCACCGGGCGCGACGCCGTGCGCGAGCCCATGAGGCGATCGATGTCGCGGTCGAGCACGTGGTTCAGTGCGCTCGCCCCTCCGCACGCGAGCGCTCCGCCCGCAATGAGTCCAAGGAGCGCGAGTGCTCGCGGCGAGCCGTGGGCCGCCGCGACCATCGCGCACGCGGCGGTGAGCACGAGCAGCGACATGATTCGCGGCTTGGTGAGCGACGCGTAGTCGCGGACGCTCCAAGACCGCCCAGCGCTCAGCGGGGCGGCGAGCGCGGTTGAGAGCTCCATCAGCTCGCTCCAGCCGAGCGCGACCCGTCGGCCGCGTCCGCGTCCGCCGGCGGTCGGTCGCCCGAATCGACGCGCTCGCGGTGACGCTCGTGACGTCGTATCAACAACACACCCCAGGCGATGACGACGATTACCGTGGCCATCGGGACGAGCATCGACAGCAGCGAGCCCGAAAGAATCGACGACGCCAGCATCATTGTTGTCATCTGCTCAACCTCCTCATCTCGTGAGTGTGCCCTCCAACGGCACGGGGATGGGCGAGCCGTTCGACGCCGGCGCGGAGCCGTCGGGCGGACCTGGAAATCCGACCGGGTCGAGCACCGGCGCGCGCGCCGGCGGCTCGGGCGCAACCCAGTGATACAGCCCGATCAACAGGGCGATCGTGAACGCGATCGAGCCCCCCACCCACATCATCCCGCCCGCGAGCTGCTGGTCGGTGAGCGCACTGATCCCGCCGGGACGGGTCCGAAGGTCCGCGTAGTGCTGGTAGATCGGCTGGGGCGCAACGATGAAGACGATCGCAAGGACCCAGCCGACGATCATCGCGCCCACTATGTAGGCAATCCGCGCCTGCCACTGGAGGTGCGGTCGCAGCGGACCGACGTCGATAACCCGCGCCCAGAAGAGCAGGCCGAAGAAGAAAAACATCGCGTGCTCGCAGGCGTGCACCGCGCCGTTACGCTCGGTCAGGTCGTACGCGACGGGGATGTGCCAGGCGACGATCGTCGCGTTGAAGAGGATCCATGCCGCGAGCGGCTTGGCGAGCGCGCGCAGCGGCGCCGCGAGGCGCGACTTGGACATTTCACGCGCGAGCACGATGCGCGCGCCGCAGCGGCAGCGCCCGCCACATCGTCGGCCACGGGCGCCCGAGCAGAATCAGCGGCGGTGCGACGGTGAGCAGGATGATGTGCTGGAGCATGTGCACCCACAGCAGTTCGTCCGCATAGGCGTCGATCGGAGAGTCGACCGCAAGCACGAGCGACAGCAGCCCTGCGTAGAAGGCGGCCGCCTGCAGCGTGCTCGGCCGCCCCATCTTCGGCCGGCTCCCCAGCGCGTAGAGGGCCGCCGCGGGCACCACGTAGACGAGCGAGGGATCCCAGGACCAGTTGCTCAGGTTCATCGCGTCAGATCAGATAGAGGACGATGAACGCGACGACGCCGATCGCCACGAAGTACGCCCAGTAGAAAGAGGACGCCTCGATGCCCGCGCGCAGCAGCTCGTCGTCGTCGGCGGGCACGCCCTCACGCCGCGAGCGTCGCTCGCCCGCACCGACTCGCGAGCGCATGAGGCTCGCGACCTGGATCTCGATCCAGTAGGCGCCGATCAGCGCGAGCACCGCGTACCACACGGTCCAGCCGAAGAACACAGCCGCATAACCGCCACTCGCGGCGCCGAAGCTGAGCGTCGTGTACTCGTAGAACTGCAGCGCGACCGCCGCGAGCGTACACACCAGCGCGACGACGCCCGCCGGCAGCACGTCCACAAACGGGCGACGCGCGGCCAGGCGATAGACGATCGCGCCGATCAGCAGCAGCCCGGTGATCGCCGTGCCCAGCCCCACCGGCGGCTGCGTGCTCCCGATCCTGAAATGGCCATTGGTGTTGAGAGCGAGCAGGTAGAAATACGCGAACAAAAAGGAGACGAAGAAGAACGTGATCGAGCCGCACAGCAGCCGTCCGCCGAACCGTATCGCGTGCGGCTGCCAGTCCGGCGGCTCGGCCTGGACCTGCTCGGTGAGCGGCGCCGAGGCCTCCATCGCCTACGCTCCTCCCTCGGCCGGCGCGACCGCGGGCACCGGCTCGCGGCCCTCACCGTAGGGATAGGGATCGCCGTCAAACACAGGCAGATGGTCGAAGTCGTGCAGCGGAACCGGCGTGGGCAGCAGCCACTCGATCGACTTCGACCGCCACGGGTTGACATCGGCCGGCTCGCGCTTGAAGACGAGCGACCAGACCGCGTTTACGAGGAACAGGAGCAGCGAGAGCCCGAGCACGTACGCAGAGACGCTCACCCAGTCGTTCAGTCCCTGCAGGTTCGTCGCGTAGGTGATCACACGCCGCGGCATTCCCATGAAGCCAAGCGCGAAAAGCGGCGCAAACGTGGAGTTGAAGGCCAGGAACATGATCCAGAAGTGCACCTTGCCGAGGCGTTCGGAGAGCTTGTAGCCGTACATCTTCGGCACCCAGTAGTAGATCGCCGCGAAGAACGCGAAGATCAGCCCACCCATGATCGTGTAGTGGAAGTGGGCCATCACAAAGAAGCTGCCGTGCGTCGTCACGTCGCTCGGCACGTCCGCGAGGAACACGCCCGAGACGCCGCCCCAGAGGAAGTTAAACGCCCACGCCAAGCAGAAGAGCATTGGCACCGTGAGGCGGATGCGACCGCGCCACAGCGTGCCGAGCGCACACAGGAAGATGAACCCGGTGGGAATCGAGATGAGCTCGGTCGAAAGCGAGAAGAACGGCCGCAGATCGGCGTTTATGCCGGACACGAAAAGGTGGTGCTGCCAGACGAAGAAGCTCAGGATCCCGACGCCGAGAATCCCCGCGACCGCAAGGCGATAGCTCCACAACGGTTTGCGCGTGAACACGGGCAGCAGCTCGAGCACGATCCCGAACCCGGGGAGCGCGAGCACGTAGACCTCCGGGTGGCCAAACACCCAGAAGAGATTCTGGAACAGGTAGGGGCTCCCACCCTGACCCGGGATGAAGAACGCCGTTTGCACGCTGCGGTCCATCGCCGCCATCAGCAGCACCGCGATCAACACCGGCGCCGCAAGCAACATGAGCCCAGACGTCGCGAGCACCGACCACACGAAGATCGGCAGGCGAGACCAGGTCATGCCCGGAGCGCGCATCGTGACGATCGTGGCGATCAGATTGAAGCCCAGCAGCATCATCGAGACGCCGACGAGCGCGAAGAAGCCGATGTAGGCGTCGTAGCCGGCTGTGCCCTGGTCGCCGAGCGGCTGGTAACCCGTCCAGCCCGTCTGAAAGCCGCCGAAGAAGATCGTCGTGATCAAAACGACACCCGCCGCCATCAGCAGCCAGAACGTGAGCGACTCGATACGGGGGAAGGCCATCCGTCGCGAGCCGATCATGATCGGCACAAGCCAGTTGGCGAAGGGCCCGAGTATGCCCGAGGTGAACATGCCCATCATCATCGACCCGTGCATCCCCACGAGCGTGAGGTACTGGTTGGCGCCGAACACGTGGGTGTTGGGCTGAAGCAGCTCGGTGCGTATCGCCATTGCGTTCAGCCCGCCGATGAAGAAGAAGAACCCGATGCCGACCATGTATTGCTTCGCGACCACCTTGTGGTCGGTGCAGAGACTGAAATAGCGCAGCAGCCCTCCTTCGGGGGACTCTCGCTCGGCGAGCGTCGGCTTGCGCCCAAGCAGGCGCCGGCCCGGGTAGACGCCGAAGCCGAGGCCGATCAGGAAGCCGATCACGCCAAGCAGGTAGCCGAGCATGACCGCGATGTCGTTTTCGCCCGCCGTCGCGGAGAAGTAGGCGAGGCTTTGACCGTGGATTTCCGTGCCGATCCAGTGGCCGAGGAACCAGCCGCCGATGCCGAGCACGATCCCGGTGAGCAGGTTGAAGCCGATCAGCCGCCGCCACAGCGGTGCGAGGGCGGACATCGGTCGGGGGGGCGTTCCCGCGAGCTCGGCTGTGCTCATCCGGCTCTCCTCAGTGGGGTTGTCATCCGGCCCTCCTCGGTGGGGTTGGGCTCATCCGGCCCTCCTAAGCGGGGCTGGGAAGTAGGTCTTCGAGTAGGGCGGGAGGGTGCGCGTCGCGGGCGCGTACTGGCGCTGTTGACGAGCGATCCAGGCCGCGAACGTTGTGCGCGGCACGACGCTCCCGCTGTTGTACATGTATCCGTGCCACACGCCGCACAGCTCGGCGCACCGGACCTCGAATGCGAGTGGTCCCCTGGTCGTGACGTAGGCGATGTTGTTGACGCCCGGGTTAGCGTCGGCCTTGACCCCGAGCTGATACGCCCAGAAGGAGTGGATCACGTCGAGCGAGGTGACGTTGAACTCGATCAGCCTGTGGGTTGGAAGCTCGATTTCGCGTGTCTGAACGCCACCGTAGGCGGGCCAGCGGTAGGTGAACTGCCACTGCTGGGCGATCACCTGCACCTTG
Source organism: uncultured Solirubrobacterales bacterium (assembly GCA_963715535.1). GTDB lineage: Bacteria > Actinomycetota > Thermoleophilia > Solirubrobacterales > Solirubrobacteraceae > Palsa-744. The sequence continues at coordinate 2,817,116 of OY970251.1, read as the reverse complement.
AGCGCGCTCGAGGCGTGTGACGGAACAGCGATCGGTTCGGGCCCCTGCCCGCCGCCGGCGCCGGTTTCGAGCAGCCGGGCGATCCCAAAGGCGGAGAGTGAGAGCGCCACTGTGGTGGTCGCGACAATCCACCAGAACTGCAAGCTCGGGTTGCCGCTGACCGCGGCGCCCTCGGCCTGCAACTGAGGTTCGCGATCACGGAACGCCCACACGGAGTAGGCGATGAACACGAGCACGCCCGCCGCGAGCGGCGTGGCGACCGCGAGCAGCACCGTGTTGTCCGTAACCTGACCCGCGGCTTCGTTGGACCCGTGCCCCGGCGGTAGGTGAGGCCCGAACACGTAGATGACAATCGGCGTCATGATCGCGCTCAGGAGCAACCACAAAAGCGTGGCGTTGCGCGCGTCATGACGCGAGCGCTCCTCACGCCTGGCGCCGTCCGCGCTCATACGACCTTCAGGAAGCCGCCCATGTAGCCGACCGTCTGCATCGGCCCACCGAAGCCCGTGATGAATCCCGCCGCGCACGGCACGAAGCACTGCCAGCGGTAGAGGCCCTTTCCTGGCGTGTGGATCACGACCGAGATCGTGTGGTGGGCGTTGGCCAGCGAGCATGGCGCGTGTTCGCACGCGTTCTTGGCTTCTTCTTCTACGCCCTCAAGCGGGATGGAGATGCCCAGCTGCGGTAGCGCGAACGCATGCGACGCTTCTTCGGGAGGGATCGCCCGCGTGACCTTGCCGTCGAGCGTCATGACTCCTCCAACGGTGCCGGCCACCTGGCTTATGAACGCGTTTCGCAGACCCGAGGCGCCGTCGAACTGGTAGATCGTTATGCGCACCAGCGAGTTGGCCGGGACTTCGTAGGTCGTGACGTGACGCCAGTCGCCAGCGCTCGCATTGACCGCAAAGAACGAGACCCACGTGGGGTGAGGATCGTTCGGCCCGGCTTCCGGCACGGTGGCGAGGTAGAGCTGGGCGCCGACGGGCGTGCGCGTCGCCGCAACCGAGCCCGGTACGTTCGTCAGATAGAGCGCTACGTAGAGCACTATTGCGGCCACTACCGCGGCCGTAACGATTGCCGTGCCAACAGCTCGCTTGGCATACCCGCTCATGCCTGGCTCATCCCTGGGCGATCGAATCGTCCCGCTACACGTTTAGGCCCCTAGAACTGCTATTAACCGTTACCCGGCCCGCCCCTGATGGAAACCTCAAGCGGCGCGCAAATCGGGCGCCCGGGCGAGCACGCTTTGTAAGCCCGCGCGATGCAAGCTATGACGGCCTATCAGGAACGGCAAGCCACCGCGACCAGCCGAGGCACCACGTCTACATGCCGTCGGGTAGCCGGGCGCGATGCCATTCTCGCCCGAGGCTCTCGATGCTTCGTGAGGCCAGGGCGGCTGGAGTGAGTCGGCCCTGTAGGTGCTCGACTGTCTCGGTCAGCTCCGCGAGGCGACGCGCGCAGCCGTTTCCGAGCACGATCTCCAGCCGGCTACCGATCGCGTCCGCGTGTGTGCGTGCGCCGATGAGCAGCCGTAGTCCTGCGACGCTCATGAACGTGAGGCGACTTAGATCTACTGCGAGCGCTGTGTGACTGCGAGCGTAAAGACCCCGGATTGCGTCCTCGGCTTGTGGGATGGTCGCCAAGTCGAGTTCTCACTGGAGATACACGGTGGTCGTGTCCGAGGCGCTGCGCTCGAGCTCGACGACCAGCTGGCCCGATTTCAGCGCCGGCTCCTCGAACTGCGGCTGAGAGGCTTCGTTGATCACGGACACAAGACCGACTATACACGAAATATAAGTCGCGTATCGTAATACGCTAAAAATATTTCACGACTGTCCGATCAGTGTGCGAATATGACGGGATGCCGCCGTTCTCGTTCCTGACCAACCACGGCCTTGTGCTCCTGTGCATCGCGGAGGATCCACAGCAGCGGATGCGTGACATCGCCATGCACATCGACATCACCGAGCGCGCAGCACAGCGGATCGTGGCCGACCTGATCGGAACCGGCTACCTCATACGCACTCGTGAAGGACGTCGCAACAGCTACACGGTCAAAACCGACCTACCCATAGGCCTTCCGGCGCAGCGCGATGTCGTCCTCAGCTCCCTGCTGGACGCCCTCCTCCCAGCCCGCTCCAGCTCCGAGCGTCGCGCCGGCACGACCCATCACGCCCACGGGTAAAGACAAGACGGCCTCTCGCGTCCCCGACCGGCGCCCCTCCTCTCGTGGTACGCCTGCGGTCCATTTGCGGTCTCCAAACCTGCCCCCGGATTCGAACCGAATCTGGAGGCTTCCGTGGGGCACAATCCCCCGTATTTATTGGGCTTAGGCGATCTCAGATTCGCTGAGATTTGCTCAAATTGGAACCTTGAATGGAACCTTGGGCGGCTTCTCCATCTCACGTGCGCATCTGGTGCGTGGGCGGAAGCCCGATCTCGGCGAGCATCCGATACCACTCCGCCCAAGCCGTCTGTTCCTCGTCGGCGAAATAGATCGTCGCCAAGCGGCTGCCCACCTGCCAGCGACCACTTGACGGCGGCGATGCCAGCCACAGCGGGTCCCCACCGTGAGGCGCCTGACGCCACCACGAACCCGCCAGCAGCAGCAGCAGCGCGCCCGACATGCTCAAATCTCCCCGTGTGCCTCCGGCCCGCCCGAGAACTCATGAGCTGTCGTCCGCGTGCAGGCTCGAGCAAAGACTCCAGGGTCTTGGAGGGTTGGAGTGGTGACCACGAAGGTCCATGTACGCCAGTCATGCGACGCGTCACGAATTGCCGCGCCGCAACTGGGTTACGTACCGAGGAACACGAGGACGGCCCGTACGCGGCGATGGTCCTCGGCCGCCGGGGCAAGTTTGAGCTTCGCGAAGATACTCGTGACGTGCCTCTCGACGGCGCGCTCAGTGATCACGAGTATCTCGGCGATTGCCTGATTGCTGCGACCCTCTGCCATCAGGCCAAGCACTTCGCGCTCCCGCGCGGTCAGCACGTTAAGTGGATCGTCTGTGCGTTTGCGACCCAGCATCTCTGAGACGACCTCGGGATCGAGCGCGGAGCCTCCCTCGGCGACTCTTCTGATTGCATCGGCGAAGCGCTCTAGGTCCGAGACGCGGTCCTTGAGCAAGTAGCCGACGCCGGCGGCGTCGTCTCCCAGTAGCTCCAGCGCGTAGTCCTCCTCGACGTACTGCGAGAGCACCAGCACACCAGTGTCCGGCATCTCTTCCCGGATCACGCGCGCCGCACGCAGCCCCTCGTCTGTGTGGGTGGGCGGCATGCGGATGTCGATGATTGCGATGTCGGGCTTGTGCGCCCTGGCCTTTCGCAGCAGCTCCTCGGCATCCCCGGCCTGACCGACTACCTCGAACTTGGCCTCCTCGAGCAGCCGCACCATGCCTTCCCGCAGCAGCAAGGAATCCTCTGCGACGATCACGCGCACGGGATCGTTGCCCTAAGGATGGTGCCCAACCCCTGCGGACTCGTCAGCTCGAGGCGGCCGTCGAGCGCCGCGACCCGATCTTGAAGCCCTCGCAGCCCCGAGCCCTGATCGGTGTCGGCGCCGCCGACGCCGTCGTCCCTCACCTCGACGTCGACGTGGCCGTTGTCGCGGACGACCCCCACCGTTACCGTTTGCGCGCGCGAGTAGCGGGCCGCGTTCGTAAGGGCCTCGGCGACGACGAAGTAGACCGCCGACTCGACCGACGGCGGGAGCCTGTCGCCCGGCGTCTTGAGCAGTTCCACAGGAACCGGGGAGCGGCTGGCGAGGCCTTTGAGTGCTGCGTGCAGGCCGCGATTTGTGAGCACGGCCGGGTGGATCCCTCGTGCGAGCTCGCGCAGCTCGGCGGTCGCCTCGTTCAACTCGTAGAGTGATTCGTCGAGGAGCTCCGCCGCTCCTTGTGGGTCGTGCTCGATGCGTTCTCTTACCATTCGTAGGTCGATGCCGAGGGCCATGAGTCGCTGCTGGGCGCCGTCGTGGAGGTCCCGCTCGAGTCGGCGCCTTTGCTCATAGCCGGCCTGCACGATGCGTGAGCGTGAGGCCTGAAGCTCGGCAACCTTCGCCCGTAGTTCGGCGTCCAATCGTTCGTTTCTGAGCGTCAGCCCGGCGGCGGCGCCCGCTGTCTGCACCAGTTCGCGTTCCTCCGCGAGGCCCGGGCTGTGCACGATCGCAGCGATTCGTTCGCCCTCGTGCTCGATGATGGTGGAGACCTTGCCCGCCGGCGCAGGATCGACCCGAACCGGCTGACCGGCGGCGTCCACGTAGGCGTCCTGGCCCGGTACCCAATAGGCGAGCTCCAAGGTCGGGTCTCCAAGCGCGTCCGCGAGCGCGTTGCGCAACGCTCCGCGGCCACCACCCTCACCGAGCTGGGCCAAGAGCTCGCTGATCGCGTCGGCTTCGCTGAACCGGGATCGCAGGAGGCCCACCAAGAAGGCAAACGGTAGGCAGGCGATGGACGTGAACAAAGCCAACGTCTGCGCGTCAGCAATGTCGCTCGACAGGCCGGCCTGTTCGACGACGAGGGCGGCCATCAGCAGCAGAAACGTGACCCCGCCGACGGCGACGATCGGGGCGAACACCCTCGCTCGCCCTGGGGTGCCGCTTCGCCAGCGTCGATAGAGGACCGCGACCACGGCACCCAGCAACGCGATCGAGATGTCTAGTTGCGCCGCTTCGAGTACCTTGCCGGCCTCGGAGTGTTCGATCAGCAGCGGGTTACTGGGTTGGCCCTTTGATGGGTCGGTGAACAGGAACACTCCAAGCTGCACCACCGTCGTGTTGACGTAGGCGATGGTGACCAGGAGACGGTCCAGCCGGGTTTCGAGCCGCCCCGAGGGAAAGGACAGCAGCAGGTGGATGAGCACCGCGTAGATCAGCACCTCCCCGACCGAGGCGATCGCGAACACGACGCTGTCGTTGGAAAAGGCCAGCCCCTTCAGCAAGCCGCTGAGGCCGACCGCGACCATGAGCAGACCGATGTTGCCGGCCGACCGCTGCTTCCAAACCCATAGCCCGACTCCCACGAACCCCCAGCCGGTGGCCAGGAACAAGCCGGCATACGCGCCCCGGTGAACGTTGTGCTCGCCGTTGAGCATGACCACGAACGCGGCGATGCCCATCAGGAACGCCAAGCCGGCGAGACCGATCAGGGTGCGTCGCGGTGCGGTCAGCGGATGAGTAAAGAGATCGCCTCCGCGCTCAGCTCGCTCTTGGCGACGAACCCGCGCGCGCCGCTGGCGCCCACCGCCTCGTCAAGGTCGGTGAAGTCATGGCTCGAGACAAGCACTATCTGCGGGCTAGCGCCGTTCGCATCGAGTAGTCGCCGCGTAACCTCGAAGCCGTCGATGTCGGGTAGGTGCACGTCGAGTAGCAGAACCCCTGGGTTCAGCTTCTCCACGGCAGCCACCACGCCGTCACCGTTGTCGAGCTCCCCAACGACGTCGTAGCCGTCGGCTTCGAGCATGCGCCTCGCGCTGGCGCGGAAGCTGGGGTGATCATCCACGATCAAGACAGTCTCTCTCATGAGGGCTGATTGTCGCGCAGGGCCGCGCTTGGTTCCATACGGCTGGCCGCCCCGAGCTGGCGGCAAACCGACGTATCCCCAGGGCGCCACCCGACGTCACAGACGCCTGCCAGCACCCTGGTTTCTTCCTCGCTAAACGGAGAGCTTGTCGTCATGCCCGAAGTCAAGCCCAAAGGAGGATGGAGCATGACCGCCACGACCGCTACCTACACTGCGGCAAGATCGACCCGCCGGGATAAGCCGCCGACTGCCGCCGCTCTTGCCATTGCGCTTCGCGAGGTCCGCAAGGTCCACGGCGACGGCGAGGGGGCAGTCGTCGCGCTCGACGCCGTGAGCGTTGGACTCGCCAAGGGGTCGTTCACAGCCATCATGGGCCCGTCGGGGTCGGGCAAGAGCACTCTGCTTCACGTCGCGGCGGGTCTGGATCGCCCGACGTCCGGCACTGTCATGTTCGGGAACACCGACCTCGCGCGGCTGAGCGAGCGACGGCTGACGATTCTACGGCGCGAGCAGATCGGGTTCGTGTTCCAGGCCTTCAACCTCCTTCCCTCGCTTACGGTCACTCAGAACATCGCGCTGCCGCTGCGCCTGGACCGTAAGCGGGCGCGGCGGTCGGACGTGCGGGAAGTTGCGGCACGCGTCGGCCTCGAGAAACGGCTGGGCCACCGCCCATCCCAGCTGTCCGGTGGTCAGCAACAGCGGGTCGCGATTGCCCGGGCACTGGTGACGCGTCCCGAGGTAGTGTTCGCCGACGAGCCAACTGGAGCGCTCGACACGCGCACAGGGCGTGGTGTGCTCTCGCTTCTACGCGAGGTCGTGGACGCGGACGGCCACACCGTGGTGATGGTCACCCATGACCCCGTGGCCGCCGCCCACGCCGACCGCGTCCTATTGCTCGCCGATGGGCAGCTCGTAGGGAAGCTGGATGCCCCAACCGCCGACGAGGTGGCCGAGCAACTCGCCCAACTGGGGGGCTGAACGGTGCTACGTCTTGCACTACTGAGCACTCGTGGGCGGCTTGGCACGTTCACCGGCGCCTTCGTCGCACTGTTCACATCCGCCGTACTGGTGATGGCCGGCGGCATGACGCTCGAGGCAGCACTGAGGAGCCATCCGCCCGTCGAGCGCTACTCCGCAGCCGCTGCTGTCGTGACCGGACAGCAGGTTGTCGACGACGAAGAACACGTGGCACTGGGTGAGCGCGCGCGCGTGAACGCTGCTACCGCCGCCCGGCTGGCTTCTGTGCCCGGCGTCCGCGCGGCGATCGGTGACGACTCCATCCCGGTATGGCTCGGCGGCCGAGCCACAGTCGCCCACGGGTGGGCGAGCGCCGCGCTCACGCCCTACGTTCTGAGCGCCGGCCGCGCCCCATCGGGCCCCAATGAGGTCGTTAGCGGGTACCCCACCCCGCTGGGGGCAAGGCTGCGCCTCATTTCCAACACCGACGCTCGCACCGTGACCGTCGTGGGGGTGGCCCGACCACGACACGCGGTCGGGCAAAGCGCGATCTTCCTGAGCGACGCCGAGGCAGAACGGCTGGCCGGTCATCCCGGATGGGTAGACGCGATAGGCGTCCTCGCCGCCCCTGGCTTTGACACCTCGCGGCTGAACCGTGCCGCGGGCGGCGCGACTGTGCTCACCGGTGACGCGCGCGGTCGCGGCGAATACCCCGAACTCCAGCAGGGACACACGGAGCTGATCGCCGTGGCGGCATCGTTCGGCGGACTGGCGCTGTTCATCTCCCTATTCGTCGTGGCCAGCACGATGGGTTTGTCGATTCAGCAGCGCGAGCGGGAGATCGCGCTGCTGCGGGCAGTGGCCGCGACTCCCGGTCAGATCCGCCGCATGATCGCTTGGGAGGCGGCGATGGTGGGATTCGTGGCATCCGCAGCCGGGGTCTGGTTCGGCTCCATCCTCGGCGAAAAGCTCGGCCATGCGCTCGTGAGGCATGGCATTGCCCCCTTCTACTTCTCAGTCAAGGCCGACGGGCTGCCGATCGCCGCAGCTGTGGGCGGCGGGGTCATAACCGCACTGCTGGCCGTGCTGGCGGCCGGACGGCGCGCGGCGGCAGTGCCGCCCACCCGCGCGCTCGGTGAGGCTGCGGTGGAACCACGGCTGTTGGGGCCAGGGCGTGCTATCGGGGGGGCAATCGCCCTGGCGGGCGCGGTGCCCCTATTCGCTGTCGCGGCCACCACGAACGCGCCCGACACCGCAGCGGCGACTTCGGAGATGACCGCGCTGTTCCTCGTCCTGGCGGTTGGTTTTCTCGGGCCGATCGTGGCACGCGCCGCCGCAGGGATACTGGGGCCACCGTTGGCCCGGCTATCGCCCGTCGGTGGCTTCTTGGCGTCCGCGAACCTGCGCACGGCCACGCGGCGCTTCTCCTCGGCCAGCACCCCCCTGGTGCTCACGGTGGCCATGAGCTGCACCCTTCTGTTCAGCGCGACGACTACCGACCATGCCGTCACTGAACAGAGAAAGGCGGGGCTCGGGGGACAACTAGCCGTCACCGGCTCCGCTCCCGGCTTGCCAGCCACCACTCTCGCGGACACCCGCGCCACTGCGGGCGTGCGCTCGGCGGTCGCCTTGACGCCGACGACGCTCGGCCCGAGCCTCGGGATCAACGATGAAGTGGTCCCCGCCGAGGTCCTCGATGGCGGTCAGGGCGGGGGTCTCGACGTTGGCGTGACCGAAGGATCGCTGACGGCGCTGCACGGTGACGCGATCGCGCTAGGGCGCCGCCGTGCTGATGCCGTGCATGCCCGAGTTGGCGACCGAGTCTCGATCATGCTCGGCGACGGGACCCGTACCCATGCCGTCGTCGCGGCGATCTACACGCGGGCTCTGGCGTTCGGCGAAGCGCTGCTCGCCCCCGAGCTCGTAGCAGGACATCAGACCAGCCCGCTGCTGGGAACGATTCTCGTCCAAACTGACACCCCGACCGCCGTCGCTAGACGCCTGCGGGCCCTGGCTCCACGGTATCCCGGGCTGCGCGTGAGCGACCGCGCCTCGTTGACCACCGCGGCCGACGCTGAACGCGAGGCCAACCGCTGGCTCACTCCGCTCTTCGTCATCCTCATCTTCGCTTTCACGTCGATCGCTGTGGTGAACACGCTGACGATGATCGCGATACAGCGAGGCCGCGAGCTGGCGCTCTTGCGGCTCGTCGGCACCACCCCGCGCCAGGTGCGCTCGATGGCGCGCTGGGAGGCCGGGCTGATCGTCACCATCGGGCTGGGACTCGGCTTGGCGATAGCTGCCGCGGCACTCTTCCCGCTCAGCCGCGCGCTTACGGGCAGCATCCGGCCGTACGTGCCGCCCGGCCAGCTCGCGGCGATCCTTGGCGTCTCGGCGCTACTGGCGGTACTGGCTCTCACGCTGCCGACGCGACGGGCCCTGCGCTCGCGGCCGGTCGAGGCGATTGGGGTGGGGGAGTAGGCCGTGGAAGCCGGCGACCACATCCCCGAACCCGATCGACCAATCCTCAGCTTTGGCACACGTCAACTACGCGACCCGAGGGGGCGACTAGATGCACGCTGTAGATAGAGATAGAACCCGGAATCTGGCAGCACGAGCCTCATTGGCGGTCTCGAAGATCCCGAGCGCCCCGCCTGGCATCCACGCAGAAAGCACGATGCGCCCACCCGGAGTTGCGATGCGCGCCATCTCTGCCGCAGCTCCCGGTGCGTCGGAGGCGAAGATCACCCCGAACACCGAGACAGTAGCCTCGGCAGTTAAGTCGGCGAGCGGAAGCCGGTCGGCTTCTCCACACAAGAATCTGGCATCCACCCCACGCGCTGCCGCACCCGCGCCGGCAACATCAAGCAGGCGCCGTGCGGGATCAATCCCCGTTACCCGAACGCCTCGTTCGGCCGCGAGCAACGCCGCGTTGCCTGTCCCGCATCCAACGTCAACAACATGCTCCTCCTTACGTGGGGCAGCGTGATCGATCACGACCTGCGCCGCTGGAAGCAACTGTTCGGCTATGTGCTCGTACTCACCGACATTCCAATCCATAGGGCCGAGAAGTGTGGCAACTGCTCCCACGCTTTACTGCGCGAACAGTCGCCTCGTCGGCGGCTGCAACACACTCGCGTTGGGGCCGTGCTGGGTGTTAGACGCGGCGGGATCGGCTGCTTCACGGTCGTCCTGAGTCGCGCGAGTCGCCGCGACTCCCGCCGGATGGAGCCTCCAAGCAGCATTGAACGCGACTCTTCTGGAAGTGAGACACCGCGTGGCGCGATTGCCAGCGGAAGCTCATAACCGTCAGCGCCAAGTCGTCGTGAGAAGGCGTTTAGTTACGCTTCAGCGCGTGGAGCTGCAGCGGCGCATTGCGGAGGGGGCGGGCGAGTTCTTGCTGTTCGCGCTGACGCCACCGCGCCTGACGACCGAACCGGAGCAAGCCGGCCAGATCGCTGCGAAGACGCTTGAGCGCCTGCGCCCGGTGGGCATAGACGGGCTCGTGCTCTACGACATTGATGACGAGAGCGACCGCAATCCCGAGGAACGCCCCTTTCCGTTCCTACCCACGATGGACCCAGCCGACTACCTCGCTCGCCATCTCGTCGGCTTGGAAGTGCCCGTCATTGTGTACCGCGCTGTCAGCAAGCATCCAGAGCAACGTCTTCGCTCGTGGCTCAGCGAACAAGCCCCAACCCACGCGCTGTCGGTGTTCGTAGGTGCGTCCTCTCGTGAGAAGGCGGTAGCAACCTCTCTGTTGCGAGCCTACGAACTCAGGACCGAGGTGCGCCCGGATCTCCTTCTCGGAGGTGTCGCGATCCCAGAGCGGCACACGCGCGGGCGCGGGGAGCATGTCCGTCTGCTCGCGAAGCAGGCGGCAGGTTGCTCGTTCTTTGTCACCCAGATCGTCTATGACGTCAATGCCGCGAAGAGCTTGGTCTCCGATTATCACTACGAGTGTGCCGCTCGTTACGTCAAGCCAGCACCTATCGTCTTCACGTTCTCGGTCTGCGGCTCGCTGAAGACACTGGAGTTCGTTCAGTGGCTCGGTGTCGATGTGCCGCGCTGGATCGAGAACGATCTGCGCCACGCGGACGACACCCTCGACGCGTCCTACGATCAAGCCGTCGCCACGGCCGTCGAGCTGATCGCATTCTGCCGGCGCGTCGGTGTTCCATTTGGGCTCAGCGTCGAGAGCGTCTCAATCCGCCAAGTCGAGATCGATGCCTCCGTCCGGCTCGCGACCCGGCTACAAGCAGAGCTACATCGCTAGTCGGCACGGCCTGCATCGTAGGCAGAGCAATCCAGCTGACCCCACCGTGCTGCCTTCGTGGCAAACAAAGCACGACGGCAGTTCGCAAACCCGCCCGCGCTCCGGACGAGGATCAGGTCTGGCGAGTCGCGGGGTGAGAGCTTTCGCAACGCACTGCGGGAGCGAGCGTGAGCGGATCGTCAGTCGGCGCGCTCGGAGATCGTCCGAAGCAGGAGTATGAGGCTCGTATATCGAGACACTTGCTTCCGCGCTGAAGCAAGTCGCGATGCTGCACCGCATATTTTTATCCTTGCGTAAGATCTGGGTAGTCTTGTCCGGGATGGGCGACGGGCATGGGTGCGAATACACGGAGGATCGGATGACGGCACGGACGATGGTTGCGGGCGTTCGCCAGGGCCCCCCAAGTGGGCGGGAGCGACCGCTATGGTGCGCCTTCGCGGATAGGGGGCGCTGCGCATGGTGGCGGCGCTTGCCCGTTCGCTGCATCGGCGCCAGCATCGCGCCTGCATGAGCCCGAGTCGAGGACAATTGAGACCGCGGTGACGATACCCACGTACCGCACAGCAGCGCTTCGTCCAGTCACGATCGTGGTCGGACTCGTTCTGTGTTGCGCTCATAACGCGGCCGCGGCAACCATCTCGCCACTGCCTCGCTCCAATTACACCGTCCGCTCGGTGTGTGCGGCGCCCGCTGGCGGGCGCGCCGGGTGTCTGGCGTTGCAGCTCGTGCCGCAGACCACCGAAGCTCGCGCCCACACCCACCCTCTTGGGATGATTCGCGCCGCTCCAGTGGCGACCCGTTCGCCGACCGCCGGCGATTATGGCCTGAGGCCGCAGGATCTGCACAGCGCCTACCAGCTGCCGAACAACGCAGTGGGTGCGCAGACAGTCGCGCTGGTTGATGCCTACAACGATCCAACCGCCGAAACGGACTTGAAAGCCTACGACGCAGAATTTGGTCTGCCCGAATGCACGACCGGCGATGGCTGCTTCAAGCAGGTCAACCAGAACGGCGAAGCCGGGAACCCACCGTTCCCCAAGACCATCAAAGAACTGGAAACGGCCCGCAAAGGCACGCGCGCGAAACGCGAAGAGGCCGCGGAAGCGACCGGTTGGGCACTGGAGATCTCGCTCGACATCGAGGTCACGCATGCGACGTGCCAGAGCTGCGACATCCTGCTCGTGGAGTCAAACGCGCCGAGCTATGAAGACCTCGAAAAGGCCGAGCGCAGCGCAGCCGCCCTCGGTGCCCGCGAGATCTCAAATTCCTGGGCGGGCCCCGAGGAGGGTGAGACCCCTGAACTGGAGGGCACCGGCCCGTTCAACCATCCCGGCATCGTGATCACCGCGGCCGCCGGCGACGACGGCTATCTGAACTGGGATTCGGAAAGCAGCGAGGAAAAGGGCTACGTCAACTTCCCTGCGTCCTCCCCGCACGTGGTCGCTGTGGGCGGCACCCGCCTGAGTCTTGGCACGGGCGGCGAATGGGCGGGCGAGACGGTGTGGAACGGCGACCACGCCACCGGCGGCGGCTGCAGCGCGGTGTTCACCGCGCAGTCCTGGCAGCAGAGCGTCTCCGACTGGTCCACGGTGGGCTGCGGCACCAAACGCGCCGTCGCCGACGTCGCCGCCGACGCGGACCCCTATACCGGGATCGCCGTTCACGACACCAGTCCGGAATGCGAATACGTGTACGAAGAAGCCGGCGTGAAACACGTGGCCTACTGGTGCACTATTGGCGGCACAAGCGTCGCCTCTCCGCTGATCGCCTCGGTGTTCGCGCTCGCCGGGGGAGCCAACGGAGTTGCGTATCCCGCCGAGACGCTCTACGAAAACGAGTTGAAATCCCCCGCGTCGTTGCACGACGTCGCCGTCGGGTCGAACGGAGAATGCTCGAAGCCGTTCCTGGAAGACGGTCTCTCGGCCTGCACACCCGCCGAAGAGGCCGTCAAGAGTTGCGCCTCCGAGGCCATCTGCCTGGCTGGAACGGGCTACGACGGGCCCACCGGGGTCGGGACTCCCGACGGGATCGCCGCGTTCAAGCTGCCGTTCAGTCCGCCGGTGGTTGTGACGGGTGGGGTGTCGTTGGTGACGCCGGGCTCAGCGTCGGTGGGTGCAACGGTGGACCCCAACAGTGGGGAAGTCAACGAATGCAGGTTTGAATACGGCGCCACCGAAGCCTACGGGGCCAGTGTGCCGTGCAGCGCCTCGCCGGGGTCAGGCGAACGCCCGGTGACGGTGTCCGCGTCGCTCACGAGCCTGGCGGCGAACAGCACCTATCACTACAGGATCGTCGCGGCCAGCGTCGGCGGAACAAGCTACGGCTCAGACCAGACGTTCAAAACGCTGGCGGGCGTCGCCGGGTGTACGGACTATTGGGCGAACACCGCGGGTGGCAGCTGGTATACGGCCGGCGATTGGAGCACCGGCTCGCCTCCCAGCTCCGGGGAAGGCGCGTGCATTCTGGCCAACGGCACCTACAGCATCACGATGGAACAGACCAGCGTCTCGGGCACCGTAAGTGTTAAGTCGTTGAAGGTCGGAGGCACCGGAGGCTCGCAGACGCTAGAGGTGGCCAGCACGTGCTCGCAGAACGCGGAACTGGCCACGAGCGCCGGGATCAGCAACGACTCGAATGGCACAATCACCATGACCAACGGCGACAGCTGTGCCAACAACGTCACGCTGACGGGCCCGGTCAACAATGCCGGAATGCTCAATATCGAAAACGCACAGGGAGGTGCTCGCTCCGTCGTCGGCAATCTCACCAATACTTATCGCGTGTCGCTGGCTGCCGGTGCGACGCTTCACGTGAGTGGTAGCTTCACGCAGACACACATCGGGTGGATCAAGGATTTCATCGCGGGCACCTCGAACTTCGGATCGCTGTCGGTCTTGGGAGCGACCACGCTTGAAGGAGCGCTGGTCGTGTCCCAGACCGCGCCGTTCCGCGCGTCACTCGGGGAATCATTTGCGATCCTCAAAAGCGCCTCGCTGACGGGAGCGTTTGCCGATGAGACCGGTGATCAGATTGGATCGGGCCTCTACTACAAACCGACGTACTCCGCCACCGGGGTGACACTCCTCGTCACGCAGGCCTCGCTGGTGCTCTCGAAGACGAGCGGACTACCCGGCTCCTCCGTGAAGCTCAGCGGGAGCGGCTATATACCCGGCGATACGCTCACACCGGCGTTTATCGCCAACGACGGCGAAAAGACGGTTTTCCCAGGCGTTAAGGCGAACGCTAAAGGAGAACTGGAAACTGAAATCGCGATTCCGGCACTCGCCGCCGAAGGTGCGGGGAGCATCAGCTTGACAAGCACCCAGACCGCGGTAATCCTCACGAAAACATTCAAAGTCACCTAACCCTGGATTACGACAAAGCCACCCCCCGCGCAACCACAAGAAACAGGATCTGGCCTCGAGCCGAGCGCTGCGTAGTATCGCGCTGCCGATCCTTGGACGGTCGAGCGGTTTTTCAGTCATATAGCTGTCCTTTATCCCGATGATCTGGACCCCGAGTAATGGACCGTTGGGCTGGCCCCCGAACGTCCGGCGTAGGCACTCGCCAGTCCGCCACTCGAGATCTGGTGCACGTCACCGCTGTCGAGATCTATAGCGCGCAGGACACCTCCTCACGCAGCGAAGCGAGCGTCCACACAACCTTCGCTCGCACTTCTGTACAGGACGAGACGCAATCGTCGACACCCAGCCCGAACGCGTGCCCGCATCCGCAGAAAGAGCGAGCGTGTTCGGCCCCACCGGATACGTGCGCGCACTTGCGGGCCAAGCCACTTAGCTCCTCGTCCTACTGTTCTTCGCTGCGCTCGTGTGTCAGGGCGGTTCAACTACCCCGCTACGTGGCATTCCGCACAGCCTGTGCTTCTGAGCCGTGCCACGCAACCACCCCAACTACCCGCCCCGCGACGGCAGTTTCCCGCTCGCCGTTACTTGCACCCTAGAGCTTGATCTCCGCTGAGCGCGATACGGTCTTGATGCTCGTTTTCAGGCTCACCGAGAGCTTGATCTTTTTGCGTCCCGCACGCTCGGCCTTGCCCGCCTGTGTCAACGCGACCGTCATCACGCGAGTACCCGCAGCAACCGTCCTGTTCGTCCGTTTGAGACCAGGTCCAGTGATCGTCACCGCCCCCGCCTGAGATGTGTTGATGGTGACCACCAGACTGCTCGTAGTCACCGTGAACTTCTCGATCTTAACCGACGCGCTAGCTTCTCCTGCGGTTGCCGTCGTATAAGTCAGTGCCGTCCCGCTACTGACAGCCTCGCAGAAAGATGTCGAGGGACAGGACACCGAGTTGAGGCCCCGGAATTCGCCGGTATAGCCGGTATCGACGGTCCGGCCGGTCCACGACGTACCGTTGTAAGTCAGTGCATAGCCGCCGCCCGAGCCGTTGTTGCCAACGACTACGCAGAACGTCGCTGATGGGCAAGACACGTCCTGAGGAGACGGTCCCTCTCTCGTCGCGACCTTGGTGGGGGCGGCCCACGACCTACCGTTGTAAGTCTGCACATAGCTGCCCGAGAAGGCGTAGAAGGCGGCGGCGCAGAACGTCGCCGACGAGCACGACACCCGGCTGAAGCCGTTGTTGTCGGGACCGCTGTGGGTAGGAGCGGACCACGACGTGCCGTTGTAAGTCAGCGCGTAGCCGCCGTGCGAGCCGTTGTTGCCGACGGCGGCACAGAACGTCGCCGACGAGCACGACACCGAGTCGAGGTTCAAGTCGCCGCTGCCGATGTTGGTCGGGGCGATCCACGACGTGCCGTTGTAAGTCACCGCGTAGCCGCTCGGCCCGTTGCTGCCGACGGCGGCACAGAACGTCGCCGACGAGCACGACACCGAGCTAAGGCTGCCACCCGAGCTAAGGCTGCCACCGAGGTTGGTGGGGGCGGACCACGACGTGCCGTGGTCGCGTCTCATGAGCCGGGGGATTTGATGTTGCGGGCGTAGCCTCCGCTTTGTCCTGGAAGACGAAGCTAATGGAGGTACGCCCGCATGGAGAAGGTAGCCCCGAGCGAGAGGTTTCGCTCAGAACTAGACGAGGTCCTGGCCG
This sequence comes from uncultured Solirubrobacterales bacterium, assembly GCA_963715535.1. Classification (GTDB taxonomy): domain Bacteria; phylum Actinomycetota; class Thermoleophilia; order Solirubrobacterales; family Solirubrobacteraceae; genus Palsa-744. The sequence continues at coordinate 2,801,296 of OY970251.1, read as the reverse complement.
GTGTCGGCGAGGAGCAAGACCCGATCGAGACGGTCGGTCGCCTGGGAGCGCGGCTGATCTTGCAGCAGGCGTTGGAGGACGAGGTCACGGAGTTCCTCGGCCGACGGCGATATGAGCGCGCCGGCGAGACGGTCAGTCACCGCAACGGCCACGAACCCAGGACGGTGAAGACGACGAGCGGCTCGGTGGCGTTGGAGCGTCCGCGGGTGCGCAACGCGAGCAAGCTGGGATTCGAGAGCAGGGTCCTCTGGAAGGGTGTGACCCGCACGCATGCCTTGGAGTCGTTGGTGATCAGCAGCTTCCTTCGGGGACTCTCGACGCGGGATGTGGAGGCTGCTTTGGAGGAAGTCTTCGAGGAGCCGATCGCGTCGAAGGCGACGGTTTCCCGGATCTGTGAGGACACCCGGGAGCGATACCGCCAGTGGTGCCGGCGGCGCTTGGAGCAGCACGACATCGTGTACTGCTTCTTGGATGCGATCTATCTGAAGCTGCACCCCGACGACACTCCGGCGGAGGGCGTGCTGGTTTGCTGGGGCGTGACGCTTGAGGGCCGCAAGGTCCTTCTCGGACTGGCTCTGGGAAGCCGTGAGAGCTATGACAGCTGGCTCGCTTTCGGCCGGGACATGATCGCCCGCGGCCTGCGGGCGCCGGCGCTCGTGATCGCTGACGGGGCACCCGGGATCTGGAAGGCGACGCGGGAGCTCTGGCCCGAGGCACTGGAGCAGCGCTGCACCGTCCACGCCTTGAGGAACGTGACTGGAAAGCTGCCCGAGCGCCACCACCAGGAGGTCAAGGCGCGCTGGTGGAAAGCATTCGACGAGGCACGCTCCCCGGGCGAGGCGACGCGCGAGCTGCAGGGCATCATCGCCGACTACAAGACGGCTTACCCCTCGGCGATGGCCGTCATCGAAACGGATCTACCAGCGCTCGTCACCCACCTACAGTTCCCGTCCGCTCACCGCAAGCGGATCAGAACAACGAATCTCCTGGAGAGGACGTTCGTGGAGGTCCGCCGGCGCACGAAGGTGATCGGCCGGTTCCCCGGCGAGACCTCCGCCCTCTCGCTGATCTGGGCCGTGCTGGAGCTCTCCAGCCGCGGCTGGCGCGGCGTGAAGATGAACCCCAAGACCGTCGCCGAAATCGAGCGGCTACGCCGCCAACTCCCCGACACCACGGCGACTCCGTCAGCCACGACGAACACCCAGGAGGTGATCGCCGCATAACATCCCTTTCAAGCGGAGCTACCCCCGACGAATTCACCCGGGAAATGAGACGCGACCAGCGACGACGGTGCTACCGGAGAGTGCTGCATTCTCGAAGAGCGGGAGCTTGAGGGCGTCACGCGAGAGTTCTGAATCTCCTTAGCGGGAGAAGCGACGGCTGGAGCGCAGCATTGTGAACATAGAAGCGGCACTCCGCTGCTCCCTACTGCTTTTCTACCGGAGGGGAAGTTTTCGTATGGCTGGTGTCGTGTTCGGCTAACCGCCGATGCGCGTGAGCTGACCTCCGTCAACTGGTAGCACGGCGCCGGTGATGAATCCCGCCTCGTCGGAGTGCAGGAAGAGGCTCGCGTAGGCTACGTCCCAGCCGGTGCCCATTTTGGCGCGGAGTGGGACCAGTGCGTCGCGCTGGACGCGAATGTCCTCCCGCGGGATATTCAGCTTCGTCGCCCATGCGTCGATCGCCATCGGCGTGTCGAGCAGTCCTGGCATTATCGTGTTCACGCGGACGCCGTGCGCGGCGTTTTCGATCGCCAGCGACTGACTGAGCGCGTTGATGCCTGCCTTCGAGATCTTGTAGGCGGCGATCGGGGCAGTCGCGAGCGCGGCAATCGAGGAGATATTAACGATCGACCCGGAGCCCTGCTCTAGCATCACCGGCGCCACCGCCTGACATGAGAGCAGACAGCCCTTGAGGTTGACCGCGACGATCCGATCGAAGGCATCCTCGGTGAGCTTGAGAGCGCCAGCGTCGTCGGTACCGATGCCGACATTGTTCTGGACGAAGTCAATCCGGCCCCAGGCATCTACACAGGCCGCGGCGAATGCCTTGCAGTCAGCCGCCTTCGTCCAATCCGCGGCCACGCACTCGGCGACACCGCCCTCGCTGGCGATGATCTCGGCCGTCTCGCGCGCCGAGTCGAGATCGCGATCGGCGAGCAGCACCTTGGCTCCCTCGCGCGCGAAGACGATCGCCGCCGCTCGGCCGGTGCCGACGGTCTCGCCCGGCGACTGTCCCGCGCCGACGACGATACCGGCCTTCCCCTCGAGCCTCATCGAGCTCCTCCCTCCTCCCCAGGCCGGCGAAGGATCGAAGTTGGTGTCCGTCCCGCGAGCAGCAGCTCCTCCTCGACCTGCACCCGCGTGGACTCCAGGAAGCGGCTGACCATGTTGTAGTAGCTGACCAGCAGGATCATCTCGGCTGACTCGCGCGGCCCGTAACGATCAACGATCTGCTCGAGTGCCTCGTCGGACAGCCGGACCTCTCGGGTGACCTCGTCGGCCACGCGGCAGATCAGGTTGCACTCCTCGTCGAGGCTGGCGACGGGCTCCTCTTTGTCGATTGCGTCGATCTCGGCATCGGTTACCCCGACGTTCCTGGCGAGCTGCGCGTGCTGGGCCCACTCGTAGGGCGCGCGAGTCGCGTGCGCGACCCTCAGCACCGCGATCTCTCGCCGCCGCGCGTCGAGTGCCGTGGACAGCACCGCACCCCCGAGCTCCAAGAACGGCCGAACAGCGCGGGGCGCACCAGCGACCATACGAAAGACGTTAAGCGGCGGCAGGTTCGCGAGCAGCTCTCGAACCTCGGGCTGGAGGTCCTCATCGGTGGGAAGTGGGATCTTCGGTGGCGTCACGGTCTCCTCAGGGCAGGCGAACCCGACAGACTACGACTCCGTCGGCAAGACCGACTCATCGAGCCAGCCCGTGTTCAAGCCATCGGCCCAAGTACCCGCCGACTGACACGCATGACACTCATGCTTTTCAGGGCAACGCGGCAGTGCTCAGCCACATCGACTTCGTTAGCGCTCCGGACGACACCCGAGCACCTCGGCGGAGGACAGCGAGACGACTGCTAACCAGCGCATTGCGGCGATCTCGAGGTCGACTCGGACCAGTGCTCCCTCTCGTCCTGAGGGGGCGTGTGTTCGTGCTGCGCGAGACGCCTCGTCACGCAGAAGGCGGGAGTGACGCCAGCCTTGGTGTGCTTTCTGGGTCGTTATGGCGATGGTGTGGTTGGGCGCAGTGCGCTCTCCTCGGCGATGGCCTCGCTCAACGCCATCTCGAAGGATCTTGGTAGGAAGTCGAACAGGGTCATTCCCGACGAGTCGGTGACCGTCGTGTCGGTGGAGAGCCCCTCGATCAACGGCCTCGCAACGCCTGCGTCAACAGGCGTGATGAGCCCAATCCAGTGCGAGGAGAGCCACGGCGTGAGCAGCGGCACCGGGATGCGTGGGCGCCGACGTAGTCCCAACGCATCGGCCATCCGATCGAGCATCTGACCGTATGTGAGTATCTCGGCCGACCCGATCTGAATTTCACGTGAGCGCGTACCTGGGATCCGAGGAGTCTCGACCAGGTAGCGCAGCACGTCACCGATGCCGATTGCCTGGGTAGGTGTGCCGAGCCACGATGGTGCGAGCATCACCGGCAGGCGTTCGACAAGTGAACGGAGCGTTCGGTAGCTCTCGGAGCCTGCCCCTACCACCATGCCCGCACGAAACCACGTCAACGGTGGTCCCTCATCGCGCAGGATCTCTCCGACTCTCAGGCGCGAACGCAGATGCCGGGATGCGGGACGATCGCCGAGACCGCCGAGATAGACGACCCGATCGATGCCGGCGGCGGTCGCGAACCGGGCGAAGTTGGACGCTGCGCTGGTGTCGCGCTTCTCATAGTCGGCATCGCCCCCGCGACCCATCGAGTGAACCAGGTAGTAAGCGGTCGTGTAACCATCGCCGATCGCGCTAAGAGACTCCGGGTTGAGCATGTCGCCTTGATGTACCGTGACGGAAGGATCGAAGCTCACCCGGCTCGGATCACGCGCCACGCATCCAACCGGCTCTCCGAACGAATTGAGCGCGCGAACCAGCCGGCTGCCTATGTAACCGGAGGCTCCGGTGACGAGCGGGCGGACCATACCGAACGAACGAGCATACGCCCATCGACCGGACGCACTGCACCAACACGCACCAAGCCACCGTAAGACTGTCGCCCTTTACGCAACAGCCTTGCATGACTGCGAGCGAGTCGGCCGCCTTGGTGCAGACTCCCACCCGGCACTAGCCAGCGCTCACTCTCGCTTGGTGGCCTCAGAGCTCGCCGGCTAGATGACGTGCCTACGGACGTTGTGAACGGTTGAGGAGGCATCCGGGCCTCATCCCAGGCTGTGGGTCTGCGAAGGCTCACGACCTAGGAGGACCCGGATGCAGATCCACGGTAGAGCGAAGCTCGGACCGGCTGGAAGGCTCGCGCTGACTCAGGCGGTGATCGATGGGATGACGTTGAGGCAGGCCGCTGCGCGCTTCGGTGTCTCGGTGGCAACGGCTCACCGCTGGTGGCATCGACGGTTGGATGCCAGCCCGGATGAGCTCGCCTCGGGAGCCTGGCTGTTCGACCGTTCCAGTCGTCCTCGGCGCAGCCCGCGGCTGCTCGACGCGATCGAGCAGGAGCGGATCTGTGAGGTCCGCCGGCACACCGGATGGGGACCACGGCTGGTGGCCGGCAGGACCGGGCACCCTCACTCGACGGTGTGGAAGGTGCTGCATCGCCATGGCCTCTCTCGGATCCCACGTTCTGCGCGTGAGCCCGCCCGACGCTATGAGTGGCCGTGCCCTGGAGATCTGCTGCACATGGACACTGCACGCCACGCCCGCTTTACGCGCCCAGGGCACGCCGTGACCGGGATCCGCAACAAGACGGGCGCTGAGAAGCGTGCGCGTGTGGGCTATGACTTCGCTCACGCCGTCATCGACGATCATTCCCGCCTGGTCTACGTCGAGCTGCTCGGGGACCAACGAGCAGCAACCGTGACCGCTTTCACTGCTCGAGCACTCGACTGGTTCGCTGCCCGTGGCATCCACGCTAAGCGCCTCATGACCGACAACGCGTGGGTCTACGTCAAGAACCAGTCTCTACGGGAACTCCTCACCGCCCGAGAAATCAAGCACCTACGCACCCAGGCCTACCGGCCCCAGACCAACGGGAAGGTTGAGCGCTTCCACCAGACCATGGCCAGAGAGTGGGCCTACGGCCTCAGCTACCGCTCACACCACCACCGCAACCAGGCCCTGCCACACTGGCTCCAGCACTACAACACGCGCAGACCACACTCAGGGATCGGCAACCAACCACCCATCAGCCGCGTTCACAACCTCCATGGGCAAGACAGCTAGACCGGCGACGATCCAGACGAGCGCCGTCGCCCCGAGGAGGCGACGAAACCAGTTGACCCCGCCCACCGCCTCCTGCCACGCCCACACCGCGAGGCAAAGCGTGAAGACCGCGCGACCGACCTCGTGTGCGATGCCATCGGACCTGGACGCCAGTCCCCATCCCGCGAACGCGAGCAGCAGCGGCGGGTTCGGGAACTGCACAACAGGGAAACGTCGCGGCCAGCCCACTTGGCCGCGACGCCAAAGCTCGTCGGTAGTCACGCACTCATGCTCGCAGAGCGTAGACTGGCCAGCGGGGTTCAGCGCACTCTCGCTTTGCACGCGAATCCGTGCGTGTCCGCTGCTTTCAGCTCACGCTCGCAACGGATCTGCAACGATGCGACCGCCGAGCAGCCCTCGGGCGTGCACAGAGTGCCTGAGTTTTCGCGTCCGTTCGCCTATATTCGCTCCACGTGTACCTCCTCGCCGACTAGCACCGCGATTGGCGGAGCCCCAAACAGTTCCTGCGCGTCAGCGTCCCAGCCCGCTCGCCGCAACAGCTCGCCGCGCGCAGCCGCCAGGCAGCTGAAGTTAGCCATCTGCGCGCCGGTGACGAAGCCAACGCTCGCGCTCCGGGGGAGACCAAGCAACTCCAGGACCCACCCTGCTGCGACCTCCTCGGCGACCGCCACCGCCGGCGATGCGCTGTACATGCCGCACATTTGGTCCCACGCGGAGACAAGCCAATCAGCCCCAAGTGCGACCGGGAGCGACCCACCGACGACAAACCCGAAGTAGCGCGGCCCAGCGGATGCGACCAGCCCTGGATCGGCATCAGCGGCCAACTGCTCAAGGACGTCTACCGCGCCCTCACCGGAATCGGTCAGCGGGCTGGCGCAGGGCTACCGGATCGGAGCCGCCCACGTGCCGCTCGCTCACACCGTCGAGGTAGGCGCGCGCCAGTCGGTGTGCATGAGCGAGCACGTCTTCGTCGGTCACCGCCGGAACAGCTTATCCCGGCCGCAGCCGTATCCCGCGTCGAGGACGCAGGGCCGCCCAGACGGAGGCTAACGGGCGTGACGGGCACGCGTAGACTCTCCGGCGTGTCGGCCACGGGAGACCCTGGGTATGCGCTGAGTTCGTCCAGCGGGGAAGAGCATGAGCGGCTAGTGCGCCAGGCTGACATGTACGCGCCCTTCACGCGCCGTCTGCTGGCGCGCGCGGGGATCGAGCCAGGGATGCGGATCCTCGATGTGGGCTGCGGGCCGGGCGATGTCAGTTTGCTTCTCTCAGAGCTAGTCGGCGCCGACGGTTCGGTGGTCGGGGTCGAGCGCGACGAGCAAGCGCTCGCGAGAGCGCGTCAACGCGCGGCCGAGTCTGACATCGAGAACGTCGAGTTCGTGTGCGGGGACTTTCGCGACATCGAGCTCGCAGGCCCCCCGTTCGATGCGTTGGTCGGGCGGCTCGTGCTGATGTACCAGGGTGACCCGCCCGCGGCGGTGCAGGCCGCGGCACGCCACGTACGCCCGGGTGGGATAGTCGTGTTCGCGGAGATGTGCATGCGCACTGGGTCTGCGATACCGCAGAGGTTCTTGGTGTCCTGGCCGCACACCCCGGCGTCTGAGCAGCTCAGCGAATGGATTGATGGCGCTTTCGGCGGGCTGGGCACGCAGCCGGACATGGGAATGCGGTTGCCCGCGACGTTTGCACAAGCCGGCCTGCAGCCCAGCCTGGACCTCGACAGCGAAGTCGCGATTGCTGTTGGCGAGGCGGCGGTCTCCGAGGCCGTGGACTTCGCCCGCAGCCTGCTGCCCGGGATCGTGGCTGCCGGGATAGCAACAGAGGAGGAAGTGAACATCGACACCCTCGCCGAACGCCTGCATGCCGACACCGGACCGGTCGGACGCATCTCGTTCTGGCCGACAATCATCGGCGCCTACGCAACAAAGCCGCAGTAGCGCTGCGAGCGACCGGGCGCCTGAACCACCGCACTGATGCTCAGAACGCATTGCGAGCGTGGGAGAAAACCGGCGTGACGCTATCGCAACGGACGATCACCAGAAGTCTGTGCGGCCGGTGGGCTCACGCCTGCTTCCGCATGCGATCGCGATAGCGCCGGCCGAACCGATCGTCACGCTCGCGGCTCGTCCAGAGCAGCAGCGATCACGGCACCACCGAGCACTCATGGATTGCCGGGGAATGCGAGCCTCAGTGCAGTGCTTGCCCGACCATCCGGCCTCCGTCCTCGTCTCGCTCAGCTGGCAGTATCGTTGCTGAGGATGGTGGTGGTCGCCAGTGGGCTCGAGCCTGACCGAGCGGGAGGTATTGCTTGATGCGTGCGATAGCGGGTGGGGACAGTTGGGCTTGGGAGAGGGGCGTTGTGTGCGCTCGGCTTCGTGGCGGGCGGATGGCGGTTGAGTTCGCGGTGGCTGTGGTCGGCGCGTGCGCGGTGATGGGGGTCCTCGCGGGTGCGGCGTCGGCCGGGAGCAAGCTCTACTGGTCCAACTACGGCGCGGGTACGGTTTCTGTCGCCAATCTCGACGGCAGCGGGAGCGTCTCGACCTACGCGTCCGAACTTGAAGGACCCAACGGTATCGCGTTCGACGCTGCCGGCAACCTCTATGTCGCCAACGACAACGCAGACACGGTCACCAAGGTCACGCCCGCGGGAGCCAGTTCCATGTTCGCCACCGGGGTCAGCACTCCCTATCCGCTCGCAATCGACGCGGCGGGCAACCTCTACGTCGGTGGCTTCTTCGGCTCGATCTACAAGATCACATCCTCCGGGTTGGTGTCCACCTTCGCCACCGGCACCAAAAGACGTGCAGGACTTGCATTCGACGCGGCCGGCAACCTCTATGCCTCCAACCCCACCGGTGAAACCATCAGCAAGATCACTCCCGCCGGCACGGAAACGACGTTCGCGTCCGGCCTGAAACAGGTCGAAGGCTTGGCCTTCGACGCCGCCGGCAACCTCTACGCCGCGATCGAGAACGGCGGCAAGATCACGAGGATCACGCCCGCTGGCGCCAGCTCCACATTCGTCTCCGGCCTCGACGGACCGGAAGGGCTCGCCATCGACGCAGCGGGCAACCTCTATGTCGGCCAGCGCCCGGAAGCAGTCATAGAAAAGATCACCCCGGCGGGCGTGGTCTCGCCCCTGCTGTCCAGCGTTCCCGGACCCGAGTACCTGGCGATCGCCGAAGCGCCATCGGGTGCGGGCGCACCGGTGCTCGCCGGCGCCGGGACGGTCGGCTCCTCGCTGTCCTGCGGGGCTGCGGCGTGGGCCCCCGACCCGCCAGGCGGCCAGTTGTTCCGCCAGCCGCTCTCCTCGACCATCGCCTGGCAACTGAGCGGGAGCGCGATCGCCGGCGCGAGCGGCTCGAGCTTCACCCCCACCCAGCCGGGCTCCTACACGTGCACGAGCACTGCCACTAACCAGGCCGGCTCGAGCACGCAGAGGAGCGCTGCGCTGCAGGTCAATGCGGTCCCGGCCACGCCGAGCTCGACATCGACGTCGACGTCGATGTCGATGTCGACACCAGCTTCGAGCGCAGCCGCCCTCGCGCCAACCGTGACGCAGGTGTTCCAGGCACATGCCGTTTGGGCCGAGGGCAGCGCGCTGGCGAGCTTCGCGAAGAGCGCCAAGAAGAAGCCGGTCGGCACGACGTTCTCCTTCACGCTCAACGAGTCCGCGAATGTCAGCTTCGCGTTCACGCAGAAGACCACCGGGCGCAAGATCAAAGGCAAGTGCGCCGCGAAGACGAAGAAGAACTCACGCAAGCCCGCCTGCACGCGTGCCGTGATCGCGGGAACACTGTCCTTCACCGGCCACAGCGCCACGAACAAGGTCGTCTTCCAGGGACGCCTCTCGCACGCGAAGAAGCTCAAGCCGGGACGCTACACGCTCATCATCACCGCCACCAACTCCGCCGGAAAAGACTCCGCGCCGACGTCGCTGAGCTTCACGATTGTGAACTAGCGTTTCGCGGGCGCGCCGACGCCCACCACGCGCTCCTGCCTTCATGAACAACCGAGTGTGCTTGGCCGCCTGCGCCACACGCCTGGTGTGGGACGAGCACCGGAACTGAGGCACAGCGACACCGGCACTCGCGCTTTGCCCGGCACAAGCGGGCGTGTGCCAACCCTCAGTCGGCGTGCTCGGAAATCGTCCTTTGCGCTAGCCTGGCGCCGGCCCCGCCGGGCTCTCGCAATCCTCAGCGAACAGGCGTGTCTGCGACGAGTCGAACGGCTTCCGCACCCCCGCGAAAGCTGCGCCGGTAGGCGCTCGGGGTCGTGTGCATCCCATCCAGGAAACGCGCGCGCAGGTTGGCGGCGGTCGCGAGGCCGCTTGCTTGGGCGATCGCCTCGACCGAGAGGTCGGTGGTCTCGAGCAGGCGCTGGGCAAGCTGCAAGCGCTGGCGTTGGATCCAGCGGTACGGGCTGGTGCCGTGCGCAGCTAGGAACCGACGGGCGAAGTTTCTCTTGCTCATCGCCGCGCGCCTTGAGAGATCGGCGATCGTGATCGGCTCGCCGAGATGCGCCTGAGCCCAGCTCAGCACCTCGAGGAACGGGTCCGCCGGATCGAGCGTGGGAAGCGGGCTCTCGATGTACTGTGCTTGGCCGCCCTCGCGGAACGGGGGCACGACCAGCTCGCGCGCGAGCCGAGCCGCGATCTCGGCGCCGTGGTCGGCGCGGACGATGTGCAGGCAGAGATCGATGCAGGCGGCACTGCCGGCAGAGGTGAGGACGTCGCCGCTGTCGACGTACAGGACGTCCGCATCGACCTGGACGAGCGGATACTCCGCCGCGAGCTGCTCGCACTCCTCCCAGTGGGTCGTGGCGCGATGCCCGTCCAACAACCCGGCGGCGGCGAGCACAAAGGCGCCGGTGCAGAGCGAGACGATCCGCGCCCCGCGCCGATGCGCGCGTCTCAGCTCCCGCACCAGCACTCGGGGCACGGGGAGTTCCGCGGCGAACGGCGCGACGAGGACTGTCTGCGCTTCAGCCAGCGCGGCGAGCCCGGCCGTTCCGGCGAGGCGCAGCCCGCTCTCGGTGCTGACGGCGCGGCTACCGGCAGAGCAGACCGAAAGTCGATACCACGAAACGCCGTACTCGTCGCTTCTGTCGATCCCGAACACCTTGCAAGCAACCCCGACCTCGAACAACGCGAGGCCCTCTCCAACGACCAATGCAACGTTGGCAGCTTTGTTACGCACAATGGCAATGATGCCACTTCTAATGAGCGCTGTCCAGAGCGATAATCGACACATGCCAAACCTTCGCAACAACATCCTGCTGCACCTCGACCGGGGGCGACTGGACGCCGATCTGGCTGCCGGCAGATCGCCCGAGACAAGCCGAATACACGCGACCCGCGCGCGGCGTCTGGTCAGGCCGCTAGCGCGTCAGGCGCTCGCCGCCAGCTGGGAGCATCTGCTCGCGATCGCGAACGCTCCCCCCCACGGGATCTCAAGCCGCGTGCCAGTCTGCCGTGAGCGGGTACGGCAAGCCGAATCCGAGATCGGTGAGATGATCACGGCACTGCGCACCAGCGGCCCGATGCCGGTGCGTGGGGTGGCGATCGCCGCCGCGCTGTTGAGCGACGGTTGCGGGCCGGTCTATAACCCGAGAGCCTCTGAGCATCTCGCGACGCTCGTGGCACGGGCGGTGGAGCATCTCGATCCGGCGGTACCGCTGTCCTGCGAGGAGGATCATCGCCCCACCAGCCCGTCCACGTCTCATCCCATGGCCCGTCACCGCCACCAAACATCTTTCGGCCCACGATGTAGGCACCGACACCCTTGAGGACATCGTCAACGACCTCCGAGTCCGCGTTCCGCTCGCCCCCGTCCAATCCGTGCTGCTTTCGCCAGCTGTCGGTCGCAAACGCCCACTGGTGCAGGCGCAGCCCGCCCTCTCCGATCGGATTGCTGGGGCTCTGATTGGGCCCGGCGACGAAACCATCGAGCGACATTGCGATATGGCAGGTGACTGTACTCATGGCTTCTCAGACTTCCGTCAGCGGGATCAATCATCACACGCGAGTAGCCGCTCGAGCAGCGATCACGGGTGCGCCGCGAAGACGTGGGCGACGGCTCCGCGGCTGAAGGCGGTGGTGCTCACGGGCTCGATAGTCAGCGGCATGGTGAAGAGCCGCTCGCCCGCGCCCAGGACGACCGGGTGAACGACGAGACGGTACTCGTCGATCAAGCCAGTCTCGACCAGCGACCGCGCGAACCGCACACCGCCCTGGGCGAGCAGGTACCCGTCGGGGCGCTCCTGCTTGAGGCGCGTGACGGCGGCGGCCAAGTCGCCGCGGGCGATTGTCGCAGGACCCCACTCAGCCGAGGCGAGCGAGTCGGAGAACACTACCTTGGGGATCTCGTTCATCGGCTGGGCGAACGGCCCTGCGGCTCCCGGCCAGAAACCGGCCCACATCGCATAGGTCGCCGCACCGATGAGGTGCATCCCGGCGTTGCTCACGGTGTCGAGGACCCACTCGGCGCCGTCGGGAGAGCGTCCCGCGGCGACCCAGTCGGAGCTCCCGTCGGCCGATGCGACATAACCGTCGAGCGAGACAGACATCTTCAGAACTAGCGAGGCCATGCACTGCTCCCTTCCCGGCCGGATGACATGTGAGGACTGATGATCCAGGATGACTTGGGGACGTGTTCGTGAATGTCATTCGCAGCGCGGACGGGCGGTCGGACCACCGGACGAGTTGCGCGAGCGGGACGGTGGGCCGCGGTGCCCTCACCGCCGGCCTCTCGCCTCGCCCCAGGGACCCCCGGGGTCTTGCGTCAGCGGGAGATGAGCGTGACTTTCAGCTTCCCGGGATTCCCCTGCTCACTGGGGAACTTCAGCTTCACGACGTAGGCGTTGCGGTCCAGAGCCACGCCTGCCGAGGTGACGACCACGCTGCAGGATTCGCCACCGCTCTGCGTAAAGTAGCCCACGACCGGACTGGTGCCCTTCGGCGACTTGACGATGATCGTCTCGTAGCCGGTGAAGCCCCTCGTCGCAGTCGGCTTCGGCGTAAAGGTCCGGATCACCGGCGTGTAGCTGGTGTTCCCGAGAAGTTTCTTCGTCCGGCGCTCGGCTGCTGCGTTCTGCTTGACCACGGCCTTCGGGGTCACCTGGCAAGCTGCGTGTGCGGAGGCCGAGCTTGCCGCCGCGATCGCCAGCGCGACGGCCGCGGAGGTCGGCAGCACGCCACAGAGGTATCTGGAAGTGCGTGTCATTTCGATTTGCTCCTGTCTTGGTGTCTGGAACGGCTTGTGGCGGAGCTTCGCCGAGGCGCCCAGGTCCGTCAACAGTAATCGACTACTGCATTGACGAGCGGCGTTCGCGGAGCGCTATATCGCGACGACGGGCGCAGGCTCGCGTTCTAAGCGCGTCGGCGCCCCCCTCGGCATGTCCGCTTGCTAACGGCGTACTCGGTGCTCGTGCTCGAAGGACTCGGGCGGACCGCAAGCGACGCACGGAGGTTGCGTCGCGGTCGAAATGCTGTAAATGCGTAAGCCCCGTATTGAGCCGAAGCGTCGCTAGGAGTTGGGGGCGTAGGTGCTCTCACGATTCGCATCGTTGAACATCTCCGACACGATCAGCCAAGATCCGTCCGCCTGCCGGTGCAGAACGCGCAACGAGTAGTTGTCCCGCAGCTCGATCTCATCTCCGGCAAGCAGCCTTTGACCCTCTACCTGCAGGTGCGCTGATACGAGCACGACCCCGGGCGTAAGGACCCGGATCACTACCTCAGGGGGAGCCCTGAGCGTGCCCGCGTTGAAGTTCGCGTCCGCAAACAGACCTCGTAGGTATGCGACGATCTCGTTGCTACCCTTCTTCACGCTGCCGAAGGCGTTGACCCAGTCGGCATCCACGCTATAAACGCCCACCAGCTTGTCGGCATCACGCTCTTGGAAACCCGTCCTGAGAGCAATCAGCGTTGCGCCGATCGCTTCCTGGTCCGCCTGCGGCAACGACGATAGTTCGACGGCAGTATCTGACGCGGCCATTGCTCTCCCACTTCGTCTCGACTGGTCTCGTCGCGAGCCTACCCCATGTCGTTTGACGCTGCCGCTTTGCGGGCGGAGCGCGCGTTCAAGTAAGGCCCGAGCAGACGACTGGATCGGACGAATAGGAGGCACCCTGCTTGGTCCGCGCCCACGGTACTGCCTTCACGGATGCGAGCGTATCCCACGGACCTAACCCGCATTCGTACCAGTTCGCTCCAGTGCGCCTGCCTTCGCCCGCATTCGCAGACAACTGTCATATCGGGGCGACCAGTTCGAGTTGGCTTGATAGAGCCATTTTCGGCTCGTTTGCAACGGGTTTGCAACGGACATGCCACGCCTATGCCGGGCTTTGCGCTGGTCCAAACCGAGCGTATGCCATCGTGAACGTGCGTATGGGATGTAGAAGCACCCACAAGCCGAGCGACCGAGCCGGATGCAACCCTGCTGAACGCGATGACAACAATCACGTTCACCGGACGGTTCTTGGCGTCCCAGGACAAAACAGTCGGCCGCATGTGCTGGATCGGCCCTGATCTTGCGGGGAATCGGCTCTCCACCAACGTCTCAGGCCATACGGTCTATCTATGGTTCCCCCTCGTCATTCCGACGACGTCACACAGGACGGATACAACGGATGCATGGGAGACGATCCGACAAACCCGATAGGGCTGAGCCCAACCTACTTCGTGGCAGAGTTGAATTGGCCGCTAGAGGATGACGACGCCAGCGCAGAGTCCCAAACCTTGCAAGAGGTTGTCGAAATCCTGAAGGCCGGCGCGACCCGTCTAACAAACGGGATTCGCCTCGCACAGCCCGGGAGTGGCCTAGCGGGCAACACACCCCACATGCTCACATTGTCGGCAGTCAATATGACAACCGGCGAGAATCTGTCTATTGGCACGCCACTCAACAAGTCATCTCCGATGGCAGTCGGCTATCCAGTCTTTGACGCAGAGATGGTCGCTCATACGCTTGCCGACGATCTTGACGTGCCTGAGATTTTGCTTGCTCAGGCCGCACACTGGACCCTATGGACACCAAATCCAAATCCTGGTCTAGGAGTTCTCCTCGTTGCGATGGCGTGCGAGTCGAAGGCACGGCGGGTTCTGACGCAACGAGTTCCTAGAGAGATGGAACCACTCTTGACCGTTCTACTCGACAAACCACGCGTCTTCCAACACCCAGCGAGTGATCTGTTTAACCACATCGCTCAAGCTGTACTCGGGCGGAGCCTGCGCATAGACGACAACATGCTATGGAAGCAAGTCGTTGAAGTCTTCGAGCTTCGTAACCAGATGGCACATAGCGGACGAGAGCCAACACGATCTCAGGCGGGACCACTCGTTGACGTCGGCTACGGAGTCTTTGATTGGCTAAAGCAGTGAAAGACACCACCTTGAACACGCACGATCCTAGCTATGAACGTAGAGCGACTCACCTGGGAGCAGCAGGCAAAGGTTGGGGACCAGCTCAAACGTAGCCGATGCTGCGCATTGCTGAGGCAAGAAGCTCGGCGACAGCCTCCGGTGTAGCACCACCACTGAAGCTGAGAATCCAGTTGGCCAGTTCGCGATCTGATGCCTCAACGCACCAGCCATTGATCTCAAGAAAGACGAGCATCACGATCAGCGCCGTACGCTTGTTGCCGTCAATGAACTGCTGTCCCTCCGCGATTCCATGGGCCAGCACGGCCGCCTGGAGCGCGAGATCCGCATCCTGATAATGAGCGTAGGTTTCGGGCCGTGCGAGCGCGCCCTCCAAGGCCGCCCGATTGCGCAGCTGATCGGCCGCCTCATCCGTAGTCGCACCGATAATCAGGGCGTGCAACTCAAGGATGTCTGCCAGCGTGAGATAGACTGGCTCGAACTCGCCGGACTCGCCCTCAGACATGGTGCGCTACTGCCGTGAAGCGTCGGGATCATGGTTGGCGAGAATCTCCAACGCCTCCCCATGTTCTTCCACCAGCCGCCCGCCGACGTCGCGGATGCGCTCGCGAACCTTCTCTGTCGACATGATCCGAAGCTCGCCGTCCGGAAGCTCCTCTACGAGCACTGATGAGCCCGGCGCATAGCCCCGAGCCTCGAACTCCCGCGGGATCGAGATGACATTGCTGTTACCGACGCGACGAACCTTCACAACCTTCATGCACTAAGTATATACATGGATAGCCAGATGCTTTGTTCAAGCGCCGCGCTCATCTCGAGCGACGGCCTGAACTACCCGCCCAACGAACTCACCTTGAGATCACGCCCGCGACCTGCTCTGATCGCGCTCGATGTCCGGCGAACAAAATGAGTATCGGCCGCCCGAGCCATGGGCAACCAAGCAGCAACTCGCAGACCACTTGAGCGTGACCTGCCGCTGGATCGAGTCCCAGCAGCAGCTTGGCCTCCCCCACCTACACACCGGTGGCATGAACCGCTACCGCATATCCGAAGTCAAGACCTGGCTACACGAGCACTACGGCTCGCCCCCAAGAAGCGCTTACGGGCCGCCCCAGTAGCGTCGACAAGTTCGCGTCTGCTCGCCCTGATGCGCTGCCATTCGCACCAGTTCGCAGACAATTGTCATATCGGGGCGACCGGTTCGAGTTGGCTTGTCAGAGCCATTTTCGGCCGCTCTGCAACGGGTTTGCAACGGCCGTACCTTGCCCATGCCGGGGTTTACGTGCACCGAGACCGGATGTATGCCATGCCGAACGCACGTACGCGAAGACTGACGGATTCGGCGCTGAGCGTTGCGAGCGCTGATTGAGCATCGGCCGATACGTGCGTATCTCGTCCGTTGCGGTCGTATGCGGTTCTTGGCGGAGACATCTGTACTGCGCGCGATGTAAGACAGGGCCGCTTGAGACGCTGGACGGCAGCGACCCGGAGAAGGGCTATCCGTTGCGCAGCGCGGCGGCGAAGCGCTCGACGATCGCTGCCGCCGGTTCCACTTCGGTAATCGCACCCACACTTTGGCCGGCATACATCGCCATCGCCTCGACATCGCCCTCCATGCCCGCGAGCGGCAGGTTGGCCGCGTAACGCGGTATGCCGCTGGCAACCTCCCCACCCTCCTCTGGGCGCTCGCCTGACATCGGGCTGCCAGCGGCCTCCCAGCGCTCATAGGTGCTGTTGCGGAGCACACGATGCGGCGACGCCGGCCAGCCCACGTCGAACAGTTCAGTCAGTGCCGTGTCGTGAGCTTCGGCTCCCAGCAAACGCGTCTTGTACTGCGGATGGGCGTCGGACTCGTCGCTGGCCACAAATCGGGTGCCCATGACGACGGCCACGGCGCCAGCAGCGAGCGCGGCACGCGCCGATGCCGGATCGCCGATCCCGCCCGCCGCAAGCACAGGCAGCGAGACGGCCCTTCGCACCTCGGACAGCAGCGGCAGCAGACCCACGACGCCCTGTACATGACCGCCGGCCTCGACACCCTGCACGATCAGCGCGTCAGCGCCCGCATCGGCCGCCGCTCGCGCCGCGTCCCCCGAACCGACCTGCACCAACACGCGCGCGCCCCCAGCCTGCGCGCGCGCGACCAGCTGCGGACGAAGCCCGAAGGAGAACGACACGATCGGCGCACGCTCCTCAACAGCCACCTCAAGCCGCTCGTCCTGCTCAAAATCGAGTACGAGATTCACGCAAAACGGGCGATCCGTTATCTCCCTGATCGACCGGATCTGCTCGCGCAGGACCCCCAGCTCGGTCCACGACGCACCCAGCGAACCGAGGCCTCCCGCTCGCGACACCTCGCCAGCGAGTCGAGCCGTGGCGGCGCCGGCGACGGGCGCCTGCATGATCGGAACCTCCAAGCCAAGAGCGCTCACGAGACGAGCCTACAACGCACCTGGACGAGACGGCTCGCCGAGCGCAGAGGTCGCTTCCCTTCGCGTGATGGCGAGCGCGCCTGCGCCAAACGACAGACGCTCGCTCAGGACGGTGGCTGTTGCGTAAAGGGTGGCGTCCGACGGGTTTAAGACGATGGGGGTATGCCCCAGAACTTCATTGCTTGTGACCGGGATCAGGAGTTGTTGCTGCCGCCGAATCTGAGGGAGTGGCTGCCGGAGGATCACCTTGCGTGGTTTGTGTTGGCGACGTCTGAGGAGATGGATCTGTCGGCGTTCTATGGTGCTTATCGCGGGGATGGCCACGGTCGTGCTGCGTACGAGCCAGCGATGATGGTCGCTCTGCTGCTCTACGCCTACTGCAAGGGGCAGCGCTCCTCGC
The DNA here is from genome assembly GCA_963715535.1 of uncultured Solirubrobacterales bacterium. Taxonomy (GTDB): domain Bacteria; phylum Actinomycetota; class Thermoleophilia; order Solirubrobacterales; family Solirubrobacteraceae; genus Palsa-744. The sequence goes on along the minus strand of OY970251.1, from coordinate 2,783,690 downwards.
GTGCGATCGAGCGCGAGTGTGTGGAGGATGTCGCCTACCGGGTGATCGCGGCGAACCAGCGGCCTGATCACACGACGATCGCGAGGTTTCGCCAGCGGCACGAGGCTGCGCTGGCTGATCTGTTCGGCCAGGTGTTGGAGCTGTGCACGGAGGCTGGGCTGGTGAAGGTTGGGGTGATCGCGATCGATGGGACGAAGATGCGGGCGAACGCTTCTCAGCATGCGGCGCGTGACTATGAGCAGCTCGCGCGGGAGATCCTTGGTGAAGCTGATCGGGTTGATCGCGAAGAGGACGAGCAGTTTGGGGAGGCTCGTGGTGACGAGCTGCCGGCCGAGTTTCAGACCGAGCATGGCCGGAAGGGATGGTTGCGCGAGGCCAAGCAGCGCTTGGACGCCAAGCGTGCCGAGGACGCCAAGGCGATCCCGCGCTCGCGTCCTGAGCGGCTTAGGGAGTCCAAGCGGCGCTTGGAGGAGGACCTCGCGACGGAGTGCCGCGCGAACACTGCTTATGAGGCGTATCGCACGCGTGGGGTGATGCGCGACGGGCGGAGGTTCGGTGGCGGCAATAAGCCTTATGAGCCACCGCAGACCCCGGCCGGGAAGATGAACGTGACGGATCCTGACTCGCGGAATGTGAAGACCCCGCGCGGATATATGCAGGGTTACAATGCGCAAGCCGCTGCGACCGAGCAGCAGATCGTGGTCGCGGCTGAGGTCACGATCGCCTCATCGGACTTTGGGCATCTACAGCCGATGGTCGCAGCGACCCAGACTGAGCTCGAGGCCGCTGGTGTGACTGACACTCTGGAGGTCGTGGTCGCGGACGCCGGCTACTGGCACCAGAAGCAAATGGAGGCCGTGATCAACCACGCCATCCAGGTGCTGATCCCGCCCGATGCCGGCAAGCGACGAGGTACCAGACCCGGATGGGATGGCGGCGCCTACGCCCACATGCGACGAGTACTGGAGACCGACCACGGCGGCGGGCTATACCGGAAGCGCAAGGCGATGATCGAGCCCGTGTTCGCCAACACCAAGTTCAACCGCCGGATCGCCGCTTCCAACGCCGAGGCAGATCCGCCGTGCGCTCAGAATGGCGACTGATCACCGCCACCCACAACCTGTTGAAGCTTCACAAGCACCAAACAGCCGCCGCAGGGGCCTGAAAGGGCTCCCGCCGGCCAACCGAAGACCACGACTCCATCTAGGCAAGCACCACTGACTCGCTGACCCGTGCGATCACCGGCGCCGAGACCCTTACGACAGCGGGCTACAGCCTTTACGCAACAGCCACCGTCCGTTGCGGTCGTCTGCTCGGCATCGGGCGGCGCGACTGCATGACGCGAAAGCACAACGCAGACACGCGTCCTATCGGGTCAGGGTCTCGCGAAGGCGCCACCTGTGCCATATGCCGGCGTGCGATTTATGGCAAGCTCTCCGACCGTGCGTGAGGCTGTGATCTGCGAGCCGCTCCGAACCGCCGTCGGAGGTTTCGGCGGCGTTTTCCGCGACGTGGCGCCCGCGACGCTTGCAGCGACGGTCATCCGCGAGCTTCTCCAGCGCACCTCACTGCCGCCCGAGGAGATCGACGATGTCCTCCTCGGTCAGTGCTATCCGAACGGCGAGGCGCCGGCGATCGGCCGGGTGGCTGCCCTCGACGCCGGCCTGCCGATCGAGGTTCCGGGGCTTCAGCTCGACCGGCGCTGCGGCTCTGGCCTGCAGGCGATCATGCTCGGCTGCATGGAGGTCCAAACCGGGGTGGCAGACCTCGTTCTCGCGGGCGGCGCCGAGAGCATGAGTCAAGCCGAGTTCTATGCGATGGGCATGCGCTGGGGTGTCAAAGGTGGCGGCGTGAGGCTGGAGGATCGGCTCGCGCGCTCGCGAGTGACTGCAGGCGGCATCAACCATCCGGTGCCCAGAGGCATGATCGAAACCGCCGAGAACGTACGCCGGCACTACGCGATCTCGCGCGAGGAGCAGGACGAGCTGGCGCTGCGCTCGCACGAGCGCGCGGTCGCAGCTCACGAGGGTGGCACGTTCGTGCAGGAGATCGTCCCCGTGGCCGTAGCGAACCGCGGAGAGGAGCGGCTGATCGACCGCGACGAGCACCCGCGTGCGGACACAACGCTCGAGCGACTCAGCACGCTACGGCCGCTGATGCTTCAGGCCGACCCCGAGGCGACGGTGACCGCGGGCAACGCGAGCGGCCAGAATGACGGCGCGGCGGTTTGCGTCGTCACACACCCGGACAAGGCAGCCGAGCTCGGCTTGCAGCCGTTCGCGCGCCTCGTGACGTGGGCGGTCGCGGGCGTGGCACCCGAGATGATGGGCATCGGCCCAATCCCATCGACGCGGCGGGCGCTGCAAAGAGCCGGGCTGAGGATTGACGACATGGACCTGATCGAGCTCAACGAGGCGTTCGCGGCGCAGGCGCTGGCCGTCCTGCACGAGTGGGACCTGCCGGACGGGCTGAAGCGCGTCAACGTGCACGGCTCGGGCATCTCGCTGGGCCATCCCGTCGGAGCGACGGGGGCGAGGATCCTGGCCACCCTGCTGCATGAGTTGCGCCGTCGCGGTGGACGCTACGGACTGGAGAGCATGTGCATCGGGGGTGGTCAGGGGATGACCGCCATCTTCGAGAATATTGCAACGGCGGGCGTGTAGGGCGCTTCGCTGGGAGATGAACGATGGAGCACGACGATTTGCAGGACATGGTGCGCGCGGTAAGGCAATTCGTGCGCTCCGAGGTAGTCCCCGCAGAGACGACGATCGAGGAGAACGACGCGATCCCCGATCACATCCGTCAGCAGGCCATCGACATGGGCCTCTATGGGTTCGCGCTTCCCATCGAGCACGGCGGGCTTGGCATGACGATGACCGAGGAGGTGCAGCTCGTGTTCGAGCTGGGCTACACGACACCGGCGTTCCGGTCGATGTTCGGGACCAACAACGGCATCGCCGGCCATGTGCTGATCGAGGGCGGCACGGACGAGCAGAAGCGCAACCTGCTGCCCGGACTTGCCTCCGGGGCGGTGACCGCCGCGTTCGCGCTGACCGAGGCGGAGGCTGGCTCTGACCCGGCCGGCCTCGTGACGCGCGCACGACGCGACGGCGTCGAATGGGTCATCGACGGCGCCAAGCGCTACATCACGAACGCGCCCAACGCCGACCTGTTCATGGTGTTCGCCCGCACCAGCAAGGCCGAGAAGCCAAGCCAGGGGATCTCTGTGTTCATGGTCCCGCGCGACGCCGCCGGACTCAGCGTCGCTCCCAAAGACAGGAAGATGGGTCAGGCCGGTGCCTGGACCGCCGACGTATACCTCGACGAGGTCCGCGTGCCCGAGTCCGCGCTCGTGGGCGCCAGCGAGGGCACCGGATATGAAACCGCGATGCGGTGCCTCGCGCACGGGCGGCTGCACATCGCGGCCCTGTGCGTCGGGCTGTCCGAGCGGCTCGTCGACGAGTCACTGAACTTCGCAGTCGACCGCAGGCAGGGCGGCAAGCCGATCGCAGAGCACCAGCTCATCCAGGGGATGCTCGCCGATTCGCAAACCGAATACCTGGCCGCCCGCGCGCTCGTGCTGGAGAGCGCCCGCGCCTACGACAGCGGCGCGGACCGGCGCATGGCACCCGCCGCCAGCAAGTACTTCGCCAGCGAGGCGGTCGGGCGCATCGCCGATCGCGCCGTACAGATACACGGCGGCGCAGGCTATATGCGGGGCGTGCCAGTCGAGCGCCTCTATCGCGACGCGCGCCTGTTTCGCATCTACGAGGGAACCAGCCAGATCCAGCAACTCGTAATCGCCGGGCAAATGATGCGCAACGCGGCTCAGCGCACGGGCACATCGTCCTGACCGCAGCTCAACCCGCGACGAACAAGAAGCCAGCCGCCACAGCATCGCGAAGTGGCACAGAGTATCCGGATGCAGTCGCTCCGTCACCTCGAAGTCGCTCCTGCTTCCGCGCAACAAGCGAGAACGTCCCCGCCGCTATTGCCCGCTCTCGCTCAGGACGGTGGGTGTCGCTCAAAGTTATTGAGGCGATGGGTTGACACCAGCGGCGGTGACGGTGCTGCTGGTAGAGATCGGGGTTTGCGGGCCTGATCGAGTGTCGGTGCAGCCTGGTGCCGTTTTAGGCCGTCTGGGCGGCCAGGTGGTGTTTGTGGAGCTTCATTAGGTTGTGAGTCGCGGTGATCAGCCGCCATTCCGAGCGTGCGGCGGATCTGCCTCGCCGCTGGAACTGGTTGATGCGCCGGTTGTGCTTGGTTTGAGCGAACACGGGCTCGACCATCGCCTTGCGTTTTCGGTAAAGGCCGCCGCCGTAGTCACCAGCCAGTACGGTGCGCATGAAGGCGTAGCGCCCGCCATCCCAGCCGCGGCGGGGTGTGTCGCGCTTGCCGGCATCGGGCGGGATCAAGACCTGGGTGCCCATATTCACGACCTGGTCCATCTGCTCTTCATGCCAGTAACCGGTGTCCGCGACCGCGACCCCGGGCGTCTCGCTAACACCGATCTGCGCTAGCTCGCGGCGGGTGGCGTTGACCATCGGCTCGAGCTGACCGAAGTCTGGTGAAGTGAGCGTAACCTCGGCAGCCAGGACGATCTGATGCTCGTTCACGGCGGCCTGAACGTTGTAACCCTGGGTGTAGCTGCGCGGCGTCTTCACATTGCGTGAATCGAGATCGGTGACGTTTATCTTCCCTGGCGGCACCTCTGGTGCAACATATGGGTTTGGGCGCGCCCCGAACCGTCGGCCGTCCTTCGTCACCGCAGTCGCGCGATGGTGCTCATAAGCGTCGTTAGCTTCGCGCTCGACCCGCAGGTTCTCCTGAAGGCGCTGCTCTGCTTGCAGCAGTCTCTCGGCTCGCGAGCGTGGAATCGGCTGAGCCGCTAGCCGCCGGTGCTCCTCAAGCTGGTGGCGTGCCTCGCGCACCCACCCCTTACGGCCCTGAACGCGTGCGACGATCACCTCGGGATCAAGCACGAGCTCCACACCCCGCGATTGCTTCACCTTCGCGTCTTGCCTGTCTGCACGCTCGCGCGCGAGCTTCTCCTTGGCTTCGCGCAGCGCAGCACGTCGCCCCTCACGAGTTCGCAAATGCTCAGGCAGCTCATCGCCGCGCTCCTGCCCGTAGAGCTCGTCCTCGGCGGCATCCATGTCGCCGGCCTCCTTCAGGATCTCGCGGGCGAGCTGCTCGTAGTCGAAGTTTGAGTGATGCGACGCGTTCGCATGAACCTTCGTACCGTCGATCGCGATCACCCCGACCTTCACGAGCCCCGCCTCCCGACAGAGTCCCAGCACCTCGCTGAACAACTCGGCCAAGGCTTCCTCGTGGCGCACGCGAAACCGCGCGATCGTCGCGTGGTCCGGCGTCTGCTGAGCCGCGATCACCCGGTAGGCAACATCCTCCACACACCGACGCTCAATCCCCCTCGAGGACCGTTCACCCCGCGCGTAGGCGTAGAGCAACAGGGCCACCATCATCTGAGGCTCAAACGCCGCGCGACCCCAGCCATCCTGACGGTAAGACCCATAGAACGCCGAAAGATCCATCTCCTCGACCGACGCCAACACGAACCACGCCAAATGACCCTCCGGCAGCCAATCCCGCGGGTCCGGCGGCATCAAAAACACCTGCTCACGATCACACTCAAGAAAGTTCTGGGGCATACCCAGAATTGTCTTAACCACGCCGGACGGACCGGGGGTTTATGCGACACCCACGACGAAAAGCAGGCACCCTGCTTGGTCCGCGCCCCGCGGTACTGCCTTCACGGATGCGAGCGTATCCCACGGACCGAACCCGCATTCGTACCAGTGCGCCCGCATTCGCCCGCATTCGCAGACAACTGTCATATCGGGGCGACCAGTTAGAGTTGGCTTTCCTAAGCGGTTTTCGGGGTGCCTGCGGTCCCATCTGCGGTCCTCATGCCACGTCCATACCGGGCGTCGCGCCAATCGAGACCCACTGTATGCCATCCCGCACACGCGTATGCTGATCCGGGCAGTCCGACACGCGATGATGGTAAGTTCGATCCCTCACGATCTAACAAAGGGCCTTGGGAAGTCCTTGCGGTACGGCGTTGGCGCTCTAGCGTCCTTGCCACGGCGCAACAAAGCGCGCACTACCAGCGCACGTGGCGCAGGTGCCGCCAAGACGACGCCGGATGCTCTCGCTCGCACCCGCGGCGCGCGAGCTGAGCGGCGCAAGCTCCTGCCGCCCTCTTCGAGCAGGCCTGGCCACGCCGAGCTTGGCGTAGCAGCGTTGCGGGTGCTTCTTGACCGTGCGACAGCTGATCGGGAGACGTTCCGCGATCCGCCTGTCCGAGCGTCCCAATCCCCAGGCAAGCGCGAGGACATCTGCCTCGCGTGCCGTTGGGCTGGGTCGCACGCAGCGCGCTACTCATCGTCGGTCCATCCCCTCGGCACTAACCACAGTTCGGCAGCCTCGCGGTTCGCGACGAGCAGAGCGGCTACTCGTAACTCTGCGTCACTAGGGCGACATCTTTAACAGCCAAAAGCCTTTTCGTAAGGACGAGTTATGAGATTGAGACTCGTACCGTCAGGCTCTCGCACTATCGGTCCCAGTTTACGAATACGGACACGAGTGCGAGCCATAATCCTGCTTTGACCCTGTACGACGAGGGACACATTCACAAGTTCCCCAATGCGAGGCTGATGTTCGTGCGCGCCGACTTCGATCGCTTCTGTGTAGCAGTGTCTGCTCGCATCCTCGCCCATTGTTTCCGTGCTGCCTTCGTCATGGACGTGATCTACCGAGAGATACGCCGCGAACAGACGCTGGCCGCCTTCTTCTTCCCCTTCGAACTTTCCCCACGGAGCAAAAGGCAACGCTCGATTGAGCCGGAAATAAGAGACGAATCCAGAAATCGGCTTGCCATCCGCCGCCACCTGTCGTGTGATCGTGATGTCCTCGAACTTATAGCTCGACGCGGCGGGCCGCACACGCGACCTCACCGATTTCTCGGCCAGCACCGCCCCCGGAGACACCAGCACGAGCGCGCCTACGATGACGAATAGGAGCACCGGCCTCATGCCAGGTAAAGTACCCTGCCGGCACTTCGCCCATGCCTACGGGCCACCTTGGATCAAGGCATCCACGCCCCCGATCTGCGCGTAGCGTTGCTGCGAGCCGGATGGCTCGGCGTCAGCATCGTTGAGGGCTAAGCGCCGGCTGGCGTGGTTGCTTGCGTGCTGCTAAGAAGCTGGATCAGGGTGTGGGCTAGGCGTTGGCGCGCGGGGAATGTCGTTGCGTGAAGGGTTGGCCTCCGGGGCCAGGCCGGCAACGTCGGTGAAGGGCAGCAGCTCGTCCATGCCGGTCAGCTCAAACAAGCGCTGCACGTTCTCAGGGCCGGGAATAATCCGCAGCTCGTGACCGCGTGCGCGACATAGTTCATGTCCTGTAAGGAGTGCTTGCAAGCCGCTTGAGTCGATGAATGCAAGGCCTCTTAGGTCGATGACTATGAGCCTTGGCGCATTAACGGAGATGTCTCTGAGAGCCGCTTCGATCTTGGGGGCACCCAATAGGTCGGCTTCGCCGGCCAGAACGATCGTCTGAGCCTGGGGGGCACTCGTCACGTCGATGGTCAGGTAGGGCTGCTCGCTAGTCATTTTCACCCTCTGTTCTGAGACGAGCGCATCGTCCAGGCATTGTACGCAGCTGGGATCGCGCCGGATGCTGTGATGCTCCCCCGCCCCCGAGCTCGCGCTGTCGCTTGACGGCGGCGTTCAGGCGTGAGGGCGGTCAGCGGTCTTGTCCCGTGGCGTCCCGGTTTGCGTTTTACGGGTTCGCGGCCTCTCGTAGGGCTGCCGGGAGCGTGGGATGGATTGCGATTGCGCCGGACAGGCCGACGATTGAGGCAAGGCGCTTGAGCTGTGAGGTGTCGGGAATGACGAGGACCAGCTTGGCGCGTCGGTGGTCGAGGCGGTCGCTGAGGCGTAGCAGCATGTCGATGCCTGCGCTGTCGAGGTAGCAGGTCTCGCTGAGGTCGATAACGAGACTTGAAGCATCGGGGCCAAGCGCCTCGGCTAGCTGCTGCTGGGTGGTCGTGGCGTTCGCGGCGTCAATGTCTTCGCCTACGTGCGCGATTGGTACACCGTCGATGCGTTCGAGGTTCAGCGGACTCATACTTGCTGGGAGAGTCTCTTGGTCATCGTCACGACAGTTCCTTCTTTGTCGCTGTCGATCTCCACGCTGTCGAGGAGAGCGCGCATGATTTCGAGTCCCCTGCCGCCGCCTTGTGGGCGGGTGGTGCGCCATCGGCCGATGTCGCGAACGGTGACTATCACCTTCTGGCCGCTGTGTTCGCAGCGCACGATGAAGCTCGCTTCGCGAGCGCCATAGGCGTGCTCGATTGCGTTGGTGGCGGCCTCGGAGGCCGAGAGGGTGATGTCGAAAAGCTCGTTTTCGTTGGCGCCAGCGGCTTGGAGCCAGCGGCCCAGAGTGTTGCGCAGCCCGCCAAGAATGTTGGGACGCGCTGGCAAGGTCATCTCAAGCGTGTCTTCGAGCGGCAGGGCCTCAATGGCCAGGAGCGCTACGTCGTCCTCGAGCGGAGTCTCGTCGACAAGCGCGCGATACACGCGGTCGGCGAACGACGAGTCGGTACGCCCAGCGGCAGCCTGGGCGGCGACGGTCAGCCGCTGGAAGCCCTCATCGATCGACTCGTCGCGTCGCTCGATAAGCCCGTCTGTGTAGAGCAGGAGTCGGCTGCCGGTCGGGAACGGGTAGCGGCACGCTTGGTAGTGGTGTCCGATGCGCACGCCGACCGGCAGGCCGGGCGTCTGTTCCAGCAGGCGGGTGTGGCCGTCCGGCTCGATTAGCAGCGGCGGCAGATGCCCGGCGATGACGGCCTCGAGCTCTTCGGCCGCGGGATCGAGTGCGAGGATCGACAGCGTGGCTCCGCGGCTGCGCCCCATCGAGACGAGTAGCTCGTTGAGCATCGAGATGACATCGGTGAGCTTGTGTCCTTGCACCATGTACGCGCGTAGGACTGTGCGGATCTCGCCCATCACTGAGGCGGCCAGCACGCCGCGGCCGACGACATCGCCGATCACGAACGCGATCCGCCCGCTTGCGAGCTGGAACACGTCGTACCAGTCCCCGCCGATCTTGATGCCGGAGCCGGCTGGCAGGTACTTGGCGCTGAAGCGCATACCGGGTATCTGCGGCAGGGCGTCGGGCAGCAGGCTGCGCTGCATGATCTCTGTGACGGCGCGTTGCTCTGAGATGCGGGCGTTGTCGATCGCGAGCGCGGCACGATCGGCGGCAAGCTGCAGCAGCATCTCGTCGTCCTCATCGAAGTGGCGCTGAACGAGCGTGCCGACGTGCATCACTCCGATGACGCGGCCTTCGACGTGGACAGGTACACCGAGCATCGAGCGGATGCCCTTTTGTCGGAGGATCGGGTTTACGACGTCGGCATGATCGAGGTCCTCGATGATGATGGGACGCGCCTCAGCGGCGACGCGGCCCGCGAAGCCGCGAGCAAGCGGCACTTGGACGCCTTGGCGTACCTCCTCCTCGAGTCCTCTTGCGGCGCGCGCAATGAGGACGCCACGATCCTCGTCGAGCAGCAGCACCGCTGCCGTGTCGACGTTGAGCGAGCCGCGGATGCGCTCGAGCAGCTCGGAGAGCATGTCCTCGAGGGACATGTATCCGAGCGCGGAGTCGGTGATGCTGAGCAGGTGGTTGCGGCGGCTCTTGGATACCGAGGAGCTGAGCGTGGACTGCACGGCGGTTGTCGGGATCTCGGCCCTTAGCCTGGTCCCCATGTCGGTCTCTAACTGTTGAGCATCCACGGCCCGTTTATACCCGCAACTTGGCGCGTCATGCTCGCGCATACGGGATTTGGCGTCCCGCGATGTGCGCAGGGCAGCAAGCCTTAGTTGGCTTGGGAGGCTGTGCCAGTGTGAGCGACGTCGTGTCGTCCCTCTGCGAACTCCTCGACGATCTTCGCGCAGAACGCCGGCAGGTCGTCAGGCTTGCGACTGGAGACGAGGCCCTGATCGACCACGACTTCCTCATCGACCCATTTACCACCGGCGTTGCGAATGTCGGTTTTCAGGGAGGGCCAGGAAGTGAGCTTGCGGTCGCGCACGAGGTCTGCCTCGACGAGCGTCCAGGGGCCGTGGCAGATCACGCCGACCGGCTTGCCGGCGGAGAAGATCTTTTGCACGAACTGGATCGCCCGCTCGTCGGTACGCAACTGGTCGGGGTTGGCAACGCCGCCGGGCAGCACCAGCGCATCGTAGTTGTCGGGATCGGCGTCCTCGAGAGTCTCATCGACAGGGTATGTCGAGCTCTTATCGAGGTGATTGAACGCTTGGACTTCACCACTTTCAGGAGCGATCAGCTTCGGGGTGCCGCCCGCTTCTTGGACGGCTTTCCAGGGCTCCGTGAGCTCAACCTCCTCGACCCCCTCCTGAGCTGTGAGAAAGGCAACTGTCTGTCCTTGTAGCTGTGCGGATGCCATCTAGTGACTACCTCCTTCGTGTTGGTGTCGGTTTCCCAGGAGCCCTGAGATCGAGAGAACGCGGCTCGACCGGGTGGCGCTTCACGGCTGATCCTCGGCTGCGCGGTAGGCGATCTGGAGGAAGTCGGAGATGGTGTGCGCGACGAACACCGTGCCGATCAGGCGTGTGATGCGTGGTGCGCCGATGAGACCGAGCGTGAGCCCTGTCGCTACCCATTGGGCGAGGCAGTAGGGACACACCAGCAGCTCGCCGACGGCGAGGCGCAGTCCGTGGCCGCACGGTTCCTCCTCGACCTCGCCCTGTCCGCTTGCCTCCTGGAATCGGGTGAAGGGTGCACGTATGAAGCTCGTCACCTTGTCCTTGGCGATCAGGCGACTGAGCTTGTGGGTGGCGATGCCGATGAGCAGCACGTCGCGGGTTGTGAGCCGCTCGGGCAGCGCGCGGTCGTGCGCGCGCAGCGCTATCAGCGATCCGGCAACCCCGGCGCCGTAGACGCTTGTCACGATCGCGTAGGAGCCCAGCGGGCGTTCCTGGCCGGGAGCGTAATGAGAGGCGAGCGTGGACAGCTTGGCCGAAGTGCCATTTGCGATGTGTGGATATGTCGCGCTCTCAGACATAAGTGGCTAGCTGCTCTTTTTGCCGCCCTTGCGTCCGGCGGCGACCTTCTGCGCCTTGGTGCCTCCCTGGGACGTAGCGTTTCGTTTGGTGCCGGAGCCCGAGCTCTTGCCTCCTCGCTTGGAGGACCCTGGGCTATTGGCGATCTTCGCAGCACGTTCCTTGCTCATGCCCTTTTCGCGCAGCCCTTCGTACTGTTTGTCGTTCTTGACACTGGGCCCGTGATCTTTGGCCATTGTCAATCCTCCTGTTGTTGCGGCTCGGGATCGGACATGAGCTACACCTACCCACTTGCGGGGCGGTTCCAACACTCTGATGATTCATGCGCGGCTCCGTGCCTTGGCGGCTGGATCGATGCGCTTCTCCCCCAACCGTTCGCCGAGGCGGCTGGCGAGCGCCATGATCGTGAGCGCCGGGTTGGCTGAGCCTTGGGTAGGCATGACGCTGCCGTCGCAGACGAATAGGTTGCATATGCCCCAGGCTCGGTGGTCGGAGTCGATCACGCCTGTCTCAGGAGTGGCCGACATGACGCAGCCGCCGACGAGGTGGGCATAGCGATCGATCTCAAGGATGTCCTGCGCTTCGGCGGCTTTGAGGATTTCGTGGAGCTTGTTCTTGGCGTAGGCGATGTTCGCGCGGTCGTTGTCGCACTGCGTGTAATCCAGGCGCGCGACCGGCATCCCGTTGCGGTCGGTCTCCTCGGCCAGCGTGACGCGGTTCTCTGCTCTGGGCAGCAGCTCTGAGAGGCAGCCGATCGTGTACCAGTGGTTGTAGTCGCGCATGTACTCCCGCAGGGCCTGCCCCCAGTGGCCGTCTGCGAGGACGTGCTCGGCCCAGCCGATCGGCAGCGGGCCGACGGTCTGGATCGAGAAGCCGCGGGCGAAACCGCGTCCGGGGTCGGTCTCGTAGAACTGCTCGCAGTTGATCTCCGGTGGCGGCGCCTTATACATGCGCATCTCCTCAGGGAAGCGCCCGGCGACTTGGGGTGCTCCCTGCACCATGATTCCTCGCCCCACGAGATCGTTCTCGTTGGCGAGACCATTGGGGAACCGGCTGCTTGTTGAGTGCAGCAGCAACCGCGGGGTCTCAATCGAATAGCCAGCGACCGTTACGGCGTCGGCGACCTGGAAGTGCTCCTGTCCGTCGTTGAAGTAGTGGACGCCGGTGACCCGCCCGGACTCGTTGGTCTCGATTCTCGTGACCATGCTGTCGGCACGTACCTCCACGCCGTGCTCGAGCGCGTCGGGGATGTGGGTGACGAGCGGGGATGCCTTGGCGCCGACCTTGCATCCCTGCAGGCAGAAGCCACGGTAGATGCAGTGTGGGCGGTGTCCGAAGCTGCCGTTGGTGATCCCGACGGGACCGACGCGCATCTCGATCCCGAGGCGCCTTGCGCCCTCCCAAGCGCGCAGCGCGCCGGCGCCGACAGGATGCGGCCCGTGAGGGTAGCCGTGAGGGTCTCCCCATGGCCACCACTCGCCAGCGACGGGCAGCTCGCACTCCAGGCGCTCATAGTGCGGCTTCAGATCCTCGTAGCTGAGGGGCCAGTCGGCGGCCACTCCATCGCGCGTATAGACCTCGAAGTCGGAGGGGTGAAAGCGCGGGGTAAAGCCGGCGTAGTGGATCATCGACCCGCCGACCCCGCGCCCGGAGTTGTTCTTGCCGAGCTCCACGGGGTCCTCCCCGCCGATGATGCGCTCCTCGGTCCAGTAGAGGGGATGCGCTCCGGCCTCGTCTGAGACCCAATCCTCGTCGGGATCCCAGAACGGCCCGGCCTCCAACACGAGCACCCGCCAGCCTCTGCGGGCGAGGCGCTGCGCGAGCGTCGCACCGCCGGCGCCCGCACCGACGATCAGCATGTCGACCGTCTCCTCAGGCTTGTAGCGACGCATACGCTCCCGCCCTGGTAGGCCCCTTCGGTGCGGGTCGAGCAGAAACGCTGAGTCGTTCTCGGGTGGACGTTGTGCGCCCTTCAGCGCGACGCGCAGCCGCTCTCTCACTCAAGCCCCCGCTCGCGCACGTCGCCCACCGGGTCTACCGCAAACTCTGGTGGGGCCTCCCAATGCTCGCGCTGACCGGCGCCGAGGCGGGCGTAGCCGCGCGGGTAGGCGGGTCCGCCGAACCCGATCTCGTTCCAGGCCCAGGGGTGGGAGTAGAAGGCACCGAGCACGCCGCGCATGATCACTCCCCACGCCTTGGTCACGGGCAGCTCCCAGTCAAGCTTCCCTTCAGAGAATTGCTGCACGATCTCGTGCTGGCACTCTGAGCTCGCGGCGGCGAATCCTTGTTCGCACCCGTGTTGGTGGGCGCTGTGGTCGAGGTTGGCGGCGACCTGCCGCCAGGTCTCTGGGTCGGGGGGCATGTCGTGGTGGCGGAAACCGTCCAGATGACCGGCGTTGAGCTTGGCGTCGACCATCTCTAGCACGGGGATTCGGGGCTCTGAGTCCTGGCCTGTGACGACATCGCAGAAGGCCCTGAGTGTTTGGGTCTCCTGTTCGGCGAAGTAGCGGATCGGCGGGACGTTGGCTAGGCGGTCGAGCACAACTCTGCGGGTGCGTGGGTCCCAGTGCGCCGCGGCGGTGAGCACATCGTAGTCGGGGTAGCGTCCGCGCATCTGCGGCGTCGTCCCGCGGCGCTGGCGCGGCAGCTGGTCGGGCGGTCCGGGTGTGGTGTCACCACCTTGCTTGGGTAGGTGGCCTGCCGTAGCCTGCGAGTCAGCCATCGTTTTTCAGCGCTCCCTCTCGGCGAGCGCCGCTGCTATGCCCATGCCTCCGACAAGCGCGAGCGAGCCAGGCGCCAGTAGTGGCGGTCCCATGATGATGTTGTAGAGCGGCTCTGAGAATCCGCCAGGCCGCTTGCGAATGCCCTGAATGTGGGTGAAGACGCCGATCACCCCATCTAGGCAATAGAGCGCGGAGACAGCGGGCAGCACGGTCCTTGCGGCGCTCGGTGAGCGCACGCCTGCCAAGCCCGCCGCAGTCAGCAGCGGTGAGAGCACAACAGGAGTCCACATCCACTTGTCGCCGAAGGAGCCGCGGAAGTGCTCGAAATAGATCTCCAAGCCGAGGGGCAGGGCGCTCAGCGCGGTAGTCGCGGCGAGAGTGCGCTGTGCGCGTCCGCGCCGCAGATTCCCCAGCAAACGCTTGCCGTTCATCGGCCGGGGAGGAACTCGGGCAGCTTCTGGCGCAGCGACTGGGCGATGATTCGCCGGCTGCCGGGATCGCCGTGCAGGATCGCCGAGGCGAACGAGCGGGCCTGCTCGACGGTGATGTGCGGCGGCAATGGCGGGACCTCTGGATCGCAGCAGACCTCGAGGACGGTCGGCTTCTCGCTTGCGAGCGCGCGGTCCCAGCAATCGCCGATTGCCTCGGGGTCGTCGGTGCGGATGCCGTTTAGGCCGATCATTTCCGCCCACCGCGCGTAGGGCACGTCGGGCAGTTCCTGGGACTCGACGAACTTTGGGTCGCCGGACATCGCCCGCTGCTCCCAGGTCACCTGGTTGAGGTCACGGTTGTTGAGCACGAGCACGATCAGCCGCTGGTCCGACCAGCGTTCGCGGTACTTGGCGATTGTGATCAGCTCCGCGAGCCCATTCATTTGCATCGCGCCGTCGCCGACCAGTGCAATCACGGGCCGGTCGGGGTGTGCGAACTTCGCGGCGATCGCGTACGGCACGCCTGGCCCCATCGTCGCCAGGGTTCCTGAGAGCGAGGCCATCATGCCGGCCCGTAGCCGCACATCGCGGGCGTACCAGTTCGCGGCGGACCCGGAGTCGGATGTGAGGATGGCGCCGTCGGGTAGGCGCTTTGAGAGCTCATGGAAGATCAGCTGTGGGTTGATCGGCTTGGCGGGCTCGTGGGCGCGCTTCTCCATCACTTGCCACCACTCGCCGACGTTCTTTTCGATCTTCTCCCGCCAGCTACGGTCTTGCTTGCGCTCCAGTAGCGGCTTCAGCGCTGTGAGGGTGAGCGCACTGTCGCCGACGAGGTTGACCTCCATCGGGTAGCGGATGCCGAGCATCCGCCCGTCCAGGTCGATCTGCACGCCGCGGGCTGAACCCTCTTCTGGCAGGAACTCCGAATAGGGGAAGCTGGAGCCGACCATCAAGAGCGTGTCGCAGCCCTGCATCAGATCCCAGCTGGGACGGGTCCCGAGCAGCCCGATTGAGCCGGTGACGAACGGCAGGTCGTCGGGGACAGCGGCCTTGCCGAGCAGGGCCTTAGCGACACCGGCGCCGAGCATGTCGGCGATCTCAATTACCTCCTTGGTGGCGTGCAACGCCCCGGCGCCGACGAGCATAGCTACGCGCTCACCGGCGTTGAGCACGTCGGCCGCGTGCCGCATCTGCTCCTCGGCGGGCGTCACATGTGGCGGCGTGTAACCGGGCCCGGAGTGCACGGTGCCGTGGGCGTGCGGCGGCGTCGGCACGGCGTCTTCCATCTGCAGGTCGTTGGGGAGAATCACGCAGGTGACAGTGCGCTCGGAGAGCGCGATCCGCATCGCCCGGTCGATCAGGTGGCGAACCTGACCGGGCTCGGTGGCCATCTGCACGTACTCGTGCGCGACATCCTTGAACAGCGTGGTGAGATCGACCTCCTGCTGGTAGTTGCCGCCGAGGCCGAGCCGTGCCTGCTGGCCAACGATCGCCACGACAGGCTGGTGGTCGAGCTTTGCGTCATACAGGCCGTTGAGAAGATGGATCGCTCCCGGCCCGGAGGTGGCGAGGCACACACCGGCCTCGCCGGTGAACTTGGCATGGGCGCACGCCATGAAGGCGGCCATCTCCTCGTGGCGGACCTGAATGAACTCGGGTACTGCACCCTCGCCCCTGCCGAAGGCTCCCATGATTCCGTTGATCCCATCGCCGGGATATCCGTAGATACGCTTCACGCCCCACTCTCCCGCGAGGCGTTGCAGGAGGTAGTCAGCAACGCTCTCGCTCATGGCGCTTCCTTTCTGTAGTGACGGTCTTCGCTCTCACCGACCAGGAGAAACGCCAGCGAGACGAACGCGACGCCACTGATCCAAGCAGGAAGATGCCGACGGCCGAGGCGATGACATCACGCGCCAGCACCAGTACAAGGACGCCTGCTAGCAGCGCCACGCATCCGATGCAGACGGCCAGCCGGTCGGCGGAAGTGAAGTGCCTGATCGTGTCGTGCTGCCGCACTCGCATGTCTTGGCTCTTACCCTCGTGCTCGGCGCTCAAAACGACTGCACGCAAGCAGGTGAGATTTAAATGGCGGGAGCGCCAGCGCGCCCGCGGTCTCTGTTAGTTGTGAGTGGCGGGCGTTCCTCAACGGTGACGGAACGGTTTTCCATCAGCTCAGGGGCACTGCTGGTTGGTGGCAGGATGATGGAGCTGCAGGCGTGCTTCTCAGCGAAGTCCGGCCCGAGGAAGCGGGTTTGCGCGGCGAGGAGCACAGCGTAGGCCATTGCTGAGAGGTCTCGCAGGGATTGGTGGCGGTTCTGTCTGACGCCGAGGTTGACCTGTGCGAGCCCGTCGAGGCCGCAGGCTCTCCAGGAGTCGATCAACATCGCTATCTCGACACCGTAGCCAGCGCTGAAAGGGATCTGTTCGAGCAGGGTGCGACGGGCGGCGGTCTCTCCCGCGAGCGGCTGCTCGAAGACTGTTAGCTCGGGGGCGTGCAGGTTCAACAGTGGTCTGGCCATCAGCTCGGTCACGCGGCCGCCGCCTTCTGCGAGCACCGTGCCGCCGTTGCGGAAAGGACGGCGAAACGCGCCCTTGACGAGCTGTATGTCGGGGTCGCAGAGCAGCGGGCCGAGCAGGCCGAGCAGGAATCCTTCGTGGAAGTCCTCGGTGTCGGTATCGGCGTAGACGAGGATTTCGCCGTCGGTGGCGGCAAGGCCCCTCCACATCGCGTCGCCCTTGCCCTGTGCTGGCCCGTATTGCGGTAGGAGCTCGTTCTCTTTTACGACTTCGAGTCCTGCTCGGCGGGCGAGCATGACGGTGTCGTCCTGGGAGTCGGCGTCGATTACGAGCACATCGTCGAACAGCGCGGCGTCCTTCAGTTGCGCGGCGATCTCTGCAATGGGACCGATCGTCTCGGCAACTTCGCGGGTGGGCAGCAGCAGCGTGGTCGTGCTCTGCTTGACAGCAAGCAGTCGATCGAGAGAAAACTCGGCCGCCTGATATGTGCGTCTGACACGCCAATCGGCGCGCGCGAGGTCACGGGCTAGTCCTCTGGGCGCGCGCCCGTCGGTACGGGCGGAGGTACGGACCCGCACTTGTTGGGAGCGGTGGATCGCGATACCCCGCGTGCTGAGCGCCCGTGCGAGCGCCTCGTCCTCCAGTGCCGCGCATACCGGCAGTCCGCCACAGCGCTTGTAAGCGGCGGCGGTCAACGCGAGCGAGGCGCCGGAGAAGTACGGGTGCTCGACGTCTGTATCGGCCGTGACCTGCTCAAGTGCGTGCGTGAGCCGCTCGGCGGCGCGCTGCTCTCGTACTGTCACAGCATGTGGGTCGAGCACCTGGCACTCAGCGGGGTCTAGTTCGATGAGCCCGCCGATCGCTTCGGCGCCCGCGCGAGCCAGTTGCAGTTGCGAGGCGAGCCAGTCCGCTGCGACGATCGTGTCGGCGTCGGTGCTCGCGATCAGCCCCTCCGGTCGGCCGGCTTGCAGAAGGCGCTGGTAGGCGATATCCATGCCCAGTCTACGAGCCCGTCCGACGCCTTCGGGGTAGGCGAACTCCAGCGTGTGCATCGGCGGGTAGCCGACGCCGTGGGCGGCACACTCCACGATCTGCGGGGTTCGGTCGCGACAGCCGTCGAGGACCATGATCACCTCAAAGCTGTTCAGGGTGAGGTCCTGCTGGCCTGCGAGGGCGCGCAAGCAGCTTTCGATGCGAGCGGCCTCGTCGCGTGCGGGTATGACCACCACGGCGCAGAGCCCCGGGTTGGGGGCAGGCAACGTCGCGGCGAGTGCGACAGCCGCGTCTGTAGGCGGGTGTGCTTCGGTGGTGTTCATGGCGGGCTCTCCCCGGCGGCGATCAGCTCGCGGCCATGTTCATAGTCCTTGTCGCGGTCGTGAGTGAGCACTCCGACGAGCTTGCCGTTGTGGGAGTACCAGACGGTGAACGCGCCGTCGGGATGCTCCTCGAGCCGACTGGCATCATGGCCGTCGCCCCAGGCGGCGTACTTGATGGTGTGTTGGCCGATGCTGGACCAAAAGCCGGGCACGTCCTGCCAGTAGGCGTCAACGCCTGCGAGCACGCGCCCGGCGATTTCGCCTTGGCCAAGAGCATCCCCCCAGTGCTCCACGCGCAGCCGTCGCCCCGCGCTGCGATTGTGCGCGTAGGCGACGTCGCCGACGGCGAGCACACGCTCGTCCGCGCGCATCTGTGCGTCGGTGAGGATCGCGTCCTTGGCGATCGTCAGGCCAGCGTGCTCGGCCAGCCCTGTGCGGGGCCGCACGCCCATGCCGAGCACCACGTTCTCGGCCTCGATCCGCTTGCCGTCCTCGAGCTGGACGATGCGGCCGTTGTGGATGGCGCACACCTCGACGCCCATCTCCAAGGTCACGCCGAGGTCTGTCAGCCACTGGGCGATATGCGCGGCCATATCGGAGCCGAGGCGCTGCTGCTGGGGAGCTGGTTCTTGGCCGATAAGGGTCACATCGGCGCCGCCTAGGGCGAGGGATGCGGCTAGCTCGCAGCCGATGAACCCGGTTCCCAGCACGACCGCGCGGGTGCCTGGCTGGGCTTGCGCGGCGATGCGTTCGCTGTCGGCGCGCTCGCGCATCGTCTGCACCCGCGGATCGTCTAGACCGGGGAGGTCGGGGCGTGTGGGCTCGGCGCCGGTGGCGAGCACGATCGCATCACAGCGGAGCGCGGTGCCGTTGACGTTGACGGTCCCGGTGTTCGGGTCGATCGCGGTGGCCTCACAGCCGAGGCGCAGCTGTATGTCGTGCTCGTCAAACCAGTCCTGGGATTGGATCGGCAGCTCGCTGGCGTCGAGTTCACCGCGCAGGAACTCCTTGGTGAGCGGCGGCCGACGGTATGGGATGAGGGTCTCCTTGCCGAGCAGCGTCACTTCTCCTGCGCCGCCGTGCTCGCGGTAGGCGCGTGCGGTTGCGAGTCCCGCTGGGCCAGCACCAACGATCACGATACGCGGGGGGCTCATTGGCCGTCGAAGCGGTCGAGCCTGTATCCGTCTTGGCGTCCGTCGAGCGCGTGCCAGGCGGCCAACTGGGCTGCGAGCCGGTCGTGTACCTCATCGCCGAGCAGTGGCTCTTCGTGCCCGACGCCGCGCCAGCTGACCGCGAGCACGCTCGCACCGTATGCGAGCTGAGTCTTGAGCCAGCCGACGGCCTCATCGAGGGCTGCCGGCTGCAGGTAGTAGAGGATCTCTGAGCAGACGATCAGATCCCATGAGCCTGGCGGGGTTTCCTCTGGGAAGCCGGCGCGGAGCAGATCGACGTTCCGCATTCCCTGCAGGTGCAGGCGGGCGAGCTGCAGTGCGCCGAGGGAAAAGTCGATCGCGACAACGTGCTCGCAGCGGGCGGCCAGCAGACCGGTGAACACGCCGATCGAACAGCCAACCTCCAGGCAGAGGCCGTGGGAGCGCTTCGGCAACGCGGCCAGGGTCGCCGCGTACTTCTCGCGCTCGTAGTCGCTCGTGCGATACCCCCACGGGTCGGGACTCTCGTGATAGAGCCGCTCGAAGCGCTCGACTGCTGCTGTCGCTGTCACGGTTGCTCCGTGTCGAGCAGCTCAGCGCCAATCTTGGCGAGCTTGGGGTCCAGCCGGTGCTGGAGCAGGAACAGGTCGAGGTCGCGTCGGGAGCGGTCCAGAATGCTCGCTCCGATCAGCGCTCGCGACCCGCAGACCCGTGCCGCCTGCGCTGAGATCAGGAGCGCACACTCGTACAGCGCGACGCGGCATTCGACGGCGAGTATTGCCGGGTCGATCCCTGGGCGGGGGTCTTCCATCTGGCCGAGCTCAGTGGTGGTGTGCTCAAGCCAACGATCGATCGTGCCTTGTGCGACACGCATTCGGCCGAGGCCGTGTGCCTGCGCCGCGTCTAGTCGGGCGGGGTCAAGTACGGCGAGAGTCTCGCTGATGATGCTGTCAGCGAGACCGGCCCAGGTTGCTGAGGTGCGGATCGCGTCGCGAGAGAAGTAGGGTTCGCGGGAAAGCTCGCCGGGGCCCCCCAGCAGCGCGAGCACGGGCGTGTCGTGAAACTCGACGCGATGGCTCTCGGAGGAGCGCAGGCCCGAGGCGCGATACCAGCCGCGGTCGATGCTCACGCGGCTGGTCGTGTCGAGGTAGACAAGACGCCTGGAGCCATCTTGATCGGAGGCGATCACGAGAGCGCGCTGTACCCCTCCGGCGCCGGAGCAGAAGGTCTTGACGCCGCGTAGCACGAGCTGGCCGTCAGCTTGCTCCAGGCGAGCGGGTGGTCCCTCGCCGGCGGCTGGGTCGGCGCCCCACACGCCGAGCAGCAGCTTGCCTTCTCTTATCTGTGCGAGCTCGGCGGAGTGCAGCGGCTCAGGGGCGGCGAGCGTGAGGCGCTCGATACCGTTGAGGTGCCCGTCGAGGATGCGCGCGGTCGAAGCGTCCGCGGCTGCAACGGCGCGCACGAGCGGCACCTCGCCGGCAAGCCCGTGTGGTGGGGTTGTCAAGGCGCCGGCGGCAGCGAGATCGGTGAAGTTCTCTGTGGGGAAACGCGGCTCGCGGTCAAGCTGGCTTGCGCGGCCGGCGATGCGCTTGAGCGCCCACTCCGGGCTCTCGCCGCGTGTGGTGTGGGTGGCCGGCAGCTCTTGGACGCTCATGCTACCGCTCCGGTAGTGGGCTGGCCGGTCGCAGGATGGTAGTCGGCGCGGTAGCCCATCGGGGCGAGAAGGAGACCGTGGGCGCGGGCTGCCGTTACAAGCTGCGGCAGCAATGCGAGCGTATTCTGGCAGCCGGCTCGCCTCGCTCCGGGCCCAAGGGCGTCGTGCATCAAGACCGCGCCACTGTCGGCGAGCCGGGAGCGCACGTGGTCGAGCATTGCCTGCGGCTCATCGCCGCGCCAGTCGTGGGTGTCGATCGACCAGCGCACGAGCTGCAGCCCGAGCCGTTCGGCGACACGGTGGCTCGCATCGGTACAGACGCCCCACGGTGCCCGCCACAGCCGCGGGCGCACCCCGATGCTCTCCAGCGCCGCCAGAGCCGACTCACTGTCGTGCTGCAGCTCTACTTCGGTGAGCTCGGTATGGCGGACGTGACGGTGACAGTGGAGCTGTATGTCGTGTCCGGCAGCGAGCACTTTTCGTGCGAGAGCGGGCTGGGCGAGCACTCGCTCGCCGACCATGAAGAACGTCGCGGCTGCATGGCAGGACTGGAGCTGGCGCAGGATCTGCGGTGTCCAGGCTGGGTCGGGGCCGTCGTCGAAGGTGAGGCTCAGAGCGTGCGGCATGTTGAGGGAATGCCCGAGGCGCCTGCGTGCGAAACCGGCCGGAGTCGTGCTGCTGCTCACGACGGATCTTGGTACTCGCGCAGGAACCCCTCGAACCGGCCGGGCGCTGTGCGGTGAAAACTGCTCGGCGCGTTGCTCAGTCAACCCAGGTGGTCCTGGAGCCAGCGGTCGAGGTCCTCGTTGCTCATCAGCTCCAAGCGGACGCCTGCGGGTTTGGCCGCAGGACGCAAGAGCTGCGTTGCGATTCTCAACAGCGCATCGGTTGCCATTATTTGCTTCTTTCCTTCACACATAGAGAGCTACCCGCTTTCGCCGGGGTGAACCGGATCGGGCGAGCCTGGCGGGATGTGTGGATCTGCATGGACACACGGGCACCTACAGGCAACCGGAGTCGATGCCGCCGGCCGTAAGCAGTACCTCTACCACGCTCGTTGGCGTGCTCACCGCGACCGGCGCAAGTTTCGACTTGATGCTCGCCTTTGGGACGACGCTGCCCAGATTGCGTCGCGGCGTGGCGCGCGACTTGAAGGTCGACGACGGGAAGCGTGTGGGGGTGGTGCAACTGACGGAGCGACGGGTTCTGGCGTGCGCGGTGCGGCTGTTGGATCTAGGGTTCTTTCGCATCGGCTCTGAGCATTTACGCGAAGCGCAACGACTCCTACGGACTGACCACGATGCTGCGCGAGCACGTGACGCTCGTGTGCCGTGCTTCCTACGTGGACCCGCGCGTGATCGATCGCTCCATGCTGGCGTGACGATCGTGGGTGCAATCAGCAGGGCGAGCCCGGATCTGGGTAGGCCACAGGTTCGTACTCGGGTGGAGCGCGCGGTTCTGAAGCTGCTAGAGGACGCTGCGGAGGACGGCTGAACCTCGCGGGTCCGTTGACGGCGCTAATCAGGCACCCCTGGCGCGGTGAACGACAGATCCCCATCACATCCGTTCACTCATCTCCTTGGCGACATACCCGCGTGCTGCGCCGTGAACCGCGCGGCGTTCGCGTCGCTGCAGCGAGGGATTGGCAGGCCGGGCGGTGGGGTAGATGCGCGATGTGTGTCGATGCGACTGTGATCTTCGGCGAAGGGGCTTGTGATGAGCGAGGGTGTTGAGGTCGGGACGATCAGGACGAAGATCCCGGCCCGTCTTGACAGGTTGCCGTGGTCGCGCTTTCACTGGATCGTGGTGGTCGGGCTGGGCACGGCGTGGATCCTGGACGGCCTGGAGGTCAACGTCGTCGGCTCGATCTCCAGTCGCCTCTCCGAACCGGGCGCCGGTGTTGGGCTGACCGCGGCGCAGGTGTCGGGATGGGCGGCGTCGCTGTACGTCGGGGGAGCGTGCATCGGCGCGCTTGTGTTCGGCCAGATGACAGACCGCTTCGGGCGCAAGCGCCTGTTTATGGTGACTTTGAGCATCTACCTTCTGGGCACCGTGTTGACGGCGCTGTCGTTCTCTCCGATGTGGTTCTTTGCCTGCCGGTTCCTGACTGGCATGGGCATCGGTGGGGAGTACAGCGCGATCAACTCGGCGATCGACGAGCTGATCCCGGCCAAACACCGCGGCCGGGTGGACGTGTCGATCAACGGCAGCTACTGGCTGGGCGGCATCGGCGGCTCGCTGCTGGCGGTGGTGATGCTGAACACGGCGATCTTCCCGGTGAACGTCGGCTGGCGCCTGTCATTCGTGCTCGGTGCGATCATCGGGCTGGGTGTGTTGCTGGTGCGCCGCAACGTGCCCGAGAGTCCACGCTGGTTGTTCATCCACGGCCGCGAGCGCGAGGCCGAGAAGGTGGTCGAGGAGATCGAGCAGCAGGTCAGCGAGTCCAGCGGCGAGGATCTGGGAGAACCGGAAGGCGAGCCGATGACGGTGCGCCAGCGCCGCACGATCCCGCTGCCGCTGATCTTCCGCTCGGCGATATCGATGTACCCCCGGCGCACGGTGCTCGGACTTTCACTGTTCATTGGGCAAGCGTTTCTGTACAACTCTGTGTTGTTCGGGTTCGGCAACCTGCTGAGCTTGTATTTTCACACCCCGTCGGGCAACGTGCCTTACTACCTGGCGGTGTTCGCCGCCGGCAACTTCGCCGGAGCGCTGCTGCTGAGCCCGCTGTTCGACACTGTCGGTCGCAAGCCGATGATCGCCGGCACCTACATTCTCTCGGGCGTGCTGCTGATCGGCACGGGCCTGCTGTTCAAGTCACATGAGCTTAGCGCCGCCAGCTTCACCGCCTGCTGTTGTGTCGTGTTCTTCTTCGCATCGGCCGGCGCCAGCGCCGCTTACCTGACGGTGTCGGAGATATTCCCGATGGAGACGCGCGCGCTGTGCATCGCGGTGTTCTACGCCGTCGGCACCGGCATCGGCGGGGTGATCGGCCCGCAGGT
The DNA here is from genome assembly GCA_963715535.1 of uncultured Solirubrobacterales bacterium. GTDB lineage: Bacteria > Actinomycetota > Thermoleophilia > Solirubrobacterales > Solirubrobacteraceae > Palsa-744. The sequence goes on along the minus strand of OY970251.1, from coordinate 2,759,788 downwards.
GTTCAGCCGCATGATCAACACCGAAAGCTACGAGCAGGTGTTTCTCGCGCTGAGCCTCGGCGCGGTGATGATGATCCTCGGCGGCCTCGCGGAGCTCGCATTCGGGGTGAAAGCCGAGCGGGAAAGCCTCGAGGACATCGCCAAGCCGCTCACGGTCGAGGATTCCCCAAAGGGGCCCGCTGTCCCCGCACCGGCGGGATAGTCGACGCGATGGGGCCTGTTGTGGTGGCAGTGACGGGTGCGAGCTCGGGGGTGGGACGCGCCACCGTGCAGGCGTTCGCCCGTGAGGGAGCGACCGTCGGGTTGATCGCCCGCGGCGAGGAAGCCCTATCTGCGACCGCCGCGGAGGTGAAGTCGCTGGGCGGCCAGCCGGTGGTGTTGGAGTGCGATGTTGCCGACCCGCAGGCGGTCGAGGAGGCAGCGAGCGAGCTTGAGGAGTGCGGCAGCATCGAGGTGTGGGTGAACAATGCGATGGCGAGCGTATTTGCCCCCACCTGGGAGATCACCGCCGAGGAGTTCCGCAGGGTGACCGAGGTCACGTACCTGGGGGTGGTGCATGGGACGCTGTGTGCGCTGTCGCGGATGCGCCCGCGGGATCGTGGAGTGATCGTGCAGGTCGGCTCGGCGCTGGCCTACCGTGGCATCCCTTTGCAGAGCCCCTACTGCGCGTGCAAGCATGCGATCCAGGGGTTCACGGAGTCGCTGCGCTGTGAGCTGATGCACGAGGGAAGCGGCGTGAGGGTGACGATGGTGCAGCTGCCGGCACTGAACACCCCACAGTTCGACACAGTGCGCACGCGTCTCCCCCGGCATCCTCAGCCGGTGCCGCCGATCTACCAGCCGGAGCTCGCCGCCAGGGCAATCGTGACGGCCTCCCGGCAGCCGGCGCGACGCGAGTGGTGGGTGGGCGCCTCGACAGCGCTGACGTTGCTCGGCAACGGGCTGGCGCCGGGGTTTGCCGACCGCTACCTGGCACGGACGGGGTTTGACTCCCAGCAGACGGACGAGCCGGTGCAACCAGGGCGGCCGGACAACCTGTTTGCGCCGCTGCCTGGTCCCGGGGCTGCGCACGGTGACTTTGACACACAGGCCAAACCGCGCAGTGTGCAGTGGGAGCTGACTCGCCACCGGCGGCTGCTCGGCGGCGGCGCTGGGGTCGCCGCCGCGCTGATGGGGCTGGGCGCGGCGCGGCGGGGGCGATGACCGAGCAGGGACCGTCGATCAGCGGGTATGGGCTGATCGGAGACTGCCACAGCGGCGCTCTCGTATCTTGCGAGGGTTCGATCGACTGGTGCTGTCTGCCGCGGTTTGACAGCGGCAGTTGCTTCGGGCGCCTGCTTGACCGTGAGCGCGGCGGGTTCTGCACGGTCTCCGTGAAGGGCGACGCGACCTGGCGGGGCAGCAGCTACGTCAAAGACACGCTCATCCTCGAGAGCGTGCTCGAGGGCCCGCAGGGAACCGTGCGGGTCAAGGATTTCTTTGCGATGCGTGAGCACGGCGCGCTTGAGCCGCGCCACGAGCTGATCAGGATCGTGGAGTGCGAGCGCGGCAGCGCCGAGGTGCAGGTCGAGGTTGCGCCGCGCTTTGACTATGGGACTGTGCGGCCGTGGCTGCGCCGCGCGGCAACGGACGTGTTCACGGCGATCGGCGGCGACGACGGGCTTTTGGTTTGGAGTGACGGCGAGCTCCGCGCCGAGCCTGAAGCGCTGCTGGCATGCGGGCGGATACATGCCGGGGAGCGACTACGGCTTTTGATCCGTTTTTTCCGGCCACATCTGCTGGAGCGAGAGCAGACCGCTTTGGATGCCGGCGAGGTTGACGGGCGGCTCGAGGAGACCGCTCGGTGGTGGCATGCTTGGCGGGAGCGTCTGAGTGAGGATGGCCCTGACCACGGCGCCGTGGTCCGTTCGGCGTTGACGTTGAAGGCGCTGACCTATGCTCCGACGGGCGCGATCGTGGCGGCCCCCACGACGTCACTACCCGAGACGGTCGGAGGCGAGCGTAACTGGGACTACCGCTACAGCTGGGTGCGGGACTCGACCTTGACGGCACATGCGCTGGCGGCGATGGGCTGCGAGCGTGAGGCCATGCGGTTTCGTCATTTCATCGTCCGCAGCTCCGGCGGACACGCGGAGGATCTGCAGATCCTGTTCGGGATCGGTGGGGAGCGACGAATCTCAGAGGAGGAGCTCGACTTGCAGGGCTACCGTGACTCGCGACCGGTGCGGGTCGGCAATGGGGCAGCGGGCCAGCTCCAGCTGGATGCGTTCGGCGAGATCCTGAACCTCGCATGGCGCTGGCACCTGCGCGGGCACTCGCCCGACGACGACGAATGGCGGTTCTTCTCAGAGCTCGTTGACTGCGCGGTGCAGCGGTGGTCTGAGCCCGACCGGGGTATCTGGGAGTGGCGCGGTGAGCCGCGGCACTTCGTTCACTCCAAGGCTTGCTGTTGGGCCGCGGTCGACCGGGGCCTGCGGTTGGCTGAGGAATGCGCCCGCAAGGCGCCGACACGACACTGGGAGAAGGCGCGGGATGAGATCCGCGCGGCAATCGAGCACCGCGGCTACGACGAGAAGCGCGGCGTGTTCGTGCAGTGCTTTGACGAGCCGGCGCTGGACAGCGCGCTGCTGTTGCTGCCGGTCGTCGGGTTTGTAGCGTTCGATGACGAGCGTATGTTGCGCACGACCGACGCGGTGCACGAGGACCTCGACGCGGGCGGGTTTCTCTACCGTTACCGCCAAGACGATCAGCTTGCCGGTGAGGAGGGGGCGTTCCTTGCCTGCTCATTTTGGCTGGCGGAGTGCTATGCCCGCCAGGAAAGGTTGACGCAAGCACGGGAAGTGTTCGACCGGACGATGGGCGCCGCCAGCCCACTGGGTTTGTTCTCCGAGCAGATCGACCCCGACAGTGGCGAGCTGCTCGGTAACTATCCGCAGACGCTCACGCATCTTTCTCATGTCGCCGCCGCGACCGCGCTCGCGCAAGCCGACACAGCAGCGGCGCCAGTTTGAGCACCTTTGGTTTGGGTAGGAGATTGGCATGGTCGGCGAGACCGAGCCTGTCGTCGAACAGCTTGCGGCGAGAGCCTTTACGGTCCCCACCGATGCGCCGGAGGCGGATGGCACACTCAGTTGGAATAAGACGACGATCGTTGTCGCCGAAGCCCACGCAGCCGGGCACACGGGCGTTGGCTATAGCTACGCCGCCGGCTCAGCCGCCCCGCTGATCTCCGAATTGCTCGCCGGGTCAGTGGTGGGTGTGGATGCCCTCTCCCCGCCGGCGGCGTGGGCACGGATGCGCCGCGCGGTGCGCAACATCGGCTATTCGGGAGTCGCCGCAAGCGCGATCTCGGCGGTGGATGTCGCGCTGTGGGACCTGAAGGCGCGGCTGCTCGGGCTGCCGTTGGCGGCGCTGCTTGGACGGGTACGGGAACGGGTCCCGGTGTATGGCAGTGGGGGCTTCACCTCTTATACGCCCGAGCAGATGCAGCGCCAGCTCGCCGGCTGGGTGCAGCAGGGCATCAAGGCGGTGAAGATGAAGGTCGGCTCGGAGCCTGACCGGGACCCTGAGCGTGTCCGTCACGCCCGTGACGTGATCGGTGACGGTGTGCGTCTGTTTGTTGATGCGAACGGCGCCTACTCGCGCAAGCAGGCGCTGGCGCTGGCCGAGACGTTCGCGCAAGAGGCGGGCGTGTCTTGGTTTGAGGAGCCGGTCTCCTCCGATGACCTCGAGGGGCTGCGGTTGCTACGCGACCGTGGCCCAGCGGGGATGGATATCGCAGCCGGCGAGTATGGCTATGACCTCTTCTACTTCCGGCGGATGCTGGAGGCGGGCGCAGTCGATGTGCTGCAGGCGGATGTGACGCGCTGCGGCGGGATCACCCAGCTCTTGCAGGTGGGCGCGCTGTGCGCGGCGCACGGGGTGCGCCTATCGGCACATACGAGCCCAGCGATCCACGCGCATGTGTGCGCGGCAATCGAGCCACTGGAGCACGTCGAGTATTTCCACGACCATGCGCGTATCGAGAAGCTTTTGTTCGATGGCTCGCCGCCGCTGCGCGATGGGTTTCTGTGTCCCGACCCCGCGGTCCTGGGCATGGGGTTGGCGCTGCGCGAGCACGAGGCGGAGCGCTACGAGCGCTGATGGGAAACACGCTCCACGCCTACGAGCACGTGCAGGGTATTTATTTCCCGATCGCGGTGGGCGTATTCGTGCTGGTCGTCGGGACGCTGCTGGTACTGCTGGTGCGCGGGGCACGGCGGACCACACCGGGGGGACGCTCGCACGCGCTGGTGGTCGAGGTTGTGTATGCGTGCACGCTGGCGTGCGTGGCCGGGTTTCTGGTGTGGGTGACGTTCACCGCCGAGACGCCGATCGACCGCACCGCCGCGCACCCCGGGTTTCGAATCAGGGTGATCGCGGCGCAATGGAGCTGGCGGTTCGTGTACCCCGATGGGGTGAGCGTGGTGGACGTCGACACGTGGCATCCGCCGCCGGCGTATGTGCCGGCCGGCGCAGAGGTCGAATTCGTGGGTAGTTCTGAGGATGTGATCCACGGCTTCTGGGTGCCTGAACTGCATTACCAGCGCCAGCTCGTGCCCGGCTACACGACGCGTTTTGATCTGCTTTTTCAGAAACCGGGTTATTACGGCGGTGAGTGCTCTGTGCTGTGCGGCGAGGACCACAGCGAGATGCACTTCGCCCTGGAAGCAGTCAGCTCGCGGAGCTTTCGGGGGTGGCTGGCCCGTGAAGCCGCCCGTCAGGGTGTGGCCTCGTGAACGCGGTCGCAATCCCGGCGCGTGCCGCGTCGCGGACGCTGTCCTCCACCGACCACAAGCGGATCGCCTGCGCCGCTTGCATGGTGGCCTTCCTGTTCTTCCTCGCCGGCGGGCTGTTGGCGTTGTTGATGCGAAGTCAGTTGGCGGCGGATGGCGGCGTCGTCTCCCAGCAGACCTACAACGAACTGTTCACGATGCACGGCTCGACGATGGTCTACCTCGTGATCGTGCCGGTGGCGCTCGCGGTCGGCCTGTACTTCGTGCCGCTACAGGTCGGCGCGGCTGAGATCGCGGGCCCGCGGGTGACGCTCGCGGGACTGTGGATGCTCGTGTGCGGCGGCGTGGCCATGTGGTCAGGGTTTCTGACCAGCGGTGGCGCCGCCGCGGCGTCGTGGTGGGGGTTCGACCCGCTGTCTGACTCGATTCACTCGCCGGGCAGCGGCATGGAACTGTGGATCTTCGGGGTGATGCTGGCAACACTCGGACAGATCTTGTGGGCGGCCTGCATCCTGTCTACCGCCCTGAGGCGGCGTGCGCCGGGCATGACGTTGATGCGGATGCCGGTATTCACCTGGACGATGGTCGTGACGTGCTTGATGGTGGTGTTCGGGTTCCCAGCGCTGCTGCTCGCGCTGGGGTTGCTGTGGGCGCAGCGTCACTTCGGCGACGTGCTGGTCGGCGGCGCCGGCGCCGTGGACTACCAGGCGCTGTTCTGGTTTTACGGGCACCCGGTGGTGTACGTGATGTTCTTCCCGTTCGTGGGGATGGTCGGCGAGGTGCTCGCTACCTTCTCGGCCCGCCGCTTCTTCGGGTATTCGGCATTCGTCGTGGCATTGCTCGCATTCGCGGGCTTGTCGATGACGGTGTGGGCGCACCACATGTTCACCTTCGGGGTGCTGTCGAACAAGTATTTCGCGCTCACCTCGACCGCCTTGATCGTCCCGGCCGGCGTTGAGTATTTCGATTTCCTGGCGACGCTGTGGCGCGGCAGCCTGCGTTTCACTACCGCCTTTTTGTTCGCGCTCGGTTTCCTCGTGCAGTTTTTGGTCGGCGGGCTGACAGGGGTAATCTTGGCCTCACCGCCATTGGACTATGGGCTGAACATGTCTTATTTCGTGGTGGCGCATTTTCACTACACGATCTTCGCGGGCAGCGCGTTCGGCCTGTTCGCCGGCATCTACTATTGGTTCCCGAAGATCACCGGGGTGATGCTGCGCGAGCGACTCGGGAAGCTGCACTTCGTGCTGATGGTGATCGGGACGAACGTCACCTTTTTCCCGATGTTCATCCTCGGCGCCGAGGGCATGACCCGTCGGATCGCACGCTACCCCGCCTCGACCGGCTGGCAGGGACTGAATATCCTCGAGACGGCCGGGTCAGCGGTGATCGCCCTGTCGGTACTGGTGTTCATGGCGAACATACTCATCTCGTTGCGTGACCGCGAGCCAGCGGGCGATGATCCTTGGGGTGCACAGACGCTCGAGTGGGCTACGAGCTCTCCACCACCGAGGCACAACTTTCATGCGTTGCCGGCGATTCGCAGCTATGCGCCGTTGCTGGATCTACGCGAGGTCCACGAGGAGGCGGGAGTGTGAGGCGCGCTGCGATCGTGCTACTCGCCTGGGGGCTGTGGTTGGCGGTGCTGACCGGCGTGCAGGCCGTGTTCGCCCCCAAACTGATCCAGTTCTCGATCCCTGCCGTGGCCAGCGCGGCGTGCGTGGCAGTCGGCCTTGTGGTGTGGGCGTTGGACGCGCGCCAGGCGCAGGGTGAGCGTCCGCGGCTGATTGCCGACAACTCGATCGCCACCGTCACGTTGGTGCTTGGGCTGGCGGTAGCGCTGCTGGGTGCGGGGTTCGGGCTGTGGCTGATCCTGATCGGAGTGGGCGTCTTCGCGCTGGGTCTCGGTGGGGTTGTGCGAGAGCAGCGAGCGCGGGCGCGCACGTTGCGCAATGGAGGATCGGGGTGAGCGCGCAGCCGATGACGCTCTCGCGCCTACTGGGCGGCTGGACGATGGACCCGCTGCTGCTGTGTGTGCTGTGTCTTTCCGGCGCTGCTGTATGCGTGGGGTGTGATCCGCTGTCGTGGACGGTGGTCGGTGTGGCGCACGACGTCGTTCATGGCGGGCCTGTTCATGGTGGCGCTAGCGTTGCTCTCGGGAATCGACCAGTACGCGGATGAGCTGCTGTCGATGCACGTGCTCGAGCACCTGCTGCTGATCCTGATCGCTCCGGTGTTGCTGTTGTGTGGCTGCACCGGTGCGCCTGGCGCTGAGCGTCTCCTCTCCCCCAGGACGACACGCGATCGCAGCGCTTTTGCGCAGCCGCACGGTGCACGTTTTGACACGGCCGGCGTGTGGGTTCGTGCTGTTCACGGCCGTGGTGCTCGGCACTCATCTGACAGACGTGTACGAAGCGGCGCTGCGTAACCAAACAATCCATGCTTGTGAGCACGCCGCCTATTTTTGGTCCGGCCTGCTGTTCCTGGCGCCACTGCTGGCAGCTGACCCGATCCCGCACCCGCCGGGCGCGATCGCCCGGTTCTCGTGGCTGATGGCCGCAATGGTCGTGATGGCGTTGCCGGCCGGCGTGTTCCTGTTTGACGGTCACGTTCACTACCCCTTCTATGTGGCGCCGGCACACGCGCTTCACACATCGGCGCTGAGCGACCAGCGCGCTGCTGGGGTGCTGATGCTCGTGGGTGGCGGCGTCGTGATGGGGGTACTGGCGATCGTAATCGCGATGAGCGCGATGCTTGCGGAAGAGCGACGTCAGAAGCGCCGTGACAGCTACGACGACCAGCGCATCGTGAACATCGCCTCCGGCTCCGCCGCTCGCGACCCCACGAAGGAGCAGGCGGCCCTATGAGACGCCCGCTGATGGTGGTTGCGGCAACTGTGTGCGGCACGCTTGCGCTGATCGACTTCGCATCCCGCTTGGATGCAAGCGCAGCGCCCTCGAGCGCCTCGATATCCGCTCCATCTACCCTGCGTTCGATACCTGCTTCATCTGCCCTGGTCGCGCAGGGCCACGCGCTGTTTAATTCCTCCTGTGCCTCCTGCCACGGCCTGAACGCGCAGGGCCTCCGTGGCCGTGCGCCCAGCCTGCACGGCGTCGGCGCGCTGGCGGCAGACTTCTACCTGCAAACCGGGCGGATGCCGTTGCCGAGCCCGAAAGCACAACCGTTGCGAACCAGCCCGGCGTTTTCGCAGAGCAAGATCAAGGCGCTCGTCGCCTACGTCGCCTCGTTCGGCGGGCCGGGCATCCCCACCGTGACGCCCCGGCACGGGTCGCTGGCGGAAGGACAGCGGCTGTTTGGGCTTGATTGCGCCGGGTGCCACTCGATCCAAGGGCAGGGCGGGATCGTGACCGGCGCGATCGCGCCGTCGCTGAACCAGGCGACGCCGACACAGATCGGCGAGGCGGTGCGGATCGGCCCATATGTGATGCCGCGCTTCGGCGAAGGCGAGCTCTCCACTGCCCAGGTGAACTCGCTCGCCCGCTACATCCAGAGCATCCAGCACCCCGACGATCTCGGTGGCTGGGGCATCGGTCGGATCGGCCCGATCCCCGAGGGGATGGTCGCCTGGCTGCTGGCAGCCGCGGCGCTGCTTTTGATCGCAAGGCTGCTCGGGGAGCGCACGACCGACCGGCACGACCCGCCGGCCCAGACAGGCAGAGGCGACATATGAGCCGCGTGTGGAAGGCGATTGTGATGTTCGTGGTGTGGCGCAGCGGGGCTCTGCGTTCCCGCCGACAGCGGCCCGAGGTGGACCCGTCTGAGCGACACGTGGGCGCGCCCGCGTGGGCGGAGCGGTTGACCGCCGCTCTGCTTCTGGCGGTACCGGTAGCGGCACTGGCGTTTGTGTGCCTGTTCGTGCTTGACCCGAACACGCAGCTACTAGGGCTCGCGCTCGGCGCGACGCTGGCGCTCCTCGCCTGCGCACTGGTACTCGCAGGACGCCGGCTGGTGCCGCAGGAGACGAAGGTCGAGCAGCGTCCCCGACTGGCAGACCCAGACGCGACCCGCGAGGTGGTCGAGCGGACCGGCGCGGGTGTCGAGGGCATCACACGCCGGCGGTTGCTCGTAGGCGCTGCGGGGGTCGCGGGCGCTGGGCTTACGGCGGCAGTGGCGATCCCCGTCGTCGCGCTCGGCCCTGGCCTGGAGGAGCAGCTGCAGCGCACTCCGTGGCGGGCGGGGCGCGCGCTCGTGGACGAGCAGGGCAAGCCGATACTCGCCGCCGACATCGTCGAGAGGAGCTTTCAGACTGCGTTTCCGGAGGGCGCGGATCAGGAGGACCTGGGCTCCCCCGTCGTGGTCGTACGCGTGAACCCCGCGACACTGAAGTTGCCCGCCGAGCGGGCGAGCTGGGCGCCGGAAGGCATCCTTGCCTACTCGAAGATCTGCACTCATGCGGCATGTGCGATCTCGCTGTTTCGTGACCCTTTGAGCCCGTCCACGGAGTCGCGCGGGCCGGCGCTGGTGTGCCCGTGCCACTACTCGACGTTCGACGTGCTGGACGGCGGCAGCGTCGAGTTCGGCCCTGCCGGACGGCCGCTGCCGCAGCTGCCGTTGCGGATCGACGCCGCTGGCGTGCTGCGCGCCGCAGGGCCGATGTCCGGACCGGTTGGCCCGTCCTGGTGGGGGGACTCGAAATGAGCCGCACCGGCAGCGACCGGCGGTCTGTGGACGCGGTGGCGTTCGTGGATGGGCGGCTGGGCGCCGCCCGCGGGATGCGCTGGCTGATGGACTACGTGTTCCCTGACCACTGGAGCTTCCTGCTCGGGGAGATCGCACTGTATTCGTTCATCGTGCTGATCCTCACCGGCACGTTCCTGGCGCTGTTCTTCGACCCGGATACCACGCAGGCCGTCTACCACGGCAGCTACCAGGCGCTGCAGGGTCAGAGCGTCTCTGGCGCCTACGCCTCGACGCTGCACCTCTCCTTCAACGTGTCGGGCGGGCTGCTCGCCCGCCAGATTCACCATTGGGCGGCGCTGGTGTTCGTCGCGGCGATCACTCTCCATTTGCTGCGGATCGTTTTCACTGGCGCGTTTCGCAAGCCCCGTGACGTCAACTACTTCATCGGCGTGACGTTGTTGGCGCTGGCGATCCTCGAGGGGTTCGCGGGCTATTCGTTGCCCGACGATCTGCTCTCCGGCATGGGCCTGGCGATCGCGTGGGCAGTGGCGATGTCACTCCCTCTCCTCGGCGGCCCGTTCGCCACGGCGTTGTGGGGCGGGCGGTTTCCTGGCTCGACGGTGTTCGAGTCGCGGCTGTTCATCGCGCACGTATTCATCATCCCGGCGATCCTTGCTGCGCTGATCGCCGTGCACCTGGCGATCATCATGCGCCAGCGCCACTCGCAGTTCCCCGGACCTGGACGCCGCGAGGAGAACGTTGTGGGCACGCCGATGTGGCCGGGCTATGCGCTGCGCTCGCTTGGTTTGTTTGCGGCAGTCGCGGCGCTGCTGGTGCTAATGGGCGGCCTGATTCAGATCAACCCGGTGTGGCTGTGGGGTCCCTACCACCCCTACATCGGCACCAACGGCGCGCAGCCGGACTGGTATCTGGGCTGGCTGATCGGCGCGCTGCGCTTGATACCGAACCTGGAGATCCACGCTTTCGGGCACACGCTCGTACCGAACCCGTTCTTCGGCGGGGTGCTGTTCCCTGGCCTCGTGTTCGGCCTTTTGTATGCGCTGCCGTGGCTAGACCGGCACTTCATCAGCAAGGACTACCGTCGCCACGATCTGCTCGAGCGTCCGCGCGATAACCCACGGCGCAGCGCGCTCGCGGCGGCTGTGCTGAGCGCGGTGGCGGTGGTGTTCGCGGCCGGCTCAGCGGATCGTCTGTTCTTCCAGTTCGGCTTTGGCTATGAAGGCTCCGTGTGGTTCTTCCGCGGCGCGTTTCTGATCGTGCCGGTGATCGTATTCGTGGTTACCAAACGGGTGTGCTCGGGGCTCGCGCGGGAGGGGGCGCACCCGCTGCGCGGCTGGAGCGGTCAAGTGGTCGTGCGCACCGAGCGCGGCGGGTTCGACGCTGAGGGCTCGTGAGGTGCTGTGCCGGCAGGCGCATGCGCCTGCCGGTCGGGGCGCACATGTGCGCCCCGGACCAGGCCGCATGCGGCCTGGTCTGCGGAGGGCGCATGCGCCCTCCGCCGGGCCGTGCATGCACGGCCCGAACTACCATCATTTCTTATTATCGACCGCTCGCTGCAGCTGGGACTTGTTCATGCGCGAGCGGCCTTCCACGCCGAGACTGCGGGCCTCCTGGTAGAGCTGTTCGCGAGTGCGTCCACGTGGCCCCGGTTTGCCAGAGCGAAGCCCGCCGCGGCGGCTGGAGGAGATGTCGTCGGTAGACGCGCGCGAGCTGGTCCTCGATTCGCCGCTGCGTGCCCGCTCCTTGTTGACGGTGCGCGCCGCGATCTCCTCGGCGCGTTTGAGCGATGCACCCTGTTGGCGCTCGCTGTCCTTGATGTGCTCATACTGGCGCTCGCGCTTGCTGCCTGCTTTTACACCGCGGGGCGGCATCTCTATCTACCTCCGATCGGATGCTGGTCGTTGATGGTCGCGCGCAGAATCGAGCGCACCCGATGCGCCTTGTCGCGCACGCCGGTCCTCGAGATCATCGGCTGAGCAACCGATGGCGTTCGCCTCAGTAGTCGTTGTGCCGCGTCGGAAAGGCTCCTGAGTTGCACGCTCTCGCGGTCCGTCCGGCGCATGCTTCGGCTGCCTGCAGGATGTGTTGGAGTCGGTGTCGTGGGTGTGCTCATGCTGCGGCCGAGGTGAGCGCGGAGGTAGCACTTTCGCCGTCGTTGAAGCGCGGCAGGATCTCGTTGGCGTAGATCTCGAAGAAGCGCTCTTGGTCTGTGCCGATCTGCTGGATGTAGAGCTCGTCGAAACCGGCGTCTTCATAGCGTTCGATCGCCTCGAGGTGCAGGCCGAGATCGGGTCCGCACGGGACGGCTTCGGCGACCGTGTCCTCGCTGATGAGCTCCGATGCCTGCTCGAAGTGTGCGGGTGTCGGCAGGATCTGCGCGAGCTCGCCGGGCAGCTGCTCGTTGGGCCACAGCCGGTGGGCGGTGGCACGCGCCTCGGCCTCATCAGGCGCCCAGCAGACCTTCATCCCGCCGGCTACCGGGCGTGGCCCCTCGGCAGCGTCGCGGAAACGCTGCGACTTCTTGCTTGTCGGGCTGCACGGTGCAGTAGCCGTCGCCGATCTTGGCAGCGAGTTTTGTGGCCTTGGGGCCGAACCCGGAGATGAGGATCGGCGGTGTCTGCTCGGGCAGGTCGTAGATGCGAGCGTTCTCGACCCGGTAGTGGCGTCCGCGGTGGCTCTGCATCCCGCCTTGCCAAAGCGTGCGGATCACCTGCACCGCCTCCTCGAGCATCTCCAACCGCTCGTCGGCCTGCGGCCAGTGGTCACCGAGGATGTGCTCGTTGAGCGCCTCGCCGCTGCCGAGCCCGAGCGCGAAGCGGCCCTCCAACAGGACGGCGGAGGTTGCGGCGGCCTGCGCGATGACCGCCGGATGGATGCGCACGGTCGGGCAGGTGACGGCGGTCGTCACCTTCATCTGCTGTGTGGCTTGGGCGAGCGCGCCGATCGTGGACCACACGAAGCCGCTGTGCCCCTGCTGATCGTTCCAAGGGTGGTAGTGGTCTGAGATCCAAAGCCCTTGGAAGCCGGCGTCCTCTGCCATGCGCGCCTGCCTGATGAGCTCACGCGGGTCGAACTCCTCGCTGGATAGGAAGTAGCCGATTCTCACGTTGAAGCTCTCCTTCGATCGTCGACGTTTCGCCGTTTCCCATACCCGGCCAGGGCGGGGCTCAATCCGCGCCGGCAACGTCACGTGGTCGGGCTTTGTGCACCGCTCAGGGGCAAATGGCATGAGCGTCAGCAGGGTCATCCTCGTGGCCCGCGAATAGACGTTGGATGACGGACGTTCCCCAGGGCGTGGTGTTGGAGCGCAACCGTGATCTGGTCGGCCGCAGGCACCATCCGTACTACCGCAGGCTTTTGCTTTGCTTGATCGGCGTTTTGCCGGTCCTGGCACTGTTGGGCGTGTTCGGCCAGAAGCCGAGCACCACGACGGCCGATGCGCAAGCCGCGACGCTTAGCGTGACGGCTCCCGAGCGTCTGCGTAGTGGGCTGATCTTCCAGGTGCGCATCGAAGTGGCCGCGCATCGAAACATCCGCGAACTGCAGATCGTCTTCGACCGAGGCTGGTGGGAGTCGATGAGCGTGAACTCGATCGTGCCCGAACCGAGCAGCGAGGCATCCCAAAACGGCAAGGTGGTCCTCTCCTACGGCGCGCTGCCGGCCGGACGGAGCATCACGGCGTGGATCTACTTCCAGGTCAACCCGACCAATGTTGGCAAGCGCCGTGAGAACGTTGCGATCACGGACGGTTCCATGCCAGTGGCTGAACTCCACCGATCATTGACGATCTTCCCTTAGCTCAATGGACCTCGTAATCCGCGCCACTGTCGTCTTCTTCTTCATCTTCCTCGTGACGCGCGTCGTCGGCCGTCGCGAGCTGTCAGACCTCGAGCCGTTCGATTTCATCCTGCTTGTCGTTTTGGGTGATCTCGTCCAGCAAGGCATCACGCAGAGCGATCAGTCGGTGACGGGCACGCTGACAGTGATCTCCACGATAGCGCTGCTCTCGGTGGCGGTGAGCTGGATCTCATTCCACTCTCCACGCGCACGACTGATCACCGAGGGTGAGCCAATCGTGCTCGTCCAAGATGGCCAGCCGATCGAGCGCAACCTGCGCCGGGAGCGGATCACTCTGGCCGACATCCAGGAGGAGACCCGTCAGGCCCAGATCACATCGATTGCCGACATTCAGTGGGCGATCCTCGAGAACGATGGCAAGATCAGCTGCATCCCACGCCGCGGCTGACCATCCGCGAGGCCGACCGTGCCGAGGCGACTGTCGATGAGCGGCCGAGGAGTGAGCGCAGCAGCGAGACCGACGCGAAACGATCGCAGCGAAGCTAGCTACCGTTGACGGGTATGGCAGATCCGCAGAGTGAGAACGGCGAGACCCGCCACGAGACTCAGCTCGAGCGCCTTGACCGCAATCTGGAGGAGATGACGGGCGAGCTGCGCGTCGTCGTTACCGGCGTACAGGTTCTGTTTGCGTTCCTGTTGATCGTGCCGTTCGACACCGGCTTCGCGCATGTCGGGAACTTCGAGCGCACCGTGTACTTCATCACGCTGATACTCGCGGCATTGGCAGCTGTGTGCACGATCGCGCCCTCCGCAGAGCACCGCTTCCTATTCCGCCATGACGACAAGCAGTACCTCGTATTCAGCTCAAACCGGGTGGTAATCGCGGGCCTGGCGTTCTTGGCGCTGGCGATGTGCGGCTGCCTGCTGCTAGTCACAACCAAGCTGTTTGGTGTGACGGCGGGCGTGGTGACGGCGGTGCTAGGTGCGGTTCCGTTCGCGGTGTTGTGGTTTGCGCTGCCGATAACACGGTTGCGTAGGCTTGATGGGACCAAGCGCGGGCCAAACCCTAGATAGCCTCAAGGCAGAGGCAACGTCTATGGCGCACGACCGCGTTGGGACGATTCCCAAGCGTGCCTCGGACTGGCTCCTCACGCTAGCTTTCGCCAGGCGAAGAGGAGTATGGCTTCGCAGGTGCCCAGACACCTGAACGTCTCGTCCGATGCGGGCGCGAGTGCGGTCCTTGCTCGGACGCTCGCGGTCAAACGGAAGCGACAGTGGCTTAGTAGAGCCATCGCGCTCGGAAGCTCGTGTTGGGCTGTAGAGCACCAGCCCCTACGGAGTCGAGTCCAGTGGCCACACCTCGACGACACCGTGTGCGACAGCACAAGGGGTCTTGGAGACAAGGCTGACTGCCTCTTCGAGATCGGCGGCCTCGATGACCATGAACCCCGCGATCGGGAGGTCGGAGCGCAGGAACGGCCCCTCGCTGGTGTCCATGCCCGCGCTGTCGGGATTGCGCACTTGCACGGGCTGGCCGGCCCTACCCATCAATGCTCCGTTCGCGTGCAGGCACGCGTCGTGTCGATGGGCCGCGTCGCGGATCGCGGGGTCAGTCCGATCGTACCCTGCACGGTCTCCATATCCGATCGTCAGGAATCTCGCCACGAATACCTACCTCCTCAACCTTGTCGTTGATTCTTGACGATGCGACTACTCCTGCGGACGGACGAGTCGTGGGTTGTAGAGGATCTCCCAGAGGTGTCCGTCGGGATCGCGAAAGTAGCCGGAGTAGATCCCCCATGGACGATCATGCGGTCGATCGGTAGGCGTAGCTCCAGCAGCTTGGGCCTGGGTGAGCACTGCGTCGACCTCCGCCTTGCTCGTCACGGCGTGACCGATGCTGAACTCGCCCGTCTTCGGCGGACCGGGTGGGACCTTGGCGTCCTTTGCCAGCTCGGTGCGGGGGTAGAGACACAGGATCATCCCGCCCTGGAGCTCGAACAAAGCGATAGCCCCGGCCGGCTCGACATCATCGCCGGCGAACTCAGTGCCGACCACCCCACGCGACTCCAACCCGAGGCCATCCCGGTAGAAGCACAGTGCCCGCTCCAGATCGGCTACAGCGAGCGTGATGATGTCGATTCGCGCTTTCATCTTCCGCCTTGCTCCTTGGCCTTCGCCAGCGTTTATTTCTACACCGCTCTGCGCAACACTACCCGCCGGATACCCGATTGACGGCCAACCATGCGCGCTCGATGTGGACCGCTCTCAGCGCGCTATGTGCTAGCTCTGTACGGCGTGCCGGATACGGTAGGCGAGGTAGAAGTGCAGAGCCGCCGGCAGGAAAATCAGCGCTCCCCACCAGTAGCCCTCGCCCAACAGTATGCCCGCAACCACGAGCAGCCAGATGCCGATCGTAACTCGCACGCGGATGATGAGACGTGGGTGCCTGCGTTCCCATCTCCATCGAGGTTGACGTGTCATTTCGCGCCACCGCATGAAGATCGCGCTCATCACGAGGTCGGCGGAATCCCCTAGTCCAGGCCGCTGCTGACCCTCCGCGGCCCCAGCCATGAGCACCGACAGGATCTCCTGTTCGTGTTCGCGGCGGTACCGAGCTGGGAAACACTTCAGTAGACGCCGATATCGGCGCTCCAGGTCCGCGGTGTCAGTCATGGCATTGCCCTCGCTGGGCGCAGCCGCGACATCGCGACGCCCGCGTTCGCTTGTAGACGGGATGCCTCGTCGGCGAGTCGCTTCTCGCCCGGTGGTGTGAGCCGGTAATAGCGGCGCAGCCGGTTATCGACAATCTCCTCACGGTCTACGTCGATCAGTCTGTCCGCACGAAGCCGGTCCAAGGCCGTGTACAAGGTCCCGGCGCGCAGTCGGACACGCCCGTCTGAGATCTGCTCGACGTCAGTAATGATCCCGTAACCATGCTGGCTACCTCCAGCCAAAGCCGTCAAGATCAGGAACGTCGCCTCCTGCATCGCACGTATACCCATAGAGACAGTATATATCGAACAACTATCGGTTGTCAAGTCATCCAGTTCTCGCCCGATCCACTGTTACCACGCAGCGGGCACCTACCATGTCACAGTGACGGTCTTCGTCAACTGGCACCGCTGACCACGCAACAGCCCTCGCCGCAGTGCGCGTTGAGTAGAGGGCGGCACCGCCGCCCTCTACTCAAGCGATCCGACGCGAATCGAGGCGGGACGGCCCTGCTACCGACACCCCACACGGTGTGGGTGTCAACTCCTGAAGGCTTCTTCCTTCGTTATCCCCAGCGTCCAGCCGCGTACAGCCTCCGGGGGCCGTCGCGGGTGGTCGAGCACGTCAAAGATCGGCCCCTAACCCTTCCTCAGAGCGGAAAAGGGCCTTGTAATACACTTAAGCATCTATTCAACAACACGGAACCTTCCCGATGAGCGCCGATGCGACGTTAGCCGCCGGAGAGCGCCGCTGGAGGCGCACAGTTGACCCGCGCAGACAACGACGTGAGACCTGTTCGCTTCATCGGAGCCCAACGGACAGTGTTGTTGAGTGCGACGACCATCATCGCAATCAATATCTGGACCGGCGCTCCGATCGCTGCATTGTGGGTCGGCTCACGAGTGGTCGGCCAGCGCCTGTTGAGCATGACGGCCGTGTTCGCTGTCATCGTCACGCTCGCGGTGCTCATCAGCGCAATGACGTTTGTGCTCATCCGGCTCAGCGCCCGTTATGACAAGCTCGTCGGCCGGCCGACCGGCAAACCCACCCCTGTGCCGTGGCTGCGCAGCATGAGAGCAGAGGACACCGATCTCCTCCGCGCTGAACGGGGAAATACCGCCGTGGAGATGATCGTGGTCGCGAGCGCCGTCATCGCGATCGTCTCGCTTGAGGTCTGGTTTCTCTTCTTCGCCGGATCGCCACTCCCTGGCGCTTAGAGAAGGGACCAGCACGCCTCGAACCTTCGGAGCGTTCCTCAGTAGCGTCCCGAGGACCCTTCAGCGGGACCCCTCATCGATTCTGCAGCCCAAGAGGACCGACGGGTGGCCCGCAACGCGTGGCGGCCGCAGCTGGTCAGCTTCGCCGCCGCCCTGGTCACGCTGGCGACGATCTCAGCCATGACGGGCATACACCTGCTTTGGATGGCAGTAACAACTACCGTCGCGGCGTTCGCGCAAGGGTTCCGCGGCAGCAGGCTAACAGGGGGAGCCTGCGGCGGATTTGCGGCGGACAGGCCACCGAACAGTCGCGAATACGGGCAAACCGCCTCCCGCCAAAGCCAGTGTTTTCGGGGGTATTCGCCCGTGTTCGCTGGCTTTCGCGGTTCTCTAACCAATCGGTTTTGCCTCCTAATCTCGACTTCGACCGAAAACGCTAACCGGGGATGCTCCCGTCATAAAAACCCCTGCAAATCGGTCATATATTCTCTACCGATCAACGGCCGATGAGGCGAATCCAATATCGGAATGCCCGGCCAAGACTTCTGCGAGCTCAAGCACCGAGCGATCCAATGGATGATCGACCCCATTGATGACGGCGGACTGGGCCTCGACTTCCAGACTGTCGCGCAAATGGCCGGCCACGACGACGGCGGCTACCTCATCGCCACCGTCTACACCAAGCTCGCCGAACGACGTGCTCTCGCCCGTACGCAGCGAGCCATGAACGCTTACCAGTGTCTCTCAGATACTTCAAACGGGGCGTCGCGCCCAGCGTCGCACTGCAATAGCTCTACAAAAGAACCGCCGGGCGCCTGCAATAGCTCTGCAAACGTTCGACCACCTGCTAGCCCGAGCAACCATCGACAAGCCCAGTAAATCCGGGCTTTTCAAGCATAGCTCCACATCATCCACCGGGTGGACCAAGCATCCGCATGAGACGAGGGCCCACCCCCAAAAAGCCAGTTCCGACGGGCTGTACCGCAAGCCCCCCGAAACGACCTTCCTTAAGGAAGACCCAAATAAATATCGGGGCGCCCGGATTCGAACCGGGGACCTCGCCGACCCGAACGGCGCGCGCTACCAGGCTGCGCCACGCCCCGACGCAGACCGCAGTATCCCACACCGCGCACGCCGGCCCACTCGCGAGTGCAAAGCCCGCGGTGCACGCTGCCCTCGCGCACCGCTACCCTCGCGCGATGCCCTGCCAGCTGCAAGAGATCGTCGGCGAGCTCAACAGCCTGCTCCAGCCGGAGCGCTTCCGCGACTACTGTCCCAACGGCCTGCAGGTACCCGGCCGCGCCAATGTCACCAGGCTGGCCACCGGCGTAACCGCCGGCGCCGAGCTGTTCGAGCAAGCGATCGCCGCGCGCGCCGACCTGCTCCTTGTCCACCACGGCCTCTTCTGGGGCTCCACACCCACGCCGATCGACGCCCGCATGAAGCACCGCCTCAAGCTGCTGTTCGACGCCGACGTGAGCCTTGCTGCCTACCATCTACCGCTCGATGCGCATCTCGAGGTAGGCAACAATGCGCTGATCGCCCGCGCGCTCGGCGCCACCGAGCTCGAGCCCTTCGCCATGCACGACCGCGAGTCGATCGGCTTCCTGGCGCGCTTTCCCGACGAGGGCCTTGAGGCGAGCATGTTGTTTGCGCGCGTGGCGGAGCTCACGGCGCGCACACCGCTCATCTTCGACGCCGGACCCGAGCAGGTCCGCAGCGTGGCGATCGTCTCAGGCGCGGGCGCCAACTACCTGCCCGATGCGATCGCCGCGGGTGCCGATGCGTTTCTCACGGGCGAGCCCGCAGAGCGGGTGATGAGCGAATCCCGGGAGGCCGCCATCCATTTCATCGCCGCGGGCCACTACGCCACCGAGACCCTCGGTGTGAGGCGCCTCGGCGAGCATCTCAGCGAGCGCTTCGGTTTGGAGCACGTATTCATCGACGTGCCCAACCCTATATAGACCTGGCTCTCACAATTCCTGGGACCTGGCTCTCACGATTCCTGGCCGGCTGGCCACAAACTCCCCCGCAAAGGCCCTAAGATCCATCTTGTCGTCGGGGTCATCGAGGAGGAGAGTCATCTAATGGAGGCCAGCGCACCAGAGTTCGACCACCGGATCGAGCACGATCGTCGATCTGATCCCACGCTCGGCCAGCGAGTATCCTGAGCGCGCGGCCATCCGCTACAAGCGTGACGGCGAGTGGCAGGACGTCAGCTACGCGCAGTTCGCCGACACGGTGCAGGAGATCGGCCTCGGGTTGATCGACCTCGGCGTGCAGGCCGGCGATCGGGTGTGCATTCTCGCGAACACCCGCCCCGAGTGGTCCTACGCGGACATGGCGATCACCGCCACCGGCGCGGTGGTGGTGCCGATCTACCAGACCAACTCGCCCGAGGAGTGCCTTTGGGTGATCTCCGACTCGGGCGCCACCGCGATCGTGTGCGAGGACGACGAGCAGCTCGCGAAGATCGCCGAGATCCGCGAGCAGGTGCCCAACCTACGCACCGTGATCGCGATGGACCCGTCCGCCGGCGAGCCACCGATCCCGGCGACCACGCTGGCGGAGGTGCGCGAGCGTGGTCGCACCCGTGACGCCGCGGAGCTTCAGGCGCGACGCGACGCGGTGAAGCCAGAGGACCCGTTCACGTTCATCTATACCTCCGGCACCACCGGCCCACCCAAGGGGTGTGTGCTGAGCCATGGCAACTACGCCTCGATGATGCAGATGCTGCGCAGCGTGGGCCAGATCGAGGACGACGAGGTGATCTACCTCTATCTGCCGCTAGCCCACGCGTTCGCGCTCTTGATCCAGCTGGGTGCGTTCGATCTGGGCGCGACGGTCGCCTACTTTGGTGGCGACACCAAGCAGATCGTGGGCGAGCTGATGGAGGTCAAACCAACCTACCTGCCGTCGGTGCCGCGCATTTTCGAGAAGATCTACACGCTCGCCAACGCCACGATCGAAGCCAAGTCGCCCGAGGAGCGCGAGCAGGCCGTCAAGGCGATCGCGCTCGGCATGAAGGTGCGCGAGCTGCAGGCCAAAGACGAACCGGTCCCCGCCGAGCTGATGAAGCCCTTCGAAGAGGCCGACGAGGAGTTGTTCAAGAACGTGCGCGCGATCTTCGGAGGCAACGTGCGCCACGCGGTCACCGGCGCGGCGCCGATCGCCAAGGAGATCCTCGAATTCTTCTGGGCCGCCGGCGTGCCGGTGCTCGAGGGCTACGGGATGACCGAGACCGCCACCGCCGCGACGGTGTGCACGATCGAGGATCACAAGTTCGGCACGGTCGGCAGGCCGTTCCCGGGTGTCGAGGTCAAGATCGCCGAGGACGGCGAGGTGCTGATCAAGGGTCCCAACATATTCCAGGGCTACCACAACAACGCGGACGCCAGCTTCGGCTCGGTCGAGGACGGTTGGCTGCACACCGGCGATCTCGGCTCGGTCGACGAGGACGGTTACCTGTCGATCACGGGCCGCAAGAAGGACATCATCATCACCGCGGGCGGCAAGAACATCACGCCCGCGAACCTCGAGAACGAGCTCAAGCAGTGCCGCTGGATCTCACAAGCGGTGATGCACGGCGACCAGCGACCCTACCCGGTCGTGCTGATCACCCTCGACGAGGAAGAGATCGCAACCTACGCACGCGAGCGCAACCTTCCCGAGGACACTTCCACACTGTGCGAGGAGTCATCGGTGCGCGAGATGATCGGCGAGCGGGTGGAGCGCGCCAATCGCCGCTACGCGCCGGTCGAGCAGGTCAAGAAGTTCGTGATTCTCCCACACGACCTCACCCAAGAGACGGGCGAGCTGACGCCCACCTTGAAGGTCAAGCGCAACGTCGTCGCCGCAAAGTACGCGGACGTGCTTGACGCGCTGTACGCCAACTGAGCACTCTGCAGGAGAACCAGGACGACTCTGAAGGCTGGCGGGTAGACATGGGCCCGCTAAGCCCAGGGCAGCGACGAGTAGCCACCCGCAGCGAGCTCGCCAAGTCGGCGCCCGAGCGTCTCGGGGCTCCACTGGTCGGGCGCGGCGAGCATCGTGCGCACACCCGCTTCACCGATGCTAACGAGCGTTTGCCCAACAAACTGCGCAGCCGCGTCGAGCCGATCGGCAGGAGCCCGCTCGCGCAACCACGAGCGCGCAACTTCGGTGAGCGCCTCGATCTGCCGGTTGCGTCCACGCTGCACCCTGGCCTCGATAACCGCAGCCGCTCCGCCGTCGCCGAGCAGAGCGACTCTGTAGGACTGTGGTGTGTCCGTCACGGCACGCAACATCGAGGTGAACCCCGCCACGAGCGTGGCCCGCAAGTCTCCCGAGGGAGCTCCTGAGATGAGCGCGGCGCTGAACTGCTCGAACATACGTTGCTCCTCTCTGTCCAACAGAGCCCCAAACAACTCAGCCTTGCTGGCGAAGCAGTTGTATACGACGGGCTTGGTGACACCCGCGGCGCTCGCCACCGCGTCCATTGAGGTTCCTCTGTAGCCACGCTCGAGGAACAGATCGAGCGCAACATCCAGGATCAGAGGCCTTCGCCGCTCGGGCCCAAGATGAGCCGCACGAGGACGGATAGCCGGGCGTACACGGGAGGAGCTTGCAGACATCTTCCTACTACGGTAGCTTATTGCTCGACAGCGATGTAAGTGACGTCCGTCAGTCAGCTGACGACGACACGGTGCAACGTGACTGCCAATCGTAGCTGGGGGCTCAAACATGCATACCGATCACGATCCTAGACACACCGCCAGGCGACGACGATCACGTCGCGAAAAGTCCCAGTTGCGGCCCGTGCGGGCACACAGTTCTGCCCGCAATCCCCGAATTGTGCGCTCAGACTCATCTTCTTGCACGAAGATGAGCGCATAGCTGCGAAGATAGAGTCCGATGCGTTCAGATCCCAGTGAGAACGGCGGCCTATTCGTAGGCCGCCGACCCGGCACGGCGCCGGTCCGCTTCCGAGCGCTGCCCAAGCGCGGCAGTGCCTCCCGCCAGCGGATCGATCGCTATCTGGCCAACTGGCTGTTTGTTGCAATGGTTGTCGGCAGCCTGCTGTGCTGGGGGCCGATCCCAATCGCGTGCCTGTGGGTGAGCGCGCAGATCGACTACCTCACCGGCAGCGTAAGCATCGGAGTGCTTGTGGGACTCGTGTCGCTGGGTGTGCTGCTGTTTAGCGCGCTGATAATCTTGCGACGGATCGACAACGCGTGGATACTCGTGCGCCGCGCCGCCGGCTACGACCAGCGCTTGGGCGCGCTGAACCGCGTGTTTGGCGCAACCGCCGCCGTGTGCGGGCTGCTGTTCGCACTGTGGTTCGTCGTACTCCACGGCCCCGGACAGACCGTCAGCTCCGGCAACCGGCCGTGAGCACAGCCAGCTATCAGCACGCCGTAACGGGAGGCTAGGCCGTGAGCTTGCTCGACTATTACAAACAGTTTGAGGGCATGAGCGAGGATGAGGTCAACAGCGGTCTGCGCGAGGAGGCCGCCGAGACCAGGCGTAAGGCGCTCACGCGCGTAGCTACGCTCGACCTCTCCCAAACCACCTGGCCGGATCTGCCTCACTCCGAGATCGTGAGCGCAATCACATTCGTTGCGCGTCGCGGCATGCAGCGCTACCCGCACATGCGCGGCTCACAGCTACGCACGAAGCTCGCCGAACTTCATGGCGTGGAGCCTGGGCGAGTGATCATCGGCAACGGATCTGCCGAGCTCTTGAGCGCCGCCACGCGCGCACTGATCGGGCCTGGCCAAGAGCTGATCACCTCTTGGCCCTCCTACCCCTGTTCCCGATCATGACGCGCCGTGCCCACGGCCGCGCGATACCCGTCAGCAGCGGCGGTGTGGACGCGCTGCTGGCAGCGGTAAGCCCCAACACGCGCGTCGTGGCGCTAGCGAGCCCCAACGATCCCACAGGTGAGCTACTCCAGACCAGCGAGCTGCAGCGACTGCTCGCGGGACTGCCGGAGGGAGTCGGCGTGCTGCTCGACGAGTCCCTGGTCGAGTTCGCCGACGCCCAACCGATTGGCTCATCGCTGGATCTGCTTCGGGATCATTCCCGGCTGCTGGTGTTTCGAAGCTTCTCAAAGGCATGGGGCTTGGCGGGATTGCGTTGCGGTTATGCGGTCGGAGGACCAGGCGCCGAGGACCTGCTTGCCGAGCTCGAACCAGACCTCGGCGTCAGCGAGATCTCCCAGGCGGGGGCGCTTGAGGCATTGCGCATCTTCCCCAAACAACTTGCCAAGCGCGTCGCGCGGGTCGCACAGGAGCGCACTCGCCTAACGACCGCCCTGCGTCAGCGCAATTTCGAAGTCTCCGACAGTCAGGCCAACTTCCTGTGGGTCGCACACCAGTACGTTGACGGCGGCGAGCTGGCAGCGCGGCTCGCGCGCTCGGGTGTGCTGGTCGCGGCGGGCGACGCGCTCGGCGAGCCGCGTCACGTGAGGATCTCGATCCACGACGAGGCCGCCTCCACTCGCCTGCTCAGCGCGATCGACCGCGCGCTGGAACTAGCCGACTGAGCCAGACTGGCGCAGCAGCGCGCCGGTGGTGCCTTCGAGGATTTTGCGCCACGCGCCGACCTGCTCTTCCTCGGCCTCGAAGTGGTCGACCACTTTGCGCACGCGCCGCTCTGAGATATGAATGCCGTGGCGTGCCCAGATCTCGCTGTAGCGCTCATATTCGTCCAGCAGGTGATAGGTGACCGACTGGAAGCCATGGCGGGCTATCTCGATGCGCGAGGCGAAGCTCATGATCGAGGTCTCGAACATCAGCTCGTCGGTGGGCTCCGGCTCGATCAACACGATGTCCACGCCCGGATAGCGCTCCTCCCACATGCTCGCCAGCTCGTGCAAACGACGGTGGCCGAGCAGCTTGAATGCCTGATAGCCGATCTTCGAGAAGCCCCTGTCGGAGATCCGCCGCGCCGGCCGCCCACTCCCGTCATCGCTGCGGTCGTTGACATACGGCACGATCGGGTTGATCACGATCACCAGCGACGCGCCCGCTTCCACCGCGATGTCGAGGTTGGTAGTGGACACGATTCCCCCGTCGATCAGCTCGCGGTCCCCCACCCGCACCGGGGCGTAGACCATCGGCAGGGCACCCGACGCGCGCACGGCGGTCGAGATCGGCACGTCGTCAAAGCCCTTTGAGCCGAACACGATCCGCTCGCAGGAATCGAGGTCGGTGGCGACCAGGTACAGCTCGTGAGCGAGCTCGCGGAAATCGTCGTGGCGTCCGTCCTCTTCGAGCACTCTGCGCATGTAGCGCTCGATGCCTGCACCCGTGTAGGCGCCGCTCGGCAGTACCTCGGCGATCCCGAGCAGGATGTCGATCAACGACACCTGGCCGAGCTGGGGAATCAGCTGGCGCGCCAGTAACGCCATCCGCAGCGGCAGCCGCGCGCCTGTGCGGGCAAGGCCAGGCAGGTTCAGGCGCAGCAAGTCGCCCAGATCGATGTCCCTGAAAGCCTGCGGACCCTGATGGGTGACGACCCGCATCATCTCCTCGGGAGTCACGCCGTTGGCGCACAGCGACGCCACAAACGCGCCCGCGGAGGTGCCCACGTACACATCGAACTGGTTGATCGTGCGATTGGCGGCAAGCAGGTCCAGCGCGCGCAATGCCCCGATCTCATACACGCCTCCGGTGAACCCACCTCCGCCGAGCACCAGTGCTGTCTTTTTGGATTGCGGCTTGCGCCGCCGGTTCGTGCCCGCCTTAGCGCTCCGCTTGGCGGTGGTCCGTGTTGTAGAGCGCGAGCCGCCCTTCGCGGCCGCCTTCAAGTTGACAACCTCGCCCATCACCACTGATTGTACGTAGGGTTACCGGAACGCATGAGATCCCCCAAGCTTTCAATCGCGCTCGCGACGCTCACAGCCATTGCGTGCACCGGCCTCTCGCCAGTGTCGCTGTCGGCCGCATCGAGCGCGAATGGCAAGCAATCGACCCGCGGTTCGGCCGTGTCTGGCACCCGGAGCGCGACGAGCGAGCGAACGAGCCACGAGTCGAGCGCCCAGAGCGCGCTGAGCAGTCACTTGAGCCACGAGCTGTCTGCCGCCGGATCACAGTCGGGAGCTTATGCGTATGACCTGACGACCTCGACGCCGCTGTTCGCCGAGCGCGCCGAAGTCGCGCGCCCGCCCGCCTCGGTGGAGAAGCTCTACACCTCCACCGCCGCCCTGGAGCTGATGGGCCCGACGGCCACGCTCGCCACCACCGTGCTCGGCACGGGACATCTGACCGCAAACGGCGTGTGGGACGGGAATCTGTATCTGCACGGAGGCGGCGATCCCACGTTCGGCAGCGCCTCGTTCATCGACAGCCACTATTACGGCCAGGGCGCCTCGGTGTCCACGCTCGCCGAGCAGCTCGTCAAGACCGACGGAATCCGCGGCGTCACCGGCACGATCGACGGCGACGAGTCATACCTCGACTCGCTGCGCGGCGAGCCCTCCAGCGACTACCAGTTCGACCCCTACCTGGAAGGCGTCCTCAGCGGCCTCTCGTTCAACCGCGGCGAAACCGGCTCTGAGAAAGGACCGCACGCTCCCGCCGAATACGCGGCACTCCAGCTGCGGGGCGCGCTGCGTGCCGAGGGCGACACCGTCCACGGCGGTGGCGCCGCGAGCACGCCTGCCGGTGCGACGCTGCTGGCCACGGCCGCCTCGCCTCCGCTCTCGACGCTACTTGGCCTGATGCTCCCTCCCTCTGACAATTTCTTCGCCGAGACCCTCGTCAAGGATCTAGGCGCCCACTACGGCAGCACCGGCACCACCGCCGCTGGAGCGGCCGTGGTGCGCAGCACTCTCGCCTCCCACTTCGGGCTGTACCCGAGCGTCGTCGACGGCTCGGGGTTGTCGCGCTCAGACCACACTTCACCCGAGCAGATCGTGACGTTGCTGAGCGACCTCTCCCGCAGTCCGCTCGGCACCACGCTTCGCAAAGATCTAGCGGTCGCCGGGGAGAACGGCACGCTCTCCGAACGCATGCGCGGCACCCCCGCCGCCGGACACTGCCAGGCGAAGACCGGCACGCTCACCGGCGCATCAAACCTCGCCGGCTACTGCCAGGCCGCCAACGGCAACATCGTCGCATTCGCAATCTTCAACGACGGGATCGCAACCGAAACGGCACACGCGGTTCAGGACAGGATGACGGTCACACTCGCCGGCTATTGACCCAGCAGGTCCAGCAGACCGCGCTCGTCGAGCACCCGCACGCGCATGCGCTCGGCCTTCTCGAGCTTCGAGCCCGGCCCCTCGCCCGCCACGAGAAAGTGGGTCTTCTTCGAGACCGCGCTCGTCACGCGCCCTCCCGCCGCCTGAACGCGCTCGGTGGCCTGCTCGCGCGAGAGCGTCGGCAGCGTGCCGGTCAGCACCACCGTCTTGCCCGCCAGCGGGCCGCTGGTGGGCGCCGGCCCGGCTTCGGCGAAGCGCAGCCCGATCGCGCGCAGATCGGCGATCAGCGCAAGCATCCGCTCGTCGTGTAGCTGCGCGCAGATCGAGGCGCTCATCTTCTCGCCGATCCCGGGGGTCTCGGCGAGCTCCTCGGCGCTCGCATCCAGCAGCGTCACGATGTTGCGAAAGCGCATCGCCAGGTTGCGCCCCGTGACCTCGCCCACCTCCTCGATCCCCAGCGCAAACAGCACGCGTCCGAACGGCCGCTGCTTGGAGGCCTCGATCGCGTCGAGTAGTGCGGCCACCGACAGCTCGCCGAACCCCTCCAACTCCAGCAGCTGCTCGCGATGCTCGTGCAGACGGTAGTAGTCGGCGGCGGTCCTCACCAGGCCCTGCTGTTGGAGCAACGCCACCTGCTTCTCCCCGAGCCCCTCGATGTCCATCGCCGCGCGCCCCACGAAGTGCTTGAGCAGCTGCCATGCCCGCTCGGGGCAATCGCGGTTTGGGCACGTCGTGAATACCGAGTCCTTCGGCTTGACCGTCGGCGTGTCGCAGAACGGACAGCGCGCCGGCGGGCGCGTCACGGGAGGGCGATCCTTGTGCTCGACCACGTGCGGCGCGGGCGAGACCACTTGCGGGATCACGTCCCCCGCGCGCAGCACGATCACGTCCTCGCCCGCGCGGATGTCCTTGCGCACGATGTCCTCCTCGTTGTGCAGCGTCGCGAGCTTGATCACCACGCCTCCCACTGGAACGGGCTCGAGCACCGCGTACGGGCGCAGGTCGCCGAACTTCCCCACGTTCCACATCACCTTGTTCAGGCGCGTGAGCGCGGTGGTCGGCGGAAACTTCCACGCCACCGCCCAACGCGGATCGCGACCGACCGATCCGAGGCGACGCTGCAGCTGCAGGTCCGACACCTTGATCACCACGCCGTCGATCTCGAAGTCCAGCTCGCCGCGACGCTCCTGCCAGCGCAAACACTGCGCAACCACCTCATCCTCGCTCTTCAGGCGCTTGATGTCGCGGTTTACGCGAAAGCCGTGCTCGCGCAACCACTCGAGCGCCTGCCAGTGCGTCTCGAATTTGAGATCCGGCGCCACCCCCACCTGGTAGGCCCACATCGACAGCGGACGCTCGGCCATTAGCGCAGGATCGAGCTGGCGCACCCCGCCGGAGGCAGAGTTGCGCGGATTCATAAACGTCGACAGTCCCTCCTCCGCGCGGCGCTCGTTGACCTCCGCGAAGTCCTTCAGCGACATGTACACCTCGCCGCGCACCTCCAACAACGGCGGGGCGTCCTCGATGTGCAGCGGGATCGCCCGATCGTGCGCAGGTTGTGCGTCACGTCCTCCCCCACCTCGCCATTGCCGCGCGTGGCGCCACGCTCGAGCATCCCGTCGCGATACAAAAGGCTCACCGCCAGCCCGTCCACCTTCGGCTCTACCACGTACTCAAAGCGCGTGCGCACGATCCCTTCGCGTCCCAGGTGCGCCTTCATCCGCTCCACCCACGCGCGCAACTCCTCCTCGCTGCGCACATTGCCGAGCGAGAGCATCGGCTCCAGGTGCTGCACCTTCTCAAGACGCCCCACCGGCTCGCCCCCCACGCGCTGGGTCGGGGAGTCCGGCGACTGCAGCTGCGGATACTCGGTCTCCAGCGCTCGCAGCTCGTCCAGCAGCGCGTCGTATGCGTCGTCGCCTATCTCAGGGTCATCGAGCACGTAGTAGCGATGGCCGTGATGCTCGAGCTGTTTACGCAGCTCGGCGGCGCGAGCACGCGTCTGCTCGGGCAGTGCTCCCGCGGGCGGCGAAGTGAGCGCACCCGAATCTGAGGTGGCCGGCGCGGGCGACTCGGGCTCCGCCGGCCCCCGTCGTTTCTTTGACGGCCCGCTCACGCGCTCCCGCCGTCGAGCACGGGTGCGAGCAACGCCCGCAGATCAAAGCCTCGCAGAACCTCCAGACCACCGCGGTGGGTGAGGTCGAAGTGGATCGGCGTCACCGCGATGCGACCTTGCGCCACCGCCGCCAGGTCGGTGCCTGGCTCGTCCTGGAAGCCTGGATCGGAGCCATATATCCAGTAGCGCCGACGTGTGGGCGAGCCGTCCTCGTGCGGCACCACCTTCAGCTCGTCGCGATAGATGCGCTTGCCAAGACTCGTCACCTCCACCCCGTCGGGCTCGCCGGCGGGCACGTTCACGTTGAGCAGTGTCCCCGTGGGCATCGGCAACTCCTCGATGCGCTCCATCAAGCGCGCCACGAACCCTGCCGCCACGTCGAAGTCGAAGCCTCCGTCATAGCGGAAATCGAGTGCGCGTCCGCGTGACTGCTGGGATACCGCGATCGCGGGCAACCCCAGCACAACGCCCTCCAAAGCAGCCGCAACCGTGCCCGAGTAGGTGATGTCATCGCCGAGGTTCGCACCGTGGTTGATCCCCGCCACCACCAGCTGCGCCTCGAAATCCTCGACCAGCCCCAGCCGTGCAAGGCGCACGCAGTCGACCGGCGTGCCATCGGTCGCATAGCCCACGGTGCCGTCGGCGAACGACACCTCCTCCACCCACAGCGGCCGGCGCGTGGTGATCGAGCGCGCCATCGCCGAGCGGTTGCCGTCGGGGGCGATCGTCACCAGCCGCACACCCGGAACCGTCATCAGTGCGCGACGCAGCGTCTGCAGGCCATCGGCCTCGATCCCGTCGTCGTTGGTCAGCAGCACGTCCATCGTCCTCCAGCATAGGCGCCGACCCGGCCCCAGCGGTCACACGGAGCAGAGCGCCGGTCTCGTAGGCGGCATTACCGAGAAATGAGCTGAGGCCGACCGCGCACCTGTGCGGCAGCGCCGCTGCTCAGGCGGCCGGATATGCAACGGAGGCGAGTGCGAGGCCCTGCGCGGGAGCCGTCGGTCCGGCGAGGCTGCGCGGCCTGCCCTCCAGCAGCTCCGCAAACCGCTCGAACTCACGACGCCCGGCGGCTACCTCGAGCATCGTGCCCACCAGCACCCTGTTCATGTGCCGCAGGAACGAGCTCGCCTCGATCCACAGCTCGAGCACGTCCCCGCTCGCACGCCACTCCGCGCTCAGCACGTTGCGCTCGAAGCGCGTGTGTTCGGTCTCGGTAGGCGTGAACGCAGTGAAGTCGTGCTCCCCGGGCAACAGCTCGGTGCACCGCTCCAGCAGCGAGCGGTCGAGCGGTCGCGGCCACCAAAAAGCGCGCCCGCGCTCGAACACGTCGCGTGTGCGCCTCGCGAGCACGCGATAGCAGTAGGTCCTGCTGATCGCGTCGCGTCTGGCGTCAAACTCCTCCTCCGCCGGCTCGCAGGCGAGCACGGCCACGTCTCGGGGAAGCAGCGAATTGAGGCGCAACGGATCTACTGCCTCGTGGCGATAGCTCACGACCTGCCCCCACGCGTGCACGCCGCGGTCGGTGCGACCCGCCACGGTGACCGCGAGCGGCTCTCCATCGTGGCCGTGCTCGCCCAGCACCGTCCGCAGCGCTCGCTCGAGCTCGCTCTGCACGGTGCGCAAGTCCGGCTGGCTGGCCCAGCCGGCGAACCCGGTGCCGTCGTATTGCAGGGTGAGCTTGGAGACCACTTGTCCGCTATGCGTGTCTCGGCATCGTCGCGTGGCGCTGGCGCACGTCTCCTCCGTTGCACCGGCCCCCAACGGTTCTGCGCAGGCCGCGCAACGCGGCCGCTACACCAGCTCGAGGTACACCATCTCGGTCGCGTCACTGCGACGCGGACCGAGCTTGAGGATGCGCGTGTATCCGCCTGGCCGCTCGGCATAGCGGGGCGCGACCTCCTCGAACAGCTTGTGCACAGCAAACTTGTCCTGCGCGAGCGCCGACAGCGCCTGGCGACGAGCATGCAGGTCGCCACGCTTGGCGAGCGTTATCAGCTTCTCGATCTCGGGCTTCACAGCCTTCGCCTTCGCTTCGCTGGTCTTGATGCGCTCGTGCTCGAGCACCTCCTTGGTGAGGTTCATGAGCAGCGACTTGCGATGTGCCGCGTCGCGACTGAGCTTGTTGCGTGTCTTCTGGTGTCTCATGGCTTGTGTGTGGTCGCCCGGCGTGCGCGAGAACGGTCAGTCTAGAGCGCTGACCGTTCTCGGGGCATCCGCTCAGTCCTGACGCAGGTGCAGTCCTCGCGCCTCCAGCGTTTCGATTACCTCATCGATCGACTTCTTGCCGAAGTTGGGGATCGCGTTGAGCTCACCCTCGGACTTGGAGATCAAGTCGCCGACGGTCTGGATGCCGGCACGCTTCAGGCAGTTGTAGGAGCGCACTCCGAGCTCCAGCTCCTCGATCAGGATGCTCCACTCCTCACCCTGCAGCGCCGCCGGAGCGCCACCGCCACCGACCGCGAGACCATGACCGTCGAGCTGACCGCCGGGCACCGCGCGCAGCTCCTGGATGCGGTCCGCGTCGGTGAAGATCGCGAGCTGGGAGATCAGCAGCTCGGCAGCCTCGCGCAGCGCGGCCTGCGGCTCGATCGAGCCGTCGGTCTCGATGTCGAGCGTGAGCTTGTCGAAGTCCGTCTTCTGCCCCACACGCGCCTGCTCCACCGCGTAGGCGACACGCCGCACGGGCGAGAAGATCGAGTCGATCGGGATCACGCCGATCGGCTGGTCAGCCGACTTGTTCTCCTCGGCTGGGCGGTATCCACGACCGCGACCGATCGTCATGTAGAGCTCGAGCTTCGTCTTCTTCTCGAGCGTCGCCACATGCACGTTCGGGTTGAGAATCTCAACGCCGGCGGGCAGGTCGATGTCCTTGGCTGTGATCTCCCCCGGCCCGGTCACCACCAGCGGCGCCTCGACCTCGCTCGCATCGGAGTGCATGCGACACACGATGCCCTTCAGGTTGAGCACGATGTCGGTCACGTCCTCCTTGACGCCATCCACGGTGGAGAACTCGTGCGCCACGCCCTCGATGCGCACGCTCGTAACGGCAGCGCCGGCGAGCGAGGACAAGAGCACACGCCTCAAAGAATTCCCAAACGTGTAGCCGAATCCGCGGTCGAGCGGCTCGATGGTGAACGTGCCACGGTTCTGCTCCACGGACTCGCTGGTAATCCGGGGGATTTGGAAGTCGAGCATCAGGGTCCTAACGTCGTTTTGGTGTCCTACCGGCGCCCGCTGGCACCGGCTCTGGCGCGTCGCAACCCCCCATCAGGCAGGGTCGCACGCGGGGAAAGCGCCTACTTCGAGTACAGCTCGATGATGAGCTGCTCCTGCACCGGTGCGGCCACCTCACGCCGCTCCGGCTTGCGCAGCACCTTGGCCGTAAGCGACTCATGGTCGGCCTGGAGCCACGCGGGGATCTGTCCGGTCAGCTCGGTGGCGTCCCTTACCACCTGCATAGCCGGAGTGTCCGCCTTGATCGCGATCACATCGCCAGGGCGCACCTGGTAGCTGGGGATATCCACCCGGCGGCCGTTGACCGTCCAATGCCCGTGGCGAATCAGCTGGCGCGCCTGCCTACGGGAGGCGGCGAATCCGAGGCGAACCATCACGTTGTCAAGACGGCACTCCAGTAGCGCCAGCAGATTCTCGCCGGTGATGCCTGGCTGGCGCGAAGCCTTCTCGTAATAGCCGTGGAACTGCTTCTCGAGCACCCCGTAGTAGCGCCGCGCCTTCTGCTTCTCGCGCAGCTGCAGGCGGTACTCGCTCTGCTTCTGACGACCGCGGCCGTGCTCGCCAGGCGGATAGGAGCGTCGCTCGACGCCACACTTGTCGGTCAGGCAACGCTCACCCTTGAGGAACAGCTTCTGTCCCTCGCGACGGCACTGCTTGCACTGTGGTCCTGTGTCTCTTGCCATGGAAGATCCAGCTCTCTGCGATGAAGGTGGTTATACGCGTCGCCGCTTGCGCGGACGACATCCGTTGTGGGCCTGCGGGGTCACGTCCTTTACGCCGGTCACCTCGAGCCCAGCTGCCTGCAGCGAGCGGATCGCCGTCTCGCGACCCGAACCCGGGCCCTTGACGTAGACCTCGACCTTCTGCAACCCCTGCTCCATGCCCTTGCGGGCGGCGGCATCGGCGGTGACCTGTGCGGCGAAGGGCGTCGACTTGCGCGAGCCCTTGAAACCAGCGCCGCCGGCCGACTCCCACGCGAGCACATTGCCCTGGGTGTCGGTGAGCGACACGATCGTGTTGTTAAACGACGTCTTGATGTGCGCCTGGCCGACAGGCACGTTCTTCTTCTGCCGGCGGCGACCGCGGGCAGGGCGCTTGGGAGCAGCCATCAGCGTGCCTCCATCGCGTTCGCGCCCGGAGCCTGTGCCAGGACGGTGGGAAGCCTGTAGAGGATCACTTCTTGACCTTCTTCTTGCCCGCGACCTGCATCCGCTTGGGACCCTTGCGGGTGCGTGCGTTGGTCTTTGTCTTCTGTCCGCGCACGGGCAGCCCGCGGCGATGGCGCAGGCCGCGATAGCAGCCGATCTCCTGCAGGCGCTTGATGTCCTGCGAGCGCTCGCGCCGCAGATCGCCCTCGACGGTGAGCGATTGGTCGATCGCGTCTCGCAGACGCGAGACCTCGTCCTCGGTGAGGTCGCGAATGTAGGTCTCGGGACTCACACCCACCTCGCTCAAGATCTTGTTGGAGGTCGAGCGACCGATGCCATAGATGTAGGTCAGCCCGATCTCCGAGCGCTTGTTCAGGGGGAGGTTGACCCCGGCGATACGTGCCATCTGCCGGCTAGCCCTGTCGCTGCTTGTGACGCTTGTTCTGGCAGATGACGAGAACCGCTTTGTGGCGGCGAATGATCCTGCACTTCTCGCACATCGGCTTGACCGACGGTCTTACCTTCATGATCCCTTTCGGCTGGTCCCTGCGACCCGGCTCTGGCCGCCGGGACGGCTGCCGCTACCGCGTCGTGGTTTGTGCTCTGACACGCCAAGCTTCGCGCGTTCGAGCAGGACAGCGGATGGTAGCAACTATCCGGTTGAAGTCGCGGCTTCCCTGCCGTGCATGCCGGACCCGCGCTCATCCGCGCCAAGATGCCAGGGTGTGAGCACACGGGGGCCTTTGCGCGTAATCGCCACGGTGAACTCGAAGTGCGCCGCGAGCGAGTCGTCCTGGGAGAAGATCGCCCATCCGTCGCCGGCCACTCGCACCGATGCGCGTCCGGCGGTGGTCATCGGCTCGATCGCGAGCACCATGCCCTCCTCCAGCAGCGGCCCCTTGCCGGGCTTTCCATAGTTGGGCACCTGCGGGTCCTCGTGCATCTCTTTGCCAACTCCGTGACCCACAAGCGATCGCACGACCGACAGGCCCGCGCTCTCGGCGACGCGCTGGATCGCGTGCGACACGTCGCCTATGCGATTGCCGATCCTTGACTGCTCCACCCCGGCGTACAACGCCTGCTCGGTCGCGCTCAGGAGGTTCTCGGCAAGCGGGGCTATATCGCCGACCGCGAACGTGCGCGCCGCGTCGGCCACCCACCCGTCGAGCGTCACGCCGATGTCCACCGACAGGATGTCACCTCGCTGCAGCCGGTACCTACCGGGGATTCCGTGCACGACCATCGAGTTGGGCGATGCACAGATCGATCCGGGGAAGCCGCGGTACCCCTTGAAGGTGGGGATCGCCCCCTGTGAGCGAATGAAACGCTCGACGGCCACGTCGATCTCCTCGGTGCTCACGCCGGGACGGATCTTGCCGGCCACCAGGTCCAGCGCGGCGGCTTGGATGACGCCGGCGGCAGCCATCTTCTCGATCTCCTCGGGTGACTTCTTGATGATCACCAGAGGAGCTTATCTTTCCTGCTCGCCACAGCAGACCGTTGCACCGACATCCGAGGCGCAGTGACGCTTGCTAGAGCTTGTCCTCCATGCGCAGGGTCGCAACCGTCGCGCGGATGTGGTCGTGCACCTCGTCAGGGCTGCGTTGCCCGTCGAAACGATGCAGCAGTCCAGCGCTCTCGTAGTACTCGATCAGCGGCGTGGTCTGGCGCGCATACACCTCTAGGCGCCGGCGGATCGTGGCCTCCTGGTCGTCCTCGCGCTGGATCAGCCGCGAGCCGTCCTGATCGCACACTCCCTCACGCTTGGGTGGATCGAACTCGACGTGGTAGACGTGCCCGCTCTTCAAGCACACGCGCCGGCCACCCAGCCGCCTGACAACCTCCTCGTCGGGCACCTCGATCAACAGCGCAGCCATCAATCGACGTCCGGAATCCTCAAGTGTCTTGCCAAGCGCGTCGGCCTGACTGGAGTTGCGCGGGAAGCCGTCGAGCAGAAATCCTTCGCGGGCGTCCTGCTCGCCAACGCGCTCTCCGATCATCCCGAGGATCACCTCGTCGGGTACGAGCTCACCGGCCTTCATGAACTTCTGGGCCTCCCGGCCGAGGTTTGTGCCCTGCGCGACCTGAGCGCGCAGCATGTCCCCTGTGGAGATGTGTGCGAGGGCGAAGTCGGCCTTCAGACGCTCTGCCTGCGTGCCCTTGCCGGCACCGGGCGGACCCAGCAATATGAGATTCGTCTCGACCACTGCCATGTGAGCCTACCCGCTGGGGCCCGGCTCTACTTCAAGAAGCCCTCGTAGCTGCGCATCATCAGCTGTGCCTCCAGCTGCTTCATCGTTTCGAGCGCGACTCCGATCACGATCAGGATCGACGTGCCGCCGAAGTCGAAGTTCTGGTGGGTCTGGGCGAACAGGATTGCCGGCAGCGCCGCCACGGCCGCCAGGAATAGCGCGCCGGGAAACGTCAGTCTCGCGAGGATCCGGTCGAGGAATTCGGCCGTGGGGCGTCCCGGGCGCACACCCGGGATGAACCCACCGTACTTCTTCAGGTTGTCGGCCTGGTCGACCGGGTTGAAGGTGACCGCCGTGTAGAAGTAGGCGAACACGATGATGAAGATCGACTCGCCCAGCACGTAGTGCCAGCCGTTGGGCGTGAAGAAGTCCGAAACGCTTTTCGCCCAGGGTGTATGGATCAGCTCTCCGACGGTTGGCGGGAACGCCATGATGCTCGCCGCGAAGATCACTGGGATCACACCGGCCATGTTCACGCGCAGCGGCAGGTAGGTCTGCCCACCCTCGCTCATGCGCCGGCCGATCACGCGCTTGGCGTATTGCACGGGGATGCGCCGTTGGCCTTCCTGCACGAACACGATCCCTGCGACCACCAGCAGCACGAGGAAGGGCATCATCACCTTGAACACCTGATCCTGGGTAGTCCACCATGCTTCAAGGCCGGTGGGCAGACGCGAGAGGATCGAAGTGAAGATCAGCAGCGAGATGCCGTTGCCGATCCCGCGCTGAGTGATCAGCTCGCCGATCCACATCAGCAGCACACAGCCGGCGGTCAGGCAGATCACGATCAGGAAGATGTGGGCGAAGTCGAAGTGCGTGATCACCGATTCGCCGGCGCTCGCCTGCAGCGAGTGGAACAGGAACACGTAGCCGATCGACTGGGCGAACGCGAGACCGACGGTCAGGTAGCGCGTGTACTGGGTGATCCGCTGCTGGCCCACTTCGCCTTCCTTGGAGAGCTTCTCCAAAGAGGGCACCACCACCTGCAGCAGCTGCAGGATGATCGATGAGGTGATGTAGGGCATGATCCCGAGCGCGAAGATCGCGATCCGCGAGAGGCTGCCGCCGGAGAACAGGTTGAGATAGCTGAGGATGCCCGAGCCACCGAACTGCTTCTGCAGGTTGTTGACGGCGGTCAGGTTCACGCCCGGGACGGGCACGTGCGAGCCCAGCCTGTAGATCAGCAGCATCGCCGCCGTGAACATGATCTTCTTGCGGATGTCCGCAACCTGGAAGGCGCTGAGGATTGTCGAGAGCATTGGTTTAGCCGGTCACGCGGAATAGGCCGCACGCACCGGTCGTGCGATTCTAGCTCTGGACGAGAGTGCAGGTGCCGCCGGCACCCTCGATGCGCTCGCGCGCAGCGGCGCTGAAGCCGTGGGCGTGCACCGTGAGCGCCTTGCTCAACTCGCCCTTGGCGAGAACCTTCACCGGTACGCCCTTGCGTGTGGCCAGACCCTTGGACTGCATCAGCTCGATCGTGACCTCGGTGCCGGCGTCGAAGCGAGCCTCGAGGTCAGAAACATTCACAGGCTGGGTGTGGGTGCGGAACATCTCAAAGGGCATCGACTTCTTCATGTGCGGCCCTCGGAGCTTGCGCATGCGCATGTGGATCGGCATCTGCCCACCCTCGAAGCGTGCACGGCTCTTGGCGCCCGAGCGCGAGCCGTAGCCCTTCTGGCCCCTACCGGCGGTCTTGCCGGTACCGGAGCCTTCGCCACGTCCCACGCGCTTGCGCGGGCGGCGGCTGCCGGGGGCCGGTTTCAGCGAGTGCAGTCCAATGCGCTGCTCCTGCTCGTCTTTGGCCTCTTCGGCCTGCTTGGCGGCGGCGCTCTTGGCGGCAGGGCTCACGAGCTCCGCTCCTCTTGCTTGCGCCCATCGGGGTGGATCTCGACAAGATGACGGACCGCGTGAACCATCCCGCGTGCCTGATCGCAATCCTTGACCTCGACGGTGTGGCCGATGCGCCGCAGGCCGAGCGAGCGCAGCGTGTCGAGCTGGCGTTTGTTGGAGCCGCTACTGGAGCGCTTCTGGGTTACGACAATGGTGGCCATCAGGCAGGCGCCTCCGTCGCGTCCACCGTCAACTCGGTGGCGGTTGCGTCCGCGGGGCTCTCCCCTGAGGCGGTGGTGTCGGTGGACGACGCTCCAGCCGGCTCAGCTGTCGCGGCGGCGTCCTTTGCGGCCGTGTCCGCTCCAGCGGCCGTGTCCGTCGCGGCGTCCTCAATGGTCTCCGCGGCGCCGTTTGTCGGCCGCTCGGTCAACCCGAGCACCTTTGCGATCGACAGCCCGCGCAGCTCGGCAACCTCGGCCGGAGTACGCAGCCCGCGCAGCCCGGCAACCGTAGCCTTGACGAGATTGATCGGATTCTGGGTACCAAGACTCTTAGAGAGGATGTCGTGGATGCCCGCGAGCTCGAGCACCGCGCGCACCCCTCCGCCGGCGATTACGCCGGTACCGGGAGAGGCAGGCTTCAAGAGGACACGCCCGGAGCCGAAGATGCCGGTGGTCTGATGAGTGATGGTGCTGCCGTGCTTGGGCACACGGAACAGATCCTTCTTGGCGCGCTCAACACCCTTCTGGATCGCCAGCGGAACCTCGTTGGCCTTGCCGTAGCCGACGCCCACCACTTCACGTTCGTCGCCGACGACGACGAGCGCGGTGAAGGAGAAGCGCCTACCGCCCTTGACCACCTTGGCGACGCGGTTGATCTCCACCACGCGCTCCTGGAGGTCGAGGCTGCCTGCGTTGACTGATCTATCTGAATTCATAAGAGTGAGAGAGGGTAGCGGGGAGACGAGCTTAGACGGTTATGCCTGCCTCGCGGATCGCCTCGGCGAACGCGCGCACATGGCCGTGGTAGCGGTAGCCGCCACGATCGAACACAACCTCCGATACACCCGCCGCTTTCGCGCGCTCGGCGATCAGCTCTCCCGAGCGCTTGGTCCGCTCGAGGCCTGCAAGTTTACGCAACTCGGGCTCATACCAGTGCACGGCTGCCAGCGTGCGAGCGCTCGCGTCATCGACCAGCTGCGCCGAGAGGCCACGGTTGGAGCGAAACACCGACACGCGCGGGCGCTCCGCCGTGCCAGAAACCTTCGCGCGCACACGACGGCGCCGTTTGAGACGGCGGGTCTCCTTGGTGAGGACGGTCATGCGCGCTTTCCTACCTTGCGCTGGACGTACTCGCCCTCGTAGCGGATGCCCTTGCCCTTGTAAGGCTCCGGCGGACGCTGCTTGCGGATGATCGCGGCGATCTCGCCGACCTGCTGCTTGGAGATGCCCTTGACAACGATCCTCGTGGGTTGGGGAACCTCGAATTCGATGCCTGGAGGCGCCTCGATCGGCACCGGATGGGAGTAGCCCACCGCAAGCTCGATGTTCTTGCCCTTCAGCTGCGCGCGATACCCGACGCCCTGGATCTCCAGACGCTTCTCATAGCCGGCGGTTACACCCTGGACCATGTTGGCCACCAGCGAGCGCGTGAGGCCATGCAGCGCACGATGCTCACCGCGGTCGGTGGGACGCGAGACGAGCAGTCGCTCGCCGTCCTGGGCCACTTCGATGTCGCGCGGAATGCGCTCTGACAGCTCGCCCTTGGGCCCCTTCACGCGCACCGACTCGGGCTCGATCGCGACGGTCACGCCGGAGGGCACGGGGATTGGTTGTCTACCGATTCTCGACATCTCCAGATACCTACCAGACCTGCGCCAGGACCTCGCCGCCGACGCCCGCGGCGCGTGCGTCGTGGCCGGTCATCACACCGCGCGAGGTGGACACGATCGAAGTTCCCATGCCGCCGAGCACCTTCGGGATGCGCGTGGCCTCCACGTAGGTGCGTCGCCCCGGTCGCGAGACGCGCTTGAGGCCTGAGATCGCGGAGCGGCGGTCGTCGGTGTACTTCAGGCGAATCTCGATCAGCTGACCGGCGGCGCCATCGCGTGCCGGCAGCACCTCCCACGAGTCGATGTAGCCCTGCTCGGCG
Source organism: uncultured Solirubrobacterales bacterium (assembly GCA_963715535.1). Classification (GTDB taxonomy): domain Bacteria; phylum Actinomycetota; class Thermoleophilia; order Solirubrobacterales; family Solirubrobacteraceae; genus Palsa-744. Next base: position 2,720,697 of record OY970251.1, on the reverse strand, counting down.
AGGATCCGTGCGATCTCCGCCTTCAGCGTGGAAGCGGGAATGTCGACGGTCTCGTGCGCGGCGTGGATCGCGTTGCGGATGCGCGTGAGGAAGTCGGCTATGGGATCTGTCATGGACATAAGAGGGCTCTGTGTAGGGGGGTTCGAAAAAAGAAGTTTGTTATGAGCTAAATGGTTCTGGGCGAAATGGTTCTGAAATAGAAGGAATCGAAAAAAGAAGTGTCCCTACCAACGCTGCCTACCAGGAGGACTTCGTCATCCCCGGTATCAGGCCGTTGTGAGCCAGCTCGCGCAGGCAGATTCGGCAAATCCCGAACTTGCGGTACACCGAGTGCGGGCGTCCACAGCGGTTGCAGCGAGTATATGCACGTGTCTTGAACTTTGGCGGGCGCGCCTGCTTGACGCGTAGCGAGGTCTTGGCCATCAGTCGGTGCTCCCATTCTCGGAGTTCTCGGTGTCGCCGTCCTGGTCGAAGCCCGCGGGTCGCCCTTGGGTGGCGAAGGGCAGCCCAAGCGCCTGCAGGAGGGCGAACGCTTCGACATCGCCCTTTGCGGAGGTGGTGATAGTGATGTCGATGCCCCTGATCTGGTCGATCGAGTCGTAGTCGATCTCGGGGAAGATGATCTGCTCGCGAACGCCCATCGTGTAGTTGCCATGGCCGTCGAACGACCGTGGGTTCAGGCCACGAAAGTCGCGGATCCTGGGGATCGCTATCGAGGTGAGGCGATCAAGGAACTCGTAGCCGCGCTCGGATCTCAGCGTGACGGCCACGCCAACGGGCATTCCCTCGCGCAGCTTGAATGCCGCGATCGACTTGCGCGCACGCCTTATGTTCGGCTGCTGACCGGCGATCGTCGCCAGCTGCTCGGTGGCGGCCTTCAGCACTTTGGAGTCCTGCTTGGCGTCGCCCACCCCCATGTTGAGGGTGATCTTCTCGAGCTTTGGCGCCTGCATTACCGAGGAGTACTCGAAGCGCTCGATCAGCTTCGGGCGAATCTCCTCGAGATAGCGAGTTTTCAATCGTGATGTTTGGGCAGTGGTCATCGCTATACCTGTCAGTCGAGCCTTGTTCCCGAGCGCTTGGCAACTCGATAGCGCTTGCCGTTCTCGCGCTCGACGCCGATCCGTGTGGGCTTGCTGTCCTTGGGGTCGAGCAGCATCACGTTTGAGACGTGGATCGGGCCCTCGCGCTCGATCACGCCACCGACCGTCTGTCCACGCTGGGTGTCTGCGACCTGCTGAGGACGCATGTGGCGCTTGACCATGTTCAGACCCTCGACGTACACGCGTTCGTTGGTGAGCTCGACGCGCAATATGCGGCCTTGCTTGCCGCGGTCCTTGCCCGCCATCACCTGAACGTGGTCGCCGGAGCGCACCCGGAGCACGGGACGCTTCGCGGGTGTCTTGGTGCGAGCCATCGCTAGAGCACCTCCGGCGCAAGCGAAACGATCTTCATGAAGTTGCGATCGCGAAGTTCGCGCGCCACCGGGCCGAACACGCGCGTGCCACGCGGGTTGTTCTGGTCGTCGATGATCACGGCGGCGTTGTCGTCGAAGGAGATGTAAGTGCCGTCGTCGCGGCCGAACGGCTTCTTGGTGCGCACCACCACGGCCGTGACCACGTCGCCCTTTTTGACGGCGCCATGGGGGTTGGCCTGCTTGACGGTCGCGGTGATGACATCCCCCACGAACGCGTAGCGCCGCCTGGAGCCACCCTTCACACGGATGCAGAGAATCTCACGCGCGCCCGTGTTGTCGGCGACGCGAAGTCGTGTCTCGTTCTGGATCATCGGGCCCGCTCCAACACATCGACAAGCTTCCAGCGCTTGGTGCGCGACAGCGGGCGGCTCTCCACGACTCGCACCACGTCGCCCTCGTGGGCCTCGTTGTTCTCGTCGTGGGCGTGCAGGGTGCTTGAGCTGCGCACGATCTTCTCGTAGCGGCGGTGACGACGGGCCACGTCGATGCGCACGGTGATCGTCTTGTCGGCCTTGTCGGAGACGACGACCCCCTGACGCAGCTTGCGGGCGCCCTCGACAGGAGCATGCACCGGCGCAAGCGGCTCGCGTGCGGGCGCAGTGGCCCGACGCTCGACTGCCTTGGCGCGTTCCTGCAGGCGTCGCGCACGGCGACGGACAGCCTTCGCGCGGCGCTCGGCGACGCGTTCTGAGTGGCGCTCCTCAGGTGTGCGTGAGGTGCGTGCCTCGCCTGTGTGGGTGGAGCGCGCACGACGACGGCGCTCCTTGGGCGAAAGCTGCTCGGCCGGCTCGGCGGGAGCGGCCGTGGGCTCCGCGGAGGCGGCCCGCTCGGGTTGAGCCTGCTCGCTCACCTCGGCCTCGACCTCGGCGTCCTTGGGCACATCGTTGTTTGTCTCGTCAGCCATCTCTATCCGTTTCAGTCTTCGTGCTCGGCTTATCGGTTCTCGTTGCCACGCTCAGCGGCCAGCACTCGTTCGTGGGACACGGTGAGAGCGCGCGCCAGATCTCGCCGCGTACGTCGAACCCCCGCGGTGTCCTCCAGCTCGCCGGTCGCGTTGGCGAAACGCTTCCCAAACAGATCCTTGCGAAGCGTGGTTACCTGCTCGGCGAGTTCCTCGGCGGGCATGTCTCTGATCTCCTTGGCCTTCATAACTGTCAGTCCTCGCGCAAAACGAACTTGGACTTGACCGGAAGCTTGTGTGCCGCGAGCCGGATCGCTTCGCGCGCAAGCGGCTCGGAGACACCCGCAAGCTCGAACATGACACGTCCGGGCTTGACCACGGCAACCCACCCTTCTGGGTTTCCCTTGCCCGATCCCATGCGTGTCTCGGCCGGCTTCTTGGTGACCGGCTTGTCCGGGAACACGTTGATCCACACCTTCCCGCCACGCTTGATCTTGCGGGTCATCGCGATACGAGCAGCCTCGATCTGGCGGTTGGTAAGCCAGCCCTGCTCGAGCGACTTCAGGCCGTACTCGCCGAACTGAACCTTCACCTGACCGCGCGAGAGCCCGCGGCGACGGCCACGGTGCTGCTTGCGATGCTTTACACGCTTGGGCGAGAGCATCAGCGCATCCCACCTCGATCGGAGCCACCGCGCCCACCGCCGCCTGGACCGCCTGGACCACGACCGCCGGAGCCGCCCGCCCCACCGCCGGGACCACGACCTCCACCGCCGGGACCACCCGGGCCACGACCGCCACCGCCGGGACCGCCTGGACCACGACCTCCACCTGGACCGCCACGACCGCCACCCGGGCCACGACCTCCGCCTGGACCGCCACGACCGCCGCCGCCCTGACCACCACGGCCGCCACCCGGTCCGCCACGGCCTCTGCCGCGACCGTCGCGGCCATCGCGACCGTCGCGATCCCCACTGGGGGGAGCCGGAGCGCTCATGTCGGTGAGGTCTGCGCCGGTATATCCCTCGGGCATGATCTCGCCCTTGTTGACCCAGCACTTCACGCCGATCCGCCCGAAGGTGGTGCGAGCCTCGTAGAAGCCGTAGTCGATGTCCGCGCGCATTGTGTGAAGCGGCACACGTCCGTCGGAGTAGCTCTCGGTGCGCGCCATCTCAGCGCCTCCGAGCCGGCCGGAAACCTGGACCTTCACGCCCTTGGCGCCTGAGCGCATCGCACTTGTGAGCGCACGCTTCATCGCGCGACGGAAAGCGACGCGGTTCTGCAGCTGCTCCGCGATCGACTGGGCCACGAGCTTGGCGTCGAGCTCGGGCCGCTTGATCTCGAGAATGTTGACCTTGATCTGCTTGGAGGTCATCTTGTGCAGGTCACGCCGCAGCGCATCCACTTCGGCGCCCGACTTGCCGATCACGATGCCGGGGCGAGCAGTGTGAATGTTGACCTCAAGGTCGTTGGAATCCTTGCGAATCGTGATGTCCGACAGTCCGGCGTGCGCAAGCTTGGCCACGATGTGCTCGCGAATCTTGATGTCCTCCGCGAGATACTCGGCGAAGTGACGCTCGTTGAACCAGTTGGACTTCCAGTCGTGGATGTAACCCACGCGCATTGCCTCTGGATGAACCTTTTGACCCATGTCTTTTCGAAGTCCTGTCTCGGTGTCCTGGCCCGTGCCTACGGCTTGGGCGTCAGTGTGATCGTAAGATGGCTGGTGCGCTTGCGAATCGGCGTGGCCCGTCCCTGTGCACGCGGCCGAAAGCGCTTGATCGTCGGCCCCTCGTCGGCGTATGCCTCGCGAATGAGCAGATCGTCCTCGATCAGCTCGTGATTGTTCTCCGCGTTGGCGACCGCCGACTCCAACAGCTTGCTCCAGTCGCGCGCCACCTCACGGGGGGTGAATGCGAGGATAGCGCGTGCCTCTCCGACAGACTTGCCTCGCAAGTGCCCGCACACCATGCGTGCCTTGCGTGCCGAGGTGCGCACATAGCGCGCCTGAGCACGCACGACCTTGCGACGTGACGTCGCAGGCGCGGACTTGGTCTCGCGACGAGCGCTGGTCGCCGGCTTCTCGACGTCGGGTGCGGCCGCGGACTTGCCGGACTTGGCAGCAGCCGGCTTCTCCTCGGCGACAGACGACTCCGAGGCCTTCGCGGCGGCCGGCTTCTGCGACTTGGCGGCATCGGCCTTCTCAGCAGCCGGCTTCTCAGCAGCCGGCTTCTTTGTCGCGGGCTTCTTCGCCGCAGTCTTCTCCTCCGCGGCAGCGGACTCGTCGCCGGCGACGGCCTTCGTTGCAGGCTCCTTCTCCGCAGGCTTCTCAGCAGCGGCCTTCTCAGCGGCAGGCTTATCCGCGGGCTTCTCAGCGGCGGCCTTCTCAGCAGCAGGCTTCTTGGCAGCGGGCTTCTTCGCAGCGGCCGGCTTGGCCTTCGCGGCGGGCTTTGCCTGCTGGCCGATCAGCGATCCTTCCGATTGCCGATCGGTGTCCTCGGGCGGCTGCTCGTCAGTGGGCTTCTCGGCGCTCATCTCACCTTCCCGGAACCGGCGTGACCGCGGAACATGCGGGTGGGAGCGAACTCGCCGAGCTTGTGGCCGACCATCGACTCGCTGATGAACACGGGCACGTGCTTCTTGCCGTCGTGCACCGCAAGGGTGTGGCCCACCATCTCGGGAAAGATCGTGGAGGCACGCGACCAGGTTCTGATCATCTTCTGAGTGTTGGCCGCGTTCATGGCCTCGATGCGCGCCATCAAGCGCTCTTCCACCCATGGGCCCTTCTTGCTGGAACGACTCATCTTTGCTTACCCTTCCCGCGCCTGCGGCCGCGCACGATGTACTTGTCGGAAGCCTTGTTCTTCTTGCGCGTGCGATAGCCGAGCGTCGGCACGCCCCAGGGCGTGACGGGATGACGACCGGCAGTCGTGGATCCCTCGCCACCGCCGTGGGGATGGTCTACCGGGTTCATCGCGACCCCGCGTGTTTGCGGGCGCACGCCCATGTGACGCTTGCGTCCAGCCTTGCCGACCTTCACGTTCTGATGCTCGGCGTTGCCGATCGTGCCAACGGTCGCGCGGCACTCGGCGCGCACCAGGCGCATCTCACCGGAGGGCAGGCGCAGCGTGGCCATGTCGCCGTCCTTGGCCATCAGCTGGACCGACGCGCCGGCCGAGCGCGCCATCTGACCGCCGCGACCGGGCTGGAGCTCGACGTTGTGGATCACGGTGCCGACGGGCATGCGCGAGAGCGCGATGCAGTTGCCAACCGCGATCTCGGCGCCGTCGCCCGAGGAGACGGTCATCCCCACAGTGAGACGCTGGGGCGCGAGGATGTAGCGCTTCTCGCCGTCGGCGTAGTGCAGCAGTGCGATATAGGAGGAGCGGTTGGGGTCGTACTCGATCGCGGCGACCTTCGCGGGCACGCCATCCTTGCGACGCTTGAAGTCGATCCGCCTGTACAGGCGCTTGGCGCCGCCACCGCGGTGACGCGCGGTCTTGCGGCCGTGCGCGTTGCGTCCACCGCTCTTCTTCAAGGCCTTCGACGAGCGTGCGCTCGGGCTCGGTCTTGGTGACCTCGGCGAAGTCCGGATAGGAGGCGAAGCGTCGTCCGGGGCTGGTGGGCTTGGGCTTGCGAATCGGCATGGATGTACTCCTACAGTCCTGTCAGGCCCTCGAGGCCCTGGAAGATCGGGATGCTCTCGCCGGCTACGAACCTGCGACGATCGCCTTCTTCCAAGCGCGCGAGCGACCGCGCGTGACGCCGCGACGCTTGGGCTTGGACTTGACGCTGAGCGTGCGCACCTCGACCACGTGCACCTCGAACAGCGATTCCACGGCCTGGCGAATCTGGGTGCGGTGAGCATCGGGATGAACGCGGAAGGTGTACTTGCCCGCCGCGGAGAGCACGTAGCTCTTCTCGGAGAGCACCGGCTTGATGATCACCTGAGAGCTGCTCCATCAGACCTTCTCCTTCGCGGCGGACTCGCTCGCGCGGTGATCTCCGGGAGGGCCGCCTCGGAGACGAGCAGCGAGGCGGCGCCAAGCAGATCGGCGACGCCGACGCTCTCGGGCGTGAGCACCGCTACGCGAGCGAGGTTTCGGAACGACAGCGCCGCCGCGGACTCCTCGGCGACCAGCACCACCAGCGTCGGCTGTGGCTGATTCCAGTCGTCGAGCAGATCAAACGCGTCGCTGGTCTTGGGCGCCTTGAACGCTGCCGCGTCGAGCATCGCCAACGATCCGCGCTCGGCGTGCAGCGAGAGACCGCTGCGCAGAGCCGCGCGCTGCTCCTTGCGGTTGACCTTGAAGGTGTAGGAGCGGGGCTGGGGGCCGAACACGACGCCACCGCCGGTCCATAGCGGTGAGCGACTGGAGCCGGCGCGTGCGCGTCCCGTGCCCTTCTGGCGCCACGGCTTGGCGCCACCGCCGGAGACCATTGCGCGAGTCTTGGTGGCCGCGGTTCCGCGCCGACGAGCGGCCTGCTCGGCGCGCACGCTCTGGTGCACGAGGGGGCCATGGAAGCCCGCCCCAAAAGCCGACTCCTCGAGCTTTACCTTCTTGGATGCACCGGCGCCGTAGCGGCGGGCTGAGCACGGGCGCGTCAGGCATCGCCACGCACCTCCACGACGCCGCCGCGCGGTCCGGGGACCGATCCGCGCACGAGCAGAAGGTTCTGCTGGGGATCCACGGCCACGATCTCGAGACCAGGCTGGGTCGCGCGCTTGTTGCCCATCTGGCCCGGTCCGCGTATGCCCTGGACGCACGCGTGCGGGATCGGCCGAGGCGCCGATCGAGCCGGGCGCGCGCACGTTGTGGGAGCCGTGCGATTTGGGGCCGCTTTTGAAGTTGTGGCGTTTGATCGTGCCCTGAAAGCCCTTGCCCTTGGAGACGCCGGCGATCTTCACGCGTCCCCCGACCTCGAAGGAGTCGACTGTCACCGACTGGCCCAGCTGCAGGTCGGCGGCCTCACCGCGAAACTCCACGAGATGGCGCATCGGAGCGGCGTCGGCCTTCTTCAGATGGCCCGAGCTCGGGCTTTGAGAGGTGCTTCTCCTTGGTCTGCCCGAAGGCGAGCTGCACGGCGTCGTAGCCGTCGCGCTCCGCGGTGCGCACCGCGGTCACCGGGCACGGACCGGCCTCGAGCACAGTCACGCGCGCGACGCTGCCGTCGTCCTGAAACACCTGGGTCATCCCCAGCTTCTTGGCGAGAATCGCTGGCATGCAGTGACTCAGGTGGCGAGACGAATCTCGATGTCAACGCCCGCCGGAAGGTTGTCCAGGCGCTGCAGCGAGTCGACCGTCTTGGGGCTTGGCTGGTGGATGTCGATCAGCCGCTTGTGCGTGCGAATCTCGAAGTGCTCGCGCGAATCCTTGTCCTTGAACGGCGAGCGGATCACGCAGTAGACGTTCTTCTCCGTCGGCAGCGGCACGGGGCCGGACACCGTGGCGCCGGTGCGCGCGGCGGTCTCCACGATCTCCTTGGCAGCCGACTCTATGGCGGACGTGTCGTACGCCTTCAGTCGGATGCGGATCTTGTTTTGGGTTACGGCTGCCATCTGGATTCTCAGCGGTTCTTTCTTGCTTGCTTGTTTGGCGCTTCTTATGCTTTGGGCGGTGTCCGCCCAGCTCACTCCTCCGCAGATGGAGCGAGAGACAAAACGGACTTCCCAATGGGGAATCTCGCCCTTCATCGCTCCCTACAGCGGAGCTCAATTCGTCGTATCTGACTGTCAATGAAAAGGCGCCTCGCGAGTGCGAGGCGCCCTCTGTACTACTCGATGACCTCGGTGACCACGCCCGAGCCGACCGTGCGCCCACCCTCTCGGATGGCGAAGCGCAGGCCCTGATCCATGGCGATCGGCTGGATCAGCTCGATCTCCATCTGGACGTTGTCGCCGGGCATGACCATCTCGACGCCCTCGGGCAGCTTTGCTACGCCGGTGACATCGGTCGTGCGGAAATAGAACTGCGGCCGGTAACCCGTGAAGAACGGAGTGTGACGACCACCCTCCTCCTTCTTGAGGATGTAGACCTCAGCTTTGAACTTGGTGTGTGGCGTAATCGAGCCAGGCTTGCACAGCACCTGACCGCGCTCGATCTCCTCGCGCTTGGTACCACGCAGCAGACAGCCCACGTTGTCGCCGGCCTGGCCCTGGTCGAGGATCTTGCGGAACATCTCCACGCCGGTCACGACAGTGGTCGTGGTGTCGTGGACGCCCACGATCTCAACCGTGTCGCCGGTGTTGACGATTCCCTGCTCCACGCGGCCCGTGGCGACCGTGCCGCGGCCCGTGATCGTGAAGACGTCCTCGACGGGCATCAGGAAGGGCTTGTCGAGCTCGCGTACCGGCTGGGGGATGTAGCTGTCGAGCGCCGCGGCAAGCTCGACGATCTTGTCCTTGTATGCCTCGTCACCTTCGAGCGCCTTCAGGGCCGAGCCGATGATGAACGGGAATGTCGTCGCCCGGGAAGTCGTACTCGGAGAGCAGCTCGCGCACCTCGACCTCGACCAGTTCCATCAGCTCCTCGTCGTCGACCATGTCGGCCTTGTTGAGGAACACGACGATGTAGGGAACGCCCACCTGGCGGGCGAGCAGGATGTGCTCACGCGTCTGGGGCATCGGGCCGTCGGCCGCGGAGACCACCAGGATCGCCCCGTCCATCTGGGCGGCGCCGGTGATCATGTTCTTGACGTAGTCGGCGTGCCCTGGGCAGTCGACGTGCGCGTAATGACGGTTCTCGGTCTGGTACTCGACGTGCGATGTGGCGATGGTGATCCCGCGCTCCTTCTCCTCCGGAGCGTTGTCGATCTCCTCGAAGCTACGGGCTTCGCCGCCCATCTTCTCCGCCAGCACGGTCGTGATGGCAGCGGTCAGCGTCGTCTTGCCATGGTCGATGTGACCGATGGTCCCGACGTTGACGTGCGGCTTGTCGCGCTCGAACTTCTCCTTCGCCACTTGTATTCGCTCCTAAATCGACTTGGATGTTCGCCGCTAGTAGGGCGAACCTGGGAAATCTATCTAAATGGGAATTTTCTTGACTGCTGCCTACTGTGAGTGCTGCCGCGGAACTTGCTCGATACCGGCTACCTCACGCCGGAACCGGCTCCCCCGTGCGCTGCTCGATGATCTTCTCAGCGATGTTCGGCGGTACCTCCTCGTACCCCTCGAACTGCATCGTGTAGTTGGCCCTGCCCTGCGTGTTGGAACGCAGGTCGGTGGCATACCCGAACATCTCACTCAAAGGGGACCTTGGCGTGGATCGCGAGCGCGTTGCCGCGCTGCTCGGAGCCCTGCAAGTGCCCACGGCGACGGGAAAGATCGCCCATCACGTCGCCCATGAAGTCCTCTGGTGTGACGACCTCGACCGCGAACACTGGCTCCAGCAGCACGGGCTTTGCGCGCTTGGCGGCCTCCTTGCACGCGATCGATCCGGCCACCTTGAACGCGATCTCCGAGGAGTCGACGTCGTGGTACTTGCCGTCCACCAACGTGACGCGCACGTCGACCATCGGATAGCCGGCCTTGACGCCGTTCTCCAAGGCCTCCTCGACACCCTTCTCGACAGCCGGAATGTATTCCGAGGGGATCGCTCCACCCTTGATCTTGTTGATGAAGTCAAAGCCTTCGCCGGGAGCGGGCTCCATGTTGATGTAGACGACGCCGAACTGGCCCGAGCCGCCGGTCTGGCGCACGAACTTGCCTTCGATCTTCTCGACCGTGCCGCGGATCGTCTCGCGGTAGGAGACCTGCGGGCGCCCGACGTTTGCCTCGACGCCGAACTCGCGCTTCATGCGGTCGACGAGCACTTCGAGGTGCAGCTCGCCCATGCCCGAGATCTCGGTCTGGCCGGTTTCCTCGTTGGTGCGCACCTGGAAGGTGGGGTCCTCCTCGGCCAGACGACCGAGCGCGACGGACATCTTCTCCTGGTCGATCTTCGTCTTGGGCTCGACCGCCACCTTGATGACCGGCTCGGGGAAGGTGATGTTCTCAAGCTTGATGGGGGCGTCCGGGGCGGCCAGCGTGTCGCCGGTTATGACCTGCTTGATGCCGACCGCCGCTGCGATGTCGCCGGCGTAGACCTCGGAGACCTCCTCGCGCTCGTTGGCGTGCATCATCAGGATTCGCCCGATGCGCTCGGAGCGCCCACTGTTGACGTTGAGCACGCGCGAGCCTGCCTCCAGTTTCCCCGAGTAGACGCGGAAGTAGGTCAGCTTGCCGACGTAGGGGTCGGCCATGATCTTGAACGCGAGCGCCGTAAAGGGCTCGGAGTCGTCGGCGTGGCGCTCGATCTGTGGCTCCTCGCCGTCGCCCTTGACAGGTTCCAGGCCGATGACAGCCGGCACGTCAAGCGGCGAAGGCAGGTAGTCGACAACCGCGTCCAGCAGCGGCTGCACGCCCTTGTTCTTGAACGAAGAGCCGCACAGGACGGGAGTCAGCTTCGTCGAGAGCGTGGCCTTGCGGATCGCTTGCTTGAGGACGTCCTCGGGAACCTCGGCCTCCTCGAGGATCAGCTCCAGCAGTGCATCGTCGTAGTGGGAGACCTCCTCCAGGAGGTGTTCGCGGGCAGCCTCGGCCGCTTCCAGCAACGCCTCGGGGATCTCCACGATCTTCCTGCTCGGTGCCAAGCTCGTCTTTGTAGACGATCGCCTTCATCTTCACGAGATCGACGACACCTGCGAAATCGCCCTCGGCGCCGATCGGCAGCTGGATCGGGACGGGGTGCGCGCCGAGCCGGTCGATCATCGTCTGCACGCCCTGCTCGAAGTCGGCGCCGGTGCGGTCCATCTTGTTGATGTAGGCGATGCGCGGCACGTGATACTTGTCGGCCTGACGCCAGACCGTCTCGGATTGCGGCTCCACGCCGGCGACCGAGTCGAACAGCGCGATCGCGCCATCGAGCACGCGCAGCGAGCGCTCCACCTCGACGGTGAAGTCGACGTGGCCCGGGGTGTCGATGATGTTGATGCGGTGACCGTCCCACTCGGCGGTGGTGGCCGCGGAGGTGATCGTGATGCCGCGCTCCTGCTCCTGTTCCATCCAGTCCATCACCGCGGCGCCCTCGTGGACCTCGCCGATCTTGTACGTGCGGCCCGTGTAGTAGAGGATGCGCTCGGTCGTCGTGGTCTTGCCCGCGTCGATGTGGGCCATGATCCCGATGTTGCGGGTCTTCTCTAGAGGAAACTTGCGGGGCATTTGTCTGGTGTCTAGTGAGTGCTGTTTCGAGAGTTGGTTGGCGCTGCAGGTCTGTGTAGGTCGACTCGACTGGCTGCGATGCCGCGATGCCGGTGGCTCAGGGCAAAAAAATGGGCCCCTCGGGCCCATGCGCTGCCGGTCGTCGGGCGATTCGCTTCGTCTATTTGCTCATGGTCTCCATGTTGATTGCTGCGCGGCTGGAACGTGCTCATGGCAACAGCTACCCGTCCGCCCGCAGACGGCGACTATAGCAGAGGTAATGGGGCGGTCATGAGCTATGTTCGAGCTTTGCAGGAGGCGGCGGACTACTGCGCGTCCGCGCATTCGCCCGTCATCCGGCGTGTCCTCGAAGACCTGTTCAAGCGCTCCAGCACACGTGTGGCGACGCGCAATTCCTCGGCGTCCACGTCGGCGAGCGCCTGCTCCCAGCGCTCCTGCCAGACGGCGCGCTTGGCTTTGCACCTTGCCCTCTCCTTGGGCGGTCAGGCAACGTGACGACGACCCGCCGGTCGGCCTCGGAGCGCGGGTGCGCTGCACGTGGCCGGATGTCGGCGAGGTGGTCGAGCATTTGCGTGACTGTGCCAGGCGTCAGTTGCGCCGCGGTGGCGAGATCTCACCGGCGCACAGCGGCCCTCGCTCGCTCAGCTCGATCAGCAGTTCCATCTGAGCGTGGCTGACCTCCGAGCCGATCAGATGCGTGTCGCGTCCACGCAGGCGACGCAGCTGCCGAAAGACATGACGGAAGGCCTTGCCGAGATCGACCAGCTCGGCCTCGCCACTCCTCGTCGGAATGCCCTCTCCACCGGTAGCTCGCTGGGGAACCTGTGTGACGGAGGAGACTCGGTTGAGCGAGACATGACGTTGGCTCGCTAGACCCCAACGGCCTCCGCGAGCGCCTCGGGTTGACGCCCGCGACGCGGCTCGGCTCGTCGCTCTGGGGACGCTCGGCGCGCAGCAGCATCAGACACGGGATCAACGACAGGGCCGCGATCCCGAGCGCCCACCAATAAGCGGTATCGAACGCTCCTGCAAGCTCCTCCGGAGTGTGCGCGTGCGCTCCCGCGCGCTGCAGGACGACCGCGAGAATCCGCAGTGCCGATCGCACCGCCGGTGCGCTGCAGCGCGTTGATCTGGGGCGTGGCGTCGGAGATCTGGTCGGGGCGCATTGCCGAGAAGGCGGCGCTCATCGCCGGCATGAAGCACAGGCCGATGCTGAGACCACGCACGACGAGCACCAGCGAGATGGCCACGATCGAGGTGTGGGCGCCGATGAACGTGAACGGGACTGTGCTGATGCAGAGCAGCGATACGCCGCACATCGCCACGCGCCCGCCGCCGAAGCGCTGGGTGAGGCGACTGGCCAACGGCATCGCGATCAGCGCACCGATCCCCTGCGGGCCGGTCAACAGTCCTGTGTTGATGACGCTCTGCCCGCGCACTTCCTGGTAGTAGAGCGGGACGAGGATCATCGCCCCGAACAGCGCGGCGCCGAGGCCGAAGTTGGTGAACGCGGCACCCGCGAAGACGCGGTTTGCGTACATGCGGATATCCAAGAGAGGACGCTCGACGCGCAGAGCGTGGAAACAGAACACCACGGTCAACACCGACTCCCGCGATGCACGGCACGATGACTTTGCCAGAGCCCAAGCGCCGAGCCCGAGCCGAGCTCGCTGATCCCGTAGATGAAGGCCGCGGACCCGGCCGGGAGGAGCGCGAGACCCACGATGTCCAGGCTGCCGGCCTCGCCGGAATCGAGTGTGCGGCAGCATCCGCCAACCCAATACGAAGGCGATCAAGCCCGATCGGGACGTTGACGAAGAAGATCCAGGACCAGTGCGAGGTTCTCGAGGATCAAGCCGCCCACGACCGGGCCAAGGATCGGCGCGATCATCGCGGGCATCGACACGTACCCCATCACTCTGCCCATCCGTTGAGGTCCTGAGACCTGGGCCATGATCATCATCGCGACCGGCATGATCATGCCCCCGCCCGCGCCCTGCAGGATGCGGAACAGCACCAGCGAGGCGGTGGTGTTGGCAAGCCCGCACAAACCTGAGCCGAGGGTGAACAGCACCAGCGAGGTCATGTAGACCTGCTTGGCTCCAAAGCGGCGCGCCGCCCAGCCGGTGACGGGGATCACGGCGGCGAGCGAGAGCAGATACCCGGTGATCACCCACTGGACTTGCGACAGTGGGCTATGCAGGTCATGTGAGAGTGTGTGCAGCGCGACGTTGACGATCGTGGTGTCGAGGATCGACATGACCATCCCGAGGATCAGCACGCCGCAGATCACCCAAACGTGGCGCTCGATCGGCGCCTCGGCGAGGTGATCGATCTGCTCTATGGCTGACGGGCGCGAAGACATTTGGTACCGAAAGTTTAGGTACCAAACCTTTTTCTTCAAGGGCCAGCTATGTGCTCTGCGTCACATATGGGTAGCGACTGTATAAGTGCCATCCGCGCGTTCCTTCCGTCGTGACGCGGGCTTACGGTCCGTCGATCCCATTGTTGGCCCGGGCGACAGCGGTAACTGCCCCCGGGCCGTGACACAGGAGCGTGAACTCCCATGCAAGACGACCCTTCTATGGACCCGGCGGATGTCCTGCGCGTCAGCGACTCAGCGGTCTACGGTCTATTGATCCTGCCGGACGAGCAGCGGCCCTGGTCAGTGGGCGAGCTGGCACGCGAGCTTGGTAGTCCCATCGACGTAGAGGACGCTCTCGCACGCTTGCGTGGTGCGGGCCTGGTTCATCGCTGCGGAGAGTTCGTGTGGGCTACGCGGGCCGCTCTCGCCGCCGACTCGATCGAACGGTAGGCGAGACATGACCCCCACTTCAGAGAGTGTGACTCTCTCGCTACGCATACCGAAGGATCTCCTGACAGAGCTCGAGAAGATCGCTGTCAGCGAGGATCGCACTGTCGCGGGCGAAGTTCGCAGACTCATACGCCGCCACATAGAAACGCACCACAAGGGCGGTGGCGGCACGCAATAGCCCCCATTCAGAGACCACTGGTCGAAGCCTGACACTCTGATGTCGAGAGTGCCAAAACCCCTGCAATTCGACGGATTAAAACCTTTGTAGGTAGTTGCCGCCGGTCGGTGGTCTAATTTTCATGCTCGGTAGATCTAGGCGACGGAGGCAGAGGTCCTGACCCTCACGCCAAGCGTCGAATCCACATCGAGATACCAGCTCGGTGCGGAACTACGGGAACTCCCTCTAGGTCTACCCCGATCTTGCCTTCTCCAGCGAGGTTCGCGCCTTTCGCGCGGTTTCCTTTCAGAAGTCTTGACAAGAGAGACTGACATCCCGTTCGGACGGAACGCCTGTTCATGCTAGCTATCCTCCACTTTGCCTTGCTGGAGATGCAGAGAGTGTGTCCAGCTCGGCGAACATCGACGGTTGCGTTGGTCGCGCTAGCCTCAACGTATGACTGACGATCACAAGCCCGATAAGGCAAGCCAGACCACGCCAGCGGGGCATCGAATCCCGGTCCCGTCGCGTGAGGACTTCGACCAGATGGTTAGGAAGGTCGCGCCGCCGCCAGCAGGTCGTAAACGCCCTGACGAGACAGACGCGCCTCCCGAGCAATCCGAGCGATAGACACGCCTTCGGCCTGGGCGCGGAGAATGTTCTCGCGCAGGTCGGTGGTTGCCTGCTTGCGTAGCCGCTCGGAATACTCGCGTCGCTTCGCGGCGCGACGAATAGCCTTGATCGCCTCGGACTCGCTCATGCGACCGTCCGCTCAACTAGCGTCTCGAACATCGACGCGTCCATGTAGCGGGCGTTTCTGCGCCACACGAACTCGTTCAGGTAGCCCTGTAGCCAGCGGTGGGACACTCTGCGGTAGGTACCCCGGATCGACGGCTTCAAGTGCCCGAAGAAGCCCTCGACGGTGTTTGTGTGCGTGTCCCCCTGCACGTACCAGCCCGCAGAATGGTTGATCCGACTATGGGAAATAAAGTGGTCGCCCAGACCGTTGTACGCTGGCCACTCGTCAGTGATGATGATCGACTCGGGCTCAACCCATTCGATCACCTGACGCTGGAGCTGCGGTCCACGACGGGATGGCAAGACAGTCGCCTTGATCCGGCCACCACGCTCCACGGCAGCGAAGACCGTTGCTCTACTACGTTCGCGGAGCTTCGCTGCTTCCGAGCGTCGGTTCGGTGTCGATGCGAGGTAACGGTGCTGTCCTTGCGGCTTACGCGGCTTGCCGTCCACGGACGCCTCATCGACCTCCACGTCACCCCGTAGCGGCTCGCCGTCATCGACCATTAGCTCGTTGCGAATCTTGTTCAGCATCCGCCATGCGGTCTTGTAGGACACGCCGATCTCGCGCTCAAGCATCTTGGCCGACACTCCACAACGAGTGCTCGTCATCATGTAGATCGCAAAAAACCACAAGTGCAACGACGTCGAAGACTTGTGGAAGATGGTTCCGGCCGTCGGATGGACGTGATGGCCGCAGCCGGTGCAGGTCCACGACTGGCGACCCTGCGCCGTCTGGTACTTACGGAACACGCGCTCGTGACCGCACTTCGGACAATCGGCATGTTCGCCGTCAGCTGAGTAGCGGGAGCGCCACAGGTGCTCAAGGCACGCGGCATCGTCGGGATAGTCGCGCATGAACTCCATGAACGAGAACTGCGACTCCGAGCACGCTGTGCGGGTCGGATCGTGTCGGTTTCCTGCGGCCATACTGTCAATATACTTGACAGATCAGCGGGTGTCAAGGCTCTTGACATAAAGATTTAGGAGCGAATATGCTCCGCTCAGGCATGGCCGACATCATCCCGTCATATCTCGCCAAGCTCACTCGGGCCGAAAAGCACCTCATCGACCTCAAGGACGCGATCGACAAGTACGGAGGCGCCAACGCTGCCTCCGGCCCATACACGCTGCGCAAGCGGATCGAGGGCCACAATCAGCGAGAGGTCCACCGACTGCACTTCACGCGGTCCCCTGCCAACACCGAGATCCCACTGATTGCCGCAGACGCCATCTACAACATGCGGTCGAGCCTTGAGCACCTTATCGCCGCTCTCGCCCCAGCCAAGGACCGCGACCGCCTCACCTTCCCCGTGTTTTGGCGGGGCGTCTGGGAACCCCTCGTCCAAGGGGAGGACGTGCGCCGACGTAAAGCCCGGCATGTATGGCGAGCCATCGCAAAGGCCCTCCCGGCAGAGGCCGTCGCAGTCCTCAAGATGCTGCAACCGCCAGATGATGCTGGGTCTACCGAGGAAGACCACGACCTCAGAATCCTCAACCGTCTCTCGAACACCGACCGACACTCTAAGCTGCCCGTCGCGGCGAGCGGCGTTCTCACGCTCAATACGATCTGGCGACTCAAGGATGGGAGCGAAAAGATCGGGCTCGCCGCCGCTGACTCTGGGCACGTGGTGGAGGACGGCGCAGAAATCAAAGACGTGCCCCAAGGTGCCGTGTATGTGGAGTGCCAGGGCACCCCGGTCGTAGTGATCCGTCTTCGAGACAAAGACGTGGCGAGCCAGCGAAAGAGCGTCAACGTCATGCTCCCCGGCGGCTTGGAAGCCATCCGGGGCTTTATCGCGGGGGAAGTGGTGCCCCGGCTGCTCCCCTACATCCGGGCCGAGAGCTAGGTCATATCGGCTTATACAGTCGCTACCCATATGTGCTCTGCGTCACACAAGCGCCGTGCGGCGCGGCGACCTCTACCAGCGGTAGTGCGCGAAGGCCTTATTGGCCTGGGCCATGCGATAGATGTCGTCCTTGCGCTTGTAGGCGCCGCCCTGCTGGGACTGGGCGTCCGTCAGCTCGTTGGCGAGACGCTGGGCCATCGTCTTCTCGCGGCGGTTGCGGGCGAACTCGACCAGCCAGCGCACCGCGAGGGTGCGGGCACGGCGGGCAGGTACCTCGACGGGCACCTGGTAGGTGGCGCCACCGACGCGACGGGAGCGAACCTCTAGCGCCGGCGTGAGCGCCTTGATCGAAGCCTCGAGCTGCTCGATCGGGTCCGTGTCGCTGCGCTCGGCGAGTATCGCGATCGCGTCGTAGACGATCCGCTCGGCGGTGGACTTCTTGCCATCGAGCATCACCTTGTTGATGATCTGCTGCACCAACTTCGAGCGGTGTATTGGGTCGGCGTCCACTGGACGGACCTGGGCGGCTGCGCGGCGTGGCATCTTGTGACTACTTCTTCTTCACGCCGTACTGCGAGCGGCCCTGTTTGCGATCGCTCACGCCGGCGGCGTCGAGCGTGCCGCGCACAACCTTGTAGCGCACACCGGGCAGATCCTTGACGCGGCCGCCGCGCACGAGCACGACAGAGTGCTCTTGCAGGTTGTGGCCCTCGCCGGGAATGTAGGCGGTCACCTCGATCGAACCGGCAATACGCACACGCGCGACCTTGCGCAGGGCGGAGTTGGGCTTCTTCGGGGTTGTGGTGTACACGCGGGTGCACACCCCACGCCGTTGCGGAGCGGCGACCTTCTTCTTGCGCCCCTTGCCCGACTTGAGGCCGGGAGTGGCAAGCTTTTTCTTTGGGGCCACGCGGCCCTTGCGCACTAGCTGCGAGGTGGTCGGCATTCGGGGCGCAACTCTAGCAGCGTCACGCGCTCGAGGCGATGCCGGCGGAACGCACGGGCGCCGGCATCAGCGCCGCCGCGACGAGCACGAGCACGAATGCAAGCGACTGAAAGACGATCCCGATCGTGCTGCCGGGCATCGGATCGCCGAACACGACGATTCCCCCGGCGATCCCGGCGATGTTCGCGGCGGTCCCGGTCACAGCGATCACGGGGACCGCGTCGCCGTCCTGGAGGCCGCGAGCGGAGGCGTAGAACGCGAGGATCGACGCGAGCACCGCGACTGCCAGCCACGGGCTAATCAGCACCCCAAGCACGCCATGCGCACCGACGATGCCCGTGAGCGCCTTGATCGAGGTGTCAGAGACACCGAACAGGATTCCCGAGGCGGCACCGAGCATCATCCCGTGGTGCTCGACGGGGCCGCCCATGCGCGGTCCCATGATCAGCAGACCGCCGAGACCGAACAGGCCGGCCTCGAAGGAGATCATCGCGGGGTCCGAGAACTGGGAGTGTGCTCCGTGCATCGCGGGCAAGGTCAAGCCGAGCATCACCAGGCCGGCGGCCATCAGCCACAGACCGAGCCACTGGCGGGGGCCTACCTTGAAGCCGAACATGCGATCGGCCATCACCGCGATCAGCACGACCCCAGCGGCGAGTGCGACCTGAACGACGGACATCGGCGCGAGTGCGAGCGCCGCGACGTGCAGGACCCAGGAGGCGGTCGCGACGATCATGCCGATCGTGAACCACTTGGAGGAGAACAGCGCACGGATCGAGCGCAGCGGATGGCGCACCTCCACCTGGCCAACAGAGTTGGCGCCCCGGTACTTGTAGAAGAAGCCGAGGTTGGCCACGAACGCGCAGGCGAGCGCGAGGAATATGCCTAGATCGAGAGTCATAGCGGAGAACCAAACGGGGTGATCCATCGGCAGCACGGGGAGGATGCTTTACTGCATCGACGCGACTCGGGCAGATTACCGGTGGACACCTCTGTGCGAGCTAAAGACGAGCAACGCCTAAGCAGAGACGCAACCGAGCCGCCCGCTGCTTATGGTGGACATCGACGGCGTGATCTCGCTGTTCGGATTCGCCACCCCGACCGGCACCTCCCGCCGCCTCTGGCGCCACGCACTCGACCCCCTGGTCTGCCGTTCTCGGGCCCGCGAACGAGCGGATCGTTCCATTCGATCGACGGCATACCCCACTTTCTTTCGTCCATCGCGGCCGAGCACCTGCTCGCGCTGTCGCCAGAGCTTCGAGCTGGTGTGGGCAAGCGGCTGGGAGGAGAAGGCCAACGAATACCTCCCCCACCTGCTGGGCCTGCCCGCCCTGCCCCATCTCAGCTTCGAGCGCGCGGTGGGGCGCACGAACGCCCACTGGAAGCTCGACGCGATCGAAGCCTATGCGGGCGAATCAGGCCACTAGCGTGGATCGACGACGCGTTCAACGAGGCCTGTCACGCATGGGCGAGCATGCGCGAGACTCCCACCCTGCTTGTGGAGACGGCACCCGCGAATGGGCTCACGGAGCGCGAGGCGGAGACCCTGGAGCGCTGGGCAAGCTCGCTGCGAGATCCAACCATCCCGCGAGATTCAACTGTCCCTTGAGATTCAACTGTCCCTTAGCGGAACGGGGGCGCACATGTGCGCCCCCGCGGGACGGTGCATGCACCGTCCCGGACAGCGGCGCATGCGCCGCTGTCAACAGAACTAGGAGAAGATCCTCCCAGGAGAAGATCCTTCCCGGAGAAGTCCTTCCCGGAGAAGTCCTTCCCGGGGAAGATCCCCCAAGAAGATCCCACCCGGCGAGAAAACTCCCAGCGCTACTCGCCCGACTCCTCGGGCACCTCGAGCTCGCCGAGCCCCTCGACGAAACCGGGGTCTGAGCTGCCGGCGCCGATCTTCTCGAGCGAAGCCAAATCCGCGTCGAACTCGCTGCCGTAGCCGGCGCTGAGCGCCTCACCGTCGGCCAGGCCGAGCTCGGCGGCGATCTCCTCCTGATCGAGCAGGCCCACGTCGTCGATTGCGCGAGGCAGCGGCTCGGACGGTTCGATCTCGATCCGCCGGTAGCGCTTGAGTCCGGTCGCGGCGGGAATCAGCTTGCCGATGATCACGTTCTCCTTGAGGCCGTTGAGACGGTCGATCTTGCCCTCGAGCGAAGCGTCGGTGAGCACCTTGGTCGTCTCCTGGAAGGACGCGGCCGAGAGGAACGAGTCGGTGTTCAGCGACGCCTTGGTGATACCGAGGATGATGTCCTCGAACTGGGCGGTCTCCCCACCCTTGGCGATCACAGCGTCGTTGGCGATGGCGAATTCGTAGCGGTCCACGAACTGCCCGGGCAGGTAGTCGGTGTCGCCCTTCTGGTCGACGCTGCACCTTCTTGAGCATCTGACGCACGATCAGCTCGATGTGCTTGTCGTTGATGTCCACGCCCTGGGACTTGTAGACCTCCTGCACCTCCTTGACCAAGTACTGCTCGGTCTCGGTGCGTCCGCGGATCGCAAGAAGCTCGTGTGGATACAGCGATCCCTCGTTGAGCTGCTTGCCGGCCTGCGATCTTCTCACCGGACTTGTCACGTACAGGCGTGTGCGCCGTGGAAACGCGTGGCGATGCTCCTCGCCGGCCTCGTCGGTGATGACCACCGTCAGGGCCTTCTCGGTCTCCTCGATCGAGACGACTCCGTCCTGCTCGGCGATCTTGGCCAAGCCCTTTGGCTTGCGTGCCTCGAACAGCTCCACCACGCGCGGGAGACCGTGGGTGATGTCCGCGCCGGCGACGCCACCGGTGTGGAAGGTGCGCATCGTCAGCTGCGTACCGGGCTCGCCGATCGACTGCGCAGCCACGATTCCCACCGCATCGCCGATCTGGGCGGTCTGGCCGGTGGCCATTGCACGGGCGTAGCAGGCCTGGCAAACGCCGCTGGGCGCCTTGCACTTCAGCACCGAGCGAACCGGAACCGTCACGCGCACGCCCTTCTCGTGATCGTCGGCGAACGCCTCCACCATGTCGGCGAGCTGCTGACGTCCGATTTCCTCGTCCGCCCTCGGCGAGCATCCGTCCGCGCTTGGTGGTGATCGGCTGGGCGGCGGTGCGACCCACGAGGTTTTCGTTGGGCTCCCGCCCGTCGTTCCAGACGGTCATCTCGATGTATTCGTCGGTGCCGCAATCGACCTCGCGAATGATCACGTCCTGAGCGACGTCCACCAGACGTCGGGTCAGATAGCCCGAGTCGGCGGTACGCAGAGCCGTGTCGGCCAGGCCCTTTCGCGCGCCGTGGGTGGAGATGAAGTACTCCAGCACCGACAGGCCCTCCATGAAGTTGGACTTGATCGGCCGCTCGATGATCTCGCCCTTCGGATTGGCCATCAGACCGCGCATTCCCGCCAGCTGGCGGATCTGCTTGAAGGAACCGCGGGCACCCGAGTTGGCCATCATGAAGATCGGGTTGAGCGTGTCGAGGTTCTGGATCATCGCCTCGGCCACCTCGTCGGTGGCTGCGTTCCACTTCTCCACGACCGCCTCGTGGCGCTCCTCCTGGGTGATCAGGCCCATGTCGTACTGGTCGGTGATATCGCCCACGAGCTTGTCGTACTTGTCGAGGATCGACTGCTTCTCCGGTGGGATCACGACGTCGTTCTTTGAGATCGTGATGCCGGCCTGTGTGGCGTACTTGAAGCCGAGGTCCTTGAACGCGTCAAGCACCAGCGAGATCGTGGTCGCGCCATAGGTCTGCACGAGTGCGTCGATCAGACGCGTGGTGTCGCGCTTCTTCATCGACTGGTTGACGTACACGTACTTGGACGCGTCGAACTGCTCGCCAAGCGCCTCGGCCAGCGCACGCTCGATGCGGTCGTTGTAGATGATCCGCCCGACCGTCGTCAGCAGATGCCCGCCCTCGCGTCCCATCGGACGGAACTCGGCGATGTCGTGCAGCTTCACGACGCCGGCCTCGTAGGAGAGCTCGGCCTCCTGCGCGGTGCGGAACACGTGCGGACGGGGCTCGTAGGTTGCCCTGTCGATCTTCGACAGCTCGTCGGCTTCCAGCCCGTAGGTGAGGTAGTAGGCACCCAGGATCATGTCCTGGGTCGGCGTCGCCAGCGGCGCGCCGTGCGCCGGCGAGAGGATGTTGTTGGAGGACAGCATCAGGATGCGCGCCTCCGCCTGGGCCTCGGCCGACAGCGGTAGATGGACCGCCATCTGATCGCCGTCGAAGTCGGCGTTGAAGGCGTGGCAGACCAGCGGATGAACCTGGATCGCCTTGCCCTCGACCAGCAACGGTTCGAACGCCTGGATACCGAGACGGTGAAGCGTGGGGCGCGGTTGAGCAGCACCGGGTGCTCGTGGATGACCTCCTCGAGCACGTCCCAGACCTCGCCGATCATCGAGTCGACCATCTTCTTGGCCGCCTTGATGTTCTGCGCGGACTTGCGCTCCACCAGGCGCGCCATGATGAACGGCTTGAACAGCTCCAGCGCCATGATCTTCGGCAGACCGCACTGGTGCAGCTTCAGGTACGGGCCGGCGACGATCACCGAGCGTCCCGGAGTAGTCCACGCGCTTGCCGAGCAGGTTCTGACGGAAGCGTCCCTGCTTGCCCTTGAGCATGTCCGAGAGCGCTCTTCAGCGGACGGTTGCCCGGCCCGGTGACGGGACGGCCACGACGACCGTTGTCGAACAGCGCGTCAACCGCCTCTTGCAGCATGCGCTTCTCGTTGTTGACGATGATCTCCGGCGCGCCAAGGTCGAGCAGCCGCTTGAGGCGGTTGTTGCGGTTGATGACGCGGCGGTAGAGGTCGTTGAGGTCGGAGGTCGCAAAGCGTCCACCGTCGAGCTGCACCATCGGGCGCAGCTCCGGCGGGATCACCGGCACGGCGTCGAGCACCATCATCTCTGGCTTGTTGCCGGACTGGATGAAGGCGCTGACGACCTTCAGACGCTTGACCGCGCGTGCCTGCTTCTGGCCCTTGCCGGTCTTGACCTGCTCCTCGAGTTCGGTGCGTTCGGCCTCCAGGTCGACCTGCTGGAGCAGGTCGCGGATCGCCTCGGCGCCCATGCCGCCACGGAAGTATTCGCCGAAGCCGTAGGAGGAGCCGAAGCGCTCCTTGAGCTCGCGGAAGGTGGTCTCGTCGTGCTCGATCTGCTTGGGCTCCATCGTCTTGAACAGCTCCCAAACGTTGCGCATCCGCTCGGCGCCGTCCTCGATGTAGGCTTCGGTGTCGGCGATGTCGGCCTCGAAGGTCTTGTTGAGCTCCTTGATCAGCTTGTCGCGTTCCTCGTCGGAGATCTTCGCGAGGTTGAGGTCGAGCGAGTCGGCCCACAGGTGATCTTCGTCGTTGAAGGAAGTCTGCTTGCCGGTCGTGAGGTACTTCTCGCGGCGAGCCAGGGACTCGCGCAGTTCGAGCACGCGCTCCTGCAGCTCGGCGGCGTAGGAGTCGAGGACCTTGTTGACCTCCTTCTCCGAGCGTGTCGAGATCCTTGGAGCGAGCCTCGTCATCCACCCAGGTGACGATCGACGCGGCGAAGTAGAGGACCTTCTCCAGCTCCTTGGGCGCCATGTCGAGCAGATAGCCGATACGGCTGGGCACGCCCTTGAAGAACCAGATGTGGCTGACGGGAGCGGCCAGATCGACGTGGCCCATGCGCTCGCGACGAACCTTCGAGCGTGTGACCTCGACGCCGCAGCGCTCGCACACGATGCCCTTGTAGCGCACGCGCTTGTACTTGCCGCAGTAGCACTCCCAGTCCTTGGTGGGACCGAAGATGCGCTCGCAGAAGAGACCGTCCTTCTCGGGCTTGAGCGTGCGGTAGTTGATCGTCTCGGGCTTGGTCACCTCGCCGGAGCTCCAGCCGCGGATCTGCTTGGACGAGGCGAGGGAGATCTCGATTGCGTCGAAGTTATTTATGTCGATCATTCAGTTGCTCCCTTCAGCCGGCTCGCCAACAGGCGCACCGGTGTCGTCCAGCTCCTCGATGGCGATGCCGTCCTCGATGAGCCCCTCTATGTCGAGCGCCGCCTCGGGCTCGCCATCCTCGGCTGGCCTCCGGCCGTCGGACTCGACGGCCGCACCCTCCGCCTCGGGCTCGGTCTCTGTGACCTCGCCTGTGGGTGCACGTACGCCGGAGAGGTCGATACCGAGCTCCTCCGCGGCGCGCAGCAGGTCGTCGTCTTCGTCGCGCAGCTCGGTGTGCTGGCCCTCCTCGGAGACGACGCCCGACGTCGAGCGCCAGGGACTGCATCTCCTTGAGCAGCACCTTGAAGGACTCGGGGATCGCTCGGCTCGGCGATGTTCTCGCCCTTGACGATCGCCTCGTATGCCTTGACGCGCCCGACCGTGTCGTCGGACTTGATCGTGAGCATCTCCTGCAAGGTGTAGGCGGCGCCGAACGCCTCCAACGCCCACACCTCCATCTCGCCGAAGCGCTGACCGCCGAACTGCGCCTTGCCTCCCAGCGGCTGCTGGGTGACCAGCGAGTAGGGACCGGTCGAGCGAGCGTGGATCTTGTCGTCCACGAGGTGCAGACAGCTTGAGGATGTACATGTAGCCGACGGTCACCTGCTCCTCGAAGGGCTCGCCGCTGCGACCGTTGAACAGCGTCATCTTGCCCGAGGCCTGCTCGCCGACGCGACGGGACTTGTCGACGTCCATACGGATACGACCCTCGTGCGCGTCCTGCCACTTGACCAGAGCGGTGTCAACGTCTTCGACGGTCGCCCCGTCGAACACCGGCGTGGCCACGTACACGCGGCGCTTGCCGCCGTTTTCGGCGTCGGCTTCCTTGTAGGCCTCGGTGCCGTCGTCGTACCAACCTTGCGCGGCGGCCCAGCCGAGATGCGTCTCGAGGATCTGCCCGACGTTCATGCGGCTTGGCACGCCCAGCGGGTTGAGGATCACGTCCACCGGGGTGCCGTCCTCCAGGAACGGCATGTCCTGCTGATCCACGATCTTGGAGATCACACCCTTGTTGCCGTGACGGCCCGCGAGCTTGTCGCCCTCGGAGATCTTGCGCTTCTTGGCCACGAACACGCGCACCAGGTCGTTGACGCCGGGCGGCAGGTCGTCGCCCTCGTCGCGGCTGAAGGTCATCACGTCGATCACGACGCCACCCTCGCCGTGGGGCACCTTCAACGAGGTGTCGCGCACCTCGCGCGCCTTCTCCTTGAAGATCGCGCGGATCAGCTTCTCCTCGGCGGTCAGCTCGGTCTCGCCCTTGGGCGTGACCTTGCCGACGAGCAGGTCGCCCGAGGCCACCTCGGCCCCGACGCGCACGATGCCGCGGTCGTCGAGGTTGCGCAGCGACTCCTCCGAGCGGTTGGGGATGTCGCGCGTGATCTCCTCGTCGCCGAGCTTGGTCGTGCGGGCGTCGATCTCGTACTCCTCGATGTGGATCGAGGTGAGCTCGTCGTCCTGCACGAGGCGCTTGGAGAGGATGATCGCGTCCTCGAAGTTGTAGCCCTCCCAGGACATGAACGCCACCATCAGGTTCTTGCCGAGCGCCATTTCGCCCTTGTCGGTGGAGGAGCCGTCGGCGAGCACGTCGCCCGCCTTGACCTTCTGGCCCGAGCTGACACGCGGCTTGTGGTGGATCAGGGTGCCCTGGTTGGAGCGCATGAACTTCTGCAGCTCGTACTCGTCCTTCTCGCCGCCAGTCGTCTCGATCACGATCCGGTTGGCGTCGACGAAGTCGATCGTGCCGGCGTTGCGGGTCAGCAGCACGTCGCCCGTGTCGAGCGCCGCACGGCGCTCCATGCCGGTGCCCACCAGCGGAGCGTCGGTCTTCAACAGCGGCACGGCCTGGCGCTGCATGTTCGAGCCCATCAGCGCGCGGTTGGCGTCGTCGTGCTCGAGGAACGGGATCATCGCTGTGGCAACCGACCAGATCTGTTCGGGCGACACGTCGACCAGGTCCACGTCCTTGGGCCCGACCGTCACGTACTGGCCGGCCTGGGTGCGGCAGAGGATCTCCTTGTCGAGCAGCTTGCCGGTCTTCTCGTCGATCGGCGTGTTCGCCTGCGCGATCAGCTGCTCCTCCTCCTGGGTGGCGTCCAGACGGACGACTTCCTCGGTGGCGATGCCGTCCTTGACGACCCGGTAGGGGGTCGTGACGAAGCCGTACTCGGACACCTCGGCGAACGAGGAGAGCGAGCCGATCAGGCCGATGTTCGGACCCTCAGGCGTCTCGATCGGGCACATGCGCCCGTAGTGGGTGGGGTGCACGTCGCGCACCTCGATCGGCGCGCGCTCGCGGGTGAGACCACCGGCGCCGAGCGCGGACAGACGCCGACGGTGCGTGAGCCCCGACAGAGAATTCGTCTGGTCCATGAACTGCGACAGCTGCGAGGAGCCGAAGAACTCCTTCAGTGCAGCCACGACGGGCCGGATGTTGATGATCGTCTGCGGCGTGATCGTGTCGGCGTCCTCGGTCGTCAGGCGCTCGCGCACGACGCGCTCCATGCGGTAGAGGCCGATGCGGAAGGCCTCCTGGATCAGCTCGCCGACGGTACGCAGACGGCGGTTGCCGAAGTGCTCGTACTCGTCGAGGTGCTCCTCGACGGGCTCGCGCGGCATGCTCGTGGCCTCGGCCGCGTAGTCCTTGATCTCGATCTCCGGCTCCTCGGGCATGCCGAGTCGCTTGGGCAGCGAGACGAGCTCCTTGACGAGCGCGAGGATGTCGTCGTGGGTGAGCGTGCGCGTGTCGATGTCGATGTCGAGACCGAGCCGCGAGTTGAGCTTGTAGCGACCGACGCGCGTGAGGTCGTAGCGCTTGGGATCGAAGAACAGCTGGTTGAGCAGCGCCTTCGCGTTCTCGACGCTCGGCGGCTCGCCCGGACGCTGCTTCTTGAACAGCTCGATCAGGGCGCCCTCTTCGGTGCGGGTCTGTTCGGTGTCGGCTTCGATCGTGTTGCGGATGTAGTGCGAGTTCTCGAACAGCCGCAGGATCTCCTCATCGGTCGCGTAGCCCATCGCGCGCAAAAGCACCGTGACGGGGAGCTTGCGCTTGCGGTCGATGCGGACGAAGACCTTGCCCTTCTTGTCGATCTCGAGCTCCAGCCACGAGCCACGAGCGGGCATCAGGTTGGCGATGAAGACCTGCTTCTCGCGGTCCTTGGGCTCCATCAGGTAGGCGCCGGGAGAGCGCACGAGCTGCGTGACGACCACGCGCTCGGTGCCGTTGATGACGAACGTGCCGCGCTCGGTCATCCACGGGAAGTCGCCCATGAAGACGGACTGCTCGCGGATCTCTCCGGTCTCGCGATTGATGAACGCGACGGTGACCGTGAGCGGACGGGCGTAGGTCAGATCCTTCTCGCGGCACTGCTCGAGCGAGGCGACGGGCTCGTCGAAGACGAACTCGCCGAACTGCACGGCGAGATTGCCGGTGTAGTCCTCGATCGGAGAGATGTCGTCGATCGTCTCGCGCAGACCGCCCTTCTTGGGGATCGGTCAGCCACAAAAACGAGCGGCGCTGGATATCGATGAGGTTCGGTACGTCGACAGACTTGGACAGACGCGCGAAGGACCGGCGCGTCCGGAGAGCATCAACAGCAGCCAAGAAATGACTCCTTCGGAGGGCGAGAGACGGGCAAAGGCGGGCGCAAACGCGCGACCAGCAAAGATAGCACAGAGCTATCGGCGCCCTCAAGTGGGGCAGCCAGCGCTCACGGACCCCACCCCTGATCACCGCGTATGTGGCGCGGCGTCCTGCCGCTGTCGGGTGGCTGCGACTATCGGCCAGCGAGCCGGATTCTACCGGAGATAAGCCGATTTTGGGAAAACCGGCGATCGGGCTGGGATCTCGAAAAGGCCGATGCCCCCGCGCGCGCGGGGGCATCGCTTGAAGCCATCACATCCGAAGCCACACTCCGGGGGGCATCGAGCGCTGGGAGGCACGCTCGCGAGCCGGACCCAACGCGCGAAGCCTGGCGCGAGCGACCTCGACGCCAGGCGACTCCGAGCTACTTCAACTCGACGCGCCTCCGGCCTCCTCGAGTTCGGCCTTGAGCTTGTCGGCCTCCTCGCGCTCGATGCCCTCCTTGACCGGCTTGGGGGCCTCGTCGACGAGCGCCTTGGCCTCCTTCAGCCCGAGGCCGGTGGCGGAGCGCACGACCTTGATCACCTGGATCTTCTTGTCGCCCGCCGCGGTGAGAATCACATCGACGGTGGTCGGGCCATCGTCCTCGGCCGCCTCGCCTCCCGCCACCGCCACCTGCAGCAGCGGCAGCCGGAGCCGCCACTGCCGCCGCCGAGACGCCGAACTCCTCCTCCAGCGCCTTGATGCGCTCGGCGAGCTCGAGCACCGAGATGCCCTTGAGCTCCTCGATCCACTCCTGTGTGCTTGTTGCCATCGGTCAGTCCTCCTTGGTCGCTTCGGCGCTCTCGGGCTCTCTGCGCCGAAGCGTCCGTCTGGTTGTCGTCTTGTGCCGGCTCAGATGCCGGCTCAGCTTGGTCTGCGGTCGAGGCCTCCTCGGCGCGGGCGCCTCTGCCTCGGGCTGCCCCTCGGCGGCGGGCTCTCCTCGGCGGGCGCTTCCTTAGCGGAAACGGACTCAGCGGGCTCCTCGGCCGGTGCCTCCTCGACAGGTGCCTCCTCAGCCGGTGCAGCCTGGACAGGTGCCTCCTCAGCCGGTGCCTCCTCAGCTGCCGCAGCCTCGACAGGCTCCTCCGCAGTGGCCGGCTCCTCGGCAACCGGCGCCGCCGCCTCGGCCGGGGGCCTCGCCCGCGGGAATCTCGCCCGACTCCTTCTTCTCGCTGCACCTGCCCGAGCGCAACCGCAAGGCCGCCGACGAGCGCGTTCGAGCGTGCGCACGAGCCCAGAGATCGGCGAGGCCACGATCCCGACGAGCTGCCCGTAGAGCACTTCGCGCGAAGGCAGACGCGAGATCGCGCGGATCTGGTCTGGCGTCGAGCACGTCGCCGTTCATCAAGCCACCCTTGAACGGCAGCAAGCTGAGTGGCGCGCGCCTGGTCGGCGATCGCTTTCGCAGCGAGCGCCGCGTCGCCACGCACGAACGTGAGCGCTGTCGGTCCGGAGAGCAGCGGCTTGAGCGTCTCGGCGCCCACCTGGTCGGCGGCGCGTTCGGTCAAGCGAGTTCTTGACCACGCGTGAACGTGGCGTCGGCGTCGCGCAGCTTGGTACGCAGCTCGGCTGCCTGGGCCACTGAGATGCCGCGGTAGTCCACCGCGAAAATCGGCCTCGGAGTTGTCTGATCTCCTCCGCCAGTGCCTCAATGGTCGCTGCCTTTTGCTCTCGGTTCATCTCATTCCTTGCTCTCGTAAGACGCACAACGCCCGCACACAGGCGGGCGTCGAGAGCGAGGATGAACCTGCCTCGATGCTCCACCTGTCCCGGTCTTCTCGCGCCGTGGCGGCGCCGGGGGTCTCGGGCGGTGAGCTGTCGATTAAATCAGGCTGCTGCAGGCTCTCCGACGATTTCGCGGGTACGGGTGGGGTCCACTTTGACGCCAGGACCCATGGTCGAGGTCATCGTGATCGTGCACAGGTAACGGCCCTTCGCCGCTGAAGGCTTCGCGCGGACGAGCTCTTCGATCACGGCCGCATAATTCTCCAGCAGCCGTTGCTCATCGAAGCTGGCCTTGCCGATCACCAGATGCACGATCGCGGTGCGGTCCGTGCGATACTCGATCTTGCCGGACTTCGAGTCCTCGACGGCTTTGGCGACGTCCATCGTGACGGTTCCAACCTTCGGGTTGGGCATCTTGCCCGGACGGACCGAGAATGCGGCCGAGGCGGCCCACTACCGACATCAGGTCGGGGGTGGCGATCGCCACGTCGAAATCGTCGAAGCCGTCCTCCTCGATGCGCTTCGCCAAGTCCTCTGCACCAACGACGTCGGCGCCGGCCTCCTCCGCTTCGCGAGCCTTGTCGCCCTGCGCGAACACGACGACCTTGACGTTCTTGCCGAGTCCGTTGGGGAGCGCGATCGTGCCACGCAACTGCTCGTCGGCGTGACGCACGTTGAGTCCGGTGCGCACATGAATCTCGATCGACTCGTCGAATTTTGCATTGGCAAGGCCCTTGACGAGCGCAACCGCCTCGGCAGGCTCGTGCTCGCGCTCGCGGTCGACCTTCTCCAGGCCGTCGCGGTGGCGGCGTCCGTGGGCGCTCATGACGCAACCTCCACACCCATCGACCGCGCGGTTCCCGCGATGATCTTGACTGCTTGATCGACATCATGGGCATTGAGGTCGGCGAGCTTGCGCTCGGCGATCTCGCGCAGCTGCGCGTCGGTGATCTTGCCGACCTTGTTGCGGTTGGGCTCACCCGACCCCTTCTCCAGTTTCAGAGCCTGCTTGATCAGGACGGCCGCGGGCGGGGTCTTGGTGACGAACGTGAACGAGCGGTCCTCGTACACGGTGATCACGACCGGGATGATCGTGCCCGTCTCCGCGAGCGTTTGCGCGTTGAACGCCTTGCAGAACTCCATGATGTTGATGCCGTGCTGGCCCAGGGCAGGTCCAACCGGAGGCGCCGGGCTAGCCTGCCCGCCGCGCGCTTGCAGCTTGATCGTTGTTAGTACCTTCTTGGCCATTGTCTATCCCACGCCTAGAGCTTCTTTACCTGGTCGAAACCCACCTCTACAGGTGTCTCCCGACCAAAGATTGATACCAGGACCTTGAGCTTGGCGGCGTCGTCGTTGATCTCCGAGATCTCCCCAGAGAAGTCCGACAGCGGCCCGGAGACCACCTTGACCGTCTCGCCGATCGTGAACTGAGCACGGGTGCGAGGCGCCGTGGCGACCTCCTTGTGCAACAACCGATCCACCTCCACCTGGGTGAGCGGCACCGGCTCCTGGGAGGAGCCGACGAAGCCGGTCACGCCTGGCGTGCCCTTGACGACGCCCCATGAATCCTCGTTGAGCTCCATGTTGACGAGCACATAGCCGGGCATCGTGCGCTTCTCGACGGTGATCTTCTGGTTGTCCTTCATCTCCGAGACCGATTCGGTGGGGACAACCACCGTGCGCACGGCGCGCTGCTGGCCGAGCGACACGACGCGGTGCTCGAGATTGTGCTTGACCTTGTTCTCGTGACCGGAATAGGTGTTTACAACGTACCAACGAAACATTCAGCTTCCTGACAGCTTGAAGTGGTGGATAAGACAGGGCAATGCGAGAAACGGCGAACAGACGCTACTTAGTGTGAGCGCTTACCTAGAGGATGAAGTTGATGATCTTTCCGGCCAACCAGTCGGCCGCACCGAGGTAGGCGCCGGCGACCGCCACGAAGCCAAGCACGACCGCTGTGGCTTGCGTGACCTGGCGACGATCGGGCCACTGTACTCGTTGTAGCTCGGCCCAGCTGGCACGCAGGAAAGCGACCGCACGAACCGGCAGCGGCTGTGAAGGCTTGCGAGCGGGAGCAGCCTCGGGAGCAACGCCCTCCGAACCTGCGCCCTCGCCAAACGCATCCTCGACCGATCGACGCCCGCCGCCACGACGTCCGCCGCGTCCGCCACCGGCGGGAACCAGCTCGGCCGGCTCAAGCTCAACGGGCTCCTGCTCGCCGGAGACCTCACCATTCGCAACTGGCGTAGCCTCGCCATCCTCGAGCGGTTGCTCAGCCGGAACCCCACCGGCGCCGCGAATGAGCGCTGCGTCGAACTCGTCGACGTCTCCAGCGTGGGAGAGAGCCCCCGGCAGATCGGCGCGCACGGGCCCATTTGTGGATGGGGTGCGTGCACCCTCGCGTACGGGTCTCGAGCGACGTTGTCTGGCGCGCTTGCGGTCACGGGCCACAGCTGCGCTCCCGCGCTAGCGAGTCTCCCGGTGACTGGTGTGACGACGACACCAGCGACAGTACTTGCGCAGCGACACCCGATCGGGATTGTTGCGCTTACTCTTGTTTGTTTGGTAGTTGCGGTGCTTGCACTCCTCGCAGGCGAGGGTGATAGCGATCCGTACATCTCCGCGAGCCATAGTGATTCCCTGCGTAGTCGTCGTCAGCTGCACCCAGGGCAAGAAAAGCCCGCCCAGGCGCGAGGTGCCGCAAAGTCTAGCGCGGCCGAGCGCTCGGCGCGGCGGGGTGGGCGCTCACGAACGCCCGAGTGCTCACGAGCGGCCTCCTCTCATGGCCGAGGTAGGAGCGCACAGCCCCCGTTTGTGCGGCTAACCTGCTGCACGTCGATGCCGATAAGCGGGCTGATGCCCGATCGAATCGACCAACCCGCGAGAAGGAGACAATCAGCCATGCATCTGCCGGAGCCGATAGAGGCGAGCGTTCAAGACGAGACATTTGCAGGCGTGACCTACCACATACGCGGAGCGCTCGTGCCCGAGCTTCAGATCGAAGTGGGCGGCGCGAGCGTGATGTTCGAGCATCACGTGCTGCTGTGGAAGCAGACCGGGGTGGACGTCGAGCTGAAGAAGCTTCCCGGCGGCGTGAAGCGCAAGATCGCCGGAATGGAGTACTTCGTGACACGTACCGCCGGGTCGGGCAGGATCGCGTTCTCGCGCGATTCGCCAGGACAGTGCGTGCCGCTGCACCTGCGCCAGGGCGAAGGCCTGGACGTGCGCGAGCACCAGTTCGTGGCGGCAACCGACAACCTCGACTACAGCTTCGAGCGGATCCAGGGCGTGCAGAACATGCTGCTGGGCGGGTCTGGGATCTTCATGGACAAGTTCCGTGCCACCAACGGCGATGCGCTGGTGTGGCTGCACGGCCACGGCAACGTGTTCCTCGTGCAGCTCGACGCGGGCGAGCAACTCGACGTGGAGGCCGGCGCATGGTTGTTCAAGGACCCCACGGTGAAGCTCGAGGCGATCACGATGGGCTTGAAGTCGGGCATGTTCGGGGGCGGCGGCAAGCTCACCTGGAACCGCTTCACCGGGCCTGGGCGACTGGCGATCCAAACGATGTTCATCGATCCGCAGGAGGGTGAGCAAAGCAACGCCGGCGCGGCTGCCACCGGCGGGGTGGCGGGAGCGCTGGTAGGCGGACTACTGAAAGGCTGATGTCGCCTCAGGCGATCGAGTGCTCGATATGCCCGAGCCCCTCGATCTCAATGCGCACCACATCGCCGGAGGCAAGGAAGCGCGGAGGGTCCAAACCCATGCCGACGCCGCTTGGCGTGCCGGTCAGGATCAGGTCGCCGGGCGCAAGCGTGCAAGTCTCTGAAATGAACCTCACCAGCTCGGGGATCTTGAAGATCAGGTTCGAGGTCGAGGAGTCCTGACGCAGCTCGCCACCCACCCACGTGCGCAGCCACAGCGCATGCGGGTCGGGGATCTCATCAACGGTTGTGATCCACGGGCCATAAGGACAAAAATCGTCCGCGCCCTTCGCGCGCGTCCACTGGGCCTCGCGTCCCTGCAGGTCGCGCGCGGTGAGGTCGTTGGCGACGGCGTAGCCGGCCACCCGCGCGTTCGCGCCCATCACGACCGCCAGCTCACCCTCATAGTCCAGGCGTTTGACAACAGGCGGGCAGCGCACCGACGCGCCCGGTGCCACCACTGAGGCCGGGAGCTTTGTGAACACCAGCGGAACCTCCGGCGCCGTGCCGCCCGTCTCGGCGATGTGGTCGGCGTAGTTGAGGCCGATCCCGAAGATCGCGCGCGGCTCGGGCACCGGCGCGAGCAGCGTTATCTCCCCAAGGGCAAACGACGGGCCGTCGGCGCTCTCGCCACTCGACGCACGGCCACTGGGATCGCGCAAGCGATCGAGCACCGTCGCGCGCTCGTCGGCAAACGCCACAACCGCCTCTCCACGCACCTCGCCGGCGCGCGCAGAGGAGCTGCCGGGTGGGAGAAAGGTGGCGAGACGCATGACCGCGCAAGCGTAGCGGCGCGATGCCGATGCCGTGCTCCCACGCGCATCGAGTCGCGCGCTACTAGGTAATCGGGCTACTCGTAGAGCGTGAGCGTCGCCAGGATCACATACAGCGCCACCAGCGCCCAGCCCTCGAACGCGGCGGCTTCCCCGTCGCCGGTCACCTGCCACATCGCAAGGGCCATCACGAGCAGCGCGCCGATGTACACGGGAGCGAGCGCGAACGTGAGCGTGGTGGCGAGCAGGAACGAGATCAACACCAAGAGCGGGAACAGAAACGCGGCGATCTGCGCAACGGAGTTCTTGACGACCGAGATCGCCATGTCGGAGCGTCCCTTCCAGGCCAGCACGAGCCCGGCGGTGTTCTCGACCGCGTTGCCCGCGATCGCCACGATCACGAGACCCGCAAACGCCTGGGAGATTTTGAGTTGCACGATCGCGGGCTCAAGTGCGTTCACAAACCAGTCGGAGACGAACGCGGAGCCGATCCCGCCCGCGAACAGCAGCGTGAGCGTGAACGACAACGACAGCCGCGGCCCCTCGCGCTCGGACGGCGGAGTGTTCGACTGTCGGGTGCCGCCGCGGGCGAGATCTGCTGTGACGGGACGATCCACGTCGCCCGATTGCAAGGCTTGCCCAGCGGCGCCTGACTCCGCAGCGCCCTCTACGCCGGGACGTTTGTCGGCGCGCAGGTACGGCACCACCCACGCCACATACACGATCAGCAGGCACACCGCCCCGACCGCTGAGATCGTGTCCACGTGATGGCTCGCCAAGTCGTGCGAGGCAAGCGAGAGACCGAGCAGCACGATGATGAACACCGTGACCAGCAACAGCGTGGCGGTGTCCCGCGGCAGACGATGGGAGAAGCGCATCACACCGTCGGGCGCCCTGTGGGCGCCCACCACGATCACCAGACCCAGCACGAGCATCGCGTTTGCAAAGATCGAGCCGACGATCGCCGTCTGCGCCACCACCAGCTCGCCCTTCTGCAGGGCGAACACGACCACGAACAGCTCGGGCAGGTTGCCAAGCGTGGATTGCAACATGCCTGTGACCGCCGGACCAAACCGCTCGCCCAGCTGCTCGGTGGCAAACGACACGACCCACGCAAGACCCGCGAGCGCGACGGTGGCGATCGCAAAACGCGGCACCGGCGCCCACGTCTGATAGTTGGCGAGCCCCGCCAGCACCGTCAGGAGAGCGATAAGGGACAGCGCTATGCGCTCTGGCGCGGTGAAGCGAGCCATGGAAGAAGCCGAGAATAGTGGCTTGACACCCGGAATCATCAGCACCACGGGCACGCCCCGGAGGCCGGCCATGCCGGCCCATCCCCAAAAAAGCCGGCGCGCGCAAAGCGGCGACGCCGCGTGGCGATCAGTGAGGCTCTAGAACGCGGTCGATCAGGCCGTACTCGAGTGCCTGCTCGGCGGTGAAGAAGCGGTCGCGCTCCATGTCTTCGCGCACCTGCTCCTTCGATAGGCCGGTATTTTCGGCGTAGATCTCATCCAGGCGCGCTCGCACCGTGAGGATCTCGCGGGCATGGATCTCGATGTCGGTGGACTGGCCTTCAAAGCCCGCCGAGGGCTGGTGGATCAGGATGCGCGAGTTCGGCAAAGCCGCACGCTTGCCCTTCGTGCCACCCGCCAACAGCAGCGAGCCCATCGACATCGCCACTCCGACGCACATCGTGTGGATGTCGGGCTTCACGAAGCGCATCGTGTCGTAGATCGCAAGGCCCGAGTACACGCTTCCGCCGGGTGAGTTGATGTAGATCGAGATGTCCTTTTCGGGGTCTTGAGACTCCAGGTGCAGCAGCTGCGCCACCACTAGATTCGCCACCTGATCTTCGATCGGGGTGCCCAGGAAGATGATCCGCTCGTTGAGC
The DNA here is from genome assembly GCA_963715535.1 of uncultured Solirubrobacterales bacterium. GTDB lineage: Bacteria > Actinomycetota > Thermoleophilia > Solirubrobacterales > Solirubrobacteraceae > Palsa-744. Next base: position 2,684,884 of record OY970251.1, on the reverse strand, counting down.
AGCCGCGAGAAGATGTCGAACTCGCGCTCGCCGCGTGCGGTGCGCTCTATGACCATCGGGACCAGGGGCATTGGGCACACCCTATCGGTCCGAGGCCGGCGATCCGGTGGCGGCAATCCAGCGACCGTCGCGTCGCCGCGCCAACGCTTGGAATTGCAGACATAATGGCTGTGCCGATGTTTCCCCTGAACCTCCCCAATGTGCTCACGATCTTGCGCATCATGCTGGTGCCGGTGCTCGTCGTCGCACTGCTTGGCAACACCCCGTCGGGAGACGTGCTCGCCGCGGTGGTCTTCGCGCTCGCCTCGCTCACCGACTTCGTAGACGGCTACCTGGCGCGCACCCGTGACTCGATCACGACCTTCGGCAAGCTGATGGACCCGCTCGCCGACAAGCTCCTGATCGTCGGCGCGCTGCTCTCGCTCGTCTCCCTGCATCGCCTGGAAGGGTGGGTCGCGATGGTGATCATCGCGCGCGAGCTCGCGGTCACGGTACTGCGCGCCAACGCCGGCCAGTCGGGCGTCGTGATCGAAGCCTCGATGTTCGGCAAGGTCAAGACATGCGTGCAGATCGCAGCGATCCTCGCCGTCATCGCGGTGCACGGCTCCCCCTTGTGGGTGTCGCTGCTGGTCTACCTGATGGTTGCGATCACGGTGCTCTCAGGTCTCGACTACTTCCGTCGAGCCACTCGTCCAGTGTGCACTGATGCGACACCGGCCGCTCCGTCTGAATCTCCTGGCGCAGCTCGCTCATGAGCCCGTGGCGCTCGGCCACCACGTTGTGCTGGTGGATCGTCTCCAGATTCTCCTGACGCGCTATCACGAAGCTGCCATCGGGCAGCTCGGGGAAGCGCTCGACCACACCGGCCAGCATCTCGCGCACACAATCCTCGACAAAGCGCGGGCGCCGATGGGCCTTTTCCACGACCTCCACCTCGTCTGAGCGCTTCATCAGCTCATAGATCTCCGAGGACATCGAGCTCTCCACGATCTCCAGCAGACTTGACGCGTCGATCTCGGCCGCGCAATCCTCCACGCATCCGATGTGCAGTGTGCCCAGCCCGCGCTGATTATGAGTAGCAACAGGCACGCGCTCCAGTATGCGCTCGACCTGCCCCTCGCTGAAATCGTCTGCGAGCAGACGCTCGCGGGCGCGGGCGGCAACCAGCTCCTGCGCACAGGGACACGCGGTCATGCCGGTCGCCGAGACCCCCACCATCTGGCGGGTGCCGCTTGGCAGAGCGACCGCGCGACCGTAGAGCGTGTAGATCTCCTGTGTGCCCACGCCCGACACCGGCGCAGGCTTGTGCTCGGGGTAGCGCGCGGCGATCGTCACCTCGGCGCGCTCCGCACCCTGACGTTCGCGCACGAGCTCGGCAATGTGCCTCGCCAGTGTCTCCGCTCTGAACGGCGACTCTCCCAGCACCACCTCGCCGATCGCCTCGTTCACGACCTCCTCGAAGCGCGACATATGAGCACCCTTCTGATCGGAGCTCAGGTCAACAAAGCACTCCAGGCGCGCGAAGAACAGCTCGTCGCGGATACGGATGACCTTCTCCACACCGGTTACTCCCACGCGCGAGAGCCCCACCGGCACGGACGGCATGCGCGCTTGAACGTCGCCGGCGGCGGCGTCGGTCGAAAGCGATGGTGTAGAGCGCATAGTCATGGCCACCCTGCGGGCAAGACTAGCGGCCGGCGGGCAGGGCCCCAGGCAATTGGGGTCCTCCAACAGCCATTTCTGGTATCACTCCGCACATGGCTTGGATCGCCGACGGGGAGTGATCGGGTTGGGATCCGAGGGCACAACAAGCGCAAACACTGCCAATGTCGCACGAAATCGCATAGGAGGCCGGTAGTCAGGTCTGGGGAGGTCGAAGCGGGGGTCGTTTCGGCGGGGAGTTGTGTGGACCTGGGGGGTCCGAAATGAGTACCACCACTGATGTTCTGCTTGCGGCAACGGACGCTTCCGTCGCCGATCTGGAGGAGAACGAGGACGAGTTCGATCATCGAGCGCTGCGGTCTCGCTTGGAGGAGATCCACAAAGGCGAGATCGACCTGAGCGCCGAGCCGAGCGTCGATTCGCTGCGGCTGTATCTACGCTCGATCGGCCGCGTACCGCTGCTGAGCGCCGAGGAGGAGGTGTGTCTGGCCAAGCGCATCGAGCGTGGCGATGTGGCTGCCAAGCAGCACATGATCGAGGCCAATCTGCGCCTGGTCGTGTCGATCGCCAAGGGCTACCTCGGGCGCGGCATGAACTTCCTCGATCTGATCCAGGAGGGTTCGCTCGGCTTGATCCGCGCGGTGGAGAAGTTCGACTACCGTCGCGGCTACAAGTTCTCGACCTACGCCACCTGGTGGATCCGCCAGTCGGTCACTCGCGCGATCGCCGACAAGGGACGCACGATCCGCATACCGGTACACATGGTGGATCGGCTCAACAAGGTCATCTACGCCGAGCGCACGTTGATCCAACAGCTTGGTCGCGATCCGAGTGCGGCCGAGATAGCAGCCGAGTTGCAGTGCACGACGCAAGAGGTGCGCGAGGTGCAGCGCATGGCCCAGCAGCCAGTGTCGCTGGAGAAGCCGATCGGCGACGAAGAAGACTCCGCACTGGCCGATTTCGTGGAGGACGCAGCCGCACAGACGCCCTTCGAGCTTGCCTCCGAGGCTCTGCGGCGCCAGAGCGTCGAGCGGGTGCTCGCCTCGCTTCCGCAGCGCGAGCGGGAGGTGCTCGAGATGCGCTACGGCATCACAGGCGACCGCGTCCGCACGCTCGATGAGGTCGGGCGCGCCTTCAACATCACCCGCGAGCGTGTCCGTCAGATAGAGAGTCGCACGCTCAAGAAGCTCCAGGCCGCTCCCGAGGCCCAGCAGCTGCGCGAGGCCAGCTGACGGCTGTCGGCGCTCGGTGAACGAGCGCCGACCTCGGAGGCAAACGCACCACAGGTTCGAGCACTACAATGGCACTCTCATCCACGACTGATGTCGGGGATGCCCGGTGGGGTGTCCGAGTGGTTAAAGGAGATCGGCTGTAAACCGATTGGCTCAGCCTACGCAGGTTCGAATCCTGCCCCCACCATGTTCTGCGCGGTGCAGAAGGCCGAGGCATCGGCGAATGCTCGATCGCGATTCCAGTCGACGGCGGCATGAGCGCGAAGAGCGCTCGCCGACGATCGTCTGTAGACCTTCCGTCTGCGGACCGCGACAGTGGTAGTCATGGATGTCGTCCGCGAGCAGTTCGCCGCCAATCTACGCCGCCATCGCACGCGCGTGGGACTCTCCCAGGAGGCACTGGCAGACGTGTGCGATTTGCATCGGACCGAGATCAGCCTTCTGGAGCGTTGCAAGCGCTCACCGCGCCTGGAGACGATCGTGATCCTCTCCAGAGGACTTGAGCTGTCCTCGCCCGCCGAGCTGCTCGAGGGGATCAGCTGACCGCTTCGACCCGCCTCCCCCTGGCCAAACCTGGGGTCGGCACTACAGTTCCAGCCGGTCAAAGCGCGAGGCTGCACGCGTCACGAACACAAAGTCCCCGAGACGGTGGATCAGACCGGATGCCTGCAGGCTCGCAAGACCGTCGATCACCTCCACCCGTGACACGCTGAGCTGGCTGACGATCTCCTCCACCGACCATATGCTTCCTGCTTCAAAGTTCAGCAATAGACCGAGGATCGCTCCCTCTGCCTGCAGGTCTTGCTCTGCGATGACGCAGCTGCCGCGTCCGCTCATTGTTCGGCCCTCCTTTGGCACCGAGGCCCCGACGGCCGCTCACCTCTCGGCCGCCGAGCCTGCCCTTTCGTAGACGCCGATCAAATTACTCAGCCATGCGGACGGGAATGCGAACAAATGTTCGTATTGTGTCTGCGGGCACCGTCGCATCTACCTGGGGAAGTGGCGCCCCGGCATCCTCACAGCGGACCTCACACCGGGGCCGGCTCGGTCTCCTTGACGGTGCTCACGGCGATTTCACCGCGTGCCTCGCGGGAGTGTTCGCGGCTGTCGCGTGAAGAGATCAGGACGGCGGCAAGGATCGCTCCGACGATCGCGAAGCCCGCGCCGACGAGGAACGCGCGGTCGTATCCCTTGGTGAGAGCGACCGATGTGTTGTGCACACCTGTGTGTAGGAGGCTCTGCGTGCGGCTGTTGGCGACGGTGGCGAGGATCGCGAGGCCGAGCGCACCGCCGACCTGTTGTGAGGTGTTGATCAACCCGGAGGCGAGACCGGCCTCGTGTGGCTTGGTGCCCGTCACCGCGGCGATCGTCACGGGAACGAAGGAGAAGCCGAGCCCAAACGCAGCGAGGATCGACGGCCCGAGAACGTCAGTGGCAAAGGAGCCTCCGGGCGCGCGCACCCGCGAGAACCACAGCAGCGCGACGGCGATCAAGAGCAGTCCACCGATCAGTGTGGGCTTGAAGCCCACACGCGTGACGAGTTGCGAGGCGGCGCCGGCGGAGACGATGATCCCGACCGCGAGTGGGAGATAGGAGACCCCGGCCTTGATCGGCGAGTAGTGAAGGACGTATTGGAGGTAGAGGGAGATGAAGAAGAACATCGAGAACAGCGACATCCCGATCAGCAGGCCGACGATGTCGGCGCCGCGGAGCGTGCGCAGTCGGAAGATCGAGAACGGCAGCAGCGGGTGGCGCTGGCGATGCTCGATAGCGACGAACGCGACGAGCAGGATGGCTGCCCCCGCGAGGCGCAACAGCGTGCCGGTCGATCCCCAGCCCACGTTCACGGCGTCGACGACCGCGTAGACGAGCAGCGCGAGTCCGGCGGTGACGGTCACCGCGCCTGGGATGTCGAAGCCTTCCGTGTCGTCTTCCGCGTGGCTCTCCAGCAGTATCCGCGGCGCGAGCATGGCGGCGATCAGCCCGATGGGGACATTGACGAACAGCACCCACCGCCAGGACAGGCCGCTGGTGAGGATCCCGCCGAGCAGCACGCCGGCCGCGCCGCCGGCACCCGCGACCGCGCCCCACACGCCGAGCGCGCGATTGCGCTCTGCGCCTTCGGCGAAGGTGGTTGTGATGATCGAGAGCGCCGCCGGTGAGACAATCGCCGCGCCGAGCCCCTGGATCGCGCGTGCGACGATCAGCCATGCCTCCGACTGGGCCAGGCCGCCGGCCAGCGAGGCGAGCGAGAAGAGCACCAGGCCGATCATGAACATGCGCCGGCGACCGAGCAGGTCGGCGAGGCGCCCCCCAAGCAACAGGAACCCGCCGAATGTGAGCGTGTAGGCGTTCACCACCCACGAGAGGTCATCGCGGGAGAAGTGCAGGTGGGCGCCGATCGAGGGGAGCGCGACGTTGACGATCGACGCGTCGATGACAACCACGAACTGGGTCATCGCCAGCAGCATCAGCGCGAGGCCCTTCGCGCGAGGCGTGTCGAGCGATGGTGGGCGGGGTTGGACGAACGAACTCATTGGAAGCTGACCTCCGGTTCCGGTTTGCGTCCGCGACTATAGTGAACTATCATTCCGCTTGTCAAGCGAGCCGGGTGAAAACACTGTGACCGTCACGCCAATCGACACCGAACGCCCGCTGCGCGCCGATGCCCGCCGCAACCGCGCGCGCATCATCGACGCGGCACGCGAGCTGTTCGCCGGCGAGCAGCCCAACGTCCAGATGGACGACATCGCCCGTCACGCCGGCGTCGGCGTTGGCACCGTCTACCGGCACTTTCCCGACAAGGAGGCGCTGATGGGAGAGCTTGTGCGCCAGCGCTTTGAGCTCTTCAGCGAGAACCTCCGCCACGCTCTGACAGACGAGCACCTCGGCGCGTTCGCGGCGCTCGCCGGCGCGCTGCGCGCAAACCTCGCGTCCGTCGCCGAGGACGCCGCGACCCGCTTCGCGCTCATGAGCGGCGGCGAGCGCGTCTTCGCCCACGCCGCCTCAGAGATGGAGCAGTTCATGCTCCTCGCCGGCGAGCTCGTGGGGCGCGCTCACCGCGCCGGCGAACTGCGCAGTGACTTCCAGGCAAGCGACATCCCAATGGTCATGTGCGGGATCTGCGCGACGATCGGCACGAACAAACCCGACTGGGACTGGCAACATCACCTCGACCTGATCCTCCGAGGCGTACAACCGCCGGGGTCACCGCCGGACAACTGACTCTCGCCACGCGCAACATCGATGACTTCACGGACACCGGGGTCGATCTCATCGATCCCTGGAAGCCACGATAAGCCCGTGTCCCGCCGGCGACACCTGCTGCTTCCTGGGCGTTGGCAGCGACGAACCAGTACCGAGGCAAAGCTAGCCTCACGCCCCAAGGGCGATCCAGCTTGACCGCCCAACGCGACCAATCACGACAGCTTGGGGCCCGGCCATGGCACGTAGCGATCCGGGCTCAGCGTCGCTACGATTGCGCCCAGCGCCGACGTAGCTCAGCTGGTAGAGCGCCGCCATGGTAAGGCGGAGGTCTCGGGTTCGATTCCCGACGTCGGCTCTATTTTCGTACCGCAATTTTGCCAGCCGATCGAGGCTGTCAATGAGCGCGTGGCGCGTTCGGCGCGGTCGCTCGCATTCCCAGGCAGCCCAAGGTCAGCCGTGACGGCTTGGGTTCGTTGTCGGGATCTCTGTCCTGCGATCAGAACTCGTGGTTGGCGAGCCGCAGGCCGCCTGTATGCCCGTTGCTCGCTCATCGCCCTGACCGCCGGCACCATCTCGCTGGTAACCAGGCCATGCTCGGGGGTGAGCTCGTCGATGATCTTGAATGCCTGCGCGGTGCGCTCTGGGGTGTCGATGGTGATCGTGCAGACGGGTACGTGCCGGCGGATCTGAAAGAACTTGTCGCCGTGGGGGGCATGGTCGCCGTGGAAGCCCCAGATGCCACGCAGGGTCGTAGCGCCGGCCGCGTCCGATTCGCGCAGGCGGCGGATGATCGCGTGGTGCAGCGGGTGCCCTTCGTGAGTTGCGGAGTGTGAGGTGTAGATCATCAGCTTCTGCCACATCGCGAGACCGTGCTCGTCGGTGCCTGGCAGCTCGTGCGGGGTCGCAAGCAGCTCGCCGTCGCGCTTGCAGACCCGCACCCGCTCAAGAGTCATCAGCGGGTCGTGCAACAGCCCGCCGAGCTCGGGCAGCACTTCGGCGATCTTCTCGCCGGACCCGATCGCGACGATCATCATCGGCACGTCGGCGTTGCGGGCGAAAAACTTGGCGCGCACTCGACGTCCGCGGCTGGTGCCGTCAACCCCAAGCAGCACGCTCGCGCCAGAGATCCCGTGACGGTAGAGCAGGTCGCACGATCGCCGCGAATGCGGTCATGCCACGTACCTTCTCCTGGCGGCCGACGTAGACGGTGAGCTTGGTCGCCTCTCCGAGCTGCGCGGGTAGCGCCACCGCTCCGATCTCTCCCGTCAGCAGCCGCGCGCGCTCGAGGGTGATCAGGCCCTTCCGCTTGATTTGTAGGATGAGGTCGAGCATCGACTCGATCCGCTCGCGTTTGTCGATCGCGATCGAGACGACCGGCAGGTCTTCTGAGAGCGTCAGCAGCCGGTCGGTGTGCAGGTGGTGCAGTCGGCCGAAACCTTCCGCGCCACGGAGCAGGATGCTGCTCTGCACGCGCTGCCTGCCGTAGATGTCGAGCAGCTCATCGGCCAGCAGCCCGTCGGGCGTGCGATCGCGCTCTCCGAAGTAGGTGGTGAGCTTCAGGCAGTCTTCGTTCATGCGTGCGCTCCAATCGCGTGACCGAGTACGGCGGCGCCGAAGCCCGCGAGCAGACTGACTCCGATGTTGAGGAGTGCACGGGACATCTCTCTGTCTTCGGCGAGGCGATGCGTCTCGAACATCCAGGTGGAGAAGGTGGTGTAGGAGCCGATCGTTGCCGTCCCGGCGATCAGCAGCAGGGTCTTGTCTATTTCCAGACTCGTCAAGAACCCGAGGATCAGCGCGCCGGTGATGTTGATTGTGAACGTACCGTAGGGGAAGTCCCGCCCGGCGCGCGCGGCGATCAACGAGTCGAGCAGGAATCTACTGAGCGAGCCAAGGCCGCCAACGACCACGACAACAAGCCATACCCAGTCGCTCACGCGATCGCCCTTGTGCGGCGCACGAATGTCGTGGCGAGCCAGATCGCTGTCAAGCCGGCGGCGATGCTGCCAAGGGCATAGCCGACGGCGAGGCCGTAGCGGTGCGCTTCGACGATCGTAAGGATCTCCACCTGCATCGTGGAGAAGGTCGTGTATGCCCCACAGAAGCCGGTGCCAAGCAGCGGGCGTCGGTACGTCGACTGCGGCAGACGTTCCTGCAGGCGTGTCGCGAAGTACGCAAGCGCGAACGAGCCGCTTATGTTGACGATGAATATCGCCCAGGGCCAACTGCTGTCTGGGGTCGTGAGATGCTGGGCGATCCACACCCTGGCGACAGCCCCAATCGCGCCGCCCGCAAAGATGGCGACAAGCTCCTGACGGTCAATTCTCGGCATTCTCGTCCTCTCCGTGGTCGCCTCGGCGGCTTACCCGGCCAACGATCGGTGTCACGGCTCGTCGGCGCTGATGACGAGCACCGGAATGCTGGTCGCTTCCATCAGGTCGTGGGTGACACCGCGCAGCAACAGCCGGCCCGCGCGGCGGGATCAACAGTGGGATCGTCGCGTATGCGGCGAAGCTGACATACGGCGCGGCGCGGAACACCGGCCCCGCCGGGGCGGGTAGCACCGTCTCCTTCTGCAGCAGCTTGAAGATGTCGTAGTAGGGCTGCAGTATGCGTGGCCCGGTGCGCTGCTGGACGATCGCCTCGACCCTCGCGATGATCCCACTCACCAACGGCGCGAGCACAAAGATGCTCACCACCTGCAGAATCTGGATGGCCCAGTCGGGAAGGGTCGGCACCGCTGTCGATTACTCCTCTCGCGTTCGAGTGGTCTTTCGCGAAAGGAGCCATCAGCCCCTGTACCTACGTGGGCAGTTCGAGCCCCCGATCTGGCCGGGCGACCCGCCAGGACTCCATCTGGCGCTCACAATATACCGCACCACCACGGCGGAACGAACTTGGGTTGACGATGAGATCGACGCGGTGCCGTTGGCCGCAACCGTCGCGTGCGTGGGACGCCCAGCCTGGCGTCCCACGCGCCTCGCGCCGTCCCTCCGCCCCTACCGAACCGCGGAGGTGGTGGCGCTGCGATTGCCTGGCAGGTTGACGGTCACGGACAGTCCTCCGTGACCGACAACGTGCTTGGCCGAGAGCTTCGCGGTCACGGCTCCTCCTCGCAGCGATCCATACCCGCTGGCGATCGTCTTGCCGTGACGTGTCACGCGCACCTTGAGCCGGCTCGACTTTGAGGAGACTCGCGCCACTGAGGCGTTCTCTTGGCAGCTGACGTCGATCTGATTGCCTTTGATCGTGATGGTGCAGACGATCGGCCCGGCGCTCTTACCAGGAGGGCCCTGGGGCCCGGCTGGACCTTGTGCCCCGGTGGCGCCCTTCGCACCCGTGGGACCCTGGGGTCCAACCGGACCTTGCGCCCCGGTGGCGCCCTTCGCACCCGCGGGGCCCTCCGGTCCAACGGGACCAATCGGACCCATCGGGCCCTGCGGGCCGGTTTTACCTTCGGGGCCGGCGGACCCGACGTTGCCTTCGGGTCCCTGTGATCCTTCTTTGCCTTCGGGGCCGACGGGACCGGTTTTGCCTTCTTTGCCTTCAAGGCCCGTGGCGCCTTCTTTGCCTTCGGGACCACCGGGACCGGGCTTGCCTTCCTTGCCTTCAGCCCCCTGAGCGCCTTCTTTGCCTTCAGGACCGGTAGGTCCGGTTTTGCCTTCAGGGCCGACGGGTCCCGCTTCCTTGATGGCGAGCTGCGTAGTGAGGATGTTCCGGTACAGCGCCGGGTCGCTCGTGCCAGGCTTGTACTGGAAGTAGGGATTGGTGCCGATCGCGGCAGCTTCGGGGCCGGCCGTGGGCAGCGGCTTGGCCGTGCGATAGCCGGAGAACAGCATCGTGAGACCGCCGTCGGGGTTCTGGATCACGTTCGGGTCATATGCGCGACCCGAGTAGTACGCGGTGATCCCCAGCGGCAGATCGACTCCTTCGCCGAGCAGTGCGTCCTGTTCGGCCGAGGCGGCGAATGTGGGGTCGGTCTTGACCAGCGGCACCGGCTGGGACCATTCGATCCCGTTGGTCGAGTTCGAGTAGAAGATCTGCTCGAACGCGTCGCTGTCGCCGTCGGCGCAGTCGGCACCTGACATGAACATCGTCTCGCCTTCGGCGGTCGGGACGATCGTGCCGCGCGATGCCACCCAGCGCAGCTGGTCGGTGCCGGTCTGCCCTACCGGCGTGGTGTCGGCGGCGTTGCCGGTGTAGGAGGGGCTGTTGAGGCCGCTCACGACGCCGAGATCGTGGAAGGTGATCCCGTCGGTGGTGTAGGCGGCCCGCACGACCGTGTAGTCCTCGTTGTTTTTGAACAGTGTTTTGGGCTTTGCGCTGCCCTCGCCGGTGGCCGCGAGTTCCGCCGAGGAGGACGCGCAGGCGCCGGGGCCGCCGATTTCGTATTCGGCTTTTGTGCTGACGCTGGTGGTGCCGCCTGGCAGCCCGCTCGATGAGGCGGTGCAGCCGGTGAGCTCATCGCCCTTGCCGGTACCGCCCGAGTCGGTGTCGGCGCCGGTGCACGTGACCGTCGCGATCCCTTCTCCAGTGGTGGGGCTGGCCGAGTTGTAGCCGAGGCTGATCGTGACCGCCGGGCTGAGCGCGGTTGGCGCGGTGGTCGGCTGGGTGCCGTTGGTGAGACTCGCGTGCGTCTGCGCGCCGGCGCCGGTGTAGCCGAAGCTCGACACCGGGATCGCGACGCCCCCGCCCGAGGTGGGGACCGACACGCTTTTGGTGCCGCCGACGATCGCAGAGTAGTAGTAGTTGAGCAGCTTCTCGCCGTAGATCACGACCGTGGCGCCACTCGGGATCGAGCTGCGCTGCGTGCCACCCGGCAGCGTCGCGGGCAGACTCGACGCGGGCACCGTGCCGATGATCCCGTCGGGGGCCTGCAGCCCGGCGCCGGTGGTGGTGCCCTCGCTGGAGGGATCGGTGACCATCGCGGTGTCGGGCACCTCCGGCGGCGCCACCAGGTGGTCGCCTTCGGCGATGCTCACCGACTGATCGCCGCTCTGCCCGGCCGCGTCAACTGCGACACAGCCCTCGAATTCGCCGGCTTTGGTGTTTTCGGTGCAGTGGACGATCGGCAGCGTGGAGTCGCCCAGGTTGCTGTAGCTCGTGCCCGCGCCAACGTCCACAAGCTGTCCGCCGGGGCCGCCCTTGAGGTTGGCGAAATTGGCGGTGCTCGCAACCTTGATCGTCACGCCGGCCTGGTTTTCCTGGTAGTTGGGCACCACGACCGCGCTGCTCGCGGTGGTGATGCCGGCTTCGGTGATCTGGTTGCTATAGCCGGGCGGCGTGCCCGCGGTCTGTTCGTTGTTCGGGTTGGGCCCGGCGTCGACCGCCTCGGCGGCGGGCAGGTTCTGGATCGGGTCGCCCCACGGGTACTTGCTGGAGGTGGTCCAGTCGAGCTTGTGGATGAGCAGACCCTGGCCGAGCGCGTCGCCGCTGACGCGGTTGAGCGTGTAGAGGTCATAGGCGCCGGTGGGATTCCCCGGCGTGCCGGAGACCTGCTGCACGTAGGGGTGGCCCTGGCCGTTGTCGTTCTGGATGCCGTCGGGGCACACGTTGGGGTTGAGCTCGAGCTTCTCATCGACGAAGTGCCACGTGTTGCCGTTGTCGAACGAGTTGGCCACCACGATCGCCTCGTCGGAGTCCTTCGGGCGGTAGTCGAAGAACCCGGTGAGCACATTGGGGTCGTTGGGGTTGCGCATCACATACGGGAAGTAGTAGGGCGACATCGGCAGGATGCTGCCGACGGGCTGGCGCTCGACCGTGCCGGTCTCGGGGTTGGGGCCGCCGTTCGAGCAATAGCCCGCGAGCGGACCGGGCGTGCCGGCGAAGCCGGTTGCATACGGCAGCGAGCCGGACGGATTGCCTTTGGTGGCGCTACCCGGGTAGACGGAAAGATTGGGTGTGGAGATCGAGCTGAATTCGACCGTGGGCGCGCTGTCGAAGGAGAAGCTGGGAAGCGACGCTCCGTATGGAGCAACCGAGGGATCGCCCTGCGACAGCGTCCAGGGAGCTGGGTTCCCTGTCGGAGCAGTGACCGTGTCGAGTAGCGGCGTGGCCGCTACATAAGCGGGTCCGGTGCCGGCCGAGGCTAGGGCGACTCCGAGCATCAGGGTCGCGACGGCCGATATGAGCGCGACCGTCGTGGAGAACAGACGTCTGTGCATGTGTGGATCCCTTTCCGGGTGTGCGGGTCTGAGCATGGGATCGGAGCTACCGTGCCACGCGGCGCGCGGCACGCACACCGGCTTGTTGCGAGCAACGGCCGGCGGCTCCTATGTGCGTTCAAACTAAGCCACCGCGAGCAGGCGATTTGTGAACGAAATGAGACCTGCCGGTTACCATCGCGTGGACTTGGTGCAAGCCGGACAAAAGGTGCAGCCAGTGCAACCACACGAGCAACAAACACAAGAGCAGGAAGCGGAGGAGCCCTTCGCTGGAGCGGCTGGCCCTGTGCTCGACCGCGTGCTCGGGTGGATCGTGCCCGAGCGCAACCCGGAAGGCGCCGTGTACGGGATCATCACGATCGGCGCGCTGCTGGCGGCCGAGGGTGGGTTGCACGACAGCTACGTGGATACGGTCGCCTCGCTGGCGATCGCGGTGGTGCTGTACTGGTTTGCGCACTCCTACGCGGACGTGCTGGGCTTGCGACTCTCCCAGCAGCGGCTGATCAAATGGGAGGAGCTGTGGAGCACGTTCGTGCAGGACTGGTCGATCGTGCGGGGCGCGAGCGCGCCGCTGCTGGCGCTGCTGGTGGCGTGGGCCGCGGGAGCCAGCCAGGAGACGGCGGTGACGGCGGGCGTTTGGACGGCCGTGGCGGGTCTGATCGTGTTGGAGCTCGCCGCGGGCATCCGCTCGCGCGCGAAGCCCTTCGAGCTTGCGCTGGAGGTGCTGGTGGGGGCGACGATGGGGCTTGCGATCCTCGCGCTGAGGGCGCTACTGCACTGAGATTCGCGCCGGCGTCAACGATGGGTTGAATCTCAGATAGCCGTAGCATCTATGCGAAATCGCGCCGGTTGTCGTAGCCTGAGCCCCGGGATGTACGTAGACAATAAATCTCTGACATGGAATAATCTTGTTTCCAAGACTCCTTGATAGTCGAGGGGCCCCAAGCGTTCGAGGAGATAGAACACGTTGACGGAGGGTGGGAAGAACCGCGGAGGCGGTGCTGTGGCGCCGCTGTATCGGCGCCTGCCGCGGGGCCCCCACAGGTTGGACCCCGGAGAAGTCGCGGAGAACCAGCGGCGGCGCATGTACGGGGCGATGATCGAGGCGGTGGCGACCAGTGGCTATGGCCGCACGAGCGTCAAGCAGGTGGTGACCCTCGCGGGCGTGTCCAGGCGCGCGTTCTACGAGCAGTTTGCCAACAAGCAGGAATGCTTCCTGGCGACGCTCGACTTGATCGCCAATCAGGCGATCGACAGCATCGCCGCGACGTACGACTCGACCGAGGGTGCTTTCGAGCAACGCCTGGAGGCCGCGTTCGCGACATTCGCCGAGGTCGTGCGACGCAACCCGAAGGGGGCGCGCGTGATGCTGGTGGACGCGCCCTCCGCGGGTCCCGCGGGTTGGGCGAAGCTGACCGAGACCCTCAACATGTTCGAGGAGCGCTTGGCGGGGAGCTTTGCGCACGCGCCCGATGCCGGTCCGCTGCCCGAGCCGGTGACCAGAGCGATCGTGGGCGGACTGCGACGCGCGACGTTCGTGCGGCTGCTGGAGGATCGCACAGAGGAGCTGTCCGCGCTGGTGGGAGACATGGTGAGCTGGACGCTCGTGTTCATGACCGATGAGCTCGGCCCGCTCGAAGTCGGGCGGCGAGACGTGCCGGTCAGGACTCGCCCGGGCGAGGAGGACGACCGTGCGCGCCTGTTGCGAAGCGCCCTGGAGCTGGCCGCGCTCGAAGGCTATGGGAACCTCACCCCGATGCGGATCGTCGACGAGGCCGGCGTGTCGATCGACACGTTCTTCAGCCTGTTCGACGACATGGAGACGTGCTTTCTGGCGGCGCTCGAGAACCTGCGCGAGGAGGTGCGCGCAACCGTCTCGGACCCAAGGTTGGCTTCCGGCAAGGAATGGCCAGCGGCAGTGCGCGGGGCACTGGACAGGCTGTTGCACTATTTCGCGGAGCGGCCCGCGTACACGCAGACGATCGCCACCGGCGTGTTCGCGATGGGTCAGCGCGCGGTCGATCTGTGCACCGAGCTTGCATGCGAGGTGACCTCGAGGCTCACCGCGGGCGCCCCCGGGCCGCCGCTTACCGATCTCGCCCAGGAGGGGATCGAGGGCGCGATCTGGCACACGATCTATCTTCAGACGGCATCCCGCGGCACCGGCACGCTGCCTGAGCTGTCGGGCTACCTGGCGTACGTGGTGCTCGCGCCGTTTCTCGGCGCCGAGGAGGCGGCGCGCATCGTGATCGGGGAGCGCCGCCAGGCCGTCGCTTGACGACCTGTCCTTGGGGAGTGTTCGAGGGACAGCGAGATTCGAGAGCGGGCGCTAGCTTTTGCGCCGGTTGCGCACCTCGGCGAAGTGCGTGAACAGGACCCCCACGAGCAGCGAGGCGACGATCACGATGATCAGCGGTGTCTCGGTCTTGCCGAAGATCCAGTTGACCTCGACCTGTTTGACGTTGAGCACCGCGAACAGCGTGACGATCACAGCGAGGGCCACCATCGTGGCGGTGCGCACGGTCTCGCGCCGACTGCGCTTCACCCCCGTCTGCGTGGGACCGGATGATGCCATGGCCTGATGCTACCCGCTCGGGCGGTGAGCCAACTCCTCCTGTACCCATGAGCAGCCGGCCGACAGCTCGGCGACGTCCATCGCGGCGGCCACGTTGAGGGCCATGCCGCGACGGAAGAAATCGTCCAGGCGCTCGGGCTCCGCGCCGGAGAGCTCGGCCACGAACACGACCAGCTCCGCGTAGCGGCGGCGCACACGCGCACGCACCAGCTCGTCGTCGCAGGCGGCGTAGGCCTGGTGTTGGAGCATCAGGTAGTCGCGGTCGGTTGAGAGCAGCTGCTTGTAGGCGCTGCCCATCGCCATCAGCACGTCCTCGCAATCGGCGGGCGCGCGACCGGCGTCGAAGTCCGCGGCGGCGGCGGCGAACGTCTCGGAGAAGCGCTCGAAGCAGCGATCGACGGCGGCCAGGAACAGGTCGCGCTTGCCGGCGAACAGGCTGAACACATACGGCTGGGCGACACCGACACGTCGGGCGATGCGATCCACCGGGGTTCCGTGCAGCCCGCCGGCGGCGAACTCGTGCACGGCGGCGGCAACCAGCGCTTGGCGGCGCTCGGCGGCGGGTACGCGACGACGCGCACCCACGGGCTCTGCGCTCATAGCGCATTCCCTACGAGCGCCGCGACCGGCGATTCGGCGGCGAGCGCGTCGTGCTCGACCGCCGCCGGCGCATCGACCGCTTCCGGCGCATCGACGGCACTCAGGGTGCGAAACGGGAGCAGCAACGCCACGAGCGCGCCCGCGCCGAGCACGGCCACGCCGACCCACATAGCTGGGATCAGCCCGTTCACGAACGCCTGCGGGGAGCTGTAGCCACCCGAGCCGGTGAACACCGAGGCGAGCACCGCCACGCCGAGCACGCCACCGACCTCGCGGATCGCGGTGTTGGCGCCCGATGCTTGGCCAGCCTGATCCACACGCACCGAGGAGAGCACAGCGTTGGCGGAGGGTGCGAACACGAGCGACATGCCCGCGCCGGCCATGATGAACGGGATCACCATGTGAAGATAGGGCACGTGGGTGGCGGTCATCGCGGCGAGCCAGCCCAGCGCAAGCGCCTGCAGTGTGAGCCCGGCGACCATGAACGGGCGCGAGCCGAAGCGCACGGAGAAGACGCCGGCGAGTGGCGCGACGAGCATCGAGGCGCCGGTCCACGCCAGCAGCTTCAAGCCGGCCTGCAGCGGGGTGTTGCCAAGCACGTCCTGCATGTACTGGGAGAGGAAGAAGATCGAGCCGAACATGCCGAAGTACATGCACAGCGAGACCACGTTGGTGACGGCGAACGAGCGTTTGGCGAAGAAGCCCATCGGGAGCATCGGCTCGGGGGCGCGACGCTCCCACACGACGAACGCGGCGAGCAGCAGCGCTCCGCCGATCAGCGACGCAAGGATCGTGGGGTTGGTCCAACCGAGAGATTGGGAGCGCACGAGACCGAACACGATCCCAAATGCTCCGGCGCCGGCGAGCAGCAGTCCCGGCAGGTCGAGCGTGCCGTAGGGGCCGCGGCTCTCGCTCAGGCGGTGCGCCGCTACAGGCAAAAGCAGCAGTCCGATCGGGACGTTCAGCCAGAAGATCCAGTGCCAGGAGATGCCCTGCACGACGGCGCCGCCGACGAGCGGACCGATCGCCACCGCGCTGCCGCTGATGCCCGACCACACGCCGAGCGCGAGCCCGCGACGCTCGGCTGGGAAAGCGTCGGCGAGCAGCGTGAGCGTGAGCGGCGTGACGATCGCGGCACCGGCGCCCTGGATCGCGCGGGCGGCGACGAGCAGGTCGCTGCTGCTCGCAAGCGCCGCGCCGGCCGAGGCGAGCGTGAATACGGATAGGCCGAGCACGAACATGCGCTTGCGCCCAAAGCGGTCGCCGAGCGCGGCGCCGGTGAGCAGCAGCACCGCGTAGGAGAGCACGTATGCGTTGACAGTCCACTCGAGCGACTGGATCGAGGAGCCGAAGTCGCGGCGGATGCTCGGCAGCGCGACCGAGACGACAAGGTTGTCGAGCACCACCATGAACAGTGCGGTCGACACGATCGCAAGCGTCCAGTTTCTGTGAGCGGCTGTGGTTTTGGCATTCATTGCGGGGTCTCCGTTGCTCGCTGGTCTGCGCTTTCTCGTAGCTTAGCAGTCGCTAATAATTTTTGGGATGGGTGGGGCGTGCCCGAGCCCCGACCGACTCCACCGGGATGGAAACGAAGCCGCCTGCGCAACAAGCGCGCCCCAGGGGGGTTCACAGGCCGTGGCTCGATAGCCAAGTGCCGTGCAACGCGGATACCAATGCGAGGATGGGAGCGCGCGATGGCGAATATGGTGAGCAGGATGAGAGTTGCATCGAAGAGCAGCCGTAGGCAACGCGCGAAGCCGGCGCACGCGCAAACCACGCCGCGGACGCCGCTCGTCACGACCGAGCGACGACCTTCGGTGGCGATCGCGGCCATCGCGGCGATCGGCGCACTCGCGCTGGGCGGGTGCGGCTCGGGCGCCACCAAGACTGTGTCGGTGTCGGGCTCGTTCAGCCCACATACGACCGTCCAGCGCACGAGCACCACGGGCACGACCAGCTCCTCCCCCACAACCACAGCCCCCGCGAGCACCACCACGCGCACGAACGAAACCGGGGGCGCGGAAGCGACGCGCACCACCACCGCGCCCGCGTTCGCCAAGGAACCGACGAGCGCCGAAGGCGTGGGCGCAGCGGTGGCTGTGGTCAAAGCGCATGGCTACACCCCCGGCGAAACCTCCACGTATGACCCTTCGAACACCCTGCACGTGCTTGTCGGCACCAGCAGCGGCTCCAGTGACGGGTATGGCCAGCAGGCGTTCTTCTTCGTCGACGGGCGCTACATCGGCACCGACACCAAGGAACCCAGCGCGAGCGTGAAAGTGGTCGCACAGAGCGACACCGAAGTGACGCTCGCCTACCCGCTGTACAAGCCTGGCGACCCGTCGAGCCACCCGAGCGGCGGCGAAGCGACCGTGCACTTCCAGCTCAACAACGGACGGCTGGTCGCGCTCAACCCGATCCCACCGGCGAGCTCCTCCACGGGAGTCGCGAGAAATTAGGGCAGCCCGCGGCGAGGTCGCGAGAAATTAAGCGCGAGAGGAGCGCCTGTGGCGGGTAGATTGCATTCTCAGAGAACTCCCACCAGAAAGGGGATCCGATGAGCCAAGCGATCGAGGGTCGTGCCGAGGAGCTGCTGAAGGCAAAGAACTTCTGTGTTGTGTCCACGATCCGTGCCGACGGATCGGTGCACGCCGCGCCCGTGTGGGTCGATGTGCAGGACGGCCGTCCCGTCGTCAACACCGCCGAGGGACGCTCCTGGCCGGAGAATCTCAAGCGCGATCCACGTGTGACGCTGACCGTGCAGAACATGGAGAACCCTTATGAGTACCTGTCGGTCCGCGGGCGCGTGACAGAGCAGACGCGCGAGGGCGCCGACGCGCACATCGACTCGCTTGCGATGAAGTATCTGGGGCAGGAGAGCTATCCATACCGCCAGCCCGGCGAACAGCGCGTGATCCTGCGCGTGGAGCCCGACTACGTGCATGTGAACGGCGCCTGATCCCGAGCGCGGAGCCCAACTAAACGCGCAGACACGACGCCCGATCGCGGCCCCTCAATCTCCTTTGAGGCGATCCCGCAGCCGCTGCCACGGCGACGGCACGCGCGGCTGGGTGCGCAACCAGTCTTCGCGCAACAGCAGCTGTCCCTGCCGGCGCGCCTGCGCGACGCACTTCGCATGGGCATGACGACGACGGCTTTTGTCGTCTTCGGGGAACATCAGCATGTGCTCGCTCATCGCCGGCAGGTGCCGTCCGCAGATCGGGCAGCGATAGGTGGCGGGCTTGTTGCTGTGGGCGCTGCGCACCGTCCACCAGCGTGCGTCGGGCAACTTTGACATGAGTGCATTGTCGCGTCGATAGCCTCCATGTGGAGGGTGGTGCGCAATGACCATTGGCAGCGATCCAATCGAGAGCGGTGAAGCGGAGTCGGCGCCGGTCGATCCAGCCGAGCTGGTTCACGAGGCGCGCAAGGCGATCAAGCGTATGCGCGCGCTCGCGCGACTGCTGCGCCATGAGCTCGGCGAGCCCGAGTTCCGACGCGTCAACGACTCGCTGCGCAGCGCCGCGCGACGCCTGGCGGGCGCGCGCGACGCCGAAGTGCGCCTGGCGACGCTCGATGCGCTGGCCAAGCGCCATCCGCGAGCGCTTGCGCCGGAGCGGGTCCACCCGCTGCGCGCGCGCTTGGAGAGCGAGCGCGGCACTGCGATCGCGCTCTCAGAGCGCGAACGAGTGCTCGCCGACATCGCCACGATGCGCCGCCGCCTGGCGCGCTGGAAGCTGCTCGAACACGACTTCGACGCGCTCGCTCCCGGACTGCGACGTATCTATCGCGAAGGACGCCGGCGTCGCCGGCGGGCAAAGCGTGGGCACGCACATCGCGCCCAGGATCTGCATGACTGGCGCAAGCGCGTGAAGAGCCTCTACTACGTGCTCGACATGCTCGGCGGCGCGGATCGCAAGGGTGCTCGCGGGCCCACCAGGCGCGCCGATCGGCTGGGCGACGTGCTCGGAGAGGAGCACGACCTGTGGATGCTCGGCGCCTACCTCGAGCGCGATCCCGACGTCTTCGGCCAGGACAGCACCACGCGGGATGCCCTGCTCGAGCGGATCGGGCGACGGCGCAAGCGCCTGCGCAAGCGCGCCCTGCGGCTGGGTGCACGTCTCTACAGGCGCAAACCGGGCAGTTTCACGCGGCATATCGGCCGCTCGCCGGCCACCTGAGCAGCCCAAAGTTCTCCCGTACGGGCAGGGGCGATCTCTTCACGATTTTGTCGCGCGCAAGCAGAGTCGATCCCGTCGGGGTTTCCTTGCGCAAACAGGGTCGATCGACTCAGGGTTTGCTCCCGCACAGCCGATGTAGTTGACGACTCGCACGGCCATGCGCGAACGACTGCGACCCAACACCTCGACCCTATTCATCGCCTGCCTGATCGGAGGGCTGGGTGTGCTCGCTCTGCACGTCACGCTTGGTTTCGGCGGACGCGGGCTCGACGGGCTCTTTGAAGAAGACATCTTCAACCTGCTGCTGTTCGGATCGACGCTCGCGGTGCTCGCGCGCGGGGCGCTCGTTCGCGAGCAGCGCGCCGCATGGCTGACGATGGGCGCCGGGATGCTGTGCTGGAGCTTCGGCGAACTGTATGACGTGATGTTCATCGAACACACGCGGGCCGCCGCCGGCGGCAGCGTGTCGCTCGCCGACGCCTTCAACCTCGCCGCCTATCCCTGCTACTACGTTGCGCTGGTGCTGCTCGCCAGGGCACACTTGCGCGAACTGCGAATCGGGATGTGGCTCGACGGGGCGATCGCCGGGCTCGGCGCCGCGACCGTCGGCGCGGCGCTGATCCTCCCGCCGATCTTGCACAGCGCCACCGGCGATCTCAGCTCGGTCGCGGTGTCGCTTGCGTATCCGATCGGCGACCTGCTGCTGATGATGTTCGCGCTCGGCGCGATCGCCATAACCGGATGGCGACCGGGAGCGATGTGGCTGCTGATCGCCTCGGGAATGCTCGTCAGCGCCGTTGCCGACTCGACCTACCTCTACCAGACCGCCACCGACTCCTACCGGTCCGGCACCTGGGTCGAAGCCCTGTGGCCGTTCGCGGCGATCCTGATGGCGATGGCCGCGTGGACGCCGACCGTGCCTTTCCAGCAGCGGCGAATGAAGAGCTGGCAGATGACGGTGGTGCCCACGCTCGCGCTGTTCAGCGCGCTCGGCGTGCTCGTGTACGGCAACCTCGGCCCGCAGCTCACGCTGCCCGCGCTGATTCTCGCCGCCGCAACGGTGCTCGCCGTCGGCGCGCATCTGATCGTGACCTTGCGCGAGAACATTGCGCTGCTCGCCCACTCCCGCCGCCTGTCGTTGACAGACCCGCTCACCGGGCTTGGCAACCGGCGCCTGCTGATGGGCGATCTGCGGCTCGCCTGCCGCACCGCGGAGGCCCACGAACCGTGGGAGCTGGTGCTGTATGACCTCGACGGCTTCAAGCTATACAACGACTCCTTCGGCCATCCCGCGGGCGACACGCTGCTGGTTCGCTTGAGCGAGCGGCTGAAAAGCGCCGTGGGATTGCACGGCACCGCCTATCGCATGGGTGGCGACGAGTTCTGCGTGCTGTTCGACCATTCCGCTGCCGATAGCGAGGGTTTTGTGGAGCAGAGCGTCGCGGCGCTGTGCGAGCACGGTCCGGAATTCTCGATCACCGCGTCCCACGGAGTCGTGACGGTCCCCGACGAAGGCCACGATCCCGACGCGATCATGCAGCTCGCCGACCAGCGCCTGTATCGGCGCAAGGAGGAAGCCGCGGCGCGGCGCTCAGCCTACGCTTACAACGGTGAGCACGCTCTCCCCCTTGGGGAGCACGACGGAAGCTCGCTCGCCGGCGCGACGTCCGAGCAGAGCGCGCGCGACCGGCGAATCCGCCGAAAGCCGACCGTCTGACGGAGACGCGTCGTGCGAGCTCACGATCCGCCAGCTGCGCTCGGTGCCCGCCTCGTCGCGAACCACGACCGTCGAGCCGAACCCGACAGCACCGTCGCCGCCCCCGGACTCCTGCACCACCGCAGCGGTTGAGATCCGTTCGCGTAGTTTCGCGATCTTGGTCTCCAGGTGTGCCTGGTCGTTCTTGGCGTCGTGATACTCGCTGTTCTCTTTGAGGTCGCCCCACTCGCGCGCCGTCTTGATGCGCTCGGCGATCTCACGGCGGCCGTCGCCCTCCAGGACGGCGAGCTCGGCTTCCAGCTCCTTCAGTCCCTCGGCAGTGATCATGTTGACGGCGTCCGCGCTCATCCGACGCCAAGCCTACTCGCACAGACTCGCGAGGGTTGCGGCCCCTGGTCGGGGGCCACAGGATTTGGAGGGAAGACCGTCAGAAGTACGTGCTGGGGGATGTCGAGAGCAGCGCGTAGATCTGCACGACTGCCGCCTGATCGAGCAGCTGTGTGGTGGGTGGCGAGCCGAACGCGAACAGGTCGCTCGTCAAGCGCTGGTTGATCCACACGCTGTTGATGTAGTTCTGCGCGAGCGTCGAGCCCGGTGGATCGTGGGTGACCGAGTCGAGATACATCAGGTTCCTGAAGTACACCGACACGAAGAACGGGTTTTCGCCGAGCAGCCGCGGGATCGTGAAGTAGGAGAGCGCCGCCTTGGCGGTCTGACGGGCCTGGTAGAGGTAGGCGCCGTTGCCGGTCGCCTGGTAGAGCAACACCCCGGCGCCCATCATCGCACCCTGGTTGTAGCTCCACTCGGTCGTGTCGATCGCGCCGTGCAGGCGAATGTGGTCGTAATACAGTTCGCCCGGCGCACGCAGGCAGCGACGCACCCATTCGTAGGCTGTCTGGGCGAACTGCAGGTAGGTGGCGTTGTTCGTGAGGCGATACAGCTGCACGCCGAGCTCGGCGGCGGGGCCGTCGGTGACCGTGTTGCGTTCGGTGTTGCTGGGAGCGTCGGAGAACGGCACCCCACCCGCGCACGCGAGCTTTGGATTGGTGGACCACCCGGCCATCACGAACTGCATGATCTGCTCGGCCTTTTCGAGCAGCGACGCTTCGTGGCGCTCCTTGTAGAGCCGCACCAGCTCGATTCCGACCCACTCGTTGTCGTCGTAGTAGCTCGCACCGCCCGGCGGCACTACCTCGCCGTTGAACGACGGCAGCGCCGGGGCGGCGATGCCCGCCGCTTCGGCTGGTTCTGAGCCTTCGCCGGTTTCTTCCTCTTCGGGCTGTTCGCCGGCTACCGCCTCGCCGGTGGAGCCCCAATACTTCTGCAGACCAAACAGGCGCACTTTGAATTCGTTCGAGTAAGTGCTCGCCGCGGTCGCCGCCTGGCCGGGGATGTTGGACACGCTGACGGTCGCCGCCAGCGCCTGGGAGAACGGCCACAGGAAGGAGTACGGTTCGCCCAAGTACAGCCCGGTGCCGGGTATGTAGAAGTTCTGCTGCATCGCCTCGTAGGCGAGCAGCGCGCGCGCCGGGTTGCCGCGCAGAACCGGCTTGCCTTTCTTCTTGGTGGTCCTCTTGCTCGCCGGCGCCTTGGTCGTCGTGCTCGTCGTTTTCGTGCTCGGGACGCTCGTCGGCGGGGCGCTCCCCGGCGAGACGCCGCCGGTGGAGGCCGTGGAGCTGTGGGCGAATTCGCTGGGCCGGGCGAGCTTGCGCGGGCGTTGCGCGCCCGCCGGATAGGGCGAGGAGACACTTCGACCGGCATGCGCGATACCGGCTCCCAGCGCCGGGGCTCCCGAGAATGCGCACACACCGGCAACCGCCGCAAGGGCGAGCAGAGAACCGGCGCGAACCGGCGATGTGCGTGCGCTATCTCTCATCAAGATCGAACCTCCACCGACAAACTACAAGCGCGACCTCGCACAGCCGAGCCGTGCAACAACACGACCACGATCGCGCCTCCGCGCCACCCTTCAGAGCATGCTCGTAGAACAAACGATCGCCGCAAACGATGCGCCGGGGGTATTGTGCGCAAGCTAAGAACCTCCTTCGCTAGGTGGCGCCTCCGGCCGCCGCCGACTTGAGGGGCGTTCCAAAGCCATCGCTCCAGGAGACGCACGTGACGACAGTTAGAGAGGCCACATTCGAGCTGCTGCGGGCGCGCTCGATGACAACGGTGTTCGGCAACCCGGGATCCACAGAGCTTCCGATGCTCACCGAGTTCCCCACCGACTTCCGCTATGTGCTCGGCCTGCAGGAGGCCACCGTCGTTGGTCTCGCCGACGGCTACGCGCAGGCGAGTGGACGTCCGACGCTCGTCAACCTCCACACCGCGCCGGGTGTCGGCAACGCGATGGGTGCGATCTTCAACGCACAGGCAAACAAGAGCCCACTGGTGATCACCGCGGGCCAGCAATACCGCTCGCTGATGACTTTGCAGGCCAACCTGACCAACCCCGACGCCGTGCGCGTGCCCCAGGCGCATGTGAAGTGGAGCTATGAGCCACCGCGAGCCGAGGACGTTCCGCATGCGCTGGCGCGCGCAATCCACATGGCGACGCTGCCTCCGCGTGGCCCGTCGTTCCTGTCGATCCCGATGGACGATTGGGGCGCCGAGGTCGACGAGGACGCCGTGCGCCACCAGTCGAGCCGCACGGTCGTGGGCGCCGCCCAACCCGGGCCGGAGCCGATCGCCCAGCTCGCGGAGCGCCTGCGCACGGCCGAGCGCCCGGCGCTCGTCGCCGGCCCGGAGATCGACGCCGCGGGCGGTTGGGAGGCCGCGATCGGGCTCGCTGAATTGCAGCGTCTGGCCGTGTATGCGACACCCGCGACCGGCGGCGGTCGGCTCGGCTTCCCAGAGGACCATCCACTTTTCCAGGGCATCCTCCCCCCGGCCGTGCTGCCGATGGGAGAAGCGCTTGCCGCGCACGACTTCGTGCTGTGCGTCGGCACCTCGGTGTTCCCCTACTACCCCAACGTGCCCGGGCCGCTCCTTGCCGAGGGCACGACGCTGGTGGCGATCACAAGCGACCCCGAGGAGGCCGCGCGCGCGCCGATGGGCGATGCGATCCTCGCCGACCCGGCGCTCGCGCTCGCCGCGCTCGCCGAAGCCGCCGGCGAGTCGCAGCGCCCCGCGCCGCCGGCGCGACCGGCGCCCGAGGCGGCGCCGATCACCGACCCGATGAGCCCGTCCACCGCTGTGCGCGCGCTCGCCGAAGTGTTCCCCGAGGATGGGATCGTGGTGCTCGAGTCGCCCTCGGCCACGCTCGCGCTGCGCAACCAGCTACGGCTGTCAAGGCCGGGGAGCTACTACTTCTCATCCGGTGGGGGCCTCGGCTTCGGCATGCCCGCCGCGATCGGCGTGCAGATGGCCCAGCCCAACCGACCGGTCGTGTGCGTGATCGGCGAGGGCTCCGCCCAGTATGCGATCCAGAGCCTGTGGACCGCCGCGGCCTACGACGTGCCCGTCACGTTCCTGGTGCTGCGCAACGACGAGTACGCGATCCTGAAGTGGTTCGGGATGCTCGAGGACATCGTCGGCGCGCCCGGTCTGGATCTGCCCGCACTGGACTGCGCGGCGGTTGCGCGCGGCTACGGCGTGAGCTCGCGCGTCGTGGACGGGCCGGATGAGCTCGGCGACGCTCTCGGCGATGCGCTCGTGTCCGCCAAGCCAGAGCTTGTCGAAGTGAAGGTCGCTCCCGGGATGGCGCTGCTGTGAGCAAGGCGCCGAGACCCAACCGGGCACCAGCGATCGGGGGGAGGCGCGCATGGGCGACACGACGCCCGATGTGATCGTCGTCGGCGCCGGGCTCGCCGGCTTGGTGAGCACGCTCGAGCTGCTGCGCAGCGGGCACACGGTGCTGCTGCTCGATCGTTGCCAGGCGGAGCAGCTGGGCGGGCTCGCGCGTGAGGCGTTCGGGGGCATGTTCATGGTCGACTCGCCCGAGCAGCGCCGCTCGCGAATTCCCGACAACGAGCGTCTCGCGCTCGAAGACTGGCTGCGGATCGCCGACTTCGACGAGGGCGACGTGTGGCCCCGGCGCTGGGCCGAGCAGTACGTCGTGCGTGCGCGCGACGACGTCGGCGCGTGGCTGCGCGAGATCGGCGTGCGTTTCTTCCCGGTCGTCAACTGGGCCGAGCGCGGCAACTTCGGCGACGGCAACTCGGTGCCGCGCTTCCATCTGACCTGGGGTACCGGCAAGGCGCTCGTGCAGGCGGTGTGGGGTGCGATCGAGTCCCACCCGCGTCGCGAGGCGCTCGATCTGCGCCTGCGCTCGCGGGTAACAAAGCTGATCTCAGAGGAAGGCCGGGTCGTCGGCGCTCGCGTCGTCGCCGAGGAGTCCGAGCAGGCGGACGAGTACGAGGTCCGTGCCACGAAGGCGGTCGTGATCGCGGCCGGCGGAATCGGCGGCAACCTCGAGTTGATCCGCCGCGAATGGCCCACCTCGCGATTGGGCAGCGCACCGAAGAAGCTGCTGATGGGCTCGCACTACAACGCCGACGGAGCCATGCACGAAGAGGTGTCGCGCATCGGCGGCAACGTCACCCATCTCTCGCGCATGTGGAACTACGCCGACGCGGTGCGCCACCCCAAACCGCAGCGCGAGCATCATGGCCTGAAGCTGATCCCGCCACGCTCGGGGATCATGCTGAATCCCGACGGCCGGCGCTATGGCCCCGTGCCGGTGATGCCCACGTTCGACGCCTACGCTGCGCTCGAGCGCATGTGTGAGGACGAGCGCAAGTACTCGTGGCTGATCTGCAACTTCAAGATCGCCAAGCGCGAGCTCGACGTGTCCGGCTCACAGCACAACCCGAGTCTGCGCGAGAAGCGGCTCGTGCCGTTCCTGCTTGGCGTGCTGCTCGGCAAGCCGGTGCTGGTGCGACATTTCCTGGAGGGCTCGCCCGACTTCGTATCCGCCCCCACACTGCGCGAGCTGGCCGGCAAGATGAACGAGGTCACCGGCGAGGACGCGATCGACGCCGCCGTGCTCGAGCGCGAAGTGGGCCGCTACGACGAGACGATCGCGCGCGGCAAGGGCCTGTTCAACGACGATCAGCTCAGGCGCATCGGCCAGTTGCGCAACTGGCGCGGCGACCGGCTGCGCACCTCGCGCTTCCAGCGAATTGTGGACGCCAAGGCGATGCCGCTGATCGCGATCCGCCTTCAGGTGATGGCGCGCAAGAGCCTCGGCGGCATCCAGACAGACCTCGGTTGCCGCGTGTTGCGCGAGCCGACCTCGCGCCAGGAGGGCGCGGCGGGCGAGGCGATCCCCGGGTTGTTCGCCGTCGGGGAGGCGGCCGGCTTCGGCGGTGGCGGCGTGCACGGCAAGCGCTCGCTTGAGGGAACGTTCCTCGGCGGCTGTGTCTTCACCGGCAGGCTTGCGGCGGCGAGCATCGCGGGCGCCGAGCTGCCGGTGCGTATCCCACCGCGCGTGGACTGAAAGCCCACGCGCGTATCAAAAGCCCCACGCGAGTATCCCCGGCTTCGATGATCAGCTCCCGGCTCCGATGACCAGCTCACCGGACACACGCTCGGACACCCGCTACGACTACATCACCGTCGGTCACGTCACCCGCGACGTGATCGAGGATCGCGCCGATGGCCCGGTCACCCAGCCCGGCGGCGGCGCCTTCTACAGCGCTCTGCAAGCAGCACGCCTCGGGCTGCGCACGCTGATCGTCACGCAAGGGGTGCCACGGGAGATAGACGAGCTGCTAGAGCCGTTCCGCGGCGAGCTCGACCTGCACGCGATCCCGGCGAAGCACACCACCACGTTCAGCACCCGCGCCCACGGCGCGCAGCGCTCGCAACGATTGCTCGCGTGGGCCGGCCCGATCGTGCGGCCGCTCATGCTCAACGCCGGGATCCTGCACCTGGCGTCGGTCGCGCGCGAGACCCCGCTTACCTGGCAAGGACGAGCCGATTTCGTCGGCCTCACACCACAGGGACTCGCTCGCTGCTGGGAGCAGGACGAGGGTGCATCGCCGGCGCGGCGCACCGGCGACATCTCTCCTGTCGAGCTGGACCCCAGCGCGCTCCCGCCACGCTTCGACGCGGCCGTTATCTCCGAGCACGAGCGCGAGAGCTGCCACGCCCTGTTCGCCCGCGCGCGGCGCTGCGGAGCGTATGTCGCGGTGACCGCAGGCTCCAGACCGGCGACCGTTCACCTTCCCGATCCGGCCGACGGATCGGTCGTGCAAACCGGCCCGCCCCACAAGGTCGATCCGCGTGATGACCTCGGCGCCGGCGACGTGTTTGCCACCGCTTTCTTCGTAGCGCTCAGCGAAGATCGCAGTCCGCTCGAGGCAGCCACTTTCGGCAACGCGGCGGCGGCCGCGCGCATCGTGGGCGTAGGCGCCGGCGCGATTGCGAGTCGCGTCCAAATCGAGGCAATCGCCCGCGCCGCCGCGAAGCATAGCCGACGCTTATGCTGAATTTTTCGTCGCAAATCGACCGTTACCACGACGATATGTCCATCGAGCCCGGGTAGCCGCGTCATAAGCGCAGAAAATCGCTCCCAGCCCGCCCGATGTCGCGGTCGTGCCAGGCCGCGACCGCCAATCAACGGGCGAACAGCCGCCCACGCTCGGCCTAACCGCCCGCGGCCTCCGTTGGTGGCCCTATAAGCCGCTCAGGAGTGCCGATGCGGCGCAGGAATTCGGCCTCGACAGGGTCGCGCGGCTTCTCGCGCCGTGGCGGCCTGAATCCTGCGAGCGCACGTTCGCTATTGGCGCGTAGTTCCGGCGCTTCGCGGTGCCACTCGTCGATTGTGAGCGTCTTGGTCTTCATGGGTTACCCGAAGGGTAGTCGCTCCGCAACGCTGCCCTAGCGATCTCATGCAGTCCTCCGCTGTCCGGGGGTTCTCCTCCGGCCTTGATGGCGTCGGCAAGCTCACGCACTGCCTTGAGGATGGCGGAAATGCCGTGGATCGAGGCGCGCTCTTCAAGGTTCTCGGTTTCGTCGGCCTGGAGTCCAGCAAGCAGCGCGAGCGCCTGCTGTGCGGACACTTCGTGCCCAGTGGCCTGGAACTCATCGAGTCGGTCGATGAGGATGTCCACGCGCGAGACGATTCTCGCTGTTCTACCTGAGCGGAGCCTGATCTCGGTGATCACGGCATCGGCATCCAGCCTTGAGCTGGGAGCCTCCAAGAACACATCTGTGCCCTCCAGGAACCAGTGGCGTCCGTCTGGCGCCCGGTCGAAGCCGAGCTCGGCGAGCTTCTCGGCGAGCTCGACTGGGATATCCATCACCACGTCGATGTCGTAGGTCATGAAATCGTCTGTCGCTGTCCAGAAGTAGGCGGCCATGCCACCGACAACCACCGGGTGGATGCCAAGAGGCGCTGAAACGGTCTCTACGATCGAGACGACCTCGAGCGTGCGGTCGATCACGTTCGAGCCTTGGGCTACCGTCGCGATCTCCGCTCGGAGCGCCCCGATGTCTGGTGCGATCTCGGCCATGCCGCGGAAGCTATCGCTGTTCGCGGCGGTTCACCACAGCAATATCACTCCCTGAAAACGCTCTCCCGTGCGAGCGCCGCATCGAGCAGCGGCTTCAACTCGGCTGGGTTGACCGCGCTCCGGCAGCCCGCAGCCAGCGCGGCCAGCAGCACGCAGCCGCCGACGGGCGCAATGTCCACGACCGCCACCCGCGCTTGCGGCGCGAGCTGGTGGATCGCGTCCGCCAGCGGGCTCACGAACAGCTCGCCCGCCTTGAACGCACTTCCGATCAAACCGATCGGAAACTCGCCGGCGAGACCCGTGCGCTCGATGACCGCGGCGATCTGCCTTGCCAGCTCTGTAGCGGCGCACGCGTAAAGCCCGCGAGCCACCGTGTCGCCGCCGTGCGCGACGCGCGCCGTCTCGATCGCAAACGCCGCGATCTCGCCCTTCGACGGCGGGTTGGCGTACACGAGCGCGGCGAGCGCCTCCACGCTCCGCACTCCAAAGAAGTCGATCGCCGCCACGCTCAAAGCCGTTTCCGGACCCGAGCCGTCGCGGTCGGCGAGCGCGGCCTTGATCGACTGCACGGCAAGCCAATAGCCGCTGCCCTCGTCGCCGAGTATGTGCCCCCAGCCACCCGCACGCCAAGCGCGCCCATCCGGCCCGACGCCGAGCACATTGCTGCCGGTTCCCGATATCACGCCCACACCGGGGTGAGCCTCGGTGGCGGCGGCCCACGCACCAACCACGTCGTTGACCACCATCCAGGAGCTCGCACAGCGCTCGCGCACGTGCGCGGCAACCGCGTCGGTGTCGGTGCCTGCGACCGCCAGCACGGCGGCGTCGAGCTGCTCACGCTCGACATCGGCACGCGCAAGTGCTTCGTCGGTGGCCTTCACCAGGGAATCTGTCGCTGCCTGCTCGCCGACCGCGTCGGCGTTGCTCGATCCGCCGTGGCCGAGATGAAGCGCCAGCTCTTGCAGGTCGAGGACCGCCGCCAAGGTCTTGGTAGCGCCGCCGTTGACCCCCATCACAAAGCGCCCACCGATGCCGACCGTGGACAGCCCGTTGGATTGGATCGCACTGCCCACCCAGTCGCCCGGAGCGATCAGCGATTGCGGCAATCTCACAAGTGGCTCGCGCTTCACGGGTGTGATCCTCGCAGGAGCCACTCCACGCGCGAGTTACGATCGTGCAACGGCCCTGGTGTGGCTGGTCGATGTCTCGCGGGTCGATCCCCGCGCGGCTGGAGATTCCGCGCGGTTGGCCTGTCTCTCAGTGCAGCTGGTCGATGAAGGTGTAGACGACCATCAGGCTGACAATCACAACAAAGACTCGAAGCGCCCACAGCCCGGCGACCGCGCGTATGCCGAGCGCGGCTCGCGGTATCGCCCGGGAAGTTTCGGCCACGAACTGATCGCGCTCGAGGTGCATGATCAGCTCGTCCTCGTAGCGCTCCTGTGACTGCAAGTCCTGCTCGTGGATGTCTCGCGTGCCGGTTCCCGCAGCGCCGCCGTCGCCGACGAGGTCGTGGCGCAAGCGCGAATCCCGCTTCTGGATATCCCGCGTGCCGGTCCTCATGAGCCGAGCAGGTGGGTCGCTTGCAGGAACGAGTCAATGCCGTAGGCGGCTCCGCACACACCCACGAACGCGATCACCGCGATCCCGATCGCATTGGTCGAGCGCTTATTGGCCCAGGGGCCCATCAGCCCCTTGTCGTTGGCGAGCATCAGCATCAGCACAAGGCTCACAGGGAGCAGCACGGTCGCGAGCACGTTGGCGTTGAGCGCGATCGACAGTAGCGGCGCGCCCGGGATCAGGATGACCGCGGCGGCGATCAGCGCGACCCCGATGTTGGCGGTGTAGAACACGCCGGCGTTGCGCGGGGAGACGTTGAAGCTGTGAGAAACCCCAACGCATTCCCCGGCGGCGTAGGCAGTGCTGGCGGAGATCGTGAGAATCGCGACTGCCCCGGCCTCGATCAGTCCCAGCGCGAACACAGTGCCGACGGCCGAGCCGGCCGCCTGCCTGAGCGCCTCGGGGAATCCTGCGCCGGCGAAGCCCTGGACACCTGATCCTCCGTGGGCGAACAATGCCGCCCCGGCGACCAGCGCGCCGATTCCGAAGACCGCGGCTAGCACGGCGCCCACCGCCGTGTCGTAGCGGCCGTGTTTGACGTCGCGGGGAGTCATCCCCTTGTCGGCGCTGGCACTCTGCTGAAAGAAGATCATCCAGGGCGTCACCGTGGCGCCGATCGTGGAGGCCAGCAGCAACAGCAATGTGTTGAAGCTGCCACGTGGAAATGGGCTGAAGTCAAACGAGCCAAGGACGGCTCCGAAGTGGGGTTTGGCAAGGATCGCCGCCACCAGAAACAGACCGTTGAACAGTGCGAGCCCGAGCACAATGCGCTCCCAGCGCCAGTAGCGCCCACCACTGAGGGTGAACATGACCAGCGCCAGTCCAAGCGCCACCGCAACGCCGGAGCCTAGACCGAAGTAAGCCAGTCCGACTCGGATCGCGATGAACTCCGCCACGAGCGTGACCAGATTGGTGAGGCTGAGATCGGCCGCGCCAAACCAGCCCCACACCTTCCCGTAACGTTGCAGGACCAGCTCCCCATATCCACGGTGGGTGACGGCGCCGACGCGCATGCACATCTCCTGGCACACAAACGCCATCGCGAACAGCACCGGGATGAACGGCACGAAGAACCCGAGACCGTACTGCGCCCCGTCGGAGGCGTAGGCGATCATGCTGGGCCCGTCGTTCTCGCCGAGCATTGCGAGAATCCCGGGGCCCACCAACAGCCACAACAGCCGCCAGCGCTTGCCGTGCCCGCGAGCGTGGTGCACGCGCGAGCGGTCCAACGACCGCGCGGCATCCTCCTCAGTCAGCGGCGGGAGCACGGCGCCAGGCAAAACAGCACCCGGCGAAACGACGCCCGGCAAGGCGAGGCCGGACGATGCTGTGGCTTCAGTGCTCGCCATCGACCGCCTCCTCGGTAGCACGTCGATGGTCCCGCGGCACCTTGGCCGCCGGAGCGAGCGTCTCAATAGGCGTCCGGTCCAGCTCGACCCGCATCGCCCCCGCGAGCTGGCCGCCAAGTGTGTGCCCGCGTCCATCCACGCTCACGCGCAACGGGCCGCCGAACGGTTGGCGCTCGAGCACACTTATGCGCCCGCCCGGCAGCACCCCTTGCTCGGCCAGATAGCGCAGCATCGCCGGATCGGAGTCCGACACGCGCACGAATGTGCCCTCATCGCCTGGCGCAAGACTCTCCAGACTGCGTGTCGGATGCTCATTGAGCTCCAGATCGGCGCTCGGAATCGGGTCACCGTGGGGATCGATCGTAGGATGGCCGAGCTTCGCCGCGATCAACTCCTCGAGCTCATCGGAGAGGACGTGCTCAAGCACCTCGGCCTCGTCGTGCACGCGATCCCAGGGCATGTGCAGCGCCTCGGCCAAATACAGCTCAAGCAGCCGGTGGTGGCGAATCACCTCGAGCGCCACCCGCCGTCCCTCAGGCGTGAGCCGCACTCCCCGATAGGGCACGTGCGAGATCAGACCAAGCTCGTCGAGCTTCCTGAGCATTCCCGACACCGAGCCGCTGGTCAACTCCAGACGCTCGGCCAGCGCACTCGTCGGAACGGGCTCCTCAGTGCGGGTCTCGAGCGTGTAGATCGCCTTGCAGTAGTCCTCGATCGCAGGCGAGCGCATATTTTCCTTGGTGGCCATACAGAAATAATAAGGCATGCCAAAAGATTATTCAAGTTCGACCGTGAGCTTTAGACTGGCCGCTTGGCCAAATCGCTCGCGAGAGCTGTACCATCCGAGACACATCAGCTGGGCGGCGACTGGAGGCTCCAATGGCAGCGACCGACACCAACCTCGAAGACCAGCTCGTGCTCGACCGCGAGCATTGGGTGGAGGGGCCTCCCCACGCCCTGTTCAAAGAGCTGCGCCAGGGTTGTCCGGTTCATTGGACCAGCAAAATCAGCGAATTCCCCGTGGATGGGGGCTTCTGGTCGGTGACCACCGCCGAGGACATCCACGCAGTCAGTCGCGACTGGCAGACCTACTCCTCGGAACTCGGAGGCATAACGGTCGTCTCGGCGATATTCCCGCTCGAGCTGACGCGCGCGATGTTCATCGGGATGGATCCCCCCAAGCACGACCGGGTGAAGGCGCTCTTTCAGGCGGGGTTCACCCCCAAGCGGATCGCCGCCCACGAGGGTGCGATCCGCGAGATCGTCTCGAGGACACTCGACGGACTGGAGGGACGCGAGCGCTGCGATCTTGTGGGCGACGTCGCCCAGCCGGTCGTCTCACGCGTGATCGGGAGCTTCATGGGCATCCCCGAGGAGGACGATGCTGCATGGGCGCGGCTGATGAACTCGACGCTCGGCGCGGGCGATCCCGATCTCAATCCCGATGGCGTGGAGGCCGTGATGGAAAAAGAGGTCCCCGAGATCTTCGAGCGCTGTGGACGCATGATCGCCGAGCGGCGCGAGCATCCGACCGGCGACCTCACGAGCGTGCTCGTGCACGCCGAAGTCGACGGGCAGAGGCTCGAGGAACACGAGATCGTGATGGGCTTCTTTCTGCTCGTCGCCGCGGGCAACGACAGCACGAAGGCGACCTACTGCAGCGGAATGCGCGCGCTGATGGAAGACCCTGCCCAGCGCCGGCTGCTGCTGGACGACCCCTCGCTCGCCTCCGGCGCGGTCGAGGAGTCGCTGCGCATGTTTCCCGCGTTTGCTCATTTCAGGCGCACGGCGACAACGGACACCGAGCTGGGCGGCAAGCAGATAAAAGCGGGCGAGCGAGTCGTCATGTGGTACGCGTCCTCCAACCGCGACGAGTCGCGCTATGAGGACCCCGACCGCTTCGACGTGCGGCGCACCACCGAGCATCAGGCGTTCGGCGCGGGCGGACGACACTTCTGCCTGGGCACCGCGCTCGCGCGCCTGGAGCTGCGCATCCTCTTCGAGGAGACGCTCGCGCGCTTCCCGAAGATGGCGATCGACGGCAAGCCGCTCGTGGTCGAGTCGGCGTTCATCAACCAGCTGAAGACGCTGCCGGTACGGTTGAACGGATAGCGCACGCGCGAGGGGCGCCGAGCATCAATGGTGACGATCGAGCAGATTACGCTTGCCGAGGACCCCCAGCGCTGGGAGTCACTTGGCTTTTGCGTGTCCGACGCGACCGTGCGGCTCGGCGAAGTGCGAGTCGCGCTCGCCGGCAGCGACGCCGGACGGGGCATTCTCGGTTGGACGCTACGTGAGATTGCGAGCATCGAGCTCGATGGCCTTCCCACGCAGGCGGCCGATCCGTCCGCGTCGGCCGCCGGGGACTCGGCGGAGGCGAGGACCGGCGACGATCTGCCACACGCGCGAGCACCGCGTGCCGCGACACCCGGGCACCCCAACGGCATCGCCGCGATCGACCACGTTGTGGCGATGTCGCCCGACCTCGACCGCAGCGTGGTCGCACTGCAGGCGGTGGGGCTCGACCTGCGCCGCATCCGCGAGCAGCCGACACCGGCGGGCGCGCCTCGCCAGGCGTTCTTTCGCCTCGGCGAGGTCATCCTCGAGCTGGTGCAGGAGCCGGCGGAGGTGGTTGCCACGCGCCCAGATGGCGCAAATGGGCCGGCGCGCTTTTGGGGCCTTGCGCTGCTCAGCGACGACCTCGAGCGGACCGTGGCGCGAGTGGGCGAGCATTCCAGTGAGATCCGCACGGCGGTCCAGCCGGGCCGGCGGATCGCCACACTGCGACGCTCCGCCGGGCTCGCCGTGCCGGTGGCGTTGATGAGTCGCGCCGCTGCCGCCAGGGCGTAGGCCACAATTCACCGCTATGGCGTTCTCCGAGGACAGCGAGGCGGGATTCAGGTATGGCGTTGTATTCCTGCTGACGCTCACGCTGCTCGTGTTCGTAATCGTCACTCCGGGCGAAAATTGGTCGCGCGCGGTCGGATGCGCCTTGCAATGGCTCGCGCTGATGACGATCCTGGCCACCTCGCGCACAAGCAGCAACGTGCGCCGGCCCGTGGCGGTCCTGCTGCTGGGGCTGGCGAGCTTCACAGTGGTGGGCGAGGCAGCCGGCGCGTTTTCCGACGCGGTGCTGTTTGCAATCAGCGGGCTGCTGTCGGCGGCTATACCGCTGGCCTTGGTCGGCGGCCTGATGCGGCTGGTACGCGCACACGGCGTGACGCCACAGGCTGTGGCGGGAGCGCTGACGCTGTACCTGCTGCTTGGTCTCCTGTTCGCATGGGTGATCGGCTTCGTCGACCACGTCGAGACCACCCAGTACTTCGCCCAGACAGCGAACCCCTCCACCAGCCAGATCGCGTACTTCAGCTTCACCGTGATGACCACGACCGGTTTCGGCGACCTGAGCGCCGCCACGCACATCGGCCGCGCGCTCGCGGTCGTCGAGATGCTGCTCGGCCAGCTCTACCTGGTCACGGTGATCGGCGTGCTCGTCGGCAACTTCGCGGGGCGCTCGCGGCGGTCCGCGGAGGCCTCCATGCAGGCGGCTCCCCCACAGGAGCTGCCTGACAACGCCGGCCCGTGAGCTTCGGCGATCCACAGGCTGAGCACGTAGAGTGAAGTCATGTCCTCGGCCCAGCGACCCGCGCCCCGACCGAAGGCCCCGTCCTCGCGCACGCGCGTGCGACGGATGCCGGCTCGCGCCGACTACGAGCGCGAGACGATCGAGGCGATCCTCGACGAGGCAATGGTCGCGCACCTTGGCTTCTCGGTGGATGAGCAGCCCTATGTGGTTCCCACGCTGCAAGCCCGTGTCGGCGATCAGGTCTACTTTCACGGCTCCAGCGCCAGCCGCACCGTGCGCGCGCTGGCAGCCGGCGCACGGATGTGCTTGACGGTGACGCTGCTCGACGGTCTCGTGCTCGCGCGCTCGGCGGTTCACCACTCGGTCAACTACCGTTCTGTGGTGGTGCTCGGGCAGGCGCGGGCGATCGAGCAGCCGAGCGAGAAGATGGCCGCGATCGAGGCATTCACCGAGCGGCTGATATCGGGGCGCTGGGATGAGGTGCGCTGGCCGACCGCCAAAGAGCTGAAGGCGATCCAAGTACTAGCGCTGCCGCTCGACGAGGCATCGGCCAAGCTGCGGGCGGGGCCACCCGTTGACGACGAGGAGGACTATGCGCTCGACACGTGGGCCGGGGTCCTACCGCTGAGTACCGTCGCCAGCACGCCCGTCCCTGATTCGCGCCTTGCCGGCGACACCACCATGTCACCGGCCGCGCGCGCATGGATGGCCATGCGGAGACCTGACCGCTAACCGGCGAAGTAGTACAGCGTCGCCCCTCCCGCGCTCGAGCTTTCGCCCGATACGTGCACGACCGTGCCGTGCTTTTCGATCCACTCGTCGCGTTCGCTGATCGCGGCCCTGCTCGACGTCGAAGTGCCGCCTCCCGGACCTCCGGGCGCGCCGCCCGCGCCGCCGCCGCTGCTGCTCAGCAGCACGTAGTGCAGCTGACCGGAGTCGATGAAGCGCTCGAGCTTGGACAAGCTCGGTGCGGGGTCCGCACCCATGAAGCCACCCATGTCGATTACGTTGCGTCCGCTCTCCAGCGCGATCGGACCGGCCGTACTCGAGCCGACCGCCGCCACCAGATAGGCAGCTTTGCCCTGATGGGCCTTCAGGTAGGACACGAGGGTTTTGCTCACGCCGGCTCCGGGACCCGCGCCTACACCCGCGCCGGCGCCGGTGCCACCGGCGCGAAAGCCCCTGCCCGCAAGCGCGCCCGCGGATCGAGTGCCGCTCGCTGTTCCACCTGCCCCGCTCGCCGCGCCGCGCGCTCCCGCGCCGGCACTCGAACCATTCCCAAACAGATTCGGTGGGGCGCTCGCGCCCGCTGCCCCGCCGGCCGGGGGAGCGCCGCCCGGCACGCCCCCGCTTGGTGCGCCAGTGCCACTGAGGCGCAGCCCCACAGACCCTGGAAGACCGCCGGCACGCAAACCCCTCCCCCCAAAACCGGCCCCTTGGG
Organism: uncultured Solirubrobacterales bacterium; assembly: GCA_963715535.1. Classification (GTDB taxonomy): domain Bacteria; phylum Actinomycetota; class Thermoleophilia; order Solirubrobacterales; family Solirubrobacteraceae; genus Palsa-744. The sequence goes on along the minus strand of OY970251.1, from coordinate 2,648,090 downwards.
CACCGCCGCCAAAGGCTCCGCCGAAGCCCCCTTCGGCGCTTGCCGGACCGGCGAGCGGGTCGCCGCCGCTGAGCGTCTTGCCGACCGTGGCGATCGAGTACGCGGTCGGACCGGCGAGCATCGCCACCAGGCCGGCCGCGGCCGCCGCCAGTGCGAGCCTGCTGCGGGTCGAGCTGGATCCCAGCACGGGCGTGAGCCGTGCCAGCAGCAGCACGCAGGCCGCGAGCACCGCGAGCACCATCACGGTGGAGGCCAAGAACGGCGCGAACCCGGTGGCACGATCGAGCAGCACGGCCGCCAGCACGGCGGTGCCGATCGGACTGGCCGCCAGCGCAACGGTCCACGCCGCGCGACCGCGCGAGCGGTCCCACATCGCCACCAGCGCGCTGGCCGCGAGCACCGCCACGGCGGGCGCGAGCGCCGTCGTGTAGTAAGGGTGAAAGATGCCCGTGGAGAAGCTGAACACGGCCCACGACACCACTGCCCACCCGCCCCACAGCAGATACGCGGAGCGACGCAGGTCGGTGCGGGAGGTGCGGCCAGACGTCCACAGGCCGAGCGCCAGTCCCACGAGCGCCAGCGGCAGCAGCCACGCGATCTGACCGCCCACGATCGAGTTGAACAGCCGCAACGGGCCAGCGGCTCCGCCGAAGGTCGCGCCGCCTCCCGGCCCACTGTTTTCGCCTGACACACGACTGAGCCCGTTGGCGCCGAAGATCAGCGAGAACCACGAGTTGTCGGTCGTGTCGCCGACCCACGGGCGATTCGCGGCTCCTATCAGCATCATCGTGGCGTACCACGCGAAGCTGACCGCCAGCATCGCCGCGCCACCCGCCAGCAGCTGGCCGACGCGCCGCCTGACCGTGCCCTGCCCGGCGATCGGCAGTGTGGCCGCCAAGCCCGGCACGATCAGGTAGGCCTGCAGCATCTTCACGTTGAACGCCAGACCCACGAACAGGCCGCACAGCAGCACATGTCGTGTGCGGCCCGATTGGAGCGCCCGCACGAGCGCCCACGCCGCGCAGACCTCCAGCAGCACCAGCAGCGCGTCGGGATTGTTGAAGCGGCTCATCGCCACAAAAATCGGGGTCAACGCGAGCATCAACGCGGCGAGGATCGCGGCGCGGTGGCCAAGCGTGCGCTTCACCGTGTTGTGCAACACCAGCACCGCGCCCACGCCACACAGCGCCTCGGGTGCGAGCACGCTGAAGCTCGAGAACCCAAACACGCGCCCCGAGAGACCCATCAGCATGTTCGACAAGGGACCCTTGTCGAGGCTGTCTGAGCCGCTCACATCAACCGCGTTGGTGAGCCACGCGGTCCAGCTGCGACTCGCCGCCTGCGCGGCCTCGGCGTAGTAGATGTTCGCATAGCCGTTGCGCGCAAGACCCCAGAAGGTGAGAGCGCCGGCAAGCAGCGCCACCAGCCACAGCGCGGGGCGCTCCCACGCGGGGTCGGCCTCGCGACCGCGAGCCACACGGCGCAGACCCGAGCGTGCGCGCAAGGCCCACTGGTCGGCGTCACTGGGAGCTCGGGTTGGGGCGCCGATCGAAGGAGTTGACATGCCTGTCTCGCTTTCAAGGGAGCGGTGTGCGCTTGCCGCGTCGTCCCACTTGGAACAAACGAGGTCGAATTGCTGTGGCGCTCAGCATCGATGGGCCGCACTAGCGCTAGCTATGAAGCGTGTAAGGCGAATGTAGGAATATCCCCGCACCCCCGCGCGGCCCGTCAGAATCGGGGCCATGAGAATTCTCGTTGTAGAGGACGACCGGGCCGTGCGCGAAGCATTGCGGCGCGCGCTCACACTCGGCGGCTATGAAGTGCAGACCGCCGAGGACGGCGAGCGGGCGATCGAGATGGTGGTGCAGAATATCCCGGACGCCGTAGTGCTCGACATCGGCCTGCCGGGCATCGACGGTCTGGAGGTGTGCCGCCGCCTGCGCATGCTCGGCAACCGCGTGGCAATCCTGATCTTGACAGCGCGCGAGCAGGTGAGCGACCGCATCGACGGACTCGACGCCGGCGCCGACGACTATCTGGTCAAGCCGTTTGATGTAGAGGAGGTCAAGGCGCGCCTGCGCGCGCTGCTGCGCCGCACCGGCTCGGGCGGGGATCCCGACGCGCTCTCGTTTGCCGAGGTTCGATTGGACAGCGCGCGTCACGGCGCGGAGGTCGGCGAGAGCTTCGTCGAGCTCACGCGCACCGAGTACCAGCTGCTCGAGCTCTTGATGCTCAACCCCAAGCGCGTGCTCCCCCACAGCCTCATCTACGACCGCGTGTGGGGCTATGACTTCGGGCCCGCCTCCAACGCGTTGCGCGTGTACGTCGGCTACCTGCGGCGTAAGTTGGAGGGAGCGGGAGCGCGCCCGCTGATCCACACCGTCAGGGGCGTGGGCTACGTGCTGCGCGAGCCATGACGCCCCACGAGCCTCACGTCAGGCAACACGCGACGCCGACACGCGACGCGACAGGCATCGGCGAGCCATGACGCTGCGCGCGCGCATCGCGGCCGTCGCCGGACTGGCGGTGGCGCTCACCGTGCTCGTCGCCGCGATCGGCCTGTATCTGGCGGTGCGCTCGGACCTACGCGGCGAAGTTGACAAGTCGCTCCGTCAGCGAGCGGCGGCGTTCATGCCTCAAGCCCCGGCAAACGGTGGCGGTGGGCCGAACGGTGGCGATGGGCCGGAATCGCTCGATAATCAGCCCCCACCCAACGGGGGGGTACCGTTCCCAGGCGACAACGACGGATTCCCAAGCAGCGTCGAGCCCGCGCCGCTCGGCGGGCCCTCGGGTTACGTGCAGTTCGTCTCGCCCGATGGCGCGGTGCACGTGCCCGCCGGTCAGGGCCCGTCGACGACGATCCCGCTGAGCGCAGCCGACCGGGCGATCGCGCGCAGCGGCAAGGGACGCGCGCTGAGCGATCGCACGGTCAAAAGCACACAGCTGCGCGTGCTCACACTCGGCACCGGCGCGCGCGGTGCCGTGCTGATCGCGCGGCCGCTCACCGAGGTCAACAACGAGCTCGGCCGGCTGCTGCTGATCCTCGCGATCGTCGGCGTCGTCGGGATCGCGCTCGCGGCCGCGCTCGGGGCACTTGTGGCGCGCGCCGCGCTTGCGCCGATCGCGCGCTTCACGCGGCGCACCGAGACGCTCGCCGGCAGCCTCGACGTCTCACAGCGCCTGCCCGACGGCGGTCGCGACGAGCTCGCACGGCTCGCCGTCAGCTTCAACGCCACGCTCGACGCGCTCGAGCGCTCTGTCGAGGCGCAGCGCAACCTCGTCGCCGACGCCAGCCATGAGCTGCGCACTCCCATCGCCAGCCTGCGCGCCAACATTCAGGTGCTCGCCGACGCCGAGCGGCTGCCGCCCGAGGATCAGGCAAGCCTGCGCGCAGACATCGTCAGCGAGCTGGACGAGCTCACGCGACTCGTCGGCGATGTGGTCGAGCTTGCGCGTGGCAGCGAGCCCACAGGCGCTCTCCACGACGTGTCCTTGGACGAGATCGTGCGTGGCGCGGTGCAGCGTTCACAGCGACGCTCGCAGGCGCCGTTTCAGGTGAGCCTGGAGGCAACGGTCATCCGGGGCGAAGCCGAGCGTGTCGACCGCGCCGTCACCAACCTGCTCGACAACGCGCGCAAGTGGAGCCCCGCAGATCGGCCGATCGAAGTCTCGTTGCGCGAGGGGGTGCTCACGGTTCGCGACCACGGTCCCGGTTTCGAGGAGGCCGACCTTCCCCACGTGTTCGAGCGCTTCTACCGCGCCGACCGCGCCCGCAAGCTGCCCGGCTCGGGGCTCGGGTTGGCAATCGTTCGCCAGGCCGCCGAGGCGCACGGCGGGTGGGTCACGGCGGAGAACGCTTCCAGCGGGGGCGCCTGCGTACAGATCAGCTTCGGCGCTGTCGTCGATACCGCGTAGCCGCAGGCTTACGCCGCGGCCGCGGGTCCCTGCGAATCGTCGGAGCCGGGCGCGCGGTGGGTGCTCCACCAGCTCCAGCCGCCGACGGCGAGCACCGGTACCGCGAACATAGCGGAGGCGTACCAGTGCATCATGCAGGCAAGTACAGTCATCGGCCCGCAAAATATCACGCTCACTGGCTGGCAGTGCACCCAAACAGGGTCAACGGATCCCCGCGGCCGGCTACCACGCTTCGCCGCCGGCCGAGGATGGGTCACTGCCATCGGCCGAGCGCGCGCGGCGACGGCGCACGAACACGACAAACCCGAGCGCGAGCGCGATCAGCACGACGAATACCGCGATCGCTGGGATGGATGCTTTGGAGCTCTCGGGCACCCAATACAACTCGCCGTCGATCGCACCCTTTTGCCTGCCCACCACGATCGGCACGCTCCAGTTGAAAATGAACGTGCGCTTGCTCTTGTCCGTGACCTCGGGGGGCGTCACTGGGCTCATGTAATGGATTCGATGGTCGTGCCATTCGAATTGACCGGTGCGATCCACCACCACCCACTTGGGGGGGTCGTTTGCGTCTGCCGAGGCGGGGACGCTCACGTTGGCGTAGAAGTTGGTGTTGAGGTACACCGCCGGCGAGCGCATGTTCTCTTCGGCGGCCCCGTCAGGCTGCACACGTGCGTACGGTTCGCCCGAGTAGCCATAGATCGTGACGGTCTTGCCGGTGTTGTTGCGCAGCAGCAACCGGTCGGCGAACTCCAACACTTCCAGGCTCAACCCCCGTACTTTGGGGGTAACAGACGTTATGTAGGTGCGGTAGTCGTAGTTGCTGCCCTGATCTTCGATCGGGCTCCCGCTCTCGGTGATCGTGGGCTGCTGGAGGGCGGCGTGGGCCGCCGGCACGCCGCCGAGGGACGCGAGCGCGATGACACCGAGCAACGCGAGCTGGACCTTGCGCGCCCTCATGTGCCCACCGCCGAGAGCAGCCACAACCCGAAGCTCGTGAACGCAACCATCACCGCGAGCATCCAGTACTGCGAGCGCACCGCCTCCTCCGGGTTGCGGTAGATGCTGAGCGAGCGGTCGTGGGCGAGCGCGAGCCCTCCCACGTGGCCGGAGACAAGCGCCACGACCTGCACGTACCAGATCGCCGCGTAGGAGATGATCGTGTAGTCGATCTCATAGCTGTTGGTGCCAAACAGGTTGGTGCCGTTGCCGAGCGGGTCGGACGCCAGATAGCCCATCGCCTGACCTTGCCAGATCAGCAGCGAGAAATAGTGCGCGAGCACGTATGCGAAGCCGATCGGCACGAGTGTGTGCGCGAACACGTGGGTGAGCCGATCCTTGTCGTAGCGCGGGCTCACGCTGTGCACGCCGACGATCCCGAGCCGGTAGATGCCCGCGACCAGCAGCACGCACAGCACGAGCCCCACCGAGTAGGCGAGCTCGAGCGCCGGAATGTGGTTGAAGCCCACATCGGCGAACAGGCCCTGCAAGCTCGGCTCCCAGGATTTCCATACGCCGCCATTGCTGAAACCGTCGAAGGTAGTCGTGCCGATCACCGCGCACACGAGCCCCACCGTGCCGTCGATCACCGGCATGTCCGCCAGGCCGCTCAGCAGCCGGCGCGAGTAGACCACGCCGTCCTCGTCCTGACACAGCGGAGCGATCCGCGAGAACAGGCTGAAGTATGCGCCGAAGGCGTCCGCGCGCTCCTCCCATGCCTCCACGCCGAACAACCCCATCCCGGCGAGCATCGCCAGGAAGTACGCGAGCGATAGCGCCGCCAGAGTCGAGGGCTGGTCACGATCGGGCACCACGTACACCAGCTCCATCCACGCGAATCCGATCAGCCCGGCGACAGCCGGCCACATGCCGAGCTTCTCCGGGTAGCGCAGCGGCGCGCGTGCAAACGCACGCGGCATCACACGCCGGCCGGCCCATCCGATGGCGCGCGCGCAAGAGCGCCACGGGCTCAGCGCGCGGAACACATCGCCGCACACGGCGCTCGCCAGCGGCGTGCCAACCCAGAACACCACGTAGATGAAGGTCGGGGTGAAGTTCACCGACCAAATCTGGGTTCCGTCAAAGCCGCTGTACAGCACGAGCACGAACAGGCCGATTCCAAAAAGGCTCGCCAGCCGCGCAACGACCGCCGGCATCTTGAGCAGCCGTTTGCGATGCTCGCTTTGCAGTTGCGGGCTGCGCCACATCGTGGAGAGCGCCACGAAGGAAACGACCAGCACGATCGCCGCGGTCCAGCTGAACAGCCACACGGGAATCGGCAGGTCGGCCTTGCCGACGATCCCGTGCGCCGAGGCGCCGGCGGGAAACAGCAGCGCCGCCAAGCCAAGGCCGCCGAGAGCGCAAGGCAGCAGACGACGCGGTGTGTTCATGCGCGCGCCAGTCTATGCGAGGCTTGTGGCCTGTGATCGCACTTGCCACGTCGACCAGCGCGGCCGGGGCGCTCAGCGAGCTGATCCCCCTGGCTCTGCTGGGCCTCGCCTACGCCAAGCGGGCACGCACGCTCGGGCTCCGACGCCGACCCGTGCCCGGCTGGCGCCAGGTGTGCTTCTACGGCGGGCTCGTCACGATCGCCCTCACGCTGATTGCCCTCACCGGGGCCGGTCAGGAACTGGTGACGGCGCACATGGCCCAAGAGCTGCTGCTCGGCGACATCGCCGCGCTGCTGCTCGTGCTCGGCCTCACCGGTCCGCTGATCGCACCGATCCTGCGCGTGAAGCTCCTCAACCGCCTGAGCGTGCTCGCCCATCCGCTGATCGCGTTCCCGCTGTGGGCGATCGACCTGTACGCCTGGCACCTGCGGATCTTCTACGAATCGGCGCTGGACCACTCTGGTGTGCACGCGCTCGAGCACCTGATGTTGCTCGGGTTCGGAGTCAACATGTGGATGTGCCTGGTAGGCCCGCTGCCGATGCCGAGCTGGTTCGGAAATGGGGCGAAGCTCGCCTACGTGGTCGCGGTGCGCGTGACCGGAGCGGTGCTCGCCAACCTGTTCATGTGGTCGGGCAATCTGTTCTACTCGCACTACACCAGCGGCGACGCCGCCCGCCACATCTCCCCGATCGCCGATCAGAACATCGCGGGCGCGGTGATGATGGTCGAGCAGAGCGCGCTCACGCTCGGCCTGCTCTGCTGGCTGTTCCTACGCTCCCGCCAAGGGGAGCAAACTCGTGAGCGGCTCGACCTGGCGCACTCGCACACGGTCTGGCGCTGAGGCACACCGTCCGCGGCTGAGGCACCCCGTCTGGCGCTGAAATTCAGCTCGATGCCAGCAACGGCACGTCGTGCGCGATTTCCTTCGGCGCGAAACTCGCTTCGTAAACAGTCGTCAGCTTGCCGCTCGCGTCGATCCCGTACACGATCGCGGTGTGGTTGACGAACTGCGGCTGTTCGAGATCCTTGGCGGAGCCCACGTGCCAAGCCGTCCACACGGGCGCGAGTTCGCCGGCGGAGCCGATCAGGTACTTCATCCGACCGCTCATCCCATGGCGTGCAAGAAACGCCGCGACCGTCTTGGGCGTATCGCCGCGAGGGTCCACCGACACGGCGATCACCTGCGCCTTGGCGGACTCGGCGGAGCCCATCATTTCCTGGGCGACGCGCAGGTTGGAGGCGATCAGCGGGCACACGTCGGGACAGTGGGTGTAGAGGAACGTCACGAGCACCGCCTTGCCGCGGTACCGGTCGAGGTTGACCCGTTCGCCGTTGTAGTTGCGCAGCGACAGCGCCGGCGTCGGCTGAGGGGGCGTGACTGCCGAGCCGTCATAGCCTGGGGCTTTCGTGCGATGCGGAGCACCGCTGGTGGTCAACAGCGCCACCCCACCCGCGATCACGACGATCACGAGCAACGCGAGCATCAAGCGTGGGCTCAACCCACCGTTCGCCGGCGGCTCGGAGGACTGCGCCGTCGCTGACCGCTGTGCTGTCATTATCCGGCGAAACTAGCACCACCGGAGGGAGCGACATGCACGTTGAGTGGTTCGGACAGTCCGCCTTTGCCCTGCGCGCGCCAGAGGCGAGCGTGTTCATCGACCCGTTTGGCGATCTCTCGCCGATGGTCGAGCGCGGAATGCAGTTCGACTACCCGGCGATCGACACGGGAGAGGTCGATCTGTTGCTGGTCACCCACGAGCATCTGGACCACAACGGCGTCGAGGCGATCCCCGGCGAGCCGACCACCCTGCGCTCCACCGCGGGCCGGCTGGAGTCGCCGATCGGCGAGATTGTGGCAATCGCATCCGAGCACGACGAGCAGGCCGGCACCCAGCGCGGTCCCAACACGATCTTCGTGTTCACGCTCGGCGGGGTGCGCGTCGCGCACTTCGGCGACTTCGGCCAGAGCGAGCTGCGCGACGAGCAGGCGGCGGCGATCGGCGAGGTCGACCTGCTGATCCTGCCGGTCGGCGGCGGGCCCACAATCGGCGCGATCGGCGCGGCCGCGATCGTGGAGCGGCTGCGACCGAAGTGGATCGTGCCGATGCACTACCGCACACCGAAGATCGGCTTCCTGGAGGACGCCGAGGAGTTCCTCGCGCCGATGGACCGCGTCGAGCGCCTGGAGACGCCGAGCTTTGAGACCGGCGAGCTGCCGGCAGGCGACGGGCCGATAGTGGTTGTGCCCGCGGCGCCCTGACGCGAGAGCCGGTCCTTGCGAGCCCCGCGGCGTCGGGCGTAGGCGCCCGCACCAGGGCCGCGTGCGACGATCCGCCAGGATGCACGGTGGATGTCAACGCCTCGCAATCTCTTGAACCTGAAGGACGTCGAGAAGGGCTACGGCAGCCGCTCAGTGCTGAATGACATCACGCTCGGGGTGTCCGCGGGCGAGCGCATCGGCGTCGTCGGCCAGAACGGCGGGGGCAAGTCGACGCTGCTGCGCTTGATCGCCGGCGTGGAGGAGCCCGACGCAGGCGCGCTCACGCGGGCCGGCGATGTAGGTGTGGCGCTGCTGGATCAACGCGACGAGCTCGACGAGCATCGAACGATCCGCGCTGCGCTCGTCGGCGATCGCGTCGATCATGAATGGGCGACCGACAGGACCTTTCGCAGTGTGCTCGACGGGCTGCTGGGCGGAGTGACTCTCGAGCGTTTTCCCGCGGCCATGGACACACCGATCGACGGTCTCTCGGGAGGCGAGCGGCGGCGCATCGCGCTGGCGCGCCTGCTGCTCGACGCGCCGGAGCTGCTGTTGTTGGACGAGCCCACCAACCACCTGGACGTGGAGGGGGTCGACTGGCTCGCCCGCCACCTGGCGGCGCGGCGCGGCTCGATGCTGGTGGTGACCCACGACCGCTGGTTCCTGGACGCGGTGTGCACCGCCACCTGGGAGGTGGCCGACGGGACGGTCCACCAATATGAGGGTGGCTACGCCGCTTACGTTCTGGCGCGTGCCGAGCGCTACCGTCAACAGGCGGCGCGAGAGGACCGCCGCCAGCAGCTCGTGCGCAAGGAGCTGGCATGGCTGCGGCGGGGACCACCGGCGCGCACCACCAAGCCGAAGTTTCGTATCGAGGCCGCCAACGCGCTGATCGCCGACGAGCCGCAGGCGAGAGACCGCGCCGAGCTGCTGCGCTTTGCCGGCTCGCGGCTGGGCGACAAGGTGCTCGATGCTGTGGATGTATCGCTCACGCTCGGCGCACGCGAGGTGCTGCACGGCCTGACCTGGCGACTGGGCCCAGGCGACCGCGTGGCGCTGGTGGGAGTCAATGGCTCCGGCAAGACATCGCTCGTGAGGCTGCTCGCGGGCGAGATCGAGCCGAGCGCCGGGCGCATCGAGCGCGGGGCGACGGTGCGGCTCGCGCACCTCTCCCAGGACACCGTGGAGATCCCCGGGCACCTGCGTGTGCTCGAGTCACTCGAGGAAATCCGCGGTCACGCCACGCTCAGCGACGGGCGCGAGATCACCGCGAGCCTGTTGTGCGACCGCTTCGGCTTTCGTGGCGAGAAGGCACGCACGCTGGTGCGCGACCTCTCCGGCGGGGAGCGCCGCCGGCTTGGACTGATGCGCCTGCTGATGGGCGGACCCAATGTGCTGCTCTTGGACGAGCCCACCAACGATCTCGACATCGACACGCTCACGGCACTCGAGGACCTGCTCGACGGCTGGCCCGGGACGCTCGTGGTCGTGAGCCACGATCGGTATTTCGTGGAGCGGGTGTGCGAAAACGTGCACGCGCTCACCGCCGCCGGTGGGATTCGCCATCTTCCGGGCGGGATCGAGCAGTATCTGGAAGAAGGCCCCGATATAGAGAACCAACGTCCTGGCACCGTGGAGGACCTCGCCCCTGAAGCAAAGTCGGGCCTGTCTCCTGGAGCGGCTGCGCGAGCAGCGCGCAAGCAAGCTCAAAGCACTCAGCTGGAGGTCAGACGTCTGGAGCGCGAGATCGACGGGCTGGCACGGCGGGAGACCACGCTGCACGAGCAGATGACCGCGCACGCCACCGACCACGGTCGCCTCGCCAAGTTGCAGACCGAGCTCGAGCAGGTTGTCGAGGAGCGCGAGCGGATTGAGACGAGTTGGCTTGAAGCATCCGAATAGCCCGCTGGCGCTCACCTGTTGCGCGCTCACCCAACATGCGCCAGCACGAGCGTGCATTCGGTAGAGAACCGGTTGCTGCCTCTAGCCGACTTCCCGATCCAGCACGGCTACTGACTTGGGTTGTCGGCGAGGCCACCCAGCTCGGCGCCGGTCAACTGCCGACGATAGGGACCCCGCCCGGTGAAGCAAACGGCGCCGCAGCGCGCGGCCAGCGCCAGCGCGTCCGCCACCAGCAGACCAGCGCCCAAACCGTAGGTGAGCCCCGCGGCGAACGAATCGCCACAGCCATAGGCATCGCCGTGCTCGCCGGGCGCCATCGCGGGCGGGACCGCCGGCTCCCAGCGTCCCGATACGCCATCGCGCTGCCTATAAGTGCCGCCGTGCGCCCCTTTGGTGGATACGACAAGCCGCGCCTCCTCGCCCGCACGCACGGCCTCGCGGCGCTCGACCGCGTCCTCCGCGCTGAGCACGAGCGCGTCCAGCTCAACACCGTGGGCGAGCGCATCGAGGGCGCGCGGACTGCCGACGAGCACACGGGCGGCGCGGGCGGCGCGCAGGGCGCCCACGTCCCCGGCCGTGAAGTAGACGGCGTCCATCTCCGCGAGCAAGCCCCATGGGATCTCCGCGTCCCCGAGCTTCGGCTCGAGGCGCGAGCCGAAGGTTGTGATCGTGCGCTCGCCGGCGTCGTCCACGAGTGTCACCGCTGTGCGGGTGGGCATGGTCCGTCGCGCCGTCCACACATGAACTCCAAGCTCCTCCAGGCGCTTCACCGCACGAGTGCCGTGCTCGTCTTCGCCCAGGGCCGTCACGAGCACAGCCTCGCCCGCCAGGCGCGCGAGCTGCGCCGCCGCCACCGCTCCACCGCCGGCGGGCTCCTCGAAGGGATCGTGCGCGTGCATCACCTCGCCGGCGCGCGGCACGTGAGGCACGCGCGCAAAGCGCACCCACTCGACATGGCCCACAACCGCCACCTTCGGTGTGCTCGGATTCACCGGCGCAGTGTCACACACGCACGCGCATGCCGGGTATCTCAGTCGCGATCACGCCAAAGATCTCAGTGACCGGGATGAAATTGGGGCGAAAATAAGACTATGCTGTGCCGCTACGGGGACCCACAAGGGGTCGCGGGCTGGGTTTCCAGCGCTTAATGAAAGGACACATCAATGATCCTTGCAACCAGCTATCCGTTCCTGGAAGTGTTCTGGACGATGCTGATCTTCTTTGCGTTCATCGTGTGGATCTGGATTCTGATCACTGTCTTCGCCGACCTCTTCCGCCGCCATGACACGTCTGGTTTTGCAAAGGTCGCGTGGATCATCTTCATAATCGTGCTTCCGTACCTAGGCGTGTTTGTGTACTTGATCGCCGAGCACAAGGGGATGACCGAACGTGCCGTCAAGCAGCAGAGCGACGCTCAGACGCAGTTCGACCAGTACGTGAAATCCGTTGCCGCCAAGGGCGACCCGACCGAGCAGATCGCCAAAGCCAAGCAGATGCTCGACAGCGGGACGATCACACAGGCCGAGTTCGACCAGATCAAGCAGAAGGCACTCGCCGCGGCGTAGCGATTACAGGCAAGCGCGGGTCCGGCGGTTCAAGCTAAGGCACACTGCTTGAACCGCCGGATGGGGTGCGCGCCGTTGGCAAGCTCCGCCCACATAGTCTTCCCGCCGGGCACGCACTCAATGCCCCAGCGTGTTGAGATCGCATCGATCAGATCGAGACCGTGTAGCGGTCTCGGGGTCACCCATCCGTCGGCTCTCGATGCCGCGGGTGAGATCCCGTCGCGGACGGCGAGGTGCAGCATCGAGTCCAGCACCCGCACCGAGATCGAGAGCGGAGTACCGGCGTGGAGCACTACGTTGCTCGCCAACTCGGTGACCACCAGCGCGGCATCGTCAACCAACGCTTCCTCGCATCCCCACTCCTGTAGTGCCGCCACGACGAGCCGACGCACACAGCCGGGCGAATCGCGCTCGGCCGGGAACTCGGCGGTCACTTCGTACACGAACGTGTCGCGATGGGACCCAGAGGCTGTGACTGTCGCCAGATCGTGCGTCTCCACGGCCGCCTCCGGATGCGGGCCTACGGCGTCGAACAGCTCTCTGTCGTGCTCGTTGAACCCGATGCCATCGCCGCGCCCAACTTCCATGTCTTGTATGTCAATCGCCATTTGTCTTCCTTGAAAGTTCTCGGCAAGATGCCTATACCCGCCTCACAGGGCCTTAGACATGTCACTTGCGCACGTAGAGAAGCCGGCCGTTGGCGAGCCGATAAACGGTGCCGACAGGTTGACCGCGACCGCTGGCGGCGGGAGCGCTGGAAGATGGTGTAGGCAGTGTCTGGGTGCTCTGGCTACTCGGCGTACGTGCTTGCAGACGATGAGTGTGCTGGTCGAGCGTCAAACCGAGCCCCGCTATCAGGAACGCGACCGCGAGCACGATGCCGATGTCGAACAGGTTGACCAGGCCGTCGAGCGGGTCCCCGGCGGAGTCTTCGATGCGGCCGTGGCGGCCAAGTCCTGTGCGGCGGGTCACGACGGGTCTATTCCCGGTGGGATCGGTGGAGCCGCAAACTGTGTTGTAAGAGGTGCTTGCGTGGCGAGCACCTGCGGAATCGGCGTGGGCATCTGGCCCTGGCCTGTACCGGCCGGTGGAGCGGCTGCGGGAATCGCCGCCCGCTCCAGCGCGGTGAGATCTTCGCTGTACATGCGTGTGCGTGCGAGCGTCAGCGCGAACGCGACCGTGCCGACGAGCAGCCCGATCGTGGTTGCGGCGAAAGCGGTGCGCAGATCTGTGGCGAGGGTGCTCACTTCGCCGTGGCCGAGTGCCGCGAGTCCCGGTGCGAGTGGGATCAGCGTGCCCATCAGGCCGAGCGCCGGCCCGGCGCGGACGAGGATGCGGGTGTGGTCCAGGCGCCGCTGGACCGCGAGCTCGTAGTCGGCGAGCGCGTGCTCGATCCCGTCCTGCTCACCAGCGAGGAGCCCTCGGGCCATCTCGAGCAGTGCATCCCTTGCGAACGAGCTGGGTGCGCGGACCGCGAGCCCAGCGGCCTGGCTGGGGTTGGCAACGACCTGACGGGCGAGGCTTCTCAGGGCGTTACGCCCGGCTCGTGCGCGAGACCACAGCTCGATCGCGAAACGTCCCACCTCGACTGCGCAGATGAGGAGCACCAGCAGCGCGAGGATCAAGACCGGGACGCGCAACCAGGAGGCGATTCGCGCGAGCGCTTCGGCGAGGCCGTCCGTGGCGGCGAGAGTGCTCACAGGGTTATCACGGGTCGTTGCCGCTCGATCTGGGTGCCGATGAGGACTGAGAGGAGCAACGCGCACGCTATGCCGATCGCCGGCCACGAGCTCTGGCTTTCTCCCGGCTTCGCGCCGCGCAGACCCGGAGCGCCGGGTTCCGGCGCTCCGGCAGGTGCTCCAACCAGAAGCCCTTTGACCTCTCGGCCACTGCTTTGCCCTCCACCGTCTGCGCCGGCGCCGGCAAGCGTGACTCCGCCTGTTTCTTTGTGACCTGCCTGAGCGTGTCTCTTGACACGGTGGACGCCGGCGACTGTGGCTGTCGGGACGGGTGCTTTGCGGGCCGGGCCCGGGTTGCGGCGGTGCTTGGTCATGTTGTGGTGCTGGTCCTCGAGCTGCCTCGCACCACCCGGGGTGTGGCCCTTGCTGCCAGGTTGGGGACGGCTGAACAGCGGAGCGCCATCGCCGCCACCGCCGGCGATCACACCACCGCCGGACTGTGGAGACACGCCGCCATTTCCGGACTCTCCGTTGCCCGGTGGCTCTGGAGGGAGAGGAACGTAGGGCGCTTCGGAGATCGGCAGTGGGTTGCCGGTGAACGCGGGAGTGACATAGGCGGTCATCCACATCCCGTTCATTTCAGCGCTTGCCTCGTAGCGAATGTGCCCGTCCGGCTGTTGCATCGAGGCGAGATAACCGAGCGGTTCTTCAGTGGCGAGGCCGGAGCGCTCGAGCCATTCTTCGGGATTCATCCCAGCGCACCACATCGCCTGCACGACCCAAGCTGTGGAGGCTACGTTTGGATCCGTTTCGGTGAGGAACTCTCCGAAACCGCCATTTGGGGTCTCGGCTTCACGCAGGTATTCAAACGCCCTTTTCTGACCTTCCGCGTCTGGATGCTCGACGGCGTTTAGCGCCTCGAGCGCCGCTCCGGTCATGTCGATTTCGCCTCCTCCTTCTCCCGGCGGCAGTCGCCTTTCCTTTGGGTTGCAAGAGCTGACCCTGGGCTCATCTATCCAGTTCCAGCTACCGTCGCACTTCTGCTGCGCTTCCAACCATTGCGTGGCTCTGGCGACGGCTTCTTCGATCGCCGGTTCATGGATCGGGCTGAGCGAGAGGATCGCAAAGATCGTGTCGTTGACCCCGGGGGTATGAGAACCCGCTACGTGTGGGAAGGCACCTGCATTACCACCGGTGTCGATCTGCCGTTTGAGGATTTCGCCGGCCAGGTTGACTCCGCCGAAGTCGTGTGGCGAGGCGCCGGCGGCGTCAACCACCAGTAGTTCGCGCTCGAAGTCGGTTGTCAGCGATGCTTTGTGTGCGTTTTCGGCCAGGTAGCCATAGGCGCTGTGGCCGTCCACCCAATGCTGAGGTGCGGTTGTCTGGTCGCGCGGGTTGATTCCCGCGGCCGCCAGCGCCAACGCGACCCACGCAGTGAAGTCCGATTCCGGTTCGGTGCCTGGTTCGGAAAAGCCACCGTCTTCGTGCTGCACGTTCTGCAGATAGCGCACAGTCGCTTCCAGGTTGGGCTGGAACTTCAGATCGCGCGCCGTGGTGGCCGCCCGGGCAGAGCAGACGGGGTGGGTCAACAGGACAGCGACCACCGTGCTCAGCATCGCCAGCGTCCGGCGAGCTGTGGGTGTCCTACGGTTCGACCGCGACGTCATCGAGGTCCTGCCTGCCCAGGAGCACACGGGGGCCCACCGTCATGCACGGGGAACTGTCACGGTCTTGAAAATAGTCCTGGCACCGGTGAGGCCGATCCGCAGCCGGTAATGTCCGGCGCTCAACCGAGGCAGCTTGACCTCGACCTGCCCGGCCTTGGCTACTTTGACGGCGATCTCCCTGACGGCCCGCCAATGGAGGCGACCTTTGCCACCTACCTGACGATCGATCTGCACAGTCGTTGTGCCCGGCGCGGTGAGCTTCAACAGCAGCCGCTTGGGAGTGACACTCTCTAGCACCAGGAGCACCGTGGGACTACTTCGCTGGTGCATGAGTGCCGGCGTCGAGGCGTTTGGGGACGTAATGCTCGACTCATCGCCGGGCTGTACCCCGGACCGATTTCCGACACTGGACGTTTCCGCGAGTGTTTCCTGGTGTTTTTCTTCCGACGCCACAACCTGACCGGGGGGAGTGCGAGGGTCGTCTTCGGCCGGTGATGGCCCACAGCCTGTTTCGCCCGCCGCCGGAACACAAACGTCAATGCGGTTTGAACGGATTGCTCCTTCTTCATTTTCCCCATCCACCGGTGTTCCCGCCTTGATCCTGTGCCATCCCGGCGTGGTGAAAGTGATGCTCGCCTTCCCTTCGGAGTTCGTTGTGACGGCTTCGGGACTCGCGGTCTCGACCTGCTCGAAGCCCTTGGACGAAGTCAGTACCGGAGCGACCTCGGCACCTTCATACGGTGTGGCGTCGGCGCGGTCGGGTTCGACCGGAGGATTGCCTTCCTTGTCATCCTTGTACACGTCGACCTGCACTACGAAGGGCCGATCCAACTGGGCGACGGCTGTAAGTGGAGGCCTGGAAGCGGTGTCGCCGGCGGGGAACAGCGCCAGGTCCGCCCTTTCCTTGAACGCGTCATACACCCACAGCACTTCGTCGTTTTCGTGCAGCTCATACTGGCAGCCACCGACCTTCGTGAACACGTCGTTGACCAGGATTCCCCAGTACGCCCCGTCAGCGGGGTCTTGTTCGTCCGGGCCCCAGCGCGTGATGAAATAGTCGTCATAGCCGGGGTACCATTGACCATCGAAGGTTTCGTCGACGATGCTCATGGCGTCGGCCGATGCGGCGGTCGGCGTCGGACCCGGTGTCTTGTTCTGCGGATCGAGCGGATCGATCCCGTCGCAAGGACGTTCCTGGGTGTCCGAGGATGCCTTGACATCGTGGCCTTCGGTCAGGACGGGGCCTTCAAACAGCGTTTCGCTCTTACCCTCGATTCGCACGTTGACCAGTGTCGGCGCGGCCTGCGCGCTTGTGGCAATGATGATGAGCGTTGCGATAGTCAGTGCGGCGGTGATAGTGCGCATGTGTCTCAGTCCCTTCCGCAAAATTGGTTGGTCCCGCGCCATGTTGCTGACGCGGGACCAGCCGGACTCGTGCAGCTAGGCGTACCGCAGGTAGATCGTGTCGCCCAGATGGATTTCGCTTGTGAGCGTTGCTTGTTTTTCTGTGCCTCCGTCGATGCTGTAGTCCCACAGCGCTTTCGCCGGGGAGGGATAGCTGTCGATCTGGCTGATCGCACCGCTTTCCGCCGCGTGCCCGGTCACGCATCCCGCCGGGACCGATTCGGCTTCGGCTGCCACGAGCACCTTTTCGAGGGTCGTGGTCGTTTCTTTGGGGGCGAAGGTCACCGAGCAGACCTTCAGAGCCGTGCTTTCGTTGTTGACGATCAGCGTCACCGGGCTCTTGACGGCTTCTGTGCTGAACCCGCTTTCGGCAAACCACTGTTCAAGGCCGCCGGTGGGTACCGGTGGCGTCACCGTGAAGCCCGCGCCCGCAAGCGACCGAACCGCGTCCTGGCTGGAGTATTCATTTGCGGTCGAACCGGTGGTCAGATATCTGAACGCGCCGGCCGTCGCGCCACTGGTGAGCTGTTGAGAGATCAGGAAGTCGATCGGCGTCTTTTTCGTTCCCGACGCCGTGAATTCCGTGCCCTGCGGTTCGATGCCGCAAGCATCGAGGCCCTGTACCGCCCAAGCGCTTGAGTCTGTGTTAGCGCCGAATTCAGATGCAAACGCGCCGCTCGAGGAGACCAGCAGCCCTTTTAGGTATGTCGCGGCTTTTTTGATCACGGTGCTCGTCTTTTCCACGTGCGCGTTGCACAGTGCAGCCATCGCGGCGCCCGTCATGTCCGGTTCCGCCGCGGCTTTGAGCTTGGTTTCGTTGCCTTCGGCCTTTTCCCACGCCCAGCCACCGTCGGTGTGCTGGTTTTTTTCGATCGCTTCGACCGACTTCTTCAGCAGCGCATTGGGGACTCGCTGAACGCCACCGGTCGTCTTGGCGTCAGCGAGTGCCAAGACGGCGAAGACAGTGCCGTTGAAGTTCCCGGGAGGGCCATAGTAGCCCGGACTTTCGGGCTGGTAGTAGGAGGCGATCCCGGCGATCAAGTTCTGCGTCTTGGAGACCCGCGCCGGGTCGACCCCGGCCGCGTAAGCGATTAGCGCGGCACGCTCGTATTCGGTCACCAGAGCTTCTTTGGGCCATTTCGTGGCGGTTTCGTTGCCGACGAGTTTGCGATACCACGTACGGGCGTCGGTTTCGGCTCCGGCCTTCTTGATGTTCGCCGCCGCCACATGGGCCGCCGCAAGCGAGTTGATGTTCCAGTCGGAGGGGAAACCACCGCTGGTTTCCTGCAACCCCTCCAGATAGGTGACGCCTTTACCGACAGAGGTTTCGATTTCCGCTTTGCTGGAGGTCGCCGAGGCGGTTGCGGGTAGCAGTAGTCCGCAGAGGCAGGCGCCGTACAGCGCAAGCCGATAGGTGGAGTTACGCATTGGGATGGATCTCCTTCCGTAAGGGACGGAAGGACATCTCATTCCCACTCGTGAGAGTGAGAGCGATGAAGACCTAGCCGTCCGTTCGCGAGAACAGGGTCCGTATGTTTGGCGTCACCCGTCGAGTACTCGGACTCGGGCACACAAAGCTCGTTGGCTCGCTGCCCATACCGTTGCGCGTCAGTCCCGGATTCCCACCGGGTTCCCTCGAGCGCGTGACCGGCAACATAATAACCGTTCCTCGGACGACATGCAAAGAGCTGTCGGTCGGTGCACCGATGCGCTACGCTGCCGCCGAACAATCCACGGATCGGTGGACAGGGAAGCCGGTGAGAAACCGGCGCGGGCCCGCCACTGTGACCGAGCAATGACCCGCCGCATGCCGATGCGGCAGCCACTAGCCCACTTTGAGGGCTGGGAAGGCGTGGCGGGAAAAGCTCGGAAGCCAGGAGACCTCCCTCCGATCCCCACCCGTCTAGCACCCTCGTGGAAAGGGGTTACGGATGTCACACCAGAACCTGGTCAGGGTCTGTGCGCCGGGGCGCAGAAACAACACCGCCCTCTCGGCAGTACTTGCGATGCTCGTGCTGACGCTCTTCGCTGCGAGCGCTCGCGCAACGAGCGACGAAACGGTCAACGACACGTTCCCTGCATCGGTCACATCGCACGGCGCCTACGCAAACGACGAAGGCACAGCCGATTACGGACCGGTATCGATCTCAGGCGACGGACGCTACGTCGCTTTCGAGAGCAACTCCACCAACCTCGACGGACAGGGACCCGTCGGTACAATCGAGGCGTACGTGAAGGACCTGCATACCGGCGCAGTCACGCTCGTTAGCCGTGCAAACGGCTCGAGCGGCGAACCGGCCGGCGAACCCGGTGTCGAAAACGTCAAGATCTCCAGCAATGGGCGCTACGTGATCTTCAACTCAAAGGCCACCAACCTCATCGGCGGTCTGCCCGCGGAAGAACCCGAAGAACAACATGTCTACAGGCGCGATCTGCAGACAGGAGAAACCACGCTGGTAGATCGCGTGAGCGGCACAGATGGCGCCATCCTCAGCCGTAATGCCATTGCTGAGGCGATCTCAGACGACGGACAATACGTAGTGTTCGCCGCCGATGCAGACGACCTGGAAGATCCAGCAGGCACCCACGCGAAGACCGGCATCGAAACCGTTTACGTACGCGACATTGATAGCGGGACGACGACAGCGGTCAGTCGCGCCGGCGGGCCCACGGGAGAAATCGCCAACGAAGAAAGCCAGGCGTACTCGGTCTCAGCCGACGGCCGTTACGTCCCCTTTGTATCGAGAGCGACCAACCTCGTGCCCGGCATGGAATCGAATATTTACCCACAGATATACCTGCGCGACCTACAAACCGGAACGACGACGCTCGTCAGCCAGGGCCCCAACGGAGAAGCCGGCGAACGCCGCTCGGAAAATCCAGTGCTCGTGGGCGAAGATGGCTGCAAGCTGGAGTTCAGCTCGGAGGCCGACAATCTCCTGAAATTCGTCGATCACGATCGGCGGCGAACCGGTCGAAATCGGCGGAGCGCAGATCTACCTGCGCGATCTCTGCTCGACCCCGGCAAGCACAACGCTAATAAGCCAGGATGCGAACGGCATCGCGGGTGGCGCGTACGGCGCCTTCGGCGCAAGCGCCGATGAGAACGACGTCCTGTTCGCGGGTGAATTCACAAGCGGATACCACCTCTTCCTGCGCAGCCTGAGCACAGGACTGACAACACAACTCGATCGGGCCGGCGGAGCCGAAGGAGCGTCGGCCGACAACGAAAGCCAAGAGGCCGCAATCTCAGCCAACGGTTGTCGAGTTGCATTCGACTCCCAAGCCACCAACCTCTTCGGCCAAACGGGTCCACCCGAAGGGCCAAACGGGGAAATGCCGACAGAGGTGTACGTTCGTCAGTTGACCGCGTGTAACGAAGAACCCACAGTTGCCCCCACGAGCTTGACCTTCCCCGTCCAGGCGCAGAGCACGATCGGCGCAGGGCAGATCGTCACCTTGACAGCAGGCTCTGAACCGCTTCAGATCTACAACGTACAGCCCAGCGGAGCAGACGCATCTGACTTCATCGTCACCGCGGATGAATGCACCGGTGAGACCCTGCAACCGGCAGAAACGTGCACCCTCGCAGTCAGGTTCGCACCAAGTGCAGAAGGACCAAGGTCTGCTTCGCTTACAGTGCACGCCGCGAACGTCACCGGCCTGGGAATCCCCTTGAGTGGAGAAGGCGGCGGCCGGCTACCGTCCGGCGAAAAAGGCTCACAAGGCGAACCCGGCAAGCAAGCCCCACAAGGCACCTCGGGCCAACAGGGGCCGGCCGGCGCCAAAGGTGCGACGGGTGTGCGCGGACATAGAGGCGCAAAGGGTGCACGCGGTCCTGCCGCTCTCGACGCAAAGGTAACTTGCCGACTGGTGAAGAGCCGTCGTAAGATCACCTGCTCAGTGACGCTCAAAGGCAAGGCGACCAGGCGAAGCGTACAAGCGCGACTGACCAAGAACGGACGTACTTATGCCCGCGGATCGCTGGCAAGCCTGCGCCCTACGAGAACACTCAAGCGCGGCACCTACATCCTGAGCGTGAGCATCAGCGGCCACACGGTGACCGTCCCGACCAAGATCGAGTGAGTGCCGATACAGACGGGAACAAGTCGATGCTCAACAAGCCAAGCACAGGCGGGATGTTAGGGTCGGTCAGTGACCGCACGGGTTGACTACGAGCGCCACGGACGCACCTACGCCCAGCATCGGCGCCCCGACCCGCGCATTGCCGCACGTATAGACGCGGCGCTCGGGGACGCGCGCACAGTGCTGAACGTGGGCGCCGGAACCGGCTCCTACGAGCCGTGCGACCGCTGGGTCCTCGCGGTGGAGCCGAGCGCGACGATGCGAGCCCAGCGCCCCGCGGACGCGGCGCCGGCGCTAGCCGCCCACGCCGAGGCGCTGCCGTTTGACGATGGCGCGTTTGACGCGGCGATGGCATGCGTGACGATCCACCACTGGAAACCGGCCGAGACGGGTCTGGCGGAGCTTCGCCGAGTGTCGCGCGGGCCGGTGGTCGTGTTCACGTTCGAGCTCGAGGCACTGCCGGCCTGGCAGCTTGAGTATCTGCGCGAGGGGGTTGCGAAGGAGCTGCCGCGATTCCCGGCGATCAGCGATATCGAGGCGGCTCTCGGTGGGCACACGCGCGTGGAGCGAATCCCCACACCAGGGGATTGTGTGGACGGATTCTTCGAGGCGTTCTGGAGACGTCCTGAGGCGCTGCTCGACCCACAGGTCCGAAGCGCCCAGTCGGTGTGGGCGCTGCTGGAGCCGCGGGAGGAGGAGCGCATCGTGGAGCGGCTGGCCGCCGGGCTTGCCAGCGGCGCGTGGGATGCCGAACACGGGCATCTGCGAGCGCGGCACAGCTTCGACGGCGCGCTGCGCCTGGTGATCTCCGAGGCTCCCTGACGTTTGGCGCTTTTCCGACCGGCACATGCGGCGATGTCTTCCGCGAAATTGAATTGGAGAGTCAGCTCGCGGCGGCGGAGGCGGGCGCGGGATTCGCCCGGGCCCAGCCCACGATCGTGCCAGAGCCGGCGATCGCGCTGCCGTCATCGAGCACCAGGATCGGCACCGCCCGCTGCCCGCTCAGCCGCTCCACCTCGGCCCGATCGCGGGCGCGACTGGGCAGCGTCCAGAGCATCATGCCCCCGCCCTTGACGGACTTGCGTTCGTAGACATGACCGGCGTCGTCGAGCGCCTTGGCCGCCCTTCCGCACGGATGCCCTATCGGCGCCGGCAAGCCGCCAAACGACGTGCCGAACGGACACACGTAAAGGATCACGGAGACATGTTACGCGACGTGACAAACAGGCGAAGGGCAGAGTGTGGGAATAACCGTCTCAGCAGCGGGTTTTTACGGATGGCGACCATCCGTGCTAGTAGTTGACTCGCCCGTGCGCACACAGGTCGATCAGGGATTGGACCCAGATTGGACTGGCCGTGTGCCCTGGCCCAGACGCGAGCGACACGCATACGCGCCGCTCGATACACCGACAGAGAAAAGGAGATGCGATGAGCGACAAGCCGGTTTTCATCTATGCAGCGACATATGCCGACCAGGCGGACGCGCTCGCCGACTACGACAGCCTGATCGAGCTGCACCAGGCCAAGCTCGTCGGCACCTATGACGTTGCGCCTCATCAACAAGGACTCAGTGGGCAAGGTGCACGTGGAGCAAGCACGAGAAGCCCACCCAGCACGGTGCTTGGGGCGGGATAGCGGTCGGCGCGCTCGTCGGCGTCTTGTTCCCACCATCGATCATCGGCGCGGCCGCGGTTGGCGGCGTCGTCGGTGGCGTCGGTGGGCACCTGCGCAAGGGCATCTCGCGCGGCGATGCCAAAGAGCTCGGCGAGCTGCTGGAGAACGGCGAGGCGGCGCTGATCGTGATC
Source organism: uncultured Solirubrobacterales bacterium (assembly GCA_963715535.1). Lineage (GTDB taxonomy): Bacteria > Actinomycetota > Thermoleophilia > Solirubrobacterales > Solirubrobacteraceae > Palsa-744. The sequence goes on along the minus strand of OY970251.1, from coordinate 2,625,416 downwards.
GGCGAGTCTCGCCTGGAAGAGCAGCTCGACAAGGCGCTACAGCGCGCGGAGAGGTCGATCGAGAAGGAGATCGACGCCGATGGCGAGGAACTCAAGCAGGAGCTGCGGCGCGAGCTTGACGAAGTCGAGACGCCCTCGGCCGGGTAGCGCAGGTCGAGCACGACCGGCGCCCTAGCCGGTCGTGCGCCAGCGGTAGGCGCGCAGCGTCGCCGGCACCACAACGGCGAGCAGCGCCAGGCACCAGAGCACCGAGGAGAGACCGGATGCTGCAGCGGCCACGCGGCGGCGCTCGGGATCGCCGTGGGGTTGCCGAACAGCGTGCGGATCGCGGCCGCCCAGCAGCTGATCGGGTTGTATTCGGCGAACTGGCGCAGGCCCGGTCGGCAGACCGGCGACCGGCACGAAGGTCGAGGCGATGAAGGTCAGCGGGAAGACGATCAGGAAGGCGATGCCCGTGACCACGTCGGGCGAGCGGGCGACGATGCCCACCAGCGTGCCGACCCACAGCATCGTCACCGCAAGCAGCGCGAGGATCGCGAAGGCCGCGAGCGCGTCCGAGGCGCTGCCCTGGATGTGCCAGCCGACGATCAGGCCACTGATGACCATCACTGTTATGGCAAGCACCGAGGCGGCCAGCTCCGCCGCTAGATGCCCCAGCAGGAAGGCCGAGCGGTGCATCGGCAGCGAGCGGAAGCGGTCGAGGATGCCCTCGCCGAGGTCGGTCGCCATCGAGGTCGCCGGACCGATGATCCCGAACGTGAGCGTCTGCACGAGGATGCCCCCGATCAGGTAGTCGCGATAGTTGCCGCCCGGGACGGCGATGACGCCGCCGAAGACGAAGGCGAACAGCAGCACGAACATCAGCGGCTGGACGGTCACGTCGATTAGCTTCTCGGGGATCTGGCGGATGTGGGAGAGGCTGCGCCTGGCGATCACGAGGCTGTCGGCCGCCAGTTGGCGCAACGGCATGGAGGGCTGCTGAAGCATCGGTTGCTGCTGAAGGATGGGCTGCTGGACTGAGCTCATGAAGCGAGTGCCTCCTGTGCTTGGGGAGAATGGGTGATGGATAGGAAGACGTCGTCGAGCGTGGCCTCGCGACGGTGCACGTCCTTGGCGTCGACGCCCGCTTCGTCGAGCGCGCGCACGACCTCGATCAGGCGCGTGTCGGCGCGCACTGGGACCGTGAGCAGCAACTGCTGCGCATCGGAGGAGCAGGCCCCGTCGGCGAACGACTCGAGCGCCGCTTGTGCCGGGCCCAGCTGACCCGCGTCGGCAACGGCAACCTCGATGCGCTCGCCTCCATAGCGGGCCTTCAACTCCGCCGGCGTGCCTTTCGCCGTGATGCGTCCCTGCTCGAGCAAGACGATGTCGTCGCTGAGACGGTCGGCCTCCTCCAGGTACTGGGTGGTCAGGAGCAGCGTCGCCCCCTCCCCCACCAGCTCGCGCAGCAGCTCCCACAGCTCGTTGCGGCTCTCGGGGTCGAGGCCGGTGGTCGGCTCGTCCAGGAACAGCACGGGTGGGGCGGCGACGAGGCTGGCGGCGAGGTCGAGCCGGCGCCGCATGCCGCCGGAGAAGTCGCGCACGAGCTGATCGCCCGTGTCGGCGAGGCGCAGCCGCTCGAGCAGCTCAGTTGCTCTCGTGCGGGCGAGCGCGCGCGGGAGGTGGTAGAGGCGGCCGATCATCTCGAGGTTGGCGTGAGCGCTCATCAGTCCGTCCACGGTGGCGGTCTGACTGGCCAGGCCGATGCGCCGGCGCACCTCGCCAGGCTGCTCCAGCAACGTCGAAGCCGGCTACGTTGGCGCTGCCGGCGGTGGGCAGCGCAAGCGTCGTGAGGATGCGGATCGCGGTGGTCTTGCCGGCGCCGTTGTGGCCGAGCAGGCCGAGCACGGTGCCGGCGGGAACCTCGAGATCGAAGTCGCGCAGCGCCCACTGCTCGCCGTAGCGCTTGCCCAAGCCCTCGGCGACGATCGCTGATGAAGAGTTATCCTGGTTCATTTTAGTACCTCGTACGTTGATCTCGTACATCGTACGTCATACATTAGCAGTACGCTGTACTAGATGTCGTCACCTGCGCAATCCGCCAAGTCGCCGGCGCTGATCTGGCTGCGAGAGGAGCCCGGGACACGCCGCCCCGGCCACTCGCGTGCGCAGATCGCCGCCGCCGCGATCGAGATCGCCGACAGCGAGGGCTTCGACGCGGTGTCGATGCGTCGCGTCGCCCAGGCGCTCGGCGCGGGCACGATGACGCTGTACCACTACGTGCGCAACAAGGACGAGCTGGTGATGCTCATGAACGACGCCGTCATGGGCGAGGTGCTCGTGCCCGACGGAGAGCTGCCGGAGGACTGGCGCGAGGCGATCACGACGATCGCGCGCCGCTCACATGAGGCGTTCGGGCGCCATCGCTGGACGCTCGACCGGGTGACCGACATATCGATCGGGCCAAACGGGATCAAGCACTTCGAGCAGTCGCTTGCAAGCGGTCACGAGCACCGGCTTGCCCGCCGATGGAGCGCCTTCACCTGATGAGCCTCGTGGACGAGTTCGTGTTCGGCTACAGCCTGCGCGAGACGATCGACTTCGGCGGCGAGGTCGACGCTGAGCAATGGCCGCTCGGGACACTCGAACTGTTCGAGCGCGAGCTGCAAAGCGGCGCCTACCCCCGCATCGGCTCGCTGATGGCCGAGGAGCTGCAGGCCGAGAGCGTCGCCGAGGGCACCGGCGCATGATGCAGATCATCTCCGAGCCGGAGCGCTTCGAGGTGGGCTGCGGCCAGCTGTTCGACGGGATCGAAGCGGGGATGAGCAGCGCACCCGAGAGCGACTGATCGCACCGCGCGGGCTCTCAGGGTGGATAGCCCCCTAGCCGCGCACTGTCTGCGCCTCGAGCGTCTGCTTCACGACGTTCGTGCCCTGTTGCATCGCTTCACCGGTCGGCGCGGCGAGCTCGTTGGGTAGTAGATCGGCGATCCACACGAACCTGCAGGCGTTCTCCCCATCGGGGAAGACCTGGGCGTAAGCATTGTGGTGGGCGTAAGGCCCACCGACGATCGACCACACAAGCCTACGAGCGTCGTCATCGAGATCGACAAGCACCTCCCGCACAACCATGCCGGTGGCGAAGGTGACGATCCTGTCTGCTCCGTCGAGCTTGGTGTCGACCACGAAGCCCGGCACAAGACGCTCATGCAGGGCGCCCCAATCGCGGAGCGCGTCCCACACCGCCTCCGGGCTCGCGTCGATCGAGATCTCCTTGTGGATGTGTGCCATTTCCTCTCCTGTCTATCGGGTCGCTACAAGCGCGTTCGTGGTTTTCAAAATCACGCCGAGTAAGGGCCAAATGCAAGTAGCCCACGCTTGGCCATGCAGCATGCCCCAAAGGCACAAAGAGAGTCTTGGACGATTGTGCTCGCATGAGACAATCCGTCGATGTTGAGCGCACGGACGATCGTCGATCGCGACGGCGTGGAAGTCTCCGACGTCGCCTGCCGGCACCCGCGCGGGCGAGGCCATACCGACGAGCAGACGAATGGTCATACGATCGTGTTTGTCCGTCGCGGGTGCTTTGTGCGCAGCGCCGACGGAGTCGAGAGCCTGCTCGACCCGACCGTCGCGTACTGCATGAACGCAGGTGAGGAGCAGCGCTACGACCACCCTCAAGACAAAGGCGACGACTGCACTTCGCTCGTCCTGCATCCCGACCTGATCGCATCGTTGTGGGGCGGAGAGGTGAGTCTTCCCACAACCCCGCTGCACACCTCGCCGAAGATCGACCTCGAGCATCGGCTGCTCTTGAGCGCCGGGCGCAACGCAGCAGACCCACACGAGTTGGTGGAGCGTGCGCTCACACTGGCTGCCGGCGCACTCGAGCAGAGCGACCCTAGGCCTGTCGCCTCAGGACGCCCAGCCACCATCCGCACGCAACGAGCGGTAGCCGACGGAGTCCGCGAGATCCTTGCGGGGAACCCCGAACGCTCGCTACCCGGAGCTCGCCCATGAGCTTTCGCCATCTCCCCGCACCATCTCAGTCGCGTGTTTCGCTCGATCACCGGACACACCGTCTCCCGCCATCGCATGCGCCTGCGCGCCCGGGCCGCACTGGAGCGCTTGGCCGGCGGCGAGAGCGACCTCGCGCGCATAGCCGCGGATGTGGGCTTCGCCGACCAGAGTCACCTGTGCCGCGTGATCGCTCAGGAGACGGGGTCTACCCCGGCAGCGCTGCGCCGAGCCTTGACCTAAGCTTTCGCCGAGAACTTCTCACACTTCCGCCGCCGAGCGAGCAGTGGCTTGCCGAACGACCGAACGACCTCGAATGGAGCCAGTGATCGCCCGTGAGTCACCGCCCGCTTTCCACCATCGGTATACCCGCCACCGCCTCCATTACCGAGACCCCCGCGGCGATTGTTTCGCCCCAGACCCGGACGCGCCACAGCCCTCGGCGGCTGCCATGGACGATACTGGCGACCTTGGTACTGGTCGCCGGCGCCGTGTGCGGTGCGATTGCGGGAGCGCCAGGACATGCCCGCCCGGAGATCGCCGCCCAACAGAGCCGTCACGGGTCGTTGCCGGCAGACGCTGCGCTGGCCATATCGCGAGGGCTTGGAAGCGATCTTCGCACGTACAAGCTCGCGCCGGCGGTGGGAGGTTTCGTTGCACACAATGCACGGCAAGGACTGGCAGCGAGCTTTGGCGCACATGGCGCCACGATCGGCACGCGCGACGGCGCGAAGGTGAGCATCGGGCTGCTGGCGATTGGATTTGGCAATGTCGCTTCATCCGGTCAGCTCCGCTCGGCCGCTCGCCCGAGCCAACCGCGTTGAATATCGGCGAGGCGCGACCACGGAATGGTTTGCCAACGGGCCTGCCGGAATCGAGCAGGGCTTTACCGTCAACGACGAGCCCGACCGGCACGGCAGACGGCACGCTGACACTCGCGTTGGGGGTGTCGGGCACGCTCACGGCGCGGCCCGGGACGGCCGGTGGCCTGGAGCTCGTCGGCGCAGACGGCAAAGCGGTACTGCGCTACGGCGATCTGAGCGTCACCGATGCGCGCGGCAGAGCACTTCCGGCACACATGGCGGTCGAGCATGGGCGTGTGTCGTATCAGACGTCGATGCCCGCGGGGCACACTACCCGCTGACGGTCGATCCGCTCCTCAATCAGGTCGGTGAACTCTACGAGTCGGCGGGCGCAGCAGGAAGACATGTTCGGGGCCGCGATTGCGGCCTTGGGTAGCACGGTGGTGGTCGGCGAGACCCTGACCGAAGTCGGCGGACACTACCGGGCGGGCGCGGCATACGTTTTTACCGAGGGGGCCGGCGGGTGGGCAAGCGCCACGCAGGTCGGCAAGCTGGTTGCGTCCAACCCGGAAAGCGAAGAGAGCTTCGGCGGGTCGGTGGCGATTTCCGGCAAAACTATCGTCGTGGGCGCCCCAGGTCGCAAAAGCGGCTCTGGCGTCGACGCCGGCGGCGCCTATGTCTACACCGAACCCGCGAAAGGCTGGGGCGAAACACCCGAACAGACGCAAGCCGCGGAGTTCATCAACTCCGAAGACGTGGCAGAGTACGAGTTCGGCTTGTCGGTCGCGATCACCGGCGAAACAATCATCGTGGGCACACCCCGCTATCGCAACTATGAACACAGCGTCACACCCGGAGCCGACGGCGCCGTGTTCCTCTTTCAGGAGCCCGCGGGTGGCTGGGCACACGAGCCGAACGCCCTGGAAACCCAGTCCGCAACGCTTGTTCCGCACGAATCCGAAGTTGAAGAAGACGGCAACTTTGGCTACTCCGTGGCGATCGGCTCAAGCGGCGGCGAACAGATCGTAGTCGTCGGGGCGCCGGGCGAGCCGGTGGGAAGCGAACCCACTAAGTACAGGCGCGGCATCGTCTTCATCTTCACAGAGCCGGCGGGCGGGTGGGTCCAGAGTGGCCCGCGCTATCCCCAGGTGCAACTGACGGCCTCAGACGCCACCGAGTTCGCGAGTCTCGGTCAGTCGGTGTCTATGGCCGGAGGAATCATCGCCGCCGACGCATCGCGGGCGACGGTCGGCGCCGTGGAAACTGGCGCCACCTACGTGTTCACCCCACCGGCCAGCGGCTGGGCGTCAGAGTCTGAGCAAACCCAGGCCGCCAAGCTGACCGCCACGGGCGCGACGGAAGCCCTCGGTTACGAAGGATCGGTTGCGCATTGAAGGCGACACCATCGTCTCTGGCGCCCAAGGCAAGAACGCCTACCTGTTTGCGATGCCCTCGTCGGGTTGGAGCGGCGAAATACATCAAAGCGCCGAATTCGCCGCGAAAATCTGGGCGGTTGGCCTCTCGGGCGGAGACGCATTGATGGGAGCGCTCACGGCCAAGCCCCCCAGCGGTACAGGCGCCATCAATCAGGGCGCGGTTGATGTCGTCCCGTTTGCGCCGTTGGCGAACACCGGCTCAGCATTGGCCTTAGAAACTTGGCAGCGACAGTCGTCGGCACCGTCAACCCTGACCAGACAACGCTCACCTCATGCCAATTCCAGTATGGGACCAGCACGTCATACGGCCAGGAAGTCCCGTGCTCATCCTTTCCGACCACGGGCACGACACCATCGACCAGTGAGCGCCGAACTACCGAGCCTCGCGCCTGGCACCACCTATCACTACCGGATCCTGGCGACCAACGCAGTCGATACGAGCTATGGCGAAGACAACACGCTCACGACGACGGCCACCGCCGGCAAAAGTCCGGAATCGACGACTCCGACTACGACCACACCAACCACAAGCACAACGACAACCACCACACCAACAACGACCACGGCGGCGACGCCCCCGACTGTCGGTCCCACCGTCGTCCCCAACCCTCCCCAGTCCTGGCCTGCACCACGGCCCAGGTAGCCCTGATCAACGTGGTCCAGCAAGGCTCACACGTGCTGATCACCGGCGCCGCGCGGCTGGTGCTTGCCGGAAAGCGCGTGAGCATCAAGTTCCTGGCAACCCACAAGGTCGTGGCCACCGCGACGATCGCCGCGAACGGAACATTCAGCGCGACTGCATCGCTGCCGCCCGCGAAGATCCGCGAAACCAACCTCGCGCGCTACGAAGCGGTTGTGGGCTCGCTGCACTCGCTCAACCTGAAGCTCGACCGCCGCATGTACATGACGAGCGCGACGCGCTCGGGCGCGCACGTGCTGCTCGCCGGGCTACGTGACAGGCAGCTTCAAGGCCGGGCGCGGTCGTGAAGATCCTGCTGCGGGTGACCTGCTCCAGCGGAAAAGGTGATCGCCAAGGTCAAGCTCAACGGCTCGGGGAAGTTCAACGCGACGGTACCTGCACCAACGGGAGCGGCGAGTCAGATCGCTGTTTATCGGGGCACGACCACCGTGCTGAAGGACGGCCACCCCGAGACGACTTCACGCTACCCACGCCACCGAATGATTGGCATGCGAAGCATCAGTCCGGGTCGTGCATGCCGACGCGGCCGGTCTGCAGGCACAGTCCGCCAGCGCCAATGCGGCGCTGTCTTCTTCAAGATATTTGTTTGCATCGAAAACTATAACTTCATACTTTCGCAACATTCGAACTGATCGGCTCGTCTGGTCAAGATATATGATGCCCAACATGAACTGCCGTTGCGGACATCCCAAGCACGAGCACCAGCACTACAGGCGCGGCACGGACTGCGCGCGCTGCTCCTGCGTCAAGTTCCAGTGGCGTTGGCTGTCGTTCTTCTCCGACCCCGCCCGCTCAAAGCCAACGATCCCTCCTCGGCATCAACCAGCCTCGCTGGTCAAAGCCGCCTTAGCTCACTCGCGAGACACGGCGCTGAGCTCGCCGACCTGTGGGCGTACCCACGCGCCCACGGTCGAGAGGACATCCGGCTCGGCGGCGCGCAGCGCGCGCGTAAGCAGCCGCCACAGCGTTGCGCGTTCATCCGCGTCAAGCGCCTGGAGCACCTCGTCCTCGATCGTCTCCTGCGCGCGCTCGGCGCTGAGCAGCGCGCGGCGTCCCTGCGCTGTCAGCTCGACGCGATGGCGGCGACGGTCCTCGGGGTCGCGCCGGCGGGCTACGTGGCCCAAGTCCTCCAGCTCGTTGAGCAGCAAGACGACGTTGTTGGCGTCCATGCACAGCGCCTCGGCTAGCTCCTGCTGGGGCGCCCCGTCGTGGTCGCGCAGATAGCTGAGCGCCATCACGAGCCGCATGTGGATGCCCAGCAGCTCCTCGGTGCTGCGCCGGTAGACCTGCTTGGCCAGCCGCGTGAGCAGCACCATCGAGCCTAGATCGGCTGTGTGAGTGCGGTCGCCCATAACAAGCCGATTATACCACGATGTAGCAACGATCACTGTCAATAAGATGATACTTGTTAGATGGATTATCCCTGCTATGTTGTTCCCCTGACCCAGATCGGAAGGAGCAACATGAGCACCACCACCGCCCCGATAGAAAGCATCCAGTCCACACAAGGCGCCCAGCAGGCAACCGCCGGTAGCGAGGCCGAGCGCAAGCGCGAGCGACGGCGGTGGATCGCGCTTGCGGTGCTGTGCCTTGGGCAGCTGATGATGGTGCTCGACGCGACGATCGTGAACGTCGCGCTGCCCTCGATCCAGCGCGAACTGCACTTCTCCCAAGGGAACCTCACCTGGGTGATCAACGGCTATCTGGTCACGTTCGGCGGCTTCCTACTGCTGGCCGGCAGGATGGGTGACCTCGTTGGGCGCAAGCGGGTGTTCTTGACGGGCCTCGTGATGTTCACCGCGGCGTCTGTGCTGTGCGGGTTCGCCCAGGGTCAAGCGATGCTGATCGCCGCGCGCATCATCCAGGGCGTCGGCGGCGCGGTGGCCTCGAGCGTGATCCTCGCGATCATCGTCACCGAGTTCCCCGAGCGGGTCGAGCAGGCGAAGGCGATGGGCATGTACGCGTTCGTATCGGCGGGCGGCGGCTCGGTCGGACTGCTGGCCGGAGGCGCGCTCACGCAGTCGCTGGACTGGCACTGGATCTTCTTCGTGAACGTGCCGATCGGCGCGATTGCGTTCGTGTTCGGTTGGATGCTGATCGAGGAGAACGAGGGAATCGGTCTCGCCGGCGGTGTGGATGTGCTCGGCTCGTTCATGATCACGCTCGCGACGATGCTCGGCGCGTTCGCGATCGTGAAGTCAAGCGAATACGGGTTGCTCTCGGCGCGCACGCTCGGCGTCGGCGGAGCATCGCTGGCGCTACTGGCCGGCTTTCTCCTGCTTGAGTCGCGGCTCGCCAACCCGATCATGCCGCTGCGGATACTGCGCCAGCGCATGTTGATGGGGTCGAGCCTCGTACGCGGACTGCTGATCACAGGGATGTTCTCGGCGTTCTTCCTCGGAGCGCTGTACCTGGAGCGCGTGCTCGGCTACGACGCGATCGACACCGGTCTCGCGTTCCTGCCACTTACGTTCTCGATCGCGGCGATGTCGATGGGCATCTCGGCCAGGGCCGTGCAGCGCTTCGGCGCTCTGCAAACACTGATGGCGGGCTTGGCGGGGATCGTTGTGGGTCTGCTGTTGCTCGCCGTGCAGGGAGTGCACGCAAGCTACTTCCCAGGCCTGTTCTTTGCTTTCCTCGCGCTCGGGCTCGGCGCCGGCGCGTCGTTCCTGCCGCTGCTCACGATGGGGATGTCCGATTCGGCTCCGCGCGACGCGGGGCTCGCCTCGGGGATCATCAACGTGTCGGTGCAGCTGTTCGGCGCGATCGGCCTGGCGACGCTCGGAACGATTGCAACCGACCACACGAACGCGTTGACCGCCGGCGGGCACTCGCTGGCGAGCGCGTTGACCGGCGGGTATCACCTCGCCTATCTGGTTGCCGCCGTGTGCGTCGGTCTAGGGATCCTTGCCGCATTCCTGGTGTTGCGCCCACCCGCGGCCGGGCGGGAGGAGACCGTTTTTGCAGATCAAGAACTCGAGTCGAGAGCCGATGTGGAGCTGGTTGCGGCCTGAGATCGCGCCGACATGTCGGGGCGCGCTGACCTCAAAGACTCAAGTGTCCTATTGCCCTCAAGGAGGGCCTGGGAGGCCGAGCAGTTGAACGACCGCGAACACGAGGATCAGCGTGCCCACCCCAATCAGGGCGTAGCGCGCCTGGCGCAACGGGAAGTGACCACTGATGCCGACCAGGAACAGCACGGTGGCGAGGAACACGGTGTCGCGCACATACTTGTCTCCGGTCGCCCCCGCTTCGGAGCCCTCCACAAAGCTCGCGTCCGCCTCGGCGTCGTCGGCATTCGCGGCGTGTTCCTGGGGGATGACGTACTGCGGCATGTAGGAGGGGCCGGGCGTCGCATGTGGGTTGTGGGCCGGATCGGTGGCCAGCCACGCGTAGAACGCGGGACGGTAGCCGGGTCGCAGACGCTTCTCCGCGAGGCGCTCGGCGACCGCGTTGCCGGCGGTGAACGCGCTGAACCACGCATTGAACGACACTGAGTCGAGCGTTCGGATCTGCAGTCCTTCAAGGTCGGCGCGGTTGGCCCTCGTGCGTGCCGCCGACGCCTTCGCAAGCGACACCGACGAGTGGGTATCCCACTTGGCGGCGGCGTAGCCCGAGTACGCGGCGAGCACAGCAACCAACGACAACAGCAGCGCCTCGGTTACCGAGAGCAATCGGTCCTTACGGTCCTTCGGCGGATGCTCGGCGGCGTGCTTATGCTCGCCGATCTCTTTTCCCACCTCCGCTGCCGAGAGACCCTCCGCCATGTGTCACATTCCCCTCAAGGTCGTTGGCAGTCTACATACGGGGTTGAGATGCGGCTTCTCAAGAATATGCCGATTGTCGGGTCGCACATGTGCGACCCGACCCGAACCGTGCATGCACGGTTCGGCCGGACGGTGCATGCACCGTCCGGGACAGCGCCGCATGCGGCGCTGTCTTTCAGAGATTTGAGTGTCGTTTCTACAATCCACGACTAGAGGACGAAGGGAATGAGCATCTTCGTGCCGGCCCGGTATGCCGGATAGCTCGTGGGGAATGTCGCGGTGAGATTCTTCTCCTCCACGGATGCGCAGTAGTAGAAGTACGCCCCCAGGATCGCGGCGACGATCAGGCCGATCGGGTTTGTCGCGAGCGCGGTCCCGAGCAGCCCTGCGAGGAGTCCCGAGTAGATCGGGTGGCGAACGAATCGATAGGGACCGGAGGTGACGAGCTCCGGCTCGGCCTTCTGGGTCATCGGCATCCCCCAGTTGCGCCCGAGCTGGACGCGAGACCAGACCGCCAACGCGATTCCGCAGGCGAACACCACGGCGCCGATCGCTCCGAGGACTGGGCTGTGGACAGCCAGGCTCCCGCCGCGGAAGACGCGGACGAGGAAGACGACCGACAGGGCCGTCAGGCCATTCAAGGGGATCCGCCGTCGGCCGGCTCTGCCCTCCTTCGCGCCAAAGGCGGACGCAAGCCAGTAGATCCAGAAGACGATCCAGACGACATCGATGGCGGTCCTGAGCGTGTGCATGGCGGTTCGGCGAGTTTGGGATGTGACCCGTTCGCGGTGGAACCTTAGTGTGGCGGTGTTGCGATGCCTGTGCGGTAGGCGTAGTTGACGGCCTGCGCTCGGACTGGGCTACAGCGGCGGTACCTGGTTGTTGACCTGTGTTCCGTGGTACAGGCGGTCCTGGTCCGCGCAGGCGGCGGGGAAGCTGAATTGAACGCTGTCGCTGCGCACACCGTTGTAGCTCGCAAATAGGGTTGCGCGTCCAACGGTTCCCACAGTGCATTCCGGGTCGTTGCTGGCTCGCACACGAACCTTGATCTTCATGATATTGCCGGGGAAGCCCCACATCGTCGCGTAGTGCGATTGGTAGAGAAGATGGTGGTTGACCGTCATCGTGATTGCACGAGTTGGCTGGTTTCGGACACGGTCTTCCTGGCAGAGTATCCCGGAGACGGTGTGCGCTTCTAGATTGATTTCGCCGTGCCCACGGGCGAAGCTGCCGGTGGCTCCCGCGATCGGTGCACCGGTGTGAAAGCCCCACGGTGGAATCCCGTACACAATCGGCACCTGACCGCAGCCGGGAGAATACGTGGCGGCGCCACTGGCTGTGCCGGCGAGCGCGAGCAGCGCAACGAGCACCGCCACCGGGGCAATGCGTCGCGTGATGTGCCTGTTCAGTCTCGTGATGTGCCTGTTCATACCGACCATTTGAAGCGCTTCCGATTAGAAGTATCGGCGCGCGAGCCGCTTGGGCTGAAGTGCCGGCGAGATAATCGACGCAATTTGGAGGGCAACAACGCGATTTGGAGGGCAACCCTCGCCGGCGCCAGCTGACCCTGCCCCGCCGAGGGTCATGGCTGCGCCACCGGTACCGCGCTCTCCAACCCGGCCTCGGTTGAGACGAGGATCGCACCCTCTCCCGTGGCGTAGGCCTCCTCACCGTGCTGCACGATGTCCATGCCGAGCGCCTCCTCGTGTTCGCTGGCACGTAGCGGCATGAACAACCCGATCAGCCGTAGAAGCAAGAATGTGGCCGTGAAGGCATAGGCTGGCCCGGCCAGCGCCGCGATCGCCTGGTGGCCGAGCTGAGCGGCGTTGCCGTACAGCAAGCCATTTGACTTGCCGTTCCAAGCCAGCTGGGCGACAAATCCAATGAAGAGGATACCGGTGAATCCAGCCATGCCGTGAGCGGCGAGCACATCGAGTGTCTCATCCACACGCGTGCGCGGGCGCCAGAGAATGATCGCGTAGCTCGGCAATGCGGCAAGGGCGCCCAACCCCATTGCCCACGCAGGGCTGATGTAGCCGCCTGCCGGCGTGATCGCAACACAGCCCACGATAATCGCTGTGGCAGCGCCGATCGCGGTCACACGCCTGCCGCGCAGCAGGTCGAGCACAAACCAGACCGCGAGCGTGCACGCCGGTGTGAGCAGCGTGTTCGTGAACGCGAGCACACTCGAATGGCCGGTCGAGAAGCCGCTGCCGCCGTTGAAGCCAAACCAGCCGAACCACAAGAGACCGGCGCCAAGCAGCACGTACACCGCGTTGTGCGGGAGCAGCGCCTGGCGCCCATAATCCTTCCTCGCGCCAACCACGAGCGCCGCCGCCAGCGCGGAGAAGCCGGAGCCCATCTCCACCGGCACGCCGCCCGCGAAGTCGAGCGTGCCGTGCGCCTGCAGCCAGCCACCGCCGAAAGACCAGTGGGCGAGCACGGCGTACACGAGCACCGACCACAAGCCCGCGAACAGCAGGAAGGGGCCGAACCGCATCCGCTCCACAACAGCTCCTGAGACGAGCGCGACGGTGACGATGCAGAACGTCGCCTGGAACGCAAAGAACAGCAGCTGCGGGATCGCCATTCCAGATCGCGGGGCGAAGCCCACGCCATGCATGAATGCGTCACCCAACCCGCCGACGAATCCATTGCCCTTGGCGAACGCCAGCGAATAGCCGACGAGCGCCCACGTGACCATCGCGACCGCGATCGCGCCGATCGACATCATGAAAGTGTTGAGCGTGTTCTTGGAACGCACCAGGCCGGCGTAGAACAGGCCGAGCGCGGGAGTCATCAGCAGCACCATCGCGGTCGCCACCAGCATCCAAGCGGTGTCCCCCGCGCTCACACGGATCGATGCCATCGCGTGGATCGACACCATCGCGCTTGCAGCCGTCATTTGTCTACCGGTGTAACAGCGCCTTCGTCGGTCTCGCCGGTGCGAATCCGGACCGCCTGCTCCAGCGGCAGGACGAAGATCTTGCCATCGCCCACCTCACCGGTCCGCGCGCCCGCACAGAACGCGTCGATGGCCCTCTGCACGAAGTCGTCGGAGACCGCCACCTCGAAGCGGATCTTCTCGGAGAGTCCCATCTTCACGGTCGTGCCACGGTAGGTCTCGACCCGGTCCAGCTCGCCGCCATGGCCCTGGACTCGGCTCATCGAGATGCCACGAACCTCGGCACGATAGAGCGCCTCCAGCACGTCGTTGATCTTCTCCGGTCGCACTATCGCGATCACGAGCTTCACGATGCTCCCTCCCTTCCGATGAGTCGGCCGGGAGCCTACAGGCACATGGCCAACCGACGACCGGTCAGAGCACCCGTTGGCGGCGCCGGCGTCGATGCGCACCCACGACCGCGACAGCCCGGCGTAGTGCTCATCTCGAGCGCGCTCCATAGAATAGAGCGCTATGGCTATGGACTACGAGCAGATCATTACCGAGACGAGCGACGGCGTGCTCACGATCACGCTCAACCGTCCCGAGCGGCTGAACGCGTGGACGGCGCAGATGGGCCAAGAGCTGCGCAGCGCCTTCGACCGCGCCGATGCAGACGATGAGGTGCGCGCGATCATCGTCACCGGCGCGGGCCGCGGCTTCTGCGCGGGGGCAGACCTTGCGAGCGGTGGTGACACATTCGACCACCGCAAGCACGAGAGCGCCGGCCCGGCACGCGACAACGGCGGCGAGTTCACGCTGCGGGTCTTCGAATCGACCAAGCCGACGATCGCCGCGATCAACGGGCCCGCCGTCGGCGTTGGGGCGACGATGACATTGCCGATGGACGTGCGCCTCGCATCCGATGACGCTCGCATCGGCTTCGTGTTCGCGCGGCGCGGCATCATTCCCGAGGCGTGCTCAAGCTGGTTTTTGCCGCGCGTCGTCGGCATCGGTCGCGCGATGGAATGGGTCTCGACGGGGCGGGTCTTCTCGGCTCAGGAGGCGCTCGAGGGCGGGCTCGTGCGCAGCCTGCACCCCAAAGACGAGCTGCTCGACGCCGCCAGGGCGCTGGCGCGCGAGATCGCCGAGAACACCGCGCCAGTCTCCGTCGCGCTCGCCCGCCGGCTCATGTGGAGGATGCTTGGCGCCGAGCACCCGATGATCGCCCACCGCGCCGACTCGCGCGGGATGGTCGCGCGAGGCCAATCCGCTGACGCTGTCGAGGGCATCACCGCGTTCCTGGAGAAGCGCCCCGCGAGCTTCCCCGAGCGCGTCAGCGATGGATTGCCCGACGTCATGCCCGGCTGGAGCGCGCCGGAGTTCGAGTAGCCGCTTAGGGATTCTGTTCCACTCGGCGCATGCGCCGAGTGGCGTCGGTGCGCTAGCGTATTCCGTGATGGAGCCCTCCTCAGTTGTAGATCCTCCAGTCGACGCGCCGCCTGACCGCTCCCCCTACATCGGGCAGGCACCAGCCTCGCCGGCCGGCCCGGTAGAGGACACGGAGCCGCTGCACGCACCGCCGAGCGTCCCGCTACCTCGGACCCTGCAGACCCTGCGCTTCACCAAGCGACAGATCCAGTTCGTATTCGCCGCGCGACGCCAGCTCGGTGAGGTGTTCAAGGTTCGCTTCGTGGTGATTCCTGGCGGGGTCGTCGTGACCAGTCACCCCGACCACGTTCGCTCCCTGTTTACCGCCAAGCCCGAGCTGGTGCCCTCGCTGACCGCCGAGTCGCCGCTGCGGCCGATCGTGGGGCCAAACTCGGTGTTGACCGCGAACGGACCAAGTCATCTGCGCCAGCGCAAGCTGCTGCTGCCTGCATTCCACGGCGAGGCGATCGAGGGTTACGCGCAAATGATTCGCGACGTCACCGAACGAGAACTCGACCGCTGGCCCGTTGGCCGCCCGTTCGCTCTTGCCCCAAGGATGCAGGCCATCACCCTTGACGTGATCATGTCAGGCATCTTCGGCATCGAGGGCGCTCCCGCACGGGGGACCACCGAGCATCGACTGAGAGCCACGATCAAGCAGCTGGCGGCAGCCTCGACCTCTCCGATGGCGCTGCTTGGCGAACTCTCGAACCTGGGACGCGAGAAGCCCGTCGGCCCTACGCGCGCCGCGGTGGCCCTGTTGGATCGCGCGACCTACCCCGTGATCGAAGAGCGTCGTCGCGCGGCCGACCTCGATGAGCGGGGAGACATTCTCTCGCTGCTGTTGCGCGCCACCGGCGAGGACGGCGAGCGGATGACCGATCACGAGCTGCGCGACGAGCTGCTCACACTCGTGCTCGCCGGCTTTGAGACGACCGCCAACTCGCTGGCCTGGACTTGGGAGCGCCTGGTCCGCACCCCGGCAGCGTATGAGCGCTTGCGCGACGCGGTGCGCTCAGACGCTCAAGCCGCAGAGCATGTCGAGGCGGCCATCATCGAGGGCATGCGCTCACGTCCCGTGATCCCGATCGTCGGGCGCCGGGTCGCCGTGCCTTGGCGACTCGGAGAGTACGTGGTACCAGCGGGACAGGGTGTCAGCATCAGCATCTTGCTTGTTCATCATCGCGAGGACCTCTACCCCGACCCATTCGCCTATCGCCCGGAGCGCTGGCTCGAGCACGAGGGTGGGCGGGCACCTGGAACATATGAGTGGCTGCCTTTCGGCGGTGGCACCCGTCGCTGCCTCGGCGCGGCGCTCGCGATGGCCGAGCAACGTGTGGTGCTCGAGGCCATGGTCCGCCGCCTGGATCTGGAGGCCGACCGGCCCGAGCCCGAGCACGCACACCACCGCAATGTCACCATGATCCCCGGACGCGGCGCACGAGTGATACTGCGATCGCGCGTCGCCGGGTGAGGAGCACACCTCGCCGGACGTCGAGGGCGGTCATGCCGGCGCGAAAAGCCCGGCGCGAGCAGTCGAAGCCGCGGGTCGACGGGGCTCGATCTCGCTGCTCGACATGCGGCGCGCGTGCGGCTACGGGACCGAGACGCCGCTCGCCGGCGGCGCGGGCTGCGCGGTCGTGTACGGCGTGATCGGGCTGCCAGGCGTCGGTTCGGTGACGAGCGGGCCGCCGAACAGCACGATCTGCCCATTGCGGACCTGACCCATCTCGGCGCCGGCGTAGCCGCCGTGAACGCTCGTGGAGTAGCGGAACGGGACCAGACCCGGGCCGGCGAGCTTCGAACCCGACGCGTTGACCGCGTTGACGAGATCCTGCCTGGTGAGTTTCTTGCCGGCGAGCTGGAGCGCCTGGGCGAGCGTGTAGGCGTTTGCCATGCCGTACTCGACGTTGCCGTCGAACGGCGCGCTCGCGTCGTACTGATCGTGGACCTTCTTGAACAGCGCGATCCACGGATTCGACAGGTCGGCTGTCGAGGGCAGATAGCCGTCGGTGATCGCGCCTTCGATCAGTTCCGTCCCGGCCTTGCCCTTCGAGTAGGTCTTCAGCAGGCCGCCGACCGTGGTCGGATCGATGCCGACGTTGGAGACGACCAGCTGCGGCTTGTAGCCGAGCGTGAACGACGCCAGCTGGCCGAGAGCGGTGTAGATCGGCACGGTGAAGTCGACGAGCACCTGGGCGCCGGCCGCCTTGATCGCGGAGATCTGCGGCGCGACGTTGGTGACGCCCGGCTGGTAGGGCTGTGCGGAGACGATCTGGCTCGCCGGCACCTCGTACTTGATCCCGGTCAGCCCGCCGGTGCCGAAGTCGTCGTCCTGATAGAAGACGCCAACCTTCTTGCCGGCGAAGTGCTGCTTGATGTACTGACCGAGGATCTTCCCCTCGATCGTGTAGTTCGGCTGCCATCCGAAGGTGTAGGGCTGCGCGGTGCCGTTGTCCCAGCACGGGCATCCCGAGGCGACGAACATGTCGGGCACTTTCGAGCTGTTGAGGAAGCCGACGACCTTGGTGTGGGTGGGCGTGCCGAGACCCTCGAAGATTCCGAACACTTTTTCCTGAAGCACGAGCTGGTGGACGACGGTGACGGTCTTGGCAGGGTTGTATTCGTCGTCCTTGTAGATCAGGTGGATCTTGCGTCCGTTGATGCCACCCTGGGCGTTCAGGTAGTTGAAGAAAGCCTGAGATGCCGGAGCGATCTCGCTGTAGCCGGGGGCGGCGGGACCCGTCAGCGGTTGATGGGAGCCGAAGGTGACACTCGTCGCGCTCACGCCGGGTTCGCTGCTGCTGCTCGAGCCGCACCCTGCAAGCACGATCGCTACACCGATCATCCCGACGACACCAGTCGCCCTGGTCTTGTAGCTGCCGAGCCTCATATCCTCTTCCTCCCGATGGCCTAAACCTCTCACTTGTGGTGTTAGCCGTTTGTGGACGATTTGTAACGCAAATCGACGGCTTTCTTACGGCGAGGTTCGCTTCACGCCCGGCGCCCGGCGCTCGCGTACCCGCGAGACAACCACCCGCACGGCGCCCTGGATGCCGCCCGGCCAGAGGAGCATCGCGAGGATCAGCACGAGCCCGTAGATCGCCAACGGCAGGTTCGCCGAGACCTGGGTGGACAACGAGAACGAGTGGGCGATGTCGTTTGTCCAGCCGGGCAGCAAGACCAGCACCGCCGCGCCCCAGACGGCGCCGACGATTGAGCCGAGCCCTCCCAGGACGACCGCCGTGAGCAGCGAGAGGGAGAGCTGCAGCGCAAACGCGCCAGGCGCGGCGAGCTGCAGGACGACCGTGAGCAGTCCCCCGCCGAGCCCCGCGCAGGCGGCGCTCAGAACGAAGGCGACCGTTTGCACGCGCCCCACGTGAAGTCCGCACAGCGACGCGGCGATCTCGTCGTCGCGCACGGCGCGGAACGTACGCCCCACCCCGCTGCGCACGAGGTTGTTCATCACGAACAGCACGACGAGTGCGCCGGCGCAGGCGATCCATGCCTCCCAGCGCTCCAGGGGGAAGTTCGCACCGAGCCCAGCCGGCGGCGTGGGCGGGTTGATGACCAATCCGTTCTCGCCGCCGAAGAGACTCGTGTACTTGTCCGCGAGCGCCGGCAGGCCAACCGCGAACGCGAGCGTCGCGCCGGCGAGATAGGGGCCCCGCAGACGCGTCGCGGCGGCGCCGACGGCGATCCCGACGATCGTGGTGACAGCGACCGCCGCAAGCAGCGCCGGGACGAGCGGCCACTGCTCGTTGCCGATCAGCAGCGCGACGGTATAAGCGCCCACGGCCATCAGCGCGCCGTGGCCCAGCGATATCTGTCCGCTCAGTCCGATCAGCACCGTGAGGCCCGCGAGCACCGCGAAGTAGTAGGCGCCGCTGGCGAGTTGCAGATCGTCGAATTCTCCGAGCGCCTCGCTCGCGACGAACAGGACCGCACCGGCGAGCACAACCAGTCCAAGCGAGCGCGCGAGCGTGCCGCGAGGCCGACGGATCCGAGTGCGCACAGCGTTCATACGCGCCGCTCCTGTGTGCTCGAGAACAACCCTCTCGGACGGATCATCAGCACCGCGATCAGGATCACGAGCGCCGCCAGCGTAACCAGCGACGATCCCTCATAGCCCGATACGTAGGAGAGCGCGAGCCCTAGCACGACCCCGCCCACGACAGCCCCGACGGGGCTGTCGAGCCCGCCGAGCACGGCCGCGGTGAAGCCGAAGATGAGGATCGGATCGAACTGGTTGGGCCCGACGAAGACTTCCGGTGCGACGAGCACGCCCGCGAGCGAGCCCACGAGCGCCGCGAGCGCCCACCCGAGCGTGAACATGCGCCCGACCCGCACGCCGAGCATGCGCGCGACCTCCGGCTCGAACGCGGCGGCGCGCATCTTCAGCCCGAGCGCCGTGCCGCGGAACAGCGCCGCCAGGCGCGGCCGCGACAGCGATGACCACGAGCACCGTGAAGGTGTCGTTCGGCGAGAACAGCACGCGCGTGCCCCCGATGTCGTAGCCGCGGATCGAGAAGGCGGGAGGGAACGATCGCGGCGTGTTGCCCCAGATCATTCCGGCGAGCGCCTCCAGCAGGATCAGCAGCCCGAGCGCGACGATCACCGCGTTGAGCGGAGGCCCACCCTCGACCCTGCGCATCAGCACCACGCTCGACGAGCGCGCCGAGCACGCAGGCCGCATACGAGCGCGACCGCGAAGCCGAGCCAGTAGGAGCCGCTGCTGCCGATCACGCTCGATGCGATGAAGGTCGTGATCATCAGCATGCCGCCCTGGGCGAAGTTGACGATCCGCGTCGCCCGCCAGGTGAGCACCAGCGCGAGCGCGACCAGCGGCGTATACCGCCCCGGTGGAGATCCCGTTCAGTGTCAGGTCGATGAATCTCGTCATGCTCAGAACCCCAGGTAGGCGCGACGCAGGCCCTCGTCGGCGGCGAGCGCTCTGCGCCGCGTCGTCCGCCACGACGCGGCCGAGGTTGAGCACCACGCCGCGGTCGGCGATCGACAGGGCGCTGCGCGCGTTCTGCTCGACGAGCAGCACAGCGAGCTCGCGATCGACGGCGAGGTTCGAGATCAGCTGCATGATCTGGGCGCTCACGAGCGGCGCGAGCCCGAGCGAGGGCTCGTCGAGCAGCAGCACGCGCGGGCGCGCCATCAGCGCCCGGCCGATCGAGAGCATCTGGCGCTCCCCGCCGGAGAGCGATGCGGCGAGCTGCGTGCGTCGCTCGCGCAGGGGCGGAAACAGCTCGTACATGTCGCTCAGGGGCGCCGCCCCCGCGCCTCGCCAGAGGCCCCCGAGGCGCAGGTTCTCCTCGGTCGAGAGCTCGACGATCACGCCGCGGCCCTCGGGCACGTGCGCGAGCCCGCGCCTTGCGATGTCCTCGACCGCGACGCCGAGGATGTCCTCGCCGTCGAGCCGCACGCGCCCGCCGCTCGCTCGCACGAGCCCGGAGATCGTGCGCAGCAGCGAGGTCTTGCCCGCGCCGTTGGCCCCGAGCACGGCGGTGACGCTGCCCTCGCTCGACCGCGAGCGTGACCCCGTCCACGGCGCGCACGGGGCCGTAGTCGATCGTGAGCTGCTCGATCTCCAGGAGTGCCATTGCGCTCAGGCGTCCTCTCCCTCCCAGCTGGGAGCGACGTCCTCCGCCTACCGCTGCGCGACCCAGATAGGCCTCGAGCACCCGCTGGATCGCGCTTGATCGTGGCGGGATCTCCCTGCGCTATCACGCGCCCGAAGTCAAGGACGACGACGCGGTCGCAGACCGACATCACGAGATCCATGCGGTGCTCGACGAGCATCACCGCCATCGATCCGCGCAAAGCGCGGATGCGCTCGCCGAGCTCGCGCACCTCGTCCGCGCCGAGACCCCCGGCGGGCTCGTCGAGCAGCAGCAAGCGCGGCTCGCAGACGAGCGCGCGTGCGAGCGCCACGCGCTTTTGCACCGGGTAGGCGAGCGTGGGCGGCAGGCGGGCCGCGACGTCCTCGCATCCCAGGTCCGCCAGCGCCGCGAGCGCGCGCTCGCGCAGCGCGCGCTCGTCGCGATCGGATCGCGGCAGGCCCAAGAGGGCGCTCGCGACACCCGCGCGGCGGAAGCGCTGCGCGCCGACCATCACGTTCTCGAGCACGGTCAAGCGTGGAAACAGACCCACGCCCTGCAGCGTGCGCGCAATGCCAAGCCGGGCGAGCCGGTTCGCACCGACCTTCGCCAGCTTCCGACCGTCCCACTCGAGCGTCCCCGACTGCGGCTGCACGAAGCCGCAGATGACGTTGAACAGCGTCGTCTTGCCGGCGCCGTTGGGGCCGATGACACCCAGGACTTCGCCACCGGCAAGCTCGAAGGAGACCGCGTCAAGCGCAGTGATGCCGCCAAAGCGCACCGTCAGCGAACGTGCGGCAAACGCTCCATCCCGGGCAACGATCGCATCGCCTCCCATGCTTTGGAAGCTACAACCAATCCGGCTTGAGAATCAGGCAACCTCAAGCAGAACCCGACACCAGCCATGAGACCTAGAATAGCCGCCTACGGTGCCGGCTGCGGCTTCTGCGCAGGCACCGACCTCGCGAGCTGCGGCGACACCGGCACTCGCCGACTCCGACGAATCGCTGCGTTGGCTCCGCGGGTGGCCTGGTCATACAAGCGCAAGCGATCGGAGAGAAGCGAGCCATGCTGGAGGCTGCTGATGACGGCGACCTTCTACTAGCGGCGTGGCCTGGCCAGTGGCGCCAAGACATATTTGTCATCGACGACCGCGTCGCTGCGCTCAAAGGACTCGAATCGCCAGGCAAGCGAACTTGAGCCGCAACGGAATGGTGTCGAAACGAAGACGATCAAGCTGAAAGAAGGTCCCTGATAAGGCGATAGCGGGAGCGGGATTAAACATCCATCCGCGACCGTGTTCTTCGTATTGAAGAAGACTGGTATCTCAGTAGCCGGCCGTAGGGGCCGCGGCCGCTTGATCAGTCAGCTCGCGCCGTCCAAGCCTGAAGCTTGGTCTGTGGTCTCAGCAGCGGGTGCCAGAAGATATATGGCTGTGGCGATCCCGGCGAGCGATCCAGCCTCCCACAGCATGCCGTTGAGACCAGTCGCGACCAGCTCAGACCGGAAGCTGCCACTGGTTCCACCCAGCCCGTGGACGATCGAGTAGATGCGCAGACCCACGACTGCAAAAGCGGCACCAAGCAAGCCGCAGACGACCAAGAACGCAAGGCCACCCACGGTTCCGTCGGCCAGGTCAGGAAGCCAGCGCGCACCAGCGAAAGCGCCGACGCACAGACACACGATAAAGATCGCGACCGGAACGAACATGCAGACATATTGCTCGGCGTGCCGGACGGAGTTTGTGCAGCCGATGAAAGAATCCGAGGCGCTCCGTAAGACACGTCAAGCCGCCGCGAGCGCAACATTTGGACTCCTTCGTCCGCGCGAGGGTTATCGTGTATGAGCCATGAGGCTGTCCAGGGGGAACGCGACGGACCTGTCGCGGAGCATCGGTGGACTGCTGCTAGCGACGGGCGCGGTCGTCCTGTTCGCTCGCAAGTCAGGCCATCACGAGTGGAGCGACTATGCGCTCATGCTCGTCGTCCTGATCCCCGCCGTCGTCCTCTATGCGCTCGCACTCGGCGTGCTCGATCCTCCCGGCGACGATCGGCCCCGCCCGTGGCAAACGGTGCTGATGGTCGAGGCGATCCTGCTGTGGCCGATCGCGCTGCTCGCGTTCTTGCAATGGGTCGGCGCGCGCACGAATCATCCCCTGTACCTCGCGGGTGTGTTCACTGTCACCTGCCTGCTCGCCTCCTACGCGACCCGCCGCGCGCGTATCCGCTACGCCGCGCTGCTCGCCGGTCTCTCCTCGCTCATCGCATGGCTGTATATGTGGGAGAAGATCCTCCACCACCCGTCCGCGAACACCGCGCGCTGGCTGCTGGTCGCCGCGGGAGCTCTGCTGTTGACCGTCGCCGCCCGCCATGCACGCGCGAAAGCGATCGGAGCGAGCGAGATCGCCACAGCGGGCGGGATCGCAGCGGTGGCCGCCGGCGTGTTCGGCGTTGTCGTCGGCGGAGTCATCGCGGCGTTTCGACCGCTACTGACGATCACCGAAGGCCCGAGCGTGACAACCGCTACTCCCCGCCAGCTTCGGGCTCGCCCAATCGGCCTCGAAGGCAACATGTCCCGAGCAGTTCGCACATACGCGGCCTCTCACCACAGACTCCCACCTCGTCCTTTCGTGCCGCATCGGGGTTTCCCGGTCAGGCCCCTACCACATGGTCAAGGTGGCTCAGCACTGCCGTCGCTCGTTCATGTGGCGCACACGAGTGGGCTTCAACACTTCGGATGGGACCTCTATCTGCTCGTCGTATCCGTAGCGCTCGTCTACGTGGCGGCCCGGTGGCACATACGTGGACTCGGCTATGTCGGCGGGATTGGGCTGCTCGCGTTCATCGTCAGCGTTGCCGCACAGATCACGCGACTTGACGCCGGACGGCCACCGACTGCGAGCGTCGTCGGCTGGCCGTTGGCGCTGATCCTCATCGGTGTCGCGGGGCTTGCCGCGCCGGCGCTGTATCGAAGAAAGACATAACGTGCGCTGGACGGCTTGATCATGCCACTGCTCACCGCGGGCACGTGCATCGCAGGATGCGGTGGCAGCGGCCAAGTCGCGCGAGCACCTTTCGTGTAGAGCGCAGCCGTCAGCCACAGCCAGACCGCTGCCTCATTTCCAGTCAAGCCACTGACACGCGCGCACGCGAGTGCTCATCGTGCTCACGGGTCGCACTTGTTGTATGCGGCGGCTATGTCGTGGATTGTGCTTGCCACACCGATTAGGTCGAGTCCAAAGCTCGCAACGCTGGCCAGGCCGCTGACCACAGCTTTCTCCGATTTGGCGATAAAGCCCGCGCCTGCCGAGGCGGCGTCCTGTGCGTCGTCCGAGAAGCTGTATGGCGCGCTCTGCTGCGCAAGTGTAGTCGCAGCGGACATGCACTTCTCATATTGTCGGATGACTTCGCACGCTTCTTCAAAACCTTCTCCGCACCTAATTTCCAGACCGTCAACAGTTATCAAAGTGCTTGCTTCAGCAGTAGTCAATTCCTCCGGCGGTATGGTGCCGCTGCCACAGTCTCCGGGTGCAAAAACCGAGGACTCTGTCACCGTTTCTTCTCCGGCCGGAGAAGTCAGATATGGGGTCGTCGTCACCGCACCGCAAGCAACGTCCGTTCCACCCGAAGACCCCGGTCCACTCGGGCTGCCCCGAATAGGTGTAGGCTGCGTCTACACTACATTCCTCTCCCCATATGCACGCCCGCAGACCACTGAGGTCGTGTTCGGCTTCAAAACTCCCGCGGATAGCCGCAGTTCCAGCCGTCACGTTCAAAGCGGTGCCCGCATAGCGCACACTCACGTCGGCGAGATCGAGCACCGCTGACGCTTCGGTCTCTTCGATCCCGGCCCATTCACCAGGTTCTGGGGTGCCATCCCCGGTTTCTCCCCCAACGGAGTTGTCGTTGATCGACGTGAAAATGATGGGCTTTACCGCCGTGCCGACCGCTTCGAGGGTGCCTTCGACGGCGAGCTGACCGTGGTCGGCGCCCTTCCATGTCTGGCCGGCCGGGATCTTGAGGGTCGCTCCCGCAGCAACCGTGAGCTCGCTGACGACATACTGGGCGCCGATCGTGGGGTCCAGCCCACTCTCGGTGATCGTGCCGCTCGCGGTGATCGCACCACCGATAAACATGCCGCCGTGATTGCCAGTCCCCGAATTGCCGCTAAGCGTCGAGGCACTCAAGTTCGTCCCTTCGATCGCCATCGCCGGACCGCCGGAATCATCGACAGTGTCGTCACTGATCGTTGGCGTGTCAGTTGACCCCAACCGAACGAACAGGCCCTCCTGCAAGGAGTCGCTGATCGACGAGTGAGTAACAGAGAACGCACCGAGATCGTCGCCGCCCAGACCATTTTCGCCCTGAATACCGAACACGCCATAATCGATCGCCGCATCCCCCACACGCAACACACCTTCACCACCCACCATGATCCCTTCCCAGTCTCCGGGCTTGGGGGATCCCTCTTCGCCTTCGCCGTTAGCGTGGCCCCCGACGGTGCCGTCGTTGATCGACGTGAACGTGACAGGTTCGCTCGCAGTACCTTCCGCTTCGAGGGTGCCTTCGACGGCGAGCTGACCGTGGTCGGCGCCCTTCCATGTCTGGCCGGCCGGGATCTTGAGGGTCGCTCCCGCAGCAACCGTGAGCTCGCTGACGACATACTGGGCGCCGATCGTGGGGTCCAGCCCACTCTCGGTGATCGTGCCGCTCGCGGTGATCGCACCACCGATAAACATGCCGCCGTGATTGCCAGTCCCCGAATTGCCGCTAAGCGTCGAGGCACTCAAGTTCGTCCCTTCGATCGCCATCGCCGGACCGCCGGAATCATCGACAGTGTCGTCACTGATCGTTGGCGTGTCAGTTGACCCCAACCGAACGAACAGGCCCTCCTGCAAGGAGTCGCTGATCGACGAGTGAGTAACAGAGAACGCACCGAGATCGTCGCCGCCCAGACCATTTTCGCCCTGAATACCGAACACGCCATAATCGATCGCCGCATCCCCCACACGCAACACACCTTCACCACCCACCATGATCCCTTCCCAGTCTCCAGCTCGCGGAGAGCCGCTGCCCGTAGTCCCGCCAACCGAATTGTCGTTGGTTGAGGTGAACGTGATCGGTTCGGCTTCAGTGCCCACCGCATCCAGCGTGCCTTCGGCGGAGACCCGCGTGCCTTGTTCGGCCTTGATGATGGTGCCTGGTTGTGCTGTCAGGGTCGCTCCGCTCGCTACGGTCACGCTGCAGGTGATGACATAACGGGCGGCGTAGTCGGGTCCGATGGTGGTGTTGCTCGAGATCGCGCCGCAGAGGTCGTGCTGCGGTTCGACTGAACTCCACGACGCCGACGGTGGCACAGCGGTTTCCGTGACACCGGCTTGATTGGTCGCCTGCACCTTGAACGTGTGCGGACCCGCCGCCGAGTCCTTGACCACATCAGGCGAAACGCACGGACTGTAAGTGGCGCCGTCGAGACTGCAGTGGAAGGAACTATCGGCCTCAGTGGACGCGAACGAGATCGAGACTTCCCCGATTGGGACACGCCCGCTCGGAGCACTCACGATCGTCGTCTGCGGCGGGGCCGCTTCGACCGTGAACGACACGCTGGCGGGCGTCGCGTCCACTTCACCGGCAGCGTTTACCGCGCGTACCTGGAACGTATGGGCACCCTCCGCCAGCGCCGTGTACGCCTGCGGACTCGTGCATGACGCCCACGGCGCTCCGTCAAGACTGCACTGAAACGTATCGTCCGTGTCGCTGCCGTGAAACGTGAACGTCACCGAGGACTGTCCGATGGTCCCGGACGGGCCGCTGTCGATTACGGTATCCGGGGGGCTCGAGGCAGGTGGCGTCGGACTGCCGCCTGGTGCAGTTGGGTTAGTAGGAGGCGAGGAGGGTTCGGGGCTCGTTGGCCCCGATGCCTTCACGCCAGAACCTGGGATCGTGATGACTCCCGCGTCGCGGCAGTCATTCTTCTTGCTGTGAACCTGGCCCAAGACATCCGCGCACACGCTGACCTCATAGCTGCCCGAAGCACCCTTGGGAAGATCAAACTGAAAACGAGCCTTGTGGCGCTGACCAGGCTTCAACGCCGGCACCTCGAACTTCCCCAACTGGACCAACCCACCACTACCGCTCGACTTCCAAGCCACGTCTGCCGTAGACGACCTCGCCCGGACAGTCCCCGATGTTGCCGACCGTCGCGGAACCCGCCAGAACATTCCCCGCCAACAACTTCACCGCCGCAGCCGACACATCCAACTCGGCGAGCTTCCGATGCTGCGCGCTAACCGCGACGACACGGCTAGTGAGACCGCCTGCCCCCCGACGATGACCCGAGGCCGCCAAGCTCGACATTACCGGCCAGCAAAGCACTAGGCCGAGTACCAACCCCAGGGCGCCGCGCCATCTTCCGGTCAGCGCCAACCGCCCCCTCATCGCGGACAGTCGGGCACCCGCGCGGGGCTCGCATCAGGTTTGTCTGAGTCCCCCGCAGAGATCATAAGATCACCTTCGAGGACACAACGCTACAGGAAGCTCCCTGCTTCTGTTGGCGAGCGTCGATCGACGCGACTGGGTCAGCGGATGCGTCTCGCGTCCTGAATCGGGCGCTGACCAATGGTCGCCTGAAGGCGTTCCTGACCACCGGGAAGCTACCGCGCCCACGAGAAGCTGATGCGAGCGTTCCTCGACGATGCCATTTATGACGGACGCGTGCGTGTCGCGCCCGACGATCCATCGCCATCCCGACAGCAAGCGTTGATCGACTGAGCGCGTCCCGCGCACGGCGTCCACATTCGTTGGAGCTGACGACCCTCCGCTGCGAAGTGGTCGGTGGCAGCGCCGAACCCACCGCACCGCGAACTCGAAACGGTTGCCGAACGGGTCGAGACGGCGTCGCCTCGCGCGCGTCCGTGACAGTTGTATGCGATACTTATAGTCATCTGTCCGCGAGCGTGCGCGACCGATCACTATGAACCCCCAGCACAGCTCATCCGAAAACCCTCTCGAAACGCCCGGCGCGCAGCAGATGGCGGCGTGGACGCTATGTTTGGCGCAGAGCCCCGGCTTTGGCTGGCTGCTCGCCGCGGACCCGCATCTGTTTGCGTTGCTGTATGCGAGTTGCGCCGCGGCCG
This sequence comes from uncultured Solirubrobacterales bacterium, assembly GCA_963715535.1. Taxonomy (GTDB): domain Bacteria; phylum Actinomycetota; class Thermoleophilia; order Solirubrobacterales; family Solirubrobacteraceae; genus Palsa-744. Next base: position 2,597,656 of record OY970251.1, on the reverse strand, counting down.
TCATCGCCGCCTGAGCCGCTTGCCGGGGACGACAGTGCGGCGAGCGCGGCGGATGAGCAGCTGTTGCCGACGCTGAAGGACCTCCAGCGCCAGTTCGGCGAGCGCACCAGCGGACGTTTCGTGCGCCTGTATCTGACGCGGGACGGGCGCGTTCGGCCTGATCGACGCAAGAGGAGAACGCATTTGGAGATGCGTTGCGCGACTGGGCGCAAGCCGCGAAGGTGGAGGCGTCGCGGTTCGTGACCCCGCTGGATGACAACATGGACCGCATTGCAAGCCTGCTGGGGTCTGACCACGACCGAGCGCGAGGTGCTCGCGTTCCAGATAGGCCGCCTCGGCCTGGGTTCTTGCAGCTGTTCGAGCTGCTGATGGACGCCGACCGCGCGACGGCGGCGGTGCTTGGAGCGGCGCTCGGCAGTCCGGACTCAGAGGTGGCCTCGGTGCTGGCGGAGCGGGGGACGCTGGCGCGGTCGGGCCTGTTGAGCGTCAAAGAGCGTCCGTTAGGGGTGAGTGGCCCATCCCACCATCTGAGCGCCACGCTCGCGGAGCCCGCAGAGGGCGATGCCGAGCTCGTCGAACGGTTCGTCAAGCCGCTCTTGCCCTCGCCCTCGACGGGATCGCTCGGACGGCTGCACGAAGACGACAGGCGGATCCTCCTCGGCGTCCTCCGTGAGCCGCTGCCCGACGATCGCGGCGTGCACGCGCTCGTTTACGGCCCGAAGTCGGTGGACAAGCGAGACATGATGGCGCGGCTGCTCCAAGACGAGGGGTTCCGCGGGCACGCGGTCGTCACCAGGCACGTTCCCGCGGGAGACATGCCCACCTGGACGTACATCGCGCAGCGCCACGTGGAGCGATCGGACCCCGACGCAGTGCTGGTCGTTGACCGCGCTCACGAGGCGCTCGCGTCCCGGCCCCTGACTGGATTTCGCTTCTTTGACTTCGATGACGACGAGCTCGTTCAAGACGATGATCCCGAGCGGGCCTCCGACGAGGGTTTGACCGGAAGCCGTGTGCGCTGCGTGTGGATAACGGACCGCGCACGACAGCTCTCGGAGCGCAATCTCGGGGCGTTCCTGTTTCATTGCGAAGCGTTCCCGGGCTCACGCGCGGAGCGACGAATGCGCGTGGCGCAGGTGATCTCAGATTTCGACCTCTCCTCGGGACTGGAGCGCGATCTCGCGAAGTACAGCCTGCTCGGCGAGCAGCAGGTCCGCCAAGCGGCCGAGCTCGCTCGTCTGATCGTGCCCACCGAGGGCGATGGGCCGACCTCGCCCGATGAGCGGCTGGACGCCGAGCGCGAGCGTGTGATCAAGCGCGCGGTCGCCCATAGTCAAAAGGTTCTCGGGCGCGACCGCACAGAGGGACTGCGCGACTCGGTGACCAGCTACGACCTCGACCTGCTCAACATCGCGGGACGCTTCGCGCCGCGGCAGATCATCGCGTCTCTGCGCAAGCATCCGGTGGGCTCGCTGTGCTTCTGGGGCATACCAGGCGCGGGCAAGACGCAGCTCGCGGAGCACATCGCGGTCGAGCTGGACCTTCCGATCCTCATGCGTTCGGCCTCCGAGCTTCTGTCGATGTGGCTTGGCGAGACCGAGCAGCAAATCTCAAAGATGTTCGCGGAGGCCCACAACGAGGGCGCGGTGCTGTTTCTCGACGAGGCCGATTCGTTCCTGCGCGACCGCACCCTCGCGCGCGCCCACTGGGAGGTGACGCAGGTCAACGAGCTGTTGCAGCGGATGGAGCGATTCGAGGGAATCTTCATCGCGGCCACAAACCTGATGGACTCGCTCGACGCGGCGGCGATGCGCCGCTTCACGTGGAAGCTCGAGTTCGGCGCGCTGCGGCGAGAGCAGGCGTGGTCGATGTTCTGCGTGGAGAGCGGGTTCGACCCAACCGCGGAGCCCGAGCACGCAGAGGAGCTCGGGCGGGCGCTCGAGGCCATCGAGGATCTTGCGCCCGGAGATTTCGCCACGGTCAAGCGCCAAGCGCAGATGCTCGGAGAGGAGCTCTCCCCGGCAGCGTGGATCGAGCAGCTGGCGGCTGAGGCGAAGGCGAAGATGCTGGGCTTGAAGCGACAGCAGCTCGGGTTCGCGGGGTAGTCCGCGCCATGACGGACGAGCGCCGGACGAGTGCCTCACTCCCGTAGGCAGCGCTCGTAGCGCACCAACAGCTCCGAGGGGCGCACGCCGAGAGCGCGGGCAACGCGCAGCAGGTTGGCGAAGCTGAGGTTGCGCTCGCCGCGCTCGATGCCGCCGATGTAGGTGCGGTGCAAACCACACCGGTCGGCGAACGCCTCCTGGGAGAGGCTGGTCGTGATGCGCAGCTCCCTGATCGCCTGGCCGAGCGCGGCGTGGTCTTGGGATCTGGCTGGCATCGTTCATCGATGCTGCCGGCCGGCAGCCGATGAGTCTACAGACAGCTGGCGTCAGTCGTGTGGCTGTTGGCACGTCTTACGCAGCATCGGCGCCCAAGTTTGATCGAAATCACTGTAGATACCGGCAAACATGGGGCTCGAACCTAATGAGCTTGCGATGATACTTATAATATGCAATACTTTGCGCCCATGACCATGCTCATAGGAGAAGCGCTCAACCGCCGGGCCGACCTGCAGAAGCGAATCGCCCAGCCGCAGGACCGCCTGCGCGCCTGCGTCGTAGCCCAGGAAGACGAGGAGCCACCCGAGGACCCGGAGGCCCTGATGGGAGAGATCAATCAACTATGCACGGAGCTGGAGGGGTTGATCGCAAAGATCAACCATGCAAACGCTTCGGCAAAACTGTCAGACGGCGCGACCGTGACCGAATCGCTTGCGCGCCGCAACGTGATCGCGTTGCGCCAGGGCGCTCTGCGGGCCGCTATCAAGGCGGCCACCGGCGAAAGCGGAGCTCTGGGAGGCGGATTCTCGCGCTACAGCCGCTCGGAGATTCGCATGGTTCGTCACGTGCGTGTGAGCGAGCTACAGGACAGACTCGACGACCTGGCCAAGCAACGGCGCAAGCTGGACAACAGGGTGCAGGAGCACAACTGGCAGACCACGCTGGCGGAGTGAGGGTCGGGAGGAAGGCTGGAGTGGACTCGGTTTCAAGAAGCCGAGAGGAGGCCGAACACCAAACTGGGAGGAGAGGAAACGGAAACAAGAGCAGTCGGTAGCCGAACAAGGGCGAGCGTCAAGGCCAGCGGCCGGCCAAAGAGCCGCGATACCAAATCCCTGGAAAGGATCGCTCGGGCAGGCACACGGGTTCGAACCCCGCGCACCAATCAGCCCAGCAATGCGCACCGCGAACGGCGCACGGGGAATCGAGCACTACCAGACGCTGACTTGCCGGCGAGGGTGGGTAAGGGGACTGTATTCACGCAACCTCCGACATCCAACGGCGGACGGTCGCGCGACGACCATGACACACCGATGATGAAGTGAAGCAGCCCGATCAGGACGGTAATGAAGTGAAGCAGCGCGATCAATCGGATATGGCCGTACCGGAGCCAACAACTCTGCCCAGCGACGTACAGGCGCGGTGGGACGCGCTCGCGGACGCGACGAGGCAAATCGCCACCGCCGCTGTTGGCGATGACGACAACGGCTTTCGGGCGGCGTGGAGCGCCATGAAACAAGCCTCGCGCGGCCTCGATTATCAGCAGATATTGAACTCCATGCATATCCCGACCGATGCGGGCGAGCACGCCGAGGCGCTGGCCGCAATGCTGCGACGCATCCCCGACGGCTGTGGGCGCTCGATCTCATGTGACAGTGGCTGGTATTCACTGATTGTCGAGCTTGACGAGCAACTACGCGCACTGCTGCCAAATTATGTGATTCACCAGATCAAGGAGAAGTGCGGCGGACTGCGGTACTACTGGGAAAGCGGCGAGGACATCCACGATCCCAACGACGCCGAGCCACCGACACCGGGACGAGACGGGAGCGAGGAGGCATGGACACAATGGAGGCGCGAGCACGAAGCGTGGTGGGACCGTCTCGACCGATACCTGCAAACATCGGAGGGCAAGCGGCGGACCGCCGACCTCGAGCGCCGCATCGCTCTCGCCGAGAAGCTCGTGGACACCGCCGAGAAGCGAGCAAACGTCACCTGCGAGCTTTGCGGAGCAACGGGATCACTGCACCGCACACCGCCACACTATCCGTGGTACAAGACGCTGTGCGGGACCTGCGCTGGGAAAGCGAGCTACGTGCCGGCTCGAACATCCGGCTCAGAGCAAGAGCGATAAGGTCACGGCCGAAGCTGGCGGGAGAGTTGGGCAGCGGTCGGCGTGTTTGAGATGCTGATCTGAGCCGCGCCGAACGGAAAGGTGCGATGCTCGTCGCTCAGGCCTGCACGAGCGGCTGGATTTCCTCGAGCGTTGGACCAAGTCGATCCCGTTCGATCTCGATGTGGTAGCGGTCCTGGAGGTTGAGCCAAAAGCGCTCGCTGGTACCGAAGTATCGGGCGAGCCTCAGAAATGCCTCCGCGACGAACTAGGGGCGGGGTTTTGACACCTTCCCGCAACCTTCGGATATGAGCGGGACAGTTGCCCCAACTGCAGCCGCTTGCCCGAGAACCTTGTTCCTGCGTAAAAGGCCAGACATGCGATACGTTGCAGGTGATCGGATTCTAGCAGCAGTCCCGTCGCCTGTGTATAATATCTTTCTGCAAAATGATGACAAGGGCACGATAAATGCAGGAAGGAGCCTTGGCCATAGAGCGTGAGGCGACGCATCGCCTGCCGGAGATCCTGACTGAGTTGCTTGGCGAGCCTGGCCTGCGTCTCGATGCGCCTTCCGCGACGGACGGCGAGGTCGATCTCGTTGGCCACGACGAGCAGGGCCATCGCTGGGTCTTCCAGGTCAAGGCGTCGAGCCAGCCCGGCCGCGTCGCCGACACGGCGAGGCGGATGCACGACCTCCGACGTGACGACACGCTTCCGGTCCTAGTGGTGCCACACATGACTCCCGCAGGAGCCCGCACTGCAGAGGCAGCGGGGCTCAGCTGGATCGACCTGTCCGGCAACGCCCACATCCGCAGCGAAGATCTCTACGTGCGGGTCCAGGGTCGCCCCAACCTGTTTCGCTCACGAGGGCGGCCATCGTCCCCGTTCGCTCCCAAGAGTGCCCGCGTGACGCGCGTCCTGCTCGAGGACCCTGCCCGGTGGTGGCGCCAGAAGGAGCTCGTCACGGCCACCGGCCTCGATGACGGCAGCGTCTCGCGCATCGTGCGACGACTCGACGAAGAGCTGCTGCTGGAGCGCCGCGAGCGCGAGCTGCGCCCACGCGACCCCGACCGCCTGCTGGACGCCTGGGCACAGGACTACCGCTTCGCCCACCACGACATCCTCACCGGCCACATCAGCGGCAGCGGGATCGAGCTCGCGCGCAACCTTGCACAACGCCTTGGCGCGCTCGACGTCCGCCACGCGTTCACCGGGCTCCCAGCCGCGTGGGCGATCGACCACTTCGCCCGCTTTCGACTCACCACTGTCTACGTCGAGGGCGATCCCCGCAACGCCGCCAAGCGCCTAGAGCTGCGCCAGAGCTCTGCGGGCACCAACGTGCAGCTCGTCGGACCCGACGACCTTGGCGTCTTCATTGGCGAGCACCCCCATGATGGGCTCAACTGTGTCTCCCCATCACAGGTCTACCTCGACCTGCTGCACCTCCCCGAGCGCGCGCCCGAGGCCGCCGAGCACCTACGCCATCGCCATCTGCACTATGCCCCCGTCGGATAAGCCCCGACACCACAGCGGCTATCAGCGCGAGGAAACCGTGCTGGTCGAAGCCGCCTGCCTGACGGTGGCCGTGACCCTCGGCGCGATGATGGACCGGCTGTGCATCGTCGGGGGGCTCGCCCCAGCCTGCTCATCGATCACCAGGCCGACGCCGATCCCACAGACGAGGCCGGACATGCCGGCACCAACGACCTCGACGTCGGCCTCGCCGTCGCACTGTTCGACGAGCAGCAATACAGCGAGATCGCCAGACGCCTACGCCAAGAGGACTTCGAACCGGACGTCAACGACCGCGGCAACCCCACACCCCAGCGTTGGCGACTCGGTGAGCTCAACGTCACCATCGACTTCCTCATGCCACCCATTCCGGGCGCCGAACAGGGCGGCAGCGTGCAGTCGCTCGAGGACGACTTCGGCGCCCTGATCGCCCCCGGCCTGGAACTCGCCTTCCAAGAGCGCGAGCTGATCCAAATGGACGGCCACACCCTCAACGGGCGAGCAAGTCAGTCGCATCATCCCAGTCTGCGGACCCGGCGCCCTGATCGTGCTCAAGGCCCTCGCCCTCGCCGACCGCGGCGAGCCGAAGGACGCCTACGACATCGTCTACGTGCTGCGCCACTGGCCACAGGCCATCACCGACATCGCCGACCGTATCGCCCGCCACGCGACCGATCACAGCGAGGTGGTCGAGCGCGCACTCAAGTCGCTCACCAGCGACTTCGCCGAACCCAACAGCCTCGGCCCCCGCCGCGCAGCGCAATTCGAGAGCACCGGAGACCTCGACCCCGCCGCGACAGCCGACGCCCACGGGTACGTCGACGACCTCCTGCGCGCCTGTCGCGAGCGCAGGCTGCCCAAGTAGCGCCGTACACCAGTCGATCGAGACCCCGTGCAAGTCTCTAGCCCGCAGCACGCGGGATCGCAGATGTACAGTCCTGACGGTTGGCTACGGTCGGGGCATGCTTACTCCCACTGAAGCTGCCTCTGGGCTGCTGAAGTACGCACCGCAGGCCGCGCCAATCACGTGGCGCCAGCTCGCCGCCGCGATCGGGGCACCGTCGCCATCAGCGGCCCGGGCCCGCGGTCGGCGCATGCACCTGGGTCGAGGGCGTTGGACTAACGCATCGATGTATGAGTACACACGCAAGGAGCTGCACCCCGAGTGGCCCGAACCACTGCCGTTGGTGCGGGCTTCCCTGGAAGAGCTCCTCGTTGGGCGTCGTGCGCCAAGGACCCGGCCGGCGTCGGGGCCACTCTCGATCGGCCAAGCCCAGCCAGGCGACCGCTACCAGACATGGAGCTACGGCCTGATGCGTCGCCAACCCGGCGGCGAGCGTCGGCGGGAGGCGACAAGCACGCTCTCGGTGGGTGAGCGGGTCCAGGTGCTGGTGGCCTACGAGGGTCGCCGGTTGGTCGGCTCGACAGTCCTCTACTTCGTAGACACACGCAGCGAGGAGGACACCGATATCCACGAGATCGTCGGCCCGAGCTCCGTGGGGCCGATCTTCACGAAGGCCTCCTACGACTGGGGCGGTCACGCGATCGTCATGGACTCCTTTTGGGTCGCGCCCGATCGCCGCCGCGCAGGAATCGCGACGGCAATGGCCGAGCGGGTCGCGAGCATCGGCCTGCCGGCGTGGGGTGAGTTCCGCGATCCCTGGTTCGCAGCATTCTTCCTGGACCACTGGCCGCCTACGCACCCGGTCCGCCGCGGCCGATACTGGCCGCTGTACGAGGCTAACCAGGATGCGGCCGAATGGGCGGATGAGGAAATCCAAGAGCGCGCCGAGCTCGACGTGGCGCTGTGGCTCAGCGACAACGAGCTCACCGAGATGACCGAAATCAGCGAGAGCGCAAGCGAGTTCCTAGACGACGCAATGAACCCCCGCAACAATGTCCGCGGGGGACTGGACGACGGCGGCTGGAAGATCGACATCCAGAACGCCAGCCTCGCCGCCGACAACGGTGGCTGGCGCCTCACCGGCCGGGTGACCGTCACCTACCTCGCCGAGCCGCTGCTCACCCGAGCGGGGCTGGAGGCGTACCTCCTCTTCCCCTTCGACAGCCAGCCGCGAGTCGACACGCTCGAGCAGGCACTCGACACAACAGTCATCGCAGCCGTGAGACGCAGGCTCGCCCATGGCCGCGGCCACGTCAAGCACTGGCAGCTCTCCACATCCGCAACACACTGATCTGCCGGGGTCAACCGCGAGGCATTCGCGGTCGGGTGGGCTCGCGAGCAATCGAGATCCGCCCGCCGGTTCAGGAGCCATTTGCCGACCGGAGTTCGCTGCGCCGTCCACGCAAAGCCCGCAAGACCTTGACCCAGAGCTTGACCCAGAACCACAGCCAGAGCCACGTTTCTGTCCACAAAAACCCCGCGTTTGCGGGGCTTTTTTGAATAGCGGGGGCAGGATTCGAACCTGCGACCTTCGGGTTATGAGATCGCGGTGGGTGGGTTGGGTACGGTGAGGATGCCCGGATCTATTGAGGTTGTGGGTGGTTCGCTGAGGCCAGATTCGCTCAAATTGGAACAACGAATGGAACAATGACGTTGAGGCTCGCCGCCGTGCCGCCGGAGCAGCGGTGTCATGAACGGGAGAAGTCGCGCTCCTCCCATTCGACCGGGAAGCCCGCGGCTTCGATGGCGCTCAGGATAGATGCCCGGTCGGCGCTCCAGGGTCCGAAATACCAGCGCAGTCGGCCGGGTGCAGTCAGAAAATAGGACGGCGGCCCGTGTAGCGGACGAATGCCGATCGCTGGCGCGCGAAGTCGCCCGCGCGCTGGGTATACAGCCTCGACCTCCGACGGGCTCAGTGCAAGTGGCTCCACGCCGCATGTCCACTGAGTCAGAGCTTCCGGGCGCAGCCGCAGGATCAGCGTGGAATCGACGATTGCGAGCACGGCCAAGGGGTTGGTCGAGCTGATCCGCCCGAACGGCGTTGGCACGTCGGCGGCTCCGGTCCACCGTGTAGCGCCATCGCCCACGGCAGGTATTTCAGTAGCGCCAGAGGGCGTCAGTGTCTGGCCCGTTCGGTGATCTTTGCGGTTTGCCGGGTCATGGAGTCGACGCCCGTTCTGAAGTCGCCATCGCCACATGATTGGAGTGGCGACCAGCGCCCAGATTGCGATCGCCAAGCCGAAGTCCGACTTCTGCCCGATGTAAAGAGCGAGCCCGAGCGGAACCGCGACGCACACGCCGATCGCGTTCCAAACGAGAAAGCGTCGTGGAACGGTCGGGGCATGGGCCGGCGTGATGCGGTGGTCTCTGTCGGCCATCAGAACTAGCGTCGGCCGATCTTGCATGCACCTGTAGAGCTGTGACCAGCGCCCTCGGCGGTTACGCTTGCGGGATGGAGTTGGAGGAGTGGCATCGCTGGTGGAAGACGAGCGGCGCTCGAGAGCTACGCATGCTTCTGATGGCGTCCTGGGATCCCATCGGGGCCAACGGGATTGCGGAGGCATCTGATGAGTACGACACATACCTGGGTCCATTGGCAGAGAAGCTCCGTAAAGGAGCCGACGCGCGCACGGTCTGTGAATACCTTGCCGACATCCAGACCCAGCGCATGGATCTGCCAGCGACGCCCGATCAACTCGCCGACGTCGGCGAGCGAGTAATCGGCTGGTACGCCGCCGAGATGCAACACTGAACTGACTTCCCCATCGCCTCGACGAGGAACGCCTGCTTCGACCAGAAACGGGTGTGGGGAAGCCCGCACTTAGTCGAGGGTAATAGCCCTTGAGTACTCTTCAAGCATCAAACAGAGCGCCCGACCAGCGGACGGCGCTCTCTGCCACCGCCAGAGCAGCAACGCGATCCAGTGCAGTCGGCTCGTCATAGCGGAGATCGGCCGCCCAGGGCGTGAGCCACTCCGTGTTCATGAGCTCCGCTGGCAGCTCGGTCCCGGACTCTCGGACCAGCGCTACGAGAAACTCAAGGTCGTGGGTGTGCGGTAGTTCTACCCCCGCAAGCACGAGCGCGACCTTCAGCGCCTTCTCGACTGCCTGCTGCGCATGGAATCCGATGATGCTGTCGTCGACCTCAGTGTCGTCGGCGAGCCTCCGGCAGACATGGAGATCTCCCGCCGCCCGGCGCTGAAGCATCTCGGCGTACTCGACCTGCTCAGGACTCGGCGACAACGCGGCCCTCGCGGAGAGCTCGATGAACCATCGTGCCGGGCACCTTCGCTCGCCGTCCGGCAAGCGCCGCGTCAAGGACGATCACATCCACCGGAGCACCAAAGTCCCGCAGGACACGGCGAAGTCTGATCTCCTCTGTGAGGCGGTTCTCCACCTTGTCCTCGATGACCAAGAAGTCGAAGTCGCTTCGATCGTCCCCGTCGCCACGAGCACGTGAACCGAACAGGATCACCTTGGCAGGAGCAGGCGCCGCATCGATAAGCGCACGGCCGGCGCGCTCGATCATCTCTGCCGCCGCCACTGCGTTCATTGCTGCCTCTGCCCGACAGGGATCTCATCGTGATTACCGGGTGACCGGTGTGCTGAAGGCCCGCTCGACCAGCTGCGCTCCGTTGGTCGGGTCGGGGGCGTAGTGGCGATAGATCTCGGTCGTCTTGGCGTCGGCGTGGCCCATCCACTCCTGGATCGCGCGCAGCGGCGCACCGGCGGCCGCCATCTGCGTGCCGAAGGTGTGGCGCAGCTCGTGGAAGGTGATCTCGCGCACGCCGGCCCGCGTGATGGCCTCGCCGAAGCGCTTGCGCATCTTCGAGGGGTCGAGCACGTTGCCGGTGTGGGGATGGCAGAAGACGAGATCGTCGTCTGTGCGGTAGGCCGAGCGCTGGGAGTGAAGCTCGAGCTCTCGTGCAAGGCGGTCAGCCATCGGCACCGAGTGTCCCTCGTGGGACTTGGGGCTGTCGAACTTCCCGCGGGTGAAGTTGTCGGCGACCCGCACCCTGCTCGCCAGCCAATCGACGTCCATCCACTTCAGCGCCAGCAGCTCGCCCTGACGCAGTCCGGTCAAGGCGGCGGCCAGGTAGAGCGGTCGCTCGACGGCACCCAGCGAGTCGTCGGGGACCGCGTCTATGAGCTCGTCGAGCTCGCGGGGCTGCAGGAAGCGGATGCGCCGGTGCGGCGAGCGCGCCTTCTTGGGGCGGTCGACGTGATCGCGACCGGATTGGTCAGCACCCAGCCGCGCTTGAGCGAGAAGGCGAAGACGCCGTGCAGGAAGTTCAGGTGGTTCTGGACCGTCTTGCTCGACAGGCCATCCGCGCGCTTGCGCTTGAGGTAGGAGGCGACCCTGGCCGGGTCGATCCTGTCGATCGGCGTATCGCCGAAGAATCCTTCGAGGTGTCCACGTAGGTATCCGCGGTAGTCCTGGATCGTCGAACGCTTGCGATCCATCACGTGCTCCAAATGATCGATGTAGAGCGCGCCGGCGTCGGCAAGCGTCTTGCGCTCGGCGGTGGCGAGCACGAGGTCGTGGTCGATCCGCTTGCGAAGCTCGCGCTCGGCCTGAACCCGCGTCAGGCCGCTCGTGCCGCCCTGTGAGCGCTTGGGACCGATCTTGCGCTGGACTCGCCTCGTGCCAGCTCGCCAGGAGCCGTACCAGCTCTCCTTGCCCGTCTTGTCCTTGTAGACGAAGAGACGGCCGCTGCCGTAGGAGCGCTTAGCCATGACCGCCCGATTGTAGGCGGCAGAGCGGCCGGCGAGCATAGGTGTCGAGGCCGAGCGAGACCGGGGATGCTGCGTAGGGCGCATGGGCAGGTCAGGCATGGATGTTGTCGGCCAGCCACTCCTCCAGCATTCGTTGGGTGAAGCGGATGTGCCGACCGACCCGTACGCATGGAAGGCGACGAGCCCGCACGGCTTCGTAGATCCAGCTTGTCCTCACGGAGAGCAGCCGGGCTGCCTCCTCCGGGCGTAGCAGTGGGTCTTGCAGCCGCGCATTCGATGGAGTGGGGACGGACGACTCGTTTGTCGACTTCGTGACGGGTGTCATGCTGTTCCCTTCGGAAGCTCTTGGTTTGTTTGTGCTGTCTCGGTTAATGACCGCCACGCGCGCAAAACGGCCATCGAGTTGATCAACGGCCACCGCGAGCCGCGTCCCGCTCGGGTGCGCGATCGAGATTCCGCGCGGTACGGGTGAGCCAGCGCGCGAGGCTTGGCGGGCGCATCCGCCCGAGATCCAATCCCGACCCCCAGCCTGGGTCGGGCAACTCGGGGTGCGCGAGCGAGGGTGTCTGGGCGCGGCTCTGACGCATCCTGTGGGCGAGTTGCGTGACACGTCGCTCGTCTTGGCCCTCAGCGCCGAGCTCGTCGCGGGCGAGGAACCACTCGGTGGCCTGGCGAGCACGGCTGGCCTCGACGTAGGCGGTCTCCTTGCTGGTTTGCCAGCCTCCGGTGAGCACGACGGAGCGCTCGACGGTGGCACCCTGCTGGCGGTAAACGTGCTGCGCGTAGCCGAGGCGCAGAGACTCCAGATCCTTGCCGGCGAGCCCCACCTGGCGACCGGAGCCGTCGAGCGTGAGGGTCAGGCCGCCTTGATCGTCGATGTGTGTGACCTGGCCGCGGGCGCCGTTCTCGACGCGGGCCTGTCCCGGCGGCCGGTGTTGGGCGGTGAATGCGATCAGGTCGCCTTCACGAAGCCCGTAGTGCTGGTGGGGGAGTGGGATCTCGCGGGGACCGAGTTCGCCGCGCTGGGCGCGGAGGTGTTGGGCGCGGGCGTTGAGCCTGTCGATCCCCTGGTTGGACGCGTCGGCGATCAATGCGACCTGGCGGATGTCGTGGTGTTCGGTGAGTGATGCCCAGCGTTGTACGGCTGCCTCGCCGGCCTCGTCGCGGGTGTCCATGAAGTAGAGCTGCCCCCGGGCTTGGTAGTGCGCCATCGCGCGCTCGGGTTCCCCGGCGCGCAACGCCGCCCAAGCCCGGCGCTCGTGCGGGTCGTGGGTGCGGTGGATGTCGGCGAGCTCAGCGACCGGCGCGTGGTCGGCGATGCGGTCGAACATGCCACCGGGGCCGATCGACGGGAGCTGCTTGCCGTCGCCGACGGCGATCAGCTTCGCTCCCGAGCGCTCCACAAGCTCGGTGAGGACGTCGAGGCGCTTGTGGTCGACCATCCCGGCCTCGTCGAAGAACACCGTCGTGTCCCGGCCGACGTGCACGGTGCCTGTGTTCGCGCGGGCGACCAGTGCGTCGAGGGTGAGCGTGCGTCCGGCAAGCGCGGGGCTGTCTGCGCCGAGTCGCTCCGCGGATGAGCCCGACACGGCAACGCCGATCGTGTCGCGGCCGGCGAGCTGCTCTGCGCGTGCGGCCGTGTCGATCACGACGCCCTTGCCGGTCCCGGCGGGGCCGACGAGCACCGCGACCCGCTCGGGCCCAGTCAATGCGCGCAGCGCCTGCTCCTGCTCGGGGCTCAGGTGTCCGGCGATCCGCTCGGCGACCTCCCGTGTGGCCTGGGTTCTGGCGGCGTCGCCCGCATCCCGCGCGGCCGGCTGGGCAAGCATGGTGATCCGCCGCTCGATCGCCTGCTCCTGGGCGCGAACGGCGAGGGTGGTCATCCGTCCGCCTTCCAAGCTGAGGACCCGCCGGTCACGAACCATTCCCCGCGCGATCCCAAGCGCCTCATCCGGTCGCCATCTCCCCGGCGGTCTGCTCCAGTACGACGCTGCGCAGATCGCGCTCCTGAAAGACGGCGTGGTGCTCGGTCAGTCGCGCCTCCACACGGTCCTCGACCGAACGATCAGGCCGGCCGCGTTCGGGGCCGGCGAGCAGCCGCAGCGCCTCGTCGGGGCCGAACCCGTAGCGGCCGCCGGTCTCCGTCCAGACACGTTTTAGGTCGTTTCGGGTGGTGAGGGTCTTGGCGCGGCGGTTCTCGAGCGCCAGCTCGCGCAGCTCCCCACGCTCAGGCGCACGCCCATGTCGGGCGCGGAACCGCTCTGCTGCCTTGGCGACCTCCCGGCTGCGGCCAGAAAACGCCTCGCACAGCTCTCTCGGGACCCCGGCGATCTCGAAATACCGGCCGTCCTTCCCCGTCGCCTGCTCGATCCCATAGCCCTCGCGTGTCAGCTCGCCGGCGAGCGCGGAACGGTAGAACGCGCCCAGCTCACGCGCGCTGCGAAATACCGGACGCGAGGCGACCGCGACGAACCGCTCGTCCTCGCGCACCGCGCCTGTGATCACGACGTGGCTGTGCAACTGCGGATCCGGTGCCTGCGCACCGGAGACGCCTCTGGCTGTCGTGTGCCGGTACTCCGCCGCGATCACGGCGCGTGCGGGCTCCTCGATCGACCTCGGCGCCATAACGACGCCGCACGAGCGGCACCCGCTCACGCATGTAGAGAATCGTCTGCTCGACCGCCCGCCCGTGCGCCGCCTCGATCCGCTCCCGCTGCCACGGGTCACCCAACGCCCACACGGCAGACACGGACTTCGGGGCGCTGAATGTCACGTCGATCCCGCCGCCGCGGCCACCGCCGGCGCCTTCCCGACGAAGCCACTGGCCCGTGCCGGGGTGGCGGCCCTCCATCAGAGCGATGAAGTCCGCACCATCCACCGGACGGCCAGCCGTGATCCCCAGGCGGTCGAGCGTCTCCTCGTCAGCGAGCCAGCGGCCTGGGGCCTGCGCCATCTCCCCATCCGGGGTCAGGTAGTAGTCCCCGCGCTCGGGCTCGACCGTCTTGCCCTCCAAGTAGCGGGCGTACCCGCCACCCCGGGACGCACCTATGCTCGCCGCCGTCATCACATGGTTAATGACCGTCAGCACGGCGGAGCGGCCAACGAATTTGCACAGCGCTCGCTGTGCGACGGCACAGCCGTGCATGTTGTCTGTACTGCTTTGGGCGTGTAAGAGTCGGGGAGATGTGCGACAGATCGTTCTCGACTCATGCGTGACAGCGTTCTCGACTCATTTGAGACGTTCTCGGGACTTCTGAGACGCCGCGGTGGATCAGTCTGGCTTCCGTTCGTGATGGCTAGCGACGGAGGTCAGCGTGGCGTTGAAGGTGGTCTCGATGGAGGATCTGAAGTTGGAGTTGCTGTTGGAACCCGAGCGCACGGGCGACTCGGTGGCTGAGGTGTGCCGCAGACGCGGCGTATCGCGTGCGAGCTTCTACCGGTACCGCGCCAGATACCTGCGGGAAGGCGAGGCAGGGCTCGTGTCGCGCTCCCGGGCTCCGCGCAGCTCTCCCGGCCAGATCGACGCCGAGCTCGAGGCGATGATCTGCGCGCTGCGCAGGCGCCGCCCGCGCTGGGGTGCGCGGCGGATTCGAGCCGAGCTGTTGCGCGCCGGTGTCGATGCGCCGGCGGTCTCGACGGTCAACAGGGCGCTGAAGCGCAACCACCTGATAGCCCCACAGCCGCCCCGCAAAGCAACGGCGAAGCTGCGCTTCGAGCGGCCGCTCGCCAACGATCTGTGGCAGATCGACGCCACCCAGGTTCCGCTCGCGGGCGGCGGGCACGGCTGGGCTATCGACGTGCTCGACGATCACGCCCGCTACCTGCTCGCGATCCGCGCCGGCGCGCGGGCCACCGGCGAGCTCGCCTGGGAATCCTTCACCGCCGCTGCCAGCCTGCACGGAACACCCAGGCAGCTGCTCTCCGACAACGGCGCGATCTTCACCGGCCGGCTGCACGGGCACGAGGTCGCCTTCGAGCGCAAGCTCGCCGCGCTCGGCGTGCAGATGATCAACTCGGCGCCCGCGCACCCGCAGACGCTCGGGAAGCTCGAGCGCTTCCACCGCACGATGAAGGAATGGCTCGCCGAAGAAGGCCCCGCCGTCGACCTCGAGCACCTGCAGCTCCTGCTCGGGCGCTTCCAGGGCCACTACAACACCGAGCGCCCGCACCAGGCGCTCGGCGATCTCACGCCCGCCGAGCGCTACACGCCCACCGCTCCTGTCGGCACCGATCTCGCAACCAGCGAGCCGCGGAAGGACCCTCTCTACCCGCCGCATTCGCTGATCCGCAAGGTCTCAAAGACCGGCGTGTTCTCCTACGCCGGTCTCGCGATCGCGCTACCGATCGAGTATGTCGGTGCGCGCCTCCGCGTCGTCGAGACCGGCGCGTTGATCCACGTCTATCTCGACCAGCAGCTCATCCGCGTCCTGGCACCCGACTACAGCAAACGCTACCAACCCCTCGGCAGCCAACGAAGGAGAGGCTTCTAGACAGACACACATCAAATGAGACGGATAAACCGTCTCACAACCTACAAGCACACGGCGTCTCACTTGACACGAGAACGAACACATCTAGTCTGTTCTGGCCGTTGGAGCGAAGCGATCGGGGTGCCGAGCCCGCCGCAAGGGAACGGTTTTGCGACAGGCCGGTAACGGCTGACAGGATGGCGTGACGCGGTATCGCCGATGCGGCTCAGATGGCGTCGTGGACGACGGATCGGGTCTGGGCTGGGCCGGCGTCATCGTGACCGCAAGGCGGCCGAGACGCTCAGCTGGTCGGCTCAGGGTCGCCTGTCCTGGAGCCCTCTGCGGCGGAGATGACGTGATGCGGTCACAATCCCGCTCCTGAACTCGTCGAGCTTTTCGGCTGAGCGCAGCGGCGCGCCCAGCGCTGGCTTGCCGGAATCGACGGCCTGCCAGGCGGCGACCGCGCTCACCATCTCCTCGATCGATGGCGTGGGTTGGGGTTCGGACGCAGTCAGGGCATAGCCGAGATCGGCGGCTTCGGTGGTGCGCAGGCCCATGTCTGGGATCTTGCCGTCCACCTGGCAGAAGCGGGTGAGGATCGTCTTGATGATCGAGGTGTGATCGAACTGCTGCCTGCACACGCCACGCGTGGCCCAGGGCGAGACGACAAGCGCCGGCACGCGAACCCCCAGGCGGTTGAACGGCGGCTCGTCTTGCGGGCGCATCGGCGGCGGGACATGGTCGTACAGACCCCCGTGCTCGTCATAGGTGACCACCAGCATGGTGCGTTCCCACGCGCGTTGATTGCTGATCAGCGCGCGGTAGATCATCAGCACGAGCTCCTGACCGGGTCGGATGTCCGACGGCGGGTGATCGTCGTTCGAGGGGTGGGTGTAGCCGGTCGGTTCCTGAAAGTTGGGGTCGATCCAGGAGACCTGGGGCAGGGTGCCGGCTGCGGCGTGGTCCAGGAAGCATGCATCCTCGTGGAGAAGCAGGTCTCCGACATCGACTGCGTCTCTGAACATTCGCCCTTTCTTGGTGGGTGTGAATTCAGGGGCGCGCCTGTTAACGTAGGCGAAGTGATCGTGATGGGACAGGCGGTACTTCGGGTCGATCATGCGCAGGCTGCCGGGGAAGTAGGAGTACCAGCACCAGGTGACGGGCGGGCTCGCTCGTTCCAGCTCGCGCACGAATGAGCGCCTGGCGTAGATCGGCGGAGAGCGATCCTCGCGGCTTTCGGCGCCGGCGGTGATCGAGAACAGTCGGTTCGGCCAGGTCGCGCCGGGAACGGAGCTGAACCAGTGGTCGCACACGCAGTAGTTGCGGGCGAGGTGGTCGTATACGGGTAGTTCGCGGCCGTCGTAGTAGCCCATCACGAGTCCTGGGTTGGCGCTCGGATGAGTGGCGGCGAAATCAGCCACGAAGCCGCCGTTGTGGTTCCCGAGCTGGCGATCGACATGAGTACCGCCGTGTTCGGGATTGAACCCTTCCAAGCCCGCGCGACCGAGCGGATGCACGGGGTATGAGCGCCCGTCGTACTCGTTAACCATGCTCGCCTCCAGTCCCTCCACCTCGGGCATGACATCGTTCAACTTCAGGTAGCCCAGCATGTGGTCGAAGGAGCGATTCTCCATCATCAGAACTACGATGTGATCGATCTTGCCGAGGTTCCCGCTGCCCGAACCAGTCAGCGGAACCCAGCGCGTTCGCTCTTCGGGCAAGCGCGTCCGGAGGGTTTGGAGCCACACGGGTAGAGCCACCGCATCATGGTACGCCTCGCGCCAAGTTCAGCGGAGGAGAAGATGGGAGATAGCCGAAGCTCCCCCTACAGTCATCTCCGGCATGGCAAAGGCCACCTCTCACAAAGCTGCCGATGGCTACCGGGCACGCGACGCGGCGTCGTGGACCGAGGAGAAGCTGATGATCCTCGACGCCTATCTGAAATCGTTTGCCAAAGCGTGTGCGAAAGCCGGCGGCTGGTATGACTTTGATCTGTTTGCTGGGACAGGGCTCACCTGGTCAAAGACTCGTGGGACGGAAATAGCTGGCTCGGCGCTGATTGCTCTCGATGCGGGCTCGCCCAAGGCGACCAAGGTCATCGTCGCTGAGCAGAATGCAGCTTCCTCCAAGGCGCTTGAGCATCGGACACAGCGCTATGGCAATCGAGTTGCGCGATTCAACGCCGACGCCAACGAGATCGTCGCGGACATGCTCGCGCTCGTCCCGCGCCGGGCTCCAGCATTTGCGTTCCTGGACCCCGAGGGATCGTAGTTGGCGTGGCCGACAGTTGAAGCTCTCGCCGACCATAAGCGTGGACACAGCCCAAACAAGATCGAGCAGCTGATCCTGTTCCCGACGGATATGGGGTTCGTACGGCTGGCGCCGGACTATCCGGAGCTTGTGACACGGATCTTCGGACACGAGAACTGGAAAGACATCTACGAGCGGCGCGAGAGGGGTGGGATCAGCGCCGAGCAGGCTCGCGGTGAGTACGTGCGTATGCATGGGGACGGCCTCAAGGGCTTGGGCTATAAGACCGTGCTCGATCGTCAGATCAAGAAGGCGAGCGGCCAGCCGATGTACTTCCTGATCTTCGCAACCGGCAACGTGGCAGGCGAGCGGATCATGGACTCTGTGTTCGACCGCGTGCGATTGCGCGTCCAGGAGGAGCTCGGTCAGGCCACGCTGTTCGACATGAAGAGCGGCCCCCGCAAACGTCGACTAAACGGCAGCCAGGACTAGATCATCGCGGCGAGGGAGTTCTGGCATTGCGTCATACGTCTTGCCATCCAACAGCCGCCCTCCGGCCTTCGAGGTTCGGCCGCCCCATTGCTTGAAGAAGAACGCAACTTCCTCCTCGACGCAGCGGTCGCGCAGATCGTGTACCCATGCTGGGCTGCAACGGCGATGGCGTTGGCCGGACTCGCCCCCGGCGATCAGCCAGTCGATGCCCGTCAAGTCGAGTCCTTCGAGCGACCCGAGCAGGGGCTCGGCCGAGATGAAGCGGACGGCTGCGGGGACCTCTCGAAGGTAGTCCGCGCGATGCACGAACCGACGGTTCTCGATCGAGACTCCCATCCAGACATTCGGATGCCACGGCAGAGATGGCGCCAGGTCGGCCAGGGACTCGTGACGCTTGGTCAAGATCTGGAACGTGTGCCAATGGGCCTGAACCATAACCTCGAAGACCTGCTCGATGTAGGCGTCGGGAATCTCCTCATGGAAGAGGTCGCTCATCGAGTTGACGAAGATCATCCGCGGCCGAGACCACTTCAACGGCTGCTCCAGCCGCCCTGGCCAGAGCGTGAGCGCAAACCCCTGCTCGTAAGGATGCCCCGGGATCCCACGCCAGCGCTCCGCGAACGTCTCCGCGTAGCAGTGCGCGCAGCCCCGCGAGACCTTGTCGCAACCCGTCACCGGGTTCCAAGTCGCCTCCGTCCACTCGATTGCGCTGTTGTCAGCCATACCAGTCCACCAGCCTAGTCGCCGTGTCCATGTTCAGCTCTCTGTAGGGCCGTGTGTAGGGCCGTGACGAACACATGTTCGTCACCCGACCGGACAGATTGCTCCTCAGGCGCCAACAGACATCGACGAACGCACGCTATACGATGCTCCGGCATCGCACGAATCCTTGGTGCATCTAGGATACGCGCGGGTCAACAGGCCCCACGGGCGACGAAGTTGACGCGAGCAAGGAACCAACTGATGGCCAGCCGAAACGGAATCAGGGGTCGAGGGCCGCATCCGACCGGTGCGCAGCCTTCCAAGACCGACATCTACACCATCGCCGACCGGCTCTGGGAAACGGCGGATGAGCTGCGCGCCAATTCGCATTTGAAGGCGAGCGAATATTCCGTTCCAGTGCTCGGCCTGATCTTCCTGAAGTTCGCCGACAGCCGCTTCACCGAGCTGGAGACCGAGCTCGCGGGGAAGAAGTCGGGGCGTCGGGTGATCGGCAAGGCCGACTATCAGGCCAAGGGGGTCCTCTACCTTCCCACGGAGGCCCGCTTCGCAAACCTGCTGGACCTGAGAGAGGGCGAGAACCTCGGCAAGGCGATCAACGATGCGATGGCCGCGATCGAAACCGAGAACGCGGCGCTCGCGGGCATCTTGCCTCGCACATACCAGTCGCTGAGCAACGATACGCTAGTCAGCCTCCTGCGGTCGGTCAACTCGATCCTTGGCGACATCGAGGGCGACGCTTTTGGCAAGGTCTACGAGTACTTCCTCGGTAAGTTCGCGCTCGCCGAAGGCAAGGGCGGCGAATACTTCACGCCAACGCCGATCGTCAGGCTGATCGTCGAGATAGTCGAGCCCTTCAACGGCAAGATCCTTGACCCCGCCTGCGGATCAGGCGGCATGTTCGTCCAAAGCGCTCGCTTTATCGAACAGCATCGCAACGGCAACACCGGCCCGCTATCGATCTACGGGCAGGAGCGGGTTGACGAGACCCTCAGATTGTGCAAGATGAACCTCGCTGTTCATGGCCTCGAGGGACAGATCAGCCAGGCCAACACCTACTACGAGGATCCGTTCAACACCCCTGGCCAGTTCGACTACGTGATGGCCAACCCGCCATTCAACGTCAACAAGGTCGACAGGGCCAAGCTCGAGGGCGACAAGCGCTTCCCGTTTGGTTTGCCGAAAGCGGACAACGCCAACTACATCTGGATTCAAGCGTTCTACTCGGCGCTCAACGAACAGGGCCAGGCCGGGTTTGTGATGGCTAATTCTGCGGCCGACGCTGGCAACTCGGAGCTCGAGATCCGCAAGAAGCTCATCGCTGAGAAGGCGGTCGATGTCATCGTTGCCGTGGCCTCCAACTTCTTCTACACGGTGACTTTGCCCGTCACACTGTGGTTTCTCGACCGCGGAAAGCGCGGCACGAGCCGCGAGGACATGGTGCTGTTCATCGACGCGCGCAAGATCTTCCGTCAGATCGATCGGGCACATCGCGACTGGCCGCCAGAGCAAATCGAGTTTCTGTCGAATATCGTGCGGCTGTATCGCGGGGAGGAATGGGAGACGGCGGATGGCTCGTTGGACCTGATGGACGCGTCGTTTCCAGATGGTGACTACGTGGACGTGCCAGGACTGTGCCGTGTGACAACGCTCAGTGAGATCGAGAAGCAAAGCTGGAGCCTCAACCCCGGCCGGTACGTAGGAGTAGCTGCAGCTGAGGAGGACGGGATCGACTTTTGCGTGCGGCTCGAGGAGCTCAATGAGGAGTTGGAGAAGCTCAGCAGCGAAGCTGCTGTCCTACAGGGGCAGATTGTTTCGAACGTCGCGGAGCTGCTGGGTGGTTGACTGGCCAGCAACGCGCCTCGGATGTCACCTTCGTGTCAAGCACGGGTTCGCGTTCCAGGGCGAGCATTTCCGTGATCGCGGCGACTACATAGTCTTGACTCCCGGCAACTTCGTCGAGGCGGGCGGCTTCAAGGACAAGTCTGGCGTCGAGAAGTACTACACAGCGACGCCTCCCGCCGACTACGTGCTTCAACGTGGCGATCTAATCGTCGCCATGACGGAGCAATCGCAAGGTTTGCTTGGTAGCTCAGCGATGATCCCAGTTAACAACGTGTACCTCCACAACCAGCGGATTGGCCTCGTCGAGCTTACGTCTGACGACGTAGACCTTGACTTCTTGTACCACCTATTCAACACCCCGCCGGTACGCAACCAGATACAAGCAACTGCTACTGGCTCGAAGGTGCGTCACACCGCGCCGAAGCGGATCGAAGACGTGGTGGTACCCCTCCCCCCGCTCTCGACGCAGCGCAAGATCGCCGCCATCTTGCGCTCGTACGACGATCTGGTCGAGAACAACAACCGCCGGATCAAGAACCTGGAGGAGATGGCGCAGCGAGTCTACCGCGAGTGGTTCGTCGACTTCCGCTACCCAGGCCATGAGGGCGTGCCGCTCGTGAAGTCCGATCTGGGTCCGATCCCAACGGGATGGACCGTGTGTCCGCTGTCATGCATTACGGAGACCGTGACGCGGGGCGTGAGCCCGAAATACAGCGAGCAGTCGCAGCGATATGTCATCAATCAGAAGTGTATTCGGGATGGGAGGCTCAATTTGGCCCTTGGCCGGTGTCACCAGACTGCGGTACCCATCGCTAAGGTGGTGCAGCAGGGGGACATACTGGTTAATTCGACGGGCGTAGGAACGCTGGGCCGGGTGGCTCAGGTGCTCTTCGAGCCTAGCGACCTCACGGTTGATTCCCACGTGACTATCGTGCGACCAGCGCCTGAAACAGTTACGGCGGACTTTCTCGGCTTGGCAATGCTCGCTCGCGAAGCAGACCTCGCGGCGATGGGCGTCGGGAGCACAGGTCAAACCGAGCTCAATCGACGTGTCTTGGCGGGGTTGCCGTTGGTTGTTGCACCTAGGCAACTTCAAGAACGGTTTGCCGCTGTTGTCGGCCCGCTCCGTGTCCTCGCCGTTACCCTGGGGACGAGCACAGCGAACCTCCGCGCCACGCGCGACCTTCTGCTGCCTCGTCTTGTCTCTGGGGAGATCGACGTAACCGATTTCGACGCTGCGATGCCGGAGATAGCCGCGTGATGCCGGATCGGTATAGCGAGGATGAGCTTGTCGAGCAGCCTGCGATCGCGCTGTTCGAAGAGCTTGGCTGGGAGCACATCTCCGCCTATCACGAGACGCTCGGGCCTGATGGGACGCTTGGGCGTGACAACCGGTCTGAAGTCTTTCTCACCGGGCGCCTCAGGCAGGCACTCGAGCGCCTCAATCCGGAGACGCCGAGCGAGGCTATCGACGACGCGGTCAACGAGATCACCAAGCCTCGCACCGCCATGCACTACGCGCGCGCCAACGCGGAGATTCACGCACTGCTCCGTGAGCGCGTCGAGGTGCCCGTCCGCCAGCCCGACGGGACCCCGATCCCAGAGAAGCTCGCCGTCATCGACTGGGAGCACCCCGACAACAACGACTTCCTGCTCGTCTCCCAGCTCTGGGTCCATTCGGACCTCTACAAGCGCCGCGCTGATCTTGTCGGGTTCATCAACGGCATCCCCCTCATCTTCATCGAGCTGAAGGCCTCGCACAAGAACCTCAAGCACGCTTATAACGACAACCTCAGCGACTATCGCGACGCGATCCCACACGTCTTCGAGCCAAACGGTTTCATCATCCTCTCCAACGGCGCTGACACGAAGGTGGGGACGATCACCTCGGGCTGGGAGTACTTCTCGGAGTGGAAGAAGATCAACTCCGAGGGCGAGGAGGGCGTCGTCTCGCTCGAAACGGTGATCCGCGGCATGTGCACGAAGGAGCGCGTGCTCGACCTGGTCGAGAACTTCCTCGCCTTCCAGGACCGCCCAGGCGGGCTCGTCAAGCTGCTCGCCCGCAACCACCAGTACCTCGGCGTCAACAACACGCTCGCGCGTATGCGGGAGCTCCGCGACGCCCCGCCCGAGGAGTGCGGCAAGCTCGGTGTCTTCTGGCACACGCAGGGATCCGGCAAGACGCTCTCGATGCTGTTCTTCTCGCAGAAGGTGCTGCGCAAGCAGCCCGGTAACTGGTCGTTCGTAATCGTGACCGACCGCGAGGACCTCGACGAGCAGGCCCACAAGGAGTTCCTCCGGTCTGGAGTCCTCGCCGAGGAGCACGTCCGCGCCGACAGCACCGCCCATCTCCGCCGACTACTCGGTGAGGACCACCGGTACGTGTTCACCCTGATCCAGAAGTTCCGGACCGAACAGGGAGAGGTCCACCCGGCCCTCTCAGACCGCGATGACGTGATCGTGATCACCGACGAGGCGCACCGGACCCAGTACGACATCCTCGCGCTCAACATGCGCAACGCGCTACCGAACGCGAGCTTCCTGGGGTTCACCGGCACCCCGCTGATTGCGGGCGAGGAGCGCACGCGCGAGGTGTTCGGGGACTACGTGTCGATCTACAACTTCGCGGCTTCGACCGCCGATCACGCCACGGTCCCGCTCTACTACGAGAACCGCATCCCCCAGGTCGCGATCAAGAACCCCACCTTCGCCGACGACCTCACGGCGATCGTCGAGGAGGCCGACCTCGACGAGACCGAGGAACGCCAGCTCGCCAGAGCTCTCGGCCAGCAATACCAGCTGATCACCCGCGACGACCGGCTCGACGCGGTCGCGAAAGACATCGTCGAACACTTCCTCGGCCGCGGCTTCCCCGGCAAGGGGCTCGTCGTGTCGATCGACAAGGTCACGGCCGTCCGCACGTTCGAGAAGGTCCAGCAGCACTGGAAGCAGCGCCTCGAAGCGAACGAGGCCCGCCTGAAGTCAAATGGATTGGGCCCAGAAGAGCACGACCTGCTCTCTCAAGAGGTCGCCTTCATGCGCTCGACAGATATGGCCGTCGTCATCTCCCAATCCCAGAACGAGATCGCGGAGATGACCGCACACGGCATCGACATCAAGCCCTACCGCAAACGCATCGTCGAGGAGAAGCTCGAGGACAAGTTCAAGGACCCCCTCGACCCGCTGCGGCTCGTGTTCGTCTGCTCGATGTGGACCACCGGGTTCGACGTCCCCTCGCTCTCCACCGTCTACCTCGACAAGCCGCTGCGCAACCACACGCTGATGCAGACGATCACGCGCGCCAACCGGGTATTCCCTGAAAAGAACAGCGGGCTGATCGTCGCCTACGTCGACGTGTTCCGCAACCTCCAGAAGGCGCTCGCGATCTACGCGACCGGCGGCAAGGCCGACGAGGTTCCGATCGAGGAGAAGGGCGCCCTCGTCGACGCTCTCAAATCCGCGATCGACGACCTCCGCTCGTTCTGCTCAAGCCGCGAAGTCGACCTCGACCAGCTCGCCAAGCTCAAAGGGTTTGAGCTGGTAGCCGCGGGCAAGCAAACGGTCGAGATGCTGATGGCCGACGACGACGAGCAGGTCGCATTCCTCGCACGCGCCGCGCTCGTCGACCGACTCTACAAGGCGATCCTGCCCGACACCCGTGCCAACGAGTTCAGCCGGCTGCGCGCCGTCGCCAAGTTCCTCGCGGACGGGATCGCCGAGTACACCGAGCGCCCAGACGTCTCCAGCGTGATGGGCCGCGTCGAGCAGCTGCTCGACGACTCCGTAGCCGCCAACGAGTACTTGATCCCCGCCAGCGATGCCAACTCGTTGTTCGACCTCGGGACCGTCGACTGGGACGGTCTCGAAGCGGCCTTCAGGCAGGGACGGCCGCGCACCGCCGCGCAGCGGCTCCGGTCGCTTCTCTCCGCGCGGATCGGCGCGCTCGTCCGGCTCAACCCGATGCGCGTCGATCTCGTCGAGCGGTTCGAGCAGCTGGTCGCCGACTACAACGCCGGCAGCGTCAACACCGAGACCTTCTTCAAAGAGCTCCTGGCGTTCAAGCAGGATCTGACGGAGGAGGAGGCGCGAGCGCTCTCCGAGGGGCTCGACGAGGAGCAGCTCGCGATCTTCGACCTGTTGATGCGGCCCGCCCCGGACCTGTCGGAGGCCGAGAAGACGCAGGTCAAGCAGGTGGCCGACAAGCTCCTCTCGACGCTCAAGCGCGGCAAGCTCGTGCTCGACTGGCGCAAGCAGCAGGCCACCCGCGCCGCCGTGCGCGTGACGGTCGAGGAGACGCTCGACCAACTGCCAGACGCTTTTACGCGCCAGATATACACGCAGAAGTGCGACGCGGTCTACCAACACGTGTTCGACTCCTACTGGGACGACGGCCACTCCGTCTACGAGCTTGCGGCGTGAGCTCGTATCGTCGGGCCTGATCAAGCCTTCTCGGCTGCGTTGAGGCGCTCCCATGAAAATCGCCCGCGCAGACGATCCGGGGCGTCATCGATGCTGTCGACATCATCGACCCACCCCGCGCTGTCGTGCTTCCAGCGCCAGAAGGCCAGGCAATCCGTCGCTGCGTCGCGAAGCTCGCGCGTCGGGTACCGATAGACGGTGATGTCGCCTTCGACGTCATAGGCAAGCTCGAAGCCATCTGCACTGTGTCGATGAAAAATGATCACTAGTGGCCAAGCGCCGAGACCCCAACCCTCGAGGCCCCACGACGGGATCGCTGTCCATCCGCGTGCCCGCGCAGTGTTCATACGCTCGTACCCGTCCTGGCCGCACACCTGAGAGATTTGCCATACGGCCTCTGGGACGATCTCACATTGCGTGCAGAGCAGCTGCTGTTCTAGGTTTTGGTTGGCGCTCATGAGAGCTTTTCCCCAACGCTCGCCCACACCACCAGCGCCGCCTCGTCGAAGTAGCGATGTGGCTGAGAGATTTGTGGTCCTTTTAGATGTCCAGCTGTCCAACCCATGATGTTCCTTCCTGCCTTGTCGATGCCTATCCCAGCGGCGGGCCCTGTACAACTCCGGCATGTCTCTGTTGAGCGTGTGGCCGTCGAAGGAGTCAGGGCGGTCCGAAGGTCTCGGGCGTAAGCCGCTACTCGATGACGGTCAGGTAGACCGAAGTCCGAAGAGCTCGATGCTTCCTCTTCTTCTTTGAGCGTAGCCTCGGCCTGGGACGGCTCGCTCGATCGCGGGGGTTCGCGCCTATCGACAGCGCCTTGCCGGCATGGTCTGCAAAGTTCGTAAAACTGGTGACCGCTCTAACGACTTCTGCGAACACAGAGGACGCTTGGACTGCGTCGCGCATCATCTTTCGGCGACAATCCGCACTCGTGCCACTCACCGCCGACCAGCAACGAGTGATCCAGGCCGTCTACGACGTGTTTCGTGAGAGTGGCGAATGGCCCGTGGTGGACGCCATCGACCGAATTGCCGACGAGCGATGGGACCTAGACAGCTACGCGGTTCTGCGCTCGATCCCGGAGGACTTGGCGCAGTTCGACCGTAGAGTCTTGCGAGATGATACGGGCATTCGCCTTCGTGTTCGCGCGATTAGTCTCTGTGACGACGCAGACGATGACCTCGCGCTGTTCATCCGAACGGTGCGCTGGCTCGCTGAGCGAGAGCGTGCGTTTCGCCCTTCCTCGCCGCATCAAGCAGAGCAGGCACGCGTGACGAGCGAGCAGCTCGCCAGTGATCTCGCGGCTGAGGGTCGGCAGGTCGATTCGCTCGCCCTTCGGAAGCTATGGGTGCTAGCGGAAGTCGAGCGTCTCTCCTGGGGAGGAAGCCTCAACATCAACGGCGATCCTGGGCGCTGGGAAATGAACCTGCGTAGAGACATCCGCCCGTTCCGACGCGTCGAGACGCTCGAGGACTTCCTAGAGGTCCGCAATCGTATCGATGAACTTGCGGCCGAGCAAATGCGTCGCGCCTACGGCGCGGTTGATGTCGCCACGCTCTCGCAACCGCATACGCCTTCGACGCCGACCGACGACCGCCGGTACGTGTTCATCGCAATGCCCTTCGGGGAGTCGTGGTCACAAGCTGTACGTGACCTGATCGAGTCCGCCTGCGAGCGCGTTCATGGCGAAGGGATGCCGCTCCGCTGGGAGCGAGCAGATGAGATCGACAAGCCAGGACGCATAACAGCCCAGATTCTTGACTCACTCAGCGCCGCAGACGTCGTCATCGCCGACATCACCGACGCCAACGCAAACGTGATCTACGAGGTGGGCTACGCCGAAGGAAACGGAATCCCGCTCGTGCTGCTCAGCCAGGAGCCCGAGGCGTCCCCATTCGATCTCAAGGATATTCGCCAGATCGAGTACAAGCCCGACGAACTCGACGCTGCCCGTAGCAAGCTCGCCCGCCAGCTACACAGCGCGCTCGATACCAAGGCGACACAGCCGTAAATACTTGTTAGGCGTTGCTAGCTTGCTCTACCGAAGTCCAAGGTTGACAAGGCGGTAGCCCATCGCAAGCTCCGAAACCTTAAACTGCAACGCGAGCTGTTGAGTGTCCGATGTGTGCGGGAACCGCGAAGTCACCATGTCGCGGGGCATCAAAAGGTCCGCGGCGAATTCATTGGCTGCTCGCTCTGTTTGCCAGTCATAACCAGGTGGATCGCCCTCAGTGACATCAATGTGAAAGCGGTCGTGGTGGCTGAGCAAGTGGTGACCTAGCTCATGTGCGATTGAGAAGCGTTGGCGGTTTTCGGAGTGCCGATCATTGACGCCGATAACTGCTCCGTGGTCCATCTCAAAGACCAGCCCCGACAAGTCGTCGGGCATGGTGCTCGTGATGACGAGTACACCGCACGCCCGTGCGAGCTGGTCAACCGGCACTGGAGGCTCGTCAACTCCGGCCTTGTCGAGCAGCTCGTCGGCGGCACGTGCCGGCATGGAAGCGCCGACTTCGATGTCGGTGTTTGGCATCCCGAGACGTTCGGCCTCCGCGAGAAGATCGTCCAGCACTTGCTCCAGATCGCGGCTGGCGATCCGCTCGGCGGTGCCGCGCAGCAGCATCGCGATTGGCTGGCGGACGTCTTCGGGCGGGAAGAAGTAGCTGAGTTCCTTCTCCAATGCGCGCGCGAGGCCTATCAAATCGTCAAGCCCCGGCGTCCGCTTGCCCCCCTCCCATAGGGACAGAGCGGCCTGCGTCCGCTCCATGCGTCGGGCGAGCTCGGTCTGCGTCCATCCTTGATCGTTGCGCGCCTCGCGGATTCGACGGGCAACCCAGGCAGCAGTCTCGCTCACGTGGGAAGCCTATGGCGTCGTGTCATCATCTTCTGTTATGATAGACAACGAAATCGTATAAAAGCTCTGGCTGCCTCCTCCTAGAGTACGCCTAGGGCCGGTCAACATCAGGAGAGATACGCCATGAGCACACCCGCCGATCCCGAGACCGAGCAGACGAAGCACCCGAACGCTGTGCACTTCACGGTCAACGGCGAGCCGTTGGAGATCGAGACGAACAGCCTGACTATGAGCGAGATCTTGGCGCTCGTGGGCAAGAAGCCCGACCAGTGGTACCTACTCGAGGAGATCGGCGGCGAGCAGCGCGAGTTCCGTGACCCTGACGAGGAGATCACGATCGGCGATCACTCGACGTTTATGGCCGAGGAGCAGCGCGAGCACCCGGTAACGATCGTGATCGACACCAAGGACATCCTCGCACCCTCGCACACCCAGACCGCGCGAGAGCTGCTCGCTCTCGTCGGCGAGATCGTCGAGACCGACTATCTCGTGCGCCTTAAGGGCAAACGCGACCGCGTCTCCTATCAGCAGGACCCCGACAAGCCAATCCACCTGCACAAGGACATGAAGTTCATCACCGTGTCCCTCGGCCCGACCCCGGTCTCGTGACCGCCGGGGAGGAGAAGCTGATCGAGGGGCTTCGCGCCCTCGGCCTCGCGCCCGAGACCTCCCAGGCGGACTTCGTCACCTTCGCCTGGGAGGTCGAACTCGGGCCGCTCGTCGGCGAGGAGATCGAGCTCGGCTTCAAGGTCTCTGCCGACTTCGGCCTCAGCGCCCCCGGCGGCGTCCTCGTGCGACCTCACCTGCTGCCCATGAACGCCGAAGCCGGCGAGCACCCGCTTTGCGGCGTCCATTCCGCCGAAACGGGCGGCGTCAACGATCCGAGCTGGCAGTACTGGAGCCGACCACACCCCGACTGGGCCGCCACCGACCACACCGCCACGGCGCTCATGGCCCACGTCCGCCACCTCTTCGACACGCTGCCCGCCGATCTGAGGCTCGCGGATGCCGCATAGCGTCGCCCTGACCACCACCATCCACGAGGCGCTCGTCTCCCACCTCGACCGCGCCGACGGTCAGGAGGACCTCTGCTTCGCCCTCTACCAAGACAGCATCGGCGCAACCCGCACCACCGCGTTGATCAGCGAACTCGTCGTGCCCAAGCACGGCGAGCGCCACCTGCACGGGAACGTGGCTTTCACCGGCGAGTATTTCCTGCGCGCCGCAGACCGAGCCGAAGATCAGGGCGCTGGCCTCGCCCTCCTGCACAGCCACCCGCACGGGCGTCACTGGCAGGACATGAGCCCCGATGACATCGCCGCCGAGCAGGGCCACGCAGCCCAAGCATTCGCGATGACCGAGAAGCCGCTGCTCGGCATGACGCTCGCGACCGGCGATCAGGCATGGAGCGCGCGACTGTGGCCGAACGAGCGGAACGCCTACCGGCGCAGGGACTGCGCCACTGTGCGGGTCGTCGGCGACCGCCTGGCCATCACCCGCGACCCCCACCAGAACCGCGAGCCGCGCATCGACGAACGAGTCCTGCGGACCGTGTCGGCGTGGGGCCCCGAGGTCCAGGGCGAGCTGGCGCAGCTGCGCATCGGCGTGATCGGCCTCGGCAGCGTCGGCTCGATGATCGCCGAGGCGCTCGCCCGGACCGGCATCGGCAACCTGCTGCTGATCGACTTCGACGCGATCAAGGAACACAACCTCGACCGCGTCATGCACGCAACCAGAAGGGACGTCGTTCTGGCGCGCTCCAAGGTCGAGGTCCTCAGTCGCGCCCTTCGCGAGAGCGCCACCAACCCCGAGTTCCAGGTGAGAAGCTCCGAGCTGAGCGTCGTAGAGCCCGAGGGATGGGCGCTCGCACTGGACTGCGACGTCCTGTTCAGCTGCGTGGACCGGCCCTGGCCGCGCCACCTGCTGAACCTCGCGGCCTACGCCCACCTGATCCCCGTCGTCAACGGCGGAGTCCGCGTCGCGACAAACGAACAGCAGCAGATGCTCGGCGCGGATTGGAAGGCGCACGTCGCGGCGCCCGGCCGCCGCTGCCTGGCGTGCCTCGGCCAGTACGACCCGGCCGCGGTCAGCATTGAGCGCGACGGACTGCTCGAGGACCCCAAATACATTCAGAGCCTCGCCGCGGACCACCCGCTGCGCGCCAACGAGAACGTGTTCGCCTTCAGCATGAACACCGCGTCGCTGGAGGTCCTGCAGATGATCTCGATGGTCGCCGCGCCGCAGGGGATCGCAGACCTCGGCGGACAGGCCTACCACGCCGTCACCGGCGTCCTAGACAACGACACGCGCGACTGCGCGTCAACCTGCCCCTACCAGTACGAGCTGATCGCCAAAGGCGAGCGGACGACCGCGCTCGTCGGCCAGCACCCGCTCGCCGAAACCGAGCGCGCCGAGCGCGCAGCAAGAGCCAACTCCTTCCGTGTGCGACTCGGTCGCATGCGCGAACGCCTGGCAGAGCGCATCGCCGGCCACGGAAGGCGAACGCGCTGATCGGCAAGCCGGAACAACACGCAACCCCACCAGACAAGGAAAGGAGGTAGCCATGACCACCAGCAAAAAGTCGCGTCGGAGGCAGCCAAAGTGCTGAACGACCCGAAGACGACGAAAGCCGAGAAAGCCGCAGCTGCAAGCGATCTTGCTCAGGCCAAAAAGAAATAGGACAACCTCGGGCTTGGCAAGGACGCTGAGTTCCAGGGCTTCGCCCGCTCGATGAGCACATCTATGAGTAAGGCGACGGCGACCCAGCAGCAACAAGATCCCAAACCACAACGAGGAATAAGGCAAGTGGACAACATCAACATACCCAAGGAACTCGGCCGCGCCGCAATCGCTGCGATTGCCACGTTCGTCGCTGCGCTAATACTCAAGGCTCTCGGCACTAGCAAGTGGCTTGCGGCTGCCGGAAGCGGAGCGATAGGTGGCGTGGCCGCAATTGCGGTCATTGCCTGACCACACAATCAATCTACCACTTAAGAGGAACACAACATGGCCATCAAATGGGCCGACTATCTCATCACCGCGGTGAGCTTCAACACTAGCGGCACGCACATCGAAGCAGTCCAGATTTACCCCGATGAAGGCGACAAAGTTGGCTCAGCCAGCCAGGCGTCACGAGCCCAGGTCGTAGCTTGGCTCGAATCTGGCTACACGTTCTGCACTGCGACCTCCAGCGGAGGCAAATGGCACATGGGCGCCCCAGTCGAAATCGTGATCATCGACAACCAGCAATTCATCAAGACCAGAGCAGACGGGACAAAGGTAGACAACCTCGACAACCTCCCAACCTTCTGATCGGCAGGCGGATGAAACACTATGGATCCCTTTGATTGGCTCTCGCTCGCTGGCCGGATGTTCCCGCGGCTCGTGGCGATCATTATGGTGGTGGCATTCATTGGTTTCCCGCGTACTGCCGACGCGGTGTTTATGTGGGCTGTTCACGTTCGCGCGGCAGAGGTTACGTCGGAGTTCAATCACGCCCTTGATCCCATGCTTGCTCGCTTCAGGCGTGGCGTCGATACCTGCCACGTAACGAACGATCAATGCTCACCTGGAATGTCCGGCAAGCGTCAATCAACATCTCGGGAAACGGTTCGTACACCAGCACCTCTCAACCGTTAAGCCCAAAGACCGCGGTCTGCTGTCCCTAATCCTTTGGCTCGAGCTCCCAGCTCTGTGACCGGCGACATCCACCTTGTTTCGGACGACTTGTGTTGTTGTCTCCCACAAAAAGCAGCCCCTGATCCCCATCCCCCCCGACGTTCCCGTCCCCACCCAGTGGCAAGATGAACCCCACGGAGCAGATCAACCCATGACCACAGCCACCGACACCCAGAGCGACCTGTTCGCCTGGGCGAAAGACCTCGAGCGGGAAAACAAGCGCATCGCCGAGATCAACGCCGAGCGGGTGCGCAACCGCGGGTATCTCGTGTTCGCTACCGATCCCTCCAAGGGCGTCGACTCGGCCGAGTACCAGCAGGCCTATGCGACCGAGGCGCGCACGCCCAACCAGGCGATCGCGAAGGTCCGGCCGCTGGCCGAGGGTCGCCGGCTGCGGGCGTTCCTGAGCACCGGGAAGTACCGGGACGAGCTGGCAGACGCCCGCTGGGTGGCGTAGGCGCCGACGGCACTCCCCACTGCGGAGCGGCCACGTGGCAAGCTCTGTCGCGCAGGCTACGATCGTCCGCGTGCTCCCCGGGCTCGATGTCGCCGCCGTCCGTCACGGATCTGATTGACGAGGTCGACCAAATCCGGGTCTGCCGGTGGATCGTCCAGATCGTCGCAGCACTTGGGCTGCTCGTCACGCGCGCGACCGATGCCGCTGAGACCGGGGATGCCTCGCGCACCCTCCATGTGAACGTCCTCATCCTCGGTGTGCTCGCCCACCCATGAGATCACGATGTTCTCGTCGTCTCCAAAAACCAGGTGCATCCGCCAGGCGGCGTAGAAGCGCCGCTCGCATACCCGGTGATCTACACCCGTGTCGGTGCGCATACGTATACCGCCTGCCTCACACCCACGATGGCGAAGTTCCTCAACGACACGATCGAAGCGCTTCTTGGCCTCGCCGCGCAGTGCTTTGACGCGTTGGTCGCAGCGCCGCGCGACGGTGACGCTGAACCGTGGCGCCATCAGCCGAGCCGCATGACCGATCAGAGATCAACGGTGTCGCCGGCGAGAGCGTCTTGCAAGCCTTCCCGCGCTCCCGGCTGCTCCAGCGCCCGCTGGTCAGCCGCCTCCCGCAGCAGCTGCGAGAAACGGCGCTCGTCCTTCGACAGCTCACGCAACCTGGTCAAGCGCTCCTTTAGCTGTTGAACGCTCGAGAACCTCACGCGCTGCGGCGAAGTGTCCGCGACGACACTCAGAAGGCCCTTGGCGATCCAACTACGCACCGTCGGACGGCTCACGCCCAGCTCCTCTGCTACCTCGGGCACGGTAAGGGCGGGGGCATCTGCGCAGACCTTTTGCTTCGCCTGCTCGAGCTCACGCTCGACCACCGCGACGTCACCGTTGGAAAGCGCGTTGCTGGCACGCGTGATCGTGTCGTCCAGCGTCACAAAGCTGGCCACCAGCTCTCGATGCTCGCGCTTGGTCATATCGCCCACCATACCATCTTTCCTTCTAAAAAAGTCTAGAAAGGGAAAGGTAACGGCTGGTGCTCGATCGCCCCCCACCTTCGTGCGCGGTCCCGAGTTCCAAAACAAATTGGAACGATATTGGAACAATGGCGCCGCGCCCCGGTCAGGTCCGCCCACAGAAAAGCCCCGCTGTCGCGGGGCTTTTCTTTCATAGCGGGGGCAGGATTCGAACCTGCGACCTTCGGGTTATGAGTTAGCTAGAGCCAGTGCGCATAGGCTGCTAATGCCCTGTATTCAAGCCATTTTGGTGCAGTAGGTCGAGTTAGGCAAGGCTGTTTGGGGAGGAACTTCGGGAGGAAATTCTGTCCGCCCCACGCGCTACGGTTCTTAGGTCCGTCCCCCTCTCGGACAGTCCCCGCAGACCCACGGAAGGACCCGTCATAGCAACCCGAACACTCGATCCACACGCCTCGATCAGCGGCCACGTCTGGCTGTACAAAGGTAAGCGCGGCAACACCTGGTGCGCCAAGTGGCGCGACCAGCAGGGCCAGCACGAGAAGCGTCTCGGCCCCGACTGGACGGGCAAGGGCTCGCCCCCGCAGGGCTTCCTTCGCGAACGAGAGGCCGAAGAACACCTCGACGAGATCCTCGTCGACGCTCGACGCGGGCAGCTGCGCCAGGAGCGCACCGGCTATACGTTCGCGGACATCGCCTGGGACTGGTTCGAGCCGGGGACCGTTCGAGCGTGACTGGTCGGCCAGCACGCAGGTCGACTACCGCTCGGTCCTCGTCGCTCACCTGCTCCCCGAGTTCGGCCCCAAGCGCATAGAGACGATCACCGCCAAGCAGATCGAACAATGGCGCAACCGACTCGCCGAGGACGGCACGCGCAAGCGAAAGACGGTCAACAAGATCGTCACACAGCTACACGCCATCTTCCAGCACGCCGTCGAGCACTTCGGCTTGGTTCTCAACGCCGTCGCGAAGATCAAGCGGCTGCGCGAGTCCAACGAAGTAGCACGCTTCGACTTCTACTCGCCCGAGGAGATCGACCTGCTCGTCGCCACCGCGGTCAAGGGCGCCCATCGCGACCCCCGCCGCCCAGCCGTAAGCGAGACCGAGCACGCCCTGCGCGCCGAAGAGGACCGCCAGGACGCCGCGATCTACCTAACGGCCGCTCTCAGCGGCCTACGCCGCAGCGAACTGTTGGCGCTGCGTTGGGAGGACGTCGACTTCGAGCAGTCCTCGATCCGCGTCTACGAAGGCTACAGCGCCAAACAGACCGGCAAGCCGAAGTCCCGCAAGTCGCGCACCGTGCCGATGGTCGACAAGGTCGCTCATGCGCTGAAGGAGCTGAAGAAGCGCGGACACCACACCGCCAGAGGCGACCACGTCTTCGTCAGCCGCGAGGGCAACCTTCTCGACGGCTCCGCGCTGCGCCGACGCTACCTCGCGACGCTTGACGCCGCCGGCCTGCGACGACTGCGCTTTCACGACCTGCGCCACACCTTCGGCTCGCTGGCGATC
The DNA here is from genome assembly GCA_963715535.1 of uncultured Solirubrobacterales bacterium. Lineage (GTDB taxonomy): Bacteria > Actinomycetota > Thermoleophilia > Solirubrobacterales > Solirubrobacteraceae > Palsa-744. The sequence goes on along the minus strand of OY970251.1, from coordinate 2,562,623 downwards.
AATGTCGCCAGCATCGTCCAGGTACAGGCATGGATGGGCCACGCCGACATCCAGACCACAATGCGCTACCTCCACCACAAGAGCCGCGCCGACGACGCCAAACTACTCTCCGCGGCCTTCCGCCCCAAGAAGCGCAAACCGGCCGCCAGGCGCCCGACAACCGCCAAGAAGCGCGATCCTCGCGTGCGCGCTGCGGCGTGAGAGAGCAAACTTGCATCGGATTGACCTTCGAGTTGTGGCGAAGTCCGTCAACGAGCGCGCGGACTCAACGCGCTATCTCAGACGATCAGAGAGGCCACGGCGAGCAGTAGCGCAGCGCAAGCAACCCGTGTGTGAAGGCTCAGGGTTGCCATACAGGCGAAGTTGGGACGTCGGACTGCACATAGTCAGGGCCGCTGCCATTGGCGACTATCCGACGAGGATGACGCCCTTTGGAGTCAGTCACATACAGTCCTTGAAGGCCCGCAATCGCAAAGTAGCCGCCGTCCGGCGAGCTGGCGGCTTCTAGCGCCCAGAATTCGTGGATGTGAAGCAGCCGGCGATGCCGTCCGGTCATAGGGTTGAACAGGCACATGTCTGGCTGTTTATCTCCAACGGACGGGCAGTCGTAGCTCAGTTCGCCGTTGGCAGTGAACCGGGGATGTTCGTTGTAGAACGTTGGGAGTACGAAGACCTGTGGTTCGGAACCATCGACGTTCTCCACCATCGACCCCCAGGTAATCGCCCCTTTGAATCTCACTTGACGGTAGATGAGCATCTTCTTGCCGTCGCGGGAAAATTCAGGGGCGCCAGGCACCGGGAGCCTGTGTCGGGCTGCGGTTTCGATGTTGACAGCTTCCATGGGCGCGTCGTCTTCACCAAACTCAGGAGGTTCTTCCAGTAGCGGCGGGCGCGGATAGGCGTTTGGGTTGAGCAGATAGATGACTTCCTTGCCGTCCGCTGAGAACTCGGGATTGTGACCCAGCCCGAGGCGACGCCGATGTTGACCGTTGGCGTCGGCGATATAAACGGTGCGTGTATCTTCTTCGAGCTGGCCGACACCGTTGTGCACAACGTTGGTCTCGAGGTCATAGGTGAGGTGGCGTCCGTCGGGCGAATACCGCGGGTTGCGCGGGACCTTCCAGATGACGCAGCCTTTCCCGCACGATGAGGGCTGCCACGGGACGAGAAGCCGTAGTCCAGTGCCGTCTGCGTGAATCGCGTAGATGCCGGTCTTGACGGAATATGCAATGACGCCGTCTCCATGCGATGAAGCCGCGATGGCGGGCGGGGCCACGAGAGCCACCATGCTGAGCATGAGGCCGGCTACGGCAGCGGCCGTGATGGTTTTGAGTCGCACGACCCTCACTCTCCTTCGATTGCCACATCTCGTGTGCGATTCACTTGAGCACGAATGTCCTTGTAGTGCTGACACTTGTCTTGCCGGTTGGCGTGAAGGTCGCCTTCGCCGTCAACTTCAGCCGCGAGATGTGCTCTAGGAGCTTCTTGCCTTGAGATGTCAGACTGATCTTGACGTTGGCTGTCCCAGCGGCCGTGAAGACCGTTCTCCCGGAAGCCACAAGAATAGGCTTGGCCGTGGCCCGTCTAGCTCTCCTGGGCAACTCGTACCACTGGACGATGAGTCTGCCCGCCTCCAACGCCTTGAAGGGAACACTAAAGATGCCGTGCTTGAGGAGCCTCCTAATCGTTGCTTTGGTCAACGCGCGCAGACCAATCACCAAGCTGTTTAGTACCTGCGCACTTGAGATGCGAGCTGCCGACCCGCCGCCGCCACCTGGTCCCGCGCTCGCTTTCGGGACGAGATCGAAGCTGGCGCAATGATTCAGCGGCGCATAGCCGTCATGTGCTGGCGAGCTCAGGCAGGCTTCGCCGGGACCGTTGACAGGCACGGTAAACGAGACGTTTTGGCCGGGTATTGCGCTGAGCGCTTGCGTGGCCGCAAACGACGGCGCCGAGACGGCGACTGTCGCGTGCGGGTCCGCGTTGAGGGACACGTACACGTTCACGGTGCCGCCACCGCCGGTCGTGCTGGGGGTCGCGGTGACGCTGTTGATGGTGGCGTGGTTGGGGAGCGCCAGGGTTGTGAAGTTCAGCGGGTCGTTCACGACTTCGGGTTCGCCGCTGATCGCGTGCGGGTTGAGTTCGATCGTGACGTTGCCGTGGTAGTGCGTTTCCGGGAGCAACTGGGGTGGCACGACGATGAAGCTTTCCGAGAGGGATTCGACGACCTTGATGCCGTTGACGGCTTCACCGCCTTCAGTGGCCAGGCTTACTTTCGCGACTGCTCCTTCCGGGCTTGGAATGCGGTTCGTGAGGTTCGTGGCGACGGCGTAAGCGATGATGTTGGGTCCCGTGGTTTCCGGCAGGCCGAGGTCCTCGGCGGGCGTTCGCGGAGCCTCAAACGCAGTGTAAGCCGGCGGCACGTCGCTCGGCCCGCCCGGTGCGTAGAAGACGTAGCCCTGCGGGGCCGACGGGCGTGGCCGTTCGTGTTCCACGCTCATACACGCGGCGAGCACGACGGGTCCCGTGCCGTCGTATGGCCCCGTCGCGTTGACATCGCCGGCTTCCGTGAAGATGGGGTCGTACATCAGCGCCTCGTGAAACGGCGCGGTTTCCCACGGCGATTCCGTGGCGCTCCAAGCCCAGGTGAACTCCGAGAGCACCCTGTTGCCACTCCCGCCAGCGCCGTAATCCTCGTTCGGACACCAGCTCGCGAGCGACTGGTTTTCGGTCGTGAATTCGGGGATGCCGTTCGCGGCTCGCTGCTCGTTGACGAGCGCGAACGCCGCAGCTCCTTCGATCGACGGCGTTTCCGCAAGGGCCGGCGCGGCGCTGGACGCAGCGGCGACGACGGCGAGGAGCAGGCAGATCGCGAGTTGGTCGCGTCGTCCCGTCATGGCGCGGCCACGGCAAGGGGGAACGCACTGAATCCGCGCGCCGACGAGCCGCCAGCGCCGTTCCCTAGCTGGCCGTAGACGTCACCGCCCCAGCAATCAACGCCGCCGCCAAGGCGCAGCGCGCAGCCCATGGAGTAGCCGGAGGTGACAGAGGAGACGTCGGTGAGGCCGCTGACCTGCACTGGAACATCACTGCTCGTCTGCGTGCCGTTACCGAGCGCGCCGGCAACGCCGAAGCCCCAGCACTCCGCTACGTGCGTTGCCAGGCTCGCGCACGTCACGCCCACGCCTGCGGACACCCCCGTCGCGTCGGTGATGCCTTGGACGTTCACGGGCGTCGTGGAGTTTTCCGTCGTGCCGTCGCCCAGCATGCCGCCAGCGTTGTACCCCCAACACTCGATACCGCCCGTCGCGAGTAGCGCGCACGTCGTTTCGTCGCCGGTCGTGACGGAGACGGCGTTCGTGATGCCGGGGACTTTGACGGGCGTGTCGCTGTCTTTGACCGTGCCATCACCAAGTTGGCCTTCCCGGTTGTCGCCCCAGCAGTACACGGCACCGCCGCTGACGGCGCAGGTATGGCCCGTGGCGTCGGCGTCCTCGCCGCTGGCGAGGTCGGTAACGCCGCTGAGGCCAGTGACGGTGACGCCGCTGAGGCTGTTGCTCGTCGAGCCGTCGCCGAGCTCTCCCTGCGCGTTGTAGCCCCAACACTCGACGTGGCCGCTGAACAAGACCGCACAGGTGTAGTTGTCGCCAGCGCTGACCTGAGTAGCTTCGTGCGTCGTCTTCGCTTCCACGGGTGCTGGGTTCCTCCCAGGAGATTCCGATTCGTTTCCGAGCTCGCCCCACAACGCCGAGCCCCAGCAGTAGATCTTGCCGCCGCTCACGACCGCGCAGGCGTCGCCGCCGCTGACGGAGACCTGTGTCGCCGAATCGATGCCTGCCACCTTGAGGGGCGTCGGGTGTGATTCGAACGACCCAGGGTCAAGGCTACCGTCGCCGAGTTGGCCGGCTTCGTTGGAGCCCCAGCAGTCGATTTCTCCGTTGAGGATGAGTACGCAGGTGCTGATGTCACCGGCCGTGAGGGCGCTCACGTTCCCTATTGGCGTCGGCGCGTTACCGGCGCAGCCCGCGTCTTCGCACGTCGCCGTCAACGGCGGCGGGCCGGTGCCACCGCCACCTCCGCCACCGGGAGGTGTGCCACTACCGCCGATCGAGGGTGGCGCGCTGGTGGCGCTGAGGAGGGTTTTGCAGAGTTGGATGAGGTGTGGGTCGCTCCAGTTCAAGCCCAGAGGACTGATCACGAAGCCGAGGCCCGCCTGCAGGCAACCTTGGAGTGTCCACCACGGCGAGGCTTTGACGTTCGCGTTCAGCTTCGCCACGGCGCCGACATCAAAGCTCGGGCCTGCCACGTCGTAGATCAGCGTGTCCACTGTCGGCGTCAGCGCGACTTCGCCGCTCGCGTTGCCTTCGGCCGTGAACGCCGGCGTGAAGTGTTGGCTCAGGGAGCTGATCGGATGGAACGAGCCGTGTTCGTAGGACGCGCCCACGGTGACGCTCGCGCCCTGTTCCAGAGAGAACGTGGCCTTGGCCTCGATCGTCGCTTGCCCCGAGAGGTAGAGCTGCAGCTTTGGCGTGATCGTCACCGGAACCGGCCCTACCTGGATGTCGAAGGTCCCGAGCGTGATCGGGTGAGGGAACAAGCCAATCCCAGGCGAGCTCGTGGAGCAATGCGCGCCCGCGTCAGCCGTCGCCCCAAACGACAAACTCTCCGCCGCCGTGATGCTGATCGAGGCCGAGTCCAGTTTGAAGAAGCCCCAACTCGCGTGGACAGCCATCGATGGCGAGAACGTCAACGTCGGCCTGCCCAAGTGAACACCCGCCGAAGATTGGCATTCCAGGTTCTCAGTGTTGATCGTGAAGCCGGCCGCGTGAGCCTGGCTCGAGCTATGAAGGCCCCGGCCCAGCGTCAGGTTGACTCGTCGCAGATCATTCGCTGAGGCCGCTTCAGCGGTTGGTTCCAACGCCTGTTCAGCGCTGATTTCCCCGGTCGGCAGAGCCGCCAGCAGCGTCGTGTTTTCAACGTCCAACACAGCTGAGGAGCCGCGCTTGTGAGCAACCTTCGTGACCTTCACGAGGTAGCCATACGGAGCCGCGCTCGTGACCCCCGACGAGAGCGACTCCCCAACCCTTACGGCCCTGGCTGCGGCCCCTGTGATCGTGAGCACGCGCGGACCCGACGGATCACCAGTCAGAGAGACGGTGGCGCCGGCCGGCACGACCACGGTCGTCTTGGGAACCAACGTCGCGTAGACCACGGTGGACCTCGTCGCCTTGCTGGCACGCAAGACAACACGAGAGCGCGGAGTCGTCGCGTAGTACGAGCCAGACGAGGACTTCACGGACGCGGCGGACAGGGAGTAGGCGCCAGCGGGCAGCTTCAGCGTGACGCTACGAGAGACGCGCTTGTGGACATGATGAGGACCAGTGACGATGATCTTCGCCGACAGCCTCCCCGGCAATGAGCGAACGACGACGCGCAGCGTTGCGTCCTTGGCGTGATGGGCGCTCGTGACAGTCCCGGCGTCTGGTTTCGCTACCGCCAGATGTGTGCTCGAAGTCATGAGCGAGGATGAGACGTTCGGTATGTGCGACGACGACTGAAGGAATTTCGGCAACGAAGCCAGCAGCGGTGCCTGGACCAAGGGACGCGCCGAGAGATCTATGCTCACCCGAGATGCAGAAGCCGGCGTCGGTTCGCGTACAGGGATCGCGACTGCTGGACTCGCCTGTGTGAGACTGATCGCCAGCAACGCAGCGCAGAGCGCGGCAAGAACCATAGCCCCGCTGGCGCTCGGTCGAACGCTGATCAGGCCGTTTCCTCGCGCCCGCATTCCTGTCCACCGGTCTCTTGTCGTCCCTGAAGAATCATGTGTTCCCGCCGCAGACCAGACGCTACACGTAACCGGCTCGCTTTGATCTTGTGAACTCTGAGAAGATCGATACGCAAACTGTCCGCAGTACGAAGGGTCACGGGGTCGGCTGCCATAGATCCGTTCTGGCTGTTAGGACCTGCGAACGAGGCGATCGACCGCGCAGGTAGGAGCTCGTCTCCGTTTGCCCGCCTGCGTGGATCGGTCCGTATCCAAGCCTCACGTGGCCGGACTCTACCGGAAGGTTGACGATATGTCTCTTGGCTTCTTGGGCTAGCGGCCAGAAGCTACCAGGGGTGAGCCCACTCCAACACTTCGCGGCCAATCTCAAGGCGCTACGCGCTGAGCGCGGATGGTCCCAAGAGGACCTCTCGCGGGCCACTGGCCTACACACCACGGCCATCTCGAAGATGGAGCGCGCGAACCGCGCACCCCGATTCCCCACGGTCGTGGTCCTGGCCGAAGCTCTCAAAGTGCCGGCCGGACGACTGTTCGACGGTATCCCGTGAGCTAGCATTAGGCGCCGCTCCTCTGTGGTTTGGTCGCCTCGCCTCGCCTCGCCTAGCTCAGGTCGGGTTGTTTGTCGTGCGGGCTCGCTCGACATCGAGCAAGAGACCATACCCAGCAACCCCGCCCCACTGAGTAGACCTTCCTGCGGCGCTGACAGGCCACTGGCACGTAGCTGACACGCTCAGCTTGAACTCAGCTATCAGCCGACACGGTGCTCACGCTCGCGCGATCCTGCGCGCCCTCTCACCCACCCCGTGCCAACACCACCAGCACCGCGAAAAGCCAAACAGACTAGATGCACTGTGCCAGAGCGTAACACTTTTTTCTGCTAGATTCCGTGTCTTATGATGACGGCTGCGAGTATCGGTGCGGGCCAGGCGGCGGGGTACGCCGCCTACCTGGAGTCGCGGACGGTCGCGCCCTCGCGCGGGGACTACTACCTCTCGGCGGAGGGTGAGCCGACCGAGGCTCAGGGCGTGTGGCACGTCCTCGATGAGACCCGCGAACGGCTGGGCCTACAGGCGGGCGAGGCGGTGCGCGCGGAGCAGCTCGTCGCGTTGATGGAGGGTCGCCATCCGGCGAGCGGCGAGTTCATCCGCCGGGCGGGCGCGGACGGTCGGCGGGCGGGCGGGATCGACTTGACGTTCTCGGCGCCCAAGTCTGTTTCGGCGGTGTGGGCGCTCGGCTCTGAGCAGCAGCGCGCGGGCGTCGAGCTGGCGCACGGGCGCGCGGTCTCGCGTGCGCTTGAGCATCTGCGTGGTGAGGTCGCGGTGGTCCGCGAAGGCGCGGGCGGACGGGTGCTCTCCCCCGCGCGTGATGTGTTGGCGGCGGAGTTTCGCCACACGACCGCGCGGGGTGTCGCCGGGGGTGAGGCACCCGACCCGCAGCTTCACAGCCATGTCGTCGTGACCGGGGTGGTGCGCCAGGATGGGCAGTTCGCGGCGGTCGCGAGCCGTCCGTTGTTTCGGGCGGCGCGGGAGCTGGGTGCGTTCTACCGCGGGGCCTTGGCCGAGGAGCTTCAGGGGCAGGGTTATGAGCTCATCGCGGGGACCGGGCGTGGGGGGCGTTACTTCGAGGTCGACGGGATCTCCGAGAGTGCGCGGGAGGCGTTGAGCGGCCGGAGCCGTGAGGTGTGGCTGGCGGCTGAGCGTTTCCGGGCGCGCTACGGCCGCGCCCCCGAGCGCGACGAGCTGCGCAACGTCAAGCTCGAAAACCGGCAGGCGAAGACGCCGCAGAATCGCCCCGAGCTACAAGCCACATGGGAGGAGCGCGCGGCCGGGCAGCACGTTGACCGCGCGCATGTGGAGAGTTTGCAGTCCGGGCAGCGGGGCGGCGCGCAACGCACGGGCGAGGTGGGCTGGCAGGAGCGGGTAACGGATGCCTTGTCGGCGGAGGGCGCTACGTTCGCTGAGCGCGAGCTGCGCGCGAGCGTGCTTGAGCAGGGCGTCGGGGAGCTTGAACCGAACCGGGTTGCCGAGCACATCCGCGAACTGGTGGCCTCGGGTGAGGTGATCGAGCTTGAGGGCGGCCGGATGACGACCCGCGAGATCAGGAACATGGAGCAAGCGGTACAAGCGCGCGTGAGTGAGATGGCGGCCAGCACCGGGGCGGCGGTAAGCGAGCAGGATCGAACGGCAGCGGTGAGGGAGGTAGCCGAGCGGATCGGCGGCCAGTTGAGCGCTGAGCAGCAGCAGGCGCTCGGGGTTCTCACTGGCCCGGAGCGTGCGGCGGTGCTCGTCGGGCAGGCGGGGGCGGGTAAGGGGGTGGTGATTGACGCGGCGGTGCGCGCCGAGCAGCACGCGGGCCGTGAGCCTTGGGGTGTCGCGGTTGCTGGTGACACGGCCGAGCGGCTGGGCCGGGAAAGCCCGTCGCTGGAAGGCAGGACGATGACGTTGGATTCACTTGTTGCCAAAGCGCGCACAGGGAGCGTCACTCTGGACGAGGGAAGCACTGTGTATTTCGATGAGGCGGGGATGGCTGACACCCGCCGGCTTGACGCGCTGAGCGAGGTGGTCGCGCAGTCCGGGGGGAAGCTGGTGGTTATCGGTGACGCGCGCCAGCTCCCCGCGATCGGCGCGGGCGGATTGTTCGAGGAACTCTCAGAGACGGCGCCTACGGCGCGCCTGTCGGAGGTTCGTCGCACTGATGATCCCGAGGAGCGCCGGGCGTGGGCGGATTTGCGTGGGGGTCGTGCTGAGCAGGCGATGGCTCACTATCAGGCCCGCGGACAATTGCATTTCAGTGACACCCGCGAACAGGCGCTTGAGGGAGCGGTCAAGCAGTGGGCCGGGCTGACCGAACGCGACGGCGTGCGCCAGGTCGCGCTCATGTCCGATGCGTCAACCGCGGAGATTGACAGGATGAACGCGCGAGCGCAGCATCTACGCGCCGAGCGCGGCGAACTGGGCGAGACAGAGGTGGAGTTGCCCGACGTCTCCTACGGTTTGCGTGAGAGTGACAGGGTCGCGTTCATCGCACAGCACCGTCCCGAGGGTGAGCGCAGGGTGGAGAACGGCACACGCGGGGAGATCCTCAGCGTGGACCCCGAGGAGCAGCGGGTGAAGGTGTTAACCGACGGGGCCCGTGAGGTGATGGTCAGTGGTGAGGACCTGTCGAGTTTGCGTCTCTCCTACGCTCAGCATCTCTACCGTCAGCAGGGCGCGACCGTAGATCGCGCGGTCGTCGTAACGGGCGGCTGGCAGACGAGTCAGGAGGGGGCCTATGTACAGGCGTCCCGCGCGCGCGAGGGGACTAACTGGCACGTCGCCAGGGAGGACCTGGGAACCGAGGGCGTGGACGCCGAGCGGGTTGGAAGGCTCGCGGAGATGATGCGGGCATCGCGGGCACAGCTACCCTCTGTCGCGTTCCGCGCGGTCACGGGCGGCACGGATGTGGGCGAGGAGCTACAGCGCTCCACCGCACGCCAGCTCGCACCCGACACCGGCATCCAACAGAACACGGGGATGGCGCTATGAGCCGCGTAGCGATCACACTGGACGAGCACGCCCTCGCAGAGCTGGGCCGCAGGGCGCAGGCCGCCGGTGAGCCGGCAGCCAGGACGGCAGCGCGGTTCGTCCGCGACGGGCTGCTCAGCACCCAAGCCCAGGCGCAGGCTGCGGGCGAGCAGCCAGTATCCCCCACCGCGCCCAAACCAGCCAAAGGCCAGGGTGCCGGGTCGCCAGGGTGGCTCCAGCCGCCCGGCGAGCAGGAGCGGTGGCGACGCGAGCTATGGGCAGCCGTGTCCGCGCTGGCCGAGCGCTACCCCAACGTCTTCTCAAAGCTCGTCGCCGACTGGTGGACAGACCGCGCGCTCATAGAGGTTCTCGGCGCCCTGAGTGCGTGGCGCTCCCAGCTCGACGCAGGCGAGAACCCCGACCCGCGCGCCGAGCTGCTGTTCCACGATCGCCTAGAGCTGCTCGAGCGCCAACTCACCCAAGCAGGAGACCCCACCGCCGCACGCTTCACCGGCGGCCCACCACCGTCAGAGTGGGTCACATAGCCGCTCGCGACCAGCATAGATGTAACGAGAAGATACCTGAGGTAGGAAACGTGATATCTGAAAACGAAGTGGTGAAGACGCTCACACAGCTACAGCGATTGATCCGTCGCACGCCAGTAGACGACGGCGAGCGACCGGCCATGACTCGTCTCCTTCCACTAGAGCTGACCGGCGGCAAAACCGAATACATCAGATTGCTTAGCGACGAGCTAGAGGCGAGCGAGATGGTGAAGGCTGCTCTGCTTGCAGACCTTAGGTTTGAGCATATGAGTAAGCCCGATGATGACGTGTGGCGGTTCATCGGGGAATGTTGGATAGACCGGAAGACAGATCATGTTCGGGGGTTCATCAAACAGCACAGTCAGGAACCGATGGACCGCGTGTGCTTCGTGCCCGTCGAGAACCTCTCTGTCACCTCCGCGACCGATGTCCTGGGCATCCGGCTATTGCCGATCGACGACCCCGGCGTTCCGACGGGTGGGCTGGGATTCAGTCTTGAGAAGCCCGTTGGATGTGTTGCCGCGATTGCCGTCCGAGGTACGAACCATGGCCTCATGGTCGAACGAGCACGACTGGTTGCAGCTCATGCGTTGCGAGTTATGCGCATAGCCCTGCGAGAGCACCATTCGGTCCACGACCGGCAGCTTCGTTTTCGCCTCGGCATTGTCTACACCTTCGATGACCACGCGTCGGGCTGGGAGACACGTGCAGACGTGGCATACGACCTTGGCCTCCCTGGCGACCTCATCGAAATGGCTGAAAACCAACCGATCTGGCGCTTGCCAGTAAAGCCCACCACGGATGTTGACAAGAAGGCAGACCTGGCGCTGCGGTGGATGGAGCGCGCATGGTTTACGGGTGAGCCGCTGGTGGCGCTGCTGTATCTCTTCTTCGCATTGGAGGCACTGCTTGGCAACCCCTCGGAAAGACTCAAGGCGCACGGCCTGGCATTTCGTCAGACAATGCTCAGCCACATCGTCGAGGGCAATTTTACACACCCAAACAGGACGTGGTTCCTGTACGACGAAGTCCGCTCAGCCGCTGTGCACGGCGAGGGAGCACCTGAAGTAGACAAGGATGTTGTGCAGAGCTTTGCCTGGGGTGTACGCAAAGCGCTCAATCAATATCTAACGCTGGCGAAGAACGAGACATTCGTTCGACGTGGCCGTCTCCTCATGTTCCTCGACGAACACCTTGAGCGACCGCAGCTCGTCGCTTGGCTTCGAGAGGCCGGTGGCGACATCTGGACGAAGTACCTCGATGAAATGGAGGGCGCCGGAAACAACGCGGGGGCACTTGACGAGTAGCGTCATAGCGCAAGGGGACCAAACGGCTCACTTCAGGCCGCTAACCCACGGCGGTCAGCTCTTCCTCCATCGTCTCTACTTCCTCTGGCGATAGCTCATCCTCGGCTGGTGCCGCTGCTCCCTCGAAATCAATGGTTGTCTCGCCTGCACTGACCGTGGCTTCGCTGGGCTCACGAGCGATCTGCTTGCCGATGGCGCTCTCGATTCGTTGAAGCAGCTGCTCGAATCTAGCCTCGTAAAACCGCTCGAAGTCATCACTACGAAGGATGGCGGGGTCGATGACGTGGGTCATCAGGATCGCGTCGAGAGCCTCCGCGTCGATTCCGTCGCGATCTTCGATTGCGGAGAGGTAGACACTGGGCGCCTTCTTTCCGACCTGTATGTTGGTGCGCTTTGAGAGGGGTGTCTTGTTAACGACCGAATCCATGAGGGGGTTAGACAGCCCAAGGTCCTTGAACCAGCCCTGTGGGAAAATGTGGTGGATGTCTACCTCGTCGTTGAAGTACGTCGCGAGCTGGATCGTGTCGCCTGTCCGGAAGTCCTTGGCGCCATCATGCATAAGTAGGGCATACAGGCCCTTGTACGCAGCGCTCTGCCTACTGCGCATCGTGTGGAGACGGCCAGGCGCGAAGCTGGCCTGTGACACCGTGTCGGGCTCAGCGGCTCCACCGACCCATTGGACAACCTCGGGGAGGTCCTTGGCGAAGCGTGTCTCTGTCGCCGAGCCGTACAGCTCGCCGAATACTCCGCTCCAGAACCATCGCCGCAATTGCAACCGGACGCCCTCTGCCTCAGCCTTCTGGCCGAGGACTGCGAAGATCGCCGCGAGCGGCACCAGCTGGGTCCGGTATGGAAGGTCCTTGGGCGTGAAAAAGAACTGGCCCACGAGTAGACGCCCGGCGTCCTCATAGCCACGGATTGCCACGTCTCTCCACCGCTTGTAGTCATCATGAGTGAGGCGGAGCACGTCTCGCCGCTTGCAGCTCACCGCCGGACCCCTGGCATCGTCATCGCCGTCGAGCGAGGCAGCTCTTCTCATCCCAGCAGCGCCGTATCTCATATGTCGCCAGCAATGTGACCGTCTGCAAGAAGTCGGTGCTCTCTATGGCCTTGAGAAGTGGGTTCTTGGCGATCATCCCGTCGTGTATCCGCTTCCAGTCCTCGCGGAGGTCAAAGTCATCTGCGGCGAAGGTGGCGGTCAGCAGCTCGAACACTGTTAGCGAGACGCCACCTGTATTCACCTTCTCAAAGACCTGGCATACGGCGTCCTTTGGAGATTCCTTGCCAAGGATGATCGTCGGTACAAGGTAGCCATCGAAAGCCTTTAGGATTTCCGCGTCAAAACGGTCCATCAACTTGTCTCGTGCATCCTGATCCTCTGCGGCACCGTGTTTGGCGAAACCACGTTGCCAACTTCGTAGCTCGGAGAAGTCGCCGAACACGAGGCGCAGCGGAAAGAGAGCATGCTCCCACTCCAACTCCACTGTGCTGACGTCGAGCTTGATCTCATGGAGCGTCCGCACTTGGCGAGTCTCTGGAACGGAGATGATCGCTTCGTCACGATCGGCCGCCGGGTCGAGCGCCGCATTTATGTCGATGTAGTACCAGCGCTGGATCGGCTTCTTGCGGTCGTCCTGGGTACGCACGACCTCACCGGATGCAAGCACCTGGTAGAGCGAGGTCATGCGTTGCTGGCCATCGAGCAACATTCTTTCGGGGTCGGTCGGGGCCGACGGAGCGCCCTGGATCGGGCGAGCCTTGAAGCGCACATCAGGATTCCCGGTCTGGAGGAGCATCAGGGTACCGATCGGATAGCTCAGCGAGACGCTTGCGAGCAGGCTCTTGATGCGCTCATCCTCCCAGACCCACTCCCGTTGGAACTCAGGAAGTTGGATGCTGCCGTCCTGCACCTTCTCAAGCAGCTTCTTGAGGGTTTCCTTGGTGCTGTCGAAGGTCGTCGTCGCTGCCATTAACACTCCCTATATGCGTTATGTTTCAGTCCCGCCTGCAAGCTCCATGACCGGCGCACTCCACCTCTAGAAGCGTACCCTGAACGGATGAGTGCGTAGTGGCGCTGTGCACGACACATGCGATATGGGGCTGGTCAGAGTGGGTCGCATAGCCGCTCGCGGCCGGCGCGGCAGAGCACCTGCCAGTCACAGTCGGTCAGGCCGGGCGTGCCGGGGAACAGGTCGACGCCGATCGGCTCTCGGCCCTGGGGTAGCGCGAGCGCTCGTCCGGCGGGCATCGCTCTGAGGTCCGCGGGCTGCACCGCTCGCTCACGCTGCTGCGCGTAGGAGTGGCTGTCTCCCCCGGTGTAGGTCTTGCCCTGGCGCTCGACCTGATGGGAGGTGGAGGTGTTCTCGCTGATCTGTGGGCGCCAGACGAGCTGCTCGCCGCAGGCATCGGAGACGAGCTGCGCGGTGTAGGGGTCCGCCACGCCGGCGAGCACGAGCCGAAGCGCCGGCGTTGACCACATCGTCGCGGTCTCGTGCTCGCCCCAGCGCGCGCGAGCCTGGCTCATATCCTGCACCCCCAGCACCGGCACGATGCCCTGCTGGATACCCTCGCTGAGCAAGCGGGGCAGTGAGCGGATCGGCGCGATGTTCGCCACCTCGTCGAGTGCGAGCAGCAACGGGTCCTGGAGGCGCCCGGCGGGGGAGGTGATGGCAAGGTCGATCGCATGCGCGCAGAGCCCGTCCAGCAGGGCGGCGATCAGCGGCGCGAGCTCCTGCTGGATACGCGACGGAGAGATCACATAGAGCGTGCCCTGTTGCGCGATCAGCTCCCCGAGGTCGATCTGCGGTGTGACGGCGGGGTCCGTGGAGGCCCTGACCGCTGCGCGGGAGGCCCACGCGAGCGCGACCTGCGCGGTCCCGAGCACGGAGGTCCGGTAGTCCCCGACGGCCTGCGCGGCGACCCCGGAAAGCTCCTCCAAAGCGATCTGCGCATCCGCTTTGCGGAGGATCTCCGCGGGCTGGGAGAACTCCGAGCGCCCCAGCCACCCGCGCGCACGGTCGATACCGTCGCCCGAGAGCGCAGCGGCGTGAAACAACGGGGCCAGGAGCGCGCGGGCGGCGATGGCGAAGTGCTCGCCATGACGAACGCTCTCATCCGCAGAGGCGGGCGACAGCAGCGCGGCAGCAACCTCCACCGCGCCATCCCAACTCCCACACCGCGACAGCGGCGAGAAACCGACGCTGACCTCCGGGTGCCCAAGCGAGCCGGTCGGGTCATACACCGCGACCGGACCCAGCCGCGCCCGGTGCGCCGCGCTCGCCAGGATGTCGCCCTTGGTCGAGGTGACAAGCGCGGGTCCATCCCAGCACGCAAGCGTCGGCGCGATCACCTTCCTCGTCTTGCCCGCCTTGGGTGGTCCCACGACGATCGCCGCGCAATCCGCCGGGGTGCGGAGCACACCGCCCGCGGTCTGCCCGGCCCATACGTGGGTCCCGGCGATGGACGCTCCGGTAGGGGCGAGCCAGGGATCGTCGGGCTCAGCGGCTGGCAGGGGAGCCTCCACCTGTCTCGTACGCTGAGCGACACCGACCGCGCGGACCGCCCACAGGCCGCCAGCCGTACACCCGGCGAAGCTCGCGAGCGTGAGCAGCAGCGCGATCATGGCCAGCGCGGGCCGTTGGGGGACCAGCGGGGATTGTCCGGTCGGCTTGGGGTGGCAAGCGGTGAACGCAGCGGCTCAGGATCACCAGGCGGCGGTGTGTGCTTGGGCTCGCGTGGGCGGATGCGAGGCGCGAGGACCATGCCCAACGCGAGCAATATGAATGCGACCACGCCCATCGCGACAGGCGAGGCGCCAAGAACCGCGCCGAGCGGGTAGCGCGGCCCGAGAGGACCAAGACCGCCGTGCGCCGCCCTCCACGCCTCTGCTGTCGGCCCGGCCCACAACGGCCAAGCCACCCACAACGTCACGGCCCACATCCCCGCGCCCGCGAGACGATGACGCCAGCGCAGATCGTCAAGCTCAACCGGGCGCAGAACACGGTTGCACGCCGCGCACGCGAACAGCCAGAGCAGCAGCGGCGCGAACACCGGCGCCGACCACCATCCGAGCTGCAGGCCGACCGTCGTGAACAGCGCGTGCAGCCCCACGAGCAGCAGGACAACGACCCCGCCGAGCACGAGCAGCACGCGCAACATCGCGTCCTGCTCGGCTTCCTTATCCGCGCGTGAGCGCCCGGCGAACAACGAGTCAGCCCAGCCCGGCGGACGATCCATCCGACCCCGATCGCCTCCCGTGCGTAACTGCCTGCGGGGATCGTTACTGCTCATCGTCAATCTCCTTGTTCCTTGGGTTCTCGGCCAGGCTCGCCATGAGCGCGGCCTGGGTGCTCCGTCTGAACCTGCCGCGACTCGATCTGACGCCCGGACCATCGGCCGGCCTGGAATACGCGCGGGCAGGCGTCGATGAGACGGCAACCTGCTCAGCCAGCCAGTCTTCGAGCATCACCCGCGTGAATCGCAAATGACGCCCCACGCGCAGGCACGGCAGGTGTCCAAGCCGCGCGGCATCGCGGACCCATGAGACCCGCACGTTCAACAGCGCCGCCGCCGCTTCGCAGTCGAGCAGCGGTTCATCCAACGACACCGCGGCGCCATCGGCCGGTCCAGAGGTCTTGTTCGTTCGTGTCATCTGCTCGCTCCATTGACTTGTCGTGGAACAGGACGCAACTCCCCCGTATGAGTTGGGGCCGATCCGTTCCTGTCCCCCTTAATGACCGCGAGCAGCCGAAACCGGCCAACGACTTTTGGTCGAGCCGCCGCTACCAGGCTGTCGTGAGCGACGACTACGCCCTCCGTGATGGATGTGAGACCCATAGCCGCCGGGCAGCGTAGAAGGCGCTGCTGTCCGGGCCGCAATCGTCGGCGTCACCGCCTACGTCGCCACGATCACCCAGGGGTGCGCGTGCTGCGTCTCGATCGGCGCCTGTGAGCGGTTGGCTTCAGTATCACGACCTTCGGTGTGAGTGACGAAACGGCGGAGACCGCCAACCGCGACGGACGCTTACGGCCCGGTGGGGGCTAGGTTCGACGTCGTAGGAGTTCGAGCGTGCTCGCCCAGAATCCGAGGGCGAGCCGTTCGATGTTGGCGGTGCTGGTCAGCGTTTGGTCCTCGGGCCGTTGCTGCTCGGCGAGCGCGAAGAAGAGGTCGCCGAGTCCTCGGTCGTGCATGACCTCCTCCAATCGCCGGCGGTCGGTGAAGTGGCCGGGGAGCTGGGCCACGCCGGTGATACCCAGCTCGCGGTAGCGGCCTCGTCCGCCCTCGTGGGCGAACTTCTGAGCGACCAGGCGGGCGACGAGCTCGTGGTCGATCTCGGCGGGGTGCTCGCGGGCGATGTAGGCGAGATCCACCAAGTGCTTTGGGAGGTCCTTCGAGCACCATCCGAGCAGCTTCTCGGCCGCCAGCTCGTTGAGGCTGAGGCCCTGAACCTTGAAGGTGTTGTGCTCGGCGAGTAGAGGGTCGTGATAGTCCAGCGGCGAGCAGGGCGGGTCAAGCCACTCGCCGGGGCGTACCGAGACGCTGACCTTCAACGGCCGGCTGCGGCGGATCACGATGTCATCGAACGTGAACTCGACGGTGCCGCGAAACTGCTCTCGGCCGGCCTGATAGGAGAACGCCGGCTCGAAGGTGATGCCTTGCGAGTCGCCGAGCAGCGCCTGCTCCAGTTCGGGGGCGCTCACGGTCTCGGCCTGGCGATGCAGATAGTCGGCGTCCTGGATCGACTGGCGCGGACTGTTGTAGACGTGCGTCAAAAGCGTTCCGCCCTTGAGCACGAAGTGCTCGCTGTAGGGACCCTGGGCGATGTGGCGCACCGCGGCGCTCTTGGCGACCATCAGCAGCAGCTGGTTGCGTACCAGCCCGGTGCGCTCCTCGGCGCGCTCGAGGAGATCCTGGCTGGTGACGCTCACTTCAGTTCCCGTGCAGAGCTGACGAGCGCGTCGTCGCTGTAAACGCGCCAGCGCGGGTTGACCTTGGCTCCCCGCCGAGGCGCTCGTCCCGGTTGCAGTGGCACGGCGGACTTGCGGCCCAGGTGAGCCTCCAAGCCTGCGGCGCCCGGAATGTTCAGCTTCTCCATGTAGTACCCCAGCCGGCGGTTGAGCACCGGGCCGCCCATCCTGATCGCGTAGGCCACCAGCCGTTCCGGGTCGAGCGTGCCGTGACGCGCGGCTTGGTCGAGGGCCGCGATCACGACCGGCATCGGTCCCGCCAGGGCGGGCGCGTCGAGCGAGTCCAGGAGCGTCTTCTCCAGGTCGGCGACCCATACCGGCGCCTGGTAGGAATCGCTTCGGGAAAAGCCGAAGAACTTGCGTTGCGTGACGCTCACGAACCGCACCGTCTGGGCTCCCAGGTGCACCGGCCGCTTACGGATCCTCACGGCGCACAGCACGGTACGCGACTGCTGCTCGATCAACCCGTGATGCCACAGGCCCGTATGCCACGAGAGGTAGTAACTGTGATCCAGTCGTCTTAGCACGAGGTCCGCCACCGGCTCGAGATCGTCAAGGCGCGGACCGGGGCTGAGCAAACCAGGACGGTTGACTAGATACCGGCCCGCCTGCAGGCGGTGAGCCTCTCCCTTGGCGACCATCCGCCTCAACAGACTTTCCACATCCGGCGGATGCTGCCCGCGCGCGCTCGCGAACCGTGCCAGCTCCGGCCCGTCCAACGAAAGATCGAAGGCGCTGCTCGCCTGCCCCCGATCGCGCTCGTCGAGCGAATCCAGGTAGCCGTAAAGAAGATCTCGCGCTGTCGCCGGCCTAGCCATAACACCGGATATGTTACACGACTGGTCGCCCATCCGTGCTACGTTTCCAGCGAAACTGCTGGGATGGGCTCGGGCCTCGCTCGCGTATGATCGGGCTTGATCGAGCAGCCGCGCTGACACATCGACCACTTTCCAGGGCGTCTCGGCACGCGCTCGTGGGCGCCACCACACCGACGGCCTCGGGATACGTGCCGCCCAGTTTCGGGAGGAAATTCCGGGAGGAAGCTCTGCCGAGCATCATCCCTAGAAACACGAAAGCCCTGGATTTCCAGGGCTTTCTTGAGTAGCGGGGGCAGGATTCGAACCTGCGACCTTCGGGTTATGAGGTCGGATCGGGGTGTTCGGCCTATCCGAGATTCCCCGTGTTTACTGGGTTTCTGGGGGGTCGAGTTTCCCCCACTTTTGCTCAAATTGATGCCCAAATTGATGCCCGCTCCGTCAGCCGCGACGCGCGACAGGCCGGCGCTCTCGAGCTGCTTGCCAACTAAGGACGCGAGTCAGCCGACCCCGGCCTTGTCGAGCATCGCGATCAGGGTCGGACGGCGACGGTGCTGTTCGCGTAGCCCCGCGATCTGGGCAGCGAACCAGTCGACCTGACCGGCGGCGTCGGCGGCACGCCGGGCGTTCTTGAGTACCGGGACGGCCCGGGCGTAGGCGCGGCGGCCGGTCTCGACCAGCAGCTCATCCACGACGAGCAGGTACCAGGGCAGCGCTTGTCCCGGGTGTTGTGGCTCGCGGGCTTCGGCGAGACGTCAGGCGCCGTGCCAGCCCCGGGTCCCACTCGGAATCCTCGTTGGCGACAGCCCACGCCTCCTCGGTTTCCTCCTCGGCGAGCAGCGCATCGACCAGCCCACCAAGATCGCGCTCGCGCAGGGCCAGACGCGCGCGCATCGCGCTCGATATCCCAGGCGCCCACCGCGTCGGCTGCATCGTGCAAACGCGAATAGGTGCCGGCGGACGCCGTTCGCTCGTGTTGCTCGCGCCGCAGACGCAACACCTCCAGCGGAGCGGAACGGCGCTCGTGTACATCGCACGCGAAGTCGTAGAGCCTTTCGACCTGCCAACCGTCGGTCTCGGCGATGCCACGGTTTGCCCACGCGAGTACCTCCTCCTCGCGCCCCAGCTCCGCCATCGCCTCGCACACCCGGATGAACTGGCGCGGCGCACTGAGATCCCCGCCAAGCAGCGCCACAATCGCCTCCCCGTCACCATCGAGGACGGCCAGGCGCTCGCGCGCCCAGCGCACCGCGAAGGCCCGCTCCCCGTTCCCGCGTTCATCGATCGCACGACGGTACGCCAGGAGCCCACGCTCACCGAGGGCGTTCGCATATCGAACCGGATCGACCTCGAAGAGGTCCTGGTCCTCGCAGCTGAAACGCACCATCCATGCCGCGAGCTTCACAGGATCGGCGACGCCCGCGTCACAGACCTCGGCGTGAACGTCAAGCAGTTCGCGCACGAGATCGCCGATCGTCCCGTTGGAATCGTCGGCGTGCATGATCACCTTCACGACATGCCCGATCGCACGCTCCACCAGGACGACAAGATCCTTAGACGGCGAAGACGCGGCAGCCAAACGCAACTCTTCCATGACCGGCCGCGCGGCTCGTGCCCACTCCGAGCTCTCGCGATATCCGAGGAACCGCCGCGTCCGCAGCCCACGATCCACCTCGGCCCGAAGCTCCGCCAAGTCGCCTGCCTCGCGCGCCGCCGCCAGCCGCACATGCCGCTCGACGTCGTCATGCCAGTCGGCAGCAGAGACGACGATCTCATGCAGAACCTCGGGCGAGAGGTCGCGCACCACCTCCCCGAGATCCTTCCGCTCACTTCCTGCTCGGCTCACCACGCCGCAATCCTCGCACCCAGGCGCTAACCCCCGCACCTACACTCCAACCAGCGCGTCGGCGCACACCCCAGCCATCAGCGTGGGATCAGGCCGAAACGCTTACCGCGCTGTTTGCGCAAACGCAGCTCCTCCATCCGTGTTTGCATCTGCTTGCGACGCTTCTCATCGGGCGCCGTAGCCAACAGTCGGTCGAACGAGTTGCTGCTTCGTTCCATGCGGCGGGTCGGCCGCGAGCTTCAACCGAGCGCGGACCAGATCGTAGGCGCCCTGGCCCTGGCTGGCGATTGGGATCATCACTTCGAATAGAAGAGCCTTGCGGACACCCGTCTCGACTGGTTTCAAGGCCTCCCAGAGATCAAACAACTCGACGCGCGAGCTGTGGTTGGAGGATCCAACTGCGAGATTGATGATCGCGGCGCTGACTGTGGTCTCGTTAGCGTCTGCATAGCGGATGTCGGCGAGCAACTCCCTGGTGGGATGCCGTTTGAGTGCGTCGGTGGTGAGGGTCACTGCAAGCTCGGTTAGCTGCTGCGGCTCAAGCACGGCGGCGTAGCTGCGGAGGGCTTCACGAATCTCGTTCGGGGCGCGTTCGGAGATCCATGGCTTGAGCACGACGAGCACCTGGGTCACTGGCGGTTGAGCACTGCGAAGCCAAGTGGCGATCACCACGTCGGCCAAAGCACCGCACTCCTCACGCAGGGCAGTCAACTCCCGCACGCCGAGGGCGCTGTTGCGCAGCGCGGGCGGAAGCGCATTATCGAGCAAGACGCGCATAAGCTCGCGCGATGGCGATGCCAACCACGGCGAGTCTCGCACGGCTTGCACGCAGTCGATGAGACTTTCGTGATCGGCCTCGTTCACCGCGTTTTGTAGGACATTGGCAAGCCGTTCGGATTGCTCGGTCGTTGCGAGCTCCGGGGCCGGCTCCTTTGCGGCAATCTGCCCGACACGCGAGACGGTAAGGGTGCTTGCGAGCTTGGCGTCGAGCACATCGGCTCCCGCGAGCATCGAAGCGCCACGGGAATAGTGCGCGAAGGCTTCGATGTCCTCAGTCGTAAAGTCGGTGCTCAGCGTGCCCTCAACATCGCCGGCCAACCCCGGCAGCGCCTCTGTCGGCTGCAGCTTGCGAAGCTGGATGACCGCCTTCAGTGCCGTCTCAAGGGCAGGTATCTCCCCCTCGCCAGCGTTCCGCCAGTTCGTCCACCAGTGCATAGCGAGTTCGTCCTGTAGGTCGGGTGTCGCAACTTTGCGCAGCGTGTCACGGTCGAGCTTGCCGAGTAGCTCGCGCCAGTCCGTGAGACGACGGTTGCGCAGGTCGTGTGCGAGCGCACGAACGACCTCCTCAGAAGCGATCGGCCGCAAATTATCTTGGAGCTCGTCGAACAGTTCCACGACCGGCTCCGCGGTAAGGCTCATCAGGCCGAGCAGCAACTGCTCGGCTGCGTTTGTCTGTCCACTGCTGGCGAGCGCCGTCGCAAGCTCGCGGATAGAGACGAGCAACGACGCAAGGCGCGATGAGCCCTCCCCCTCATCGGGCTGCTCGGTCTCCTGCTCGGTCTCATCGACTGCTTTCTCGAGCTCGTTCTCGAGTTTGTGGATGGCGGCGGCAATGATCGTCGTGGCCTCCCCATCGGACAGGCCACCCATAACCTCAGCGAGGCTGCCGGGGTGGAGCTCAGCTTCGTATGCCGCGATCGAGCCGAGCGTTCCGCGGTGGCGCAGCAAGCGTGGGCTGAAACGCAGGGCGTAGTGGCGCGCTGCCTGCGAGATGATCAGCTCGGGGCGAACCATAAGTTCGTCAGCCAGCCGGGTGCTGTCGCCAAGAACCGCGAGGCGCAGAGCACCGGCGATCTCTTCGGAACCGACCGTGGCGCCCGACTCTTCGAGCTGGCGCACGAGCGTCGACGCAATGTCATCAATCGGATCACCTGCGTCCTCGCAGGCGCGAAGCAGTGAGCGCATCACGTTGCGGGCATCAAAACCGCGGGAGCGCTTGACCAGCGCGGCGAGCACGAGCAGCCCCCTGGGACGTTCCTCTGCGCTTGCAACCGTAATGAGCTCGAGCACGCGCCTGGTCTGGTTGGCGAGTGCGGCCGATTCGAGTTCCGTCGCGAACCCGGGGTCGGCTCCAAACGTTGCGCCAATGCTCTCAAGGTTCACAAGATCCTGGCGTGGACCAGGGACCAGCTGGGTCTGGCGCAGGTAGTCGACGAGCTGTGCAGCGTGCGCGCGGCGCACCTCAGCATGTTCGGAGGGTTGCTCCTGTTCTCCGTCGTATACCTCGCCTTCTTGGTCGTCTTCGGACAGCAGTTGGTCAACAGCGAATTCGCCGTGGATCACCTGTTCGCCCCGATCACGAAGGCCCGGCTCGAATCCATTAAGCCTCCGATCCTCCGGGCCGTCCTCACCCGCATCGTCCCGCTGCAGGCAGAGGGAGATCACGTCGATGATGCGAGCGTCGCGCTCGAGTTCGGCCGCGAACAGGGGGAACTCCGTGCGGATACAGACAAGCTTTGCGAGCTCGGCAGCGCGCTCCGGAAGGTCCTCGCCGAGACTTCCCGCCGCTACACGCTTGCTTGCCACTGCATATGTCATCGCAAAACGGTTGAGCAGCACCTTCACTCGACGCGGGCTGCGAACATGCACCGGAATCAGGACGGATAGCACGCTGTCGAGGTCTTTGAGCTCAGTCCAAACCCCGCCGATGTCCGCAACGAGCGTGGCCGCGAAGTCAACCAGCCGGCTGGGTAGCAGCGCGGGGAGGCTCAGCTGATATTCGAAGATCTTGTCCAAGTAGCCGCTGCCGGCCGTGTAGTAAGGGTTGATGTTGTTTGGGGGCGTCAACTGTCGGACATGTTTGGTGAGCGCGTCCTCGAGAACTTGCTGGTCGGCGGCCACGATGAAGATGCAACCGGGGATGTTCACGAATGTGCGCAGCGTCTCGAGTGTCTGTGCGACCTCCCCAGGCGAGCAGCGGTCGAGCTCGTCGATGAAGACGATTAGGCGCTTGTCGTTCTTGCCGTCTATGCCGAGGTCCTCACGCACGAGATCTCGGAATATCCGCTCGAACTGCTCGGCGCTCACCGGAGCCAACTTTTCGTTTTCGGCGGTGAAGTACGGGAGGACCTTCGCAGCGACGGTGACAAGCACTCCGACGACGATTGCGCTAGGGACAAGTGCCCGTAGCACGTCAAGCACCGTATGGTAGGCGGTGCCCGCAGGTAGCGCGAGTAGCAATGCCGCCGCCGCAGCCAACAGGATGCCCACTAGCAGTGCTGTGACGGTAACGACGCTGCGCCAGCCATCGGGGCCTTTCAGCTCCGTCCGGCTCGCATGCTCATACAGTTCGCGACGGTACTGCTCGAGCTTCTTGGGGACTGTGACTTCGGCGATCCGGTAGATGAACGTGCGCAACAGCGGCGTGTCGGCGTACTTGAATGCGTTTAGCTCGACGAAGCGAAAGCGTTTCCGGTCCCAGTCAGACCGGAAACGATCAGCCAGGCGGCGGGAGATGCTGCTCTTGCCGGCCCCCCACGATCCGTACAGAGCGATGTTGGCCGTGTCGATCCCGGAGCGGACTAGCGCTTCAAGCTGGTCAACAAAGTCGTCATGGGCGAAGCGGTCCCGCTCGCCGGGTTCGAGTGCGCGGTCTGAGATCAGCCCGAGCCGGTGTATGCCCTCCTGGTTTGCCATCCGGGGTATTCTCGCCGAGGAGGCGGTCGGTTCCAGCGCGCGGGATCGGCAGTGTCACGTCTCCGATGCGCCGCTGGAACCTTGTCACCTCTGCGGCAATGAACAGTCATCCGTCGCGCTCGATGTGACGGATGTTCCGAATGCTGTCTCAGCGAACTTGGCCCCTTGGGTTGGGTCGGGCGCGTAGTCGGCGTAGATCTCGGTGGTCTGGGCGCTTGAGTGGCCCATCCACTCTTGGATGAACCGCAGTGGGGCACCTGCGGCGGCCATCCTGGTGCCGAAGGTATGGCGGAGGTCGTGGAAGCGGATTTCGTTACGTAGCCCTGCGCTGTCGCGTGCCTCCTTGAAGCGCGTGCGCATCTTGGAGGGATCGTACGGCCCTCCGGTGTGGGGGTGGCAGAAGACGAGATCGTCGTCTGTGTTGAAGGTCGAGCGCTGGTAGTGGCGCTCGAGTTCGATGGCCACCCTGTCGGCCATTGGTACGCCGCGGCTCGATCGCTTGGACTTGGGCTTGCCGAGCTTGCCGCGGGTGATGTTGCGCCGAACGCGGATCACCCCAGCGGTCCAGTCCACGTCGCGCCAGCGCAGCGCGATCAGCTCGCCTTGACGCAATCCGGTCAGCGCGGCGGTCAGATAGAGCGGTTTCTCCACGGCACCGAGTTCGTCGTCGGGGATCGCACGCAGCAGGGCGTCGAGCTCGGCGATCTCAAGGAAGTGAATGTCCGGGTCGGCCCCGGTTTGGCGCGGGCGCTTCACGGCGGCGACTGGGTTGGTGGATACCCAGCCACGGTCCAGCGAGTAGGCGAACAGGCCGTGAGCGAAGTTGAGATGGTTAGAGATCGTCTTCGGCGAGAGCTGGCTCTTGGCGGCCATGTATGTAGCGAAGTCATCTGCCGTGATCCGCGCGAGATCGCGCCGGCTGAAGTATGGGATCAGGTGTGCACTCAGGATGCTCTGGTAGTCCTGCACCGTCGAGGGCTTTCGCAACATCACGTGCTCCACATGGTGCAGGTAGCCGGCGCCGGCGTCCTCGATCGTCATCTTACGCTCCGGTGGGGCGTGGCGAACCTCGTCCATCAGCTGGCGCAGCCTGCGCTCCGCCTGCGTGCGAGTCATCCCATCGCGACCACCCGGCTCGCGCTTTGCGCCCACCTTGCGCTTGACCACGCGTCCGCCGACACGCCACTGCCCGTACCACGCGCCGCGATAGACGAACAGCGAGCCCGTCCCGTAGGAACGCCTGCTCTCCTTCGTGCTCTCCGACTCCATCGTGTGGCTCCCTTTCAGCGTCTCCCGGCCGCCGGCCTCGCGGTTCCTGTGGAACGATGCTCCATCTCGCACAGCCATGCCTCGATCGAATCGGGACGGTAGCGGTAGTAGCGACCGAGCGTCACATGTGGGATGCGCCCCGCACGTGTCTCGGCATATACCCAATCCTTGGTCATGCCCACGAGCGCCGCAACATCGTCCGCGAACAGCAGCGATCCATTGGCTGACGAGGAGGGCTTGACGGGTTGCGATGGGCTGACGAGTGAGAGCACCGTGTCCTCCGATGGTTTTGCGTGAGAGCGGTTCATTATCCAAAATTAGCAAAACAGTAGATGTTTGTCTATACGGGACTTTTGATCCGTCGTGAAGAGCAACGCCCTCGAGCCTGGCAGCCTCGAGGTAGGTGCGCAGAATGCGAATATTGCGCATATCATGCTATAGTGCGCTGGGAGGAGTTGACTATTCCTACCGTTCCCTCACAGCCAAAGCTGCTCTCGACAACCCAGGCCGCCGATCTTTTGAGCGTGAGCCGTCGCACGATCCTCAACTGGATCGAGGGTGGCAAGGTGCCCTATGTGCGGTTGCCTGGTGGCGACTACCGCGTCCCGCTCTCCGGACTGCTGGCTTCATTGTCGGGGACCTACCGTCTCGATCAGGAGATCCGTGCGCTGGATGAGCGCACCGCGGCGTTGACCGATGAGGATGTTCAGGCCGCGATGGGCGAGTAGGTCTACGGCGGCGCCTAGAGTGCCGCCTCGATGCGACCTGTAGTTCTCGACACCAGCGTGGTCCTGCCAGCGGTGCTATCGCCGCGGGGATACCGGCGACGGTTCTGGGTGCTAGTCGCCTTCGGTGCGCTGGCGACTCACGCCCTTATGCAGCGAGATCCTCGAGCTTGCGACGTAGCGCGCTTGCGGCCATCGGGATCTCGTCGAGCTTGGCGGCTTGGGCCGTGTAGTCGACGACAAGTGCATTCAACGCGTCGTAGCCGTCCTGCTCAAGACCGCACTCGACGAGATAGCAGCGGCCGTGTCCCGTTGCGGGTCGGTCGACGATCCGCACGATCCCTTTGATGCGCTGGCCATAGATGACCCGCTCACCTTTGGCGACGCTGTAGCGGGAAAGCTCGACTCGCTCGCCCACGGTCGCGTGGGCGATTGCTGTCTGCTGGTTCATTGTGCCCTCCTGCAGGTCGGGGTTGATCACGCCCGGCCGAACAGCAGGCCGGCGCAGCCGGTCTGCTAGGCCTTAAAGGGTGGGGTCAACCCCGACCGGAGCGAGGCGAGCCGTAGTCGGCGTTCCCTTGCCTCAGCTGAGGCGCGCAATCAGCCCCGCTCGGGCTAACGCGGCTCGTCGCCCTGCGCTTCTGACTCCGTTTGCCGGCGGCTTACCGTCTCAATCTCGCTTTCGGCCCACGATCTGAGCTGTTTGACGAGCGCGAGTGAGGCGACGCGGTCAAACGCCGGCGGCTGTTCGCCCTCGTAGCGAGACTCGACCGCCCACGGTGTCAACGCCTCCGCGTCGCGGATGCCCTCTGGCGTGGCGATCTCGCCCTGGGCAACCAGATCGATCAGGTACTCCAAGTCGTGGCTCTTGGCAAACACCATTCCGTGGGCCGCCAGAACGGCCTTAACCAGCTTCTCCGAAGATTGCTGCGCATGGAAGCCGGCGATCGAATCGGCGATCTCCGAGTCCTCCAACGCCTTGCGCACGATCGTCTCGTCGTCGACGGCCCGGGCGAGCAGCGCGCGCGCCAGATCCACGTTGTCACGCGACGGCATGGAGCACCCGCCCCTCAGTGAGCGCGGCATGCACCATCGTGTTCTGCACGCCGCCCCATTCAGCCGCGTATCGCTCGCTCACAACCACGATATCCATCGGCACACGCAGCGAATGCAGGGAACGGCGGAGGCGCACCATCTCCTCATGCCGGTTCTTCGGATCGCGCTCCACCACTAGGAAGTCGTAGTCACTTTCCGGTCCCGCGTCGCCCCTCGCACGAGAGCCGAACAGCACGATCTTGACCGGATCGGCAGCGACCGCTGCCAGCGTCCGGCCTGCGGCCTCGATCACTTCCTGCGGCTCCACAGCCACACCGTAGCGAAGGGTCCGGGTGCCACGAGCTTCGCGAAGAGCATGTTGTCCACCGGCGAACATCAAACGAGGAACGGGTCGCGCTCTTTTGCGGGGCGAGTGTTCGCCCATTTCGCGGTTGACCCGTAGCCGGTGATCTCTTGCGCCTTGACGGTGCTTGCCCCGAGCAGCCTGTCGCGGTCGCTCTGTTGGTGGGCCGTCTCGATGCGCCTTTCCGGGCGTGTGAGTGGTTTCAGGCACTTGATGCGGTCGATCTCGCGGCTCGCCTGAGCCTTGGTGGCAGGCGACGCGAATGTCGTGCCGGTGCGCAGCGCGAGTGCGCGCAGGCACCGTAGTTGACGGACGGTTGGCGGATCTGATGGTTCGATCATCAGGAGCTCCTTGTGGTCGGGTTCGGTCACGCCGGCCGAACAGCAGGCCGGCGCAGCCGGTCTGCTAGGCCTCAAGGCGGGACCGAACCCGACCTGGCGGAGCGCCCCTTTGACGATCCTCGTCCCAAACCCGCTACGATTACGCCAAATGCCCCAAACAAGTAATACTCGTGACGATATGCGTGTGCTTGACGAGTTCAAGCGTGGCCTAGACGGCTGGCGCCAGGCGCTTGAGGCTCACCGTCTCGCGCCACCGGACTCTGGTTTCAGCGCTCGGCTCGCGGGGCTTGCGGCCGCGGCGAGCGAGCAGGCAAAGACATGCCGCAAGGCCGATAAGGCCGGGTATGACTGGACGCCGACACGCGCCGCGGAAAGCAAGCCGCCGTATGAGCTTCAGCCAGGCAGCGGGCGGCGCGGACCCCACGAGCTGTGGCTACGCTTCGACGCCGCCGTCGCCGACCTGAGCAGGATCGCCACCGGCCGGGATATGCCCGCTGTCGCCGATGCTTACGACGAACTCTCAGATGTCGCCTCAAAGCTCGCACAGGCAGTCGAGCGCGAAGACCGCGCTAACGGGCTTATCCCCCGCGCACGCGCACGCCGCTCCGCATAACAATCACTCATTCAGGAGCGTGGCCGCCAGCCCGCTTTCGCGATTCACACATTCGTCCATAGACAATTGTCTATTAACCTTGCGTGGCTTGATGTTCTGCTTTGCGACACCGGTTTTTCCTAATTGCCGAGTGCTACATTCACAGACGGTACGCGTCATCCAAATGAGTAGCGCGTGAGGGAGAGAGACAAGGGGAAAGGACGATCCCAACGTCAGCCACACCTGACAGTCCCGCCAGTCGTATGCAAGGCAACCCGGACGCCACTCAGGATTTGTGCGCGCCGAGTTTGGTGTTACGCACGCTTAGAAGGAAGCGGTATCTCGCCTCCGTCATCCCAAACCGACGGCGGCTCATGCGCCTCGCCGCGACGGTGAGGGAGCCCCATCGTCTTCGGCTGCCAAATATCCCTGCGAGTCGCGAGCGAGGCGCTCTCGGCCTGAGCCCGAGACAACAGCTCATCGACATCCTCGCGACGGATGCGGTGATCGCGACCGATCTTGATCGCCTTCAAGGCGCCGCTCTTGATCCAGTTGCGGATCGTCTGATCGGTCACCTGGAACTCCTTGGCGACCTCGCTCGCGCTCAGCAGCTTCTCATCATCAGCCATTCCCAAATACCCCAACCAATAGTGACTTGAAGAGAAATAGCATAAAGCAACGGTAGACCGAAACGCAGGGAGGCGTCATGACACCCACGGACGATGACAGCGGTATTCCCGATGACGACGAGCTGGTCGCGCAGATCGTCCCGCTACGCCGCCGCCAAGACGACAGCGACAACGGCGAGCAACCGCACGACGAGCCACAAGCCGCAGCCCAGCATACGGATGATTGGAGCGTCTTTGATCCGCCTGAGGATCTCCAGCCCGTCGAACGCGCCCACCAAGAGCAACACAGCGAGCCGGACCCCGACCATACTCCCCCCGACCAGGATCTCGAGCATCCTTGGACCCCCACGCCGCGCACGCGTAATCGTCTCATCGCATTCGCGGGCGTCGCGCTCACAATGCTCGCCATCGCGGCTCTCGCTGTGCTCACGCTGAAGGGTCACGCCGGAGCGTCACCCCACCGGGCCGCTGCACCTACACCGACCGCCGGGCCGATCAGTGCAAGCCGCGCTCTCACGGTCCACCAAGGAGGAACACCCGCCCCCCGACCCGGCCGGCCTGCCGCACGATCAAGCCACCATCAGCCCGCCCAACGGAGGCCGCCGACGCGCAGGCTTCCGCATACCGCGACCGCGGGCACGTCTACCGGAGGGCAGGTCTCGGCGGTTCGCAGTCCGGTCGAGACAACCCCTCAACAGACTCAAAGCGAACCGTCTTCATCCAATGCACCGGCCGCACAGGGCGCCGGCAGCGAGTTCGGCATCGAACGGTAAATCCTCTCCGAACTCGACACGATCTCAGTCCAAGGCGGCGTCCTCGATCCGCCGCGCCAGCCCGTCGATCAAAGCGGCAGTTCGCTCGATCGTCTCGAGCTCGCCCTCCTGCGCCCAGGACGCCAGATACGGGATCGAGTAGCCCGAGCTGTCAAGGCCAAGCGCGCCGGTCACGGTATAGGCGACGGACTCAACCACTATCTCCTCCTCGGCATGCCCCAACTCCGGGGCGTCCTCTGCCCGCTCGGCGCGCAGCAGCGCGTGCGCTAGCTCGTGCACCAGCGTCTTCACTTGCGCGTTAGCCGACATGTCAGCGCGGATCGCGATGCGCTTACTCACGATGTCGTAGTAGCCACGTCGATCACCCCCGATCGCCTCGAACTCGACAGTTGAGCCGATCTCGCCGGCGAGGGCTGTCAGCCGTGGCAGGACCGGCGCCAGATCCTCACCCGTGATCTCGCTCATCGATGGGTCAAGCGACACAGGACACGCCGGCGGCGGTAGCGGCTCCACCTGCGCGCGATCGAACACCGGGCCGAGCCTGAAATGCGTCCTTGGCCTCTCCTTTAGATCGCCACCGTCCCGCTTCCACTCCTCAAGGCGCTTGCGCGACGGCGGCACCGGCACCCAGATCCGGATCGACCTCTCGCCGCGCTTGACGGCATAACCGAGCTTCAGCCAAGCGCGGAATCCCGCCACGCGCGTCGCGTCTGGGTACTGCAAAGCGATCAGCAGTTGGTTGGCGAAGCTGTAGCGATGGAAGTGCCTACGGGTCGCCAGCCACGCCTGCCAGCCCTTCGAGCTGCGCAGGCGCTCCACCGCCTTACACGCGAATTCGCGGTCGGCACGGCGGCGCTCGGCACGCTGCGCATCGGTGAGACGCGTCTTGACATCGGGCATATAAGCCTCCTTGCAGTGGTCACGGGGCCGCCCGCTGCGGCGCCACACCCCGACCCCGCACGCGCAGCGTGCCACGATTGGGAGGGGTTGGCGCCGCAGCGGGCGGGGGCGCGAGCATCAAGGGACGGGATGCACCACGTCTGGCCATGGGACAGCGCGCGAGCCTGGAAGGGAGGTTGCCGACTACACGAATGTGCGAGCGCGTCGAGTTGCTGATCTTCGCCGAAAGCGCACCCACGAAACGTGGGTGGACGAGTAGCAGCTATATGATCCTGTCGTGATGTTCGGACGCACGCGCGAGGTCGCTCGTCTCGCCGCGAGTAGGGCACCTGTGACGCTTCTCACCGGTGATTCCGGAGTCGGGAAGAGCGACGTGCTCGCCACCGCCCAGACCGAGACCCTCGATGCGGTAGCACCTGACCCGTGCTCACTCCCGTCGTCCGGCGGAGCGCTACAGAGACTGCTACTCGAAGGCGTCGCAGCGGCACTTGCCGCCGATGCCGCCGCACGTGGCTCAGGGGGCGAGCTTGCAGTGCGCCTGGCCGAGGCGGCCGAGCGCGTCGTCGAGCTGGGTGGCCAGGGTCTCGTGCGCCTGATTGGTCAGGAAGTCCTCGCGTTGGTCCGCGGGCTAATCGGCGAGAACGTGGGCGAAGGACTCGTGGCTTATGTGGCAGCATTGAAAGAGCCTGCCGATGAGCGGCTCGCGGTGCGTCTAGCTGTCGTGCCTAGGGACGTTCCGAATGTGAGGGTGTAGGTCCGGGCCTGCCGAGAGGCTGTGGGTGTCGAAGCTCACGTCCTCAAGGGAGGCCCGGAATGTCGCACCCTAACTCGCGTCATACAGCGCTTGGTCGCTGGCAGTTCGTTCGTCTGGTTGTTGAGGAGGGATGCACCTTCGCGCAGGCAGCGGAGTACTCGAATGTGGCACGGTCAACTGTCTGGGAGTGGGTGGCGCGTTGGCGAGCAGCCAGCGATTGCGACCGGGCTTCTCTGGAGTGTCTGGCTGACCGCTCTTGTCGCCCTCGACGCAGCCCGATGCAGGTGCCGGCTCTGGAAGCGCGCCGTATCTGCGAGCTGCGGGAGCGCACCGGCTGGGGTCCCAGGCTGCTGGCTGAGCAGGCCGGACGCCACCACTCCACCGTTCACCGAGTGTTGCAACGCGCCGGGTGCTCACGACGTCCGGTGGCTGAACGCGAGGCGGTCGTGCGCTACGAGTGGCCGTGCCCGGGACAGCTGCTGCACATGGACGTCAAGAAGTTCGCGGGGTTCACCGAGCCCGGGCACAAGACGACCGGGGATCGCTCGCAGCGCTCGCGTCGTCCTGGCTGGGAGTACGTGCACTCGATGATCGATGACTACTCCCGTCTGGCGTACTCAGAGATCTGCGAAGACGAGCGCGCCGAGACCGTCGTCGCGTTCACCGAACGCGCCCTTGACTTCTACCTGGAGCACGGGATCGTCGCCGAGCGGCTGATGACCGACAACCACATGAGCTACCGCCGCAGCCACAGTTTCGCTCGGCTGCTCACATCACGCCAGATCCAGCACATACGCACCAGGCCCTACACGCCCCGCACCAACGGCAAGGTCGAGCGCTTCCAGCAAACCCTCGCCCGCGAGTGGGCCTACGCCATGCAATACACCTCAAGCGCAGCCCGTCGTGAAGCCCTGCCACACTGGCTCAACCACTACAACGAGCAACGACGCCACTCCGCCATCGGCAACCAACCACCCCTCACACGCGTTCGGAACCTCCTCGGGCACAACAGCTAGCCCGCGGGGGTGCCGCCGGTTGAACAGTGTTTCCGGCGCCGGCGTGGTGGGCTGTTGAGATTGACCGACGGGAACGATCCCCGGGCTGGGGTTGGTGCTGACGGAGACGACACCCGAGCTGGGGTTGCCGCTGCTCGCTGTTTCGATCGGGGTGGGTGCGGGTGTTGGCGGGGTTGCCGGCGCGGGTGCTTCTTCGGTCGTGGTTGTAGGAGCGGTTTCCGTTGTGGCGCCCGACGTTTCGCTCGGCGAGGTGGTCGCGGTGACGATCGTCGGCGTGGGTGCTTCCACTGGAGCGCCCGAGGCGCCCTGCGCCTGTGTGCTGGGAAGCGCGGTTGAGTCGGTCGTCACCTCTGTCACCGGCGGGGCAGAAGGCTTGACCGTGGTCGGCTGAGGTGTGGTCGCCACTGCGCTCGGGATCGTTGCCGCAGCGTTCACGACCGTGTCCGCGGTGCTCTTCGGAGCGGCGAGCTTGGCCTTCTTGGTGTGCCGGCGCACCAATCTCTCGGCCGCCGCCCTCGCCCCCAAGGGAACAACCGACACGCTCGCGGGCTGTGCGCTGGAGCGCACGATCACCGGTGCAACGGCAGGTGCGGAGCTTGCGACTGTCGCGGCCGCGGTGGCGTGGCGATGGTGGTGCGGATAGGCGCCAGAGTGGTCCACCTCGACCGTGCCCGCCGTCACGATCGCCGCGACCGCCAGTCCCGCCACCGCCTTGGTCGCCAGCGCGCCGACGCCGGCGGTCAACAAGCCGCCGCTCGGCGCTCGCGCCTCCGGCTGCCCCCGCTCCCCGCGGCGGCACCCGCTCCGCCGGCGCCCGCCACATGGGCGCCCCCGGCGCCGGCGGTTGACCCCAGCTTTGTGAGCACAAGCTTCTTGAGCATCAGCAACGGCCCCACCGGCAAGATCGCGGCGAGCGCCACGTTGTTGTCCTTCAGCTGCTTGCGAAATGCGCGGCAGCGCTCGCAGTCGCGCACATGGCGGCGCACCGCCGGGCTCGATCTTGAGCAGTCCCTCGGCGACTTCGCCGAGCTCCATGCGCGCCTCCTCGCAGGTCAGCTTGCGCGCCTCGGCGGCCTCGGCGAGTGAGATGCGGGCGCGCACCAGCAGCGACTTGACCGCCGGCACCGTCGTCTCCATCGCGTCTGAGATCTGCTCGTAGGAGAGCGCGTCGATCTCGCGCAACAGCAAGCGCGGTGCGCTGGGTCTCGGGAAGCTGCTTGCACGTCGCCGATCAGCTGGCGGAAGCTCTCGCGGCGCATCACCTTGTCGGCCGTGGACACGCCGTTCTCGGCGAAGTGCACGTCCATCGAGTCCACCCCGATCGCGCTGGCCTTGCGCAGGTGGTTGAGCGAGCGGTTGCGCGCGATCCGATACAGCCACGGGCGCACGTTGATCTCGCGCTCGTCGGCGAGGATCGCGTTGAAAGCGGCCGCGAACACCTCCTGCAGCACGTCCTCGGCATCCTCCTTGGAGCCGAGCATGTGCCGGCAGAAAGCCAGCAGGCGCGACTGATAGCGCGAGAACAGCGTCTCGAACGCCGCATGCTGTCCACGGCGGATCAGCGCGATCAGGCGCTCGTCCGACTGCAGGCGCAACAGGGCCGAGGGGCTTCTCAGGCCGGGCGCTGCTGGGGCTTTTAGTGCTGAGACCTCCACGGCGGTCCTTTCGCTGCTCTCACTCTAAATACACGCTAGCAACGGTGTAGTTGCGGTCTTTGTGAAGTATCGCTGCCCACCGGCACAAGGCCAGATAAACGCTGCATGCATGCAACCTTGCAGCGTATCGCGCAAGCGGACCTGCCAGGCCGACGCTGCCCGTATCGAGTTTCGAGAGATCGGAAACTGCCGCGAGGTAGGAAAAATCAGAGTGTCTACCTGTGGTCCACGCTAGACATGCACGCAGCTACGACTGGACTAGAGTGCCAATGCTCGCCCGGGTGGCGGAATTGGAAGACGCCGTCGACTTAAAATCGATAGTCCGCAAGGGCGTGTGGGTTCGAGTCCCACCCCGGGCATCTCGCGTCGCTCGCGTGCGCGGCACCTCGGTAGGTGGCGCGCGAGCGTCGCTGCGATCGCGGGCCACGACCACGCAAATCCCCATCCCCATTCGGCCGTCCGTATGCGACCTTGCACGCGGGACCCACGACAGCGCGCGGCACATCACCCTCGAGTAGAGTCGCGGGCCGATGTCCACGCAAAGCACGCAGGAGAGCGCCGATCAAACCCAGGAGCTGCACGGCGGACGCCTGATCGCGCGCCGCCTGAAGGCGCACGGCGTGAGCAAGCTGTTCACGCTCTCCGGCGGCCACCTGTTCTCGATCTACGACGGCTGCCGCGAGGAGGGCATCGAGATCGTGGACGTCCGCCACGAGCAGACCGCGGCGTTCGCGGCGGAGGGCTGGGCGAAGGTCACGCGCGAGCCGGGCGTGTGCGCGCTCACGGCTGGGCCCGGCGTGACCAACGGGATGAGCGCGATGGCGAGCGCCCAGGCCAACCACACGCCGATGCTCGTGCTCGGCGGCCGCGCGCCCGACGATGCGCTGGGGGCAAGGGTCGCTGCAGGAGATCGACCACGTGCCGTTCGTGCGTCCGCTGTGCAAGCTCGCCACGACCGCCCAGAGCACCGCGGAGATTCCCGGGCTTGGTGGACGAAGCGCTTGCGAGCGCGACTTGCCCCGCATGGTGGGCCCACGTTCCTGGACTTCCCGCTCGACTACGTGTTCATGAGCGCCCCCGAGCCCGATGCCACCGCCGCGCGCGCGGGGCATGGCCCGCACGGAGCCGATGCCCAGGCGATCGAGCGCGCCGCGCGCTTACTGCGCGAGGCCGAGCGGCCCGTCGTGATGGCCGGCACCGACCTCTACTGGGGGCACGGCGAGCACGCGCTGCTGGAGCTGGCCGAGACGCTGCGCATCCCGGTCTTCCTCAACGGCCTCGCGCGCGGCTGCGTGCCCGCCGACCACGAGCTGTTCTTCTCGCGCACCCGCTCGCAAGCCCTCAAAGACGCCGACGTGGCGCTCGTGATCGGCGTGCCGATGGACTTCCGGCTCGGCTTCGGCGGCTCGTTTGGCGAGGACACCGCGATCGTCGCGATCGACGTGGCCGAGCCCGCAGCGCCCCCATCCGCGCGAGCCGGCGGTCGAGCTGTACGGCGAGCTCGCACTCGACGCTCGACGATCTGCGCGCCGCGGCCGGCGGCAAGGCGCTTGCAAGCGCGCTGTGGGTTGCCGACCTGCGCGCCGCCGAGAGCGAGCGGCGCGAGGCGAGCGCGCCGAGCTCTCCGACGCATCGCGCTCCGCTACACCCGATGCGGCTCTACGCGGAGCTGGCACAGGTGCTCGACCGCGACGCGATCGTGATCGGCGACGGGGGCGACTTCGTGTCCTACGCGGGACGTGTGATCGACAGCTACGCGCCCGGCTGCTGGCTCGACCCGGGCCCGTTCGGGTGCCTGGGCACGGGACCCGGGCTATGCGCTGGCGGCAAAGCTCGCCCATCCCGAGCGCCAGGTCGTGCTGCTGCTCGGCGACGGCGCCTTCGGCTTCTCGGGCATGGAGTTCGACACGCTCGCTCGCCACGGCGTCAACGTCGTGGGTGTGATGGGCAACAACGGCATCTGGGCTCTGGAGAAGCACCCGATGGAGTTCCTGTACGGCTATTCGGTGGCGGCCGATCTGCGCCCCGCCACCCGCTACGACCAGGTGGTGGAGGCGCTCGGGGGCTACGGCGAGCTGGTAGAGCGAGCGCAGGACGTCGCCCCTGCGCTCGAGCGTGCCTTTGCGTCAGGCAGGCCGGCGCTGGTGAACGTGCTCACCGATCCGAGCATCGCCTACCCGCGCAAGTCGAACCTGGCCTAGCGGGCGCAGGCGCCGAGTGCTGGCGCACGCGTGCAGGGCTCGGTGCGGCGGTGTCGCGGGTGCGCCGCGTGCCGTCCGCGGGCAGAGCCTGAACAAGGAAGCCGCCCGGGTGGGCGGCTTCCTCAGGGGCTTGACCTCGAGACAATGGCAGGGGTGCGCGTCTCGGAGGCCGGTAGGATGGCCCGCAAGCGGGATCGCCGATCGCTCGGCAGTGCTCGGGCCTATGGACCGGTCGTGGGGGAACGCGGCAGAGCCCCATGCCTCCACTGCCGGTAAACCTTCTTCGGCTGGAGCACGGCAAACGGATTAATTGGATTGAGGTTCGTTCCAACGATCGTCCATGCGCCCTTATCGAACCAGCGGGGCTGAGTGTGTTCGGCGCGGATGCCGTGCGTCGTCGAGACAGTCGCCCGTCAGCCGAGGCTCACCGCGAGGCGCAGCGTGCCGCCGCGCAGGATGTCGTGCTCGGAGACCTCCACGTGATCGAGGTCGAACGCGCTCATCGCCTCCTCCAGCAAGATCATCCCCGCCACGATCGTCGGCGCTCGATCGGGGTGCAAGCCCCACCACCTCGCGGCGCCGCGCTTCGGTCATGTCCGCCAAGCGCGCGATCAACAGCTCAACGGTGGCGCAGCAGCAGCTCGTAGCCGTGCACGCGCTCGGGATCGTAGGGATCGAGCTCCTGGTCGATCGCGGCGGCCGAGGTGGCGGTGCCGGCAACCGCGATCGCGCGCTTCACCGCTTTGCGCTGCTCGCGCGGGCAGGCCGTCGAGGAAGATCGCGCGCGTGTCGGCCGCCAGATCCTGCAGCTCCGTCGGGGAGGGCGGGTCGCTGTGGATGTGGCGCTCGCTCATGCGCAACACACCCGCCTGCACCGACACGTGGAAGGAAGCGGTGTGGTCGGCACCCACGATGAACTCGGTCGAACCCCCGCCGATGTCGATCACCACCGTCGGCTCGCCGCGGCGGCCGTCGCGGTCGCTCATCGCGCCGAGGAACGTCAGCTGGGCCTCTTCGTCGCCGGACAGCACGCGCGCGTCGAGGCCGAACTGCGAGCGCACGCGCTCGGTGAACTCGGCGCCGTTGGCGCGTCGCGCACCGCTGAGGTGAGCACGGCGAGGTTCGCCTCGCACGCGTAGCGGTCGATCGTGGCGCGGTAGTTGGTCGAGCGTGGCGCACACGCGCGCCGATCGCCTCGTCGGAGAGCCGGCCGCCGGCGTCGACCTTGTCGCCGAGGCGGGTCACCTGCGACTCGCGGTGCAGTTCCTTGACAGTGCCGGTCGCGGGTCCACGTCCGCCACGAGCAGCCGCGTCGAGTTGGTGCCTATGTCGACTACCGCCGTGCGCATACGGGAGGATCGTAGAGGCCAACGGGGAGGCTGGGGTTTGGGTCGCATTTGGGCGCTGCGCTGGGCGCTGGGCGCGGGGGCCTTGCGATCGTTTGCGCGGGACGTGCGGGTTGGCGCCCAGCGGCTTCTGGCGGGCCATCTTTTTGCTAGAACATGGGGAGCGACGCGGGGTGGAGCAGTCTGGTAGCTCGTCGGGCTCATAACCCGAAGGTCGCAGGTTCGAATCCTGCCCCCGCTACTCGAGAAAAGCCCCGCAAACGCGGGGCTTTTTTGTGGGTTGGGTCAGGTGCCCAAGACCCTGCGGGCATCAATCGGGCATCAATTTGTTTTCGGACTTGCGTCGTCGCTCGACGCGATTGCCGAAACGATGGTGAGCAATGGCGGCCTCACGAACGTTCGTGGGGCCCGAAGCCTTGTTTTCAAGATCCGTCGCTCAGCCGGTCGAAACGTCCTAAAACGACCAGCGGAGCGACCGCGAATGGCCAAGCGAAATACCTGGGACGGATTCTGTGGCGTGTGCGGCTCGCGTGTGCGGGCGTTGGAGGGCGTCATCGAGGCGGCTGGTCCTGGGGAGGGCTACCGGATTCTTTGCCGGAGCATGCGCCTGCCGGTGTCCTCGACGCGCCAAAGCCGCCTGACGCTTCCAGGCTTCCCTCCATCCACGTTGGGGAGGACCGCTACGAGCGCTGAGCCGGGCTTCTCTGCCGGCGGGATCTACCCGTGCCTGCCGTCCTCGTCGTGGTGGACGTTGGAGAGTCGTGCAGCTAAGCGGTCTCCCTCGCAAGTTCGTGTACGTATCCGGTGTGCCGGACGCGCTCGCTCGTCCGGCACAAGCGAGCGCGAGCGGTGCGCTTTCGGAAGGTGCTGGTCGTCGTCCAACTCGGGCGGGTCTCGCTCGCGAGGCTGGCTGCGCCTGCTAGCTGCGGAATGCGGGAGCGAAGGGGGGTCGGGTCCGGATTTTGCCCCCGGAGAGCAAGGTCGACATGGCGGGCCGTTGCCCGCCCAGTGCCCGCCAAACAGCGACGAGGTGAAGTCTGAACACACCCGCGGGCAGCGTGAACGCTTGCTCGCAACTATTCCAGAGCAGTTGCCTAGCTGTTGTGCCCGAGGAGGTTCCGAACGCGTGTGAGGGGTGGTTGGTTGCCGATGGCGGAGTGGCGTCGTTGCTCGTTGTAGTGGTTGAGCCAGTGTGGCAGGGCTTCACGACGGGCTGCGCTTGAGGTGTATTGCATGGCGTAGGCCCACTCGCGGGCGAGGGTTTGCTGGAAGCGCTCGACCTTGCCGTTGGTGCGGGGCGTGTAGGGCCTGGTGCGTATGTGCTGGATCTGGCGTGATGTGAGCAGCCGAGCGAAACTGTGGCTGCGGCGGTAGCTCATGTGGTTGTCGGTCATCAGCCGCTCGGCGACGATCCCGTGCTCCAGGTAGAAGTCAAGGGCGCGTTCGGTGAACGCGACGACGGTCTCGGCGCGCTCGTCTTCGCAGATCTCTGAGTACGCCAGACGGGAGTAGTCATCGATCATCGAGTGCACGTACTCCCAGCCAGGACGACGCGAGCGCTGCGAGCGATCCCCGGTCGTCTTGTGCCCGGGCTCGGTGAACCCCGCGAACTTCTTGACGTCCATGTGCAGCAGCTGTCCCGGGCACGGCCACTCGTAGCGCACGACCGCCTCGCGTTCAGCCACCGGACGTCGTGAGCACCCGGCGCGTTGCAACACTCGGTGAACGGTGGAGTGGTGGCGTCCGGCCTGCTCAGCCAGCAGCCTGGGACCCCAGCCGGTGCGCTCCCGCAGCTCGCAGATACGGCGCGCTTCCAGAGCCGGCACCTGCATCGGGCTGCGTCGAGGGCGACAAGAGCGGTCAGCCAGACACTCCAGAGAAGCCCGGTCGCAATCGCTGGCTGCTCGCCAACGCGCCACCCACTCCCAGACAGTTGACCGTGCCACATTCGAGTACTCCGCTGCCTGCGCGAAGGTGCATCCCTCCTCAACAACCAGACGAACGAACTGCCAGCGACCAAGCGCTGTATGACGCGAGTTAGGGTGCGACATTCCGGGCCTCCCTTGAGGACGTGAGCTTCGACACCCACAGCCTCTCGGCAGGCCCGGACCTACACCCTCACATTCGGAACGTCCCTAGGCACGACAGCTAGCCGAACGCGAACGTCTTCAACGGCGTTTCGAGCACGCCCGAGCTTGCCACCGGCTTTGAGATCGTTGCCGGTTCGCTGCTGAGCATCTCGATGCACCACGCCCTCGCTTGCACCGTGGTGCGGCGGGATCAAGATCACGTCGCGTCCGTAGAGTCTTGTGCCCGTCGACAAGCGCGCTGTAGAGCACTTGATAGCCGGCCAGCGTCGAGCTGATGCGCGTCTTGCCCTCGCCTTCCAGCCTGAAGGCGGGGAAGCGGGCTGCCAGCGTGCGTGTGTAGGCAGCGGCGGCCAGCGGCAGCTCGCCGGTGACGCTGCCGCGATAGAGCCGATCGCCAGTGGCGCTACGGCGTAGGAGTCCTCGAGCTTTCCCCCGGAGCTGCGCGCGACCTTCACGTAGCCGCCCGGATTCTGGGGCTGTCTTGATAGAGGCCCCTGTATTCGAAGCTGAAAGGCACCGCGCCACCGTGCGAATAGGAGGCGTCGAGCAGGCTCAGCACGAGCGCGACCATCAGCGCCAGCAGAGCCGACCCCGGCCGCGATCGCAAGCGCGCGCACGGTCGGGAGCCGCCGAGCGCCAGCGCGGCTCGAGCAGCTTCCCAGCGTGGGGCCGTATTGCGGCTTCAGCGGGATCGAGGTCATCGGCGTGGAGCCCTCACTCGCCGATCGAGAAGAGCGCCTCGAGGTCGTGCTTTGAGAACGCGGCGAAGGCGACCATCGTCTGCGTGCGGACCACACCCGAGAGCTGGCCGACCCTGTCGGTGACGACGTCCGCGAGCTGCTCGTGGTCGGGAACGCGCACGATCGCGACGAAGTCCCATTGGCCGGTGACCGAATAGGCCTCCGCGACTCCCTCGATGTCCGCCAGCTCGCCGCCGAGCGTCGACAGCGCGTCGCGCTCGGCTTCGATCAGGACGACTGCGTGAGTCATGCTCATGGCGAGTGGGTGTCGCCGGGCGCGAGCACGATCACCTCTG
Source organism: uncultured Solirubrobacterales bacterium (assembly GCA_963715535.1). Taxonomy (GTDB): domain Bacteria; phylum Actinomycetota; class Thermoleophilia; order Solirubrobacterales; family Solirubrobacteraceae; genus Palsa-744. The sequence goes on along the minus strand of OY970251.1, from coordinate 2,522,430 downwards.
AGGAGCCCGCGGCCTCGACGTCGGCCTTGAACGCCTGCGCATCGGTCTCGATCGGCGGGAACGTGTCGTAGTGGCAGGGGATCACCTGCTTGGCGCCGATCATCCGCGCCGCCTCGACCGCGTCGTGGCGATCCATCGTGTAGTGGCCGCCGATGCACATCAAGCGCCACGTCGATCTCACCTGCCTGCTTGGAGATCAGCGCCAGATCGGAGAACAAACCCGTGTCGCCGAGGTGGTAGATCGTCTTGCCGGCGAATTTCACGATCAGCCCGGCGGGCGTGTTGACGGTGCCCTTAGGGGTGGTCGAGGTGTGCCAGGCCGGCACCAGCTTGGCCGAGCCCCACGGGAGCTCGACGGTGCCGCCGATGTTCGGGTCGTGCACGTTCTCGAGGCCTTCCTCGCCGAGCTCGTTCGCGATCTCCACGATCGCCACCACGTGCGCATTCGTGCGCTTGGCGATCGCCACGGTGTCGCCGATGTGATCGCCGTGACCGTGCGTCAGCAGGATCGCGTCGGGGCTCAGCTCCTCGGCCGCCACGGCTGCCTTGGGATTGCCCGTCAGGAACGGGTCGATCAGCACCGATGTGTCGCCGTCTGAGAGCTCGAAGGCCGCGTGGCCGAGAAAGCGAATCTGCATGGTCAGTGCTCCTCTGTCGATGATTGGTTTGTTGGCGATTCCGCCGCGTCCGACTCTGACGCCAGGCTCTCCCCTGCCTGGCTCGTCCCTGCCTGGCTCTCCGCCTACCCGGCTCGTCGCTACCCGGCTCCTTCGCGTCCGACTCGCGGCGTGCTCTAGCTCGTGCGCCAGCTCGAAGCCGACCGCGACGCCTACGAACATGCCGAGCCGGTCTGCTCGGCAACGAGCGTGCTGAGGGCGCGTGGCGCACTCCTGCTCGTCCTGCTCGCCCGCGATGCGGTCGCACCTCGGCGTCGTGCGCCTCTCCGAACCAGCCGCCTTCGGCTGAGCGCTTCGGCGAGCATCCGCTGGAGTGTCGGGGCCGCGTGCACGACGACATCCTGTGCGTGCGCGAGGCGTCCCGGTTCGACCAGCGCCTCGAGCGCCGTGTCCACTTCGGCGGCGGTGTAGGAACGGTCGGGCAAAGCCGTTCCATCATAGGCCCCTGGAGACCGCCTGGCGCGCCAGACGCCAGGCCCGATGCTCGGCATTCACGTGGAGTGCACGCGACTCAAGCCGAAACCGAGCGTCAGGCCGAGCGCGGCGCCGGTGACTCCCGCCAGCCAGCTGACCTCCGGGCGGGCGTATGGCATCGCCAGCAGTACCGCCGCGATCGCGGCGGTGGCCAGCAGATCTCCTCGTAGTACTCGCCGGCTCGCGCGGCGAGCGAGCTTGGGTGCCGCCCACGCGCCCGAGCAGCGCAAGCGCGCCGGCGTTTGCGCCGCTGACCATCGGAAACGTGTACACCGCCTCGGCGGCCAGGCCGCCGGTGATGCCGGCCAAGAAGAACAAGATGAGCACCACGAGCGGCCCGTGGCGGCGCTCGAGCAGCACCCCGAAGACGGCCACGCAGAGCAATGTGGCGAACATGAACATGCCGGCGGAGAAGCCGCTGCCATAGACGAACTGGCTGCTCAGCAACCGCCACCAATCGCCGTTCAGCGGACCCAGGATCACGAGCTTGCCCAGGTTCACATATGCGCCCTGGGAGGCGATCCATACGCCACAGCTCGCGGCCACCAGGGCAATCGTGGCATACGGCGGCGTATCGACGCGCACGCCGGCGATCTCCCCGCTGCGCAAGCGGCCAAGCGAGGCTCGCCGCAGCAGGCCTTTGCGTGGCTCGCGCAGACGATCGCGCGGCAGCTTCGGCGCGCGACGTCGCAGCCTGTGGCCGCAGTAGGGGCACTCGGTGATGTACGGACTGACCTCCGATCCGCACTTCTTGCAGACCACGAACAGATCGGCGCCTGAGGGCATCGGTCCATTCTAAGGGCGTATCTCGGCCCCACGGCGAGGCCACCGGCGATAGAGTGCAATCGTCCTCGCCAGCGACCTGCGAGCCCTTGCGGGCACGTCCGCGAGGCGGTACCAGCGACTGCCAAAGGAAACCGATCGATGCAACTCGGCTACGAGAAGAAGCTCTACATCCTCGCGTTCGACCACCGCGGCTCCTTCCAGAAGAAGTTCTTCGGGATCGAGGGCGAACCCGACCCTGAACAGACCGCGATGATCGCCGACGCCAAGCACCTGATCTTCGAGGGTCTGCAGCGAGCCGTCGCCGAGCGGAGCGGACGCCTCGGTGACCGGCGTGCTCGTGGACGAGCAGTTCGGCGGCTCGGTCCCCGAGGAAGCACGCGCCCAGGGACTGAAGCTCGCGATGCCGGCCGAGCGCTCGGGCCAGAACATGTTCGACTTTCAGTACGGGGATGAGTTCGGCGAGCACATCGAGCGCTTCGACCCGGACTTCACGAAGGTGCTCGTCCGCTACAACCCCGACGGCAACGCGAGGAAAACGCGCGAGCAGCTGAGCAAGCTGAAGCGCCTGTCCGATTGGCTGCACTCCAAGCAGCGCAAGTTCCTGTTCGAGCTGCTCGTGCCCGCCGAGGAGGCCCAGTTGCAGGCCGTGGACGGCAGCACCGAGCGCTATGACGCGGAGCTGCGCCCCGAGCTGATGCGACGCGCGATCGCCGAGATCCAGGACGCCGGCATCGAGGTCGACATCTGGAAGATCGAGGGCGTGGACGAGCGCTCGGACTGCGAAATGCTCGTCGCGCAGGCCCGCAGCGGCGGGCGCGATGGCGTCGTGTGCGTCGTGCTTGGCCGTGGCGCCGACGACGCGAAGGTCGACCACTGGCTCGAGCAGGCCGCACCCGTGGACGGCTTCATGGGCTTTGCGATCGGCCGCTCGATCTGGTGGAACCCGCTGAAGCAGTATGTCGACGGCAAGATCGAACGCTCCGAGGGCGCGCGCCAGATCGCCGAGAACTACCTGCGCTTCGTGAAGGTCTACGAGCGCGCCGAGGGCAAGGCCCCCGTTGCATAGAACGAGGCTCAAGACCGCCAGGGGCCGTAGCTGGTTTACGGGCCTTACCGACCTTGCCGGAGCCTGCCGCGATGAGGATGAGGCAATCGCTCGACCGAGATCGAGCGGGCCTTTGCCCGTGAGATCTCGATGGAGCGCCACCGGCGCGCGTCGCTTCGGCGCACCGCCGAGCAGCGTGCGATCAAGCGCGAGGTGGACCGGCGTCACAAACGCGGCTCGGTCCGCTTCGTGCTGCTCGTGCTGACGCTGATGCTGACCGCGGCCGTCGTCACCGTGGTCATGTTCCGCACGCTGTACCTGCTGCTCGGCTAGCAGCCTCTCCGGGTGCGCTGCACGCCAACTGCTCTGCCTAGAAGACCTATACTGCGGTGGCCAGCTCCGAGCTGGTTGCCGGCTAAGAAGACTCGCCGAGCTTGTCCAGCGCGTCGTCCACCTCGGCGCGGACGGCGTCGCTCGAAGGACTGGCCTGCTCGCCTCCTTCGCGCTGGATCTCGACGTAGATCTCGGTCCGAAATACTGGGATGTCATGCGGCGCGTGGATGCCGATCCGCACCTTCTCGCCCACCACGGAAAGCACCGAGACCTCGATGTCATCGCCGATCATGATGCTCTGGTTGGGCTTGCGCGTCAGAACCAGCATCGGTTGCACCCTTCTAGTTGGCCATGGACATAGGGCGAGATCGCCCCCGGCCCCGCCCTATCGGCAAGCATAGTCATCCGTCCCACTGAACGCGAGCGAGAGGCTCTAAATGTGCGATCCCGCGCTTCGAGAAGATCGCGCGAGCTCCAGCGGCCGCTCGCCCGCGAGCGCATTTCGGACGTTCGACGCGAGCCGGCAGAGCATGCGCTAGTCTCCCGGGCCGTTCATGGCTCGAAGATCACTGCGCCCGCACCTAAACCAGATCCGAAGCTGGGTACGACAAGGTCGTACCGATGCTTGGGTGGCCCACCAGCTCGAGGTCACCGTTCAGGAGATCGAGCAGTTCAAGCGCCAGAACGACCTGCTCGGCGAGGACAGCCCCTCCGATGGCGCCCGGACAGCCGTCGCGTACCCCGAGGAGATCGACCTGCGTGCCGAGGACGACGAGCTGATCGCAGCCGAACTGGAGGCCGCGATGGAGGCTGAGCGCGAGAAGGCCGAGGCAGAAGCCGCCAAAGCCGAGGCGCTGATGGCGATGACGAGGACAGCGCTCCCGCGAGTCCCGCGGCGCAGGCGCAGCCGCCGTGGACGCAGATCCTCGCGCGACTCGGGACCGCTCGAGGGCACGTTCGACCACGGCGAAGAGGGCTACGGGCTATGGCTCGACCCCGCGATCCAGGACAACCCGATCTACGCGGAGCACTGGGCCGGTCATCGCCCGGTCGAGGTCACGGTCGAGGAGGACCAGCATAGTGATCCGCCGCACCGGCTCCGACGACTAGGACATCGCTGAGCGGCGCATACGCGTCCCGCTCACGGTGCGCACACGCGCTCGCTGTGACCGTTAGCTCAGGGTCGCCTCGGCGCCACGACGTCCTACGACTTGTATGCTAGCTCGTCCGCGGCGATCAGCGCCCGCCGGCGTAGTCGACCGCCTCGCGCAGGTAGCGCGCGAAGGCGGCGTCCATCACGGTCCGCGAATCCCACGCCCATGGGTCCTCCGGGGCGATTTCCATCGCAAGCTGCAGACACCACGAAGTGCCGCGTGCCATAGAGCTCGGCCAGTTCCTCGGCGGAGAAGCGCCCGCCGAGACGTTTGCGCAGCTCGACCACCAGCGTGTCGGCGATGCGCTGCAGCAAGGGCGACTGCTCGGGGCATGCTCGGGAGAGACGTCGCTCGCCCTCTGCCACTGGTTGATGGCGTTCTCGAAGCCGGACACGATGGGCGAGGCTAGCAGCGCCGGCGCCTTCGCAGTCACGGATGGCCGACCGCGCGCGTCGAGCGGTTGGTGGCGAGGCGGCACGGGCGGCACGGGCCGAGCGGAGCTGGGCTGGTCGGACCGGCGACTCCTTCAGTTGCCCGGCAGGCCGCTCACGATGTAGGCCTGCTCGCCCGGACGGATCATGCCGAGCCGCCGCGCCTCTGCCTGCACGGTGCCAGGGCTCGAAAGCAGCGCGTGCTGCTGCTGCGAGAGCCTTGTGCTGGTGTTCGAGCACGCTGGCCTGGGCATCGTCGCGCTTTGACTCGCCCCAGGCGGAGAACAGCCGCACGCCGGCGCTCAGGTAGAGATAGACGATCGCCATCATCACGCCCAGCATCGCGATACGTCCCAACCGGTCCCAGCGCACGCGCGGCAGCGGACCTGGCCGAGACGCGCGACGCGGCGCGCGGTGCTCTCGATGCGGAAGCCGAGGCAGAGGCCATACGGTCGCATTCGCGCCTGGCGCTCAACCTCCTGCAAGCCGGGCCTGTCTGCTCTCGTAAGGCGCCCATTCTGTTTGCAAGCTGCGCCCATCCGCCCGCAAGCAGGGCACGATAGCGCCGGATGTCAGCCGCGGAACACCGAGCGACCCGGGAACTCGGCGTCGCCGCCGAGCTGCTCCTCGATGCGCAACAGCTGGTTGTACTTGGCCACCCTGTCCGAGCGCGACGGGCGCGCCGGTCTTGATCTGCCCACAGCCGGTGGCCACTGCCAGATCGGCGATCGTGACGTCCTCGGTCTCGCCGGAGCGGTGGCTCATGACCGCGGTGTAGCCGGCCTCGCGCGCCATCGCGATCGCCGCGAAGGTCTCGGTGAGCGTGCCGATCTGGTTGACCTTGATGAGGATCGAGTTGGCCACTCCAAGCTCGATCCCGCGCTGCAGCCGCTCGGTGTTGGTGACGAACAGGTCGTCGCCGACGAGCTGCAGACGCTCGCGCCAAGACGGTCGGTGAGCGCCTTCCAGCCATCCCAGTCCTGCTCGTCCATGCCGTCCTCGATCGAGACGATCGGATAGCGCGGCGCCGAGCTCGGCCCAGTAGTCGGCCAGCTCGATCGCGCTGAGCGTGCGACCCTCGTGCTCGAGCACGTAGGCGCCGTCTTCGAACAGCTCGCTGGTGGCAGGGTCCAGCGCGATCGCGACGTCGGCGCCTGGCTCATATCCGGCGGCCTTGATGCCGGCGACCAGCATCTTCAGCGCCTCCTCGTTGGAGCCGAGATCGGGTGCGAAGCCGCCCTCGTCCCCGCCGGCGGTGGACATGCCGCGCTCGTGCAAGTGTGCGCTTCAGCGCGTGGAACACCTCGGAGCCGATGCGCAGACACTCCGAGAAGCTGGACGCGCCGCACGGGACGATCATGAACTCCTGGAAGTCCACCTTGTTGTCGGCGTGGGCACCGCCGTTGAGCACGTTCATCATCGGCACGGGCAGCACGCGCGCGGCCTCTCCCCCGAGATAGCGCCACAGCGGCAGCCCCTCCTCGGCTGCCTGCGCGTGGGCGGCCGCGAGCGAGACACCGAGGATCGCGTTGGCGCCCAGGCGCGACTTGTTGGGAGTGCCGTCGAGCGCGATCAGCGCCTCGTCGAGCCCCGCCTGGTCGGCAGCGTCCATACCCGCCACCGCGCCGGCGATCTCCCCGTCCACGCTTGCCACGGCGCGCGTGACGCCCTTGCCCTGCCAGCGCTCGCCGCCGTCGCGCAGCTCGGTGGCCTCGAACTCGCCGGTGGAGGCGCCTGAGGGCACGGCGGCGCGACCGTGGACACCCGAGCGCAGCACGACTTCGGCCTCGACGGTCGGGTTGCCCCGGCTGTCGAGGATCTGACGGGCGTGGACTCTCTCGATCTGGCTCATTGCTCTCCTTGGGTCCCAACTCTTGTGTCCTGTCTTCCTGATCCTGTCTCCTGGGTCCTCGGGATCCGATCCGACTCTCGCGAAATCGCTGTGCCGCCGCACGCAGAGCCAGCTCGGGATCGACGTGCGCCAGGCGCGCCTCGTCGACGAGCGCAAACAGGCGCTCGCCGATCGCCTCGAAGGATTCGCTTGATCCTGCGCTCGTCGGCTGTCCTGGCACGCCTGCCCCAGGATGCAGGACCCCGCCGAGGCGGCCCTGCGCTGCAGCTTGCGCGCGTACAGCAACGCGGGGAGGTTCTCGGGCACCTCGCCGAACACACCTCGCTCGCGACCGGGTTCGTCGCCTTGATCGCGTCCCAGTTGCGCAGCACCTCGGCCGCGTCCGCCACCTCGTGTCGCTGAAAACGTGAGGGTGGCGACGGATCAGCTTCTGGCGACAGTGCTCGGCGACCTGCGCCAAGATCGCCCGCACCGCGCTCCTCCAGCAGCAGCGAGAGAAACATCACCTGGAAGAGCACGTCCCCCAGCTCGTCGAGCAGCTTTGCGTCATCGCCGTCGTGCGCCGCATCGGCAAGCTCATAGGCCTCCTCGACCGTGTGTGGCACGATCGAGCGCTCGTCCTGCTCGCGATCCCAGGGGCACTCGCGGCGCAGCAGGTGCGTCAGCTCATCGAGCGCGAGTAGCGCCTGTGAGGAATCTGGCGCTACGGCGTGGCCGTCGTGGTACCGGTGGACGTCTTCGGCGCCTTGTAGGCCTTGCAGTCCTGCACCGAGTATTCGTTGCGGCATTCGGTGCGCGCCGTCCACTTCTTGCGGAAGTTCTTGACGAATTCGCTGACCGCCTTCTGCTGCTTTTCGGCGGTGATCTGCTGCGAGATTGTGGACTGCACCTCGAGAGCGCCTGCTGGCTCCCGGGGATCACCTTCGTGACTTCGTAGATGTAGTAGCCAAACGGTGTCTTGACCGGACCGCCCAGCACTTTCACCTTTGCGCCGAAGACCGCTTCGTCAAGTGCCTTCTCCTCCTGACCCTTGACCACCCCGGGGAGCGATCCACCGGCGGCCTTGCTGACCGGGTCGATCGAGTCGGCCTTGGCGACGCTCGCGAAGCTCTTGCCCGATTCGATTTCTTTCTTGGCCTTTTCAGCCTGCGCCTGCGTCTTGGTGAGGATGATCAAGATGTTGCGCTTTTCGGGCTGGCCGTACTGAGATTTGTGCTGTTCGTAGTAGGACTGGATTTCCTTCTGGGTGGGCTTGGCGCCGGCTTCCTTGCTGATCTTCTGCTGAAGCTTGGTGGAGAGCAGATCGAGCTTCACACGCAGCAGCACGTCAGAGACCGTGTAGCCGGTGCTGGTCAGGAACTTCTGGAAAGCCGCTTCGGTGGGGAACTGCTGGCTCTTGATCTGGTTGAACTGCTTCTTGACTTCCGCGTCGGAGACTTTGACGCCACGTTCGGCGGCTTCGGAGATCACCCAGTTGGCGGAGATCAGATAACCCGAGCACCGACTGCTTGAGCGAGGTGTACTGCTGTTCGCACTGCGTCTTCAGCTGCCGCGGCCGTGGGCTTTGACTGACCCTTGGCGGGCTTCGGCGCGGTGGCTTCGAGATGCGCGATGCAATTTGTGTAGGTGGGCGGGTCGGGCACCGGGACTTTGGGAGCCGCCGCACCGGTCGTCGTCGAGGCCGAGCTGGCGTTGGCGGCGACGGTCATCCAGTGGTTGAACGTGGAGACCGTGATCGGTGTGCCGTTGACGTTGGCGACGGCGTTGCCGGGCATGCCGCTGCTTCCGCATGCGGTGAGCACCACCCCTGTAACCAAAATGGCGCCGAGCGCCGCGATTTGACCCGTTAGTTTGGACACGACGCGGGCACTCTAGCGGAAACATCCCAAGCTGTGCTTAACGACTCCTTAAAGCTGCTAAGCACCCTTCGGGATTGAGCGAGGCCTGCGGGACGCTCTTGGAGGGAGGCGCAGTCGTATCTGCGGACGCCGTCTCTGGGCAGTTGCCACCCGCTAAGCGGCCTCGCGAGATCGCGAGCAGCACGTCGGCGGCGCGCACCACCGTGGGGAAGCGCTCCTCGCCCTCCTTGGGAACACGCACCGAGACCTGCGAGCGCCCGGACTTCGTACAGCGCCTCGGGAAGCTCCTCGCGCAGTCGCTTGGCGCGCACCGAGTCAAGCTCGATCGGCGTCACCGCGAGCCGGTCGCCACGGAAGCTGACGGCCTGCGCGCCGGCCTGGCCGAACTTGATGCGGGCGCGCTGCAGGGCCAGGAGGTTGGCGAGCGGCTCTGGCACCGGGCCGAAGCGATCCTCGAGCTCCTCGCGCAGACGTTCGACGTCGGCCACCTCGAGCGCCGAGGCGACGCGCCGATGGACCTCGATCTTGGCCTGCTCGTAAGGGACGTAGTCGGCCGGGACGTAAGCGTTGACGTTGACGTCCAGGCGCACCGGCTCGGGAAGCTCCTGCCCCTGCTCGCCCTCGGCTGGGCCGGCTTGGCGCACCGCTTCGTCGAGCATCTGCATGTACAGCTCGAAGCCGAGCGCGGCGACGTGACCGGACTGCTCGTCGCCGAGCAGGTTGCCGGCGCCACGGATCTCCAGGTCGCGCATCGCGACCTTGAAGCCGGCGCCAAGCTCGGTGTAGTCCGACAGCGCCGAGAGTCGCTGGGCGGCCTCGGGCGTGAGCGCCGCGGCGGAGTCGTAGAGCAGGTAGGCGTAGGCACGCTCGCGGCTGCGCCCCACACGTCCGCGGATTTGGTAGAGCTGGGACAGGCCGAAGGCGTCGGCGTGCTCGACGATCAGCGTGTTGGCTTGGGGAATGTCGATGCCCGACTCGATGATCGAGGTGCACACGAGCACGTCGGCGCCGCCCTGCAGGTAGTCCATCATCACCACCTCGAGCTCCCCCTCGCCCATCTGACCGTGGGCTACGGCGAAGCGCACGCCGGGACACAGCGCGCGCAGGCGCTCTGCCGTCTCGTCGATCGACTCGACCCGGTTGTGCATGAAGAAGGCCTGCCCTTTGCGCTCGTGCTCGCGCAGGATCGCGCGCTTGACGAGCTCCTCCTCGTACTCGCCCACGTATGTCTTGACCGGTCGGCGTCCCTCTGGGGGCGTCTCGATCACCGATATCTCGCGCAAGCCCGCGAGCGACATCTGCAGCGTGCGCGGGATCGGGGTGGCGGACATCGAGATCACGTCCACCTTCAGCTTGAGCTGGCGCAGCAGCTCCTTCTGCTTGACCCCGAAGCGCTGCTCCTCATCGACGATCAAGAGGCCCAGCTCCTTGGCGCGCACGTCGCGCGAGAGCACGCGATGGGTGCCGATCAGGATGTCCACGGCGCCGCTGGAGAACCCGGCGAGCGCGGCCTTCTGCTCGGCGGCGGAGCGAAAGCGCGAGACGTGCTCGACCGTGAACGGGTAGTCGGCGAGGCGCTCGGAGAAGGTGCCGTAGTGCTGTTGGGCGAGGATCGTGGTGGGCACCAGCATCAGCACCTGCTTGCCGTCGCCGGCGGCCTTGAAAGCGGCACGCAGGGCCACCTCTGTCTTGCCGTAGCCGACGTCGCCGCACACGAGCCGGTCCATCGGGCGCGGCGCTTCCATGTCGGCCTTGACCAGTTCGATCGCTTCGAGCTGATCGGCGGTCTCGGTGTAGGGGAAGCGCTCCTCGAACTCGCGCTGCCAGTCGGTGTCGGGCTCGAAGGCGTGGCCGGCACGACGGCGGCGCTCGGCATAGAGGCTGAGCAGCTCGCCCGCGAGCTCCTGCGCGGCGCGGCGCGCGCGCGCCTTCATCGCCTCCCAGCGGGTGCCGCCGAGCTTCGACAGCGGCGGCCCGCCGTCCCCGCCGGCGCCCCACGTAGCGGGAGATCTTGGCGAGCTGGTCGGTGGGGACGAAGACCTTGTCGTCGCCCTGGTATTCGAGGTAGAGGTAGTCGCGCGTGACGTCGGCGACCGTGCGCGTCTCAAAGCCCGCAAAACGGGCGATGCCGTGGTCCTCGTGCACCACGATGTCGCCTGTCCGCAGCTCGGTGAAGGAGCGCAGCGCGCCACGCCGCGTCGGGCCACCGCCGACGCCTATCGGCGCCCGAGCCGCCGGGCGCGCTCCGCGCGACGGCGGCGCAGCAGCCGGTGCTCTGGGAAGACGGCAAGCTTCAGCGATGGCGCAACGAAGCCCTCGCGCAGCGACGCGGCGGCAAAGCGCAGCGAAGGCTCCAGCGGGGCGCGTGTGACGTCGACGTCGCCGTCGAGCCAGTCGGCCTTCATGCGACCGAGGTTGTAGGCGGCGCGCTCGCCTTCGCCACGCCGTGGGAAGGCGACAACGGTGCGATAGCCGGAGCGCACCAGCTTCTCGAGCTCCGGCTCGGCTTCGGCGAGCGAGCGCGCGGCGGTGTCCGCGGCCGATGCCCGCAACTCGATCTCCTGGCCGCTCGACATCGAGGACAGCCAGATCTTCGTGCGCGCGGCCAAGCTCGGACTGCACTTCCTCGGGGCTCACGTACAGGTGGTGGGCATCCTCGTCGGCAAAGGCCGCGCACACGTCGCTCCAGTGGTCGGTGAGCGCGGGCGCCAACTCCTCCTCGGCCGCCACGATCACCTGCGTGCCCGACGCCGCACCCCCCACGTTGCCTGAGCCCTCGTGCCCGATCGCCAGCTCGCACCGCTACCGCGGCGCCGAAGCCGCCCGTCGATCAGCTCGAGCAGGCGCCGAAGCGCTCGACCGGCAGCAGCTCGGCGATATCCGGCCGGCCGCTCATCTCCCTCGCTCGGGCTGAACGCGCCTGTGGCGGCGGCGATCTCGGCCAGCTCGCGATGCTCGGGCGCGAGCTCGGCCGCGGGGCAATCTCCACCTCCGCAATGTCGCCGAGCGAGCGTTGGGTGAACGTCGAGAACCAGCGCAGCGATTCGATCTCGATGTCGAACATGTCCACGCGCACGGCGTGCTCCTCGGTGGCGGGGAAGACGTCGAGCAGCCCGCCACGCATGGCGAACTGGCCGCGCTCCTGCACCTGGTCGACACGCTCGTAGCCGGCGCCCACCAGCTCGGCGGCGCACTCGTCGAGGTCGAGCAGCTCGCCGACGCGCAAGCGTGAAGGAGCGTGGGCGCAGCTCCGGGTCGGGCACCTTCTCCGAGAGGGCCACGGCGGAGACGACGACCACCGGGGGCGCATCCGCGTCGCCCGTTGGCGACCAGCAGCGCGTCGAGCGCCGCGACGCGCAGGCCAACGAGGTGCGGCGGCGGGGTCAGGTGCGACTCGTAGGCCACGCCGCGCGACGGATAGAAGCGCACGCGCCGCGGCGCGAGCCAGGCACGCAGATCTCCTGCAAGGTCGCGTGCGGCACGATCGTCGCCGACCACCACGAGCGTCGGACGCTCGCGTCTCGCTGTCGGCGAGCGCGGCGATCATGTATGGGCGCAACGAAGACGACACGAAAGCGTGCCCTCCCTCGCGCGCGAGCTTCGACCGGCGCCGGCGTCCTGGTCGATGGCGCCGAGCAGCGAGCGCAGAGCCATCGGCCTCAGCGCCCCTCTGCCAGCATTGCCGCTGCCGGGCGAGCGCCGGCTGTCGGACAAATGGGCGTTCATCGGCTACTGCTCTTCACTTAGCAGGACGCGCTCGACCGCCTGGCAGGCCTGGTCGATCAGCGCCGCCGACTTCGCTCGAGGACTCGCGAAAGCGTCCGAGCACGTAGGACGGAGACGATCTCTGGATCGGTCGATTTGGGCCGTCCGACGCCGACGCGCACGCGCATGAAGTCGGCGCTGCCGAGCTCCCGCTTGAGCGACTTCAGGCCGTTGTGACCGGCGAGTCCGCCGCCGAGGCGTGTGCGCACATCGCCGAACGGCAGGTCGATCTCGTCGTGGACGACCAGCACGTGCTCGAGCGGCACCTTCAGAGAGCCGCGCGCCGGACCGACCGAGCGCCCGACATCGTTCATGTACGTCTGCGGCCAGAGCAACGCGACGCGAGGGCCACCGACGCGCGTACGCGTGGCTTCCTGTATGGCGTGTCCGCGTCGCGAGCATCAGTGCCGCCAGGCCGAGCATCGCGGTGCGACCGCGCGAACGTCAGACGCGGCCAGGCGAGCACGGCCCTCGGCAAGCCTGCCACGAAAGCGGTCTTTGGCGCGTCCGAGCGACCAGCGCTCGAGCAAGCTCGTCGGCCACCATGAAGCCGATGTTGTGCCGAGTGTCGGCGTGCTCGCGGCCGGGATTGCCAAGCCCAACGATCAGCCAGTCGGCCGGCGCGCCACCGCCGAAGGGGCGCAGAAGCTACTCCTCGGAGCTGGAGGCGCCGCCTCCCCGGAGGCCGCCTCGCCGCCCGCGCCGCCGGCCTCGCCGACGAGCTCGGTCTCAGATTCGATCTCGGCTCCTCCTCGGTCTGCAGGCGAGGAGCCGAGACCGAGGCGACCGTGGTGGCGGGATCGTCGAGCAATGTGACGCCCTCGGGGACGGACGATCGCCTCCAGCGCGAGTGTGTCGCCGATCTTCAGCTCGCCGAGCTCGTGGACGATCGACTCGGGGATCGCGGTCGGAAGCGCTTCGATGTTCAGCTCGCGCGTGAGCTGCTCGAGGATGCCGCCTTCCTTGACGCCGGGCGTGTCTCGTCGACTCCGGTCAGCTCCAGCGGCACGACCGCGTGGATCGGCTTGTCCAGGCGTACCCGCAGCAAGATCGACATGGGTGGTTTCGCTCGCGCACCGGATCGCGCTGGGCCTCCTTGAGCACCACGGGGGTTGCCTTGGCGCCGTCGATGCTGAGATCGACCACCGCACCGGCGCCGGCGAGCGCAACGCGCAATTCGCGTGCCTCGACGCTGAAGCTGACGGGCTCGACGTCGCCGCCGTAGAGCACCCCGGGCATACGTCCGGTGCGGCGCAGACGTCGCGCGGAGCGCGAGCCCTCGGGCTCGCGGCTTGCTACGTCGAGCTTGGTGGTGGTTGCGGCCATGAGGAGGTCGGGGACTTTAGCAACCTCCACAACATCAACGGCGTGTCGCGGTTGCGGCGATATCGGCGAACGGATACCTCAGGGACGCTAGAACAGTCGGTTCTCGCCGCCGCAGGTTCTCGCCGCCGAACCTCAGAACAACTGGTTCTCGCCGCCGAACACCTCGCTGACCGAGTCGTCGGTGAAGATGCGCCGGATCGAGTCGGTGAGCAGATCGGCGCATGGAAGCACGCGAATGTTGTCGGGCTTGTCGGCGCGCACCGGAATCGTGTCGGTCACGACGATCTCCTTCAACGCCGAGCCGGCGAGATTCTCGAACGCGTTGCCGGAGAGGACCGCGTGGGTGGCGGCGGCATACACGCTCTTGGCGCCGGCGTCCAGCACGGTGCGAGCCGCGGCCGTGAGAGTGCCGGCGGTGTCGATCATGTCATCGACGATCACGGCGGTCTTCCCGCGCACGTCGCCGATCACGTAGCCGATCTCGGCGACCTGCTGAGCGGGACGCTCCTTGTCGAGGATCGCAAGCTCCGCGCCGATGATCGAGGCGAATCGCTTGTTGAGCTTCACGCGACCCGCATCGGGGGCGACCACGACGAGGTCTGAGAGCCCGAGGTCTGTGAAGTACTGCGTGAGCATGAACAGCGCCGTCATGTGATCGACGGGCTTCTGGAAGAAACCCTGGATCTGGCCGGCGTGGAGGTCCATCGTGAGCACGCGATCGGCGCCGGCGGCCTCGATCATGCGAGCCACCAGACGCGCGGAGATCGGCTCGCGGGGAGCGGACTTCTTGTCCTGGCGGGAGTAGCCGAACCATGGCGTTACCGCGATCACACGGTGAGCGGAGGCGCCGACGGCCGCGTCGATCATGAACAGCAGCTCCATCAGCGAGTCGTTGGCGGTGACGCCGGTGGCGGGGTTGCCGCAGGTGGACTGCACGATGAACACGTCCGCGCCGCGAATCGACTCCTCGTAGCGGCAATAGACCTCTCCGTTGGAGAACGTGTTGAGCGTCACCGGGCCGATGTTGACGCCCAGTTTCTCGGAGATGTCTACGGCGAGCTGCGGGTTGGCGCGCCCAGAGAAAAGCATCAGCCGCTTGTCGTAATCGATCGGCAGGCTAGTCGCGGGCTGCGTGCGCGTGTCGATCACGCTGCTCATCTCACCCGGGAGTGTAGAGGCAGAGCGCGACAAGGCGGCCGAACCATCGCTCACGACTCGCTCTCGCCTGCCTGCCCCCGTTCGCGGGAGGAGTTATCGGGGGAGCCCTCGGAGGCATCCGCGGGGGCGCCGGCAGGGCCGTCTGGCGGCCGGGGGATGCGTCGCTGGGCGTAGCCCTCGACGTTCTCCTGGCGGGCACGGGCGACCGCCAGCGAGCCGGGCGGCACGTCCGCGGTGACCACCGAGCCGGCGGCTGTATACGCATCGTCGCCGACCTCGACGGGCGCGACAAACGAGGTGTCCACACCGCCTCGCACGCGCTCGCCGATCACGGTGCGGTGCTTGGCGCGACCGTCGTAGTTGGCAGTGATGGTGCCGGCGCCGAGGTTCGTCTCGCGACCTACATCCGCGTCGCCGATGTAGGACAGGTGCGGGATCTTCGCGCCCTCCCCGACATCCGAGTTCTTGATCTCCACGAACGTGCCCGCCTTGGAGCCCTCGCGCAACAGCGCGCCGGGGCGCAGGTAGGCGAACGGGCCGACGTTCACGCCCGCGTGGAGCGTTGCGTCCGAGAGCCACGACACTCGCACGCACGCGCCGTCGCCGATGCGCGAGTCGATCGCGGTCGTGGACGGTCCCACCACCGCGCGCGCGCCCACGACGGTGGAACCCTTCAGGGCGGTGCCGGGCTCGATCACGGTGTCCTGGCCGATCTCCACGTCGACGTCGATGACCGTGCTCGCCGGATCGACGATCGTGACGCCGCTGCGCATGTGACGCTCGGCGATCGCGCGCTGAGCCAGCGCACGGACATGAGCCAACGCCACGCGATCGTTGACGCCGAGCATCAAGCGCTCGTCTTCGACCACGTGGGCTGCAATCAGCGCACCGTCTGAGCGCATTAGATCGAGGGCCTGCGGCAGATAGAGCTCGCGCTGGGCGTTCTCGGCGGTGAGCCGCGGCAGCACGCCGAGCAGCGCGGCGCCGCCGAACACGTATATGCCCGAGTTCACCTCACGGATCTCGAGCTCCGCGGCGGTGGCGTCGCCCGGCTTCTTGGTCTCCACCACGCGCGCCACCGAACCGTCGGCGTCGCGCACGACCCGCCCGTAGCCGGTGGGATCCTCCAGCACAGCGGTCGCCATCGTTGCCGCGGCTCCACTGTCGGCGTGTGCTTGCACAAGCTCGGCGATCGCCTCGGGGCCGACAAGCGGCACGTCGCCGCTGAGGATCACGACGGGCGCGGCTGGATCGATCAGCTCCGCCGCCGCCCGCACCGCCCCGCCGGTTCCATCCGACTGCGCCTGGATCGCCAGCTCGATCTCCTCGGGGAGCACTGGCTGGATGGCACGTGCGGGCGAGTCCACCACGACTACGCGTCCCGCCCCCGCGGCAAGCGCGGCGCGTACCGGCCACAGCACCATCGGGATGCCACACAGCTCGTGGAGCACCTTGGGCGTGGCGGAGCGCATGCGCGTGCCCTGGCCGGCGGCGAGAATCACAACAGTCGGGGAAGCGGACATGCTCAGACTCTATTTGGACGAGGTATTTGGACGACGGGCTCGGCCTGTCTCGACCAACTGGGGGGCAGGGACTCGAACCCCGATTCTCAGGACCAAAACCTGATGTCCTGCCGTTGGACGACCCCCCAAAGGGTTGATCCAAACTGGAACTCTACCGACAGCCGACGCCTCGCTGGTCGCCACACGCCGATCCGCACGAACGACCCTCGCCGATTTGCACGAACGACCCTCACCCGATCGCACCAAATCGGCTGCCTGCACCGAATGTTCCCATCGACATAACACCTCCGACTCCTTCGCCTGCAAGAATGCCTGCGATGCGGCGGGCAGGGGAGGCAGTCGTGCTGCGCGTGGGCGCTTTTGTTGCGGTCGCGCTGACGGCGGTGTGGGCGCTTGCGGGAGCTGCGCAAGCCCAAGGCGCAACGGCGCCCAGGAGCAGCAGGCGCTGTCGCGGCGCGCTGACACTGCCGACCCGCTCCAACCTCACGCTGATCGACAGCGCGGTCACGTGCCTGATCGACCGCGAGCGCGCTCACTACCGTCTACCGGCGCTGCAACCCAATCCCGATCTCCATGGGATCGCCTCGAGCCTAGCCAGGGAAATGGCGCGCGCGGGCTTCTTTGGCGACGACAGCGTGGCGGGTCAAACGCCGTGGCAGCGCATCGCCGAATCGACCTATGCGGTGGGCACGCAGGTCGTGGCGGTCGCCCAGAACATCGGCTGGGGCACCGGCGGGCTTGCCACACCGCAAGGCGTGGTCGAAGAGTGGATGCGCTCGACCCCGCACCGCCTGATCGTGCTCTCCGGCGGCTATCGCGACTTCGGGGTCGGCGCCGCGCCGATCGCGCCGTCGAGCTTGACCCACGAAAAGCCGGGCGCGACCTACACGGTCGAGTTCGCCGCGCGCGAGTAGAACCCCGGAGGCGTCCCCGCGCGCGAAGACCTCCTTGGAGGCGCGGTTGCGACCGGCGCTTGCGAGCGCAAGACACGCGAGATGGGACCGACGGTCGAGAGCGCCGCGGCACACGGCCGCCACGGGCTCCGGCCTCGGAGGCGCGGTTTGCGACTGGCGCTTGCGAGCGCGGGACACGCGAGATGAGACCGACGGTCAGGAGCGCCGCGGCACGCGGCCGCCGCGGGCGCCGGCCTCGGAGGCGGGACCGCGGGCGGAGGAGATTCCCAGCACACGCATCGCCTTCAATCCCAAGCTCAGCTTCTCGCGACCGTCGCTGGAGCTGACGTCCAGGCCGGTCAGCTCGCGCACGCGCTCCAGGCGGTAGTAGACGGTGTGGCGGTGGGTGAACAGCCGCTGGGCGGTGCCCGCGACGTTGCCGTCGGCCTCCAGGAACGTCTCGAGCGTTTGCAGCAGCTCGGTCTCATACTGCTCGTCGTAGGCCACCAGCGGCTCGACCGTCTCGGCGTAGAAGCGCTGCAGCTCGCCCGGGTTCTCAGTCATCGTGCTGAGCAGCAGCCGATATGCGCCGGTCTGCTCGAAGGCGAGCAGCACCTCGTCCGGCGGGCCGCCCTCGGCGACGTTCGCGGCCAAGAGCGCCTCGCCTGCCGCGCGCGGCAGCTCCGCGGGGTCCTCGGCGATGCGGCTGCGCCCGAGCGCGAACGTGTAGCCCGACAGCGCGCTGTCCATCTCGCGCAGCACCGCTTCCGCGGCACGCGCGGCGGCCTGCTCGTCGCCGCCTGGGAGCAACAGCAGGATCTCAACGCCCGCCGCCCCGTCGCGCTCGGAGAGCGCCGCGATCGACTTGCCGATCGTCGCGCGCGCGCCGCGCTCGGCGACCAAGCGGGCACGAGCACGCCAGCCCTCCTCGGTGGGCACCTGCGGGTGGGCGCGCGCGACGATCACACTCGCGCCGTCCCGCAGGTCGAGCGACAGCGCGCGCGCGCGCGCCAGCAGCTCCTCGCGCGGCAATGGCACGCGGCCGAGCGCGGCGTTCAGGAAGTCCGCGGCGGCACTCTCGGAGGCCACGTCGGGCGCGCGCACGCGCTGCACCTCCGAGGCGATCATCGTCACCAACAGTCGCTGCACCACCGGGCTCGGCTCGGCGCGCGCGCGCATGTGCAGCGAGCCGACGATCGCGTCGGCGACGCGCAACGGCAGGCTCGTGACGCCGTCGGCGCCCGAGAGCAGCGAGCGCTCGTCGGCACTGGAGCGGGCGGCGACAGCGATCGTCGCGCCGGCGGCGTCGGTCACCGCCAGGCTCGCGTCAAGCGCGCGCGAGGCGGCGCGCACGACCTCCGGGAGCCCCGCCCCGGACTCGACCGCCTCGGTGACGGCATCCAGCCCGACTAGCTCGGACATCTGGGAGTCCTCATGCTCAGCCCCAGAAGTACACGACGGCGAGCGCAACGAGCGCGCCGACGCCGACGAGCACCGCAAGCACATACAGCGACAGGAAGGTCGCGGCGATGCGCTCCCACACGCGCGTGTAGGAGCCCCAAGCGGGCACGAGAATCAGTCCCACATACAGCGCCAGGCCGAACACGCCGGCGCACGCGGCTACGAGATCGGTGATGTCGGTGTTGCTCACGGCGCTCTCCGCTTCGATGGCATGGCTCTCCCACGCGTGCGATCAGGAGTGCTCATTGTTGCGTATGCGCCCGCTGTATAGCTCCCGCCCGCTATGCCCTACCGCCCGCTGTGCACGTCCGCGAAGGCGCTGTCCACCGATACCGCGGCCAGTGGCGGCGGCTCGCGACCCGCGAGACCCGCCGCGGCGCGCTCGGCGCGCGCGAGACCGTTGGCGCGCGCATACAGCCCCACCACGCTCGGACCCGAGCCGCTCACCAGCGCCGTCTCGGCGCCCGCCTCGCGCACCTGCTCGAGCGCGAGCGCAATCGCGGGACACAGCGCGATGGACGCCGCCTGGAGATCGTTGTGCAGCAGGCACGCATCGGCGGGCAGGGTCAAACCCAGCTCGAGCGCTCGGACAAGCGCCTGGCGACGTTCTCCCAACACGAACGCATCGCGGCCGAGGCCGAGCCGATCCGCCTCGGCGTACACCTCCGCGGTGGAGAGCCCCGACGTCTGCGCCAACACCAGCACGCCCAGGGGCGAGACGGGATCGGGGAGCGCCTCAAGCCGCTCACCGGCACCCGTCGCAAGCCAGCGTCCGGGCGTCACCTGCGCGGGCACATCCGCGCCGAGCTTCCCAGCGAGCACGTGCAGCAAGTCCAAATCCCCCAAACCGGATGCCGCGTGCGCGAGGCGCAAGGTCGCCGCCGCGTCGGCCGAGCCGCCGCCGAGCCCCGCGGCCACCGGGATGCGCTTCTCGATGCTCAGCCGCAGCGGCCCGTGCCGCCAGCCGGTGGCCTCGCGAAACAGCGCAAGCGCGCGTGCCGCGAGGTTCTCGCCCGCGACCCCCGCGCACACGACCTCGTCGTGCGGGGCGCCGCGGGCATCTTCGAGCGTGAGCTCGTCGGCGAGCGAGATCGACTGCATCGCGCTCACCAGCTCGTGGCGGCCGTCCTCACGCGTGGGGGGAGTGCGGCCTACGAACAGGCCGAGGTTGATCTTCGCGGGCGCGCGCGCGTGCAGAGGCAGGGGCACGGGTCGCGCGGGAGGCCCGGGAGATTCGGGCCGCATGGGAGACCCGGGAGGCTTGGCGGACGGATCGCTCACAGGCCCAGCATCTTCGCCAGCTGCGCGAACTCGTGCGGGGCGAGCCGCTCGGCGCGCTCGTCCGCGGGATGGCCCAGCTCGACCAGCGTCTGGCGGATCTGCTCGCGCGGGCGCTCCACGCCGGACAGCGCGAGCGAGCGCGCGAGCGTCTTGCGGCGGTGGGCGAACGCGGCGCCCACCAGCGCGCGCACCGACGCGCTCGGCGCGGGCCCGCGACGGCGCATCCCCACGAGCACCGAGTCCACGTTGGGCACCGGGTGGAACACGGTGCGGGGAATCGCGCGCAGCACGTTCACATCGCACGCGAGCTGCGCCACCGCCGAGGGAGCTCCGTAGGCGCCGCTGCCGGGGCTCGCCGCGAGCCGCTCGCCCACCTCGCGCTGCACCATCGCCACCCACAGCTCGACGCTCGGGAGCTCCTCGATCGTGCGCAGCAGCGCACCCGCGGCCACGCCGTAGGGGAGGTTCGCGACGACCTTCGTGGGCGCCGGCACGAGCGTGGCGAGGTCGAGCGTCATCGCGTCCGTCCAGTGCACGCTTACGTTGGTGTGCGCGTCGGTGGCGTCGAGCAGCGCCTCGCGCAGGCGCCGGTCGATCTCCACCACGTGCACGTGCGCGGCGCGCGTGGCGAGATGCTCTGAGAGCACGCCCAGCCCGCCGCCGATCTCGAGCACCACGTCGTCCGACCCCAGCTCGGCCGCGCGCTCGATCACACCGAGAATGTTCGAGTCGATCAGGAAGTTCTGCCCGAGGTCACGGTCGGGGCGGATCGCGAAGCGGCGCATCCGCCGCAGGCTCGGCTGCGTCGGCTCGCCGCGTGCCTGGACTGGAGGGCTCACCATCCAAACACGCGCGCGGCGTTGCGCTCCACGGTGGCGTTGAGCTCGTCAAGCGACACCCCGCGCAGCTCGGCGATGAACGCGGCGGTGTGCACCACATACGCGGGCTGGTTGCGGTGCTTGCGCACCGCCTGCGGGGTGAGATAGGGCGCGTCGGTCTCCACCAGCAGCCGCTCCGCGGGCACCGCGCGCGCGGCCTCGGCGAGCGCGGCGGCGCTTTTGTAGGTGACGTTGCCGGCGAAGGAGATCGCATAGCCGCGCTCCACGCACTCCTGCAGGCGGTCGGGCATCGAGAAGCAGTGGATCACGATGCTCAGCCCGTCGGCCTCGGCGGCAAGCTGTGCGAGCGTGTCCTCATCGGCGTTTCTTGTGTGGATTGTGAGCGGCGTGCCCGTGGTTCTGGCCAGCTCGATCTGGGCTGAAAACGCGCGTGCCTGGTCCTCCCTCGGCGTGTCCTCGCGGTAGTAGTCGAGCCCCGTCTCGCCGATCGCCACACAGCGCGGGTGCGCGGCGAGAGCCTGAAGCTCGGCCAGGTCGGCGTCGTCGAAGCCGGTGGCCTCGTTCGGGTGGCGACCGATCGCGGCGTACACCTGCGGGAACGCCTCGGCCGCCGCCAGCGCGGCGCGGCAGGAGGCGCCGTTGGTGCCCACGGTGAGCATCCGCGTAACCCCGGCCGCCACCGCCCGCTCCACCAACTCGGCGTCGGGCTCCTCGCACAGGTACAGGTGGGTGTGGCTGTCGATCACGCTTCCAGGCTAGCGGCGGCCATCGCATTGCGGATCATGTGGTGCTCGAATCACGGAAAAAATCAGGCGCGGATCGCGGAAATACGGTAGGCTTTCATGATGCCGGCAATACTCTCGCGGATCGTTGACAGGCGTCTCGTCGAGGTGGTGGGCCAGCGTCTCCATGATGAGTCGGTTGTCGTACTGGAAGGCCCCCGCGCCGTGGGAAAGTCGACCTTGCTGCGAACGCTGGCCACCTCCAGAGACCGGCAGATCGTTGACCTCGACGATCTGCCCACGCGCGACGCGGTGCGGACCGACCCTGCGTTGTTCGTTCGTGGCGAGGCTCCAATCATGATCGACGAGTTCCAGCACGTGCCGGAGCTGCTGGATGCGATCAAGGCCGAGCTCAATCGCGACGGCGCCCCGGGCAGGTTCGTGCTCACAGGTTCCACCCGATACGCCACGCTCCCCGCGACAGCACAGGCCCTCACCGGCCGCGCGCACCGAATCGACGTTCTCCCACTCTCTCAAGGGGAGATATCGGGGATCCGCGAGGACTTCGCCGAAGCTCTACTGAGCGATCCCGTCTCGCTCCTGGATTCGCGTCTGCCGGCGATCCCTCGCGAGGAGTACGTACGCCGAGTGCTCGCCGGGGGGTATCCGTCGGTGCTCCGCCGCGCTCGCCCAGCAGATAGAGCGCGTTGGTTCGACGACTACGTCGATCTCGTGCTCGAGCGCGACGTAATCGAGCTCACCCGCGTGCGCCAGCGCCGCCAGCTGCCGCTCCTGCTGCGACAACTCGCGAGCCAGACCGCGCAGATACTCAACATTGCCAAGGCCGCGATGACCATCGGCATGGAGAAGTCGACAGCCGAGAACTACACCAAGCTGCTCGAGACAGTCTTCCTTGTCCACCAGCTCCCGGCGTGGGGCACAACGCTCGGCTCACGGGTCGGCTCGGCGCCAAAGATCCACGTGGTCGACAGCGGCCTCGCTGGTCGCCTGCTGCATTTGACCGAGCGTAAGCTCGGGATGGCCTCGGCGCCCGCCCTCACGGAGTTCGGCCACCTGCTGGAGACCTTCGTCGTGAGCGAAGTGTCCAAGCAGATCGACTGGCTGGCGGGACCCGTGCAAAGAGGGCATTGGCGCACCCACGACGGCGAGGAGGTTGACCTGATCTTGGAACGTGAAGACGGCATGATCGCGGCGCTGGAGGTCAAGGCCTCCCCGCGCGTCCAGGCAAGTGAGCTGCGAGGCCTACTCAAGCTGCGCCGCAAGCTCGGCAGTCAGTTTCTCGGAGGCGTCGTCCTCTACACCGGCGCACACGCATACAGCCACGACCGCAGCCTGCACATAGTGCCGATCGCTCGGCTCTGGCGAGCCTAAAACACACGCCGATCCGCCGCTGGCTGAGCCTGTGCCTACATCGAATCCGTAATTTCGAGGGGGGTTGAACCAGCTATTTCGAGGGGCCAACCATCCCCATGGTAAGCTTTTACCATGCATGTGTCAATCGACAAGGTCGGGCGGGTCGTGATACCGAAGCCGCTGCGCGATCAACTGGGATTCTCGACGGACATGCCGCTGCAAGCGGAGGTGGTTGACGGTCACCTGGAGCTGTCAACCTCGCATGAGCCGACGAGGCTTGTGAAGGGCCCACATGGCCCGTCGTTTGCCGCGACCGGCACGCCGATCACCGACGAGGATGTGCGCCACATGCTCGAAGCGGTGCGTGAGCACAGGTGAGCAGGACAGCCGAGGCCAGTAGGGCCCCGGACACAAGCATCACGATCGCCGCGCTACTCGCCGACCATCCGGCGCACGAGGCCGCGGGCGAGGCGCTGGCCGGCTGTGCGACCACGATCGCGCACGTGGCGGCCGAGACCTACAGCGTGCTCACGCGCCTGCCCCCGCCACACCGCACCGAGGCCCGCACGGCCGCGACAGCGATCGAAGCACGTCTGCCATCCAAGCACGTCACGCTGAACGCAAGCGACCATGCGGGCGCGCCGGCGCGCCTGGCAGCCGCCGGCATCAGCGGCGGCGCCACCTACGATGGTCTGATCGCCCTCGCAGCGCTCGAGGACGACTTGGAACTGCTCTCGCGCGACCATCGCGCGGCACGAACCTACCGTGCGCTCGGCGCCCGCTTCAAACTAATCGCATAGGCAAGCCAGTTTTGCTTTCTACCAAATTCTAAAGCGTTCTACAGAAGTCGATAGAATATATCACTGTGAAACTGTGATACTGTGATGCACAGTGACCAACATCACCGTCTCAGTTCCAGAGGACGTCTATCGCGCCGCGCGGATTCGCGCGGCCGAGCGCGGCAGCTCCGTGAGCGGCCTCGTCGCCGAGTATCTGCGCTCGCTCTCCGAACGCGAGGACGAGTTCGCGCGGCTCGAGGCGCAGCAGCAAGGCATCCAGGAGCAGATCAGTCGCTTCAGCGCCCGCAACCGACTCGATCGCAACGAGTTGCACCGGCGTGCGGTTCGCTGACACCAACATCCTGCTCTACGCGATCTCGCGCGACCCCGAGGAGCAGGCGAAGGCGGCCCGAGCAAACGAACTGCTCTCGACCAGGGACATCGGGCTCTCGGTGCAGGTGCTGCAGGAGTTCTATGTGCAGGCCACGCGCGGGAGCAGAGCGGATCGCCTGACGCACGAGCAGGCCGCCGCGCTCGTTCGACTCCTTCCGGCGCTTCCCCATCCAAGAGACGACGGTCGGCACGGTGCTCTCGGCTCTCTCCACCCGGCAGCGATTCGACATCTCATATTGGGACGCGGCGATCCTGGAGGCAGCCCGCGCGCTCGGCTGCGAGGTCGTGCTCTCCGAGGACCTCAACGACGGCCAGGACTACGCCGGCGTGCGAGTCGAGAATCCGTTCAGCGACCGCTGAGCCGCTCGGCGGGCGCCCGTAGATGTCCACCTCGGCAGTGGCTCAGGGACAACTCAGCCGCCTTCGGGCCGCGCGATCGTGTTGTGTACCTGCCTGCCGGTGGCGGTGAGAGTCCAGGCGTTGGGCTCGCCGCGGGCGGGGTCTCCGCCCTGGTTCTCGATCAATCCGAGCTTGTGCAGGCGCGCGAGCAGCTTCGAGGCTTGGCCTTGGTCGCCGATGCCCGCTGTCTGTCCAACAGCTCTGTTTGAGGAGCCCGGCTGCTCGGCCACGGACATGAGGACGCGCATCGTGCGATAGGTGAAGCGCATCGGGAGATCCTGCAAGGGGTCGGTGCGCACGAGCGGACGTTTCCCGGAGTGCTTGGGGGTTGGTCGCTCGAGCTCCTTGCGCGCAGCCGCCGCTCCCAGGTAGGGCAGCACGATCATGCCCATCAACGGGTTCAACAGGTCCAGTAGCGAATCGCCGTCGGAGTGCCCGGCGTTTGCGCTCGGTGAGCGAGTTGACCTGCCGCCTCGTGCGGCAGAGGACGACCGAACTTCGGTGAGGCGTGCGTGCAGGACCGACAGCACACCCCCGACGACACCCTCCGCCGTCAACGGCGGCGCAGCGCTCCCCGCCCTGGACTCGCCCTGGCCTTCTTCGAGTACGGATACGATCCGCTCGAGCACATGCTGGCGACGCTCGAGCGCCTTCGGACCGGCGGCGAGGCTCTCAACGATCAGCAGGCGTCCGCTCGCGGGGTCGCAGTCCAAGCACTCCAATAGCGTGGCGAGCGCCGCACGGATTCTCGCCCGCCACGACTCCGGCTCGTCATACGCCGCAACCACAACCGCCGCGACGTGCTCCAGCGCATCGTCAAACGCGGCGAGAAAACAGTCCTCGCGATCCTCGAAGATCTCATAGAACGTGCGGCGCGACACACCTGAGCGACCAACCACATGCGCGACACTCACGTTCGCCGCGCCGCGTTCTGCGATCTCCTGCATCATCGCGGTCAACATCCGCGCGCGCTGAATCTCAGAAACCTGCCCTCTACCTAGAGCGCTCTCACTCAGCTGATGCCCATTGGACGCCGCCGGCTTCGCTTGTCCCCGAACGGGGGACGGCGCCTTCGCCTTGCCAGTCATCTCTCATTTCTTCTTCCCGTGCGATTTCCCCTTGTGATGCTTGCTTGACTTCTTGCCCTTCTTCTTTGCCTTTGAGCAGCCTGTCACGCCGATCTTCGTGCTCTCGTGGATTTCCGCCCCGTTCTGTGCGGTGAACGCGGTCGGCATCGCGAGTTTGCTCTTGCACAGGTTGCCGTTGGCCGCCAGCGCCGAGTATTTGCCTTGCGGCAGGTTCAATTCGAAGCTGCCTACGGGGGCATCGGGGATGGTGTGGAACGTGCTGCTCGTGATTCCTGCTTTGCTGATGAACGTTTCCCCATGCAAATCGAGCGTCACGCCATACCCCTGGAGCACGACTACGAGTTCGGGGAACTTCGCGCCGCCGTAGCTGACGAAGTACGCCGGGCCCGTCAAAGGCACCGGGATCAACGGTGTGATCGCGGTCGCATGCCCCACGATCGACGCTGCCGGACAACCGGCAGGATTAGCTTCGAACGTTTTCGCTGGGCACGCCTTCTGCAACGTCGTCAAGCGGGACGGCAACTGCTTGGGCAGATCGACCTTGACGCTCTTGATGTTCGCCTGACTCCCGAACGGTGCTTTGGGATACGTCAACTTCACACTCAGGCTCGCACCATTCGCGCGTGAAGTTTTCCCACTCGTGGAGATTGCCAGTTTGGGAGCGAACTTCAGCACCGCGCAGTTGGTGACCTGGAACGGCACATCTATGGTGTCTGTGGAGCCTTCGCTTGAGTGGATCGTGCCGGTGACCTGCATCTTGTTGCAGTTCGTCGGGTTGAACTGGAAGTCCCCGCGCGTCGTAATCGCGTTCACATGCTGGATTTCCAGGGGTATCCCTTCGATGCTCGTTGGGATCGCATCGGGAGTACCCGGCGGGTTGCTCGTGATCGTGATCGCAGCGGTTATCGGGTTCACTTCGATCTTGCCCCGTACAAGCACGCAGTCGCAGGGGTCCTCACCCGCGGGATTCGCGGTATTACGCTTCAGATCGAACGGGCCGGCCTTTGCGGGAACCTCGAACGTGATCCCGAACGGTGCGCACCCAGGTTGCCCAACGGTACAAGGACCGGTGCCGTTATAGGGACCGGTCAAATAGAACTTACCGCCGGAGACTGTGTACGGTTGATTGCCGACACCAACACTGATTGTCGTTTCGCCGATCAGACTGTTCGGGGGACACTCACCGAGGTTAGCCTGCGGTTCGCCGCACAATTCGATGTTCGAGAGGATCCCCAACAGTCCCGGCGGCAAGTGCGCTTCCACCGACTGCAGATTCTGTTCACCGTTTTTGCGGGTCATCGTCAGCGTAAACGGACTGAACGCACCCGCGTTGACATTCGTCGCGCCACCAGTCAAAGACGGATCGAACGGCAAGCTCGCGCCCGGACACGCGCCACCACCCGGACCATGTTCAATATTGAACGAGGATTCAGTGGTCACAGGCCCGTTGCCGTCCCATGGCGTGAACACCGCCGTCGTCGTATAGGTACCGCAACGCGCGGGTGTCGCGAGCGGTGCGCGTTCCCCACCGAAGAAGTGCAATTCGAGGTTTTCAAACGGCACGTCGGGAGTGTTCTTGAACGTCGTCACGATCTGCCCCGTATCCGGGTTCAACGACACTTCGCCCGCGAGCTTGATCAAGCTTCCCGAATAAGGATCTTCCGCGACTATATACATCGCCACGAGACTCCCGAACGGATTGGAGTTCTGCGCCGCCAAATACACGGACCCTTCCACTTCGTGTTCCAGCAGCGGTGTCTTGACTTTTACCGTGCCGACCTTCGACCCGTTCGGACAGAAATTCACGCCCGGATCCTCAGGGCTCGCCAGTTCCGGCGTGAACGTGCTCCAGTTCACACCCGGTTCGTATTCAGCGTTCAGTTCTTCCTGGCCCTTATAGCCGATCTGATCGCCGGGGCTACCGAGCGCTCCTTCCGGCAACGAGCCAGCGTCAGACGAGCATGCTTCAAGGCCTTCCGAACCCGACGGGTTGATCGACACGCCTACGGGGAGCGATACCTTCGTATCCCTGAGCGAAGACTCCGCGAGGCCGTTGGGGTTGAACGCGGCGCCCTGTGGAAGATGAACACCAACCGTCAGTCCCGAGGAGGTGCTCGCGTCACTGCTATCCGGCGCCACGCTGATTTCCGGCGGGAACCTGAGCTTCGAGCAGCCCGTCAGCGACACAGGCGTACCCGCCGAGTTCTGCGTGACCGTGCTCGCCTTCACCCACTTGCCCGGTTCTTCCCATGAGTCGACCGAAATCGTCGAGCGCAGAGGCCCGTGACAGCCAGTCGGAAGCGTCAGGAACGGTTTGCTGGCGGAGGTTTCCTTTTCATATTCGGCTTCTCCCGGGCGCGCGCTTTCGCTGCACGAGTAGTCGCGATATTTACCCTTTCCCGATTCCGCTTTTACACAGGGGGTGATCACACCGTAGAGCGTCAGCCTGCTCTTGATGACAGGCGCCTCCCCCGGCGCCTCCGTCACCGTCGCCTGTACGGGGTAGTCCCCACCGGCACGCACGGCGTTGTTGATGAACAGCAGGGGCACAAAGAAATTGGTGCCGAGCTGCAAAGCAGTGCCGTGTGGGGGCACCATGTTGTAGAGTTCGCCATAGAAGTTCGCTGCGCGAGCCGTGGACGCTCCCCAGCCCAGTTCCAGTTGGCCGACCTTCGAGGCGTTCGGACACTTCGGCGGGTACGGTCGCAGTTCCTGTGCGGTGCACTTCTTGGAGGTCGCATTGGGGTCGCCGACGAGGCCGGGGGGCAGATCGACCGTGACATCCCGCAGGATGCCGTCGGGCTCGCGCAGGTACGGTGAGTCGGCGTTCGATTCCGTGCGCTTGAAGTGCGAGTTCAGTTCGAAGGTGTTGACGAACTGATAAGGGTGCGAGCCCGCCTGCGTGTCGGGCGTACCGTTTTCGTTTACGAAGTTGACGCCCAAGCTCTTGAGGCCGAAGCCGACACCCTGCGTCGCGAGCATACCGCTGCCCTCTCCCGGGCCGTTGGCGTTGCTCGCGACGAGGCGGAAATGGTAGAGTTCGCCGGGACTGAGGCCTTCCAGCTGCGCGGAAACCGCCACCGGACCACTTCCCGCTCCGATCTCACCCGGCGTCTGCATGCACGACACGCTTTGGTGATAGGGGCCGTTGCCATATTCGTCGGTGA
Source organism: uncultured Solirubrobacterales bacterium (assembly GCA_963715535.1). Lineage (GTDB taxonomy): Bacteria > Actinomycetota > Thermoleophilia > Solirubrobacterales > Solirubrobacteraceae > Palsa-744. The sequence goes on along the minus strand of OY970251.1, from coordinate 2,493,651 downwards.
GGCCGTATTCGAACTTGCATTCACTGACAGCGACGCCGCGAGGATCCACCATGCCGCTCAGGCTCGCGGCTTCCCTGGTCACACCCGTCGGTTCGCCGACTGTCACGGCCGGGGCATCGCTGCCGAACACATAGACATCGCCGTCGGCCGGGTTTGAGACGTAGATCTCACCGCTCGCGCCGTCCACGGCAATCCCGCCCTGGCCCGAGAAGCTCGAAAGCTGCATCGAGCCGAAGCGAGCGACGAGCATACCAGCGCTTTTTTCCTCCACGCTGTTGCGGTTCATCGCGCCCGTGTCCCACTCGGCCACGGAGGACTGATCATCCGCGTAGAGATGACCGGTCGCGGGGTCAACGGCCACCGCGACATCGCCCGCTTCGCCACTGTCCACCCGGCCGAGCGCGGACAGCTTCTGCCCGAACTTGACCGTGCACGAGCACGACGGTTCGTAGCTCGGGTAGTCATCGCCCGTCGCTGAGACCGCGAAGCCGTGGGCCAGAGATGACTCGCTGAGGCCGGCACCACCGGCGTCGGTGAACGATGTCCATTGCTGGCGAGCCATGAGACGATTCACGACCTCGGTGTCGAACTCCTCGACCAGTGGGTAAGAGGGGTTTGCCTTCAGGTTGACATGCACGATGCCGCTCCCGTCAACGCCCAGCCCCAATAGTTCGCCTTCGGCGGAGCCTGTGGACGATGGGAAGCCGCCAATCTGACTCAGGTACTTGCCTTCGGGACTGAACTTGTCGATCCCACCGTGACCTCCATCCATCACGTACAAATCACCGGCCGAGGGGTCGAATTCTTCACAGGCCTTGCCGGTAAGCGCAGGCGTGTGCTGCACGCAAGCGTTATCGACCGCGATCGCCGCCGGGGTGCCGTACAGCGAGGGGAAGGAGAACGACCCACCCGGCGTAGCGATTCCGGTCAGTTCGTTGCTGCTTAGCGAGGCGAAGTTGACCGGTGTGCCGCTCGCGTCGAACTTGTACACCGTGTCGGTACCGATGTCCGCGACGTACACATCACCAGTGGATTCGTCGACCGCGATCCCGTCTGGGTTCGAGAAGGCTTCGGTCCCATTGCGACCGAATTCATGCAGCGACGGGTGCGCTTCGCTGGCGGCGAGCGCCGGGGACGCGCCCGCTCCCAGCGCCACGATCACAGCGACCGCGAGCGAAAATGCTGTCGGGATTCTCATCGAGCGCGTCATCACTTACCCCTCCTGTTAGTGCGAGCGGACTTCTTCGCCTTCTTCGCCGGTTTCCTCACACACTTGCCTTTCTTCTTGACAAAACCCTTCTTGCACTTCACGGGCTTTGCCTTGGACTTCGCCTTAGGCTTGACGGCTTCAGGCGGCACGAGGTTTCCCACACCGGAGAACGTCTGACTCGCCGGCGCCCCATAAATCGAGGGCAGCGGCGAAACCGGCGTGCGGCAGGCATCGGCCGTCGTGCACGCCGGCGGGGAGGACACTTCGGCAAAGCCACCGTTCAACGCGCGCATCGTAGATGACGAACTGTCCTTCCTGGTTATCCTGCGACACGAGCGCCTGGTCAGACCTGAAGAACACGTCATCGCCGCTTTCGCTCGCGCCCTCCAGGTTCGATTGGAAGGAGCTCGTGCCGCTCGAGATCAGGTACACGTGACCGCCCTCGTACTCATAGACATCGAGCTCGCCGTTCGTATCGGCCGGAACCAGCGCATCCGCCGTTTCGAAGAACGCTTGACCGGCATCTGTCAGCAGGTGCCGCCTTTTGTAGGCTCCGGCTCCTTCTTCCCTGGTTTCGACGGGCGGTTGCACACCGCCTCCAGGAACCCAAGGTTCGCTCGTGCGGTTTTCTTCGACCGGAGGTTCGCCCGTGGGGTTGCACGAGACGCAAGCGAGCTGCCCTGTGGCGGCGTTGTAAAGGAAGAGCTCTCTGGCGAGTTCGTGGTCCGGCTCGACGTTGTCATAGCCGGTAAGGCTCTCTTCCGATTCGAACTCGAGCCACTTGCCCTCAGGCGAGGTCTGCTCGTAGCTCAGCGACACGCGGGCAACGAGGCCGGTGGCGATGAACGTCGTCTTTTCGCCGTTCCACAGATACAGGTTTTGCTTCCCGGCTTGGGCACCTTCGACGACGGCCTTGCCTTCGCCGTCGGTGAATTCCCTCGTGTTGGACGCCAGCACGCCCTTGGCGACGAAGTAGACATAGGAGCTGTCATGGACACCGAGCGGCGTGACACGCAACACGTCGGCGTGCTCGCCCGCCGCGGCGACCGTGAGATCGCTCAATTCGCATTTGCTCGCGCCTTCAGACAGCACACACTCATACAGGTCAGGCTCGCCCGTTTCTGCGGTCGAGTCGGCCGTGAGCTTGCTTTCGTCGAGGAAGAAGACCTTCGAACCGTCGGAGGTGGCAGCCGCAAAGGAGCCGCCGCCACTAAGGCCCGACCCACCCTGTTTTTCGTCGATCAGGACGGTGCGCTGCCCGCCAATACGATCGTAGAGAGCGTCGCCGTAGGTGAAAAGGACGTGCGAACCGTCGCTCGAGACCACACCTTCGGTTTCCCTCAGTGCCGGGAGCGATCCGGGGACCACCGTGCCGTCTGGCAACACGCTCACCAGCCGCACCGCGCCTTCATCCCATTCATACAGGTTTTCGACGCCGTACCGCGCGCCTTCGGCCAGAGGCGCGATCTCCGTGAAGATCACGTGGCTGAGATCAGCAGAGGTAGCCCGAAAGTGCGCGTCAGCCGGCGTCACCCCCGGCGGCGTGACGTTGACAAGCCGATAGGCCCCGGTCGCGTTATCGCGCACCAACAGGTTTTCGTGACCCACCGGTTCGCCGCTCACGACCTGACGGCCTTCGGGGTTACACGATTCCGGGTTTTCTTCGACGTTGGACTCGGAAGCGCTTGACCCTCCGCCGGCTTGAATAAGGTCCTTGGTGAGCTGTTCCGAGTAGGCGTAGTCCTCCTGGTGCCGTGGGCAACCCACGCCGTCATAGGATTCGATCGGCATGATGTCTTCCGCGATCCAGCCGCCCGCGCCACGCGTCGCCACGTAGTCCTGGCCGGAGGTAGGCGCGCCCGGCCGCGGCTCCGTGGTGACGAGCGTGACCGCTTCGCCGTCCGTGGCGACCGTGCTCGCATACGCAACTTCTCCCCCAGCGTCGAACTGGGACGAACTCTCAACCGGCGGCGTTACAAGCTCGTAGGCACGACAGTCGGGCAACCTCTCAGCGAAGCCGCCACGTCGCTGTTCGTTGGGACACGCCGCCTCTTCGACGCTCAGCGTGGTGAAGGTCTGGTCGGGGCCATAGACCGTTCCCAGTTCGCTAGTCGCCACGACACGGTAGTGGTAGGTGCTCCCGGGCGCAAGACCGCTTGCCGACGCCCACACCGCGTGCGATTCCAGCCCTTCACCGACGCTTCCTTCCGGGATGGGCGTCGAGCTGCCGTAGGCACTGGTAGAACCGTATTCAAAGCGGTAGCTCGTCTGGATACCGCCGGAGTCGACCGTTGCCCCGAGCTTTACTTCGGAGACGCCGACTTCGGCGGTGAGCTCCCCGCCGACCACAGGCGCGGCGGGGGGCCCGAACACCCAGACGATTTCCTGTTGACCGGCGAGCACGTAAACACGCCCGTTCGCTTCACTCACCGCGACACCACTGTAGAAGCGTTCCGTTTCGCCATTAGTCTCGCCGAAATTGCCGGCCCCCACATCGGCAAGCTGCCTGCCTTCCGAGTTGTACTCGACGAGATGCAGGCAGGGCGAGTTCTTTTCGCCGCACGAGTCCGCGCTGTTGTCGACGACCGCGAACACGTCCCCGTGTCCGTCGAGTGCCACGGCCCCCACGCCTTCGCTTTCGATTTCAACGGGCTTGCCGTTCACTTCCACAGACGCACCGCTGGGAGCAAGCTCCACGATCCTGTTGTTGGCGGGCTCAGCCACCCACAAATTGCCGGAGGAGTCGATCGCCACGCCGCTCGGTTCCTTCAGCGCACCGGCGCCGGAGCCCGTGAACGTCTTCAACAGCGTGCCGCTCGGGCTGTACTCGAGCACCTCGTTTTCTGACACATTCGGCACGTACACGTTGCCGGCCGAATCGGCCGCGATCTGCACGTCTGCGAAGAAGCCGTTGAAATTGCGTGACGCCGACACTTCAAACGACGACACGGGCGCGCCGGTGTCGGGGTCATAGACGAAGATCGTCGCCGGCGTGGCCGGCGTGAAGAGGCCACCTTCTTCGCCGAGCACATACACGTCGCCGTTCGTCGGGTTCACCGCAACACCCGAGTAGTGCGCAGACCCAAACGGCGACGGCGGCGAGAGCAAGTTGCCCGAAGGATCGAGCTTGACCACCGTCGAGGGGCCAGACCCGAACGGTTCTCCACCAAGGAGACTCGACACGAACAGGTCTCCAGAGCCTCCCACCGCGACGCCGGCCGCGTGTTCCTCGTGTGTGCTGAACAATCCGTAGGAGATGAGCTTGGGAGGTTCGGCTTGGGCCACACCGGGGGATAGCGCACCCTGAAGGGCACAAGCAAGCACGGCAGCAATGCTCAGCGCGAGCACGGTGAAAATGCGGCCGCGAGCACGCTCACCCGCAGTGCCTCGTCCAATGGCGAGCACGCTGTACAGCCGGACAAGATTCCTCAACAAAGACCGATGAGCACCCACGTTCACATCCCCTCCTCAAAGAGACTCGGACAGCGAGACCTGCCCGAGCCCGGGCAGCACCCCCCATTCGGGGGGCAGGCAAATACCGCCGCGGGCACACGACCCACGGCGGCAGAAGAACACCCCATAGCGGGGCGCAGGCAAGAAGCTGAAAGCGCGCCTACAGCGCGCGAGTACCCATGCGGGTGCGAAAAACCAAGCCGGGTCTCATACCCGGCGGGCCGCGCGCTACCGGCGCGGCGAAGGGAGCTACGCCCTAGAAGGCAGCTGTCCCAGAGAGAGAGAGAGAGAGAGAGAGACGTGTCAGCGACGCTGACACGTCCTATAAAGGACGCTCCAGCCGCACACGGACTCCCAAGCACGTTATCCCCAAAAGAAACCACGCGAAAAACAACTCCCTCTCGTTGCGACCCGGTCCCTCTCCCAAGGTCCCCGTCAAAACTGTTGATGGTCAACCACGAAGACCGACCCAAACCCGACCTTATGTTCACCCGCCAAACCCAAAGGGATGACAGGCGCTGGCGCCAACATACCATCTCCGATCCTACATGTCAAGTCCCCTTCTAGGCGAGCGCAACCCGAAGCCCCAAAACGGGTCGGCTACTCCGTCGCGACGGCCTTTGGAAACAGTGGATCGAGCTTTTGCACATTGCGAATCTCCCCGGCACCGAAGCGCGCCCCCGCAAGCGAAATGTCCGGCGCGCCGAGCGCGGCAAGCAGCTTGGCGGTCGCGTCGGGCAGGTAGGGCGCAAGCAGCACCGAGACGACCCGCAGGCCTTCGGCGAGCGTGCGCAGCACGCGGTCGAGATCCTGCGCGCGCTCGGGGTCCTTGGCGAGCTGCCAAGGCGCCTGCTCCTCGACGTAGCGGTTGAGACGTCGCACGCGCTGCCAGATCTCATCGAGCGCGTTCGTCAGCTCGACGCGATCGAGCAGCTCGGCCACACGCTCGCCCAACCCGGCGAAGTCGCCGTGTAGCAGTTGGTCGGGCTCTCCCCCATCCACGACCCCGTCGCGGTAGCGGACGATCATCGCCAGCGTGCGGCTGGCGAGGTTGCCGTAATCGTTGGCGAGCTCCGACTCGTAGCGCTGCTCGAAGGAGGCGGTCGATACCGACCCGTCCTGACCGAAGGGCACGTCGCGCAGCAGGTAGAAGCGCAGCGCGTCCGCACCGAAGCGCTCGATCACCGCGAACGGGTCGAGCACGTTGCCCAGCGACTTGCTCATCTTCTCGCCATCCATCAACAGATAGCCATGCACGAACACGCGTCGGGGCAGCTCAATCCCGGCGGCCATCAACAGCGCGGGCCAGTACACGGTGTGAAAGCGCAGGATGTCCTTTGCGATCAGGTGCACATTGGCGGGCCAGAAGGCGTCGGTGAGGGTGACCTCGCCGGATTGCGCCCCAGATCCCAACGACGAGTGGGCCTCGCCGGCTCCCGCAAGTGCACCGGCCTGGCTCACGAACACGGGGGCATACGTGAGCGCCGAGTAGTAGTTGAGCAGCGCGTCGAACCACACGTAGAACACGTGCTCGGAGTCCCACGGCACCGGCGCCCCCCACGTGAGCTTGTGGCGCGTGAGCGGCACGTCGCGCAACCCCGACTTCACGAACGACAGCGCCTCGTTGTAGCGGGTGCGTGGCGCCACGAACTCCTCGTGCTCGGCATACAGGCGCTCAAGCGGCTCCTGGAAGCGCGAGAGCGCAAAAAAGTAGTTGTCCTCCTGCTCGCGCGTGAGCTTGACATGGTGGATCGGGCACAGCTCCCCCTCGTCCACTTCGTTCTCGGCCTTGAAGTCGGCGCACTTGGGGCAGTACCAGCCCTCGTAGGTGCCCATGTACACATACCCGTTCTCGCGCACCCGCGAGAGGATGTCCTGCACGACCTGCATGTGCTGAGGGTCGGTGGTGCGGATGAAGAAATCGTTTGTCGCCTCGATCTTCGGCGCCAGCGCACGGAAGCGCTCGGAGTTGCGGTCCGCGAGCTCCTGGGGCTCCACTCCAAGCGCATGCGCAGCATCGGCCACCGGCTCGCCGTGCTCGTCAGTGCCCGTCAGGAAGAACACGTCCTCCCCCCGCTGGCGGTGGTGGCGCGCCAGCACGTCGGCCGCGATCGTGGTGTAGGCGTGGCCGAGATGCGGCGCCGCGTTGACGTAGTAGATCGGGGTGGTCACATAGAAGGACACGATCCCTTCAGGCTACTGGCGCGCCGCGACGAGGAGCAGCGAAGCTCACGACTCGCGTGTTTCGAGTCCTGTGATCGTGTCGTGTATCTGCCTGCCTGTGGCGGTGAGCATCCACGCGTTGGGCTCGCCACGGGCGAGATCGCCGCCCGCGTTCTCGATCAATCCGAGCTTGTGCAAGCGCGCGAGCAGCTTCGATGCCTGACCCTGATCGCCGATGCCGGCGCTCTGCCCGACAGCTCTGTTTGAGGAGCCCGGCCGCTCAGCGACAGCCATCAATACGCGCATCGTGCGGTAGGTGAAGCGCATCGGCAAATCCTGCAAGGGATCGGTGCGCATTATCGGGTGCCTTCCCGAATGCTTGGGTGTTGGCCGTTCGATCTCCTTGCGCGCGGCAGCCGCTCCCAGGTAGGGCAGCACGATCATGCCCATCAACGGGTTCAACAGGTCGAGCAGCGAACCATCTTTGGCGTGCCCTGCGCCGGTGCTCCGCGAAGGAGTTGACCTGCCGCTGAGTGCGACAGAGGACGACTGTGCTTCGGTGAGGCGTGCGTGCAGAACCGACAGCACACCCCCAGCGATGCCCTCCGCGGTCAACGGCGGCGAACCCGTGCTCGCGCTCGCTTTGCCTTCGCTCTGTCCCTGCTGGATCACCGGGATGATCCGCGCGAGCACGTGCTGGCGGCGCTCGAGTGCCTTGGGACCGGCGGCGAGGCTCTCAACGATCAGCAACCGTCCGCTCGCCCGGTCGCAGTCCAGGCACTCGAGCAACGTGGTCAGCGCCGCACGGACCCTCGCCCGCCACGAACCAGACTCTTCATACGCCGCGACCACAACCGCCGCGACGTGCTCCAGCGCATCGTCAAACGCTGCGAGAAAACAATCCTCGCGATCCTCGAAGATCTCATAGAACGTGCGCCGCGACACACCCGAGCGACCAACGACATGCGCGACACTCACGTTCGCCGCGCCGCGCTCTGCGATCTCCTGCATCATCGCGGTCAACAACCGCGCACGCTGAACCTCAGAAACCTGCTTATGCCCGCCAGGGCGCTCCCTCCCTAGAGCGCTCTCACCCGGCTTGTGCCCATTGGACGCCGCCTGCTTCGACGGCGCATTCGCCTCGCCAGCCATCTCTCATTTCTTCTTCCCGTGCGATTTCCCCTTGCGATGCTTGCTTGACTTCTTGCCCTTCTTCTTCACCTTCGGGCAGGAGGTGACGCCGATCTTTGTGCTCTGGTGGATTTCCGCTCCGTTCTGTGCGGTGAACGCGGTCGGCATCGTGAGTTTGCTCTTACACAAGTTCCCGTTCGCTGCGAGCGCCGAGTATTTGCCTTGCGGCAGGTTCAGTTCGAAACTACCGACTGGCGCATCGGGAACCGTATGGAACGTACTGCTCGTGATCCCCGCTTTGCTGATAAACGTTTCCCCATGCAAATCGAGCGTCACGCCATAACCCTGCAGCACGACCACGAGTTCGGGGAACTTCGCACCACCATAAGACACGAAATACGCGGGACCCGTCAAAGGCACCGGGATCAACGGTGTGATCGCCGTCGCATGCCCCACGATCGAGTCCGCCGGACAACCAGCAGGATTAGCTTCAAATGTTTTCGCCGGACACGCCTTCTGCAACGTCGTCAACCTCGACGGCAACTGCTTGGGCAAATCGACCTTGACGCTCTTGATGTTCGCCTGCGACCCGAACGGTGCTTTGGGATACATCAATTTCACGTTCAGGCTCGCACCGTTCGCACGTGATGTTTTCCCGGACGCGGAGACCGCGAGTTTGGGAGCGAACTTCAGCACCGCACAGTTCGTGACCTGGAAGGGCACGTCGATGGTGTCTGTCGAGCCTTCGCTTGAGTGGATCGTCCCGGTGACCTGCATCTTGTTGCAGTTCGTCGGGTTGAACTGGAAGTCTCCGCGCGTGGTAATCGCGTTCACATGCTGGATTTCCAGGGGTATTCCTTCGATGCTCGTCGGGATCGCATCGGTGCTCCCAGGTGGGTTGCTCGTGATCGTGATCGCCGCGGTTATCGGGTTGACTTCGATCTTGCCGCGCACGAGCACACAATCGCACGCTGGATGATTGTTCTTCGTCTTCGCGAGGTCGAACGGGCCGGCCTTCGCGGGAACCTCGAAGGTGATACCGAACGGTGCGCACCCCGGTTGCCCCACGGTACAAGGGCCAGTGCCGTTATAGGGGCCAGTCAGATAGAACTTGCCGCCGGAGACCGTATACGGCTGATTGCCGACACCAACGCTTATCGTCGTTTCGCCGATCAGACTGTTCGGAGGACACTCGCCAAGGTTGGCCTGCGGTTCTCCGCACAATTCGATGTTCGAGAGGATCCCCGACAGTCCCGGTGGCAGGTACGCTTCCACCGACTGCAAGTTCTGTTCGCCGTTTTTGCGGGTCATCGTCAGCGTGAACGGACTGAACGCGCCCGCGTTGACATTTGTTGCACCGCCCGTCAACGACGGGTTGAACGGCAGGCTCGCACCCGGGCACGGGCCACCGCCCGGACCGTGTTCGATACTGAAGCTCGATTCCGCTGGAACCGGCCCATTACCGTCCCACGGTATGAACGTAGCCGTCGTCGTGTAAGTCCCGCAACGCGAGGGTGTGCTCAACGGTGCGCGTTCCCCACCGAAGAAATGCAGTTCGAGGTTTTCAAACGGCACGTCGGGGGTATTCTTGAACGTCGTCACGATCTGGCCTGTGCCCGGGTTCAACGACACTTCGCCTGCGAGCTTGATCAAGCTCCCCGAATAGGGATCTTCCGCGACTATGTACATCGCCACGAGACTCCCGAACGGGTTGGCTTCTTGGGCGGCCAAGTACACCGCGCCTTCCAGTTCGTGTTCCAGCAGCGGCGTCTTTATTTTCACGGTCCCGACCTTCGAGCCGTTCGGACAGAAGTTAGACCCCGATTCCAGCGGGCTCGCCAGTTCCGGCGTGAACGTGCTCCACTTCACACCTGGTTCGTATTCGTCCAGTTCTTCCTGGCCCTTATAGCCGATCTGATCGCCAGGACTACCGAGCGCGCCCACCGGCAACGCGCCGGCGTCAGACGAACACGCTTCAAGACCTTCCGACCCCGCCGGGTTAATCGCCACGCCCGGCGGCAGCGCCACCGTCGTATCACGCAACGAAGACTCCGCCAGGCCGTCAGGATTGAACGCGGCGTTCTGTGGGACATGGACGTTCACCGTCAGCCCCGAGGACGTGCTCGCGTCGCTGCTGTCCGGCGCGACGCTGATTTCCGGCGGGAACTTGAGCTTCGAGCAACCCGTCAGCGACACAGGCGTGCCCGCGGCATTGTGCGTGACCGTGCTCGCCTTCGCCCACTGGCCCGGTTCCTCCCACGAGTCGGCCGCTATCGTCGAGCGCAGGGGGCCGTGGCAGCCGGTCGGCAGTGTAAGGAACGGTTTGCCACTGCTTGTCTGCCTTATATATTCGTTTACGTTGTTTTCTTTGAGCGAACAATTGCTGTTACTATATTGACCGACGCTCCCCGGAGCAACCTTCACGCAGTCGTTGGCCACACCGTAGATCACCAGCCTGCTCTTGAGGACGGGCGCCGTCGCCGGCGCTTCCATCACCGTCGCCTGCACGGGGTAATCTCCGCCGGCGAGCACCCCGTTGTTGATAAACAACAGTGGCACGAAGAAATTGGTGCCAAGCTGCAAAGCCACGCCGCGTGGAGGCACCATGTTGTAGACCAGATTTTCAGCGGACGGTTGACGATCCTGTGCTTCTGACCAGATCAGGTACAGATGGCCGACGCTCGATTCGGGTGAACAGGTTATTTTTCCTCTGTCAAAGGAACGCAGTTCCCCTCCGGCGCACTTCTTGGAGGTCGCATTGGGGTCGCCGACGAGGCCGGGGGGCAGATCGACCGTGACATCCCGCAAGATGCCATCGGGCACGCGCAGGTACGATGAATCAGCGTTCGATTCGCGGCGCGTGAAGTGCGAGTTCAGTTCGAAGGTGTCGATGAACTGGTAGGGGTGCGAGCCCGCCTGCGTGTCGGGCGTGCCGTTTTCGTTCAGGAAGTTGATTTCATAGTTCTTGATGCCGAAGCCGACACCCTGCATCGCGAGCATACCGCTACCCTCCCCCGGGCCGTTGGCGTTGGTCGCGACGAGGCGGAAATGGTAGAGTTCGCCGGCTTGGAGGCCTTCCAGCTGCGCGGATACCGCCACCGGACCGCTTCCCGCTCCTATCTCGCCCGGCGTCTGCTCGCAGGACACACTGTGGTCGTAGGGGCCGTCGCCATATTCGTCGGTGGTGCGGCCGTATTCGAACTTGCATTCGCCGATGGCGGCGCCGCGCGGATCGACCGTGCCGCTCAGGCTCGCGGTTTCCTTGGTCACGCTTGTCGGTTCGCTGACTGTCACGACCGGAGCGCCGCTGCCAAAGACGTAGATCTTGCCGTTGGCGGGGTTTGAGACGTAGATCTGGCCGCTCGCTCCGTTCGACGGCGATCCCGCCCCCGCCCGAAGTCCCCGAAAGTTCTGCCGAGCCGAAGCGCGCGACGAGCGTGCCAGCGCTTTTGCCTTCAAGGCTGTTGCGGTTCATCGCGCCCGTGTCCCACTCGGCCACCGAGGACTGATCGTCCGCGTAGAGGTGGCCGGTCGCGGGATCGACGGCCACCGCAACGTCGCCCGGTTCGCCGGCAGCGATTTCTTCGCCTGCGCCTTCCCCCCTGTCCACGCGACCGAGCGGGGAGAGCTTCTGCCCGAACTTGACCGTACACGAGCACGACGGTTCGTAGATCGGGTAATCGTCGCCCGTCCTGGAGACGGCGAAACCGTGGGCTTGGCGTTCGTTGGGCACCCCCACGAGACCAACTTCGTCATCCTGTTTCCATTCCTGGCGAGCGATGAGATGATTCGCGGCCGCGCCGTCGAATTCCTCGATCAGCAGTGTTTTGGACGATGGTGTGCTCAGGTTGACGTGCACGGTGCCGCTCCCGTTGACGCCCAGTCCCAACAGTTCGCCTTCGACGGAGCCGGTGGATGGCGGGAAGTCGCCGATCTGGCTCAGGTACCTGCCTTCGGGACTAAACTTGTCGATCGTGCCGTGGCCCCCATCCATCACGTACAGATCGCCGGCGGAAGGATCCGACGCGCTGCTCGAATTATCGACCGCGATCGCCGCGGGACTGCCGTACAACGAGGGGAACGAGAACGATCCACCCGGCGTGGCAGCGCCGCTCAGCGCATTTGAGCCAAGCGCCGCGAAGTCAACCGGGTTACCGGACGCGTCGAACTTGTACACCGTGTCCGTGCCGATATCCGCGACGTACACGTCCCCCGTCGATTCTTCCACCGCGATCCCGTTCGGGTTCGTGAACGAGCCGAAGCTGAACAGGGCGGGATGGGTTTCGGCGAGCGCCGGGGACGCGCCCACTCCCAGCGCCACGATCACAGTCACCGCGAGCGAGAGTGCTGTTGGGATTCTCCTTGAGCGCATCATCACTTACCCCTCCTGTTGGCATGGGCGGACTTCTTGGCCTTCTTCCCCGATTTCCTCACACACTTGCCTTTCTTCTCACCCCTCCGGGACCTGTCACTTTTGCACTTCACGGGCTTTGCCTTGGGCTTCGCCTTCGACTTGGCTTCCGGCGGCGCGAGATTCCCCGCCCCGGAGAACGTCTGACTCGACGGCGCCCCATAAATCAGGGGCTGTGGTGAGACCGGCGCGCGACAGGCATCGGCCGTTGTGCACGCCGGCAGCGAGGCGGGCGCCGGGAAGCCACCATCCACGCGCGCATCGTAGATGACGATCTCTCCTTCCTGATTGTCCTGCGGCACAAGCTGCTGGTTTGACCTGAAGAACACGTCATCGCCGCTTTCGCTCACGCCCTCCAGGTTCGATTCGAAGGAGCTCGTGCCGCTCGAGATCGGGTACACGTGACCACCCTCGTACTCATAGACATCGAGCACACCGTTCGTATCGGCGGGCACAAGCGCGTCCGTCGTATCGAAGAACACCTGGCCGGCGTCCGTGAGTACGTGCCTGCTCCCGAAGACTCCGAAGGTTTCTCCTTCGCCCTCCGAGAGCTGCACCACACCGCCTCCTTCGACCGGAGGTTCGCCCGTGGGGTTGCACGAGGCGCAGTCGAGCTGCCCTGTGGCGGCGCTGTACAAGAAGAGCTCCGCGGCGGATTCGCCGCTCGGCTTGACGTTGTCATAACCGGTCAGGCTCTTTTCCGATTCGAAGGAGAGCCACTTGCCATCGGGCGAGGTCTGCTCAAGGCCGTGCCGCCCGTTATTGGAGACGCCGGTGGCGATGAACGTCGTCTTTTCGCCGTCCCACAAATACAGGTTCTGCTTCCCTGCTTCCGCGCCTTCGACGACAGTCTTGCCTTCGCTGTTGGTGATCTCCCTCGTGTTGGACGCGAGCACGCCCTTGGCGACGAAGTAGACGTAGGAGCTGTCATGGTCACCGAGCGGCGTGACGCGGAGCACGTCGGCGTGTTCGCCGGCCGCGGCGACCGTGAGGTCGGCCAATTCGCATTTGCTCGCGCCTTCAGGCAGCGTGCACTCGTACAGGTCGGGTTCGCCTGCTTCCGCAGTCGAATCCAGGGTGAGCTTGCTTTCGTCGGTGAAGAAGACCTTCGAGCCGTCGGCGGTGGCGGCCTTGAAGGAGCCGCCACCGCCGGGACCTGACACACCCTGTTGTTTTTCGTCGATCTGGACGGTGCGCTGCCCGTCGATGCGGTCATACAGGGCGCCGCCGTAGGTGAAGAGGACGTGCGAGCCGTCGCTTGAGACCACACCTTCGTGTTCGGCCGTACCCCCTTCTGCCGCAAGCGATCCGGGGACCGCCGTGCCGTCCGGCAGCACGCTCGCCAGCCGCGGCGCGCCTTCGTCCCATTCGTACAGGTTTTCGACGCCGTACCGCGCGCCTTCGGCCAGGGGCGAGGTCTCCGTGAAGATCACGTGGCCGAGATCGGCAGAGGCGGCCTGGAAGTGCGCGTCAGCCGGCGTCACACCCGGCGGCGTGACGTTGACAAGCTGGTAAGTGCCGGTCGCGTTGTCGCGCACCACCAGGTTTTCGTAACCAACCGGTTCGCCGCTCACGACCTGACGGCCTTCGGGGTTGCACGATTCCGGATCTTCGCCTTGTTGGTTTGAAGACGCGGAAGCGCGTGACCCTCCGTTAGCCAGCATCACGTCCTTGGTGAGCTGATCCGAGTAGGCGTACACGTGTTGGAATTCCGGGCAGGTCACCCCGTCATAGGATTCGAGCGGCATGATGTCTTCTGCGGTCCAGCCGCCTGCGCCACGCGTCGCCACGTAGTGTTCGCCGGAGGTGGGCGCGCCCGGCCGCGGTTCCTGAGTGGAGAGCGTGACCGCTTCGCCATCCGCGGCGACCGTGTTCGACAACGGCAATTCCGCAACGGCATCGAACTGAGACGCGCTCTTGACCGGCGGCGTCACAAGCTCGTAGGCGCGACAGTCGGGCAACCTCTCGGCGAAGCCACCGCGCAGCTGCCCGTTGGGACACGCCGCCTCCTCAGCGCTCAGCGTCGTGAAGGTCTGATCGGGACCATAGGCCGTTCCCAGTTCGTTGGTCGCCACGACACGGTAGTGGTATGTCGTGCCCGCCGCGAGGCTGCTTGCGGCCGCCCACACCGCATGCGATTCCAATCCTTCGCCGACGCTTCCTTCCGGGAAAGGCGTCGAACTGCCATACGCGCTGGTAGGACCGTATTCGAAACGGTAGGTCGTCTGGATGCCACCAGGGTTCACAAGCGCCCCGAGCTTCACTTCGGAGACGCCGACTTCGGCGGTGAGCTCCCTATCGATCACAGGCGCGACGGGGGGCCCGAACACCCAGACGGTTTCTTTGAGGCCGTCGGTCACGTATACACGCCCGTTCGCTTCATTCACCGCGACCATGCTGTACAAGTGCTGCGCTGCCCCGCCATCAGGCGTGCCGAAATGGCCGGCCCCCACATCGGCGATCTGCCTGCCTTCCACACTGTACTCGACGAGATGGAGGCAGGGCGATTTCACTTCGCCGCATGAGTCCGCGCTGTTGTTGACGACCGCGAACACGTCCCCATGCCCGTCGAGCGCCACGGACGACACGCCTTCACTCTCGATTTCAACGGGCTTGCCTTTTACTTCCACAGGCGCACCATTGGGATCGAGCTCCACGATCCTGTTGTTGCCGGAATCGGCTACCCACAGATTGCCGGAGGAATCGATCGCCACGCCGGTCGGTTCCTTGAGCACACCGGCGCCGGAGCCCGTGAACGTCTTCAACAACGTGCCAGTCGGGCTGTACTCCAGCACCTCGTTTTCCGGCACCACCGGCACGTACACATTGCCGGCCGAGTCCGCGGCTATCTGGACGTCTGTGAAGATACCGCCGAAATTGCGTGACGCCGACACTTCAAACGACGACACGGGCGCGCCCGTGTTGGGGTCGTAGACGAAGATCGTCGCGGGCGTGGCCGGCGTGTAGAGGCCTCCTTCTTCGCCGAGCGCGTACACGTCGCCGTTCGTCGGGTTCACCGCAACACCCGAGTAGTGCGCAGACCCAAACGGGGACGGCGGCGAGAGCAAGTTGCCCGAAGGATCGAGCTTGACCACCGTCGAAGGGACAAACCCTTCCCCTAGGAAACCCGACACAAACAGGTCTCCAGAGCCTTCCACAGCGACGCCAATCGCGCGCTCCTCGTGCGCGCTGAACTCCCCGTAAGAGATTAGCTTGGGAGGTTCGGCTTGGGCGACACTAGGAGTTAGCGCGAGCACGGCAGTGACGCTCAGCGCAAGCACGGTGAAAATGCGACCGCGAGCGCGCTCACCCGCAGCGCCTCGTCCAACGACGAGCACGCCCCAAAGCCCCACCACACTCCTCAACAAAGACCGATAAGCACCCACGTTCACATCCCCTCCTCAAAGAGACCCGGACAACAAGACCCGACCACCCGCCCCCGCATGGGGAAGCCCGGGCAGCAAAAGACCGCCACGGGCACACAACCCGCAGCGGTCGAAGAACAAGAAGCTGAAAGCGCGCCTACAGCGCGCGAGTACCCATGCGGGTGCGAAAAACCAAGCCGGGTCTCATACCCGGCGGGCCGCGCAGCGAAGCCGCGACGAAGGGAACTAGGCCCTAGAGGCCGGCGATCCCAGAGAGAGAGAGAGAGAGAGAGAGAGACGTGTCAGCGACGCTGACACGTCCTATAAAGGACGCTCCAGCCGCACACGGACTCCCAAGCACGTTATCCCCAAAAGAAACCACGCGAAAAACAACTCCCTCTCGTTACGACCCGGTCCCTCTCCCAAGGTCCCCGTCAAAACTGTTGATGGTCGACCACGAAGACCGACCCAAACCCGACCTTATGTTCACCCGCCAAACCCAAGGGAATGACAGGCGCTGGCGCCAACATACCATCTCCGATCCTACATGTCAAGTCCCCTCTTGGGCACGCGCGGCCCGAGCCCTCAGACGGGCCGGCTACTCCGTCGCGGCCGCCTTCGGAAACAGCGGCTCGAGCTTTTGCACCTCGCGAATCTCCCCGGCACCGAAGCGCGCGCTCGCAAGCGAAATGTCCGGCGCACCGAGCGCCGCCAGCTTCGCGGTTGCGTCGGGGTTAGACGGCACCCCCGGCCTTGAGGCCATGACGTCCTGCGCAGTCTCTTGATCGCTTGGGTTGAACCGCGCTTGGGGCAGTTCCATGAAGGCGTCGTGCTTTGGTACGAAGGTGACGCCACGGAGGACGGGTTGTTCTGCGTCGGAGTTGGGTGCTCTCAGAGAGCGGCGGGCTAGCACGACTTGAAGGATGGTTCGTATCTCGAGCAGGGCAAATGCGGCGCCAACGCAGCGTCGGCGTCCGCCCCCGAAAGGGAGCCATGTGGTGGCGTCGGGGCGGGTGTCGAGGAAGCGCTCGGGGCGGAACGTCTGGGCTTCTGGGTGGTGGCGCTCGTCTGTTTGGACGAGGTAGATGGCGGGCATGACCGTCGTGCCTGTGGGGAGGTCATAGCCGCCGATGGTGAGCGGCTGGTCGAGTATGCGGGCGACGTCCATCACGACGGGGCGCACGCGCAGCGTCTCGTGTACGACTGCATTGAGGTAGCGCTCGTCATCTTCTATGGCCGCTCGGCGTGCGAGGGCCAGCGCCTCGGGGTGGCGTGCTAGGCGCTCAAAGGCCCAGGAGAGTGCTGTGGCTGAGGTCTCGTGGCCGGCGAGCAGCAGGGTGAGCAACTCGTCGCGTGCCTGCTCGTCGCTGCGAGGCTGCTCGGGGTCCGTCCCATGGACTAGAAGGCTGAGCATGTCCGTGCCGGGGGGCTTGGCGCGGCGCTCGGCGACGATGCGCAGCAGCTCGCGGTCGAGTCGCTCGCGCCCGCGCCGGAAGCGCCCCCAGGGGCTCAGTGGCCCGAGGTCGTAGCGCAGCTGGGGCAGGAGCGCTAGCACGTTGTTGAACACTGGCTCGAGCAATTCAGGGAGGCGTGTCATGGTCTGTGGGCCCTCCGAGCCAAAAACGAGTCGTGCGATGACGCGGAATGTGATGCGTTGCATTGCTGGGCGCAGAGCGAAGGGCCGGTCTGAGGGCCAAGTCGCCTCCTCCTCGGCGGCGATGTCTGCGATGTCGCGCTGCGCGATGGCCAGAGCACCGCCATGAAGCGCGGGCGAGATCAGCTTGCGCTCACTCAGATGTTCCTCGCGGTCGAGCGTGAGGATGGACTGTGCTCCCGTGACGGGCTCTAGAACCGCGTTGGCCTTGCCGGCGTGTGCGGCGGTGCCATCGGCTGCGAACACATCCCGGATAGCATCGATGTCGGCTATGTAGACGATGTCGCCAATGTGGCCGAGGCCTCCTATGAGCCGGAGGCGGAATATGTCGCCGTAGCGCTGCTGGCAGGCGTGAACGAACGGGAATGGACGCAGGAAGAACAGTGCAGTCTGGATCGGCGAAGGAATAGACGGGCCAGGAGGGAAAGTGTTGGAGAGAGTTTTGGTCATGCCCCAATCTAATCACATGATTAGATTGGATGCAACGGATGAACAAATGAACCGACGCCGTCTCGTATGAGCCCGCAGGTCAGCAACCGCCAGGCACTGCTGGAGGGTGCCCTACGATGCATCGAGGAGCGCGGCTACGGCGAGGTGACCACTCGCGACATCGCGCGGGCGGCGAAAGCCAACGTGGCGTCGATCACCTATCACTTCGGCTCCAAGGATGGGCTCATCGCGGAGGCGCTAGCAGAGGGCTTTCGGCGTTGGTTCGCAGAGTTCGCCGGCGAGGTGATCCGCACGGGCACCACTGACAGCGAGGCGTTCATACAGGGTGCCGCGCATGCTCTCGGCGAGAGTCTGGGGAGCCACCGCGGCATGGCGCGCGCCTTCGTCTCAGCCCTCTCACGCGCACCACACGACAAGCATCTGAGAGACATCCTTGCCGCAAGCTACCGCGAGAGTCGAACAAGCCTCGCCGCATTCCTCCGGCTCAGCGAGGGCGAGCAGGGCGAGTTGCTGGCAGGCGTTTTGATCGCCGTGTTCGACGGGCTCCTCATTCAATGGCTCATCGACCCCGAGCAAGGCACGCACGACCTCGCTCGGCTCCCATCCCTGCTTAGAACAACGCTCAACACCACAAGCGAAGCCGACCAGTGATGGCAGGCACCGCCCTCTAAATCGGGCTAGCGTCAGGTAGCGGAAGTCTCCTAGCCCGCACTACCGCGCTTGGCGACCCACACGCTCTCGAAACTCAGGTCGGTGTGCTTGGCGATCAGGTCGTAGTCGCCGTCATAGTGAAGGACCGCGGCCCCGTGGCGATCTGCCACGCCGGCGACCAGCAAGTCGATCGGCTTGACGCGGTGGGAGACACGCCGATCGGCTGCCAGCTGAGCCTGCGCGTCAAGGGCGCGCCGAGTCGCTGTGTTATCGAGCGCAAGCAGGGGCATGGCCTCGAGCTCCTCGGCGAGCAGAACGAAGTCCGCGGCGTCGCGTGCGGAGTAGCGCATCTCGAGCAGCAGCGGCTCCGTCATAGCCAGCTCTCCCCGTTCGATGCCGCCAGCCACTCGCTCGGCGTGCGCACCGGCGATGCGTCCATCCCGCAAGCGCGACCACACCGACGTGTCCAGCAGGCTGAGATGCGTGCTCACGCGCGGGTCCAGCCGCCGCTACGCACCTCCGCGAGAGCATCGGTGTCCAGGGCGCCGGCCCGCAACCGCGTGGCCAGCCGCTTGCGCAACATCGTGTCCTTGCGCTGCCGATCGTCCTGGAATTCCGCATCGGCAAGCAACACTCGCGCGCCCGCGATCGCCAGCTCGCCAACGGATGGGTCAAGCCCACGCCGTCGCAGTCCCTCGCGCGCCGCCTGTAGCGGCGGCGTCAGGGTCACGGACACGCGCTTGTATCGAGTCGGCACAATTCCAGTGTAGCACCGAGGTGCTGTACTACCCTTTAAGCTCCGCGATCGTTCCGTGTATCTGTGTGCCTGTGGCGGTGAGCGTCCAGGCGTTGGGCTCGCCGCGGGCGGGGTCTCCGCCCTGGTTCTCGATCAATCCGAGCTTGTGCAAGCGCGCGAGCAGCTTCGATGCCTGGCCCTGATCGCCGATGCCCGCTGTCTGTCCGACCGCGCGGTTGGAGGAGCCCGGCTGCTCGGCGACAGCCATCAATACTCGCATCGTGCGGTAGGTGAAGCGCATCGGCAGGTCCTGCAAAGGGTCGATGCGCATTATCGGACGCTGGCCCGAGCGCTTGGGGATCGGTCGTTCGATCTCCTTGCGCGCGGCGGCCGCTCCCAGGTAGGGCATCACGATCATTCCCATCAACGGGTTCAAGAGGTCGAGCAGCCCACTTTCGGGGACAGGCGAATCGCCGTCAGAGTGCCCGGCGCCGGTGCTCGGTGAGCGGGTCGATCTGGCGCCCCGTGCGGCAGAGGACGACGGAGCTTCGGTGAGGCGCGCGTGCAGGACCGACAGCACACCACCGGCGACACCCTCTGCCGTCAACGGCGGGGGATCGGCGCTCGCTTTTCCTTCGCTCTGTCCCTGCCGGATCACCGGGATGATACGCGCGAGCACGCGCTGACGTCGCTCCAATGCCCTGGGGCCGGCAGCGAGACTCTCAACGATCAGCAGCCTTCCCGTCGCCGGGTCGTAGTCCAAGCATTCGAGCAACGCGCTCAGCGCCGCTCGCACTCTCACCCGCCACGAGCCAGGCTCCCCATACGCCGCGACCACAACAGTTGACACATGCTCCAGCGCATCGTCAAACGCGGCGAGAAAACAGTCCTCGCGATCCTCGAAGATCTCATAGAACGTTCGCCGCGACACACCCGAGCGACCAACCACGTGCGCGACCGACACGTTTGCCGCGCCGCGCTGTGAGATCTCCTGCATCATCGCGGTCAACATCCGCGCGCGCTGGATCTCAACTACATGCCCTCTACCTAGAGCCCTCTCATCCAGCTCATGCCCATTGGACACCGCCAGCTTCGCTTCTCCCCGGACGGGGGGCGGTGTCTTCGCCTTGCCAGCCATCTCTCATTTCTTCTTCCCGTGCGTTTTGCCCTTGTGATGCTTGCTTGACTGCTTGACCTTCTTCTTGAGCTTCGGGCAACCCGTCGCGCTGATCTTCGTGCTCTCACGGATCTCCGCTCCGTTCTGCGCGACGAACGCGGTTGGCATCGCCAGCCTGCTCTTACAGAGGTTGCCGTTTGCAGCGAGCGCGGAGAACTTGCCCTCGGGCAGGTTCAGTTCGAAGCTGCCGACAGGAGCATCGGGGACCGTACGGAACGTGCTGCTCGTGATCCCCGCTTTGCTGATGAATGTTTCCCCGTGCAGGTCGAGCGTCACGCCGTAGCCTTGCAGCACGATCACGAGTTCGGGGAACTTCGCGCCACCATAGCTGACGAAGTACGCAGGGCCTTCCAACGGCACGGGAATCAGCGGCGTGATCGCCTTGCCGTGCCCCACGATTGAGTCCGCCGGACAACCCGCGGGGTTCGCTTCGAACGTTTTCGCCGGGCAAGCCTTCTGCAATGTCGTCAGGCGTGAGGGCAACTGCTTCGGCAGATCGACCTTGACGCTCTTGATGTTCGCCTGCGACCCGAACGGTGCTTTGGGATACGTCAGCTTCACGTTGAGGCTCGCGCCGTTCTTTCTGGATGTTCTTCCACTCGTAGAGACCGCGAACTTCGGTTGGAACTTCAGCGCCGCGCAGTTGGTGACCTGGAACGGCGTTGAGATCGTGCTCACGCCGCCTTCGCTGAGCTGCAACGTTGCGGTGAGCGCCATCTTCGAGCAGTTCGTCGGGTTGAACTGGAAATCTCCACGCGTGGTCGTGGCATTGACGTGCTGGATTTCCAAGGGGATACCTTCGATGCTGGTCGGGATCGAATCCGGTGAGCCCGGCGGGTCGGAGGTGATCGTGATCGCGGCGGTCAACGGGTTCAGTTCGATCTTGCCCCTGACGATCACGCAGTCGCACGCCGGGTGGTTGTTCTTCGTGTTCGCGAGATCGAACGGGCCGGCCTTTGCGGGCACCTCGAACGTCACACCGAACGGCGCGCAACCAGGTTGCCCCACGGTGCAAGCGCCCGAGCCGTTGTACGGGCCGGTGAGATAGAACTTCCCGCCGGTGACCGTGAACGGCTGGTTGCCGACGCCGACACCGATCGTCGCTTCGCCGACCTTGCTGTTTTCCCCGCACAACCCTTCGTTGGCCCGCGGTTCGGGACACAGTTCGACACCCGTCAGCACACCGGACAGGCCCGGCGGCAGGTGCGCTTCGATCGACTTCAGGTTCTGTTCGCCGTCTTTGCGGTTCATCGTCACCGTCAACGGCGAGAACGCACCCGCCTGGATGTTCGTGGCGCCGGCGTTCACAGTCGGGTTGAACGGCAGGTGTACGCCGGGGCACGGACCGCCAGCCGGGCCGTGTTCGATCTTGAACGAGGATTCCGTGGTCACGGGACCGTTGCCGTCCCACGGCGTGAAGACCGCGGTCGTCGTGTAGGTCCCACAACGCGACGGTGTCGCCAGCGGTGCCCGTTCGCCGCCGAAGAAGTGCAGTTCGAGGTTTTCAAACGGCAAGTCGGGGGTGTTCTTGAATGTCGTGACGATCTGTCCGGTCTGCGGGTTCAACGACACTTCACCCGCGAGCTTGATCAAGCTCCCCGAATAGGGATCTTCCGCGACGATGTACATCGCTATCAGGCTCCCGAACGGGTTTGAGTCCTGCGTCGCCAAATACACCGAGCCTTCCAGTTCGTGTTCGAGCAGCGGCGTCTTGATCTTCACAGTGCCGACCTTCGAGCCGTCCGGACAGAAGTTGGTCCCCGGCGCAAGCGGGCTCGCGACTTCCGGCGTGAAGGTGTTCCAGTTCACGCCCGGTTCGTATGCTTTGTTCAGTTCTTCCTGGCCCTTGTAGCCGATCTGATCGCCGGGGCTCCCGAGCAAGCCTTCCGGCAATGCGCCGGCATTGGACGTGCACGCTTCAAGGCCGTCGCCACCAGCCGGGTTGATCGCCACCCCTTCGGGGAGGGTGACGGTCGTGTCCCTGAGCGATGACTCCGCCAGACCTTCGGGATTGAACGCCGCGGTCTGTGGAACGTGCACGTTTACCGTCAGTCCGGATGACGTACTCGCATCGCTGCTATCCGCCGCGACGCTGATTTCTGGCAAAAATACGAGCTTTGAACAGCCCGTGAGCGCAACGGGCGCACCGTCGGTATTGCGCGTGACCGCGCCTGTCTTTGCCCACTGGCCCGGTTGCTCCCACGAGTCGGCTTCCATCGCCGAACGCAAAGGACCATGGCATCCGGTCGGCATCGTCAGGAACGGTTTGGCGCGGCCCGGCATCTTTTCGAATTCGCGTGAGCCCCCGATTTCCGTTGTGTTGCATTCTTTATTACCGTACTTGCCGTTACCCCGTTCCACGCGTATGCAGGGGGTCACCACACCGCGCATCACCAGCCTGCTCCTGATCACGGGTGCCGTCCTGGCGCGTCCGTCACCGTCGCCTGCACGGGGTAGTCTCCGCCGGCGAGCACCCTGTTGTTGATGAACAACAGGGGAACGAAGAAATTGGTACCGAGCTGCAAAGCCACGCCATGCACGGGCGCCATCGCAAAGACATCGCTGCTGAAGTCGCTCGTACGAGGCTGCGCTTCTGACCAGTTCAGTGCCAGCAGGCCCAGGAGCGATTCGGGTGGGCAGTTGCCGTACCCTCTACGCAGTTCTTCGCCGGTGCACTTCTTGGGTGTCGCATTGGGGTCGCCGACCAGGCCTGGGGGCAGATCGACCTTGAGATCACGCAGGACGCCGTCGGGCTCACGCAGGTACGGTGAATCGGCGTCCGATTCCATGCGCTTGAAGTGCGAGTTCATTTCGAAGGCGTCGACGAACTGGTACGGGTGCGAGCCCGCCTGCGTATCCGGCGTGCCGTCTTCGTTCAGGAAGCTGACTTCAAAGCTCTTGATCCCGAAGCCGACGCCCTGCGTTGCGAGCATACCGCTCCCCTGCCCCGCGCCGTCGGCGCCGGTCACAACGAGGCGGAAATGGTAGAGTTCGCCGGGCCTGAGGCCTTCGAGCCGGCGCTGAGACCGCCACCGGGCCGCTGCCCGACCCGATCTGCGCCGGCGTCTGCTCGCAGGGCACGCTGTGGTCGTAGGGGCCATAGCCGAATTCGTTGGTGAGGCCGTATTCGAACTCGCATTCGTTGACGGCAACGCCGCGCGGATCGACCATGCCGCTCAGGCTCGCGGCTTCCTCGGTCATACCCGTCGGTTCACTTACCGTCACGGCCGGGGCGTCGCTGCCGAAGACGTAGACCTCGCCGTTTGCGGGGTTTGAGACGTACACCTCCCCGCTCGCGCCGTCGACGGCGATCCCACCCTCGCCCGAAATCCCCGAAAGTTCAAGCGAGCCGAAGCGCGCGACGAGCGTCCCAGCGGCCGGCCCGCCGGCACCTTCGCCGCTGTCGCGGTTCATCGCGCCCGTGTCCCACTCGGCCACGGAAGACTGATCGTCGGCGTAGAGGTGGCCCGTCGCGGGGTTGACCGCCACCGCCACGTCGCCCGCTTCGCCGCTGTCGACGCGGCCCAGCGCGGAGAGCTGCTGCCCGAACTTGACCGTACACGAGCATGAGGGTTCGTACATCGGGTAGTCATCGCCCGTGGCGGAGACGGCGAAGCCGTGGGCCTCGGATGATTCGGGCAACCCGTTTTCCCATACTTTGAAGAATGTTTCCTTTTCTTGACGAGCAACGAGATGATTCGTGCTTGCACTGTCGAACTCGTCAATCAGTAGCTTGCTGGCATTGGTTTTGAGATAGACGTGCACGGTCCCACTTGCGTTGACGCCCAGGCCCAGCAGTTCATCTTCGGCGGAGCCAGTGGCCAGCGGGAATCCGGCCATCTGGCTCAGGTACTGCCCTTCGGGGCTGAACTTGTCGATCGCGCCGTGGCCGGAATCCATCACGTACAGGTCGCCGGCCGAGGGGTCGAATTCTTCACAGGCCTTGCCCGTGAGCGCCGGGGTGCGCTGCACGCAGGCGTTGTCAACCGCGATCGCCGCCGGACTGCCGTACAGCGAGGAGAACGAGAACGACGCGGCCGGCGTAGCGGCGCCGGTGAGTACATTTGTCCCAGCGCCGGAGCCTGCGGTGAAGTCGATCGGTGTGCCACCTCCGTCGAACTTGTACACCGTGTCGGTGCCGATGTCGGCCACGTACACGTCACCTGTGGCTTCGTTGACCGCGATCCCGTTGGGGTTCGAGAACGCTTCCGTCGCATTGCGGCCGAAGCTGATATGCAGGTACGGGTGCGCTTCGCCGGCGAACGCCGGGGAGGCGCCCGCTCCCAGCGCCACGATCACGGCGACCGCGAGCGAGAGTGCTGTTGGGATTCTCCTGGAGCGCATTATTTACCCCTCCTGTTGGCGTGGGCGGACTTCTTGGCCTTCTTCGCCGTCTTTCTCACACACTTGCCTTTCTTCTTGACAAAGCCCTTCTTGCACTTAGCGGGCTTTGCCTTGGGCTTCGCCTTCGGCTTGGCCGCGGGCGGGACGAGATTGCCGACGCCGGAGAACGTCTGGCTCGCCGGCGCCCCGTAGATCGAGGGTTGCGGCGGGACAGGAATGCGGCATGCGTCGGCGGTTGTGCACGCCGGTGGGGAGGACAGTTCGGCGAAGCCTCCGCCCACGCGCGCGTCGTAGATGACGATCTGTCCTTCCTGATTGTCCTGTGGCACGAGCGCCTGGCTGGACCTGAAGAACACGTCATCGCCGCTTTCGCTCGCGCCCTCCAGGTTCGAGTCGGCGGAGCTCGTGCCACTCGAGATCAGGTACACGTGATCGCCCTCGTACTCGTAGACGTCGCGCTGGCCGTTCGTATCAGAGGGCACGAGTGCATCGCGCGTTTCGAAGAACACCTGGCCGGCGTCCGTTAGGAGGTGCTGCGTGAGCGTCCGGAAGGTTTCTTCCTTGTCAATTGATTCCTGCCCGGGACCGCCTCCTACGTCCGCGATGCCCCCTCCATCGACCAAAGCGTAGCCGATTGCCTCCTTGTTCCACCTGGCTGGGCGCTTCGTACCCCGCAACCGGAGGTTCGCCCGTGGGGTTACACGAGGCGCAGGCCAGCGTGGGTGGGTGGGAGCCCGATCCAGCGCTGTACAGAAACAGCTCGGTGGCGGTTTCGCTAACCACGAGCGGCGGTTCGCCCGGCGGCTCGACATTGTCATATCCGGTCAGGCTCCGCTTAGATAGGAAGGAGAGCCATTTGCCATCGGGCGAGGTCTGCCAGCCGCCTGACCGCCCGTAGTAATTGACGCCACCGGTGGAGATGAACGTCGTCTTTTCGCCGTTCCACAGATACAGGTTTTCCTTCCCGGCTTGCGCGCCTTCGACGACGGACATGCCTTCACTGTCCGTGAATTCCCTCGTGTTGGATGCCAGCACACCGTTGGCGACGAAGTAGACGTAGGAGCTGTCATGGCTGCCGAGCGGCGCTACTTCGAGCACGTCAGCGTGTTCGCCCGCCTTGGCCACGGTCAGGTCCGCCAGTTCGCATTTGCTCGCGCCTGCAGGCAGCGCGCACTCGTACAGGTCAGGTTCGCCCGCGGCCGCGGTCGAGTTGGCCGTGAGCTTGCTTTCGTCGAGGAAGAACACCTTCGAGCCATCGGCGGTGGCGGCCTGCAAGGAGCCGCCGCCACTCGGCCCCGGCCCACCCCGCTGTTCGTTGACCTGGACAGTGCGCTGCCCGTCGATGCGGTCATACAGGGCGCCACCATAGGTGAAGAGGACGTGCGAGCCGTCGCTTGAGACGACAGCTTCGTATGCGGGCGTATTTGCTCTTGCCGCAAGCGATCCGGTAACCGCTGTGCCGTCTGGCAGCCAGGTCACGAGCCGCAACGCGCCTTCGGCCCATTCATAGAGGTTTTCCACGCCGTATTGTGCGCCTTGCGCCAGCGGCGAAGTCTCCGTGAAGGTCACGTGGCTGAGATCGGCAGAGGCCGCCTGGAAGTGCGCGTCGGCCGGTGTCACCCCCGGCGGCGGGACGTTAATCAACTGGTAGGTGCCAGTCGCGTTGGCGCGCTCAAGCAGGTTTTCGTAGCCCACCGGTTCCCCGCTCACGACCTGACGGCCTTCGGGATTGCACGATTCCGCGTCTTCGCCGGGCTGGCTGGCGCGTGAGCTTCCGCCAATTTGCATGACGTCCTTGGCGAGCTGATCCGAGTAGGCGCGTACGTGCTGGAATTCCGGGCAGCCCACCGCGTCATAGGATTCGAGCGGCATGATGTCTTCGGAGACCCAGCCACCCGCCCCACGGCTCGCCACGTAATATTCGCCGGCCGTGGGCGTTGCCGGGCGCGGTTCCCGGACGCGGAGGGTGAGCGCTTCGCCGTTTGCCGCGGGCGTGCTCGAGTACACCAGCCCCGACGGAGCATCGAACTCGGATGAGGTCTCAACCGGCGGCGTCACCAGTTCGTAGGCGCGGCAGTCGGGCAACCTCGCGGCGAAGCCAGCGCGCAGCGCTTCGTTGGGACACGCCGCCTGTTCAGCACTCAGCGTGGTAAAGGTCTGGTCAGGGCCATAGACCGTTCCCAGTTCGCTGCTCGTCACAACGCGGTAGTGGTAGGTGCCCCCGGGCTCCAGGCCGCTGGCGGACGCCCAGACGGCGCGCGCGGTGATGCCTTCGCCGACGCTGCCTTCCGGGGAGGGCGTCGAGCTGCCATAGGCAGTGGTGGGGCCGTATTCGAAACGATAGGTCGTCTCGATGCCGCCAGGGTTTACAAGCGCTCCCAGCTTCACCTCGGAGTCGCCGACTTCGGCGGTGAGCTCCCTTCCGACCGCAGGCGCGGTGGGCGGCCCGAACACCCAGACGGTTTCTTTGGCGCCGTCAGCCACGTATACACGCCCGGTCGCTTCATTCGCCGCGACCATGCTGTAGAAGCGCGCGCCCAGACCAGATTCGGGGAGGCCGAAATGGCCGGCCCCGACATCGGCGAGCTGTCCGCCTTCGGAGCCGTACTCGATGATATGCAGGCAGGGCGAGCCTATTTCGCCGCAGGGTTCCGCGCCGTTGTTGACGAGCGCGAACACGTCCCCATGTGCGTCGAGCGCCACCGACCCCACACCTTCGCTCTCGATTTCCACGGGCTTGCCGTTCACCTCCACAGGCGCGCCGCTGGAATTAAGCTTGACGATCTTGTTGTCGCCGGAATCGGCCACCCACAAGTTGCCGGAGGAGTCGATCGCAACTCCGGTCGGTTCCTTGAGCGCGCCCGAGCCGGAGCCCGTGAACGTTTTCAGCAACACGCCCGTCGGGCTGTACTCGAGCACCTCGTTTTCCGGCACGACCGGCACGTACACGTTGCCGGCCGAGTCGGCGGCAATCTGTACATCCGTGAAGATGCCGGAGAAATTACGCGACGCCCGCACTTCAAACGACGACACCGGCGCGAACACCCCCCGTGTTGGGGTCGTAGACGAAGATCATCGCGGGCGTGGCTGGCGTCAAGTAGCCTCCTTCTTCGCCGAGCACGTACACGTCGCCGTTCGCCGGGTTCACCGCAACACCCGAGTAGTGAGCAGACCCAAACGGCGAGGGCGGCGAAAGCAGTGTGCCCGACGGATCGAGCTTGACCACCGTCGAGGGGGCAAGCCCTTCCGCAATGAGACTCGACACGAACAGGTCGCCGGAGCTTTCCACAGCAATGCCTGTCGCGTTCATCTCGTGCGTGCTGAACAGTCCCTCAGAGATGAGCTTGGGAGGTTCGGCTTGGGCGGTGGCTGCGTAAAGCGCAAACAAAGCAGCGACGCTCAGCGCGAGCGCGACAGACGCATGGCGGAGCGGGCGTTTACCCGCACGACCAAGTCCCGCGGCGAGCGCACCACACTGCCGGAAAAGACTCCTCAACACAGACCGATGAGCACCCACGTTCACATCCCCTCCTCAAAGAGACCCGGACAAGACCCGACCGCCTGCCCCCGCATGGGGGAACCCGGGCAGCACAAGACCGCCGCAGGCACACGACCCACGGCGATCGAAGAACAAGAAGCTGAAAGCGCACCTACTACGCGCGAGAAATCAAGCCGGCCTATATGGCCAGCGGGCCGCGCAGCGAAGCCGCGGCGAAGGGAACTAGGCCCTAGAGGCCGGCGATCCCAGAGAGAGAGAGAGAGAGAGAGACGTGTCAGCGACGCTGACACGTCCTATAAAGGACGCTCCAGCCGCACACGGACTCCCAAGCACGTTATCCCCAAAAGAAACCACGCGAAAAACAACTCCCTCTCAATTGCGACCCGGTCCCTCTCCCAAGGTCCCCGTCAAAACTGTTAGTGGTCGACCACGAAGACCGACCCAAACCCAGCCTTATGTTCACCCGCCAAACCCAAGGGGATGACAGGCGCTGGCGCCAACATACCATCTCCGATCCTACATGTCAAGTCCCATTTGACGAATCGGTAAGCTCGCGGTACAGCTCGTTGGCGCCGACCCCCGTGAGCTTGGCGATCAACGCCTGCCGCCGGGCCGTGCGCGGGCCCCAGCCTCGACCAGCGCGCGCAGCGCCGTCGAGCGCCTGCTCCGATCGGCGCTGCCGCGCGCCGAGGCGCCCACGACGAGCACGATCTCCCCGCGCGGAGGGTGCTCGGCGTAGTGGCCGCCAGCTCGGACGGCGCTGCCGCGCCGGACTTCCTCGTGCAGCTTGGTCAGCTCCCGGCATACGGCCGCCGGGCGGCCCGGATCGCGCTCGGCAAGCACGCCCAGCGTCGCCGCCAGCCGCTGCGGCGACTCGAACGCCACCAGCGTCTCGCGGCGCGTCCGACCAACATCCGCTCGAGCTCCGCGCGCTTGCGCGGCAAGAAGCCCACGAAGCGCCAGCGCTCCGCCGGCAGGCCCGAGGCGACGATCGCCGTGACCACGCTGCTCGCGCCCGGCAGCACCTCGACCGGCAGCCCCGCCTCGATGCACGCCCGCACGAGCTTGTAACCGGGATCCGACACGAGCGGCATCCCCGCGTCCGACACGAGCGCAACCACCTCACCCCCGCGATGCGCCCCACCAGCTCGCCGGCGCGCTCGCGCTCGTTGTGCTCGTGATAGCTCACGAGCTTGCCCGCGATCTCATAGCGGTCGAGCAGCACGCGCGTACGCCGCGTGTCCTCGCACGCGATCGCATCCGCCTCGCGCAGCGCGTCGAGCACGCGTAGCGTCACGTCGCCCAGGTTGCCGATCGGAGTGGGACACACCACCAGCCGCCCTACTGCGCCATCCGGGGTGCTCATCCGGGAAATAGGTCCGCCGCCGCCGGCGAACTCGCGACTGTGCCCCGCGACCCAAACGACAAACCGCAGCTACAAGCGCTACCGCGCCGTTCCCCGCCTGCCTGGGCAGCGCGAAGACGCGCTGGGAGAAGAACGTCACGCCGAAGGGACCCCGCGCCGCCCGCGCAAGCCCGGTGAGGCAACCGCCGGACGCGATGGCGCCCCCGGCGCGCGATCGGCGGGGGCGGGCGCGGCGCAAACGCCGGGCTCGACGCCGCAGCCGCCTGGCGAGAGCGCCTCACCCCCAAGCGCATCGTCCTCTAGCCTGCTGGGCGCTGATCGTCGGCCTGGCTCGCTGCTCTCCCTGGTCCTGTTCCTGATCAGCGCCCACTTCGAGCGCACCTCGCTCCCTTCCAATGTCGCCGCGTGCTCGACCCCTCCGGCTTCCCGCTGACCTCGGCCAACAACATCCTCGTGCTCGGCTCCGACCGCCGCCAGAAGGACTCGAAGGAACCGGGCGCGGAAACCACCGGGCTTCGGACGCTCGGACACGATCATGCTGATCCGCACCGGCGGCGGGCACTGCGGCGCGCCTGTCGATCCCGCGCGACACGGTCGTCGAAATCCCCGGGCATGGCCCGCAGAAGATCAACGCGGCGCATGAGTTCGGCGGCCCGGCCGAGTCGGTGTCGGTGATCAAGCACTGGCTCGACATCCCCATCAACCACGTGGTGGAAGTCAACTTCGAAAACTTCCCGCAGCTGATCGACGCGATGGGCGGCGTCGACCTACAGCGGCGGCTGCATCGTCTCCAAGCTCGACGGCGGCTCGGCCAACGGCGGCTTCACGCTGCGCCTGAGCACTGGCTACCCACCACATCGACGGCAAGCAAGCGCTCGCCCTCGCCCGCACACGCGAGAACCTGTGCGCTGCCAACGAGACCGACATCCAGCGCGAGGAACACCAGCAGGCGCTGTTCAACGACATGAAGGACCAGCTTGCTCTCGCCTTCGAGCTTCCTGCGCCTGCCGTTGATCGCCTGGAACGCGCCGCCGGCGATCATCTCCGACATGAGCGGCGCGGAACTGCTCGGCATGTTCGCGGCGCTGGCCGTGACCGGCACGCCGCCCACGCAGGTGCTCAAGCCCACGGGACAGACCACGCTGCCCGGAAGGCGAGGAAGGCTTGACGTCTCCGAAGCGTGCGCGCCGCGCGGACGTGGCGCGCTTCATGGCGGGCTGAGCCCGACGCTACTTCGCGGCCGCGACCGGTTTCGTGTCGGCTTTCTTCTCGGACTTGCCGGCGCGACTCGCTCTTCTTGCGCTCACCCTTGCCGGCGGAATCGCCCTTGGCAGACGATTCGCCCGCGGAGGATGAGTCCGAGGAGGATCCCTCGCTCGAGGAAGACTCCCCGGAGGAGCCGGAGGAGGACGAGTCGCTCGACGCCGCGTTCTCGCGCTGGCGCTTGCGCGTGCCGTAGTCGGTGTTGTAGAAGCCTTTGCCCTTGAAATGCACCGCCGGGGCGTGCAGCACGCGCTCGACCGGCACCCCGGTCTCGGGGTCCGTGGTGAGCGTGTCGTCGCTGAAAGACTGCTGCAGCTCGAAGGTGCTGCCGTCGGGGCGTCTGTACTCATAGATGGGCATGCGGCCCGATTATAAGAGGGTGGCCGCGCTGTCAGCCGGCGAGAAGCGGGCAGACGCGATTCGAGGCCGGCCGGCGACGCGCGAGCGGACGCGATTCGAGGCCGGCCCGCGACGAGCAGACAACCGCGCTCGGAGGTCAGTCGGCGACGAGCGAGCGGGCGCACTCGATGCCCGCCTGGATCGACGCGCTGAAGTCGCGGTCGGGCTCTGAGATCATGCGCAGCGCGAAGCCGTCGCCGAGCGAGAACAGGATGTCCGCGACGGCGTCCGGCTCGGCATGCAGGCGCAGCACGCCCTCGCGCTGCGCGGCGGCCAGCATCCCGGCCAGGCGCTCGCGCGTGCGTCGCAGCAGGCTCGCGTACTCGACCGCGATGTCGGCGTTGCGGCGCGAGAGCGTGAACAGCTCGAACACGAGCGTCACGAAATCCTGGTCCTCTGAGATCGTCTCCTGCAGGTTCTGGGCCAGCAGCGCGACGAAATCGTCGGCCGTCTGCGCGCCCGCCAAGCGTTTCTCGAGTGCCTCGATGCGCAGCTCGCAGTCGCGGCGCGCCGCCTCGACGAGCAGCTGCTCCTTGGTGCCGAAGTAGTAGTGCAACAGGCCGCGCGAGACGCCCGCCTCGCGCGAGACGTGGTCGAAGGTCGAGCCCGCGGCGCCGCGACGCGCGACGCTGTGGCGCATCGCCTCGACGATGCGCTGAGCCTTCTCGCCGGAGAGCGAGCGGGTCGACGAACCCGGTCGGCTCGCTCGACCTCACGTGCTCACAGCCGCGTCCTCGGCCTGAGCACCTGTCGGATGTCAGCGGTTGCGGTGTGCGTCATGTCTGCGGAGCGTTGAGCGTCCGTGCTCACGCGGCGGGCACGTCCGCCGGGGCTGGAGGAGCCTCCTGCGCCGGCATCGTGGTGGAGCTGTAGTCGAACTCCTCCTCGGCGCCGAACAGCAGATCGAGCACCTTCGAGCGCAGGTCCTCGCTGAGGGCCAGCGCCAGGACCGTGCCGACGACGATCAGCAACAAGCGCGCGCCCGAGGCCGCCTTTGCGTTTCGGCTTGGACGCCGGCTGCTTGATCGCATACGAAGCGTCGCGCAGCGCGTGCTGCCGCTTCGGAGAGCTCCTTCTGCAGCTTGCGATCCTCGAGCAGCGCCTTGCCCGCGGGCTTGCCGTTGCTGACACGCCCGTAGGCGCTGCGTCCCGCCGCGTATGCAGCAAGCAGGTTGTCGCGCAGCTGCTCGTCTTCGATCAGCCGTTTGAGGTAGTCGCTGGAGCGCACCGCCTCGCTTGCTTTGCCGATTCTGTCTTTTGCTGCCATTTGGCCACCGCCTCTACTCATGAGCTTTGAAGATCCTGTCCAATATACCCCCGTTGATCGGGGCCATACCCTTTCCGTTTGACGCTACCCGACACATGAGAAGCTAAGCGCGTGCCCACCTTCCAGGCGACCGCCGCCTTCCTCGGCGGGCTGCTGATCGTCGGCGCGCTGGCCTCGGGGCTGGCCCAGCGCTCGTTTCTCTCGCTCGCCGCTCTGTTCGTGCTTGGCCGGGTTCCTGGTCGGAGACGGCGGTCTGGAACTGGTCAGCTTCCGCGCCCAGTCGGGGTTTGTGGAGGACCTGGCGTTCGTCGCCCTGATCGTGATCCTGTTCCGCGACGGGCTGGAGGTCGAGGGCGAGATGCTGCAGCGAGCTTGGCATCTACCGCTGCGCAAGCTTGCGATCGCGATGCCGCTCACCGCCGGGATCGTCGCCGTGGCGGCGCACCTGCTCGTCAAACTGTCGTGGACCGAGTCGCTGCTGCTGGGTGCGCTGCTCTCGCCCACCGACCCGGTGCTCACCTCGAGCATCGTCACCAACCCGCGCGTGCCCCGTCTCGTGCGCCATTCGCTGAACCTGGAGTCCGGCCTGAACGACGGCCTTGCGCTGCCCGCCGTGCTGACCTTCCTTGCCGCGCTCTCAAGCGAATCGAGCGATTTTGTGTGGTGGCGCTTCGTCCTGCAGGACATCGGGCTTGGCTTGCTCTTCGGGCTTGTGATCGGCTACCTGGCCTCGCTGCTGATGCCACGCGAGAGCAAACGCCCGCTCGAGCATCCGATTCCCGCCCACCAGAAGTCGCTGTATGCGCTCGGCGTGGCGTTTGCCACCTATGGCGTGACGGTGCTCTCGCCGCGCGGCAACGGCTTCATCGCGGTGTTCGTGGCGGCGATCGTGCTCGGCGTGCGCCGCCCCGACCTGCGCCGCCACTTCGAGCAGCGCGCCGACGACCTCGTCGAGATCGTCAAGCTCGGGCATCTTCGTCGTGTTCGGCTCGCTGCTCACGCTGCACGCGCTGACGAGCAGCGGCTGGGTAGCGCTGGCGCTTCGTGGCCGCCACGTTCCTGATCGCCCGCCCGCTGGCGGTTTGGATCGCGCTGATGGGCACCGACACCGACAGGCAGACGACGCTTGTTCATGGGCTGGTTCGGCCCGAAGGGAGTGGCGACGATGACCTTCTCGCTGCTCGTGCTCGACCAGCACATCGCAAACGGCCAGCGCATCTTCGACCTGGCCGCGCTGGTCGTGTTCTGCTCGATCATCGTGCACGGCCTGACCGACACGCCCGGGGCGAACTGGATCGCGCGGCACGCGGAAAGTACCGCATCCATAATTGGGAAGGCAGGCGCCGCATGCGGCGCCGTCCCCGGACGCGTACATGTACCGTCCGGCCGGGTCGGTGCATGCACCGACCCGGAACGGCAAAGTGTCAGGCGTGCAGTGCCGCCTGTTCCTGCGCCGAGGGAAACGCCCACGCGGCGCGCGAGCGGCGCTCCTGGCGAAAGACGAAACGCAGCTGCTGCGGAGGCGCGAGCTGCGCCTCGTTTGGCCGGAAGGTGGCGCAGGGCTCGGCCAGCTCCAGCGCACACAACAGGTTGCACCGGAAATAGCACTCATCGCATGTGACTTTGCGGGCTGCCCGCTTGCTCTGCGTCCTCGGCACTGACTCCCCTTTGGTTCGCGGCTTGACTGGTGGGCAGCGATCAAAGCACTAGCTGGGCGCCCGCTCAAGGGCAACCGCAGAAGCCTTCCCCGCAAACCGCGAGGAAAACCGTCCTATCCGCAAATAGCCAAAATCGGGTCTCCAGCTTGTGACGATCGGCGCACCGCCCCGCAATTTGGGAGAGATTTGCGGAACCCGAGCCTGGAACGTCATCATGCAAGGGTGCGCATCCTCCTGACCGGCGTCAGCGGCTTCGCCGGCTCGGCCCTGCTGCCTCGCCTGCTCGAGCAGGGCCACGACGTGCGCGCACTGGCACGCGACCGCGACGCGCGTCGAGCGGGCGCTTCAGTCGATCGACGCTCGAAGTCGGTCTTGCGATGTGACGCTCGACGACTTCGAGCTCGTGATCGGCGACACGCTCTCCGGGACGGGACGTGCTGCAGGCGATGCGCGACGTCGAGGTCGCCTATTACCTGATCCACTCGATGGAGCCCTCCAGCAGTGGGCCAGTGGGATCTCCTTTTCCGCGCGCGAGCGAGCCTCCGCGCAGACATTCGCCGACGCCGCGCGCGCTGCCGGGGTGCGAGCGCATCGTGTACCTCGGCGGCCCGCTCCCGCCCGAGCGGGCTCCACCCATCTCTCCAGCCGCTATGCGGTCGAGCGCATCCTGCTCGACGGCGTACCCGGATTCGGTGGCCCTGCGTGCGTCGATCGTGATCGGCGCGCGCTCGCGCTCCTTTCGTTTTCTCGTGCGCCTGATCGAGCGCCTGCCGATAATCGCATTGCCCGCCTGGCGGCACTTTCGGACGTGTCCGATCGACGAGCGCGACATCGTCGAGATGCTCGCGGCCTGCGCCTCCAACGAGTCATGTCGCTGGACGGGCTCTTGAGATCGCCGGTCCCGAGACGCTCACTTACGGGGAGTTGGTGCAGCGCATCGTCGAGCTGATGATGCTGTCGCGTCCCAGTGTCGGGCTCGGGGTGAGTGTCACACCGATCGCCGCTCGCCTGGCGGCGCTGCTCACCGACGAGCGCCCCGAGCTGGTGCTGCCGCTGATGGAAGGTCTCACCGGCGACCTGCTGCCCAGCGGACAGGACGCCGCCGACGGCCCTGAATGTGGAATTGCACTCATTCGACTCAGCCGTCGAACACGCGCTATATGAGTGGGAAAAGCTCGAACCGCTCGCTGCCCGCTGATCACGCACGTGAGCCATCCGGCTTTTAACAGTCGCGCAAGCTACGGTTGGGCGTCGCGATGAGCACTGTTTGCGCCTCGATCGAGATCGCCGCCACGCCGGCGGCGGTGTGGGATACCGTCATAGACCCCGAGCGCCTCGGCGACTGGGTCACGATTCATCGCAAGCTGCGCCACCACGACGACGGTCGCTCCACGTGTTGGCTATCGCATGGATCAGCAGATCCACCTGAGAGGAGTCAGCGTCGATGTTCACTGGACACTGGTGCAGTGCGAGCCGGGGACGCGTGCCGTGTGGGAGGGTCGCGGGCCCGCCCGCTCGCGCGCTCGCACGGAATATCGGCTGCACGCGCCTTTCCAGTGGCTGCACCCGCTTCGACTATCGCAATGAGTTCCACCCGCCGCTCGGGCCGTTCGGTGCGCTCGCCAGCCGCGCACTGGTCGGGGGAATGCCTGAACGCGAGGCCACCCACACGCTGGATCGCCTGCGTGCACTACTTGAGCGCTGAACTCCTCAAATCGGCAACGAGCGATCGTAATTCGCTTGCATGCCCCTGACACATTCCTTGACTTGGACTCAAGAAACCGCATAGTGCGCACGCTTTGGATGCACGTGTAGTAGTGGCAACTTGTGTAAAGTGAAGCTACATAGACCGTGCAACTCGACCCTCGGGTTGCATTCACACCCCAGTGAACAGGACACAATCGTGACTGACTTCCTTGACGAGAAGCGCCGAGAGATAAACGACCGACTGGCGGAGCTCAAGCCGCTGATCGACGAGTACACCCGCCTCCAGGACGCAGCAGCGGCGCTCGCGGGTGTCGGTGGAGCAGCTCCCCGCGCGGCCGCCAGCCTCCGGCTGCTTCAGCCGCCACACCGGCCCGTCGTGGCCCAGGCCGCCCGCGCGGCTCCAAGAGCCGTACGACAGGCGCACGCCGTGGACGTCCGCCCAAGGCAGCCACCGCGGCCGCGGCGACGCAGCTGCTCCCGCAGCCGCCACTACGTCCCGTCGCCGTGCCGGACGTCGCAAGGGCAGTGGCACGCGTGCCGCCCAGGCCCTGCATTCGTCAGTGGACAGCCCGGGATCACGATCCCCGAGCTGGCCGCCAAGATGGGCATCAAGCAGAACTACCTGTACCGCGTACTTCCTGGCCTCGAGCAGGAAAAGAAGATAAAGAAGCAGGGCAGAGGCTGGCATCCAGCGCCTAGGACTTAGCCTCGATTCACGACAACGGCCGGGGTCGCGTTTGCGCACCCGGCCGTTTTGCGTTAATGGGACGGTTTAGATGAGCCCCTGGCTCGAAACCGTGTCGCGCTCGCCAGTGAGCTCCGCCACCGAGGCGTCGATCTTCGAGCGGGAGAAGTCGTCGATGTCGAGGCCCTGCACGATCGACCACTCCCCATTCGCACAGGTGCACGGGAAGCCGCTGATGAGACCCTCGGGCACGCCATAGGAGCCGTCGGAGGGGACGCCCATCGATACCCAGTCGCTGGTGCCGCTCACCCAATCGCGCATGTGATCGATCGCGGCGTTGGCGGCCGATGCGGCGCTGGAGGCGCCGCGCGCCTCGATGATCGCCGCGCCGCGCTTGCCGACATTGGGCAGGAAGTCGTTTTCGATCCAAGCCTGGTCGTCGACGACCTTCGCCGCCTGCTCGCCCTTGATCTCGGCGTGAAACAGGTCGGGGTACATGGTGGGCGAATGGTTGCCCCACACACCCATCTTGCTCACGTCGCTGACCGACGCTGCCACCTTGTTGGCAAGCTGTGCCACCGCGCGGTTGTGATCCAGGCGCAACATCGCGGTGAAGCGCTCGCGCGGGATGTCCTGCGCATTGTTCATCGCGATCAGGCAGTTGGTGTTGGCGGGATTGCCCACGACGAGCACCTTCAAGTCGTCGGCGGCATGCTCGTTCAGCGCTTTGCCCTGCCCGGTGAAGATCTTGCCGTTCTCGCTCAGCAGCTCGGCGCGCTCCATGCCCTTCGTGCGCGGACGCGAGCCGACGAGCAGCGCGATGTTGACACCGTCGAACGCTTCCTGCGGGTTGTCGTGCAGGTCGAGGCCCGCGAGCAGCGGAAAGGCGCAGTCGACGAGCTCCATCGCCACGCCCTCGAGCGCGCCCATCGCCGGGGGAATCTCCAGCAGTCGCAGGTCCACCGGCTGGTCGGGGCCCAGCAGCTGCCCACTTGCGATGCGGAACACGAGGCTGTAGCCGATCTGGCCGGCGGCGCCTGTGACGGTGACTCGTACTGGATTGCTCACGGATTTCAGCTCCTAGTGGGGTCGATTATTCAGATAGTCGAGGTCGACCTGGGGACATGGGAGTGTCATCTTCGTCAATCGTGGGTCGCGCACGTCACGCCATCGCCGCTCGAGGTTCTCGTCGATCGATGCGAGGAACTCCTGCGTGGTCTGCCACTCCTGGTCGGGGCCGATCAGCAGCGCGAGGTCCTTGGTCATCTTCCCTTCTTCCACGGTCTGCACGCAGACTCGCTCGAGCGTGTCCGCGAACTCGCTCACCTCGGGCGTGTGTCCATGCGCCCGCGCGCCGACGAGCCCGCGTGTCCACGCGAAGATCGAGGCGATCGGATTGGTGGAGGTGGGCTTGCCCTGCTGGTGCATGCGGTAATGGCGGGTGACGGTGCCGTGCGCGGCCTCGGCCTCGACCGTCTTGCCGTCGGCGCTCATCAGCACGCTCGTCATCAACCCGAGCGAGCCGAAGCCCTGGGCGACAGTGTCCGACTGCACGTCGCCGTCGTAGTTCTTGCAGGCCCACACATAGCCCCCTTCCCACTTCAGCGAAGCGGCCACCATGTCGTCGATCAAACGGTGTTCGTAGGTGATGCCCGCAGCCTCGAAGTCGCTCTTGAACTCAGACTCGTAGATCTCCTGAAAGAGGTCCTTGAAGCGTCCGTCATAGCGCTTGAGGATCGTGTTCTTGGTCGACAGATACACGGGGTAGCCGCGATCCAGGCCGTAGCGCATCGAGGCGCGCGCGAAGTCGCGGATCGAGGCGTCGAGGTTGTACATCGCCATCGCGATACCCCCACCGGGGAAGTCGTACACGTCGAGCTCGATCGGCTCGCCGCCATCGGCGGGCGTGAAGGTGAGCATCAGCTTGCCCGCGCCCGGCACCACCAGGTCGGTGGCGCGGTACTGATCGCCAAACGCGTGACGGCCGATCACGATCGGCTTGGTCCAGCCGGGCACCAGGCGCGGCATGTTGGAGATCACGATCGGCTCGCGAAAGATCACGCCGCCGAGGATGTTGCGCACGGTGCCGTTGGGCGAGCGATACATCTCCTTGAGCCCGAACTCCTTCACGCGCGCCTCGTCGGGTGTGATCGTGGCGCACTTCACGCCGACCCCGTAGCGCTTGATCGCCTTGGCCGCTTCGACCGTGATCGCGTCCTCGGTCGCGTCGCGACTCTCGATCGAGAGGTCGTAGTACTTCAGGTCGATGTCCAGGTAGGGCAGGATCAGCTGCTCCTTGATGAACGACCAGATGATTCGCGTCATCTCATCGCCGTCGAGCTCGACGACGGGGTTGTGCACCTTGATCTTGGCCATGTGTCGTCCTCGGTCTAACTAAGCGGACGGGATCCCGCGGCCCCGGCGGCGATGCTATCGCGGAGGGGTAACCTGTCGTGTTTATGGCCACAGTCTCAGAGCAAACCTCGTGGCAGACCCACACGGTCGCCAACCAGGCGCCCCCGCTGGAGGGCGTGGACGTGTTCTCCAGCAACCTCCCGCTGGTGGAGGCCACCAAGCGCGAGGGCGCCTCCTGGGCGCTGCCCCGCGCGGCGGAGCTGGGCAAGATCGTCGGCGGCGAGCCACAGCAGCTGTGGGGACGCCTGGCAAACGAGAACAAGCCGGTGCTCAAGACCCACGACCGCTACGGCAACCGCATCGACGAGGTCGAGTTCCACCCCGCCTGGCACAAGTTGATGAAGCTGGGCGTCGAGCACGAACTGCATGCGCTGCCTTGGCGCAGCAAGGAACCTGCCGCGCACGCTGCGCGGGCGGCCCTGTATATGACCGCGATGCAGGCCGAGGCGGGCTTCTGCTGCCCGATCACGATGACTTTCGCGGTGATCCCCGCGCTGCGCGCCCAGCCGGACCTGCTCGCGGAGTGGGAGCCGCTCGTGACCGCCACGACCTATGACCCGCGCATGGTCCAGGCGAGCGAGAAGGGCTCGGCAATCGCGGGCATGGGATGACCGAGAAGCAGGGCGGCTCGGATGTGAAAGCCAACACGAGCGTCGCGCGGCCGGTGAGAGCCGGCGGGCCGGGAGCCGAGTACCTGCTCACCGGCCACAAGTGGTTCTGCTCGGCGCCGATGTCAGACCTGTTTCTGGTGCTCGCCCAAACCGAGTCCCCCAGCGGGCAGTCCGAGGGCATCTCCTGCTTTCTGCTGCCGCGCGTACTCCCCGACGGCAGCCGCAACGTGTTTGCGATCCAGCGCCTGAAGGACAAGCTCGGCAACCATTCCAACGCCTCCAGCGAGGTCGAGTTCCACGACGCCTGGGTGCGCATGGTGGGCGAGCCCGGCCGTGGCGTGCCCGCGATCATCGAGATGGTCGGCCACACGCGCCTGGATTGCGTGATCGGCGGCGCCGCGGGGATGCGCGCCGGGGTCGTAAACGCCACCTAGCACGCCGCCCACCGCTCCGCCTTCGGCAAGCTGCTGATCGACCAGCCGCTGATGCGCAACGTGCTCGCCGACCTGTGCGTCGAGTCCGAGGCCGCCACGATGCTCGCGATGCGCCTCGCGCGCGCCTATGACGAGGCGGGCGCGGAGAAGGGACGGGTGGGGCCGGAATCGAGTCCCACCCGCCCAAGCGACGAGCTCTCAGACGCCCACCTGTTCAAGCGTCTGGCCACCGCGGTTGGCAAGTACTGGGTGTGCAAGCGCGCCCCCAACCACGCGTTCGAGTCGCTGGAGTGCCTTGGCGGCAACGGCTACGTCGAGGAGTCGGGCATGCCCCGCCTGTATCGCGAGGCGCCGCTCGCCTCGATCTGGGAGGGATCGGGCAACGTGATGAGCCTCGACGTGCTGCGCGCGCTCGTGCGCACGCCACGCTCGCTCGAGGTGTTCATGCACGAGGTCAAGCAGGCCGAGGGCGCCGACGCGCGCCTGGACGAGCATGTGAAGAAGCTCGAGCGCCAGTTCTCGGACCCCGCGACGCTTGAGATGCGCGCGCGCAAGATCGTGGAGAGCATGGCGCTGGCGCTGCAGGGCTCGCTGCTCGTGCGCCACGCGCCCGCGGCGGTCGCCGACGCGTTCTGCGCTTCGCGCCTCGGCGGCGAGGGGGGCCTGGAGTACGGCACGCTGCCGGCGGGCTGCGACTTCGAGACGATCATCGAGCGCAGCCGCCCGCAGGTCTGAGCGCCCGGCTCGCTAGCCACAGCCTAAGATCAACCTATGGCCACAAGAGCACCAATGCGCACGCCCGGGCAACATCCAGCTGGCGCGCATCTTCGGCATCAGGGTGGGCGTCAGCGCGAGCTGGTTTTTCGTGCTCTTTTCCTGATCCTCTTCCTGTCCCAATATTTCCACGAAATGCTGGGCGGCTCGACCAGCACGGCCTATGTGGTGGCCGTGGTCGGCGCGCTCGGCTACTTCGCCTCGCTGATCCTGCACGAGCTGGGACACGCGCTCGTCTCGCGGCGCCTGGGCATCCCGATCCTCGGGATCGACCTGTGGTTCTTCGGCGGCATGGCGCGCCCCGCGCGCGAACCGGAGACCGCCGGCGAGGAATTCAAGGTCTCCGCGGCCGGCCCGGCGGTCACGCTGCGATCGTGGCGCTGCGCTGTTGCGATCGTGCTGATAGCCGGCAGTGGCACTCATCTTCAGGGCACCGGCGGCAGCTCACGTCTTCGAAGCCTTGCTTGGCTGACGAAGGCTTCACGCCACACCGGCTGCTCGCGCTGCTTGGCTGGCTTGCTATTCATCAACGCGCGCTCTCGCTGTTCAACCTCGTGCCCGCCTTCCCGCTCGACGGCGGGCGCATCGCGCGCGCCGGCGATCTGGTGGCGCACCGGCGACCGCCACCGCGGCACGCGCATCACCGGCCGCGCCGGCCAGGGCTTTGCGATGGCGCTCGGGCTGTGGGCCTGCTCGCGCTGCTGGAGGGCAACAGCTTCGGGCTGTTCACGCTGCGTGCTCGGCCTGATCCTCTACCAGGCATCCGGCGGCGCGGTCATGCAGGGGGCGATCGGCCAGCGCATCCAGAGCGTGACGCGTGCCGACATCATGGATCGCGAGCCGACCACGATCCCGGCCGAGCTGAAGCTGCTGGACGCCCAGGAGCAGTTCTTCCCGCGCTATCGCAGCCCCTGGTTTGCGGTGTGGACCATGCGCGCCACTTCCTCGGGGTGGTGCGCTCGGAGCGAGTCGACGCGGAGATCGCGGCGGGACGCCCGGCGCTGGAGATCGGCGACGTGCTCGAGCAGGACCTGCAGGTGCGCATCGACGAGCAGGAGCCACTGGAGTCGCTGCTGCAAGCAGCGAGGCGCTCGGGCGGCTCGGCGGGATGGTCGCCGTGGATGCCGATGGCGTCCTGCGTGGCATCGTCACGGTCGCGCAGATCCGTCGGCGCTCAACCCCGCGGGCGGATCCTGAATACGTGGGTCCGCGCGAGCAGCGGCGCTCGTTGGTCATCGAGGGTGGCGCAGCCGGGCCACGGCTCGGCGAGCCGGGCCCCTCGTTTTTGAATAGAGTCTCGCCCGCAACACACCGCCCCTCTCCTCCGACCACTCCAGGAAGCCCATGCCAGCACACGACGTCTTGATCATCGGCGCAGGTCTCGCGGGCCAGCGCGCCGCACTCGCCGCCGCTGAGGCGGGCTCCAGCGTCGCGATCCTCAGCAAGGTCCACCCCGTGCGCTCCCACTCGGTGGCGGCCGCCGGCGGCATCAACGCCGCGATCAACGTCGCTGACGATTGGCAATCGCACGCGTATGACACCGTCAAGGGCTCCGACTTCCTCGGCGACCAGGACGCGATCGAGATCATGTGCTCGGAGGCCCCGCGCGAGGTGATGCACCTCGAGCACATCGGGGTGACCTTCCATCGCAACGACGACGGCGAACTGGACCTGCGCGCGTTCGGCGGTGCTTCGATGAAGCGCACCGCCTATGTCGCCGACATCACCGGCCAGGCGATCCTGCACGTGCTCTACGAGCAGCTGATGAAGCACCACGAACAGGTCGAGCGCTACGAGGAGTGGTTTGTGACCTCGCTGCTGCGGACGACAGCGGGCGCTGCTGCGGCGTAATCGCGCGCGACGTGCGCTCGGGGCGCATGGAGACATTGCATGCCAAGAACGTGATCCTCGCCTGCGGCGGCGCGGGCCAGGTGTACTGC
The DNA here is from genome assembly GCA_963715535.1 of uncultured Solirubrobacterales bacterium. Classification (GTDB taxonomy): domain Bacteria; phylum Actinomycetota; class Thermoleophilia; order Solirubrobacterales; family Solirubrobacteraceae; genus Palsa-744. Next base: position 2,450,888 of record OY970251.1, on the reverse strand, counting down.
CCCGACCACCAACGCGCTGATCGTGACCGGCGACGGGATCGCCCAGGCCTATCGCATCGGGCGCGCCGCTGATGGACATGGAGATGGTGCAGTACCACCCGACGACGCTCGTGGAGAACGGCCTGCTGATAACCGAGGGGGCGCGCGGCGAGGGGGCGGTGCTGCTCAACTCCGAGGGCGAGCGCTTCATGGAGAAGTACGCGCCCAACAAGATGGAGCTTGCCTCGCGCGATGTGGTCTCGCGCGCCGAGCAGACCGAGATCCTCGAGGGCCGCGGCGTGGGCGCGAACAAAGACGGCATCTACTTGGACATCACGAAGGTGCCGCGCAAGCGCACGCTGGAGGCGCTGCGCGAGATCGTGAACATCGGCAAGGACTTCGCCGGCGTGGACATCACGCGCGAGCCGATCATGATCCGCCCCGGCCAGCACTACATCATGGGCGGGGTGAAGACCGACGTGAACGGCGCCACCTCGGTCGAGGGCCTGTATGCGGCCGGCGAGGTCGCGTGCGTGTCGGTGCACGGCGGCAACCGCCTCGGCGCCAACTCGCTGCTGGACACGCTGATCTTCGGTCGCCGCGCGGGCGAACACGCCGCCGCGCGGGCCGCGTCGATGGCGATGCCGAGGCCACCAGACGCCAGCTGCGCGAGGACGTGAAGATGATCGAAGAGATCATCGCTCGCCCGCGCACGGGACGGCGCGTGTCGGAGATCAAGCAGGAGCTGGGCGAGACGATGAACCAGTACGTCGCGGTGTATCGCGACCAGGAGGGCCTTGAGAAGGCGCAGGAGATCGTCAAGCGCCTGCAGGAGGAGTCCAAGAGCGCCTACATCGACGACAAAGGCACCGTCTTCAACCAGGACGTGCTGGGCGCGATCGAGCTGGGCTACATGCTCGACTGCGCCGAGGCGACCGTGCTGGGGCGATCGAGCGCAAGGAGTCGCGTGGCGCGCAGTTCCGCACCGACTTCCCCGAGCGCAACGACGAGCGAGTGGCTCAAGCACATCGACATCAGCTTGAACGGGGATGGGCCTGAGATCGGCTACTCGCCCGTGACGTTCACGCAGTGGCAGCCAGAGGAGAGGAAATACTGATGGCCGAAACGCACAAGCCGCCGGAGAAGTTCACGCTGCGTATGCGCCGCTATGACCCAGAGTCCGGCCAGGCGCCCTACTGGGACGAGCACACGGTCGAGCTGGAGCCCCACCGCTCGGTGCTTGAGGGGATATTGCAGGCGAAGGCCAAGTTCGACGGCTCGATCGGCATCCGCTGCTCGTGCCGCGCCGCGATCTGCGGGTCCTGCGGGGTGCGCATCAACGGCGAACCGGGGCTTGCGTGTCACACCCATCTCGACCACGCGCGCGCGTCGAGCAAGGACGGCGTGATCGAGGTCGAGCCGATGGGCAACATGCCCGTGATCAAGGACATGATCGTCGACATGGACGCGGTGCACTGGAAGAAGGTGCAGCGCGTCACGCCGTGGCTGATCAACGAGGGCCCCCAGCCCGAGCGCGAGCACATCGTGCCGCGCGAGTCGATGGTGGACATCACCCAGATCGATGGCGTGCATCCAGTGCGGGGCGTGCGTGAGCGACTGCCTGGCGATGGAGGTCGATCCCGGCTTCATCGGCCCCGCCGCGCTGGCGAAGGCCTACCGTTTCGTGGGCGACCCGCGCGACGAAGAGCAGCGCGAGCGACTGATCGACCTCGCGCGAGGACCCGCAGGGGCTGTATGACTGCACGCACTGCTTCAAGTGCGTGGAGGCGTGCCCGAAGGACGTCAATCCGATGGGCCAGATCATGCGCCTGCGCCGGATCGCCGGATCCGACCAGCACATCGTCGACCGAACAACGGCCACCGCCACGAGCAGGCGATCACGACGCTGATCAAGGACTACGGACTGCTGCACGAGGCGGAGCTGATACCACGCTCCTACGGCGGCAACTCGTGGTTTGGCAAGTTCCACCCGGCCGCGGGCAAGGAGCTGCTCAGCTCGTTGCCAGTCGCGATCCGCGGAGTGATGAAACGCAAGATCAACCCGAAGATCGCGATCTTCGGCCACAAGATCGGAAAGCAGGATCTGAAGGCCGTGCAGAACATCTACGCGAAGGTCGAAAGCCGCCCCGAGCGCTACGAGCTGAACCTCTATGTAAGTGGGGAGGACGAATGAAGGTCGCCTACTGGCCCGGCTGCGTGAGCCGCGGCTTCACCCCGGAGCTGCACGGCTCGATGGCGAAGGTCGCGCCGCTGCTCGACATCGAGCTGGTGGAGCTCGATCGCGCAAACTGCTGCGGCGCCGGCGTGATCGCCGAGCACAACCAGGAGCTGGCGGACACACTGAACGCGCGCACGTTCGCACTCGCCCAGCAGGTGGAGGGCGCGGAGCTGATGATGAACATCTGCTCGACCTGCCAGGGCGCCCAGGGCGAGTGCCAGGAGCGCCTGGACGCGAACGCCGAGTACCGGGCGCTGGTGAACTCCACGCTCTCCGACGAGGGGCTCACTTATGAGAAGGGCCTGACGAACAAGAACTTCCTGTGGCTGCTCGTCGAGGAGATCGGCCTTGAGAAGCTGCGCGGGATGGTCAAGCGCCCGCTCACGAACCTCAAAGTGGGGCCGTTTTACGGCTGCTACATCGTGCGCCCGCGCGACCGTTTGGGGATCGACGCGGAGCACCCACGCGACCATTACCTGGAGCAGCTGATCGAGGCGCTCGGCGGCACCGTGATCGAGTACGCGGGCATGCGCAAGTGCTGTGGCTTTCCGATCATCACGATGAACAAGGAGGCCTCGCTCAAGCAGGCCGGCCGCCACCTCGGCGACGCCGTGGATGCCGACGCCGACTGCCTGGTGACGCCCTGTCCGCTGTGCCATCTGAACCTCGACATGCAGCAGCCGCTTGCCGAAGGGGTCGTGGGGCGCGAGCTGAAGATGCCGGTGTTGCACCTCCCCCAGCTCGTCGGGCTGGCGCTGGGGCTGGAGCCGAAGGAGCTGGGGCTCTCCCGCCATGTGGTGCGAGCCACCTCGGTGATCGACTGGTCGACGTCGGTGGTGGGCGCAGCCGCCTGAGGGACGCCTGTCCCCGGCATACGGGACATTACAGAAAGTCTGTTAGGATCGTCGATCATTACAGTCTTTCTGTTATGACTGCCACTCCGGAAAAGAACCCCTATAGACCGGGCGTGGGCGTGCGTCCGATGTATCTCGCCGGTCGTGATGCCCCGTTGCGTCGCTTCGACGCAATGCTCAGAGCCTCGCCGGAGCAGCAGGCAAACATGCGAGTCACCGGTTTGCGGGGAGTAGGCAAGACAGTCCTTCTCGAGGTGTTTGCCGAGCACGCCCAAGAGCACGGGTGGGAGCCCGCGTTGATGGAGCTGCAACCAGGACACAACACCGATGCGACGATCGCCGCATCGCTTCGATCTATGATGGAACGCGTTCGTCAGCGACTCTCACGACTCGCCAGGTTGCGCTCGATCGCGGGAAAAGCGTTGACTTCCACAACCCTTTCGATGAGTTGGGAAGACGTTTCGCTATCGATCTCATTCGGCTCAAAGAGCGAGGAAGATCTCGCACGAGAGCTGTTTGACACCGTTCAGCTCGCACTCGCCAAAGGACGTACCGGGTTGATTGTGCTTCTGGACGAGGCGCAGCTGATACGCGACGAGCGCGATCGCCACGGCGAGCACCCGCTCTCGCTCTTGATCGCGCCGATAGTGGCCCTGCAACGCCGCGAACTTCCTCTAGGACTGGTGCTCTGCGGCCTGCCCACGCTCACCGGGAATCTGCAGAAGGCGCGCTCCTACAGCGAGCGTCTGTTCCGTGGTGAGGAGATCGACTCGCTCACACCCGACGATGCGATAGAGGCGTTTACGCGACCGCTGGAAGAGACCGCACGCACGTCCGATGCGGCTCTTGCCAAGACAGTCGCGGCAGAAGTAGAGGGCTATCCGTATTTTCTGCAACTATGGGGATCGGAGCTTTGGGACGCCGCCGACTTGGCGAGCATGGATCGACTCACGCCCACGCTCCTGGACGAGTCCCGCCCGGAGATATACGGCCGCCTGGACCGCGACTTCTACGACCCACGCGTGGCGACACTCACCGCCGCTGAGCAAGACCTGCTCATCGCATCGGCGAAGTGTCCCTATCCGCCGCTGCGAGCGGCCGACCTCGGGCCGATGTCGAAGAAGACCCCGGGAAATGTGAACGTGCTGCTCGGCCGACTCACCGACGCCGGCGCGCTCTACCGAACGCGCAAGGGTGAGTACGCCTACACGGCACCCAAGTTCCGCGACTACCTGAGCCGACGAGCCGACCTCGAAACCATAGGCCTGACGTCGTGAAGATACTCACGGTCGTGGGCAACCGTCCGCAGTTCATCAAGGCCGCGGCCGTTTCGGGTCAGCTGCGCGCCGAGCACGAGGAGCTGCTGGTGCACACCGGGCAGCACTACGACGACGCGCTGTCGAAGGTGTTCTTCACAGAGCTGGGGCTGCCCGCGCCCGAGCGCGAGCTGGGGATCGGGGGTGGCTCGAACACATCGCAGACCGCGCGCATGCTGGAGGCGCTCGAGCCACTGCTCGCCGACGTGACGCCCGACGCGGTGCTCGTGTACGGCGACACCAACTCGACGCTCGCCGGAGCGCTGGTGGCGGCCCAGCGGGGAGTGACAGGCCACCTCCTATTCACGCATAGCGGCAGAGCCGGGTAGGACGGCCATGCTAGTGATCGATCCGCCAGTAGATCGTGCTGGTGTCTGTGGTGAGGCTGGAATTGATCACGAAGCTTGTGCCGGCCGTGACAGTCCCCAGCGATAGCTCACCAATTGTCCCGCCGGCCACAACGCGAGAGAGCAGCACATTGTCGCCCGCCTGAATCTCGATCGTGTTCACGGTCACGGTGCCGGCAACAAGGACGGCCCGACCTTGAGATGCCCCGGTGCTAAATCGGTTCCCCGACTGACTCCCATTATTTGTGAGTTCCGATCCGGTCTCGATGGCGATTGGTGGCACTGGACTGGTGCAATGGATGATGTTGTCGAGTATGTTCACGTCGAACGCTTTTTTGCTGCCAGCCAAGCTGATCCCGGTTCCCTGGGGGTTCGTATTGCCTTTATAGGCCGCGGCGGCATTGGCCTGCTTGTTGGTCAGGATGTTCCCCTGGATCAAGACACCGGTGATGTTCTTTTCCGCGACCCCCGACCCGCTGATTCCCATGACGCCGCGCTCGTATCCCGTGACGTTGTTGTTAGCAAACAGCACGTCCGTTACGGGGATGGCGCCAACACTGTCAAGCTCAAGGACGATGCTGTTCCGGTAGACGCCGACGTAGAGGATACCTTCCCCCGTTGCGCCGGTGAAGGCCTTGCTTAGCGTGTAGGATATGCCGGGCACACACGCTTCAATATAGGTGACCTTTTCCACGCCGAGGATGCTCGCCGTGACGTACTTCCCAACGTTCGCGGAGCTGGCGTTGATGTCGGTGACGATCTTGGATTCTTTGGTAAACCCGGCGGCGTCGGCGGTGGGCGGATCGGCCGTAACGATGTTGTTGACCACCGTAAAGAACACCGGGCCGCCTTCCCACGTAGAACCGGTGACGCTGACCATCGAGATAGAGTCCGCTACGGCATTGTGTATGTGATTGCCGGCGACGAGTACCTGGCCACCGGATGGAGCCTGCCCATTCAGGTCGAACGTGACCTCATTCTGAAAGCCCGGGTTGTTGAGTCCGCCCGCGATAATCGTATTGTTGATGAACTTGATACGAGTGGGATTCTCCAAAAAGAAAGTCGTGGCCCCCCACCCGCTGACGAAGGTATCCCGGATCACTATATCCTGGCAGCCGCAGGATTCGCCTATGGAGATGAGATACATGTTTTTGAGAGTGGTCTCTGCGCCCGTGCCGACCCACGTCCCGCCAAAGATCGCGAAGTGCGAAAGCACGTTGGGGGTCGATCCTGACGGGTAGTTATAGAGGCCTTTGGCCGTCCAGCCGCCCGTGCCGCTGGTGTTATTGAAGGTGGCCCCGTAGCACCAGAGGTACACTCCGCTGGAGGCGTTGATTAGCCCGTGGAGGAACGTATAGCCACTAGGGAACAGTACGACGGAGATTTTGCCGCTAGCGGCGTATGCAGCACCGGCGGCCGTGACGGCTGCTTGGATGGCCGCAGTGTCGTTGGTGACACCGTCGCCTTTCGCGCCGTATGCAAGGACATTGAACGGGGCCGTGCTCGCGGCGCCCGGCGTCCAGGTATAGCCACCCGCCCCATTGGAAGCCGGTACCAATGCCGCGGTCGCGATGCCACTGCTGCTTACCACCGAAGTCGGCAGTTGCGTTTCGGGAAGCTTGCCGCTGCTGTTGAGCGTGGCGACACCGTTGGGTTCACCCTCGCTGCTCGATGCGACAGCTCCGACATCGGACGCTCCGAGTACTACCGCACCGGTCATGCCGTTGACGCTGGTGACTTCGCTCACGATCCCTCCTTCATGGGTTGCAACGACCAGTAGATTCTACTCTGGATATACGACTTTGGAGAGCGGAGTGGACGATTGTGCTAGTGCAACTCGACGAGACTGACGGTGCGACTATCGCCGAACCCCGGCTATGTCGAGGTCGCCGTGCTCATGCACAGCGTGCGGTTTGACGGACTCCGATGGTGCGCAGAAGGAGGAGGCCCATGCCCCCCGGCTCATGCGCCTCGACCAGGAATCTCCGGGCAAGTAGTCTCCGATCCGTGAAGATCCTCACGGTCGTGGGTAACCGTCCGCAGTTCATCAAGGCTGCGGGGGTGTCGGGGCCTCCTCGCGCCGCGCACGAAGAGCTGCTGGTGCACACCGGCCAGCACTACGACGACGCGCTCCTTGCCGAGGCCCGAGCCGTGCTTGGTGCTGCGCCTAGCGATCACGGGCTTCACCCCGCGTTTCCATAGCTCGCGACGGTACTTGTCGTGATCATAGCCTCGGTCGGCGAGAACCCGCTCGGCGCGCTGGCGGGGACGCCCGGGCTTGCCCGAGACGGGGCCGACACCGTCGATGAGCGGCAAGAGCTGGGTCACGTCGTTGCGATTACCGCCGGTCAGGGTGATCGCCAGCGGGATCCCGCCAGAGTCCGTGATCAGATGATGCTTGGAGCCCGTGCGGGCACGGTCAACCGGCGAAGGGCCGGTGTGGAGCCCCCCAAAAGCGCGCGAATATGGCTACCGTCAACAACAGCGGTGGACCAGTCGATCCGGCCAGCAGCATTCAACCGTCGCAGCAGCTCTTGGTGCAGCCGCTCCCAGACTCCTGCGGCCTGCCAGGCCGCCAGCCTGCGGTGCGCAGTCGCTGGCGAGCAGCCCATCTCCGCCGGCAGATGCCGCCACGCGATCCCCGTAAACAGCACGAACACGATCGCGTTGAAGCACACACGATCGTCCACACGCGGACGCCCTCCACGCGGGTCCGGCGGATGCTCCGGCAGCAACGGCTCAACCGCATCCCAAAGCTCGTCGCGCACCCGCCAAACCGAGACCGCCACAGAACACCCCCATCCTCGGGTTATGTCACCCAGAAAGGTTCGACCCCCAACACCCAAGCCCTCCCCTCAGAGGTATTGAAACAACCTCTAAGCCTGTTCTCGACAGAGAAGGCGCGTTAACGCAGGCTGGGCTGTGCCAGCTCAGACCGATCGGGCCGGCGACCGAGCACAGGGGTTGGGAGAGTCTGGACGGCCAGCGACCGCATCACTCGCTCAACGGCGGCCTCGACGGTTTCTTCACCGGAGCGCAGTACGACATCGGGGCTCAACGGGTGCTCATAGGGGGCACCCACGCCTGTCATACCGGTCAGCTCACCCGATCTGGCTCGTGCATATAGACCCTTCGGGTCACGACTCTCGCACAGAGCGAGAGGAGCGTCCACAAAGACTTCGATGAAGCGCAAACCACCATCGGCGTGCAGCGTCGCGGCGTTCTGCCGATCGCGGGCATAAGGACTGACGAGGCTCACAAGCGCAATCGCGCCGGACTCGGCGAGAAGACTCGCCACATGAGCGGTGCGGCGCACATTCTCCGTGCGCGCGTCCTCGTCGAAGCCCAGATCGGCGTTCAGGCCGTGCCGTAGATTGTCTCCGTCAAGCAGGAGAGCGTGGCGTCCCTCGATCACAAGACGCTCCTCGACAGCGCTCGCGATCGTGGACTTACCGGCCGCCGGCAGGCCGGTGAACCAGATCGTCGCGCCGGCATGGCCCAGCGCTTCCCAGCGCCGCTCGCGTGTCAACACGGGACGCTGCCAGACTACATTTGGACTGTGACCCGCCAGGGAAGACGTCACGACCCATAAACGCATGCACAGCGACTCGACTTGCGGACGATCGCACCATGGACTCGGACTCACGGACTCGGACTAATACGCACATGGACAATAGCGCGTGCATCAGTCCACGCGCGATGGAAGAACACGCTGTCCACGTAGTTACTCAGATATGAGATCCTCGATGAGAACCGCCCCCCTTGCCATGTCCCTGCTGATCGCCGGTTTGCTCGCGCTGCCACTCAACACGCATGCTGCCACACCCTCGCCTCCCAAGCCGCCACTGGCGCGTACGGGCGATGGGGCGGAAGCGAGCACCTCCTCGATCACGGTGCGTGGGGCCGTTGACCCGCGTGGGGTCGAAACAAATGCCTACGTCCAATACGGCACCACGGAAGGCTACGGTGCGCAAACCCAACCGAGCGCCGTCGGAGCCGGCACCCAGGAAGTCAAAATCGCTCAGACGATCTCAGGACTGCAGCCCGATACCATCTATCACTTCCGCGTGGTGGCAACCAGCTCAGCCGGAACGGCTGTCGGCGAAGATCGAACCATCGCAACAAAGAAGGTTCCGCTCACGCTCAAGATAGCCGCGAGCCCCCATCCCGATGTGTTCGGCGAACCGTTCTCTATCAGCGGCACGCTCTCCGGGTCGGAAAACGCAAATCATGCAATCGTCCTACAGGCGAACCCGTTTCCCTACCTGAGCGGCTTCAAGGATGTCCAGTCTGTCGAGCTCACAGACGCCGGCGGCAACTTTTCCTTTACATACTCGGATCTCACACAGAACACCGAGTTCCGTGTGGCGGCGCTCGGCTCGTCGCCGGCGCTCGCCACCCCTTCGGTCCTCAGCCAAGCGCTCATCGAGACGGTTGCGGTACGAGCCTCGATCCATGTGCACGCCACCTCCCGAGCAGGCTTCATGCGGTTCGACGGCAGTGTGGCGCCGGCCTCGCCCGATGCGTATGTGGCGATTCAGTGGCTGCGCCCCGGACACAAACCGCGGGCGGTGGGCAGGACAATTCTCAGGAGTATCGGTTCGAGCCTCTCGCGCTACAGCACCATAGTGCGCATACCTCACGACGGTCTATATCGCGCGTTCGTGGAGGTCCTCAGCGGCCGCCAGGTCTCACACTACAGCCGCAGCATTCGAGTCCGCTAGCGGCGGCTCACCCGACGAGCTGCTCGATACCGGACGCGTCGATGGTGCGCCTGAGCCCGTCCCTGAGGGAGACTTCGGGCGTCCAGCCGAGCAGCTCGCGCGCGAGCGCAATGTCCGGCTTGCGCTGCTTGGGATCGTCAACCGGCAGCGCCTCGAACAAAATCTCCGAGCCGGCACCGGTGACCTCCTTGACCGCTTCGGCCAGTTCAAGCAGCGTGTACTCGTCCGGGTTGCCGATGTTCACGGGATTGTGGTAGCCAGACTCCGCCAGCGCGATCAACCCACGGATCAGGTCGCTGACGAAACAAAAAGAGCGCGTTTGCGAACCATCGCCAAACACAGTCAGCGGCCGGTCCGCCAAAGCCTGGCGCAGGAACGTCGGGATCGCACGACCGTCATGCGGGCGCATGCGCGCACCATAGGTGTTGAAGATGCGCACGATCGCGGTATCCACACCCTGCTGGCGGTGGTAAGCCATCGTCAGCGCCTCGGCATAGCGCTTCGCCTCGTCATACACCCCACGCGGCCCGATCGGGTTGACATGCCCCCAATAGGTCTCCGCCTGCGGATGTTCCTTGGGATCGCCATACACCTCGCTGGTGGAAGCAATCAAAAAACGTGCCCTCTTGGCCTTCGCCAACCCCAGCGTGTGATGCGTACCGTAAGAACCGACCTTCAGCGTGTGCAACGGCAAACGCAAATAGTCGATCGGCGAAGCAGGCGAAGCGAGGTGATAGACGAAATCGACCGGCTCATCGATCTCATACGGCTCGATAATGTCCACATTGACATTACGGAAGTGCTCAGGATCGCGAATATGCTCGATGTTGACGAGCGAGCCGGTCTCAAGATTATCGACGCAGACCACACGATTCCCACGAGCCAGCAACTCATCGCACAAATGCGAACCCAGAAAGCCCGCACCACCAGTAACCAGACACGTTGGCATCAACGACCGTCCAGCGTGCAGGCGGGCCACAGGCGAGCTGTGATCGGGTCCATACGAGCGCAATGGCGTCCGCCGCGGTGCCGCGATTGGGCGTTGGGGCGATATGGACCCGACATGCTGGAGAAACGGCGGATGCCCCCCTGGACTTGCGTAGCGAGCGGGCGCCGTCGGCAATCACGGGCGCGTCCTCGGAAGCGGCGGGTTGCGGAGCCCGTTGCTTGGTGTCATGGCCGTTCGCCCGATCTTCATCTTCTCGGTCGTGCGCAGCGGATCAACGCTCGTTCAACGCATCCTCGCTGCCCACGAGGGCGTGGCGACCGTGTCCGAGCCGTGGCTGCTACTGCCGTACGCCTATACGGCGCGGCGCACCGGTGTGGACGCCGAGTACAACCACCAAGTGATGGTGCGCGCGGTGGACGATTTCTGCGAGGAGCTCCCAAATGGAAGGGAGGACTACCGACGCGAGATACGAGCCTGTGTCCTGCGTCTCTACGAAAAGGCGACCGGCGAAGATGCCCGCTACTTCGTCGACAAGACACCAACCTACTGCTTCGTGGCCGAGGAGATCATGAAGCTGTTCCCCGAAGGTAAGTTCGTATTCCTGTGGCGCAACCCGCTCAGCGTCGTGTCCTCGATCGTGGAGACCTGGCCACCATGGCACCCAACGCTGTTTCGTGAGGAACTGTTCACCGGCCTGCCGCGTTTGGTCGCCGCCTACACAGCCACCAGAGAGCACACGCACGCCGTTCGCTACGAGGATCTCCTTGGTGGCGAGGAGCGCCACTGGAGAGACTTGATGGCATACCTGGAGATCGAGTTCGATCCCGCCGCCCTCAGCCGCTTCGCAGAGACCGAGCTCAATGGCAGCATGGGCGATCCCACGGGGCCCAAGCGCTACTCCGCGCTCAGCTCCGAGCCACGTGAGAAGTGGAAGCAAACGCTCGCCAACCCCCTCCGTAGGGCGTGGAGCCACAGGTACCTGCGCTTCCTGGGAGATGAGCGCCTTGCCGAGATGGGCTATGACCGCGAGCAGATCGTCGCTGAACTCGACGCTCAGCCGATGAGCATCGATAGCCTTGCACCGGATCTCCTGCAGGTAGTCAAGGACATCGCGAAGGAGCCAATCCGCGCGCGCACACGCAAGCGTAAGATCGGCGGCCCCAACGTGATCCGTGAACTGCTGAGCAACTGAAGCGGCGAGCGTGCGCTTGGCCGCCGGACTCACGGAAGAACTTCCACGGACATAGGGTTATTGAACCACGCTCCATCTTCTGTCCCGAACTTCTCAGAGGTGCAACTCCGTGAACCGACTTTCTGGCCACAAACGCCTGATCTCACTGCCGACGACGATCGCAACCCTGGCCTTGCTGTGCGCGGGCGCCACGCCCGCCGCCGCGGCATCCTCGATCGAAGGGGTGTGGTCCTTCAATGGTGGGGCCGTTGACATCCAGGGGCAAACCAACGGCATATTGACGGGCGTGGTGACCTCGCCAACAAAGTTCGCAAAATGCATACACCCGGTCGGAGAGGATATGTGGACCGACATGCGTCTGCAACCCGACGGCTCCTACTGGGGCTCTCACCAGTGGTTCCTCGAATCGTCGGCCGGGCAGTCCACGTGCGAAAAGAACGAAACGCCTGGACCTACCGCATGGCGCGTCCTGCAGAACTCCCAAGGGGAAACCCTCGTGCGAGTGTGCTTCAGCGAACCGGGCACCTCCCAGCCGACGATCGCGCCCAACGGCTCCTCGGCCGACGTGACCTGGGGATGCGTCGACTCGGCGTCGATCGCCCCGCTCCCGGTCATATCGGCCAAAGGGGGAAGTCAAACCCCGGAGCAGGGGGAGGTCGGCTTCCGCCAGACGGTGGTGCTCCCCAAAGCGAGGCTTTGCGTCAAGCACAACACGCTCAGCATCAAGCTACACGAGCCCAAGTACGATCCGCTCGAGGAGGTCGTGATCAGAATCGACGGCAAGAGGAAGGTCGACCTGCGTGGCGTCAAGCAGCTCAAGAAAGCCATCGTGCTCAGGCACCTCCCCAATAGCTCCTACACGATCAAGGTGCTCGCCATCACGGTCCTCAAACAGCGCCTGTCGGGCAGCGTGAAGTATCACGCCTGCTCCAAGGGCTCGACCGGAATCGCCCTGGGTCGTAGCAAGACCAGCACCAAACGCCACAACTCCTAGCGACACCACGCTTCCAGAGCGTCTGCGAACTATCGCTCAAGCGCGCAAAGTCGTAGAAAAGTTCCGTCTCGCTGGTCCAAAAGGCGGAAGAATCCCTCCATTCGCGGAGTTTGTTCTGGCGATGCGGACAACTTATGTCGCCTACGGCTTGCAGCTTCACTGCTCCTTCGAGCTCCCGGGGATGTCGGCGAGGTCGGATGCCGGGTTGCCGTCGCTGTCCGTCGAGCGCGTGGCGCCGGCGGAGCTGGACGGCACGTGGAGCGGCTCGGTCGGAGCGGCTGAGTGGCGTGGCGTGCTCGGAGATGGCTGCCCGCTCACGATCGAGCGCGGGGTAGAAGGCGATCTGCTGTTCACCTATGCGGACCGTGCCCGCTTTCACCTCGACGCGGCCAAGCTGATCCTCCTCTGCGCACCCGCCGAAGAGGGCCTGCATTGGCAGCAGGTCCTGCTGGGACGGATCCTGCCGAACGTCGGATTGGAGCGCGGCTACGAGGCGCTGCACGCCAGCGCAGTCGAGTCTCCCGAGGGTGTCGTGGCAGTGGTCGCACCGAGCGGAATGGGAAAGACCACCCTGGCCACAGAGCTGATGCGACGCGGATGGCCGCTGTTCGCCGACGACGTCCTCGTGCTGAGCACCGATGCCGGCTGTCTGCGCGCTCACCCTGGAGCACCACTCATGAACGTCGCCGTGCAGGGGATCGGCGATGGGGAGCAAGACGCGCTTGGTAGAACGCTCGCGGTGCTCGCGGGCGAGCGCTGGGTGGCAGCCGAGAACGCAAGCGAAGGCGACCGTCCCGTACGCATGGTCTGCCTGTTCCAACGAGGGCCGGGGCTCACGCTGGAGGCCCAGTGCCTGCTCCCCAATCCCCTCCCGCTCACCCCCTACATGCTCGGGCTGCCTGGTGATTCCGAGCGCGAACGCACCCGCTTCTCGCTGTTCGCCGACCTTGTGGACCAAGCAGAGCTGGTGAAGGTCACATGCTCCACCGACGATTCGCCCGCCGAGCTGGCGGATCTACTCGAGAGCACGCTGCGCTCGCCCGCGGCGCTCGCCGCCGGGGGCGCGTCATGAAGGCACATGTGCACGAAGCCGAGCAGCTTGCGCCGGCACGTTCATCGGCGGCGCGCTTCGAGCAAGCAAGCGTTGGCGCCTCCCAGGACATCGCCGAGGTGTCGCTGCATGCATTCGACGAAACCCCCACCCTGACGACAACCAACGAGGACGACACCCGTGCGTATCCGCTCGCCATTCGCAGCGTGAGCAAGCGATGGCGCGAGGATCTGCCACCGGTACTCGAGGGTCTCAACCTCACGCTGGAGCCTGGCACCAGAACCTGGGTGGGAGGTCGCAACGGCGCCGGGAAGACAACGATGTTGCGCGTCGCCGCAGGACTGATCGAGCCGGAGCAAGGTCGAGCCGAGGTGTGGGGTGTGAGTGCACACGAGAACCGTGCGCGCTACCAGCAGCTCGTTTCGTTCCTGCCGGCCGGCGACCGTGGCCTGTACGCACGGCTGACCGTGCGACGGCAGTTGGAGTTCTGGGCGCGCATCGCGCTCGTGTCGCGCAAGAGTTTCGATCGCACCATCGAGCGTGCGATCGACACCTTCGAGCTGCGCGAGCTGGCCGACCGCCGCGTCGATCGTATGTCGATGGGCCAGCGTCAGCGCCTGCGCATCGCGATGACCTTCCTCGTCGAGCCGGAAATCGTGCTGCTCGACGAGCCCCTCACAAGCCTCGACGATGAGGGCGCACAGCTGTTGGAGAGTTCCATCGAGGAGCTGCTGGCACGCGACGGCGCCGTGTTGTGGTGCTCGCCGAGCGGAGAAAAGATGGACGCACAGTTCGATGCGCGCTGGATGCTCGAGCACGGAAGGCTGGTGGCGGCATGAGTAGAGCGTTGCTGGCCTCCCACGCGTTCCTCGCGGTTCTGCGTCGCGACCTGCACGTCTACATGTCCTACCGCACTCGCATCGTCAGCCAACTGTTGACAGCCGTGTTCAGTCTCACCCTGTTCTATTACGTCTCGCGCCTGGTACACGTATCGGGCTTCGACTCCCCGAGCAGCTACTTCGGCTTCGTAGTAGTGGGAATCGCGCTAGTGAGCGTGATGTACTCGTGCTTCTCAGTGCCCGACCTGGTTCGCCAAGAGCTCGTGGCGGGCACGTTCGACCGGTTGCTGCTCTCGCCCTTCGGGGCCGTACGGAGCGTGATGGCGATGACACTCTTCCCGCTGCTCTACGCATTCATACTCGCCGCATTGACGCTTGGCATGGCCTGCGTGCTGTTCGGCTTGAGCCTCCACTGGTTGACAGTGCCGCTCAGCGTCCCGGTGATGTGCCTTGCGCTGCTTTCCTTCCTGCCGTTCGGACTGCTCTTCGCGGCCCTCACGATCGTGATCAAGCAGGGCGCCGTGGGGACAAGCTGGGTGATCGCGCTCATCTCGATCGTCGGCGGATTGTATTTCCCTGTCTCCCTATTGCCCCACTGGCTGCAGACGACCACGCAATTGCAGCCGTTCACCCCCGCGACCGAGGTCCTGCGTCACCTGCTGGTGAACAGTTCGCTGGGCGGACCCATATCGACGGCCCTATTGAAGCTGGTTGGGTTCGCGTGCATCCTGCTGCCGGCATCCATTTTTATCCTGTCCAGCGCCATTCGCTTCGGTCAGCGGCGCGGAACCATCATCGAGTACTAAGTCAGACTGCTCCGGAGGCTCACGCATGGCGCCAGACACAGTACCCCACACCGCGTTGCTCCCAACATCGAACATCAGCGTGCCCAGACACGTCGTGTATCGCAGCTTCCCCTCTGAAACCGTCGTGCTCAATCTGGAGACCGGCAAGTATCACGGTCTCAACGCCACAGCGGGAACGATGCTCGAGGCGCTGGAGAGCGCGGCCTGCGTGAGCGACGCCGCGGGCGTGCTCGCAAATCGCTACGCCCAGCCGGAGGATGCAATCGAGCGGGACATGCGCGAGCTTTGCAACGTGCTGCTCGAGCGGGGCCTCATCGAGGTCGACGGTGGCCCCGCTCGCTGAGCGGATCAGCGTCGCGGATGGAAATCACATGCCTTCACCGGTATCCGGTCCGCCCGCGCCCGACGGCTCGGCGAGCGGACCGCGCGACCTTCGCATGCCCCCAGACAGGCGCATCAATCCACGCGAACGAGCGAGCCTGATCCTCGAGATTCTCACCTCCTACGTGCGCGCGAGAAAAGTGCTGCGAGAGACCTCGATCGAGCCTGCAGTCGCGACCCTGCGCCGGCGCGCCCAAGCCGACACGCGGCATGCGACCGACGCGCGGCATGGAAAATACTTCGAGGCCGCCACGGAGACCCGGGCTCAACACACTTCGCCTGACGATGAAGAGCCGGACCCCCGAACGCTCGCCGAAGCGCACAGGTTGGGCCGCGCGGTGCGACTCACCCTCACCCTGTTGCCCGGCGACAAACGCTGTCTGGCGCGCTCGCTGGTGCTGACCCAGCTGCTCGCGAAGCGGAGAATCTCCGCAAGGCTCGTGATCGGCGCTCGTCCAGCGCCAAGCTTCCTCGCCCACGCGTGGGTCGAGCACGCGGGTCACCCGGTTCTGCCGATCGGCGACGGCTCCTTCGGGCGTCTGGTGGAGTTGTAGGGCACATTGCGATCGCAATTCGCTCAGAACGCCCCCCACGAAGATGCTCCGGTGCCGGGCGCACGTCCCGCGGTAACCGTGTTCGGGCTCGACGTGCATGCGGAGCAGCACGTGGCGCTGCTGGGCGAGTCGCGGGCGAGAGCGACCGGTCGCGACCTGCACCTGCGCCTCGATGGCGGCTCACCACCCTGGCCAACCACCGCCACGGTGCTCTGCGACGAACGCGCGCCGGACGGGTCTGTGAGCTTTCGCATCGAGACGCACCCCGAGGCGGGGTACCTGATTTGGGGCCCCGGATATGGTCGCCATCTGCTTTCGGCAGACGGGCATGATGCCCATTGCTTTCCCGGCGACGGCCCAGACGAGGAATGGCAGCGACTGCTGATCGCACAGGTGCTCCCGTTTGCGACGCTTCTGCGCGGGTTCGAGGTGTTCCACGCGAGCGCGGTGGTTCTCGACGGTCACGCGATCGCCCTCATGGGCCCGTCGGGCGCGGGCAAGACGTCGGTGGCGTTGGAGCTGTGTCGCCTGGGCGCCGACTTCCTCGCCGACGACGTGCTCGCGCTGGAGATCGGCGAGGGAGCGCTCTTGGCCCACCCGGGGACCCCCGTCGCGGGGATCGATCGCGCCGAGACGGAGCGTTTGCGCACAGCGGGACACCGCGATTCATCCGGGCGGCCGTTCGCGTCCGAGGTCCTCATGGCGAACGACCGTGAGCTGCTTGTACCCATGTCGGGCGCAAGCGCACCGATGCCGCTTGGCGCCCTGTTCTTCCTCGATCGACAGCAAGACGGTCCTGCTCGACCGTGCCCGCGATCGGTCGAGGACCCGCGAATGCTGCTCTCGGCGACGTTCAACTTCGTGCTCAGCGACGCCGAGCGTTTGCATCGCCTGCTCGAGGTGTGCTCACTTGCCGCCGCGTGTCGCGTCGAGCGGATCAACGTGAATGCTTCGGTCGATGCCACCTGTGTGAGTGAGACGATCGTCGAGCGTATGAGCGCCTCACCATGGAGCGCCTCACCACGATGAGCTGGCGTGCGGGCGCATTCAGCCTCGGTGGTCACCTCGACAGCTCACGACTTGCCAGCACCGCCGAGGCCTGCGCAGACGAGGAGATCCTTCGGCTCGGACCGCTACTGGTATCGGTCAGGCAACCGCCACTTCTCGCAAGCCAAACACTGTGTCTGCTCGACGGCGTGATCGACAACGACCGCGCCTTGGCGCGGGATCTCGGGTGCGCTTGCTCCACACTCGAGGATCTGCTCATGAGCGGCTATCGGCGCTGGGGCGCGGGGTTGCTACCCAAGCTGCGCGGTGACTTCGCGCTGCTGCTCTGGGACGAGGAGCGAGGAGAGGGACTCATCGCTCGCGATCAGCTGGGCGTGCGCTCTGTTTTCCTGAGCGACGGCCCTGGCGGTGTCTACTTCGCCACGGAGATCGACCGTCTGCTTGCGCTGCTGCCAAGACGCCCTACACCCGACCCCGTCGGCGTGGCCCACTGGGTGGCCGTGAGCGGCCGACCTGGCTCAGGAACCCTCTATACGGGGATCCGCCGCTTGGAACCCGGCGCAATGCTGACCCTGGATCGCCGCGGCGCACGCGAAGAGCGCTATTGGGCGCCTCGCTTCGCCGAGCCCTTCAACGTGTCGGACTCCGAGTTGACCGCACTTGTGCGCGATTCGATCGGGCAAGCCGTGCAACGACGCATCGGCTCGAACGGCCTCACAGGGGTGATGATGAGCGGCGGATTGGACTCGGCGTCGGTCGCCGCGTTCGCCGCCACCCACGCGCCCGGGCGAGTGGCTGCCTACTCGGCCGCCTTCCCTGAGCATCCGACGGTCGATGAGTCGGAGTTGATCGAAGGGCTCAGACGTACGTTCAACCTATCGGGGGCCACCGCCCAGGTGCGCGCCGGAGGTCTTGTGGCAAGCGCTGCCGAGACGGTGGATACGTGGCAGGTTCCGCTCGCAAGCTGGGGCTACTTCTGGGCCAAGCCGCTCCTGCGAGAGGCCGCCTCGGCCGGTGTGACCGTGATGCTCGGGGGCGACGGCGGCGATGAGCTGTTCGGAGCGCGCATCTGGCTGCTGGCGGATCTCCTACGCGGCGGGCATTTGCGCCAGGTGTTCGCCTCGGCACGCGAGCTCCCGGGAGCCGGCGATCGACCACCGCGCCGTGCGGTCGCCAGAGTCGTGCGCGACTGGGGGCTAGTCGGCGCCCTCCCATACACCCTCCACGGGACCCTGCGGCAGCTGCGCGCGGGGCGCGGGGCGCCCGAGTGGATGAAGCCTCAGGCAGCTCGCGATTTGATCGACTCTGACGATCCGCTCGCCTGGAAGCGTATGGACGGACCCCGCTGGTGGGCGCAAACCGCGCATCTGCTGACGCGTGTAGTCGAGGAGGCGGGCATATTCGAAAGTCATCGTCACAGCTCCGCGAGCGCCGGGCTGGAGGCTCGCCACCCACTACTTGACCTGGACCTGCTCGAACTAGGGTTGAGACAACCGCCGCTCGCGACCTTCGACCGCCACCTCGACAGGCCGGTTATGCGCTCGAGCGTAGCCGGCCTGCTGCCTGACAACGTGCGTCTGCGACCGCACAAGGCGCTGTTCGACCCGCTCTTGGTGGACTCCCTCACAGGACCGGATCGCGCCGCCGTGCGCCATCTTCTCGCCGACCCCAAGGCCGAGCTCGGCGCCTACCTGGACATGAGCGCCGTAGGACAAGCAATGCTGACGGATGGCGCCTCTACAGCCTCACCTTTCCAGTGGATGCAGCAACTGTGGCAACTGGTCACGATTGAGCTCTGGCTGCGAGCACAAAACGACCCGGTCGCGGGCGCGCCAACGAGCCAGTTGACGACAAGCACCCCCTCCGTTAGCCTTCGCCGTGTCCACGTTTGACGCGCCGCTGTAGGCGGCCAGAGCTATAACGAGCCACAACCGGCGAGAGCAGCGGCTCCTACCTTTTTCCGCCTTGACCGAGCCGCAGGTTGCTTTAGTCTTTCCCCAGATGTAAAGCTGGTTCCGCGACTTTCGGAGCGGATCATCTATTGGAAAGGCAATAAATCGCATGGATGAGCAAGTGGTTATCTCCCAGGACTATGAGGCGCCTCGCGTCGTTGATTATGGGAGCCTCCAAGAGTTGACCGCAGCATGCGCTCTGGGAACCGGTGGCGACGCGTATAAGGCAGGTGGCGTAGCCGTCTATGGTGTGAGCAACCCAGCGTTCGGCTGCAAATCCAACCCTTGATCGAAGCGTAGATAGAGATAGAGCGTTGTATGAAACGGTCGCCCATCGGGCGGCCGTTTCGCGTTGGCAAAGAGCTCTTTTCGCCTTGTCTTGATCGCAGCGCCTTGTCTTGGCCGCGATAAAGGCTAACCTTGCTTTCAGCGAGTGCGCAGTCCGCGAGAATACGGCTCGACGCGATCGCGTCCCTCGACCAGCGCTCGCCTCACCATCGGCCACGCCACGCGGCGACTCGCCGCGACCTCGCTCGCCTCCAACGGGCGATCTGAGGTCAGCGTCAGCTCGAGCGGCGCGCCTGGGAGGACCTCTTGCAACCCCGATGTCCAACCGTCGCGACCGACACCGCCGCTTTCCATCGGAAGTTGAGCGCCATTGCAGATCAGACGTCGCCGGTGCTCGTCGGCCGATCCACGAGGCATGCGAATCTCAACGGCGCGCACGTCCCCCGGAACCTCGATTCTCACACTGCGCGAGTACATCTGGACGACCAGCCTGTCCACATAGCGTTTGACCGTGTAGCTTTGCCGAGCGATCGAACCGATCGAAGACCACCGCACAGCGCCGAGGCTGTTGACGTACTCCGACGCTCGCGCGAGCACGTCGATCCCCTCGGCGAAGTCCCAATGATGGGCAAACAGGATCAAGGGCTGACCAAGCAGCGCGCGAAACACGAGGTCCTCCCATGCTTGATCCATCGGATAGCGCGGGATGATCGGAAGGCCGTCGTCCACGACGTCGGTCGGAAACCACTTGACCAAAGCCCATGCCAGCGGCGAGGTCGACTGGCTCTTGATCCAGGGGCGTCCCCTGCCGATGCAGGCAGCCTCGAAGCCGAGCCTGAACATCGTCTTCAGTGTCATCGTCGAGCAGACCTCGTGCGGAGGCACCATCACCCGGTCAACAACCACACCCGAGCGACTTTCCAAGGCTTGCGTACGACGAAGAGCTTGAGCCAGCACGCCCCGCGCCTGCCGTTCGTCGGTGAGACGACCAAGCTCTTCGGTCGTGTGATCGTTACCATGCACCAGCAGCGATAGGGCAGACCGGTTGTCGCGCATCAGCTGAGCGGTGCGCCGCCTCACAAGCCAGCCATCCAGGGGAACGGTGGCAAACGCGACGTGATAAGCGTGACGAGCTGCCTCGCCGGCAAGCCGCGCATAGTCTAGATACCCATATGAGGCTCGGTGCAGGTTGGGATCGTCGATCACAAAAGCTGCCCGCAGAGGCCGCTCGCCGACATCCAGCTCACCGCAGAGTCGCCATAGGAAATGCACCACCGGCAAGAGCCCCATGAACCGACCGACGCGCAGGCATTCCCTGAGCGACTCCCGCTCGCCAAGCTCTTGCGGCGCAAACGCGCTGTGGTGAGCCCACGCGTGCTCGCTTCGTGTAGACCACCACACGGGAACATCGGCAATCGTCGCGAACACCGAATCGTCGTCCGAGGGTCGCTCTGAGCAGACGATCCGAGCGTCATCCTCCCGCAACAGACGACCGCGCAACGGGTGAGCGAGCTGAGCGTCGCGGGTCATCCGCACTGACCGACTCTCCCGTACCCCCCCATCTCGTGCTTCGCCCAGCCTCAGCGTGGGGCAGCACACGTGCGACGCCGCTGAGCCAAGCGACGCCGACGACCGTCCTTCGCCAAAGATCAGCAACCCATCGAGCCCGTCGAGCTCGGCTGGCTCGCGCGCCTGGAAGGTGACCGGGAGGACCTGTTCGAGCGCCTGCAGCAACCTCGCGCGCTCACGCGCGGCGACAACGCTCGCCACACCGATGAGCTTGCGCGAGTCCCACGCCGAAGCATCCGACACATTGCCGAGAGCGCTCATCGCCGATCACCTTATGCCATAAGGACAGGTGACAGCGGACCAAGCAGCATCAAAAGTCCGTCGCGCGGACGGACGTTAGTGCCACGTGTCCAAGAGGATAATCGGCGGCAGCCCAGATGAGTTTGAGGAGAATCCACAGGGTAGTGTGGGGTTGATCGCCGACTCGCAGGCGAATGAGGAGATCCTTGCGATCCTGCAGGGAGAACATCACTCCGTGGAGGAGCTCGGCGGCCTGGAGGACTATGCGCCAGGCGAGGAGGCGAGGAGCGAGCACCGCGCAATCGTCCTGTGGACGGGCGACACGGTCGCATCGTTGTCCAAGTCGATCGAACGCCTGGTACACCACTTCGCTCCCACCCCGCTAGTGGTCGTGTGCTCGGACCTGCATCGCTGGGATGTGCGCACGGCCCTCACCTGTGGAGCGGTTGGAGTGGTGGCCTATGAGAATCTCGACACCGCGCTTGGCCCGTGCCTGCTTGCTGTGGCAGCCGGCCAGGCCTGCGTTCCTCGCGGTCAGTGGCGACAGGTCGAGCCGCCCGCGCTGTCAACGCGCGAGAAGCAGATCCTCGGGCTGGTGGTGATGGGCTACATGAACAGCCAGATCGCCGAGCGTCTGTTTCTAGCCGAAAGCACGGTGAAGAGCCATCTCTCCTCCGCGTTCGGCAAGCTCGGCGTGCGCTCGCGCAACGAGGCCGTGAATCTCATCATCGACCCAGAGCGCGGCCTCGGCATGGGGATCCTGTCCCTCGGCGGCGAGCCACTCGAGCCAACATCGACCGGAGCGCAATGAGCCCCGTGGATATGACAGACATACCTCTCACCGTTATGGACCACACCGATCCATCTCTGTTCGCGGAGCTGATGGCGACAGTCGAGAGCATCGCCGGCAGGGGAGCATTCACGGGCGGGGCGGCGGTCGAGCGGTTCGAGGCCGACTACGCACAGTGGTCTGAGGCCGCCCACGCGGTGGGAGTATCCTCCGGGACCGAGGCGCTGGCCCTCACCTTTCGCGCGCTGGGGATCGGCCCCGGCGATGAGGTGGTGGTTCCGGCCAACTCGTTCATCGCAACCGCCGAGGCCGTGACACTCGTCGGAGCACGCCCACGGTTTGCCGATGTCGATCCGCTTACCCAGCTTGTAACCGTCGACACGCTTCGGCGCGCCCTCACGCCGGCCGTGCGCTGCCTGGCGCCCGTTCACCTCTACGGACGCACGGTCGAAATGGCTCCAATCATGGAGCTGGCCGGCTCGCAAGACCTGCTGGTGGTCGAGGACACAGCCCAGGCCCACGGCGCACGCTACCGCGGTCAGCGGGTGGGAACCATTGGTCACGCGGGCACATTCTCCTTCTATCCAGCCAAGAATCTCGGCGCCTGGGGAGACGCCGGCGCTGTAGTCACCAACGATGAGGATCTCGCGGAACGCGTTCGACTGCTGCGCTCGCACGGCGAGAATCCTCGCTATCACCACCGTGTGCCCGGCACCACCGGACGCCTCGACGCGATCCAGGCGGCAATCCTGTCGGTCAAGCTTGGGCGGCTGGAGGAGCAAAACGAAGCTCGTCGGCTCGTCGCCGAGCGCCTGCGCGAGGCGTTGTCCGGCAACGAGTCGATCATTGCGCCCGAGCCGGTAGATGCCGATTGCGACCACGTCTATCACCAGTTCGTGATACGCACGCCCGAGCGCGATGCCGTCAAGAGCTTCCTGGCCGATAGAGGCATAGCCAGCGCGATCCACTATCCGATCCCGATCCACCGCTCGCAGGCCTACGCGTCGATCGTCGAGGAGCCGGATGTGGCGCCGTGCGCCAGCGCGCTGGCGCACGAAATCCTCTCGTTGCCGATGTTCCCTGCGATGTCCGACGAGCAGGCCCGGCGAATCGGGGACGCATTGCGCGAATACGCCGGGCTCGCACGCGAGACAGCGACGACAACATCGGATTGAAGACCCAGGCCATGTCAACTTTCGCTTTCAAGGATGAAAAGCGCGAAGCGCCCGGTTCGCCCCTCATACTGGCGACCTACCGCTGCCTTGATCTTGCCATCGCCACGCTTGCGCTGATCGTGTTCCTGCCGATCCTGCTGCTCGCCACCGTCGCGATCCGCATGGAAGGCGGCGGCCCGGCGATCTTCCGCCAACCGCGACTCGGTCGCCACAAGCGACTGTTCACGGTCCACAAGTTCCGCACGATGCGCCAGAAAGCCGACCCGGAGATCCATCGAGCCTACGTCGAGGACCTGATCCACGGCTCCGAGAGGACTCATCCCGATGGCGAGGGACGCAATCTCTACAAGCTTGTCGACGACGTTCGCGTGACCCGCGTCGGGCGGATGTTGCGCAAGAGCAGCCTCGATGAGCTACCCCAGCTCTACGACGTCCTGCGCGGACACATGTCGATCGTGGGCCCACGCCCGGTGATCCCCTATGAGGCCGAGCTGTACCCACAGAGCTACGATCGTCGCTTCGCGCTCAAGCCGGGGCTCACAGGGCTATGGCAGGTCAACGGCCGCAACGAACGCACCTATCGCGAGATGGTGGCACTCGATGTCGCTTGGGTGGAACGGCACTCCGTCGCGCTCTACCTGTCGATCATCGTGAAGACCCCGTGGGTACTGCTGCGACGCCGCGGCGCGGCCTGAGCACGCGCTCAAGAGTCGCTCACGACGATCCCGGACGGGACACCCAACGAGTCCATCGGCGCAAACGCCCGAGTAGGAATGTCCAAAACCGGTACCCCTCCTCACAGCAGGCAGGCTCCTCCCCGCCCGTTGATGTGAGTAAGAACCCACCGATCATGTCGAGCCCGCGAGGGCAGGGAGAGTGCAACGGTGATAACTACACCAATCGGAATTGCCGTGGTTGGCTACGGCTACTGGGGTCCGAACATCGTCCGCAACGTCCACGAGCGGCCAGAGTTTCGTTTGATGGGCCTGTGCGAGACAGACTCCGCGCGCGCAGAGGATTTCAAGCGACGCTACCCAGACGTGACGGTCGAGTCAGACCTGGACGCGCTGCTACTCGACCCACGAGTGCAGGCTGTGGCAATCGCCACCCCACCGCGAACGCACTACGACCTGGCACGCCGGGCGCTGCAAGCCGGTAAGCATGTGCTTGTGGAGAAGCCCCTCGCGACGAGCGTCGCCGAGGCCGAGGAGATGATCGAGCTCGCCGCGCGCCACGACCGCATCCTGATGCCAGGGCACACATTCGTGTACAGCCCGTCGGTCAATAAGGTGCGCGAGTTGATCAATTCGGGCGAGCTGGGAGACGTGTACTTCATCACCTCCTCGCGCATGAATCTCGGGCTGTATCAGCGGGACGGTGTGATCAGCGACCTCGCCCCGCACGATCTCTCGATCTTGCTCTACTGGCTCGACCGGCCGGTCACGCAGATAGCCGCGGCCGGCCAGAGCATCTTCCAGGAGGGCATCCCCGAGACGGCATTCCTGAATGTCAACTTCTCCGGCGGGGCGACCGCGAATGTGCAAATCTCCTGGCTCGCGCCACGCAAGATGCGACACATGGTGGTGGTCGGATCGAGGAGGATGGTCCAGTACGAAGACACGTCCTCCGACGAGTCCGTGCGAATCTACGATCGCGGGCTCGACGTGTCGATGGTCGAGGCGCCCGCCACATTTGGCGAGTACCAGCTCACATACCGGAGTGGGGACATCGTCGTGCCGCGCATCGAAGCGGCCGAGCCGCTCGGACTCGAGCTTGCCGATTTCGCGAACGCGATCCGCACAGGCGCCGAGCCACGATCGAACAGTCGGCTGGGACTGGAAATAGTGCGGGCGCTGGAGGCTGCCCACCTGTCGATGGACCGCGCGGGAGATCCGATCGAGCTGGCAGGCGGCGAGGGGCCGACTTATGGCAACACCGTCTCAGCGTCGTTCGCCGGCAGCCCACGCACACGCGTCGCCGGCGGTATCCCTGCCGCCATATAGCGTCCGCCGGCGGGACCCCGCCAGGGCTGGTTCCATCAGCCGCCGGCGGGGTCTTCTGGCTGCGCCTCAGGACGAGACTTCTGAGCTGCCTAGGACCAGCTCAGCCGACGAGCGAGAAGGGCGCCGGGTGAGGGTCCACCAAGACACGTCCACGAGCCGCAAGCAGCAGGTCATCCAGCGTCAGGTCTTCGACTGAGCGAACGACCGCGAGTTTGCGCTTGTCGAGCTCATCCGCGATCAGCAACTGGTGATCGTCAACGTTCTCCCCGTGCGATCGTCTGCGAGGAACCAGCACCGGGGTCTTGCCGGCTTCAAGTGCGCTCACCGAAGAGCCGCATCCCGCGTGGGCGATGACCACGTCGGCGGCCTCGATCGCCTCCTGGAGCTCGCCCGCCGGCAGTTGGCGGTGAGCGTGTATGGGCAAGTCCGACACGTCGGTACAACCGACCTGCCACAGCACCTCGGCATCTGAGGGCAGCACCGCCAGGGCCCGCTCCACGAGCGAGCGAAACTCATAATCTTCCATCGTGCCAAGCGTGACGACCGCACGGCGAATCGTGCTGTCCTCGACTGACTCACCGCGGACGAATGTATCCAGCACCGAGCCCGCGTACGTCCAGGGCGGCTTTGCCCAGTCCTCATATTGAGCGTAAAGGTGGATCCCCGGCACGCGGCTGAGCAGACGACCAGTTACCGAGGGGTCCATCGCGCGAGCGGAGCACTCGATGTAGTGACAAGCGGCGCCACGCGCACGTCCAATCGGCAGGAACGACAGCGCGACGCCCGAGCCGGCGCTGACAACCGTCGAGAACGGATGACGCCCACGGAAGAGGCGACGAGCCACCAGTGTGTGGCGGAGCACGTTCTTGATGTCGCGCGGGCCGGTGTAATCGACATACACGACCTCCTCCCCCGCCAACAGCGAGCGGCTTTGGGGAGTATCGAACGTCACCCACACGCGATCCTCGTCAATCCCCTGCAACCGCGGGAGCAGACAATACAGATCCGCGAGGTGACCGCCAACGCTGCTGACAAGCAGGGTGCTCATGCGAGCGCCGGCGCCAGCGCCGGGGATTGTGGATGCCCTGGAGCAAGCTCGCTCAGCAAGAGAGCGTGCAGCCGCTCGGCCTGAGTGTCGGTGTTGAACTCGCCGATCACCTTCTCCCTGGCGGCCAGCCCCATCTCGCGACGGAGCGTTGGATCGAGCAGTAGCCGCTCGAGCGCGTCGGCGAGCAGGTCCGCGCGTCCAGGGGCCACCAGCAGCCCGGTTCGGCCATCGTCGATGAGCTCGGAGATGCCCGTGATCCGTGTGCTGACGACTGGCGTTTCCATGGCCATCGCCTCCATCAGCACGCCGGGCACGCCCTCGGCGAAGCTCGGCAGGCAGAAGACCGAAGCGGCTGCGTAAAGAGCGCAGATGTCGTCCTGACCGACAGCCCCGGGAAAGGATGTCCGCGAGGCAACACCCAGACGCTCCGCGAGCGCTTCGAAATCGGCGCGCGCGGCGCCTTCGCCGGCGAGCGTCAACTCCACGTCAAGGCCGCGCTCGGCAAGCAACGCGACAGCTTCGAGCAATACGCCCTCACCCTTCTCGGGCACCTGCCGGCCGATGAACAGGATCGAATGCTCGGTGCGCGCGGACGCATCGTCGCCGCGATCGGTGAACTGATCGATCGGGATCCCGACGTGAACGACGTGGAGCTTGCTCCATTCCGAGGGGTCGCAGAGAGACATCAGCTGGCTTCGCGTGAAGTCGCTGATGCACACCACAAAGCGCGCGCGCCGCAACTTCTCGCCGAGACGGAAGTAACCGACGTCGAAGAACTCGGTAGGACCGTGCATCGTGAAGCTCCAGGACCACGGCCGCGCGGGTGCGATCGCCGAGCCCAGCTCCGCAGTCAGTAGCGCGACATCCGCGGCGACGTTTGCGAGGTGCACGTGGATGTGGCGGATGCCGCGACGTTGACACTGCTCCCAGAGCACAACCGCCTCTCCGAAATAGAAGACCTGCCATATGCCCCCGCGCAACCCCGGGGGGGCGAGGCGTAGAGCCTGGCGCAGAGTGCGGAGGTACGCGCGAGGAGCGGTGATCGCCGCTCGCAAATGCGCGCCGAGCAAGCCCAGCACGCGCGGCGGCAGGATCGCGAACGTGGTTTGAAACGCGACGCGATCGGCGTTTGTAAGCAGATGGTCGGCGCTTGCGCGACGGATCGAGAACGTGTCGATCTCGACACCCAGCCGGCGCAACGCTTCGACCTCGCGCAGAACGAAGGTGTGTGAGACCGCCGGATACCCCCCGCAGAGGTAGGCCAGCTTCATGTTCGAGCCGTCCTCACCCACGACTTTGGCCCCCGACCGCCGAGCAGCCGCGCATAGAGCAAGAGCTTGCGCACGATCAACGCCGGCGCGAGGAGCAACGCGCGGTACACCCGCGCCGGCGCCCCCACCAGCCGCAACCCCGCGAGCACGAACACGAGCTGAGCCGCGAGGGTCGCAAGCGAGAGCGAGAGCAGGCGCCTCGAGCCAAGCATCGCCCCCGCCAGCGCAGACCCGGCGCTACCGGCCGCGATCAGCGACTGCGGCGGCACCAGATGCTCCAGCGCGGCATGTACGCGCACCACATCGCCCTGTGCCAGTCCGGTGCCCAGGAGTCTCGGGCTCCAGCGACGGATGAGCTGGAGCTTGCCCTGCTCCCATCGCGCCTGCTGATCGGAGCTCTGGCCGAACGAGACCGGCATCGCCGAGCTGATCCATGCCTCGGCAGCAAACTCGGCTCGCTCTCCGGAGTCGACCAGACGCATGTGATATTCGAAATCCTCCACCAGGCCCGTGGCCGTCCATGGAGCACGCTCCAGCAAATCTGTGGTGAACCCCATGCCCGTGCCGAACAGCCCGCACGACAGGCCGAGTCGCTGCTTACCCATCGGCCTCACGGTGTCCATCAGGGCAAACGCCGCGTAACGCAACGCTGAGGCGTGGGAGGCACTTGGGTTGCCGACCATGTAGCGGACCTGCACCGCACGCGCTCCACCACGCATACGCGCATCCATCGCACCCAGCATGTTCGAGGACACAAGGCAGTCGGCGTCGAGGACCACAACGGCATCGGAGTCGCCGCGCTCGACCTGCAACCGCTGCAGCGCCCATATCAGCGCAAAGCCCTTGCCGCGCTTTGCCGAGTCGTTGCGCTCCCACACCTCCGCGCCGGCGTCCCGCGCGCGACCGGCTGTCCGATCGGTGCAGTTGTCAGCTATCACCACGATGCGTACGTTGTCGCTGGGATAGCAAGACGACGCGAGCGAAGCGAGCGTCGCCGATATCCCGGCCTGCTCGTCGTGCGCTGGGATCAGCACGACGAAGCGCGTGCTCAATCCAGATTGGGCGACTCGCCGTACCGCGGGGTGGCGCGCGGAGTCACGCGCCGCGAGCAGCAGCGTGAGCAGATATGCAGTCGAGAACGCGAGACCGCCCTCGAAGGCGAACAACGTCCGGGCGATCGAGCCCCGGAGAGCGGATCGCCGCCGAAGCCGGCGCGGATCGTGTGACCTCAGGTTTGATGTCGCGGATCGATACGTCAATGTTCGGCGATGTCGTGGTGGATGGCCCCCAACAAACGGCTCGACCACCACAAAGCTCACGACGGCTCGGGGCCAAATACCTTGGCTATACCCGATCCGGGCCTAGCCGGGGCGGACGCGAGGCTATTTGCACACGTAGAGCGGCTCGTTTGTTTTCAACCCGTAGCGCACTGCGCGGTCAGCCAGACTTGACCCGTAGCGGTTTGTTTCGACCTCGAACCCCGCACCTCGCAGGCGCTCCTCGAAGTCCGCCCCGTAGAACCTCACGTGATCGTTTTGGCCAAACGCCTCGCGACGAGCCTCAGGAGTGACGATCGACGGATCTTCATAGGTGACCAGGCGGCTGTAGTTGACGGGAAACATGATCAGCGCCGTACCATCTGGGCGCAGCACCCGTCTGAGCTCGCTCATCGCCTTCCGATCCTCCTGCACGTGCTCGAGAACGTGCGAGCAGATCACCAGGTCCACCGACTCGGACTCGAGCGGAATGTCGGTGATGTCCATCTTCACGCCGCCGCGTGGGGGATCGAGATCGGCGAGCACATGGTCCAAGTTCGGCATTTGACCGAAGCGCCTGATGAAGCAGTACTCGGCGGCAAAGTGCAAGATGCGCAGCTGCTTGGTCGCGATGCCCAGTTCTTCGAGCATGTAGAGCATCAGCATTCGGTGGCGAGGCTCCGACATGCAGCGAGGACACAGTTCTTTGTCATACCCAAGTGAGACCCAGCGACTCGAGGTCTTCTCGCAGACCGGACACTCCACCTTGTCCCCCGAGAAGAATGCAGGCGTCGTGCGGCACCAGGCGGCGCGCGCCATATACCGATAGCGCCGAGGCACTACGGCTTGGATCTGTTCATACATGGCGTTTCACATCCTCAGTTACGATCTGTACAAATGGGTCTCGTGGCGAACCCGAACGAGGGTCTATTGGGATTGAACGTGCGCGGGAGCGCGAAACAGACGGATCATCGCCAACCCATAACGACCCAGTACACGCACGGCGTGACCCAGCGTGGAGCTCACCACCTGTCCCCGCGCAGGCTCAGGCGTATATTCGAGCAGCACCTCGCGCGGCAGGATTACCTGCCGCCTGACGAATGCCAGCAATCCTCCCGGTGGTGTCAGTAGGCCGTCGATCAAGCCCATGTCGGCGTAGATCTGGGGCTCGCTGGCACGAGGATGCGGATCCGCCAATCGGGTGGCGATACGACCACGGAGGTCGATCCTCGCGCTGCGTTGAGTGATCCGCTCGGCTGGCAGTCCGATCATGCTGCTCGCAACTCTAACCGCCGTCAGCAGGGCGCGCTCCAGCGCAGGATAATCACGCGTCAGTCCATCCAGCGCCGCGGGCTCCAAGCCGGCACCGTAGACATCCCACCAGGCTCCGATGTCGGTGGCGAGCCGCAGGCTCATGAACCCGTCGCGCGCGTACAGCAGCAACAGTGCGGCGAAATCGTCGATTGGGGCGGGCCGCCAATTCCCGGATAGCTCGCCGGACGGTGCCAGCAGGCGTTCCTCGGCGAAATTCCCCTCATAGCAATGTATGCGCCAATGCAACTCCACCGGCGGCAGTTCGTCGCGTTCGTGGCTCAGGGCAAAATGGAGCGATGGCAAGCCGTGGCGATCCACGTGATCCGTCGGAGCCGCATATCCCATCTTCCGTACCACCGCAACCGCCGCCGCCAACCGATCCGGCGCGACCAGCAGGTTGACATCGGCCGCCAGACGCCGTCCGGGATCGCCGTAAAGGGATTCGCTCAAACGAGGACCCTTCAGGGGTGTGCTGCGGATGCCGACCTCCGCAAGTCCATCCTGGACTCGGGCGGTGACCAGAGCCAGCAGTGCACCCTGTTCGACGCCCGGCGGCGAGCGCATCCTCGAGAGCCGATGAGAACTCGGGGGGGATCGTCGTCAATGAGCTCCGCCACGCGCGGTCCGAGCGTGGGGAGAAGACGACGTGAGCTCAGCAGCTCGGCAAACGCCCGCCAGTCCACGAATGGTGCCAGCCGGTGCGCTCGTGGGTACACGGCCAGCCTACGCGCGCTCGTGCCGGCGCTCAACAGGGTCAGCTGCTCCTCGACGCTGGGAGGAGGATTGTGGCGGGCGCGCATGCTCAGCCGAGCCGGCGCGTGGCCCCATCGCCGCTACGTCCGGTGTTGTGTAGTTCCATCTTGAGCAGTTCGAGCTCGTTCCAGGGAAAGCCCGCGAGCAACTCTCTCGGGTTCAGACCCGCGAAGTAGCCCTGTCCACCGACATAAGGTTCGCTGCCCGTCGAGATCGGGTCCTGCGCCTGGAAGGTCACGTTCGTGCTGCCGTCCCTGACAAATATCCCATAGTGCTGAGCCGCTTCAGCGATCATCCGCGTCAGACGCGGGAGATGGAGGGAGGCGATATCGAGGTTCGGATCGAGCCTCAGATGAGCGCCCTCGGGCAACGCGAGCGACGAGGGGTCGGTCCCGTCGCTGCGTCGCGCCGGAGAGGCGTACACCCCGCTGCGCACATTGGGAATGGACATCGACAGGGCATGGTTGATCGTGCCGCGTTCTAGGTCTTCGAGGGTTATCAGGCCACCCACCAGCGATAGCGAGGAAGCGGAGGCTCCCCACCATGTCTTGGCCCCGGGCCAAGCCGCCGATCCGTACGCACCCTGATCGGACGATGTCCCTCGCATGGCTCCACCCCACGTGGCTTGCCACGCACCGCCTTCACGTTTGAGGTGCCAGAATTCCCACAATCGGTCGGTGCTGGGCTGCCAGACCACCAGCAGCGCGTCGTGGCCGAGCGCCGGCTGAGCCGTCGGTGGCAATGGCACAGACTTCCAAGCAGCCTGCAATGCGGGTTCGGGGGCGCGGTGAGCTAGCTTAACCGTGACTGTGGGCTGATTTGCGCCGACCGTGTAGACGGGCACACTGAATTCGGTGGTGTTGATCCAGGGTCCTCGTTTGGCCAGTTGCTCTTCGGTCACATTCCCATCGAGTGCCGCCACGACGGCGGTCGAACTTGGGTCCACCGGCTCTCCAGCCGCCGGGCGATACCAGAAGCTCGACGGCGAGAAGAAGCGAAAGGGACCACTTCTACTCGTGTCGCCATTAGCGTAGTGAGCACTATCGAGGCCATCGGCTTCCCTGTGATTGCCTGTCAGCGACAGGGTCGGCGTTCGTGCCGGCGTCGTGGCGTCAGTGCCACAGCCAAATAGCGCGAGGCACGCGCACACGACCACGCACACAGAAGCCGGGAGCGTGCCACGGAGAAGGTGTCTCATTGTCGGGAAGGATGGTTTGGGAGTTTTGACAGCATGCCTGGTCGATCTAAAGAACAACGCTCCGGAGAGCGTCTAACTGACGCCCGCTATGGAAGATTGTGAGCACCGACGAGTACCCTCGCGGCGGCAAGAATATTCCGGACAAGATGATCAGCGTGTACCGACGTTGGCCCATCGGGTCCGTCGGCCGAGATCATCACAGTCCTCACACCGACCCGCCTGCCTGCTTCCACGTCGTTGAGGGAGTCGCCCACGATCGCGGCGCGCGTGAAGTCCAACCCAGGGTGCTCTCTCTGGGCCTGGAGCAACATCCCCGGTGCAGGCTTGCGACAATCGCACGCACCGATTTGATGCGGGCACGCGTAGATCGCATCGAGGAACGCGCCCTCCGCGGCCAGCAGGTGTCGCAAACGCTCGTGAATCGCCTCGAGGTCGTCGCGACTCATGAGACCCAGTGCCACGCCCCGCTGGTTGGTCACCACACCCGTCCACATGCCGGCCCGATTGAACGCGCGAACCGCTTCGGCTGCTCCCGGCATCAGCTCCAGACCGTCGGAACGCTCGACGTACTCACCGGCCAGGGGCTTGACGTTGAGCGTTCCGTCCCGGTCAAGGAACACCCACCGGATCGCCCCGTCGCCCGACGGCACGGAAAGAGCGCGAGCACCAGATTCAGCACCGGACATCGGTCCCAGACTAGACGCACCGACCCTCATCCGCTCTCACGCACGTATCATGGGCTCAGCCGATGCCGGACCGTTGACCGCGACCGCTCGTTGAGCTCTTCACCGGGCAACGCTCACAAGATCCCAGAGCGCAGACGCGTTGTTGTTCGTGGCAGCCATGAAGCCCGGCTCGTGATCATCTCCAAGACACCCTTGCGCGTGTCGTTCGTCGGTGGCGGCACCGACCTGCCGGACTTCTACGACGAGCACGGCGGCGCCGTTGTCTCCAGCGCGATCGACAAGTGGATCCACGTGATCGTCGCCCCTCGCTTCGAGGGCGACCTGCGAGTCAGCTACTCGAGGACCGAGATCGTTGCCACCGCTGGCGAGGTCGAGCATGAGCTCGTCGCGAGGCTCTGCGCCTGACAGGGCTGCCACGTGGGCTGGACGTGGTCACACTGGCCGACGTGCCCTCCCAGGGCACCGGCCTGGGCTCCTCGAGCGCCGTGACGGTCGGATTGCTGGGCGCGCTGTACGCATATCAGGGTGTGTTTCGCTCGACGACCGAGCTGGCCGAGGAGGCATGTCGCATCGAGATCGACATCCTCGGAAAGCCGATCGGTCGCCAGGACCAGTACGCCACGGCCAAGGGAGGCTTCAACTTCATCGAGTTCATGCCTCGCGGGGGCGGCGTGAGGGTCGAGCCGATCATCTGCCCCCCTCGAACGCTGGAGCGTCTCCACCGCTCGCTGATGCTCTTCTACACCGGCCGCCAGCGTGCGGCCTCAGATGTGCTCAGCGGACAGCGCGAGGCGATCATCGCAGGGCAGCGCCACGGAGGCTCTGCTCGCGATGCGCGACCTCGCCTATGAGATGCGCGAGGTGCTCGGCCGAGGCGATGTGGAGGGTATCGGAGCGTTGCTCGACCGCAATTGGGAGCTGAAGCGATCGCTGGTTGACGGTCTGAGCGACACTAAGGTTGACGGCTGGTATCGGCAGGCCAGGCATGCGGGAGCCACTGGAGGCAAGCTGCTGGGCGCTGGCGCCGGCGGCTTCCTGCTGATCATGGCCGACCGGAGCATCAACCGGCGGTGCGAACGGCGCTTGGCGACCTGCGCGAGGTACCGTTCCACTTCGCAGCCCGCGGAACCCAGATCGTTCATCTGGAACGAAGCGCCGAGCTTCCATGATGGAGCGAGCACATGGACGAGTACCTGGGTCGGCTGCGCGCAGCTGTCGACGGACTCCCGCGTGATCGCATGAACGAACTGGGCGAGACCCTGCTGCGCGCCTACCGCAACAACAAGCAGGTATTTCTGCTGGGCAACGGCGGCAGCTCTTCGACCGCCAGCCACATGGCGGCCGACCTCGCCAAGAACACGATCGGACCCAACATGAAGCGGTTTCGCATCGTGAGCCTCAACGACAACGCCGCGATCATGACCGCCCTCGCCAACGATCTCGGCTATGAGAACGTCTTCTCAGAGCAGCTGACGAATCTCGTTCAGGCGGGCGACGTGCTGATCGTCGTATCGGCGAGCGGGAACTCGCCCAACGTGCTGAAGGCGATGCGCTATGCCCGCTCACGCAGTGCCGACGTCGTCGGGCTGCTCGGGTTCGACGGCGGCGTGGCGAGCGAACTGGCTGACATCCCCCTAATCGTGCCATCCGATCACTACGGCGTCGTCGAGGACGTGCATCTCATCGTCAACCACATCCTTGTCGATTACTTCAAGGTTCGCCTGGCCGAGACACGACCTTGCGCCGTATAACCCGGAACACGGCAAGCAGAGTCGAAAAACGATGAACGCAATGATCCTGGCAGCGGGGCGCGGCACACGCTTGGGCGAGCTGGGGCAAGCAACGCCCAAGGTGCTCGTTGAAGTCGATGGCGAGCCGTTGCTGAATCGCCAGATCCGTTACCTGAAGGACGGTGGAGTTCGAGAGAATCGTGATCAACGCTCATCATCTGGCCGATCAGATCGAGGATTTCGTGGCGGCGCACCCCTGCTCGTCCGATATCGAGGTCGTATTCGAGCCCCAACT
Organism: uncultured Solirubrobacterales bacterium; assembly: GCA_963715535.1. Classification (GTDB taxonomy): domain Bacteria; phylum Actinomycetota; class Thermoleophilia; order Solirubrobacterales; family Solirubrobacteraceae; genus Palsa-744. Next base: position 2,416,087 of record OY970251.1, on the reverse strand, counting down.
GTTGGGCACCGCCGGCGGTGTGCGCAACGCGCTGACTCAGCTTGGCGAAGAGGCCTTCGTGGTGCTCTACGGCGACGTGATCGTGGACGAATCGCTGACCGCGGTATCGGAGACCCATAGACGCACGAAAGCTTCGGCAACCCTCACGCTCTATGAGACCGACCAGGTAGAGGGCAAGGGAACTGTCCAGATTGGCCCCAACGGGGTGGTGGAAGTCTTTCGAGAGAAGGCGACGAGATCAATTGAAGGTCAGGCCTATGTAAATGCGGGGCTTTACGTTGTCGAGCCGAGCCTCCTCAGCCGGCTACCCGCCGACGTTCCGCTGGATTTTGGCCACGATGTCTTCCCCGGAGCTTTGACGCAAGGGATGACTGTCGCCGCGCACATCTTGGCCAGTCCCGTAATCGATATCGGCACTCCCTCGGCGTTGCAACTTGCGCGTAGCGGACGACGCTGAAGCCAGGCAGATTCGCGTCTGGCTTACCCGGCAAACCAGCCATCACCTGCCCACGGGTGGCACGCGATCACAACATGTTCCGAAGATGACCCTGGGTCAGGACCGTCGTCCTAGTACTGAACGCGTTCCGCACCTCTACGAGACTTTTCGAGTATCCCCAAGGGCAGGGTCTGTGGGCCGCCCTCTCCACCCCCCAAGGACTTGGAGAGCACGAATCGCAGGAAGTTACTCGCCGTCGTAGCCTCTGCTTCGGTAGTACCAGGGAACTCCGAATATCTCGCCGGTGCGAGATCGTAAGAAAGACCACATAGCGGATACACTCGTTCTGGTTGGACGGTATCGGTGGTGACACCATTCCACGAGGATGCCGTGGTCGGTGGAATGCCGTCCTTTTCCGGATCGGTAAATTCGGTCCTTTCGCAGGGACTGTCCAACGTACCCGGCGTCGCATATGAGACTGGCGCAGTGCTCCGCAATCCATTGTTCTGGATCTCGGGAATGAACCGTTCGTGATACTCGCCACCGCCACCTAGCTTGCTGCTGAATGATTTGCTCCCGATCGCCCAGTCAACCAGTCCGATGCTGCCCGGGGTTGCGACGACCAGGTTTGCTATGGCTTCTTCACTGCCTTCGCTGGAATGCGTGACCGTTCCCGGCCATTCTGTGTTATCCGAGCCTTCTGCCAGTTCTCGCCATCCAAGCGTTCCCAGGATATTCTTTTCTTTGTCGATCAAGTAGAGGTATCTCTTGAGAGTCCATGCTGTGCCTGAGGCTTCATTGCTTACCACACGCGTGATCGGCGTGCTCCCCGTACAGCCTTCTTCGGGCTTTACAAACCTGTTGCCACCGGGCCCGCCGAGGACTTCGTCCCAATCGTGGATCTTCCCGCGCCAGATTTCCTCAAGCATCTTGCTGTCCAGGACGAAGTATCCAGGGGCAGCATTGCTCGTCGGACGACAATGGGCGGGTAGGTGAACGATGATCGCGACCGCATAGCGCGATATCGGGATCGACTCCAAGGCGCTTACGCCGGGGGTGCTTGCGTGCGAGAGGATTTCTTCCCTCTGTGTCGCATTCGGCGGCTCGTCTGTGCCAATGAACGCATCTTCAATGCCAAAGTTGGCGGCATGGCCGCCCACGCCCCACACTTCGAGTCCAGTTTGGCCCCCCACAGTGAGATAGTGGACGCCGGGCTTGAGTTTGGCGCCCTGGGTGCCACTACAAGCACGCGGACTTTTGTTGCTCGCAGAATTGAAGGAGCTGCCCCACAGACTCTGCTGACCCTCCTGAAGTTCAGACCCGACACCCGTGACCGAGGACCCAGAGCACTGTTCGCCCAGTGATCCTGGAGACGCGTCTGCCGCGCTTGGCGCGACAGACAGCACGGCGGCCCCCACGAGTAGAAGGCAAAACGTCACCAGTCGACTGACAATAGGGCGAACCATCATGACGAAGCTACCTCTCTGTCATCTCAGGGCGAAGGCCAAACACAGGTTTCGGTCGGACGATAGCTCGATCACGCTGTTTTGTGGCGCGTACTTCCACGATCGCTACTTTATTAGTACCAACGCAGTCCTGCACCAGGCAAGCATAAGTCGCCGGCATGGACTTTCAGACCCAAAGGCAGAAGCAATCCAACAGCTACTCCACCTTCGCAATATGTCCGGGCCTCCTGCTCGGGGAGGCCCGGACACAGCATACCCCGCACCCTCAGGGTATTAATTAATCAGCTTCCCACGGTTCACCCCTCGACAGTGATGAACTTCTCTTCGCCCACCGCCGGCGCCACATTGAAAGTTACTTCAACTTCCGCGTTATTTGTTGGCTTAACTTTGTATGCGCTTGACGGTTCTAGTTCTCCCGGCTGTTCCGCTTCTGCCTTTTGAATGGACACACTCACAAGACGTGTAGCAAGACCGTGTTTGAGTGACCATTTTGTCTTTACGTTATTCCCAGTGATAGTAAAGGATGTTTTACGGACGACAACTTTGGCAGTGCCCGTATTGACTTCCCCTTCGGTCGGCTTGGCGGGTGCAACAGCGGTTTCACTCACTTCCAGCTTGCCGTTGACCTTCAGCACATTGGTTTCGAAGTTCCCCAAGATCAGCGGTTCTTCCGTGGGCGAATTATCTATGTACAACATATTTGATATGGATTTTGCGGCAGCACCGGCTTCCCAGCCGAGGAATACATTCCCGTCGCCTTCTACATGCAGGCCCGCGTTCATGCCCAGCGCAGTGTCTCTTGATGTACTAAATGCTTTGGTGGTGGGGCTGCCAAGAGCATCTGTGCCTACCGCGGTGTTTTCGCTACCTGTCTTGTCTTCATCGTCCGCATTGAAACCTATATCGGTGTTTCTTTCCCCGCTGCTAATCGCCGCGCCGGCTTCTCTGCCAACCGCCGTGTTGCGCTTGCCCGTGATGGGTTCTTTGTAAAAACCTTCGCGCGCAGAATTCCCCACAGCTGTATTTTCCGACGCGGTAGTTGCGTAGAAAAGTGTATTATTGCCTATGGCAACGTCATTATCGGCACCAGTTGCACTGTACATCGAGGCATGACCGACCGCGGTATCTTTATCCGCTCCTGATGAAGTCGCAAGAGCTTCGTATCCAATAGCCGTATTCTCTTCAGCCGCCGTGCTTGACTCCATAGCTTTGAACCCAAATACCGCGTTTTCTTTACCGCTAAGGTTGGCACTGAAAGCTTCCTTACCAAGAACCGTATTGGATGAGGAACGCACCAAGCCAAGGTTTTCCAGTGCGCTGGGCACAGACGTCAGATCTTTTAGATTTTCAGACTTTATGAGATATTCGGTTTCGGCACTTGCCGTCCCGCAACAAATTGCCAATATCGCCGTTACGCATACGCCGGCTAAAAGGACACGGCGCACACCCGCCCATGCCCGCAACTTTGCTGTAGAGGCTTTGACCTTTGTTCTACTAGCCATCAGCTACCTCCAATCCCGGATTTTATATTACCCATGCCACCCGTAGATCGTGGATCCTTCGCCTGGGTATCCCACGCGCAGCGCCATTCTAAGGACCGTCATGCCACGCCACTCCGCAGCCAAAGCGATATAGCTCCGCACTCAGATATCGTTTTGAGCCATGTTACTACAGGGGGCATCGAGGCCCCAGTGGAGCATCGATATGTATATATTGACTTGCACGACCAGACTAAACCGGCGTATGATCGCCGGTGTTACGATTTTGGTCTGATTCACAAGCTACGCGGGCGGCGCTACCGTCAACCAGCTGCTCAAGCAGTCCCTGCTCCAGCGGATTCACGCTCGAAGCCCTCTATCAACGCCTCATAGGTCTCACGCAGACCCTTGTCCAGAGGGACCTGCGCCTCCCAACCCAGCTCTCGTCGTGCTCGCGAAGGATCCATGCAGCTCCGCTGCAACTCCCCCTCCCGAAGAGACATGAGCTCGGGCTCTACCTCAGAGCCCGACGCCGCCAGGAGGATGCCCCACAGCGTGTTGACGTCGGTCTCCACACCAGTTGCCACGTTGAAGGTGCCCGCGTTACCGCTGGCGGCCCTGAGCGCGCCGACCACGTCCGCCACGTGCACGTAGTCGCGCGTGGGCTTGCCAAAGCCGAAGATCTTCGGCGGGCGTCCCTCGTGCAGGTGGTAGCTGAAGATCGACACCACTCCCGCCTCACCGTGAGGACTTTGCCTAGGCCCGTACACGTTGCCCAGACGGCACACCGCGTGCGGAATGTCCGAGGATTTGGCCCAAGTCTGCAGGTATGCCTCACCGGCCCACTTGGAGGCGCCGTAGGGCGCAAGCGGTGCTGGAATGCGATCCTCCGGCGTGGGGATCGGCGCCTCATCGCCGTAGAGGGCGCCCCCGGTGGATGTGAACACCACCGGGGCGCGATGGCGGGCAGCCGCTTCCAGCACGTTCAATGTGCCTTGAACGTTCACGACGCAGTCGCGAGTGGGATCCGCCACCGAGACCGTCACGCTGGATTGGGCCGCGAGATGGAAGATCGCCGAGGGCGCCACGTCGTCAACCACTTCGTCGAAGGCCGGCCGATCTGAGATGTCCACCTTGTGGAAACTCGCCGCCTCGTTCAACCGGTGCGCACTCCCGGACGACAGGTCATCGATCACCCAGACTTGCTTTCCATCTTGAAGCAGGGCATCTACGAGGTGCGAGCCGATGAATCCAGCACCGCCCGTTACCAAGACATTACCGTCGTTCATCAGGACTGTCCTTGAGTTGAGAGTTGATTGGATGGGTGCTCTCCCCGCGATTGCACTTTGGGGAGACCGACCTTCGAGTGCCACACGAAGCCGCCAGCCGCGCGCAGCCCGCCTCCGTGTGTCCCAGGGCTCTGAGCTGAACGCGGGTCATGCTCACACGCTCCACGTTGGAAAGTCCTTTCCCGTAAATGCGCGAAGACGCTGCACCTCATTGCCATAGACGCGCTCGAGCTCCTCACGTAGCGCGTCGTCCAGCACCGGCGCCTCGACCGGGCGCCACAGCACGCGCTCCACAGACCTGCGGGCGGATCGCCGAAACGACTGCGGGATCCATCTCAGCAGCGGCGGAGAGACGGAGCCAAACAAGCGTGTATAGCTGACCGGATACGCACGGTGCTCGACTCCGGTGTTGAGCTCATCGTCGAAACGAGAGGACTCTATCGTCGTGTTGACGCCCAGAAACGAGAATATCTCGCTGAGCGTGGAGCGCCGGTCGGAGAGCAATTCGGCTTGGTCGATGACCAACATTCTGTCACTAGGGAAGTGGCGGAGATACAGATCGATTTGTGACATGTAGAGACTGGGTCCCAAATAGGGTGAGTAGGCATCCGACAAATCGCCCAGTGCTTGGTTTAGCGACCTCCGCTCCCCTTCCAGGGAAACACGATGCTGATACTGGGACACCGCTCGCGCCACCGGATCGCGTACCAGATATATGAATCTAGCGTCCGGTACGAGCGCCTTGATCCTCTCGGGCACCCCCGGGCGCCTGGGATGGTTGGTGTAGCCGACGGATGCCTCTCCCCTGACCACCACCGCCGAGTCGAATAGTGCTTCATACTCCTCTTGATTCTCCACGCGACCCATGGGATATGGAATGCCGTTCGCCGGACCAGAGAAGAAATTTGGCTCCTTGATTGCGGACATCTGAATCTCGGGGTGCTGACCCAGATAGTGGTGCAGGCTGGTAGTCCCAGTCTTGGCCGCACCGATGATGAAGAGGTTGGGGAGACCCATGGTGTCTCTCAAGCCTATGCCCAAGCCGGATCGCAGGGCGGCAACACCGAGATGGTCGCCGGTCGCGGTCGCCACAACGCGGACGTACTACGACCCATTGCGACGCCCGCCCACATCCAGAACAGCAACATCGGGAATGACGCCATATATGGATTGAAAAGGCTGACAACAAGGAAGAAGACGGTCACCGCCAGCAGTCCACGCTTCCACGGATGCAGATCTGGTGGTCCCTTGCTGAAGATTGCTCCACCCACACCCCACAACAGAGCCACAAACCACAGCGAAGCGCCTACCAGCCCGAGCTCGACCGCGTATGACAGGTAGGTGTCATGCAGGGGCTGCAATTCTTCGGATGTGCTGTAACCCAGCATGGGGTAGTCATCGGCTTGACGGAAGTATTCAATTTGGGCGCTGGTGAATTGACGCCAACCGAACCCGAACAGCGGCCTGGCTTGAATCATCTTCAACCCAGCCGTGGTTTGCGTCTCACGCGACCAGAGACTTGTGTTGTCGTTGACCCGAGTGGAAACCTTGTTCGATAGCGCGGGCGATACAAGCAGCGCACACCCGATAAGCAATGCGCAAGCTGCAGCGCCTGGCAGCAACCAACGTCGCCCGACTCGCATCGTGAGAGCCGTCACGACGGTAGCCACCACTGCGGCGATCCAAACACCGCGCTCCAGCGTCAGGAAACATCCAATCGCACAGGCCACCGCAACAACTGCGGCCAGACAGCGCGCGCGGGTGCCACGCCACTGGCTGAAGGCGATCACGGCGGCCGCCGCACAGGCAAACGTTGCAAAGCCCTCCGCCACGGAGCTCTGAAAGGGACCGCCCGCCCTGGCTTCCGGCGCTTCCGCATCGGCGGTGAGGATGTAGTGGGGAAATACCAGGGCGTGTGGCCCCAGCGACTCGAAGATGGCGGTAAAGCCAAGATACGCGCCGACCCCAACCAGCGTCGCGAGCAGCATGTTGCGTTCACGTTTTCCGGCGAAGACAGCCGGCGCTATCAAGAACATCAGGAACGGCACGACCCCAACCTGGTCGAATAGAGACAGTCCTCCGAGTTCGCTCGTCAGCGTACCCGACACCATCGCCGAGCCAAGCACGTACATGAGCAACAGGGCGAGCAACAGGTGCACGTTTCTCACCTGCAAGCGCGGCGTGTTCGCCAACCCCGGAGCGCGCAACAGAAAAGCAAGTACAACAAGAAGTATCGCCAGCCGATCAAGCGCCAGACCGCCGAGGCCCATCCTGTTCCAGCCACCGGAGAAGATTGAGAGCGCCACCGCCGCGCACACGATTACCGCCGGCGGAAGCTCCCACAATCTCCGCAGCACGAGTACGGCTGCGACCACAAGGAGAACGGCAGGCGCCACGCGGTAGCCGTGAAGCAGACTGGGCTCCTTGTAGTGGATTGCTCCCACCCCCACGAGCCCGACCAGCACCCAGGCATACCACGGGGGTCGCCACGTGACGCGCGCAGTCATCGCGCTGGGACGGATCGCTCCCCGTCTGGGCCGACCCGGGTGTAAGAGCTTGGGTCGGCGCGGAGCCGCTCGCGCAGCACAGCGACGAAGCAGCCGATCACGATACCGAGAAGCAGGCCGATGAAGCCGAACTGCTCAACCTCGGAGCTCTTGTTGCTGCTGGCGCTGGCGGCACCGGCAAGTAGAGAGACGAGTCCGTTACGGGGCGCTTGGCTTGACACTGTGGAGGTGTACGCCACCCCAAGCGCCCGGAACTTGGCGGCAGCGGCGTTCTTCTCGGCTTCCGCGTAGGCCAGCGCCTTTTTGGAGGCATCACGCTGATGACTGAGATGGGCGAGTTTTTCCACGGCGTCATGCAACCGCACGGATGCTTCGCGGTATTCGGCAAGCAGCGATTCCGCCTCCGGGTTGGCGCTGTTGCTCTGGCCCTCGTAGCTGACGACCGCGGCGGCCGCGACATTCGCGAGTTGCACGGCGCCGTGTTCGCTGGCACCGGTGGCGATCACCCTGAACACGGGAGACTGAGGGATGGGCTCGGAGGAGAGTCGCGGGATCGCCGCAGCCGGCGCAAGATGGAGCTTGTGCTGAACGGCGACAAGTACAGGTTCTGCGGAAATCGAGCGGCTGAAGGCGGTGGCAAGCGAGGCAGAGGACTGGACATACCCGAAGAATCCTGGAGAGTTTGGATTGACCTGGCCCACCTGCAGGGTCGCCGAGGCCGTGTAGGTGACCTTGCGTGTCTTGCCGATCGCGATCCCGATCACGGCCGTGATGATCGCGATGAGCAGTACAAGCCACTTGTTGCGGGCAATCGCCGAGACGACGAAGCCGCTCGGAGGCTCAAAGGCGCCGTGCGCAGCTTCGCCCGGACGATCTAGCGCGTCGGGCATTGAGTCGGGGATCTGTGTTGAGTCGAGCATGGAAGCCTTGGGATGACCGGGACCAGCGGAATAGCTGTCCGGGTCGTCGAGGCCCGACGCATTGCTGTCGCGTGGGACCTTGATCAAGCAATGAACGGGAGGCCTCCCCTCGAACTTTCGTCGTACTTCTGATCAGCTGGCGAGATGGGCAAAGTGCGGCCAGAGGGATAGATCCACCTCAGGAAACTCACGCGCCAGGCCGAGCACGTCCTCACTGTAGGCGCGCACCAGCGAGGCGGTAGTGTCCTGATCGAGCGTGGGCTTGCTCGCCTGATAGCCGGGCCGAGCTCCAAGGTCGGGGGTGAACCCGGTGTCACGCAGCCCGAGGAACTCAAACGTCCGGCATAGCTGCTCCGCGGGCTCGAGCGTGCAGCGCTCGTACTGCAGCACCAGTATTTGCGAGCGATCGAAGTGAGCAAGCAGACCTGTGAGCTGAGCGTGATAGAAGCCACGCGCGAACGCATCCAGCGGAGCGAGTTGGCTGAGCGTGATACCGGATTCTCTGGCCAAGCGCGCGCCGTGTTGAAGACCCGACAGGTAGCGCTCAAGGGGATCGCGCACGAGCATCAGCAGCCGCGCACCGGGGGCCGTGCTCGCCAACAGCCTCGGCACCCACGGCGCGCTCGAGTAGAGCGGAGTCCACTCGCCTGCCACGTGCTCCGCTTGTCTCGGAAAGTACTCGTGATAGCGGGCCGCTTCGACCGCCGTGAAGCCACCCGCATAGAAGCGGTCGAAGTAGTGCAACTCCTTCGCGACGGGAGACGGCGTAACCTCGGGATGCGATGAGATAAGCCCGAACCATCGCGTCGTCCCACAGCGCTGAGCCCCGACGCCAACGAAGTCCGGGGGGCCGATTCGCCAGCCGGGTGGGCATCGAGGCGGCGCCAGAGGGCGACTCAGGTCCCCGTCATAGCTCTGTAGCGTGAGGCGGCGAACTCCCTTGTGTCCAGTCGCCCGAGCACTCTGCAACCAGGCCGGGGCGAGGCGCTCGTGATCGCCCGTCACGATGGAGAGTATGCGCCGGCGGACGGGCATCGGCGGCACTATAGGCGGTCCACACGAGCCCGGCACGCCGCCGTTGCCGAGATGATCGAGCTGACGGCAAATCGTAGCGCCTGCCGCAAGCACGGGTCATGTCAATCGCGTTGATGGGTGCCGATGGCCCCACCGGACAACCCACGCCCAGAGACAAGCCTGAGCGATGATCCCTCAGAGGAGCCACAACATCCGCCGGCGGTAGAGGAAGGACGACAAGCCGGAGCCAAGCGTGGGAGCTATCGCGCCGGGTTCATGTTCGGGTCGCTCAGCTTCCTGTCGGTAACCGTCGTGGGGGTGGCGTCCATGGTCATCACCTCCCGTCTTTACGGTGTGCGAGTCGTCGGTCAGTACGCGCTCGTGTGGGCTCCCGTGGGAGCGCTTGCGCTGCTCTCCACGATCAAGGAGCAGCAGGCTCTCATCAAGGAGATCACCGGCCTGCCCCCACGTCACCCACGGGTGAGCCAGCTCTTTGCCGCGGTCTTTACGTTCTCCGTGTCACTTACGGTTGTCGTAGCTGCGCTCGACGCCGTCGCCTGCTGGTTCGTCTTTCGCGGACCGCTCGGCGAGCCTGATCTGCTCTTGCCGGTCTACGTCCAGATGGCGGGCTATGTGATCGTGATGAACACCGGCTGGAACATCGACTCGATTTTCTCAGCGTTCGTGGCCGGCCGCCAGCTCTTCTGGGTGCGTCTGCACGAAGTGCTCAGCTACCTCACCATCGCGATCGTCATCGGCCTTACCTGGCGGTCGGTCTGGGGGCTTGTGATTGCCACGATCGGCGGTTGGCTCACGGCTCTGGTGCATCGCATGATCGCGGTGCGGCCGTTCATTCGAACGCGTCTGAATCTCAGCGAATACCGCGCTGGTCTTCAGGTGCTCCCGGAGCTGTTGCGGTTTGGCCTGAAGGCAACTCCGGGCCAGCTCGCGCAGGGCATCAGCCAGCAGGGTGGCGTGTGGGCCGTCGGCATCGTCGCTCCGGTGGCCACGGTGGGCGCATACAGCCGCGCACAACTGATCCCGCAGCGACTCCAGCAGTCGAGCATGCGTATCACTGAAGTGCTCTACCCCACGCTCGTGGGACGACATACACAGGGCGACAAACACGGATTCGACAGGGCACTGATCGATTCCATCCGTTATGAAACGATTGGCATGCTGTTGATCGCGGCGGCGATCGGCGGCGCTGCTCACTCGGTGCTCGAAGTCTTCGGACCCGGCTTCAGCCGTGCGACCACCGCACTGGCGCTGCTCGCGTTGTTCCCGGCGATGGCTTCGATCACTGTCACCCAGACCCAGGCTCTGTGGGCGATCAACCGACCGGGGCTCACCAGTGTGATCGCGATGGTGCGGATGGCGATTACGGTCGCCCTGCTGGTGATCCTCACGCCGAGACTCAACGTGACAGGCCCGGCGATCGCGTTGCTTGTCGGCTATGTAGTGGTCATCGCGCTGAGCGGATTCTCGCTGCGCTCTTCGCTGGCTCGCCCGCTGCATGCGACATGGCCACGACGAGAGCGCCTTGTGTTGCTGGCTGCTTATGCAGCTGGGTTCGTCGCGGCCCACGCGGTCGAGCATGCCGTTCCGTCAACGTTCGGACTGTTGCTCGCGCTGATCGCCGGCACGCTGGCTTTTGCGGGCGCATTTTCCCTCGGAGGCGGTATCAACCATCGCGATCACAGGCGCCTGCTTGACGGTCTCGAGTTTGTCCGCGCTTACCGCACACGCGAAAGGGTTGCCCGACAATCGCCGGTCCCCATTGCGACACCAACGGCCGACGAGAAACTGTACACGTAGCGGGGCTAGCCCAAATTACTGTGACGTGTCCGCAGAATGGCGTGAAGTGGACAGAACTACACCGTCACACTCTGACATAAGGCACTGGAGCTGCCGACGATCATCCCCCGGCTCTCACTAATCGCCGTTGTGCAGTTCCATCTTGAGCAGTTGTAGTTCGTTCCAAGGGAAGGAAGCCAGGATCTTCGCCGGGGACTCGCCTTCGAAGTAGCCGCTCGGTCCTGCATATGGATTGCTCGGGAGCGACACCGGGTCCTGTGCGTTGAACTGCACGTTCCCAGCTCCGTCCTTGACAAAGATTCCATAACGCTGCGCAGCTTCGGCGATCATCAGGGTCAAGCGGGGCAGATGCAAAGCCGCGAGATCCAGTTTGGGATTCAACCGCAGGTGCGCGCCCTCCGGCAACGCCAACGGTTCGTTGGACTTACCGTCGGTACGTTGCGCCGGCGAGGAGTAGACTCCGGCGCGCACGTTGGGAATCGCCATCGCCAAGGCATGTTCGATCCGCCCATATTCGAGATCTTCAAGAGTTATGAGACCACCCACGATCGACATCGAAGACGCGGATACCCCCCACCACGTCTGCGCGCCCGGCCACGCTTCCGGTCCGTAGACACCGGAGTTAGAGGAAACGTTCTGTACCGCCCCACCCCACGACGCTCCCCAACCGCTGGAGTTATGCGTCAATCTCCAGAATTCCCAAAGCCGATCCGTGCTCGGCTGCCACACCGCCAGGTTGCCGTCGGTTCCTGTCGAGGGTTCGGCTGTGGGAGGCAAAGGCACGGCACTCCATGCCGCCGATAGTGCCGCTTCAGACGCATGATGTTCGAGTTGGACGGACACCGTCGGCTGTTCGGCGGGTACCGTGTACACAGGGACGCTGTAGCTGGTGGTAGTGATCCACGGTCCGCTGCCCGTTTTCTCCTCGGACGCGACCATCGAATCAAACGCGCCCACCACCTCCGCCGAAGAAGGATCTAGCGGAGCAGTTTCCGCCAACTGTGTATTCCATGCACTGGAAGATGAGAAGAAGCGAAATGGAGCCGAGGATCCACCGCGCGATGTCGGTTCGCCCGGGGGGTTGAGGCTGCCCTCCGAGGAGCCGGAGCCGCCACTTGAAGAGCCAGAACCGTCACTCGAAGAGCCTGAGCCGCCGTGGATCTGCGGCGGTGTGCCCGATTCTGGCGTTTCCTTCGATTCACCGGGCGACAAATAAGGACCTTCCGAGCTCGGCACGCTTATCGAGGAGGTTGTCGGACCCGGCGTTATCACAACCGTGGGAAGTGCCGGCGTCGAGTGTTCGACAATCGTCGCGCTGAAGGGCGCATGCTGCTTTGTGGCACGGCGTTTTGTGGATGTCCCCGCGGAGGATGCCCCTTTGCTGTGGGTGACTCGCTTTGTTGCACATCGGTCCAAACGAGCGCCATGCTTGCGCTTGGCCCCGCCCCCATCGTGCGTGGGGTCCGCACATTTGGTCCGATCCGACGTAGGCCGGCCAGACCTGGCGTCACCGCGCGATGAGCCGGCAACATGCTCATTCGACCGCCGTGAAGAAGAAGCGCCTCCCCTCGTGTGGGAGCTTGCAAGCGCCAGACCGTAGACACTCGAGAAAAAACAGGGTGAAGGTTGCGATCAGCCGTGCGGCGACCGCCGACGTGTGGTTTATATGCACTGAGCATCCTTGCCGGGTGGCCCGTCCGTGGGCAACTGTGTTGGGTTGGGCTCACTTCGGGGAGTGCTTGCCTGCGACCGACTATCGGCCGGTGCTTCCCTCGCCAGCACATTGATGTCCCAGATTGGACGTTTGTCTGGCTACCGCGACGTTAGCCGTGAACACCGGCGCAGGCTTGCGAGACCAACGCAGAGTCGCGGAGTCGCGCCTGCGTGGGCCCGCCGAGCGGCCACTTCGTGCCGGCAATCTCCGGTGTAGGAGCACCTACGGGATCGAAAGCGGCTGCCCCGAGACAGCCAGTGTTCGCTCTCCGTAAGTGCGAGTCCGCCCGTGCGTTGTTCTGTTACTGCGCTATGTCAGCCATGGCACCCTTGCCCAAAGAACACCGTTCGAAGCGGCTCTCCGCTGAACGCAACGGCGACAGTGGACCCAGCTTTGCCGACTGGACTTCCAACCATGTGAACATCTCACCACCCAGACGGTGTATCCCACGATCCCAGCAGTTGATACTCAGTCTGTTGCGGTCTGTTTCCAGTCAACATCCTATTGCCCCGACGTCGCGTGCCTGATAGCTTGGATCCCATCGCTTCTACGGTTGCTAGGGTCGCTGCAGTCTGGGGGGTCTCGTCGGATACCTGCGAAGGTCCGCACCTCCGCGACAGGCGTTCTCACAACGTCCGCTTCGTCGATCAAGCGGGAAGCATTCGAGCAGTTCCCCTACTGCATGATCGTCATCGACGACAGCGGTCGGATCGTATTGCACAACGATCGGGCTGCCCGGCTGATAGAAGCAACAGGGCTACAGGGAGACGATCTCACGTGCTGTGCGCTGCTTGGATGCCGATTGCCTGGAACCGTGCTGAGCGAAGCGTGCATCAGTTGACTTGCGATCGTCCGCGGCGAGGCCCTCCCCGAGATGAGGCTAGACGTTCAGATGGGCGAGCAGGTCGAGGGCTTTTGGGTGACCGCCGCCCCCTTTGGCGAGCACGCCTCACAAGTCGTCCTCGAGCTCAGGCCGGGGGTCGCGCGCGACCGCCGGCGCCGCACGGATCCACACTGGATGAAGGGGCCGAGCCTACGCATAAGGACACTCGGGCGCGTGACGATCGAGTCGAGCGAGGGTCCGATCGGCGGGCAGTGGCTCGACCAGCGCACAGGACAGCTGCTGAAGTATCTCGTTGCCGCACGCAACCGTCCCGTCCACGCCGAAGAGATCGGCGAGAGCCTGTGGCCCGGAGCCGACTTCGCGATCGCGGGTAGCGTGCGCTACTACATCCACGCGCTACGACGCAAGCTGGAGCCGGAAAGGGGCAAGCGTGCCCCTTCGGCATTCGTCATCTCTCGCGCGGGGGGATATTGCCTGGATCTCGAGTTGGTCAAAGTCAACGCCGACGAGTTCGAGAGCCACATGTCGCTCGGCCTCGCCGCCGCCAAGACCGATCGCGAGACGGCCGCCGAGGAGATAGAGCTCGCGCTCGGGCTCTACAAGGGCGATTTCCTGCCCGATCTTCCCTACGCGGAGTGGGCCATCGCCGAGCGACAGCGCCTCCATGATCTCGTGTGCACGGGCCTGCGCACCCTTGCCGACATCCGCCTGGAGGGTCGTCTGATCGACGGCGCGATGCATTGTCTCGAGAGACTCGCGACGATGCAGCCCTACGACGAAGCAGTGCATCGCGAGCTGATAGAGCTGGACATGCTACGTGGGCGTCGCAGCGACGCGATCAGGCGTTACAATGCCCTGCGTGCTAGAACTCGTCGTGTCTTTGGACACAATCTTGACTTTACGCTCGCCGACATCAGGACTCCAGAACCCGACATCAAGGCTCCAGAGCTATAGGTATGGGCATGAGGACAGAACGAGAGCTAGTCCATATCAGCCCTTTTTAGTCCCCGCGATGCGGGCATGGACGCGAGTGCTCGTCCAGCTCGCCCGTTGAGTCAGTGTGGACGTCTTTCGTCGAGGGCCGATCGTGCCTAGATCATCACCGGCGAGCCAGGACAAGGACATAGACCGCCAGCGAAGCCTGCAGGTGCATCTAAGCGACTTCGCTTGGCAAGCGCTCGAAGAGGAATCGGCACGACTCAACGTCACGATCGAGGAGCTGGTAGGCTTCTCCGTGCTCTACTACATCGCAGACGCTGACAGCGGACGCATCGCGCGCCGTCTGCCTGCAGGCCTCTAGCGGACGCATCGCGCGCCGTCTGCCTGCAAGCCTCCAGCGGACGCATCGCGCGGCGCCCGCCTACACCTTCTGCCGGACGCATCGCGCGAAACGCGCACCCGCTGGCTCCCCTCAGAGACTTGCCGCCTTGCCCCTGAGCGGTCCGGTTGTCGCCGGAGCAGCCCCCCGAGAGATCAGCTCGGTCGTGAGCGCCCTGCGCCCACGATGGTGCAGACCATGGATCGAGCCTTCGCTCTTACCCGTGCGCTCGGCGATCTCCACCGGCGAGAGCCCAACGAAGTGGCGCAGAACCAATACCTCGCGCTGAGCGAACGGCAGCGTCGAGAGCGCGTCCCTCAGATCGTTGATCGGCCGCTCCCCCGGGGTATCCCTGAAACCCCCGCTCAGGCTCGGCGAGCGCACCTCCTCCACAGGAACCAATCGCTGACGGCGCAGGTGATCGACCGCCACATTGCGAGCGACACGGAGCATCCATGCGAAGAAGGGGACCTCGCGCTCCTGATACTTGCCGATCACGTCGATCAGCTTGGCGAACACGTGCTGGGTCACGTCCTCGGCCTCGTGATGGTCGTGCACGATGCTACGCACGTAGCCATAGATGTTGTCGGCATAGCGCGCGTAGAGGAAGCCAAGCGCCTCGCGGTCTCCTTCCTGGGCACGTTTGACCGCCCGCGACACCAATCGCCTCGCCGCCTCCTCATCCTCAGCCCCACCGGTAGTGCAGGCTGGCAATTCCGTTTCCGCCCCGTCCATGACAGATTCTGCCATGAGTGCACCTCCTCTTTGAAGTCGTCCCGTGCTTCGAGATGGGAGAAGACAGAACAGCTGTTGTAGGGGGATTAAACCGGGTGTTAGATGGCAGTTGGTCGATTTAAGTTGGTTATTTCTTTGAGATCTTTGAGCTCAAATCCCGATAGTCGGGAACCTGGCCCATTGTTGCGTACGTATACGGCCCGCAGGCCGTGTACGTACATTCCGGCAGCCAACGACGCTACCCTGAAAATCGCGCACCGAGCGATCTGCGCAAACCTCCGATATGCAGCTATCGGATGCGGGCCGAGGACGCCCCCGAGGACGCCCTTAAGTACTTAAAGGATCGACACGCAGGGCCGTAAGCCGGCCAGGGTGGAATTTTGGCGGAGACTTGCCCCAACCCATTGACTTCCGGTCGACCTTGAGTAGCTTGGGCTACCGAAAGAGTCGGCGGGCTGACTCGCTGCCATGACCTGAATCAGCCGCCCCAAGAGGGCTTACGCCCGCAAACACGATAACTACGGAAGGTGTCGAATGTTCGAAGTAGGCAGATGCGAGCGTATGGTTAGGCGTGAGCTAACGGTCGCCCTTGGAGTCGCGACGATCATCGCATTGTCGCTGCTGGCGCCCGCATACGCCCATGCCAGCGGCTGCACCGACTCATGGAAGAACGCCGAAAGCGGCAGTTGGTTCACGGGCAGCAACTGGAGCAATGGTGCGCCGCCGACCTCCGAAGAAGAAGCCTGCATTACGGTCAACGGCACCTACACCGTCACGATGACCCAGAACAGCGGCACCGTCAGCGTGCAGTCGTTGACAGTGGGCGGCAGCTCCGGTACTCAGACGCTATCGGTGGGAAGCAGCTGCTCGGTAAACGCGGTGCTGGCGACCACCGCCGGGCTCACCACCGGCGGAAATGGCGTAGTCGTGCTCACCAACGGCGACGGTTGCGGCGACAGCGTGACGCTGACCGGACCGGTCGAGAACGCCGGCTCGATCATCGTCGAACCGGAACACGGCGGCGCACGAACGCTGCAGGGCAGCCTCACGAACACCGGATCCTTGAAGATCAACGCGAACACCTCCTACAACGGCGCAAGTGCGGCACTGACCAACGAAGGTGCGATCAACATCGCCGAAGGCAAGCAGCTGGCTGTCTCCAACAAGGGGTCGCTGACCAACGCGGCGAACGGCTCGATCACGGGCAGCGGCAGCGGCAACCTCTTCATGGGCTCTGAAACCACCTTCACCGAGGGCGCCGGCACGACCAGCGGCAGCGAACCCGTGATCGTCGACGACGGCACGCTCGACTACAACGCCGGTGGGGGCGCAGGCCCAATCTCGTTGCACGGTTCGAGCGCGCTCAACGGCAGCACATCCAGCGGCCAGTCGCTCGCGATCCAGAGCACCTGCAGCGAGAACACCGTGGCAACTGCCGCCACGGGCTTCGGCAACGGCGGGAAGATCACGCTCACCAACGCCGACGGCTGCGGCGACAGCGCGACCCTTGACATCTCCGGCGGCACGCTGACCAACACCGGCACGCTCGTCACCGAAGTGGACCACGGCGGTACACGCACGTTGCAGGGCAACATCAAGAACACCGGGACGCTCGAAATCGACGCGGCCACCGCCTACAACGGCACGGGCGCGGTGCTGACAAACGAAAAAAGCTTCTCAGTCGGCGAAGGCATCCAGTTCACCGTCACCAACAGCGGCTCGTTCACAAACGGCACCGGCGGCTCAATCGCGAGTTCCACCGGCGACATCTTCATGGGATCGGGAACCACGTTCACCGAGGGCGCCGGCTCGATCAACGGCAAAAAGCCGGTAATCGTCGACGACGCGACGCTTGCCTACACGGGCGCGGGCGCGGGCCCGATCTCATTGCGCGGCTCGAGCAAAGTCAGCGGCACGCTCGCCAAAGAACAGTTGCTCTCGATCGAGAGCACATGCAGCGAGAACACCGTCGCGACCGCCGAAGGCGTGACTAACGGCGGCACGATCGCGCTCACCAACGGCGACGGCTGCGGGAACAGCGCGACGCTGAGCATCCCCAGCGGCACGCTCACCAACAGCGGCAAGATCTCCACAGAACCAGAACACGGCGGCACGCGCACGATACAGGGGAACCTCAAGAACACGGGCAAGCTCGCGATCAACGCGACCACCGCCTACAACGGCGTGGACGCGCTGCTGATGAACGGAGGCACGGTCGTACTGGCCGAAGGTAGGCAGCTCAACCTCTCGAGCGGCGCTTCGTTCACGAACGCCGCGGGCGGGAAGATCACAGCGAACCCCGGTTCCGACGTCTTCCTCACCGGCGGAACGTTCACCGAGGGGCAGGGTACGACGGCGGGCACCAAACCCGTGTTCATCGACGACGGCGCACTCGACTACACAGGCGAAGGCGAAAGCCGGATAGGAATGCGCGGCAACAGCACGTTGAGCGGCAACGTGGCGGCGGTCCAGTCGCTCATACTCGAAAGCACCTGCGGCGAGAACGCGCTCTTGACCACAGCAGCGAGCTACACCAACGCGGGCACGATCACGCTCACCAACGGCGATGGCTGCGGCAACAGCGCGACGCTCGACACTTCCGCCGGTACGCTCACCAACAGCGGCACGATCATCGCCCAGCCCGAACACGGCGGCTCACGCACGCTGGACGGCGACATCACGAACACGAACACGATCACGCTCAACACGAGCACGAGCGACCCGAGCAAAGAAGCCATCGTGCTGAACGAAGGCACGATCAACATCGCCAACGGAGCCTCGTTCTCTCTCAGCAGCGACGCGACGGTGACCAACGGCAAAGGCGGCACGATCGCGGGCTCCGGCAGCGGGGCTCTGGTCCAAACCAGCGGCACGTTCAACCAGGCCGCCGGGACAACGACCGGCAGCGAGCCTGTGATCCTCGACGACCTGACACTCAACTACAGCGAACACGGTGGCGGCAAGATCGCGCTGCGCGGCAACAGCTCGCTGACGGGGACGGTTAGGAGCGGAGAGGCGCTCGCTTTGCAGAGCACCTGCAGCGAGAACGCTCTCGCGACGGCGACGGGCAGCTTCAACAACAACGGCACACTGGAAATCACCAACGGGGACGGCTGTGGCAACGGCGCCACGCTCAATCTCAAAGGCGGGACGCTCACCAACAACGGCACGCTCGTGGTCGCCAACCCGCATGGCGGAGTTCGCGAGCTCGAAGGCAACCTGGTCAACAACCTGATCCTTAGCTTGGCCGCCGGAGAGACGCTGCACCTCACGGGTACCTACACGCAGAGCACAGCCGGCAAGTTCAGGACGTTCATCGCAAGCTCGAGCACCTACGGCGCCCTCTCGGTGTCCGGTGCGGCCTCGATCGCCGGAACCTTGACACTGCGTCAGGTCGAACCGTTCAAGGCAACCTTGGGACAGAGCTATCAGATCCTCAGCGCAGCTTCGCTGACGGGTACGTTCGCGACCGAGAGCGAAGATCAGATCAACTTCACCGGCCTTTACTACGAGCCCACATACAGCGCGACCGGGGTGACGTTGTCAGTCGCCCAGGCCACGCAGGTTCGCGCGCCGAACAGCGGGACTCCCGGCTCCTCAGTCACGCTGAGCGGTAGCGGCTACATACCCGGTGACACGATAACCCCCGCATTCACCGACTCCAAAGGGACCAAGACGCTCTACCCGAGCGTGACCGTGAACTCAGGCGGGGAATTCTCGACCGAAATAACGCTCTCCGCATCCGCAGCGCTCGGCGCGGGGACGATCAACACCACAAGCACCGCCACTGGCGTTCACATCAACAACACGTTCAAAGTCCTTTAGCGACCTCGAGTGGCTCGCCCTTGCGCTTCTCGGCGGCCAAAGGTCGCCGAGAAGCCCGTTGTAGCTGTTGAAGCAGTGTTTCGCCGGCAGTAGCTCTGCCGGCGGTAGCGACTTGCCATGCCAGTGACGCCACCCGTGAGTGCGCGGTCGCCCCTGATGAACATTTGTTTCACACGTGACGAGTAGAGTATGAAATTCGTACATTCTTTTCCCATAAGGGGGTCTCGCGTGAACTTTCAGTGAACCTCCGCCCAAGAGGGCCTCGCCCCCCGTTTATGTTGGCGATGGTCATGCGCAGAAAGATGATGCTCGTCGCGCCCTGGGGTAGCGACCTCCACCGATGCAGGCGCGCGCCTTGAGGCACCAGCCGCGCCGCGCGAGCCTCGCGCTCGCGCTCGCCGCCCTGTCCTTCGCCACATACGCAAGCCAGGCGGACGCGGTGATCCAACCAGCCGTCACAATCGACGGACCCAGCGAGAACATCGTCGGCTTCGGCGGCGTGGCTATGGCCCAGGACGGGACCGGGGGCCTGGTGTATCTCAAGCGCGTCGAAGGGGTCGCGCACGTGTTCGTGGCGCGTTACATCGGGGGTCACTGGCTCGATCCCACCGAGGTCGACACCGGCCAGCCATTTGCCGCCAGCTGGCCGCGTATCGGCGCCGCGGACGGCGGCGAGCTGGAGGTTGTGTGGGCCACACCGTTTGCCACCGAGCACGGTCTTCCTGTGGAGGAGCTGCTCAGCTCCACGCTCGGCGCCGGCTCCTCTACCTGGGGACCGCCGATGATCGTTGACCCCGACATCGCCGCCGGCACCGGCACGAGCCCCGATCTTGCGATGAGTTCAACCGGTCGTGCTGACGTCGTCTACAGGGTCGTCAAGGACGAAGTAGGCGCGATCTCGAGCATCCCGCTGCTGCATTCGGGCGATGTCGTTGAGGAAGTGCGCGTGGCGCACTTCAACGGCGAGACCTGGACCGATCTTGGCTCGATCAATCGCGACCCGGGGGTATCGATGCGCGCCCCGACGCAGGAAAACGCTCCCCAGATCGCGATCGGACCCACCGGCAACGGGATCGTCGTGTGGCAGGAGCCCGAAATCAACGGCGTCGCTCGCATCTGGGCCCGGCGCCTGTTCGGGAGCACGCTCAACTACGTGCTCCCCGTCAGCACCACGAGCCTGGCCGGAGCGCCGCTGGAAGGCGAAGCCGACGCGCCCAGCGTCGCCTTCTCGCGACTGGGACAGGCCGAGGTCGCCTACCGACAGGACGCCGGAGCGGGCTCACCCTTGCCGGGACCGCGCATCTTCCTGAACGTCCTGCCCGATGGAGAATCGGCCAAAGCCAGCGGCGCCGAATTCCAGGGCGCCCAGGTCGCCGACTCGTTCGTGCCGGGTGGCTCCGCCGCCACGATCGGCCCCCCCAGCATCGACGTTGACGAAAAGCGCGAAGTTCGCCTGCTCTACGACAGCAACGGCACTCCACGTGTCATCGAGGGCAACGGTCAGGGTCTCTCCGGCGCACTCTCGCTGGGCCCCCCCTTCGCCGGACCCGACCTGCCGGCGGCGAGCGTCATGAATCCCGCCGGCGGGGGAGTCTCGGCATGGCCGAGCGTCGAGGGGGGCAACCCCGCGGTGGCGGTGCGCGAGGACTTTCCCGGCGGTGCGGTGCAGACGGCACTTGTGAGCGGCGGCGCGGGTGGGCCGATCAGCGAACTGTCGGTTGGGCGCTCGGGTCTCGGCGACGGGTTGATCGCATTCGAGCAGGGCCCCGTGGGCAACACGGCGATCGTCGCGTCACAGGCCACCGCGCCACCAGCGGAACTGATCGTGAGCGCTCCCAACGGCTGGGTCAAGCCCTCAGGAGCCTTGATCTCCTGGGAACCGGCGCTCAGTGCCAACGGCCCACTGAGCTACGACGTGGTGCTGGACGGACATCCATTTGCCACCTCAGCGGGCGCGCTGTCGATGCATCTAAGCCCGCTCGGGCTAGGCAGCGGCGTCCATCGCGTTCAGCTACTGGCCACCGACACCTATGGCCAGTCAACCCTGTCGGCCCCGGCGACCCTGAAGGTGGACGACACGCCACCGACGGTGACCATCACCCACACGCGCGGGAGCGAGACGGTGGTGGTGCGCGTACGCGACGCCTATTCCGGAGTCGACACGCAAGCGGTGAAAGTCGACTTCGGCGATGGGCACAGCGCGGGTAGACGCACCCGTGTGAGCCACCGTTACGCCCACCCCGGGATCTACCGCTTGGTTGTTCACATTCGCGACAAACTCGGGAACAGCGGCGTCGTACGCCGGCTTGTGAGCGTCGGATGAGACGAGCCCTCTGTCTTGCCATCCCGGCAACCCTGGTGTTGGGGATCGCGACAATGGCCTTGCCGGGCCCATGCTCCACGGCGCGAGCCGACGTGTTCGGTCCGATCTCGCTGCTCTCCCAGCGCGCGATCTCGCGAACGGGCTCAGGCGGGCAGCTTGTCGAAGAAACGCAGCAGGCCGACTACGCCCACGACCCCGCCGTCTCCGGCAACGGCCTCTACGTAGCATTCGACGGATCGTTCGGCGGAGTTTCGGGCGTATGGCGGCGCGACCTGCAGACCGGTGTGGTCGAACGGGTCGACGCGTGCCCGGCCGAGCAGAGCTCGTGCATCGCGGAGCTGCCCTCGATCAGCGAAAACGGGCAGTACGTGAGCTTCACGACAACCGCACGGTTCACGTCGGGCGACAGGAACGGCGACCCGGACGTATACGTGCGCGACATGGAAAAGGCGGTTCCCAAACCCCAGGCGATGGGCCAGGCGGTCGCGCCGAGCGAGACGGAAATCGACGAATCCGACGCTTTCAGGCTTGCCTCGGCGGTCAACGGCTCGGAAGAAAGCTTGACCTACGAATTCCCGAACGCGAACACCGTCGAAGAAAAGACCTTCGACGAAGCGCACTACGGGTCGATGGCAAGCGGACGCTCGGCACTGAGCGCCAACGGCGAAGAGGTTGTGTTCGTGACCACCGCTTCCTCCAACCTTGCGGGCCCGAAAACTCCGGCCCTGCAAGTGGCGGTTAGAGACCTCGCGAGCAAAACCACAGAGCTGGTCAGCGTCGCCTATGACCCGCAGACGGGGAGCCCGGTCGTGAACCCGTCAACCGGCGCGCAGGAGCCGGTGTCAGCCGAAGAAGGCGAGCGGACTTACGGCGCGGTCTACTCCCCGAGCCTGCCTCCGCCGGGGTTCAACGCACCGGCCGCATACGCACCCCAATCGCCAATTGGGGCGTCGATCAGCGCGGACGGCTCGACTGTCGCCTGGATCGGCCAAGACATCTCTCTGCAAGCGCCCGTGCTCTCTGCGGAAGCACTGCCTGCCATCTACTCAGAGCCACTGTGGCGACGTATCGTCGATGGGCCAGACGCACCCACGCGGCGGATCACCGGAGGCTCAGACCCCGCCAATCCGGCCTGCGCGTCCAGCGGCGAGACCGCGCTCCCCGAAGTGTTCTCCGCCACCGATCCCTGCCGGGGACCGTTCAGGACCGAAGCGTTGGGCGTATGGATCGGCGGCACCGGCAACCCCGTGCCGCAGCTGAGTGGCAACGGGATGATCGTGGCGTTCCTGGCGAGCGCCCCGCCGGTCGAAGGGAACTTCGGCGGAGACGTGCTTGAGCGCGCAAGCGACATCTACGTAGTCAACATGACCGCAGGGCTCTCACGGGTGCAAGCGCTGACCGAGCTCACCGAGCTGGCGAGCGGGAACGCTCAGGAACCAGCCACCACCGCCCCAATCGTCGATCTGGGCATATCCCCGGATGGCGAGCAGGTCGCGTTCACAACCCAGCGCACCGTGTTCCCTCTCGGTTCGCCCGCCTACATCAGTGCGCCCGCCGCCACTCCGGGCATGGTCGAACTGTTCGACGTCGATCTGGCGGACGACACACTCACGCGGGTGACGCGCAGCTTCGAAGGCGGTCCCAGCGAAGCTCCGCACCCCACCGAATCCTCGGGTCAAGACCCCTATGGCGATACCGACGGGGCGCTCTCGCCGTCCTTCTCCGACAACGGCGACACGCTGGTTTTCTCCTCGACCGCGGCGAATCTCGTCTACGGCGATGGCAACACGCCGCCACAGACAGGCAGCTTGACGTTCGACGGCAGCGACGTCTTCGCCGTGTCACGTACCGTGTTCGACACGACCGCGCCGCCGCAGGAAGTCTCGAGCCCGCCCGCAGGCCCGCCGCTGCTTCCAACCTGGCGCCTTGGCGTCAGCGCGCTGTCGCAGAAGAGCGGGAGCGTGCTGCTCGAGGTCGAGACGCCGGGCGCCGGCCAGTTGCACGCGGGCGCACAGAGTGCCGTGTGGGTGGCGGTAGGCCACTCGACTCGCACCCGCCACGGAGCCCGCGTGCACCGTATATCGAGCGCAACGGTCCTCACGCGGACAGTTGCCGCTACGAGCACGTCCACACAAGACGCGGGTCTAACGGCGATGACACTGAAGCTCGAGAAGCCCTATACCGCGCTCGACGGCAAGCACGGCGGGTTGTACGCGAGCGTGACCGTCACCCTGCAGGCGCCCGGTCACGCGGCGACACACCAGAGCATCGCCGTGACCTTCGTGCACACCGAGCGCTCGGCGCCGCGCAAAGGAAAAGCAGATGGCGCCGTCAAACGCCGCAAGGCGTCAAGGAAGGCGGACGGCCGATGACCGCCACACCACGCGCGCTCGCGCTCCTCACCGTGGCGCTCACGGCGCTGTCGCTGGGCGCATGCGCTCAGCTCACATCGCCCGCCGGCGCTCGCGGGCTCGCCGATGACGGAGGGGCCTATTGGCAACTGGAACAGCCACTCCCACCCGAAGCGCCCGCGGGAGTTGCGGGATCCTCCACGCCGATCGGCCTGGGTCCGATCGGCGACATCGAGTTCTGGACGCCGAACCGCGGCGTGCTGATCACGGCCGGCAACGGCAGCACGATCCCCCCGGGGCTGTGGGCGTACAACGGCGAGGAGTGGCACGAGCTTGCCAAGGTGTGCGGGGCAAGCGACGGGCGTATCGCCTGGGCGGGCCCTGAAGAATTCTGGACGGTCTCGGACGGGCGCCCCGGTCAGACCGACGAAGCAAACGGCACAACGCCGCCACTGGAAGACGACACCCTCTGTCACTTCGCGCTCCCGCCCGGTGCCGCTCCCGCGACCGCCGGCCTGGAGGTGCGAACCTCCTACGCCTCTCCGGCGTTCCAGTCGAACTCCTATCAACCAATGAAGGCGGCCGGCTGCATCGGCCCCTCGGATTGCTGGTTTGCCGGGGGGGCGCTGCCCGAACCACAGGTCGGCGCCTTCCAGTTGCACTGGAACGGGGAAACGCTGAGCGAGGAGCCAGACTCGCAGGGACACGCCATCGAGGACATGCGCCTGTACAGCGGGCGCCTGTATGAGAGCCTGCGGATCGCGGCAAACGACAAGCTCACCGACCCCGAGCCCTCCCCCCGCCGATCCTGCGCCGCATCAACCCCGCGGGCATGCAGCCGACGTTCGTGCCGCTGACCCCAGGGGTACCGACCTACGCAGCCAAGGAGCTCCCGGAAGCGCTCGACTACCTGCGCCTCGGCGCCGACGCGGAATCGCTGTGGGGCGCCGCCGGTCCCACTCCGAATGCGCCCGCGAGTTCCACGCCGGCGCAGGTCACGGTGGTGCGCTACGCAAACGACACCTGGAGCCAGGTGTTCGGTCCCGTCGAACCTCCGCTCGTGAACCCTTTCGCGGAAGAGGTCGTGAGCTCGATTGCCGCGGAACCCAGCAGCGAAAGCGCGTGGATCGCGCTCGAGCCGGAAAAGGAAGCCGCGGCGCGCAGTCCGGTCGCCTCGGCGATCGTCGCGCGCGTGTCGGCCAATGGGACCATCTCCGACGAGCAGTCACTGCCGACCTCTGAAGAAATCGAAGCCGGCATGGGACCGAAGGGCTCCGCCAAGCAGATCGTGTGCACCGCGCCACACGAATGCTGGCTGACCACCACGCAGGGATGGCTGTTCCATCTCAGCCAGCACCTGGACGATGGCCACGAACTGCCGCTCGACTCCGATCCCGCGTTGGCGGGTCTGATCGCCTACCGCCCGCCCGACGAAGGACTTCCACAGGTACCTCCCACGGCTCCGCCGCTCGACGATTCGGGATTGAGCGAAGAAAGGCCCGCCAAAGAACCGCTGCTCACAGAAGAAAAGCAGCCCTCCACACCGCTGGTAAAGGTGGCGCTGCTCTCCCACGAGCGCACGCGACTCGTGCACCGCAACACACTCGAACTTCGCTTTCACCTGGCGGTGAAGGCCCGCGTTCGGCTGCTCGCGCAACGCCGCAAAAAGGTGGTCGCGAGTACCTCGATGCGCACACTCGGGGCCGGTACCCACAGCCTACTGCTGCGTCTCAATCCGCAACGCTGGCCGACGAAACTGGACTTGCAGACACACGCACTCGCACCACTGCCAGACGTATCCAGCGAAAGCTCGAGCGGCGGAAGCCCGGGCGCGGGACCCAACACGGTGACGACATCGGCGGCGTTCCCAGACATGCGCGGGGCCTGAAGTGGAGTTGTTGCGCTGATGACCCGCAGCTCACGCATACACCACCCGCGGCGACGTCGACTGCTCGCGCTCGTGGCCACCAGCACCCTGTTGGGAGTTGGTGGTTATGCGCTGACGCCCGGCGCCACGCCGCGCGCGGCGGGAGCGGGGAGCTCGGGTGGGGAACCCACACCACAAACGGACGCATCGGTGCCAGCCTTCAAAGTGACGATGATTGGCGCCTCTCCGCTGGAGGCGCCCGCAGAGACGTGGGGAATCGGCGAAACCGACGAGAGCGGCACCTCGACATGGGCGATTGTGCGCTACGCCGAAGGCTCGGGCTGGACGCTTGGCGCCAACCTGCTCGATGCTGCAGACCAGCCGCTGTACGGCTTCAAGCCGGATGCGCCACGAAGGGGGAACGTATCGACCACAAGCGTGCTCACGGGGCAAATGGCCGTGAACGGCAGCGGCGTGCTCGTCGGTACCGTGCCGCTACCGCCCGAACCCGGCAAGACGGCCTCGCCCGGGGTCGAACAGGTGGTGCTCGTGCGCAACCCCGGCGGGGCCTTCCAGCAGACGGCGCCAGTGAACGAACCTACCTCCGGTGGCAAAACCCCGACGCCGCTGCTGGGGTCCAGCGAAGAGCTGTTCGGGGCTACGCGCGCGCCGCTGATCGCCCCGCTGGAAGAAGCCGGTGGCGGTGCGGGCGCCCTGGTGGTGCCCGTCAGCGAACAGGGCGACGTGGAAGGCGACGTTCTGCACTGGGACGGCAGTCACTGGACACGCGAGCCGATCGACATACCCAAGAGCAGCGAAAAAGACTTCCACGTGCTGGCGATCGGCGCAAGCTCTCCCACCAATGCGTGGCTGCTGGGGCAGCTGTCCTCGAACTCCGGCTATGCCGCGGGCGCAGTGGCGCTGTTTCACCGTGTGCCAGGCGGCGCTGAAGGCCCGAGTTGGCAACCGGTCGCTCCCAGCACGGCGTCCTCCACCAAGCCTGGTGAACCGCTCACCGCGCCGCTGCAGAAAGCCGCGCCCGCGCCGTTCACCGTGCCCGGCATCGGGGAGCCGCCGACTGTGCAAGCGCAGGTCCTCACGGTCACCAGCGAAGGAGTCTGGGTCGACGGGGAACGCTCGGACACATCGACATCCACCACCCTGTACTTCAAGCCAGAAGACTCGGAAGGCGGCAATGTGCTCGCCAGCTGGTGTCCCGCGCCGAGTGGCGCGCCCGCATGCACTCACGAACTGCCCGAAGCGCTGCCGGCGGGGCCTTCGCGCAGCATCGCCTGGGCCAACCCCTCGACGCCCGAAGGGCTGGGCGAACGCGTCATCACGGGGTTCGCCGAAGGCGTGAGCCTGCGCCTGGAAGGCACCTCCTTCACACGCGTACTGGCGCTCGGCGGATCGCCGGCCCTCAACGACGTCGGCGGGACTTTCGGCGCCGCATTCTCAAACCCGCGCGAGGGATGGTTGGGTCAGGCACGGCTGCCGGTGCACCTGACCCTGCACCCCGCTCCGAGCCGTCTCGAGCCATGGCCGACCGCGTTCCGCCACGCGCTGGTCGCGATCGCGCCGCAGCCCGGCACATCAGTCGGCTCGCTCTCAAACGAAGCGCTCGCGGTCGGCGATCAGGGCGAGGTCGCGCGCTATGAGCCCGGCAAGGGGTGGATGCCCGAAAGCTTGCTCGACCCCGGCGGGCGGGTGGAGACGCCGCGGCTGCGGGCGGTCGCCTGGCCGACCCCCTCGCGCGCCTACGCCGTTGGCGACCTCGGACAGATGTGGCTGTGGCGCGCCGAAACGGGCCTGTGGGAACAGGACCCGGCGACCCCGTTCAACTTCCGCGGCAACCTGCTCTCGATCGCATTCGACCCGAGCAACCCGGAAGTCGGCTACGCCGTCGGGCAGGGCGGTCTGCTGCTTGGCTACGGCAAGACCTGGACCCAAGAAGAGCTTCCCCCCCAGGTGCAGGGCGCGACCTTCACCTCAGTCGCGTTCGCGGGATCGGAGGCGATCGCCGCCTACCACCTGCTGCCGGAAACCGCGACCAACCACTACGTCGGCGGCTTGCTCGTCAACAACGGCAAAGGCTGGGAAATCGACACGGGCGCCGCGGCCGCGATAGGCGAAAGCATCCCCTGGGCGGTCGCCGGCCTGCCCGACGGCGGAGCGGCGTTTACGGCCGGCGAAGCGTCCGGGTCGGGCTTTGGCGGACAGGTGTACGAGCGCTCTGCTCCGGGCGCGCCATGGCAGCCGACCGCGACACCGCTGCCGGGCGGGACCGAGCCTGGCTCGCTTGTGTTGTTCCGCGAAAACGGCGAACTGCGTGCGATCGCCTCGGGCAGCGTTCCCAACACCTACTCGCTGGAAAGCGAACCCAAACCACCACCGGGCTTTCCGGCAAACCTGATCGCTCCATATCCCCTCAGCGCTGAATACGGCGCCGGCCACATCGTGCGCCAGACGGCCACGGGTTGGAGCGATGAGGAGCATGAACTGAACAACGTGCAGGAACCCCCCGGCGACTACAGCGAATACGACATGGTCTACAGACCCGACCCGATCTCTGCGGTGCTCGTCAACTCGACCGGCAGCGAAGGCTGGGCCGTCGGTGGCTTCGTCGATACCGAAGACAGCAATGGCGCGCTCGACACAGCCGACGTCGAGCGCTATCCCGCCGACGGGGTCACCCCGCCCGGCGTGGGAGTCGCGCCTGTACTCACCAACTCCGTTGACGCGGCGTTTGCGATCGGCGGCGGCTCCCAGTGCGCCGCACCCTGCGGCGACTTGGCCCGCGCGGACATCGGCCCCGACGTGTGGCTGTCATCGGCGCTGTCGCGGGCCGGGCAGATCCAAGGGGTGCAGGCATTTCTGTACACCGGACCGCGGGTGACCACCGGCAGCGCCACGGTCGTCACGCAGGCGATTCCCTATCAGCGCGAGCTTGAACGTTACGCCCAGGTCATGGGCTCGAGCCCACTGCCGGCATTCGTAGCCGCCTCGCCCACCGACCTCGATGGCGCCTCGAGCGAGACCACGTTCAAACAGGCATTTGCGGGTTTCCCAACGCCTCTGGGCGGCGTTCCCGGGGCGCTCGGCGGCGGATTGTCGGAAGTGGGACACCCGAGCGAACAATGCGCGAGCACCCCCGACTGTCAGAGCGCCTACTATGCGCTTCGCTCCAGGCCGGTGGGCCTACACAACCGGACTGTGCGCACGATCGTCCTCGACAACACCGCCGACGTGAACACCACACAGCAACAGTGGCTGCAGGAACAATTGATGCAAGCCGCCGCGCTCTCCGAACCGGCGATCGTGGTGGGCAACGCCGATCTGAAGGCGCAGGTCGAAGCGCACGACGCGGCGGCGCAGGCCGTCGCCCAGATCCTGATCGACGGGGATGCTTCGGCCTACTTCTACGACGCCCCCGAAGAGAACGTGGCGGAAACACTACACGTCGGCAGCGGCTCGATCCCCACCTTCGGTTCGGGCACGCTCGGCTACGTCAACCATGTCGCCGAAAACTCAGGTGCCTTCCTCGGAGCAAGCGGGTTCCTGCTGGCCGAAGTGGACCCGGAAGCCGAAGCGCACAATCCGCTCACCGGACAGTACCCCGTGAGCGTCAAGCTGATCCCCAACATCGCCGAACTCGCGCTGGATGCCAAGAATGGCACGTTGCTACGCCGCAGTCAGGTCGCCTCGTTCAGTGCTCTTGCGCGCCGTCCGCGCGCGGGCAATCGCTCCCAGAACCAGGCGATCCGTCCCGATACCAGCCCCTACATCCCGATCCCCTCCAACTGCGTGGGGACCGCGTGCGCCAGCGGGTTGTTCCCCGAATACACGTTCACCTCCTCCAACCCCCATATCGGCAACTTCGTAAAGCCGAACCTCGCCTCCGGCGAACAGAGCGCGGTGCTGCTGGAACACGAAGAACCGGTCGCCGACCCCCAGTCCGGCCTGTTCTGCGCATACAACGCAGGTACCACGATCGTGACGATCAGCGCCGGCGGCCTGTCGGCCTCGTTGCCTGTGACGGTACAGGCGGGCAGCGTGCGGCGCCCATGCGGCACGGTCCCGGCAGACGCGGTCGCGGCGAGCCAAACAGCCTCGCCGAGCCCACCGCCTGCCCCCACGCCCACGCCCACGCCCGCCGCGGCCAGTCCTACACCGGCGACCGCGCCCCCGGTGCTGCCGGTTCCGCCCCCGCCTCCTCCGCTGCCCCTCACGGTGTCACCGCCGAACGTGCGCACCCCGTTCTTCGTCCCACCGGCGCCTACGCTTCCACTGGCGGTGTTCGTGCCGCCACCGATCGCTCCCGTGGGTCGTCCCGCTCCCCCGACCGGTAGCTCCCCGGTGAGCTCCACGGTGCCGGTCAGCGAGACGGCGGTCGAGGAGACGCGCGAAGAGGAGGAGGCGATCGAGTCCGCCTCGGCGAACGCCAGCGCTTACGAGCCCGCCGAACACGAGCCGATCCCTGAGTACGTGATCGGCGTCGTGCTGCTCGCCGCGTTCGCCGGCGCGGCGACGCTGCGGCGGCCCGGTCGCGGCAAACGCGAACTGCGAGTCGCCCCCGCGACGCTCTCGACGCTGCGCGCGCAGCGGCGGATGGCCGAAAGGATGCGGCGCCGGCGATGAGCTTTTCTCCTCTCAGAGTCCTCTACCCATCGATCGCGGCCCGACGGCGCCAGCCCACCCGCTCGTCTCCCGCCGCCTCAGAACGGAGGTCGAAGATGTGCGGATCGCCCGGCGTGCACCGATATCTGCCGGCAGCCTTCGCGACCTACCTTGTTGTTGTGTGCATGGCGCCGACCCTCGCCCGCGGGGAAACCTATGGTCAGCTGACCCGCTTTGGCACCACAGGCACTGGCCACGGGGAGTTCGACATCAGGAAAGGGGACAACGCATTTGGCGTGGACCCAATCGATAACAGCGTGTATGTCGGAGACGAGCCTGGGACGAAAAAAGGCGAATATCGCATTCAGAAGCTCACCGCGTCCGGCACGTACGTCGCCGCGACGGCACTGCTCAAGCCTCCCAAACACGACGGAATCGAGGGGGTGGCGGTTGATCCCGCGGAAAAACGCATTTATGTCCTTGCCATGGAAGAACGCAGCACAAGTCTTGCTGTCGCTCCCGGTAAGCCGGCCGCCGGAACGCTATACGCATTCTCCACCGAACCATCTGGAGAAACCTTGATGCCGGCGACCGGCGCCAACTCCGAAGGCGTGCTCGTCGGTCCAAGCACATTCGAACCTCAGTCCGAAGACCCCGAACAGGCACTACTCAATCCCAAAGGCATCACGGTGGACCCGAGCACACATGATGTGATCATCCTGGGAGAAACGTACCAAGGCGTTGAAAATGGGAGTGAAGAATCATCCACGCTTGTCGCGATCCAACGAATTCTTCCCAGCGGGACGCTCGGGGAACGTTACGTGGATCGCAGCGAATTCTTTGGACCTAACGACACGCCGAACTCACCCGTCGTATCGGCGACCGGCGACGTGTATGTCGTAGTCGGCCAAACCCAGGTGTACGAAAATAAAGCGACAAAAAAAGAAGAGGAGGCCGACGAGTTCGCTCAGATACCGTCCGAATTCTCCTTGACCGCACCTCCCGCGCCGTTTGGTCAACTGATTCTGCGCGGCGAACTGGAAGACGAAATACAGCCCGTTGCCACATTCCCCTCCGAAGAACAGGCAGAACACGGCGACGGCCTGTCACTTACGACCGACGGCCCGAATGGCAGTAGCGCGCTCTTCGCACGGGCGGGCATTTTCGTGCGCCCTGGTGAAACCGGGGGCTCATTCTACCCTGGTGCACTTGCTTTCGACGGGTTGACCGGCGCCGAGTTGGGCTGGACGGGTGGGCAAATAACGACTTCCAGCAAGAGTTGCGCGATTGGCTTTGGCGGGGTGACCTATCCGGCGGTTGCGGCGGGGAGCGGAGGCATGCTCTTTATCTTCGATCCCGCCAACGTAGTCGATACTGCCTCTGAAATTGTCGTGTTTGGTCCTGGAGGCAGCGGATGCCCGGCGGCGCAGGCAACGGAACCGACCGCGGAAATCGACGGCAAAGCGGTTGCTCCCGCTGAAACCGTGTCAGCCGGAGTACCCGTCACGTTCTCCTCACAGATGGCGCAGACCAACGCGCTAAGCGTCGAATGGAGCTTTGGCGATGGGCAGACCACGACAGTCGGCGCAGATGAGTACCAGCACACTGAAGTGACACACTCCTTCGTGCGCGGCGGGGAACTGACGGTGACCGAGACGATCCACACCGACGACCTCGACACGCCCACGATCGTAAAGCACACGACGATCTCCGTCTCGACCACGGCTCCTCCGCCGACGGCGGTGCTCGAAGGACCGACGGAAGTGACCCTAGGTCCGACCGAACTCGAACGACTCGTGTACCTGCCGGGCGGAGAACTCGGCGTGGAAAAAGTAACCCAGGATGGGGTGGCGACGTTCAACGCGAGCGCCTCCACTGCCTCCACCGCGACGGGTCCAAATCAAATCGCCGAATACCACTGGGCATTCGGCGACGGCGAATCCAAGACCACGGATACCGACACCGTCGAACATGCCTACACGACGCCGAATAGCTACGTGGTGCAGCTGACCGTAACCGACGCTCTCGGGCACACAAGCGAACCTGTGGCGCTGACGGTCAAGGTTAAGGAACCACCGCCAC
Source organism: uncultured Solirubrobacterales bacterium (assembly GCA_963715535.1). Lineage (GTDB taxonomy): Bacteria > Actinomycetota > Thermoleophilia > Solirubrobacterales > Solirubrobacteraceae > Palsa-744. Next base: position 2,383,483 of record OY970251.1, on the reverse strand, counting down.
CCGCATCCAAAGGAACGGGTGGCTCCAGTGCGCCGTCTGTGGGCACGACACCGGCACCCACCACAACCACCGGGCAAACCGCGACCACGACCAGCAAACAGAGCCCCACACCAACTCCCGACGCCCACCTTGTGAGCACGTCGATCACCGTCAGCTCGAGCGGAGCGGTCAACCTGGACGTGAGCTGTCCGACCGGTGAGATCGACTGCGCCGGTACAGTCACACTGCGGACACTCGACGCGGTCATTCTTCACGCGGCGGGGTCACACCCCAAGAAAAAGACGAAGGCAACCATTCTCACACTCGCCAACGGTGCTTTTACTGTCACCGGCGGAGACCAGAGGTCGTTTACGCTGCACCTCACATCGGAGGCCCGTGCGCTACTGGCAAGCGTGCACGTCGTGCGTGTGCAGGCGACGTTGATCGCACACGACCCCTCGGGCCACGTGCACACCACGCGTACAGACGTGACACTGCGGGCCTCAAAAGGCTCCCAGCAGCGCCGTAAGTAGTGGACCTCGATCTTCTCACGCCGATCTCGCCCTGCACGAGTAGGAAATATAGCCGATCTTTGCGTTATTCGGACTGGGCTGTGAAGAACCTGGGAACGATTGGTATGCAAAAAGTCCATGTCACACGCGCGCAACCTGGAGACTGGCGATCCATGGGAATGTGCCGTTCAGAGGGCAAGGAGGCCCTCTGAACTCAGCAATGGATCTGCCAGTTCAACCAGGAGGTAATGTCACAATGACGTCATTCTCTGCGCGCGGTTTCATAACCGGGTGCATACTCTCCGCGGCGGCCGTCATGGCGCTCGCGGCACCGGGCGCGGCCAGCGCGGCCACGATCGGCGAACAGTGCTCAGGCGGACCGCTCACAGGCGAGGGCTCCTCGCTGCAGAAGCTCGCGCAACAGACGGTGTGGGGTCCCGACTTCAACTCGTCAGCCAACGTAAAGGCCTGCAACGGCACACAGGGCTCCAAAGAAGTACCGACAGTCACCTACACGTCTGTGGGAAGCGGTGCCGGCATGGAAGCATGGGGCATCAACGGCCACGCGTTCGAAGGCTCGAACGGGTACGTGGGCACCGATGAACCGCCGGACGCAACGCAGAAGGCTGAAATCCAGTCGCACTCCAAACACCCCAAAGAAAACACGCTCGAGACGATTCCGGTGCTGCAGGGTTCGATAGCAATAGTCGTGCGTCTGCCCAAACTGTGCTCGGCGACGAGCATCTCAAACCCGGGCCGCCTGGTGCTCGACAACGTGACGTTGGAGAAGATATTCCGCGGCGTGGTCACCAAGTGGAGTGAAATCACCGAAAACGGTGACACAGTATCGGGCACGGGCTGCAACCCCGAAACGCCGATCACCCGCGTCGTGCGCGAGGACGAGTCGGGCACGACGTCGGCCTTCAAGAAGTACCTGGCCCTGATCTACGGCGAAGACAACGTCGTCGGCGAACTCGGCTGGCGCGGCATCTCCGAAGGCACGGAGAACACCACATGGCCCGGCACGGTCACACGTCCCGCTGAAAAAGGCGGCGGCGCGCTCGTGAAACTGGTCAGCGAAACACCGAGCAGCATCGGCTACGTGGTCATGGCGGAAGCCCGCAGCAACGGCAACTTCGCCGCACCCGTGGGCGGCAAGAACACCGCTCGCTTCTGGGTCCCGATCCAGAACAACGGCGTGGAACAGGAAGAAGAGACATACGCGGACCCGTCGACCAACGGCGACGCAAAAGAACTGGCGAACGCCAACTGCACGAACACCGTGTACACCAACGGCACGACCCCGTTCCCGCCGGCCAGCACCACCGAAGTGTGGAATGAAGTGACGACGAAGACCGAAGAGGCAAACTACCCGATCTGCGCCCTCACATATGACCTGGCATTCCACGAATACTCGCAGTACCCGGGCACGACGCTCGGCGAGGCGACGAGCGCGAACAACTACCTGCTGTTCGAGCTTGCCTCCGGTGGCGGTCAGGAACTCATCAAAAAACACGACTACCTTGCACTGCCCACGGCTCTGCAGGTCGAGGCACGCACGGGAGCTGAAAAAGTCAAGTTCTAGGTCACCTCTGTTGCAGTTGGATGTGACGTAGTAACTACGTAGCTCAGTCACGACGGCCGGGTCGCCACAAGGCGACCCGGCCGTTTGCTTGTGCTAACTGACACATTGCTGTTTCCGCACCGAACCGGTGCCATTTCATTTACAGCAATCTAACCCCGGCTGGGTCGCAACCGCGTTGACTTTGCGTCGTGGAAACGGAAACGAAGCGCAGTCGAACGCAGGCTGAGAGCACTACTCGCCTCGCGGGCGAAGCAGAGGCCGCGGCCTGTATTGCAACGGCCGCGCGCGAGCTGTCGCGAGGCCATGGGGAGTACACGATGACGTCCGCGGCCGTTCGTGCCATGAGGCAGGTACGTCGAGGCGACAGTGGCGCGCTTTCGTTTCTATACGTCCGCTACGCGGAGAACGTTTACAACCGCGCACGCACGGTCATAGACGACCATGAGGCGGCACTAGACATCACGCGCCGCGTGTTCGCCAGGCTGAAGGGCCTGCCCGAGCAAAACGACGGTCGGTATGACGAGCCGCCGACAGATCCCGCCGCGGATTCGGCGCGATCAGCGAATAGGACCCCGCCCGAGCGAGTCGTCTCGCATCGATGCTCGACGCGGGACGACTGCGCAAGCATTTAGTCTGCGACCGTGAAGATCCTCACGGTCGTCGGCAACCGCCCACAGTTCATCAAGGCCGCAGCCGTGTCCGGCCCGCTGCGCGCCGAGCACGAGGAGCTGCTGGTGCACACCGGACAGCACTACGACGACGCGCTGTCGAAGGTGTTCTTCACGGAGCTGGGACTGCCGGCGCCCGAGCGCGAGCTGGGGATCGGGGGCGGGTCGAACACCTCGCAGACCGCGCGCATGCTGGAGGCACTCGAGCCATTGCTCGCCGACGTGGCGCCCGACGCGGTGCTCGTGTACGGCGACACCAACTCCACACTCGCCGGAGCCCTCGCCGCGGCCCAGCAGGGCGTGCCTGTGGTGCACGTGGAGGCGGGCATGCGCTCCTTCGACCGTGCGATGCCCGAGGAGCTCAACCGCGTGCTCGTGGACCACATGAGCGAGCTGCTGCTGTGCTCCTCGGACGCGGCCGCCGAGAACCTTCGGGCAGAGTCAGCCCTTGGCGCGATCAAGGTGGTGGGGGATGTGATGATTGATGTTGCGTGCCAGTGGCAATCGGACGCCACCGCCACCAGCGAGGCTCTCGCCGCTTATGAGCTGGAGCCCGGGAAGTACCTGCTGCTCACCGCCCACCGCGCCGGCAATGTCGACGATCCCGAGCGCCTGCGGTTGCTCGTAGATGTCGTGGCCGCGTTGCCCGAACGCACCATATTCCCTGTGCATCCGCGTACCCGCGCACGGTTGCATGAGGCGGGCTTGCTGGCGGACTTGGAGATGCTCGATGGCGTGCTGCTGTGCGATCCGCTCGGCTACGTTGAGTTCGGCACGCTGCTGCGCGGCGCCCGTGCGGTGCTCACCGACTCCGGGGGCGTCCAGAAGGAGGCGTACCTTGCGGGGGTGCGCTGCATCACGCTGAGGCCCACCACCGAGTGGGTGGAGACGGTGAAGACCGGTTGGAACACGCTCGTGGATCTGGACTGCGAACGCGTGTTGCAATCACTGGAACGACCCGCTCCCCCAAATCATCCACAGCTGTATGGCGACGGGAAAGCTGCCGGACGTGCCGTGGCCGCGATTGGGAGACTCGCACAATGAGGGCCCGGCACAACCCGATCGATGGCTCGGCGCCGCGAGCCGTTGTCGAATCGACACGCACGCCCGAAGGACCGTGGTCGTGAGCGACGAGCGCACGCCCATCCGCGTCGGGGTGGTCGGTCTCGGCTACTGGGGCCCCAACCTGGCGCGCAACTTCGCTGCGATCGACGGGTGCGAGCTTGCGTGGCTGTGCGACGACTCCGCGCGGGTCCGCGAGAAGCTGACGGGCGCATTTCCCGGTGTCCGGACAAGCGAGACGCTGGATGAGCTGTTGGGCGACACCTCGCTCGACGCGGTCGTGCTGGCCACTCCCGTGCCCACGCACGCCGAGCTGGCCGTGCGAGTGCTGGGCGCCGGCAAGCACTGCTTTGTGGAGAAGCCGCTCGCCACCACGGTCGCCGATGCACAGCGCGCCGTGGACGCCGCCGATGAGGCCGGACGCATCCTGATGGTGGGCCACCTGCTCGAGTACCACCCCGCGGTCACGCGTCTAAAGGAGTTGGTGCAAGCGGACGAGCTGGGTTCGCTCTACTACGTGTACGGCAACCGCGTGAACCTCGGCAAGCTGCGCGCGGAGGAGAACGCGCTGTGGAGCCTCGGCGCGCATGACGTGTCGGTCGTGCTGCACCTGGTGGGCGAGGAGCCCATCGAGTGCTCCGCGCACGGCGAGTCCTATCTGCGCGAGGGCGTGCAGGACGTGGTGTTCTGCTACCTGCGCTTCCCCTCCGGACAGGTCGCCCACCTGCACCTCTCCTGGCTCGACCCCCACAAGGAGCGGCGCATCACTGTTGTGGGCTCCAAGCGCATGGCGACCTTCGACGACATGCGCACCGAAGGCAAGCTGACCGTGTACGACAAGGGTTTTGATGAGGACGCGAGCTCCTGGGGGGAATACATCGCCCGTGCCGGCGAGTCGTTCTCCCCGCGTCTCGCCAACGCCGAGCCGCTGCGCCTGGAGTGCGAGCACTTCATCGAGTGCATCCGCACGGGGACCAAGCCGCGCTCCGATGGGCACAGCGGGCTTCGCGTGGTGCGCGTGCTCGAGGCGTTGCAGCGCTCACTGGAGGGCTAGTCGCCCAAGCACCGTCGCGGTGCGATCAAACCCACAGCGCGGCGATGGGCAGTGCCCAGAGGCGATCCCCCAGCGGGATTGTCTGTTCGCGAGGGTGGATAAACACAACCCGCGTATCGGTGAGCGCTTCGAGCAGCAACGGGCGAATGTGGCGCGGATGGAGAGTCGTCATAGGCTAAACGGATGACATAAAACGTGCAACTGGGCTGCGTAAATGCACACTTAGATAGGCGCAAATGCTCATTCCAGTTTGCGCAAACGCATAGAGACCCTTGCGCAATCGCCTAATCCAGGCCGCGTCATATAGCTCGACACTGCCCTTGGGCACTGATATGTACGCGAAGTAGACTCGGGGCGCATGGCCACGTGGAGGACATGCGTACCGAGGGCAAGCTGACCGTGCATGACAGGCTTGACGAGAACGCCAACTCCTGGGGGAATGAGAGCTGACGCTCGTCGCGTATCTCAGCGGATGCGCACTGCGGCGCTGTAGGCGGACACGTGCGAGCCGTCTTTGACCACCACAAGCGCCTCGTAGGTGCCGCGGTGGCGAATGCGCACGACGGTGCCAAAGCGCGAGCTGGTGTTGGTGCCAAGCGTGGCGAACGTGCCGCCCTGGTTGAGCGAGGGCGCGCCCGAGCGAACCCACTGGAAGCCAACGCTCGCGCCAACCTCGGCCGGGGTGATCGTGCCGTAGAAGCTGTAATACAGGCCGCGACGGCGACGCTGCACGCGCCGCGCGTGGAGGGTCACTCGCACAGCGACGCCCTCGACCACAACCGGGCTCGATACGTACGGTGGTGTGGTCGTCACGACGCGCAGCTGGGCGTTTTCAAGCAGACCCAGCACCGGGAAGGAGAAGCTGCCGGTGGGACCGGTGACCTCCGGATTGCCGTACGTCTTGAAGCCCGCCAGATAAGGAAACGGGTTGATCTGCAAAGCCACCGCACGCCCCGCCGCGCCGGTTCCAAACAGCGTGCCCTGCACCGCAAACGGGTTGCTGTAGAGCACCGGGTTGGGCACCCCCGCGACCTGCAGGGACAGCGGGACCTTCGAGGTCGTGAACGTGCGATCCGCCCCGGGCGTCACGCCGCCGGCGCTGCTGGCGAGAATCCGATAGTGGTAGGTGGTGTACGGCTGCAGTTCCCCGACCGCCTGGCTGACTTTGATCGTCGCGGTCCCATTGCCGGCCGATGCCGGCGTGGTTTGCGCGCCATAGCCGCGGGTCGTGCCGTACTGAAACACGTAGCTGGTGATCTGCCTTTTCGCGTTCACGGACCCATGCAAGATCACCGAGGAGGAGCTCACGCTCGAGACACCCCCCGTTCCCGCACCAGGCGCGGGCGGCACCGCGGCCTGCGCCGCGGCGCAGATGACTGTCGCGCCAACCGCCAGCAATGTGACAACGACACCTCGTGTGGCATTCGCAAGCAACATAACCCGCCCCCCGCCTGATTGCTCAGTCATCTTCATATTCTTGGTTGGTAACTTCCCCCCATGTGACGTACTAACCCCCAACCTCGCCAAAGTAGCGCCCGCACGAGTCAAAGACGATGGCAGAGCCCAGCCGGCGCTGAGAGCGACGCCACCAGCGTTGGATCCTCTACCACCCTTGCGAATAGCGCAGCGAGCCGGGTGTCGTCAGCGACTCGCCGGTCTCGAGCAGCGTCTTCAGCCCGGAGAGGATCATCGGCCAGCCACCGTAGAGTTCTGCGTTGGCGCCGTCGCGTAGCTGGTCGTGGATGACGGTCAGCCGGCACGAGTCCCCCACGGCTTCGATCTCCCACGTGACCCTGGAGGTCGCTTCGCCCTTGACCTCCTCGCCCCACAGGGCGTTGAAGCTCTGCACCAGCCGGCGTGGCCGATCGACCTCGAGGTTCTCGCCCTCCAAAAGCGGATCGGGCGCCATTGCGTGAGTCCCCGTGTAGCTGGAGCCCGGTGTCCAGTCGGACTCGGCGCCCACACCAAAGTTGTATCTGCTCCTTTGCTCGGGATCGACGATCGCCTCCCACAGTCGCTCGGGGGTCGTCTTGATGTAGATCTCAAACACCTTTTCCATCGTTTCCTCCTCAATCGTCTTCTTCAGGGCACCGAGCGTTGCCGCCCAGGGCTCTGCGTACTTGCTCACCCACCTGTCGTGGACGAGCCGGATCGGGACGGGGTTCAGGAAGTGCAGCTTCTCGCGGCCGTGCTTGCGTGTGACCACCAGGCCGGCCTCCTCGAGCACCTTCAGGTGCTTCATCACGCCAAAGCGCGTCATCGGCAAGCGCTGCTCGAGCGCGCTGAGCGTCTGCCCGTCCTGCTTGAACAGCTCGTCGAGCAAGCTCCTGCGCGTCGGGTCGGCCAGCGCCCTGAAGACCTCGTCCATGTCGGGGATTATAGGTGACTATATGGTCACATGTCAAGAGCGGACGAATCGCTATACCGTCCAAGGCGTTCGCGGATGATCCCAGCCGAGTAAGGAGGGCATCGTGTTTCACAACATCCTTGTTGCCATCGACGGCTCACCCGACGCCGAGGAGGCGCTTACGCAGGCGATCGACTTGGCCGAGAGCCAGCACGCCCGCTTGACGATCTTCAGCTCCATCACCACACCCCCCGCGGTCGCCTACACCGGCGTGAGCGGCGAGGTGGCGGCGAATCTCGCCCGCGACGCCGAAACCGACACCGAGAAGATCCTGCGCACGGCTGTCGAGCGAATCCCCGACGGGATATCGGTCAGCACCGTGGTGAGCAAAGGCCACGTGATGCCCGCGCTGTTGGAGCAGATCAAGACCGGCCGGCACGACCTGCTGATCATGGGCTCGCGCGGACGCGGAGCGGTGCGCTCGGTGCTGCTCGGCAGCGTCAGCCACTACGTGCTGAACCACAGCCCTGCGCCGGTGCTGATTGTGCACGCGGAGTCCTCGCGGGAGCTCAAGGCATCCACCACACCGTCGCATGAGGACGCGCAGCCTACAGACGCGACGACATCGACATAGAGACCAACGCGGAAGCCGAGTCGGGCGAGGCGAGCTGACAGGCGCAACCGCAGCGCCTTGCCGATAGCGACGCAGTGCGCGGTTTTCTCAGGTCTCGCCCACAGCTCGCGCTCACGAGGAACGGGGCAGAGCGGCCCGGAAGGTAGCGACAGCACCGGCGCCTGCGACCTCCAGTGGCTCGGTGCTGCGCATCGCTCGGGCAAGGACGAAAGCACCCTCCAGCGCACCGATCATGCCGATCGCCAGCTCACGTGCGGTGCTCGCGGGAATGCCCGCGGAGACGAAGCGCCCAGTCGCTGACTCGATCCAGCTCTCGAATACCTCAGCTGTGGCCTGTCGAAGCGGTTCGTTGGTGCTGGCGACCTCGAGCGCGACAGTGGCTATCGGACAGGCGTCGGCGTAGTCGGTCTGGCGCAAGGTCTCGGCGGCCCCGGCAAAGCAATCGTGAACTCCGGTGAGCACGTCGGGGGCCGCGTCGAACACGAACTCCACAAGCTGCTGAAACATCTGGCCTGAGGTTCCGATGACCTCCGCCGTGAGCTGGTCCTTGCCGCCGGGGAAGAAGTGATAAAGCGAGGAGAAGGGTGCCTCGGCCTCGGCGACGATCTGCTTGACGCCGGTGGCCGTGTAGCCCTGGCGACGAAACAGGGTCGCGCCGGCGTTGACGATGCGCTCCCTGGTGTTGGTCCTCATCTGAGCCTTCTCCCCATGTCGGTTGCGCCTGCGCTCAACAATAGCTAGACTCCAATGGAGCGATCTATCTAGAGGAGTCGGTGTGCCTAACCTGGAGCTCTCAGAAGGACCATCGGAGGCGACTTCGTGAACCGTGCGGGGCCGAAGCGACCCACCAGCACCAAGGTCCCCGGTGGGCGCACTCGATCCACGGCGTTGATCGCGCTCGGCGCGGCGGGCACGATCGCCGCCCGGATGCTGGTGGTGCGCGCCCTGCTGTTCAAGTTCCGCCGCGACGTGAGCGCCCTGAACGCGGGCGACTATGCGCCTACGCTCGCAAACTACGCCGAGGACGCGGTCCTACAATTCAACGACGGTCCGCACCGATGGGCGGGCGAGCACCGCGGCAAGCCCGCGATCGCCCGATTTCTGAGGAACTTCGTCAACGCCGGCCTAAAAGGCCACATCACCGAGCTGCTGATCGCCGGAGCACCATGGCGCATGACCGCGCTGGCGCGCTTTGACGACCACGCCCACGACCCCGACGGAAAGCAGGTCTACCGCAACCGCACGGTCCTGTTGATGCGCACCCGCTGGGGGCGCATCGTGCGCCACGAGGACTTCTACGAGGACACCGGACGGATCCTCGACCTCGATGCACACTTGTCTGAGCGCGGGCTGCGGCCCTCCGAGTGAGGAGTGCGGCCGCGAAGACACACGCTAGAGTGCCACGAATGGCCTGGGCAAAATTGCGGCCGTCGCCGGCGATGATAGTGGCCGTCATAGCGCTCATCGTCGCGCTCGGCGGGACAAGCCATGCGGCCGAGAGCGTCGTAGGCCATGCCGCGAAGAAGAAATCGACGCACGCCCACAAACACAAGAAGAAATCCAAATCGACCGGATCCAAGCGCGGTCCGGCTGGGCCGCCCGGCCCACGGGGAGCGATCGGCCCACAGGGAGCGACCGGCCCAGCGGGTCCGGCGGGAGCGCCAGGGACAACCGGAGCGCAGGGCCCGAGCTTTGGGCAAAGCTACGTCTTCAAGGGCTCGGTGAGCTGCCCCTCCACTTCGCCAACCACCCTGAACTCGGTCCCCCTGACGGTCACCTCCCCCACGACGCTGTTTTCGTCGCTGGCTGTGCAGGCAACGGGGAGCATGGTCTTCCAGGTGGAGCTCGAACAGGGCGGCAAGATCGTCGCTTACGACATCGTCACGGCGCTCGGGATCTCCCAAACCGGAAACGACGCCAACAGCATTAAGTTCGAAGACACCGACATCGACTATCCACTTGGACAGTTCGTTGTACCCCCGACCACATCCGTGGCGACACCATATGTCCTACAGCCTGGGCAGTACACGGTCCAGGTCATCGGTTCTCTGGGTGGGCTCTGCCCGATCGAGGGCGAGACGGTAACGGTCAGGGACGCGGAGCTCACGCTGCTCGAGGCCGGCACGACCCCCTGATCGGTTGGGCGCCGACGGGCGCTGGGCAGATGGCATAGACGCTGGGCAGTACGGCGTCCATGTACTCGACCATAAGCCGGCGCGCTTGCCAAGTCATCCGGACAACGCGAGATCATGGCTCGGTGGACCGGGGACCAACCACCGATCAGATCGTTAGGCTGCTGTGTATCAGCCCCGCGACCGCCAAGGCGCACGTCAGTCGCGCGAGCACCAGGCTCGATGTCTGCGGTCGCGTGCTACCCGTCGCGCCGGCCCGTCGGCCCGTAGGAGTGGGCTCAGGCAGGCACGCCCCGACGTGCCGAGCGGTTGACGCGCAGGGCTGAGAGCCGAAGCACGACCACACCCGACTATGCCGCAAACGCTGAGCCCTCTCCCCACACCGCCGCCGCCCGGCGGGACTCCTCCGGGGCAGCTGCCATCGGGACCGATGCCACCGGAGCCGCCGCGTCGTGGCTGGTGGATGGCCAGGCGTCTGCTGCTCGGCGCACTCGGCATCGTCCTGTTCGCAGGCGCCGGCACCTACGTGCTGATTCGCAACGAGGTCAGCGACGTCGTCAGCGCACTCGGCCAGAACAAGGCGGTCAAGGTCGCGCCGAAAGTGCTCGTTCCCACCGGCACGGGCCAGCCCGAGACGCTGCTGCTGGTCGGCAACGACGAACGCAAGCCCCCCAAGGACAACCCCAACGGTGCCGTGCTGCCGCACTCCAATGAGATGCTGCTGGTGCGGATCGACCCGAGCAAGCCGACGATCTCGATGCTCTCGATCCCCCGCGAGCTGCAGGTCACCTTCACAGCGCCCACCGGCGAAGCGATCACAAATCGCATCAACTCCGCCTACACCTACGGATACGAGGACGGCGGCGGCACCTCCGGCGGCGTCAAGCTGATGCTCGAAACGATCAAGAAAGTGCTCGGGATCACCGTCAACCACGTGTTCGTCACCGACTTCAAACGCTTCGAACACGCGGTCAACGAAATGGGCTGCGTGTACATGACCGTGGACAAGCGCTACTACCACAACAACGACGAACCGGGCGCAGAACAATATTTTGAAATCAACCTCGAGCCCGGCTATCAGCGCCTATGCGGCAAGGAGGCGCTCGAATTCGTCGCCAACCGCCACGAAAGCACCTCGCTGATCCGCGACGCTCGCGACCAGCGCTTCCTGCTGGACGCGAAGGCTCAATACGGCTCCACACTCTTTGGAAACCGCGAAAAGTTCGAGAAGGTGCTTGGCAAGGCCGTGCAAACCGACCTGCACGGCGAAGAACAGGTGCTCCAGCTGCTGGAGCTGCTGGCCGAATCGGCCGGCAAGCCCGTGCGCCAGGTCCCCTTCCACGTCAACCTGCTGCCGACCTTCGACACAGCCTCGCCCCAGCAACTGGAAGAAGCCGCGCACTCGTTCCTCGCCGGCACCGCCGCAATCCCCAAGCACAAGCTCAACGGTGCCGTGCGCTCGGCCAAGGGCCACCATACAATCGCCTCCGCCGCGCATTCGCTCGCTCCCACGCCGAGCTCGACGATCGACGAAGCGCGCGCCCAGGCGCCAAGCCTGCCTTTCCCGCTGGAGGCCCCTCAGTTCCAAAAGACCACCGGCGAATCCTCCCCGGACGAAGTGCTGCTCTACGGCATCCAGGGACCGCACGGCCATCGTCGCTATCCGTCATACACGATCGTCGTGGATGACGGCGAACTGGGGCAGTACTACGACATCCAGGGCAGCGCCTGGACAGGTCTGCCACTGTTGAGCGATCCGAGCCAGACCGTGAAGATCGGCTCGCGCACATACAGTCTTTTCTATGACGGCGAACACATAAAGACAGTCGCCTGGCGGGAAGGCAAGGGCGTGTACTGGATCGAAAACACGCTCACCTACAGCCTCTCGCCGGAAACGATGGTGACGATCGCGCGCTACACGCGACCCGTCGATAACCCCACAGGCCCAGCGCCCGTGCGCGCGCGACACGTGAACCTGAGCGGCATCGTCCTACCCCCCCCGCACGCAGCCGGCACCACCAGCCTCGCATCCAAGATCGAGGCGGCACTCGGCCTGCTCAGTCTCGTCATCGTGATCCTGCTCGCCGTGGGCGTGCTCGTGCGCCAGCGCGAGCTCAAACGCCTGCGTGAGCAAGTCTCCCAAGCGCTCGCGCTCGAGGCCCACCAACGCCGCGCCGGGCCCACCGCGCGCTAGTGCAGCGTTCCCGAAGTGACTTGTCGATTCGTGGCGATCGTAATGATCTGCTTGCATGCCTGCTTGTCGTCGTGGGTGTCGCGTAAACCTGTGGCGGGGTGATGGTGGGTTGGCCGTTGTCCCGTGGGGTGGCGTTGGCGGCTGGTCGGGTTCGGTGCGCTGGGTTGGCGTCGGGCGGCTGGGGCGTTCTCAGGCGCCTGCGGCGGCTAAGCTTAAGCCCGCTGAGTGGGAGTCAACCGATCTCAAGTCGAATCGCTCGGCAAGGCTGCCGGCGGGCGGGCGAATGTCGCTTGACGAAGCGGAGGGACGTCACCGGGCCGGAACGAACGAAACCCCGGCGGTTTGGCCTGCCCGAGGGCTGCACAGGGACCGTTCCGGGGTCTTCGCCCCTTAGCCTAGCGCAGGCGATCCCCAATGACCAGCCCTCACACACATCTCGCGCCGTCGGATATCGAGCGGCTGTTCAGCGCCGAACGATTGAGCACTTACATCGCGCACTACCGACGGTTCGTACGCTCGTCAGCGATGAACAGGCACGGGTAAGGTGGTAGGTGTGTGGCCTGTAGCTTCTGGTGGTTTTCTCCCATACTCCGTACACGTTTGGTACCAGCACACGCTCACTACTCTCCTATGCAGGCGCATGTCCGCATGGCGATGGACAACCGCAGGTCGTCCAAGGCGAGCACGCGATCGAGCGGTGTCTTGGCTTCCGCTTGCGCAGAAGAGAGCACGCGCCGCGCCCTGCCTTCCACGCTTGCTTGGCGGTCATGGCGCGAACGTGGCCTCGCGCTACTGCTCTCCGAGAAGGGGCGATCTGTCGAGAGCGCCGGTGCTCGTCTATGGTCTTGTCCGGTCTGGCCGATTGGCCCAGCGACGTCACGGAGGCGTGGCGACCAAGAGAGAGTGAGGAGATCCACGATGGCGATCGTGCAACGCAATGTCCAGATCAAGGCCTCGCCGCAGGAGGCGATGGCGCTCTTGAGCGATGCCAGCCGGTGGCCGGACTGGTATCCAGGCATGACGGAGATAAAGATCGCCGCTCCTTTCCCCGAAGCAGGGGGCAAGGTCGCCTTCAAGGTGAAGTCGGCCGGCATCTCGATGCCGATCACCGAGACGGTCCTCGACTACCAGCCGGGGAAGCTGCAGCTCTTCCAGATGGAGGGCATGTTGTCGGGGCGCGCTCGCTGGGAGCTCATCCCGCAAGGCGACGGAACACGCCTAACAACTACGTTCGACTACGTGCTGCCGGGCGGCGTGCTCGGCAAGATCGCCGATGCGCTCATCGCTAAGCGCATGAATGCCAAGAGTCTCGAACAAGCTCTCCACAACTTCAAGGCGCTCGTAGAACGCCAGTAGGTTGTTCGGTGATGGGCACGGCGGATTCCCGAACCTGCTAAGTCTCGCGTCGTCCTGCCCTCCACGTAACCCGAGGCCCCGTCGTCTCCGTGAAGATGCTCGAGGGCGCCTCTATGCGAGCGTCCGGATCCACGGTCGGCCGTGTCCCCCTCTGGACGACAAGCACCTCCGCATAGAGTCCGCGCCAGCGGCCCGGTCAGCGTCAGGAGCGAGCGTGTCGAACAGCGAGGATGTGCGCGAACTCCAGTCGGATCACTAAGCGAGTGTTATGTGCGTGCAGACCGGCGGGAGCGACGGCTGCCAGCGAGTTGGGTAGCCGCTCGGTGCCGGCGACGGTGTAGTACTCAAAGCCGCCCGCCTCGAGGCCCGGCGTCGCGTCCATGTCGTAGTCGGCGCCCATGGCCACGACGAGGAAGTCCGCGTCGTAGGAGCCGGCGTCGGTGGTGACGCGCCGGGCGGTGGCGCGGGCTTTTGACCGCCTTGTTGCCTGGGCCGCGCAGTTTGAGAGATGATGCGCGTAACCGCACGCCCCCGACGAAGGAAGGAGCATCATGGCACGCACCCTGGCGGAGATGGTCGGCACCGCTCGATCGGAGGCGCGAGATCTCGCCTGCTGAGGCGGCGGGCCCCGGACGCCGCGCCCGATCTCATCATCGACGTCCGCGAGGCCGGCGAGTTCCAGAAGGGCCACCTCCCGCGCTCGACGAACATCCCGCGAGGCATGATCGAGCTGCGCGCTGACCCGGCGTCACCGGTGGCCAGCACAGCCATCGTCAACGACACGTCGGCGCGGATCCTCCTCTACTGCACGAAGAGCCCGAGCGCTCGCTCGCTGCTCGCCGCACAGACACTGCAGAGCATGGGCTACGACAACGTCGAGGTGCTCGACGGCGGGCTCGTCGCCTGGACCGAAGCCGGGCTGCAAGTGGAGGTCACCGAGCCGTGATCCTCCCGCCCCACGATTAGACTTGCTTCGGCAAGCTCAGCGAAGCCTGCTCGTACAAGAGCAGGATTGACTGGACCCACAGCACGGTTGGACCTACGTGGACGGAGACTGGTCGATCGTTCGGGAGGCGGGGTACTGAGATCGACTGCTGTTCAGCAGCTCAAGCGGCCGTCTCGGCCGCCCGGCCCACACTGTCGAGTTAGACGACAACCAAGCGTTCGAGTGATCGTCACAACGCCACGAATCGACAAGTCACTTCGGGAACGCTGCGCTAGCTCATTTCCACGTAGCCGGTCGCTTCGGTGGGACTGCGCACATTGGCGGCAACCTTGTTTTCGTAGTTGCCCTCGATCGTCTGGACCTGGCCGTTCGGAAGCACGTCCCTGACGATCCCCACGTGTTCGTCGCCGAACACGATCAAGTCGCCGGGCTTGGGCACCACCCCGGGTCCGTTGGGGACCGCGCGCCCGCTGCTCTGCGCCCACGACCAGATATCCGAGACGGCTCCGAGCCCCTGCCCCTGGGAACCCAGCGCCTCGCCCGCCTGGCGTGCGGCCCACGAGGCGAAATACGCGCACCACGGGGCTCCGGGGACCGCACCTTCGGTTGCGCTGCGATATTCGGCGATCGCCGGCGATTCGTTGGATCCGGGAGGTTGCTCGGTCTGGCCGAGCTGGGTTTCGGCGACCGCCACGATGCGAGCGCCCGCCCCTTCGGGCGAAGATGCCGGCGAGACTCCCGCTACGCCGCTTGCCCGAGCCAGCGCCGCGGCAAACGAGGATTCCCCGCCGGGGGTCGACGCTTCACCCGTCGCGGGCGCTTCGGTGCCACCCGTCCGCGCAGTGCTCGGTCCGCCGATCAGCATCGCGGGGTCAAGCAGCGCCTGTCTGATCGCGCTGACCTGCTCCAGCGTGGATTCGATCGACATCACCCGGGTATTCGGCAGTCGCACGCCGCAGTTGAGTTCTCAGGGCCTATCTCGGTAGGCCCTGAGACTCAGCGCCCCGCCCGGGCCGCGCTCGCGCGCGGCTGTGGGTCGTCACTGGCGCCGATAAGCGCGACCCGCTCGCGCGGCTGCTTGCTCACAATCCTGGGATCCCGTAGGCCGGGTCGTGGGGCGGGGGCAGTGGTCATTGCGGACGCGACAGCCGCGAGTAGCTGAGCTCCCACGGCTGCGCGTCCACGATGGTTCAGCCGCTCACCGTCACGAACTTCTCTTCTCCAGCCGCCGGTGCTGTGTTGAAGGTGATTTCGACTTCTGCGCCGCTGATCGGCTTGACTTTGTAGACCGTTGACTGTTCCAGTTCTCCGGGTGATTCGGATTCGGACTTCTGTACGGTCACGCTCACCAAACGCGTGGCTAGACCGTGTTTGAGGGTCCATTTCGTCTTCGTGCCGTTTCCGGTGATCGCAAATGACGTTTTGCGATCGACCACCGCGGTAGCGCCAGAATTCGCTTCTCCTTCGGTCGGCTTGACAGGCGCCTGCGCGGTTTCGGTTACTTCCAGCTTGCCGTTGATCTTCACCACATGTGATGAAAAATTGCCAAAGATCAAAGGACTTGTCGTTGGTGTATCAGCAATGTAGAGTACATCTGATTCACTTTTGATTTGAGCGCCCGCTTCATAGCCCAGAAATACATTGCCGTTGCCACTTTCGTCATGCTCTCCCGCGAATGTCCCAACCGCCGTGTCTTCCGAATGATTGTCGGGCTGATGTTCAGCGGCTGCGCCAAGCGTTAGTGTGCCAATCGCGGTGTTGCCACTGCCAGTCCTGTCTTCATCGTCGGCATTAAAGCCGACGTCGGTATCCCTGATCCCACTGGTCAGGCCCGCAGCCGCTTCGTGTCCCACCGCAGTATCGCGTTCTCCGGTCGTTGGTTCTTTGAAGTAACTGGACATCGCATCGTTGCCAATGGCGACGTCATCCGTGGCGGTGGTCGCGTCGTAGAGCGCCACGTTCCCGACGGCCACGTTCCCGTCACTGCCGGTTTCGGCATTGCGCATCGCGGCGTTGCCAATTGCGATGTCTTTGCTCGCACCAGTCTCCGTTGAGGCCGCTTCGTTGCCTATGACGGTGTCTTCGCTGCCAGTTGTATTTGATTTCATCGCTTTGGCGCCTATGGCGGTGTCAGATTGACCTATTGTATTGGAGACGAACGCTTCTTGGCCGAGCGTGGTATCACCTTTTGGATGTATCAGGCCAAGATTTTCCAATGCGGCGATAGGCGAGGTGAGGTCTTTTAGGTTTTCCGCTTTCAGGAGGAATTCAGATTCGGCGTGCGCGATGGCAGTGCCAGCGAGAAAAATGCTGGCTGTGCACAGGGTGACAGTGACGACTCGGCGCCGTACTCTCTCTAGCAGTGCTCCCGCGCCAGAGATCGACATGGATAATGGAAATGAAAACAACGGTTCTCCTTTACTCGTCGTGATCGACTGACATATGGACTCCGACTGTGCGAACTAATCGCAAATCACATCGAAGCACAGCGAGCGGACGCCAAACGACGTGGTCAACCGCGCGCGTTGCTGTGGCACATAACGTGACAGGACAGGCGCGACGCGTTCACTCGCCGCGCCTGCTCAACTACAAGCTTCGCGAGCCGTCCATACGACAGCCTCCACGAGGACACACAACCACGTTCGCGCTCACCAACCCCACCCCTGCATGACCTGGACAGTCACGCTGCCGTCTGCAACGTGCCGAGCCGGGTGCCGCCTGCCCTCAGACGGCGACAGCCCGATCAGCCTCTGCCAAGCCCGGCGCGAGCTGAAGACCACCCTGGCCTGCCGGTAAGACCACTGCCCGGTCTGCCGGCGCAGGCTGCCGCCGTGCCGACCTACCGAAGTCCTACCGTAGGGATAGGCCCTTAAAGAAAACGGGCGGCCAATGGCCGCCCGTTTCCATCACCGTTCCCTCGATGAGCGATGACTACTGCAGGAGCTTCAAAACGGCCTGCGGTTCCGCATTGGCCTGCGACAGAATCGACACACCAGCCTGCTCGAGAACCTGGAGCTTCGTGAAGTTCGTCATTTCCGCCGCCATGTTCACGTCGGTGATCCCACTCACAGCAGAAGACAGGTTCTGGCTGTAGGTTTCCAGGTTCGACTCGGTGTACTGGATACGATCCTGGACCGAGCCGTATTCGCCGGCAAGCGCCGAGACCTTGTTGATGGCTTCGTCGATTTTCGTGATCGGTTCGGTGCCTGTGAGTTCGATCAGGCCTTTGAGTTCGGTGTTGAGGTCAACGGTTTTCACGCCGATGACTTCGCCGTCGTTGGCGCCGACCTGGAAGGAGATCGTCGTCGCTTTGCTGAGCAGATCGATGCCGTTGAACTGAGTCGTTTCACCGACGCGTTCAATCTCAGAGCTCAGCTGCGTCACCTCGGAGGTGATCGCCGCCTGATCCGCCGTCGAGGTCGTGCCGTTGGCGTACTGCACCGCGAGCTCGCGGACGCGCTGAAGCATCTGCTCGACATCGTTGAGCGAGCCCTGAGCCGTCTGCGCAAGCGAAACGGCGTCCTGGCTGTTCTGCGTGGCCTGATTGAGGCCGTTGACCTGACCCTCGAGGCTCTGGCTGATCGCGTAGCCGGCGACGTCGTCGGCCGCCGAGTTGATCTTCAGGCCCGAAGACAGGCGCTGCATCGCTGTCGCCAGCGAGTTCTCGGTGCTGTTGAGGTTCCTGTTGGCATCCATCGCCGACAGGTTTGTGTTCACTGAAAGGGACATGCGTTCATCTCCTTGATGACGGTTTGTTGTCGGTCCCGAACCGACTCCGTGTCGGTTCTCTTGGGTTATCGCCGACAGGCGGCGAAACTTGAGCTGAATTCACTGCCGCTTGGACGATTCCCTGCCCCCGCAAGATTTCCTGCACTCGCTCACGTTCAAACGCGCACGTCGATGTGGGGGCGCCCGTCGTCCTCCTCGGGCCACTCCGACTGGATCTCTGGGAGCAGCTCGCGGCGCTTGCGCTCCTCGCGGTCCTTCGCCCGACGATCGCGCTCGCGAGTGACCCGCTCCAATCCCTCCACGGGCGCTCTGCCCATCCGTGAGATCGCCGAGGCGCCGGGGGCGATCGGAGGGATCGGATCCATCTTCGGCTACCGGGCCCTCATGCGGCCCTTGCCTTCGGCCGCTCGGCGGACGCCGCGGGAGGCTCCTGTCGCCCTTCGGCCGCGTGGACGGCGGACAGCAGCTGCTGTTCGCGATTCTTGATCTCGAGCACCACCAGACGGCGCCACACGAACACCGCGCCCGCCCACACCGCCACATAGCAAACGCTGCCTGCCACCAGCGCGCGCAGCGCGGCCCCGGCGAGCGTGCCCGTCGGCAGCGACAGGTAGCCGGCGATCAGAAAGCCCGCCAGCCCGCCCCAGCCCTTCGCGCGCGCAACCGAGCGAGCCGCACGCGGGTGAGCGGCGACGCTTGGCGACCCCGAAGCATCGGCGGTACCCTCGGCAGACTTCGAGTCCGATCCCTTGGACTTCTTGCCCTTTGACTCCTTCGCCTTGGACTTCTTACCCGACGCCGTGGGCTTCGGCTCACCCTCAGGCTGTGCAGGCGGTGGAGCCGCGGCGGTATCGGCCGCGTCTGCCGGCGGCTCCTGCACGAGAGTTCCAGCGTCAGTTGCCATCGCGCTCATCGGCCTCCAGCATACGCCGCCTCTCGGCGCGTTCGGTGGCGAATATGAAGCGGACCAGGCGCCTGCGATTCAGCTCGCTCATCTCATTGAACGTGATGGCGCGATGCCCATTCACGTCGCTACGCACGACCCTACCCATCCCAACAACCGGCTCACTGCCCGCAGCCAGCGACAATTGAAACTCGACCTCCTCCCCGACCTCCAGCACGTCGGGGCCCGCGAGCAGCAATCCGCCACCCGCAAGCTCGACCGCGTAGGTTTGGACCTGGCGACGATCGCTGCCCACATACACGAGCACCGGCCGCTTGGCCCTCAGGCGCACGTATTCCCGCCGCTGGCTCACCGCAACAGCTTCGCCGCCAGCCCGGTCGGATCGATCCGGTTCAGTCGCCATCTTCCCGAGCGCTCATGATCGAGCGTGTACTCGGGCGCGAGGCCGAACGTGCATGCCGCCTCGACCGCCACCCCGATCTGGTCGGTCTCATCCGCGTGGGTCACCGCCAATGCGTTTGCGCCCAGCGGGCGCAGCGCCGCCACCAGCTGCGCTGCCGCCACCGCACCGAGCGTCGCCGGCAGCGCGATCACCACGCGCTCGGGCTTCAGCTCGCCCAGCAGGCCCGCGAGCTTGCGAATGCCCGAACGATCGCCAACCGACAGCGGGGGGGTGTCGACCACGAGCAACCCCTCGCTCCTGGCCTTGCGCAACGCCCGGATCGCGCGCGGCGCGTCGATCGATGTCGGCTTCATCAGATAGGGGCTGAGCAGCATCTCAAGCTCACCCTTGCCCGCGCCCCTCAAGAGCGTCGCGCAACTCGCCGGCAGCGTGGAGCCCTTGCGATAGGCACCCAGCAGCGCCGCGCAGCAGCTCGTCTTACCGGAGCCGCCGGGCCCCACGACGACGATCGCCGCGCCCCGAGTCGGTAGCGGCGCGCCAACCGGTATCCGCTGTGTGAGCGCGATGCGCACCGCCTGGCTCAAGCTCGCGCGCGGGGTCAGCGGGAGGACGTGCACGGCGGCCGCGTCGATCAGCTCGCCGGCGAAACGTTCGCTAATTCCCAGGGCGAGCAACCCGCCCTGGATGTTGGCGCGCGCGCGTGCGCGTGCCGGCGGCGGCGATGGCAATGACGGCGCGTTGCGTCGAGGAGGTTGCGTGGCCTGAATCGGGTCCGACCAGACCGTTGCACCAAAGCGGGCCGGCAGCGGCTCCTCAAAGCGCGCGCGCGCCGAATCGTGGTGTTGCGTCGACTCGTAGCGCGCTTGCGCCATCTCCTCAAAGCCGCCCGCGGACGCCTGCTCGAGCTCGAGCGCAAACGGATCCGAGGGATCGGCTGACTGCGGATCGTCAAATGGCGGGGTGTGGCCGATCGCTTCAGCATGTGGTTCGACGGGCCGCACGGGCGAGGGCTCAAGCGGCCCGGCTCGCGCCAGTTCGGCAAGACGCTCGGTCACATACGCGCCATCCGGGCGAAGCAGCGGAGGCTCGCGCTCATAAAACGGCGTGCGCGCGGTCTCCTGCTCACCTGTGTGCGCGAGCTCATCCCCAAACCCGTCGACAAACTCATGCCCACTCGTGTGCAGGGACGAACGCTCGGGAGCAAGCGGCTGCGCCTGCAGGTCATCTTCGTCATACAAGTCAACCCGCGGCCCACCCTCCATCGCTTCCAGCTCCACGAACGGACGCTGGAAGAATCCGGCCAGCCCACCGGTCAGGCCCTCGCGCCGGCGCAGGATGATCGCATCGGCGCCAAGCTCCTCCTGAATCTTGGGGATCAGCTCGTCGATCGTGCGCCCGCGGTAGGTGCGGATCGGTGTGTCGGCGGCGTCAGCGGACGCGCCCGCTGGGACTCGAGCCCTATTCATGCGTGGATGACCCCGATGGTCTCGACATTGATTCCCGGTGCGATCTCGTTGTAGGAGCAAACTGGAAGATGAGGCTGGGCTTGGGCGATCAGCCTACGCAGATGGCGGCGTATGCGCGCTGAGCACAACAACACCGGCCGCACGCCACGGCCGCTCGCGTGGTCGACCTGCGTGCGCAACGCCCCCACGATCGCCTGCGCTCGTGGGGGATCCATCGCCAGATACTCGCCGTCTGCCGTTTGGGTTATCGAGGTCGCGACCTCCTGCTCGATCGCGGGATCCAGAGTGATCGCTCGCAAGCGCAGCTCCTCATCCAGGTGCGGAGCCGTGATCGCCCGGCCGAGCGCCTGGCGCGCGTACTCCGACAATAGATTTGTGTCTCGCGTTATTCGCGCCTTGTCGCCGATCGCCTCCACGATCGTGCCGAGATCGCGGATCGGCACACCCTCTGAGAGCAGCAGCTGCAACACCCGCTGTATCTCCCCTAGCGAGAGCATCTCGGGCACGACCTCCTCCACGACCGCCGCGTTGGTCTCCTTGAGCTTGTCAAGCAGCGCGCGCACGTCCTGGCGCGTGAGCAGCTCGGCGGCGTGCGCGCGGATCGTCTCTGTCAGGTGGGTCACGATCACCGACTCGGCGTCTACGACCGTGTAGCCGAGCGCCTCGGCCTCGGCGCGTCCAGAGTCGTGCACCCAGGTCGCGTCCAGGCCGAACGCGGGCTCGCGCGTGGGAATGCCCTGCAGCGTGGCGCTCGCGTCGCCCGGGTCCATCGCCAGCAGGTGCCCGGGCATGATCCGCCCGCGCGTGACCTCCGAGCCGCGCACCTTCAGCACATACTCGTGCGATTCCATGCCCAGCTCGTCGTGGATGCGCACCGGCGGGATCACGATCCCGAGATCGCCCGCGATCTGGCGGCGGATCATGCTCACGCGGCGCAGCAGCGAGCCGGGATGGTTGGGTCCTCCATTGACGAGCGGGACGAGGCCGAAGCCGATCGCAAGCTCCAGCGTGTTGACCCCCACCTCTGAGATCGGCTCCTGTCCTGGCAAGGGTGCCGCAAGCTGCGCGGCCTTGGCCTTTGCGGCCGTCTCGGCGGCCTCGCGGGCCTCGGGCATCCCGTTGCGCACAGCCCAGCCCACCAGCCCGAAGATCGCGGCGATGAACAGGAACGGCAGCTTCGGCAGGCCCGGGATCAGCGCAAACAAACCGATCGCCGCGGCCGCCACCATCGGCGCGCGGCGCTGGCTGAGGATCTGGTTGGCGATGTCGCTACCAAGGTCCCGGTCGGACGCCGCGCGCGTGACGATGATGCCGGTCGCAACCGAGATCAGGAGAGCGGGGATCTGGGCCGCCAGGCCGTCGCCGACGGTCAGCAGCGAATACTGATGGGTGGCTTCGCTGAAGCCGAGGCCGCGCTGAGCCATCCCGACGACGATCCCCCCGACGAGGTTGATCGCGGTGATGATGAGCGCAGCCATCGCGTCGCCCTTGACGAACTTCGACGCACCGTCCATCGCACCGTAGAAATCGGCCTCGCGCGCGATCTCCGAGCGCCGGGCGCGCGCCTGATCGTCTGTGATCAGCCCCGCGTTCAGGTCGGCGTCGATCGCCATCTGCTTGCCCGGCATCGCGTCCAGCGTGAAGCGCGCCCCAACCTCGGCGACGCGTCCGGCGCCGTTGGTGACGACCACGAACTGGATCACCACGAGGATCAGGAAGATCACCAGGCCCACGACCACGTTGCCGCCGACGACGAACTGCCCGAAGGATTTGACGACGCTGCCGGCGTCGCCGGTGGTGAGGATCAAGCGCGTGACCGACACGTTGATCGCCAGGCGGAACATCGTGGTCAGCAGCAGCAGGCTCGGGAAGGAGGCAAAGTCGAGCGCCTTGCCCAGGTACATCGTGGCGACCACGATGGTGAGCGCCGCTGAGATGTTGAGCGTGATCAGCAGGTCCAGCAGCGCCGAGGGCAGCGGCACCACGAGCATCGTGACCACACACACCACAGCCACCGCCGCGAGCAGGTCGGTGTGGCCCAGCAGCCGCTTGACGCCGGGGAGGCTCATGAGTGCAGTCCCATGCGAAGCGCACTTTGCGAATCGAGCTTGGTGCTCGGCGCGCTCACGAGGCAAGCCTCCTGCGACCGGCGATGCGATATACGAACGCGAGCACCCGCGCGACGGCGGCGAACAGTTCCTCAGGGATGATCTGCCCGATCTCGGTGGAGGAGTGCAGCGCACGCGCCAGCGGTGGGTTGGCGATCACCGGCACGTCGTGTTCCTCGGCCACCCGCCTGATCTGCGCCGCGATTAGATCCTTGCCCTTGGCGACCACCTCCGGGGCCGTGCGCGAACCGTCGTACAGCAACGCGACGGCATAGTGGGTCGGGTTGGTCACGACCACGTCGGCTTTCGGAACCGCGGCCATCATGCGTGCACGTGCGGCCTGCATCTGGCGGCGGCGCTGCGCGGCTTTGATCTCTGACGACACGC
This sequence comes from uncultured Solirubrobacterales bacterium, assembly GCA_963715535.1. GTDB lineage: Bacteria > Actinomycetota > Thermoleophilia > Solirubrobacterales > Solirubrobacteraceae > Palsa-744. The sequence continues at coordinate 2,360,017 of OY970251.1, read as the reverse complement.
CGTATTGGCGAGTCTCGTCCTTCACCTCCTGCTTGGTCATCCGCAGCATCTGCTCATGGCGTCGGCGCTTCCAGGCGTAGTCGATCAGCCCGATCATCAGGTAGGCGAACGCCGCGTGCTGGGCGATCGACAGCGCGCTTGCACCCAGCAGCACCCCTAGCGCGACAGGCGGCATACCCACCTTCGCCGCCAGCGTGCTGAGTCCCGGCAGCAACGCGAGCGCCGCCACCGCACCCACCACGGCGATCTTGGCGGTCGCCTTCAGAGCCTCGAAGACGGAGTTGGGGCTCAGCAGGTTGCGCAGCCCCGACGCGGGGTTTATGCGATAGAAGTCGGGCTTCAGCGAGTGCGCGCTCGGCCTGAAGCCAACCTGGGCTACTCCCACGAGCACACCCGCGATCATGCAGGCGGCGGCGACCGGCGCAACCGCATAGGCGATCGTGGACAGCGCCGAGTGCATCAACCCGTTCAGCCCGGCCGCGGTCGTGGCGTTGCCCGGGTGCGCGACCTCGGCAAGGATCTCACGAAAGCTGTTGGCGGCGTCCACAACGATCCGTGAGCCCATCACGCTGAGCGCCAGCAGGCCGGCGACCAGCACCACCGAGCCACCCAGATCGGGGCTGCGTGCGACCTGCCCCTTCTCTCGCGCGCGCTTGCGGTGCTTGGGGGTCGCCTTCTCTGTGCGTTCCCTCGCGGGGCATCGCTCAGGCCACGTGCAGCATCCCAAGCGCCGCACCCACGCTCACGGAGAGCTGATTGGAGATCCAGTTGGCGACGAACGGCAGCGAGGCGCCCGCCACCAGCAGCGCCACTGCGACCTTCGCGGGGAAGCCAACGGCAAACACGTTCAGCTGGGGCACCACGCGCGAGACCACGCCGAAGGCGACGTCGGTGATCAGCAGCGCCACCAGCACCGGCCCGGCTATCTCCAGGGCGGAGAGCAGAACGCCGCTGAACACCTGCTCGGCGCCACCCACCAGCGACGATAGTCGGGGCCCGCTGGTGAGCGGCACGAGCTGGAAAGTGCGGCTGATACCGCGCAGCACCCACTCGTCACCGCCGATCACCAGGAAGATCATCGTGCCCACGAGCGAGTAGAAGCGCGCCATCACCGCGGCGCTCTCGCCGCTCATCGGGTTGATCAGTTCGCCGTAGGAGAAGCCCGACACCACGTCGATAATCGCGCCGGCCGATTCGACCGCCGCCATCAGCGCCGCGAGGCCAAACGCGAAGCCGAAGCCGACCAGCATTCCCTCGATCACCAGCTCGGCCAACACCAGCGGATCGCTGGGCATGTGCTGGCCGTGCAACGCGATCGGGGTGAGCCCGATCGAGATTCCCACGGCGATGATCCCCCGCACCCGCGTGGGAACAAGCGAGGAGGAGAACAGCGGCGCCATGAAAAACAGCGGCGTGACACGCGCGAGCACAAGGATGAAGCCGACCAGCTCGCCCGCGGCCAGTTTGCGCAGCAGCTCGTTCACGAACCGACCATCGTCGGGATCGAGGTATAGAGCGCCGTTGTGTACGCGATCAGCTGACCGAGCATCCACGGCCCGAGCACGACCACGACCGCCGCGATACCGACGATCTTGGGAATCAACGTAAGGCTCTGCTCCTGGATCTGGGTGACCGCCTGCAGGATGCTGACCACCAGTCCCGCGAGGAGCGCAACCAGCAGCAGCGGACCGGCGATCTTCAGCGACAGGCTCATCGCCTGAGAGGCGAGGTTGACGACGGTGTCTTGGTTCATCGCGCAGACAGAAGGTCGGTGGGCATCGGCTGGCTCCTAGTGAAAGCTCTGAACGAGCGCCTTTATGACCAGATCCCAACCGTCTACCAACACGAACAGCAGGATCTTGAACGGCAGTGAGATGAAGGTCGGCGGCAGCATGATCATCCCCATGCTCATCAGCGTCGCCGAGACGATCAGGTCGATGATCAGGAACGGCAGGAAGATCAAGAAGCCGATCTGAAACGCGATGTTGAGCTCGGAGACGATGAACGCGGGGATCAGCACCTCGGTGGGCACTTCGGCGCGAGTGTGGGGCACCTTGGATTTGGCGAGGCCCACGAACAGCGTGATGTCCTGCACGCGGGTTTGGCGGAACATGAATTCGCGCATCGGTTCCTCGGCCCGCTCCAGCGCGGTGGTGGTGCTGATCTTGTTCGCCGCGAGCGGTTCGATCGAGTCGCGCTTGATCGCGCCGATCGTCGGCGCCATCACAAAGATCGTCAGGAACAGGGCAATCCCGACGAGCACCTGGTTGGGCGGCTCGGTTGTAAGGCCGATGGCCGTGCGGATGAAGCCGAGCACGATCAGGATCCGGCTGAAGCCGGTGACCGTGAACAGGATCGCCGGCACCAGTGTGAGGCCGCCGACCAGCAGCAGGATCTGGACGGCGTTGCTGGAGCTGAGGTTCAACGCCTGACCGTCCATTCGCGCAGGCGCTCGACCGCGCTGGAGGACGGCGAGGGCATTCGCATCGGGTCCGTTTGGCGCTCGCCCGATTCGAGCGTCCTGGAGGGCCGGGGCCCATCCGGAGTGCCCGGTGGGAGCACGGCCGTGGGCGGTCCAAGCGGCCGCTCGGCGGCCGGCTGAAAGCCTTGGGAGCCGGGCGGAGCGAGCAGGCCGAGGTTGATGCGGCGTTTGCGCGACTGCAGGGGCTCCTCGGAGCTGAGCAAGCCCGCCTCGCGCGCCTGCTGCTCGGTGTAGCGGTGGATCGGGGTGAGGCCGTGCTCGCCACTGCCGACCAGGATGTAGTCGCTGCCCGCGCGCACGAGGTGCAACGTGCGCCCGGACCCGAGCGTGAGCGCAGCCACGCTCGATAGGCCCGCGGTGGCCAGGCGGGGTTCGCGACCCGTCTTGACCTGGCGCAGGATCCACGCGAGACCCCAGATCACCGCGATCACGATCGCAAGGCCCACGATCGTGCGCACGATGCTCGCCCCTCCCGAGCTCGTGTGCGAGCCGGTGGTGGACGTGTTGAGGTCGAGCGGCGTGTTTTCGCCGCCGGAGGCTTTCTTCGATGCCGAAGGAGTGAAGGCAGAGGCCGAGCTGGCCCACAAAAGCAGGCAGCCCGAAAGCAACGCGGCCACCTGCGTGGCCGCCCGGAGAAGCGGGATCGTCTTAGTCATCGAGGGACGACTCCGAGGAAGAGTCGCCCCCGGTTATCGGCCCCGGCGGGAAGGTCTTGAGGCTTCCAGGTCGAAGGGCGGGATCGGCCTCGTGTCAGACAGTGCTCTGGACCAGCTCGGCGACCTGCACACCCCAGCCGCCGTCGGGCATGACGGCGAGACTGCCGTTGGCGAAGCACAGGCCGTTGACGAACAGCTCCACCGGCGCCTCCGCGGACTGATCCAGCTCCAGCACGTCCCCCGGCGCAAGCTCCAGGGCGCCGCGCAAGGGGACGTGAGTGCGACCCAGCTCGGCCCACACGCGCACGAAGATGCTGCGCAGGATCGCTCGCCCCTCGGGGTTGTTGCGCGCACTGTCCACGTTCGCGCGCGCACGCTCCAGCTCGGCGCGCCCAAGCTTCGCGTAAGTATCGGCTCTCGTCGGGGTTTCGCTCGTGGAGTGCAGCTTGATCGCGCGTCGCGTGCCGGAGCGCCCCGGACGTCCACGCCCGATCAGCACCCCCTCGGCGAACAGCCACACGCCATCCTCGGCGCGCCCCTCCAGCTGCACCAGCGCACCGGGCACCAGCTCGAGCATCCGCTCGATCGGCATCTGCGCCGAGCCGACCTCGGTGCGCAGCAACACCTGAGCGCCTCCGAGCCTGCGCCGCAGGGCATCGGGCCCGTGCACGTCGCTCAGCAGCGGCTGGTCGGCGGCTCCGCGAATGCGCTCGGCCACGGGCTCGATCGCCATCCACGGTATGAGCAGCGACATCGATGAGAACTGACCGTCGATCGTGCTCGCGAGCTCGATCGAGAACGTCGGCTCCCCCACCGGCGCGAGCACCCCCGCGTCGGCCTCCAGGTCGATCTCACCGCAGCTCAGCTCGGGACCGCCGAGTTCGCCCCACGCGCTCGACAGCTCCGAGACGGCGCCCTCGAGCAGGCCTCTGAGGAGCACCCAGTCGAGATCGGTCAGATGACGTTCGCTTGGAGCGTGCGCCGCGTCGCCGCCGAGTAGGCATTCCAGCGCCTGCAGCAACAGTGGCTGCTCAACGCTGAGCAGCATCTGGCGCTCAATCGAGGAGGCCTCGACCGCGACCGCGACCGCGTCGGCCGCCAGCCGCGCCTTCGCGGCGGCCCAGGTGTGCTGGTCCACGCGCGCAACGCTGAGCTGCACCTCCGTTTTCAGCTCGTTTGTGAGCCAGGCGGCGAGCGCCTCGCAGAACTGGTCGACCCCGCCGGAGATCCGCCGGCGGATCTCGGTCGTGAACTTGGTCGGCTGGGAGAAGTCGAGCGTTCGTATGCGCCCGGCCTCAGGACCATCGAGCTGCCGCTCCGGCGAGGTGTCCTCCAGCGAGGTGTCCTCCAGCGAGGTGTCCTCCGGTGAGACCTCCGCCCCGGCGGCCTGGCCTTTCTGGCCCTTGGAAGCGCCGGTGCGAGCCTTCGCGCCGGTGCGCTCGGACTTGGGAGCGGTCGCGCGCTTCTTCGAGCCCTGCGGCTCGTCTTTGGAGGCGCCGGCGCGACCCTTCGGACTCAACGATTTCCCTTTGTCAGCTCTCGCTTACCGCGGCCTCGACCGCGACCGACTTGCCAGACCCCGGGGTGCAGGCGATGTCGTTGCCCTCGAGGATCTCGGTGACGCGCAGACCATACTGCTCGTCCACGACGACCACCTCGCCTCGTGCGATCGGCGTGCCGTTGACCAGCAGTTCGGCGGCCTCGCCGGCCTGACGCTCGAGTGCGACGATCGAGCCGACGCGCAGATCGAGCGTCTCCCCGACGGTCATGTGCGTGCGGCCGATCTCCACGCTCAGCTCCATCGGTATGTCGCTGAGGCGGCTCAGATCCGGATCGGACTGCGAATCCGCACCGGGTTGAGCGCTCTGATCGAACTGCTCGTACTCGATTGCCTCAGCCACTTTGCCTCCTATTGGACGGTGAATTCTGGAAAGAGCACTGTTTCGACTTTGACGTCTGTCTGCTTTTGGATCTCGTGCAGAATCTGGTGCTTGATCGCACTGCGACTCTGAGCGCCGATCAGCACTTCGCCGCTCTGGCCGGTCACCGCGTTGGTGACGATTTCGCGCACGACTGGTTCCTCGGGCAGAGTACCGGCCGCGGTTTCGGAACCCGATGAGCCGGCCCCCGCGGCGGCGCCGTCGCTCTGTCCTGGCGCCAGCTGAAGCGCGACAGTGAGCTTGGCGTAGCGCCCGTCGCTGAGGTTCAGGAGGAACGGTTGTGGCATCACGTAGATGGTGCCCTTGATCTTCTGGGTAACCACCGGCTTGGCCTTGGTCATCGTGTAGCCGGCGAACAGCAGGATCGGCACGATCGCCACAATCAGGATCTTCTTGTTTTTGAGCATTGTCTTTTGGGGGGAGGGGTTTGCGGGGTCGTGCTTGGTTATGGTTCGCTGCCGGAGTGGGTTTCGCCTTCTCCGCCGTAGATACGGTGCATCACGATCTCCACACGCCGGTTGCGGGCACGACCGGCGGGGGTCGCGTTGCTGCCGGCGGGCTGCTGGTCGGAGTTGCCGGTTGCCGTCAGCCTGCTCTGGGCGACGCCGTGTTCGGCGAGGAATTCCACGACCGAGCTGGCGCGTGCGGTGGACAGCTCCCAGTTGCTCGCGAACTGGGCGCTGTGGATCGGCACGTTGTCGGTGTTGCCTTCCACGTCGATCGGATGCGTCTCATCGATGTTGAGCAGCTGGGCGATCTCGCCGAGCAGCGCGTGGGACTTACCGTCGAGCGTGGCCTGCCCGGAGGGAAACAGAAGATCGTCGGTGAGCACCTTGATGACAAGGCCGCGCTGTTCGACTGACGTTTGCACGCTTTTGCTGAAACCGTGCGCGAGGGCATAGGCATCGAGCTCGCGCTTGATCTGGGCGAACTCGCTTTCCTCGCGCTGGGCGTTTGACTGCTGCTCGACGGCAGCGGCGGCGGCGCTGCCCATGCCCTGGGAGCCTTGCGCGGTGCTGTTCTGGAGGCTGCTCGTTCCCTCGGTGGCGACCGGCTCGATCGCCTGCAGTTCGAAGGTTGCGGGCACGTGGCTGGCATTGGCGGTCGAGCCCTGCTGGGAGATCGCTTTGCCGCCTGGGAGGATGTTGCCCGAGAAAGCCGCCTTCAGCGACTCTTGCAAGGTTTTGTACTTGGATATGTTGACCGAGGAGATCGAGAACAGCACCATGAACAACGCCATCAGCAGCGTGATCATGTCGGCGTAGGTGAGCAGCCAGCGCTCCTCGCTCTCCTCGTGCGCGCCACCGCCGCGGCGGCGTCCGCGACCGTGCCCGCGGGACATCTCAGGCGGCCTTTGCCTCGACGCTCAGCCCAGCCGAGGAGGGCTGCTCATCTGTGGAGCGCTGGTCGGGCGGCAGGTAGGACATCAGCTTCTCGCTCACCAGCCGCGGGTTGTCGCCGGCCTGAATCGAGAGGATTCCCTCGAGCGTCATCATCCGCAGCTCGATCTCTTCGGCGGAGATCGCCTTGAGGCGATTGGCGACCGGCAGGAAGACCACGTTGGCGGAACCCACCCCCATCAGGGTCGCGATGAATGCCGCGGAGATCGAAGGTCCAAGCGTGGCCGGCGCCGCCAGGTTCTGGAGCACATGCACCAGGCCCAGAACGGTGCCGATGATCCCCATCGTGGGCGCGAAGCCTCCCGCCTTCTCAAACGGACTGGCGGAGGCGGCGTGGCGTGCGGCCATCCCATCCACCTCGGCCTCCAGGATCGTGTGGACCATCTCCGGGTCGGTCCCGTCGACGACCAGTTGCAGCGCGTTGCGGGTGAAGCGATCCTCGATCTCAGACAGTTGCGCGTCGAGCGCGAGCAGGCCCTCGCGACGGGCCTTGTCGGCCAGCGACACCAGCAGATCGAGCTGCCCGCGCATGTCGGGAGGCTCAGCCGAGAACACCATCTTGTAGAGGCTCGGCACGCGCTTCATCGGCTCCATGCCGACGCTCGCGAGCGTCACGCCACCGGTGCCGCCGAGGATGATCATGAGCGCGGGAATGTCGATGAACGAAGCGGGACTGGTCCCGCCCATCAAAGAACTCATCATGAGGGAGCCAAAGGCGACCCCAATGCCAATGGCCGTGGAAGCTTTCATCGCTTCCCTACATCGGCGCTTGCGGAAAATCCTTGAAAGCTGGGCCTGCTACTCCGGATCGTCGTCCACGGCCGACAACCGGGGACCGTCGCGGTGCCCCACAGACGATCCTGGCTGGCGTGGCGCTCGGCGGTTGCGCAGCGCTTCGCTGAGCACGTCGGCGCGGTAGAGGCGCACAGCGGCGGCCACCTCCTCCGGCGTCTCAGCGACGACGACCTTGGAACCGGTGGCAAGGGCGATGATCGTGTCGGGCGTCGACTCGATCGTCACGATCATGTCCGGATTCAGTTGGAATGGCTCGTCGCTGTGGCCGAGCCGGTTCAGGGTGATCATCCTCGCCACACCTCCCTTGTGTTCAAGCTTACGGCCACCGTCAAACATGGCCAAATAGCGACAAGGTGGGACGGCGCATCCGGCGCGCCATCCCACCCCGTGCTCCTCGGAGTTGTCCTCGCTACTTCGACCCCTTTCGTTGGTCTTCAAACTGGTGCGGCGTGCACGATCGCCTCGAGAACGAGCGGGGCGATCGCAAGCGAGGCACGCGGCGGTAGGCCGCGACGCCTCGTTCACGAAGTGACCTACTGGACCATCGTGACCAAGGTCCCCAGCATTTCGTTGGCTGTGGAGATCACACGCGAGTTGGCCTGGTAGCCACGCTCGGCGGTGATCATGTTGGTCATCTCGGTCGCAAGATCGACATTTGACATCTCCAGCTCACCGCCAGTGGTCGAGCCAAAACCCGGCGTGTCGGGCGTACCGACGATCGGCGTGCCCGAATTGGCGGTCTGTCCCCACAGCGATCCACCCAGACGTTCAAGGCCCGTTTCGTTGGGGAACGTTGCGAGCGAGATGAATCCAGCGGTGACACGCTGCTGGTAGGTTTTCGATTCCGAGTTCTCATCGATGTAGGTGACCGAGCCGTTTTGACCGATCGCCACGCTGCTGGATCCGGGCGGGATCCTGATGTAGCTTTCTTCTTTGCCCACCGCGTAGGTCGTGCCGGCTTCGGTTTCGGTGCCCACCGCGTTGCGTCCGATCACGTATTCACCTGCTTCAGTGGTCAGAAAACCGGCGGAGTCTGTCGTGAGATCCCCAGCGCGCGTGTAGTTGACTTTGGCCGGAAGACCGCTCGTATAGGGTTCTTTGGCCGGCGGCGTGCCGGCGCCCACGCGCAGGAAGCCGTTGCCCTCGATCGCGATGTCAAGGGGATTGTTGGTTGACTGGAACGATCCCTCTGTCATTTCGTTGCGGGTCGCGCTGACCTGCACACCCAGGCCCACCTGCACGGGGTTTGAGCCGCCATTGGTGGGCGTTGGACCGGACGCGCCCCGCATCACCTGGGTGAGCGATTCGGCGAATGTGACACTTGAGGCCTTGTAGCCCACGGTGTTGACGTTCGCCAGGTTGTTGGCCGTCTCGTTCAGTAGTGCCTGATTCGCGTCAAGGCCGCTGATAGCGGCATACATTCCAGTCATCATGGTGACTGCCCTTCCTTTCGCGGCCCCCTCGATGAGGTCCAGCCGCCGTCGTGTCGCCCTTCCGCGGGTGCGGTCAGGCCCCTTTCCTTTGTTTGCAAACTGCCGCCTCATTCATCGAATCGCCGCCTCATTCATGCGATCACGGCGCTGTCGATGTTGGTGAACACATTGTCTTTCATGTGCTCGGATCCCACGGCTGTGATGACCGTGCGGTTGCTGACAGACACCACGAACGCGGTGCCGTCGACAAGAACCAGGGAGTCGCGCGAGCCCTTGCCGGCCGCGCGTCCCACTCCCTCAGACAGCCGCCCGAGCGTGGCGGAGTCGAGCTGGATGCCTCGCCGCTGCACACGCGCCAGCGCGTGGCGGGAGAATTGCAGTTGCTCCGAGCCCCCGGCTTGCTTTAGCGCATCGGCGAAAGATTGACCGGAGAGCGCCTCGGCGGGCGCTGTCGCGCCCAGCGCCATCGGCGGGCTTTGTGGAGCCCGCCGGCTTGGCGCCGCCGCGGCGTGCTCAACCCCCCTGGGGGGATCAGTGCTGGGTTTGTGATCGGGTTCAACTGACTTCCGCGATGCCCGAGACCTTGACGCCCGGAATGCCTTCCACGGTGACGGTCGGCCCCGCCGTGCCTGGACTGAACGCTCTGCACCACGCCTGTGCGCGGTCTTCCCGGTAGTCGGGTCGGTATAGGAAACTGTGTGTCCGATCAACTGGACCGCGCTTGACAGCTCGCTGGAGCTTGCGAGATTGGTCGTTTGCTCGAGCTGCGTGAACTGCGCGAGCTCTGTGACGTATTCGGTGCCGTTGCTGGGTTCCAGGGGATTCTGCGCTTGCAACTGAGCGATCATCAGCTGCAGGAAGCCGTTCTGCCCAAGCACGCCGTCCGGATTTTCAGGGGTGCTCGCGGCAGCAGAGCCAGTAGAGGAACCTGTCGTCGCGGCTGCAGGTGCGATGGGTGTTGTCATGGCAATCGATCCTTTCGTTTGTTCACGCCAGCACGTCGACGATTTCACCCCGCGCCGCGCCAAGTGGACGAGTCTCGCCGCTTGACTCGCCGAACCCTTCGTCCTCAATGGCGGTTGCGGTTGATGTGGGGGCATTCGATCCGTTTGCTTGCCCGCTGAAGCGTTCTCCCTGCTCGCGGGTCTGGGACTCTCCCCAGGAGCCGATGTCCAGCCGTAGCAGCGACACGCCGAGCGAGCTCAACGACTGGCGCAGCTCCGAGCCACCCTGGGCGAGCGCCTGCGCACCGGCGGCCGTGTCGGCGCTCACCCGCGCGCTCAGCCCCGCGCTGGTTTGGCTGAGACGGATGCTGATCTGCCCAAGCTCCTCGGGCTGGAGCTCGATCCGCGCCTGGGCGATCCCCTGCCGGGCGGCCATCGCCACCGTTGCGTGGATCGCGTCGATCATTTCCTGCATCGGCACCCCCGAGGCGAATGGGGGAGCCGCGACAGGGCCGGTGGCCGTAACCGGCGTCATCGTGGCGGTCGGTGCAAGAGCCCCTGCGCCATCGGCGGATTGTGCGCCGACATTCGTTGCCTGCGTTGGCACGCTCTCGACGCTCGTGGACTGGGCGGCGGACACACTTGGCGCCGAGGCCGTGGAGGCCGTCTGAGGGTCCACGGACCGCGTTTGACCTGCACCACCTGGCGTGGCGGCGGCGCTTGTCGCATCCGATCCGGCCGGGTGCTCCTGGCTTGCATCGGCTGGGGAGCCATCAGAGCGCACATTTCGCTCGCTCGTCGCAAAATCGGCTCCGTTGCGGACGGCAGGCGCGGTGGATTGCTCCGAGCGTGGCGCCGCGGCGTTCGGAGCCGCGTTCCCGGGCGGCGGCGAGACGCTCGCCGCCGCCCCTTCGCCTTCGGCGCTGTCTGCCTGACATGAAAGATTTGTGACTGGCGTGCCGGCGGGGCCCGAGGCGAGGACACTCGACGTTTCGGCCACTGAGGTCGCATTGGCGGTCGCGACCGACGCGGGGGCGGGCACGGGTGCGGGCACCGTGGTGGAAGTGAGCGCCGGTGCGGACGCGGGCGTGAGCGCGATGGCAGACGTTGGTGCGGTGGCCTGCATGGAAACGATCGCGGGAGCAGAGGCTGCGCCCTGAACAACGACAGGGCCGGCGCCCGAAGCCGCATCGGACACGGCACTCGGAGCGACAGCCGGCGCTGGAGTCGCGGAGGAGAACGAAGCTGGAGCAGACCCAGGGGTGGAAGGGGAAGCAGGCCCAGAAGCAGGCGAAGCGCCGAGAGGTGCGGACCCGGGGCTTTCAAGAGCGGCGTCGAGCTGGCCTGGCAGGGTCGCCGTGAGAACACCAGCACTGGCTTCGCTCGTGCCAATGGGCACATCGATGGAGGAGTGTCCCGGCGCGCCGGGTGCGAGGGTGGACGGTTCACGACCGCACTCGAGCGAGATGGGCGCACCCGTGGCTGCGTCCACACCGCCCCCGGCCGCTGTCTGCGCACTCGGCGTCGCAAAGCTGGATTCACCAGTGTGCACACACCCATGCGGGTGCGACCTCGCACCATTGCCCGATTGCGAGCTATTGCTTCGATGGCCTTCCGCGGTGGCGGTCCGGGCCCAGTGAGTGGCAAGTTCGCTCTGAAAGGGCGACGCGCCTGGTGGAGCTCCTTGAGGAGCTTCCGGAGGCCCTCCCGGTGGCGCCCCCGGTGGAGCGCCCCGTGAAGCTCCAGATGGCCGGAATGAACCTGCGCCGCCGACAGGTAGCGCGGTGGGTGGGGACGCGAGTGCCGTTCGACCCACTCATGCAAGACCCCCCACCGTGCTCGGGACAGGCTGTGACTGACGATAGGCTTCGGCGTTGCCGAGCACTTTTGACACGTAGCTCTGCGTTTCGGCGTATGGGGGTATGCCGCCATACTGCTGAACCGCTCCTGGCCCAGCGTTATAGGCGGCCAGCGCGTCTTCGGTGTTGCCGCCGAACTCGCTCATCAGCTGGCTGAGATAGCGTGCACCGCCTTCGATCGATTCGGCCGGATCGAGCGGATTTGCGACTCCCATCGATGTGGCGGTGCCGGGCATCAGTTGTGTCAAACCGGCCGCTCCCGCGCTGCTTTGCGCGCTGGGGTCGAAGCCAGACTCCTGCTGGATCAGGCCGTGCAGGACAGCCGGGTCCAGCCCGTAGCGGGCGGCGGCCTGTTCGATCAGTGGGTTGTATTCGCTGGAGCCGGCGCCACCGCTGACGGCACTGCCGGACTGCTCGACCAGCGGTGCCGCATTGGCTGTGGTGGCATCGGCTGTGGTGGCCGCCTGCAGGGCGGAAGCGAAGTCACCGGCGGGCGCTTGCGAGGTGCCGCTTGCCGGTGCGCTGCTCATCACCCCTGTAACGCTCGCCTGGCGGGCCTGTTCGATCAGCGTCTGCAACTGGCGCACGCGCTGGGCAATCGCCAGCTCTTCGGGCGGCACACCGACTGCAGTCGTGACCGCTTCTACGCTCATGCCGAGCTCCGGCCGAAGCGCGAGGCGGCAATCTCGTCCAGCGCACCCTGCTCGCGATTGGCGACCATGCGGTCGTGCTCGCCGCGCTGACGATCTCTGAGTCGATTCAACATCTCGTGCTCGCCGGCGGCGGTCGCGAGCCTGGCGTCGCTCTCGGCCACCTCGACTTCGCGCTGGCGCAACTCACCGGCGTGAATCCCGCGTTGCGCCTCGACCCGCTCGAGAAATGCCTGGCCTGCCAGCAGCTCCTCCGGTCCCCGAGTGCCCGTTTGGGCGGTGTGCACCCGTTGCTCCACCTGTGCGCGCTCCAACTGAGCCTCGGCGACACGCAGGTCGGCCTCCGTGTCCGAGCGACGCGAGATCGCCTGTGCCAGCTCCTGCTTGGCCACGTCCTCGGCGCGCTCGCGCACCGCGCGCACGCGCTCCAGCCGAAAGCGAAAAATGGGTCCGTTCACGGTCTGGTTATCGGACGGAAGAACGCCTTCTTTAGCGCCAATTCGATTCAGGAGCAGCTACCGAAAATCAGGCAATGGCAAGTGCTGCCGCGAGATCGTCGGCGTTCGTCTCAATCAGGCTTGGCACGGTGACCGTGATTTTGCCGTCACGTTCGACCAACCATTTTGCGTTGACGATCGTGATGCCGATGACCTCTCGGTTCTCGTCCATTCGAACGGCATGGCCCTCGGGCGTGCTGAATGTCTCCGCTGCCACCCGCCGCTCGCCTCGACGCAGATAGAGCACGTCGCCGTCACTGTCATAGGACACCTGGTCGAACTCGTATGGACCTACGTGGACGGTCATCCTCGCCATCCTCCCTGTCGTGGATCGTCGGACTGCGGAAACGCCGTCACAATCCGATCTGCGTCACCGTCGAACTCGGTGATGACCCGGATCCAGCGCTCCGGTCCTCCTTGGTGGAAGAAGCGCTCGCGTCCCACTCGTGGGTCTGGTTCACGGTGGTCCGGTGTCTTGATCGCGCTCATCGTCTCTGCAAGGTACTCACTCATCTCGACATGCTGGTCAAGCACATGATTCCACGCCACGTCATCCATTTGAACAAGATGGCCCTCGGGATTGCGAACCTCAGCGATGACATGACGCTCCGCGATCCGCCAAGGCTACGAGCGTCCGCGGACGAAAGTCAGAGAGTTTGCCTTCACAGACTCAGATGCTCAGCCCAAGCGCGGGTATCGCCGGCGCCTCGGCCGCGACCGGTAGGACCGTGGAACCGAGAGCAGGCGGCGGCAGACCCGGGTCGATCCGCTCGGCGGTGACTTCCTCGGCCTCGGGGACGTCCTCGGCGGACATTGTCGGCTCTCCCGCAAGCGAGGCCGCCAGTTCCAGGAGGCGCGCGTCGGCGTCCCCGGGCAGGCTGCGCTCGTCCACGGGTTGGCGCAGAAACTCCTCGATCCGGGTGCGGTGCGCCAGCGCGATGTCAAGCGCGGGATCGCTGCCGGGCTGATAGGCGCCGATCGCCACGAGGTCTTCCTTGTCGCGCAGCACGGCCAGCGCGGCGCGCAGCCGCTGGCCGGCGTTTGCGACCTCCGGGGAGACGATCTCGCCGACAAGGCGCGAGACGCTTTGCAGCACGTCGATCGCGGGATAGTGGCCCGCGTGGGCAAGCGAGCGGGTGAGCACCACGTGTCCGTCGAGGATCGAGCGCGTTGCGTCGGCGATCGGCTCGTTCATGTCGTCGCCGTCGACCAGCACCGTGTAGAGACCCGTGATAGAGCCGCTCGTGCTGGTGCCCGCACGCTCGAGCAGGCGTGGGAGCAACGCGAACACGCTCGGGGTGTAGCCGCGTGTGGCGGGCGGCTCGCCGATCGCGAGTCCCACCTCGCGCTGGGCCATCGCAAAGCGCGTGACCGAGTCCATCATCAACATCACGTCGTGGCCCTGGTCGCGAAAATACTCGGCGATCGTCGTGGCGGTGAAGGCTGCCTTGATGCGCACCAGCGCGGGCTGGTCGGAGGTCGCGACCACCACCACCGAGCGCTCCAGCGCGTCGCCGAGATCGCGTTCGATGAACTCGCGCACCTCGCGCCCGCGCTCGCCGACGAGCGCGATCACGTTGACCTGGGCGCTTGTCGATCGAGCGATCATGCCCAGCAACGAGGACTTTCCCACGCCGGAGCCGGCGAATATACCCAGCCGCTGTCCGCGCCCGCAGGGCACGAGCGAGTCGAGCGCGCGCACGCCCATCCCGACGCGCTCGCTGATGCGAGGCCTGGACAGTGCACCCGGAGGTGGCGCTACGGTCGAGCGCTCCACCCCACAAGGGACGGACAGCTCGTCGGTAGGGACGCCAAGGCCATCGATCACGCGCCCCAGCAAGCCTGGTCCCACAGTGACACGAAACGGCGCGCCGGTGGCCAGCACGCGCGTACCCGGACCGATGCCGTGCAGTTCTCCAAGCGGCATCAACAGCGTGCGTCCGTCTCGGAAACCGACCACCTCGGCTTGGATGGGCGCCTGCCCGCGGTCGGTTCCCACCAGGCACACCTCTCCGATCTCGGCCTGCAGGCCGGTTGCCTCGATGATCAGGCCGATCAGGTTGCGCACCTTGCCGTGGCGGCGGGCCAGGTCCACCTCGCGCAGGGCGCGGGCGGCCTGGGAGAGTCGCGCGGCGGGCGGGGAGAGTGGCTCGGCAGCCTGGGAGAGTGGCTCGGCGGGCGGGGAGTCGCTCACGCCGCACGCTCGGCCGAGGCCAGCGAGCGTTCGATGACCTCGCGCGCACGCTCCAGCTGGGTGTTTACGCTCGCGTCCACCTCGCCCTCGGTGGTGCGAACGATTGCCCCGCCCACGCCAACGCGCTCCTCGGCCTGCAGGTCACACGCCTCGATCCCGCTGCCGCGCGAGGTCAGCTCATCCAGCGCGTCCCTCACGGCGTTGAGGTCGGCGGGATTGACCAGCACCGCCATGTTGCGCCGGTCGCTGACGCGCCGCAGCGCCCCGCGCACCACCTCGATCACCGCGTCGGGGCGCTTGTTGAGCACGCCCCCGAGGATCTTCTCGGCCAGCTCCAGCGCCAGCTCGATCGCATCGCTTTCGACCGCCTCGACCGTGTGGGTGCGCAGCGACTCGACCCCAACCACAGCCTCCGCGAGCGCGCTCGCGGCGCTGGAGACTTCAGCGGCGCCCTCGGCGTGGCCGGCGCGAAGCCCCTCGGCGTGACCGTCGGCGCGGGCCTGTTCGCGTATCTGCACGGCTTCGGCGGTGGCCAGCGCGAGCAGCCGCGCGGCTGCGTCGCGGGCGGGTGGATCGGAGGGCTCGAGCGGCTCAAAGGCGTAGCTGACCGCCGCCTCAGACAACCGCTTCGCCCTCCTGCTCCTCGCCACCGACGGCGATCACGATCGTGCCGTCCTCGCTCCAGCTTGCGCACGACCGCGACCACGCGCCCCTGGGCCTCATCGACGTCGCGCTTGCGCTGCGGTTGCTGGATCTCCATCTCCTCCTTGAGCATCGCCGCGCCACGCTCGGACATGTTGGCGAGCACCATCTCCATCACGTTCTCAGGCACACCGCGCAGCGCCAGCACGAGATCCTTCTGGTCGACCTCGCGCAGCACTTGCTGGATCGCACGCTCGTCGAGCTTGACGATGTCCTCGAACACGAACAGCATGCCGCGCACCTCCTCTGCCAGCGTCTTGTCCGTGCCGGCAAGGCTCTCGAGCACGTTGCGCTCGGTGGTGCGGTCGGCGTGATTGAGGATCCCGGCGAGCGTCTTGGCGCCTCCGCTGGCGGAGTACTTGCGCTCGACCGTCGCGCCCAGCTTGCGGCGGATGACCTGCTCGACCTGCTGGATCACGCGTGTGCCGGCGTGGCCCATGCGCGCGATCCGCAGCGCGATATCGGGCTGCTCGGCCTCGGGCAGGCGCGCGAGCACCCCGGCCGCGAGATTCGTCATGCAGGCTGGCGAGCACGAGCGCGACCGTCTGAGGCGACTCGCCGCGCAGCAGGACCGCGATCCGCTCCGGCGGCACACGACGCAGGAACTCAAACGGACGCGTTTCGCTGGCGCTCGCCAGTCGGCCGAGCAGCTCCGCGGCGCGCTCTGGGCCAAGCGCGCGCTCGATCACCCCACGCGCGAAGTCCATACCGCCGCTGACGGCTGCTCGTGCCCGCCCCCGCTTCGGCGGCCAGTTCGCTGAAAACCGACTCGGTCGTCTCAGCGCCCACCGAGCTCAGCCGTGCCATCTCCATCGACAGGCTCTCGATCTCCTCCTCGTCCATGCGCTGCATCACGTTCGCCGCGCGCTCGGCTCCGAGCGCCGCCATCAACACCGCCGCCCTGCGTGCTCCGGGCAAGCGCTCGACAGCGCGCCGGGGACAGCTCCGGAGTGGCCCCGGTAGATGGACTCCTCGGCCATCGACGCTAGTCCTCCTGCATCCAGTTGCGCAGCTGCTTGGCGACCACGATCGGGGTCGCTGTCGGCAAGCTGCTCGACCTGGCGGCGCAGCGGTCGCCGCCGGCGTGCCCATTGCCATTACCGTTGCCGTTGCCATTGCCGTTCCCATTGCTTCCGCCGAGGCGCCGACGCCCGCCATCGCCGGTACCGGCCTGGGTGCGCTCTCGCGCTGCAGCTCGGAGAGGCGCATCGGCGTCTCCAGCTCGCGCAGCCAGACCGGCTCGTCGATCGTGTCCGACTTCGCGGCTTGCGCAGCGAGCGCGTCGTGAAGAACAGGAACAGGAGCGCACCGATGCCAAGCAGCGCGTACTTGGCGTAGCCGAGCATGCTGCTGGTGGAGCTTGCGGCAGCTGTCGGTCGGGCTTGGCGAACGCGACCTGGCCGATCGAGATCGTGTCCCCGCGCTTGGTCTGGATGCCGGCGGCGTTGGTGATCGCTTCGCGGATCGCCGGCAGCGACGCCGCGGGAACGGAGTGGTCGAGCAGCACCGAGACGTGCTGGCTTTCGACCGTCCCGGGGGCGATCGTGGTGTGGGTCACGGTCTTGCTCACGCCGAGCGTGCTGCTCGTCGTTTCATGCTTGTAGTTGGACTTGCCGCCGGTGCTGGTCCCGGTCGGAAGGTTCGCGGTGCCGGTCGCGCCGCCGGCACCAGAGCCGTTGCCGGTGAGCGTCTCGATGTCCTTGCTCTGCTGCAAGGGCACGCCGGCCTTGCCGTAGCTGAGCTGTTCCTGGGTGGTCTGGTTGACGTTCATGTTGGCGTACACCAGCACCTGCGCCTTGCCGGGACCCAGGGTTTGCGCAAGCATCGCGTCGAGGCTCGCGCCCATGCTCTGGTCATAGCGCTGCTCGGCTTCCTGCACGCCGTTGCCGCCGCCGCCGCCGCTGCCGGCGGCCTGCGGCCACAGCAGCTGCCCCGAGGCGTCGGTGATCGTGACCTTGTTCAACTGCAGGCCGGGCACGCTGGAGCTGACCAGCTGCGCGATCCCCTGCACCGAGCTTTGTGGCATCGAAGTGGTCCCCGAGAGCAGCACGGCGGCCGAGGAGATCCCCTGGTTTTCGCCGAATATCTGGCTCTGGGAGCTGGGCAGCACCAGCTCGACCTGCGCCCCGGAGACGCCTTGCACCGAGTCGATCGTCTCCGCCAGCTGTCCCTGCAGCGCGCGCTGGTAGGTGACCTGCTTGCTGGAAGTTGCTTTCGCCGAGGTTCTGTTTTTCAAACAGCGAGAAGTCCGGCTGGGTGTTGCCGAGCAGGCCCGCGCCGGCCAGGGCCACGCGCGCCTCGGCGGTCTGGTTGGACTGGACGGCAAGCGCGGTGCCGTTGTTCTGCAGCTCGTAGTTGACGCCGTGCTCGCTGAGCGTGCTCGTCATCTTGCCGGTCTGGGAGGGATTCGACGCCGCTGACGAGCGTCGTGTAGCTCGGCGCGGAGACCATGTGCAGGAACAGGTAGATGAACAGGATCGCGCCGACCGCGGCACCGCCGACGATCAGCCATCCGCGAGTGGTGAGCCGCGAGGCGAGCTGGGAGAGCGGCACGGCTAGGCCTGCGATCCGCGAGTCGTGAGCTGCGAAGGGAGTCGGTGCGAGCGCCACCGATCAGACCTGCGTCTGGAAGATGTTCTGGGCGGCTTCGGTGGCCTTGGTGCGCAGCTGGGACGCCAGGTCCATCGCCATCTGCGCGTCCTCGACGGTCACGACCGCGCTCTCCGGGATCCTTGGCGGTGCCGGTGGCAAGCGACTGGGCGGCGCTGTCGGCGCTCTGCTGGGTGCCTTCGAGCGAGGAGATCGCTTCGGAGAGCTCGCTGCCAAAGCTGCCAGATCCGCTGCTCGCCGCGCCGCTCGATGCCTCCGGTTCCTTCCAGACGCCGGCGCCACTGATCCCTTCGATTCCGCCGTGCCCCTTCGAGCCGCTGGCTGCCTTCCAGGCCGCCGGCGCCTAGTCGGGGCTCTGAGCCCGCCTGGCCGCCCCCGGTCAGACCACCGCTGGTCTGCGGCGAGGTAGCTGTTTGACAAGCGCCTTCGGAGAGTTTGCCCGCCAGTCCGCCGACCGCCGGGACGATCATTTGAGCACCCCGAGCGTCGCGGTGAACATCGACTTGGCGGTCTGCATCGCGGTCACGTCGGACTGGTAGGACTGCGACTCGGAGATCAGGTCTGTCATTTCGGTGACGGTGCTTATGTTCGGCATCTTCACGTAGCCCTGGGCGTCGGCTTCGGGATTGCCGGGGTCATAGACCTGCTGGTCGGGGGTGGCGTCGCTGACGATCCCGCGTCACTTGGACCCCGCCCGCGGGGCCGAGCGTCTTCCGCTTGCTGGATCGCTCCTGACAGCGCGCCGCTGAAGCCGCCTTCGCCGGCCTGTTCGAGCTCGACCTCCTGGCGCTGATAGGGCTGTCCGCCCGCGGCCTTCGTGGTGTCGGCGTTGGCGAGGTTCTCGGAGGTCACGTCCATGCGCACGCGCTCGGCGGTCAGCCCGCTGCCGGCGATGCCGATCGCTTCGAAGAGCCCCATCAGCCTGTCCCGGCAATCGCGCTCACGAGGCGACCCCGATGGCCGCGCTCAGGATGCTGTTGCGGGTGCCGAGCACCTGCGTGAGGGCCTGGTAGTCGAGCCCGTTTTCGGCGAGCTTCGCCGATTCCTGATCGACGCTGACGCTGGTGCCGTTCGGGCCGTCCTCTTCGGGCTGCACTTCGGTCTGGAACTGCACCTGTTCGAGCGGTTCGCCGCTGTTCATCGCGCTCTGCAGCTCGGACTCGAAGTTGACTTCCTGGCGTTTGTAGCCGGGCGTGTCGGCGTTGGCGATGTTGCTCGTCAGCGCAGTCTCACGCTGCCAGGAGCCGCGCATCGCGGCCTCGAGCAGCTGCTGGGTCGAATCGACGAGAGCCATATACCGTCCCTGGTGATCGGCCGGCTTGCGTGGGTCTTTAGGGCACCCACCTAATGATTCTCTCACGGTGATCCATGATGCTATCATTCGTGGGCGTGATGGCATCCATGTTTCAAGGTCCGATCCTGAGGATGGCAATGATCTTCCAGACACCCCCCATGAGTTTCGAAGAGGCAGCGGCTCTGCAAAAGATCGAGGAGTTGCGGCGCCAGCTCCGTTTTCGCGTTGCCCAACCGCGACGCTGGGTCGGTCTCGTCAGACGGGTCCTCGGCGCCCGAGCAATCCAAGGTTCGAACAGCATCGAGGGCTACGACGTGTCAGTCGAGGACGCTCTCGCCGCGATCGGCGGTGAGGAGCCGACAGACGCACGCGAGGAGGACTGGAACGCGGTATCCGGCTACCGGCGAGCGATGACGTATGTGCTCCAGCTTGCTCAGGACGAGCACTTCGAATACACGCCGCAAATCCTCCGCAGCCTGCACTTCATGATGACCGAGTACACGCTCGACGCCAGTCCCGGACTGTGGCGCCCTGGGCCGATATGGATTCGCAACGACGCAACCGGCGACATCGTC
This sequence comes from uncultured Solirubrobacterales bacterium, assembly GCA_963715535.1. Lineage (GTDB taxonomy): Bacteria > Actinomycetota > Thermoleophilia > Solirubrobacterales > Solirubrobacteraceae > Palsa-744. The sequence continues at coordinate 2,339,986 of OY970251.1, read as the reverse complement.
TACGAGGGTCCACCCGCTGAGGAGTTGCCGGAACTGGTGCGGGAGTTGACGAGCGATGTTTCCTCAGACAGCGAAACGCCGGTCATGGTCAAGGCCGCGATGGCGCATCTGAACCTCGTGATGATCCACCCGTTCCGTGACGGCAACGGCCGGATGTCTCGGTGCCTACAAACCCTGGTCCTGGCACGCGACCAGATCCTGGCACCCCAATTCTCCAGCATTGAGGAGTATCTAGGGCGCAACACGCAGTCCTATTACAAGGTGCTGCAGGAGGTCGGCGCTGAAAGCTGGCACCCCGAAGGCGATGCACGGCCATGGATTCGGTACTGCCTGGAGGCGCACTTTGTACAGGCGAGCAGCGTCTTGCGCCGCGTCAAGGAGTCCGAGGAGATATGGACGCGGCTTGAAGTCATATGCGCCGAGAAGCGGCTGCCACAGCGGATACTCAGCGCCCTATTTGAAGCTACGGTCGGTATGCGCGTTCGCAACGCTTCCTATCGAGCGGCCCTGAAGATGTTGGACGAGGAGATCGCCAATCAAGGCGCCACGGACGATCTGCGAGCGATGGTGAACGCCGGGCTCCTTGAACGATTCGGAGCTCGACGCGGGACCTACTACCAGGCGGCCGATCCGCTCAGGGCGATCTGGGAGGACGTGCGCAAGAACAGGAGGCCAATCAATGCCCGCTCACTCTTTGCCATCACCGATTGATCGCCAGCCAGACTGATCGCCGGGCGACTACCCATCCAGACGTCGCGAGCGTCGCCCGCCCGCTCTCGCGAGCAGGAGCCCCGATTTCCATCAGACACGGCGATCCAAGCGAGAGCGACGGGGCAGCTGGCCCGCATAGCCGTCGGCCGCGCGCCTGGCGCGCGCGTTCGTGCCGATCTCCGCCAGCAGCGACTCGCGCAGGCGGACCAGCTCGATGCGAGTGCGTTCGTGGATCAGCCGGGCCCGTCGCAGCAGCGGCGCGGCATCGACGGGCGGGCGGGCCGGCAGGTCGCGGGTCAGCTGCGTCCCAACGCTCGCCGAGCGCCGCGAGACGCTCCGTCTCCCCACGGCCCACCAGCTCCAGTTCGAGCTCGGCGTGCTCGTGGATCGCCTCATAGGGACCAAGCGCAGGTTGCTCGCTCACAAACGCACGCTCGCCACCGGCCTTGCGCCCGCTCACGCGCGGGCGATCTCCTCGGCAACCTGGGCCCACGCCTCGCGCAGCTCGCCCAGCAGCTCGCTGACCTCTTCGAGCTTGCCGGCGTCCTGGTCGCGCGGCGGCGTTGAGGTGGGCCAGGCAGAACTGGTAGATCGCGTGCAGGCGCTCGGCGACTTCGCCCTGATCGAAGTCGAGGATGCCGTCGAGATGCGCGATTATCAGCTCCGCGCGGCGCAGGGTGTTGTGCGCGCGCTCGACCTGCCCCTCGCGCATCGCGACGTTCGCCTGGCGCAGGAAGCGTCGCGCGCCGTCGTAGAGCATCACGACCAGCTCCCCGGGCGTGGCCGCGAGCACCGCGCCCTGGCGGTAGGCGTTCGGCGATGCGGTGAGGTTGCTCATGCGCTTGCGTCGGCCACCAGCGAGGCTTCCTGGGGGTCAGCCAGTCGGCCTGTGAGGTGTTCCGCGATATCGCGCTTTCCAGCTGCGGCGTAAGTGGCCTGCAGCGCCTTTTCGCGCACGGCAAGCATTTCGTTCATCGTCGTGATCTGGCTGGTCAGCTCGGTGATCTGCGTCGTGTCGCCGGTGGTCCTCGCTTCGAGCGTCCCGCCGGGTCCGGCCACACCTTCGAGCGTGCTCTGCAGGCCCTGCGACCACTTCTCGAGCATCTGCTGCACGCCGGCCGGGTTGGTCTTGATCGCTTCGGAGAGCTTGGTGGAGTTGACCGTCAACAGCCCTTCGATCGAGGACTGGGAGGCTCCGCCGGCCGAGGCCGCGCCCGTGCTGATGCCGATGTCGCTGGGGTTGGACATTTCGGCTGGCAAGCCCGGCGATCGGTTCGTACATGCTCTGGCGCATGCTCGCCGAGCAGGCTCTCCAGTTCGAAGTCGCCAAACAGGGTGCCGGTGCGCGAATTCGCTGGCGCTGGTCGGCTTGGCGATCGGCTTGGTGGTCAGCTGCTTCTGGATCGCTTCGACCGTCGAGTTGTAGAGCTTGACGAACGACTGCACCTGCGCTTCCACGGCGCTGACGCTCGCGCCCGGAGGCTGCACGTCGATCGTCACCGGGCCGGTGGTGGTCAGGCCGTTCAGGGTCAGCGTGACGCCGGCGATCGCGTTGGTGACGGTGTTGGAGGTCGAGGTCCCCGCGACTCCGTCGACGCGTGTATTCGGCGTTCTTGCCTTCCTTGGCGGTGCCGGCCTTTTCGACGAGCGTCGCGCCCGGATCGCTCACCTGGATGAATTCCGCGCCGGTGTTGCCCGTCGCGCGGTTGGACAGCACCAGCGTGTTGCCTTCGAGCACCGCGGCGTACACCGTCGAGCTGCTGTCGGAGTTGATCGCGTTCGCGAATTCCTTGGCGCTCTCGCCGGCCTTGACGGTGAAGCTGTTGCCGTCGATCGTGAGCGTGTCTTCGGCGGCGGGGCTCGTGAACGTGAAGGTGCGCTGGGCCGAGTTGGCCAGCTGCGTGACTTCCACCTCATAGCCGCCGATGGCGGCTCCGTCGCTGGTGGCCGCGCTGACTCGCGTGGGTTCGCTGGAGGTGACCGCCTGCGAGGTTTCAAACAGCGAGGGCATGCTGAATTCCGAGGCGGCGAGCGCCAGCTGCTGGAGGCTGCTCTGGACGCTTGTCAGCTCTTTCTGCTGGCCCTGCAGCTTTTCCTGGGCGTCGGTGAGCCGTGTGACCGGCTCGCGTTCGACGGCCATCAGCGCCGAGATGATCGAGCTCGTGTCGAGCCCTGAGGCGAGCCCCGAGATGGAGATCGGCGAACCGGCCGCCGAGCTGACTGCAAGCGATGACATGGAGGCTCTACGCCGAGCGCTTCCCGGTGACGTCCTGCACCGGCTTTCCGGCGGCGATCTCAAGCGCCTCTGAAATCGAAATGCTCTTCACGGTTTTGCCCTCGCGATCGGAAAGCTCGACGGTTACCCGCCCCCCCTGGTCCTCCGGAGAAGCGCAGCTCATGTCCGCTTTCGCGCATTTCGCGGCTTATCCTGCCCGCGGCCGCGACCTGGTCCAGCACCTCCGGCGGCGGCGTGCCGCTGCCGTCTTGGCTTGCGAGCAGCACGATCGCTCGCGCTGAGCTCGGACTGAAACGCGGCAGGATCGTCGGCGTTCCGCTCAGTGAACGGCATCGGATACGACAAGCCCGCAGGACGAGCACGGGCCACTGAATGGCAGGATCGACGAGGTCATATGGCGTTTTCTCCCTGAAAACGTGTGACGCGACCCGGTCCCTGGGCCGCCTCGCGATTGATATCTCTTCAAGTGATCGGCGTCTTTCGCGAAAACTTTATTGCGGGCCTGCCCACCTGCCCGCTTTGTTCAGGCGTACCCGCCGTCCGGGCGGTATGCGTCGCTTGGCGCAGGCAGCCCGACGCGGCGAGGACCGCGCTGGCAGGGCCCGGAGCGTCTACGCGGTCGCGGCATGCGCTTGAGAGAGGAGGCTTGCCGCATCCTCGTTGTCGGGGTCGCGCGAGAGCGCGGCGGCCGCGAAGTCGCTCATCTCGTGTGCCATGCCTCTGCGCGGCGGCCACGCGGGCGAGACCCAGCAGCGCCGGAACATCCGGCTCCTGCTCGCACACGGCCATCCACTCCTGCGCCGCGGATGCCACGAACCCACGTCGCAGGTACATGCCGGCGAGCAGCTCGCGTCGCTCGCGCGGCTGTAGCGGGGTGCGCTCCAGCGCGCCGAGCAGCACTTCGAAGCTCTCGAAGTCGTGCACGCGCAGCAGCGCCTCGAGCATCACCTCGAGCAGCGCCACGGCCTGCTCGGAGAGCGGCTCAACGCGCTGCCGGGAAGGTGCGGATATGCGCCGAACGGTGAGCGGTGGCGATCGCGTGCTCGGGAGGCGATGGCGAAGACAGTTCCGAAGGTGATGGCGTGGACAGCTCGGAAGATGACGACGACGGTCGCTCGATCCTCGGTACGCGCGAGCTCTCGCCAGGTCGCGAACAGGTCGAGCTCGTACGTGGGCCATGCCCGCCGCGCGGGCTCGGTCGAGCGCCTCTCTCGCGCCATCGTCGTCGCCGCCGGCGATGCGCGCGAACAGCTCTGTCCGGCGGGCGATCACCGCCAGCGGGTCGTCGTCCGCAAGCTCGCGGCGCCACCTCGGCCGCCTCGCCGTAGCGCCGCTGCGCAAGCAGCGCCTCGCCCAGCGCCACGCGCGCCCGGCTGGAGTGCGGCTGGCGCGCGAGCACCGCCCTGAACTGGACCTCTCCGGCGACCGTGGCGCCGGCCTCATACAGGGCGGTGCCGAGCATGAAGCGAGCCGCCGGGCGAGAGGTCGGGCATGTGCTGCTCGACGCCGCGCCACAACGTCATCCGGCTCGACTCCGCCTGCCAGCAGCACATTCGCGTAGGGCAGCACCGAGCCGATGAACCGCGGGTACTCGCGCAGGCAGTGCTCGAGCAGCCGAGTCGCCTCCTCCTAGTTCGCCGCTGCGACCGTCTGAGCTCGGCCAGTTGGAGCCTCGGCAGGTAGCTGCCGCTGCCAAGCGTCGCGGTGTAGCGGCGCGGCGCGTCGCCCATCTCGATGCAGCGCTCGAGCAGCTCGATCGCGCGCTCGTCCTGCTCCGAGCGCGATCGCGGCGATCGCCTGCTCGAACACGAGGTCGGTGAAGCCCGTGGAAGCGCTCGCAGCCCCTCCTCGGCGCGTGCGATCGCGTCCGCCGGACGCCCGCACGCGCGCAGCGCCTTGACCATGCGGCTCATCAGCGCCGGCGCGAACTGGTAGCTGTCGCGATCGGGAAGGCTCTGCAGCAGCGCCCAGGCGCGCTCGAACTCGACAAGCGCGGCCGGCGGTTCGTCCGCGGCGGCGTACTCCGAGCCGAGGTTGTAGTGCAGGAACGGCGTGGGCGGGCTTTCGGCCTGCTGCAAGCGCAGCAGCTCGATGTTGCGCCGCGACTTCTCGCGACTGTCGCGCACGGCGCCGAGATAGCCGTAGTGCTCGATGCGCACCCCGGTCGCCTCCATGCGCTCGGGCAGATAGCCCGGCAGGCGGTGGGCGATCTGCTCGTGCAGGCGCCCCTCGAAGCGGTACTCGGGCCGGTTGCGAAATATGCGCAGCGCGTTGTGCGTGACGGCGGTCCCGTCCTCGAGATCGCCGGTGTAGTTGGTCTCCGAGAGATAGAACGCCTCGCGCCAGGTGCGCCCGGTCAGCGAGCGCAGCAGCGGCGCGTCCTCCTCCACGAGCACCTCGTCGGCGTCCAGGTACATCAGCCAGTCGCCGCTCGGCCGCATCGAAGGAGACGTTGCGCGCCTCGGCGAATGACCCGGTCCACTCGTGGAAGATCACGCGCGCCCCAAACGAGCGAGCGATCTCGACCGTGGCGTCGGTGGAGCCGGTGTCGACGATCACGATCTCATCGACCGCGCCGGCGACCGAGGCCAGGCAGCGCGGCAGCATCTCCTGCTCGTCGCGCACGATCATGCACAGGCTCAGCCGCATGCCCTCGGCCGGCTGTGCGCGCGATGCGATCTCGAGCGCCCGACTGGCCAGCTCGGGGAGCGCGGGATGCAGTGGCGCCGCGCGACCGGCGCCGCGCAGTCTGGCGCCGTCGCCTCGCGAGCGCGGCCAGGTTGCCGTCCACCTGCTCGACAGCGCGGGTCCAGGCGCTTGGCGGCCTTGAACAGCGCTCGGGCGGCGTCGAGGCTCCACAGCTCATAGAAGGCGACGCCCGCGTAGTTGAGCAGCTTGGGCTCGCGCGGCTCGCGCTCGAGCAGCTCGACGGACGCCGGCGGCAACGGTCGCGAACAGCTCCGCCAGGCGCGCGGGCGGGGTGTCGCTGCTCGCGGCGAAGCCCTGCTCGATCAGGCTCGACGCCCGCCTGGTAGCGGCGGTGGGGGTCCGCGATCGCTCGAGCTGCCGAACAGCTCGCGGTAGCCGTCGAGCTCGCCGGCGGCGAGCAGCTGCTGCGCAGTCGCGCGGCGGCAGATCGACCGCCGGGACGCTGGCTGCGCTGGTGGCGGAGCGCGGAGGATCGAGAGCGCCATCTTCACGCATGGTCATCGACCGGGTGCGCGCGATATCTGAGCGCAGTCTGCGACGCCCCGGGACATGCAGCCCCACGCAGACCCATCCGCGAATGTGGTTATGCGTTTGCGCAGATGCTAACTGGCCGATGAGCCATCAAACGATTACGACCGGAGCGGCCGATACGGTCCGCGCCCGAAATCTTCGCAAATAGCGCATCTCGGACCGCGGGCAGGTTTGGCGCACGCGGGGGCACCTGTTCGCAGTTCCCTCGAAATCGGAGTCGCAAAATGGAAACGATCGCAAAAGGGGCCGTGAGGATCTCGGCGGCGGAGGCCCTCAGGACGTGGCGCGAGTACCGCCAGAGCGGCGATCTGCGCCTGCGCGACCAGCTGATCTTCATTTTCACGCCGATGGTGCGCTACATCGTCTACCGCAAGGTGCGCGAGGTGCCCGCCCAGTGCGACGTCGAGGACTTCCTCTCCTGTGGCCTGGAGGCGCTGATCCGCTCGATCGAGCGCTATGACCCGGAGAAGGGCGCCACGCTCGAGCAGTATGCCTGGACGCGCATCCACGGCGCGGTGCTCGACGAGCTGCGCCGCCACGACTGGGCGCCCCGCTCGCTGCGGCGCGACGAGCGCGCGATCAACCACGCGCGCGAGACGTTCCTCGCCACCCACGATCGCCAGCCCAGCCGCGAGGAGCTGGCGGCGATGCTCGACATGGACCCGCGCGAGCTCGTGCGGCCGACTCGACGAGGTCGCGCTGGCGGAGGTCGGCTCGCTCAACCGCACGGTGCGCTCCGATGAGAACGCCACGATCGAGCGGATCGACACGCTGGAGAGCCCCGACACCGACTGCGACCCGATCGTCTGCGCCGAGCGGCGCGAAGCCAAGGAGCGCTTCCGCGCCGCGTTCGCGCTGCTGCCGCCCGTCGAGCGCGAAGTGGCGGTGCTGCTGTACCTGGAGCACTGGACGCTGCGCGACATCGGCGCGCGGCTCGGGGTGTCCGAGAGCCGCGTCTCGCAGATCCACACCCAGTTGCGCCGGCGTCTGTACGACCGGCTCTCGGACGAGCTGTGCGCTGTTCAGCGCCGGTCGGCTGAGCCTAAAGAATCCCCGTCCGCGGTCGAACACCCGGGACGACATGGATCTTGGCCTGTACATCGCCGCCTCCGGGATGGTCGCCGAGCAGGTTCGCCAGGACCAGCTCTCAAACGACCTGGCCAACGCGTCCACTCCGGGCTACAAGCCCGACGAATCCCCGCAGCACAGCTTTGGCGATGTGCTGCTCGCCAACACCGAGGGCGGAACCGCGATCGGATCGGTCGACGCGGGCGTGGCGCTGGGCAAGACCTACACCGACATGACCCAGGGCTCGCTTCAGGAAACCGGCGAACCGCTCGACTTCGCGATCACCGGCAGCGGCTTCTTCGCGGTGAAGACAGCCCAGGGCGTGCGCTACACCCGCGACGGGCAGTTCACCACCTCCGCCCAGGGAGTGCTCACGGACGCCAACGGCGACCCCGTGCTCGACCAGAGCGGAGCGCAGATCAAGGTCGGCGCAAACGGCACGGTGCGCACCAAGCGCGCTCGGCGTCTTTGAAGTGCCCGGCGCCGTCAAGCAGGGCGAAAACCTCTACACCGGCAGCGCCTCGGGCAAGCCAACCGGCACGGTACGCCAGGGCTCGCTCGAGGGATCCGGCGTGGACGCCGCGAAGATCATGGTCGAAATGATCACCTCGCTGCGCAGCTTCCAATCCGGCCAGCAGGCGATCCAGTCGATCGGCCAGACCCTGCAGGAGTCCGCCTCGCAGGTCGGCTCGCTGAGCGCGAGCGGGGACTGATGCTCGAAGGTCTCTATTCCGCGGCGGCGGGCATGTCCGCCCAGCAGGAACAGCTGGACGCGATCTCAAACGACCTCGCCAACGCCTCCACCACCGGATACCAGTCCGAGCGCGTCGCCTTCAAAGACCTGCTCTACAACGCGGTGGACGAGGCCGGCACCGAATCGAGCATCGGCGCGGGCGCGAGCGCGCAGGTGATCGGGCGCAGCCAGTCCCAGGGACCGATACAGGAAACGGGCGACCCACTCGACCTCGCGATCGAAGGCGAAGGCTACTTCCAGGTCAAGAGCTCCGGCGGGCAGCGCGGCGCTCACCCGCGACGGCAGCTTTGGCGTCGACGCGAACGGCACGATCGTCGACGCGCGAAGGCAACCCGCTGGAACCGCCGATCAAGCTCCCCGCGGGCGTCTCGGCCGGCGAGGTGAAAATCGGCGCCAGACGGCACCGTGACCGCCGGCAAGCGCACACTCGGCCAGATCAAGCTCGTCACCGTGCCCTCGCCGGACCACCTGCTCGCCGGCGGGGACGGCACGTTGACACCCACCGCTGCCAGCGGCGCCCCACAGGCCATCGGCGCGAATGTCGCGAAAATCCACCAAGGCGCGTTGGAGGGCTCCAACGTGGACATGTCGAAGGAGATGGCGCTCGATGGTGAGCACGCAACGCGCCTACCAGATGAGCAGCTCTGCGATCCAAACCGAGAGCCAGATGATGTCGATCGCCAACCAGCTGCGCCCGTCGTGAGCATCCCGCTCTCCTCGGGCTCGCCGCTTGCCGAGCGGCGGACTGCCGGCGGTCAACCAGACGCTCGAGCCCGCCTGGGTGCGCAGATGGCTCCGCCGCCACCCAAAAGGCCTACCAGACCGCGCTTGCCTTCGAACAGATGCTGGTCGAAGAGCTCTCGCAGTCGCTGACCGCAAGCAGCGGCCTCGGCGGCGAAAGCGGGGAAGAAGGCGAATCCTCCGAAGGCGGCTCATCGGGCTCGAGCGCGGCGAGCGGACCGATCTCATCGATGCTGCCGCAGGCGCTCACCAGCAGCGTGATGAACGCCGGCGGACTGGGACTCGCCGCCCAGATGACCCGCCAGCTGCAAGACGCCGCCGGGGCCACCCCGACGGCCACGAGCGGAGGCACAAGCTCGTGAGCATGACCGCGCTCCTCGCACCCGAAGAGCTTGCGCAAGACCACGCGCTGGGCGCGGATGTGCTCGCGCATCTCGACGCACAGATCGACTCGGCACGCAGCCTGCTCGAGGTCGTCCTGGAGCAGGGCGCGGCGATCCGTGCGCGCGACGTGCACACCGTCGTGCGCCTGGCCGGGATCCTGCGCGGAGAGATGGGTCGTCGCCAGCTGCTGGAGGAGGAGCGCACGCGCCTGCTCGCCCGTAGCGGAGAGCGGCTGGGCATCCCGGCGGAGGCAGTCACGCTCGAGCAATTGCGCACGCTGATGGAACCCGACAACGCCGAGCGGGCCGCGACCCTGAGCGCGGAGCTGCGTGGCCTGTTGCGGGAGCTGCAGCGCGAGCACTCGTGCAACCGCGCGTTGATGCAGATCGAACTGGGCTTTCTCGACCACCTGATGGGAATCCTCTCGCTCGACGGAGTCAACGGCTACGACACGCACGGCTCCTCCACGCCGATCACGCGGCCGCGCCCTGACGGCAACCTGCACGTCCTGGACCTGCGCGCCTAGACCATGTCGATCCCCACCCTGCAAGGACTGCAAACCGCGCTCAGCGGCCTGATCGCCGAGCAGGCGGCGCTCGACGTCACCGGCAACAACATCGCCAACTCGGACACCGAAGGCTACTCGCGCGAGACCGCGGTCCTGCAGACGAACACAGCCGATCGTAATCCCGGCGATCTCACCGATGACAGGCGACGGGCGCGCAGCTCGGCACCGGCGTGAGCGTCGCGACCATCGCCCGTGTGCGCAACGTCTACCTGGACGCCCAGTACCGCACGCAAAACAGCGCGCTGAGCGAAGCCAGCACCCAGTCTGAAGAGCTGACCCAGGCTCAGGCCGCGTTCAACGAACCCTCGAGCTCCGGGCTTGCCAGCCAGATATCGGCGTTCTGGAGCGCCTGGAGCGAACTTGCCAACGCACCCGACAAGCGTCGCCGCCAAGCAAGGGGTCGTGGCCGCGGGCAAACAGCTGGCCAACACCTTCCACGAACTCAGCGCGCAGCTGTCGACGATCTCGACCCAGGCCGGAGAACAGTACGCGGCCCTCACCGGGCCCTCCGGCGAAGTGCAAGAGGACGCCAACCAGATCGCCCAGCTCAACGGGCAGATCAAGCTCGCCGAAGAGGCCGGGCAGGAGCCCAACGAAATGCTCGATCGGCGCGACCAGCTGCTGGACAAGCTCTCCGGTCTTGCACAGATCACCGTCAGCCAGCAGCCCGACGGCACCGACACGGTCAGCTTCGGCGACGCGGCCAAGCCACTGGTGGAAGGCACCACCGTCAACTGGCCCCAGACCCTCACCGAATCCGCCGGGGGCAAGCTCGGCGCGCTGCTCGGTCTCACCGGCCCAACCGGGGCGCTGAGCAACTATCAGGCACAGCTCGAACAGTGTGGCGAGCGCGCTGGCGGGCAGCGTCAACGCGCTGCACACCACCACGCCGTTCTTCTCCGGCACCACCGCCGCCACCCTCGCGGTGGCGGTCACCGCCGCCCAGGTGCAGACCTCCTCGACCAAAGACGCCGGAGGCAACGACGTGGCACAGGCGATCGCGGCGCTGCGAGGCGGCGCGGCCGAACAAAACTACGCGGCGCTCGTGGAGCAGGTCGGCGCCGGTGTGCAGACGGCCAGGGACGAGCAGGCGAACCTGCAGACCACCGTCACCGCGATCGGCAACCAGCGCCAGAGCGTCTCAGGCGTGTCGCTCGATGAAGAAATGACCAACCTGATCAGCTTCCAGCGCGGCTACCAGGCCTCGGCGCGCACGCTCACAGCGATGGACAGCATGCTCGAAACGCTGATCGAGCACACCGGAGTGGTGGGGCTGTAGAGATGCGCCACCACAGCACAGCCCAGCGCGTGCAGGCCCGGCGATGACCGAACGCATCACTCCCGGCGATGGTCACGGCCACGACGCTCAACGACATCAACTCCTCGCTGGCGAGCCTGGAGCGCACTTCAGACGAACTGTCCTCCGGCAAGACGATCCTCGAACCGTCGGACAATCCATACGGCACCAGCCAGGCGATCGACCTGCAGAGCCAGCTCGACGGGCTGAGCTCCTACGAAACCAACGCCCAGGAAGGGATCTCCTGGGAGAACACCGCCGGCGGCGCAATGTCGAACATCTCAAACGTGCTGCAGACCGTGCGCCAGCTCCTGGTGCAGACCTCGAGCGGCACCTACAACCAGAGCGACCGCGAAAGCATCGCCACCGAGGTCGACCAGCTCACCGAAGCGGTCAAGCAGGACGCGAACACGCAGTACGCCGGGCAATACGTGTTCTCGGGCACGAAGACCACCACCGCCCCCTACCTACAGGGAGCGGAAGACACCTATCAGGGCGACAACGGCACGATCACACGCGCGATCGGCCCCGGCGTGTCGGTCGACATCAACACCAACATCTCCTCGCTGCTCGGCAACGGCCATGAAGCCGCGCGACGGCAAGCTGCTCGACACGCTGCAGACGATCTCCGAACACCTGCGCGGCGGCACCACCGAAGACGTCGGCGCACTGGGCTCGAGCGACCTGAAAGACCTGGAAGCAAACATCAGACGCTCAGCCAGCTGCAGGCAACGGGCGGCAGCGTGACCGATCAGCTGCAAACCGCGGTCAGCCGCATCGAATCTATGCAGGGCTCGATCGCCGCGAGCCTCTCCAATACCGAGGACGCCAACATCGCCCAGACGTCGATCGCCTACTCCAACGAGCAGGCCGCCTATGAGGCGGCGCTGCGCGCCGGCGCGAGCATCATCCAAGAATCCCTGCTCCAGTTCCTGCAGTAGCCGGCCGACGAGAGAGCCAACATGTCCGTGACATTTCAGAGCATCCGTTTTGGAGAGGTCGAGATCGCCGAGGAGGAGGTGATCGAGTTCCCCTTCGGGCTGATCGGTCTCGGCGGCTCGCGCTATGCGCTGATCGACCGCAACCCCGGCACCGGATTCCTATGGCTGCATTCGATGGACGAGCCCGCGCTCGCGTTGCCGGTCGTCAGTCCCCAGCTGTTCTTCTCCCGAGTTCTCGCTGCACATGGCGCCCGAGGATCGCGAGCGGACCGGCATCGAAGAAGGAGCGGACGCAAAGCTGTACGTGACCGTGCGCGCGACGCCGAACCCGCTGGACATCACCGCCAACCTGCGCGCCCCGCTGGTGGTCCACGAAGGCCGCGGCTATCAGGTGATCAACGCCAACCCCGAGGCCCGACTGCAGGCGCCGCTGTTCACCGTCTCGGACGAGCCGTCGCAAATAGCTTCATAATCTCCAGCGATGCTGATACTGGCGCGACGTCCGGGAGAGCGCGTCGTGATCGGCGACGAGATCCTGGTCACCGTGATGGAGGTCAGCGCCAGCACGGTACGCCTGGGAATCGAGGCGCCGCGTGGGGTGTCGATCTTCCGCGAGGAGATATGGCTCGCGGTCAAGGAGGAGAATCGCGCGGCAGCCGCGGCGGACGCCGACGCGCTGCCTACGCAGTCTGTCGATGAGCCGCCCTCCAAGCCGGTCGATGAGCCACCCTCCGGGGCGGTCGAGGAAGCTCCCCCGAGCACATAGAAGGTCGAGTACCGGAGAGCCAGACGCCGCGCTCAGCCGCTACGTGCCCTGAACGGCTCCTCCACGTCCACCGTGCCGGGCCCAGAGAGCTCAAAAGCACCGTGCAGCGCCTGCACGGCCCGCTCAACGCGATCGCGGGCGATGACACAGGAGATCTTGATCGGGGAGGTCGAGATCATTTCGATGTTGATGCCCTCGTCGTTGAGCACGCGGAAGACCTTCGCGGCCACACCGGGGTGCGAGCGCATGCCGGCGCCCACGATCGACACCTTGCCCATCTCACGCTGCGTGGCCATGCGGTCGAACACATCGTCTGTCATCGCCTCGAGCGCACCGGTGGCCACCCTCAGATCTTCGTGGGGCACGGTGAAGGAGATCTCCGCCTTGCCGCCGGCGGATGTGGGCACGTTCTGGTCGATCATGTCTACGTTCACGCTTGCCTCCGCAAGGGCCTCGAAGATGCGCGCGGCTATACCTGGAACGTGATCGACGCCGATCAGCGTGATCATCGAATCCGAGGTCGAGTGGGTTACGGCGGTGATGAGGGGCTTCTCCATGTTCTCTCCTTCCGACACAACCACGGTACCGGGACAGTCGTCAAACGATGAGCGACAGTGGATGCGGACGTTTTCGTTGCGCGCATACTCCACCGAGCGCAGCTGCAGCACACCGGCCCCGGAGGCCGCCATCTCCAGCATCTCCTCGAAGGACACGGTCGCGAGCTTGCGGGCATCAGGCACGATCCGCGGGTCGGCTGTGAACACGCCGGCGACGTCGGTGTAGATCTCGCATTCGCGGGCGCCCAGCGCGGCGGCGACCGCCACAGCAGTGGTGTCCGAGCCGCCACGCCCGAGCGTGGTGACGTCATCGGCGGTCGATACACCCTGGAAGCCAGCCACGAGCACGATCGAGTCCTGCTCCAGTGCCGCACGCACGCGGTCGGCGCGCACGTCGAGGATGCGCGCCTTGGTGTGGGAGGTGTCGGTCACGATCCCCGCCTGCGAGCCGGTCAGAGAGATCGCGCGGTGGCCGAGGTCGTTGATCGCCATTGCGCACAGCGCGCAGGAGATGCGCTCGCCGGTGGAGAGCAGCATGTCCATCTCGCGCGGGTCGGGGGCGGCAGATACCTCCTCAGCCATCGAAATCAGCTCGTCGGTGGTCTTCCCGCGCGCCGAGAGCACCGCCACGACGCTGTAGCCGGCCTCGCGCTTCTCGACGATGCGCTTGGCGGCGCGCTTGATGCGCTGCGCGTCGGCCACGGAGGTGCCGCCGAACTTCATGACCACGATCTCGGACATGGATTGAGGCTACAGCGAGCGGCGTCCGGCGAGCGCCTTGCCGAGCGTGACCTCGTCGGCGTACTCCAGGTCGGAGCCGACGGGCAGGCCGGAGGCCAGGCGGGTCACCTTCAACCGTGGGGCGCGGGCGCGCAGCTGCTCGGCGATGTGCAGCGCTGTGGCTTCGCCGGTGGTGGTGGGATTGGTGGCAAGCACCAGCTCGTGCACGACGGTCGAGCCGTCGCCGGCTGAGCCGTCGCCCGTCGAAAACCCCCCGGTCGAGCCATCGCCCGCTGAGCCGTTGTCCGTGGAGGGATCGGCCGCGGACGGGTGTACCCCAGAGGCGACCACGCGCGCATAGAGCTGCTCGATCTTCAGGTCCTCAGGCTCGATCCCGTCAATCGGAGACAAAGCGCCTCCCAGCACATGGTAGAGACCGTGGAATTCGTGGGTGCGCTCCATCGGGATCACGTCCGAGGGCTCCTCGACCACGCAGATGATGGTTGCATCGCGCCGAGTGTCCTGGCAGATGCGACAACGCGGTTCGTCGGCGAGGTTGAAGCACACCTCGCACAACCCCACCCGCTCCTTGACCTCTACGATCGCCTCCGCGAGCCCGCGTGCGTCCTCCGGTGAGGCGCGCAGGATGTGAAACGCGAGCCGTTGCGCGGTGCGATTGCCAACGCCGGGAAGCTTCGACAGCTCGGTGACGAGGCGTTGAATTGGGGGAGCGAAGGAGCTCAACGGGAGTCCTGACTGTGGGTATATATATACATTTTATGGGATTCACTATTGTGACTACAATAAGTAGCCACTACTGTGAACCTTACAAATTTTGAATGCCACCTCACGCTTGAACGCCACTCGGGGCTCCCCCACATCGCGCATTCGTTAGAGCCCGGGGAGGCCGAGCCCGCCGAGCCCGCCCGGCGCGCCGGGGTCCAGACCGCCGGTGACCGCGCCCATGCGCTTGGCGGCCAGCTCTTGCGCGGAGCGCAGCGCCTCGTTGGTGGCGGCGAGCACAAGATCGCACAGCATGTCAACGTCCTCGGGATCGACCGCCTCGGGGGCGATCTTCACCGAGCGCAGCTCCAGCTCGCCGCTGACGGTCACCGTGACCATGCCACCGCCGGCCGACGCCTCGACGGTCTCGTTTGCCAGCTCCTGCTGAGCGACCTCCATGTCGTGCTGCATCTTCTGCACCTGCTTGAGCATCTGCTGCATGTTGGGTTGCCGCTGTCGTGGCTGGGGCACCGCTATTCGCCGCCTTTCTGCTGTTGAAGCCAATCCTCGGGGAGCTCCTCCGCGTCCAGCTCCGCGACCAGGCGCGCCATGATCTCGTCCTCCGTCGGAGGCGCGCCGTTGACCCCTCCCTCGGCGACGAGATCCTCGCGCAGCTCAAACGACACCTGGTAGCGCCTTCCGGTGAGCCGGCGCAGCGTGTCGATCAGCGTGACGCGGTTGGCCGGGTCTTCGGCCTTGCGCTTGTGAAACGCGGCGGTCGGGGGAAACGCGAGCACCAGCTCCTCCTCGGTGAGCGTCGCGGGCGTGGCCTCGCTCAGGACCGCGCCCAAGAGACTGTGCTCCGCGCGCACCGACTCGTGCACGGCGGGCCACAGCGCGTCCAGGTCGCCGGGGGCGGGAGGCACCGCAACCGCGACAGGCGCCGCGACTGCCTGCTCCTGAGCCGCGACCGCCGGCTGGGGAGCGGACTGGTCGGGCGAGGCGTCCGGTTGGGCCAGTGCCGGGTCGAAAGGGATGTCCGGTCGGGTTGATGCCGGGTCAAAAGGGATGTCCGGTTGGGCCGGTGCCGGGTCGAAATGGATGTCCGGTTGGGTTGATGCGGGGGCGGGCGAGGAGGGCGGCGCCGGTGCGGCATCCGGTGGCAACGTGGAAGCCGACACGAGCTCGGCAGCGACCGGCGCCGGCGTGGGTGGCGCCGACACAGGCACGGACGCCACGGAGGCCGGCGCCGGCTGCGGGGCGTTTCCCGCGAGCGCGTGCTCGAGCCGCTCGATGCGGGTGAGCAGCGCACGCGTGGAGCCGTCGGTTTGCGGCGCGGCGGCCTTCACGAGCGCGAGCTCGAGCTGCGTGCGGGGGTCGGCGCCCGCGCGCACCGCCTCCAGCGCGGCTCCCAGGAGGTCGAGCATGCGCACCACTTCGGCGGGGCCCACACGCTGCGCCTGCTCGCGCAGGCGTGCGTCGATCTCGGGTGTGAGCGACAGCTCGGGGGGCACGTCGCCGAGCGTTTGCACAACCAAGAGCTCGCGCGCGCGACCCTCCAGGTCGCGCGTGAAGGAGCTGGCATCGCGACCTCCCTCGGCACAGCGGGCGACCGCGAGCAGCGCGCCGCGCGCGTCCCCGCCGGCGACCGCATCGAAGGCGTCTGAGAGCAGTTGCTCGTCGGCGACACCAAGCACCGCGAGCACGTCGGCCAGCTCGACATGGGCGCCGCTGTAGGTGACGAGTTGCTCGAGCGTGCCGAGCGCGTCGCGGAAACTGCCGGTCGCCGAGCGAGCGATCGCCGCCACCGCCTCGGGGGGGATCTCGATCGACTCCGCCGCGGCGGCGCGCATTACCACGCTTGCGATCTGCTCGACCGTGGGACGCTGGAAGTCGAAGCGGTGGCAACGGTCCACGACGGTGGCGGGCACCTTGCCGGCCTCGGTGGTGGCGAGCACGAACACGGTGCCCGGGGGCGGCTCCTCGAGTGTCTTCAAGAACGCGTTCCACGCGGCCTGGGAGAGCATGTGAGCCTCGTCGAGGATGTACACCTTGTGGCGGCCGGACACGGGCGCGAACACGACCGACTCGCGCAGTTCGCGGATGTCGTCGACCGAGTTGTTGGACGCGGCGTCCATCTCGATCACGTCGAGCGAGGTGGCGCCGGCGATCGCGCGGCACGAGTCGCACTGTCCGCACGGCGTGATGGTGGGCCCACCCGGGTGGGCGGGCATGCCATTCCCTGCGCAGTTGAGACAGCACGCGAGGATCTTGGCCATCGAAGTCTTGCCGGTGCCGCGCGAGCCGACGAACAGGTACGCATGGTGGACCTGGTCGCGTTCCACGGCGTGGCGCAGCGTGCGCACCACCGCGTCCTGCCCGACAACGTCGTCGAACGAGCGCGGACGGTGCGATCGATACAGGGATTGAGCGCCGGCGGCCACCGAAAGTCAGTCTACCCGCGGCCACGAACCTGTCGGAGTGGGTAGCGTGCCGCACGTGGCGGCCACGATCAAACCCCTGCTCACACGACTACGTCCGCGAGACTCCCGGTCTGACGGGACGAACGAGGGGGTCATCCGCGCGAAGGCACCCGCCTGGGTGCGCGCGTCGCTTGCGATCGCCGCCGGCGCCCTGCTGCTGTGGCTGATCGCGGGTGTGGGGTTCGTCAACTACGACACGCTGTACGGGCTGGTGTGGGGCCAGCAGCTCTCGCGTGGGGAAACGCCCCAGTACAACCTGCCGATCGCGCCAACGCCCCATCCGCTGGCGGAGGGACTGGGACTGGCGCTCGCGCCACTCGGCGCAAGCGGAGCCACCGCCGTCACGGTGGCATTGGCGTTCCTCGCGCTGTCGGCGTGCGGGTGGGTGCTCTATCGGCTCGGAAGCGCCTGGTTCGGCCGCGCCGCGGGCGCGCTGGCGGCGCTGATCCTGCTGACGCGCGTGCCGGTGCTGTCCTACGGTGTGCGCGCGTACGTGGACGTGCCCTACATGCTGCTCGTGCTGTGCGCCCTGCTCGTGGAGACGCGTCGTCCTCGCGCGGGAGCGCCGGTGCTCGTGCTGCTGGGATTGGCAGGATTGCTGCGGCCCGAGGCATGGGCCTTTTCTGGGATCTACTGGGTCGTGCTGGTCGTCTCATCCGCGCGTTCGCCGGATCGCGCGCGCACACGAGTGCAGCTCGCCCGCCTTGCGCTGCTGGCAGCCGCGGCACCCTTGATCTGGGTGCTCAGCGACCTGCTGGTGACGGGCAACGCGATGTGGTCGCTGACCCACACCAAAGAAACCGCACAAACGCTTGGGCGCGAGACGGGGATCGCGAAAGTGCCGCGCTACATACCCGAGCGCATCGGGGAAATCCTGCGCGTGCCGGTGCTCGCCGGCGCGGCGCTCGGCGGGGTGCTGTCGCTGGCGTGGCTGCGCGAGCGGGCGATGCTAGGTGCGATGGCGGGCGTGGTGGCGGTGCTCGTGTTCGCGTTGCTGGCGGCGTTTGGTCTGCCGATCGACACGCGCTATGCGTTTCTGGCGGGCGCGATCCTGATCTTGTTCTGCGGTGCGGGGGTGTTTGGCTGGATGGCGCTCCCGCCGAGCGACCGTCACCGGCGGCCTTGGATGATCGCGGGCGCGGTGGTGCTGGTTGCACTCATCGCGTACACGCCCGGGCAGGTGCGCTCGGCGCACCGCCAACTCGAGGAACTCGCGCGCCAGGAAAGCATCCAGAACGATCTGCTCGCGCTCGTGCACAACGGCGCGATCGCACTGAAGTGCGGACAGGTGGGCGTGCCCAACCATGCGCCGATCCCGCTGCTGGCGCTGTATCTGGAAGGACGCCCATCGCTGATCGTGAGCGCCGAAGCGCGGTCGATCGAAAGCGGCACCTACGTGGACCCGGCGAGCATGGAAATCGAACGGGATTACATCCTCGACCCCAAGGACCCGCACGCGGCAGTGTCGATCCCGCCGGGGTTTACCGAGTCGAGTTCCAACCGCTCGTGGCTGATCTTCAAGCACTGCGGTTGACCACAACCGTTCGCGGCTCGTTTTCGGCACGACCGCCACGGGGCACGGATCGCGCGTCACGACGCTCGGCGCAGCGGCGACGTTGAGGTTTGCCGGGTTGAGCCGACCAGCACGAACCGCAAATCCTAAAAACGGACCGTGCACCCCTCGTCGAAGCTGCGCATCCAATCGTCCGATCGCCGCTCGGGACTCCGGATCGGGTGCTCCCGCTGCGCCTGCCGGGAATCGCTTAAGGCTGCTTCCTTCCGGACCTGACCTGGTTCACAAGCCGACACCGCGCGGGACCCGAACCATCGACGTTCCGTGCGGCGGAACGACCGGAGCGTTGCCCCTCGGAAGGGAGTTCAGCCCCGCTAGAGCGGATTGCGGATTCAGGGCGCCGCTACATCCCCGCCTAGCACGGTCCGCGTCGATCCTAGCGCGTGCGTCGAGCGCGGGCTCCCCGCGGAACTCGACTCCCGAACTCATGGCCCAGAGGATCGGGGCACACATATGTCGTTATGCGTTAGGCTGCCCGCCGATATGAACTTCAATCGCTCGCACTCACCCAAATTCTCGCGCGCGCGCCTCGCCCTCGCCGTGCCCGCGCTCTGCACAGTCGCCCTGATTGCCGGCTGCGGCTCGAGCAGCTCCAGCTCGATTGCCGTTGGCAACGAGTCCGACACCAGCTCGGTGCCGCACGTGAAAGGCGAAACCACGCCGACCACGGCAAGCACACCGACCGCACCGACAAGCACCGTGAAGACACCGACCAGCGGCCCGCTGTCCACAGAACCGAAGGTCACGCCGCCGAGCGGCGCCGCGCCGACGACGCTGGTGACCAAGGAAATCATCAAAGGCACCGGCGCCGAAGCGAAAGCGGGCGACTCGGCGACCGTGAACTACGTTGGTGTGCTCTACAGCACCGGCAAGGAGTTCGACGCTTCGTGGAAGCGCAACGAACCGTTCACATTCACGCTCGGCAAGGGCCAGGTCATCAAGGGTTGGGACCAGGGCGTGGAGGGCATGAAGGTGGGTGGCCGGCGCGAGCTGATCATTCCCGCCGAACTCGGCTACGGCAAGGCCGGCTCGCCGCCGACGATCCCGCCGAACTCGGCGCTCGTGTTCGTGGTGGACCTGCTCGGCGTCTGACGCTGAGCAACTCCACCACCCGCACAGCTGTAGCGCGCTCCATACTGCCGGGCGTCCTGATCGCAATCGCGCTCGGTGCCCTGCTCGCCGGTTGCGGTTCCTCGCAAACTCCGACCGGCGCCGAACTGGCACTCGAGCGTGCGCAGCTGGTGCAGCTAAGCAACGGATTGCGCGCACTGGAGGCGCCCGTGCGACGGGAGGTCGCCGCGTCGAGAGTCGCGTGGCCCGCGATCGCAAACGGGCTCCCCGCCACGCCTCCTGTCTCCCTGCAACACGGGGTCGCCGCAGCGAGCACGGCTGCACGGGCACTGCCCGAACCTCAGTTCATGGTGCACGTGAGCGGGCTTACCGGGCCGGCCGCTGGAATCGCGGGACTGTATGAAAGCTACAGCCGCCTCGCTTCGAAGGGGTGGCGGCTGACAGAAACCGGGATCGCCGCGATCCTACACGGGACGCCTGCCGTCGCGAGCTTTGCGAGAGGCAACTCGTCGCTTTACATCGACGCGATCTACGATGGCCACTTCGAGCTGTCGCTGCTCGGCAAGAGCCTTGCGAGCGGCTACGAGAAACTCGGGGGAGCAGCGGCGTTTGGAGCGAGCCTGCCGCCTGACGAAGTCACCGCCCTCGCGACCGCTTATTCGATTCCGGCTGTGAGGCTCATGCCGCATCCGGGGCCGGGTGTGTCGGAAGCGTAGCGCCACGGCCGAATCGAGCTGACCACGCTTGCGCGCCTGACGCGCACCGCTCAGGGCCAATAGACTCAAGGGTCCAGGGCGCGTAGCTCAGTGGGAGAGCGCTCGCTTCACACGCGAGAGGTCGCAGGTTCGAAACCCGCCGCGCCCATCACGGCACAGCCTGGAAACAGGGTGATTTTACTCATCGCCGGTGAGTTCGTCCAGCTCGGTTGAAGGGCTGAAATTGCTCATTGGCCCATTCACTGGCCTAAACTCCGGATCGTCTGTGCGGGTAACCTGGCGCGCGAACGGGCACTCGGCGGGCTCGTCGGCGAAGCGCATCAGCTCCCAGATAGCCTGGCGCTCGTGGTCGGTCAGGCGGCGGTTGCGGGTCTGTTGGTAGACCTGCAACGTGAACGCCGCCGAGGTGTGGCCGATCTGATCTGCGATCCAGTGCGGGTCGCGTCCGGCCTGCGCGGCGAGCATCGCCCAGGTGCGCCGCAGCGAATGCGGCGTGATCTTCGGCAGCGACGGCAAGCCCTGTTCGGCGCGCCGCTCGTTCGCAAGACGGGCGCTGCGCGCGAGTACGCGGTCACGGAAGCGGTCGGGGTCTCGCCGACGTCCATTCGCGGTGCCGAAGAAGTGGTTTGTCGGCTCCATCGGGAAGCCATCGCGCAAGCGCTGCTCGCGGTGGCGAACAAGCTCGCCGCGATTCCACAGCGTCATCTCGACCTCGCGGACGCCCTTGGGAGTCTTGGCGTCGGGGAGCTTGAATCGGGCTCGCGCGAGATCGACCTGCGAGCAGCGCATGTCGCACAGCTCGGAGATCCTGAAGCCGGACAGTCCGAGCGTGACCAGCGCGGCGCGACGTCCCACCCGCCGGTCGCGCCGGGCGGCCTCATCGAGCTCGCCGGCCGCGTCGAGCAGCGAGAGCAGCTCATCGACCTCCAGGAACGTACGATTGGGCTTGACCGACGGCAGGAAGCGGTCCTTGCGCGCACCGACCTTCAGCGGGTTGCGCGCGACGTGACCGTAGTCCACGGCGCGCTGCATGATCTGGCTGAGCAGCGTCAGCAGCCCGTTGATCGACGTGTTCGACAGCGGGCGCTTGCGGCGCTTGTAGGGCTTCCCCGCCTTGCGCTGGACAGTCTCCATCAGCGGCTTACCGCGAGCCTCGGCTTCGCGGATCACACGTGAGCGATGCGCGAGCTCGTCGCGGAACCCGTCGACGCTCGCGATGTCGATCTCGAGGAGCTCCATGCAGCCGAAGTGCCCGATCAGATAGCCGAGCTTCCACTCGAGGTCGGCGATCGTGTTGTTGTCGAGACCGTGGCTCTTCTTCGCGTCGACGACCTTCCGAGCAAATGGTCCGAAGGGCTGGTGACCGTCAGGGCGCGCGGCCTCCGTCCGCACCACTGATGTCCTCTTCTCCGGCGGAACCCAGGTGCCGCGCTCGACCTGCTGCAGGATCGACTCGAGCTCAATCTCGGCGCGGACGTCGTTCCAGCCCTGGGTGTTGGTGCCGAAGACCAGCCGGTGGCGACGGCCGTAGGCGTAGAGGCGTGCGCCGTAGGTGATCGTCTTGCCGTCCTTCCACGACCACTGCGTGACCTCGCCGGTGTTGGGCCGTGCCATCAGAGCCCTTGGTCGTGTCGGCGTGTACGGTTCGGACGCATCGTGCTCACCTCCCGGTGCCGGGCCGGAGGGCGTGTCTGCGGCGTCCCGGCTTCTTCGTGGTGCGATCACCTTACCGGCGCCGTGGGTGGCTACTTGCGCGCCCGCATCGCTCGTTGCGCGGTCTGGAGATCGAAGCGCAGCCGCGCCTTGGGTCCGTCGCCGAGACGCATCGCACCGAGGTCCCCGGCGTGCGCGTAGACGTAGTCGAGCGAGACGTTCAGCGCTCTGGCCAGATCCTTGGGGTCGAGCAGCTGGTAGGCCCCGGGACCCGGCTGCTCCAGGAGCTGCACGACACGATGCGCGGCGCTCTCTGCGATCGCCTCAATGTCCTCATGGTCGAGCGTCATCGGTCTCGTCAGGTCTCCTTGGTCGCCTGCT
Source organism: uncultured Solirubrobacterales bacterium (assembly GCA_963715535.1). Lineage (GTDB taxonomy): Bacteria > Actinomycetota > Thermoleophilia > Solirubrobacterales > Solirubrobacteraceae > Palsa-744. The sequence goes on along the minus strand of OY970251.1, from coordinate 2,317,403 downwards.
CTATTGACGCCCGATCCCTGGCCACTACCCCCTTTAGTCCACGAGCACAACGTGCACGGCCGGCGTCTAGGACAGCTCAGACTGAGCGCGCAAGCCCCCAATTCAAGGGGTGCGCGAAACCCCGCCAATGGTCAACAAAACCCCCTTTCGCATCGACAAAACCCCCCGATTTCGACCCCGGATCCGTGCGAAACTCTACGGCCTCACCGGAGCCAAGCTCACAGCAGCCAAAACCCAAATTCCCTGCAAATTGGCATCTCGGAACAATCTGCGCAGACAGACAAAACGCTGGATTTGCTCGTGCCGAGAAGTAATACAGCAGTTTCAGGAGATAGTCCGGCAGGAAGAGCGCGAGCGCGCATTCGCTGGCGCTCACCACTACCATTCGAGTCCCAGGCCACAGCGGCATAGCCAGAGCCTTCAGCCGTCCAACGCCTTGTCCCAGAACCCGACGAAGCTGAACAGGCGCTCGCCCTCACGCAGAGTGGCCGGGGCATCGGTGAACCGCTGCGCTCCGACGACGAAGCGCCCGGACTGATCGACCTCGAACGCCAGCTCTTCGAATCCCCGCTCCGCGAACCAGCCCCGGATCGTGGGCGTTATGTCTGGCGGGAGACGATGGCGTGTCCAGATCACCGTCGCATTCTTCGCGCACACCTGGGGCAGACCAGCGATCGTGTGCTGAATGTCTTCCACCGAGATGTTGCCGAAGACGCCGCAGACGAGCACCAGGTCGGCCGGGACCGCACCCACGTAGGAGTCGGTGAGCGACGCATCGCCCGCGACGCCCTGCACCCCGTCGAGCCCGGCCTCCTGCGCGGCGCGCGAGGAGCACGTTGTGCTCGTCAAGCTCGACCAGGCGAGCGGTGACGTCCCCACGTCGCTCGTGTTCGGCGAGCGCGCCGATGAGATCGTGTCCCTGCCCCGCACATACGCTGAGCGCCCCGACCGAGCCGGGTGGCATCCGGTCCAGTGCGGCGCGCACCTGTTCCTGCACGAGCACAAGGCGCTGGGCAAGCCCGGAGTCAGGTTCCTCGTAGGCGTCGTGCCACGCTCGCCAGTCCACGATGAGAGACTACGGGGAGATGGGATCCGCAGACCGTCGCAGCGCCGCAGCCGAGGATCTAGCGCAGCGCATCGCCAGCGGCGAAGCCGAGCTTCACCTCGAAGCGCGGATCGAGCTCGTCGACGGGGACGGACGCGTACTCGAGTCGCACCCCATCGATGCGCCAACGGCGCCTCAGCCGCACCATGCCAGTCCGCGACTGGACCTTCAGAATGCCCTCAACGCGGGCCGCGCGCTTGGAGCGGAGGGCTTTGTTGCGATCGACTTCGAGACGGCCACGAGCTCACGCGCGAGTGCATGCGCCGTGGCGGTGGCAATAGTTGAAGATGGCCAAGTGAACGACGTACTCAGGTGGCTGATCCAGCCTCCGGGCAACGAGTACGACGGCTTCAATATCTCCATCCATGGCATCACGCCCGCGATGACGAAGGACAGTCCCACGATGGCCGCGGTATGGCCGGAGGTACTTGAGGCGGTTGGCGACAGACCGCTGGTGGCCCACTACGCAGCGTTCGACATGAGCGTGTTGCGCAACGCACTCGCGGCTGACGAAAGCGAGTGGCCGAACCTGACCTACTTCTGTACGTGCACGCTCGCGAAGCGAGGATGGCCTGGGATGCTGTCCTACCGCCTCGTCGACCTCGCCGACGAATGTGGCCTCACCTTCCAACATCACGAGCCAGGGGCTGACGCGGCGACCGCAGCGGAACTTGCCATCGCGTGCTGTGGCCTTGCTTCCAAGCGCCAGCTCGGCGACGCAAGCAAAGCCCTCGGGGTTAGGGCGGGACGGCTCTCATCCGACGGGTGGACACCGAGCGGAGTGGCCCCACAGCATCTTTCCGACCTCACCCCAACGGTTGACCACATTCCAGAAGACAGCCCTTTCGTCGGCAAGACCATCGTATTCACGGGCACACTGACATCAGGACTAACGCGGAGACACGCGGCGCAGCTCGTGGTAGACGCCGGCGGACACCCAGCGAGCAGCGTCTCAAAGAAGGTCGACTATCTCGTGCTCGGCATGCAAAACGCCTGGAGAGTCAAGGACGGCAGCCGCTCCGAGAAGATGCTAAAGGCCATCGGATTGCAGCGCGCCGGTGCACCGATCGAGCTGCTCTCCGAGGACGACTTCCTCCGAATGCTCCCCAGATGAGGCTGATGGCGTCAGGCGCGAGAGCTGTTATCTCGTAGCAAGGCTTGACGATGCAATAGCTACTCGGTGGGAACGAGATCCGGTCATGGGTGCATGGCGCGCGACAATCTCCATCGGCCACCGTCCGCCTGGTGGGCAGATCGGCGGACCTCGCGAAAACCAAACATATGCCACCCTCTTGATCGGATATCGGTATCTGGTATTTCAGCGTGGCTAACGACATTCTTGCGGTCGTCGGCCAGTTTCGTGACCAACTGAAGCGGCAACGCGTCCTCGACCTCCAAGAGCACATCGGTCGGATGATGGTGTCGCTCGCTCATAAGGGAGAGGATCAGTTCAACGCGATAACCGTCGATCCGAGCGATTTCCGACTCAGCATCCGCGACCGCGATGGCAACGAGGTCCGTAACGCCTCGGCCGGCGAGCGCGAGATCCTCGCCCTGTCGATGCTGTGGGCGCTCGGAAGCATCTCGCGGCGAGCGCTGCCACTGGTGATCGACACACCGCTAGTATCGTGTTGGTTTAATTCGTTTGCGGTTAGGGTATGTGGTGGTCATGCCTATTCCTACTGCTGTTTCAATCGAGTTGACCGACGAAGAGCGTGTCGTGTTGGAGGGCTGGACGCGGCGCCGGACGAGCGCTCAGGCGCTGGCGCTGCGGGCACGAATTGTGTTGATGGCGTCGGAGGGGTTGTGGTCTAACGGCGAGATCGCTGAAGCGTTGGCGGTCTCGCGCCCGACGGTTACCAAGTGGCGCAACCGGTTCGCGCAGCGCCGCCTTGAAGGGCTCGCTGATGAGCCGCGTCCGGGCAAACCACGGACGATCACTGACGAGCAGGTCGAGCGGGTCGTGACCAAGACCCTGGAGAGCGCGCCCAAGAACGCGACGCACTGGTCCACCCGGTCGATGGCCCGCGAGGTGGGGATGACCCCGGACGCGGTGATGCGGATCTGGCACGCATTCGGGCTGCAGCCCCACCGTCAAGAGACCTGGAAGCTCTCCAAAGACCCGCTGTTCATCGAAAAGGTCCACGACATCTGCGGCCTGTACTTGAACCCGCCCGAGCGTGCCGTCGTGCTCTGCGTGGACGAGAAGAGCCAGATCCAAGCGCTTGACCGCACCGCGCCCACGTTGCCGATGCTCCCGGGCACGCCGAGCGGGCCACGCACGACTATGAGCGGCATGGCACCTCCAGCCTCTACGCCGCGCTGAACCTCACCAGCGGGCAAGTGATCGGCTCACTGCACCAGCGCCACCGCGCCGTCGAGTTCCTGAAGTTCCTGCAGAGGATCGACGGCAACGTGCCCGCCCAGCTCGATGTGCACCTCGTGCTCGACAACGCCTCCAGCCACAAGACCCCGAAGGTCCGACGCTGGCTCGCGGCGCACCCCCGGTTTCACCTGCACTTCACGCCGACCTCGAGCTCTTGGATCAATCTCGTCGAGCGCTGGTTCGGCGAGCTCACCACCAAGCTCCTACGCCGCGGCGCGCATCGCTCCGTCCACGCCCTGAACACCGACATCCGCCAATGGATCGACACCTGGAACGAAAACCCACGCCCCTACGTCTGGACCAAGACCGCCGACCAAATCCTCGACTCCATCAAACGATACTGCCAACGAATCAACCAGACACGACACTAGGACGACTCGACCGTCGCCACCGCCAGAACATTGTCGATCACTTTCTGCCCAACGCGGCTGAGCAGGTGATCGTGCTCGCCACTGACGAGGAGATCACTGACGAGCGCCGTCGGCGGCTGGCCGACCACATTGCCGGTGAACTCGAGCTGACCTTCGACTCGACCACCCTTACCACGAGCATAGTCTCACTGGCTCCGCTTTCGTGACCACGCTCTCGGACCTATTTGTCAACTACCGCTTCTTCGCCTCGCGCGAAGGCGACATCAATCTGTCACGCCTGAAGCGCGAGTTCCAGTTCACCGAGAAGTGGCAGGTTGCCCGACTCGCGATGGCCGTGTCGATAGCCGCCGACGGGCGGCCCGAACCGGTCTCCGACCGGGAGGGCTCCGAGATCCGTGGGATTACCTTGTTTAAGCGTGACGGCACCGGTCCGGCGTTCGCCGCGCTTGCCGTGCAGCGTGCCCGGCTTGCGCTGGAGGCCGACGCAATCGCGGCGGAGCTCGAGGCGCACTGGGATCGCGGAATGCAGCATCTCGTGCAGCGTCTTGACACCGCGCGTGCCGCCGGTGAGGATGCGGATGCTCTACTGGTCACGCTCGCCGACGAATCGACGCTCGTACCGGGCGACCCAGGCGAGCAGGAATCCCTCGGGATCGAGGCAATCGAGGACCGGATCGTCGGCCAGCTCGCAGCGAAGCGGCTGATCGTACCGATCGTCCGCGACGCCCTCGCGCGCACACCACCTGCCCTCGCGGCGACGCTGCTGTTCACCGGCCCGGCGTCCAGTGGCAAGACGTTGTTCGCGCGCACGATCGCCGACATCCTGCGTCTCCCGTTCGTAGACACGAACGGCACGGTGATCCGCAAGGTGGACGAACTGCTCAACCGCATCCAGACGGCGTGTCTTGATGCCGGCACGGGCCGCGAACAGAACGGCTCGCGCGGCGGTATCCCGGTCTTCGGCTATCCCCCTGCGGTTGTGTTCATCGATGAGTGTCACGCCCTGCCGCGTGGCGCGCAGACAGAGTTGCTAACAGCTACAGAGCCAAGTCAGCGCGAGGCGAAGACGGCCGAAGAGATCGCCGACCTTAGCCAAATAACGTTTCTGCTTGCGACGACCGATCCCAACCGTCTACTCGAGCCGCTTCGCACGCGTGCGCGAGAGATCACGCTTGAGCCCTACATGCGAGTCGAGGTAGCCGAGATCGTTCGTCGCGCGCATCCCCGCTGGCCGACCACAGTGCACCAGCTACTCGCCGTCGCCGGACGACTAATCCCGCGGCAGGCACTCACGCGGGCTGAGGACTTCGAGCGATTTCTGCGCCAGGAGCATCCGAGTGAGCGAGCGAGCGAGCAGCTGGCTCTGCGCTTCATGCGCGACCTCGAGATGGACGAGCTTGGTCTGATTCCGCGCGATTACCGCTACCTCGCTCTGCTGCCCACCGACCGCAGCGCGCGCGGTCTACAGATGATTGCCTCACAGCTCCATCTCGAGGAGGCCGAGATCGAGGAGAGCGTTGAGCCATTCCTGATCCAGCTCCAGCTCATCGAGCGCGACGCGCGCGGTCGCAAGATCACCGAGCGCGGCCTCGAGCTGCTAAGAAATCATGAAGCTCGTTCCACCACCTGATCCAGAGACCAAGGCCGCTTGGGATCGCGCCGACGTGATCCGCGAGGGAATCGTTGAACAGTACCTCGATGGCGACACGCGACCCTGGGTGGTGGCATATTCCGGTGGCAAGGATTCGACGCTGCTCGCCCACCTCACTTTTCAGGCCCTCTCGCGGATCCGGCCGAGCTTGCGAACCCGGCCTGTATATGTCGTCTGTTCCGACACCCGGGTCGAGACACCAGCAATCGTCGAGCACGTATACCGATCGATCGCCGAGATGCAATCGGCTGCGCGAGCCCTTTCCCTCCCCGTAAGCTGCCACATAGTGCAGCCGCCCCTGAGCGACACCTTCTGGGTGCGGATCATCGGCCACGGCTACCCACCGCCATCGCGCCTGTTCCGCTGGTGCACAGACAGGATGAAGATTAAGCCGAATAATTCGTTCGTGCGTGAGCACATCCACCCAGACGGGGAGGTGCTGTTGCTCATGGGCGCGCGCAGCGAGGAGAGCCAGACGCGCGCCGCCTCGCTAGAGAAGTGGAGGATCGCGCGCGAGTTCCAGACGCACAGGCGCCTGCCACGCGCGCTCGTGTGGGCGCCGCTGCGCGACCTCACCACAGAGGAGGTCTGGCACATACTTGTCTTCCAACCGCCGCCATGGGGCGGAAGCCACGTACTGCTGCGCGACCTCTACAAGGATGCTCACGCCGGTGAGTGCTTCCTGGTGACTACCGAGGGTACTGACCCGTGCGGCAACAGCCGTTTTGGATGTTGGACCTGCACAGTTGTCGATCGCGACCGGTCGACTCGAGGGCCTCATCCATTCCGGGCGCGGCGACTACCAGGAGCTCGCCGATCTGCGCGACTGGCTGATTGAAATCCGCGATGGCCGACACGAATACCGCATGGACCGACGCAAGAACGGCGAGGAAGGCATAGGCCCGCTCAAGCCAGAGGTGCGCCGCACACTACCTCGAGCGCGTGGTCGAGTTGGACGACCGTTGTGATTTTCGCCTGATCACTGCGGATGAGATCAGTGCGATCCGACTGATTTGGGCGTCTGAGGATCTCGACCGCGGCCAACTCGCCGTGCCCGCGCTGCACACTGGAACGCTCTGAACGAGCGATACAAACACTGAATCCACCGACGATGTCTCCAACCGTTTCACCCTGTGGAGGAGCCATGGCGATCAACAGCAGCGTATGCAGGCAAACGGGCGCTGGTGATCATGCAGTCCGGAATATGCAAGTCTAGCGGTGGAGTTTAGCCAGCTGACACGCTGTGGCAGAACGCAAAGTATTCTTGTATACTCTGAGCCTCATGCCAGGTTTGTCTATATCTTCCCCCGAGGGCGATTCACGCATCGTGCGCGCGGTGGTCGAACGGCATGGCGGCATCGCCTCCACAGCTGATCTGCGGTCTGAGCTCGGCCTGTCCGAGCGGACGCTCTACCGGCGACTCGGCGAGCTCGTCGCCGAGGGATCGCTCTTCCGGGAGGGCCGTAGCCGCTACACGACCCGTCCGCCGGCTGTCTCGATGTCCGGCGAGGCTCTACAGATCGTCCGCATCATCGAGCACTTGGACGCCGAGGCACACCTCTCCGGGTATGACGTCCTGGCAGGCTTCGCCCATCAGTTTACGTTCGAATACCCGCACCTGGTCTGCTGTCATCCTCCCCACTTCGACGGGCTGGCGACTGCCTTGGCGAGCAAGCGCTTCGTGGTAGTCGTGGCTGGGCCAGGAGCGCTGCGCGGACCGCTGATGCCTCGTACGGTGTTGCTACGTCGTCAGCCCCGTATCGAGCAGGAGACGCTCGTGCGCGACTCGCTCGCCACGCCAGAGAAGGCATGGGTTAACCTGTTGCGCGAGACTCGGCGCAGTCAGCTGCCGATCGACTACGGCGAGCTCGGGCGCCTGCTGCGCGCAATGACCGAATACGGAATCAACCAGCGGGCGCTCTTCTCCTACGCACGGCGCATCGGCTACGTGCAATGGCTGCAAGCCGCGACCGGCCAGCGTCCGCCGGCCGGTGCGGAGCAGCGCCATCTCGCGGCGGGCTACGCGGCGTGAGCATCGCCGAGCATCCAGAGCTATTCAAGGGTGAGTGGATCGCCAATCCAGCGCGTTTGAAGACGCTCGCGCGTCAAGCGAAGTACAACGACATGTTCACCACCGAGCTCGCCGCTTGGTGCGCGGAGATCCATGAGCACCTGCGTGAGCTCGAGACCGACGTCGGGGTGCAATTGATCCTGATGGGCGGCAACGGCGCCTCACTGCGCTTTGACGCCGTCCAGCAACGCGGTTCCAGGGACAACGACTACCTGACCGTCGCCACTCACGAGGACATCGAGCGGTTGATGGACGCTTTCGCGGCGCGCTTTGCTGCTCTGCACCCGCTATTCGTTCCGCGGCGTTACGAACCCACAAATAGGGTTGCCCAACTCGACATGGTCGCCTACGTGATCCCCGTCGAGTTGCGCTTGGATCATGGGAGGGCGACGAGCAATGAGGTCAAGGTCGAGTTCCATTTCGAGCACGAACTGCCTCCGGCCGAATCCGTCCTTGGCAGCCTCGGGCCAGCCAGCGTGCCTATACGAGCGCGCGTGCCTGAGCTTCCCTATCAGTTCGTGCTCAAGCTAATGACACTCGCCGCGCCGCCTGTCGGCATCGACGAGGACAGCCGTGTCGAAGCCGTCCCGCGCCAGCTGTATGACCTCGACCTGCTGCTCGCCGCCATGCGTGAGGATCACCAGTGGGCGGCGATGACTGCCTACTGCCGCCTGCGATATATACGCGAGTGCGCCCAGTGGAGCATCCCACTCGCCGCTGATCAGCCAGTCGCGGGGCTGCGCGAGCGACTCGTCCGGTGGGCGGACTGCACCGACTCGGGTGGCGAGCGCTGGAAGATCATCCGCGCCGTCCAGCAGTCTCAGCTGCGCCGGGAGATTCATCGCACGCCTTGGGGCTGGCGCGCTCGCTGCCTGCGGCTCGACGTCGCCATCGAGTGCTCCAGACTTGAGAGTGGCTGGACCATTTGGCAGCAGGCACTCGCCACCGCAGCGATCGTTCCGCCGATCAAAGCCAAGCGCTACAAGGGCGCGCTCGCCGAGCTGGCGGGCGTCAACGCCAACTCCCTGCCGCTGGAGCTACACGACTTCGCATGGGAGGTCCTGGGTAGCGGCGCTGCGCCTCTCCCCGAGAGCATTGCTCGCGCGCACGAGGCGCTCGCCGCCGTCTGAACACCACATCCGCTCGCCAGTCAAGCTAGAGGCCCGACCGCAGGCGTCAGCGGTTCGCTGCGCGTTTCTCGATATGAGCCTCGATAAGGCGCCGCAGCTCGGCCGCGACCGTCCGATGTTCGCTATCGGCGATGCTGCGAAGTCGTTCCGCAGTCTCGCGCTCAAGGCGCACGCTGAAGGTCACGAGATCGGGCTTTGATTGTTTCATGGCGCTTTATTCTGTTTCATTCGGTGGTATGCTGCTTCATCACATATACACGAATGGGGGCCGCGACGTATTAGCGCCCGGCCCCCGTGGCACCGAGAGCGCAAACTCCCGGCGCGTCAGACACCCTACCGCCATGCACTGGGCGTCTCCCTCGCCAGAACCGTTCCCGGAGCCTCCGACAAAGGAGGAACCGATGGCAGACCATCGCATTGAGGACGACGAGAAGTTCGATGACAACGTGAGCGAGGAGAACCGTGACCTTTGCGTCCTGAACCTCATGCTTTGCGATTCGCCGTGGCCGTGGACTGTGGACGAGATTGCCTGCGAACTCCACACACGTATCGGCGCGGTGGACGCCGTAAGCAGGCTCGTCGGGATGGGACTCGTCCATCGCCTGGGAGAGTTCGTGCTCCCCACGCGGGCAGCACGGCGCGCAGACCAGTTGGGCGTCGGCAGCGCTTGATGCCAGGAGCGTCGCGCCCTGTCCAAACGGCGCGACGCTCCCCTCGGGGCACCCCAAAGTTCTTGCCGGGTGGGAGTGACCCTGCCTCCCCGATCAGCAGGCCGCAGGCTACCGACGCGCGAAACGTTTGGGCCAGTGAAGCCGTCCATCGGCCCAAACTCAGCCGGATCGGGCCGAAACCAGCCGGTTTCGAGGATCGGAGACCGGGGCACCTTCGGCTTGATTGCTGGGGAAAGTCGCCAAATGGGCTGACGTGCGGTCTTTATTCACACGCGAGAGGTCGCAGGTTCGAAACCCGCCGCGCCCATCCAGGAAATCCCTACAAATCAGCAGTTGATGTAGGTGGATTGTCTTCAGGATAGGTGCCATATTTAGGCCCATGAGGTCGTTCGTGGGCCTAAACTCCTGTCGCCTGGATTCCGGTTCCGCTGTGAGACTGGCCGAGGCTTCTCCTGGTCGCCCGATCTAGCGCTCGTGGTCGCGTTGGACTGAGTGCCCTCCGCGAAGCGAAGCCTTGACCTGGGTGGGCGCTACAAGCGCGAGACGAGCTCGGCCACGATCTCCGCGGCGGGCTGTCGCTGTTTGGCGAGCGCGACGCTCTGTCCGGCCCACAGCGACAGCGCCTCGATCTCACCGGTTGTTCCGACCATCGGGGGCGCGGGGGAATATCGAAGGATCGGTTCGCCCGAAGCGAAGTGCGCTATCACCTCCCCCTCTCCCGGTCGACTACCCGGTGCCGGCCGGCCCGCGGCCTCCCACATCTCGGCCGTTGAGTTGTGGAGGGCGCGGTGAGGAGCGTTCGGCCATCCCACCTCATAGAGGTTGGGGTACCACTCTGCATCGGTCTCGGTCGCGGCTATCAGAAGGCGCCGGTACTCCTCGTGGATCGGCATCTCCTCGGCCAAGAGAAACCGAGTGCCCAGCCAGGCGGCCTGCGCGCCGAGGGCGAGCACGGCCGCGACTCCTCGAGCGTCGCCGATCCCACCGGCCGCGATGACCGGTATGGGCGCCACCGCGTCGACTACCGCCGGCACCAGCGGGAGCGTCGCCACACCGCCCCAGACGTGGCCGCCGGCCTCCCAGCCCTGCGCAACGATGATGTCCACTCCACATCCGACTGCGCGCCGGGCTTCCTCGGCGCTGCCGACCGTATGCATGACCAGCCCTCCGGCGTCGTGCACCGCGTCGACGTAGCTCGGTGGGATCGCCGAAGATGAACGACACGATCCGCAGGCCGGCAGCAAGGGCCTGATCGACTCGACGGTGCTGATCGGAGGTGAGCACGAAGTTGCCGGCAAACGGCCGGTCGGTGAGGGCTGCCGTTTCACGAACCACATCTCCCGGCGTCGTCGGCCCACCACAGCCCCAGGCTGCCGAGGCCGCCGGCATTTGAGACCGCGGCCGGCAGGCGGGGATCTGCAGCCACCGGCGCCTAGACGATCGGGTGCTCGATCCCCAGCAACTCGCACACCGGCGTGTGGGCACTCATTGGGATGGCCCCCTTTCTGGCGCCCGCGGCGCCGGTTGACTAGGCTCATTGTGGACCCGAAAGGCTCCGATGGCGCCCGGGTCTCACTCCTCAACCATGGACAGGAGCAGATCATGCGCAGCGACATCGCCCCCGGCGGCACCTTCCCCGACTACGAGTTGCCCGATCACGAGAACCTTCCTCGAAAGCTCAGCGAGATCCAGGGCGACGACCCCCTGATCCTCACGCTCGCGCGCGGGAACTACTGCCCCAAGGAGCACCAGCAGCACCTCGAGCTCGCCGCCAACTACCCCAAGATCGCGGTGGCCTACACGAAGATCGCCACGATCTCGACCGACACCCATCACTCCAGCCAGGAGTTCCGCGCGTCGACCGGCGCCCAGTGGCCCTTCCTCTCCGACCCGGAGCGGACCGTCCAGAAGGACCTCGAGATCCAGGAGTACACCGACCCCGAGCACGACCCGATGATCCCCCACACCCTCGTGCTGAGGCCCGGGCTGGTCATCCACAGCATCTACAACGGCTACTGGTTCTGGGGACGTCCCTCCTTCGTGGATCTCTGGCACGACCTACGGACCGTGACCAGCGAGATCCGCCCCGACTGGGATCTCAGCAAGCCCGGGCTGCGCGAAGCGTGGGATGCGGAGGACTACTCGTCATTTCACGGATGGAACAAGCGCTCCCCTGAGTCGACGCCGACGTCCTACAGCTCCTAACACCGGCCCTTACGTCGCGCATGCTTTCCTCTCATACCCCGCCCAGGACGCCAACAGCGTGATCTACGAGACAGACCTCGGCGAATGAGCTCGCCGCCCGAGCACAACGACGGGAGGGTCGCGATCATCACCGGCGCGTCGCAGGGGATCGGCGCCGGCCTCACGAAGGCGTACCGTGAGCGTGGGTATTCCGTGATCGCGACTGCTCGATCGATCCGGCCGTCAGAGGACTCTCGGATCGTTGCCGTCGAGGGCGACATCGCCGACCCCGATACCGCGCATCGCATCGTGGACGCGGCGATCGAGCGCTTCGGTCGGATCGACACCCTGATCAACAACGCTGGGCTCTACATCGGCAAGCCCTTCATGGACTACACCGTTCAGGACTTCAGCGCCCTGATCGGCGTCAATCTCGCCGGCTTCTTTCACATCACTTCGCGAACGATCGAGCACATGCTCGACAAGGGCTGTGGCCACGTGGTCAACGTCTCGACGAGTCTCGTCGAGCAAGCGGACAGCAGCAGACCCGCCGCGCTGTCGGTACTGACCAAGGGAGGCTTGGTCGCTGTCACGAGATCGCTTGCCATCGAGTACGCGTCATCTGGTTTGCGGGTAAACGCCGTGTCACTCGGCGTGATCAAAACGCCGGTGCACGACGAAAGCTCATACGCGGGGATGGGTGCGTTGCACCCCCTCGGCCGGGTGGGCGAGATCGAAGATGTGGTCGGCGGAGTCCTGTATCTCGAGTCGGCGCCTTTCGTGACCGGAGAGGTCTTGCACATTGACGGCGGCCAAAGCGCGGGGCACTGACCGTGTGGCACACATAGGCGCGATGCGCGCTGTGGAACGCGAATACGGAGTCAATTCCAACAACGGAGGTCAAACATGAGCACGATCGACATGGAGATGGTCGTAGCCCACTTCATCGTCTCCGACGATATTGAGCGCTCCCGCCGCTTCTACACCGAGGTACTTGGCGGCAAGACCGTCATCTCCGGCGAGGAGCTTGGCGGCAAGACAGTCGACAACGTGACTTACGTCGCCCTGGCCAACAGCTGGATCATCATCAACAATGGTGGCGGGCCAACCGACGACAAGCCGACTGTCACGCTCGAGACGCCGCCCGACCCGGATCGAGTGAGCAGCTTCCTCAATATCCGCGTCGCGGACATCCAAGCGGTGTACGCGCAGTGGAGCGCGCGGGGCGCCCAGTTCCTGACACCGCCCAAGCAGCACGAGACCGAGATCCGCTGCTACATTCGCGATCCCGACGGCTACCTGATCGAGGTGGGGCAAACGACGCTTGCCAGAGGCTGGCGTCCACTGTCTTGATCACCCGCTCGCCGGCTGGGATTGGTGGCTCTCGCGTAGAGCGCGTCCAGGGGGGCGAAGCGATCAGGCCCCGCCAATCAATGACCGCGCCCCTGCGAGGCCGACTACGAGATCGTGAAGGTCGCCGTCCACCTCGAGTCGACCCGACTGTTCGACCCCGCCGACCTTCACCGGCTCAAAGCCGGCCGTCCGGATCAACCGCTCGACTTCCTCCTCAGCACGCTCCTCGTCGGTCATGACCTAAGGATCTCGCTGGTGATCTCGGCGTTCACTCGGGCTCCCCGCCGGCTGTACTCGACAGCCATTGAGGGGGCGTCCAGTCGCCCTCTGAGTCCGTGGTTTGTCCCACCTCGATCAGATGACCGTCGGGATCGCGGATGTAGCAACGGATCTCGTACTGGTGCTGCTTTGGCGGCGTCAGGAATTGAGCACCACGGGCGCTCCATTCGGCGTACACGGCCTCGATGTCCTTGACCCGGATATTGAGAAAGCTGCTGACCCGGTCGAGATCGCGTGGTGTCTCCAGAGTGACCGCGGGCTTGTCGTCGGTCGGGCCTCCGCCCCGATTGATGACGATCCAGCTGTTGGCGAGTGCGACGTTGGTTGGCTCTCCGGAGCGGACCACCGTGCCGCCGAGCACGTCGGCGTAAAAGCGCCGAGAGCGCTCGACGTCGTCCGAGACGATGAAGTGGGTCAGCACAATTCCCTCTGCGGGCGGTTTGAGTTTGGCCATCTGCCACCTCCACTGGTTGGGACTCATACCCCGCTTACGGGCGGGATCTGCATCTCGTTCCACGGTACAGCTATAGGCCACCACGTTTGATCCGATGGCCCTGCCTTCAGTAAATCGGATCGGCTCACACACGAGCTTCTCATCCTCTCCCGGGTCGTGGTGGCCTCCCTCGAGAAGGATCTCCTGCCGCGAGGCCTTGACTTTCACTCGGGCTAGAAGGACAGTATGAGTGCCGGGTCCCACGAGAACGTGGCGCGGCGTTGCGACGACGCCACCAACCGGATGGAGACAGGTATGAGCAACGTGCAGGAGAGCAGCGAGAGTGCGGCGGGTGCCACGCCTGTAAAGGCCGGTGAGTTCAGGCTCGAGGTCGTGGTCCTGCCGGTCTCCGATATCGATCGCGCGAAGGACTTCTATGAGGGCATCGGCTGGAGACTGGACGCCAACGTCGCTACCGATGATGGCTTCCGTCTGGTCCAGTTCACGCCCCCGGGCTCCGGGTGCTCGATCCAATTCGGCACGAACATCACGCCGGCCACGCCCAGCTCGGCTCAGAGCCTGTATTTGATCGTCTCCGACATCGACGCCGCGTGCGAGGATCTGAAGGCGCGCGGTGTGGAGGTGAGCGACGTGTTCCACGAGGGGACGTTGGGCGACCGGTTCCATGACGCTGGCCGTGTTGGAGGACCGTCGCCCGATCGCAGCACGTACGGCTCGTTCGCCGCCTTCAGCGATCCGGATGGCAACGGTTGGCTGCTCCAGGAGATCACGTCCCGACTGCCTGGTCGCTAAGAGGGAGGAGCTGCCAACATGAGCAGCGACTATGACGTGATCGTGCTCGGCGGCGGCTCGCCTGGCGAGCACTGCGCGGGCGCGTTGGCGGAGGGCGGGCTGCGCGTGGCGATCGTCGAGCGCGAGCTCGTGGGAGGGGAGTGCTCCTACTGGGCCTGCATCCCCTCAAAGACGCTGCTGCGGCCGGGCGAGGCAGTGCATGGCGCGCGCGAGGCCGCCGCGAGCGCCGAGGTCGATGTCGAGGCCGCGCTCGCGTGGCGTGACTTCATGGTCTCCGACTACTCCGACGCTGGACAGGAGCGCTGGCTTGCCGATCACGGCATCGACCTGCTGCGCGGCAGCGGCCGGCTCGCCGGCCCGGGCGTCGTGGAGGTGGACGGCGTACGGCACACCGCCGATCACGTGGTTCTCGCCAACGGCGCCGATCCGGTCGTGCCTCCGGTGCCCGGCCTGCGCGAGCTGGACGGCGTTTGGACCAACCGCGAGGTGACCTCCATGAAGGCCGTTCCGCGCCGCCTGCTGATTCTCGGCGGCGGGCCGGTCGGAGTGGAGATGGCGCAGGCCGTTCGGCGCCTCGGTGGCGAGGCGGTTATCATCGACATGGCCGAGCACGTGCTCGGCCGGGAGCCGGCGCCGCTCGGTGAGGCGCTAGGCGAGGTTCTCCGCCGCGAGGGCATCGAGCTCGTCCTCTCCGCGAACGCGACCGCCGCCCGACGCGACGGCGAGGACTACGTGCTCGAGCTCGACGACGGGCGCGAGCTGCGCGGCGATCGTCTGCTCGTCGCCACCGGCCGGCGTCCGCGGGTGCGCGGGCTTGGACTGGAGAGCGTCGGCGTCGAGCCCGAAGCGCACGGAGTTCCGGTCGATGCACACCTGCGCGCGGGCGAGCGACTGTGGGCGATCGGCGACGTCAACGGCCTCTGGCCATTGACGCACGTCGGCAAGTACCAGGGCGAGGTGGTCGCCGCGAACATCCTCGGCCAGCCGCGCAAGGCCAACTACGAGGCCGTTCCGCGCGTCGTCTACACCGACCCGCAAGCAGCGGCAGTGGGTGCCTCCGCTGGGCGTTTCAGTGCGACGGTCGCGCTGTCGGAGGTGGCAAAGACGGCCACCTACACGCGTGCGTACGCCGACAGCAACGGCTTCCTGACGCTGCTCAGCGACGGCGAGCGGCTGACGGGCGCCTACGCGCTCGGGCCCGAGGCGGGCGAGTGGCTGCAGCAGGCAACGCTCGCAATCCGCGCCCACATCCCACTCGATGTCCTGGCCGACACGATCCAGCCGTTCCCGACGTTCTCGGAGATCTACGTCGCCGCGCTGAAGGCGCTCCGCAGCCAGATCGCCGCAGCGGCCAGCGCGGCCGGTGCGGGACGACCCATGTCGAGCTGACTAAAGAACAGAGGATGAGCAGTCAAGCCCAGTAATACGGGCGATCCATAGTCGCGGGTGAGCGCGTTGCAGCAGGGCCAGCGCTGCTCTCCCGCGTATGGATCGTGTAGCTCGCGAGACGCCCGCCCGTGTCTAAGGCGCGACGGCGGTGCTCTTCGGGTTGACCAGGATCTTCGCGTGGGCCTCGGGATCTCCGAGCGCTTCGAAGGCCCCGTTGACGCCGTCGAGTCCCACGGTGCCGGTGACAAGAGGAGCGGGGTTCACCTTTCCCTCGGCGAGCATGTGAAGCGTGTCGCGGAACTCAACGGGGGTGTAACCGAGGACGAAGCGCAGCTCGATTTCCTTGTTGATCGCCATCGCCGGCCTGATCTTGTCCGTACCCATACACACGCCGACGACGACCACGCGGGAGAACAGAGGCGCACTTGCGATCACCTGATCGAGCACCCCGGGCACGCCCACGCATTCGAAGATCACGGGGCTCTTGGGCTTGGCCAGGCCGAGCGCTTCGGCCGCGCGCCAGGTGTGATGCCAGGGAATCGGCAGCCGCTGCATCTTGCCCATACCGTCGACTGCGAGGTCGAGGGCAGCGGGAATCGCGGTGAGGTGCCCGTGCTTCTCCGCTGAGGCGTGGGGCGATTCGTGTGCTGGGTCGACGACGACGTCAGCGCCGCATGCCCGCGCCAACGCGCGACGCCCCGCGGAGAAGTCGCTCGCGATGACGGTGCGCACGCCGTGTGCCTTGAGCATGCAGATCACCGACAGGCCGATCGGCCCGCAGCCGATGACGACCGCGACGGTGCGCTTCTTGACCTCGCCTCGGCGCACAGCGTGCCAGCCGACAGCCATCGGCTCGGTCAGCACGGCGACTCCGGGTGCGAGGCCATTGGGCACGGGAACGGCAAGAGACTCCTGCACGAGCATCTGCTCCGCATAGGCACCGGGAGCCGCCACCGACAGGCCGGTGGCGTGGACGTCCTTCCCGACACGCAGCAGAGGCAACGAGACCACCGTCGTCCCCGTCGGCACCGACCGCCGGCAGGAGGGGCCATGTTCGACGATCTCACCGCAGAACTCGTGTCCCATGACAACGTCCTGGTCGGAGCGCATGAAGTCCGCATAGCCGGTCTCCAGAGCCACGTCTGCCATCTCGTTGCAGTGATGGCGAGCATGAAGGTCCGATCCGCAGATGCCACAGCGAAGGACATCGATCAATACCTGCCCCCTCTCAGGGATCGGCGACGGCAGATCGACGACCGTCAACTGGCCTTCTTTACAGTTCACGGCCTTCATCGGGCACCCGCAACGATCGAGCCGGCGAGCACGCGCAAGAGCTCGACCCAGCCCGACCCGGGAAGGTCGGGCTCCACCGCACGCTGCACCCCGGTGCCGAGTCCGAGCGCGAGGATAATGGTGCTCAGCGCCTCGGGGTCGATCGGGAAGTCCTCGCCGAGCCGCGCAGCGATGACTTCGGCCCACCCCGCGCGAAGGCGCGCGTGGCGAGCGGCGGTGGCGGCCCTGTAGGTGTCGTCGTGAGCGCTGAATGCCGCGAGCTCTATCTCAAAGCGCGTCCACCGCGGTTCGCCGATGGTGGCATCCGCCCACGCAGCGAGCGCGTCAAACCACTCATCGAGGCTGTCGGTCTCCTCAAATGAATGTCTGAGATCGCGTGCCATGCGCTCGTACAGCTCATCGATCACGGCGATCCCCATCGCGGTCTTGCTGGGGAAGTTGGAGTAGACCGCGCCGCGGGTGAACCCCGCGTCCTCGCCGATCTGCTCGAGGGAGGTGACCTGGAAGCCGTCGCGCAGAAACAGGTGGGTGGCCGCGTTGACGATCAGAGCTCGGGTTCGCGCCTGTGACTCTGCACGCGTCAAACGGGTCATCGTGCGAACGCGTAGTCGTCGAGGTCGAAGCGGGCGCTGCGCCACGCCGCCTCGAGCGAAAGGCTGGGCCGGAACGGCGCGTCGCCGTGCTTGTCGAAGTAGTAGCTGTTCGCGTTCGAGCAGGCGCCCCGGAAGAAGACCTGGTTGTGGCGGCGCCCGAGCATCGACTCGAAGTAGCGACGGTTGGCCTCGGGCGTGATCTCCACGCGCGTGGCGCCTTCGCTGCGCGCACGCTTCAGGCAGCGCACGATGTGGCGCATCTGGGTCTCGATCAGACCGAAGTAGGACTGGCCGTTGAACCCGTAGGGACCGAGGATCGAGAAGGAGTTCGGAAAGCCGGGGACACTCACGCCCTCATAGGCCTGCAGCCGGTTGGCATCCCACCACTCCTCGAGGTCAACACCACCCGCGCCCAGCATCTCGAATGCCGGCATGTTCCCCGAGTCGAACACCTTAAAGCCGGTTGCAAGGACGAGCACGTCGAGAGGATGCTCGACCCCGTCGCTCGTACGAACGCCCGTCTCTGCGATCGCCTCGATAGAGGTGGTTTCGAGCAGCACGTTCTCCCGGTTGAAGACGGGTATGTACTCATTGGAGAAGCTCGGGCGCTTGCACCCGAGGGAGTACTTAGGCGTGAGCTTCTCGCGCACGACCGGATCCTTGACCTCGCGGAGCATTTTGCGAGCGGTGGCTTCGCCGCGCACTGTAAGGCTCGGGAACGTGCCGGCGAAGTGCGCGGCGAGCACGAAGGTGACCTCCACGAAGGCCTGGCTGGCCCAGCGTGTGGCGAGCTCGGCGCCGGGTACCAAGCGCAGTGTCCGGCGCGCGCGCCGGCTCATCGGGGCGTCGAGCTTGGGGAGACACCAAATGGGAGTGCGTTGGAAGACGGTGACCTGCTCGACTTCAGGGGCGATCGCGGGGATGAGCTGGATCGCCGAGGCGCCCGTGCCGATCACCCCGACGCGCTTGCCGCGCAGGTCGACCGAGTGATCCCAGCGCGCCGTGTGCATAGTCGTGCCGCCGAAGGAGTCGAGGCCCTCGATCTCGGGCGGTTTCGGCTGGCTGAACACGCCTGTCGCGCCGACCACGTATCGCGCGGTGATCTGCTCGCCGTTTGCGGTCTGGATGTGCCACGCGTGGGCGTCCTCATCGAACCTCGCCCCGACCACCTTGGTGTTCAGCTGGATGCGATCGCGCACGCCGTACTTGTCCACGCAGTGCTCCGCGTAGGCCTTGAGCTCCGTCCCCGGCGCGTACACGCGCGACCAGTCGCTGCGCTTCTCAAAGGAGAACTGGTAGCTGAAGGACGGGATGTCGACCGCTATCCCCGGGTAGGTGTTCCAGTGCCAGGCGCCCCCGACACCGTCCCCGGCCTCGAGCACGACGAAGTCGCGGAAGCCAGCCTGGTCGAGCTTGATCGCCGCCCCGATGCCCGAGAAGCCGGCACCAATCACGACGACCTCGTGGTCCATTGCGATATCCGAAGTATCCATATGCTCAAGATATCGAGAACGCTCGGTGAGAGCAAGCGTGAGCCGATCGTCAGTTGGCCCGATCGGAAGTCGTCCGGTGCGGCGTCCTAGGAGCAGTGACTGGGGAGTCTTGCCCGGTACCTGTGCGCCGTTGCGGAGGAGATTTGATAGACAGATGGTGTACACATGGCTGTTTCTCCCAGCGAATCCGGATCGTACGACGTGGCCGTTGTCGGGGCAGGTTTGGCGGGGCTCAACGCACTCGCAGTGGCCAGCCAGTATCTGACCAAGGATTGCCGAGTCCTGCTGATCGACCGCCGGAGCCGGGTTGGCGGGATGTGGGTTGAACACCTACCCTTATGTGCGGCTGCACCAGCCGCACCCGTTCTTCACCGCCGCTGACATCAAGTGGACGATGGGAGCCGACCGCGCGTACCTCGCGGCGAAGGACGAGGTGCTCGATCACTTTTCGCACTGCGTTGACGTGGTGAAGGGCCGGGTGGGACTGGATGAGTGGCTTGGCACGGAGCTACTCTCACACGAGGCTGGCAAAGAAACGATCCGGCTGACTTGCCGGTCCGCCGACGGTACACCCCGGCTTGCCGAGACCAAGCGGCTGATCAAGGCACCGGGGCTTGCGGTCGAGCCAAACCAGCCGCTTGCGCTGTCAAGCGACAGGGTCCACTCGGTTTCCCCTGACTTCTGCGACGTCCGCACCGGCGAGATCGCCGAGAGCAGCGCTCCTGTGTGGGTGATCGGCGGCGGTAAGACCGCGATGGACACCGCTCACGCGCTGATCAAGGCGCACCCCGGCCGCGAGGTCAACATCCTCGCCGGGTCGGGCACGTTCTTTGGGTGTCGCGACAAGCTGTTTCCCACCGGAGCAAGACGGTGGTGGGGCGGTAGGCGAGGCGTTCCGTTGTTCCTCGAGTGGTCGCGACGTTTCGACGGCACCAACGAGCGTGGCGCGATGGACTGGTATCGGAGCACCGTCGGAGTCACACCTACCGACGGCGCGAGGAATTTCGTCTTCGGACTGCTCTCCGAGGCAGAGGCTCGAACCATTCGCTCGGGAGTGACCGATATGGTAGGTGATCACTTGATTGACGCAGTGGACCGGGGCGGCGAGGTTGAGCTCTTGCTCCGCAGCGGCGCAACCCGCCAGATCAAACCCGGATCCTGGCTCGTCAACTGCACTGGGTACGTCTTCAATGAGCACTCGGAGCACCCCCCGTATGAGCCTTACGTGTCGAGGGATGGCAATGTCGGGGTCATCTCGACGCGCTCCGCCATAGCACTGCTCACCTCTTTCGGCGGCTACTATCTCGCTCACCTGATGATGCTAGGTCAGCTCGGCGAGCTTCCGCTGTATCAGCTGGATGGGGACGAGCTGGCAAGGCAATCGCGAGAAGCATGGGCTTGCGCGGCCGTGACGACGCATCTCTACAACACCAGTCTGATCGCGGACAACGCGCCCCGAGAGGTTCTCAGCCAAAACAGACTGAATCTTGACCGCTGGTACCCCTCGCACCGATACATTTTTGGCGCCGTGCAGTTCACACGCGCATACCGGCGTGAGCGCGAGCACTGGCGGCGGGCGCTCGACCGCGTACAGGAGCGCTTCGACGTGCAGTGCAGCCCGATCGTCTAAGAAGGTCTAAGTCAAGCTAACGCAAGCCGAGGTGGCCCATGGCCGAATCGGCAACGTCCGCCCTGCAGGAGACGATGGGCACGGCGCGTCGTTCCTGGGCGAGGCGTTCGGCGACAGCACGGGCCTCGTCGATGTCGAGGAACGTAGTCACCGGCGTATCATCCCCGCCCTCCACTCGTTCACGGAAGCAAAGCGCATCTCGACGTTGCTGTTGCTGGCCAGCAGGCGCCCAGCCATGTCCTGCACAGCGAGGATCACTGTCGGCGCTGGTGATGCAGTTCAACGAGGGATTGCTGTTCGAGCGCCTGCTCGGCTTCGATCGCGGCCATGAGGCCCTGCTCACAGCCATAGATGCATGGCTCGGCTCCTTGAAAAGTGCCAAGAACGGGAACAACAAAAGCACATCACCCCAATCGACCAATCGGAGGAAGACACGATGAGCGCAATGGAAATCGACGAAGCAAAGCTCGAACAGTTCATGGGCCAGTTCGTGGGGGACCTGGGGGCGGCGATCACCACGCCTTTGGTTCTGATCGGGGACAAGCTCGGCCTGTACAAGGCGATGGCAGACAGCGAGCCGGTCACCTCTGAGGAGCTGGCCGAGCGCACGGACTGCCGTGAGCGCTACATCCGCGAGTGGCTTTGCCAGCAAGCGGCCAGCGGTTACGTGGAGTACGACGCGGCTACGGGCACCTTCAGGCTGCCGCCCGAGCAGGCGATGGCGTTGGCCGACGAAGACAGCCCTGCCTTCATCCCCGGCGCATTTCAGTTGGTGGCGGCCACGATCAAGGACGAGCCCCAGATCGCCGAGCGCTTCCGCTCCGGCGAGGGCTTTGGCTGGCACGAGCACCACCATGAACTGTTCGCGGGCACCGAGCGGTTCTTCCGACCCGGCTATCTGGCCAACCTGGTGGACGCCTGGCTGCCGGCGCTCGACGGCGTGCTCGACAAGCTCGCGGCCGGCGCCCGGGTCGCGGACATCGGCTGCGGCCATGGGGCCTCGACGATCCTGATGGCAAAGGCGTTCCCGGCCTCCCAGTTCGTCGGCTCGGACTATCACGAGGGCTCAGTGCAGGCCGCCCGTGCCGCCGCCAAGCGCGCCGGAGTCTCGGATCGCGTGAGCTTCGAGGTCGCGTCGGCCAAGGACTTTTCCGGCGGACCGTTCGATTTGGTGTGCGTATTCGACGCGCTACACGACATGGGCGACCCTGCTGGCGCCGCGCGGCACGTGCGCGAGCAGCTCGCCGCCGACGGGACCTGGATGATCGTCGAGCCGTTGGCGGGCGACGCGATCGAGGAGAACCTCAACCCCGTCGGGCGTGTCTTCTACGGTGGCTCGACGATGCTCTGCACACCCGCCTCGCTGAGCCAAGAGGTCGGCCTGGCGCTAGGCGCACAGGCCGGCGAGCGGCGTCTCACCGAAGTGCTGGGCGAAGGTGGCTTCAGTCGCGTCAGCCGCGTCGCCGAGACCCCCTTCAACCTCGTGCTCGAGGCGCGACCATGAGCACCCAACCCAAGAGGTTGCCCTATGAGCTCCAGGGTTGACGAGGTCGGCATTAACGGAGCAGGCGCTGGGCCGGATACAGGCGAGGCTGTGGCTGCAGATTGCAACCACGGCCGAGCCGCCCGGGTGGCCGCGGCGGCGAGCAGAGCCGCGCGCGCTACCCTGACGGAGAGGGCTTCGTCGAGCGTGACGGCCAGCGTCTGTTCTACGAGGTCTACGGAGAGGGCGAGGAGACGCTCTTCCTGCTTCCGACGTGGTCGCTGGTCCACTCGCGCCACTGGAAGATGCAGATCCCCTACTTCGCGCGCCACTTCCGGGTGTTGACGATGGACGGTCTCGGTAACGGCCGCTCCGATCGCTGCCGTGATCCACGGCGCTACGGGCCCGCGGAGTTCGCGCGCGACTGCCTGGCCGTGATGGACGCGACCGGGACTGAGGGGGCAGTGATGGTGAGTCTCTCCCGTGGCGGGGAGTGGCAACTCGAGCTGGCACGGCTTGCTCGGAAGCGGCTGGCCGGTGCTGTGTTCATCGCTCCGGTGTTCCCCTCACCCTTTCGCACCAGTCGGTCCTGACTCATCCGCTGTCCCTCTCCCTCTTTCGGCGGTCCGCGCCCACCTACCGTTGGTGGGAGCACTTCAACGCGGCCCATTGGCGGGAGGACTATCCGGTGTTCGCGGAGTGGTTCATCTCCCGGTGTTTCCCGGAGCCGCATTCGACTAAGGCCGTCGAGGACGGTGTGGAGTGGGCGCTGGACACGGACCCGGAGATGCTGATCGCAACGGCGCATGGTGAGCAGCAGCATGGCCGGCGCAGGCTACGAGAGCTGGCGAGCAACCTGGACTGTCCAGTGCTTGTGATCTCCGGCGACCGTGACAAGGTCACGCCGCCGCGCGACGTTGCGATCGCGCGCGAGTTGCGCGTCCTGGCACCGGACCTGCAGATCAACTGGCTGGCCCAGGACCCCGTCACACGAGTGCTCGAGGCTGAAGGCGAGCGGATCCACCCCGCGAGCGCGCATCTGGCAAATGAGTCCAAGCACATTGAGTCGGAGTCCGCCGAGCACGACCTGCACTGTGAGCGCAATCTGCAAATCTCCAACGATGCAGCCACGCCTTTTCTGGGCACAGTCGAGCGTGTGCCTTGGGGGTGGCGGCGCTCGTAGCGACCGCGGGCGCCGGGAGACCGCGCCAGCGCTCGCCAGCTCGACTGCGGCCGGCCACTGCACGCCAAGTGGGAACGTGGACCGCAAAGGACAACGCCTGCAACAAGTAGCGCTGCGATACCAGGGCGAGCGCGGCGACGATCACGACGAGCCTAGGCTACACGGCATACTTCGATTGGTGGATCATCGACGCACACACGGTCAAAGGGGGTCGAGATGAGCAGACGACTTAGCAATGTGCGTATGGCATGGCTCGCAACGGTGTGCACGCTGCTTGCGGTTCCTGCATTCTCGCTGGGTTTCGGTGCTCATTCCTCACCGACTGGCGCCCGCGCAACCACGATGGCTCCCCCCCAACTCGGCAGAGCATCGTCGCGCGTGCAGATCGGCTTTGGGCGTGTTCGCCCCAAGACGATCTCGCTTGGCGGGGATCCCACAGGGCTCGTGCAACACATCCACTGGACCAGTTGGGGTGGGACCCGTGCCGTCGGCTACGGCGACGCAGAGTACGACTGGCCCGGAACCGCCGTAGCCAGCAACGGCTTCACTTCGGGAGCGCGGGTCGTCGCCTTCAACCTCGGTAGCTGCCACGGGCATCGCTCTTACAACGCACTTGAGTGGTATTTTCCAAAGTACGAACAGGCGTTCAACCCGCACGAGTACACCAACAGCTGCACGGGAGCATTCGTCGGTGTCCCCAAGGTCGTCTCCTGCCCGAATGTGCGGCTCTCAGCCGGCTCTGGGACAGCGACCTTCATCAACGTGACCGCGATGTCTTGCGAAACCGCGAGCCAGCTGATCGCCGAAGCGCCCGTAGCGCAGTACCTGACCACGGGGGGGCGCTTCACCCAATCCGGATTTCGTTGCGGCACAGAAGGAGCAGGAGAACTCGGCTCGGCGATCTTCTCCTGCCAGAAGGGGACGCTCGAATTCTCCTACAACGTCGCACGCTGACGGGCAACAGGGCCCAGCGATAGTTGGGCCAAGCAGCACTTCCCAAGTCAGTTTTTCTTCCTCAGCCAGGCCCGTCACCGACCGACGGCGCGAGGGCCGCTTCTGTGACCTTCTGGCTGAACACCCAGGATGCGAACTGGACCGATTGAATCCGCCGGCGCCGCCCGCGCGAGGCGGCCGCACCGCACCGGGAGGCACCGAGCACCGTCCACGCGCCGCCAACCCGTGCCTCGACGAGTACCCTTGCACGCATGCTGAGGCAGGTCGCGGACGGTGTGCTGATCCACGAGAGCGAGTTCATGCAGAGCAACGCCGTTGTCGTGCAGGGCCGGGCTGGCGTGTTGCTCATCGACCCCGGGGTGCACGGCTACGAGATGGCCTGCCTCGCGAACGACCTTCAAGAGTGGGGCCAGCCCGTTGTGGCAGGCTTCTCGACGCATCCGCATTGGGATCACCTGCTCTGGCACCCCAGGTTCGGCGCGGCGCCCCGTTACGGCACCGCGCGCTGCGCGGCCACTGCCCGAGATCGGCTGTCGGGCGGGGTCGCACAGGTCGCACAGGCCGCCGGCATCCCCGAGCAGGTACCACTGGACCTGCTCGGCCTCATTACCGGCCTGCCCGCCGACACCGAGCGGATTCCTTGGGATGGCCCTCAAGTCCGGATTGTCGAGCATCAAGCGCATGCCCCGGGCCACGCGGCGCTGTCGATCGAGGAACGGGGGGTTCTCGTCGCCGGCGACATGCTTTCCGATGTCTTGATTCCGTTGCTCGACTTCAACGACACCGCTAACCCGATCGAGGATTACCTTGCCGGCCTGCGGCTGCTCGAGGGCATGGCGGACGACGTTCGACGTCTTCGTCCCCGGCCACGGGTCCATCGGCGGAGCCGATCGGGTACACGCACGGATCGACCAGGATCGGGCGTACGTGCACGCTTTGCGTGACGCCGATGTTCTCAGCGACCCGCGGCTCGACTCATCGGCGTACGGCAAGGATTGGCTGCCTGGCGTGCACGCACGGCAACTCCAACGCCTCGCCCAAAAAAGCGAGCGCGACGGGACGCCCGGCTAGCGATCCTCAAACGGGACACCTGCGAACGTTGACAGGGCACCGGCGAGCGTGCTCGAAGGTCGTCCGGAGGGAGGGTCTGCGGCGTGCCGGCGGGGTGCCTGCTTTCACTTCGGAAAGTCGCAGAATGCAGGTTGGAAAGCAGTCTCCCTTGCCCATATCAACCCTTCCGGGCAGCAGAGAACGTCTCCGACGCTTCTAGGGGTTTGCGCTCACCCAGCCGGAGTGTGCAAGTCGTGAGTCCATAGGCCCTCGCGAGATCGCCGGCCTTTGTGCTGGCCTTTACAAATGCAGAGAAGTCGGCGGAATTGACACTATCGGCGGTCGCCAGCTTGAGCCAATGCAACCATTCCAACAGGACTCCCGTGTCGCCGGTGGGCATCGGAATGGCCGCAAGCTGCGAGTCTGCCCGTTGGTCAGCCGCATATTCTTCGCGATGCGCGACTTTCCAACTGGTTTTAAACGTGAAGAGGCTTAGAACTACCGCTCTGTACTTATGCTCATGAGTCCGACAAATGGCATCGGCTCGCGCTATGTACTGAGCCTTTGCGGGCGAGACGACTGCTGTCTTGGCGCTTCCGCATCCGGCCACAATGGTGAGAGCTGCGGCACAGCACATCCACAACAACCGCCTCTTTATTTGTATTCCCTTCATTCTGATCGTTGGAGCTCGGCATCATACCTTTCCTTGGCGCTACCTATGGTTCAGACTGGCCCACGAGCGCTGGCCTCGACGACACGATTAATCATGAACTCGCCTTGGTCTGCGGCGATGCGCGGCGGTCGAGGCTTGTCCTCACGCTATCGTGCAAGCGATGCCGCGTTCCCCGCTGTCCCTGATCGAGTTCCCCGCAGACGATCCCGAGCGCGCGAGGCGCTTCTGGGCGGGGCTTCTGGAAGTTGAGCTGCAGCCTCGCGCGGAGGGAGAGGGAGAGGGAGAGGGATGGCAGACCCACTCGGACGGCCCGGCGGTCGGTGTGCATGCGCGCGGACGTGGACCGGGGGATTCTTTTTCGCTGCCCTACTTCACCGTGAGCGACGTAGCCGAGGCACTGGAGAGGGTACAGGCGCTCGGGGGGAGCGTCGTCCACCCTGGGGAGCGCTGGGCGATCTGTAAGGACTCCGAGGGAACCCCGTTCGGGCTGGCCCGGGAGCCATTCCAAGCGTAGCGCGAATCGATCGTGCCGAGGTACTGGACGCCGTCGAGTACTGCACACGGGGCCATGTGAAGCAACACGCGAGCGCTATGACGGCCGTGTTCGCCGTCGAGCCGGACGAGCTCCTAGTGGACGTGCCTTGAGAGGTTGTGAGCGAGTGGTGGTGTCACTGGTGACCGGCGGCGATCCACCAAAGATTGGGCCATACGCCTCGGCCACGACTACTTTCACGCAGTCGTTGACGATCATTCCCGGTCGGCCTACGGAGAGCTCCTCGATGACGAGAAGGCGGACACCGTCACTGCGTTCACAGGCAGTGAGCCGGACCGAGCAAGAGTTGTTAGAGTACGGCCCCACCTGGGTGCGCGGTGCGTCCCTCGTTCAACGACGGCAGGAGGCAGGGGTGCGGGCTCGGAGTTACCTAGTTGCTACCGGAATTACCACGATGCTACTGGGGGTTGGGAGCGGCTCCGCAGTCGGCGCTACTCCCGGATGCGGCCTGTCAACGCCAGCGAGTATTGCGACGGCGGTCGGGCTTCCGCACATCGCCAAGGAAACGGGCCTGTCAGAAGGGAGCAACCGGTGTGACTTCGAACTCTGGCGCGGCAGCAGGCCCAAAAGCCCAAAGGCACAGAGGCGCGCAATAGCCGCCGGGACCTACAGCCTGCTGGAAATCCTCTACGCCCCCTCGGGGGAGGAACCGAGCGAGTTTGCTCAGTTCAAGCAGGCCAGAGAAGTCCAGGAGCTAAAAGAACTACCCGGCCCTGTCCAGACATATCAGCCGCCGCTATTCGGGGCCGCGTCGGCATCCGGGCATGAACGAACTGGGACCATTCCTGATATTCGCGGCCTCTGGACAAACGCTAGCCACGAAAAGTTCCTCTATCTTGATCTCTACGCTGGACGCGGGCGGCGGACGGCCTTTACGCGCGTCGCATCCAAGGTCGTAACCGCAGCCTTCGGGTAAGAGCTCTGTCGAGGTCATTGCGTTCTCTACCCGGTGGAGCGCGAACCAACTCCAAAGTTCCTCACGGGGTCCTGCCAGCAGGGCGCGGCGGACCTCCAACTGGGCAAGCCGCGCTCGGTCTTCGGCGCGGCGAAGCAGCCTTGATGGCCCTCTATGTGCTCGACCGTCTCGGTCAGCTCCGCGAGGCGACGCGCGCAGCCGTTTCCGAGCACGACCTCCAGCCGGCTCCCGATCGCGTGCGCGTGCGCGTGCGCGCGTGCGGCGATGAGCAGCCGCAGCCCTGCGGCGTCCATGAACGTGAGGCCACCCAGGTCTAGTGCGAGCGCCGTGCGGCCACGAGCGTAGAGATCCCAGATGGCGCCCTCGGCTTGAGGAACGGTCGCCAAGTCAAGTTCCCCGCGCAGACGCACGGTGGTCATCTCAAAGGAGCCGTTCTCGAGTTCGACGACCAGCTGGCCCGATTTCAGCGCCGGCTCCTCGAACTGCGTCTCGCTACTACGGACAGTTCAACCCTTGAACGTCGAGGAGCCGTGGTCCCCGAATGGCTCGTCGCGCTCGCGCACGGCCTCGCGGAAGCCGGCCTGCATCGCACGCCGTTGGAAACCGTAGCCCTCGGCGGTGTGGCGCGCGACCCCATCCAGGAGCGTCCCCAGGACCTGCGTCTCGTGCAGTCCCTGAGCATGGAGTGTCTGGTTGACATGCAACTTCATCATCCGCAACTGGTTGACAGGCAGGCGAGCGATCCGCTCGAGCAGGATCTCGGTGCGCTCGTCGAGCTGCTCGGGCGGCGGCGCCTCGATCGCCAGTCCCCACTCAAGCGCCTCCTCGCCCGAGAGGCAATCGCCGGTGAACAACAGTCGCTTGGCGCGCTGGGCTCCCAGCCGATATGCCCACATCGAGGTGGTGGGAGCACCCCACACACGCGCCGGCGGATAGCCGATCTTGGCATCGGCTGCGATCACGAGCAGATCCGAGCACAGCGCCATGTCGGTGCCTCCTGCGACGCAGAATCCCTGCACCTTGCAGACAACCGGCTTGCCAGCGTAAAACAGCGACATGAAGCCGCGCACGTTGCGACTCATCATCGCGTAGTCCACCATCGCATCCCAGGTGCCCGCCGGATCGTGGTTGGCAGCCATCACAGCCGGATCCAGCGGCGAGCCCGGCGGAGGATCGGGGTCCCCGTCGCCCAAGCCTCCACCACCCTCGGCACTCTCGACGAGATCGTAACCGCCGCAGAATCCCTTGCCATTGCCAGCCAGCAGCATCGCGTGGACCGCCGGGTCCAGGTCCGCGCGCTCCACGCAACGCTCCAGCTCGCCGACCAGCCCCCGCGTTATGCCATTACCGCGCTCGGGCCGGTTCAGAGTAATCCGCGCAACCCGGTCGGCCACCTCGTAGGTCACGTTTCGCAGAGCATCGACCACTAGCCACACAGTCTCCCACGAGCACGCGCCCTACGCGCCGTGGCGTCGTCGAACTCGACGCGGATGCGCGCGCCGGGACGGCGTCCCGTGGTCAGCTACCCGCGCCACCGCGCGTCGTCGAGTTGTATGCCAATGGCTGGCGAACTCCAAACCCAAGCGTAGACCGAATACAGCGCAACGGCGAGATCGACACCCGCGTCCCTCAACGGCGGGTAAGGGCGAGCGTTAGGGCCGCGGGCCTGGGATACCTCGGAAGTTGAATGCCTGACTCTCACGGCCCGCCTGCACGAACCAGCACTCGCCGGTCATCTCGCCGTCGAAGAGCCCGATCACGACATCGATGACCCGCTCGACTGGGATGATCGGCAGGCCAAACTCCAGCAGCTGCTCTCGAATTGGCTTGATGATGCCCGTCTCCGCGAAGCCGGGACAGACGGCGTTGATACGGATCTCCTCGCTCGCAAGCGCCGGGCCCAGGGACCGCACGAGGCCCACGACGGCGTGCTTGTTGGCCGAGTAAAGCGGATCCATCGGCACCGCTGTGAGCCCCGCGAGCGACGCGGTGGCCACAATCGAGCCTCCACCGCGAGCTCTCATTGCGGGGAGGACCGCGTTGATGCCGAACACGACGCCGTCGAGGTTGGCCCCCATGGCGCGGCGGTATAGAGCCAGATCGAAGTTCTCCCCCGGCGCGGTTTCGCTTGCGACGCCGGCGTTCAGGAACGCCATGTCCAAGCCCCCGAACCTCTCGACCGCGAGCGCCACGGCCGCAACGTTCTGCTCAGGGTCGCTCACATCGCAGTGCACAAACAGCGCTCCGGTGTCCGCGGCCACCTCGCGAGCACCGGCCTCGTCCACATCGCACGCCACAACCTGCACCCCACGAGCACGGAGCGCCTGCGTAAGGCCCCGGCCGAAACCGCTCGCCGCGCCCGTGATGAGGGCAACCTGATCGCTCACCCGTCGGTCCATTCAGCTGGCGGCCGCTCGAGCGGCTTCGCAAGATCTCGACAGCCGACGTCACTGTGCGCAAAGCGTCGCGCGAGCGCCGAAAGCATCTCGAGACCGGCCGCACGATCGACAAGTCCGCGGGTCATATTCAATCGAGAGCGTTCCATGCAGGTCACGAGATCATAGTCCGACCTGTCA
Source organism: uncultured Solirubrobacterales bacterium (assembly GCA_963715535.1). Classification (GTDB taxonomy): domain Bacteria; phylum Actinomycetota; class Thermoleophilia; order Solirubrobacterales; family Solirubrobacteraceae; genus Palsa-744. The sequence goes on along the minus strand of OY970251.1, from coordinate 2,287,170 downwards.
GGGCGCCGGTTTGGCACCGGGTGGCTCGTTGATGGTGGCGCTCCCGACAAGCACCGGCCCCCCTCCTAGATATGCGCGGTAGAGGACTTCGACGGTGACGGTGCGTCTGCTCACGTGTCTGATGTGCTTGGGAAATCCGCATATGCCCGTGAACAGGGAGGAAGCGGAGAACCAATGAGTCACAGTCGCACCGCGCGAGACGTCACGACCGAGGGACGCGACGCTTCCCGACCAACCGACCGCCGCTCCGTGCCTCCCGACGACGACCCGACTGCACGAGATACCGGGAATCCGTATTTCATAGTCTTCCTTGGCGCTGGCGACTGCGAATGGCGCCGTGAAGCTCAGCTGTACTCCGGCGATCGAGCGACTGCCGACTTGCAGCCGCACGTGTACGAGTTGGTGCAGATCGCGCGGGGGCACATAGCGGCTGGCAGGCCAGTGCGGCCATGGGCAGGGATTGGCGAGATGGTCGGTGACGCCCGGCGCCTCGACGGGCCCGCGCCGGCAGAGTTTGCCGTCGAGTCGATAGACGATCGCCGTGAGCGGCAAGGAAGGTGGCAGATCCCCTTCGCTGCCAAGGCTTTCGTTTCCTGTCCCCACCTGCTCGCCAGGCGTGGCGCGCCGCACGATCAGGTAGGCCCCGAGCGGCTGCTGGACCGCGACACTACGGACCGCCTTGCCGGCGCGGTAGCTCACGCTCACCGCGGGCTTGCCAAGCATCCCGTAGTAGATGTCGCGCAAATCGGTAGGCGATCTGGCATCGTCGCGCGAATCGGCACGCGATCTGACACGTTCACCTCCGTCTGCGGCACCTGCGCTTCGGTCGACGCCGCCATCCACACCGACAATGACCTGACCCGTGAGGTGGCAGCTGACGCTTGCACTCGCATCGTTGTCTCTCACGCGCACGCCAACCCTGCTGGTTTCCGGCAACACGTCCGTGGGCATTGGGTGAAAGCGGCCGTCGTCGTGGAACACCCCGTCGATTCCAAGCTCCCCGAGCTGTCCGTTCTCGACACGGCCGATCTGCACGCACACCTCCCCGCGTGTGGTGTGCACGATCCGCATCCCCCATGGCAGGCCGCCTTCGGGGTCGGATACACGCAAAGAAAGCAGTCGCGACGCTCCGGGCTCCGGTACACCCTCGCCGACACCGGGGTTCAACCGCCCTTCTGGACGGACCGGGGCGCCGGCGAGGATCACGCCGCCGGCGGCAAGCGCGATCGTGGCGCTCGCCAGCAGGCCGGCGAACGCGATCAGCGGCAGGCGCAGCCGGCGTGCTCGCACGCGCATCGCCGCCCGAGAGCCCAGCTTTTGAGCGCTCCTGTCATGCCTGCGGTTTGCCGCCTCGAGCAGGTCTCGCTCGAGCTGTGGAAGGACGCTCATCGCTCACCAGCCAATCTTGCTCGTAGAGTGCTCAGCCCGCGGCTGACCCGTTGACGTACGACGGCCTCCGAGCAGTGCAGCTCGCCGGCGATCTCCGCGTAGTCACGGTCTTGCACCACGCGGGCGTGAATCGCCTTGCGCTGCTGCTCGGAAAGACACGCGAGCGCGAGCGCCGCCTGCTCCTCACCCTCGCTCAGCCGTGCGATCGTCTCAGTTGCGTGATCGTTGACCACCAGGCGCGGCAGGCCGAGTCGCTCGCGCGCGGCCGACTCGACCCGGCCCTCGCGATAGCTCGACCCCAGCACGTTGCGCGCGATCCCAAACAGCCACTGGTCGGGCCGGCCCTTGGCGGGGTCGTAGACCTCAACGGACTCCAGCGCGCACGCAAACGTCTCAGCGGTGAGATCCGCCGCAAGCTCGGGGCGACCCGTCGCTCGCATGAAGAAACCGAGCACCGGCCGCTCGTACAGTCGATAGAAGGCCGCAAAGGCCTCGCCGTTGGAGATTGCCGCCACCAGCAGAGCAGCCTCGTTGTTCGTGTCTCCCTCCATCGCCGGCAACTATTAGCCCAACTCGCCACGTTTGTGACCGCGGGATGAGACCACTAAACGAGCGACCGGCGGCGCGCGCTTCAAAAGCGCGCTGCCAAAACCAGCTCGGCGCATAGACTGGACACACACCGAGCGAGTCCCCAAAACCAAATACCGAGGAGCGCCATGTCCACCTCCCCCGCAGACTTCAACGCCAAGATCATCGACGAATTCCATGCCAACGAAGGACGTGTCGGTGGCATGTTCGAGGGTATGCCGCTGCTGCTGCTTCACCACACCGGCGCGAAGTCCGGCAAGAGCCGCATCAACCCGCTTGCCTACCAGAGCGACAACGGGCGCTACGTCATCTTCGCCTCCAAGGCCGGAGCGCCCAGCAACCCCGACTGGTACCACAACCTCAAGACCCATCCCAATGTCACGATCGAGGTTGGCACCGAGAAAATCGACGTCCTCGCCAACGAGGCGGCCGGCGACGAGCGCGAGCGCCTGTTTCGCACCCAGGTCGAGCGCGTGCCTCAGTTCGGCGAGTACGAGAAGAAAACAGACGGGCGCGTGATTCCGGTGATGATCCTCACGCCTACCGAGGCCGGTTGAGCAGCACCGCAGAACTTCAGGTGGTTTGCCGTAGGCGCCACAGAACTTCAGGTCGTTACCGTGAGCGCGGTACGGCGGACGAGACCGACCCGCGGCACATCAGGAATCCGCCAAACGCGCGATCAACGGAACCGCTTGGGCGAGGACCTGCTGCTCCTTCTCGTCAAAGCCCTCGGCGATTGCCCGTATCAACCAGCCCTCGCGTTGTTGACGGTCCGCTTGCAGCGTCTGGTGTCCCTTGTCGGTCATCTCAAGCAGAGCGCGACGCCCATCGGCGGGATCGGGGCGACGGCTGATCAACCCGTCCGCTTCGAGTTCGCCGACGGTCTGGGCCATCGACTGTTGGCGCACACGCTCGGCGGCGGCCAGATCGCTCGTGCTCATCGCGCCTTCGCGATCAAGACGACCGAGCACGGACACGTGCGCGAGCGAGAAACGGCGCTCGGCGCGCAGCCGCCGTACGAGCTGACCGATGACCACACGCAGTTCGCTGGCGACAAACGACACATCGACGGACGAGCCCATTGCAAATGGAACTATACGGGAAGCCCAGGCAAACTGCACAGTTTGCCTGTATAATGTCTCGCGGTGAACGAGAACACAGGCGTCAACGCAAGCCGAACGACCAACGTAGCAGCGGGGAACGGGCACACACCCACCTCAGGTCCAATCAATGGCGGGCCGCCCACGCCGAGCCCTCCCGCCCCAGATCGCTACAAGTGGATCGCCCTGTCGAACGTCACTCTCGGAGTGTTGCTGGCGACTCTTGACGGCTCGATCACGCTGATCGCGATGCCCGACATCTTCCGGGGCATCCACCTCGACCCACTGGTGCCCGCCAACAGCTTCTACCTGCTGTGGATGATCCTCGGGTTCCTCGTCGTCACAAGCGTCTTGATCGTGAGCCTCGGGCGCCTCGGCGACATGTATGGCCGGGTCAAGATGTACAACCTCGGCTTCGTCGTCTACACGGTCGCTTCGCTGATACTGACTGTGGACTGGATGACCGGACGGGCCGGGGCCACCTACCTGATCGTGTTCCGCATCGTGCAGGGCGTCGGCGCCGCGTTCCTGCTGGCCAACGCCGCCGCGATCATCACCGACGCGTTCCCGGCCAACCAGCGCGGCATGGCGCTCGGCATCAACAACATCGTCGGTGTGAGCGGGATGTTCGTCGGACTGGTCCTCGGCGGACTGCTCGCCCCGATCGACTGGCGGCTGGTGTTCTTGATCTCGGTGCCGGTGGGCCTGTTCGGCACGGTGTGGGCCTACCTGAAGCTCGAGGAGCGCAGCACACCCAAACGCGCGCGCGTGGACTGGTGGGGCAACGTCACGTTCGCGCTCGGGCTGATCCTGATCATGGTGTCGGTCACCTACGGCATCCGACCCTACGGCGGCCACGCCACCGGCTGGGCCAGCCCGCGGGTGCTCGCGCTGCTGGGCGCCGGAATCCTGTCGCTGATCGCCTTCGCCGTGATCGAGCTGCGAGTCGCGGAGCCGATGTTCCGCCTGCCCCTGTTTCGCATCCGCGCCTTCACCTTCGGCACGCTCTCGACGTTCCTCTCGGCCGTGTCCCGCGGTGGGCTGATGTTCATGCTGATCATCTGGCTGCAGGGCATATGGCTGCCCCTGCACGGCATCAACTTCGTGGACACGCCGCTGCGCGCGGGCATCTACATGCTCCCACTCACGCTCGGCATGCTCGTGGCCGGCCCCACCTCCGGCTACCTCTCAGACCGCTTCGGCGCCCGCTGGTTTGCGACCGGCGGAATGCTCGGGTCAGCTCTCAGCTTCTACCTGCTGACGCTGCTGCCGATCGACTTCTCTTTTCCCGTGTTCGCACTCATACTCGCGATGATCGGCGTCTCGATGGGCATGTTCGCCTCGCCCAACCGAGCCGCGGTGATGAACAGCCTGCCGCCACAGCATCGCGGCGCCGGGGGCGGGATGAACCAGACTTTCCAGAACTCCGCACAGGTGCTGTCGATCGGCGTGTTCTTCACGCTGATGATCATGGGACTGGCCTCGGACTTGCCACACACGCTTTCCTCCGGGCTACGGGCGCACGGCGTATCGGCCGCGGCGGCGAGCGGCGCAGCGCACACCCCGCCGGTGTCCGTGCTGTTCGCAGCCTTCCTCGGCTACAACCCGATTGAACACCTGCTCGGAGCGCACGTGCTCGCCTCGCTCTCGGTCGCCAACCGCGCGACGTTGGCCGGACGATCGTTCTTCCCGCAGCTGATCTCTGGACCGTTTCGCACCGGGCTGCATGAGGCGTTCCTGTTCGCGATCCTCGCCTGCCTGATCGCCGCGGCCGCGTCGCTCATGCGCGGCGGCACCTACCACTACACCGAGCAGGTGCCAGACCGTCACGGCACCGGCGAGGCCCACGGCAACGGAACTGTGCCGACCGAGATGAGCAGCACGATCTCATCGCGTCGGTAGAGCCCGGGAAGCAACGGATACGCACTCCGGGGCTGGCTATCTGTCCGCCCGATCGTTACCATCGCTACATGGCTCAAGCTGCGGTCTCGCTACCGGCCGTTCGCATCGATGGTCCACCTCCCGGCGCGATGGAGCGCCCGGACTTTCAGATCGTGCCGCGCGTGGGACTCGGCATCGTCGCAGTCGTTCTTGCCTTGCTGATCGCCGCGATCGCCGTCAACGAACTGTGGCCGCTCGCGTTCCTACATTTTGTAGGGGGCGCGGCGTGGACGATCATCGACCTGTTCCTCGGCTTCGTGCTCGGCCCGATTCTCGGTCGTCTCTCGATCCCCGCGCGCATCGAGCTCACCACGCGGCTGATGCCGAAGATGCTGCTGATCATGCCGACCCTGGTCACCGTCACCCTCGCGGCGGGCTGGCAGCTCGGCAATCACCTCGGAACGGTCCAGAGCAGCTACTACCTTCACGGCTGGCTCGTGGCCAGCTACATCGTGGTCGGCATCATGGCTGTGATCGCGCTCGGCCTGCTCGAGCCGGCCAACGTCGCGGTGCTCGTGGAGCTGAAGAAGCCACAACCCAACCCGCAGGTGATCGAGCGATTGATGAAGCGCTTCATCTACACCGCCGGAGCTACCGGCGCGATGCAGGTCGCCACGCTCGTGATCATGGCCAAGCTGACCGTCGGATGAGTCTCGCCATAGCTCGACAGCCAGGCGGGATCGGATGAGCGAACGTCGCCTTCCTCCAGTCACTCAGCTGGGGATGCTCTCACTCGCCCTGATCGTAGCCGCCGGCATATATCTGGCGGCGCACCTCCCCCACCAGGTCCCCCTCACGCCCGCGATCGTCCTGCTCGCCGCCTCGGCCCTGCTGCTCGTCGGCAACCTCCTGGCGCTGTCTCGCGTGCAGGGCTTCGCCTGGCATCGCTTCTTCGAAGTCGCCCGCTGGGCACTTCTCGCCTACATCGTGGTCGCCGGGATGATCGAGTACGCGTTCCTGCGCGATCAGGTGAGCGGCGGCGCGCTAGTCGTGCTCACGCTTTCGCTGGCGGTGTTCGCCGTGCACGTACCGGTCTTGATCGGCTTCACGGTCGCGCGCTACGACACCTCGGAAGGGTCGGCTGCGGGCGAAGTGCCCGTATAGGTTCAGGCTATTTTGTTCAAAGCACCGGCCCACCGTAGGGCCACCAGCCTTCTTGCGAGTTCCATCCTCGCGGCGACCGCGATTCTCGCAAGCACCGCGGCCCAAGCCGGCACGCCAACACCGAAGCTCCTCGACAGGCAAGGCCAGCTGGTCTCAGCCTACGATGGCTGGGCCGCTTGGAGTCGGCCGGATGGCGCAACCAATGCGTTCGCACTCGTGCTGCGCTCGCCCGCGGGTGTGATCTCGCTTGCCCCGGTTGCCACGAGTCCAGCCCCGTTCGACGTCGAGCTTGGACCGAGCGACTCGGGGGTGGCGGCCGTGTATTCGCGTTGTGCCGATACGAGCACCCTGCAGGGTTGTCACATCTATTATCTGCGACTCGGCGTCGCGGGCGCCACCGAGCGGATGCTCGCGGCTCCCGGCTCCTCGGTCCACGAGCCGGCGATCTGGAACGGCCGCCTGGTGTATCTGAAACCCAATCCCGCCGGCGGTGAACTTCGGCCGGACGATCTCCTCGAATGGGAGATCGGCAGCGGCCACGCGCGCTCGATAGCGCTACCTGCATCGCAGGGCCTCAACTCACAGGCGGGGGGCCGCTGGCCCAAGGGCATGACCGGCACAATCACCGGGCTCACACTTCGCGGACGACAGATCGCATACTCGACCGTCAGCGGCCACGAAAGCTTCAGCATCGCCAACCTATGGCTGCAAAACCCAACTGGCTCTCCCCGGTTGATCGACCAGGTCACCTCCGGCGCCAGCGCGACTTGCACACACGAATTCATTTCGCCAACGCTGCTCGGCGGCTGGCTGTATGCCTACCTGCACGACTGCGACCCCTACGCCGATCCCGCCTCCGATCGATGGACGCGCTACAGCCTCATCGCCAACACCGCCCAGCGCGCGAAGTTCACCTTCGTGCACACCGGCGACGAACTGATCGACTCGGTCGTTCCCGACGCCCGCGGCGTTGACTGGGCAGGCGAAAGCGGACTCAAGCGACTGCCGAGCGTCGCTTGGCGCACGATCCCGCGGCCAGTGCCCGAAACGTTCTGCACGCTCGCCCACCCGATCTGTTGACGCCCGCGGCCGCAAGCGGTTGGTATGAACCAAGCGACGATCCGACCCGGCGCGCTGCTCGGCGCGCCACTTCATGAGGAGGGCTACCATTCGCGCGCACTGGCCGACTGAACCGAATCGACAAGGAGGCAGCGATGGAGCTTGCGAGCGAGTGGATTGACTACGACAGTCCCGCCGGAGCCGTCTCCGCATATCTCACCCGGCCCACGGCAGCAGATGGACCACTGCCCGGCGTGGTCGTGATCCAGGAGATCTGGGGCGTCGACCGGCACATCTCAGACGTTGCCGATCGCATCGCCTCGGCGGGGTATGTCGCTGTGGCGCCCGACCTCTACTCAGCCGGGGGCGCTCGACCACCCGCGCTGGCGGTCGAGCGCGTGGACGCCGCCAAAGCGTTTCTCAACACGATCCCGCCGGGACAGTGGATGTCGGTGCTCGGCGACGACGCCGGTCGCGCCGAGGCGCTCTCCAAGCTCGGCCCCGAGCAGGCCAAGGAGGTGGGCGAGACCCTGGGCACGCTGTTTGGCGGCGTCGGGCGAGATTCCGCTCCACATGTGGCCGCGCTGCGCGGTGCCGTCGGGCTGCTGCGCTCCCATCCCGCCTCGACAGGACGCGCGGTTGGGTCGATCGGCTTCTGCATGGGCGGCAACCTCTCGGCGCTCCTGGCAAGCGAGGAGCCCCAGCTCGGCGCGGCGGCGATCTTCTACGGCGGCTCCCCCAGCGCTGAGCAGGTCGGCTCGATCGGCTGCCCTGTGCGCGGCTTCTACGGGCAGGACGATCCCCGCATCGTCGCTGGCCTCCCCGCATTCGAGGAGGCGCTCAGCGTCGCCGGAGTCGATTACGAGCTGCGCGTCTACCCCGACACCGGACACGCGTTCTTCAACGACACCCGCCCGAGCTACCGACCCGAGGCCGCTCGCGACGCCTGGGGTCGCGTGCTCGCATTCTTCGCTCACACGCTTGCGCCCGTGCCGACCGTGGCCGTGGCGGATGCCGCAGCCACGGTCGCGGACTCCGCCAGCGCCTGATCGGGGAGATCGCGTGCAAACCACAATCCCACCAGCACAAACCCGCACGCAAGCAAGAGCGCGCGCTTCAGCGCCTCGATCTGGGATTCGTTGTAGTAGGCGCTCAGCGCGTCGGCCTGCGCTCCGCTCACGCCGGCCTGCTTGACAGCCGCATTGAACTGAGCCTCGGAGACCATCGGCACGCCCTCCTCGCTCGAGCTCACAATCTGCTGCTGAGCGGCCGCGGGGATCGAGGAGTCCGCGAGCACACGCTCGTGAAAGCCCACGGTCAGCCCCGTCAACAGCACCGCGCCGATCAGCGCCGTGCCCAGCGACTGGCCGAGGTTCTGCGCCGCGCCCTGCACACCGCCGGCCTCGCTGGAGCGCGATTCCTCCACCGCTGACATCACCACGTTGCCGAGCTGCGAGATCGACAGCCCCACGCCCACGCCGAAACCCGCGAGCGATAGCGCAAACGGCAGTGAGGACAACGACGGGGAGATCGTGGCCATCAGCGCCGCGATCGACACCAGCAGGAATCCCAGGCCGATCTGCACCACACGTCGCGGGGAGGTGCGCGTGGCAAGACGCGGGCCGAGCACGGCCGCGAGCATCATCGTGACCGAGATCGGCAAGATCTTCACGCCTGTTTGCAGCGCGTCCTTGCCGAGCACCAGTTGCAGGTACAGCGGCAGCACGAAGAACGTACCCGCAAGGATCAGGTACTGGGAGACGAGCGTGGACAGGCCCGCGCGCATCTGCGCGATCTTCAGCAGGTCGGCGCGCAACAGCGGCGTGCCTCCCGCGCGCTCCACGCGTTCCTCCCAGCGAAAGAAGCAACCGATCACAACGAGCCCGGCGAAGATCAGAAACGGCACGGCCGACAGCCCGAACGGGGTGATCCTGGTGCCGGCGATCGTGAGCGCCCCCGTGGGCACGAACAGTCCCCACGTGCCGATCTTCAAGATCGCAAACACCGTCAACCCGAGGCCGAGCGCCGACAATCCCACGCCCACGCGGTCGAGCGTCGGACGGCTCTCCCGCGCCTGCTCGCCGATGCGGTGCGCGAGCGTCAACAGCACCAGCACGATCACGGTCTCGGCGCCGAACACCACCCGCCATGTGAGCACGGTCGTCACGAACCCGCCGATCAGCGGTCCCGCCGCGGCGCCCGCGCCCGCGATCCCACCGAGCAGCCCGTAGGCCATCGCACGTTCGCGGCCGCTGTAGTTGACGGCCGTGAGCGCGAAGATCGCCGGGATCACGAGCACCGCGCCAAGTCCCTCGACGCCCGACCAGCCGATCAGCAGCACCGTCACGTTGGGACTCAGCGCGGTGATCAGCGAGCCGGTGCCGTAGATCGCAAGGCCGATCGAGAACGCGCGGCGCCGGCCCCAGATGTCCCCGAGCTTCGCGCCCGTGAGCATGAATGCCGCCATCACGAGCGTGTAGGCGGTGATCGCCAGCTGAACCTCCGAGACGCTCGTTTTCAAATCTGCCACGACCTGAGAGATCGACACATTCATGACAGTGCTGTCAAGCACCATCACGAACTGAGCGGCGCCAAGCACCAGGATCGTCGTGCGGTTGCGAATTTTCTAAGTTCCTCGTACGCTGTTTACCAGCAGGCAGCGACCAACAATGCGAACAGTTCCCAATCCCCTTGTGAACTCCGCGAGCAGCCGATGCTCGAGGGTTATGTCCGCATTGTCACAGGCCGACGTCCGCGACGAAATCTGGGGCGGATCGCTCCTCGGCGCGAGCTTCCAGGCAAGCCTCGTCGCGAAGGTTCTCGCTGTGCTGTTCGCCGCCGGCGCGAGCCTCTCGGCGCTCACCGTGGCGCTGCCCCACGCCGCGCACATGAACGAGCTTGGGATGCTGCTGATCGTCGTCGACGCCTATCTGGTCGCCGCGGTGCTCCACACGCAGGCCGCCAGGCTCCCCGCGTGGACGATGCAAGCCACACTCGCGTGGGGCAGCACCCTGATCACGGGCGTGGCCTACTTCTCGGGCGAATCGCCCAGCCCGCTCGTGTTCTTCTACCTGTGGGTGTTCCTCTACGCCTCCTATTTCTTCACCGTCAGACAGGCCGCGGCGCAGATCGTCTACGTGGGCTTGGTCTACGGCGCGCTGCTGGTCGCACGAGCTCCGCTCAGCGCTGTCGCCGCCTGGTGGCTGGTCGGCATGGGCACGCTGCTGGTGGGCGCAATCGTGATCGTGGCGATGCGCACTCGCGTGGAGCTGCTGATCGCGCGCCTCTACGACGCCGCTCGCACCGACCCCCTCACGAAGCTCTCCAACCGGCGCGGGTTTCGCGAGCTGCTCGACCTCGATCTCGAGCGAGCGCGTCGCGGCGGCACCACGATGGCGGTGCTAGTCGGCGACCTCGACAACTTCAAGGACGTCAACGACCGCTCCGGCCACAAGGTCGGCGACGCGGCGCTCCAGCGCGTGGCGGGGTTGCTCCGCGAGGGCAAGCGCCAGATCGACACCGCCGCGCGCGTCGGCGGCGAGGAGTTCGCGCTGATCCTGCCCGACACGGGCCGCAACGGCGCCCTCGCCTTAGCCGAGCGCCTGCGCCGCACGATTGCGGAGGAGCTCGCCGGCGACTCGACCCCGCTGACGATCAGCTTCGGCTTGTCTGTGTACCCCGAGCACGGAGAGACAGCGGCGGCGCTGCTGCACGCCGCAGACCAGGCGCTGTATGGCTCCAAGCAGGGCGGAGGCAACCGCACGATCGTCCACAGCCCGGCGCTGCGCCTGGAGTTGCGCATGCCAAGCGACGTGCGCGACATCGGCGGCGAGCGCTTCGTCATGGCCGTGCTCAACTTCGCCGAGGCCGTGGACCTGCGCTTCAGCGGCAGCGCCCGCCACTCCGAGACGGTGGGACGCTATGCGGAAATGATGGCCCGCGAGCTGGGTCTCCCCGAGCGGCGCGTCAGCCGCATCCGCCTCGCCGGGATCCTGCACGACATCGGCAAGGCGGGCGTCCCGAACAGCATCCTCCACAAGCCCGGCCCGCTCACCGAGGAGGAGTACGCGCAGATCAAGCGCCACCCCGAGCTGGGCGCGCAGATGATCGAGCACATCGGCCTCTCAGACGTGCGCGAATGGGTTGCCGCCCACCACGAGCGCCCCGACGGCCTCGGCTACCCGCACGGCCTCTCGGGCAGCGCGATCGCACTGGAGGCGCGCATCGTGGCGGTCGCCGACGCGTATGAGGCGATGACCAGCGACCGGCCCTACCGCGACTCGATCGGCTACGAGGCCGCGCTCGCCGAGCTGCGCTGCCATGCCGGCACTCAGTTCGACGCGACCGTCGTAGGCGCATTGATCGACGCGCTCGCGCGCGAGGCGACACTGGCCGGGGAGGATTTCGCCGCCAGTGCCTAAGAAGACCTTCTAAGCCTCGGATTCGGCGACCGCCAGCCACGCAAACAGCTCCAGCGTGGCGGCATCGGTCTGCAGCATGTTCGGCTGCGCCTGGTGCTCGACGATCGGCGTGCCGTCCCATGCGCGCAGATACAGGCCCTGCGCACCCAGCGCGTGCTCCTGTGCGTCCGTGGCCATTTGTTCGGCCAGTTCCCGCCAGCGCGCTTCGCCGGACTGCCCGCCGTAGGAGAGCATCCAGTGCAGGTAGATAGTGTCGAACTGCGGGCCCATCGTCAGGCGGTCTGAAAAGCGTTCGGCCGAAGCGTTCGCAAGCTGCGCGGCGCGTTCGCAAGCTGCGGGTTCCCCCGTTTCGCACAGCACCCGATGGGCCTCCACGAGCGTGCCCTCGATGTAGGGGGTGGGCGTCGGGTCTGATTCCGTGCGCTTATAGAGGTGCAGTTCTGTGAGGAAATCCGATTCGGCCCAGTCGAGGAACTTCAGCACCTGCCGGCGGAAGAGCTGCTTGCCGGTCAGCTTGAACAGTTGCGCGCCCAGCAGCGAGCCGGCCGCCAGCGGCTCGCCGGCGATGTAGGGGTGGGAGGTGTTCCACCACAGTCCACCGCCGGCTTGGTTCCAGCCCGCGTCGGCGATGAACGCGAATGCACGTTCGGCCTCGCGGACGTAGCTCTTTATGTGCGTTGCCCGGTAGGCGTCCAGGAACGCCAGCCCCCACCAGCCGTTGTCGTCGAACCATGTCACCACCTGACCGCGATCGCCGGGGTACGGCGCAAAGCCTGGCGCCGGCTTCAGCGTTGCGTCCCAGTAGCGCTCGGCACCGCGTGCAAACGCCATCACGCCCGCGCGATGCGCGGGCGTGGGCGAAGCGATATCGATCGCGTCCAGTGCCTCGAACAGCGGAGTCGCGTCCCAGATCGTTGCCAGCGGATAGCGTTCGCGGTCGTCGAGCACGCTGTTGTACCAGCCGAGATGCGGGTTGCGCCACAGCCTCTGCGCGCGTGCGATGCCTTGTTCGGCGATCTGCAGATAGCTCTGAGATTCGCCGGCCGCTGCGCGGGCGGTCGGTTCGGCGACCGCCCGCGACCCCCACACCAGCGACACCGCGCACACGCACAGCAGCGCCGCGGCGAGCGGCCTACTCGTCTTCCCCACTGGCCTCGTCGTCGCCGTTGCCCTCGTCGCCAGCCTCCTCATCGCCGTCGCGCGTGCGGCGCAACCAGTCGCCGAGCTGCTGGGTGACGTCGCCCAGTTGCTCGCCGATGTCGCCAACCGACTCGCTCGCGTCGCGGAACATGGCGCGGAAGCGATCGGAGTAGTGGGTGACCGCGTCGCCAGCCTCGGCGCGCGGGTCGGGGGGCACGTCGCGGGTTATGTAGTCGCCGCCGACGATGCGGTCGTAGTCGCCGGAGCGGACCCACTCCATCAGCTCGTGCACGCGCCGCACGGGCATCGGGTGGGTGATGTTGAGGTCGAGCAGCAGGCGCGACAGTCGCTCCAGCCCCGATCCCTTCTCGCGGTAGTCGGCGCCCTGGCGCATGAACACGTCGAGGTCGAGTCGCTCGGCCTCGGCGCCCGCGGCGATCACCATCAGCGTGCGACACACCGTCAGCGGGTCGCGCGTGACCAGCGCCGCTGCCCTGTCGCAGCTCAGCTCAGATGCGCGAAACCACTCCATCAGGGCCGCGCGCACAGGCAGCAAGGGCAACGGGATCCCCGGGATCGAGCTGAGGCGCATGAGGATCACAAGCGCGGTCCTGTAGAGCACGTGGTCCGAGAGCACGTGGCCGGCCTCGTGCGCGAACACCGCGCGCAGCTGCTCGACGTCCAGGAGTTGCACGAGCCCTGACTGCACCACCACGATCGGGCGCCCCGCGCCAATCGTGAGCGCATTGGCGACCGGAAACTGTGTCAGATACAGGTCGGGCACCGGCTCCAGGTCGAGTGTGGCGTAGGCGCGCACGTGCGCCATCCACACGTCGGCGAGCTGATCCTCGCCGAGGCGCACCGAGGAGCCGAGATACGCCTGGCGCAGCGCGCGCTCGTAGCCGAGCTCGATCAGCTTGCGCACCACAGTGTTCAGGTACGGGATCGAGCGCAGCGCGGCGGTCGCCGCGCGGTCGGCCGGATGTTCGTAGGCCTTGGGGGAGATCCCCTTCAGTCTGTAGCCCTCGACCGGAAGCGACATCAGAGGTTGCTCGCCATCTGCCCTGCCTCCTGCTCGCGATGGGACCCGCCGACGGGAACGATCGACCAACGATAGCCCACGCCGAGAAGAGGGGTCGCACCGCAGCGGAGCGCGTCATCGTGAAAGATGGCGGGCAGATGGAGCGGGAGTACGAGCTGCAAACCCACCGCGCCGAGGACCGCCACTGGTGGTACCAGGGGCGCCGCCGAGTGCTGGAGCGCGCGATCGAACGCCTCGATCTGCCCGCGGGCGCGTCGATCCTCGACGCGGGCTGCGGCAGCGGGCGCAACATGGTCGAGCTCGCCCACCACGGCGCGGTCACCGGGATCGAGCTGTCGCCCACAAGCGTCGAGATTGCGCGCGAGCGCGACGCGGGCGAGGTGGTGGAAGGCTCGATCCTCGACACGCCGTTCGAGGACGCGACGTTCGATCTGACGGTCAGCCTTGACGTGATCGAGCACCTGGAAGACGACGTCGGCGCGCTGCGCGAGCTGCGGCGGGTGACCAAGCCGGGTGGCGCGCTGCTGGTGACCGTGCCCGCCTACCAGTGGCTATGGAGCGGCCACGACGAGATCAACCACCACCACCGCCGCTACAACCGTCGCACGCTGCTCGCCGCCGCCGAGCGCGCCGGCTGGCACGAGCAGAGCTCCGCGCACTTCAACTCGCTGCTGCTCCCCGTGGCGATCCTGCTGCGCGTGCTGGAGCGCTTCAAGCCCTCCACCACCAAGTCGAGCCTCGACCTGTGGGTGCCCCCGGCGCCGCTCAACTGGGCGCTGCGCCAGCCGCTCAACCTCGAGGCCGCGGCGATCGGGCGTGGCAGACCGATACCGGCGGGCCTGTCGCTGCTCGCCGTGTACCGCTGAGAGCCGTCTCAAGACAGGCGGTGCGTCCGAGCCTGCCGAATGGCCTGAGACAGCCTCAAAAAAGGCGCAGTCTCGACCGGCGGGCGCGGCGACCGGCGACACGTGCCCATCTACGGTCCGCGGGCGGATCTTGTCTCCCAAAAAATGGGGAGGGATTTGGGGCGTGCCCGTGATTCTCGCGCGCTACGCGTCGCCCGCCGTCTCCGCGAGCACGGTCGCGGCGTGCCCTCTGAACGTCCACGCGCGATTGACGAAGAAAGTGATGACGGTCACCACCACGGTTGTCGCCGCCTGACCCAGGAGCTTGTCCATGCCGGCGCCGTCCACGAGCACGTACACCAGACCGAGGTCGAGCAGCAGACCGCAGCCCTGCACCACGAACCAGCGCACCGGTGTGAGCGCATCGCCAACATGACCCTTGAAGGTCCACGCGCGATTCCACAGGAAGCCATTGACCGCGCCGATCGCGAAGCCGATGCCCGAAGCCGCCACGTACCAAACCCCGAACGCCTTCAACAGCAGCGTGTACACCGCGAACGCGATCAGCGTGTTCGACACGCCGACAAGCCCGAACTTCACGAACTGCAAAACCAAGGGCATTCTCAGGATTCGCGTGGCCCCGTCCCCTACTCTTCTCATGGCCACTACTTAACCAGCTTCGCCGCCTTTTGAAAGGAACCATGCCGGACACCCCCGTGCGCGCACCCACACTGCTCAGTGTCGTCGCTCCCGTCTACAACGAGGAGGAGCTCGTCGAGGCGTTCGTTGCGCGCGCGTGCGCCGCCGTCGCCGACTACACGTTCGAGCTGGTGCTCGTCAACGACGGCTCGTCCGACTCGACCCCGGCCTTGCTCGACCGCCTCGCCGCCGCCGACCCGCGCGTGCGCGTGATTCATCTCTCACGCAACTTCGGCCACCAGGCGGCGCTTACCGCCGGGCTGGAGCACGCCGCCGGCGATGTGGTGGCGATGATCGACGCGGACCTGCAGGATCCGCCCGAGCTGATCCCGCGCATGATCGAGCAGTGGGAGCAGGGCTCCGAGGTGGTGTACGCGGTGCGCCGGCAGCGCGAGGGAGAGACCGCCTTCAAGCTCGCCACCGCGTCCTGGTTCTACAAGCTGTTCGACAAGCTCGCCCAGGTCGACCTGGAGCCCAACTCGGGCGACTTCCGCCTGCTCGACCGCCGCGCGCTCGACGCGCTGCTGTCGATGACCGAGCGCTCGCGCTTCTTGCGCGGGATGACGGTGTGGGTCGGCTTCACTCAGACCGCGGTGCCCTACGAGCGCGACGCGCGCACCGCCGGGGAGACGAAGTACACGCTGCGCAAGATGCTGCGCTTCTCACTCGACGCAATCGCCTCCTTCTCGCATCTCCCGCTACAGCTGGCCACCTACGCCGGGCTGCTCTCGGCAAGCGTCGCGTTCATCGCGATTCCGATCGTGATTGCACTGCACTTCACAGGCAGCTACCTGCCGGGCTTCTCGACGCTCACGATCGCGATCCTCTTGCTCGGCGGCATCCAGCTGATCGCGCTCGGGGTGATCGGCGAGTACGTGGGGCGCATCTACGACGAGGTGAAGCACCGTCCGCTGTACATCGTGCGCGAGGAGCGCAACCGCCCCAACGGGCACAGCGGACCGGTCGCCTCCGCGCGCGCCGGACTGTCCGCGCGGGTGCCCGAGCGCGTGGGCTGAACCAGCTCTCAAAACCCGGCGCCCGCACCGCTCCTTCGGTGCGCGTCGGCGGTTATGGTCAACATGACCCCGCACAACCACAGGAGAGGCACACCCATGCGCCGTCGCACACTCGTCTTGCTCGCCATCCCCGCCACGATCGCCGCGATGATCGTCGCCGTGCCCGCGCTTGCGGGTATCCCCGTCCTCACCGGCGCCCACACCGCCACATCCACCAAGTGCTTCAACGCGCGCGTCGCCAAACACCGG
Source organism: uncultured Solirubrobacterales bacterium (assembly GCA_963715535.1). Lineage (GTDB taxonomy): Bacteria > Actinomycetota > Thermoleophilia > Solirubrobacterales > Solirubrobacteraceae > Palsa-744. The sequence continues at coordinate 2,270,577 of OY970251.1, read as the reverse complement.
GTGCGCGAGTGCCTCATCCGCGGGCCGCGCGGACTGCGCGGGATTCCCGGGCCGGCCGGACCGCGCGGGTTCACCGGGAAAAATGGGACGAACGCGAAAAACGGGACGAACGGGAAAACTGGGGCGACCGGGAAAACAGGCGCCACCGGGGCAACCGGTGCCACCGGAGGGACTGGGGCCACGGGTCCGGCAGGGCCCGCCGGCACAGCGCGCGGGTATGCGGTCGTGCAGCCCACCCCCAACACGGCGACGCTCGTCACGCCGCACAACATCACCGGTGTCACCGAGCCGGCAGCCGGGGTCTACTGCGTCGCGCCCGCCGCCCCGATCAACGCCGCGGAAGAGACGGTCGCGGTGTCGCCCGAGGTGAGCTATAGCTCCGGCAAACTGCCGGGCGTCGTCGCGGTCAACGCGCAGCGCACCGGTGGCTGCCCCGCCACCACCTTCGAGGTCAACACCTACGCCCCAAGCGGCACCACGCCGACGAGCGGCTACGCGTTCACGATCGTAGTGCCGTGAGCCGACGGGCAAGCGGCCCGGCCCGCGAGGCCCGATAATGAGACGAAGATGAGCACTCCAGCCGACGAGCACGCGTTCGAGAGGGACCCCGACGGGGCCGAGGAGCGCCGTGAGCGCATCCGCCTGGAGACCCCGCGCCACCGCATCGAGGGCTCGCTCATGCTGGCCCGCGACGGCTACCGCTCGCGCGTGTCCGACATGCTCAACGCATCGGAGCGCGACTTCCTCACGCTCACCGACGTCACGCTGGCGCCACTCGACGGCGGGCCGGTCGAGCGACACGCATTCATGGCGATCGCCCGGGCGCACATCGTGTACGTGGTGGCGCCTGGGGCGGACGCCCCAGGGACTTAAGGTCGTCAAGCTGGTGGATGAGATCAGGCGGTTTCGCCGCTAGCGACGCGCTCGTCCCACTCGATCGCCGCAACCGATCTCAAGCCCCACAGGCGGACGGTCGATGGGAAGGAGTGGACGCCTCCTACTACGCGTTCAACCACGGCGTGCGCAGCACCCGCACGACCCTGCGCGCCTGGCAGCGCCATCCGCTGCCGGTGATCGGACGCTGGATCGCAGGCTCAGCGGTCGCGGCGACCGGACTGCTCTGTGCGGTGTTGGCGATCTCTGCGCTGTCGTCGAGCGACAACCAAGTCCTGACGCTGGGCCCGCCGTTTGCGGTCGGCGATATCGGCGATGTCGCCGAAGTGCTCTCCCGCAATCTGCTCGTGCTGGCCCTCCACGCGATGGCGTGTGTGGCCGGGTTCATCGCCGGCAGCTCGCTGCCGATGCAAGCTGAGGGCAAGAGCGGCGTCTCGCGCTGGGTGCACGAGCACGGCGGGCGCATCGCGATCGCGTTCGTGGTGTGTGCCACCGCCTTCTCGCTGTCGGCCCAAGCGTGGGTGCTGGGCAACACGCTCGCGGGCATATCCCACTTTCTGGGAGTCTCGCCGGCGCTGCTGCTGCTCGGCGTGCTCCCCCATGCGATTCCCGAGCTGATCGCGCTGTTCCTGCCACTGGCCGCCTGGATCGTCGCGAGCCGTCGCGGCGAGTGGGATCAGCTGCTCGCGGCCACGGTCGTGACGGTCGCGATAGCACTGCCCGTGCTTGTCATCGCCGCGCTCGTCGAGGTGTATGTATCGCCGCATCTGTTCACCGTGCTCACCGGAATACACCCGCCGATCCTCCGCACTTGGGAGGGACTCACTGTGCGGATTGAAGGTTGACCGGGCGCGCCGAGGGTCGGGCACTGTTGACGAGATCGGGGCCACCGTTACACAGCGAGCGCTCAAGCTGCGCCGCGGGCGAGCCGATCCAGTGCTCACTGTGGTCGAGAATCGCGTACGGGTCGGACCTCTCGCGGCGATAGTCGGAGCTGCATTGCTCGCGCTATCGGTGTTTCAGCCGTGGTACAGGCTGGGGCTGACGGCCGCCGGGGCCAACTCGGCCCGGGAGGCACTCAACAACGTGGCCACCCAGTTCGGCAACGCCGCGTTTCAAGATCAGGTGCACAGCCTGGGCAGCCGGTTCAGCGCACTGGCGGGCCAACAGCTGGTGACGCTGAGCGCCGAGCAGACCTTGCACCAGATCCACATCGTCCTGCTGATACTTGCCGCGGGCACGTTCCTCGCGGCGCTGCTACCGCTCGTCGATGCGTCCCAGGTGAACCGTGCAAGCGGCGACCGGATCGCTCTGCTCGGGCTCGCCGCAACCATCTGCGTACTGTTCCGCATGGTCGCGCGACCGGTGGGGCAGGAAGAAATGCTGTCTCTCTCGCTCGCCTGGGGCGCCTGGCTCGCATTCGCGAGCTCGCTTGCGATCGTCGCCGGGGGGCTCATGTCCCGCGGCGAGGGCGGCTCCAGCTACTCTGCGACGGCGGATGCAAAGACGTGGGACAGCTTCTCCAGCTGGACGCCTGAGGCTTGAGGGTCAGACACTGGCGCAAACGGAAGGGGGGGGGATTCGAACCCCCGTCAGAGGCTTCACCCCTGAAACGGTTTTCGAGACCGCCGCATTCAACCACTCTGCCACCCTTCCACAGCGACCGCTCAAGGCTAGAGGATCGCCACCGAGCCCGACGCCCCCGCTCAACGACGCGAAGCGAAGAACTCGCTCAGCAGCGCCCCGCACTCGCCCGCGAGCAGACCCGCAGCGACACCGGCGCGATGGTTGAGACGCGGCTCGCCGAGCACGTCGAGCACGCTGCCGCACGCCCCGGCCTTGGGGTCGCTCGCGCCGAACACGACCCGCGGGACGCGCGCGAGCACGATCGCCCCGCGCACATCGCGCACGGCTCGAGCGTGACGTACAGCACCGCGTCAAGCACGCGCCAGCTGCCGAGCACGCGAGCGGCCTCGCGCAGGGCGATGTCTCGGCATGGGCGGTCGGGTCCTGGCGCAGCTCGCGCTCGTTGTGAGCCGGCCGCGATCAGCTCGCCCGCGTGGGCCACGACCGCTCCGATCGGCACGTCCTCGTGCTCGATAGCCGCTGGGCCTCGCGCAGGGCCAAGCGCATGAAATATTCGTCGCGTGCGAAGAAGTGGCTCGCTCATCGTCTGATTCTTGTTCGGCTTGGTTGGGAGCGCAACCTCCGTGGCCCCCAACACTTCATGATTACGAAGGAGCCCACTTGCCGCCGACCGCTCGAACCCGATATCCATGTTCGTCCGGCCGACGGCTGAATGTCGGTGCCGCTGCCGCTTGCTGCTCGCGCTGTCGCCTGTCGGCCGTGCTTGCGGGCATCGCCAAGCGGCCACGCTCGCCGGCAGCGGCCACAGGGGCGCAAGTCGCGACGGCGCATCGAAGCCGCACCAGGTGCCAGGTCGCAGTCCCCGGCGGTTGCACCGCACGCGACCCAGCCACAGCAGATCGTCGTCAAGTACACCGACAGCGCACCAGACGACGCAAGCGCTCACGCCGCGCGCACCGACGGCTCAGGGCGAAGCCGCAGAAGAAAACCCGTCCAGCACACACCTGCTGTCGCGTACCCACGGGCGCCAGCCTCGACGCGACGCTCGCGAAGCTGCGCGCGCGAGAAGGACGTGGTGTGGGCGGTGCCCGACTATGTGGCCCACGCTACCTCCGTGTCGATCCCCAACGATCCCGGCACAGCCGGGCACACAGCCGGAGGCTGGCAGCAGGCGCAGTGGAACTTCGACGGGACCTATGGCATCGACGCCTCCCAAGCGTGGGCCAACGTCGACGCCGGACGGGGCGCCGGGCGGGGCGAAAGTGATCGTGGCCGTGCTCGACACCGGCGTGGCCTATGCCAACCGCGGCAAATACCGCCGCTCGCCGGACTTCAGCAAGTACTCGTTCGTGCAGGGCTATGACTTCATCGACCACACGCCCTACGCCAACGACCACAACGGCCACGGCACATTCGTGGCCGGCACGATCGCCGAGGCGACCAACAATCGTTACGGCCTCACGGGTCTCGCATACGCCGCACGGATCATGCCGGTGCGCGTGCTCGACAGCGCGGGCGAAGGCGACGCCTCGGTGATCGCCGAAGGCGTGCGCTTCGCCGTCAACCATCAGCGCGCGGATCATCAACCTCAGCCTCGAGTTCTCAAGCGACGTGGGCGCCTCGGACATTCCCGAGCTGATCGAAGCGCTGCGCTACGCATACCGCCACAACGTGCTGGTGGTAGCCGCGGCCGGCAACGAGGGCTGACCACGATCCCCTACCCCGCGCGGGCTGCAGCACGTGATCGCGGTGGGCGCCACGACCGAACACGGCTGCCTTGCCAGCTACTCCAACGACGGTCGCGGCATCACGCTCGTGGCGCCAGGCGGCGGACCGGACGCGAGCCTTCCCGGCGATCCCGACTGCCACCCCGAACTGCCCTCCGGGCGCGACATCTTCCAGATGACCTTCACGGGCTCCAACCCGCGCGTGTTCGGTTTTCCCAATGGCTATGAAGGCACCTCGATGGCCACTCCGCACGTGGCTGCCACGGCGGCGATGATCATCGCCGCGCGCATCCTCGGTCGCAAACCGACGGTCGCGCAGCTGACCGGCGGCTGAAGGCCACTGCACGCAAGCTTGGCGACCCGCAGGACCAGGCGCTCTACGGAGCGGGCCTGCTCAATGCGGCGGCGGCCACGGCTAGCGGTGGGCCGGGGGCCGTTCGCTAGGTCCCGCGGAGATCTCGTAAAGCAGAGCGAGCCCCTGCTTGAGTGATGGTACAATGTAACGAAATGGACAGAAATTTTCTGTCGGCCCATCAAGTCGCGGTGACAAGCGGAACGACTATCCCGCGTGTCAAGCGTGCGATCGCACGACTCAATTTGAGTGTGCGAGAAGAGCCGAATGGACGCGTGGAGCTCTCGCCCGAGCAAGTCAAGTTGCTGCGCGGAAGCCTCGGAACCACACCCCGGATCCCCGGTCTGTCCCGGACCGAAGCGCTTGTGCTCGCAGCGCTTTCCAGATCGCCGTTTGGGCTCATCTCCATGCGCGCGGTCGCTCGACAGGCCGGAGTTTCCCCGACAGCCTCGGGACTGGCGCTGCGCGCGCTCCAGGCGAAGGGACTGGTGACCGTCGGACGACGCTCAATGCCGGGCCCCAACGTGCGGGAACGGCAAATCGTCAAGGCGAACATGAAGAGTCCCGGATGGCCTTCGATAGCAGGACAACTCGCCCGGGTGCGTCCCGCCATCAAACCCCGACCGCCAGCTGCCGATCAAACGGTTCCGGCGTACCTCGGGCATCTGTTTTGGAACACAGCACCAACACAAACCGATCCGCGGCAAGCGGGCGGATACATCGCGCGGCGACTGCTGAGCACCGGTGACCCCGAAGGCCTCGCATGGGGATCGGATCAACTCACCGCGGAGGACTGGCGTCATGCCGCCGCCACACGCGGCATCTCGCCTCGCCGGCTCGCGCTCGCGCTCAACCTCGCGTCACAGGCACGATCGCGCACTTCCCCCCGAGGTGAGCGCGGTTCTCCCGCCGACACAGCACGCACATGGGAGACGATCTCCCCGGCAATCCCCGCGAGTGCATACCTCGCCGGCGGGACCGCGCTCGCGGTACACCTGCGCCACCGAGAAAGCCGCGACCTTGACTTCTTTTTTGACGACCCGGCGCTAGACCTCGACGTACTCGATCTACGATTGCGAAGCCTTGGACCATTTGCCGTCACGAGTCGCGCACCCGACACGCTAAACGGCTTGTTCTCACACACGCGAGTCCAGTTCTTGAGAGCCCAAGGTCAGATCAACCTCGAGGAGCCGATGCTCGTCGCCGGTATCCGCGTGCTAGGCCTGTCGGACATTCTTGCGATGAAGGTCAAGGTGATCGGCGATCGTGGCGAGTTGCGCGACTACTTCGACCTCAAGAGAATCGAGCAGATGACCGGGAGGACCTTCGAGGAAGGTCTGGGGCTGTACATGAGTCGCTATGACGTCGAGCCCGAGGACACGAGCATCATGCACATCGTGACCGCTCTGGGCTATCTCGACGACGTTGACGAGGATGACCTCCTCCCTGAGAGCAAGCAGGAGATCGCACGATACTGGGCACGGCGACAACCACAGGTCATCCGTAGCCTGTCCCGCTTTGGAGCAGGGCCCGTGCGGCAGGTGAAGAAAGTGGTGAAGTAGCCAGCTACGCCGCTGCTCGCCGGATACTTACGCCACCAAGGGCCTACAGCGCGCCTGTGGGCGCCACCACCGAACACGGCTGCCTCGCGAGCTACTCCAACTACGGTCGCGGCATCGCGCTCGTGGCGCCAGGGGGCGGACCGGACATGAATCTCCCCGGCGATCCCAATTGCCGGCCCGAACAGCCTGCTGGGCGCGACATCTTTCAGATGACCTTCACAGGCTCCAATCCACGCGCATTCGGCTTCCCCAACGGCTATGAAGGCACCTCGATGGCCACGCCGCACGTAGCTGCCACGGCGGCGATGATCATCGCCGCGCGCATCCTCGGCCCCAAACCGACGGTGGCGCAGCTCACCAAGCGGCTCACAGCCACCGCCCGCAAGCTCGGCGACCCGCAGGATCAGGCGGACTACGGAGCGGGCCTGCTCAATGCGGCGGCGGCGACGGCTCGCGGTGGGCCGGGCGGTTCGCTAAATCCCACCGGGCCGAGCGGGATTCACGAATCCGACCATGACCGACCAGGACCGGGGAAGTTGTATATCAAAATGTGTATGATTGAGGAATGGAGATCTCCGCCCTCATCAAGCGCGCTCGACAAACCGCCGGCATCACCCAACTACAGATGGCCCAGCTTGCAGGCACCGCCCAACCAGCGGTTGCCGCTTACGAGTCGGGCGCTCGGATACCTACAATTGCCACCCTGGAGCGGCTATTCGACGCTTGTGAGCACGACCTCGATATAGACATTAGTCCTCGGACGCGGCGGGGTGCGGCCTCGCTAGCCCAACTGGTCCCGACGATCGCGGAGGATCTGGCGCAGGATCGGGAGGGCGACGCTCTACGGCTGCTATTCGGGTTCGCCGACGACTTCAGGGGCTCGTCACGTCCCGGCAGAATCGCGTTGCTCCAAGAGGAGCCGGCGCCCACCGGCGACGCCCGTTTCGACGCCGCCCTCGCCGGCGCCGCCGAGTTCTTCGCACGTGAGGGTGAGATAGAGACCCCAAAGTGGGTTGACAGGCCCAATCGCTTCGTCGAGCCATGGTGGTTTGCCACAAGCAAGCGGGCATTTGAGGCATACACACTTGCCCATACTCCGGCGGTGTTTGCCCGCCACGGCGTGTTCATCGCGCGCGAGGTGTTCGACCGTGCCTGAACGATCCACGAAGAGCTTTTCGCGAGCCGAGATCCTCAAGGCGTTGCAGGCGCTCGGTGACGAGTTGTCCAGTAAGGATGTGCGTGGTCAGATCTTTATCGTCGGAGGTGCAGCAATGGCGCTTGCTTACTCCACAAGGCGCGTGACGAAAGATATCGACGCCGTGTTTGAGCCCAAGAGCTTGATCTACGAAGCCGCCCTGAAGGTAGCCGAGGAACAGGGACTGCCCGAGGACTGGCTCAATGATGCCGCGAAGGGTTTTATGCCTGGTACAGATGCGAATCGCCGCCCCGTACCAGATATCCAGGGGATCGAGATCACGACCGCCTCGCCCCAATACCTGCTTGCGATGAAGCTGATGGCGATGCGCTTTGGTGAGGACGACGAGGACATCGAAGTGCTCGTCCGCGAGTGCGGACTACACAGCGCACAGGAGGCACTTGCACTGTTGAAGCGCATGTACCCAACCCAGGAGCCTATGCCGAAGACGCGGTTCTTCTTGGAAGAGCTGTTTCGGTCGAATTAGGGCTCGCGACGATGCCCGAGATCCACCGTACCTCCCGACACATCAGCACAAACTTGCACTGCAATCGAACGGCATCAAGACGACTGCGCAACACCGATCTCTAGAATCTCGCGGGCCTGCGCGGGCGTGGCTACAGGTTGACCGATAGCCTCACACATGACTCTGGCACGCGCTACGAGTTGCGCGTTGGACTCGGCGTGCTCGCCTGGAGCCACGTAGAGAACGTCCTCCAGGCCGGTGCGGACATGACCGCCGAGCGCGAGCGTCATCGCCATCGTCGGGAAGTGTCGAGCGATCGCCGTGACCGTCCACGGAACGCCGGCGGGCACAAGATCGGCAAAGAGCGAGATCGTCGCGGCATTCGCCGGAGCGCCGCCCATCACGCCGAGCACCAAGTGCATCATGCCGCCGGCGCCGTTCGCTTTGGTAGCCAGCGTGGCCGCTGTGAGCGCCATGCCAATGTCAAAGCACTCGTACTCCGGCACGATTCCACGCTGAGCCATCTCGTTCGCCAGCTCGACGATTAGCGACCTCGGATTCAGCAACAGGTCATCGCCCGGGCCGAAGTTCATGCTGCCGCAGACAAGAGTGGCGATGTCGGGTTGTGCCATCAAGGACGGCTGACGTTCCTCGACAGAGGCCTCGAGCTCGCCGCCGGTGGTGAAGTTCAGGACGATGTCCTCGACCTGCTCTCGGATCGCATGCTTGATCGCGCGATAGTCCTCAAAGGAGTGGGCAACTTCCCGCTGTAACGGTACGACCATGGATGTGGAGGATGCTGGCTCCCGCCTCTGCGGCCTCGACGGCCTCCCTGATCACGTCGTCTCGGGTCACCGGCTGGTTGGGGTTGCCCGTAACGATCCCGCCCGACACGGCACACGTGAGTATTGCGGGGTCCTCGGCCCTCACGGCAGCAGCACGTGCAAACGCCCGAGCACTCGCCACGCCGGCCCGGAGGCTCATAGGCGTCTTGAGGTCTCTGAAGCAACCCCCCAAGGCTAGCGATCGCTCGCGTGTACGGAATATCGGAGCGTCTTTCGACCGGCGTCCACTGCGAGAGCTCGAAACAGGTGCACATGGCTGAACAAGCCTCAATACCGGAGGTGCCCCGCAAACGGCCATATGTGCGACGATCCGACGACATGGCAACGCGTGTGGGGATCGATCTGGTATCCGTAGACCGGTTCGTCGAATCGATCCGACGAGCACGGCGAGCGCTACCTGAAGCGCATCTACACCGAGGGCGAGCTGCGCGACTGCCGACACCGCCAGGGCATCATCGCCGAGCGCCTGGCCGCGCGCTTTGCCGCCAAGGAGGCAACGCTGAAGGTGCTGCGTCCGGTCGACGAGGCGATCCCCTGGCGCACTATCGAGGTCGTCCGCCACCGCGGCGGGATGGGTGGACTGTGGAGCTCAGCGGGCGAGCCGCGGCCGCTGGCCGCCGAGGGCGGGCTGAACGAGCTTCGAGCTCAGCATCTGCCACGAGGCCGACTTTGCCTCGGCCGTGGTGATCGCTGATGTGGACTTGAGTGATCTATGAAGCAGTCCGATGATGGGTCTATGACCGAGGAGATCCGCCAGATCGTCGCCGACATGGGCGCCTGTCCGTCGATGCGACACGAGCTCGCGCCAGACGCCGACCTCTACCACGCGGGCATGACCTCCCACGCGAGCGTGAACGTGATGCTCGCGCTCGAGGATCACTTCGATCTCGAGTTCCCCGACCGGATGCTCAAGCGCAGCGTGTTCGAGAGCATCTCGGCTATCGAGCGGCGCTCGGACGAGCTACGGCTCGAGACGGCCGTGTCATGAGCGTCGCGATCGCATCGCGACCAGGCGTTCCTTGACGCCGTCGCTCGCATTCGCCGACGAGGTTGCCGCGCCGAACGCGGACGCGGTCGATCGCGACGCGCGCTTTCCAGCCGAGGCGATCGAGGCGTTGCGCGCCGAGCGCGCCGCTGTCGAGCCTTCATCCCGAGCCGAGCTCGGGGGGGGCGGCGTCGCGTTCGAGACGATCGCCGCCGCTTGCTTCGAGCTGGGGCGCCGCTGCGGCGCGAGCGCGATGGTCTTTGCGATGCATCAGATCCAGGTCGTCTCGATCGTTCGCCATCTCGACGACGCACCATGGTTCGAGGAGCTATCTCCAGGCGTCGTCGCCGCGAGCAGCGACTGATCGCCTCGGTGACCTCCGAGTTGGGCACCGGCGGCGACATGGGACGCTCTGTCGCCGCCGTCACCCCCGACCGGAGACGGACACCTGCACATTCGAGAAGCAGGCTCCAACGGTCAGCTACGGCGCACACGCCGACGATCTGTTCGTCACGCTCCGCCGCACCCCCGACGCAGAGCCCAGCGACCAGGTCGTCGTTCTCGCGCGCAACGAGCAGCTCTCGCTTGAGCAGAACGGCACGTGGGACCCGCTCGGCATGCGCGGGACGTGCTCGCCGGGCTACGTCGTGCGCGCCGACGATCGCGCCCGAGCAGGTGCTGCCCACGCCGTTCCCACGTGTCGCGGCCGAGTCGATGGTGCCGGTTTCGCACATCCTCTGGTCGCATCTGTGGCTGGGCATCGCGACCGACGCATTCGATCGTGCACGCGCTTTCGTGCGCGCCGCCGCCAAGCAGAAGCCGGGCGAGCCGCCCCCGGCCGCGCTGCGACTGTCCCACCTGATGAGCGAGCTCTCGCTGCTGCGCGCCGAGGTCTCCTCGGCGCTCGGCGAATTCATCGAGGCATCCGAGGAGCCGGGCCGAGAGCGTCTCTCGACGATGGCGCTCGCGCTGCGCTTCAACAACCTGAAGATCGCCGCCTCCGAGCAGGCCCCCCGTGTCTGCCAGGGCGCGCTGGGAGTGTGCGGGATCATGGGCTTCAAGAACGACACGCCTTTCAGTGTCGGACGACACCTGCGAGACACGATGTCCGCCTGTCTGATGGTCGCCAACGAGCGCATCCACCAGACGAACGCCAGCCTGCTGCTCATCGCCAAGGACGTCTAATGGCCGGACTTTCGCCCGGCGACGCGCAGACCAGACGGCTCTGCTCTCCGGAGCTCGTCGAGCACCGCCTGCTGATCGAGACCGGGCGTGCCCGGCGTCTATGGGCGCGGCGGCGACGTTCGAGGACGTTCGCGAACAGGTCGCCGCGCTGGTTACTCGCGCGCGGCGCCACCGAAGCGCCCGAGCAGCTGCGCTTCCCACCGATCATCCCCCGCCACGATCTGGAGACAGTCGGCTACCTGAAGTCGTTTCCCCACCTCGCCGGCAGCATCTTCGCCTTCGCCGGTCGCGAGAGCTCAGGCCGCCGAGCAGTACGAGCGGGCGAGCCGCCACGAGGATTGGAGCGAGTTCCAGGAGATGACCGATCTCGTGCTCACGCCCGCGGCCTGCTACCCGGTGTATCCGGCGATCGCCGCTCGCGGCGCACTGGCGCCGGCGGCGTCACGATCGATGCCGGCGGCGCCTACGTCTTTCGCCATGAGCCCTCGGAAGATCCAGCGCGCCTGCAGATGTTCCACCAGCGCGAGATCGTCCGCATCGGCGAGCCCGAGGCGGTTCAGAGCTGGCGAGATAGCTGGCGCGACCGAGCGCTTGAGCTGCTGAGCCAGCTCGGCCTGGAGGTCGAGCTCGACGTCGCGACCGATCCGTTCTTCGGACGCAGCGGCCGGATGCTCGCCGCCAGCCAGCGCGAGCAGCAGCTGAAGTTCGAGGTGGTGTGCCAGATCGCCGGGCCCGAGCCCACGGCCGTTGCTTCGTTCAACTATCACCAGGAGCATTTCGCCTCGGCCTACGAGATCAGCCTCGCGGACGGCACCGAGGCGCACACCGCCTGCCTCGGATTCGGTCTGGAGCGGATCGCGATCGCGCTCTTCCGCACGCACGGGTTCGATCTCCGGCCGGTGGCCGGCCGGGGTTCGCAGCACGAGCTCTGGGAGACATGAGCACTCACGCACGACCGGGATTCGTGAGCCTCTTCGGGCTCGACCCGGCGAGCTATCGCTCCCATCCGATCCATGCACCGGAGCGCACCTACGTGGAAACCAACTGCTACACCGACATCCTGATCGAGCTTCTACACGCCCGCGGACATGAGCCTCTGGCGGCGATGGGCTGCACCGTGCGCATGGACTTCGAGGGCGACCAATGGACCTTCTTCAAGCCGTTCGTCGAGGATCTCGAGTTGCTGTTCGGGGTCGACGTACACGAGATGCAGCCCTATCGGCCGCTACCCCAGCAAGCCGCCGAGCAGATCGCACAGGGCCGAACGCTGATCGTCGAGCTGGACTCCTGGTACCTACCCGATACGGCGGCTACCAGCTATCGCAACGAACACATCAAGACCTCGGTGGCGATCGAGGCGATCGATCCGGCCGGCGAGCGGCTGCGCTATTTCCATGCGACGGGCCTATACGAGCTCACCGGCGAGGACTACCGCGGCGTGTTTCGCCTCGGGCGGGCGTTCTCCGAGGATGTTCTGCCCCCCTACACGGAGCTGGTGCGCTTTGACGCCGCTCCGCCGTTGCGCGACGAGGATCTGCGCGATCGAGCTCGAACGCTGCTCGCGCGGCCATCTCGCACCGACGACCGACCTCCAACCCGTTTGTGCGTTTTGGCGAGCAACTCGAGCGCGACCTGCCACGTTTGCTCGATGGAGACGCGGGCGAATACCACGCCTACGCCTTTGCAACCGTGCGGATGGCCGGCTCGGCCTTTGAGGTCGCCGCATCTCAGGCCGAATGGCTTCTGGGCGAGGACGCCACTCTCGCCTCGGCGGCATTTCAGAGGATCGTCGAGGGCTGCAAGGTCCTCTCCTTCAGGCTCGCTCGGCGACGCCAGTTCGATCCCAGCGAAACCCTGTCTGCGCTTGCCAAGGCATGGGACGAGGCAATGGGTCGGCTCGATGACGCACTCGATTGACCCACAATTCGCATCTACGTCGAGTGCTCTCGCCTCCGTGGACGCCTACGAGCTGAGCGACCTCACAACAGGATGGATGGCGGCGCGATCGGCGCCACAGGCACACGTTGACGCCGCGAGCATTGACGCCCTGAGTTGGATTCCAGCGCGAGTGCCTGGCACCGCGGCGGGCGCACTGCACGACGCGGGACTGCCGCGGACGACGAACCGCATGACCTCGACGCCGAGGATTGGTGGTTTCGCACTGCGTTCGACGCACGACCGGCAGTGCCTGGCGAGCGGCTGAACCTCTGTCTGCAGGGGATCGCGACCCTCGCCGAGGTCTACCTGAACGGCGAGCCGATCCTCGAGAGCGACTCGATGTTCGCGACGCACGCACTCGACGTCACCGAGCGGCTCAGAACGAGCAACGAGCTCGCGATTTGCTGCCGAGCCCTTGGCCCGCAGCTGAAAGTGCGCCGCCGACCGCGCGCGCGCTGGCGAACGCCCTTGGTGGCCGAGGGCAACCTGCGTTTCTTTCGCACCATGCTTCTTGGTCGCCTTCCCGGCATAGCCCCCGGCCCCGCGGCCGTCGGTCCGTGGCGAGCCGTGCGACTCGAGCGTCGCATGAGCATCGACCTCCAAGAGCTCACGCTGCGTACACGCATGGACGGCAATGACGGCGTGCTCTCAGTCCTTCTCCGGCTGCGTCCGCTGGACGGGCAGGAAGTGGACTCTGTGGAGCTGGAGCTGAGCGGCCCCTCTGGAGAGCACCGCACCGGCCTCACCATGAACGCGGATGCCGACGCAAAGACTCTGACCGCCAAGGGTGAGCTGTCCGTTCGAGACGTGGCGCGCTGGTGGCCGCACACACACGGCGATCCGAACCTGCACGATGTCCGACTACGAGTTGCATGCGCGGAGCGCCCGACCGCGATCGACGCCGGCCGCGTCGGATTTCGCAACCTGACCTTTGGAGCGCACCCCTCCCACGATCTGGAAGAGGATGGCCTGGATCTGCACGTCAACGGCGTGCGGACGTTCGTCCGCGGCGCGGTGTGGACGCCGATCGATCCGATCGGTCTGGCGCCGTCCGAGGAGGAGCTTCGCACCGAACTGACTCGAGTGCGCGACGCCGGCATGAACATGCTGCGCATACCGGGCACCGGCGCATACGAGACGAATGTCTTCCATGACATCTGCGACGAGCTGGGCATCCTCCTCTGGCAGGACTTCATGTTCGCCAACCTCGACTATCCGATAGCGGACGACCATTTCCGCGCAAGCGTCATGCGCGAGGCCACCGACACGCTGAGAGCACTCGGCGCTCGCCCGAGCCTGACCGTCCTTTGCGGCAACAGCGAGGTCGAGCAACAGGTAGCGATGATGGGACTCGACGCTGCGCTCGGGCGCGGTGAGCTATTTGGCGAGCTGCTTCCCCAGCTCGTGCGGGAGAGCGGCGTGGACGCCGCCTATGTTCCCAGCGCTCCGTGTGGAGGCGAGCTCCCCTTTCGCGTGGATCGGGGCATCGGCACCTTCTACGGTGTCGGTTGCTACAAGCTGCCGCTCGAGGCTGTACGCCGCGCGGACGTGCGCTTCGCTGCAGAGTGCTTGGCCTTCTCTCACGTACCGGCCGAAGAGACCATCGAGGCGATGCTCCCGCGGGCGCCCGGGCGACTGGCCGGGCACCATCCGTTGTGGAAGGCCGGCGTTCCTCGCGAGAACGAAGCCGACTGGGATTTCGAGGACATCCGCGACCATTATCTGCGACTGCTGTTCGACGTTGACGCTCCAGAGCTACGCCACGTGGATCGTGCGCGCTATCTGGAGCTCTCGCGCGTGCTCACCGGTGAGATCCTGGCTGAAGTGTTCGGTGAGTGGCGTCGGGGCGCCTCGCCGTGCGGCGGCGGACTCGTTTTGTGGCTCCATGACCTCCTCCCTGGAGCCGGCTGGGGGTTGATCGACCATCGCGGCGCCCCCAAGCTCGCTTATTACCACCTCAAGCGCGCACTCGCGCCAACCGCGGTCTGGACAATCGACGAGCAACTCGGCGGCGTCGTGGCACACGTGGCCAACGACGGCCCGCGGCCGCTGAGCGCATCGTTGCGCGTGACGCTCTATCGAGAGCGCGAGCACCGCGTGGAGGAGACTCGAGCACCCGTCGAGTTGGAGGCGCACAGCCAGGGATCCTGGAACCTGGAGACCGTCATCGGCCATTTCCTCGACGTGGGATGGTCATATCGCTTTGGACCGCCTGCCCAGGACACGATCGTCGTGACACTCGAGCAGGACGAAGGCGAGGAGACGAAGACGCTCTCTCAAACGATGCGGTTTCCCGCCGGCCGACCCCTGCGGCGCGAGTCGCCGCAAACGCTTGGACTGGCCGCACAGGCAGAGGCCCTACCCGACGGATGCGTTCGCGTAGTTCTCTCGTGCAGGCGACTGGCCTATGGCGTTGAGATGCACGCGCCTGGATTTTTGCCGGATGACGATGGTTTCTCGATCGAGCCAGGCGGCGAGCGTGTCGTAGTACTTCGCCCCACCGGCACCAACAACTCGCTGGGGGATATCCGTGTAAGCGCGGTGAACATGGACGGTCGCATTAGGATCGCCCACGAAAGCACAGCCATATAGCATCAGGATAATGGCGCAATGTCACGGTTGGTGGCGTACGCTTTATCTACGTTGAACTAAGTGCCAACCGTCACTTGCTCGCATCCACGTACCCATATCCAGCCGTCCCGCTCTATCTGCAAGACGGAGGAGATGCGATATTCGGGGTCCTGCATACACCGCCCCCGGAAGTTCAACGGCGGGGTGCCGTCCTCATCGTGCCACCCTTTGGCTGGGAGGACATCTGCTCCTATCGCAGCCGTCGCGACTGGGCTCAGCGATTGTCAACGGTCGGCCACACGACGTTGCGGATCGATCTACCGGGCACCGGCGACAGCGAGGGCACGCCAAGCGACCCTGCCCGCCTGGCTGCATGGTCGGCGGCGGTCACATCCGGTGCAAACCATCTGTGCTTGCTTGTCGGCTGCGAGCGCGTAGCGGCAATCGGTGTCGGATCTGGTGGGCTGATCGTCTGTAAGGCCATCTCCGAGAACGCCGCCATCGACGAAGTCGTGCTCTGGGCAACTCCCACGCGCGGACGCACTTTCCTGCGCGAGCTGCGTGCCTTCGCCCGTCTTGAGGGTTCCGAGTTCGATGCGCCGAGCGATGCCCAGGCAAAGCCCCTCCCCGACGGCTACACCGGAGCCGGGGGATTTGTGCTCAGCGCGGAAACTACTCAGGCCTTGGACGAGCTTGACGTATCGACGCTCGAGCTTCCAACCAACCGGCTGGAGAGGACATTGCTGCTCGAGCGCGATGGGATCGGCGTGGATGCCGGCCTACGTGAGAGTTTCGAGAAGGCCGGCGCAACGATAACCGTCGCAGACGGCCCAGGCTACGGCGCGATGATGTCCAAGCCCCATCTCTCAGAGCCTCCGCTCGTGACCTTTGCGTTGGTTCAGTCATGGCTCGAGCAGAGTCCCTCCGGTGCGGCAGCATCCCACTCCAGCGCATCCACTCCAAGCAAGACCCAACAGGACGACCGTCCGCCCGCGATCGAGCTCATGGTCGGAGACACACGCATCCGCGAGACCCCGCTGACCGTCGAGCAGCCTTTTGGAGAGTTGTTCGGGGTCCTCGCCGAGCCACTGGATACGTCAACCGCGGGGCTGTGCGTGGTCATGCTCAACGCCGGGGCGATCCGTCGCGTGGGTCCAAACCGCATGTGGGTGGAGGCGGCGCGCCGTTGGGCTGCGCGAGGCGTGCCGACCCTGCGTCTCGACCTCGAGGGCATCGGAGATGCCGACGGCGACCCCAGCCATTTCAGGGATCTGGCTGAGCTGTACGTGCCAGAGCGGATCGGCCAGGTGCTCAGCGCACTTGACGTGTTGGAAGACCGAGGCATGGGGTCGCGCTACGTGCTCGCCGGACTGTGCTCAGGCGCCCACTGGTCATTCCACGCAGCCCTCCGGGACAAGCGGGTGTTGGCAGCCCTCATGCTCAATCCCAGGACCCTCTTTTGGAACCCTACCCAACAGATCGCCAGGGACTTTCGCCGCGGGCTGCTTCGCCGCTCCTCCTGGCGGCGAGCTCTACGCGGCGATGTCCCGCTGGCCTCGATGCTCGCCCTCGCCGTTCGTGCTCCATTCGTACTGCCGCGTCGCGCGCTGAGCCGCTGGTATGCGCGTCGCAGCGGACGGGACGACTTGAACCGGGCGCTGGACCGGTTGCTCGACACCAACAAGTACATTCACTTCTTCTTCTCCGGCAACGAGCCGCTCTACGAAGAGTTCGAGCTGGAAGACCGTCTGGGCAAGTTGGGTCGCCGACCGAATGTGAGCTTGAAGTCGATCCCCAACCGCGATCACACTCTGCGGCCGTTTGAGGCCCAGCGGGCGGCACATCAGGCGCTTGACCTTGCTCTCCGGGAGGAGCTCGGGCGTGTAGGCGCCTCCAGCCCAGAGAGCTCGGCGCTACAGGCGCGGACCGTCGGTAGCGGCGAGCCGTCCCAGTAGCGGCTTGTCCGCAAGGCGCTTGGCGAGTGGGCGACCGTAGGCGAATACGAGGTGATCGATACGCCCGGCGATTGACGGTGCGAACGCTTGCAGACCAATGCGCTCGTGTACATCAGGACACCACGTACGCTTGTAAGCGTCATCCGAGCCAAGCATCTCAAAGCGACTGAGCCCGTTCTCGAAGGCACGTCGAACGAGATCGTTGACCATCACCATGCCCGGAGCCATGCGACTGTATGCGGGGTCATAACCCATCTTCATGCCGAAGAACACCCCGTTTGCTTCGATTGCAAGGCTCACGGCGATCGGATTGGCATCAAGGCACAACATGTGTATGCGCAACCACCCGCGCGCTGAGGCCCAGCGCGCCACATGTCCGTAGAAGTCGCGCGTGTGCTGCTGCGAGTCGATCGCCGTTCCGCTACCCCCCTTCCACGACAAGCCCTCGACGCGCATCACCTCCGCGAGCGCCTGCTCGAGGCGCTCGCCTCCCTGCACTTCCTCCAAGGTGACTGTGCCGCGCTCATCCAGCCGGCGGCGCAACCGTCTCAGGTTGCTGCGCACCGAGGATTTGATACCGGCTTCGTATTCGGCCCAGTCACCGCGAAGCTCCAGATAAGGGGGCCGGGTAAGCGTCCGCTGGAGAATGCTGTACCCGGCGCGACCAACCTCTGCGCTCAGCGCCATGGTGCTCTGATCCTGCACGTCCACGAACGCAAGCGAGATACGACGCGCACCCAGCCGGCTGACATACCTCGCCAGCTCAGTGGCGGCTTCGAGGTCTACCGCGAGCACGCCGCTGCGCGGTGTGTGCCAGTTGGCGGGATACACAAGCACCGGCCCACGACGGACCATGGGTAGAGCGGCAACCAGCTTACCACCGCGGCGAATCGTTACCAGCGACAGGGCTCCATCCCCGAATGCGCGTTGCCACGCCAACACGAACCCGGGGTACAGGAATGGGTTGGCCGCAACACGGTCTGCCAGGCCCTCCCATTCCGAGACGACCCCCACTCGCGACTCATCGACCTCCTCGGTGGCTCCCGCCAAGTCCTGATCGGTCATTTAGCGCACGCCGGCGACGAATCTGTAGACCGACTCGACGTCATCGGCCATCCGCTGGACTGAAAAGTGGCCCAGAACCCGCTCACGGGCATTTTCGCCCATTCGCCGTCGCCGATCGGGATCATCGACGAGGGCAACCAGATTCTCCGCCAGCTCCTCCGCGTCGTCGGGCGTCCCCAGCAGCCCGGTCTCCCGGTCCTCCACGATCTCCGGCGTTCCGCCGGCCCGAACGGAGACGACGGGGTTGGCCATTGCCATCGCCTCAAAGAAAGCCAACGCACACGGCTCTCCCACCGACGGGAGCGTAAAGATGTCGGCGGCGGCGAGTATCTCGCGCACGTCGCTACGACGCCCGGTGAAAATCACCTGCCGCTCCAGTCCGGCGGCGGCGACCCGCCGCCGGAGCATCTCTGCGTAGGTCTCCTCGCCGGCCTGACCGGATGCGCCATTTCCGACCAACATGAGACGAGCGTTGGGATGTCGCTCCAGCACACGGGGCAGCGCCTCAATCACGAGATGCTGGCGCTTCCAGTCGACCAGCTGGGCAACCTGCACGATGAGCGGGTCCTGCGCCTCGATTCCGAACTCGCGGCGGATTGCCACGGCGTCAACCCCCACTGGGTCCCATTTGGAGAGCTCGATCCCGTTGAGCACCGGGAAGATTCGCTGCCCCGGCACGCCGTCGTCGCGGATCTCGCGCCCGGTCCAAGCGGACACCGAGATGACCGCGTCGGCCCGGTGCATCGCCAGACGCGACGGACGCGACATCCAGTTCCCGTAGCCAAGGTGGAAATGCACGACGCACTTGGCCGGCGTGAGCTTGGAGAGCAGATAGCCAAAGAAAGCATTGCGCGAGCCCTCCTCGCAATGGAGGATGTCGATCTGCTCGCGGGTGATATATCGGATCAGGCTTGCCGTGTCGCGCAACGCTGGTACGGCGGCGGTTGCGGTTTGCGTGAGCAACTGTGACTTGGAGGCATCGCCCACCGGCCCGAACTCGTGTCCTCGCAACCTCACACCCGAAATCTGGGAGACGGCGGCGAAGGAGGAGCTCCGCGAGACGTATGGGGGCCTGGCGGCCCTTCTGGGGTAGACGACGTGGACCTCCACACGCTCACGGTCGAGATACCGCATCAGGTTCGCGTGTACCGAGATGGCAGGAGTGACCATCGGGCGCGAGACAATGAATAGGACCTTGAGTCGGCGACGCATCGCCTCGGCTGAGAAGCGGCCGTCCGGGTCGGGTCCATCCAGCGTCCGTGGGAAGGGCAGATGTTGTGCCGACACGTAGCCCCAGATTACTATCGGTGACGGCGATTTGAAGCCTCCGCACACCCGGCATCTCCTGACTGCTGAGCAGCGCGTAGGCTATCGACCGATGCAGGGCTGCCGCTGGATAGATATGGAGGAGTTGAAGCGTCGCCGCCACGAATGGCGCGAACTTGCCGTCAACGGTGAGTTCCCCAGCGTATTTGCGGATCCCGCGTGGGTCATGGCGTGGTGGCGAATCTATGGGGGGGATCGCGAGCCGTGGTGCCACTTGCTGGAGGACTCGGACGGATCCATGCAGGGCCTTGTGCTGCTCGCCCGTGGACTAACACCCTTCTCGCGCACTTTGACCTTCGCCGGTGACACCTGGAACGGCATCGAGACGCTGATCTGTGCTCCGGGCCGCGAAGCGGAACTCGGAGCGTCACTGATGGAGGCATTGACCGAAAGGCGCAACCAGTGGGACATTTGGCGCGTCCAGCGTCTGCGCGTGGACTCCGCGTTTGGACGCATGCTGCTCGATGGGGAGAACCCATTGCGAGCGGCCACACACGACTTGCGTCTACAGCCGTTCATCGAGCTGCCCGGAGACGTGGCGACATTTGAGGCAAGCTTCGGAGCCAAAGAGCGCGGCGCGCAGAGGCGCAAGTGGCGGCGACTTTCAGAGCTGGGCGCAACCGCGCGCCTGGTGAGCGATCCCGAGGGGGCTGTGTCCACGCTTCACGTGCTGTTGAACCTGCGCCGTCAGCGTGCGATTGCGCTGAACCAGCGTCACGCGCATATGGACGAGCGCTACGAGCGCTTCCTTGTGGAGGTGGTGCGCGAACTACTCCCCGACGGCGCCCACCTGTGGACGCTGGAGCAAGACGGCGAAATACTCGCGAGCTCGTTGCACTTCGTGCGAGGCTCTCGCGAGCACACCTACTTGCAGGGCATCGCCGAGAAGCACGTGAATCTCAGTCCGGGCAACTCGCTGGAGCTTCACGCGATCCGCGAAGCCATCGGGGAAGGACGTACCGAGTTCGAGCTCGGTCCGGGTCGGGACGAGTACAAGTACCGGCTGGGGGCACGCGACCGGGAGTTCACCCGCCTTGTCGTCGCAAGCCCCTCGCCGCGAGGCAGGATCGTCGGCGCGAGCGCCGCGGTTGACCTGCGATTGCGCAATACCGCCGCCGCCGAGGCGTTGCGACGTAGGCTCGGCATCACCTCGGAGCGCGCAGCTACCGGATCCTCGAGTCAACCGGTACCCGTCAACAAACCGAGTGCTCCACGATGAGCAAGTCGGAATTGATTTGCGATCTGGCTCGCTTGGAAGAGCTCACATCTGAGTGGGACGCGCTTGCCGTGAGCAATGCCGCGCCAGAATCCGCGCCCGCTTGGATGCTCGGATGGTGGCGTCACATCGCGCCGCCTGGTGCCGAGCTACGCGTCGTGGCCGTTCGCGATCGGGATGAGCTGATTGGGATCGTTCCGTTGTACGTCGATCTCGGAGAGTCTGGGCCACGCCGCTGCTATCGCCTGCTGGCCAGCGACTTCTCCGGTTCAGTCACGCCGCTGGCGCTACCGGATCGCGCGTGGGAGGCGGCACAGGCTGTCGCGCACGAGCTGACGCAGGCGGAGCCTCCAGTAGGCACTCTCCGGATGGGTGCGCTGCCGGGCACCTCGCCGTG
This sequence comes from uncultured Solirubrobacterales bacterium, assembly GCA_963715535.1. GTDB lineage: Bacteria > Actinomycetota > Thermoleophilia > Solirubrobacterales > Solirubrobacteraceae > Palsa-744. The sequence continues at coordinate 2,249,311 of OY970251.1, read as the reverse complement.
GGTAGTGGCGCTACGCGAGCGCTGGCCGGCTCGAGTGCGCCCGCTCGCTCTACGCATGGAAATCCAGGAAGTGCCAACCGTCTCGCTGCATCAAGAATCGTTCGATGCCTGGCTGCAATCACGCAACTCGCGATTTCGCAACAACTTCCGCCGGCGCCGGCGGCGTTTTGCCGAGCATGGCGGTACAGAGCGGATGAGCACCCAGCAGACTGTGACCAAGGACATTGACACGTTCATACGACTGCACGCCGAGCGCTGGAAGGGACGCGGCAGCTCGCGACTGGTGGCTGTTGGGGATCGCCTGCCACCACTTCTCGACGAACTCTCAGGGGCGCTCCTCGCGGAAAATCGTTTCCGTTTGCAGATACTCGAAGTCGACGGCGAGCCGATCTGCGCCTACCTACTGGTCGCCGCCGGCGGCGAGATCGTCGGTGTCAACCTTGGCTGGGACGAACGCTTCAAGCACCTGAACGCTCCCAGTCTGTCGATGCTGAGCATGATCGAAGAAGCGTTCCGCCAAGGCGATCGTCGCCTCAACTTCGGCTGGGGCAAAGTCGACTACAAGCGCGAGTTTGCCAACGGCAGCGACACGGTGACGTGGGACGCGCTGCTCCCTGTCGGACCGCAATTGCCGGTTGCACTGATGGAAGTCGCGCCCGCTGCGGCAAAGCGCCGCGTGTTGCAGAGCGCCAAGCGCGTACTACCGGCCGATGAGGCCGACCGTCTGCGAGTACTTCGCAACCGGCTATCACGCACGCAATCGTAACCCGCCGGCGTGGCCCTCACATAGCCGCGACGTTGAGGCAGTTGCTCACGATGCCGCCTCGATAAACTGCGCCAAGCGCTCCGATTCGGCCTCCAAGGTGCATCCCCGAGAACGCTCCAAGGCCACTCCTACGAGCCTCTGACGCAGCTCGCCATCGACGGCGAGACGCCACAGGGCATCGGCGGCAGCCTCCGCGTCCCCCGGCTCAACCAGTAGTGCGGCGCCCTCCGCGGCGGCCGGTACACCCCCGACCGCGGTCGCAACCGTCGGCAAGCCGGCCGCAAAAGCCTCGATGAGAACCTGTGGAAAACCCTCTGTCCAGGACACATGTAGGAACATGTGGCTATCTCTGTATAGCTGGAGCAAGCCCCCATCGATCGCCACGTAGCCGCGTAGCTCGACGCGATCGAGCAACCCGAGCTCGCTCAGGCGTGCCCGCAACTGGGGCATCATCGGACCATCCCCACAGACGACCAGTCGCCAGCGAGGCTCGCGCGCCTGCAGCAGTGCGAGAATCTCCGCGAGTAGGAGCGGGTTCTTCTCCGCGTCCAACCTGCCGACAGTCAGCACCGTGAGCTCGTTTTCGTAGGAGCGCGCTCCGGGCACCTCCGGCGATACCACGTCCTGCTCGTGGACGAGCGACACGTTGATCGCGAGCACGTCACGTGCGCGACTGTACTTGCGCTCGAGCTCTTGACCCACTACGACGATCGCGTGACGACGAGCGAGCAAACCCCAGACCCCCTCGAGCAGATCGGCCGCAACATGCATCCATCGCTGGTGAGGACGACGGCTGCGGATGTAGGCCCGCGTGTCCTGTCTCACCCCGAGGACAAGCCTGCGTCCTCGCAGTGCGGTGATCAACGCAAACACGACAGAGTGTGGGTACGGCCCAAGCACCCACACCGTGTCCACCTCGTCAAGCAGTCGCCAGAAACGCCGGATCGAAGCGAATAGCGAGCGAATCACCGACCACGGGCGGGCAAGGCTCGTGTAATGGGGCAGACCGACGAGCTCGGTGTCCTCATGCAATTGATAGTGCGAGCGTCCGGGCTGCGGGTCCAACCGTCCTACGAGCACAAGCCTGTCCACGTGAGGACGCAGCGCTTCGAGGAAGACGACGAACGCTCTCTGCCCGTAGCGATGCACTCCGTCAGAGCGATACTCGTAGTCGGTGTAGACGGCGAGCCGCACCGCTCACGCAGACTCGCCGTGCAGCGAGGGCGCAAACACTGTCTGAACGTCCCGCGTGTCAGACGGCGCAGCAGAGCGCCCGAGCACGTTGGCGAACGCTTTGGCGGGTACCCCGAAGCGAGCCATGCCGCTCAGCGTTCCAAAGCCCCAGGACAGATGCATGGTCGGCAGGACCACTGCCAGCAGCATTCCCTCGGTGCGCTGCTCGCGGTCTGCCGCCGTGCTCCCCGCCGTCGCCCCGACGGTCACGAGATAGAGAGCGATAGCGATCCTCGCCAGTCCTCGCAGAGGTCGGGGGGAGAAGACTGTCGCAAGCAAAGCTCCCGCGAGTGCTGGAGGCATCAGGTGCGGTAGGCGCATGCTGCTGGGATGGTGACGGAACGTCTGGGCTCGATACTTGCCGTAGCGAAAGTATTGACGCGCAAGACCGCGCAGCGAGTCGCGCGGCGTGTACCGGGCCGCCATCGCCGGAATGCACACCAGTCGCTCGCCGCGTTGCAGGAAACGAGCGGCCATCTCAGAGTCTTGGTTGATCGGCCAGCGCTCGTCCCAGCCACCGAAGTCGAGCACAACCTCGCGACGCCAGACGCCGCCGAAGACGCCCGTATCCAGATCGTGCTCCTCGCCACCGTCGGAGTCGTCCTCACTCCACTTACGAGATCCACCGCGCCCCAGCCGAGACGCCAGAGCCAGAGCCACCGCACGCGAGACCGGGCCCGTGGGCCAAGGTACCTGCGGCCCACTGACCCACTCGGTGTCGCCCTTGCTCAGCCGCTCGATGCCTGCAGCGAGATAGCGGTTCGGGTAGTAGGTGTGGGCATCCATCCGCGCCACGTACTCGCCGCAGGCGGCCCCCAAGCAGATGTTGAGCCCGCTCGCCGTATGCCGTCCGGGGTTGTCGAGCACTCGGATGCGGGGATCTTCGACTGCAAGCGCCTCGAGGATCTCACGTGTGCGATCCACCGATCGTCCATCGGCGAATATCAGCTCGAACGTGCCATCCAACTCTTGGGCCAGCATCGCCGCCACGGCGTCGCGAATATGACGCTCCTCGTTGAGAACCGGGATCAGCACGCTCACATCCACATGCCTTGTCTCGGTAGCTGGTGCTGGTGGACTTGAGGCTCGATCGGTGGTCATGCCTGATCTTTGGTTTTGGTTACGCCACCCACATGACGATAACCAGAAGAAAGCCGGGGCAAGGGGTGCATGCTTCGATGGCGAAGATCGATCATGGTATCCATCTTGCCGCTCCGCGACCGATCGCAATGAACCATTCAATCGTCCTCTGCTACCACGCCCTGAGCCGCACATGGGAGGCTGATCTCTCGACCACCCCCGAGCGCTTCGAGCGCCAACTCGAGCTGCTGGTGTCACGCGGCTATCGCGGGGTGAGCTTTACCGAGACCGTCAACGATGCCCCGAACGGGCGAACAGTCGCCGTGACATTCGATGACGCCTATCGCTCGGTGATCGAGCTCGGACTCCCGATCCTGGAGCGCCTGGGACTTCCGGCAACCGTGTTTGCGCCCACCGACTTCATCGGCTCGGAGCGACCAATGAAGTGGCTGGGAATCGACCAATGGCTCGGCGGTCCGCACGAGCAGGAGCTGATGCCGATGTCCTGGGACGAGCTGCAGGCGCTCACGGAAGCGGGATGGGAGATCGGCTCGCATACCGGCTCTCATCCCCACCTCACAGAGATCGAGAGCGATTCACTCGAGGACGAGCTAAAACGCTCCAAGATTGCATGCGAGCAACATCTCACGGGCCCATGCACTTCGGTTGCCTATCCATATGGAGATGTGGACGCCAAGGTCGTCGCAGCAACCTCGGCCGCCGGCTATCACTGCGCAGCTACGCTGCCCAGTCGTCAGAACTCGCGTGACGCCCTACAGTGGCCACGCGTGGGCGTCTACCGCAAGGATGACGACATGCGCTTTAGGTTGAAGGTCTCACCCAGCGTCGCCCGCCTGCGTGGCTCACCGGCGTGGGACACCCTCGACGGCCTTCGCCGCCGCGGCCACCTCTAGTCGATCGCTCTCAGAGCCATCCCGCGAGGAACCCCCAACGCTCATCGCCGTGTCGTGGAGGGACGCCATTGCAGTCAGCTCGTAGCAAAACGTCGGGAGATGTCGATATCAAATTTCATATATGCGTCCAGTTTCTAGATACCACCCTTGACAGCATCCCAGCGTCTGGATACGGTCGTGCATATTGTTATGGATCTGGCCGCTCGCTCGATAGCGGTCCATAGGCAGGGAGGCAGCATGGCCATAGTAGAAAGTGTCAATAAACTGTCGATCTCGGGATCACCAACAGCGAGCCAAGTCTTGACTGCAACCGGCCCGGAAACGGCGGACTGGTCAGCTCCTCTATCTGGCACGACTTCTACAGTTATCACTGCCTTGGGCGAGAGTGCGGGTGAAAAAACGACCGCTCCCTTCAACATAGCCATAGGGTCAAGCGCACTTAAGTCGAACGTCCTCTCGGAAGGAAACGTTGCGGTTGGCTACGAGGCATTGGAGGTACTGACGAGCGGAGGTGGAAATATCGCCATCGGCGATGTAGCCATGTCGAAGACCACGACAGCAGAAGAAAACACAGCCGTTGGCAGCGGCGCACTAAAGCTAAACACCACAGGTAGCACCAACACAGCCATCGGATGCAATGCCCTGGAAAACAGCACCACCGGAAGGATAAACGTGGCTGTCGGGGGTGCCTCAATGTTCAATAACCTTACGGGCGAAGGGAACGTAGCGATCGGGGTAAGCTCTCTCTACGGAAATAAAGCCGGAGGTGAAAATGTGGCAGTTGGTACATCCGCGCTCCTAAAATGTACTGCCAGTAACAATGTCGCCGTAGGCTCAGCGGCGGCGGAGAGCACCACCAGTGGGGAATTCAATGTAGCCATCGGCCGTTATGCGCTCTATGGGAATGACACGGGTAACGAAAACACAGCAGTAGGAGCAAAGTCGCTTCAGACCAATAAAGCCGGCACCGGTAACGTGGCTGTCGGGGAATCCGCAGGATTCTCAGCGCTGGGCAGCAATAATGTGTTTCTGGGTCACGCAGCGGGGGCAGAAGAGACCGGCTCCTCAAAGCTCTATATAGCTAACAGTGCGACCACAGAACCGTTGATCTTTGGTAACTTTGAAACGAAGGAACTCCGCCTCTTTACGACAAAGCTCGGGTTCTTTGGACATGCCGCTGTAGCGCGTCCCGCGAAACCGACAACACTTGAAGGCGTCATCAAAGCACTCGAAGAATTGGGATTGGTCGCATGAGCGTCAAGCTAAGGCTTATCAAGGTTGCGGTCCAGCCATTCTTCATCCTCGACGATGGGGAGACCGTCACGGAGGTTGATCATCCGGCAGCAATGATCCCGGCGAGCGAATGGCCAACCTACAGTTCGGAACGATTCCCACGTGAGGTTGCGGAATGGCAGACTCAGCTTGATAGCGGAGAGACAGCATAGTATGTCTCTCCGCTACTGAGGAGTATTCCATCCACTTACTACTTCGGCCCAGTAAACGTCCGACGGGCTTGGTAGGTTTTGGTGTGTGAGGACTCGGGATGCCAGGCGACTCGGGCAGGCGGCGCAGGAGGAGATCCGGCGGCGTGCGGTGGCGCTGGTTGGTGAGGGTCGTTCACAGACGGAGGTCGCGGGACTGCTTGATGTTTCGCGTCAGTCGGTGAGCGAGTGGGTGCGCGCTCAGCGTCTCGGCGGCGATGAGGCGCTCGCCGCGGGCAAGCGCGGCCGCCGTCCGGGAGAGAAGACGGCGCTGACGGCCGCCCAGCAGGTGCAGATCGCGAAGGCGATCCGGGAGAAGAACCCTGACCAGCTGGAGCTGCCGGGGTTTCTGTGGACGCGGGCGCTGGTGTGTGAGCTGATCGACCGGCGGTACGGGATCCGGGTCGCTGAGAAGACAGCGGGCCGCTACTTGCGTGCGTGGGGATTCAGTCCACAGAAGCCCGCCAGGCGCGCGTTTGAGCAAAACCCTGAGATGGTCGAGCGGTGGCTCACGGAGCGCTATCCGGCGATCAAAGCGCGTGCTCACCGCGAAAAGGCGCTGATTCTCTGGACCGATGAGATGGGGTTGCGCTCTGATCACACCGCCGGCAGGTCCTGGAGCCCGGTCGGCAAGACCCCGGTGATCGAGGGCACCGGCCAGCGCTTTGGCACGAACGTGATCTCGCGCGATCTCCAACAAGGGGCACCTCTCCTTCCGGGTGTTCAAGGAGAAATTCGTCGCCGCCGTGTTCATCGACTTCCTGAATCGTCTGATCCGCCAGAGCAAAGGACAGAAGATCATCCTGATCCTCGACGGGCACCCCGTGCACCGCTCGAAAAAGGTCAAAGCATGGGCCGAGGCTCACGCCGAGCAGATCGAGCTGCAATTCCTGCCCGGCTACGCACCAGAGCTGAACCAGACCGAGCTGCTCAACCAAGATGTCAAGACCAACGCCCTCGGCCGCCGCCGACCCCGCACCCAGGCCGAGCTGATCGAAGGCACCCGCAGCTACCTACGCTCCCGCCAGAAGCCACCCACGATCATCGCGCGATATTTCAACGGAGAAACACGTCAGCTACGCCAAAGCCGCCTGACATCTATTTACTAGGCCGAAGTAGTATAAAGACTCTGCCTCGGCATTGGGGGTGTGTGGTTCCCAGACTCACGCCCACCCGCGCATGGGCGACCACGGCAGTCGCCGCGCAAGCACACGGTTGCGCGGCACGACCATACGAAAGAGGGCCTTACCGGCAAAGGCGCGATAGCGATGCGGTGGCGAGGTTTCGTAATCAGCCCAACGTTCGACGGTCTCAGCGAGCTGAGACCGTGGTGCAAGACGGTTGGTTATCTGCAGTTGCTTGACGTGAAGGTTGTGGTAGAAGGAACTGGCAACGTTGGGGACCGGGTGGGGAAACAGGTCATAGCGTGACCAATAGCCAAGGTCCCACCGATGCAGATTTTCAGCGAGCGTATCGACAGCTTCGTGAAACGCGCCAAGCACGTCGGGATCTCGCAATCCGACGCCGACGTCGTAAAGCCCCCACATCGCGAACATGCCGCCGTTCAATACGAACGATGACGGCACGGTGGGGTACTCCTCTGGAAACGAGCGCCCTCCCAGCGACGCCCTGACTCCACCGTTGACCACATCGAGTGCGAGCGGCAGCAAGGCCCGCCGCGCCGCCTCGGCGTAACGCTCGACCCCCGTCTCCAAGAACACGCGCACGAGCAGACTCGCGGCCTCTCCTTGGGCCATACCAGAGAGCCACGGCGGCTTGAGCGGGAACGTGTGCACGAATGGACGCTTGTGCACCCAACCTCCCTTCAACGGCCCGTCCTGCTCCTGGGTTTCGACCAGCTCGTCCGCACATGCGCAAACGGCGTGCAGCCAATCCTCGCCTTCGCCGGCCATGTAGCGTTCGTAGGCGCCGAGCCCCCACTGAGCTACCGCCACATAGAGTTTGCGTTCTCCTCCAGGCCACATCGCGGGCGGCCAACATGGTTCCGAGGCCTTCACTCGCATGTCTATGTAGTAACCACCGACCTTTCCGCTGAGGATATGGCCTCCAACCGGCAGCGAGAAGCTCGACGCGCTCGAGAAAAATCCAGCGGCGACTCGACTGCGGGACCGGCCACCGTTTGGGTTATCGCTCATCGTCGGTGAGCCTAGCGGCAAGGGCGTATACGTGCATCGGACTTCCAGAGACAGCGATCGCACCGTCAGCGCGAGGACATCGCTCCACTTTCGAGTCGCTTGGCGATCCAGCGTGCCGAGTGATAGGGACGCAGCAGCTGTAGACGTGGAGCATATCCACGCATCCCCGCCCTCGAGGATGCCGACTGCGCCAGCTCCAGGCACGACTCGACAACGCGATGGAAGGACGCGCTCTCGGAGAACCACTCCAGCCAGGCTGCCCGTGCCGTCTCTCCCATGCGAGCGGCTTCCGATGCCCTCTCCTCGAGCACGTGCGGGATGGTGTCGAGCTCCGCCTCGTTGACGCGCACGCTAAAGCTGTCCCAATCTGGACCGCTCGGAGCGATCCACTGATCGGAAATGATCACGGGTACGCGTCCGAGCATCATCGTCTCAAACAGCCGAAGACTCGATGCACCCCCGCCGCGAGGGCAAAGAACGAATTCGCTCCGCTTGATGTTCTGCGCATACTCTCGCTCGTAGTCCTCGCCCGAGCGCGGGGATGGATCGCCGGGAGCAGCCTGTGTGTCTACCAACAGCGCACGCGGATGACTGACCGACATGAGCTTGCGGCGCACCGGATGCGACGCGGTGGAGCCTACGAACGAGAACAGATACAGGCACTCGCACTGATCCGACGAATAGCGCATGTGGCCCCGTTCAAGCACACCAAGATAGTGACTCGAGCGAGTCCAGCTCCCCCAGTACCACGACTGCTCTACAGACGCATAAACGCCTGGCAGCATGGGAATGAGCTTGTCAGTCGAGCAGAAAAGGTAACAGTCGGCTCGACGCGAGCGATACAGAGAGTGTCGCCGTACCAGCTCGAAATAATATCCGGCGTACCCGCTTGTCTCCACGAACAGAATCAGCTCGGCGTCCTCGGGACGCTCGACCACGCGATGAACGCCGAACCGATCGAGCGTTGCGGCACGTCGTAGCTGCTCGAGGTCAAGATATGCCCGCTCGTGACCCGCCGGAGCGGCGGACAGTAGCAAGACTCTTGTCATACGGTCCTCACTTGCGAAGATCTCTTTGGCGGGCTCTCGGAACTCGAGCCAATGATTCCTCCCGATCGAAAGAGGGATGGCCACGATGTCGCTACCGCATGATTATGACGATGACACGGGCAAGCCGGGCCCGCCGGCTGCGGCGTTGCGCGCGCAGGCGACAGCCGATAGGGTCAGCCCAATGACATTCAGCGTCGTGATCGCTGCCTACAACGCGGCAGACACCCTGGAGGAAGCGATCCGCTCGGTGCTTGCCCAGACCCGCCAGGACTTCGAGGTGATCGTCGTCAACGACGGCTCCAGCGACGCCACCGCGGCGATTGCCGGAGGGTTCTCCGCCGACGGACGAGTACAGGTCTGTAGCCAGGAAAACGCCGGCCCATCGGCTGCCCGCAACCGAGGAATCGCGGCGGCAAAAGGCAAGTACGTGAGTATGCTCGACAGTGACGACCTGTGGCTTCCAGACTATCTGGAGCAAATGGGGAGCGCGCTCGACGAGGACCCCCACGCCGGCTTTGCCTATACCGACGCTTGGGTACTCGAGGACGTCAGCGGACGTTTCCTCAAGGAGACAACGGCATCCTTGCGCCGCCATCCGCCCACTCCTATATCCGACGAGCAGTTCATTGCCGCCTTGCTGCGGCACAATTTCGTGCACAATTCGGTGACAGTGCGCCGCTCTGTGCTCGAGCAGGTCGGCGGCTACAAGACCGACCTGTCTCATGGTGAGGACTATGAGCTTTGGCTACGAATCGCCATCTCCGGCTTTGGTGCGGTGCGGGTTGCGCAACCGCTTGCGATTTACCGGTTTCGCGAAGGCTCCCTGGCACACGATCAGGCAGCGCTGGACCGTGGCGTGCGCATCGTCTATCAGACCGTGCTCGAGCGCCACCCCGCATCGCCGCGCGTCAGAGCACTTGCTGAGACGAGGCTACGGGAGATGAACCGGCGCACCCGGCGCGACGTCAGCGCGAGAGATCGCATACGTCGCCGGCTGGACGAGGCGACGCGCGGAGCCCGTGCCCGTTGGCGGTTGCAATCAAGTCCACCCCCGAGAGTTGCCGAAGTATTCCCATGGCTTGGACTTGGATCCCCCAGCTCCCCGCAGAGCTCCCGATAATCGACCTCACGTCTTGGTCGCACAACACGGTCAAGCTATGCTCGGGCGCGTACGAGCGGCCCTGGGCTGAGCCGCGTGGCTGAGCCCTCTGTACCGCGACCCGAGCCGCCTCCCGCCGGGCTCGCTCGGACAGTGACCCGCGGCATCAGCCTGGCGGGCACCGGCTACGTGTTCAGCCAACTGCTCACGCTTGGGTCCTACTTCGTGCTGGCCAAGCTGATCGAACCTGCCGCCTTTGGACACTTTGCGGCGGGCACCGTGGTGGTCGGAGTGGGTTTTGTGGTCGGAGAGTCGGGAATGCTGGGCGCACTGATCCAGCGCCGCACCGACATCGAGGAGGCGTTGAACTCGGCCTTCCTGGCCACCCTCGCGGGTGGCATCTTGCTGACTCTGCTCGCGCTCGCGGCGGCTCCGCTGGTGGGTCTGTTCTTCCACAGCCATGAAGCGGAGGTCGTTGCTGCCGTGATGTCCGGGTGGATGTTTCTGCGGGTCACCTCGGTTGTGCCCGACTCCCTGTTGCAACGGCGTTTCTCCTTCATGCGCAGGGTGGTTATCGATCCGCTCTCCACGCTGGCGTTCGCGGCGGGTGCGATTCCCGCGGCGGCGGCCGGCCTGGGGGTGTGGGCACTGATGATCGGCACCTACGCCTCCGCACTCGTCAACGTGCTCTCCGCCTGGGCGTTTGCCGGCTGGCGACCGCGACCACGGATGGCCAGTTTGCAAATGTGGCGCGAACTGGCTGGCTTTGGTCGTCCGGTGATGGGCGCCAACATCATCCGTCATGTGGTCGGGGAACTACCGGTGGTCGCTCTCGGTCGCTTCAAGGGACCGAGCGTGCTCGGACAGTTCACTTATGCCTCAAAGACCGCGACTCAGCCGCTGGGGGCGGTGATCAACGCCGGTGGCTATGTGTTGCAGCCGGCGTTTGCGCGCCTCTCGCACGACGACGCGCGCTTTCGTAGCGCGGTGTGCAGGGCACTGCGCTGGCTGTGCATCACCTCGTTCCCCGCCGGCCTGCTACTGGTGCCTCTGGGCACTTCCATGGTCGTGCTGGTATTTGGCCAGAAGTGGCACGAAGCGGGCAACGGAGCTGCGGCATTGGGTGTGTACTGCGCCGCACTGTCGCTGGACTCCTTCGCCAGCGAGGCATGGAAGTCATTTGGGCGACCTGACATGCTGCCGCGCATGCACGGGGTTTCGTTGGTTCTGACCGCGGTGTTCGTATTCGGACTGTTGCCATTTGGCCTGTTGGGCGTGACGATCGGCATGTCGCTGAGCGCGGTCGGCGTTGCCGGCTATGCGGTGCACGGGATGAACCGTGCCCTGGATATCCCGCTGCGGGACCTACTGCGCGAGATCTGGCCACCGACGGTGGCCAGCTTTGCGATGGCTGGAGCACTCTTTCCGTTGGAACATCTCGTTGTACACGCCTATAGCCACGGACTGATCGTAGGTGTCGCTCTTGTGGCTGTCCAGGCATTGCTCGGTATCGCCCTCTATATGGGCCTCATGGCTTTGCTGGCGCCACATTCAACGCGCGAATTCATACAGGTGGCCCGCAAGACGATCCGAACGCGTATCACGAATCGTCGCCTGCAGGGAGGCGACGTGGCATGAGCACAGCCGAAAGGCAAGCCGGCCGCGTGCGTGTGGTCACTCTGGTCGACGCTCTGAGCTTTCAGGGCGGAGCGGAGCGACTTGCCCTGCTGATTGCCACGCGATTGGATGCTCAGCGTTTCGAGTCGATCCTGTGTGTGAGTCGCTCACCGCCTCCCCACGACACCGACTCATCGACACAGCAGCTGCTCGACCAACTTGCACATGCCGATGTTCGCTTCATGCCGCTGGGACGTCGTGGCAAGGGAGATATCTGGATCTGGGGTCGACTGGCCCACTTTCTGCGGCACGAAAGCGTGCAGATCCTCCATGCGCACAAGTTCGGATCGAACGTGTGGGGAACGCTGGCCGGGAGACTCGCACAGGTGCCGGTAGTGCTCGCCCACGAGCACACGTGGTCCTATCAGGGTCAGCCGCTGCGTCGCTTCTTGGACCGCGAGTTGATTGCGCGCGGGGCAACCCGCTTCATTGCCGTCTCGCGCGAGGATCGCCAACGCATGACCAGCATCGAGGGAATCGATCCCCGACATACCCTCCTCATCCCCAACGGCGTTCCCCCCTCACCTCCTCCAAGCGGGCGGGATGTGCGAGCGGAGGCGGGTATCCAGCCGAGCGCGCGTGTGATCGGAACGGTGGGAGTGCATCGCCCCCAGAAGGCACTCGATGTGCTTCTGCATGCGACCGCCATGCTGGCCACACAATGGCGCGACCTGCATGTGTTGGTAGCCGGCGATGGTCCTGAACGCGCGAACTTGGAACGCTTGGCTGAAGAGCTTGGAGTATCGGAGATCGTCAGGTTCCTGGGACGCCGCTCGGATGTCCCCGATGTCCTGCGCGCCCTCGACGTCGCCGTTTGCTGCTCGGACTTCGAGGGAAGCCCGCTTGCGGTGATGGAGTACATGGAGGCGGGGCTGCCGGTGGTGGCGACAGCGGTCGGCGGGGTGCCGGATCTGATCGAGCCAGACGTGCACGGCCTGCTGGTCTCTCCTCGTGACCCAAACGGACTCGCCGGTGCGATCTCAGAGCTCCTGGGAGATCCGTCGAGGGCGCGGGAGATGGGAGCTCGAGGGCAAGAGCGTCGGCGTACGGAGTTTGACATCGACGTGATGGTGCATCGCCTTGAAGATCTCTATCTCGAGCTTCTTGCCGAGCGGACGCAACGCTGAGCTCAGCTGTCAGGACTTGCCTTTCTTTGAGTGGCGTTTGCGCTTGGCACGCCTGGCCACGCGATGGTCTGAACCGTGACGGACGCCGGCTGTCCTGGCAGCGTCGCGAGCCCTGAATGCGCCGCGACGCCAGCCCCGTCTTTTGGTTCCGGTTGTTTCGGTTTTGGCCAGAGAAGTCACCGGAACTTCGGTATCGGCCGGAGGAGCCACCGGAACTTCAGCCTCGATCGGAGAAGTCACCGGCGTTTCGGTTTTGGCCGGAGGAGCCACCGGAACTTCAGCTTCGGTCGGAGGGGTGACCGGCGTTTCGGTTTTGGCCGGAGGAGCCACCGGAACTTCGGTTTTGGCCGGAGGGGTGACAGGGACCGTCCCACTGGGCTGTGCGGTGTCGGGACCGTAGCCCGCCACCGGAGAACCTTGCTTCAACGTGTATTCGTGCGAAGCCGCGTTCGTGTAGAGCGGGTTGACTTCGACGTTGGCTTCACGGGCGACGATGCTGTTCATGCTCGGTTCGATGCTGCCACCTTCGTTGCCGTAGAGGTCGTTGTCGCGGAACACGCTTCCCGTGCCGACGCTGCCGCTCGTCATGAGCCCGTAGGTGTCGCAATGCGAGCCTGAACCCACTTCACGGCCGCAGGGGCTCGTGGTGTTGGTGATTATGTTCCACGCGATCGTGTCGCTTTCGCTGCCTTCGTTTCCAAGCTCCACGCCGCGGCCGTTGGCGTCGATCACGTTGTGTTCGACCACCGCGAAGCCACCGCTGCGCAGGAGGATCCCGACGCCGGCGTTGTCATAGAAGTAGGAGTTCCTGACCGTGGTGTGCACTCCCTCGTCGTAGAGGCCATGCACGTGCCAGCCGTTCTCCCGGCCTTCGTAGGTGTCGTTGGCTTGCGCTTCGAGTTCTGCCTTCGTGACCGTGTGGCCGCAGTCATGAACGCGGTCGTTTTCGATCAGGGTGTATTCGCCCGCGCCGTATGAGTCACCGACCGGATTGGTCAGGAAGCAGATGTTCAGATCTCCGCCGGAAACGTTGTCATAGGTCCAGCTGGTGTGTGCGGAGGCGATCGTCAGACCTGGAAGCAGCGTGTCCTGGCCGTAGATGAAGTTCAGATGCGTGAAGGTCAGCCAGTTGCTGCCCTTCTCCGTCGTGACACGCCCGTTGATCGTTGCCGGTTCTTCGGGGTTCGTCGAAGTGATCGTGATCGGGGCGCTTTCGGCACCGTGGGTGTTGCCTTCATACAGCGTGAAGCCTGCGAAGGTCTGCCCCGATGCGAGGCAGCCGGTCTGTCCGGCTGAGAGCTTTTCCATCAGGTGCTTGACAGTCGCGAATGGCGCAGACGCGGTACCTGGATTGCTGTCGTTGCCGTTTGTCGAGGCATACAGGCTGCAAGTCGTTCGAACCCGGTTGCGGCAAACGCTTGGCCACTCGACAAGCAGACGATCACCGAGCAAATCGCGAGGACTGTCGCAAGTGCTGTAGTTGTGATGTTGCGGCGAGCATTCTTTGAGAACGGTGCAGCACTGGTTGCCATGTATCTACCTTTCGGGAGCCCGACTGACCGCCAAGCGACGGTCTCGTGGCTTTGCGTCCCCGCCTCGCGACGGGTTTGCCTTTATCGAGGGAGGACCGATCGACCACTACATGGTTTCTCGACCCTCTACCCGCATCATCGACGCTCAAGCTCTAAGCCTGAGACGGTTTGGCCTCAGTGGGCCATCCGTCCAAACCCGCGTCGGGCAACAGGACCAGGCTCTGATCGTCCACCGCCAGAACCTGATCGGTGTCTTCGCGGCGAGCGAGCGCGAACATCACGGGACCCAGCGCGAGCATCGTCCAGAGCAGCTTGCCGTACATCTCCGAGATGAAGAAGTCGGCGACCAGCAGGCCGATCAGCCCCAGCAGCAAGCTACGGGCCAGCGCCTCCATCCCGACATCTCCACGCTTGGCCCACAGGCGCGCCGCGCGCAACGCGCAGAGCAGGCTCGTGCATACGATCCCCAGGAATAGGAGCAGACCCGGAAAGCCCATCTCGGCAAGGATCTCCAGGTAGGTGTTGTGGGTCACCTTCGGGGCGGTGGAGAAGATCAGTTCGGATCGTTTGATCAGACCTGGCTGCAGGACGTAGTTGGCCGAGACGACCGGGAAGTTGCCCACGCCCACGCCGTCGAGGGGGTGAGCGCGCACCATGCGCAATCCAATCGTCCACAGGTCGGTGCGTCCTGATCCTTCGCCGGCGTTGGAGACCCGTTCGCGGGCGGGCAGCGAGGCCACCTGCGTGAAATACAGGAATCCGGAGGCGACGACCAGCACCAGCAGACCCGCCATGGCCGGGCGCCAACGACCCGCGAGGACCGGCCCGGCGAGCAGTAGGGCCAGTAGCGCGATCAGTCCGCCGCGGGAGAGGCTCATGAAGACCACAGCGATGCAGACCGGTATCACCCCCGCCGCGCCCACTCGCACAGCCAGCGAACGGCCTCGCGAGAGCATCAGCCCCGCCGCGAACGCAAGCCCCACGATCAGGGCGGCGGCCAGTTCGTTTGGATCGCCAATGGTTCCCGTCGCGCGAGCTTCGATCAGTTCGGCAGAGGGTGGTTTGACGATCCCGTAGGCAGCCGCCACAAACGCTCCCATCGCGATCGCGGCAAAGACGATCACGAGATCCCTGCGCGTGCGTATGGCCGTGAAGGCGATTGGCAGCAGCAGGATGTCGAGGAAGTACCGCGAGATCGCGGTGGTTCCGGCGCCCGCCTGTGTGGCCCACAGCAGCGAGAGCGACGCCCAGGCCAGAAAGGCGATCAATATCCAGCTCAAAGCCGGGTACTCGGTGAAGAAGTCCCGCTCGCGCTGACTGGTGAGCGCGCGCGCCAGCCAACCAACCGCCAGAACGAGGCCCGCGCCCTTGGTGAGGCTGAGGCCTCCGGTTGTGTTGAGCACCTCGAGGAAGCTCAGGAAGCCGAGTACGGCAAATCCCAGGGCAAGGTCGGAGAAGACCACAAACGCGAAAGCCAGACCCAAGACCAGCCCCACGGCGATGGTCGGGTTTATCGCGGCGATCAGGCCAAAAATCAGCGCCGCAAGCAGGGCGCTCGGTGCGAAGAGTCCGACCCCGCGAGCGCGAGCAGCCATGGCTAGCTAGCTGCGAGCCGCACGCGCACGACCGCCAAGGCCCAGTGGTCCCCGGCGCTTGGGCTGGGGAGCCTGGGTGTAATAGTAGCTGCGTCCCTGGTTGAGATCATCGTCGACGATCACAAGCCCTGTGGGAGAGACACCCTGGCGCGAGAGTAGTTCGCCCAGGTTCACCAACTGATCGACACGACTGTGACCGAGGCGGCTGACGATCAGCACGTCGTCGACGTGCCGGCTCAACGGCAGGATGTCGCTGACATCGGTGACGGGGGGAGTGTCGAAGATCACGTAGTCGGCCAGTTCCTTTGCGGGCTCCACAAGCCTGTTGGCGGCTGTCAGCAAGCCATCCACCAGCGAGCCGTACCGCCCGGCCAGCAGCACACTCAGGTTGCCACCCGCACCCTCCGGGGTTACAAGCGCATCCTCGAGCGAGATGTCGCCCATGAGGACCTCCGCCACTCCCTGCGGGGCGTCCACTCCCAGTGCCGCGGCCAGCGACGGACGCTGTAGATCGGCCTCCACCAGGATCACCCGCCTTCCGGCGGCGGCAATCGTGGAGGCGAGGTTGAGGGCCGTGGTGGACTTGCCCTCGGAGTGCATCGAGCCCGTGACCATGACCGAGCGAGAGACCGTGGAGGAGCTACGCACGCCGAGCGCCACCCGCAACATGCGATAGGCCTCCTGCGCGACTGGCGACAGATCGCCGGGCCGTAGCGGGGTGCTGCGCGAGAAACGGGTGCGCTCGTGGGGGATGCGAGCGAGCACAGGGAGGCGAATGATTCTCCGGAGCTGCTCCTCGCGGAGCACGCGAGGATCAAGTCCCTCGCGGGCAAAGGCTGCCGCAAGGCCGATGACGAGACCGACAAGCAGCCCCGCCGCCACGTCGAGCTTCGGTTTTGGCGAGGAAGGCCCGGTTGGAAGCTGAGCAAGCGACTCCACGCTGATGGTGGGATCGGATCCCGCGAGCAGTGTCTGTAGCGATGCAAGCCGTTCGCCCAGCGATCCCGTTCCCGTGCGCTGAGCCGGCGGTAGTCCTTCGACTCGTGTCTGCAGGATCGGGATGATCTTTTCGAGCTCCTTGTGAAGCGTCTGCGTGCGATTCTGCACGGTCGCCAGCGCGAAGGCGTTTGCGACCGACTGAGCCCGAACGGGACTCGAAGCTTTGGCGGTGATCGCGATCACGTTGCTGGATGCCACCGGCGTCGCACTGACATCGTGAACCACCGAGCCGCCCGTGGTGTTGCCTACGCGAGCGGCCACGAGCGCCCCCACTTCAGGGGTAGTCACGAAGCTGGCGGCCGTGGAGATGGCGCCGGTGGGGTTCGAGGTGTTGGTGAGGAGACTGAGTCCGATCAGACTGGTTTCTCCGTTCACCGGCGTGATCAGCAGCTGCGATTCCGCCTGGTAGGTGCGCGGCGCGAGCTTTGCGTATACGCCGGCCGCAACCGTGGCCACCACCACGCAGCCGATGATCAGCCACTTGCGTTCACGTATGACCTGGATGTAGTGACCCAGACCCTCGCGCGGCCCTTGAGGCGCGAACCAGGCAGAACGTTGAAAAGCCTCGCTACCGCCTTGCATTGTGAAGGCACGGGTCTGCGGTCCAGGGAAACGGCATGATCACAACGTAGCGGCTGGAGACGACAACAGCCCTCGGTGCACCTGCGGGCGGTCAACGGCTTTGACTGGGTCCTTTGAGCGATATGCGCCGCATGATCAGCGGTATCGGCACGCAGGCGAGCGATATTGAGCAGCTCGCCCGACGGCGTGCGAAAACGGCTCCCGGCAGCCCTGTCGAACCGGGGGCCCTTGCGACGCTATGTCGTGCGGATGATCAGGACCGAGCAGGGCGCATGGTGAGACACCTTGTTGGGCACGGAGCCCAGCAGGAAGCGCTTGGCGCCGGTCATGCCCTTGTTGCCAACGATGATCAAGTCAGCTTCGCGCTCCTCAGCGACATCCAGGATCGCGTCCGCGGGATCACCCTGACGCGGGTATATGTTGACCTCGACCCCCGCCTCGCGAGCGACAGTCGCCGCGGCCTCGAGCGTCACATCGACATCCTCACGCGGCCCTATTGCCCACTGCAGGTCCTCCGGGGCATCACGCCGTTCCTCGCGCAACCGCTGCGCCGGCACCGGCTCATAAGCGCTCACGAGCTCAAGCTTCGCCCCAACGGCGCGAGCCAGGTCCACCGCCTGGCGTACAGCCTGAGTGGCTGTGCCGGAGCCATCGGTGCCCACCACAATCGACTTGAACATGATCCTCCTTGCCCGCTTTGGTCAAAGCGATCATATCCGCCCGGCAGGTGCGACCGGGCGACGAGCCCTCGCCTATCGTTCAGGGTCAGTGATCGACCTGCACTGCCATGTGCTGCCGGGCATCGACGACGGCCCTGCGACCATCGAGGATTCGATCGCGCTCGTGCGGGCCGCTGAGGCGGCGGGCACGAGCGCGATCGTCGCGACGCCGCACGTGAGTTGGCACTACCCGAACGACGCCACAACCATCGCGCGGTTGGTCTACGAGTTGAATCAGCGCTTGGAGGAAGAGGAGATCGCGGTGGAGATTTTCGGTGGCGCCGAGATCGCGGCGACACGCATGGAGGAGATATCTCCCGACGAACTCTCGCGCCTGCGCCTTGGCAATGGACCATGGGTGTTGCTCGAGCCGCCATTTACACCTGTCGCCACCGGGCTGGGTTCCGTCGTGGCCTCGCTACAGGGCGCTGGTCATCGTGTCGTGCTCGCTCACCCGGAGCGTTGCCCGGGACTGCGCCGCGAGCCGCGATTGATCGAGTCGTTTGTCGACGGAGGCGTGTTGATGTCCGTCACCGCGGGCTCGCTTGTCGGGCGCTTCGGGGGGGAGGTGCGCCGTTTCGCCTTGCGCATGTTCGAGCAGGGTTTGGTGCACAACGTCGTCTCGGACGCTCACGACGCGCTCGGGCGTCCTCCGGAGATGGCAGAGGAGATCGAGCAAGCGGGTCTTGGTGAGCTCTCGGATTGGCTCACCGGTGCCGTCCCCGCCGCGATCCTCAACGGCAACGAGATTCCTGCCCGTCCTGAGATGCTCACCCCAGGCCAGGCGCCGGCACGGCGCTGGCGCATCCGCCGGCGCTGACCGTCAGGCCAGCTTCGTGATCGCGATGATCATCCCTGCCAGAACGAATATGACGATCGCGATCTGCGTCCAGATCCATGTGGGTGACATGAGAGACGTACTGTACCGAGAGCAACCGCGATGAACACAACGTGACCAAGCCAAGTCAGAGTGTCGGTATGCAGGCGACTATTGTATGAGAATGTCGAAGCGCCTTCCAAAGCTGGATCGACGGTGTTGCGCTCTGCTCGTGACGCTAATGCTGGGCATGTGTCTAGCGGCACTGTTCTCCTCCACCGCAAACGACCGCGCTTTGGGGGCCACCGCGCACACGTCGCTTCCGACACCACTCACCGGGATCACAATCGCCGGGGGTGGTGACTCGGCGTCGATTGCCGGGCGGATCGCGAACGCATACGCGCTTCATGCCAAGGTCGTACGTACCGAGGTCTCGTGGTCGCTGTTCGAGCCCGAAGGCCCCAATGCGATCGACCAGTTGACGCTGAGCTCGTTGGACACGCTGGTCAGCGATGCCGCGGCCCGCGGCATCCGAGTGATCCTCTTGGTGTGACAGCACTCCGTGCTGGGCCTCTTCGGCGCCGGCGTCGATATTGAGCAAGTGCGTACCGGGCAATGCCGGAGAAGCCGGCGCTTGGCCACCGAGCAACGCCGGCACCTACGGTGCGTTCGTCGCGTTTCTCGCGAGCCGCTACGGAAATAAGCTGGCCGCGATCGAAGTCTGGAACGAGCCGGACCAGTCAAACGAAGACTATTTCGCCGGACCCAACAAGGCCCAGCACTATGCGGCGATTCTACGAGCGGCCTATCCGGCGATCAAGGGCGCCGACCCACAAGATGACGGTGTTGGCAGGCTCAATCGTCGGCTCAAACGGAGCCTTCCTGCGCGAACTGTATGCAGCCGGGATCAAGGGCTACTACGACGGGCTCTCAGTGCACTTTTACAACCTGATGCTCGCCGGCTTGCGCTACACGCATGAAGTGCAGGTGGCCAACGGTGACTTCACGCCGCTTTGGCTAAACGAGTTCGGGTGGAGCAGTTGCTGGCCTGCCAGCTCGTACAGCAGGAACAGAGCGTGCGTGACCAAGCTCAAACCCAGGCCGCGAACTTGGCAAACTTCTACCGGTCGGTCGCTCATACGCCATGGATTGCCGCGGCGATCACATACAAGCTTCTGAGCGCGGAAAATGAAGACTTCGGTGTGCTCACCGAAAACGGCGCGCGCAAGCCCTCCTTCGCGGCGCTGCGCAACGTGTTCGCCTCGCCCTTCGGCAAACCCAGCCCGGTGACCGTCCATCTGATCCGCCGTGGCGGGCGCGTCGTGGCAAGCGGCTCAGGCCCCGTCGGCGACTACATGGAGCTGGAAGCGTTCCACGGGCGGCGTGCCGTGTACCGAGCGCTGTTCACGCTCAACCGCTACAACCGCTACTCGATCTCGCTTCCGAAGAAGCTGGGCACGAGCAAACTGTCGGTCAAGGTGTTCCAGTACTGGATGGGCGCCGCCAGGGATGGGAGCGCGAGCATCTGACACGGTAGTCCGCTGCCGAGCCCGCCGATCGCGGGGGCTATTCAGCCTTGCGAAACAGCGCCACGAGCGTCAGCAGCAGCGATCTTGAAGTCCAGCGCCAAGCGACCAGTGGGCGATGTAGTAGTTGTCCCACTCGACGCGTTCGGCCAGCGAGGTCTGCCCGCGCAAGCCGTGCACCTGCGCCCAGCCGGTGATGCCCGGACTTGACGCGATGGCGGTCGCCGTAGCGGGCGATGTCGCGCCCGAACAGCTCCACGAACTCGGGGCGCTCGGGGCGCGGGCCGATCAGGCTCATCTCACCGCGCAGCACGTTGAACAGCTGGGGCAGCTCGTCGAAGGAGCTGCGGCGCAGGATGCGGCCTACGAGCGTGCGCCGATCCTCGCCGTCCTCGACGCCGCCCGGCGCGGTGTCGAGCGCGCAGCATGTCCTCCACGTCGCGATGCTCCGACCTCGGCCGGCTGGACCGCTGCGGGTACCACGTCGAAGCGCATCGAGCGGAACTTGTAGAGGTCGAATTCGGTGCCGTCGCGACCGACACGTCGCTGGCGGAACAGCACGGGCCCTGAAGAGCTCAGGCGCACCGCGAGCGCGGCCAAGCGCGAACACGGGCGAGAGCACGATCAGCAGCAAGCGCCGCCGACACGCGGTCGATCACGTGCTTGATCGCGAACTGCACACCCTTGGGATTGACGCCCGAGAAGGACAGCAACGGCAACCCGCCGACCGTGTCGTAGCCGACGCGGTCGTTGATCGTGTCGAACATGCGCGGCACGACGGAAACCTCGATGCCGAGCTCCTGGCAGCGCTGGATCAAGCGGCTGATGCGCGCATCGGCTACCGAGGAGAAAGCCACGATCAAATTGCGCACGCCGGTGCGCTCGACGATCTTGTCGAGATCCTCGGCGTGCCGAGCACCGGCACGTCGCGGCCGCCGACCTCCGCGATCGAGCGAGGATCATCGTCGAGGAAGCCGACCGGCGCCAGGCCGTACTCGGGATGGTGGTCGAGGCGGCGCGCGACCTGCGATCCGACGAGGCCGGCACCCATGATCAGCACGGGCTTGCCCACCAGCCGGCGGCTGCGCGCGAAGCGCTGCGCGAGCGTCAGCGCGATGCGACTCAGACCGAGCCCGAGCAACACGAACAGCCATGCCTTGAGCCAATCGTCCTGACTCGGCATCGTCCCGTTGACCGCCACGCCGACCATCGCCACCGCCACCGCGCCGACTGACACGGCGCTGACGACCGGCACGACCCCGTCGAGCAGCAGCGCCCGCAAGCGCGAGTCGGTAGAGCCCGCGCAGATAGAGCAGCAGCAGGGCGACGGGCGGCAGCACGAGCAGCGGAGCCCGCACGGCAGGAGACAGAGAAAGTGGAGCCGACTCCGCCGAGCGCGACGAACACGCCGACATACATCAGCAGCAAGTCGACGCTCGGGCGCAGGATGCTCCAGCCGACCCCCTCCAGCAGCCACTGCAACGGGCCCTTGAATGCCCCGCGATGCAGGCTGTGCGGGAAGGGCGCGTCGCGCCTGACAGGCAGCTGGCCTGTCAGCGGGAGCGAGGTGGATGTCTGTCGTGAGATCTCCATGCGGCGATGGTTCGAGGGAGCGTCCTTGTGATCTTATCGGTCGCTCGGCGCTAGCTCTGTAGCCGGGAAAGCCGCATGGTGAGCACCGCCACGCAGCGCAAGCGTGGCGAGGATCCCGACAACAAGCAGGAGCAAGTCGCCGCTCGATATGCCCGACACGGGCGAGCGCTGCGAAGGGAGCCCTGCGAGGTCGGATAGACGTAGGCGCTCACGCCCGCACGGCCACGCCGGCGGTGCCGGCCGCACCGCCGCCGAGCTCGCGAAGCGGCCGCCGCCCTTGGAGTGAGGGCTTCGCCCGTGCGCGATTTCGCGGTGCCCGCCTGCCCAGGCCCGCATCGACAGCCGAGCTGCCTCCCGTGGCGCCCGTCACGAAGCCGCGCCCCGATCACCTTGGCTGCCGCCGGTCGAGGACCTCCCGCAGAGCCGCCCGCTCGGACGCTGCCGCCGAGCCCGAGAGGCTCGCCGCCCGAGCCGGAGGCGCCGCCCGATCCACCGAGCCGCCGCCTCGATCCCCCCATCAGCGTCGAGCCGAGGATCGCCTGTTCGCCCGCGCCCGGGCCTCCGTAGCCGCTCAGCAGCGGACTGCCGGCAAACGCCGTGCGGGGGAGGCCAAGACGAGCATCGCGGCCGCCAGAGCCAGAGCCGATGAGATCCATATTTTGCGAGCCATTCCCAACCTTGGGTTCCTTTCATCGGCGTGAGCAGCGCGGCTGCTCTCCTTGCCTATCTCCTTGCTATCTGGATCAGGCCATCGGTCCCGATTCGGTGTTCGATTTTCTGGTGTCGGCCGACGCGCCTTCGAGCTATGTGCGCCCGGACCGTCGGACGAACCGCTACGTCACACGCTAGCGAAGCCAGCGCCGATTACATAGCTCAATAACCCGCAAACCCAAGATGTTTACGCAAGTTGCTCAGCCTTGAGCAGGATTGAGCGGTTCAGCGCTTGCACGCTCACGCGTTTGCCGGCGCGCACGGTGGCCCAGGCCTCACGAGCCAGCGGATCGCGTGGGTCGAGCGCACCGCTCTTTCGAGCAACGCCAGCGCTCGCGCCCGCTCACCCGACTGCGAGGCGATCGCGCCGAGCTCGAGCGCGGCGTAGGCGTCGTCGGGCACGCGCCCGAGTGCTTGCGAGAAGGCGTTCTTGGCGCGAGCGAGGTCGCCGAAGCGCAACGCGATGCTGCCTTCCACGAGGTAGGGCCGGTCGCTCAAGGGGTTCAGCTTGGCGGCCTCTTCCAGCGCGACCATAGGCCGTCAGAGGCGCCTGCGGCCAGATCTGGGCGGCGCTGTGGATCTGGCGTTCGCTCAGCCAGGGCGCCGTGAGCGACAGCGCCAGCGCGAGCGCGACCACGGCGCCAAGCGCGATCGATGCGACAAGCAGCCGGCGAGCACGCGGACCCGAGCTCGCCGTCCAGCGGCGATGCGACGCGACTGAGCATCAACGCCACGCGGCACGAGCGAGCAGGCGATGCCGAGCAGCGCAAACGCACGAAGCTCCGAGGCCCGCGAACTCCCAGAACCAGTCGAACGAACCATGGACAGCCCAGTAGGCGAAGCCGGCGAGCGCTGCCGCGGCCACCGCGCGCGCCAAGCGGGTCGGTGCGACGCATCGCGCGCCAGCCGGCCAACAGCGCCGCGCCGAGGCCCACGACAGCCAGCAGAGCGCCAAGCAGACCGGTCTGCGAAAGCGTGCGCAGCTCGACGCTGTGCGGATAGCGCGGCGTCTCGTCGCTGCGGCCGTGGAGCAGATACTGCTGGGCGAAGTTGTCGGCGCCGATGCCAAGCACCGGATGAGCTACGAATTCGTCCAGCGCCACGCGATAGAAGTCGTAGCGGTTGCTGCCGAGACCGCCAGCAAGCGGTTGCTGCCGGCCGATTCGGCGGTGTAGCCGCCCTTGAAGCTGTCCCAGGCGTGGTGGACGCGCGTGACTGGATTACCGCCCACCGCCAGGCCGCCCACGACGACTGCGAGCAGCGTCGCCAGCGCCGCCGCCAGCACCGCGGCGCAACCTCTGCCAGACTCCGGCGAAACCGTCCGGCGGCTCTCGAAGGCCGCCGACGCGCCCACCACCAAGCCCGACGAGCAGCGCGGCAGCGAACATCGCGAGCACGGCCGTGTGCGTTGCCGCATAGGGACTTTGCGCGGCGCGAATGCGGTCGCCGACGCGCAGCACCAGCGGAGCCGTCGCGCCAATCCCGAGCGCGACGGGCACCGCCGTGGCGAAAGTGCGCAGACGCCGCGGCACGAGCGCGAAGACCAGCACGATCATCTACCGGCGTGGCGTACAGCGACCCACGGCTCAGGCTGAACAGCGCCACGTCGGCCAGCACTACCGCCCCGCCCGCGAGCAGCCCGCGCAGACCCCAGGGCAGACTGCGTGCCGCGTGCGAGCAGCAGCGCGGGCCAGAACGCCATCAGCCACTGCGCGGCCGTGGCGTTGGGATAGCCGATGGGATAGGCAAGCCGTTCTCCCGAGAACATGCTCCAAAGCTCTTGCCGCTTGAGCCGTCGAGACGCAGCGCCACATACACCGCGAGCCCGATCATCGCAAGCGTCCACAGGCTCAAGCAGCAGCGCGGCGCCGGCGCCGCGCCGCGGCCACAGCGCGAACAGCGCGAACACGACCAGGTAGAGCAGCGTGCGGTTGGCGCCTTCCCAAGCTTCGGCCGGCGCATCGGCCCACAGGATCGAGAGGAAGCTGAGCGCGGTGTAGGCCGCCAGGCAGGCGAGCGCGAGCTTGACGGCAACCGGGATCTCGGCAAAGCGCAAAGGCACCGCGCCCAGCGCGATCGCCAGCAGTGCCAGCACGATCAAGCCGCCCGGAGCCCAGTGGGTCAGCGGATAGCCCGCCTGGCTCGTGGCCCACACCACGAACAGCACGATCGCCGCCAGCGCCGGGACCGTGGCCGGCGCGTCGCGCAGCGACACCTTGAGCCATCGCGTCATCGTGGCCAGCATAATCGCCACAGTGACCGATCTGCCCGACAGCCACCCGCCCACGGCAAATCAACCGTCCGCGAATCCGCCTGCCGCGAACCCGCGGCCGTCCGCACAGGCGGCGGTGGACCAGGGCGGACTGGTGGGCTTCTACGAGAACTCCTACGCACACGAGGGCGAGCAAGCCCAGCTGTATGCCCGCTGGCGCGCGCTGGGAGCGAAGGGCAAGGCCGACCACGTGACGAGTCTGTGCGCACAGGCCGGCATCCGCCCGCGGAGCACGCTGGAGGTGGGCTGCGGCGACGGCGCGCTGCTGGGCGAGCTGCACACGCGCGGTTTCGGAGGGACGCTGCACGGCGTGGAGATCACCGAGGCGGCCGTGCGGATCGCAAGCGCACGCAGGGAGATCGGCTCAGTGGGACTGTATGACGGCGCGCACCTGCCGGCGCCGGACGGCGCCTATGAGCTGGGGATCGTCTCGCACGTGCTCGAGCACGTGCCCGACCCGGCCGGGCTGCTGGCGGAGGTGGCGCGCGCGTGTGGAGCGGTGGCGATGGAGGTGCCGCTGGAGGACAACCTCTCGGCCAAGCGCGCGGGCAAGCGCGAGCACGCCGACGAAGTCGGCCATCTGCAGCATCTCAGCCGCGCGAGCGCGCGAGCGATCGTGGCACGGGCGGGATTGCGCGTCGCGGGCGAGCTAGAGGATCCGCTGCCCCTGGAGGTGCATCGCTTCTTTGGGGACACACCCGCCGCGCGCGCGGCAGCGCTCGGTAAGTGGGGGCTGCGGCGCGGGCTGCACACGCTCTCGCCTGCACTGGCCAGACGTGCGTTTACGGTGCACTACGCGTGTTTGTGCCTGCCGCGCGCGTAGACCGCGGATCCGCTAGATTCCCTAGGACTGGCTGGCCAGCCAAACAAACGGCGGAGAGGAGCAAGCACATGGCGAGCACAGCTACATCGGCCTCCACGAACGGCACGGCACTGGACAGCCTGCCGGTCGACGCGATCTCCTACGAGGATCTGTACGCGCGCTGGGAGCGCGGCAACTGGAGCGCGATGGAGCTCGACTTCACCGAGGACGCGCGAGCAGTGGCGCGAGCGCTTCACCGACTTCGAGCGCCAGGCGGCGCTGTGGAACTATGCGCTGTTCTTCTGGGGCGAGGACGCGGTCGCCGACAACCTCTCGCCCTACATCGACGCGGCGCCGAGCGAGGAGCAGAAGTACTTCCTCACCACCCAGCAGGTCGACGAGGCGCGCCACGCGGTGTTCTTCAAGCGCTTCATGCAGGAGGTGTGCGGGATCGGGGACGGCTCGATGGAGAGCGGGCTCGCCGCGATCAAGCCGCAGCTGACGCCGGGGTTTCGCAAGATCTTCGAGCGGCTGGACACGATGGCCGACGAGCTGCGCAACGATCGCTCGCCAGCCGAAGCTGGCGGCAGCGGTCACGCTCTACCACGTCGTGATCGAGGCGTCGCTGGCGCAGCCCGGGCAGCACTTCATCTGCAGCTACCTGGAAGAGCGCGACGTGCTGCCCGCATTCCGCGCGGGGATGCAGAACATCGCCGCCGACGAGCAGCGCCACATCGGCTTCGGCGTGAAGCTGATCTGGCCGACCTCAACCGCGAAGATCCCGTCGGCGTGCCGAAGGCGGTCGCCGGACTGCTGCGCGAAGTGACCCGTACACCGCGCAAGTGCTGATGCCGCCGGGCTGGGACGAAAGCTATCATGACGGTCTTTGGGCCACTCTTCGATCGAGGTCGGCGTCGAGGGCTGACCTCGATGTACGACCAAGCTGCGCTCGGCGGGCCTGCCCGTCGAGGAGCTGCCCGGGCCCGCGCTGCTGCCTCCGGGACTCGAGCTTCGAGGAGATCTCCCTGCGCGGCACGGACGCTCGCCAGGCCGGCATCATCGGCGTGCGCGAGGGCCCCGAGCAAGCGCGACCCGAGGACACCGTGGCGCTGCTGTTCGACACGATCCGCCGCCAGGTGAACCCCAAGCACGGCCTCAAGCGCCCCGCCACCTTCCAGTGGGAGTTCACCGACCCCGACGTGCCGGCGTGGCATCTGCGGTGGACAACGGCTCGAGCACGGTCGAGCAAGGGACCGCGCCGAGACCCTGACCTGCGCTTGAGGGTGTCCTACCAGGACTTCGTGGACATCGTCGGCGAATCGGCTCGATCCCGCTGCGCGCGATCGCCACCGGCAGGCTGCGCCCGCGCGGCAACCCGCTGGCGATGAAGCGACTGACGCAGGTGTTTCCGCGCGACTGAGCGCGGCTCTATTCAAAGCCGAATTCGCTGGGAGCCCCGCCGGAGCTGGGACGGGGAGGGGCGCGCGGGGGGCGGTGCCGACGAGGGGGTAGACGGATTCACCCGCTCGGGGCCGAACTCGCGCGCCGCGGCTTCGCCCGCGGGGTGCGCGGTGCGCGATGAGCGCGTGTGACGTGCGAGAGGAGTGGCTCGTTGCTCGGCGGGTGCGGTGTGCGGTAGGAGTGCCGGTCCTGGTCGGAGACGAAGCCCGCGAGCGCGCGCCGCTCACGACCGGCGCGAGACACGACCGCGGGATGGCGGGGAGCGCGGGCTGGCGTGGGCGTGACCGCCGAGCACCGCATAGCCGGCGCCAAGCACAACCAACGCCATGACGGCCAGCTTGGCCGTAAGCGAGCCCGGCGAGCTCCAGCCGGCCACGATGCCGCGTTCCCGCCCCACCGACGCCCGCGCCGCCTCCGATGCCGCCGGCACCTGTTCCCGTACTTGCCTCGCGCCGCTTCCCGCCCCTGCCGTCGTTCCGGCACTGCCGGCGAGCACGAGCCGCGAGAGGAGCGGCAGCGGCGGAAGCACCGACGGCCAGACCGCGCAGCGAGGCGACGTGGGCACGGCAGGCGGGACACTGCGGCAGTGGGCCACGGCCAGCGCGTGGCGCTCGCCTTCGGGGTCGAGGATGCCGAACGCGTAGGCGCGCATCAGCGAAGACTGCTGCTCACACCAGCCGCCGCCCTTGATCTGTGTCGAGCAGCTCGCCGACCTTGCCGGCGACACCCGGCCGTCCTGGGCCAGCGCCCTCCATCAGCTTGCGCATGCGCGCCTCGCTGATCCCCATCCGCGTCGGCCGCCTCGGCCCGCGAGAGACCCTGCAAATAGCACAGCGAAGCCGCTTCGCACTCGCGCGCGGAGAGGCGCGAGCGCATAGCCTCGAACACCTGCCGCAGGCGCGCGCGGTCGTCAAGCTCGCCTGCAAGATCGGGTGCCAGTGGCGTCCAACCTCAGACGGGTACGGCACCCATTTCTCCACCCTCCGCCGACCCCGGCACGACTCGCCGGCGCGGCTCTCGTCGATCGCGCGACGGAACGTCACGAGCACGAGCCAGGCCGAGGGGTTCTCGACCCGCTCGCCGCCGAGCACCGTCGCGTAGAGCCCGTGCCAAGCCTGTGCATAGCAGGCCTCCAGATCGGCTGGGTCGAGCGCGATGCCCTTGCCGCGCAGCTGCGAGCGCACGATCGCGAGCACCTTGGAGCGCAGCTCGGCGAACTCCTTGCGCAGCAGTCGCTCGGCGCGGTAGCGACTCAACGGCGACCCCCCTTGCCCGGGGGCGGGTGGGCTCATGCTCCGCAACACCGCGGGTGACCACCGGCGCGCAGCATCCCGAGCGCCGGTGAAGCGGTGTGAAGATCGCGAATGGTGCGGATCATCCAACGAGTTCCATCGGATGTCCATTCGGGGACATGCAGTCGCGGGGACGGACTTTCGACCAATCTCCGGGTCAGGGCTCCCAGCGATTGCCACCCCGCATCGGGTAGTCTCAGCCGATCCCCGCGCCGGCAACACCCTCTCCACCTGTGCCTCCACCGCGCGCCGAGATCCTCGGCGTGCCGCTCGCGGTGTCCGACTACGACGAGGTCGTCGCGTGGATGGACGCGATGATCGAGGCCGACGCGCGCGGCTGGCTCACGGCGGCGGCGGTCAACCTGGTCATGTCCGCCCGCGACGACCCTGCCACGATGCGAGCGGTACTCGGCGCCACGCTGGCGGTGCCCGACGGCCAGCCGCTCGTGTGGGCGCTGCGCCTGCTCGGCCACCCGCGAGCGACACGCGTGTACGGGCCCGACCTGATGGCCCGCTACTGCGCGCACGCGGCAAGCACGGGCACGCCGATCTACCTGTACGGCGGGCGCTCCGAGGAGGCGCTCGCGAAGCTGCTCGCGAGCGGCTGAGCGAGCGCTTCCCGGGGTTGCGCATCGTGGGCGGGTGGTCGCCGCCGTTCCGTCCGCTCACACGCCGAGGAGCAGCGATCGCGTGGTCGGGCGAGATCGACGGCTCGGGAGCGCAGGTCGTGTGGGTCGGCACCGGCCAGCCCAAGCAGGAGCTGTGGATGAGCGAGATGCGCCCGCGCCTGCAGGCCCCCCTGCTCGTGGGCGTCGGCGCCGCGTTCGACTTCCACGCCGGCCTCGTCTCCCAGGCGCCGTCGTGGATGCAGCGCAACGGACTGGAGTGGATCTACCGGCTCTCGCGCGAGCCGAAACGACTGTGGCGACGCTACGCCGGCCAAAACCCTCGCTTCGTTGTCGGCTTCCTACGGCAATGGATGCACACGCGGCGATAACCTGCAGCCCCAGATGAGCGACTCCAACTCAAGCGCCGACGTCTCGGTGATCGGCCTCGGACGCGTCGGCCTGCCGCTCGCGCTGTCGTTCGCCGACCGCGGGCTGTCGCGTGATCGGGATCGACAACGATCCGGCGCGGCTGGGCTCGGTGCGCGACGGCACGATGCCCTTCGAGGAGACCGGCGCCCAGGAGCTGCTCGATCGCGTGAGCGCAAGCGGGCGCCTGACCCTCTCCGAGCGCGTAGCCGACGCCGCCGGCGCCAAGCACATCGTGATCACGCTCGGCACCCCATCGTTCTCGCACATCGAGATCGACATGCGCGACATCCGCTCCGCGCTTGACGACCTGCTCGGAGCGCTGCGACCTGGGCACGCGCTCACGCTGCGCTCGACCGTCGCCCCCGGCACGACCGAGTTCGTGGCGGGCTATCTGGCCAAGCACCGCGGCTTTCAGATCGGCGAGGACGTGTATGTGGCGCACGCCCCCGAGCGGATCGCGGCGGGACGCTTCCTCGAGGAGATCGACTCGCTGCCGTGCATCGTCGGCGGCGTGGGCGCCCGCTCCGGCGAGGTGGTGGCCGAGCTGTTCGGCGTGTTCGGCGCGCCGATCGTGCAAACCACCCCCGTGCAGGCCGAGCTCGCGAAGATCTGGGCGAACATCCTGCGCTACACGCCACTTCGCGCTGCCCAACCTGCTGATGATGGACTGCGAGCGCTATGGCGCCAACGTGTTCGAGGTGATCGACCTCGTCAACCGCGACTACCCGCGTGGCGGCCTGGCCCAGCCGGGGCTCACGGCCGGCACCTGCTCTGCGCAAGGACTTCGCCTTCTCCGAGGAGCGCTCCAATGCACCCGGAATGCTGCTCGCGGTCTCGCGTGTGAACGAGTCGGTGCCCCTGTTCCTGGTGGAAGGCGTCAAACGCCGGCTGAGCCCACACGGCGGGTCCGCGGCCGGTGCACCCGGGGTTAGGCTCGCAAGCACCGGAGACGGCAAGTCTGGGGGCGCTGGCGGGACGCAAGGTGGCGGTGCTCGGCCTGGCGTTCAAGGCCGACACCGACGACGAGCGCGACTCGCTCGCGCACAAGCTGATCCGGCTGCTCGAGCGCGAGCTGGCCGACGTGGTCGCGCACGACCCCCACGTTGCCGACGCCCGACCGTGTCCTTCGAGGAGGCCGTGCAGGACGCCGATGTGGTGGTCGTGGCGGCCAACCACCACGAGTTCCGCGACGCCGCCAGCGCTGGCCGACGATCGCCGCGCGCGCCGGCGAGCGCGACTGCCTGGTCGTGGACCCGTGGAACTGCTGGGGCGCCGGTCAGGTGTTCGCGTACGCGAGCGAGCTGGCCGCCCTGGGGGCCGCGCAAGCATGAGCAAAAGCACTGCACCCCGACGCGCGGGGGGCCTCGATTTACGCACGCGCGCGCTCGCAACGCGATCAAGCGCCCGTCAATGACCGTCGGAGCGACCGACGATGAGCCGCGTGCTCGTCACCGGCGGCGCCGGCACGATCGGCGCCGCGGTCGTCAGAGCGGCTGCTGGCCGACCCGGCATATGAGGTGCGCGTCTCAGACCAGCGCCCGGCGCCGCAGTGGATGCGCGAGGGCTGCGAGGTGCACACTGGCGACCTGCGCGACTTCGAGCAGGCACGCATCGGCGATGGACGGCTGCCCGCTCGTGATCCACCTGGCCGCGATCGTCGGCGGGATCGGCAACTTCCACAAGCTCCCCCACACGCTCACCGAGGTCAACAACGGCCTCTACAACGCCGTCTACCGCGCCGCCCTGGACCACGAAGTCGAGCGCTTCACCTACGTGTCCTCCTCGATGGTGTTCGAGCGCGCCACCGAGTTCCCCACGACCGAGGCGCACCTGCCCGACTGCCCCACGCCGCAGTCGGCCTACGGCTTCTCGAAGCTCACCGGCGAGGTGTACGCGCGTGCCGCGCACGCCGAGCACGGGCTGCCCTTCACGATCTGCCGCCCCTTCAACGCGTACGGCCCCGGGCGAGATGCCCGAGGACGAGCCGGGGATCGCGCACATGGTGCCCGACCTGATCAAGAAGGTGCTCGCCGGCCAGCGCCCGCTTGAGATCTTCGGCTCGGGCGAGCAAACGCGCACGCTCACCCACATCGACGACATCGCCGACGGGGTGGTCACGCGCGATGTCCTCGCCCGCCGGGCCTGAACGAGGACTTCAACATCTCCGCCTCGCGCGAGCTGACCGTCGCCGAGACGGCGCGCATCATCTGGGAGGCCTGCGGCGAGGACCCGAGGAGTTCGAGCTGAAGCACCTGCCCACGTTCGAGGTCGACGTGCCGCGGCGCTGGCCCTCGGTGGAGAAGGCCAAGCAGCTGCTCGGCTGGGAGGCGAAGATCGGGGTCGAGGAGGGCATCGCCTCGACCGTGCGGTGGCTGCGGGCCCTACGATCCCAGCCGTCCGCTGGGCGCGCAACGAACGTACCCGCGTCGAGCGGCCGGCTCGCGCGGCCCCGTGGACCATGCGGCGACGGTCTGACGGCGAGGATAGATAGGGTCTTGCCCATGAACAACAAACGCTCCGCGCTCGTCACCGGGATCACCGGCCAGGACGGGTCCTACCTCGCCGAGCTCCTGCTGGAGCACGGCTATGACGTGCACGGGATGGTGCGCCGCGCCTCCACCGAGAAGTTCGACCGCATCGAGCACATCCGCGACCGCGATCACCCTGCACCAGGGCGACCTGCTCGACCAGCGCTCGCTCGTCGACGCGATGCGCGCCGCCAAACCGGCTGAGATCTACAACCTCGCCGCGATGTCGTTCGTGGCGGTCTCCTGGATCCAGCCGACGCTCACCGCCGAGTTCACCGGCACCGGCGTCACGCGCATGCTCGAGGCGATGCGCGAAGTCTGCCCCGAGGCGCGCTTCTACCAGGCCTCCTCCAGCGAGATGTTCGGCAAGGTGCTCGAGGTGCCGCAAACCGAGACGCACCCCGTTCTACCCGCGCTCGCCCTACGGCGTCGCGAAGGCGTACGGCCACTTCATCACGGTCAACTACCGCGAGTCCTACGACCTGCACGCCACCTCAGGGATCCTCTTCAACCACGAGAGCCCGCGCCGCGGGCTGGAGTTCGTGACGCGCAAGATCACCTGGCACGCCGCCGCGATCAAGCACGGCCTGCTGAAGGAGCTGCGCCTCGGCAACCTCGACGCCGAGCGCGACTGGGGCTACGCGAAGGACTATGTCGAGGCGATGTGGCTGATGCTGCAGCGCGACACGCCCGAGGACTACGTGATCGCCACCGGCGAGTCGAACTCGGTGCGCGAGTGCTGCGAAGTGGCCTTCGACGAGGCCGGACTCGGCGACTTCGAGCAGTACGTGACGATCGACCCCGCGTTCGTGCGACCGGCCGAGGTGGACCACCTGATCGGCAGTCCCGCAAAGGCCGAGAGGGACCTCGGCTGGAAGCCGCAGACGACCTTCGAGGAGCTGATCCGCCTGATGACGCGCGCCGACATCGAGCTGCTCGGCAGCTGACTCCGGTCGTTGAGATGACCGCGGCGCCACGATCACAGCCATCCCACCGTTCGCGGTGCTGGCCGTGAGCGTCCCCCTGTTCGACACCTCCACGGCGCTCGAGCCGCTGCGCGAGGAGCTGCGCGCGGCGGTCGCGCGGGTGCTCGACTCCGAGCGCTTCATCCTCGGCCCGGAAGTGGAGGCGTTCGAGCACGAGTTCGCCGCCTACTGCGGCGCGCGACACGCCGTCGGAGTGGCCAACGGCACCGAGGCGATCACGATCGCGTTGCGCGCGATGGGCGTCGGACCCGGCGATGAGGTGCTGGTGCCCTCGTTCACGTTCTACGCCTCCGCCGAGGCGATCCCCCCGACCGGGCGCCACGCCCGTGTTCTGCGACGTGGACCCGCAAACGTTCTGCATCAACGCCGAAACCGTCGCCGAGGCGCTCACTCCGCGCACGAAGGCCGTGATCGCCGTGCACCTGTTCGGCAACGTCGCGCCCGTCGCCGAGATCGAAGCGCTCGGCGTGCCCGTGCTCGAGGACGCCGCGCAAGTCCGCCGGCTCGACCTTCACCCGCAGCCATTCCGACACGCACGCCCACAGCCCGCACGCACGCTT
This sequence comes from uncultured Solirubrobacterales bacterium, assembly GCA_963715535.1. GTDB lineage: Bacteria > Actinomycetota > Thermoleophilia > Solirubrobacterales > Solirubrobacteraceae > Palsa-744. The sequence continues at coordinate 2,215,717 of OY970251.1, read as the reverse complement.
CGCCCCGGCGCGCTCGGCAAGGCCGCCACGTTCTCGTTCTTTCCCTCGAAGAACCTTGGCTGCTTCGGCGACGGGGGCATGATCGTCACCAACGACGCACAGCTCGCCGACGAGGCACGCGTGCTGCGCTTCCACGGCTCGCGCGACAAGGTCACCTACGAGCTGCTCGGCTACAACTCGCGCCTGGACGAGCTGCAGGCGGCGATCCTGCGCGTGCAGCTCCCGCATCTGGACGACTGGTCCGACGGGCGCCGCGCGGGCGCCGCGCACTACGCCGAGCCGGGGCTCGGCGAGCTCGTCAAGCTGCCGCGCGCCGACGCTCGGCTCAGCGCCGGCGTGGCATCTCTACGTCGTCCGCCACCCCGAACGCCGACCGTCTTGCTGCCTCGCTCGGCGAGGCGGGCATCGGCTGCCGCCCCTACTACCGCACGCCCGTGCACGAGCAGCCCTCGATGCGCGCGTGGGGGCAGGGCCTCAAGTTGCCCGGCACCGAGGAGGCGGCCCGCACGCACCTGGCGATCCCGATCAGCCCGGTGCTCTCGCGCGAGCAGGTCGAGCAGGTCGTGGCCGCCGTGCGCAACGCGCTCTGATCGCGCCGCGCGATCGATTCGTGCGCGAATAGGTGAATCCTTTTCACGCCCGCACGCCTCTTATGTGCGTATCCATGTTCCGCACGACAGGAGGCTCCGATGATTCCAGCAGTCCATCCACGTAGGACATTCTCGTACCTGGTAGCCGTGCTCGCGCTCGCGCTCTTGGGCTTTTCGAGCACCGCCACCGCTACGCCGACCGTCTCGTTCACGGCTAAAATCGTGCCAATTCCGGGCTTTCCCGGCACCGGCGTCCTCGGCGGCGGCGCGATGATCGAAGGTGAAGGCACGATCTCCGGTAACGAATACGCAGACGGCTCCCCACCGCCGCTGACCCAGATCAAGGTCTTCGTGCCCAAGGGTGTGGCGCTTCACTCGCAGGGTTTCCCCGAGTGCTCCAGCGCGATCCTCGAAAGCCACGAAGTGCAGAAGTGCCCGAGGGGCTCCAAGGCAGGTGGGGTGGGATCGGCCACCGGAGTCGTGAGCTTCGGGGCGGACCGCGTGAACGAGACCGTGTCGTTGCAGCCGTACTTCGATCAGAGCGGTGAACTGGCGTTCTTCGTCGAAGGCAAAACGCCCGCCTCGATCGAATTCCTCGTCGCGGCGCACACCGTCGCTTCTTCGGTCCCATCGTTCAGCAAGGAAATGATCTTCGACGTGCCGCTGATCGAAACTGTGCCGGAAGCACCCGCCGCGTCAGCCGAGCACGGCTTGATCAGCGTCGGCGCCGCCTACAAGCAGGGAGGCAAGACGATCTCCTACATAACCCTTCCAAAGCAGTGTCCAAAGGGCGGGTTCCCGGGCAAGGCGCAGCTGAGCTTCCTCGGAGGAGCAGTCGTGGAAGTCTATTGCGATCTGCCGTGCCCCAAACGCTAGTCGAGCACAGAGTCCGCTCGCGTGACTGACGCCTGTACCCAGCCGTGGCCGGCTGCGCAGATCGTCAGCGCGGCGCAGCGTGGCGATCGCCGTGCGATCGCCACGCTGCTCGACGGCTCGCACGCACACGTGCGGCGCTTCGCCCGCACGCTCTGCTCGACACCCGAGGACGCCGATGAGGCGACGCAAGAAGCGCTGATCGTGCTGTACAGGAAGATCGGCACACTGCGCACCGCCAGCGCACTTGCGTCGTGGATGTTCCAGATCGTCCGCCACGAGTGCATCCGCCGCACCCGGCTCACGCTGCACAGATCGCTGCCGGCCGAGCGCATCGAACCGTCAGCCGAAGACGCCGCCCTGGCCCGCATGGAAATGCAGCGGATCGTCGATTGCGTCGCACGCCTACCGACCGACCAGCGCGCCGTGCTGGTGCTGCGCGACATCCACGGGCTCTCTGGCGGGGCGACGGCGCAGGCGCTTGGTCTCAGCCGCGCGGCGATGAAGTCGCGCCTGCACCGGGGGCGCACGACGCTTCACTCGTGGCTGGAGACGACAGCTGGGGTCACCGGCGACGGAGCCTCGATCGATAACTGATCTCCCTCGATGACCGATCTCGCTCAAGGCTCCAGCGTGCCTGCGACGACGCCGGTTGCGCGTTGCGACCCGGCGAGGCTACACGCCGCACGGCCCTCCGCGGCTAGCGCCAGCGCTCGAGCAGATCCTCCTCGCCCACTTCGCGCACGACGCGCGCGGGCACGCCCATCGCGACCGCGCGCGGCGGCACGTCACGGGTGACGACCGCGCCGGCGGCCACGAACGCCTCCTCGCCGATCTCCACGCCGGGTGTCAGCACCACGCCGCCGCCCACGCGACACGCGCGCCGCAGCGTCGCGCCGCGCAGCGGCATCTCCTCGCCGTGACGCGCCATCGTGTCGTCGTTGGTGGTGGTCGCCCCAGGGCCGACGAAGACGTCGTCCTCGATCGTCGTGAATGCGGTCAGGTACACGCTCGTCTGCACTTTCACGCGTGCGCCCACCACAACGTCGTTGTCCACCACGCTGCCGCGCCCGATCACCGACTTCACCCCGACACTCGTGCGCTCGCGTACGTAGGACTGATCGCCGAGGATCGCTTCGTCGGCGATCTTCGCTCCGGCGAACACGACCGCGCCGGCGCACACCGTCACCCCTGTGCCCAGCTCCAAAGCGACCACCTCGCCTGTTGCCGAGGATCCGCGCGCGAGTCGCGGGCGCTTGCCGAGCACCGCGTGATCCTCGATCATGCAGCCATCGCCGATAACCGTCCCCGCATGCACGACTGCGTGCGATCCAAACACGACGCCATCGCCGATCGCAACCCCCGCATGCACCACCACGTGCGCCCCGAACACGACATCCACGCCGATACCCACGTCCTCACCGAGGACGAGCCCTGGGGCACGGGCATCTGCGCTCATCGCGCCGGTCCCCGCCGCGGGCACGCCCCAGCTCCCCCAAAAAACTGCCATCCGTGACGACGCGGCTCACAGCCGCACCACGTTCCCCGCCTCGCTCCCCCGCGTCACGCCACGCAGGTCGACCACGATCGGCGCGCGCGGCGCGATCAGCTCGTGGTCCACGCTCGGATGCGCGGTCACGATCAGCGCGAGATCGGCGCCGTCGAGCGCCCGCTCGACCTCCACGCTGTCAAGCCCGAACTCGGGGAGCGAGGGCACGTGCGGGTCGTGGTAGCGCAGCTCGGCGCCGAATTCGCCCAGCAGTTCGAGGATCTTCAGCGCCGGCGACTCGCGCACGTCGCCCACGCCCGACTTGTAGCTCACGCCAAACACAGCGATCCTTGCGCCCTTGACCGCGCGGGCGGCGTCGTTGAGTGCACGCTGCACCACCGCCACGCAGTGATAGGGCATCTGCTGGTTGACCTTCCCCGCCAGCTCGATGAACTCGGTGCTCATGTCGAACTCGCGCGCGCGCCAGCTCAAATAGAACGGATCGACCGGCAGGCAGTGCCCGCCCATGCCCGGCCCCGGATCGAAGCGCATGAACCCGTACGGCTTGGTCGCCGCGGCATCCACCACCTCCCAGATGTCGATCCCCATGCGGTCGGTCAGCATCGCCAGTTCGTTCACCAGCGCGATGTTCACCGAGCGGAAGATGTTCTCCAGCAGCTTCCACAACTCCGCCGCCTCGGGACTCGACACGCGCACGATCTCGTCGCACACGAGCCCGTACAGCGCCTGCGCGCGATCGGCGCAGGCCGACGTCAGCCCTCCCAGCACCTTCGGCGTCGTGCGCAGCGTGAAGTCGGTCCGGCCCGGATCCACGCGCTCGGGAGAGAACGCCAGATGGAAGTCCGCGCCGGCCATGAGCCCCGACTCCTCCAGCAGCGGCGCCACCCGCTCGCGCGTCGTGCCCGGATAGGTGGTCGACTCGAGCACCACCAGCTGCCCGGCCTTCAGTACGCTCGCGAGCGCGCGCATGCTCTCCACCAGCGGGCCGAGATCCGGCTCGCGATTGGCGCTCAGCGGCGTCGGCACGCACACCAGCACCGCCTGCGCGCGCGCCAGCTCCTCATAGCTTGCGGTCGCAGCGATCCGCTCGCCCACCGCCTGCAAACGCTCGGAGGAGATGTCCTCGATGTATGACCGTCCCGCCGCGATCGCCTCGATCTTGGCGGGATCGATGTCGACCGCGACCACCTCGCAGCCCTCCTCGGCAAACGCCACCGCGAGCGGCAGCCCAACGTAGCCGAGCCCGATGATGCCGACGGTCGTCATCTGCCCCGCAGTCTAGGCGCGCCCGGCGACGGCTTGCAGCTCGCGCAGGTCCGCCTCCACCATGCGCTCCACCAGCTGCTCGAAGCTCAGCCGCGGCTCCCACCCCAGTTGCGCGCGTGCCTTGCTCGGATCGCCCACGCTCGGGGTCCGCTCGGGCGCGCGCATGAGCTTCTGATCCACCCGCACATAGCGCTCGGCCTCCAGGCCCACGCACGCAAACGCGGTCTCCACCAGCTCCGCCACCGTGCGGCCCACGCCGCTCGCCAGCACATAATCCTCGGGCTGCTCCGCCTGAAGCGTCAGCCACGCCCCGTGCATCACGTCGCCCGGCAAACGACCAGTCGCGCACCGCCTCCAGCGAGCCAAGCGTCACCTCCTCGGCGAGCCCCAGCTTGATCTGCGCCGCGGCGCGCGTCACCGTGCGCGTCACGAACTGCGTGCGGGCGGCGCTCGGACTCGTGGTTGAACACGATCCCCGAGCACGCATACAGGCCGTCGTGTGCGCGCAGCGCCCCAACCAGCTGGTGCGAGGCGAGCTTCGCGACCGCGTACGGAGTCGTCGGCCGGCAAGGCGTGCTCTCGCTCTGCGGGCTCTGCGGCGCATCGCCGAATATCGCGCCCGAAGCCGCCACCCACACGCGCGTCGGCGGGTCGCTGTCGCGCACCGCCTCCAGCAGCACCGCGGTCGAGCCGGCGATCGCCTGCATCGTCTCCGCCGGCCTTTCCCACGAGGCGGGGATGAACGAGGGCGAGGCCAGGTGATACAGCTCGTGTGGCTGGGCCCGCTCGACCGCCTCCCGCAACGATGCGCCAGTCCAGCAGATCGCCGTCCAGCAGCGCCAGACGCTCGCGAAGGTGCTCGGAGCAACCGAGCGAGCGCTCCCGCGGATCGCCGTGCACGAGACCGCTTACCTCATAGCCCTTCTCCAGCAGCAGCTCGGCCAGGAACGAGCCGTCCTGGCCGCTGATGCCGGTGATCAGCGCGCGTCTTGCCTGCGTTTCCACGCTGGCAGCTTACGCCTCGCGGGCGCGCAGGTCGAAGTAGAGGACCGCGAGCGTGAGCGCTCCGAAGGAGGCGACGATCGTGTACACGACGATCCCGATCAGCACCGCGGCGACGCTCGTGTCATGGCCGCCGCCCACCGCCGCGCCCGTGACCGCGGCGATCAGGAACGTCAGGAATCCGATCGCCAACAGCACTCGGAAGATATGCCAGTAGTGCCCCGCGGTGAGCTTGGCGACTGCGGCGCAGCGCCGGCAGCCAGCCTTCGTGGTCGACGGCCGCCGTCTGCGCGACCACCGACCAGCGCAGGCTCAGGATGACTCCCGGGACGATCAACGCGACGAAGCCCAGGCCGATCAGGATGCCGGCGACGATCTCCGCGGCGACAACCACCGCCAGCACGCGCAGGCCCTGCTTGGCGACCAAGCCCGAGCTGCGGTCTGCGGCCCTCGCCGATCTCGATCACCGCATGCACGTGCAGCGCCGAGATCAGCGGACCCACCAGCACGTAATAGATCAGCTCGAACAGCAGGAAGCGTCCCTCGTCCACCTGTACCGCCGCTGCCGAGCGGCCCCTCCCCGGTGACCGCGAGCCGCGCCAGCTCGTACGGCGCGATCACGCCGACGGCCAGGGTGGCGAACAGCAGCGGGTAGCGCCGGTACATGGCCAGCGCCGTGCGCAGGATCTCCAGGGCCGAGCGTTCGCGCCCGAGATCGATTGCCGAGGATGCCTCCACCGCGCCGGAGCCTAGTGCCTACGGTCGCCGATCCGAGCCGGGCCCTCGCATCGAGTCCCAGTATACCGCTCGCAGCCCGTCGGCCACCGCCGCCGGCGCACACAGCTCGCCGCACCCGCGCTCGCCCGCGCTCTGCCCGCGGCCGACATCCCGCCAGCGGCGCCCGATCGCCTCCGCAGCGCGCGGCGTCGCCGGGCTCGACGAGCCCGTCGCGGCTCGACCAGCTCCGGCAACGCCCCGATGCGGCTCGCCACAACCGGCACGCCCGCCGCCATCGCCTCGGCCGCCGCCATCCCGAACGTCTCGGCCGAGCGCGACGGGACGATCGCCAAGCGCCGCACCCGCTGCCGCAGCCGCTCAAGCTCGAGCGTCGTCCACTTGCCCGCAGTAAGAGCGCAAATCGCCCGTTCGCTCGCCTGCGCGTGCCCGAGGACATCCCCGCTCGGGGCCGTCGCCGCGCCACCACCAACGGCACGCCCGCCATTCGGCACGCCTCGATCGCCACGTCGACTCCCTTCTCCGGCGCGAGTCGCGACACGACCAGCGCATAGCTCCCCGACTGCGCGTCCGCGACCGCGTGGCGAGGACCTTGCACCGGTGGCGGGAGCACGTGCACGCGCTCCCAGTCGAGCGGCGCTCCCAGCTCGCGCAGGCGCTCGCGCGCGAACTCGCTCGGCACGATGAACGCATCGGCCTGCTCGCTCAGGCGCTGCTGCCACAGCGCAAGCGAAGCCCCGTACGCCAATGCCTCCGAGCGGCCGCCACGGCAGTTGCGCACCACCCCAGGCAACGTGTTGCGGCCATGACAGCGCGTGCACTCGCGACCGTCGGTGAAGCACACGCCCGTGGCGCACACGAGCCGATATTGGTGCAGATGCAGCACCACGCGCGCGCCCTGCTTCGCGAGCGGCCGCCAACGCGCGCCAGCCGAACAGCGGGTTCAGGTTGTGGGCGTGCACGACCCGCGCGCCCGCTCAGGCGCACGGCCTTGGCGACCTCGCGTGGCGCCAGGCCGCCGCGCAACAGACCCTGTCGCCGCACTCAGCTTGCCCAGCTCCGGCCGAGTCGCGCGCGAGCAGCTCCGCCGGCTCTCCCAGATGCTCGCGCACGAGCGCCAGCAGCTCGTCCACCACGCGCTCCTCGCCGCCTGTCGTGCGATAGCGGTTGTGCAGGAAGAGAACCATCGCCTGCCCAAATCTAGACTGTTCGGATCATTGCCTCCGATTCTCAACCCACCATCCGGCCTCGATCGTCGTTCCCACGCGTGCGCGTCTGGACTACCTCAGGGTCGCGCTGAGCTCGATCGCCGCGCAGGCGAGGAAGGCCGGAGCCGAGCTGATCGTCGTGGACGACGCCGGCCCTCCGAGGAAGCTCGCGCGCTTGCCGAGCGCTTCGGCGCTCGCTACGAGCCGCACTCCCGGCCGCTTGGCCTCAACGTGGCACGCAACACCGGGGTCGAGCGCTCGACAGGGCGAGCTGGTCGTGTTCGTCGACGACGACGTGGAGGTCTGCGAGGGCTGGCTCGACGCGCTGCTCGCAGCCGCTCGCGAGCACCCCGAGCAGGAGGTCTTCACCGGCCCGATCCTGCCGCGCGTCTGGAAGGCTCCCCTCCGCACAGTTGTGGGCGCGAGGGTCCGCCCGATCACCGCCCTTGACCTCGGCCCCGAGGACACCCTCACGCGATTCGCGTGGGGAGCCAACATGGCGATCCGCCGTACCGCGCTGGAGCGCGTCGGGCCGTTTGACGTGTCGCTCGAGTACGGCGGCGACGAGCAGGAGTGGCAGGAACGACTCTTGCCGAGCCTGCCACGCGCTAACGGATCGGAGAGCGGTGAGGAGCAGGCTCAGCCGGCACGGCGCGGAGCGGCACCGCGCTCTATGTGGCGCACGCCGCGCTGCACCACCGGCGCAGCCCCACTGACGCGCGCCTGCGGTCGCTGTGCCGCGCCGCCTTCGCGCGCGGCAAGGCCGCCCGACGCTTCGACGCCTGGCGCGAGTGTTGCGCCATCGCTCGGGCGCGAGCTCGCACGCTCGCGCGGCTGCATTGGCCACGTTGTGCGCTACCGCTGCCCAGCGGGGCTGACGATGGTCGCCACAGCTGCTGGGCGCACTGCGGAAGCGCTGCGCGCAGCGCACAACTCGTCGCACGCGACACCGCTCCGGCAGATTCCGACACCGACACCAATCCGACAGATACCGACACCGACACGGCTCAGGTTGACCGCGAATCTTACTGCGCAAGCGCTGCGGATCAGGCTGCCAACGGCCGCCTGACCGACGATTTCCTCTCCGGCGAAAGCGGCACCGTCGGCGGGCTCGACGGCATGCGCCGGGCCGCGCTCGACATCGCCGACGATGCGCTTCGAGATCGCATCCACCCGCCGGCTGCGCCTCGACGTCGCCGCGCGTCGAGCATCCGCCGCGGCGACGGGTGCTCGTGTTGTGCGTGGCGCGCCCCGAGCACAGCACGCTCGTGCGAGCGCATCCGCGACGAGCTGGCCGCTCGCGCCATCGAGGTCGAGCTTTGCGTCGGCGCGCCCGCGGACCGCGGCAAGTTCGAGAACCTCAACCTGCTGCTCGACCCGCATCCCGCCGACGCCTACGACTGGCTGTTCGTGGTCGACGACGACATCGTGCTGCCACGCGGGTTTCTCGACCGCTTCCTGTTGCTTGCCGAGCGCTTCGAGCTCGACCTCGCACAGCCTGCCCACCGCCGCGCTTCGCACGCCGCCTGGCAGGTGACTCGCCGCCAGGCCGCCACAGCCTGGTGCGCGAGACGCGCTTTGTGGAGATCGGGCCCGTGACCGCGTTTGCGCGCTCCACGTTCTCGACGCTGCTGCCGTTTCCCGACCTGCGCATGGGCTGGGGCCTTGACATGCACTGGGCTGCGCTGGCTCGCGAGCACGGCTGGCGCTGCGGCGTGCTCGACGCCGTCCCGATCCGCCATCGCGCCGCGCCCGCCGCCAGCGCCTATTCGCGCGAGCAGGCGCTCGAGGAGGCGCGCGCCTTCCTCGCGGAGCGGCCGCACCTGAGCGCAAGCGAAGCCCAGCAAACCCTCGTCACGCACCGGCGCCTGTGAAGGTCCTCGTCGTCTCGGAGTTCTACCCGCGTCAGGGAGATCCCGGTGCTGGGTGTTTGGGCTCATCGCCAGGCGCTGGCAGCTCGCGACGCTGGAGCTGAAGTTCGCGTGGTCGTGCTCCACCGGCTCGTTCCCCCGCGCGCGTCGTTTTCTCGGAGCCCCACCCACCCCGGCGGCGCGGCGCGCGCTTTGCGGAGCGCTCGCCAGAGAGCCCAAGCATCAGGTGCACGACGGGCTGGACGTGACCTATGTGCGCTACGCGTCTCCTCCGCGTTCCAGCTCCTATCCATCGTGGGGAGCTTGGGCGGCGCCGGCGCTCGGCCTCGCACTGCGCCGTCTGCGCCGCTCGTTTGCTTTCGATCTGATCCACGCCCACAACGCGGTGCCGGCGGGCGACGCGGTGCGGCGCGCGCGCCTGCAAGGTGCCACTGGTCGTGTCGGTCCACGGCGGCGACGTGCTCTACACAGCGCCGCGCAGCGACGCCGGCAGCGAGGCCGTGCGGCGCACCCTCGAGGCGGCCACGACGGTGCTTGGCCAACAGCCGTGGCATCGCCGAGCTCAGCCGCTCCTACGGCGCCGAAGACGTGCGCGTCGTCCACCTTGGCGCCGACTCTGGCGCTCGGCCCGGCCAGAGCGACGCAGACCGTCCGTCGCGACCGCGAGCCCGTCGCTGGTCACGGTCGGCCACCTCGTCGCACGCAAGCGCCACGCTGACGTGATGCGCGCGCTGGCGGTGCTTGCCAAGCGCCACCCCAGCTTGCGCTATGTGATCATCGGCGACGGGCCCGAGCGCGTCGCCCTGGAAGGGCTTGCCGCGCGACTCGAGGTCGCCGAGCGCGTCGAGTTTCGCGGGCAGCTCGCACCGGCGGAGGCGATCGAGCAGGTACGTCGCTGCACGCTGTTTGCGATGCCCTCCACCGAGGAGGCCTTCGGCGTCGCCTACATCGAGGCGATGGCCGGCGGCGTGCCGGCCATCGGCTGTCGCGGCGAGCCCGGGCCGGAGGAGATCGCGGCGGCCGGCGACGGCTTCATGCTCGTCCCGCCCGGTGACATCGAGCGGCTCACCCAGCGCATCGACGAGCTGCTGTCCGACCCGCAGCGACTGCGCGAGGCCGGCATTCGCGCAAGGGAGACCGTCGCCGCCAACTTCAGCTGGGAGCGCTGCGGCGAGCAGACCGTCGCCGCCTATGAGCACGCGCTTGCACGTTTCTCCGCCTGCACATGGGGGAACCAGCCGGTGATGTCTCGCGCCTCGGCCACCGCGATTGCGCTACTCCCGGCTGTCGACGAAGTCTCACGCCACGCGCCGATCGTCGCCGGCGCCGCCATCCGCACTCCGATGAAGCCCGTCCTGTTCGTCACCGGCCACGCGCCGGCCTACCGCGTCGGCGCGTTCGAGCGCTTGCACGAGCGCGAGAACGTCGAGTTCGCGCTGTTCGGCGGACGCCTCAAGCACGGCGGTGGGTCGACGGTCGAGGAGCTGCCGTTCCCTCACCGCCACGTACGCCGAGCACGAGCTGTATGCGCTGGCGGCCAGCGGCCGCTACCGCGCCGTCGTATGCTCCTACCGGCGGACGTGTCGCGCCGCTTGCAACCTGGGCTGGAGCGAGACGCGCGCGCGTGCCGCTGATCCTTTGGGCGTCGCTGTGGGCGCACCCGCGCAGCGCTCGCGCACGCGCTCAGCTATCCGGCGCTGCGGCGCCTCTACCGCAGCGCCGACGCCGTCGTCACCTATGGCCCGCACGTCAGCACGTATGTGCGCGCGCATGGCGCCAAACGCGTACACGTCGCGCCGCAGTCGGTGGACAACGCATTCTGGAGCTCGCCCGATGTGAGTCTGCCGAACGATCCTAGATGGCCGGCAAATGTCGAGGTGACGTTTTTGTTTGCCGGACGGGCTACACGGGAAAAGGGACTGGGGGTGCTCGTGGAGGCTTGGAGTACGTCGGGCCTGCAGGCACCAACCGCCGCGCTCGTCCTCGTCGGTGCGGGATCCACCCCCCCTTGGGTCCCGGCCGGCGGCGCGGTGGTGGGCCTGGACCCGGTGCCCCAGCAGCAATTGCGCAACTTCTATGCCGCCGCCGATGTTCTGGTGGTGCCGTCGATTCCGACGCGCACCTTCCGCGAGCCGTGGGGGCTGGTGGTGAACGAGGCCATGAACCGTGGACTTCCCGTGATCGCAAGCGACGCCGTCGGGGCCGCCGCCGGAGGGCTCGTCCAAGACGGGCGCAACGGTCTCGTGGTGCCCGCCGGCGAGCCCGTCGCGCTGGCCGCCGCGCTCAGAGAGCTCGCCGCGCGATCCGGCGCTGCGCGCGCGCATGGGCGGCGGCCGGACGCGCGGACGTGAGCTCCTACACGTACGACGCCTGGGCGCGCGGCTTCTCGGATCGCGACTTCGCCGAGCTCAGCCTGTCAGGGGGACGGTGAGGTAGCGTTGCGCTCCTTGGAAGGGCTGACGGTCAATCCGCTGAGGGGCGCAAAGATTGTCGCGCGAGGACAGCTCAATCTGGTTTCCGCGTGCAACTGGTGCGCCAACTGGCGTCGCGGCCCTGCGCTTGCGACGCTCGCCATGCTCGCGCTTGCCTCCACCGCCATCGGCAAACCAAGCGCAGACGATCCTCGAAAAGTGCGGCCACGACGAACCCTTCAGCGGCTACAGCCAGAAGGCGTATCGCGAAGCGCTCAAACAGATGACGACCACGGGGATCGAGTACTGGAGAATGCGAAAGCCTGATCCGCAAGGCCGAGGAAGCGGCGGCCGGCGGCGGGGCCGGCGCGACGACCGGCACTCCCTCCGCAAACGTCGCCGCTGCCGCTGACTCCTACCGAGCAGCATGCCGTGCAGAGCGCGCATCGCAACGGCTCGGCGCCGGTGCAGGTCGGCAGCGAACCGGTGCGCCCCGGCGTCGTACACGCCGACATCGCCTCAGCCGTGAACACGTTGCCCCACTCGCTGTTCGCCGTGCTTGCCTTCATGGCTCGCCGGCGCGCTCGCTGCTCGCGATCGGGGAGGTGCGCAAGCGTGTCCGCTCACGCCGTGACAGCTGAGCATCGGACGGTGGAGCTCCCGCTCGAGCCGTCGCGAGAGCCGCACGCCTGCGCGCAAGCCGACCGCAGACGCAGGGCACGACGGCGTTGGCGACGCTTGCCGTCGCCGGCCTGCTCTGCTTCGCGACGTTCCTCGCCGGAGGCGGGCTGAACCTCGCGCCGATGACGACGCTCGAGCTGGTCTTCACGCTGCTCGCGGGAGCGCTCGTCGCGGTGGTGCTCGCGCTGGCCCCACCGGGCACCCGTTTCTACGGGCTGTGGTCGATCGGCCTGCTGCTGGCCTTCACGGCGCTCACCGGCCTGTCGGTCGTATGGTCGGTGGCGCCAGACGCGAGCTGGCAGGACGCCGGCAGGATGCTGGCCTACAGCGGCGTGTTCGCGGCCGCCGTCGGCGCTCGCGTGGCTGGCGCCCGCAGGCTGGCGCGGCGCTGTTGGGGGGGATCGTGCTCGCGGCCGTCGGTGGTCTGCGCTTACGCGCTGCTGACGAAGGTGCTGCCAAACGAGCTGTCCGTCAGCCGCGAAGCGAACTTCTACGCGCGCCTGCAGGAACCGTATGGCTATTGGAACGCGATCGGCCTGACAGCGGCGATGGGCGCGATCGGCTGCCTGTGGCTTGGCGCGCGGCGCGCCGGACACGCGCTGCTTGACCGCGCTCGCCTACCCCGCGATGGGCCTGATGATCGTCACCTTGATGCTCGCCTACTCGCGCGGCGCGCTGGCGGCGCTTGGCGGTCGGCGCGATCGCCTGGATGTGCATCGTGCCTCTGCGCCTGCGCGGAGCGCGCGTGCTGATCGTCGGTGGCGCTCTGGCGCCGCCCCGGTCGTCGGCTGGGACTTCTCCAGGCACGCGCTCTCCAGCGAAGGGATCTCGCTTGCCAGGCGCACCACCGCCGGCCATCAGCTCGGCGTGCTGATCGGCGCGATGCTGGTCGTGCTGACGCTCGTGGGCATCGCGATCGGCTTCTTCGGCGACCGCCGCGCGCCCTCCGCCGACACACGCCGCGCCGCTGGGATCGCGCTGGCATCCTTGCTCGTGCTTGCTCCTGCTGGCAGGCGCTGGGCGGTCTGGCCGCCACCAAACGCGGGCTCACCGGCACGATCTCGCACGATCTCTCCTCGTTGACGAACCCCAACGCGCCGGTGCCGGCGAACACCCCGGGACGCCTGACGGCCGTGGGCAGCGTCCGCGCGCGCTACTGGAAGGAGGCACTCGAGGTCTTCAAAGCCCACCCCGCGCTTGGCGCGGGGGCCGCCGGCTACGGCAACGGCGCGGCTGCGCTACCGCACCCAGAACCTCGATGTTCGCCAAGCCCACGGGTACATCGTGCAGACGCTTGCCGACCTCGGGATCGTCGGCTTGGTCGTCACGCTGGCGCTGCTGATCGCATGGATGGTCGCCGCCGGACGCTCCACGCACCCCTTCAATCGCCGCTGGACGCGCCAACCTCTCGCCGCCGTCCGTCGCTTGGCGCAAAGAGCCCGTCGCGTACACGCCGGAGCGGATCGGCATGCTCGCGATGCTGTGCATCGTCATCGTGTTCGGTGTGCACTCGTTCGCCGACTGGACCTGGTACGTGCCGGGCGACGCCTTCGTGGCGCTGCTGTGCGCCGGCTGGCTTGCCGGACGCGGGCGCTGCCGGCCGGCAGGCTCGGCGTGCCGGCGGGCTCGCCCGCGGCGGCGCATGCCAGCTTGCACCGGACGTCGACGGCGCCAGACGCGTCCGCGATGGCACTTCGGCGAGCCCGCGACCGCCCCTCGGCAGCGACGCCCACGCCTGGCGCCGTCCCCTCGGCACGGACGCTTGGGCCGGTGCGCATCGGCGTGGCGATCGCCGTCGTCGCCGGAGCGCTGCTCGCCGCCTGGACGGAGTGGCAGCCGCAGCGCTCTGTCGAAGCCTCCGAACAGGCGGTCGCGCTGATCAAGCAGAACCCGCGGCGGCGCTGCGCGCGGCGCAGGCCGGGGTCGAACGCGACCCGCTTTCCGCCGTGGCCCTGTTCAGGCTCTCGGCCGTCGAGCACGCGATCGGCGAGAGCGCGCTCGCGCGGGCGACATTGCAGAAGGCGGTGCAGACTGCAGCCGTCGAACCCGGAAACGTGGCTGACCTTGGGCGAATACGACCTGAAAACCGATCCGCGCGCGGCCGTGCAGGAGCTACGCGCCGCCGTATATCTCAACCCGATGTCGATCCCCGCCCAGAACGCCTACGTGCGAGCGCTGCGAGCGTCCACGCGGCGAGCGCGCTTCACAGACCATGCGGCGTTGCGCTACGGACAGGCCGCCGGGCATCGTCCGCAGCGCGCTCAGAATCGCTTGCGCTGCGCGCTCGCCAGCAGGACCGGCGTGCGAGCGGCACCCGCGCCGCGGACAGCCACGTCCTCAAAGCCGAAGTCCAGCGAGCAAGTCCGCGAGCGCTGGCGCGTGTAGAAGCGCAGGTGATCGCCACGCGGGTCGAAGCGCGCCTGGAAAGCGCCCGCGCTCAACGCCAGGCACAACCTCGACAGCAGGCCGTGGTCGGGGGTGCTGAGCAACAGCAGCCCGCCCGAGCGCAACACACGGCGCAGCTCCGACAGCCACGCGCGGTGTCCGCGACGTGCTCGATCGTCTCGCCGGCCCACACCACGTCGAAGCTCGAGTCCTCCAGCGGCAGCGGCGCTTCCGCCTCCACCAACCGCAAGTCCAGCTCGGGTGACGCTCGAGCGCGCGCGACGCAAGCGGCTCGGCGGCGACATCGACGGCCACCACCTCGGCGCCGCGCGCGCACGAGTGCGGCCGCGAAATGGCCCTCGCCGCAACCGACATCGAGCACACGCGGCGGCGCGATCGACGCTGCGCGCCGATCTCGGCCACCTGCTCGAGCAGGAACGCTTCGCGCAGGCGCGCGTCGAGCCGGCGGCGAGCCCTTCGGGGACGCCCTCCCACAGGCTCTCGTGGTAGGCGCGGAAGGCATCGCGCGGCCAAGGCTAGCGCTTGGTGACGACCAGCGACAGCTTGGAAACAGCGGCACAACATCTCGCGCAGCGACCGTCGACACGTGGCGCTCGAACCGACTATCGTCCATCGCAGTGCGCGTCTTCTGGCCGGACAGACGTGAAGGCGTCTCGCGGTCTGAGCTCGCGGCCCGGGGACTCAGCGGACGTCGACGAGGGTCGCCTTCGACAGCCGGCCGGCGGCCGATGTGCGCGGCGTCGGGCGCTACTACGCGCTGCCTGCTGACCGCGCTGCGCGAGACCGCAGCCGAGAGCGTGGAGATCGTCGAGACGCACCGTCCGCGACGCGCTGCAGGTGTTCCACTCGCCGTGGATGGAGGGCGCGATCCTGCGCAGCCCCTGCCCGATGGTCGTGACGCTGCACGACCTCTCGGCGCTCAAGCGCGCGAGCGAGCACCTGCGCATGGGCGTGCGGCTGCGCCTGCGCCAACTCGCCGTGCAGCGCGCGGTGCGTGTGATCGTGCCGACCGAGGCTGTCGCGGGCGACGCGGTCCAGCGGCTGGGACTGGAGCGCGAGCGCATCGCCGTGATCGCCGAGGCGCCCGACCCGGCCATGTTCGCGCGCTCCGAGGAGGAGATCGCACATGTACGCGAGCGCTTCTCGCTGCCCGAGCACTACCTGCTGTGGGTCGGCTCGCTGCGCCACCCCGACCCGCGCAAGCACGTCGCCAAGCTCGCCGCCACGCCACGCGAGCTGCCGCTCGTGCTCGTCGGCCCGACGCGGCCCTGGGCGCACGAGCTGCAGGGCGTGATCCTCACCGGCGAGGTCTCCGACGAGCATCTGGCCGCGATCTACAGCGGCGCCCACGCGCTCGTGCTGGCCTCCGAGGACGAGGGCTTCGGCCTGCCGGCCGTCGAGGCGCTTGCGTGCGGGGCGCCGGTCGCGGCGTGCGAGGTGCCCGCGCTGCGCGAGGTGCTCGGCGAGCGCGCCGCGTTCGTCGAGCGCGGCGACTTAAGCTCGCTGATCGAAAGCGCCGAGCGCTCCCGCCGCCCAGCTCCGGCGCCGCCGCAGTGGACCTGGCAGGACGCGGCGCACGTCGACCTGGCGCGTCTACCAGCAGGCGATCGACTTCGCCGAGGACGAGTCCCGACCGGTCGGCTGGGGGCTGGCCGAGCCTCAGCCGGGGTTGGAGCTGGAGTAGGCACGACACAGGGCCGTGCCCTGTGTACGAGTCGCGAACGCCGAACGCCGAACGCCGACTAGTAAGCCCCGCGCTGCATGATCACCGCGGGAATCGTCTTCAGCAGGATCGCCAGGTCGAGCGCCAGCGACCAGCGCTCCAGGTAGATGAAGTCGAGGTGCACGAGATCGTCGAAGTCGAGCTCCGAGCGGCCCGACACCTGCCACAGCCCGGTGATGCCGGGCAGCACGAGGTAGCGCTTGCGGTGCCAGTCCTCGAGCAGCTCGAAGTCGCGCTCGGGCAGCGGACGCGGGCCCGACCAGCGACATCTCGCCGCGCAGCACGTTGACCAGCTGGGGAAGCTCGTCGAAAGAGAAGCGCCGCAGGAAGCGCCCGACGGGCGTGAGGCGGGGGTCGTCGCGAATCTTGAACAGCGCCCCGGAGGCCTCGTTGAGCTCCTCCAAGGCTCCCTGGCTGCTCGTGCGCGTCGCAGTACATCGTGCGGAACTTCAAGCACGCAAACGGCAGCTGGCCGATGCCGGGACGCATCGAGCGGTAGAAGATCGGCGCCGCGCGAGGAGACCCGCACGGCAAGCGTGATCGCGGCAAGCAGGGGACTGAGCAGGACAAGCAGCAAGATCGCGCCGACCAGGTCGAAGGTGCGCTTCAGCGCGAAGTCGATGCCCTCGAACACGGGCGGCCCAAGCTCGAACAGGGGAACCGACTGGCCGGGAACGAACTCGGCGCGATGGATCAGGATCTCCATCGTCGAGGGAGCGATGCGCACGCGCACGCCGCGACGATGGCACTGGTCGACCAGCTCCACCGCACGCTCCTGGGGAAAGTCGGGGTCGGCGATGATCACCTCGTCGACGCGCTCGGAGACGATCACAGCCTGCAGGTGATCGAGCGTGCCCAGGCAGCGCACCCCGTTGGCAGGCAGCGGCTCGGGCGAGACGAAGCCGACGACTTCGATCGGCGAGTGCGGCGCGTCGGCAAGCGCGTGGGCGACATCGTGGATGTGCTTGCCGGTGCCGACGAGCACCGCGCGGCGCTGATAGCCGGCCGCATGCAGGATCGCGCCGGTGGCGCGCTCGTAGAGGTAGCGCAGCGAGGAGATGTAGAACAGCGCGAAGCCGAGCGAGCCGTAGAAGATGTAGTAGCTGGAGAAGTGTTCGCCGCTCACCACCGCGAAGATCAGCGCGACGAAGGCGACCTGGAAGAGCGAGCCCACGATGCGCGACAGGCCGGGGCGCTGCGAGCGCTCGGCGTACAGGCCGGAGCGGGCGAACAGCAGCGCGGTCAGCAGGTAGGCGAACGCGAGGATCGAGCGCGTGCCTTCGTAGGCGCTGTGCGCGTCGACGCTTGCGAGCAGCGCCTCCTTGAGCGCGAGCGCCGTGAAGATCGCCAGCGACACCCCGAACAGGTCGAGCACGAGCAGCGAGAGGACGCGCAGACCGCGGCGCATCGTGTCCATGCGCAGCAGGAACGAGAGCGCGGGCGGGCGCTTGCTGCGCACGTCGCGGTCGGTACGCGGCGGCGGAACGCTCCTCAGCGGAGGCGCCTGCCGGTCGAGCCCGCGCGAGCAGGCAACGGCGTCCTTGCAGGACGGCTGGTGCGCGGCGCGTCCGGAGAACGAACTCCCATCTCGGACTTCACAACAGTTGAGTTTCCCGTATGTAGCGGTCAGAAACCCGTCCGGGAAGACACGTGCGCGCCAGAGGCGCGCGCCTGTGTGTGGGAGCATTGTCAGAGCGCCTCAGGAACCCGTTTTGGCAGGCGCGCTCACCCAACCAGCTGCTCTATGCCGGACGTGTCGATCGTGCGCCGAGCCCGTCGCGCAGGGAGACCTCGGGCGCCCAGCCGAGCAGCTCGCGCGCGAGCGTGATGTCCGGCTTGCGCTGCTTGGGATCGTCGACCGGCAGCGCCTCGAACAGGATCTCCGAGTCGGCCCCGGTGATCTCCTTGACCGCTTCGGCCAGTTCGAGCAGCGTGTACTCGTCGGGATTGCCGATGTTCACGGGGTTGTGGTAGCCGGACTCGGCCAGCGCGATCAGCCCGCGGATCAGGTCGCTGACGAAGCAGAAGGAGCGCGTCTGCGAGCCGTCGCCGAAGACGGTGAGCGGCCGGTTGGCAAGCGCCTGGCGCAGGAAGGTGGGATCGCGCGCCCGTCGTGCGGGCGCATGCGCGCGCCGTAGGTGTTGAAGATGCGCACGATCGCCGTGTCCACCCCTGCTGGCGGTGGTAGGCCATCGTCAGCGCCTCGGCATAGCGCTTGGCCTCGTCGTAGACGCCGCGCGGGCCGATCGGGTTGACGTGTCCCCAATAGGTCTCCGCCTGCGGATGTTCCTTGGGATCGCCGTACACCTCGCTGGTGGAGGCGATCAGAAAGCGCGCGCGCTTGGCCTTGGCCAGACCGAGCGTGTGATGGGTGCCGTAGGAGCCGACCTTCAGCGTGTGCAGCGGCAGACGCAGGTAGTCGATCGGGGAGGCGGGCGATGCCAGGTGGTAGACGAAGTCGACAGGCTCGTCGATCTCGTACGGCTCGATGATGTCCACGTTGACGTTGCGAAAGTTCTCGGGATCGCGAATGTGCTCGATGTTGGCGAGCGAGCCGGTCTCGAGGTTGTCGACGCAGATCACCCGGTTTCCGCGGGCGAGCAGCTCGTCGCAAAGATGCGAGCCGAGGAAGCCGGCACCGCCTGTGACCATGCACGTTGGCATCGCACGCCAGTATAAGGCTGCAGGCATTCTGCTTGGCGCGAGGCGGGCGCTCGTGACCGGTCAGAGGAGCCGCGATTCGGGCCGTCTGGCGGATCTTGTCTCCCAAAAAAGACGCTCCCTGGACGTCATGCGCCAAGTTCCGTCCATCCCAATCCATATGATCCAATGCGACCATGAGCCAGCACAACCAAGCGAGCAGCGAGGAGCGCCTCACGGTCGCACCGATCGTGGGCCCCGAGGACCCGCGCCGCTTCACCGACTCGGGAATCGAGATCGAGCCGCTCTACAACGAGGACGACCTGCCGGCGGAGCTCGACCTGGGAGACGCCGGGCGAGTTCCCCTACACGCGCGGCGTGCACCGCGAGATGTACCGCAAACAGACGTGGACGATGCGCCAGTACGCGGGCTATGCCTCGGCCAAGGAGTCAAACGAGCGCTACCGCTACCTGCTCTCCAAGGGTTCGACCGGCCTGTCGATGGCCTTCGACCTGCCCACGCAGCTGGGCCTGGACTCCGACAATCCGCGCTGCCTCGGCGAGGTCGGCCGCACCGGTGTGGCGATCGACACGATCGACGACATGCGCACCGCTTTCGACGGGATCCCGCTGGACGAGGTCTCGACGTCGATGACGATCAACGCGCCGGCGGCGTGCCTGCTGCTGCTCTACGACCTAGTCGGCGAGGAGCAGGGCGTGCCGAGCGAGAAGCTACGCGGGACGACCCAGAACGACGTGCTCAAGGAGTACATCGCGCGCGGCAACTACATCTATCCGCCGCAGCCGACGATGCGCCTGACGACCGACCTGTTCCAGTACTGCCAGGAAAACGTGCCGAAGTGGAACACGATCTCGATCTCCGGCTACCACTTCCGCGAGAAGGGCTGCTCAGCCGTGCAGGAGGTCGCCTTCACGCTTGTCCTCGGGGATCGCCTACGTGACGGCCGCGATCGAGAAGGGCCTGGACGTGGACGACTTCGCGCCGCGCCTGGCGTTCTTCTTCAACGGCCACAACAACGTCTTCCAGGAGGTCGCCAAGTTCCGGGCGGCCAGGCGCATGTGGGCGCACATCATGCGCGAGCGCTTCGGCGCGAAGAACCCGAAGTCGACGATGCTGCGCTTCCACACGCAGACGGGCGGCGTGACGCTGACCGCGCAGCAGCCGGAGAACAACATCGTGCGCGTCGCCCTGCAGGGGTTCGCCGCGGTGTGCGGCGGCACGCAGTCGCTGCACACCAACGGCTTCGACGAGGCGCTCGCCCTGCCGACCGAGCGCGCGGCGAAGACGGCCCTGCGCACGCAGCAGATCCTCGCGTACGAGTCCGGCGCAGCCGACACCGTGGACCCGTTCGCGGGCTCCTACTTCGTGGAGTCGCTCACCGACGAGATCGAAACGCGCGCGAACGAGCTGATCGCGAAGGTCGACGCGCTCGGCGGGTCGGTCAACGCGATCCAGTTCATCACGGGTGAGATCGACGAGTCCGCGTGGGGCTATCAGGAGCGCTACCGCATCGGCCAGGACATCGTCGTGGGCGTCAACAAGTTCGAGGAGGACGACATCGAAGTGCCCGACCTGCTGCGCGTGGACCCCGAGTCAGAGCGCGAACAGGTCGGGCGGCTTGAAGGCGTTCAAGGCCAACCGCGACCAGCAGCTCGTGGACGCAGCGCCTGGAGGAGCTGCGCGAGACCGCGCGCGGCAGCGAGAACCTGCTGCCGTCGATCCGCCAAGCGCTGAAGGACCGTGCTTCGCTCGGCGAGGTGTGCGGGGCGATGCAGGACGTGTTCGGCAAGTACGCGCCCACGTTCTGAACGAGAAGCAATAAGCCGAGAGCCCATGCCGCATGCGCCGTCTGGATCAATAGGATCTTCCCCCGTGATCGCGACGGTGCAGTTCTTCGAAGTGGTCTTGGCCGTGCACATCATGGCCGTGGTGTTCGCTTTTGGCGCAACGTTCGCCTATCCGGTGCTGCTCGGCACGGTGGGCAAAGCCGACTCGCGCGCCCTGCCGGCGCTGTACCGCGCGATCCACGCGATCAGCGTCAAGGTCATCATGCCGGGCCTCGCGATCGTCGTGATCTGCGGCATCTACCTCGCATCCAAGCTGCACGTGTGGAGCGAGTTCTATGTCCAGTGGGGCATCGCCGTGGCGGTCGTGATCGGCGCCGTTGAGGGCATGTTCCTGAGTCCCAACGAGAAGCGCCTCTTCGAGGTCGCCGAGAAGGACCTCGCCGCGGCCGGCAGCGGACCTGTGACGTTCAGCGCCGAGCACGACACGCTCGTGCGCCGCATCGGCGCCGTGGGCGCCACCATGGACCTGCTCGTGATACTCACGATCTTGTTCATGGTCCTGAAAACCTGATTCGGAGCCGCGGGTCACAAACCGAGCCCATGTACCCTGGAAGGATGAGCCAGGGCTACAGAGTCGCCGTCGTAGGCGCCACCGGGCAGGTGGGCACGCTGATGCTGCAGCTGCTGCGCGAGCGCGAATTCCCCGCGCGCGAGATCGTGCCGTTCGCATCCGAGCGCTCGGCCGGCAAGGAGATCGAGGGGGTCGGCATTGTGCAACCCCTCGCGGAGGACACGATCCAAGGCTTCGACCTGGCGCTGTTCTCCGCCGGCGGATCGACCTCGGGCGAGTGGGCGCCGCGCTTCGTGGCGGCCGGCGCCGTCGTGGTCGACAACAGCTCGCACTGGCGCATGAACGACGACGTGCCGCTCGTCGTCGCGGAGGTCAACCCGGGGGCGCTCGCCTCCCACCGGGGAATCGTCGCCAACCCCAACTGCTCCACGATGCAGATGGTCGTCGCCCTGAAGCCGATCCACGACGCGGCCGGCATCGAGCGACTGGTGATCTCCACCTACCAGGCCGTGTCCGGCACGGGCAAGAAGGCGGTGGACGAGCTGCTCGACCAGTCCCACGCGCTGCTGCACGAACGGGAGATCGAGCCGCCGCGGGCCTACGCCCACCAGATCGCGTTCAACGCGCTCCCCCATGCCGGCAGCTTCGCGCCCGGCGACGATCACACCGACGAGGAGCGCAAGCTCATCAACGAGACACGCAAGATCCTCGGCGACGAGTCGATCCGCGTGAGCGCGACGTGTGTGCGCGTGCCGGTCGTCAACGGCCACTCCGAGGCCGTGAACGTGCAGACGCGAGACGATCTCAGCGCCGAGCAAGCGCGCGAGCTGCTGCGCGCCGCGCCCGGCATCGCCGTGGCCGACGATCCCGATGCCTCGCTCTACCCGCTGGCGACGCTGGCCACCGGCCACGACGAGGTGTTTGTCGGACGCATCCGTCGCGACCCCGGCCATGAGCGCGCACTCGACATGTGGATCGTCGCCGACAACCTGCGCAAGGGCGCCGCGACGAATGCGGTTCAGCTGGCGGAGCTGCTGCACGAGCAGGGGTTGATCGCCCCTGACGCGCGAATGCCTGCGTCTGGCGCGCCCTCGGTAGCTCGCGTTCGTAGCACGCGTTCGTAGCACGCCACGCTCCCTGCGTCCTGGCCAGTCTTGGCCTTCGAGCGTCAGGATTTATGGCATCGCGGCGAGAAGGACTCTCGCGCCGGCGCTCGAACCTCGGAGCGATGGGCGTCTCGACCGAGGTGCAACGCACCCTTGTGAAGTCTCCGCCCGAGTTGTGGTCGGAGTTGAGCAACCCGGATGCGCTCGCCCGCCATCTGTCCGAGCTCGGCGAGATCCGCATCACCGCGGTCGAGCCCGAGACGAAGGTCGAGTGGGAGACCGAGGGCGCCAGCGGCGTCGTGCAGCTCAAGCAGTCCGGCTGGGGCACGCAGGTCACGCTGTCGGTGACGCGCACCGCGCCGGCACTGGAGGAGCCTCCGTCGGAACATGCGGCTGTCGCGGATCCGGCTGCCGCTGAGCCTGAGGCGATTGCCGACTCGATTGCCACCGAGCCCGAGCCGGTTGCCGTGGAGCCAGCTGCCGTGGAGCCCAAGCCCGAGCCGAACGCTACCTCGGAGCCGGCGGGCGCCGGGGCGGAGGACGACATTCAGCCTGAGCAAGCGCCGCTGTCCGCGCCCGAGCCTCAGCTTGGATTCTTCGCGCGACTGTTTCGTCGTCGCAGGACACGGTCCGAGACGGCGATCGACGCCCACCCGGAGCCCGAA
The DNA here is from genome assembly GCA_963715535.1 of uncultured Solirubrobacterales bacterium. Taxonomy (GTDB): domain Bacteria; phylum Actinomycetota; class Thermoleophilia; order Solirubrobacterales; family Solirubrobacteraceae; genus Palsa-744. Next base: position 2,192,650 of record OY970251.1, on the reverse strand, counting down.
GTCATCGCGGAGCCCGAGCCCTCACCCGAGATCGAGGTCGTTGCGCTGGCTGCACCTGAGCCGATCTACCCCGAGCCGCCCGTCGAGGAGAAGCCTGAGATTCTCGAACCGGCCGGGAACCTGGCCACCGAACTGGCCTCGGTGGAAGCCCAGATGACGGCCGAGACGACCGAGCTGTTGACCGGTGTGCTCGATCGGCTGGGCGCCGCGCACCACAGGCCCTTCTCGCGCGGATAAGATTCCGCGCCCCGTGCGCAGCAAGGCCCCCGAAACCTACGACGAGAAGCTCGCCCAGCTGAACGAGTTACGCGAGGCAGCGCTGCACTCCGCCCCCGAGGCCGAGGAGAAGCAGCACGCCCGTGGCAAGTACACAGCGCGCGAGCGCGTGGAGAAGCTGCTCGATCCAGGATCCTTCCAGGAGCTCGACACGTTCGTGCGCCACCGCACCTACGACTTCGACATGCAGAAGAACCGCCCGTGGGGAGATGCGGTGGTGACCGGTCACGGCACGATCGACGGGCGGCGGGTGTGCGTGTTCAGCCAGGACTTTACCGTGTTCGGCGGCTCGCTCGGCGAGGTGATGGGCGAGAAGATGTGCAAGATCATGGATCTCGCCGCCAAGATCGGCTGCCCGGTGATCGGCATCAACGACTCAGGTGGCGCCCGCATCCAGGAGGGTGTCGTGTCGCTCGGCTCCTACGGCGACGTGTTCCTGCGCAACGTGCGCTCCTCGGGGGTGATCCCACAGATCTCGCTGATCATGGGACCGTGCGCGGGCGGCGCCGTGTACTCGCCGGCGATCACCGACTTCATCTTCATGGTGAAGGAGACCTCGCACATGTTCATCACCGGCCCCGACGTGATCAAGACAGTGACCGGCGAAGAAGTCGAGTTCGAGGAGCTGGGCGGGGCGATGTCGCACAACACCAAGTCGGGCGTCGCCCAGTTCGCCTCCGAGGACGAGGACGCGTGCCTCGAGGACTGTCGCTACCTGATGAGCTTCCTGCCCCAGAACAACATGCAGACCACGCCGCGTGTGCAGCCGAGCGACGACCCGCTGCGGATGGATCCCGAGCTCGACCACGTGGTGCCCGACAATCCCAACAAGCCGTATGACATGCGCGACGTCGTGCGCCTGATCGTGGACGACGGCGAGTTCTTCGAGGTGCACGAGCACTACGCCAAGAACATCGTCTGCGGCTTCTCGCGCCTGGACGGCCACGCGGTGGGGATCGTCGGCAACCAGCCCGCGCAGCTGGCGGGGGTGCTCGACATCGACGCCTCCGCCAAGGCCGCGCGCTTCGTGCGCACCTGCGACGCCTTCAACATCCCCTTGATCACGTTCTGCGACGTGCCCGGCTTTCTACCCGGCACAGCCCAGGAGTGGGGCGGCATCATCCGCCATGGCGCCAAGCTCCTTTACGCGTTCGCCGAGGCGACGGTGCCGAAGATCACGATCATCACGCGCAAGGCCTACGGGGGCGCCTACGACGTGATGTCCTCCAAGCACCTTGGCGCCGACTTCAACTTCGCCTGGCCCACCTCCGAGGTCGCCGTGATGGGGCCCGAGGGCGCGGTGAACATCATCTACCGGCGCGACATCGCGGGCAGCCCAACCCCCCAAGAGCGCCGCCAGAAGCTGATGGATGACTACAAGGCGCGCTTTGCCAATCCCTATACCGCCGCCGAACGCGGATATATCGACGACGTGATCATCCCGCACGAGACGCGCCCGAAGCTGATCGCGGCACTCGACACGCTGCACACCAAGCGCGAGCCGGGCCCCAAGCGCAAGCACGGCAACATTCCGCTTTGAGTGTGTGTATATGCTTTTTTAGGGGGACTACTATAGTAACTACAATATAGTAGTCACCATGGCGAATTGCGCAAAAAGAGACACACCACCTCCGCCTCCAGTCCCAAAAAGAGACACACCACTTCCGCCTCCGGCCCCACCAACATGCGCCCAGACAGAGACATAGGGCAGCTCGGAAACAAAACAAGATGGTCAACCGCCGTCCCCAGCTGGAGCTACCGATAGTCGATCGACGGGATCGACTATCGGCCAGCCCCTCGGCCTCGCCCGCCGAGGCGGCCGCGATCATGGCCGCGCTGGAGCGTTTTATGCGCGATACAGCGCCCCGGCCGGCGCCACCAACCGAGCATCCGGACCCGTGGACGCGCGCGGCTATGCTCGAAGGCGTCGCGCGCGATGTTTACCGGTCCCGCCCACTCGACGCGCCGGATCCTTGGATAAATACCTAAAAGCCGCTAGGCTTTAGCGCCAATCTCTTTGCAGGTCGCAAAACGATTAATCCGGGACGCCCGCCATCGGGCCCGGACCAGGAGGTTTCGCCAGATGGAGCCAGTTTCGATACCCGCCGAGCGACCCACCAAAAAGGGCTCACTCGAGGACCCCGAGATCCTGCAGAATGTCCCCGGGCACGTGATCCCGATCCTGCGGCGGGAGTACGACGACTTCAAGACCGAGGCCACCAAGTTCCTCGCGGGCGACACGCCCGAAGACGAATTCATCAAGTTCCGGCTCAAGCAAGGCGTGTACGGCCAGCGCCAGCCCGACGTGCAGATGATCCGCGTGAAGCTCCCATTCGGAGGTGTGACACCGGAGCAGATGGACAAGTTCGCCGACGTCGTGGAGAAGTACGCCCCGCTGGGCAAGGGCCACGTCACCACACGCCAGAACATCCAGATGCACCACATCCCGCTGCCCGAAGCCGAGAAGGCGATCAGGGAGTTGGGCGAGGCCGGCCTATCCAGCCGCGAGGGCTGCGGCAACACCGTGCGCAACGTCACCGGCGATCCCTGGGCCGGAGTCGCGGCGGACGAGCTGTTCGACCTGACCCCCTACGCCGGCGCATACGTGCGCTACTTCGTCAGGCACCCCACAACGCAGGGGATGCCGCGCAAGATCAAGACCTCCTTCGACGGCTCGCCGCGCGACAGGGCGATCAGCCAGATCCACGACATCGCCTTCCGCGCGCGAATTAAGGAGCCCACCCACCCCGACCCACCCATCCCGACGGCAAGCAGGTCAAGGGTGCGGAGATGCTGGTGGGCGGTGGCACTTCGATCATGCCGCGTGTCGCCCCCGCGCTGTATGACTTCGTGGAGCTCGACAACGGCGACTACCTGAAGATCTCCGAGGCCGTCTTCAGGATCTTCGACCGCCAGGAGTGGCTGCGCGTCAACCGCGCCCGTGCACGCATCAAGGTGTTCGTGGACAAGTTCGGCATCGACGAGCTACGCAACCAGGTCGAGGAGGAGCTGAAGGGCGACTGGGTCAATGAACGGGACTTCTCGATCGAGCATCGCCTGTTCCTCGACGACGAGCGCGAGGCGGCACCCGCGCCGCCGGCCAGCTACGGCTCGCCCAATGGGGACATTTCCGAGTTCGAACGCTTCAAGCAGGCCAACGTGGCCGCCCAGAAGCAGGAGGGCTTCGTCACCGTCGAGGTGAAGATCGTGCGCGGCGACCTCACTCCCGAGCAGTTCAGAGGGCTCAGCCAGATCATGCGCGACTACGCCGGTGGCTATGCGCGCACGACCGTGCAGCAGAACCTGGTGCTGCGCTGGGTGCGCGAGGAGAGCGTGTATGACGTGTGGCGTGCACTCTCCGCGCTGGACCTCGGCGGTGCCGGCTCGCGCGAGATCGGCGACGTCGTGTCCTGCCCTGGCACCGATAGCTGCAAGCTCGGGATCACCAGTTCGATGGGCCTGAACAAGGCGATCGAAGAGCGCATCGAGCAGATGAACATCACAGATCCGCTCGCACGCCAGATCCACATCAAGATGAGCGGCTGCCCAAACGGCTGCGGCCAGCATCATCTCGGCGCGATCGGCTTCTACGGCGCGTCGATCAAGGTCGGCGAGCACACGATTCCCGCCTACATCCCCCACGTGGGCGGCGTGTGGGAAGGCGGCGAGGTCAAGTTCGGCCAGCGCCTGAAGCTGCGCCTGCCTTCCAAGCGCGTGCCCGAGGCCGTGGAGCGCTGGATCCGCCACTACGAAGCCAACCGCAACGAGGGCGAGCAGTGGGGCGCGTTCGTCGAGCGCGTCGGCAACCCCGAGCTCGAAGGGCTCGTCAAGGAGCTCTCCCTGCCGGTGGACTTCAGCCTGGAGACAATGAACACGTTCATCGACTGGAACCGCGACGTGCCGTTCCAGGTGATCCGCGGAGAGGGCGAGTGCGCGGTCTAGGGGACACCCCGACGGACGCCGCATCCACCCTCCCGGGGGACACGAGGCCCGCGGGCGGCGACGTGGCCCAGGCCCTGAGCGACACCCTGCGCGAGGCGGTCGAGCGTCACGGCGAGAAGATCGTGCTGCTGTGCTCCTTCCAGAAGGAGGAGTCGGTGCTGATCGACGAGCTGTTGCGCATCGGCGGCGGGCAGACGCCGGTGCGGATCGCGACGATCGACACCGGAGTGCTATTCCCCGAGACGCTGCAGACCTGGAAGGCGTTCGAGGAGCGCTTCGGGATCGCGATCGAGGTGCACGATGCCAGTAATCCGAGCGCGCCGTGGAGCGGCCCCGAGCACTGCTGCTCGGTCGCGAAGGTGGCCGCCCTGGAGCAGGCACTGCAAGGCGCCGAGGGCTGGATCACGGGCATCAGGCGCGAGCAGGGGCCCACGCGCGCCGACACCGAGCTGATCGAAGTCGACGCCAAGCGCGAGCTGCACAAGTACAACCCGCTGGCGCTGTGGAGCGAGAAGGACCTGTGGACGCGCATCTTCGAGCGCGAGCTTCCCTATAACCCGCTGCACGACCAGGGCTACTCCTCGATCGGCTGCGCGCCGTGCACCCAACCGGGCGAGGGTCGCGAGGGTCGTTGGGCGGGCACGGAGAAGACTGAGTGCGGATTGCACGTTGGTGTGTCATGAGCGTCGCCGAGCGTCCCCAGCTGAGCCACCTGCGAGCGCTCGAGTCCGAGGCGATCCACGTGATGCGCGAGGTGGCCGCCGAATTCGAGCGACCCGTGCTGCTGTTCAGCGGCGGCAAGGACTCGATCGTGCTGCTGCAGGCTCGCCGAGAAGGCATTCCGCCCGGCTCCCTTTCCCTTTCCACTGATGCACGTGGACACCGGGCACAACTTCCCCGAGGTGATCGAGTTCCGCGACCGCCGCGTGGCCGAGCTCGGCGAGCGTTTGATCGTGGCGAGCGTGCAGGAGTCGATCGACAGCGGGCGGGCCGTCGAGGAGCAAGGGCCCGCGCGCTTCGCGCAACCAGCTACAGACCGTGACGCTGCTCGACGCGATCGCCGAGCACAAGTTCGACGCGGCCTTTGGCGGCGCGCGGCGCGACGAGGAGCGCGCGCGCGCGAAGGAGCGCATGTTCTCCTTTCGCGACGACTTCGGCGGCTGGGACCCCAAGAGCCAGCGCCCGAGCTGTGGAACCTCTACAACGGGCGCATCAAGAAGGGCGAGAACGTGCGGGTCTTCCCGATCTCCAACTGGACCGAGCTGGACGTGTGGGAGTACATCGACCAGGAGCAGCTGGAGGTGCCCTCGATCTACTTCGCCCACGAGCGCGAGGTGTTCAAGCGCGACGGCATGCTGTACGCGTGGCGCGAAGGCACGGAGCTGATCGACGGCGAGAGCGTGTTCACAGAGACCGTGCGCTATCGCACCGTTGGCGACATGAGCTGCACCGGCGGAGTGCGCTCGCAGGCCGGCACACTGCAGGAAGTCGTGACCGAGATCGCCGCGACGCGGATCACCGAGCGCGGAGAGACGCGGGCTGACGACCGCGTCTCAGAGGCCGCGATGGAGGATCGCAAGAAGGCCGGGTACTTCTAGTGCGATCGTTTTTTTTGGCTGCGCCGGCCCACGCGACGGGGCGTGCGGCCCGTTGGAGCGGAAGCTCGCCCGCGTCCGCTGAGAGGGCTGGGCAATGACGCTCGACCTGCTGCGCTTCACAACCGCCGGCTCGGTAGACGACGGCAAGAGCACGCTGATCGGCCGCCTGCTGTACGACACCAAGCAGGTGTTCGAGGACCAGCTCGACCATGTGGCTCAAGCAAGCGAGCGCCGCGGCGGCGAGGGGGCGCTCGACCTGGCGTTGCTGACCGACGGGCTGCGCGCCGAGCGCGAGCAGGGGATCACGATCGACGTGGCCTACCGCTATTTCGCAACACTCAAGCGACGCTTCATCATTGCCGATTGCCCGGGCCACCAGCAGTACACGCGCAACATGGTGACCGGCGCCTCGACGGCCGACCTGTCGGTGATCTTGCTCGATGCGCGCAAAGGGGTGCTGGAGCAGTCCAAGCGCCACGCGTTCATCAGCGCGCTGCTCGGCATCCCGCATCTGGTGGTGGCGGTCAACAAGATGGACCTGGTCGACTACTCCCAGGAACGCTTCGATGAGCTCGTGGCAGAGTTCAGCGTGTTCGCCGAGAAGCTGAATGGGATCGGCACCGCGACCGGCGGACTGGGGCGCGACATCACCTACATCCCGATGTCGGCGCTCAACGGCGACAATGTCGTGGATCGCTCGCAGAGCATGGACTGGTACGACCCCTCCGGCTCCGACGCTGCTGGAGCTGCTCGAGCAGGTGGAGGTTGCCTACGACCATCCCTACGACACGCCGACCCGCTTCCCCGTGCAATGGGTGATCCGCCCTGCCGGCCCCGGCGGCAGCGACTACCGCGGCTATGCGGGGCAGGTCGCGAGCGGCGCGTTTCGGGCGGGCGAGGAGATCGTCGTGCTTCCCGGCGGGCAGCGCACAAGCATCGCCGCGATCGATACCTACGACGGCGAGCTGGCAGAGGCGCTCGCGCCGATGTCGGTGACGTTGCGGCTCAGCGACGAGCTGGACATCTCCAGAGGCGAGACGATCTGCCTTCCCGAGCAGGCGCCGACCGTCGCGCGCGAGCTGGAAGCCGACGTGTGCTGGATGACCGATCAGCCCCTGCGCCAGGGCGGTCGCTATCTGGTCAAGCACACCACGCGCGAGGTGACCGCGATCGTGGACGAGCTGTGCGACCACGTCGACGTGCACACGCTCGAGCGCGCCGGCGCGCCCCAGGAGCTGGGGCTCAACGACATCGGCCGCATCCGCCTGCGCACCAGCGCGCCGCTCGTGTTCGATCCTTATGAGAGCAACCGCCGCACCGGCAGCTTCATCCTGATCGACGAGGCCACCAACAACACTGTTGGCGCCGGGCTCGTCGTGGCCGCCGCCGGCTGAGCCTAGGACGCCGCTTCCGTGGCGACCCGTGCCGCCGCGGGGTGCGGGATACGCAGCACGCGCGCGACCGGTTGCGGCAGCCACCAGTTCCAGCTTCCGAGCAGGGATACGAGTGCCGGCAGCAGCAACGCTCGCACGATCGTCGCATCGAGCAGGATGCCGAAGCCCAGGCCCGTGGCCAGCACCTTGATTTCGGTGTTGGGGGCCGAGGCGAGCGAGGCGAACGCCAGGAACAGGATCAGGGCGGCGCTTGTGACCAGGCGGCCTGTGCGACCCAAGCCTTCGATGACGGCGGCGTCGGTGGAGCCGGTGCGGTCGTACTCTTCGCGCACGCGCGCGAGGATGAACACCTCATAGTCCATCGAGAGACCGAACAGGAACGCGAACACCATCAGCGGGATCCAGAAGGGGATCGCGCCTGTAGCCGGGATCCCGAAGATCGCATTCGAGCCGTGACCTTCCTGCCAGAACCATGTCATCAGCCCGAAGGCCGCGCCCATCGAGATGAGGTTGAGCAGCACCGCCTTGACCGCCAGCACGAGCGAGCGAAATGCGCGTGTGAGCAGCACGATCGTGAGCAGTGCGACGATCGCGAACATCAGCGGGAAGTTGCCGAACACCGCGTGCTGATAGTCGAGCTCGATCGCCCCCTCGCCTGCGAGGCCGATGGCCCCAGGTGTGTTGTGCAGGGCGGCGCGGGCCGCGCGCACGGGCTGAAGCGTGGTCGAGTTGACAGTCTCGGCGCTTGGGATCGCGAGCAGCACGGTGGTGCCATCGCGCGAGGAATCCGGGGCGGTGGAGCGCGCGACGTTCACGACCCCGGGCACCACCGTCAATCTCGCTCGCACCGCGTCTGCCTCGCGCTGGTGGACGAGCACTTCCATCGGCGTGAGCACACCGCTCGACACTCCGCCGGAGATCAGGCGGTCGTACGCTTCGCGTGCGCTGCCGCTCTTGGCAAGCGCACTCGCGCTGGTCGCCCCGGTGGTGAGGCTGAAGAGTGGCACGATCAGGATCGCCAGCATGACCACGGCGATCCCGGCCGCGATTCCGCGGTGTTTGACCACCGCTCGCGTCCAGGCCGTCCAGCCGCGACTGGCCTGCGCCTCGTGGCGCACCCGCGGCCAGTCCACCCTTGGCCCGATCCCGCCGAGCATCGCCGGCAGCAGTGTGAGGGCAACAGTGGTCGAGACAAGCGGGATCAGCATGCCGCCGTAGCCGACGCTGCGCAGCCCCGGCACGGGCAGAACGACGAGCGCCAGCAGGCCGATCGCGACGGTGATCCCGGAGAGCAATACAGCGCGCCCGGCGGTCGCCATCGCGGCGACCACAGCCTCGGAGTTCTCGCGTCCGTGCGCGCGCTCCTCGCGCCAGCGCGTGACGATCAAGAGCGAATAGTCGATCGCAACGCCGAGCCCGACGAGCGAGACGAGGAACTGCACCACGAAGGAGACTTCGGCGACGTAGGTGAGCGCCAGCACGAGGAGCAGCGTCGTGAGGATCGACACGGCGGCGATCAGGAGCGGCACGAACGCGAGCAGCGAGGCGAACACAAACGCCAGCACCACGAGCGCGCCGCCGGCGCCGATCAGCGTCTCGACGAACACGCCCGGCCCTTTTTCCGAGCCGCCGTTGGCGAGCTGGCTGAGGCCGGTGAGCTGCACCTGCGTCCCCGGCGGCGCCGACGACGCCACCGCCCGCGTCACGGCGGCGGGAATCTTCGGCGCGCCGAAGGTCTTTTCCAGCGGCGTGAACAGGATCGCGTAAGTGGAGCGTCCGTCGTCGGTGATGAAGCGCGGATCGTGGGTCGCGCCGTAGTCGACGATCCGCACGCGCGGCACCGCGGCGCGAGCCCGAGCGAATGCGGCGTCGATCTGGGCCTGCTCGGCCTCGACGGTGTGGCCGGCCGGCACGGTGACGACGATCACCGAGGGCGCGCTTTCGCCGCCGTTGCCGTACACACGAGCGATCTGCTTGGCCGTCTCATAACCGGGCTGGCCCGGCAGCGCGAAATTGAAGGAGAGGCGTTTGGAGACGTTGCTCGCGCCCATGCCTCCAGCCAGAAAGGCAATCACCCATAGGACGATCACCAGGCGCCGGTGCGCGAGCACCCAGCGCGCAAGTCGCGCGATCGCCCCAGTGGGCGGTGATTCGGAGCGATTCGAGGAGGGTGGGTTGGCGATCTGGGTCATCCGGGCTCCTTCTGCGGGTCGAGCTAGACGTGTTCGCATGGCACTCGTAATACCATCTAATGTTCATCAAAGTCGGGTGCGAGCAACGGTAGCCGCGAGACCCAGCCGCATTGACTAAGCTCCCGGCCCGATGTTCTCGAAGGTCCTAGTAGCCAACCGCGGCGAGATTGCCGTGCGCATCCTGCGAGCCCTGGAGGAGATGGGCATCGCCTCCGTAGCGGTGTACTCCGAGCTCGACCGCGACGCACTGCACGTGGCACGCGCCGATGAGGCTTTCAACCTCGGCGATGGGCCGGCCGCCGAGAACTACCTGAACGTAGAGAAGATCCTCGACGTCGCCAAGCGCGCGGGCGCGCGAGGCGATCCATCCCGGGTACGGCTTCCTCGCCGAGAACGCACCCTTCGCACAGGCTTGCGAGGACGCAGGCGTCGTGTTCATCGGTCCGCCGGCGAGCGCGATCGAGGCGATGGGGTCGAAGACGCGTGCGCGCGAGCTGATGAAGGCCGCAGGAGTGCCGATCGTCCCCGGCACGACCGAGGCCGTCGCGACGGTCGCCGACGCCCTAAAGATCGCCAAGCAGGAGATCGGCTTCCCCGTCGCCGTGAAGGCGTCCGGCGGCGGCGGCGGCAAGGGCTTCCGCGTGGCGCTGACCGAGGATGAGCTGGAGGGGGCTTTCGAGGGCGCAAGCCGCGAGGGCGAGAAGTTCTTCTCCGACGGAACCGTCTACCTGGAGCGCTACCTGCCCGATCCCCGCCACGTCGAGGTGCAGGTGCTGGCCGACCGCCACGGCAATGTGATCCACCTCGGCGAGCGCGACTGCTCGATCCAGCGCCGCCACCAGAAGGTGATCGAGGAGTCCCCCGCGCCCGAATGGGTGGTCGACGAGGCGCTGCGCGAGCGCATCGGCAAGATCGGCGTGGAGGCGGCCCGCGCCGTCAACTACGTCGGCGCAGGCACGATCGAGGGCCTGCTCGCTCCCGAAGATGGATGGGGTCCACCCACCCGCGCCGAGTATTTCTTCCTGGAGATGAACACGCGCGTGCAGGTCGAGCACTGCGTGACCGAGATGACCACTGGCGTGGACATCGTCAAGGAAGGCATCCGCGCCGCGGCCGGCGAGCAGCTGGCCGTGCGCCAGGAGGACGTTGCTCTGCGCGGGCACGCGATCGAGTGCCGCATCAACGCCGAGGACGCTTCCAAGAACTTTGCGCCCGCGCCGGGCAAGATCGGCGCCTACTCCGAGCCTAAAGGGCCCGGGCGTGCGGGTCGACTCGGGCGTTGGCGCCGGCGGCGAAGTCTCGCCGATGTACGACCCGATGGTGGCCAAGCTGATCGTTTGGGACGCCGACCGCGAGCAGGCCACGCAGACGCATGTTGCGGGCACTCGAGGAATACGAGATCGAGGGGCTCAAGACCTTGATCCCCTTCCACCAGGCGCTGCTTGCGACCGAGCAGTGGGCCAAAGGCGAGACCTGCCGCGATCTGCTCGAGGACAAGGCTTGGCTGAAGACGCTCGCATTCGAGAAGCCCGCCCCCAAGGGGGAGGACGAGGATGAGCCGGAGAAGGTCGAGCAGAGCTACACGGTGGAGGTATCAGGGCAGCGCTTCGACGTGAAGGTCGTCGGCCCCCCGCTCGGCGGCGGCGTGGCGCTCAACGGCTCCGCACCGGCCGGCCAGGCCGCGCCCAAGCGCGCGGCCCGCGCGAAGTCGGCCAGCGCCGGGCGGGCCAGACATCGCTCGAGTCGCCGCTTGCAAGGGAACATGTGGAAGGTGCTCGTCAAACAGGGCGACATTGTCACCGAGGGCCAGATCCTTTGCATCATCGAGGCGATGAAGATGGAGAACGAGATCACCGCGCACAAGGCTGGAACGATCGCGGAGCTACCGATCATCGAGGGCGAGCCGATCAACGCGGGCGCGCCGATCGCAACGATCAAGAGCGAGGCGCCGGCCGACGAGAGCTGAGCCTGGCGCGGCTCACGAGCGTATGAGCCGATTGCCGTCGCGCAAACAACGAGAGCACGGAGGAGAACATGTCAGCAGTGGACTACACCGCCGTCGCCGCCGGTTTGAGCCAGGCGATCCCGTTCAACGTGCACCTGGGGCTCGACACGATCACGGTGGCCGAGGACCACGGCGTGGTGAAGCTGCCGGACGAGCAGCACCTGCGCAACCACGTCGGCTCGCAGCACGCGGGCGCCTTGTTCGCCGCGGGCGAGGCCGCCTCGGGGCGGCGTTCGTGGGCGCGCTTCCTGGACATCATGGGCGAGATCACGCCGCTGGCCGAGTCGGCGCAGATCGCCTACAAGAAGCTCGCCAAGGGCGAGATAACCGCGACGGCGCGCTTCACCGAGGACCGCGACGCGCTGAAGGCGAAGCTGAACGAGGATGGGCGCATCCGCTTCCCCGTCGAGGTGGAGATGACCAACGCCGAGGGCACCGTCGTCGCCGAGATGACGGTCAACTGGTACGTGCGCCGCAACGACGCCGGACGCTGACGGTCTTCGCCTCTCGCAAGCTGTCGTCGCGTAGGGGTTGTTCTTCTTTGCGAAACCCTTATGAAGGCGAAGTATTCCCTCTTCGGTGGTTCGCGTCCGGAAGGATCTCTTTTCGTCCGGAAGGATCTCTTAAGGGTCACCCGCCAGAGCGCTAACCGCGTTCGCCGCATGGATTGCCCGCTGCGCCCTGGTGCGGCGCCCCTCCGGCAGCTCGGCTGCCGCACCCGTGTCGCACAGCGGCTCAGGTAGGCGATGTCCTCCTCGAGAACAGCCGGCCCGCCAGAGTCGAGCACGGGCCCGTGACCGGGCACGACGTACTCAGCCGCTTGCACCAGCGGACGCAGGCGCTCCAACGTCGCCATGTATGCAGCCGATCGAGCCACCCATCGCCCAGCACTGGGCTCCTCCACCGCAGAGAGATAGTCCCCGACCACCAGCACCCCGCCCATCCGAGCCACATGGCCATGCCGTCCTCGGTGTGGCCATCGGCTGGATGTAGCTGCAGCTCGCGTAGCCGATCTCACATCTGGCCAGGTACGTCGAGCGCCTGGATCGAGCCCAGCATCAAGGGCCGGGACGGCGTTCCACGTAGTACTGCTTGTCGAACGCGCGCAGCTCTCGTTGGGCCGCACCCGGGCCCTGTGCTCAACCGTTGCGCCGTCGAGGCCGCACAGCCGAGGGCCGCCTCGGGAAAGGCAAGGCGGGCGAGAAGATGATCCCAATCGGCGTGGGTCGCGAGCAAGCCGCTTGGAGCTGGGAAAGCCGGCCTGATCGATCAGCGCGGGCAGCGCTCCAGCTCATCGGGCAGGATGGGCGAGTCGATCACGAACGTCTCGGCGGCCGGATCAGACTCTCCGGCGATGTGCACCTTGACGGGATTATCTGCGTCCTGCTGGCGCTGTGCCGCGCACGATCACGCAGTTGGTCTGCCAGATGGCGCTTGTGGCGAGCAGTACGTCGGCGTGCAGCGAGACGACGCGCACGCGTCAGGCGATACCCAAGAGCTTGGCGGCCTCGCGCAGGTTCGGCACTTCCGCGGTGGGCTTGCGCTGCGAGGAGTCGAGCGTCTGCTTGTTGCGGTTGACCCAGATGACCGGGATGCGCGCCTTGATGCACGGGGACACGTCGGAGTGATGGCTTGCCGCAACGTGCACCCAGCCCTTCTTGGAGCCCAGGCGCCGCGCGCACTCGACGAAGTGGGCGGGGTCGGGCTTGTAGGAGCGGACCTGCTGGGCGGTGACGACGAGGTCGAAATCCATCGGGATGTGCCGGCGCGTCTGGCCGAGCAGCTTGTCGTCGATGTTGGAGATCAGGCCGAGCTTGTGCTTCTTGGCCAGCTTGTTCAGCTGTGTGGCGGTCTCCTTGAACGGCTTCCAGCGCTGCACCGAGTCTGGGAGGAAGCCGGAGCGGGACGGTTCGAGTTTCCACTCCAGGCGATTGGCGATCTCGATCGCGGTGCGACGTAGGACCTCGGCGTAGAGCTCATAGGAGCCGGCCTCGATTTCCTGGGAGATCTCGTGGAACAGCGGGATCAGGACGTTGCGGTCGATCTCGAAGCCGTCGCGCTCGGCCTCCTTGGCAAACGCCTCGTAGATGCCTGTCTCCCAGTCGATCAGGGTTCCGTAGACGTCGAAGGTGACGAAGGTGATGTTCTTTGGAATAGGCATGGGGCGGGCATTATGCCTCGCGGACGCCTCGGCGCGCGTTGCGCCTGGGCGGGTGGGACTCAAATCCATTAGAGTCTCGCGCCGCGCATGGACCTGCTCGAGTACCAAGGCAAGCAACTGTTCGCCCGGCACGGGCTGGAGGTGTCAGACGGCAGAGGCGGTCACCACAGTCGAGGACGCCGTGGCGGCCGCGAACGAGATCGGCTATCCGGTTGTCGTGAAGGCACAGGTGCTGATCGGCGGACGGGGCAAGGCCGGCGGCGTGAAGCTCGCCGACGACGAGGCGCAGGCCCGCGAGCACGCCAGCAACATCCTTGGCCTGGACATCAAGGGCCACATCGTGCGCACGCTTTGGATCGAGCATGCAAGCGACATCGCCACCGAGTACTACGCCTCGGTACTGCTGGACCGCTCAGCCAAGCAGCCGATGGTGATCTTCAGCGTCGAGGGGGGCGTCGAGATCGAGCAGGTGGCCGACGAGTCACCCGAGAAGCTCGTGCGCCACCACGTCGATGCGCTGAAGGGGCTGAGCCGCGAGGAGGCCGTCGAGATCGCGACCAAGGGCGGCGCCGACGCGGACGTGATCGAGGGTGTGGCCGACGCGCTCGTGGCGCTGTACGAGGTGTGGCTAAAGGAGGACGCCACGCTCGCGGAGATCAACCCCTTGATCGTGACTCCGGAGCGCAAGGTGAAGGCGCTCGACGCCAAGGTCTCGCTCGATGGCAACGCGCTCTACCGCCACCCCGAGAACCAGGGATTGTCCGACAGCGAGAACGAAGATCCGATCGAGCGCAAGGCCAAGGAACAAGGCGTTCAATACGTGGCGCTCGACGGCGACATCGGCATCCTCGGCAACGGCGCCGGGCTCGTGATGAGCACGCTCGACGTGGTCGCCCAGGCCGGCGGCGCGCCGGCCAACTTCCTCGATGCAGGCGGCGGCTCGGACGCCGGCAAGGTCAAGCAAGCCGTCGAGCTGATCCTCGCCAACGACAAAGTCAAAGCGGTCCTGTTCAACATCTTCGGCGGGATCACTCGCTGCGACGAGGTCGCCAAGGGCTTGATCGCGGCCTTCGGCGACATCAAACCGAGCGTGCCTTTCGTCGTGCGCCTCGATGGCACCAACGACGTGCAGGGACGCCAACTGTTGCAGGAGGCGGCGCTGCCCAACGTGCACGCTGCCAGAACGATGAACGAGGCGGCGGAGAAGGTAGTGGCCCTTGCGGCTGGCACCCATAGCGCGGGAGCGGCGGCGGCATGAGCATTCTCGTCGACAAGCGACACACGCCTCGCGGTTGCCGGAATCACCGGCAAAGAGGGTTCGTTCCACACGCTCAACAACCGCAACTACGGCACGAACGTCGTCGGCGGCGTGACGCCCGGCAAGGGCGGACAGGATGTCGAGGGCATTCCCGTGTTCGACAGCTGGGAGCAGGCCGCCAAAGAGGCGCAGCCGAACACGGCAATGATCTTCGTGCCGCCCCGGTTCGCGGCCGATTCGATCCTCGAGGCGGCCGCGGCCGGCGTGGAGCTGGTGATCGCGATCACCGAGGGGATCCCGGCGCACGACGAGCTACGCGTGTACAACACGCTCAAGCGCGACCATCCGAGCACGCGCCTGATCGGGCCCAACTGCCCCGGCATCCTCTCCCCCGGCAAGGCCAATGTCGGGATCATCCCTGCCTCCTTCTTCAAAGAGGGCAACGTCGGCGTGGTGTCGCGCTCGGGCACGCTGACCTACCAGATCGGCAACGAGATCGCCCAGGCCGGCTTTGGTTGCAGCTCGATCGTCGGGATCGGCGGCGATCCTGTGCCGGGCTCCTCGTTCGTGGACATCATCGAGCTGTTCCAGAGCCGACGAGCAGACCGAGCTGATCGTGCTCTCCGGCGAGATCGGGGGATCGGCCGAGGAGGAGGCCGCCGAGTACATCGCCGAGCACGTGAGCAAGCCCGTGGTGGCTTACATCGCAGGTTTCACCGCGCCCGCCGGCAAGCAGATGGGCCACGCGGGAGCAATCGTGTCGGGCTCCGCCGGCACAGCCGCCGCCAAGGCACAGGCGCTGGAAGCGAAGGGCGTGCGCGTGGGACGTACCCCAACCGAAGTCGCGGAGATCGCGATCGAGATCCTTGGCGGAGTCGCGCGCCGGTCGGCTGATGACGCTCGCTCGAGCGCACGCGACGGCGCATTGACGATCAGCCAGCAGCTACGCTAAGAGCACATGGACCAGGAGGTCGCCAAGACGCTGGGCGAGCTGGAGATCAAGCTCCAGGAGCTCGAGCGCGAGCTGACCTCGATGGCAATCACGACACGCCTGTCCGTCAGGCCGGTGCGCTTCAAGAGCAGACAAAGCACCAGGGAAGCTGATTGACGAGGCCGTCGAGCGCGATCGGCGGGCAACGAGAGCAACACACAGGAGCCCACCAGCAGCTGAAGCAATCGCCGACAGCGACGGCTTCGGAGGGCCGGCTGTGTGGCGGAGGCGAGGAATTGCCTGCTCAGGCCGTGCGACGATCGAACGCGACTCGGCGTTGCCGGTTAGCGAGACGGCTTACGGCGAGATACCGCCACCGCCCCCGCAAGCGCCCGACGCGTCATCAGGCGTCATGGCCACCTGCCCGGCATCGCATCGCGTGCCGTCACCGCCACACGCAACGCCGTCACCGCCACATGTGTCCGCCACGCAGCAAGCGCACTCTTCTGGGCACGTGCCGGCGACGCCGTGCTTCGCCTGTTCCCCATCATCCCTACGCGGCCACGCCAACGGAGCGTCAGCCGATCGACAGCGCCGAGCTCGTGCGATTCAAGGAAAAGCTGCAGCGCACGATGGAGGAATTGATCGACGAGTACGGCAAGCTGCTGTTGCCCAAGCCCCCCGCATAGGATGTCGTCCATGATCTCCTTTGCGCGGGGCGCTCCGTCGCTCGACATCGTTGACGTGAAGGGACTCAAGGACGCGGCAACGCGCGCGTTTGAGAGCGATCCTGCCGGTACAACCGCCTATGGCACCTCGATCGGCTATCCGCGCCTGCGCGCTTGGATCGCCGACCGCCACGGTGTGGAGCCGGAGCGCGTGCTCGTCACCAACGGCTCGATGCAGGCCGACGCGTTCTCTGTTTGAGCAGCTTGTGGCAGCGGTGACGATGTGGTCGTGGAGCGGCCGACCTACGACCGCACGCTGCTGTCGCTGCGCGAGCGTGGAGCGAATGCTGCACCCGGTCGAGCTGCAGCCCGACGGGATCGACACAGACGCGCTCGCCGCGCTACTCGACGGCGGCGCGTCCGACTCGAGAGCGTGCGCCCAAAGCTCGCCCACATCATCCCCAACTTCCAAAACCCGGCCGGCTACACGCTGTCGCTTGCCAAGCGCGAAGCCCTGCTCGAGCTGGCCGCCAAGCACGACTTCCTCATCTTCGAGGACGATCCCTACGTCGAGCTGCGCTTCAGCGGAGAGAAGCTGCCGACGATGCTCTCGCTCGACCCTGAGCGGGTCGTGTATGCGTCGTCGTTCTCAAAGACGGTGTGCCCCGGGATCAGGGTCGGCTATCTCGTGGGACCGACAGAGCTGATCGCGCAGATCGCCAAACTGGCTACCGACACCTACATCTCGCCGAGCATGGTCTCGCAGTCGATCGTGTACGAGTTCTGCGCCTCGGGCGCGATCGAGCGCTCGATCGAGACTGTCAGCACCGCGCTGGCCAAGCGTGCGCTGACGCTTCAGCACGGCGCTGCGAGCGCGAGCTGCCGGAGGCCGAGTTCGTGGCGCCGGAGGGCGGCTACTTCATGTGGGTGACGCTCCCGAGGGCACAGACGTGAGTGCGCTGTTCGAGCCGCCAACGAGCTTGGCGTGGCATTTGTGAAGGGCACCGACTTCCTGCTGGAGGGCGGCGAGAACACGCTGCGCCTCGCCTACTCGGGTGTGACGCCAGAGCAGATCGACGACGGCGTGAAGCTGCTCGCCGAAGCGTTCCGTTCGCTTTAGCTATCTGCCATAGCGCTGGCCGAGGACCAACTGCTCGGGCAGGGCGGTGCGCGGCGGCGGGGAAGGGTCGGCAGTAACGGAGACCGTCTCAGCGACACTCGGCGTGAGGATGCAATGCGCCCGGCCGCGGTCCGCACCACGACCTGCTCGTCGTCATGGGCCACGAGCGTGCCCTCCAGCCCCGGCTCGATGCCCGACGCCTTCAGATAGCGCAGTAGGTCCTCGGCCTCGTTCTCGAAACGCAGGATGCGCACCGAGCATCGACCTCTACGTCGGCGAGCGGCACACCCGCCAGTCGCGCACCCGCGACGATCGGATGGCCGTGGGGCAGGTCTTGGCGTCCCCGATGGCGGCGAGCATTTTCTCCTCGAGCACCGGCGACATCGCGTGCTCCAGGCGCTCGGCCTCCTCGTGCACCTCATCCCACGGCACGCCCAGCACGTCCGTGAGGAAACGCTCGATCAGGCGGTGGCGACGCACGATTCCCTCGGCATGGCGCTCCCCCGTAGGGGTGAATTCGATCGTGCGGGAGGCGTTGCGCGTGATGTAGCCGTCGCGCTCCAAACGCACCACCATCTCGTGGACCGTGGGCGCGGAGAGCTGCATTGCACTGGCGACGTTTGCGCCGGTCATCGGCAGGCCCGCCTCGTGCAGCCAGAAGAGAATCTGCAGGTACTCCTCCTCGGCGACTGTCGCTGTATCCGCAGTCATTTCTGCAACTGATCATACGTGCACTCGCTCGCCGGCTTGTCCTTACGCCAGCGTTTGAGCTTGGCGCCGTGGCGGATGCGCCCGGCCGACACATGGTCGAAGTCGATCTCGACAACCAGCTCGGGGCGCAGCGCCACCCACTCAAGGTCGCGTCCGGCACTCCAGCGGCTGGGGTCGGCCGAGCCGCGCTCACCAGTCTCGAACGGCGCAAGCGAGTCAACCAGCTCGCGCTTGATCTTGGCGGTCAGCCCGGAGCAGTGACCCACGACGCGCAGCTCCTCTCCGTCGTAGAGCGCCAGGATCAGCGCGCCCACCGTGCGCTCCTCCTTGCCCGGACGCCAGCCGGCGACCACGGCGTCGATCGTGCGCGTGCGCTTGACCTTGACCATCCCCTTGCGCTGTCCGGGCAGGTAGGGAGCCGAGCGCTCCTTGGCGATCACCCCCTCCGCCTCGCGCAACCAGCGCTCGGCGGCTTCGGGTGTGTCGACAGAGACCATCGGCTCGACCGACGAACCCGCGAACCGCTCGTCCTCGACCAACTCTGCCAGCGCCGCCCGGCGTTGCTCGAACGGCTGCTCCAACCACGAGTTCTGCTCGCAGCGCGAGTAGATCGAACGCCACATGAAACAGCAGGAGTCTCGACCGACGAGCCGCTCGATGCGCGAGGCCGCGGGGTGCACCCGCTGGCCGAGCGCATCGAAGTCCTCGCGCCCGTGCGCGTCGCGCACCACGATCTCGCCATCGAGCACGTAGTGACCAGTTGGGAATGTCAGCTCAGGAAAGTAGCGGCGCAGCGGCTTGCCGTTGCGGGACTGCAAGAACACCTCCTCACCGTCCACGAACGCGATGCAACGGAACCCGTCGAGCTTGATCTCATACACGTAGTCATCGCCGCTCGGCAGCACTTTGCGCGATAGCGCAAGCTCCGGTGCGATCGGCGGGGAGAGTGGAAGGCTCACCGCGGGCTCTCACCGCTCATGTGGGGACCGCTACTGATTGCGCTGCCTGGCAGTCGATGTCGGCGCGAGAAGCTCATCGCGACTTGGCCCTACTCGGCTGCACACGGCGGGGCTCGCCGGTCTGCTTGCGAAAATGAGGCGGCCAGGGAGCGTCGCCCAGCCCCTCGCGCTCGTCGCGCGCGGCAAGCTCCAGCAGCGAGGCGAGCGAACCGGCGTGTTCGTCGATCGTCGCACTCGGGTCGCCGCGCTCGCGCAGACGTGCGGGCACCGTGTCGAGACGCAGTTCGCCAGGCTCGACGTCGGCGACCTCATCCCACTCCAGCGGACAAGACACGCGTGCGTCGGCGACCGCGCGCACCGAGTAGGCGGATGCGACCGTGCGGTCGCGTGCGTTTTGGTTGTAGTCGATGAACACGCCCTCGCGCTCCTCCTTCCACCAGCGGCTTGTGGCTTCGCCGGGCAGCCGCCGCTCCACCTCGCGGGCGAGCGCGAGCGCGGCGCGGCGCACTTCCGAGAAGTCGTGCTCGGCCTGAATCCGCACGAACACGTGTATCCCGCGCGAACCGGATGTCTTGGGAAAGCCGCGCAGTGCGTGCTCCTCGAGTACTTCGCGCACCGCCAGCGCCACACGACGGACCTGGGCGAAGTCGACACCCGGGCCCGGGTCGAGGTCGATGCGCAGCTCATCGGGATGATCCAGGTCCGAGCGACGCACCGGCCACGGGTTCCAGTCGATCACGCCGAGGTTCACACCCCACACGAGATGAGCCGCGTCATTGGGAACCAGCTCGCGCGCGTGGCGCCCGCTGGGGAATGTGACGGTGGCGGTCTCCATCCAGTCCGGCGCTCCGCCCGGGACGCGCTTTTGAAAGAACGGCTTGCCCGCCACCCCGTCGACCCAGCGCTTCATCACGGTGGGCCGCTCGCGCAGGTGACGCACCACCGCCTCCTCGCACTCGACGTAGTAGCGCACGAGATCGAGCTTGGTGAATCCGGGCTGCGGAAAGAACATCTTCTCCGGTTTGGAAACGCGCAGCTCACGACCGGACACCTCGAGCATGACGTGATCGCCGTCCGCCTCGCGCTTGCGGGGCTTCGCGGAATCGGCCTCTCCGGTCCCTCCGCCAGGTGCATCTGGATCAGTCTGCTTGCGTGGCACACCTGAAAGGATGCCAGTCGTGATCTCGAGAACCGTGCTCGTGCTCGCCGAGAGCTTCGGCGAGGGCCTTGACGCGAACCGCGTGGCGGATGCGATCGGACGTGGCCTGTGTGCCGAGGGGCGCCTCGAATGCGACCTGTGCCCGCTTGGCACGCGCACAGACAGACCAGCCGATACGCCCCCAGTCGATGCCTCGAAGCTACTCGGTGGACACGACTTCGACAGACGCATGCGCGCCGCGCGAGCTCTTGTGATCGCGCGCGAGCGTCTGGATGACCGCACGCTCGCCGGCAGTGTCACGTTCGAGGCGGCCACCCGTGCGCGGCAATCGGGTGTGCCCGCCTACGCCATCACAGTACGTAACGCGCTCGACCCGTTCGAGGCGCGCATCATCGACCTGCAGGTCATTCTCCAAGCCGCCACCCCACGCGCGTTGAGCACAGCTGGACGCAAGCTGGCTGCACTGGTGTAGCTCATAGAAGAAAGAGAGCCGGCTACGCCGGCGTGATTCACAGAAAGCACTTGCCCTCGCCGCGATAGGTGGGAACCTGCTCGACGATCCGCTCGCCTTCGACGAGGTGCAGGGCGTCGAAGCGCTCGCACAGCTCGCCCGCCTTGGCGTGGCGAAACCACACTCGGTCTCCCACGCGCAGCTCGCGCGCGGCTGCGCCAGTGAGCGGCGTCTGCACCTCACCGGCGCCCTCCTGCTTGTCGAGCGCCAGCCCTGCCGGCAGGAACGGCATCGGCAGGCGCGCCGCGTCCGCTGGACCCGACGCGAGGTAGCCGCCACCGAGCACGGTCGCCACACTCGCGCTCGGCTTGCGCACCACCGGCAGCGCGAACAATGCGGCGGGCTCAGGCCGGAAGGCGCGGTAAGCAGTCGAACAACGCCGGTCCGTACAGCCCCGATCCAGCCGCAATCTCGGTGACCGCCGCCTCCGCTGCAGTCGCTCCAAGCTGCCGGTACCGCCTCCGTTGACGAACTCGCAGCGGCCGCCCTGAAGCCTCGCGAAGCACGCCCTGCACCGCCGCGACCACCTCAGCGCTGCGTCCCGCAAGCTCGCGGCAGACCGTTGCTGTAGCGCTCCGATCGCCAGGCCGCGCACACGCTTGCCTGGCGGTGCGTCGCCGAGACCGGCTATCTGCGACTCGTAGGCCATGATCCCGACAAGCTGCAACCGCTCACGCGCAAGGATCTCGCGGGCGAGCGCCGCGGCGGCGGCGGGCGTGTGCACCGGCGAGCGCTTGGCGCCGATGCGAATGCGACCATCGAGCAGCCACAGGCCGGCGTCGACGTCGATGCACACCCGATCGGCTTGCCCGCATCGTCCGACCGCCGACTCGATCAGATCGAGCTGGGCGACGCTGTCAACCATCGCCGCCACGCGCGCGGCCGGCACGCGCTCGTGCAACATGGCAAGCGTGCGCAGCGCCCCACGATCGACCGTGGGGTAGGCCACCACGATGTCCTGGAAGCCCAGCTCGGCCAGCCATAGCGCCTCAGGCAGCGTGAACGCAAGCGTCCCCTGAAATCCGGGTCGCGCCAGCACGCGTTGCTGAAGCGTCCGGCAGCGCACCGACTTGCTTGCCAACCGGATCGGCTTACCAGCCGCACGCAGTTCCATGTCGGCCGCGTTGCGCCAGAACGCGTCGAGATCCACCGCGGCGAACGGCGCCTGCAGCTCGGCGGTCGCGCGCTCCAGGCGCTCCAATCTCGAGTCGCTCATCGCGCTGGGATCGACGCTCCCACGGGCCCGAGCACGCGGTCGGTCCATGCGTTGGCAAATCGGCCCTCGGGGTCCAGGCGCGCACGTACCGCCTGGAAGCGATCCCACTCCGGGTAGCGGTCGCGCAGCGTCGCGGCAGCTCTGAAAATGGCGCTTGCCCCAATGGGGTCGCCCTTCGAGGCCGACCATGATCCGCTCGACC
Source organism: uncultured Solirubrobacterales bacterium (assembly GCA_963715535.1). Classification (GTDB taxonomy): domain Bacteria; phylum Actinomycetota; class Thermoleophilia; order Solirubrobacterales; family Solirubrobacteraceae; genus Palsa-744. Next base: position 2,170,347 of record OY970251.1, on the reverse strand, counting down.
GCCTGGAAGTAAGGCCGCCACTGCATGCCGTGATACATGTGCACAGCGACGTAGCCGCTCTCGCGGCCCGCGGCCGTCTGAGCAGCGCGTCGTCCGCGGCGACGGTGCGTACCTCGATCGGGAAGGGCACGGCAAAGCCGCGCCGCTTCACCGTCGCCCAGCACGCGCGCACGGCCTGGGTCGTGTGCTCGCGCGGCAGCGCGTACTCCATCTCGGTGAACCGCACCAGTCGCGGGCTCGACGAAGATTCGATCGGAGCGGTCGATTCGCTTGGAGCTGCCCGCGAGGCGAGTCGCGAGCCGGTTGATCTCGCGGGATGCGAGCCGGCATCCGCTTCCCGAGGCGACAGAACAGCTCGAACGGCGTGATTGGTCAACAGCACGTCGTTGGCGTACGCTTGGCAGCGCCCGCGCGGACGCGGCGGCTCCTCGATGCGATTGTTCGTGCGCGTGAGCGCAACGTCGCTGCGTGCGGGAACACGTAGAACTCGAAGTGCTCGTTGCCGAGCGCCAGTTCCTCGAAGCGAGCGAGCGTCTCCTCCAACGGGGCGGGCACGTCGACCCCGCACAGCGTGAACGCCGGCACGCAGCGCAACGTCACCTCCGCCACCACTCCGAGCGAACCCAGACCCACGCTGCGCCGCGCGAAGCAGCTCGGAGTCGCGCTCGCTCGAGCACACGAGCGTCGAGCCGTCGGCGAGCACGAGCGTCAGCTGCCACGACCTGCGAGGGAATGTTGCGCAGACGGGCGCCGGTCCCGTGCGTGGCCGTGGAGATCGCACCGGCGATGCTCTGCACGTCGATGTCGCCGAGATTCTCCATCGCAAGACCGTGGGCGGCGAGCTGGGCGTTCAACTGTGCGATCGTGATGCCGGCCTGCACCCGCACGAGCCCAGACTCCCTGATCCACCTCGAGCACGCGCTGAATGTGGTCGAGCACGATCAGCAGTCCGTCTGTGCAAGCGATGTCGCTGAAGGAATGCCCGGCGCCCGCTACGCGTACGCGCAGACCGTCGCGATCAGCCCGCCGCAGCGCCTCGGAGATCCCCTCGATCGACTCGCGGATGCACGATCGCCGCGGGACGGCAAGCCTCGTCACCGGCCCAGTTGCGCCACTCCACGCTGCGTCGTGTGTATCGCTAGGCTCGCGCATGATGACCGCATCCGAGCCTACTCCGAGCACCGACGTGCCGTCTGGCACAGAGAATCCAGGATTCGCCGGCCGACGATCCCACCCCATCCGCCACTGCTGGTACGCCACCCGCCGCGGCTCGCGCACTCCCGAGTCCAGGAGCACGGCGCGCGACTGTGATCGGCGCCGGCTCTTTCGGTACCGCGCTGGCGGTGCTGCTGCGCGCGGAGGGCTTGCGCACGACGCTGCAGACACGCAGCACCGAGCAGGCGGCGCTGCTGGAGGACGAGCGCGAGAACAAGCTCTACCTGCCGGGCGTGGAGTTGCCCACCCAGCTACGCGTCGAGCCATCATCCGCAGGTGTGGCACGCGCCGACTACGTGTTCCTGGCGGTGCCCTCGCGCGGGCTGGGCCAAGCGATCTCGGCCCTGCAGGCAGCCGAGCTTGGCAAGCGCACGGCCATCGTGTCGGTCGCGAAGGGCCTCGTGCCGCCGGAGGGGCAGCCGCCGACGATGGTGCTGAGCGCGATCTTCGGCGCACAGACGAGTGGCCTGCGTGGGAGGCCCCGCCCACGCGCAGGAGATGGTGCGCTCCGGCGCCGGGCTGGTGGCCGCCTGCGGCGAGGAAGAGCTGGCGCGCACGCTCGCGCAGATGTTCACGCGCGCCGGCGTCGTGTGCGAGCAATCCAACGATCCGATCGGCGTCGAGCTCGCGGGCGCGGCCAAGAATGCGGCGGCGCTGGCGGCGGGCGCCACCGAGGCGACAGGGGCCGAACGCGGCCGGCGCCGCCGCCGGGTCACATCTTTGCCGAGGTGTGGCGCTATGCGGAGGGCGTCGGCGCTCGACCGGAGTCGATGATCGGGCTGGCCGGCATCGGCGATCTGCTCGCCACAGCGTTGGCGCGAGAGAGTCGCAACCGCCGCGCCGGTGAACTTCTGGCCGAGGGCGTGCCCGCCGCGGAGATACCAGCGCGCATCGGCCAGGCGGTCGAGGCGCTTGAGCTGGGTGCCGCTGCTGGCGCGAACGCTGGAGCGGGCCGGCGTCGAGGCGCCTGTCACACAGTGCGCTCGGACGACTCATTTCAGGCGAGCTGCCGCTCGACGAGTGGGTCGCGCTCGTGCGCACCACCGTTCCCCCGCCCGCCCGCTGGCGCCGTCCACAGCCGGGCTTCTGGCGACGCGTGTGGCACAGGTTGCGGAGGGATGTATAACTGTCTTTTTGCATCTGCTACTATCGTAAATACATATAGTAGTCATAATGGTATGAGGTATAAAATCGATGACTCCCACACAGCAGAGTGAAGATTCTGAGCCCCTGAAACAGTTCAAGGCCGAACTCGCCGAGGCCGAAGAACGCAAACAGCGCGGCCACGCCACACGACCACCGCGGGCACGCGGAAGGACCACGCCGATCGCGGTGCGCTTCGACGAATTCACGATCATGCGCCTGAAGGATCTCGCCGCCCGCCGCAATACCGGCTATCAGACACTCTTGAAGGAGTTCGTCGTCGAACGGCTCTACGAGGAGGAGAAGCGAGAGCGCATCATCGAGTGACGAGCGTGCTCACGACCGCCTCAGTGAGTAACGAGCGTGCTCACGACGGCCTCGTACACCCCGGCGCCGTGGCCCGCCTCGGCGACGTGCACATTGTCAAACGCGGCGGTGGCCGAGCCTATCGACGGGTCGCGCGCCACCGCATTGGCCACGAGCCAGAACGCTCCCACGTGCTCGGCGCAGGCCAGATCCTCGCGCGAATCGCCCACCGCGAACGTCTCCTCGCGCGCATAGCCGCGCACCTGCCGGTGAAACGCGACGGCCGCCGCCTTCGAGGCGTCGGCAGGCACGAGGTGGTACCCACGCACGTACGGCAGCTGCGCAAGCGCTGCGGAGCGGCGATTGACGACGCCGTTGTCGACCAGCCTCAGGTTCCCGTGGCCGTGCTCGGCCAGCAGCGCATCGACCTCGTCCGCGTCCACCAGGCCGCGGAACAGGTGTGACACTTCGCGATCGACGTGCCACGGCTCGTGGTACTCAAGGCGCCCCGCGTAGCGCTCCAGCAGCAACGCCGGAGCGCCGCTGCGCTCGATCTGCTGAGCGATCGTCAGCTCGCCCGGCAGCATGTCGCCCGTGAGCCAGTGCTCCTCTCCGCCCGCGGGAGCGCCGACTCGAACGCCGCTCGCACCACCGTCGGCGCCATCCTCATTCGCACCGTCCGCCGAGCCACCGGTCGCGCCGCCCGCCGAGCCAAGCAGCCCCGCGCCCAACACAACGCACGCGCCGGCCTCGAAGATGTAGGCGCTCTGGCCCAGTAGCCGCGCATCCTCGGCCACCTGTGTGCGGCGGCGGCCGGACATCAACACGATCTCCACGTCGGCCCGCAGGCACGCCTGGATCGCGCGCACGCCATCCAGCGACACGTTGCCCTCGCCGTCGTGCAAAAGCGACGCACCGCGCCCGAGCAGCGTGCCGTCGAGGTCGACATACAGACAGCGCACGCTCATCGCGGGGAGTCCGCGGGTCGCTCGCCGTCGTGCAAAAGCGACGCTCCGCGCCCCAGCAGCATCCTGTCGAGATCGACATACAGACAGTGCGCGCTCATCGCGCGAGCACAGACGCAAGTGGTGGACGCTCCGCGCCCGAATCCAGATCGGCACGCACAGCAATCCCCTCCATCGACAGGCGTCCTTCCGACACGAGCCGCCTGACGATAGCCGCAAGCACCGTCTCTGACATCTCGCTCAGCGCCAACAGCGGCTGGTGACGATTGCGATGCACGTCGAGGTCCACCTGGGCCATTCCCTCCAGGCCCAGCTCGTGCCACACGTCGATCAGCATTGCGATCTCCACGCCGTAGCCGGTCGCGAACGGTACGCGTTCGAGCAGCTCGCGGCGCGCCGCCACCTCGCCCGCGAGCGGCTGACGCACCGCCGCAAGCTCGGGGTAGAACGTTGACAACGCCGGGCGCGCCATCAGGTGGTTGACACGACCCCCGCCATCGGGCAAGGAGATTCCGTCCTGCTCGAAGGGCCGCCGGTAGAACGCCTTCACGAACCCGACCCCCGGCTCGCACACCAGCGGCCCAAGCAGGCCTGTCGCGAAATGCGCCGAGAAGCCTTCGCTGTCGGCGTCGAGAAACAAGACCAGCTCGCCGCTCAGCACCGACAGCGCGCGCCACATCGCGTCGCCCTTGCCGAGCACCGGACCCATTTGCGAGAGCAGTTCGGCCTCCTGCACGACGCTCGCGCCCGCGCGCTCGGCGATCGCGGCGGTTCCGTCCTCAGACGCCGCGTCCACGACCAGCAGTTGGTCGATCGCGCCGGCCTTGCGCAATCCGGCGAGCACGCCCACGATCTCTCCCACCGTCTGTGCACACTCGCGCGCGGGCAGACACACCGACACGCTCTGCTTGCGCTCGGCCGCGATCCGCCCCGCCGAGTAGAGCGAATGATGGAAGGAGCGCGCTTTCGCCCAGCGCTCGGCCGCGGGATGGAGCATCGGCTCTACTATCGCAAGCCATGGCAAAGCCCGCCCTTGGCGCACCGACCGACGCGCACACCAGAGGATCGCGAGCGGAGGTGCCGACGCGAACGAACGGCGCGAAGGAACGCATGATCGAGCCCGTGGAGCGCTCTGCTCGACGAGGCGCGCGAGGATGGGCGACTCGTGCGCGAGGCCCACGAAGGGCCCGGCGAGCGCGACGCTCGTCGGGATCCCCGAGGAGCTGCACCCCGACGTGGTCGCCGGCCTCGACCGCGTCGGCGATCGAGCAGCTCTACTCCCATCAGGCGCAGGCGCTCGCCTCGGCCTGGGAGCGCACGACGATCGTCACGACCGGCACGGCGTCGGGCAAGTCGCTGTGCTTCAACCTGCCGACGCTCGACGCGCTCTGCCGCGACGCGTTCGCGCGCGCGCTGTACCTGTATCCGACGAAGGCGCTCGCCCAAGACCAGGCGCGCGCGATCAACGCGTTCGGGCTGACCAAGCAGGTGCGCCCGCGCGATCTACGACGGCGACACGCCGCGCGACGCGCGCGGCGACATCCGCCGGCGCGCCAACGTCGTGCTCACCAACCCCGACATGCTGCACGTCGGCATCCTGCCCCACCATGGCGCGTGGGAGCGACTGTTCAGCCACCTGCGCATCGTCGTCGTCGACGAGGCGCACGTGTATCGCGGCGTGTTCGGCTCGCACGTCGCCAACGTCTTGCGCCGGCTGCTGCGAGTCGCGGCGGCCTACGGCAGCGACGTGCGCGTGCTGCTCGCCTCCGCCACGATCGCCAACCCGCTGGAGCTGGCCGAGCGCCTGACCGGCCTCGACGACGTCGGATTGATCGACGGCGACGGCTCGCCCACGCCGCGCCGGCAGATCGCGATGTGGAACCCGCCGCTGACCGACGAGGCGATCGGTGCGCGTCGCTCGGCGCTCGGCGAGGCCGCCGAGCTGCTGGCGCGACTCGTGCGCGAGGGCGCGCGCTGCAATCTGCTTCATGAAGTCGCGCAAGGGCGTCGAGCTGCTGGCGCGCATGGTCCGCGAAGACCTGGAGCGCAGCGACCCCGAGCTGGCCGAGCGGGTCGCTCCCTACCGCGCCGGCTACACCGCCCAGCAGCGCCGCGAGCTGGAGGCGCGCCTGACCAGCGGCGAGCTGCGCGCCGTGATCACGACCGATGCGCTGGAACTGGGGATCGACATCGGCGAGCTGGACGCAGCGGTGGTGGTCACGTTCCCCGGCACCGTCGCCGCGCTGCGCCAGATGTGGGGCCGTGCCGGGCGGCGCGGCAAGGGCCTGGCCGTCTACGTCGCCGGCGAGGACGCGCTCGACCAGTTCTTCTGCCGCCATCCCGACGAGTTCTTGGAGCGGGCGGTGGAGGCGGCGATCCTCGACCACGAGAGCGCCCAGATCCACCAGGCACACCTGCTGTGCGCGGCGTACGAGGGACCGCTGGAAGGCGGCGACGCCGAGTTCTTCGGCCCGCGCTGGGAGGCCCACGCCGAGGCGCTCGTGTCCGCCGGGCTGTTGCGCAAGCGTGTGGCCGCGCGCGACTCCAATGGAGCCGGGACAAGTTCGGGCAGAGGCGGTCGTGGCGGCACGAGGCGACGAAGCTGAGTCGGCGGCGCCGGGCGCGAGAGATGTACGTTTTGCGCCGCCCCGACGACTACCCGGCCGCGAAGGTCTCGCTGCGCTCCTCCTCGCCCGACAGCTTTGCGATCGTGGACGTGTCATCCGGCGAGCTGCTCGGCCAGACCGAGGCCGCGCGCGCCCACTCCACGATCCACGACGGCGCGATCTACCTGCACCAGGGCCGCTCCTATGAGGTGCGCGAACTGGACCTCGAGCACCGCCGCGCATTGGTGGCGCCGTTCGATGGCGACTGGTACACCCAGCCCAAGCGCGAGACCGACACCAACATCGAGCGGCTGCTCGACTGTCGTGAAGACGCTTGGCGTGAAGCTTTCCTTTGGCGAGGTGTCGGTTACGGAGACGGTGCTCGGCTACCAGCGCAAGCGTCTCGCCGACCATGCTCAGGTGGACCTCGTGATGCTCGACCTACCGCAGACCTCCTTCTCCACACAGGCGCTGTGGTTCGAGCTGGACGGCGCCACGCTCACCGGCCTCGCCGGGGAGTGCCGGCGAACGGCGACGAGGCCGAGGGCGCAGCGCGACCGTCGCGAAGGCGACCAGCGGCGACGCGTGACCATCCCGATGGACGCCCTGCTCGGCTCGCTGCACGCCACCGAGCACGCCCAGATCGCGGTGCTTCCCCTGATCGCGATGTGCGACCGCTGGGACATCGGCGGGCTGTCCACCAACGCGCACCCTCAAACCGGCGGTCCCACGATCTTCATCTACGACGGGCACCCCGGCGGCATCGGCATCACGCGCCTGGCCTACCAGCGCTTTGAGGAGCTGTGCCGCGACGCCCACCGGCTGATCGCGGAGTGCCCCTGCAAAAGCGGCTGCCCCTCGTGCGTGCAGTCGCCGAAGTGCGGCAACCTCAACGAACCGCTGTCGAAGGCGGGAGCGCGAGTCCTGCTCGAAGCGATGCTGCACCGCGCCCCACACGAGCGTTTCTGAGCCATTTCTTCGGCCCACAATTAAGTTCGCCAGGAACGATAGGATAATCGCAATTCTAAGATAGATATCTTCTATCTTAGAATCGCGCTTCCTCATAAATCCCCAATAGAAACTGATTTATCGAGGATTTTGAGCCATCTATTGTGGGTGTTATCAATGATAATATCAATCTATCATAACTGAGATCGTATTTTCAACGCCAGAAACTGATGACATCGAGCTCCAAGTCATCGAGCTAATCCAGGAGCTTCGAGAGCAGCTGCGCCATCGCGTAGCCGAGCCGCAGCGGTGGTACGGCCGCCTGCGTAGGATGAGCTTCGCCCGCGCCGTCCAAGGCTCGAACAGCATCGAGGGCTACGACGCCAGCCTCGACGACGTAATCGCGGCAGTTGACAGCGAGCCCACCTTTGACGCGAGCACCGACACGCAACTTGCGCTCACCGGCTACCGCGATGCGCTGACCTATGTACTCCAGATCGCACAAGATCCGGATGCGACGATCGACGAAGGGCTGCTCAAGGCGCTGCACTTCATGATGATCAGGCACGATCTCGGTAAGAGTCCAGGACGCTGGCGCCCCGGCGAGATCTTCGTTCGGCACGAACCTACGGGCGAGATCCTCTACGAGGGACCAGATTATGAGCGCATTCCGCAACTCATTGAGGCGATGCTCGCGAGCATCAGCGAAGGTTCCGCACCGGTGCTCGTGAGGGCCGCGATGGCCCACCTCAATCTCGTGATGATTCATCCATTCCGAGACGGCAATGGGCGTATGGGTCGCTGCCTGCAGACGCTAGTGCTAGCCCGAGAGCAGATCGTCTCACCCGTGTTCTCGAGCATCGAGGAGTATTTGGGACGTAATACGCAGTCCTATTACGACGCGCTCGCGGCCGTAGGTGGCGGAGCTTGGCATCCCGATCGAGATGCCAGGCCATGGATACGCTATTGCCTCACAGCTCACTATCGTCAGGCTGGGACACATTTGCGGCGCATCGAAGAGGCCGAGGGGCTATGGAGTGCTTGCACCAGCTTGGTACTCGCCCACAGCCTGCCGGAACGATGCGCCGCAGCCCTCTACGACGCTGCGTTTGGCCTGCGATTGCGCAACGCCACATACCGCTCGCTCGTAGAGCAGTCAACCGGCGAAGAGATCTCAGCCCTCACCGCCAGCCGTGATCTTGGCGCGCTCGTCCAGAGCGATCTGCTGCTCCCCGTAGGGGAGCGTCGGGCACGCCACTACCGCGGATCGCCCGGAGTGAAGAACTTGCGCGAGCGGATACGGGCGACCCGTCCTCCGCGCGACACCGTCGACCCATTCGGACTGGCCGCCAATCGTTTGCAGCTGTCATTCGACTAATTGCCCGAGGGTCTTGCCTCTCTAGCGACCTGGGCAGCGCTTGCCATGGTCGAGCAGATGACCAGCACTCCCGCTCTACGCCCGATTGCCCGCGGCGATCTTCTTCAGGTCGATCGTGGCGTCGTACAGCTTCGGCGTCGACCCCCTCCTCGAGTGCGATCTCGCGCAGCGGGCGCCCCGAGTCGGTGGCCTTTTTGACGATCGCGGTGGCCTTGTCGTAGCCGATCGCGCCGTTGAGCGCGGTCGCAACCGCGAGCGTGGCTCCGGCGGAGGCGGCGCAGCCTGCCTTGTTGACCTGGATGCCGTCGACGCACTTCTCGGCGAACACGCGTGAGACGCTTGAGAGCAGGTGCAAGGACTGCAGGAGGTTGCGCGCGATCAGGGGGATGCGCACGTTCAGCTCGAACTGACCCTGCATCCCGCCGACGGTGATCGCGGTGTCGTTGCCGATCACCTGCGCGGAGACCTGCAGCACGACCTCGGGGATCACCGGGTTGACCTTGCCGGGCATGATCGAGGAGCCCTTTTGCAGCTCGGGCAAGAGCAGCTCGCCGATGCCGGCGCGGGGGCCGGAGCCCATCAGCGCGAGGTCGCCGGCGATCTTCGTCAACGACACGGCGATCACCTTCAGCGCACCCGAGAGCTCGACGAGCGCGTCGCGGTTGGCCTGTGCCTCGAAAGGGTCGAGCGGCGCCGAGATCTGCTTGAGCCCCGACTCGCGCTTCAAGCGCGCGCGCACCTTCTCCGCGAACTTCGGATGCGTGTTGAGACCGGTGCCGGTGGCGGTGCCACCGAGCGGGATCTGGCCGACGTGCACGAGCGCACTGCTCACACGCTCCTGCGCCAGCGCCATCTGCGCGGCGTAGCCGCCGAACTCCTGGCCGAGGGTGACAGGCACCGCGTCCATCAGGTGGGTACGCCCGGACTTGACCACACCGGAGAAGCGCTTGGCCTTGATGGCGAACGAGCGCTCCAGCAGCTTGAGCGCGGGCAGCAGTTCGTTCTGGGCGACATCCAGCGCGGCGAGGTGCACCGCGGAGGGGAACACGTCGTTGGAGGACTGGCCCATGTTGACGTGGTCGTTGGCGTGCACCTTCTCGCCCGCCAGCGTGGCGATCACCTCGTTGGCGTTCATGTTCGTGGAGGTGCCCGAGCCGGTCTGGAACACGTCGATCGGGAACTGCTCATCGTGCTTGCCGGCGGCGATCTCGGCGGCCGCCTTCTCGATGCTCGCGGCGCTGCGCTTGCTGAGCAGCCCGAGCTCGCCGTTGACGGCGGCGGCGGCGCCCTTGACGCGCGCGAGCCAGCGCACGACGGACACCGGCACCGTCTCGCCGGAGATCGGGAAGTTTGCGACTGCCTTGGCGGTCTCCCCGCCCCAGAGCTGCTTGTCGGTCATCGAGTCTCCTCGCGTCGCAGTCGGGCGCGTCAGTATCTACCCGCAGAAGGCCACAAGCTCCCGCGCGACCCCCACCGGGTCGTCGTAGGTCATCAGAAAGCCCGTTCCGGCAAGCACGCGCAACTGCCCGCAGCGGCAACAGTCGCAGTGTCTCTTCCGCGCCGGCCAGCGGATGCACCGGATCGTTGTCGGCCCACAGCAACATCACCGGCATGTCGAGCTTGGGGTATAGCTCGAGCAGCTGCGTCTGGGCACCGCGCGGCCAGCGCCGCGCGCACTTGGCCCACGAGCGGGCGAGGTTCGGATTGCCGGGCACGTCGCCAAAGGCGTGGCGCATCAGATCTCCGGCCTCGGGCGCGTGGCGCTCTGACATGCGCATGCCGAGCTCGGGGGTGAACACGAGTTTGGTGGCGTGGCTGAGCACGCGATCCATGCCCGGGAGCGAGCCGCCGAGCGGTGGCCAGCCGCCACGCTTCGCGTCTGCGCACATACTCGACCGGTCGGTGCAGACGGTTGGGCATCAGCACGAGCCGGCTGGGCTGCAACGGCCCGCTCATGACGGCGTGCATGAGGATCTCGGCGCCCGCATCGTGGCCGACAACGCAGCGGCTTGGGGCCCAGCACGTCCGCGGCGAAGCCGCTCATCACCTCCGCAAACCACTCGATCGTGTAGGGATGGCGCGGACGATCCTCGGAATCGCCGTGCAGGGGCAGGTCTGGGAATCACGAGCCGGTGGCGCTCGGCGAGACGCTCGACGACCGGCTCCCACTCGCGATGGGACAGCAGGCCCGCAGTGCAGCAGCGCAAGTGGCGGGCCGGCGCCGACCTCGCGGTAGGCGACGCGCGCGCCGTCGTGATGGTGGTAGAGGCGAAGCCGCATCGGGGGCGTCTCGCGCGCGGGCACGACTCCCATCGTATGGAGGCGGCCGCGTTCTCCCGAAAAGTCGGCGAGCGTACGACACGTCGTCACCCGTCCGTCGGGCCGCACGGGGCGCTCCTGCGCGTGCAGGCGATATCCCAGGATGCACCGTGCGTTGCGCTGCTTGCGAGCAGCGCTGGTCAAAGCTCAACATTGCTGCACATGAGCATGTTCGCACAAACGCCGCCGCCGCGCTGCTCGGCGTGAGCCCCAACACGCTGCGCAGCTGGGAGAGCCGCTTCGGCTACCCCACGCCGCGGCGCACCGAGGGTGGCCACCGCCAGTTCGACCTCGGCGAGATCGAGGCGCTCAGGCAGGCGTTTGCCGAGACCGGCGACATCTCCTCGGCGATCTCCGTAGCGCGCGAGCGCGGCGAGGGACCTTCGACGCCGGCCCGTCTGCACGCGGCATTCACCGCATTCAGCGAGGAGCAGGCCGACCGCTTGATGGAGGAGAGCATGGCGGTGCGCTCGGTCGAGCGCACGGTCGAGACGGTGCTGTTGCCGGCTGTCGAAGCACTCGCACCCGGCGACTTGGCTTTCGCCCGCAACCCCATGCACATCGGCAATCGCGAGGCCGCGTCCGGTGGCAGGCCCGGCGGCTCGCCCGAGTACTGCTTCGCCTGGCGCTACGCCACCGGCTGGCTGGCGGCCGCCCAGCGCGTGGCGCCGCCCTCCACGCGCGAGGAGGGCGTGTTGATCTTCGACGCCAGCCAGAGCATGGACATGGACGGCCTGTATGTGCAGGCGCTGGAGTTGTTCCTCAGGCGCGCGGGCCTGCGCGTGCTGACGTTGCCGGTCGATCTCGACAGCACCCGCATCGGAAGCGCGCTGCGTGCGCTGCGCCCGCAGGCGATGGTTCTGGGCGGGCACTGCGCATCGCTGGATGCGCTCGGGCGTGTCGTGTACGCGACGCGCCAGAGCGGCGGCGACCTTCTGGTGTTCGACTATCGCGGGGCGCTTGCCCGACACCGGAGCGAGCACGGTCGCTCGCATCGGCCCCGGGCCGTCCGAGGCGGTGCGGATGTTGCGCGAGCGGTTTGCGAGTCCCGCGCCCAGCGTGCGGATCGCCTCGCCGGCACCGCCGGCGTCCGTTAGCGCCGCCGCTTCCTAGCTGCCACGACGCGCACCTACAATGGGCGCCCGTGACCGCCCCACCGAGACACCCGCTGATCCCGCCACGCGAGGTGGACGCGCGCCAGGAGCTGCCCGAGCTCGAGCAGGAGGTGCTGGAGCGCTGGCGCGAGCGCGACGTGTTCGGCGAGTCGCTGCGCAATCGCGACGGGGCCGAGCAGTGGGTCTTCTACGAGGGTCCCCCCACCGCCAACGGCCGGCCCGGCTCCCACCACGTGCTCTCGCGCGTGTTCAAGGACATCTACCCGCGCTACAAGACGATGCGCGGCTATCGCGTGGAGCGCAAGGGCGGCTGGGACTGCCACGGGCTGCCGGTCGAGATCGCGGTCGAACAGAAGCTCGGGATCACGAGCAAGACCGAGATCGAGCAGTACGGGATCAAGGAGTTCAACGAGCAGTGCCGCAACTCCGTGTTCGAGTACCTGGAGGAGTGGGACCGCCTGACCGAGCGGATCGGGTTCTGGGTGGACCTCGAGCACGCCTACCGGACGCTTGACGAGAGCTACATCGAGTCGGTGTGGTGGGCGCTGAAGACGATCAGCGACAAGGGGCTGCTGTACGAGGGGCACAAGGTGGTGCCCTACTGCTACCGCTGCGGCACGGCCCTCTCATCGCACGAGGTGGCGCTCGGGTACAAGGACGTGGTCGATCCGTCGGTGTATGTGCGGTTGCCGATACACAGGTCGGTCGTGGCCCGTTGCATGAGGGCGACAAGCTTCTGATCTGGACGACGACGCCTTGGACACTGCCAGGCAATGTCGCGGTGGCCGCAGGACCGAGCATCGAGTACGCACGAGCAGAATTAGATGGCGAGACACTGGTCCTTGCCGAAGCACTGGTCGAGCGGGTGCTCGGAGAGGACGCGGAGATCCTTGAGCGCTTCCCGTGGTCGGAGACGATCGAGTCGTGGGAACTGGCTCGACGGCAGAACGTGGACGTTGGACGGCGCCACTGACTCAGGCGCCGATCTTCGGCAATACGCCGATCTTCCCACCGACTGGCGCGACAGCGGTGCGCTGCCGATCATCGCTGGCGACTTCGTGACGACCGAGGACGGCACCGGCCTCGTGCACATCTGGCGCCCGCGTTCGGAGAGGACGACTTCTGAGCCGCCACCGCGGCTCAGCGTGGGAGCTATTCGATCCGGACAACCCGCACACTGTCTTCAACCCGGTCAGGCCCGGACGGCACCTATGAGACGGACGTGCGCAGCTACGACGGCGATTCCTACAAGGGCCGGCTTGTCAAGGACCCAGCCCTGACCGAGGAGCTGATCGCGGACCTCGACGCGCGCGGCCTGCTTGCTTCCGCCGCAGCGACTACGAGCACTCCTACCCCCACTGCTGGCGCTGCGACACCCCGCTGATCTACTACGCCAAGCCCTCCTGGTACATCGCCACCTCCAAGCTGCGCGAGCGGATGATGGCCGCGAACGAGACGATCAACTGGTACCCGCCGCACATCAAGCACGGGCGCTTCGGCGACTGGCTGTCCAACAACGTCGACTGGGCGCTCTCGCGCGAGCGCTACTGGGGGACGCCACTGCCGGTGTGGCGCTGCGAGGCCGGGCACACACACACGATCGGGTCCTTCGCGAGCTCGAGCAGCTCTCGGGCACGACGCTCGCCGACCATCACCGGCCCTACGTAGATGACGTGGTGTTCCCGTTCCACGTGCACGACCCTCTATCCATCCCATCGACCACGGCGAGTCACACGAGCAGCCCGGCGCGTCCACGGCGCGGTGTGCGGCAAGCCGATGAAGCGAGTACCTGAGGTCATCGACGTGTGGTTCGACTCCGGCTCGATGCCCTTCGCCCAGCACCATTACCCCCACGAGCACGCCCAACAATTCCAAAAAGAATTCCCCGCCGACTTCATCTGCGAGGCGCTCGACCAGACGCGCGGCTGGTTCTACTCGCTGCTGGCCGTCTCGACGCTGCTGTTCGACAAGTCCTCGTATGAGAACGTGGTCTGCCTCGGGCTGATCCTCGACGCCGACGGCCAGAAGATGTCGAAGTCCAAGGGCAACACCGTCGAGCCGTGGCAGGTGCTCGACAAGTACGGCGCCGACGCGTTCCGCTGGTACTTCTTCACCTCCAAGCAACCCTGGGACGGCTACCGCTTCTCCGAGGAGGCGATCGGCGAGGGCGTGCGCCTGTTCCTCAAGCAGCTGTGGAGCACGTATTTCTTTTACACGCTGTACGCGAACGCAAACGCGGACGTGCTCGCCGGAGGGGTTGAGGTAGGGGCTGAGGGGGCCGGTGCGACGGGACGCGAGGCCGGCGGGAGCGGAACGCTCTGCCGCACCGCGGATGACGACCTGGATCGCTGGGCACTGTCGCGCACGGCCGCCACCGCGCAGTGGTGGCCGAGCGCCTGGACGCCTACGACGCGACAACCGCCGGGCGAGCGATCGCCGAGCTGGTGGACGACCTGTCCAACTGGTACGTGCGCCGCTCGCGCCGGCGCTTCTGGGATGGCGACGCAGGCGGCGTTCGCGACCTTGCGCGAGTGCCTGCTGATCGTCTCGAAGCTGCTCGCTCCCTTCTGCCCGTTCGTGGCCGATGAGATCTACGACAACCTCGACGGCACGCTCGCGAGCGTGCACCTGTGCGATTTCCCTCTCGGCGAGGCGCTGCCGGCACGCGACGAGCCGCTGGAGGAGGCGATGGCGATCGCGCGCGAGACGGTCCGCCTCGGCCTCGGCGCCAGGGCACAGGCGAAGATCAAGGTGCGCCAGCCGCTGGCGGAGGCGGTCGTGGTGGCCGACGGCCGCGAGCGCGCCGCGATCGAGCGACTCGTGGAGATCGTGCGCGAGGAGCTCAACGTGCGCCGCGTGCGCTTTGTGGAGGCCGCCGACGAGCTGGGCGAGTACGAGATCAAGGCCAACTATCGCACCCTCGGGCCCGCTGTTCGGCAAAGACATGCCGCTCGCGGCGAAGGCGATCGCGGCGCTCGACCCTGCTCGCGTCGCGGCCGCCGTGCGGGGCGGCGACGGCGACGGTATCGGGATCTCCGTCGGCGACCGCGAGCACACGCTCACCGAGCAGGACGTGATCCTCACGATGAAGGCACCCGAGGGCTACTCGGTCGAGCGCGAGGGCGCGCATGCGGTGGCGCTCGACCTGAGATCGACGACTCGCTGCTACGCGAGGGGCGCTCGCGCGAGATCGTGCACGCCGTGCAGAACGCTCGCAAGAGCGCGGGTCTCGAGGTCGAGGACCGTATCGAGCTGGTGCTGGGCGGCGACACGGCCCTGATGGACGCCGCGCGCGAGCACGAGGCGTATGTCAGCGGCGAGACGCTAGCTGTCGGTCTGGTCTTGGGCGATGGCGACGCGAGCCGCTATGGACTATCGCGAGCAGACCGAGATCGAAGGGCTCCAGCTCGAGATCGCTCTCAGTCGCGCTGGGTAGCTGATCAAAAGCGTTGTGCCACCCGCGCGCGGGGCCTTGCTCTTTTGCTGGACCTACTTACGCCGCCGCAAGCACCGAGTCCAGCTCGGCCTCGATCTTCTTCTTGGGGTAAGCCCCGACGACGGTCTTCACCGCCTGGCCGCCCTTGAACAGGATCATCGTCGGGATCGACAGCACCTGGAAGGCGGCCGCGGTCTGCTGGTTATCATCGACGTTCAGCTTCACGATGCGCAGGTCCTCGCGCTCGGAGGCGATCTCCTCCAGCACGGGGCCGACCACGCGGCAAGGCCCGCACCAGGGAGCCCAGAAGTCGACGAGCACGGGCTTCTCGGACTCGACGACCTCGGCCTGGAAGTTGGCGTCGGTGACTTCGTTGAGGGTGCCTGCCATGGGATTCTCCTATCGGGTGGCCGTTGTGTCGCTGCGGTCCGGACTCGCCCTCACCGAACCTTCTCCGTTCACTATACAAAGTGAAGCATCGATCTCCGGTCTCGGCGGCTGGCGCCCGAAGCGCAGACGCGGCACCAGCCACATCGCCTCCGCGGCGATCCACCACGACATCTTGCTCTCCCCAAGCTCGCGGTCTTTGAAGACGATCGGCACCTCCACCACGCGGAAGCCCGCGCGCGACGCGCGATAGGTGAGCTCGACCTGAAAGGCGTACCCCTGGGAGCGCACGCTGTCGAAGTGGATCGCTTCGAGCACCTCGCGCTTGAAGCACTTGAAGCCGCCGGTGAGGTCGCGCACGTGCAAACCGAGCACCCAGCGCGCATAGGTCGAGCCGCCCTGGCTGATGAAGCGCCGCAACAGGCTCCAGTCGACCACGCCGCCGCCGGGCACATAGCGCGAGCCGAGCGCCAGATCGGCGCCGGAGCGAACCGCCGCCAGCAGGCGCGCGAGATCGGCGGGATCGTGGGAGAAGTCGGAGTCCATCTCCATCACATACGCCGCGCCGTGGTCGAGCGCGTAGCGGAAGCCCGCCAAGTACGCGGGGCCGATCCCGTTCTTCTCGGTGCGATGCAGCACCTCGACCTGCTCGCGCTCGCTTGCCGAGACCGTCCGCGATCTCGCCCGTGCCGTCGGGCGAGCCGTCGTCGACGATCAGGATCTTGTAGGCGTCGTCGCTCGCGCCCGCAAGCACATTGCCGGCCGCGCTCACGATCGCCTCGATGTTCTCGGCCTCGTTGTAGGTCGGGAGGATCAGCCAGGGGACATCGCGCTCACGACAGCGTCGTACCCTAGAGCGTGTCTGAGGAATCGCGCAACGCCTGCCGCGCGGCACTGGTGGGAATCATCGTGAGCATCGCGCTGGGCCGCTTGCCTGCGCGCCGTGCGCCCATGCCGCACGACTGCTGCCGAGCGCCCTCCGTGAGCGCACATGCAGGCCGGATTCCAGCGCGCCGATCGAGCGCACGAGCAGCAGCATGCCGACACGCGGTCCAGCCCACAGCAGCCAACCGCCGGCACGCCCCTGAGCGCAGCGCAGTTGAGCTACGCTACATAACCGTCGTCGCGCAGCGCATGGGAGCCCTATACGACTGCCGACGGGCGCGTTGCCGACCCGCTCGAATCCCGCCGACACGGGCGACAACTACGGCGTGATCCTGCTCGCCGACGTGATGCTCAAGCAGGCCCAGCGAAACGGCGACAGCGACGCTCGAAAGCGCCGGCGCGCGCATCCTCAGCTCGGCCCTGACGCTGCCGATCCCCAACGATCCGTTCAACCTGCTGGCGATCGCCGCCGTGATCCACGACGGCGAGCAGGGCCTGTTCCCCGCGAGCGTGTGGAACAGCGCTGCAGGCGCCGCTGAGCTGGCGCGCCGGGCAGATCGGACCGCCCACGGAAAGCAGCTGCCTCACCGAGCCAGGCTGCTACGGCAACTGGCGCCTGGTGTGGGCGGCCGGCGCCGCGCTGCTGCTGAGCCGACCACATCGAAGGCGAGCCCGGAATCGCTGTCGGTCAGCCCCGCCAGCGTGGCGCTCAGATCCGGACCAATCTCGAGTTGGCAGTCACGCACGCCGGGGCGCCGCTTCAGAGCCTGGCCGGCGGCGAACTACGCGCCCACGCGAAGCCCGGTGCGCCGATCGCGCCCACGAGCTCCCCGGCGGGAGGCACCGCGCGCGAGCTGTCAGACCCCGGCGCGGAGCCCGTCCGCGTACGAGCTGTTCTCGACGTTCATGCTGGAGAGCATCGACGAAAGCGACCCGCAGCGCGATCACGCCGGCGGTGGCAAAGCTGCGCCGCCAGGCCGACCGCTACGCGCTCGAGATGATGGCCCCCGACGGCCAGCTCTCGCTCTCGGGCCGCTCGCTCGACCAGTCATGGGTGCAAGCCGCCGCGGCCGCACTCGGGGCCAGGCGCGCCGCGCTCGAACCGGCGAGCGGCGGCGCGTGGCGCGCGTACGCCCAGCGTGCGGTCTCCTACCTGCTAGCCGCCTACCCGCTCCAGCCCGACGGCCTGCTGCCGATCGTGCCCGGCCTCGACTTCGACTGGAGCCCGTCGATCATGGACGGCTATGCCGCGTTGAACCAATACGAGGGCCTGACGCTGTGGCTGCTCTCCGACGCGCTGGCCAAGTGGCCGCAGACCGAGGGCCTCGCAAGCATCGCTGCCGGCCGACAACCACGAACTGCTCGCCGACGACCTCGCCTCCAGCGGCCTGGTTTGGGGCCGCTCGGGAAGCGTCTGGTGGGAGCTCAGCCGGACGCGCCACCAGCAGCGACCCGCGCGCGGCGCAAGGCCTTGTCGCCGTGAAGCTGAGCGACGCCAGCCGGCTGGCACGACCTGCTGGCGCTACGCCCGATCCACGCAAGGACAGTCGAGCACCTGGGCGCTCACGCTACGCCCAACGGCGACGGTCGCGACCCCCACCTTCACGAGCGTGCAGGGCACGGGCGGCAAAGTCGCTGCTGCTCGGCCGCTACAGACGCCCGACGGTCGCGTGCTCGGCGCGCGTCGACTGGACGCTGCGCACCACCGCCACCGGGATCGAGCTGAGCATGAGCATGCCCGCGAAGACCACGCTGCACACCACCGTCTGGCTTGCCCCGGGCGCACCAGCACCTTGCTGCCCCGCAGCGCCACGATCACGCACGGAGCCTGCACCGTGACCGCCTCGGGCGGCGCCTGTCCGGTGACGATCTACTGGCGTAACCGCACGCGGCAGCGCTTGAAGTAGGCGCGTAGGTGACCCGATCCTACTGGCACGACTTACAGGCGTCGGGCGACCAGCTTACGAAGACTTCCCCATACTCGCAGACCGTCCGCTTAGCATGCTGACTGCCGCCGCTCAGAAGATCTTCGGGATCGATCTCTGGATGCTGCGGTGCAGTTCGCGGCCACCACGTACAGCGCCGGGCGCGCCGCGCCGTTGGCCTTCATGAGCCCGGCATCCCAGGTCGCCTTCCTGGCCGCCTTGGCCTTCGGAGTGCCCGGGCGAGCGCCAGTGGTAGTAGTAGATGCGCGTGATCCTGGGGCTGAGCTTCGCGAGCCTGAAGATGTTCTCGGCGACCCTGCGCCGCGATACGCTTCGCCGTGGTCGATCAGCTTGCCTTTGAAGCGCCACCACACGACTCCGCCGATCTCGCTGAACCACACCTGCCCGCGCGTCGCCGCGAGGAAGCTTTCGATCAGCGCGGGACTGTCGGTGCTGACGCTGCTGTAAGGGTTGAAGGGCCAGATCTTCGGATATGGGTGGGCGCGTTCGAGGAACTGAGCCGACCCACGCCTCGACGTTGCCGTCGGAGTCGAGGATGTCCGGCGCGGTGATCTCACAGCCGCGGCAGTTGGCGGCAAGCGCGTTGTAGTACTCGGCGGCGAGCCAGGGTGGTGGCCGGTGGGCTGCGTCGCGTGGGTGGCCTCGTCCCAGGGGACGAACTCGTTCACCCAGGGGAACAGCTTGCGGAACTCTCAGGAACGCCTTCAGGAACTGAGCCGGGCTCGGCGCCGGGTCGTTGTTGTCGGCGTGCTGAAAAGTTATCAGCGGGATGATGTGGTAGGCGTGCTTGACCGCGTCGAGCCAGGCTGTGACCTGCGCGAGGTCGCGCTTGTCGAGCGCCACGTTCCACGGCACCACGTCGCGCGCGAGATGCACGCCGAGCTCGCCCACACGTGGATCGGAGAACGTGCTCGGTTCGTAGTCGGAGAGCCCGAAGCGATAGGACGACGCTGGCGCGGTGGCATGGGCGTGCGCGACCGGTGCGCGGCGGGCATGCGCGAGCGCGTGCGCAACGCGCCGCGAGCAGACCCCCGAGAGCCAAGCACGCCAGCAGTGCGGCGAGGCGGCGTGTGGCACGAGTCG
The DNA here is from genome assembly GCA_963715535.1 of uncultured Solirubrobacterales bacterium. GTDB lineage: Bacteria > Actinomycetota > Thermoleophilia > Solirubrobacterales > Solirubrobacteraceae > Palsa-744. The sequence continues at coordinate 2,150,615 of OY970251.1, read as the reverse complement.
GAAGCATTCGCCCAGGTTATCATAGGCAGCCGATGAGCTCGCTGGCGCGCCGCTCTGTCGGCGGGCACTGCTCGCTCGTGGGAGCTGCAAACCTTGCCGACAGGGCTCGCGCGCAATGCCGCGGCGACTCCAAACGCCTGCACACGCCGACGCATCGTGCGCATCCGCGCCGATCGTCAGCGCTCGCCGTTTGGACTGTCGCTCGAGTATCCGCTGATGGAGCGGGCGCTCGGCACCGGGCCGTGCCCGAGCCCGGCGCTGGTGGCGACTGTTGCGCGAGCTCGGCTCGCCGTCGCTGCGCATCGGCGGCGACTCCCAGGACCTTGCCGGCCCGACGGCCGCCTACCGCTACTTCATCCCGCCCTCCTTCTGGACCACGCTCGGCTGCCTGGCACGCGAGACGCGGCGTGCAGGTCACCGTCGGGCTCAACTTCGCACAAGCCCGACTCGCCGACGAGCTCACGACGATCGCCGAGCCGCCGAGCAGGCGATCCCGGCCGCACAGCTGAGCTTCTCGCTCGGCAACGAGCCCGACCTCTACGGGATCAGCCACATCCTCCCCGACGAACCAGGAGTCACGGTCCCCGCTTTTCGCCCGTCGCCGTGGACGGCAGCGGAGTACGCAAGCGAATGGCAGAGCCGGCGCGCGATGCTCGGCGCAGATCCCGATCGAAGGCCCCGACCTCGCCGGGATCGGCTGGAAGCACACAGATCGGCCCGATGCTGCGCGAACGACCCGCCCGATCGTGATTGACGCGCACGCCTACCCGACCGTCCGCCTGCGGGCCGCCGACCGACGGCGACCGCCGCGCGCCTGCTCACCGAGCATGCGAGTGTGGGGCTCGTCGAAAAGTACGCCTGGCTGTTGGAAGCTCGCGCACGCGGTGCAGCGGCCGGCGATCGTCTCCGAGAGCAACAGCGCCTCCTGCGGCGGCAAGCCGGGGTGTCGAACACGCCTGTGGCGGGCGTGTGGGCGGCGCGCTACGTGGTCGGCAGCGCTGCTCGTCGGGCTTCCAGCAGGTGCGCTTCCACTCCGCCGGCGGCAGCTATGACCCGCTCGTGTTCGAACGCGAACGGCACGATCACGCTGCAGCCGCTCGGGCAACGCGCTGCTGTTCTTCTGCACCGCTGGATCCCGCTCGGCAGCCGCATCGCCTCTGCGAGCACGAACCACTCGCCCGTGTTCACGCGTGAACGTCGTCCACGGCTCCGCACACGAGCGTGATCGTGAGCTCGTTCTCCGCTCGCACGATGACGCTCCCGATCGCCATCGAAGGTCCCGGCGCACGGCGAGTGCAGCAGCGACACGCTCACGCACGACGAGCACGCGGGGACGTGCACGCCATGCTGCCGGTGCGTCGCCCACCGGGCGCGACTGATGCTCGCAGCCCGAACACGGTCGTGGCGACTCAGGACCGAACTGAGCGCATGGCCGGAGCAGTCCAACTCGGCGATCGCCGATGCGCTGGAGGAGCTCGGCGACCTGTATGAGCTCGACGGCGCGATCGTGCACCGCGTGCTCGCCTATCGCAACGCCGCGCGCGCGGTGCGCGAGGCACCGGTGTCGGTGGCCGAGCTGGCGCGCGCCGGGCGCGCAACCGAGCTTGCGGGCATCGGCGCGACGCTTGCAGGAGAAGATCCTCGCGCTGATCGACACGGGCACGATCCCGGCGGCGGAGAAGCTGCGCGCGAAGATCCCGGCCGGGACTGATCGCGATCACGCGGCTGCCGGGGCTCGGCCCCAAGCGCGCGCGGCTGCTGCACTCAGAGCTCGGGATCGACTCGCTCGAGTCGTTGCGCGAGGCGGCGCTGGCGGGCAAGGTTGCGCACAGTGCGGGCCTCGGGGCGAAGTTCGAGGCCGAGCGTGCTGGAGGCGCTCGAGAAGCTCGGCGAGAACCCGAACCGTGCGAGCGCAACCCGCGGCTGCTGCTGCCCGAAGGCGCTGCAGCTCGGCGAGACGCTGGCCGACGGGACTGCGCGAGCGTCGGCGGCGAGGGCACCGAAGTGCTGATCGCCGGCTCGGCGCGGCGGATGGCCGACAGCGTGAAGGACATCGACCTGATCGCGGTGACGCGCAAACCGGTGACGCTCGCCAAGAGCCTCGCCACGCTCGCGAGATCGAGAGCGTCGCCTCCGCCGGCAAGAGCCGGCGCGAAGGCGCGCACCCACTCGGGCGTGAGCGTGGACCTGCGAATCGCCAAGCCGAGCCAGCTCGGCAACCTGCTGCAGCACTTCACCGGGCTCGGGCAAGCACAACGCTGCACTGCGCGAAGCGGCGGTGCGCAAAGGGCTGCACGTGTCCGAGTACGGCGTGTACGACGACGCCACAGGCTCCACCACCACGTGCACGAGCGAGCGGGAGGTGTACGCGATGCTTGGCCTCGACCTACATCGAGCCCGAGCTGCGCGAGGACCGCGGCGAGCTGGCGGCGGCGGCCCTGGAGTCGCGAGTCCGGTGGATCGGAGCCCGCCGCCATCGCGGTCTGCCGCGGCTGATCGAGGTCGAGGACGTGCAAGGGCGACCTGCACTGCCACACGGTCGCCTCCGACGGGCGCAACTCGATCGAGGAGATGGCGCTCGCAGCGCGCGCACGCGGCTACGAGTATGTGGCGATCACCGACCATTCCGCCTCGCACGGGTTTGGCAACGACGTCAGCCCCGAGGAGCTGCGCCGCCAGATCGAGCGCGTGCACGAAGCCGACGCGAGCATCGAGGGGATCAGGGTGCTGGCGGGCAGCGAGGTCAACATCCTGCCCGACGGGTCGCTCGACTACGAGGACGATCTGCTGCGCCGGCTCGACTGGGTGATCGCAAGCGTGCACACTGCCTTTGCGATGGGCGAGCAGGCGATGACCGAGCGCATGATCGCCGCCGTGGAGCATCCGCTGGTCGACGCGATCGGCCATCCCACCGGGCGGCTGATCGAGCGGCGCGAGCCCTACGCGCTCGACGTGCACGCGCTGATCGAGGCGGCGGCGCGCACGGGCACGATGCTCGAGATCAACGCCAACCCCGACCGTCGCGATCTGAACGACGTCAACGCGCGCGCGGCGGCGCGGGCCGGAGTGCACATCCTGATCGACTCCGACGCCCACGGCGTGGAGCGCTTCGACGACGATGCGCTGGGGGATCGCGACCGCGCGGCGCGCCTGGCTCACAGCTCAGGACGTCGCCAACACGCGCACGTGGGCGGAGTTCTCAGAAGCTACGCAAGCAAGCGCGGCAGTAGCTGCTCGGCGACGGTCCTGTCGACCTCGGCGCGACGAAATGGCGTGAGCGCGTCCAGCGCACGCTCGGCGTAGTCCGCCGCGGGGATCGTCGAGCGCGGTGCGGATCGCGCCGGCGAGGTCATCGTCGACCAGGCGAGCGTCCAGCGCACGTGCGATCGGCAGCGCGGCGTAAGGCCCGGGCGAGGGCGTGGTGACGAGCATGCAACCGTCGGCGAGCGCCTCGAGCTGGGCCATCGCCGTAGTCCTCGCGACGAGCCGCGCACACGAACACGCGCGTGCGGCGCAGCAGCGCGCGGTAGTCCGGGCTGGGGCAGCATCGAGACGACCCGCACTCCCTCGGCGGGCAACGCGTAGCCGAGCCTGCTCAGCTCCTCGCGGGACACGCCGACCACGTGGAGCTCCTCGCCGGGCTCCGCGCGCCTGGCTCCATGCACGCAAGATCCGGTCGAGGCCCTTCTTGGCGGGGTTCGCGACGTATATGCGATGCGCCGCGATGTCACGCATGCCCCTTGCGGATCCCGAGGGATCGACCGGCACCGGCAGCACGAGCGCTGTGACGCGGGCGTCGCGCACGGCCGGCGGGACCTCGAGCAGCGCGCCCTCGCTCAGCGGGAGCAGCAGCGGCGCTCCGCGCAGGCGACGGCGCTCCAGTGGACGCTGCCACAGGCCGTGGCGGCCAGGGCGGTTGGCGGCGGCAGGCGCGTCGAAGCGGATCGCGCCCGGGCGCGGCCACAGCAAGGCGGCAGTGGTCGTCGAGTAGATCACCGCCCGCGCGGCCGTGCGCGCAAGCTCAGCGCGCGCCGCGGCCGCGCCGCGAGCGCCCAGCGCAGGTCGGTGAGCATCAGCGTGCGCACCGGCGCGCGGCGGTCGGGCGCGCACGATCGCCGCGCTCGCGCCGGCGCGACGCAACGAGGCGAGCAGCTCCTCGTCGGCGGCGCGCAGTCCACCGGTGGCGCCCAGCGAGACGATCAGCACGTCGATGCCATCTGCGCCAACGCGCTCCGGCTCGAACCGACTCGCCATCGCACCAGCTCCCGGCTCAGGTCGTGGCGCCGTCGATGCGTTCCGGGCGCAGCGCCTTGAAGCCGGGCGTGCGCGCCAGCGCGATTGCGCGCAGCGGAGAGGTGCGCAGCACGTGGAAGCGCACGCCGTCGCGCTCCTCGATCGCCGCCACGGCGGCATCCTGGCGGCGCCACCACAACGCGAGCGCGATCGCGAAACCAGCGCCGATGCCTGGGGATCTGCGGGGCGAGAAACGCGAGCCCGCCCGCGACCACGGTGAACAGCAGCAGTGGCCACAGGCGGTTCAGCAGCGTGGCGCCCGGACGGTACTCGGGTAGCGCGGTACTTGTCTTGGCCTCGCGCAGCAGGCGCGCGATCGGCGGATGCACCTCCGCGCGGCGCCCGAGCCACAGCCCGATCGCGGAGGCAAGGACCCACCAGCCGACGGAGATCGGCACGATCGTCGGATCCGAGGACGGCGCGGCGGAGAGCACGGTGACGATCACCAGCGCCGTGGCGGCGGCGGCGCTGAGCAGGACGGTGGCCCTGAGGAAGTCGACGAAGTGCACGCCTCGTATCGCGTCAGCGCGCGTTCCGCAGTGGACGACTGGACACGACGGCGACCTCATAGGAGCGCCTCGAGCAGCCCGCGCACGCCGCTCTGGCCGTCGATGATCAGGTCGGCCTGCTCGGCAAGCGCGGGCGGCGTCTCCTCAGAGCCGACCGCCACGCGCACGGCCAGCTCGAGCGTGCCGGCGTCGACGAGCGCGCGCAGCGCACGGAAAGCGTCGATGTCGGTGCTGTCGTCGCCCACGTACAGGGCGCGTCTTGATCGGCGGGCCGTTGTCGCGATCGTGGCGCTCTGCAACAGCGCGCTGACGCCGAGACCCTTGTCGAGCGCGATCGGCGGGCGCACCTCCAGCACCATGCGACCCCAGTGCACCGCGAAGCCCTCCTCCTCGGCACGCTCGGCGATCGTCGTGCACGAGCGCCGCCGCCGCCTGCTCGTCGGGTGCGCCGCGCCAGTGAAAGGCGGCGATCGCCTCCTTGTCCTCGCTGCGCACGCGCGCGCGCTGCAGCTCGGGCGTGTAGGCGCGCCGGGCGAACTCGCGCACGCGCTCCGACCAGGCCGTCAGCTCGGGGTCGAGCTCGGGGCGAGTGGCGCCGGGGCGCAGCAGCTCGCCGCCGTGGTTGCCGATGTAGGCGATGCTGCCGATCGCGACGATCTGCCGGGCGGTTGCTGCGCGGCGTCCGCTGACACAGCCCACCAGCCGGTAGCGCTTGGATATCTCGATCAAGCAGCGTGCGCGTCGCCTCGGGCACGTGCGCATCGGCGGCATGGCGCACGATCGGGGCGAGCGTGCCGTCGATGTCGAGCAGCACGGCTGCATGATCGGGGTCGGAGCGGAGCGGCTCGAGCGCCTCCACAAGCGGGCAGCCGGGGACACGACCTTTAGTATGGCGCTCTGTGGCGGCGGACCGGTCATATCCTGCGCATGACCGCTGATCGCGGCTCCGAGCCGAGCGAGCCACAGAGCACTCAAGCTGGCGGCGATCGGCAGCGCTCGCCGGGCGTGTTCAGCGGCCTGTTCGGGGTGGGCGGCGGGACGGTGATCGTGCCGCTGCTGGTGCTGTGGCTCGGCTACGGACCCCGCGAGGCGACCGGCACGTCGCTCGCGGCGATCGTTTTCATCGCGGGCTTTGCGGCCGCCACGCAGGGCGCGTATGGCAATGTGCACGTGCTCGACGCGGTGCTGATGGGGATCCCGGCGGTGGGCGGTGTGCTGATCGGCACGTGGCTGCAGCAGCGCCTTGCCACCCGTTCGATCTCGCTGCTGTTCGCGGCCGTGCTCGTGGCAAGCGCGGTGGAGCTGCTGACGCAATGATCGGCGCCAACACACCTGGGTCTCAAGCGAGCGAGCGAGCGGCGCAATGATCGGCGCGATCGCGATCGGACTGTGCGCGGGCATCGTCGCCGGGCTGCTCGGAGTAGGCGGCGGCGTGCTGTTCGTGCCGGGCCTGGTGATCTTGCTGGGTCTCGGACAGCACCAGGCGGAGGCCACCTCGCTGCTGGCGATCGTGCCGGTGGCGATCGTCGGCACGATCAAGCAGGACGGCTACGGCAATGTGCGCCGCAAAGATGCGCTGCTGATGGGCCTGCTGTCGCTCGTGGGCGCCGCCGCGGGCGTGGCTCTCGCAAACGCGCTGTCGGGCAGCGTGCTGCGCGTCGGCTTCGCGCTGCTGATGGTGCTCGTGGCGATCCAGCTGGTGCGTCGAGCGATCGGCGAACCCGAGGACAGCGATCCGCCGCGGACTGGGGCAGCGATCCGCCGCAAAGCAGTCCTCACGCGGAAATCACCCAACTTCCGCCAATAGCGCCTAGACTGGTGTAGATGGGACTCGACAACCCTCTTCATCTCACCCTCCTCGTGGTGATCCTGTTGTTGCTGTTCGGCGCCAAGCGCCTGCCGGAGATCGGGCGCTCGCTCGGCAGCGGGATGCGCGAGTTCAAGCAGTCGATCGACGGCGAGCACCCCGCCAGAACCACAACGAGCAGCAGTCGGCCAGCAGCCGACGTTGCCACCGCGCCGGTGCAGAGGCGCCCAGCGCAGGCACCGACTCGGCGGCATGCCGCGCAAGACGCCTTTGCCCAGCGCGACCCAGCTTCCACCGAGCAGCGCTCGAGAGCGAGTCCTTCGCTCGGAGCTGGACGCAAGACAGCACCAGCGGTCGATCATGCGCGCCCTAGCCGTGGTGCAGGATCGGCCCCGTGCTGACCGCTTCGAACTCCGAGCCTGGCACCCGCTTGAGCTGGTCGAGGTCTTCGTTGTTCCAGCGCGGGTCTGGGCGCGCCCGTGATGTACCAGGGGCTGCCGTTGTCGGCCACGATCAGGCCGTAGCGCTTGAGCGCCCGTAGCACCACCAGTGCCTGGCCGTGATAGCCGGCGAGATTGAAGCTCGCCTTCAAGCGCAAGCGCAGACCCATCGGCGGGAGGTTCGGGTCGGAGCTGCCGGAGGCGAAGTGGGTGGCGGGATGGATGTAGCCGCGCTGGGTCGCCGGGACCGTGACCCGCAGCGCGTGGTCGATCTGCCCGGCGTGCACCTCGGGATAGCGAGCCAGCAGCGGGAAGATCGGCAGTCCGGCGGCATCGGCTGAGGTCCAGCCTTCGGGGCGAAGCCTGTTGCTGCGAAGGTTGAACACGGCGCCCGAGCCGGCGTCCCAGCCTGAGCCGGCGCTGGCGCGCCGCGTACAGCTCGTACAGCTTGCAGGTGCCCTCCTGCAGCACCAGCACGTGACGGTCGCCTTCTTCGCCCGCTCCCTCCACGGGTGCGTTCGGCGGGATCGGGTACGGGCCGGGATTTGATTCTTCGCCGTATTCGGTGAACGCGGATCGGCACCTTCGGCTGGTGGGGACCCACAACGGCGTAGGGGATGCCGTAGCTCGGGTTGCGAGCCGAAGTCGGCGTGCAGATCGACGTCCGCGCCGATGCTGCGATGTATTTCGCGGAGTTGGGGTTGACCGGAGCGTGAGCGATTTCCTGGTTGAGCGGGTTGCTCGCCGGGAAGATCGGGCAAGTGCCTTCGTGTGGGTGCGCGGCGGCTGATGCCAAGAGCGCGTGGAGCGGTGCCTTTGCCAATGCAACGGTGGCGACGGCGAGCAGACCCGCAATGACGAGGATCGGGCTCGCTCGGCGCAGTGGCACGAGGGCGATGCTACAGCCGGCTCAGGCCGACGGCGTGTGCGAGGCGCTGTCCTGCGCCACAGCCGCCGGGCGCGCCTCCTGCAGCAGCCCAGCGCCGCAGTGCCAGCAGTAGGCGGCGCCGCGGCTGTGCACGGCGCCGCAGGAGCGGCACTGGCCGTGGACCCCCGCCTCGGCGGCGCCGAGCAGCCGTTCCACCTCGCCCAGCTCGGCGTCGGCCTGTCTGCAGCTCGGCCGCGCGGCGCGAGAGCACGTCGAGGCGATAGTGATCGCGAATCGCCATCTCGTAGGTGAGACCGCCGAGATCCCAGGTGAGCGCGGCGACGCGCTCGGCCAGCGCAAGCGGCGACTCGCGCAGCTCGGCGAGCGATCCGCTTGGAACGGGAGGAGCTGCTCGGCCATCAGCCGCCCGTTTCGATCGGTTTGTCGCCGGCGGTCAGCTTTTCGATTTCCTGCTGGTGCGCTTTGCCCTTGGAGCTGCTGAGTTTCTTGAAGCGTGGCGGCGCTGGGTTTGCTCGCGGCCTTCGGCTTTGCCTTGGCCGTTTCGGCTTCCTTCACTTCTTTGACTTCCTGCGCTTCGGTGGCGGGCGCGCTTTTGCTCGGTGGCAGCTTTTGTTGGGCTCGTGGGCGTTGTGGACGTGGGAGTGCTCGTCGTTGGAGCGGATGTCGCCGCGCGCAGGCAGGGCTGCCCTCGATCTTGACGATCGATGGGCCCGACGCTTTGGATGGGCGCCAGCCAGTGACCGACGAGCAGGCCGATCAGGCCCGCATGAGCAGCACGGCGATCAGACCGAACAGGCCTGAGTAGCGGCGCAACCAGCCGACCGCGCCGTCGTCCGAGGGCAGCGGCGGCAGGTAGCCGGCGGTCGGCGGGGCGATCGCGATCGGGGCGACGCAGCTCGCTCTCGGCCTGCAGCACGTCGAGGAACGGCAGTCGCACGGGCGAGCAGGGCTGGCCGCAGGCCAGGCAGTAGCGCTGGTCGGCGGCGATCCGGGCGCCGCAGTTCGGGCACTTGGCGCCGTCGCCCTCGGGCGGAGTTTGGATCGGGAAGACGTTCACGATCGCCCCGGTGGACGCCTGCTGGAGGTCGCGTTGCGCGCATCGCTGCATCGCACTCTATCCGAAGGCGCCGCGCACGTAGTCGCGCGTGCGCTCGGCGCGCGGCTGCTCGAACACCTGATGCCGCCGTGCCGTACTCGACCATGTCGCCCAGGTACATGAAGGCGACCTTGTCGGCCACGCGCTGGGCCTGGGCGAGATTGTGCGTGACGATCACGACGGCCAGGTCTCGGCGCAGCTCGTGGATCAGCTCCTCGATCACGCCTGTGGAGATCGGGTCGAGCGCGGAGCAGGGCTCGTCCATCAAGCAGCACCTCGGGGCGCATCGCGATCGCGCGTGCGATGCACAGCCGCTGCTGCTGGCCTCCGGAGAGGCGCAGCGCGGGACGGTCGAGGTCGCCACGCGACCTCGTCGTAGAGTCCCGCGCGCCGCAGCGCATCGATCACCAGCGGCTCCAGCTCGCGCCGGCGCGGCTTCTTGCGCGACTGTTCGCGCAGGGCAAAGGCGACGTTGTCGAAGATCGACATCGGGAAGGGGTTGGGCTGCTGGAAGACCATCGCCACTCGCGAGCGCAGCTTCGTGTCCTGCAAGGCGTGGACGTCCTGGCCGTCGAGCATGATCGCGCCCGAGCGCGAGGCGCTCGGGGTCAGCTCGGTGAGGCGGTTGAGCGTGCGCAGCAGGCTCGTCTTGCCGCAACCGGACGGGCCGATCAGCGCCAGCACCTCGCCCTGGTGGATCGACATGGAGACGGAGTTGACGGCGCGCTTGCCGCCGTAGTAGATGCTCACGTCGTCCAGGCGCAGGCGCTCCGGACCTTGCGCCGCCAGCGACTGAGCGGATCGACTCGCGCTCCCGCGGCGGGCGCCACCGCCGTCGGCTCGCGGTCGAGCACGATCGTGCGCACCGGCGGGACCACGGCATCGGCCCCGATCTCCTCCGCGGGCCCAGGCGGGACGATCGAGTCGACCCTGCCGTTTGTGCGCAAGGGAGATTCCACCTCCTGGGGCCAACCTGAGCCAAGCTGGCTCCAGGGGTCGAGCAATGTCTTGTCAGCGCTCATCGTCATATTCTCCATCGAACCAATCAGGTTAGTCATGAATGGCAGCTTTGTCAAAGCCGATCGACCGCGCCCCATCTGGAGGCGGTGGGCGCATGCGGGCTTCGAAGGCAGCTGGGTTCATAGCCCACCGCCCGCGTCGAAGCCGCTGGAGTGCGCTTGCCTGAGCGGCTGATGCGCCCGACGATCGACAGTTGAGCAGGAGAACGAACAGCAGCAGCACGAACGCGGCCGCATACGCCTTGTCCGCGGCCTTGCCTTCGCCGGCCGGCGAGTTGTCGAACACGTAGCTGGTCAGCGTCGAGCCGGTCCCGCGCAGGAAGCCCACGATCGGGGTCGAGTTGAGCGGTTCGTTGCGCAAGGTCTCGCCGAGCACGATGACCACGATCGCCGTGTCGCCGACGATGCGGCTGATTCCCAGCGTCGTGCCGGTGGCGATGTTGGAGCGCACGCTCGGAATCAGGACGCGGCGGATCGTGGCGATGCGCGTCTTGCCGAGCGCGAACGCCGCCTCGCGCATGTGCGCCGGCACGGCCTGCAGGCCGTCGCGGGTGGCGGCGTAGAGCGGCGGCAGCGCGATCAGCGACATCGTCAGGCCGGCCGCGATGAACGAGCGTACCGGTGACAACGCCGCTTTCGGCGAGCGTGCTCGACAGCGGCCCGAGCACCCCGAGCTGGAAGATCGCCGAGGCCGAAGATCGCGATCACGATGTCGGGTGTGCCGGCGACGATCTCGATCGCGGACTCGACCAGCCGCGCAAACCAGGAAGGCCGACCGTACTCGATGATCCATGCGGCGCTGCACACGCCAACCGGCAGCGCTACCGCCAGCCCGATCGCGGTCAGCACCGCGGTTCCGATCAGCGGGTCCAGGATCCGCCGGAGACGCTCCCGTCTTCGGCGATCTGCGGCCTTGAGACAAGCAGGTCCGGGCGCAGATACTGAAAGCCGCGCACGCCCATGTACACGACGATCGCCCCCGTCACGAGGCACAGGCCGAGCCCGGCCGCCCACGCGGCGCCGAGACACGATCCGGTCGAGCAAGCGCCATTCCCGCATCGAAGAGCCGCGACCACGATCGTGCGCGGCGCCTCGGTGCGCTCTGCCGGGAACGGGGCGGCGAGGGCGTTCACGGCGAGACCCGTGAGAGTCGAGACGTGCTCGATTCACTCTGAGCTGGTAGCTTGCCGCAGCGGCAGCTTGATCAGATAGGAGCCGATCGACAGCGCGATCGCCGAGAGCAACAGCAACAGGCCGAAGGCGTACAGCGTCGAGTTCAGCGCGGGCGAGCCGCCGAAGACCTTCGCTTGTTGTCGACGATCACGCTGGCAAGCGTGCGCAGCGGCTCATACAGGAAGATCAACGGTCCGTGAGTCCAGGTTCGGGGTAAACGAGCGCGAGCCCGAGACCATGAGATCACGATCGCCTCGCCGAGGCCCGGGCGCACGCGAGCGCCGCGGCGGCGACGATCGCCGGACGGATCGCCTTGAGGCTGACCGCCAGCGTGGCGCGCAGCCGATGCACGCCGAGCGCCATCGCCCCCTCACGCCATGAGGCGGGCACTCCGGACAGCGCCTCGCTGATCAGCGCGACCATGATCGGCGTGATCATCACGGCGAGGACCATCGACGCCACGAGCAGGCTGGCGCCCGTCAGCTCGACGGTGTCCTGCACCGAGGTCTTCTCCGCGACCGGTGACAGGTGATTGCCGACGAACGGCACGAGCACGAGGATCCCGATCAAGCCCGTAGATCACCGACGGCACCGAGGCCAGCAGGCGCACGACGGGGACCATCACCCGCCTCAGCAGCCGTACGGGCGCGAACTCGACGATGAAGATCGAGGACAGCAGCGCGAGCGGCAGCGCGATCAACAGCGCGATCGAGGTTGTGAGCAGCGTGCCGTAGATCACCGGCCACGCGCGCACGTGGTAGGCCGAGGCCGGCGGATGCGCGCCCGTTTCGAACATTCGCTGCAGCTGCCTGTCGAGATTGCCGCCCGAGCCCAGCCAGGCTGAGCCGCCGTTGTGCTCGAATCGTCGGCCACGCGTGGACCGCGACGAACACGACCATCGCGACCACGATCAGGCACACCAGTCAACGACGCCGCGCCGAGCGTGAGCTCGGCGCGGCGGTCTGACCACGGTTGGCGCAAACGCGCCAGTGGGCTTGTTCACTTGAGTGAGATCCACTGCGTGGAGATGATCTTCTGCGCGGCCGCGCTGTCTCTCGATCCAGCCGATGAATGCTGAGGCGGCGCCCGTGGCCTTGCCCTTCGTCACCTCGTAGAAGCGCGCAACACCGGCGTAGCTTCCAGCGGTGGCGTTGGCCAGCGTGCAGCCGACGCCGTTGAAGGCGACGTCGTTTACGCCCTGACTGGCGAAGTAGCCGGACAGGAAGCCGATCGAGTTCGGGTCTTTTTCGATCGCCTCGCGCTGCAGCCCCTCGGAGGACTCTTCGCTGGCGAGCGAGGAGACTTTCTTGCCGCCGATCAGAAGCGTCGTGAAGTTGCTGAGCGTGCCGGCCGTGGAGTTGCGGCTGATCAGGTCGATCGGACCGTGGCTGTGGCGCCGGGGACCTTGCTCCATTCGCGGGTCTTGCCCGTGAAGATCGATTCGACCTGCGCCTGCGTGAGGTTGGCCAGCTTGTTGGCGCTGTTGGTGACCACGCACAGGTAGTACTTGGCGACCGGGTAGAAGTCGAGACCTGCCGGATCGGTCGGCAGCGGATCGCGCGAGACGTCGGCGATCGAGTCGCGACCGGCGGCGACGTTGTTGATGCCGACCTGCGTGCCGCCCTGGGAAATCTTGATTTTGACCTTCTTGTTGAGCTTCTCGTACTTCTGGACGAGCAGCGAGACGAGCGGGAACGAGGCGGTGGCTCCGCTGATCGATGAGCGTGCTCGTCGCGAGAGCGACCGATGGGACCGCTATCGAGAGCGTGAGAGTCGCCGCGACTAGGGCGGCGACACGGCGAGATCGGTGCATTGAAGTAGGGGCTCCGTTCGAATGGTTGACAGCTTGTTGTGCGGCAGCCTAGCATAATCTTCATAAATAAGATCAGGATTAGCTATTTTATGAGGATGACCGCTTCTCCCCGAACACGGGAGGCGGCACAAGGAGCGCACCTCAGCCCAAAAGGCACCACCGGCACAACCCAAGCTGACCGACCACGATGACCCCAGACGACCGAGACAAACCGACTAACGCAAGCGCACATAGCGTTGCCGCGCGAGCAATGCGCGGGCTGCGGCGCCGTGCTCGTCGAGGACCAGCGCTACTGCCTGCAGTGCGGCGCAAGACGTGGCAAGCCGCGTCTCGACTTCGCGCCTTCTGGCGCCGGATTGTCTCCGACCGGCGACGCCGAGCACGAGCGCCGATGCGGCGACGCACCGGGACCGTGCGGGGGCCGACCGGGCAGCAGCGCGAGGCTGGTCGTGCGCAGCGGATGGGGGCGCCTCCTTCCTCGGCGCCGGCGCGCCATCGCGAGGCATGGCCGGCGCGCTTGCGGCCGGCGTGCTCGCCGTCGGCATCCTCGCGGGCGTCGCGCTTGGGCCGGCCCCGCCAGCTCGCCCGCCGACAGCGCCACGCTCGCGCAGCGCGCGCTTGCCGCACTGGTGGCGAGCGCCGGCGCCAGCCCGCCCGCAACCACTCCGGCGAGCCCCGCGCAACGCCACTCGCCGACCGCAAGCGAACCCGCCACGCCGACCCACGAGCGACGTCCGGCAACGGAGGCAAAGCTGCCTCGAAGGCCACCTCGAGCGAAGCCCGGAACTCCTCGGAAAGCTCCAGCGAATCCACGACGATGGCTCCTCGGAAGGCGCCTTCCGAAAATCCCCCTCGGAAGGCTCCTCCAAAAGCGAAAAACCGGCGCCGGGAACGCCGATCAAACTGCCCCCGATCAAGCACGTGTGGGTGATCGCGCTCTCAGGCGCGAGCTTCAGCGCCGCGCTGGCAGACCCCACAGCCGACCCTATCTGGCCAAGCAGCTCGTGCCCAAGGGCACGCTGCTCAGCAACTACACGCTCAGCTCGAGCAGCGCGCTGGCAACGGGATCGCACTGCTCTCGGGCCAGAGCGTGAACCTCGACACCGAACAGAACTGCCCCACCTACAGCGAACTGCAGCCGCCGACCGTCAACGCCACCACCGGCCTCGCCGAGGGCGTTGGCTGCGTGTATCCGGCGGCCGTCAAGACGCTCGCCGACGAGCTGACCGCCGGGTCGCTCGACTTGGAAGGCCTACGTGCAGGACATGGAAGCGGGCGCACCGGCGAGCTCACGGCGCCCGCCGCCGACACTCGAGCGGCACGAGCGCAACCCCGGGCGCCGACGCTCAGCGGCACGAGCCAGCAGCCGACACTCCGAGCGCGCACAACCGGCGCTCACTCACGCCACGAGCGCGGCGCCCGGTACCATCACAGCCTACGACGCGGTCACCTGCCGCCGGCCCGAACTGGGCACGCCGGCGACCCCAACCACACGCCCGCCCCCGGCGATCCCTACCTCACTTATCGCAACCCCTTCGTGTACTTCGACTCGCTGCTGAGCGAAGGCGCGTGCGCGAGCAACGACGTCGATCTGTCGCAGCTGCAGGCGAGCCTCGCGACGCCCGCCGATACGCCGAGCCTCAGCTGGATCGTGCCCTCTGCGTGCAACGACGGCTCCAGCCGCTCCCTGCACCACGGGCGCGCCCGCCGGGCTCGCACCCGCCGACGCTTCCTGAAGGAAGTCGTGCCTCAGATCCTCGCGACCAGCGCCTACGCAAGGAAGGCCTGATCGTGATCGTGCCCGACAGTCCGCCGGCCTCGCCCGCGAGCGCCGCAAGCGAAGCCTGTCGGCGCGCTGCTGCTCTCGCCATTCGTGCGCAGCGGCGCGCGCGTGAGCGAAAGCTTCAACGACTTCTCGCTCCCGAAGAGCATCTCGCTGCTCTTCGGAGTCCTCCCCTTGGGCCATGCCAACGACCAGAGCACCGTGTCATTCGGGGCGACGGTCTACGGCGCAAGTGGAAAAGCGGCCAACGCCGCCTCCACGGCCAAGAAGGCGGCCCAGGCCGCATCGGCACGACCACGCACGGCGCTCTCGGTCTTCGGTCCGGGCTCGCCGCGGCGCATCCCGGCGGCTGAGACCCCGCCTTCATGTCAAACAACGAACGGAGACCCCCGTTGCACACACATCGACCCGTCCACCAGCGAGCTTCCCTTTGGCTGCTCGCGCGATCCTGGGCTCGATCGCCCTCTCGATGGCGATCGTCGCCTCGGCTCACGCCGAAGCAGTCGCAATCGAAGGAAGCCCGAACGACCTCAACTGCTCCGGACACATATCTGCCGGAACGCCGGAACTGGGAAGCGAAGAACTGCAGGTTCGCTACACGTTCTACTGCAACGGCCCGATCACGGGCTACCAGCTGGAGACGAACATGCCGGTCAACGGCTTCGAGGCATCGCCACTGGTCACCAACACGCAAGAACCAAGCCGCTCTCGGACACGTTCTCCTGCGGCGGTGAAATACCGGGCTGGGCGGACAACTGCGAGGGCTCGGCAAAGGCCGGCTGGGAGACGATCACCGGACAGTTCTCGATCGAGCAACCGCTGTGCGAGGCGCCACGCTTGGACCCCCTGCTGACGGTCACCGACATCTACCTCGAAAAGGCTGTGCCGACGCAGGCGATCTCAGGTCCGTTCGACCTCGGCCGCCCGCTTCACTGCCCCACCACCCGCTACGTGGGAGGGACACGGCTCGAACCGATCGCGCCCACACCGAAGAAGACCAAGGCCGGCAAGCACGGCAAAGGCAAGGGTGCCGAGAAAGCCAAGAGCAAAGGCAAAACCAACAGCAAGGCCACCAAGAAATAAGGAGGCACCAAGACATAGTTGGTGGATGGATTGATGGTGGCGCGGACGGCGCCACCATCATTAAGACCA
Source organism: uncultured Solirubrobacterales bacterium (assembly GCA_963715535.1). GTDB lineage: Bacteria > Actinomycetota > Thermoleophilia > Solirubrobacterales > Solirubrobacteraceae > Palsa-744. The sequence goes on along the minus strand of OY970251.1, from coordinate 2,134,641 downwards.
ATCTACTCAGCGGCGGCGCGAGCCCAACTCCCCGCAGATCGGGATCGGCACAGAGCTCGTATTGGTGGCGTGCTGACGATGCCGATGCGTGAACTACTCTGCCAGCGTGAACCGAAGTGATGAGCACGTGACGGCAATCGTTCGCACAGAATCGCTGTCGAAGCGCTTTGGCGGGCTGACAGCAGTCGAGGACCTGTCGTTCGAGCTCGCCGCAGGCACGATCACGGGCTTTCTGGGCCCTAACGGCGCAGGCAAGACGACGACGCTGCGGATGCTGCTCGGCTTGGCGGTGCCGACTAGCGGCCGCGCGCTCGTGTTCGACCAGCTCTATGCGCAGCTACAACAGCCGGCGCTGCGGATCGGCGCGGTGCTCGAGGCCACTGACTTCCACCCTGGCCGCTCGGGCCGCGACCATCTGCGCACACTCGGCCTTGCTGCCGGCCTGCCCGACTCGCGCACCGACGAGGTGCTGGCGCTGGTGGAACTGAAGGACGCTGCCAAACGCCGCGTGAAGGGCTACTCGCTGGGCATGCGCCAGCGGCTGGGGCTTGCAGCGGCGCTGCTTGGCGATCCCGAGCTGCTGGTGCTGGACGAGCCTGCCAACGGCCTTGACCCCGAGGGCGTGCGCTGGCTGCGTGACTTCCTGCGCGCGTTTGCCTCCGAGGGGCGTACGGTGCTGATCTCGAGCCATGTGCTGGCAGAGGTCGCACAGACGGTCGATCAGGTGCTGATCATCAACCGCGGGCGACTCGTTGTGGAGTCCTCGCTGGAGCAGCTGACAGCGCAGGTCGGCGGCGCGGTGCGCGTGCGCACGCCGGGCGTCGAGCAGCTGCGCCAAGCGCTCGATCGCGAGGAGCTGCAGACGACGGCAAGCAACGAGCATGTGCTGCTCGTGCACGGCACCACCAGCGAGCACGTCGGTGACGTCGCGCTCGCTGCAGGGGTGCCGGTGCATGAGCTCGTCACCGAAGGCTCCTCGCTAGAGCAGATCTTCCTCGAGCTGACCAGTGGAGACGGCAGCGCTGTCAGCGGTGCGACCCCGAGCGCCGCCATCCCCCCCGAGGCGCAGCCGTGATCGCACAGGTCAAAGCAGAGCTCTTGAAGGTGCGCTCGACGCGCACCACGCTTGGCTTGGTGCTGGGGATGATCGCTCTGATCCTGCTGTTTGCGCTGCTGACGGGGCTGCTGAGCAAAATCAGCGGCCTGTCCACGACCGAAGACCAGCGCACGACGCTCAGTCTTGGCAGCCTTGCGGGGATCTTCTCGGCGCTTGCGGGCGTGCTGCTGGTGACCAGCGAGTTTCGCTTTGGCACGATCCGCCCGACGTTCCTGTTCACGCCTGTGCGCTCGCGTGTGCTCGGCGCGAAGCTGATCGCGGGCCTGCTTGCGGGCCTCGTGTTCGGCGTTGTCGGCGAGGGCGTGGGCTTTGCGATCGGCTATCTGATCATCGACGCGCGCGGCATCACGTTTGTGTTGAGCGGCGGCGAAGTCGCACTGCTGCTGCTGGGGACGCTCGCTGCAACCGCCCTGTGGGCAGCGCTTGGCGTGGGCTTCGGCGCGATCGTGCGCAACCAGGTCGGCGCAGTGATCGGCCTGCTCGCTTGGGGCTTCATCGTTGACAACCTGCTGTTCGGCTTGGTCCCGTCGGTCGGTCGCTTCATGCCGACGCGCGCACAGGATGCGCTGATCGGGCTGAAGACCGAACACCTGCTTTCGCCTGCTGCCGGCGGGCTTGTGCTGATTGCATGGGTGGTCGTGCTTGCGCTGATAGGCCTGCCGCTGGTCGCGCGCCGGGACGTCAGCTGAACGAGGCAGCCCGGCGCACCGACAGACCAGCTCCCCCGTGCCGCGACGGCGACATGGCCGCCCTCAACCGGCACGGCCGCGTGAACCAGTCAAGGCAGGAGCGGCGCGAGGCGCGAGGCGAATTCGGCGGCGCGGTTGATCATGGCGGCGTGGTTGCCGGGGAGCTCGATCAGGGGGTTGCCGAGCATGGTGGCGAGCGCCTCGGCGCAGCGGTGGGGGTAGAACTCGCGGCCCTCTTCGCTCGCTGTGACAATGATTCGCTCGGTGAGCGGGATGATGCGGTTGAGGTCGAGGTCGTAGTCGGCGATCGCGGGGACGTCACGGCGGATGAACAGCTCGATATCGCCGCGGCGGACCTCGGGCCGGTCACCTGAGCCCCGGGCGAGCGAGCGTCCGCGGGTTACGCCAATGCTCCCGGCGATCTGGTCGAGAGCCGTACCAGCGTCCTCGCGGTCAAGCTCGACGTCGAACGACGCGCGGTCGTCGGCGGGCACCAACTGGCCGAGCGGCGGCTCGTGGACGATCACTCGCGTGAGGATGTTGGGATGGGAAGCGGCGAGCTCGAGCCCGATTAGCGCGCCGACGCTTGTCGCGAATACTGATGCGGGTCCTGCGCCGAGGTCGTCGATAACGCGGCGGACGTCGTCCGCGTGCAGGTTGATCCTCGCCGGCTGCGAGGAATCGTCGAGCCGGCTGCGGGAGTAACCGCGGCGGTCATAGGTGATGATTGTGCGGCTGGCGGCGAGGTGGCCGGCGAGCGCGGCGAGCGTGTCGGCGTTGCTCGGCCCGCCGCCGATCAGGACCAGCGGCGGGCCGGAGCCCTCCGTGCGGTAGTAGATCGTCCCGCCGGGTACCGCGACCGAGTGCTCAGTCGCAGCCCCGGGGGAGGAGACCGCGTGTTGGTTCATCGTGCGGCGGCGCTGCCGCGGTGGGCGACGAGCCGCGGGTGGCGCTTACCGACGAAGCGCACGCCACAGAGCAGGAGCGAGCTGCCGCCGCCGAGGATCAGAACGGTCGTCGAGGCGCCGCATGCGATAGCGATCGCGAGCGTGATCACGCCGCTGACGAAGCCGAGGATGTTGGCGAGGCGGGGGTAACGGTGACGGATGAGAAGCAACATTTCGTGTCCTTTCAGAGAGCGACGTAAGAGACAGCTTGTATCTAAGCACATTCGCTGATAAGATACAAGGCGTATCCAGAATCTTTTCATGGACGCTTCTCAACACACCTCCCCCGACCGCCCTCTCGCCACCCGGCGTCGCGGCGCTGTGCTCGAAAAGGCGCTGCTCGACGCCGCCTGGAGCGAGCTTCAGAGCGTCGGCTACGCGAAGCTGACGATGGATCGCGTCGCCGAGGCGGCCGAGACGAGCCGCGCAGTGATCTACCGCCGCTGGTCCAGCCGACACGAGCTTGTGATTGCGGCGTTGCGCCAGCAGCCGACCGGCACCGGCCGCATCCCCGACAGCGGCAGCCTACGCGAGGACGTGCTCACGATCATGCGCCAGGCCTCACGACGGATCTCCGATATCGGCCCCGCGACCGTCGTCGGGCTCCTCAACGATCTGATGGCCGACGACTCCTCGACCACGATCATCGACCAACTCGCCCGCGGCGGCAGCGAAGTGATCAACCAAGCGCTCGCCTGCGCGGCCACCCGCGGCGAGGCACGAGAGCACGTGCCCGAGCGCGTCGCGCGACTTCCACTCGACCTGCTCCGCCACGAACTAATCCTCACCCACCGACCACCAACAAACGAGACACTCGAAGAGATCGTCGACCAGATCTTTCTGCCGCTCGTTGAGACGAAGAAGCACTAGTCAGCGACGACGCGAGGAGGCTGGCCCTCGCGTCCATACTGACTAGCCTGCGTGTATGCAGGCCCGAACCCATCCGCGAGCCCGTCCCGAAGAGACCCCGCGCGCGAGACGGCAGCCATCGTGGCGCCGTCTCGCGCGCGTCGCCGTGGCGGCGCTTGCGCTCACTGCGCTGTCTGTGCTCGCGCTGCTCGGTTGCGGCTCCAGCACGCGCGCGGCCGACCCCAGCGCGGCGACGCGACTGGCCTCGCCATCGTGCGCCAACGCGACCGCCAGAGCGCTTGGGAAGGTCGCCGAGAGCGTCTATCACGAGATCGCGGGGGGACGCATCGCGCTGCCCGCGGCCGAGCGCGTGGCGAGCGCCCCCGCCGTGATCGCCGCTGCCGAAGCGGGTAACGCGAAGGCCGTGCGAGCGGCGATCGCCCCGCTCTTGCGCGGACAGCTGGTGCGCGTGCGTGTGAGCGTTGGGCGGCAAACCGTCGGCGAATACGGCACCGCCAACGGGATCGCCCCAGTGAGCACGCCGCTGCGCAACGCGGCCGGCCTTGAAATCGGCACGGTGACAGCCTCCGAGCAGGGGATGTACGGCTACGCGAGCACCGTGCATGCGATCACCGAAGCTCAGGTGTTCGGGCGCTCGGGCTCCCGCTGGCTGGGCGGCTCCTCAAGCCCCGGGCCCGGCATCCTGCCCAACCGTGGCGAGGTCTCCTTTCACGGCACGCACTATTCGGTCTACTCGTTCGTGGGCACTGGCTTCCCGAAGACATCGATGCGCACGTTCGTGCTGGCGCCGGTTCCGCTTGCCTCCACATGTGGGCGGGACCCCGAAGAAACGGCGACTGACACGATCGGGCAGACGGCGATGAACATCTACCGCCAGGAGCAATCGGGGTCCGCTACGCGAGCCGTGGTGCGCGACTTTGAACGCTCACGCGCCTTCCAGCAGGCGGTCGCGAGCGACGATCCGGTCGCGGCGCGCGAAGTGATCGACGCGTTCTTCAAAACCACGTTGCACGTCGTGCGCGTGCGCGCCACGCTCGGCGAAAAGCTCGTGGTCGACGTCGGCGGCCCGCACGTGCTGGCGCCGATCCGCGGCGACGTGCGGGGCGCAAAGGGACGCATCGTGGGTCACTTCCTGCTCTCCGTGCAGGACGACCTCGGCTATGTGATCCTCACTCATCGTTTCACCGGGGCGCAGGTGTTCTTGTATGAAAACCCAGCCCACCCCGAGGAGATAGTGGGCAGCATCAGTCCCGCACCCACCAGCGTGCCGACCCGCGGCACGATCTCCTATGGCGGCGTTCGCTACCACGGCTACTCGTTCAACACGGAAGCGTTCCCCGAGGGACCACTGCGAGTCTCGCTGTTGATCCCTCCGGTGCCCGGAACCCGGCGAGCCCACACAACGGTACGGGCGATCGGGCATATATGAGGAGGAGCCCTCGTACGCCGAGGGCACGCCCCAGCTATCCCAAACAAAGAGCAACCGCATACGCAGCGCTCATGGCCCTACAGCATCGTCGTCGTAATCCGCTCGATCTCCGCGATCGAGGTCTGACCGGCGCGAACCTTCGCGATGCCGTCGTCGCGCAAGCGGCGCATTCCCTGAGCAACCGCGGCGGCGGCGATTTCGTCGACCGACCCGCGACTGAGCACGAGCGCGCGCACCTCTTCGGTGACCGACATCACCTCGTAGATGCCGATTCGACCGCGATAGCCGCTGGAGGAGCAGCGCGAGCAGCCGACCGGCTCGAACGCCTCGGAGCCGTACAGCCCGTACTCGGCCAGCAGCGACTCCGGCGCTTTGCTGGGCTGCTTGCAGTGCTGGCAGAGCGTCCGCACGAGCCGCTGAGCGACGATGCAGTCGATCGACGAGGAGATCAGGAACGGCTCGATGCCCATGTCGATCAGACGGCCGAGCGCGCTGGGGGCATCGCGAGTGTGCAGGGTGGAGAGCACGAGGTGGCCGGTGAGCGCCGCCTCGACCGCGATGTGCGCGGTTTCGCGGTCGCGGATCTCCCCAACCATGATCACGTCGGGATCGGCGCGCAGCATTGCGCGCAAGCCGCCCGCGAAGGTCATGCCGGCCTTGGGCGCGACCTGCATCTGCTTGACACCCGCGATCCGCGACTCGACCGGGTCCTCGATCGTGAGGATGCTGCGGCTGCCGTCGTTGACGGCGCCCAGCGCGGCGTACAGCGTTGTGGACTTGCCGCTGCCGGTCGGGCCGGTCACCAGCACCGCGCCGTTGGGCCGCGCGATCGCGTAGGCAAAACGATCCTGCTCGGTGCGCTGCATGCCGATCGATTCGAGCCCGCGCACCGTGGCGCCCTTGTCGAGGATGCGCAGGTAGGCGCCCTCGCCGTAGACCAGCGGCAGCGTCGTCACCCGCACGTCCACGCGCCGGCCGCCGACGGTCAGAGCAAAGCGCCCGTCCTGGGGCACGCGGCGCTCGGAGATGTCCATCTCGGACATGATCTTCACCCGCGAGATGATGCTGGCGGCCATCGCGCGCTTGAGCGTGGCGGTCTGAGAGAGCACGCCATCGATGCGCAGCAGCACGCGCATGTCGCCCTCGCCCGGGTCGATGTGAATGTCCGAAGCGCCCTGCTCGATCGCCTCCGCGATGATCGAGTGCACGAGCTTGATGACGGGCGCGTCCTTGTCGGTCTCGTCCATCACGAACTCGGCCTCGGGCTGGGATTCGTCCTCGACGATCGCTTCCACCGACTGCTCCACACGGGAAAGACGCGTGATCAGGATGTTGAGGTCCTCGATCGACGCCGATGCGGAGCGCACGCGCCTGCCGGTGAGCATCGCGATGTCATCGACGGTGAGCACGTTGGTGGGGTCGGCCATCGCGAGCAGCAGCGTGCCGTCTTCGAGGAAGCCGACCGGCACGGCCTGGTAGCGGCGGATTGCCTCCATGTCGATCAGGTTGACCGCACCCATGTCGAGCTCGTACACCGACAGGTCGATGTAGTCCAGGCCATAGCGGTCGGCCACCACGCGGGCGAGCTGGTCGTGGCGCAGGATGCCCTGCTCGACGAGGACCTGTCCGGTGGGCTTGCGCTGGGCGCGCGCGATCTCAACGGCCTCCTCGACCCGCTCGCGGCTGGCGAATCCCAGGTCCACCACGACGTCTCCGATCAAGCGTCCAGGGCGCCCCTCGCCAAGCGGCTGGGTGAGCGCGCCCGATTGGATCGGTCGGCTGTGGGCGGGCACCGGCTCGACCGCTCGCAGCGGCGAGCGCTCGCTCACGGGTGTGCTGGTTGGGCTGGGCTGGTCCCCCACCCTGTGATGATCGGCATTCGCGAGCGCACACTTGACCCGCCGGCATTGTTTCTCACCGGATGCCGAGGCCGTTTCTCACCGGATGTCAGGGCCGATTCACGCGCATGCACGCCCTCGCGCGCGAGCGCGCGAGGCGGGAGGTCGATCTCAACGGCCGAGACCGTGCTCAAATGCGCCCTTGACGGCCGCGTCGAGCGCGCGCAGGCGCTGTAGCGCGAGAGCCTCGGCGGAGGCCGCGCGCTGGGCCCCTTCGCCGCCATGGTGTGCGAGCACGCAGTGCTCGAGCGCCATCCGACGCTCGGCGGTGAGGTTGGGCGGGGCGTGTGCGGCGATCAGGCGCAGACCCAGCTCGACGTGGCCCAGCATGCGGCCCTCATCGGTGCGCGTGATCTCCGCGCCATAGGCGTATTCGCGCGTCTTGCCGAGATCGTGCACGATCGCGGCGCACAGCAGCAGATCGCGGTCCAGGCGGGGGTGCACGGCGCACAGCTCGATCGCAAGCGTGGCGACGGCCACCGTGTGCTCGAGCAGCCCGCCGATGAACGCGTGGTGGGAGCCCGAGCGACCGGGACCGGTAGCGGGTAGCGAGCACGGCGCGCGGCGCAACTCCGCGCGCAGCTCGCGGTCGCCGAGCAGGCGCTCCAGCAGCGCTTTGAGGCCGGGGTCGTACACCTCGCGCGCCAGATGCTCGACGAAGCCCTCCAGCTCGTCGAGGTCGCGGTGAGAGACCGGCAGAAAGCGAGCCGCGGCCTGCTCGTCGGCGTCCACGCGCGCGATCCGCTCGACCGCGATCTGCAGCTCGTCGCGAAAGCGCTCGGCCCGCCCGTGTACGCGCACGAGCTCGCCGCGCTCAAAGCGCCCGGCGTGCAGGTCGGCGTCGCGAAAAATCCTGCCGGCCACGCTGCCGGACCGGTCGCGCAGCTCGATCGTGAGGTAGGGGTCGCCGGAGCGAGTCAGCAACCGCTCCTTGCGTGTGCACGCGAACACGGCGTCCACCGCATCGCCCTCGCGCAGCGTGGCGATCGTGTCTGCGTCTGTCGTGGCGGACATCGGCTGCCCATGATGTACGGTGGGTCGGATGCAGCCACTGATCTGGGATCGCCGTCCCGACGGCCTGCGAGCACCCGCGATGGTGTGCTCGTTTCAGGGCTGGAACGACGCGGGCGACGCGGCGTTGACGGCCACCGCGTTTCTCGCGCAGGCGCTCGGCGGCGAGCGCTTCGCGCGGATCGACTCCGAGGAGTTCTACGACTTCCAGGCCAACCGGCCGCAGGTGCAGATCGACGAGACACAGGCGCGCGTGATCTCCTGGCCCTCGGTGGAGATCCTGGAGGCGCGGGCGCCGCGGGCGCCTCGCGACCTGGTGATCGTGCAGGGCACCGAGCCCTCGATGCGCTGGCGCTCGTTCAGCGCGCTGATCGTGGATCTCGTGGAAGCGCTCGACGTGCAACTGGTGGTGACGCTCGGGGGACTGCTGGCGGACGTGCCGCACTCCCATCCGGTGGCGATGACGGGCTTTGCCTCAGACCCGGCGATGATGGAGCGGCTTGGGTTGAAAGCAAGCAGCTACGAAGGTCCCACCGGGATCGTGGGTGTGCTGCACGCGGCGTGTGGGCAGGCCGGGTTGCCCTCGGCGAGCGTGTGGGCGAGCGTGCCGCACTACGTGGCGGCCGCCGCCAGTCCGAAGGCGGCGCTCGCGTTGCTGCGCAAGCTCGAGCTGCTGGTGGGGGTGTCGGTTGACGCCACAGAGCTCGAGGAGGCATCTGGCGAGTACGAACACCAGGTCGGCCTCGCGGTGCAGTCGGACCCCGACATTCAAGCCTTCGTGGAGCGCCTGGAACAGCGAGCCGCCGAGGACGGACAGACCACGATCTCCCCGCAGGATCTGCCTTCGGGAGATCTTCTGGCGCGCGAATTCCAGCGGTTCCTGCGTCAGCGCGGACGCGAGAGCTGATCTCGGATCGATCCACCTAACGAAGCTAAAACGAATTTGGGGAAACATCTCCCCAAATTTGGGGATTGTATTCCCCATTACGCGCTGCTAAAATCCCCGTTATTCGCCTCTTTTTGTACGCATAATGCGGAGCAACGGAATGATCGAACGACATATCCGGCCCCTCGTGGTCGAGGAGCTCTCTTACGCCCGAGCGGTGTGCTTGCTGGGGCCTCGACAAGTCGGCAAGAGCACACTGGTCAAGCAGATCGCCAGCCAAGACCACCCGGCCACATACATCAGCCTCGACGAGGAGGGCAGCAGACAGGCGGCTCTGGAAGACCCGACCGAATTCGTCGCCGCAATCAGCGGCCCAACCGTAATCGACGAGATCCAGCGAGCACCCGACCTGATGCTCGCAATCAAGATCCGGCTTGACAACTGCAACGACCGCGGACAGTTCCTGCTGACCGGCTCAGCCAATGTGATCACGCTGCCGACCATCGCCGACAACCTGCCGGGCCGTGTTGACTACGTGCACCTGTGGCCCTTCTCGCAAGGAGAGCTCGAAGGATCTGCCGAGAACTTCATCAACCGTCTGTTTGAGAACGATCCCCCTCGCATCGTCGGAGCCGAGGTTGGCCGGGCGGCCTACGCGGAGCGCGTGGTCCGGGGCGGCTTCCCCGAAGCGCAAGGACGCGGCGAAGCGGGGCGGGAGCGCTTCTTCTCGAGCTATCTGCCCTCGATCCTGGGTCGAGACCTAAGCGACGTCGCGCGCATCCACGATGCTGCCCAGATGGGGCGCCTGCTGAGCGTGATAGCAGCCCGCTCGGGCTCGCTGACGAGCGCTCGCGCCATGGCGGGAGACCTCGGGATCGACCACAAGACTGTCCTCGCCTACACGAAGGTCCTCGAAGACCTGCTGCTAGTGCGACGGCTCCACGCTTGGAGCGCCAACATCGGCAGCCGTCAAGTGAAGGCGCCAAAGCTGCACGTCTGCGACACGGGCTTGCTTGCCAATCTGTTGAACGTCGAGGCCGATCGACTGGTGCGGGACCCTACGCTGGCCGGCCCAATCTTCGAGACGTTCGCGGCTACGGAGCTCGAACGGCAATCGAGCTGGTCAGAGCGCAAATCGCGCTTCTACCACTATCGCGACCACCGCCAACGCGAGGTTGACATCGTGCTCGAGCGCGGCGCCGGGGAGATCGTTGCGATCGAGGTCAAGAGCGGTGCAGCCTTGCGCTCCAAGGACTTCAGCGCCCTCCGGTTCCTACGCGACTCGCTCGGACCTCGCTTCAAGGCGGGAGTCGTCCTCTACACCGGGGAACGCACGCTTCCCTTCGGGGAGCGACTCCACGCCGTGCCGCTGTGCGGCCTATGGCGGCAGAGCTGAGTGCTCGCGTGCCGAGCCGATCAGCGGGTGGCGACGCCGTAGGTCACGGCCGCTTCGCCGAGCAGCAGTTTGCCGGAGCCATACTCGCTCTCGGCGACGTCGGGCCGAAAGCCGGGCGAGAGCGGGATCTTCTTCTTGAGCGCGTACATCACGAACTCGACCGTGTCGCTCTTGCCGGACGCGGGGCAGATTGGGCTGTAGCCGACCTTGCCGGCGCTGTTGGTGCCGACGATCCCACCGGCGGGCACCTGACCGGCGGCGACGCCTTTGGAGCTTGGGTCGATTCCACCCACGATCCAGCGGATACCGCCGGAGGAGTTGCTGGAGCTGTCGTCGATCGCGAACAGCACCAGCTCGGCGGCGCCTTTGTGCACTTTTTCCCATGACAGCGGCGGAGAGATGCCGGCGCCCGCGCACGTGTACTGGGCTGGGATCTCACCGTTGCGTTCGAACGCCGAGCTCGAGATCGAGAATGCGCCTGGAGCGGTGTAGACCTCGCCGCTGGAGCGCGATGTGGAGGAGGAAGACGAGGAGGAGGAGCTGCTCGCGGAGGACCCCTTGGCCGAGGACGACGATGCGCTGTGCGAGGTCGTGGCGTTGAGGTTTTCGCCCTTGCCCTTGTATTGCTTGCAGTCTTCCATCACATACCCCGGCTTGCAATTCGTGAGCGCCTTCCAGTGGGTATGGAAGTTGGTCTCGAACGCGGTCAGGATTGCGCTGTGCTGAGAGGCGCTCTTGCCGGCGGTGATCTGTGCGGCGATCTTGGCGGCGAGCAGTTCGACCTTGATGCGCGCGAGCAGGTCGGCTTCGGTCTCGCCGGAGGTCGAGAAGTACTTCTGCAGCGAGCCGGCCTTGGGGAAGCTCTGGTGCGCAAGCTGGGTGAAGCGCTGCTTGACTTCGGCGTCGGAGACCGAGACCCCGCGGGCCTTGGCCTCGCCGAGCACCCACTCGGAGGTCAAAAGGAATCCGAGCGCGCGATGCCCCGCATTGCCGCCGCCGCCGAGCTTGCTCTCGACGGTGAGCCAGTGTTCGTAGCTTGTCTTGGAGATCGGCACGCCCGCGACGTTGGCGACCGCGTCGGCGCTTGAGACGCTCGCCTGCGTGGAGCCCGCGGGGGAGCTTGGGACCGCGGCGTCACCGGTCGAGGTGGAGGAGCCGCCGCCACCGCAGCCGGCTATCAGGCCCGCGGCGATCAGCGAAAGTATGGGCAGGCCGACACGCACGTACGTGTCGGCCCCTCCCTTCGTCGTGCTTCCCTCCATGCTGCGCGGAAGCTTAGTTGCCATGCCTAAAGCGCAGCATAACGGCGCACATACGCGTGAGCACTCCCAATCTGCCGGCTCTCGGACTCCCATCCGCCAGCCGAAACCCAGATCTATCATACCAATTTTGGTAATGATTTTCTAAGATAGGCAGCATATCTTGGAAAGTATATGCCATAGTGTGCAGCATACTTTGGAATTAGATGCTACGATTTAGGCGTCTATGGCACTCAGCGAAGAACAGATATTTTCCCAGAATCCCTGGTGGAACGGAGGGGGATGGCCGGCCGGGGACCGGCAGCTCGGGCTGCTCGCCAGCCAGCCGATGCGTCTGCCGGCGGAGCTTGTCGGCACGATCGACCTGACGCGGGCGGCCATCCACACGGTGCGCGGTCCGCGACAGGTGGGCAAGAGCACCGACCTGAAGCTGCTGGTGGAGCGGGCCCTGGCCGAGGGACATGAGCCGCGTTCGGTCGTGTATCTGACACTCGATCTCATCGAGGGAGAGCACCTTGCGGAGTTGGCGAAGACGGTCAGCCGCGCAAAGGCTCTCGCGGGACACCGGGGGTCGAGCATCGTGCTGCTCGACGAGGTGACGAGCGTGTCTGGCTGGCAGACCGCGGTGAAGGCCATCTGGGACGACGGGACGATCGACGACGACGTGGTCGTGTGCACCGGCTCCTCGGCCATCGACCTGCAGAGAGGGGCGGCCGAGCGACTCCCAGGGCGTCGCGGCCCTGGCCGTGACTATCTCGTGCTGCCGCAGACGTTCGCCTCGTTCGCGCGGGCAATCGATAACTCGATACCTCCCTCGCCTTGCCTCACGGTCGCGGATATCCGCATGCCAGACGGTGAGAGCGCCCTGAACGAGGGTCGTTTCTACGCCGCGTCCCTGAAGAGCTCGCTCTCGCTGTATCTGAAGTTCGGCGGCCTCCCCGCCGCTGTCGCCGAAGCCGCCACGGGGGCCGTCGATCCCTCCGAGCAGGTCAAGCGGGTCATGTACGACTCGCTCGTCAAGGAGATCCAGCGCAGAGGCGCAAGCATTCCCGCGGCCCACGCATTGCTTGAGCGGGTGCTGCGCTCGCTCGGTTCGAGGACCGACTGGAGCAGGATGGCGCGCGAGATGGACGTGCCGCTCGGGCAGCGACGCGGAGCCACGAGCCATCACACGCTGCGCAGCTACATCGAGCTGCTGGCGGGCGGCTACTTCCTGTTCATCCTCTATTTCTGGCGGGCGGGATCGCAGACCAACAGCCTCTCCAACGAGAAGAAGGTGTTCTTCGGCGATCCCCTGTTGCACACGATCGCGCTCGACCTGACGCCCGGGGTCGGTCCCGACGTGCCCGCCCTAATCGAGAACGCTGTGGGACTGGCGCTATACCGCCGCTATGAGCTGCACGAGCGCTTGATCGAAACATTCGTATCCCCCGACCGGCTGCACGCGTGGCGCACGGCCCGAGCGGGGGAAGTGGATTTCGTGGCGGGCCCACGCCGGGAGCTCGACGCCGTGGAGGTCAAGTACCGGCGTCAGATCGACCTGCGCGGGGCGGTTGCCGTGTCGAGGGCCCATCCAGGCCGTCCAGCCGTGATCGCAACCCAGGATGACCTGTTGTTCGCGGACGAATACGCGCTCGTGCCTGCCCACATGCTGTTGTGGGCGCTTGGGTGAGTTCACCCGCTTGTGGTCTGCTCGGCGATGGCGCCCTGTACGCGCCGGCCCTTGTCTGTGAGTGTCCATGCGTTGGGCTCTCCGCGGGATGCTCCGCCCCCGGTGGTCTCGATCAGGCCGAGGTCGCGCAGACGGGCGAGTAGCTTTGACATTTGGCCCTGGTCGGTGACCTCGGCGGCGACGGCGACCGCGCGGTTGGACGGACCGGGTCCCTGTTCGCCCAGCGCGGCGATCGCCATCAGAACGCGCACGGTGCGATAGGTGAGGCGCATCTCAAGCTTTCCGAGCGGGTTGCCTTCCGCGCGATGCACACCCGCCGGAGGCTTGGGGATGGGCCGCGCAAGCTCTCGGCGCGCGGCGGCGGGACCGAGGTAGGGCAGCACGATCATGCCCATCAGCGGGCCCGTCAGGTCGATCAGGCTCCCTTCGAGGAGCGACACATCGGCGGCGTCCTGGATCTTGCGTCGCGCAGCACCTCGGCCGTTGTGAGCGATACCAGGCGGCGGATGGGTCTCGGCGAGCAGGCGTGCGTGCAGCACGGACAGGACGCCGCCGACGATTCCCTCGGCCGTGAGGGGTGGGAGTTCCGTGCCCGCCTTGGCTTCCTGTGCTCCTTCGTTTATGAGGGCGATTATTTGGGCGATGCCGCGCTGGCGGGCGCGCAGGGCGTTGTTGCCCGCACCGAGCGCGCCGATCACAAGCAGCTGTCCCAGCTCGCGTTCTGCGTCGAGAAACGCGAGCAGCGAGATCAGCGCTCCCCTAACGCGCCGTACCCAGCGCGCGTTTGGGTCATATCCGGCGAGCACGTAACGGGAGGCGCGGGCGATGCCGTCGTCGAACGCTCCGAGAAAGCAGTCTTCGCGATCTCTGAACAGCTCGTAGAACGTGCGACGGGAGACCCCGGCGCGCGCCACGACGTGCGCGACGGTCACATTGCCCGCACCACGCTCGGCGCACTCCTGCACCATCGCCGCGAGAATCCGCGCGCGCTGAATGTCGATCACGCGCTCGCGGCCCAGCGCGTGCGCGCTTGCACCGTTGCCGTTACGGACTATCCCCGCATCGGGGTCGCCGCTTATCCCCGCATGAGGACCGGCCGCCGCCGATGACGCCCGTCCCCGAACGGGGGATGACGCTCTTTCTTTGCCACGCATCTCATTTCTTCTTCTGTGGGTTGTCCCCTTACGACGCTTGCTTGACTTCTTGCTCTTCTTCTTTACCTTCGGGCAACCCTTCACGGCGATCTTCGTGCTCTCGTGGATTTCCGTCCCGTTCTGTGCTGTGAACGCTGTCGGCATCGCGAGCTTGCTCTTGCACAGGTTGCCGTTCGCGGCGAGTGCCGAGTATTTTCCTTGCGGCAAGTTCAGTTCGAAACTGCCGACGGGAGCGTCGGGGACCGTATGGAACGTGCTCGAGGTGATCCCGGCTTTACTGATGAACGTTTCGCCGTGCAAATCGAGCGTCACGCCATAGCCTTGGAGGACGACCACGAGTTCGGGGAACTTCGCGCCGCCATAAGACACGAAATACGCTGGACCCGTCAAAGGCACCGGGATCAGCGGTGTGATCGCGGTCGCATGCCCTACGATCGACGCTGCCGGACAACCGGCGGGATTAGCTTCAAATGTTTTCGCCGGACACGCCTTCTGCAACGTCGTCAACCTCGACGGCAACTGCTTTGGCAAATCCACCTTGACGCTCCTGATGTTCGCCTCCGATCCGAACGGCGCTTTGGGATACGTCAACTTCACGTTCAGGCTCGCACCGTTAGCTCTGGATGTATTCCCTGACGCGGAAACCGCCAGTTTGGGCTGGAACTTCAACACTGCACAGTTGGTGACCTGGAACGGCACGTCGATAGTGTCCGTCGAGCCTTCGCTCGAGTGGATCGTGCCGGTAACCTGCATCTTGTTGCAGCTCGTCGGATTGAACTGGAAGTTCCCGCGCGTGGTGATCGCGTTCACGTGCTGGATTTCCAAGGGTATCCCTTCGATACTCGTCGGGATCGCGTAGGGGGTACCGGGCGGGTTGCTCGTAATCGTGATCGCCGCGGTAATCGGGTTGACTTCAATCTTGCCCCTGACGATCACGCAGTCGCAGGGATCCTCGCCCGCGGGATTCGCGGTGTTGCGCTTCAAATCGAACGGGCCCGCCTTCGCGGGAACCTCGAACGTAATACCGAACGGTGCGCACCCATGTTGCCCAACAGTGCAAGGACCACTGCCGTTATAGGGGCCGGTCAAATAGAACTTGCCGCCGGAGACCGTGAACGGTTGGTTACCGACACCGACGCTGATCGTCGTTTCGCCGATCAGACTGTTCGGGGGACACTCGCCAAGATTAGCTTGCGGTTCTCCGCACAGTTCGATGTTCGAGAGGATCCCCGATAGTCCCGGCGGTAGGTGAGCTTCGACCGACTGCAGGTTCTGTTCTCCGTTTTTGCGGGTCATCGTCAGCGTGAACGGACTGAACGCACCCGCATTCACGTTCGTCGCACCGCCAGCCAAAGACGGGTTGAACGGCAGGCTCGCGCCCGGGCACGGACCGCCGCCAGGACCCTGATCGATAACAAACTGCGAAGACGCTTCCGCCGGCGCGTTGCCGTCCCACGGCGTGAACCATGCTCGTGTCGTGTACGTCCCGCAACGCGAGGGTGTTGCCAGCGGTGCGCGTTCCCCACCGAAGAAATGCAGTTCCAGATCTTCGAAGGGCAGATCGGGTGTGTTCTTGAAGGTCGTCACGATCTGACCCGCCGCTTCGCAGCTCGCGCCACCGATCGTCTGTCCCGCGCTTTCGCACAAGGTAACTTCACCCGCGAGCTTGATCGTGCTGCCCGAGACAGGGTCTTCGACCATCATGTACATCGCGAGCATGCTCCCGAACGGGTTTTTGTTCTGAGAAGCCAAATACACCGCGCCCGTGAGTGGGTGTTCGAGCAACGGCGTTTTGATCTGCACCGTGCCGATCTTCGACCCATCGGGACAAAAACTCACACCCGGCTGCAAAGATTCGATGGCATTCGCAGAAAACGTCGCCCAATCCACACCCGGTTCGAATTCGGAGTTCAGTTCAGACAAACCGGCGAAACCGGCCAACCCCTCAGAACACGACTGCAAACCGCCGGCGCCCGCCGGATTGATCGCCACGCCGGCCGGCAACGCCACAGTCGTATTCCTCAACGTCGACTCCCCCAACCCATCCGGATTGAACGCCGCCGTCTGAGGAACATGAACACCCACCGTCAACCCCGAAGAGCTACTCGCATCACTCACATCGGGCGCGGCTGTAAGCGACGTCGGAAACGACAGCTTCGAGCAACCCGTCATCCGCACCGGTTCCCCGCTGGCGTTACGCGTTGGTTCGCTCAGACCCACGAAATGACCCGGATCCTCGTAGGAGTTGACCGAGATCGAAGACAACAACGGCCCCGTACACGCCGTCGGCATCGTCAAGAACGGTTTACGGTTTTCGCCACTGCCGACCACCCCTTTTACCGTCACCCTGATCGTAAAGATCGGATCAACATCCGGAATATCGATGGATTCCGCACGCAACGGATACCGTCCACCCGTCACCGGCCCGACGTTGATAAACGACTCAGGA
Source organism: uncultured Solirubrobacterales bacterium (assembly GCA_963715535.1). Classification (GTDB taxonomy): domain Bacteria; phylum Actinomycetota; class Thermoleophilia; order Solirubrobacterales; family Solirubrobacteraceae; genus Palsa-744. The sequence goes on along the minus strand of OY970251.1, from coordinate 2,117,864 downwards.
AAGATGGTCCGCATACCAAGTTGTCCCGCCACACCGCGCGGCGGCACCATGTTGTCCAACGTCCAGTAGCCGGTACCGTAGGCTACGGTGTGCAGGTATACTTCGCCGACCTTCGCTTCGTCAGGGCATTCGTTATCGAACGTCCCCGGTTCGGTACTGGCGTTGTCCCAGGCACCCGCACTGAGTTCGGCAAGCGTGCACTTCTTCGCTGTCGCGTTTGGATTACCAACGACCCCTGGCGGCAGGGTGACCGCGATGTCCTTGGGGGCATCTACCGGCGTAAGCTCGTACGGCGAGTCCGCATACGCGAGCCTCGGCGCGACCTCGGTATTGAAGTTTATACTCGTCACCATTTCATAAGGGTGCGACCCGGCTTGCGTATCCGGACTGCCATCCTCGTTTAGAAACGCGACCGAATAGGCGTGGATGCCAAAGCCGGCGGCCGCGCTCGCCACCATACCCTCGCTCGAGCTCGTCCCGTAAGCGTTTTCTGACACGAGTCGGAAATAGTAGAGGGTCCCGGGCTTCAGCCCAGTAATGGCGGCAGACACACCGATCTTGCTCGTGCCGGTCCCGATCTCCGAAGCGGTCTGTGCGCACGGAACGCTGTGGGTAAAAGAAGTGGCCGGCACCGCAAATTCAGTAAATTCACCTTCAGTCCCGAGCCCTCCCCCGACGGCCTTTTCGTATTGGAATTCACACGATGCGACAGGCACGCCGCGTGGATCGATGGCGCCCTGCAACGTAGCGCCCGCCTGGGTCACGTTCGTTGCGGTAGCCGCTGCGACATCGGGAGATTCGCTCCCGTACACGTACACTTCCCCGTCCGCCGGATTTGAGACATAGATCTCCCCGCTGGTTCCGTTCACCGCGATCCCGCCCTGTTGCGCGGGTAGGGCCGACAGTTGCAACGATCCAAAGCTCGATACTTCGGCACCCGTACCGACATCTTCAAAAGAGGACGGCGAGGGAGAATGGTATCCGTCCAAGCCTCCCGCATCCCACTCCACCACAGAGGACTGGTCGTCCACATACAGGTGACCGCTGACCGGGTCCACAGCCATCGCAACATCGCCAGGACCGTTGTTGACCCGCCCGAGCCCGGACATGGTTTGACCGAGCTTCTCCACACAACCGCATTCGAACAGGGTGTAATAATCCCCGGTTGGACCGACCGTAAAGCCGTCCTCGGGCGGGCGCCGTTCGCTGGAAATGTCGAATCCTCCGAGTCCCGACCGCGCTTCCTGCTGATTGAGCAAAATGTTTTCCGTAGAATCGTCGAACACGTCGATTTTCTCAATAAGTTTCGATTCACTGTTCATGTGAACCGCTACTTGCAGATCGCCCTGCGCGGAGACCGCCAGTCCCACGAGTCCTTCCTCGAAAGGTCCGGTGATCTGAGAGAGATACGTGCCGTCGGCGCTGAACTTGTCGATCGCATTGTGACCGGCGTCCATCACGTAGAGATCGCCACGAGACGGGTCCGACGTGCCGGTCGAATTGTCCACCGCGATCGCCGCGGGCGTATCGGACACCGACGGGAAGGAGAACGAGCCCGCCGGCGTGCTCGCACCGTCCAGCGCGTTTGAGTTAAGGGATGAGAAATCGACCGGGTTGCCGTTAGCGTCAAACTTGTAAACCGTGTTCGTGCCGATGTCCGCGACATACACATCGCCCGTCGATTCGTCGATCGCGATACCGTTCGGATTCGCAAACGAGCCGAAGCTCGTCACGAAAGGATGAGCTCCCCCAACCGCCAGCGCCGGAGCGGCGCTTGTTCCCATCGCCACAATCGCCAGGACCGCGAGCGAGACTGCTGTTGCGATTCTCCTCGAAAACATGCTCACTTGCCGCCCCTCTTACTCGTATTTGTCTTACCGGACCGCTTCGAGCCAGACGCCTTCGCGCCGTAGCGTTTCCTCGCCTGCCGTTCGCATGTCGCACGCTTGCGCCGGTTCTTCTCCCGGTGGCACGTATTCAAAGCGCGCGTGAGCTTTTGCCCACGTGTGAGCGATCTTGGTTTGACGGCCGCCTTGACAGAAGGCACGAGGTTGCCCGGACCGGAGAACGTCTGACTCGACGGTTCCCCAAAGATTCCCGGCGGCGGCGTGGCCGCGGAGCGACACGCATCCGCTGTGGTGCACGCCGGCGGCAACGCCGTTTCGGGAAAACCTCCATCCACGCGAGCGTCATAGATTTTGCGCGCTTCCTGGAAGCTGTCCTGCGGCACGAGGCTCTGCGGCGTGAGGAAGAACACATCGCTCCCATTCACGCTCGCGTCGAGCAAAACCGACGGACCCGAGCCCACGCCCGGTGAGATCAGGTGCAGCCCACCGTTGAAATCGAACTCGTACACGTCGAACTGACCGTTTGTGTCACGCGGCAACAGCGCTTCGTTGGCGTCGAAGAACACCTGCCCGTCATCGGACACCTGATGTCGTACATATCCGGAGCCGAGAACCACACCCTTGTCGATGACGTTCGCGCCGGTGTTCGTTGGGGCTTCGCCGCTTGGGTTGCACGACGCGCACTCGAAGCGATTGGCCGCCGCGCTGTATAGATAGATCTCCGAATATCCATTGTTGTCGTAACCAGTCAGGCTGCTGGTCGCGTTGAATGCGAAGAACGCACCGTTCTGCGCGAGCGCATAGGTTTCCGCTTTATAGCCCGGGGTCGCCATCAGCTTCGCGTCGATGACAAACGTGATCGTCCCTTCGTGATCGAGGTACAGGTTCGACTGGCCGGTCTGCGCCGTTTCGCCGAGCTGGTTGGTCTGCGATCCCGACTGCACGCCTTCGGAGGTGAAGTACACGTAGGAACCGTCTTCACCCATACCCTTTAGCTTCGCATTGGCATTGTCGACAGGTGTGAGGTCGCTCAACTGGCCCGTGCTCGTGTCGTAGCGGTACAGGTTCGTACCGCTACCCGCAACCGTGTCGCCGGTCAAACCTGACGTCGCATCGTCGGTAAAGAGAATCTGCGTGCCGTCGGTGCTGACAGTAGCCAATTCCCCGCCACCGCCCGGACCGGACCCTCCCCGCGCTTCGTCGAGCTGCACCGTGCGTTCGCCGTCGACACGCACGTACAAGTTCCCGTTCGCTGTGAAGAACAGGTCAGAGCCGTCCGCCGAAAGCTTGACGACTGTGCCGTCAACCGGCGCGCCGGAGGGCAGCTCGAGCTTCAACAGATGCACGACCCCTTCCCTCCATTCGTAGAAATTCACCACGCCGCTCACCGCTTCGGGCGTGAGCTTCGCGCGCTCGGAGAAGATCACGACATTCAGGTCCGCGGAGGCGGCGACGAATATCGCCGGTTCCGGCGCCACGCCCGCCGGCGTGAGGTTGACCAGCTGGTAGGAACCGTCTTCATCATCGCGCGCCAACAGGTTCTGTTCAAATGGTTCGTCGCTGACGACTTCTACGGTTTCGCCACGACATTCTTCGGAGAATTCGGATGAGTGCTCGCTGGTAGTGGTTGAATTATCCACGTCGATCGCGCGTGTCAGCTCAGTGGAATATTTCACTACTTCGGTCTGCGAGCTGACCGGAAACGTGCAGCGATCGCCGGTGTAGGGCCGCAGCGGGAGCGCGTCTTCGGAGCTCCAACCATTTGGGCCGCGCGTCGCGATGAATTCCAGGCCCGGCGATTGCGCGCCAGGCATCACCTCAGCCGAGGTGTACGCAAACCGATCACCGTCGCTTGCGGCTATGTTATCTGAAAGCCCGCCGGGGTATTCGTTTGATTCTTCTTCGTTGCTTTGTTTTTCTACCTTGACGTCGGGCTGAGCCGAGGACTTGCCCGGCGGTGTGACGAGCTCGTACGTACGACATTCGGGCAGGCCTGCCGAGGCCCCGGAGCGTTCGGCTTCATTGGGGCAAGTGGCCTGCGCAGCCGCGACCGTTGTAAACGTTTGATCGGGTCCCGCAACCGACCCGAGCCCATTGGTCGCGACCGCACGGTAGTAATAGGTCGTGCCCGGGGAGAGATTCTTTGCCGACGCCCACACCGCGCGCGAGGAGAACCCTTCGCCCGCGCTTCCTTCCGGGTAGGGCACGCTCACACCGTGAGGTCCTTCGTTTTCCTTGTATTCGCGCGTGTCGTATTCGAGGCGATACGTGGCTTGGATCCCGCCCGGCTGGACCAACGCTCCGAGCTTCGCTTCCGTGATGCCCACTTCGACGGCAGACTCCTGGCCGATCGTCGGCGCCGTGGGCGGCTGATACACCCATACATCGTCTTTCGCACCGTCGGTCACATACACGCGTCCGCTCGCGTCGTCGACCGCCACCATGCTCTCCTGGGGCGATATCCCCGCCGCTCGTTCGTTGGGCGACCCAAAGTAGCCCGCACCGACGTCCGCCAGCTTGGCTCCCGTTTCGCTGTACTCCATCAGGTGCTCGCACGGCGGAGGGATCGCGCCGCAATCGTCCGCGTTGTTGTTGACGATCGCCAATACGTCACCATGGCCGTCGAGTGCCAGCGCCGTCACGCCTTCGCTTTCGAATTCGCCGAGGAAAACCCCGGTCGGGGAGAGCTCCTCGATGCGGTTGCTACCGCTGTCGCCAACCCAAACGTCACCCGCGGAGTCAACCGCGACGCCCCTCGGACCCCTCAGTGCATGGGTTCCTGAGCCCGTGATCGTTTCAAGCAGCGTCCCCGTTTCGGTGTACTTCAAAATCTCGTTTTCAGGAACGTTGGGCACATACACGTCGCCGGCCGCATCCGTCGCGAGCTGCACCTCGTTCGTCCCATATATTTCTTTGAAGATGCCGGTCGCGCCCGTGAAGAATGGAGGCACGATGAACGACGAGAGCTTTTCTCCCGTGTTCGGATCGTAGACTTCGATTTCCCCGAAAGCGCTCGCCACGTACAAGTGCCCGTTCGTCGGGTTGACAGCCGCACCGTAATGGAGTTCTTCGGCCCCAAACGGCGAAGGTGGCGAGAGCACGTTGCCCGCCCCATCGAACTTTTCGTTGCGCCCCACCTGCAAGCCCTGTTCGCCAGAACCGACAAGGCCGGAGGTGAACACGTTGCCGCTGGACTGATCGACCGCGATACCGGAGGCGCCTTGCGCGTGGAAGTTTCCGTTCCCGGCAAGCCCGGAAACCGTCGCCTCAGCGACCCCGCCACAGAGCGTGAGCAGCGCGATTACGCTCAATGCAAGCGCGGCGGTCGTTGGCCGCAAGCCAGCATTAGCCTTGCCACGTCGCGCGGCAAGTACGCCACCAAAGCGCACCAAGCGGTTCGATACAGACCGATGAGCACTCACGTTCACATCCCCTCCTCAAAGAGACCCGGACAACGAGACCTGACCGCCTGCCCCCATGTGGGGGAGCCCGGGCAGCACGAAACCGTCGCGGGCATAGGACCCGCGACGGCCGAAGAACACCCCAGAGCGGGGCGCAGGCAAGAAGCTGTTGACGCGCTTATTACGCGCGAGAAACCAAGCCGGCGCGACGGGCCGACTGGAACGACGTTCCGGCTGGAGCTTAGCTGTGAGCCGGCTCGGCCAGAGAGAGAGAGAGAGAGAGAGAGGACGCGTCAGCGACGCTGACGCGTCCTATAAAGGACGCTCCTGCGGCACACGGACTCTCGAGCACGTTATTCCCCAATGAAACCACGCGAAATACAACTCCCTCTCAGAAGCGACCCGGTCCCTCTCCCAAGGGCCCTGCTTACGTTTCCAGTCAACCAAACAAGGACCGACCCAAAACCCGACCTTATGTACGTCGCACCCTTGACGAGTACGAACACGTAGCCACTATATACCGCACTGGTGCAAGTTGTCAAGTGGTCGGAGGAAAACTGCCCTGTCGCAAGCTATCTGGAGTGGCTACCGCTCCCACGCCGAACACGCGATGCGGGCGCTTGCGTGAGCTCAGTTGTGCGTGGTCTGCTCGGCGATCGCGCCTTGGACTCGCCGGCCCTTGTCGGTGAGCGTCCAGGCGTTGGGTTCGCCGCGGGTGGCGCCGCCGCCGGTGTTCTCGATCAGGTCGAGGCCGCGCAGACGCGCTAGTAGCTTTGACATCTGGCCCTGGTCGGTGACCTCGGCGGCGGTGGCGATGGCGCGGTTGGACGGGGCGGATTCTCGGTCGCCCAGTGCGGCTATCGCCATCAGTACGCGTACGGTGCGATAGGTGAGGCGCATCTCCAATTGTCCGAGTGGGTTGCCTTCGGCGCGATGCACGCCCGCCGGTGGGTTGGGGATGGGTCGCGCGAGCTCTCGGCGGGCGGCGGCGGGACCGAGGTAGGGCAGCACGATCATGCTCATCAACGGGCCGGTCAGCTCGATCAGCGAGCCATCCTTGCGATCCTCGCCGCGCACCGCGCGCACTGTCTGGCGCGACGCAAGGTCCAGGAGTCGTGCGTGCAGGACGGATAGGACGCCGCCGACGATTCCCTCGGCGGTCAGGGGTGGTGGTTCGGTGCCCGCTTTGGCTTCGTCAGCTCCTTCGTCGATGAGGGCGATGATTTGGGCGATACCACGCTGACGGCGGCGCAGTGCCTTGTGGCCCGCGCCGAGCGAACCGATCACAAGCAGCTGTCCAAGCTCACGTTCCACATCGAGAAACGACAACAGCGAGACCAGCGCTGTTCTGACGCGCTCTACCCAGCGCGCGCTCGGGTCGTATCCGGCGAGCACATACCGCGAAGCACGCGCGATACCGTCGTCAAACGCGCCTAGGAAGCAGTCTTCGCGGTCAGTGAACAGCTCATAGAACGTGCGCCGCGAAACCCCCGCCCGCGCCACGATATGTGCGACGGTCACATTGCCCGCGCCCCGCTCGGCGCACTCTTCGACCATCGCCGCGAGGATCCGCGCGCGCTGAATGTCGATCACACGCCCGCGGCCCAGCTCGTGCGCGCTTGCACCATTGCCGCCTGCGCCCGGACGGGGATCGCGGACTATCCCCGCCTTAGGGTCGGTCGGCGTCGAACGACGCCTGTCCCCGACCGGGGGCAGACGCTCTTCCCTTGCCACGCATCTCATTTCTTCTTCCCGTGCGTTTTCCCCTTGTGGTGCTTGCTTGACTTCTTGATCTTCTTCTTGATCTTCAGGCAACCGGTCACGGCGATCTTCGTGCTCTCATGGATTTCCGCGCCGTTCTGCGCCGTAAACGCGGTCGGCATCGCCAGCTTGCTCTTACAGAGGTTGCCGTTCGCCGCCAGCGCGGAGAACTTGCCCTCCGGTAGCGTCAGTTCGAAGCTACCGACAGGAGCGTCGGGGACCGTATGGAACGTGCTGCTCGTGATCCCGGCTTTGCTGATGAACGTTTCGCCATGCAAATCGAGCGTCACGCCATACCCCTGGAGCGCGACCACTAGTTCGGGAAACTTCGCGCCGCCATAAGACACGAAGTACGCCGGACCAGTCAAAGGCACCGGGATCAACGGTGTGATCGCGGTCGCGTGCCCCACGATCGAGTCCGCCGGACAACCGGCGGGATTTGCTTCGAACGTTTTCGCCGGACACGCCTTCTGCAATGTCGTCAACCGCGACGGCAACTGCTTCGGCAGGTCCACCTTGACGCTCTTGATGTTCGCCTGCGACCCGAACGGTGCTTTGGGATACGTCAACTTCACGCTCAGGCTCGCACCGTTCGCGCGGGATGTTTTCCCGGACGTGGAGACTTTGAATCCCGGTTTGAAGCCCAAGACCGCACAGTTGGTGACCTGGAAGGGAACGTCGATAGTGTCTGTCGAGCCTTCGCTTGAATGAATCGTCCCACTGACCTGCATCTTGTTACAGCTCGTCGGGTTGAACTGGAAATCCCCGCGCGTCGTGATCGCGTTCACATGCTGGATTTCCAAAGGTATCCCTTCGATGCTCGTCGGGATCGCATCGGGAGTACCAGGCGGGTTGCTCGTGATCGTGATCGCCGCTGTTATCGGGTTGACTTCGATCTTGCCTCTGACGATCACGCAATCGCAGGGGTCCTCGCCCGCGGGATTTGCGGCGTTGCGCTTCAGATCGAACGGGCCGGCCTTCGCGGGAACCTCAAAGGTGATACCGAACGGTGCGCATCCACGTTGTCCCACCGTGCAAGGGCCGCTGCCGTTATAGGGACCGGTCAAATAGAACGTACCGCCGGAGACTGTGAACGGTTGATTGCCGACACCGACGCTGATCGTCGTTTCGCCGATCAGGCTGTTCGGGCCGCACTCGCCGAGGTTGGCCTGAGGTTCTCCGCACAATTCGATGTTCGAGAGGATTCCCGACAGCCCCGGCGGTAGGTGCGCTTCCACCGACTGCAGGTTTTGTTCCCCGTTTTTGCGGGTCATCGTAAGCGTGAACGGGCTGAACGCGCCCGCGTTGACATTCGTTGCGCCGCCCGTCAACGACGGACTAAACGGCAGGCTCGCACCCGGGCATGGGCCGCCGCCAGGACCCTGATCGATAACGAACTGCGAAGACGCTTCCGCCGGCGCGTTACCGTCCCACGGCGTGAACCACGCGCGTGTCGTGTATGTCCCGCAACGCGAGGGTGTCGCGAGCGGCGCGCGTTCCCCACCAAAGAAATGCAGTTCCAGATCTTCGAAGGGCAGGTCGGGTGTGTTCTTGAAGGTCGTGACGATCTGACCTGCCGCTTCGCAGCTCGCGCCGCCGATCATCTGCCCCGCGCTCTCGCACAAGCTAACTTCGCCCGCGAGCTTGATCGTGCTGCCCGACACAGGGTCTTCGACCATCATGTACATCGCGAGCATGCTCCCGAACGGGTTTTCGTTCTGCGAAGCCAAATACACCGCGCCCGTGAGCGGATGTTCGAGCAACGGCGTTTTGATCTGCACCGTGCCGATCTTCGACCCATCGGGACAAAAGCTCACACCCGGCTGCAAAGATTCGATCGCGTTCGCAGAAAACGTCGCCCAATCCACACCCGGTTCGAATTCCGAGTTCAATTCCGACAAACCAGCGAAACCAGCCAGCCCCTCAGAACACGCCTGCAAACCGCCGGCGCCCGCCGGATTGATCGCCACACCTGCAGGCAACGCCACAGTCGTGTTCCTCAACGTCGACTCCCCCAACCCATCCGGATTGAACGCCGCGGTCTGAGGAACATGAACACCAACCGTCAACCCGGAGGAGCTGCTTGCGTTGCTGACATCGGGCGCGGCTGTGATCGACGCGGGGAACGCCAGCTTTGGGCAACCCGTCATCCGCACCGGTTCTCCTTGCGAATTACGCGTAGGTTCCTTGACACCGACAAAATGACCCGGATCCTCGTAGGAGTCCACCGAGATCGAAGACCACAACAGCCCCGTACACGCCGTCGGCAACGTCAAGAACGGTTTGCGGTTTTCGCCGCTGCCGACCACCCCGTCTACCATCGTCCTGATCCTGAAGATCGGGGAGACCGCCGGAATGTCGATGGATTCCGCCCGCAACGGATACCGGCCACCCGCAACCGGCCCGACGTTGATAAACGACTCGGGAAAGTAAGTCCGTATGCCCAACTGTCCCGCAACCCCGCGCGGCGGCACCATGTTGTTCAACGTCCAATAGCCACTACCGTAGGCGACAGTCTTGAGGTACAATTCGCCAACCATCGCTTCATGGGGACATCCGGTGTCAAAGGGTTCGTTATCGTTGGCCCATTTACCTGCGGTAAGTTCGGCGAGCGTGCACTTCTTTGCGGTCGCGTTTGGATTGCCGACGAGTCCCGGTGGCAGTGTGACAGCGATATCCTTGGCGGTACCTACAGGTCGAAGCTCGTACGGGGAGTCGGCATACGCCAGCAGCGGCACGGCGTGGGTATTGAAGAAGATGCTCGTCACCATGTTGTAGGGATGCGAGCCGGCCTGCGTATCGGGGCTGCCATCCTGATTGAGAAACGCGACCGAAAAGCTGCGGATGCCAAAACCGGCGTCTTCGCTCGCCACCATGCCCTCGCTCGAGCTCGTCCCATTAGCGTTGACCGCCACAAGCCGGAAATAGTAGAGAGTGCCGGGCGCCAGCCCACCGATGACGGCCGATACGCCGACTGAGCTCGAACCCGTCCCGATTTCCGCCGGCGTCTGCGCGCACGGCACACCGTGGACAAACGCAGTCACGGGATCTGCGAATTCAAATTCTTCCCCTTCAGCCCCCAGCCCCCCATTTGGCGCCTTTTCGTATTGGAATTCGCACGATGCCACAGACGCGCCATATGGATCTACCGTGCCCTGCAGCGTAGCGCCCGTCTGAGTCACATTAGTTGCCTTATCCGGCGCGACATCTGGAGAATCGTCCCCGAACACGTACACTTCGCCGTCCGCCGGGTTTGAGACATAGATCTTCCCACTGGCTCCGTTCACCGCGATCCCGCCCTGCTGCGAGGGCACGGGCGACAACTCCAGCGATCCAAAGCTCGATACTTCGGCGCCCGTACCGATATCTTCGCTGGAATCAAACGGGTAGTCGTATCCGTCCAAACCTCCCGCATCCCACTCCACCACAGAGGACTGGTCGTCAACATACACGTGGCCGCTGACGGGGTCCACAGCCATCGCAACATCGCCGGGACCGTTGTTAACCCGTCCAAGCCCGGACATGGTTTGACCAACCTTCTCTGCGCAGCCACATTCAAAGAGAGTGTAATAATCCCCCGTCGGGCTGATCGCAAAGCCATCCTCGGGTGGGAGATATTCGCTGGAGGGGTCGAACCCCTCGAGTCCCGTGCGCCCTTCCTGCTGCTTGAGCAAAATGTTTTCCACAGAATCGTCGAACACGTCGATTTTCTCAACAAGTTTCGACGGACCGGTGGTGCGAACCGCTACCTGCAGATCGCCCTGCGCGGAAACCGCCAACCCAACTAGTCCTTCCTGGAACGGTCCGACGATCTGAGAGAGATACGTGCCGTCGGCGCTGAACTTGTCGATCGCGTTGTGACCGGCGTCCATCACATAGAGATCGCCACGAGAAGGGTCCGATGTGCCGGTAGAATTGTCGACCGCGAGCGCCGCGGGAGTGTCGGACACCGACGGGAAGGAGAACGAGGCGGCCGGCGTGCCCGCACCGGCCAGCGCGTTTGAGTGAAGTGCCGAGTATTCGACCGGGTTGCCGTTGGCGTCGAACTTATAGACCGTGTTCGTGCCGATGTCCGCGACATACACGTCGCCCGTCGATTCGTCGATCGCGATACCGTTCGGGTTGGTAAACGAGCCGAAGCTCGTCACGAAGGGATGAGCTCCCCCGGCCGCCAGCACCGGGGCGGCGCTTGTTCCCATCGCCACAATCGCCAGGACCGCGAGCGAGACTGCTGTTGCGATTCTCCTCGAAAACATGCTCACTTGCCGCCCCTCTTACTCGTATTTGTCTTACCGGACCGCTTCGAGCCGGGTGCTTTCGCGCCGTAGCGCTTCCTCGCCTGCCGTTCGCACGTCGCACGCTTACGTCGGTTCTTCTCCCGGCCGCACGCTTTCAAAGCGCGTGTGAGCTTCTGTCCCCGCGTGAGCGATCTTGGTTTGACGGCCGCCTTGACAGAAGGCACGAGGTTGCCCGCACCGGAGAACGTCTGACTCGACGGTTCCCCAAAGATTCCCGGCGGCGGCGTAGCCGCGGAACGACACGCATCCGCCGTAGTGCACGCCGGCGGCAACGCCGTTTCGGGAAAACCTCCATCCACGCGAGCGTCATAGATTTTACGCGCTTCCTGGAAGCTGTCCTGCGGCACGAGACTCTGCGGCGTGAGAAAGAACACATCGCTCCCGTTAACGCTCGCGTCAAGTAGATCGGACGGACCCGAGCCGACGCCCGGTGAGATCAAGTGCAGCCCACCGTTGAAGACGAACTCGTACGCATCGGCCTGTCCGTTTGTGTCACGCGGCAGCAGCGGTTCGTTTGCCTCGAAGAACACCTGCCCGTTATCTGACACAGCATGTGGCGCACGGCCAAGGATCACACCGGAGGTGGTGTTGTATGGGTTCAAGTTGGCCATCGGGGGTTCGCCGCTTGGATCGCACGATGCGCACTCGAAGCGGTTGGCCGCCATGCTGTATAGATAGATCTCGAAATATCCGTTGTTTTCATAGCCAGTCAGACTCTTGGTCGAGTCAAATGCGAGGAACGCACCGTTCTGCGCGATCGCATATTTTTCGCCCGTTACCATTAGGAGTCGACGTCATCTTCGCATTGATGACAAATGCGATCGTTCCTTCGTGGTCGAGGTACAGGTTCGGCTGACCGGTCTGCGCCGTTTCGCCGGACTGGTTGGTCTGCGATCCCGACTGCACTCCTTCGGAGGTAAAGTACACGTAGGAACCGTCTTCGCTGCTACCGATGAATTCGGCATTGGCATCGGCGACCGGTGTGAGGTCGCTCAACTGGCCGGTGCTCGTGTCGTAGCGGTACAGGTTCGTGCCGCTACCCGCGACGGTGTCGCCGGTCAAGCCAGACGTCGCATCGTCGGTGAGGTAGACCTGTGTGCCGTCGGCGCTGACGGCGGCCAGTTCCCCGCCGCCGCCGGGACCGGACCCGCCCCGCGCTTCGTCGAGCTGGACCGTGCGTTTGCCGTTGACACGCACGTACAAGCTCCCGTTCGCTGTGAAGAACAGGTCGGAGCCGTCCGCCGAAAGCTTGACGACTGTGCCGTCAACCGGCGTACCGGTGGGCAGCTCGAGCTTCAACAGACGCACGGCCCCTTCCCGCCATTCGTAGAGGTTCACCGCGCCGCTGACCGCTTCGGGCGTCAGCTTCGCGCGCTCCGAGAAGATCACGACATTCAAGTCCGCCGAGGCGGCGACCAATATCGCGGGTTCTGGATCTGCGCTTGCAGGCGTAAGGTTGACCAGCTGGTATGTGCCGTCTTCGTTATCGTGCGCCAGCAGGTTTTGTTCAATCGGTTCGTTGCTTACAAGTTCGACGGTTTCGCTACGACAAGTTTGAGAGAATTCGGATGAATATGGGCCACTGGTGGTCGAGTTATCGAGCACGAGCGCTTGAGCGAGATTGGGGGAATACGTCAATACATCGGTCTGCGTGGCGACGGGAAATGTGCATCGATTGCCGGTATATGGCCGCAAAGGAAGCGCGTCTTCGGAGCTCCATCCATTCGGCCCGCGTGTAGCGAGGAATTGCAGGCCCGCAGACTCCGCGCCAGGCATCACCTCAGCCGATTCGTAGGCAAACCGATCGCCGTCGTCGGCTGCCGAGTTATTGTTGAGGCCACCGTAATAGTCGTTTTGTTCTTCTAGGTTGTTTATTATTTCTGTCCTGGTGTCGGGCTGGGCGGAGGACTTGCCCGGCGGGGTGACCAGCTCATACGCACGACATTCAGGCAGGCCGGCCGAGAGACCGGAGCGGGTAGTTTCATTGGGACACACAGTCTGTGCCACGGTGGCGGTCGTAAACGTTTGATCGGGTCCCGTGACCGATCCGAGCCCATTGGTCGCGACCGCACGGTAGTAATAGGTAGTGCCCGGGGAGAGATTCTTCGCCGACGCCCACACCACGCGTGAGGAGAAGCCTTCGCCCGCGCTTCCTTCCGGATAGGGCACGCTCACACCGTGAGCTGCTTCGTTTTCCTTATATTCGCGCGTGTCGTATTCGAAGCGATACGTGGCCTGGATCCCACCCGGCTGGATCAGCACACCGAGCTTCGCTTCCGTGGTGCCCACTTCGGCGGCGGACTCCTGGCCGATCGTCGGCGCCGTGGGCGCCTGATACACCCACACGTCATTTTTCAAACCGTCGCTCACGTACACGCGTCCGCTCGTGTCGTTGACCGCCACCATGCTCTCCACGACCCGCGCGCCGCCAACTTCATCGGTGGGCGCCCCGAATTGGCCCGCACCGACGTCCGCCAGTTGGGTTCCTGTTTCGGTGTACTCCATCAGGTGCTCGCACGGCGGAGTGATCGCGCCGCAGGCATCCACGCTGTTGTGGACGATCGCGAATACGTCGCCATGGCCGTCGAGGGCCAGCGCCGTCACGCCTTCGCTTTCGAATTCTCTGAGGAAACCCCCGGTCGGGGAGAGCTCCTCGATGCGATTGCTACCGCTGTCGCCAACCCAAACGTCACCCGAGGAGTTGACCGCGACGCCCCTCGGACCATTCAGCGCATGGGTGCCTGAGCCGGTGATCGTTTCAAGCAGCGTCCCGGCTTCACTGTACTTCAGGACCTCGTTTCCAGGCACGTTGGGCACATACACGTCGCCGGCCGCGTCGGTCGCGAGCTGCACCTCGTTCGTCCCAAATATTTCTTTGTAGCTGAAGTTACTGACAAACGGCGGTACGCCGAACGACGAGATCAGTGTGCCCGTGGTCGGATCGTAGACTTCGACTTCCCCGAAGGGGCTCGCCATATACAGACGGCCGTTCGTCGGGTTGACAGCCGCACCGTAACGGAGCCCTTCCGCGAACGGGGACGGTGGCGAGAGCACGTTGCCCGCCCCATCGAACTCTTCGCTGCGCCCTTCCTCATCCAGGATGCCTGGTTCGCCACCGATCAAGCCCGTAGTGAACAGATCGCCGCTGGACTGATCGACCGCGATGCCGGAGGCACCGACGGCATGGAAGTTTCCGTTCCCGGCAAGCCCGGAAACTGACGCCTCGGCGACGCCGCCACAGAGCGTGAGCAGCGCGATTACGCTCAATGCAAGCGCGACGGTCGTGGGCCGCAGGCGCGCACTGGTCTTGCCGCGCCTGGTGGCGAGTACGCCACCGAAGCGCACCAGGCGGTTCGATACAGATCGATGAGCACTCACGTTCACATCCCCTCCTCAAAGAGACCCGGACAACGAGACCTGACCGCCTGCCCCCGCGTGGGGGAGCCCGGGCAGCACGAAACCGCCGCGGGCAAACGACCCGCGACGGCAGAAGAACAAGAAGTCGAAAGCGCGCCTCTTACGCGCGAGTACCCCATTGCGGGGCACGAGTGCACCCCAACGGGCGCGGGCCCTTGCGGGCAGAGCCGACCAAGCCGGGCCTTGTGCCCGGCGAGACGGCGGTTCCGGCTGGAGCTTAGCTGTGAGCCGGCTCGGCCAAAGAGAGAGAGAGAGAGAGAGAGACGCGTCAGCGACGCTGACGCGTCCTATAAAGGACCGTCCAGTCGCACACGGACTCTCGAGCACGTTATTCCCCAATGAAACCACGCGAAATGCAACTCCCTCTCAGAAGCGACCCGGTCCCTCTCCCAAGGGCCCTGCTTACGTTTCCAGTTCGACCAAACAAGGACCGACCCAAAACCCGACCTTATGTACGTCGCACCCTTGACGAGTACGAACACGTAGCCACTATATACCGCACTGGTGCAAGTTGTCAAGTGGTCGGAGGAAAACTGTCCTGTCGCAAGCTATCTGGAGTGGCTACCGCTCCCACGCCGAACACGCGATGCGGTAGCCGCACAGCCCACAGCCAGGGGCGCAAGACGCGCTGCTCCGAGTTCCGTCCCAAGTCGTGAGGATGATCGATGGATGGCCGCAAACGACCTCGCCCAACTCAGCTATGAAGCTGCCCTACGCTCTCTGGATTTGCAGGAGCGTGCGGTCGAACAGTTGCGTGCCCGCACAGCAACCTTGCTCGCGGCATCGTCGTTGACCGCCTCGTTTCTCGGCGCCCAGACAATCCAGCGGATGGGAGATCTCGGGATGCTCGTCGCGCTCGCGCTCATCTCACTGGTGACTTCGGTTGGCCTGTGTATCTACATCCTGGTCCCGAAACGGGCCTACTCGTTCGGCGTGGGCGGACTGGACATCTATGAGCGCCTTGCCGAGTTCAGGGAGGATGAGGACGAGGTTCGGCGACGACTCGTCTACTGGCTGGCTATGTTCTGGAGGACCAATCAGACAGAGTTGGAAGAGCTCGATCGTTACTACGTTGCCGCTGCGGCTGCCCTGGTACTGCAACTCGTCTTGTGGACGCTGGCACTAGCGGCTACACTTCGATGATCATGGACGACAAAACACCACATGCTGGCTTGATACTCCGACCCAAGCGCGTGGCACCTCCCCCGCCTCCTCCACCGCCGCCAGGTGTTGGGCTCATCAAGGAATACGGCCTCATCGACTTTGGGTTTCTAAAGAAGATCAAACTACGCCGGGCAAAGCACCAATCCGACTGACCTGCCAACCGCCGGCTTTCCGCCTTATCGCTCCCAGGCCGGGCAGGCGATCCGATAGTCGCACAGCCCGCACACGCTCGGCGAAGGCGTGGGCTCAAAGCGCTGCGCGAGGATTGCCTCGCCGACCTCCTCGACCACGCGCGCAATCCAGTCGGGGTCCATCTCCGCGCTCGGCACAGGCACCTTGAGATCGTCGAGCACGTAGTAGTAGGAGAGCCGCTCGGCCTGCACCTCCCAAGACTCGCGCGCACCGAGCGCATAAAGCGAAAGCTGCACGTCGTCGTGAAGCTGCTCGGCGGTCTTCGGGCGCGAGGTCTTGTAGTCGATCATCTCGTACGCCCCGTCGGGCAGCCGGTTCACGCGATCCACGCGCCCGCGCAGATGGTGGGGGCCGAGCTTGAAGGAGAACGAGCGCTCGAACCACACCGGCTCGGCCTCGTGGGCTTCCAGATGCTGGTGGTAGAGCACCAGCGCCGCGCGTGCCTTCCCGTGCAGCTCACGCTCGCGGTCGCTGTCGCCGAAGCCCCCGCGGCGCCAGCAGGTCTCAAACAGCTCCATCATCTGCCCCACGGTGGTGTGATCGGCGGCGTGGTAGCGCTCGAGCACCTGGTGCACCGCGATGCCGAAACGCTGGTGCAGGGTCTGCTCGGAGGGGATCTTCAACACACGCGCGAACTTGTAGCGCAGCGGACAGCCGCGGTAGGTGTCTATGTCCGAGGCCGACAGCACCAGGCCCTCGCCGCGCTTGGGCAGGAACGCCTGTAGCGAAGGTTCCTCACGGCGCGCAAACGCGCCCTGGATCGGATTTGCCACTGCTGGGCGCGGTGTGTGCTCGTCGTCTTCAGGCTCGCCGCGCTCGCTCGCAAGCAGAGTCTCATCGAGCGTGGAGGTCTGAAAGATCTCGCGCTGCAGCGGAGTGCACGCGGCGAGCAACCGCTGGTTGATGTCCGCGAGCGCCTCGCGCACGCTCTGCCCCGCCGGGCGCTCTCCCAGCGCGGCGAGCTTCACCAGCTCCAGGTAGCGCACCACCCCGTGGGAGATGTCGAGGTCGGTGTCCAGGCGCAGCTCGCCGAGGCGGCCCGCGATCCGCGTGGCGCCGCCGAGCACCTCCTCGCGCATCAGCTCGACCGTTTCCTCCAATGTTTGGGCGCGCGGCTCGGAGATGGTCTCACCGCCGAGCAGCCGTGCCTCCGAGGCGGCCGTGAGCTGCGCCGCGAGCTCCCGCGCGCTGCACTCCAGACGTGGGCGCAACGCCTCGAATGCGACCTGCGCTTCCTCGTGGAGCGCCTGGAAGCGCTCGATTCGCTCGCGCGCCTCGGGCGGCATCCCCGCCGACTCCAGGGCCGGGGCGAGCGCGGCGATCATGTCGAGCTTGCCCTTGCGCGCCACCTGCACCACGCGCGCGATGTCCACCTGGCGCAGCTCGATCGGAGGGCGCCCCAGCGCACGCACAACCGCCGCGGAGTCTGCGGGATCGCTCAGCAGACGCATCCACGCGAGCACGTCGCGCGCGGCCGCGCGCTCGAAGAACGTGCCCGCCGCCTCCGCGCCACCCCGGCGCTCAGCCGAGGAAGCAAACGCGGTTCGAGAAACGGCCACACGGCAAGGATACGAGTGCGTGACGGCGCGAGCCGCGAGAGCACCCCGGGCACGCCCACGCAAATCCAAAAAAATCGATCGGCCGGAGATCGCGCGCCGGGGCGTAGGCTCTCTGTATGGATGGCATCGACTGGAACGTGGCGCAACGCGTGGGCGAGATGCTCTCCGGCGGCAATCTCCGTACCTTGGCTCCGGGGCAAACGGGGTGCAGGCGCTTGCCGAGCGGTTCGCCGAGCGCGTGAGCGCCTACACCGGCCTGAATCCCTCAGAGCCGCTACCGATCATCGAGTCGATCGACCGTCCGCGCTGGATCGAAGCCAACATCGCGACGATGCGCCCGCTGTTGGATCCGCTCACCGAGAAGGCGGGCAACAGCTCCGGTCCGCTCGGTCCCGCGGTGCGCTCCACCACCCAGCTGCTGCTCGGCGCGCAGGTGGGCGCGGTCACCGGGATGCTCTCCCAGCGCGTGCTTGGCCAGTACGACATCGCGCTGCTGGACCCCAAGCGCCCCCCGCGACTGCTGCTGCTCGCGCCGAACCTCGCGCAGGCGGCGCGCAACCTCGGACTCGACCGCGACGAGTTCACATCGTGGGTCGCGATCCACGAGGTCACCCACGCCGTGCAGTTCGGCGGCGCACCGTGGCTGCGCGAGCACCTGGGTGGCATGCTCAAAGAGTTGATCGACGGCATGCAGGTGGGGATGGGTTTTGGGCGTGCGTTGCAGTTGCCGAGCGCCTCGGACCTGCACAAGCTCGTGGAGCGCGTGCGGGAAGGCGAAGTGCTTCGTCTCGGGCTCGGCGAGGATCGCTGGGCGCTGGTGGATCGCATGCAGGCCACGATGTCGCTGATCGAGGGTCACGCCGAGCACGTAATGGACGCCGTCGGCGCCGAGGAGCTGCCATCGCTCGAGCGGATGCGCACCGCGATGAACCGTCGCCGCCGCGAGCGCGGCTGGACGTGGCGCATCCTGGAGAAGCTGCTGGGGCTGGAGATGAAGATGCGCCAGTACGAGGTCGGGCGCACGTTTTGCGACGAGGTCGTCGCAAAGGCGGGCCCGAGCGCGCTCACCGTCGCATGGAGCTCGGCGGAGACGCTCCCGAGCAGCGAGGAGCTCGAGGATCCTGGGCTGTGGCTGGCGCGGATGCAGGTCCCGCTGCTCCCCAGCTGAGCGCATCCAGCCCCGCGCGCGAGGCCGCGCCCCGCGAGGAGACCCGCCACGCCGCCCATACGAACGCACGTTCCGCTACGCGCAGCCGAACCCCTGCAGAGCGAGCCCGCGTGACGACGAGCCGGATTCATAGACTCCGTTTACAGCCTGTTCACCGGAGCTTGAGATCCGCGTGTAACCATCCTTTTAGAGCGGGTTACAAACATGTGTTCGGTGCTACAGTCGCACTGAGACGAACAAACGTACCCCAATGACAGGAGACCCCACTCCAGATGCCTACAGCGAAGACCACTTCCCCCAAACCCCGCGCGACCGCGGCTTCGAAGCGCTCCACGACCGCTCCCAAGCGCACCGCCGGCGCCTCCAAGCAGGCCAGCGCCTCCAAGCAGTCGAGCACAGCCGAGCGCGCCGTGTTGATCCCCGTCGGCGCCGCGCTGATCGCTCGTGAGCGTGTGCTCTCCGGCGTGAACGACGCGATCACAAGCTACAACAGCACCTCCAAAGCCTCCGCGCAGCTGCGCAAGTTCGAGCATCGCGGCGCCACCGCCCGCAACCGATTCGAGCGCGAGGTCCGCAAGACACGCGTCCGCGTCGAGCGCGAGCTGCGCCAGCGCCGTCGCGACGGCGAGGAGCTTGCATCGCGAGTACAGGAGCGCATTCTCAGCATCGTCTGAGCCCCTTCCCCGCCCGGCCCGGAGAGGCCGCCGGCGGAAAGTCTGTCGGCCTCATACCCCGCCGGCAGTAGAAGCACCCTCTCCCCCTGGCCGCCGGGCGGTTCCCCTACCGTCCGGCGGCATTTTCTTTGCCGGCGCTTTCGTGAGCGCCTACGATCGGGGCAACTCCCGAGTCCGCTCAATCCACAAGTCGGGCGGCCACTTCCAGACCAGCGACGAGGTTTTGCGAGAATGAAGCCGTGACCAACCGCGAGGAAGTCCTAAAAGCCCTGGAGGCCGTGATCGACCCGGAGCTGCGCCGCTCGATCGTCGAGCTCGAGATGGTGCGCTCGATCGACATCTCCGAGAACGGCGTGGTCGACGTGACCGTGTCGCTTACCACCGCCGGCTGTCCGATCAAGGGACACTTCCAGACCTCCGTGGCGCAGGCCGTGTCGGCGCTCGAGGGCGTCACGCACGTGAACGTCTACTTCGACGTGCTCAGCGACAGCGAGAAGAGCGCCCTGCAGCAGAAGCTCGGGCGCGGCTCGCTCCCCGAGGGCGCGCTCGCGGAGGTCTCAAACGTACTGTGCATCGGCTCGGGCAAGGGCGGCGTGGGCAAGTCCACCCTCACCGCCAACCTCGCCGCGGCGCTGACCGCGGAGGGCAAGCGCGTGGGCATCCTCGACGCCGATGTGTGGGGCTATTCGATCCCGCGCATGTACGGCCTCGGCGCGACACGTCCGCCCGTCTCGCCGCAGCGCAAGATCGTGCCGCTGCAGTCCCACGGCGTGAAGATCATGTCGATCGGCTTCTTCGTCGAGGAGGACGCGGCCGTGGTGTGGCGCGGGCCGATGCTGCACAAGGCGCTCGGACAGTTCCTGCAGGATGTCGAATGGGGCGCCTTGGACTACCTCTTGATCGACCTGCCGCCCGGCACCGGCGACGTGTCGATGACGCTCGCCCAGATGCTCCCGCAGGCACAGTTCGTGATCGTCACCACCCCGCAGGCCACTGCGCAGAAGGTCGCACGCCGCTCGGCAGAGATGGCACACAAGGTGTCGCTCGAGATCTGCGGGGTGATCGAGAACATGTCCGGCTTCACGACCCCGAACGGCGAGCGCTATGCGATCTTTGGCGAGGGCGGCGGCACGGAGCTCGCCGATGAGCTCGACGTGCCGCTGCTGGGCAAGGTGCCGCTCACGATGCCCCTGCGCGCGCAGGCAGACGACGGTGTGCCATTGGTGGTCGAGGACCCCGACGACCCCGCCTCCCAGGCGATCCGCCAGGCCGCCCGCGGGCTGATCGCGATGGCGCCGATGGAGCTGCCCACCTTGCCGCTTCTCCAGGTCACGCCGCCAAGCGTGCCGGCACCCCCACCGGCGAGCCCAAAGCCAGCGGGCATGTCCCTCCCGATGGCCTGAGCCCTACTTCGCGTTGGCGAAGTACTCCGCGTTGATCGAGGCGAACTTCTGCCACTCGTCGGGCAACTGGTCCTCGGCGAAGCACGCGTCCACGGGGCACGCCTCGACGCACGCGTCGCAGTCGATGCACTCCTCCGGATCGATGTAGAGCATCTCGGCCGCGTCATAGCCGGGCTCGTCGGGCGTCGGGTGGATGCAGTCCACGGGGCACACCTCGACACAGGAGTTGTCCTTGGTGCCGATGCACGGCTCGGCGATTACGTAGGCCATTCGCTTCCTTCTCGATTCGTTTGCGGGGAACCACAAGTTGCGGGACGACGAATAGTAGCGAGGCCGCCTCCTCGCTTACGAGCAGTGAGTCACACAGGCGTGCAGATCGACATGGGCAGGCGCACGGGCGAGCACCTGCCCCACGGTGCACTCCGCTAGCTTTGGGCGATGCTCCTGCTCACCGGCGCCACCGGTCTCGTCGGCTCCGCCCTGCTGCCTCGACTCGTCACGAACGGCGAGCCTGTGCGCTGCCTGGTGCGCGACCCCAGGCGCCTCGGGCCCCAACGCGTGCGCGTGCAGATCGCCCTCGGCGATCTCGCCGACCCGCCGTCGTTTCGCAACGCGATGCGCGGTGTGAACACAGTCGTGCACCTCGCCGCCTCTACCCGCGACCAGCCGCGCGGGTCGATCGAGGAGCTGGCGGCCATCGCCACATGGCGGATGGTCGAGGCGGCCCAGCGCGCGGGGGTGCAGCGCTTCGTGTTCTTCTCCACACTCGGCGCCTCCACCCACCACCGCGCGCGACTGTTTCGCGCCAAGGCGCTCGCCGAGCAGGCCGTGCGCGAGTCCGACATGCACACGACCGTGATCGCCCCTTCGCTCGTTTACGCACCAGGCGACCGCCGGCTGACGCTGATCGAGCGCCTGTCGCTGCTGCCGGTGGTGCCGATCTCAGGGCGAGGTCGCGCTGTCTGCCAACCGATCTGGGCGGAGGACGTCGCGAGTTGCGTGGTTGCGGCCCTGGGCAAGAGCCGAGACGAGGTTGGAGCGACCCACAAGCGCTACGAGCTGGCCGGCCCGCAGACCATGACCTACAACCAGACCGTCAACACCGTGCTGCGCTCGCTCGACCGCGAACGCCCGCTGCTGCCCATACCGACGCCGATGGTCTCGCGCGCACTACGCCTAGTCGAGCGAGCAATGCGCACAAGCACGCCCGTTACGTGGGACGAGGCCGAGTTGCTGGAGGCGAACATGGTGGCCAAAAACGGCCGTGCCGATGCCGAAGCGCTCAAGGTCACACCGCAGCCAATGTCGGCTGTGCTCGGGGGATAGAACCGTAATTCCGTCGCATTCATGGGGTACGATTGTCTGCAACGGAGGGTGAAGTGGTCTGGGACCACAGACGGCTGATACCCGCGAGTCCGGTTCGCTCCGGATGGAGTTCGATTCTCCCGCCCTCCGCCAATGATTGACTCGACTGGTGGCCAACTAGCGAGGCAGGCGCAAGGTTCAGTGCGTCGGCGGATTGCGACCGCCTTGTCTCGCGGCTACCGTCGAGCAAGTTTGCTACGATCACAGCCGGTATCAGCCGTTTGGGGTAGCTCCCCTTCACCTTCGACCCGCCAGTTGGCGGGTCGAGTTGTTTAAGACACAGGCGGGCGGCGGCCCGTCCACGGAGCGGCCGCCTCGACCTGCGATGCCAATGCCAGCAGCGCGGCCTCCCCCGCCGGCCGGCCGACAAGCTGCACGCCGAGCGGCAGGCCATCCTCGCCCTGGTAGAGCGGCAGCGAGATCCCCGGCTGGCCGCTCGCGTTGAACACCGGCGTGAACGGCGTGAACAGGCCCGAGCGGGTGAACGTTGACATCGGGTCGGGCGCGGCCGTGTCGAGCGTGCCGAGCGGCAGCGGGCGCTCGGCAAGCGCTGGTGTCAGCAACGCGTCGTAGGGGGCCAAGAACGTCACGAGTTGGCGCGTGAGCGCCTGCAACTGGATTTCCAGGGCAAGCCCCTGCACGGAGTTGAAGCTCTGGGTCATCTGGTGGATCGCCCAGCTCATCGGCTCCATGTCCTCGGCGGTCGGCTCGCGCCCGGCGACCATCCCCGAGTAGACGATCTGAAGCGCTATGTGGATCGAGAAGACGGCGCCAAACAGCTCGGATAGGCCCTCAATCCGCCAGGGAGGATCGACCTCCTCGACCTCGTGCCCAAGCGAGCGCAGCAGCTCGGCGGCATCGGTGACGGCCTGCGCGCAGATCGGATCGACTACCGCGTCTGCGATCGGTGGGAACATGGTCGCCGCAATCCGCAATTGGGTGGGCGGGCCTCCAATCCTCGTGGCCGACAGGGCGAACGGCTCGGACGGCGGCGGCGCCCAGGTGGCGTCCCCCAGCTCGTAGCCGGCGAGCACGTCGAGGATCGCCGCCGTGTCGGCGACCGTGCGCGTCAGCACGCCGTCGACGTCGAGCGGCGCTTCGCCGCGTTCGGGCGCCGCAGAGATACGCCCGCGTGCGGGCTTCAGACCGACGAGCCCGCAACAGGCGGCTGGGATCCGAATCGAGCCACCGCCGTCGTTGCCGTGGGCGACCGGCACCATGCCCGAGGCAACCGCGGCGGCCGAGCCACCCGAGGAGCCGCCAGGAGTGCGCTCCAGGTCCCACGGGTTGCGAGTCGGGCCGAATATACGTGCCTCGCTGACGGGCAGGATCCCGTACTCGGGCAGCGTGGTCGTTCCCACGATCACAAAGCCCGCCTCCTTGAAGCGGCGTGTGATGTTGCAGTCGTGCTCGGCCACGTGCTCGGCCAGCAGCGAGCATCCGATCGTGGCTCTCAGACCGGCCACCGGACGGTTGTTCTTGATCGCGATCGGCACCCCCGCAAACGGGCGCTCGTCGTTCGGGCCGATCTTCGCGGCGGTTGCCAGCGCACGCTCGCCGTCGATCTCCACGAACGCGTTCAGCTGCGGGTTGAGCTGCTCGATGCGCGCCAGCGAAGTCTCCACCAGCTCGCGTGCGGACACCTCCCCGGAGCGCACCATCGCGGCAAGCTCGGTCGCGGGTGCGAACATCAGATCGCTGTCGCTCACGGCACTCCTCCTCGTTGGACCGCAGCGGAGCCTACCTGGCGGATTCCTGCGACGATATGAGCCTGCCCACAAGGCAGCCGGGTCGATGTCGGTGCAATCCAGCGGGATCGACTCTCAACCGGTCATCTCAAGCCTGAAAGCGAGCGCCCATGAGCGAGGTCACGACACAGCCGCCTCCCGTCTCATCCCCTTCCACCCCGTCCCCCCCCAATGAAGTCCAGTCAGGCCTCGAGGGCGTCGTCGCCTTCGCCACCGAGATTGCCGAGCCCGACCGGGCCGGCGGGTCGCTGCGCTATCGCGGCGTGGACATCGAGGACCTGGTCGGCACGGTCCCCTACGAGCAGGTCTGGGGCCTGCTGGTCGACGGCCGTTTCAAGCCCGGCCTGCCACCCGCCGAACCGCACACGCTGACCGTGCGCTCGGGCGACCATCGTGTCGACGTGCAGTCGGCGCTTGCGATGCTTGCGCCGGAGTGGGGCTTCAACGCGCTGATCGACATCTCCGACGAGCAGGCCCGCGACAACCTCGCGCGCGCGTCGGTGATGGCGCTGTCGTTCGTCGCGCAGTCCGCGCGCGACGCAGGCCAGCCGCCCGTGCCCCAGTCTGAGGTAGACAAGGGCCGCTCGATCCCCGAGCGCTTTCTGATCCGCTGGCGCGGGGAGGTCAACCCAGACCACGCCAAGGCGATCGATGCCTACTGGATCTCCGCCGCCGAGCATGGCATGAACGCCTCCACGTTCACCGCGCGCGTGGTCGCCTCCACCGGGGCCGACTGCGCGGCGGCGCTGTCGGCGGCCGTGGGCGCCCTCTCGGGTCCCTTGCACGGTGGCGCGCCCTCGCGCGTGCTGAAGATGCTCGATGAAGTGGAGGAGACCGGCGACGCCGAGGTGTGGGTCAAATCCGCGCTCGACCGGGGCGAGCGACTGATGGGCTTCGGCCATCGCGTCTACCGTGCCGAAGATCCCCGCGCGCGCGTGCTGCGGCGCACCTGTCGGGAACTGGGCTCGCCGCGCTTCGAGGCCGCCGAGGCGCTAGAGAAAGCGGCGCTGGCGGAGCTCACGGCCCGCAAGCCCGACCGCGTGCTCGCCACCAACGTCGAGTTCTGGTCGGCGGTGGTCCTCGACCTCGCGGAAGTGACACCGGATCTGTTCACGCCGATGTTCACCTGCGCACGCGTGGCCGGATGGTCGGCGCACATCCTCGAGCAGAAGCGCGAGGCCAAGCTGATCCGCCCGACAGCCAAGTACGTGGGCGAGGGCCCACGGCCTGTGTCCGCCGTGGGGTAAGGCACAGATGTTGTTATGCCCTTTTTGTGCAATTCACAATAGTGACTACACAATGTAGTTACTATCGGCAATCGCGTAGAAAGTAATATAGATACCCAGAGCCAGTTGGCTCGCTCGCCCGCCAGACAAGCCCCCACATGAGACGAGGGCCCAGCATCCTGCCGGGCCCTCTGCCTCAACTATCGACTGCATACACGCGCGGCTAAAGCGCCGCGCGTGTAGACGAAGCAGCTCGACTACATCATCCCGCTCATGTCGGGCATGCCGCCGCCCGGCATTCCGCCGCCTTCCTTCTCCGGCACCTCGGCGACGATCGCCTCGGTGGTGAGGATGTTCTTTGCGATCGACGCGGCGTTCTGCAGCGCCGAGCGGGTGACCATCGCCGGATCGATCACACCGGCGGCAACGAGATCCACGATCTCGTTCGTCGCGGCGTTCAGGCCTTGGCCCTTCTTTGCCTTGCGCACGTCGTTGACGACAACCGAGCCCTCCAGGCCCGCGTTCTCGGCGATCTGACGTAGCGGCTCCTCCAGCGCGCGCAACACGATGCGAGCGCCGGTCTTCTCGTCGTCCTCCTCGATGCCGTCCACCGCGATCGCCGCGGAGGCCTGCAGCAGCGCGACACCACCACCGGGCACGATGCCCTCCTCGAGCGCCGCACGAGTGGCCTGCAGCGCGTCCTCGACGCGGTGCTTCTTCTCCTTCATCTCCGTCTCGGTCGCCGCGCCGACCTTCACGACGGCGACACCGCCGGAGAGCTTTGCAAGACGCTCCTGGAGCTTCTCGCGGTCGAAGTCCGAGTCGGTGTTCTCGACTTCGGCCTTGATCTGGTTGATGCGGCCCTTGATCGCCTCGGCATCGCCCGCGCCGTCGACGATCGTGGTGTTGTCCTTGGCGACAACCACACGACGAGCGTGTCCGAGCTGAGACACCTGAGTGTTCTCGAGCTTCAGGCCCATCTCCTCGGTGATCACCTCTGCCTTGGTGAGGATCGCGATGTCCTCAAGCATGCGCTTGCGACGGTCGCCGAAGCCGGGCGCCTTGACGGCCACCCCGGTGAACGTGCCGCGCAGCTTGTTGACGACCAGCGTCGCGAGCGACTCGCCCTCGACGTCCTCGGCGATGATCAGCAGCGGCTTGCCGCTCTGGATCACGGCCTCGAGCACCGGCAGCACATCGCGCACCGAGCCGATCTTCTGGTTGGCGATCAGGATGTAGGGGTCCTCAAGGGTGGCCTCCATGCGATCCTGGTCGGTGACCATGTAGGGCGAGATGTAGCCCTTGTCGAACTGCATGCCCTCGGTGAACTCGAGGTCCATGCCGAACGTCTGGCCCTCCTCGACGTTGACCACGCCGTCCTTGCCGACCTTCTCGATCGCATCGGCGATCACGTCGCCGATCTCCTCGTCGCCGGCGGAGATCGTCGCGACGCGCGCGATCTGGTCCTTGCCGGAGACCTCCTTGGACTGCGAGGCGATGTTGGCGACAACCTGATCGACGGCCTTCTCGATGCCGCGCTTGAGCGCCAGCGGGTTGGCGCCGGCCGCGACGTTCTTCAGGCCCTGGCGAACGATCGCCTGAGCGAGCACGGTTGCTGTGGTGGTGCCATCGCCGGCGACGTCGTTGGTGGCGGTCGCCACCTCGCGCACCAGCTGGGCGCCCTGGTTCTCGAAGACGTCCTCGACCTCGATCTCACGAGCGATCGTGACACCGTCGTTGGTGATCGTGGGAGCGCCAAACTTCTTGTCGAGCACTACATAGCGACCCTTGGGGCCGAGTGTGACCTTGACGGCGTTGGCGACAGCGTCAACGCCTGCCTCCAGAGACTTACGCGCCTCGGAGCCGTACTTAAGTTCCTTGTGAGCCATGTTGTTCAGATCTCCTTGTCTATGCGGAAGAGGGGCCCGACTTGCCGGCCGGAGGGGCCGGCTGCGCCACCCTCTATGCGATCTTGGCGAGGACGTCGGACTCGCGCAGCACGAGCAGATCCTCACCGGTCTTCGGGTCTTTGATCTCGGTGCCGCCGTACTTGCTGTAGAGGATCTCGTCACCCTCCTTGACATCCAGCGGGACACGCTTGCCGGCATCGTCGAGCTTGCCGTCGCCGACGGCGAGGACCTCGCCCTTCTGCGGCTTCTCCTTGGCCGTATCGGGCAGGACGAGACCGCTCGCGGTCTTCTCCTCCTCCTCGATGGCCCGCACGATCAGACGATCGCCCAGGGGCTTGAGTTTCATGCTGGAAACCTCCGTTTAGAGTGTGCTTCGGATCGGCGGCGCGCGCGGTGATCGGCGGGCCACCCGTTGGCACTCTCATGTGAGGAGTGCCAACGACGTCCCCAATATATAGAACAAACCGTCGCACAACCCAGAAGACGTGAGCGGGCTACCTCTAGCCACCCACCAGCCGTTCGACCTCAGTGCCCTTCTCGGTTAGCGCCCAGGCGTTTGAGGACCCTCGCACCCGCCCCGGGCCGGCGTTCTCGACCAGTCCAAGCTTCCTCAGGCGGCTCAGCAGTTTCGAGATCTGGCCCTGATCGCCGATCCCGGCGGCCACTCCGATTTCGCGATTGGACGGAGGGGAGCCGTGCGCTCCCAACTCGGCGATCGCAAGGAGCACACGCACCGTGCGGTAGGTGAGACGCATCTCCAACCCGCGCAGAGGGTCTCCGCCACTGGAGCGAGCGCGCCGCCGACGTGCGGGCGCCGGACGCTCGCTCTCCTTGCGAGCGGCGGCGGGACCAAGGTAGGGCAGCACGATCATGCCCATCAACGAGTTCGTCATCTGCAGCATCGAGCCACCACCCTCCAGCAGCCGCGTGTGCAGCACTGAGAGGATGCCTCCTACGACCCCCTCGGTCGTCAGCTTCGGAAGCGCGACAGCCGACTTTGACTCACGCCGCGCTTCGTCAACCGCTGCGATCATCGCCTCGACCGTACGCGCACGGCGCTCGTGCACCTTGGGCCCAGCGCCCAACGTCTCGACGATGCACAGCCGACCCATCGCCGGCTCGTCTTCGAGAAATTCGAGCAGCCCGACGAGTGCGGCCCTGATCCGAGGACGCCACTTCTCCGAGGATTCGTAGCCATCGAGCACATACTCCGAGGCACACGCGCTCGACCGGTCGAGCGCCGCGAGAAAACAGTCTTCGAAATCGTCGAACACTTCGTAGAAGGTGCGGCGCGAGACACCCGAGCGTGCCACCACATGGGCCACGGTGGCGCCTGCGCAACCCCGCTCGGACACGACGTCGATCATCGCCGTGATCATGCGGGCACGCTGGATCTCGGCGACATTTTCGCGGCCGAGCTCCTCGCGCTGGAAGGCTTGAGCGGCCGCCTTGCGCTCAGGATTTTCTCTAGTTCTGCGCGCCGCCGAACCCCTTCATCGCTTCGGTCATCGCGGTCGGCTTGTCGAGGATCTGGGAGAAGCGCACGACGGTGACCGTGTCCTCCATCGACACCCCACGACCGTAGATCTGCTCAAGGAACTTGATCAGCTCCTCGTGACGACGGAACTCGGGATTGTCGTGCTTGATGTCGCGCGGGGACAGCTCCGCGACCTTCATCACCTCGACCTGGTCGATCACCGCTTCGAAGATCCGCTCGCGCGGAGAGTACTGGTAGCCGATCGTCACGAGCACCGCCTGGTTCTTGCGGTACTTGCTGGACTTGTCGCCGAGTCTG
Organism: uncultured Solirubrobacterales bacterium; assembly: GCA_963715535.1. GTDB lineage: Bacteria > Actinomycetota > Thermoleophilia > Solirubrobacterales > Solirubrobacteraceae > Palsa-744. The sequence goes on along the minus strand of OY970251.1, from coordinate 2,088,936 downwards.
ATCGTCGCGGTCTTGCGACCCTTCTTCAGCTCGTCGGCGAAGATCGTCGAATAGAAGTTGAGCACCTGCATGACGGGCAGGCTATCGGTCTTGCTCGCCAATGACCAGCGCGCGGGTCACCATGTCACGCTCTCCCGGGTAGCTGAGCGCCTTCTGCGCCTCTGCGGCGGGCATCCAGCGGGCTTCCAGCACCTCGTCGTCGTGGTCTGAGAGATCGCCGCTCACATAGCGAAACAGAAAGAAGAACACGCTCTTGGCCACCCTGCGGCGACTGCGCACATACCAGTAGCGCACCTCGCCCAGCTCACTCACCAGCTCGGCTGTCGCGCCGGTCTCCTCGCGCACCTCGCGGATCGCCGCCTGCTCGCTGGTCTCGCCCTCGTCCAGATGACCCTTCGGCAGGCAGAGCACGAGCGACCCGTCGGCGGCCCTGCGAGTCGGCACGATCACGAGCACGTTGCCCCCATGCATCACCACGCCGCCGGCCGAGATCTCGTGCTGGCCGCGTGTGCCAAAGCCACGGTGCCGCTTGGTGCGCTTCTCAGAAGACATAGCGCTCCAGCGCGGCCGGGTCGTGCACGACGAGGCGACCGCGACCTTGGGAGATCACGCCGGCTCGCTCGAGCACCGCGAGAAAGCGCGAGGCCGACTCGCGCGAGGAGCCCGCGAGCTTGGCGAGATCGGCCTGCGTCGCGGTGACAAGCACCTCTTGCTCGGAGCCGCCGGCCGCGATCGCTTGAGCGACGAGCTCTCCGAGCACAACGGCAACACGGCTCTGGACGGTCTGAAAGGACTGTTTGGCAAGACGCTCGTTGGTCTCGCGCAAACGTCGCCCGAGCGCGACCACAAGCCGCGCGGAGATGCCGGGGTGCTCGATCATCAACCGGCGCATGTCCGGCCCCAGCACCGCAACCACAGTGGTGCGCTGCACCGCCTCGACCGTCGCCGAACGCCGCTCGTCCTCGAACATCGCCAGCTCGCCGAAGATGTCGCCCGAGCCAAACGTGGCGAGCGTGATCGTGCGCCCGTCGCGATGCTCACGCACGGCGCGCGCTCGACCGGAGCGCACGATGTAGCACGTGTCGCTCGCATCGCCCTCGCGGAACACGATCTGACCCGGCTCGAACGTGCGCGGCACAGCCAGCTCGGCGATCCGCAGCAAATCGTCGTGCTCGAGCGTCGAGAACACCGGCACCCGCCCCAGCAGCTCAACTATCTCCGCCGCCTTGGTCGCCGCCATGCCAAGGGGATATCACACAAGCCCACCCAGCTTCAGAGCGGAGCGGACGATGGCATCGAGTGGGCCCGGGGGCGCTATCTTCACAAGATGGTCTTGTCAAAGGCGATCGCCTCACTGGCGCTGGCGGCGGCCGTTACACCGGCGGCGGCGCATCCACTGGAACACTCACGCGAACTGTGGGCCACGGTAGATGTGTGCGGCCCCAAGGACCAACCTGAGACGATCGGCATCCGCGGCTCGATGCCGGGCGACGGCCACGCCACAGACACCATGTACATGCGCTTTCGCGTGCAATACCTGAATCCCACCACCGGCAAGTGGCTCGAGCTCGGCCAGGGCGCCGACTCAGGCTTTTTGAAGGTCGGCTCGGGCGCGCTCACCCGCCAGGCGGGGCGCAGTTTCCAGTTGGCGCTGACAAGCAGCAAGTCGACATACACGTTGCGCGGCTATGTGATCTTCCAGTTGCGCAAGGGTGCAACCGCGATCGAAACCGCCACCAGGCCCACAGCCGCCGGCCACACGAGTCTCGCGGGCGCAGATCCGCGTGGGTTCAGCGCCGCAACCTGCGTGCTCGGCTAGGACCCCCGCGCGGGGGACGCCCCGTCGGAGAACAGGCGCGGGTCGTTTGTGATGATCCCGCTCACTCCGAGCGCGGTGAGCTTTTCGATGCGGGCGGCGTCGTTGACCGTCCACACATACAGCTCGCCACCCTCGCGGGCGACCGCGCGCACAAGCGCGGGAGTGACGACACGCCAGTGAGCCATGATCGCGTCGACCGTCCCCGTGTGCAGCGCCTGGGCCGCCCGGCGCGGCAGCAGCGCACGATAGCCGGTGAGCATCGCCAGCGCGGGCACCGCCATGAGCAGGTCGTTCGTGTAGTCGCGGCGCACGCGCGGCACCGACCAGCCGAGGCGCAGCGCCGGCTCGGCGGCCCGCACGCGCGCCAGCGAAGAGGGAAACATGCCGCTGAGCAGCGTCCTGCTCGTGAAGCCGGCCTCGCGCAGCGCATCCACCACTCGCAACTCATAGCCGGGGATCTTCACATCGAGGTCGAACTCGATACCCGCGAACTCCTCGCCCGCCAGATGCGCGAGCGCCTGCTCGAGTGTGAGTGGAGTGCACGAGCGCATGTCCTCATAGTCGTGCGCCACGAGCAACTCGCCGCTGCCGTCGGTCCGCTCGCTGAGCACGTCGAACTCGATCATGTCCACGCGCTGGGCAAGCGCGGCATCGAAGCTCTCACGCGTGTTGCCCTGTGCAAGGTGTGCCGCACCCTTGTGCCCCACCCGCCGAGGGCGCGCCCGGACGGCGATAGCTTCGTGCGTGGCCACTGAGCCCCAGGATATAGCGGCGCTGGACACGCTTGGGCCGACTACGTCCACAGCGCTTCGGCGAGGCCAAGCGCAGCTCGGACGAAGCGCTCGGACGGGCTCCGGCAGAACTCAGGAAACCGCCAGGCGCCCGCGCCTGGCGGTGCACATCTCGATCGCCTCGACCGCCGGGCGCGGGCCGATGTAGGGAGCCAAGATCAAGAACGTCAGATGGTCGACCAAACACGGTAGATAGCGCAGGCGGTCATGCGGAGCGTAGCTGGCGAGGATCGCCAAGATCGCGCCCATGATCGCCTCGGCGGCGACGCCCGGCGCCCGTCGTGGTTCCGGTATGCGCTGGGTCATCACCGTGATGAACCCGTCGAGCACACCGCTCACACGCTGGACCACTCCGTTGCCTGCGTCGAACAGGTCGATGAACGACAGCTTTACCAATCCCGGGTGGGCGGCGCAGTAGCCAATCAGCGCCTCGACGCCTTTGTGGACCGCCTCAGGCCACTCCGTGTCGTTGCGCGTGGCGCGCCGCACCGCATCGTGGGCTTCGGCGGCGAACTCGTCAACGATCGCCAGCAGGCACTCTTCCTTATTGGGGAACTCGCGGTGGAAAGCTTCGGTGGACACGGACGCGCCACGCGCGATCTCGGCGTCGGTGAGGTTTGTGTAGCCATCCTCCAGCGCCAACTCCACCATTGCGTCCATCACACGCGAACGGCGATCTTCACGGGTCAGGAAGCGCGCTCGTTTTGCCGCCAGCCGCGGAGGCCTGGCCGAGCCGAGCGTGCGCAAGCGCGCAACCGAGCTCGAGCGATAGGAGTTCACCCAGTCGAGCAGTTCGTCGGTAAGTCCAGCGAGCTCCTGCTGGCGACCTTCGCGCACGCGTCTGAGCACGACGAAGCGCACGCCTCCGACGATCGCTCGCGGCGCCAGCGGGGGCAATACGATGCCGTCCGGAGTGAGGCTGAATCCCGTCGCCACGACGCGCTCAAACGCGGTTCCGGTGAGGTGCAGGCGTTCATGTGCGCGCGGTCCGATGCCGATCGACTCGACGAGCACCATGTGGGCGCCGCGCGGATCGTCGGCGATTCCGGTGAGAAACGCTCGACAGGCGGCATACAGGCGATTGGCCCATCCGCGCTCGCCGAACCACGCCCGCAGAACGCGCTTGCGCGAGGCTGTCACAAGCGCGTCGTAGGTGGACAGGAAGCAGTCTTCCTTGTTTGTGAACTGCTCGTAGAAAGCGCGTCGCGAAACACCCGCCAGCGCGATCACGTGCGCGACGCTCGTGGCGGCGTAGCCGCGCTGATAGACCGACTCGACCATGCCACCGTGGATACGCGCCCGCTGGTGACGTGCCACCTCGTCGCGGCCGAGGCCATGAGGACCATGGGGAAGCCGTTTGTACAGAGGAGTCGACCCCTGATAGGCGAAGTCGGCGTCGAGCAACTCGTCATTTGACGCGTCGCCGGGTGACGCTTGCAGAAGCTCTTCTACCGAAAGCACCGCAGAGGACCTACCCGAGCCCAGCTCGCCACCTGTTCCATTGATCCCCATTATTCGACAAGATATTTCAGTGCTGAACAGTTGGCAAGCCGCCCGCTGACGATCATGGGCAATGTTTCCAACTCCGATCGACACTGGGTTTGCGAGTGCAACCCAAGGGATAGCCTGCTCGCCCGCCGCCGGCGTGCGCGAGGGGCAAGTGCTCCATCTCCTCTCACAGCTTCCTCCCGTCAGGATTCCCAGATCCGATCCTATTCGAGAAGATAGAGCGGTTCAAGCGCGAAGTGTGAGCTTTCGGTGACCTTGACGGAAACCGAACTCCACGAGCATCGGCTCCATCTCCGAGCCGATCGCCGGCTCGCCGTCCACTCGCTCGAGCGCGATCGCGTCGACCCAGCCGGCCCGCACCGCGTCGGCGAGCGCGCGCAACGCAAGCGCCAGCGGAGCAAGATCCCACTCAGGCCCGCTAAGCCCGACCGGAGCAGATCGAGATGCGGCGGCATCGGCGGGCAGCCCGCTCGGGAGGAGCGTCACAATTCCGCGCCCGCCTCGCTCCAGATAGAGCACCGGCTCGTGCTCGACGAACACCACATACGCCCCCGCCACACGCGCCGGCCTGCGGGTCTGGCCCTCGCGTCGCGGCCAAGGCAGCACCGCGCCATACGGCTGCGCCGGATCGACCGCCGCCAGCACAAGCGTCCTGTCCTCGCGGGCGGAGCCGCCGGCGCGCAGCCGCTCGACCGCCCCGGGCAGCGCGAACTGGGCGCCGCCGAGACCCTCCACGAAATAGCCACGGCGACACACGCCAAGCGTCTCGAGCTCCGAGAGCGCGCCATACACGCTGGAGAAGCCGCCCGCGACGCCCTCAGCCAAGACCTGCTCTCTGGTGAGCACGCCATAGCGCTCCAACAGCAGTTCGGCCAGCGCACGTCGTCGTGCGCGCAGCTTCTCGACCTCCAACCCCGCGGCGAAGATCGGCTCTGTCAGCGACCAGCGCCCCTGCACCTGCGCGCTCGTCCCAGAAGCTCCCCCGCGCAGCGAACGACCGGCAAAGCGTCTGCCTCCGCGCAAGGTTCCCCGATGCCCACGGGCTGCCTCAGCCGGAACGTGCGCCGCAAGCGTTTGGCGCGCAGCGCGCAGCGGTGCCCAGGCGTCGTTGGTGACCTCGCCGGCCCACACCAGATCCCATAGCGCGCGAGTGAGTGCAAGCGCGGGCGCGTCGAGCTCGGCGAGCAGGTCGGTAAAGAAGCACGGACCCGCCGCCAAGCGTTCGCGCAGCAGCCCGTGCTCAGGTTCCGATCGCGGCTCCTCGCGCCTGTCGGCCTGGCCCCCGCCGGAGGCCGCGTCCCGAAGCACGCGCGCAGACAGTGCGGGGGGGCCCAACAGCGCCGCGTCCTCGCGGAAGTACAGCGCCACACGCCCCGAGTCGCGGCCAAGCGAACCGGCCCCAACCCACACGACCTCGCCGCTTGCACACAGACTGTCAAGCCAGCTCTGCGAGTAGGAGCCACAGCGCGCACGCAGCACGTCGCGCTCCCACGCGGCCACCGGCAGCGCGAGTCCCTGCAGAGGGACGAGCACCTCACGCAGCCGCTCCATGCCCGCGGCCGGCGAGGGCGAACCCAAACGCGGACGATCAACTCCCTGCCACGAGGGCATGAACGCGGTCAACGCACGCCTGTCCACAGGCTCAATCTCCTTGCGCAGCGCCGCCAGCGACGCGCGTCGCAGAGCGCGCAGGACCTGCACATCGCACCACTCGCGCTCGTCCACCGTACGCCCTCCGGACGCTCCTCGCGATGGCGTGGCGCCACCCGGACGCAACTCGCCCCTCGCCAGCACACCCGAGCGCTCGAGCTCGCGCAGCACCGAGGACGCATCGACGCCGTAGCGCTCGTGCAGCTCGACGCCGGTGAACGGGCCATGCGTACGCGCGAAGCGCGCAACGAGCATCTCGAGCGCACCCGAAACCTCATCGAGGAACGCGCTCGGCAGGCCACCGGGCGGCGGGCACCCCAGCGCGTCGCGGTAGAGACCCGCATCGTCGGCGGCGATCAGCCGCTCCTCCCCGGCAATCCGAATGCGCACCACGCGCCGTTCTTGCTCGAGCGCCGCCAGCATCGCATCCGCGTCCAGTCCCGCGAGCACCCGCTCGCGTGTCTCCTCCAGGCGCAGATCGCCCAGGCTCCGCAGCACGTCGCACAGCGCATCCCGACCAGTCGCCTGGGTACGCTCGGAGCGGTGCTGCAGATCCTCCTCGATCCGCACGAGCGCGCCCGGATCGATCAGCTCGCGCAGCTCCTCCTGGCCCAGCAGCTCGCGCAGCAGCTCGCGATCGAGCGACAACGCCGCCGCTCGACGCTCGGCGCTCGGCGTGTCGCCCTCGTACATGTACGTCGCCACGTAGTCGAACAGCAGCGAGCCGGCAAATGGCGATGCACTCTGCGTCTGCACCTCCACCAGCGACAGCTCGCGCGTTGAGATCCCTCGCAGCAGCTCCTGCAGGCCCGGTAGGTCGAGCACATCGCGCAGGCACTCACGGTAGGTCTCGAGCACGATCGGGAAGTCGGGATAGCGCCGCGCGACCTCGAGCAGGCCCTGAGACTTCAGTCGCTGCTGCCACAACGGCGTGCGCCGACCCGGATAGGCCCGCGGAATCAACAGCGCGCGCCCAGCATTCTCGACGAAAGCGCGCGCCGAACAGCGCCGAGTCGCCGAGCTCGGCGACAACCGCCTCCTCGATCTCATCGGGATCGAACGTCACCAGATCCGCATACGACAACGCGCCCGTGTCCCCGGAGGACTCCACCCCATCGTCCAGATCGACATCGGGCAGACGCACAACGATCCCGTCGTCAGACCACAGCGCCTCGCCATCGACCCCGAAACGCTCGCCGATGCGCGCGTTGATCGCAAGCCCCCAGGCGGCGTGCACGCGACTGCCATAGGGAGAGAGCACGCACAGCCGCCAGTCGCCGATCTCGTCGCGAAAGCGCTCCAGCACGATCGTGCGATCGCTGGGGAGCACGTGCGTCGCGTCTTGCTGCTCGCGCAGGTAGTCGAGCAGGTTGCGCGCCGCGCGCTCATCGAGATCGTAGTCACGTGCCAGCAGCTCCACGTCCTGGTCCACCGCCCAGCGTGCGAACGCGCCGATCGCGGCGCCAAGCTCTTTCGGTCGGCCGATCCCATCGCCCTTCCAGAAAGGCACCGCTCCCGGCACTCCGGGAGCCGGTGTCACGATCACGCGGTCGCGTCCGATCTCCTCGATCCGCCACGAGGACGCGCCGAGCAAGAACACCTGCCCGGCGCGCGCCTCATAGACCATCTCCTCGTCCAACTCTCCCACACGGCGCCCGTCGGGAAGCGTCACCGCATACAGCCCGCGATCGGGAATCGTGCCGGCGTTGACGATCGCCAGCTGGCGCGCGCCCTTGCGTGCACGAATGCGACCGGCCACCCGATCCCACACGATCCGCGCACGCAGCTCGCCAAACTCACTGGACGGATAGCGCCCGTCGAGCATGTCGAGCACGTTCTCCAGCAGCGTGCGCGGCAACTCCGAGTAGGAATGACTGCGTGTGACGAGCGCATGCAACTCCTCGACGGAGACATCCTCCTCTGCCGACGCGGCAATCGCGACGATCTGCTGGGCGAGCACGTCAAGCGCGTTGCGCGGCACCACCGTCGGCTCGATCGCGCCTTCGCGCATGCGCCGGCACACCACCGCGCACTCGAGCAGATCGCCGCGGAACTTGGGGAAGATGCGCCCCTTGCTGACATCGCCCACGCCGTGACCGGCGCGCCCAATGCGCTGCAACCCGCGCGCCACAGACTTGGGCGACTCGATCTGCAGCACGAGATCGACCGCACCCATGTCGATCCCGAGCTCCAGCGACGAGGTGGCCACCAGGCACGGTAGCTCGCCCGCCTTCAGCTGCTCCTCGATCGTCGTGCGCTCCTCGCGCGAGAGCGACCCGTGATGGGCCCTGGCGATCTCGCACAGCGCCCCGGGCCCAGGCTGCTCCGCGGGCACGCCGCGCAGGCCGCCCCCCGGGGCGGCCCCATCCAAACCATTCCCCGCGCCATCCGAATCCCTACCGGCGCCATCCTCCCTGGCGGCCAGCTCGTTGAGGCGCAAGGCAACGCGCTCGGCCGAGCGGCGGTTGTTCACGAACACGATCGTCGAGCGGTGCTCGCGCACGAGCCGCAACAACTCCGGATAGATCGCCGGCCAGATCGAATTGCGTGTCGACTCGCCGCCAGGCACGGGATCGAGCGGATCGCCACTCAGCGGACCCGCGGGTTCGCTCATCGACTCCACCGGCACGTGAATGCGCAGGTCCAGCGGCTTGCTCGCACCCGCGTCGAGGATCTTCACTTTGCGAGTGGACCCGACCAGAAAGCGACCCACCTCCTCCAGTGGGTTCTGCGTCGCCGAGAGACCGACCCGCTGCACCACCGACTCGCGCCCCGTCGCCGTGTCGACTGCACCCATCCGCGCCTGTTCCTCCAGACGCTCGAGCGTCAACGCCAGGTGGGCGCCGCGCTTGACCGCCGCCACCGCGTGAATCTCATCCACGATCACCGTCTCGACCGTGCTCAACATCTCTCGCGCGCGCGAGCCGAGGATCAGATACAGAGACTCGGGGGTCGTGATCAGGATCTCCGGAGGTTTGCGCGCCATCGCCGCGCGCTCGGCCTGGGATGTGTCTCCCGTGCGAATGCCCACGCTCACGTTCGCACCGATCCCGCGCAACGGCGCACGCAGGTTGCGCTCGATGTCGTAGGAGAGCGCCTTCAACGGAGACACGTACACCACACGCACGCCCTTTCCCTTCGGGCCGTCGCTCAACCGGTCGAGCGCCCACAGGAATGCCGCGAGCGTCTTGCCCGAGCCGGTCGGCGCCGACAGCAGCACGTGCTCGCCCCCGGCGATCGCGGGCCAAGCCTGCGCCTGCGCCGGGGTGGGCTCGGCAAACGAGGATTCAAACCATCTACGCGTTGCCGGACCAAACACCGCCAGTGGATCGCGCGTAGAAGCAGACATCGCGTCGAGGCTAGCGCGCACGCGCGGGCAGTCGCGCCCGCTCACACATCGAGTGGCACGATCGAGTGGCACGCCCGCCTGTTCAAAACGGCATGACGTGCACGTCGGCTCAACCAACGCCCGGCGATGGCCGCACACCTCAGCGTGACGAACGTTCCACAGCGTCGCGTCAAGAAGATCGAACGCATCCGAAAAGCGCACACGCTCGTTTCTCGGGACTATTCCACTAGACTGCCGCGCGTGGATTTAGACGACAAAGCGCAACACGCCGGCAACGAGCCATACAGTGCGAGCAACAAACGTCCTCGCGCGTGGAAGCGATGGATCGGCCGACGCTCCGGCGAGAACGAATCCAAGCCACAAAACGACTCGCCGGCGATCGGGCAATCGAGCGTACAAGCATCCCTGTGCGCACTCCCCATGCTGCTCGACGGCTCGAGCCTCCCCAATGGGGTCGTCGAACTTCTGATCGACGACTTCGAAGATCCCACCCGTCAGCTGTTCGACATCCACGACGGTCACATCGCGCTCGTGGAGCCCGGCGCCGCGGTCCCATGGGCGAGCATCGCCGGTCCGGCCACCGCATGGGTGGACGCGCTCGGATCCGGGCGCAACCTCGGCGCACTACGGCTCACAGGCGATGAGGAGCTCGCGCGGCGCGTGCTCGCGGCATTCCCACAAAAGACTCCTTAGCCTGCGCGCGCTTACAGGGGCCAGGACGCCGGCACCGGCAACCGCCCGCGAGCAGAAACTGCACTTCTGCCCCGACGGTCCAAACGCTCGCTCACGTCCGCCGTGCCCCTCCAAGATTCGGATTTTGAATATTCAGTTCTGAATAGTCGGGCATTGATCTCGCCGGCCATGAAAGGCACGGGTGGAAGTGGTACGGAAAATCCCCTAACCGCCGCCGTATACCGCATGGATAAAGAGGATACGCACTGCCCAGGGGGTGTCAAACACAGTGCTGGCCGAGGGCGTGCACCCGGGGAGCGCGGTTGTGCGAGGCCCAGCGTGGTCTCGAAGTCGGTTCGAGAGGCTTTCGGCAATTGAGATCATCGAGATTCCCAAGTATGATGACTATTCAAACAGAGGTGCACCAATGTAAAGGCACCCGCGTCACGTCACTACGGATAGGGGCCCACCACAGATGCCTAGAGTAAGTTCGAATTCTTCCAAAGGCGGCCAAGAGGGCGAGTGGTCGATCCCAAGCCTACGCGAGCCGCGCTATTCGCAGTCGCTGGAGCGGGGTCTTGCAATCCTCGGTTGCTTCACACCGGAGCGTCCGATACTCGGTATCGCCGATATCGCCGATGACCTTGGCATGAGCCGCTCCACCACGCACCGCTATGTGATCACGCTTGTCGCGCTCGGGTTCCTGGAGCAGGGCGCGTCGCGCAAGTACAGGTTGGGCCTGCGCGTCACCGACCTCGGCATGTCCGCACTGAACTCCACCGGCCTGCGTGAGCATTCGCGTCCTTACTTGGAAGAGTTGCGCCAGCGCACCAGCTACACGGTCAACATGGCAGTGCTCGACGGTCCCGAGATCCTCTATGTCGATCGCGCCCGCAGCTTCCGCCGCGGCCAGAACAAGATCGACCTGAACCTGCGTCCCGGCTCGCGCTTGCCTGCCTACTGCACCTCGATGGGCAAGGTCCTACTGGCCAACCTCCCCGAGGCCGAGCAGCGCGACCTGATCGGCAACATGACGCTCACGCGTCGTGGCCCCAACTCGATCACCAGCAAGAAGGCGCTACGCACCGAGCTCGAGCACGTGCTCGACGAGGGCATGGCCGTCAACGACGAAGAGCTCGCACAGGGCCTGCACTCGATCTCGGCGCCCGTGCGCACCGAGTCGCGCGAGGTCGTGGCAGCCGTGAACATCGCCGCACACAGCTCGATGATCTCCCTCGAGGAGCTTGTGGACGCACTCGGCCCCCACCTGGTGGCCACCGCCGACAACATCTCCGCGCGCCTCGGCTACCGCCGCGACGACGAGAGCTGAGCACCCAGTCGGGGGCTCCACCGGCCGGCGTTGCCGAGGACGGCGCCGGCCGTGCCGCGACGGGGCCTGGCGAGCGATAGCTGGGGACGCCGGAGGCTCGGCTCGCGTACGCTACCGCGCAGATGAAGATCCCGGCAAGACAGCTCGCAACCGGACTCTGCGCAGTCGCACTGCCCATCGCGATGGTGGCATGCGGGGAAACCGCCTCGACAAACAGCTTCAAAGGCGAAAGTCACAAGGTCGCTGAAACTGTTTCCAACCTGCAGAACGACGCCACCGACCTCAGTGAGCAGAAGGTCTGCGACAACGACCTCGCCGCCACGCTCACCACGCGTCTGGGTGGCTCCAGCGGCTGTCAGGCGAACCTCAAGAAGCAACTGCGCGAGATCGACGCGCTCAACATGACGATCAAGTCGATCGCGGTCAACGGCGACAAGGCAGTCGCTCGCGTGCAGAGCACCTACTCGGGCAAGAAGCGCACCAGCACACTCCTGCTCGTCAAGGAAGGCTCACACTGGAAGGTCTCTGGCGTCCAGTAGCAAGCTGAGGTAAGCGACCGAGGACGCCCACCACCGGCTCCGCCGGCGGTGCCGGCGCCGGCAATCGGTCACGCCAGCGAACGGCCGTACTGGCGCTCGTAATAGGCGCGATAGTCGCCCGAGCGGATCGGCTTCCACCACCACTCGTTCTCGCGATACCACGCGACCGTCCGCTCCAGTCCCTCGGCGAAGCGCACACGCGGCTCCCAGCCGAGCGCCCTGACCTTCGCCGATGAGAGCGAGTAGCGGCGGTCGTGACCGGGGCGGTCGGTGACGTGCTCGATCAGCGACTCATCGGCGTCGGTCAGCTCGACGATCCGCTTGACAACCTCGATGTTGGCGCACTCGTCGGGCCCCCCCGCGTTGTAGACCTCACCGGGCACGCCGTGTTCGAGCACGTGCCCGATCGCACGGCCGAAATCGGTTGCGTGGATCCAGTTGCGCACCTGCATCCCGTCGCCGTACACCGGCAGCGGATCGCCGTGCAACGCGTTGAGGATCATCAACGGGATCAACTTCTCGGGGTACTGGTATGCCCCGTAGTTGTTGGACCCGCGGCAGATCGTGACCGGCAGGGCATAGGTGTGGAAATAGCTTTGCACCAGCAGGTCCGCGCCGGTCTTGGTGGCCGAATAGGGCGAGGAGGGACGCAGCGGAGAGTCCTCGGTGAACGAGCCGTCCTCGATCGAGCCATACACCTCGTCGGTGGACACCTGCAGGTAGCGCAGCCCGCGCTCGCGGGCGGCCTCCAGCAGCACGTAGGTTCCGAGCCCGTGCGTGCGCACAAACGCGTCTGGCTCGGCAATCGAACGATCGACGTGCGTCTCGGCGGCAAAGTTGACGATCGCATCGGGCCCGATCGATCCGATCGCCTCCGCGACTGCTTCGGGGTCCTCAATCGCGCCACGAACGAAGCGAAAGCCCGGATCGGCCGCGAAGTCGTGGAAGTTCTCCTCGCGTCCGGCGTAGGTGAGCTTGTCGAGCACCACCACCCGATCGCCGTGCTCGCGCAGGCGCAGACGCGTGAAGTTGGAGCCGATGAATCCGGCGCCGCCGCAAACCAAGAGCTTCATGGGCGCATCATCTCAGCAGCATCCCTTCACGAGCGTCTCACCCCGGCTCGCGCTGCCATGTATCCGGCGAGACCGTCCCGCCAGTCTGGCATCGGGAGAACATCCTCGCGCTCAGACTCCATCGCCGACCACGCCGGGCGTGGAGCGGAGCGCGCCATCTCCGCGGTGCTGGCCGGCTCGACGCGACAGTCCACCTCGGCCTGGCGGAAGATCTCCTTCGCGAAGCCATTCCACGACACACAGCCCGCGCCGGCGAGGTGCACAAGCCCACCGACACCTCGCTCGAGCAGCCCCACGATCGCCGGAGCGAGGTGACCCGACCAGGTGGGCGAGCCGATCTGATCGTTCACCACCTGCACGGCCTCGCGCTCGCTCGCGAGGCGCAACATGGTGGCCACGAAGTTCGGGCCGTCGATGCCATACAGCCAGGCCGTGCGCACGACCGCGTGATTTGGCGAGGCATCCAGCACCTGGCGCTCTCCCGCGAGCTTGCTCTCGCCGTACACCGAGCGCGGTCCCGTGGGATCGGACTCCAGATAGGGCCGCGGACGACCGTCGCTGTCGAGCGGGGCCGTGCCGTCGAACACGTAGTCGGTCGAGATGTGCAGCAGCGGCGTACCGATCCCGGCAGCGGCGCGAGCGAGGTTGCCGGCGCCGTCGGCGTTGACCGCCTGGGCCGCCTCTCGATGGGTTTGTGCGCCGTTGACGTCCGTCCACGCCGCACAGTTGATCGTCGCCTCGGGCCGTTCGCGCTCGTAGAACCTGGCGACTGCCTGCTCATCGACGATGTCCAGCTCCGGCAGGTCCACGAGAATCGGCTCGTGCCCCGCGCGCTCGCCCACGCGGCGCACATCGTGGCCAAGCATCCCCTGGGCGCCGGTGACAAGCAGCTTCATCGTCACGGCCCCGTTATCGGCGGCACAGCGCCACAAGCCGGTTCACAGGCCAGCATGCTCGCGCGAGCCCACCCATCACAGGATCGAGATGTCGGAGTTATCGCCGACCATGAAGCGATACGCGCGCGGCTGACGGTCGCCGCGTCGAACCGTCACGTTGCGGCCCAGCAGCGAGGACTCCATGCGCCCGTCGAGGTCGCACACCGAGCTTCCAGCCAGCAGGATCGAATGCTCGACCTCCGCGTTTGAGATCTGGCAATCCTCGCCGATCGCCGTGTAGGGGCCGATGTAGCAGTCGCACAACCGCGATCCCGCGCCGACGATCGCCGGTCCGCGCACGGTGGTGCGCTCCAGACGCGCTCCAGGCTCGACCACCACGCGCCCGTCCACCTGCGAGTCGATCAGCTCCCCCTCGACACGCTCGGTCAAGTTGTCGAGGATCAGCCGGTTGGCCTCGAGCATGTCCTCGAGCCGCCCCGTGTCCTTCCACCAGCCACGCACGATGTGCGGCTCGACACGCAGGCCGCCGTCCACGAGGTGCTGAATCGCGTCGGTGATCTCGAGCTCGCCCCGTGCCGACGGCTCGATCGCGCGTGCGGCGTCATGGATCTGGGCGGTGAACATATACACACCCACCAGCGCCAGATCGGTGGCCGGCTCGGGCGGCTTCTCCACCAGCCGCACCACCCGACCGACCTCCCCCGCGGCGGCGGGCGCAAGCTCTGCGACACCGTAGTTCTGGGGGTCGGGCACCGGCGTCAGCAGGATCAGCGCATCGGGCTCGTGCTCGCGGAAGGCGCCAACCAGGTCCGCGATGCCACCCTGCAGCAGGTTGTCGCCGAGATACATCACAAACGGACTCGCGCCGAGAAACGACTCCGCGGTGAGCACCGCGTGAGCCAGGCCAAGCGGCTCGTCCTGCACGATGTACTCGATCTTCACGCCGAACCGCGAACCGTCGCCGGCTGCCTGCTTGATCTCCTCGCCCGTCTCTGGCGCGATGACAATGCCCACTTCGCGCATGCCGGCCGCTGCCATCGCCTCGATCCCATAGAACAGGACTGGCTTGTTGGCCACCGGCACGAGCTGCTTTGCGCTCGTGTGGGTGATCGGGCGCAACCGTGTGCCCTTGCCTCCGGAGAGGATCAGTCCCTTCAGGGCCTCCATTCGACGCGAAGCCTACCGGCGGGAGGCGATCAGTACACCCCGCCGAGCTTGCGATGGTCCCAGCTTGTGCGCCTGCGCTCGACGAACTCTAGTCCCACGCGCTTGACGGCCTGCTTGGCTACCATCTCGACGACCTCCGTCGGCAGCTCCTGTACGGCCGGGGCACCGCGAGGCACCGCGTAACGTCGCAAGATCTCTTCTCCGAGCGCTCGCACGGTGTCGATGTCGTGGTGCACGATCGCTTCGCTCTCGATCATCACCCCGCGCAGCTCGTGGTACTGCTCGCATGCCTCCACCTGCAACGTTGCGCGCGGATCGCGCCGCAAGTTGCGCACCTTCTGCGAGGAACCATACGTCCACGCCCAGATTCGCGGGGTGGGTGGGCTCGAATCCCCGGCGGGGGCATCCCGCAACACATACCAAAGCGGCATCAGGTGCGGCCAACCGCGGGGCCCGACAGTCGCGCACGTAACCGTTCGCTCCTCGGCCAGAAACGAGGCGACCTCCGCCTCGCCCATCTTGATCTGCTCGCGGCGACTCACGACACGCCGGCCGGCACCGCGCGCAGGCGCCGCACCGCGGCGAGCACCGCTTCACGGGCGTCTTCGGGCTCAAGCACCACCGCGTCACCGGCCTCCTTGAGCACTTCGCGCACAAGCCAGTCGATGCCGGCGAAGCTCAACTCGACAACGATCGACCCGTCGAGGAGCTCCTCGCTGACGCGGCGCCGCTCGCGCGCCCAGCGTGCTCGCTCGGATGAGATCCACACGCGAGCGGTGCGCGACGCCTGCACCTCTCCGGTGCGCATCCAGCCGTCCACTTCGGCAATGGGATCCACCTCTGGACGCGGCTCGAATGTCTCGTCGGTCACTCGTGCACGTCTGATCCGATCGAGGCGGAAGTGGCGCATGTCCTGCTTGGCGGGGTCAAAGGAGGCCACGTACCAACCCTCCTGCCCGTTGGTCAGAGCGTAAGGCTCGACGCGACGCTGGGAGAACTCGTCCTCGTTCTCCTTGTAGTAGTCGAGCTCGATCAGCCGGTGCTCGACGATCGCGCGGGACACGGTGCGCGCGACCTCGGAGTCGTCACTGGTCGCATGAGCGACCTGCAGCCCCTGCTCCATCGGATCCTCGCCGAGCGCCGCCACGATCTTCTCGCGCGCGGAGGCGAGCGATCCCTCGGGTATATGCTCGCCGATCAGGTCGATCGCTGCGACGAGCGCCTTCGCCTCGACGGGGAGCAGCCTGGCGGGACGGTCGAAGTTGTCGCTGTAGGGCTCTGGATCGACGTCGATCTCGCCCTCCTCCTCGAGGATTTCGGCGTACAGCACGTAGGAGCCGCCGCCGAAGTTGACGACGTTCAGCACGTTGACGTCCTCGCGCAACTCCTCATCGCTGATCTGCAACCGCTCGCGCAGGTCGGCGATGTTCACGCGCTCGCCACGCCTGCCGGCGTGGATCAGGATGCTCGCGAGCGTTACCAGCCGCGCAAAGCGCTCCGGGCGGATAGCCGCTTCGCCTTGGGCGTCGCGCTCGGCCACGGCCGCCCGGCGATCGGCGCGCGCGGCGGTGGCCGCAGAGGCACCTGTGGTTGACGGCTCCTCGGCGATCGGCACGCTGTCGGGCAATTCGAGCGTCTCCGAGTGCAGTTCCTCCAGCAAAGCGAGCCGACGCCCGAGTTCCTCGACCAGATCGGGGGGCCCGAGCAGTCGCGCCGGCTCGCCGAGCCCGAGCACCCAGGAGACGATCATCCGCGCGTTTGAATAGCTGGTGCGCAGCAACCTGTCCCCCTGGTGCTGCCCCTCCTCGCCGGCCGGTCCGATCTCGCCAAAACGCCCGAAGTGGCGTTCGATCTGCCATGCGATGCGCTCGCCTATAAGAACCTCCGCGACACCCTGCTCCTCGCCAAGGCGCCACTCGGCGCGGTTGGCGTACTCACGCGGGTCGAAGTCGACTGGGCGCCTGAAGTCGTGCTCGGCCTTGGTGGCATAGGAAACCTTCCCGCGGATGCGCGAGAGGCGGAACACACGGATCGCCTCGCGCTCGTGAGCGTAACCGAGCAAATAGAACTCGCCGCCTTGAAACAGCAGGTGATACGGGTCCACTCGCCGCGAACCGACCACGTCGCGGGCCATCGTGTAGTAGTCGAAGGTGATCGTCTTGTTGCGGAAGATCGCCGTCTCGATCTTCGCAAGGCGCACCGACAGCTCATGTCCACCCGCAGAAGCCGTGATCGCGAGCGCCACCGAGCGCTGCTCGGGTGCGCGCAGTGGGCTGGGGCGCCCCCATGTGATCTGTTGCAGCGCGAGCCGCAGGGGCTCTGCATAGGCGAATTCGCCGTCGAGCAGGTGCAGGGCGGCCTGCAGCGCCGCCAGCTCTTCGTCTGAGAACTCGATTGCGGGAAGGTGGAAGTTCTCGGGGCGCAGCGAGTAGTTCTCCTGCTCGGCGGCGCCGTCGGCGGGACGGTCGACCGTCAGCTGTATGCGCAACGACTCGAGCTCCGAGCGGTCCGCGTAGAAGCGACGCGCGAACGCGTCCTCGTTCATCCCGCTGTAACCCTCCACGTCGCGCCGAATCTCAAGTGCCGTGACCGGCCGGCGCTCGGCCATCAAGTATGAGATCAGCGACAGCTGGCGGATCAGCTTCTCTGTGTCCTTGGCCATCCTCCATTGAAAGATAGAACCCGGTGGCGAGACGTATTCGTCCGGTGGCCCAGCCGGTCGCTATTTGCGGGTTTTTGACGACCGCGCGGGGCGAGCCCACTCAGGCCGCTTCGCGGCTGGACTCCTCCGAGGGAGCAAGCTGCTCGTCCGCGCCGAACCACGCGCCCGTTCCGATCGCGCGATCAAAGCCCGACCAGCGCGCACCCGGTGAGAGCTCCTTCTCGAGCCGATCGAAGCTTCCCAGCCGTCCGCCGAGGTTGTCGATCATGTGCACGAGCGTAGCCTCGCGCGTGCACGGCACCACCGGACTTCCGTGCTCCAGCGAGCCGTGATGGGAGAGGATGATGTGCAGCACCGCGCGCGCCAGCTCCTCAGGAAAGCCCTCGATGTCCTCGATCGTGCGGCGAATGCGGTAGTAGCCAAGCGGAATCTCACCGTGCAGCCGACCAAGGTCGCTTAGGTCGATGCTCCGCGGATCCTCCGTGTAGGCGTCGAGCTTGCCGATGTCGTGCAAGAGCGCGCCGGTGACCGCAACATCTCGATCGATGCCGGGGAAGGTGGCTGAGATCGCGCTCACGCCCTGGGCAACGCCCAGGCAGTGCTCGAGCAGGCCGTGGCGGTATGCCTGGTGGTAGTACTTGGCTGCGGGGGCCCCCTGGAAGCGCGCCCATAGCGGCGAGTCCGCACCGAACACCAGCCCGAGTAGAGCGCCAAGGTGAGGGTTGCGCACGGTGGCAATCAGCTCGCGCAGATCGACCTCCATCTGCTCGGGGGCACGAGCCGGGCCGTCCAGCAGCTCAGCCAGATCAAAGCTCTCAGGCTCGGCCTGCTCGAGCGATCGAAGGTTTATCTGTGGGCCAAAGCGCGGGTGCACGGTGTAGCGACCAGTTACGTACACCGGAGTACCAGGGCTCGCCAGGCGCTCTGTCTCCGGCAGGTCCTCCCACGCCATCGCAACCACCGCACCGGTGCGGTCTCCGAGTCGCATGCGCAGGTACTCGCCGCCATCGCGGCGGGTACGGCGCTCAATCTCGCGCACCAGCAGAACCTGATCAACCTCTACGCCATCTGCGAACTCGTTGACAAGCATGGTTTGCAAGGTAAAGACGAGTGCGGACGGTATCGGTTCAAACCCCGGACACACATGCACCTAAATGTCCAACCCGGTGCCTATAGTTTGGCCATTTGACCTATGGACGTTTCTTCATGTCTCGCCTATTGTGTCCAGTTGTGTAGGACTCAGTTTCAGCTTTTGTGTAGAGACTGGTTTACACACAGAAATCAGATCACGACAAGAGGATCGGGGACATGGGGACAGGGACACAAACATCGCAGCAGAGGGATCGGGGCGCCGGCCTACAGGCCGTTGCGCCACGGCGCGGGACCACAACGAGGGGAACAACGATGGCCACGCACGACTCGCAGGGACTCAGGATCGTCAGCTGGAACGTCAACGGAATTCGCGCACGGATGCCGCGCATTGCCGAGCTGCTGCGCAGGGAGCGACCCGACATGGTGTGTCTGCAGGAGACACGCTGCCCGTTCCGCCATTTTCCGCATAAGCGCCTGGAGCAGCTCGGCTACCGCGCCGAGCACAGTCCCGGCCGGCGCAACGGCGGCGTGGCGATCCTGGTACGCGAAGACCACCGCGTGACCCACCGCTGCGTGTCGCTCGCCGGCCGCCACGACCTGGCGCAGGGACGGTGGCTTGAGACGACATGCGCGGGCCTCACGCTCGGCTCGGTGTACGTGCCGGCCGGGCCCACGCGCGAAGAACTCGACGACTCCGGCAAGCTGGCGTTTCTGGAGGCGGTCGCCAACCAGGCCTGCCACGACCACTACCACCCGCTGCTGATTGCCGGCGACTTCAACGTGGCGCCTTCAGACCGCGACGTGTATGAGCCCACCTGGCTCGAGGGCTCCTACCAAACGGCGGCAGCCGAGCGTGAGGATCTGCGCCACATCCTGCACGAAGGCGAGCTGGTGGACGTGTATCGCCACCTGCACCCCGAGGACCACGGCTACACCTGCTGGGACCAGCGCGATGGCCACTACGCGCGCGACTACGGCCTGCGCATCGATCTCGCGCTCGCGAGCAGCAAGCTCGCCGAACACATCACCCGCTGCGAGGTCAAGCACGCTTACAGGCAGGGACGCCGCCCCTCCAACCACGCACCCCTTGAAATCGAACTTCAGGGGATCGAAGAGTGCGAGGACTGCATGGAGAGCGCAATTGCGGCCTGATGCCACGATCCGTTCAGGCGCCGGAGGTTGGATCCACCCCCACGCGAGCGCACTGCTCACACGCGCAGGCGAGAGAGCGCTCGACGCGTCCCGCCGGCTTGGCGACCGGCGACGGGGGCGCCCGCACGGACACGTCGCGAATCTTGTCTCCCCCAACTCCCACCGTCCTCGCCCCTCGGGGGCGGTGGGAGTCCCCCAAAACCTGTCTTCTAGGGCTCCAGGCGGTTGGGGCCTCGATACAGGAACGTGACCTCACGGACATTGTCTTGGCCGAGCATCTGCATCAAAAGGCGCGTCAAGCCAAATCCAAAACCGCCGTGCGGAGGCGCCCCGTAGCGGAAAAAGTCGAGGTAGTACTGGATCGGCGCGATCTCGACCTGCTTCTCACGCGCCTGGGCGAGGAGCTGCTCGTAGCGGTGCTCGCGCTGGGCCCCGGTGGTGAGCTCGATGCCTCGCCAGAGCAGGTCAAAGCTCTTGGTGAGGGTTGGCTGGTCCTGATGGCGCATGTGGTAGAAGGGCCGCACCGACGTGGGATAGTCACACACGAACACAAACTCGCTGCCTGACTGCTCGGCGACGATCGCCGACAGCGCGCGCTCGCTCGGCGGATCGAGATCGTGATCGGGACCCGGCGCCTCGTGGCCGTGCTCTGCCAGCAGAGCCTTCGCGTCGGCCAGCGCGATGCGAGGGAAGGGCACGGTCGGTGCTCCCACCTCGACCCCGAACGTGCTCACGATCCGCTCCCCGTGCTCGCGGGCCACCACGCCGAGCACGTGCGCGAGCCAGCGCTCCTCGAAAGCCATCACGTCCTCGTGGGAGTCGATCCAGGCGATCTCCACGTCCACGCTCGTGAACTCGGTGTCGTGGCGTGAGGTGAACGACGGGTTGGCCCGGAACACCGGCCCGATCTCGAACACCTTGCCAAATCCGCCCGCCATCGCCATCTGCTTGTAGAACTGCGGCGACTGAGCCAGATAGGCGGTGCGCTCGAAGTAGTCCACCTTGAACAGCTCGGCACCCGACTCGCTTGCCGAGCCCATCAGCTTGGGTGTGTGGATCTCGATGAAGCCCTGCTCGCGCCAGTACTCCCGCATCGCGTGCTCCACGGTGGACTGCACCTCGAAGATCAGCCGCCTGTCGGGACGACGCAGGTCGAGATAGCGCCAGTCGATGCGCTTGTCCAAAGCCGACTCGACCGTGACCGGCAGCTCTGGCTCAGCCGGCGAATCGACGGTTAGAGACGCCAGCTGGATCTCGAGACCCCCGAGCTTCACGCGCTCGTCGGCCACAACCAGCCCGGTCACGGTGACCGCCGACTCCGGCGTGAGCGCCGAGACCGCCTCGTTGAGCTCGCTCGGCTGCTCATCCTTGCCGAGTATCAGCTGAGCGAGGCCAGTTTCATCGCGCAGCACCACGAACTGCATGCGCTTCTGATCGCGCACGGCATGCACCCAACCACGGAGCTCAACCGTGTCGTCAAGGTGGGATTTTAGATCGGCTACAACAACGCGCTTCACGGCCACTGCCCTTCGATGTCAGGGCGGGCCATGCTACCTCAGCGCCACTCCCAACCGTGCGGCGCGGACCAATCTGTCCTCATCGCCGGCCACCGTACGCTGAATTGGCGGATCCTTGGGGGTCGCGGCCGTCGAATCCTCGCCCTGCGTCTCGCGCGAGTCGCGATCGACGCAATGCGTGGGGCAATACACGCCTCGCACGCGCCCGTCGCGCAGACCATAGGCGAGCCATATGCCGCTGCGCCACGAAAAGTAATAGAAGCCCTCGACCGTGCCTTTCAGCTGGATCTCGCGGTGCCACGCCTTGATCACGACGCTCGCGGGAATGCGCGAACGGCAATTGCGGTTGTAGTCCGGATAGCCGCTCCACACGCACTTCATCGGCTCATCGCCGACGTCCGGCGGCACGGAGGACTCCCCATCGGCTTGCTCGCGCCGATGAGCGTCTCGCTCACTGTGGTGTCGTTGTAGCTTCATCTGCCAACCCAACAAGTCTGCCCGTTTAGGACGACACGCTGTCGTCCTAAGCTCCTACGAGGTTTCTACCCGGATCTACGACAAATCGTATGAGAAGGATGCCTCCGGATGTCCACATTCAACGAAAGTTCTAGACGCACCCCGTCACGCTCAAGAAGCGTCCAGGCAGACGTCGATCAAGTATCGGCTCTACGCTTCGAATGCCTTAGGCCTGAATCACGGCGACCAATGGGAGCGGCATGAGCGACACAGCGAACGAGCCCGACGCGGAGTACCACCTGTTCCTCTCCTCCGAGGAGGTGCCGGTGACCGCGAGCGCACTACGCCTGCTGGTCTCCGGCGAGGCTCACGAGCCTCATATCCGCACACTTGCCAGGGAAGTGCTCGCGAGCCTGCAAGCAGCACCCGACGAGCGCGGCAAACTGACGGTCGGGCTCAGCCCCGAGCAGATGAAGATCACCCACACCGCCGTCAAGCTGCTGCTCGACGACCTTCAGCGCGGACAGGCCGATGAGCGTGAGATCCTGCGAAGCGTCTTGGACAAGCTCCCCGACGAGCACACTATGCGCGCGATCGTGCTCGAGTAGCACCCGCACCGCCAGGCCGAGCGTCGCCTCGCGCCACGGGGCGAGCGACTGCTATGGTGCACCAATCCATGCGGGGCATAGGCCCCGCCTCAAGCAGTGCCAGCGCTCGTAGCCTTTGCTCATAGCAATCTCCGCGTTCGCAGCACACACATCAACACGGAGGTCAGAATGGCTACAGGAACCGTCAAGTGGTTCAGCGACGACAAGGGATTCGGGTTCATAACGCCCGACGACCAGTCCAAGGACCTGTTCGTCCACCACAGCGGGATCGCCGGCGACGGCTATCGCTCACTCGCCGAGGGAGCAAAGGTCACCTATGACGCCGAAGCGGGCGACAAGGGACCGAAGGCCGTAAACGTGCAGTTGGCCTAGCGGCTCGATACGGGCGGCGCTCGCGCGCCGCCCGTCGCAGCACCATCTCCTCACCTGCGGCTGCCACCCGCGGACAGGCCGGCCCGCCGGCTCGAGTCCGAATCCAGCGAGCTCACCGATGTGACGGCACTGCCTCGCGCACCGCCTCGCGACGTATGGCGGGCGCGTACACAACTCCACTGAGGAGCGCCAGAGCCCCCGCGAGCGCCAGCGGTAGGAACAAGCTCGTGCGCAGCAACAACGCGCCGGCAAGCGCGCCGGCGAGCATCGTCAGCACGGCGGCGACCCGGCGCGTGGAGCCCGCTCCGGAGCCGCCCGCCACAGGCGACTCCGACGCGAAGCCGGTCAACGTCATCGTGAGCACTGTCGTCGTCATGTCCATCACGCCGATCCGCCGCACGGTGGCGTTGCGCACCCCCATCGCGAGCGCCAGCAGCGCGATGACCGCATATCCCGAGAGCGAACCCGTCTGCACATCGAGCACCGCGGCCAGTAGCGCGGCGACCCCGATCAACGAAGCCTCGATCGCGAGTGCCCCGCTCAGATTGCCGGGCTGGCGAGTGGCCACCCTCGATCCAAATACACCGCCCGCGGCGGCGCCCACCAGGAAAGCCCCGAGTGAGATCAGCGGGGCGAGCACCGGCAATCCACCGGCACCGGCGATGCCAAAGCCGAGGAGCACGATGTTGCCCGTCATGTTCGCCGTGAACACGTGGCCGAGACCCAGGTAGCTGACGGCGTCGACCAGGCCCGTCGTGAACGTCAGCGCCAACAGCGTGCGAGTCAGTGGGTGTCGGATGCTGCGCGCCGCACGCCTGCTCAGGGCCTGTGTATCGATCGGCGCCGGCTGTGCCGGCGCGGGATTGTCACTCATCAAAGACCTCCTGCAACTCTGGGATGTGCGAACGAGGACATCCAGACAGCTCGAGGGGCGTGCCCGGGAGAGCCTGACCGTCGCTTGAGGATCGCGCGGAGACCGGCGGCACCCAATCGCGTCGCAGCTCGGTACGGGCGAGACGTGCTCTGAAGCTGGGATGATGCGCGCGTGCCGGCGTCACCGGAACCCTGAGTCATGCTCGGCGTCGTCCACTAGCGCCGGGCACGTTCTTTGCGGTCATCGCCGCCTCGGCGATCGCCGCCACCATCGCCACGCTGGCCGGCGGGCGCGGGCTGGTCGTGCCCGTCGTCGTGATCGAGCTGCTGCTCGGGGTCGTGCTCGGACCGTACGTGCTCGGCCTGCACGTCAACCAGTTCATCCAGTTCTTCTCCGACCTCGGCCTCGGCCTGCTGTTCTTCTTCGCCGGCTATGAGATCGACATGCAGCGGATCATGGGCGCTGCCGCTGCGCCTCGGCTTGATCGGCTGGGCTGCTCTCGCTCGCGCTCGCCTACACGATCGGCGGCGTGCTCGCCGCATCCGGGATCGTGCTGTCGCTGCTCTACACGGGCTCGGCGCTCTCCGACCACCGCGATCGGCACGCTGATCCCGATCCTCTCCGACGCCGGCGAGCTGCGCACCCGCTTTGGCACCTACCTGCTCGGCCGCCGGCGCCGTGGGCGAGTTCGGGCCGATCCTGCTGCTCACGCTGATCCTCTCCACGCAGAGCACGGCGCACAACGCGCGTGATCCTGGTCGCCTTCGTGGCCCTGGCGGTCGGCGTCGCGATCTTCGCGGTGCGCTCCTCCGAGCGCACGCTGCCGCTGTTCGAGCAGACGATCGAGGCCAGCTCGCAGCTAGTGGTGCGCTGGATCCTCGTGCTCGTGTTCGCGCTCGCGCTGCTTGCCTTCGAACTGGGCCTCGACCTGCTGCTCGGCGGCTTTGCGGCCGGGATCATCACCCGTCAAGTGCTCAAGACGCGCGAGCTGCCGGCGTTCGACTCAAAGCTGACCGCGGTCGCTTTCGGCGTGTTCGTGCCGTTCTTCTTCGTCGTCAGCGGCATGAAGCTGGACATCCACGCGCTGTTCGCGAGCGTCTCGGGCGTCTTGAAGATGGTCCTGTTCTTCGTGCTGTTCCTGGTCGTGCGCGGCACGCCGGCGCTGCTCCTCTATCGCAAGCGTGCTCGACGCGCGCGATCGCGTGGCGCTCGCGCTGATGAGCTCGACGCAGCTGCCGCTGGTACTGGCGATCACGGCGCTGGCCACCGCCAGCGGCCACATGCGTCCCCCCGACCGCCGCCGCGCTCGTCGGCGCCGCCGTCCTCTCGACGCTCGTCTTCCCGCTTCCTCGGGTTGCGCCTGCGCGGCGCGATACCGGTCGCCGCGGCTAAATGACCGGGACGCTTGACACGCCGTGTCGGCCCGACAGGATTGGTCGCGTTGCCGACCCACGAGCCAGGAGGCAGTTGGAGCTCGGTGACGGGCGTGCTGTATGGGCTGGCGAAGTTCTGCGTGCGGCATCGGCTCGTGACGATCGCCGTGTGGCTTGTGGTGACGGTCGTGCTCGTCGGCGTGTCACACAGGTTGGGTGAAAACACCAACGACAACCTGTCGTTGCCAGGAACCGACAGCCAGCACGCCACGGACACGCTCACCCACTCGTTCCCCGACCAGGCCAACGGCACGAGCCCGATCGTGCTGCACGCCGTCAAAGGCAAGCTCACCGAATCCAAGTATGCGAGTGCCGTCAATGAAGCAGCGGCAGACGTGGCAAAGGCTCCACATGTCGCATCGGTGGTCAACCCACTCACACCGCAGGGCGCCGGCGCGCTGAGCAAGGACAAGTCGACCGGCTATCTGTCGGTGACGCTGGCGGTCTCGCCTGGCGAACTGTCCGTCTCAGAAGCGCAGACGATCATCGACGCCGCCGACCCGGCCAAGGCGGCCGGACTGGAGGTGGAGACCGGCGGGCAGTTGGGCCAGAAGGTCTCGAAAACCTCGACCGAGTCCAGCGAGCTGATCGGGATCATCGCGGCGATGGTGATCCTGACGTTCACCTTCGGCACGGTCGTCTCGATGCTGTTGCCGATCCTCAACGCCGTGCTCGCGCTGCTCTCCACGCTTGCGATCATCCGCCTGCTCGGACACGTGATCAGCGTGCCGACCGTAGCCCCCACGCTCGCGACGATGATCGGGCTGGGCGTGGGCATCGACTACGCGCTGTTCATCGTCACGCGCCACCTGCGCGGACTCGGCGAAGGGCTCGACGTCCACGAGTCGATCGCGCGCGCGGCGGCGACCTCCGGCGGAGCGGTGTTCTTCGCCGGCTGCACCGTGACGATCGCGCTCGTCTCGCTGGCGGTGGCCAAAATTCCGCTGGTCACGACGATGGGCCTGATGGCGGGCATCGCGGTGGTGGTCGCCGTGCTCGCCGCGCTCACGCTGATGCCCGCTCTGGTCGCAACCGCCGGCCCGCACATCAACTCGCTGCGCGTGCGCACGCCGCCCTCGGACGCTCAATCCAAGCAGGGCGCGTGGGCCAAGTGGGCCGCCGACATCGCCAAGCACCCAGCGATCGCAGGCTTGGCGGCACTCGCGATCCTGCTGCCGCTGACGATCCCGCTGCTGTCGCTGAGCCTCGGGCAGGAAGACGTGGCCGCGCTGTCCACTTCGACCACCGCGCGGCGCGCCTATGACCTCATATCCGCGAACTTCGGGCCGGGCGTCAACGGGCCGCTGATCGTGGCCGTCACGCTGGGAACGCCCGCGAAGGGCACCACCGATCCGCGCCTGGCCACCTTGCAGAAGGACGTCTCCTCCACCAAGGGCGTCGCCGCAATCACCCCGGTGCAGATCGACAAGGCGGGGACCGCCGCCTATTTCAACGCGATCGCGACAACTGGCCCGGCCGAAAAATCGACCCAGGAACTCGTCGAACAACTGCGCTCGAGCGTCGTCCCAAGCGCCGAAAAAGGCACCGACATGCACGCCGACATCGGCGGCAGCACGGCCGGCAACATCGACCTGGCGGCACAGATATCCGACAAGCTGCCATTGCAGATCCTGGTCGTGATCGCGCTCAGCTTCGTGCTGCTGATCCTCGCCTTCCGCACGGTGGTCGATCCCGCCGCAGGCGGCGCTCATGAACCTGCTGTCGATCGGCGCCTCCTACGGCGTGCTGACCGCCGTCTTCCAGTACGGCTGGCTCAGCGGCCTGATCGGCCTCAGCGGGCCGGTGCCGATCGTCTCCTACGTGCCGCTGTTCATGTTCGCGATCCTGTTCGGACTCTCGATGGACTACGAGGTGTTCCTCGTCAGCCAGATCGAGGAGCACGTGCACGCCGGCGAGGACAACCGCGGCTCGGTCGTCTCCGGCCTGGTCACAAGCGCGCGCGTGATCACCGCCGCGGCGATGATCATGGTGTTCGTGTTCGGCAGCTTCGTGCTCAACGGCTCACCCACGATCAAGCAGTTCGGCGTCGGGCTCGCCGTGGCGGTGATCCTCGACTCGACCGTCGTGCGCTGTCTGCTGGTGCCCGCGCTGATGATCCTGATGGGCAGGTTCAACTGGTACATGCCGGGCTGGCTGGACCGCGTCACACCGCACCTGAACATCGAGGGCGCGGAGTTCTTCCAGAAGCGCGACGAGCAGGCGCCGGTCGAGGCTGAGCCGGTGGCGGGCGCGTGAGCACCCTCACTCTGAAATAGGTGAAATCCCTTAGGCTGGCCGCCTAGCCAATCACTGCTGTGCGCGCTACGCTCAAGGGCCCCACGAGACCCAGCGAGACGAACAGGAACGGAGCCCCACCGTGAACAGCATCCTGGAGAACCGTCGCATCAAGCGTCAACTTCCCCCCGGGCCCAAAGTGCCCGCCAGCTTGCAGATAGCCGGCTCATGGCTGCGGCCCGACGGCCGTGGTGCTGCGCGCCCGCGAGCGCTACGGCAAGCGCTTCTCGGTGCGACTGCTCGGTCAGCCGCCGTTTGTGGTCCTCTCCGACCCCGAGGAGATCAAGCAGGTCTTCCAGGCGCCCCCGGAGGTGCTGCACCCCGGCGAGGGCGCGCGCATCCTCGAGCCGATCGTCGGCCCCAACTCGGTGATCCTGCTCGACGAGAAGCCGCACCTGGAGCAGCGCAAGCTGATGCTGCCGGCCTTCCACGGCGACGCGATGCAGAGCCTGGCCGAGCTGATGACCGAGCTGACCGAGCGCGAGATCGCCACCTGGCCGCGCGAGCAGCCGATCGCGCTGCACCCGCGCCTGCAACAGCTCACGCTGGAGATCGTGCTGCGCGCGGTCTTCGGGCTGGAGCAGGGCGCCCAGCTCGACCGCCTGCGCGAGCTGCTCACACAGACTTCTCGAGTTCGCCGAGAACCCGATCTCGCTGCTCCCGTTCGCGCAGCGCGCCCTGGCCGGACGCGGCCCGATGGGCCGCCTGGAACGGCTCGGCGAGGAGAGCCGACCGGCTGATCTTCGAGCTGATCGACGAGCGTCGTCGCGAAGACGCCCATGGCCCAGACGTGCTCACGCTGCTGCTCTCGGCGCCGCCACGAGGACGACTCGCCGATGAGCCCCGCCGAGCTGCGCGACGAGCTGGTCACGGCGCTCGTCGCCGGACACGAGACGACCGCCTCGCAGCTGGCGTGGGGCTTTGAGCTGCTGGCGCGCCAACCCGAGTGCGACAGCGCGACTCGCACGCGAGCTGGACGATGACCCCGACAGCGCCTACCTAACCGCCACGATCCACGAGATCATGCGCCTGCGCCCGGTGCTGATGAACGCCGAGCCGCGCCTGGTCAAGCAGCAGGTGGAGATCGGCGGCGTCAGCTACCCGCCGGGCGTCGTGCTGATCGCAAGCGCCTACCTGGTTCACCACGATCCGGACATCTACCCGCAACCGAACGCGTTCCGCCCCGAGCGCTTCCTGGAGAGCGAGGGCGGCAAAGCCCCGGGCACCTACACGTGGCTGCCGTTCGGCGGGGGCCGTCGCCGCTGCCTCGGCGCGAGCTTCGCGATGCTAGAGATGAAGATCGTGCTGCGCGAGGTGATCCGAGCGAATCTGCTTGCTGCCGGTGGCGAGGTGCACCTGAGCGAGCGCGCCGGCGCATCATCACGATCAGCCCCTCGCGCGGATGCGAAGTGATCCTGCGCGAGCGCTCGGGCGCGGCGCGCAGGCACGAGCCCGACGCACGGCTCGCCGCCGTCGCCTGAGGAGACCGTCGCGCGGGGAGACCGTCGAGCAAGAACCGGCGGTCTCCCGTCGACAAACGCCGGCGGCTTGACAGCAACGTCGCCAGTTTGACAATAAGCCTCGCACGGGTAGGTTCTGATAGATCGGTCCAGGCGGGGTACGGGGTGTCGTCTGGCAAGCCAACAGCAGCAGGGAGGCAGAAATGGCCGGCTGGCCTCGGTTCAACTCGCGCCCGCTCACGGGCATCGCCCCGCTTGTGGTTTCGCGATTCTCGCGACAGTGCTCGCCACGATGTGGCTGGCCGCTTCAGCCATCGCCAGCGGATCCTCGCACGGCGGAAGGACCCACGGCTGGTCCGGACGCTCGTCTCATTCCGCGCCGGCGCATGGATGGCAGGGCCAACACGGCGGCCCGGGACACAAAGGTCAGGGCGGCGGTCCGGGACAGAAAGGTCCGGGACACCCAACCCGCAGACCAGCTACCTGGCGCTCGGCGACTCGCTTGCGTTCGGCTACTCCGAGGCGAAGTTCGACAAACTGTACCCCGAACGAGAATCCCGCCGACTACGACACGGGCTATGTGGACGACTTTGCCCATGTGCTGAAGCTGGGAGACCCCAACCTTCAGGTCATCAACGACGGCTGCCCGGGCGAGACAACCGAATCGTTCATCAAGGGCCGTGCGAATACCAGCTGGCGTTTCCGCTGCACCACCCTTATGTGGGCGGTCCGAACGTCCTCGCAGCTCTCCGACGCGCTTGCCTATCTGAACGCACACCCCGGAACCGCAATCCGATCACGCTCGACATCGGCGCGAACGACGCGCTCGGCGTGATCGAGCACACCTGCAAAAGAGAAGCGGAATGCGTCATCAAAGAAGCGCCGGCTCTGTTTGCACACGTTGGCGCGAACCTCGGCACGATCCTCGCCGACCTGCGCGGCGCGGCCCCACACGCGACGATCATCGTGCTCGGGCTCTACAACCCGTTCGGAGAAAAGCTTGCGGGCGGCGACACGCTGACGGCCGAGCTCAATGAAGTGATGGAGCAAAGTCGCCTCGACTGTGGGCGCACGCTTCGCCGACCCGCTGCCGGTGTTCAACCCGCCAGGCGCGCTTGAAGAACCGACGATCTGCCTGCTGACGAACATGTGCACGCCACTGGAAGACATCCACCCGACGGACTCTGGGCTATGCAGTGCTGGCGGGGCTGATCGCCAAGCAGTACTTCTTCTAAGAGCAAGCCCGCGCCGGATTGGCCGTGCTCAGGGCGGCGGGCCCGGCGCCGGCGATCCCTGATGCCTTATGCGCTCACGCACGTCGGCGTAGCGAGTGACCTCGTAGAGGATCAGCAGACTCAATACCGCCGCAAGGATCGCCAGCGTCTCAAGCGATGAGGTCTTCAACGCCAGCGTGACTGGCGCCAGCGCCAGCAGCACGAGCGCACACACAAGCCGCCGGCCGCTGAGCGACTGGACGTTGCGCAGGCGGAAAGCGACGTGCGCGAGCAGATATGCGGCTGCGCCACCGAGCAGCGCGACGGTGGGCACGAGCTTCAGCGGGTCGTCGCCGTCGTGCTCGATCATGACCCTCAAGCCGACAGCGAGCAGCGCGATGCCAGCGACCATTGGGAAGTGCAGGTAGGAGTACGAGTCGCGTGCGAGCTCGTTGCGCTGACGTCCTTCTGTCGCGTTTGACAGGCGCCGCTCGGCGACTAGCGCGGTCACGTCGAAGTACGCCCACCAGAGCGTTGCCGCCACGATCACACCGAGCACCGCCGCGAGCACTACATCGGCGTCGATCACCGCCCGGGCGCCCACTCCGAGCGCAACGATCGACTCGCCCAAGGCGATCAACACAATCAGGCCGTGGCGCTCGGCGAAGTGCCCCGGTACGAGCTTCCAGCCCTCAGCGCCGAACAGGAACGGGCCGCCCATGTCGAGCAGCAGTGCGAGTCCCCACAGGCTGAGTTGCAGCGCGCCACTCGTGGCGGCCGCGATGAACAGCAGCCCGGCGCCGATCGCGGTGCTGTAGGCGAGACCGGCGACGGAGCGCCGTAGCGCAGGGTCCTCTCGGCTTGCGATCGTGAACAGCGCGATATGCGCGGCGCGCACGACCGCGTAAGCGCAGGCGAACAACAACGCCTCGTCGCCGAACGCGCCCGGCACGCACAGGGCCGCCACCAGCATCGCTGCCATCGCCGTGAAGATCACGAGTCGTACGCTGCCCTCCTCGGGGTCCACAACGCTTGTCAGCCACGCGTAGCCTGTCCAAGCCCACCAGAGCATCCCGAGCGCGAGCACGCCTTTGAGCAGTCCGATCCAGGTGGGGGAGCGCGCCATCAGCGTCGTGCACTGCGTGAGCGCGAGCACGAACACCAGGTCGAAGAACAGCTCCAGTGGCGTGACCCGCTCGCCTTCGCGCATGACGGCGCTCAAGCGGGGGCTGCGCTCCTCTGAAGAGACGCTCACACGCCCATCTTCGCAAAGGCCGCCCAGATCGCCCTACGCTGGAGCCATGAACCTCGCCGGCAAGACCGCGCTGGTCACCGGCGCCAACCGCGGCATCGGTCGTGCGCTCGTCGAGCGACTTGCCGAGCTGCCGCTGCGCTCGGTGCTCGCGGGAGTTCGCAACCTAGAGAGCTTTGACGCAGCGTTGCCGACCGCCGGCGGCGCCGGAGGTGCGAGCTGTGCGGATGGATCTCTCCTCGCACACGAGCATCGAGGAATGCTGCTCGGGTCTGGGCGAGGATCTCGACGGTATCGACCTGCTCGTCAACAACGCCGGGCTGATGACCGGCGGACTGCTCGAGGAGCAGGCGATCGAGGAGATCTATGCGATGTTCCAAGTCAACCTGGTGGGCGTCACGCACCTCACGCGACGGATACTCCCGGGAATGCTCGCGCGCCGAGAGGGGACGATCGTCAATAACGCGTCGATCAGCGGGTATGCCTATTTTCCGGCGGCGAGCACATACGCGGCCTCCAAGGCCGGCATCGTCGGCTTCACCGAATCGCTACGGCGCGAGCTGCGCGGCACCGGCGTGCACGCCATGCATCTGGTCACACCCGGCGTGGCCACCGACATGCTGAGCGCCACCGAGGAGGTGTACGGACGCCACATGGACACCTCCGGTTGGGACCGCGTGCCGGCGCGAGAGTGGGCGAGCAGGGTGGTGAGCGCGATCGAAGCCGACCGGCGCGTGCTCGGACCAGGCGGTCGCTCGGCCCTGGCGATGCTCGCGGCGCGTGGACCCGCGCGGTGTGCTGGACGCTGTTCACCGGACGGCTGTTCACCCGTAAGGCCACGTCGCTGAAGCGCTCGCGTCGTGCGCCGCACGCCGCCGCGGGCCAATGCCCGGCTTTGCCAGCAGTAGCTGCACGTCGCCGATGCGCCGCTCGGCAAATCCCGCCTCGCAGTAGGCCAGATACAGCCGCCAGATGCGACGAAAGCGCTTGTCATAGCCGAGCGCTTCCAGCCGCTCGACGTTGTGCTCGAAGTTGGCGCGCCAATGACGCAGCGTCTGCACATAGTGGGGAGGTGATGTCCTGCAACTGCGCGACGTCGCATGTCCGTGCGCTGCTTGACGGCGCGTTCGATCACGCCGCATGAAGGCAGACAGCCGTTCGGGAAGATATAGGTGTTCATGAAGCTGCGCGAGGCCTTCTCGACCTCGTAGGCACGATCGTCGATCGTGATCGCCTGCAGCAGCATCGCGCCGTCGGGCGCGAGCAGCCGCGAGCAGCAATCGAAGAACGTGCCGAAGTGACGCCAGCCGACCGCCTCGATCATCTCGATCGAGACGAGCTTGTCGTAGCGTCCGCGCAGGTCGCGGTAGTCCTCAAGCAACACCGTCGACCCGCCCCTGCAGACCGGCGCGATCGATCTGCTCGCTGGCGCATGACGCGTGCTGCTCGCGGGAGATCGTGGTCGTGGTGACACGACAGCCGCGTGTGCGAGCCGCGTGCAGCGCGAACGCACCCCAGCCGCTGCCGATCTCGAGCACATGGTCATCGGGCTGCAGCTCGAGCTTCTCGCAGACGCGCTCGAGCTTGGCAAGCGACGCCTCGTGCAGGCTCATCCCGGGTCGCTCGAACAGGGCACACGAGTAGGTCATGCTGGGTCGAGCATCAGCTCGAACAGCTCGTTGCCGAGGTCGTAGTGAGCGGCGATGTCGCGGCGGCGGCGGCGGCGTGTATTGGCGTTCAGCGAGCGTGCGTGCGCGTTGGGCGCTGGAGCCAGCAACGGCGCGAACCGTGCGCGAAAGCGGTCGAGCGCATCGGCGTTGCGCGCGGCAACGCGCACCACAGCGGTCGGATCGGGGGAGTCCCACAGCTCCTGGGCGTACGCCTCGGCGAGACCGTTGCTGCCGCGCAACAGCTTGCGCCAGGCACGCGGCGAGCGCACGTGCACGGTCGCCTGGGGAGCGCCGTGCCGAACTCACCGTGCGGACGGCCGTCCTCGAGCACGGTGAGACTGCCGGAATGGATACGCCGCAGCAGCGCGTGGGCGATCGTGCGAGCGATCCGGGCGCTCACGCGAGTCGCTCCCGTGGGCGCGGGTGCACCGGCACGCCCTTCAACTTCAGGCGCACCGCCTGGGCGTAGATCAGCGCGAGCATCGCGCAGCGCGCTCGCCGGATAGCGCGCGCTCATGCGCGCCAAGCGACGTCTTCGTGAGCTCCCGGCGACGCAGCGAGAGCGTGGCGTCGAACGCGAGGCGACCTCCTTTGCGTGAGCTCGCGATGTGCACCGACAACGTCTCCCCCGGCACGCTCATACGCCACTCGTAACGCTGGTCCATGCCCATGAACGGCGAGACGTGCAACGCCTTGGCGAATTGCCCGCGAGCACCGCACCGGCGGTTTGGGCGGGTGAGCAATCCTCGCTGCCGCGTGCGAGCACGTAGGCGTGGCGCTCGCCCCAGGGCGTGTTCGTCACCTCCGCGAGCACCGCCTCCACCGCTCGGCGCGCTCGTCCATGCAGTAGTAGAAACTGACGGGATTGAAGCAATGCCCGAAGCTGCTGAGGTTGGTGAGCACGCGGATCGGGCCTGCCGGCCGCACGCCCGCCTGCGCCGCCACGACGTCGCGCACCGCATCGACCAACGGCACGTGCTCCTCGCCGAGATAGTGACGGCGACGGAAGCGCGCAAGCCCGGGGCGAGACGTCCAGCAGTCGCCCATCCAGCAGCGTAGGCAGCTCGTCGAGATCGATGTAGGCGAGCGCGAGCCGATAGGCGAACTCGTGCGCGCGCGCCTCGAAGCGCCGGTGACGCATAACGCCGTCGTAGATCGCACTCGCGGTCTGCTCGGCGCGCGGATCGCGCTCACCGCCAACATCTACGTTGCTCCTCAATGTGCGTGCGCATCTCCTACAGCTCTACCCCGAAATGCGCGCCCACCGACAGCGCGCTGAGCACGCCGTCCTCGTGGAAAGCCCCAGCCCCAATAGGCGCCGCAATAGTGCGTGCGATTGCGCCCGCTGATCTCCGCGCGACGCGCGCTGCGCACGCACACCCTCGGCGGTATAGACGGGGTGGGCGTAGGGGATCGTGCGGATCACCTGCGCGGGATCGATCGCCGCCGTCCGGTTGAGCGTCACGCACAGCTCACGATCGGCTTGCAGCGACTGCAGACGATTCATGTGGTAGGTGACGGTGGCACAGTCCGTCGGGGTCTCCATCAGGTGGTAGTTCCAGCTCGCCCATGCGCGGCGGCGACGGGGCAGCAGGCGTGAATCGGTGTGCAGCACCGCCTCGTTGGCCTGGTAGGGCATCGCCCCGAGAATCTCGTGCTCGCGCTCGTCGGCGTCGGCGAGCATCGCGAGCGCCTGATCTGAGTGGGTCGCGATCACGACCTCGTCGAAGCGCTCTGGCTCACCGCCACCGGCGGCTTGACCATGACACGCGTCCTCGCGACGTTCGATCGCCTGCACCGGCGCACCGAGTCGCAGGCGGTGACGCCAAGGGTGCGACAAGCGCGCGCACGTAGCTCTCCGAGCCACCGCGTGACAGTGCGCCAGCGGGGACGGCCCGTCAGCCCGAGCATCCCGTGGTTGTCGAAGAACTCGGCAAG
Organism: uncultured Solirubrobacterales bacterium; assembly: GCA_963715535.1. Classification (GTDB taxonomy): domain Bacteria; phylum Actinomycetota; class Thermoleophilia; order Solirubrobacterales; family Solirubrobacteraceae; genus Palsa-744. Next base: position 2,054,146 of record OY970251.1, on the reverse strand, counting down.
GAAGCGCGCCGGAAAGCTCCACATCTGCTGGGGATCGGCCGACCACACGGCCGAAACCTGCGGGACGATCAGCCGTTGCACGAACGCATCGGAGAAGCGCTGCTCGCGCCAGCCACTCCCGAGCGAGATGTCCCGCTCGAGCCACCCAGGAGCTCGCGGGCCGTGCGGTTGAAGCGCACGAGGTCGGCGATCATGCGGTGAAACCACGGCGTCAGCAGGTGCGCTCGCTTTGCGAACAAGCCATTCGGCGAGGCGCTGTTGTACTCGAAGTCGCCGAGCCCGTCGCTCACGCCGAAGCTCATGTCCGAGCGTTGCCAGGCCACACCGAGCTGGCGCAGCAGGCGTTCGAAGTTTGGGTAGTTGCGGTCGTTGAACACCATGAAGCCGGTGTCCACGTGATGCGTCTGCTCGGGCGTGTCGACGCGGATCGTGTTGGCGTGGCCGCCCGCATGAGTCGCCCGCCTCGAACACGACGATCTCGTGCCGGGGATAGAGCAGGTGTGCGGCGACCATGCCCGACACCCCGGCGCCGACGATCGCGATCCTCATTTGAGATCGGGTAGCGCATGTCTGGACATTCGCAGTGAAGACCTGAATGGATCAGTGCTCCATCTACGTCTACATGTCGAGCCCGAGCAGATCCGCGGCATCACGCACCATGCCATCGGCGATCGATAGTGGTGTCACGTCGATGACCTCCAGTTCCGGCAAAGCGCGATCGAAGAGGGTGAGATTGAAGAGGCTCGCCTCGATTGTTGACCACCAGCGCAGGCCAAGCAATCCCGGGTTTGCTTCAAATAGACGCAATGCATATGACTGGGTGACGCTTCGCATCCTCGTGACTACCTGAGACGGTCGGAGCCCAGCCCCGACCAGCACTGAGGGCTCATCGAGATTTATCAGGCGAGCATCGCCGTGGAACTCAAGCTGGGCAAGCGCCAGCGACACACCCGCACGTATAAGCATCCCACTCGTGAGCGCCCCGGTACCCCGGAAGGGAGCCAAGCCCTCGGCGACCACCGAGACGGCGCTTTCCCCGACATACAGGCAACCGTAGCGGTCGGGATTGTCGTGCCGTCCGGCGCCCTGTAGCTCACGCGGGAACCACAGAGCACCGCCAGGACTCGTGTGCGACGCACCCCGCTGCCACGGCAACAGCCGCCAGAGGATCACGCGAAGCTGCCTGCGCGCTCCTGGGCGATCGCGTCGAGCAGGTCGCGCGCGCGACCTGCTCGCACGAGGTCGATCGGTCTACGCTCGCCGAGAAAGGGGTTGAGGCCGGTAAGCCACAGCTCGGCTGCATCGGGAGAGTACAGCCGCAGCAGACTCGACATGACAAGCTCAAGTAGATCGACTCGTTGGGCGTTTATCTCATCTATCCCCTGGCCACGACGCCAGCGTGTGACCTGGGCGGGACTGACCCCCAACAGCTCGGCCAACCTGCGCTGCGAGTGGAAATCCTCGCTTAGCGCAGTGACCTTCTCGACTGTGCTTACAGGCATGACCTTATTTTAGCGCAACAAAAACTGTTGCGCGCTGCCATATCGGTTCCACTCAGGCCAAGCGCGCAAACTGCCTGTCCACGCCGTCCAGCAGCTCCCAGTTGCCTTGCAATGCCGCGGTGGCGCGTTCGACCATGCGATCGGCCTGCGCTTGAGCATCGGCGCCGTCCTCGCTCATCAGCTCGGCGATCAGCTCCCGCGCCTGACGCGCGTGCTCGACGTCGAGCTTGGCGTGCAGCTGGAAGTACTCCACCGCCGGGCCTTCGGCGCTGTAACCGTAGCGCTCCACGAGTCCGTCGAGCTTGGTCTGCGCGATTGCGGGCTGGCCTGCCTCGATCGCGTACAGAACGGCAAGGTGCTCGAGCGCGTCCCCACCCGCGGTCCACGCACCCACGCACCGCTCGGTCTCGGCCAGCGGCTCACGCTGTGATGCACCATCGCCCGCGGCGGCCGCGAACTCGTCCCACAGGGCGATGTGGGAGCGCTCCTCGGCGGCGTGACGCTCGAGGCCCGCGCGGTGCTCCGGGCCGACCTTGGTCGCGACGCTTTCGGACGCCTGCGCCAGCGCAGCGACGGCGTGACGGTACTCACCGGCATAGAACCCCAGCTCCTCGGCGCTCAGCTCGCCGGCGCTCCAGCGCTGGTAGAACGGGTGCTCGAGCACGTTGTACTCGCGCCGCGCCTGATCGATCCTGGCAAGTACGTCCATTTGGGGTCCCTTCTCGCGTGGTGGTTGGGTGCAGCCTAAAGCTTTGCGAGGCGGCTCGACGGTATGCTTCGCCAGGCGATGACCGACGCTGTGCGTACCCCGGACGAGCTGCTTGAAGGTCTCCCCGACTTTCCCTTCGAGGCGCACTACCGCGAGCACGACGGCCTGCGCCTCGCCCACGTGGACGAGGGCTCGGGCGCTCCTGTGCTGTTCATGCACGGCGAGCCCACCTGGTCGTTCCTGTGGCGCAAGGTGATCGCGCCTGTGCGCGACGCCGGCTTCAGGTGCATCGCCCCGGACCTGCCCGGGTTCGGGCGCTCGGACAAGCCGATCGACATCGACTGGTACTCCTATGACCGTCACGTCGCGGCAGTCGCTCCGCTGTTGGATGAGCTGGATGTGCGCAAAGCCACGATCGTCGTGCACGACTGGGGCGGCCCGATCGGACTGCGCCTCGCGGTCGAGCACCCCGAGCGCTTCGACCGGCTCGTGATCCTCGACACGGGCTGTTCACAGGCCATCAGAAGATGACCGACGCGTGGACGGCGTTCAAGGACTTCGTGGAGCGCACCGAGGACCTGCCAGTCGGGATGCTTGTGCGCGGAGCTTGCAAGAACGACCCCGGCGACGAGGTGATCGACGCCTATGAAGCGCCCTACCCGAGCGTCGCCTCGAAGGCAGGCGCGCGGGCCTTCCCGCTGATGATCCCCCGCGAGCCCGAGGCTCCGGGTGCCGCGGCGGGTCAGCGGGTGCTCGCCGCGCTCAAGGACGACAAGCGCCCCACGCTGATGCTGTGGGCCGACTCGGACCCGGTGCTGCCGCTGGCCACCGGCGAGCGCTTCGCCGAGGCGATCGGCCGCGAGAAGCCGCGCGTGATCGAGAACGCGTCGCACTTCCTGCAGGAGGACGCGGGCCCGGAGATCGGTCGTCAGATCGCGGAGTGGCTAACCGCCGGCTGAGCCGTCGGTGAGCTGAGGTTTCTCCGATGCCGGGGGCAAAGCCGGCTCGGACTTGGAAGCGCGCAGTTCATAGCCGCGCCGCGCGCTTGCATCGGCGCCCGCCAGCACCTGATCGGCCTTCAGAGCCCGCGCCATGCCCTCCGAGAGGCGTCGCGGCAAGCAGCACTCCGAGTGTGCTGGTGCGCTTGGCGGACTTCGGCACCCACACTTCGACACGGCCACTCTGCAACGCCTCGACTATCGCGTCGGCGACTTCGGTGGGCTGCAGGACCTTCATCCCGCGCGCCTGCGCCAGGCCACCGCCCAGTTCTGTGTTGACGACGAACGGCATCACGTAGCTGAGATCCACGTTGGCTTTCATCAGGCGCAGCTCGCCGCGCACGGCCTCGCTGAGACCAACGACGGCGTGCTTGGTGGCCGAGTAGGTGGCGCCTCCGGGGGCGCCGAACTTGCCGGCCTGCGAGGAGATGTTGACGATGTGGCCGCGATTCGCTCGGGACCATCCGCTCCAAGGCGAGCTTCATACCGAGGATGACGCCGTGCAGGTTGATGTCGACCATGCGCTGGGCGGTCAGGTCGTCCTCGTCGATGAAGCGACCGATCGGCATGATGCCGGCGTTGTTGACGAGCACGTCGATCGGCCCGAGCTGCTCCTCGGCGCGGTCGAGGAACGCCGCGAAGGACGCGCGGTCGGTCACGTCGAGCGGCAGTGCCACGGTGCTGGCGCCCAGCTCGGTCGGCGGTGTTGCGTGCCGCGTCGAGGTCCACATCGCCGATCGCGACCTTCATTCCCTGGCGCAGAAGCGCCTGCGCCGTCGCCTTGCCGATCCCACGCGCGGCACCGGTGATCGCCACGGTCTGTCCGGCGAGGATTCGGGGCTGCTTGGCCATATGTGTCCTCCTGGTGGTGGTCGGTTGTCGCATCCCAAAGCTAGCGCGACCAACGCGAACATTGCGGAAATCACCGCATCTTCTGCGCTGGCCCAGGGTTTCAACGTGCAGATCATCCGTTAGCCCGTACGGATGACCTCCGGAGGGGGAGCCGGGCCCGGGCGATCCACGGCTTCGTCCGGGCCCGCGCGCTGGTCTTTGCGAATACACGCGACCCGCGGCGCCGCCCACAATGCGAATGACGGTAGGCTTGAGCGGTGGCGTCGTTCATGTTCAATCGACCAGCGCATCGCCTACACCGACTTCGGCGGCGGCCCGGCGGCGCTCAACAGCGACGGCACGCGCGGCAAGACCTCTCGACGTGCAAGGCCGCCAAGCGGCCCGTGATCCTCGTGCACGGCCTGCTGCTCTCGCAGAAGATGCACCGGCCGCTTGCCGAAGACCTGGCGGCACGTGGCAACCGCGTGATCACGGTTGACCTGCTCGGCCACGGCGAATCGGATCGCCCACGCGACATGTGGCGCTATTCGATGCACCCTTCGGCGAGCAGCTCGTGGCACTTGATGGATCATCTGGAGATCCCCGAGGCGGTGGTGATGGGCACCTCGCTTGGCGCCAACGCTTCGCTTCGAGATCGCCGCGACCGCGCCCGAGCGGCTGCGCGGGATGATCGTCGAGATGCCGGTACTGGACAATGGGCTGCTGGCCTCCGCGCCTCACGTTCACGCCGATCCTCGTGGCGCTCACGTTTCGGCGAGCCGATGATGAAGCTCGTCGCGAGCGTCGCCGGGCGGTGCCGCGACGGCTGCTGCCCTACTACGGCAACGTGCTGCTCGACCTTATGCGCCAGGACCCTGGTCCCGGCGGCGCGGTGCTGCAGGGCCTGTTCTTCGGTCGTATCGCGCCGCACCGCAATGAACGACGCACGTTCAAGACGCCCGCGCTGGTGCTCGGCCACCGTCGCGACCCGGTTCATCCCTTCTCAGACGCGGGGATGCTGGCCGAGGAGCTTGCCCGACGCTCGCCTGATCGAAGCGGACTCGCTGGTCGAGCTGCGCCTTCGCCCGAGCGTCTGACTGACGAGATCGCCGGCTTCCTGGACGAAGTGTGGGCGCAAAGTCGCGCCGCGCCAAGCGACGCGGCCCACGAGCAAACGCGTCGCCTGCAGCCCTGACAGGCCCGCGGCCCTGACTTCGGGGGAACAGTTCCAGTTCGTTGATGGAGACACTGCCGGGGTTCGGCGGCGGTCGAGGTGGGCGGGGCCTTGGCCAGCCACAGCAAGATGTAGCGGTAACCCTTGCCTTTGGTCTTCAGCTTCAGCGTGGTTCGTTTTCTTCTTCAAGACTTTCAAGCCGACGATGCGCGCCCATGCCGGGTCTGAGATCGAGGTGGGCAGTGTGCTGCCGTTGGTGGCATAGACTTCGACTGTGAGCCCGTGGTCGTCGTCTTGACCGTCGCGCCGCCCAGCTTCTGCGGGCTCTTCAGGTCGAGCAGCAGTCCCTCCGCCATCTGTGGCGCGCGTTTTCGGCCTGTACCTGGGCGGTCCAAGCGGTGCTCACTTCGCCGTCGATCGCGAGGCTGGGTTCGCCGAACAGAGAAGCTGGGTAGTTGTAGGGGTTGTAGACGCTGGCCGCGTTCGTGTCGAGCAGGATCGGGCTCGGCGCTTCGGATTCGGCGCTTGTCTTCGTTTCCGAGCCTGCCTGTTTCTTTGCTTTCGCTCGTGCTTTTCGTCGGTTCGCTTGGTGGTTTTGGTGGGAGTGCTGGTGCGTGGGTTTGGCCGTCGTTTTCGTTTCGGGCGGGAACAGGGCGTTGTTGGCTTCGGAGTCCGCGCCGCTCGTCGATTTGGGTGTGGCTGTTTGCAGCGGGATCTTCGGCGGGGTGGCTTTGACCGTCGTGGGCGTTCCCGGAACGGGGTGGCGCCGGAGTCGAGCGTGGCGCCCGGGTGTGGGCGTGGTCGTGGCGGGACACCCGTTGCGGAGTTTTTACGACCACCGCCACGGCCGCGGGCTTGGGCTTGGTCTTGTTCAGCGCTGCGTATGCAGCCACCGCCGCGCCGCAAACGAGCACCGCTGTCGAGCCAAGGATCGCGATGCCCGTGCGCCAGCCCGGGCCGCCGCCGAAGAGGCGCGGCTTGGCCGTGCCGCACTGCAGACACCAGTCCTGCCCCTCCTGCATCGGCAGAGCCGCATTTCGAGCACTCGCTCACTGGATCAATTGTGACACCTTGCGCCCCTCGACACGCCGGTATGCGCGCGTCGAGGTGTCAGGAGGACGGTCTGCGGCTCGGGGGCGACCCGGCGGCTGTATGTCTTTGCCGGTCGGGCGCATCCGCTCGTCCAGCTCCAGCTGCCAGTAGTAGCGCGTGAAAGTGACGTCCCGGCGATACTCGCCTACGTGCGGGCTCGAGCACATCGCTCGCCGCGGCCATGCGCACGATCAGCTCGGGGTAGGAGCGACCTGGTAGCGCCGCCAGCGCCGGCGCGGGGAAGGCGCCGCCGAAGCGCGTGTTGACATCGGTGATGCGCACGCCCAGCTCGGGGTCGCGAAACACCTGGATCGTGGCGGGCCCGCGCACCGCAAGCGCCTCCATCGCGGTGCGCCCCAGCTGACCAGCTCGGGATCCTCGATCACGGTGCCCTTGATCGACTCGCCGCCGCGCGACTCGAGCATCGTGCGCGGGATCGCGTTCAGGCAACGTCCCGTCGCAGTCGCCGAGGCAGTCGATCGACAGCTCCGGGCCGCCCATCGCGCGCTGCACCATCGTCGGCTCGTCGCACGTAGTCCATGAAGAAGCGCGCCTGCGCGGGCTGTGGGCGAGATGGATCGAGCGCGCGCCCGAGCCCTGGCGCGGCTTGACCATTACCGGATAGTGCAGCGCGTCGAGGTCCGCGTCCGGGGAGCACCGTCGGAGGCGAGGGCAGATCGAGGCGCTCGAGCAGCAGGTGGGCCTCGTACTTGTCGTAGGTGGCTCGCGCCACCTGAGAGGAGGGCACCAGCGCCGGCAGCAGTCACCGGCTCGCGAGCCAGCGCGAGCGTCTCGATGTCGAGGTCGGTGAGCGGCAGCACCGCGCCCACGCCGTGCTCGGCGCACAGGCGCTGCCAGCTCGGGCACATAGCCCGGATCTGGATCGCCGGCGGCGCTGGCGCGCACCTGCGCCGCGTATTGGGCGGGAGCGAGCGGGTTGGGGTCCACCGCCACGACCGTCGTGAGCGCGGCGAAGCAGGACACGATGTCGTAGCGCTTGCCGACGCCCGTGAGCATGATCGCCGGTCGCGACGTCACTCCCATCCTCCCGTCTGCGCCCTTGTAGAGGCCCGAGCCGCCGAGCACGATCGCTACGCGTGCGCCACAGGATACGCGGTCGAGCGCGAGCGAGCGGTGCTCGATGTAGTAGAGGTCGAGCTCGATGCGCTCGCTCCAGGGCAGCGAGGCGCGGCCGTTGACCTGCGCCCAGCCGGTGATGCCGGGCCTGATCGCGAGGCGGCCGCGCTGGCGCTCGGTGTACTGGGCGACCTGCACTGGGATCGTCGGGCGCGGGCCGATGAACGACAGCTCGCCGCGCACCACGTCCAGGAGGTTGGGCAGCTCATCCAGCGAGGTCCGGCGCAAGAAGCGCGCCCACCCGCGTGACGCGCGGGTCGTTCTCGTTGATCGCCAAGACCCGCGCCGATGTGCTCGGCGCCGTCGACCATCGTGCGCAGCTTGAGCAGGTCGAACTCCGCTGCCGTCCTTGCCGACGCGGCGCTGGCGATAGATCGGGTGCCCACGCGACTCCAGCCTGATCGCGAGCATCGCCACCGCGATCACGGGCGCGGCCGCGATCAGCGCGAGCGTGCCGACGGACAATGTCGATCGCACGCCGGATCATCATCTGTGCCCTCCGCCGCTTCCCACGACGCGGCGGTGCCGTGGCGCAGCCAGTCCCACAGGCCGGCGGCCAGGGAGGCCGTGGTGAGCACGTAGTAGCGCGCGATCAGCAGCGGGCGCACACGCAGCACCCCGCCGAGCCCAGCGGCGGCGAGCAGCACGATCTGCAGAGCGAGCGTGAACTTGTAGACGAATGGAGCTCCCGCCGACCCCGCACCGCTCGCGACCAAGCGCGATGTTGGCCGCCAGCGCAAGCGCGTGCAGGAACGGGGTGCCATAGCGCAGCAGGCGGTGGGAGAGGATCATCAGCGCGTAGCCGGGGCGTGTAGCCGCGCGGGGACAGCATCCCGCCGCGCACCACGATCGGCCACGTGTGGCTCATCATGCGCCGCTTGCGCGCCAGCTCGCCCTCGATCGAGGGCACCATCTTCTCGGTGGCGCAGGCGCTCGGCACGTATACCGCGCGCCAGCCGCGCTTGACCATGTTGAACGGGAACGAGAGGTCGTGGCCCATGATCGGATCGACCACGATGTAGGACTCGCGGCGGGTGGCGTAGATCGCGCCGTTGCCGGCCGTGATCGACGACAGCCGCGACTCGCGTGCGCGCATCGCCATCTCGTAGCGCCAGTACACACCCTCCTGGTTGGTGGCGTGCGCGCCGTCCGAGCCCTGCACGAAGCGGACCTGCCCGCATGCATAGCCGACGTGAGGATCGGCAAAGGCGCCCACGAGCTCGCGCAGAGCGTCGGGCTCCCATAGCGCGTTGGCGTCCGAGAAAGCGACGAGCTCGCCGCTCGCTCGCTCCACGGCGGCGTCCTGAGCGACGATCTTGCCGCCGCGCGGAAGCTCCAGCACGAGATCGGCGCCGCCTCGCGTGCGCTGCTGGCGGTCGCGTCGGTGCAACCGTCGCACGCCACGATCACCTCAGCAGCTCGCGCGGATAGTCGAGCGCGAGCGCATTGGCGACCTTTGCGCGCGATCACCGCCTGCTCGTCGTGCGCGGCGACGATCAAGGACACGCTCTGGTCCCCTTGGGAGGATTGGTCTCGTGGCCTGTGCGGCGTTCCCGAGTCGACCGCGGCCTTTGGCGCTGGCGCGAGCAGGCGAGCCAGCCCGGCGATGACGAAGGCATAGCCCGACCTGCGTCCACACGATCAGGCCGGCCGAGGCCCAGAACACGATCTCGAGTGCTGTGCGCATCGGCGCGCATTCTGTCCGAGCGCGGACGCTAGCGCCGCGGAGCTCCCTCGCCCGAGAGGCGCTCGATACAGCTCGATGTGGGCCTGCGCGATCGCCTTCCAGGAGTAACGTCCGTTGGCGGCTGCCCTGGCCCTCACGCACATTTCGGTCAGGGTGGCCCTATCGGCCAGCAGCTCTCTCAGCGCGCGTCCGAGCGCACGGGGATCGCCGGCCTGCACGATCCTCGCGGCGCCGGTGTCTGCCATCTCCGGGAAGCCACCAACGTCGCTGAGCAGCAGCGGCTTGCCGAACGCGAGCGCCGTGAACAGGACGCCCGACTGGTCGGCCTGCAGGTAGGGCAGCACCACCAGGTCGGCGCGCTCGAAATAGGCGGGCAGCTCTTCGTCGGTCACGAACCGCGGATCGAAGCTGACGTTCGCCGGCGCGCTGCCCGCAGCGCGGAGATGTCCATCCGCGGCATGCCGGCGATCCAGAGCTCGGCGTCCTCGATCGGCGCTTGCCCATCTGCCCCGCGCCACGCGTCCAGCAGCACGTCGATGCCCTTGTAGGGACGCATCAGGCCGAACATGAGCACGTGGGGCACTTGGTCTTGACTCGGGCGCTTTCAAAAACGGCGCCCCCGCGCGCGCGGGAGGCATCGCCCTCTTCGGATCGTCCCAACCTCTGCCGCAATCTCCAGTCAGCGACGCTGCCCGTCGGCCCTCAGAGATCGCCCGCGGCAAGGTGCGTGAACACGCCGTGCGGGATCACGTGGACGCGCTCGCCGTCGACGCCCAGCTCCTCGACCAGGCGCGCGCGACCGTGCTCGGAGTGCACGACTATCGCGTCGAAGCGGTCGTACAGACGCTTCTGCGCCGACAGCTGGCCGGCGCGCGGCTCGCGCGGAAGCACGTCGTGGGCGGTGAGCACGAGCGGACGGCGCCTGCCCGTCCCCGAGCGCGTCTCGCCGGCAGCAGATAGCCGTCGAGGTGTTGCACCGGCAGCCACTGGAAGTGCACGACGTCGGCCGACGCGAGCCGCGCGGCGGTAGCGCAGCATGTCCGGGCACGTGCTGAGCGAGCTTGCTCGCCATGCGCACGCGCCCGCCGGGCGCGCCCAGCGCGAGCCGATAGAAGAGCTCGTGGCGCACATACCCATCGGGCTCGGCGACAGGGCCATAGGGGAAGCGGCTGGTGAACAACTCCACCTCCATGTCTGCTCTCGACAGCGCATCGCAGAGCGCATGGTCGTAGGGTGGTGTGTAGGAGGAGGGGTCAACGACGTGAACGCGCACCGGGGAAAGACAATACGGCCAGCGCCGCACAACCGTGTGGCGCTGCTTGCCACGTTCGCTCACGCGGCGCTCAGCTACTGGACGAGCGTCTTCCCGCGCGTCTGCTTTCTACATCGCGCGCTGGCGGCGCCGCGCGCGGCGGATACCCGATCCCGTGCTACGTCAGTTAGCCCTCGACGCGCTCGACAAGCGCGGCAACATCGAGGGCGCCGCGGCTTTCGCCGCGTTTGCGCCGCTCGCGCGGCGGGCCAACGTGACGAGGGCGACGAGTGCCTTCCAGGCCGCCTACAACCTGCTCGACATGCTCGGCGAGCAGCCGAGTCCCGACCCGGTGCTCGACGGGCGGCGGCTGCACGAAGCGCTGGTCTATGCGGTCACGCCGAGAGGGACCACAGCGCCGCCCGGCAGCGAAGTGGCGCTCTCGACACGGACTCCTCCGGCACCGATCGCATACGACGAGGGCGCTCGCGCGCTCGACTGGTATGAGCATCATCCGCAACGCGATGACGGCGGTTACCTGGACGCGCTCATAGAGGAGTGCCGCGACGCGTTCGCGGCACTACCCTCCCACCTCGTGGCGGCGCCCTCGGCGCAGGCCGCGGCCGCGCGCATCGTTGCCTTTCAGAGCCTGAACCTGAGCAAGTCCCAAGGCGAGCACACCGGCCTGGAGCAGCTGGGCGCGCGCGGCCACTCCGCCGGGAGCGGGCCTGCAATGGTGGGAGACCGCCGCCGCCGCCGGCTCCTCGCTCGGCGTGCACGTGCTGATCGCGGCCGCCGCCGAGACCGCAGCTCGACGCGGACGAAGTCAGCGCGCTGGCACACGCCTACTTCCCTTGGATCGGCGGTCTGCACTCGCTGCTGGACAACCTGATCGACAAACACGAGGACGAGGCGGCCGGCCACCGCAGCCTGATCGAGTACTACGGTCCCGAGCAAGCCGCACAGCGGATGAGGTGGATCGCCGAGCAGGCCCGCGAGCAGGCCCGCGAGCTGCCGCACAGTCGCCGCCACATCGTGATCTTGGCCGCGATGATCGGCAACTATCTGGCTACACCTGAAGCGCACAGTGCCGAGCTGAAACCGATCGGCGACAGCGTGCTCGCCACGGTCAGCGCTCTGCGGCGCCCGACGATGCTCGTGTTCGAGCTGCGCCGTCTGCCCACGCTAATACAGGCGCGAGGCTTGGGCATCCGATCCGACGGACGCGCAGCGACAGTCAACTCCTAACGTGGACATTTTCAGATAGGGTTTCTCCACAGGTCAAGCAGGAGGGGGGTCGGTAGCATGGTCAGCTGCCGGCCGGTCACAAGGGAGAGGGACACGCATGCTGGAGCTGCGAGATCTCGTCAAGCACTACCACACAGCCGGAGAGGAGACCGTACGCGCCGTTGACGGCGTGTCGCTGTCGGTCTCCCAGGGCGAGATGGTTGCGCTGTATGGGCCGAGCGGCTCGGGCAAGACGACGCTACTGTTGATGGTCGCGGCGCTGCTGGCGCCGACCAGCGGCAAAGTTCTGGTCAACGGCCGCGACATCTCCTCGCTATCCGAGCGCGAGGCCTCGCACTTCCGCCTCTCAGGAAATGGGCTTCGTGCGCCAGAACTTCGACCTGCTGCCGGGCGTGACGGCGATCGACAACACGGTGCTGAAGCTGCTCAAGAACACGCCGTGGAAGGAGGCCCATAAAAGCGTGCAGCCGCTGCTCGAGCGCCTGGGGCTCGGCGGACGCCTGACGCACCGCTCGGAGACGCTCTCGATGGGCGAGCGCCAGCGTGTGATGATCGCCAGGGCGCTGTCGACCGAGCCGAAGCTGCTGCTTGCCGACGAGCCGACCGGCAGCCTCGACACGCAACGCGGGCGCGAGGTGCTCGAACTGCTTACCGAGCTGTGCCGCGAACGGGGCGTGGCGATCGTGCTCGTCAGCCACGATCCACAGGCCGCCGCTTACGCCGACCGTGTGCTGGCGCTGCGCGACGGCAAGCTGGTCGACTACGACCCAGATCAGGGTCTCGCGCCCACCAGCTCCGCGCGCGGCGCGCACGACGACAGCGCTGCGTGAGCGTAACGATCCCAGGGGGCAAGCAATGAGGTTCGCGAACGTGCTTCACCTGTACCGCGTGCGTCTGCGTGCGCGTGCCCTGCAAGAGTGCTTCGCGCTGATCGGCATCGCCGCCGGCGTCGGACTGCTGTTTGCCTCCCAGATCGCCAGCTCCAGCCTGTCCAGCTCGGTTGGGCAGCTCAACAGCGGCATCGTCGGCGCCGCGACAGCTGCAGCTGACCGCGCGCGAGGCACAGGGCTTGCCGGAAAAGCTCGTCGGCGAAACTCGGCGGCTGAGTGGCGTGCGGATCGCCGCTCCGCTGCTTGAAGTGAGCGCCAACGCGGTCGGGCCGAAGGGCAGCGACTCGGTGGAGCTCGTCGGCGCCGACGGCACGCTGGCCGAACTCAAAGGCGCGCTCGTGCGCAAAGTGGCGCTCACTCCTTTCGCCGGCGTCGAAGCGGTCGTGCTGCCCGCGCCCGTCGCCGACACGCTTGGAGTGCAAGAAATTCGGCGACATCGATCAAGTTCCAAGCGCTCGGGCACACGAGCGAAGCGGCGCTCTATTCAAAGCTCGGCGAAAAGCAGATCGGCGCGCTGATCTCCAGCCCGATCGCCATCAGCACGCTCGAATACGTGCAGAAAGCGAGCGGCCTGAACGGTCGCGTGAGCCGCATCCTGGTCGAGCCGAAGCCCGGCCAGACCGCGGCCGTGCGAGCCGGCTTGGAACGCATCGCTCAGGGGCGCTACGGCGTGGAGTCGGCAAGCTACGACGAACAGCTGTTCGCCAAGGCGGCGGCCGCCACCAACCAGTCGACGCAGCTGTTCGCGGTGATCAGCGCGCTCGTCGGCTTCCTGTTCGCCTTCAACGCGATGCTGCTCACCGTGCCCCAGCGCCGGCGCCTGATCGCCGACCTGCGCCGCGACGGCTACACGCCGAAGGCCGTGATCGCGGTGCTGATGTTCGACGCGGTCGTGCTCGGCATGATCGCGTGCGCGATCGGGCTTGTGCTCGGCGACGAGCTCTCGATCCACCTGTTCCACTCCAACCCCGGCTATCTGTCCTCGGCGTTTGCCGTCGGCTCCGAGCGGGTCGTGAACTTGCAGAGCATCGTGATCTCGGTGGTCGGCGGCATGGGCGCCGCCAGCGTGGCCGTGTTGAGCCCGTTCAAGGACATCGTCTCGCGCAACCCACTCGCCGCGATCGAAACCAAGGAGGGCACCGGCGGGAGCACCTCGCCGCTGCTGACCGTCTTGGCGGACTTCGTGTGTCTTGCGGCCACGCTCGCGATCCTGCTTGCCGCCCCGCAGGCGGCGATCGTCGGGATGGTCACGCTGATCGCGGCGCTGCTGGCGCTGCTGGCAATACCGCTCACGCGGCATGCTCGCGCTCGTGCAGGCGCATCGCCCCGACGATCGTCAGCGCCGTGCCGCACATCGCCGTGATGGAGCTGCGCGCCGGGCGCTCGCGCGCGATCGCGATCGCCGCCACCGGTGCGATCGCCGTGTTCGGCAGCGTCTCGATCCAGGGCGCCCACAGCGACCTGCTGAAAGGGCTGTACAACGCGGCAAGCGACGTCAACGCGTCGACCGACGTGTGGGTCTCGGCGGCCGGCAACTCCAACCTGCTGATGACCTCGCCGTTCACCCCGACCCAGCAGGCCAAGCTGGCAGCGCTGCCTGGGGTGCGCTCAGTGCGCATCTACCGCGGGGGCCTGCTCGACTACAACGACCGGCGCATCTGGGTGATCGCGCCGCCCAGCGAAGCCTCGCCGCTGGTACCGCCGACGCAGCTCGTCGAAGGCAACGTCGCTCAGGCCGACGCGCGCGTGCGCGAAGGCGGTTGGGCCGTCGTCTCGCTGGCGCTCGCCGAAGAACACAAACTGAAAATCGGCCAGTCCTTCACGCTGCCCACGCCCAACCCGACCCCGTTCCGCGTGGCGGCGATCAGCACCAACATCGGCTGGGCGCCCGGCGCGATCGTGATGAGCGCGAACGACTACGCCAAGGCCTGGGGAAGCACCGACGCGAGCGCCTACAACGTGCTGATGAAGCCCGGAGTCTCACCCGAGCAGGGCGTGCACGAAATCAGAGCGGCGCTCGGCAGCGGAACGGCGTTGGCGGCGCAGACCGCCGAACAGCACGCCAATACGCTGCGCTCGATCACCCGCCAGGGCCTCGAACGGCTCTCGCAGATCGCGACGCTGATCCTGGTGGCGGCGGTGATGGCAATGGCGGCGGCGATGGGCGCGATGATCTGGCAGCGCCGCCCGCGCCTGGCCAAGCTCAAGCTCGAGGGCTTCCCCCACCGCGAACTTTGGTACACGATCGTGCTCGAGAGCCTGATGCTGCTCGGCGTCGGCTGCTTCAGCGGCGCGGTCTTCGGGCTCTTCGGCCAGCAACTGCTCGACCGCGCCTTGAACATCGTCATCAACTACCCCGTGGTCAGCTCCGTCGGGGTGATCGTGGCGCTGTCGAGCCTCGCGCTCGTCACCGCCTCAGCCGTGCTGATGGTGGCGATCCCCGGCTGGTTCGCCGCCAAGGTGCAGGCCAGCCTGGCGCTCCAGGACTGGCACGCTCGCCAAGCCGCTGCAGGGACGTCTGCCGCGACTAGTCTCTGCGAGCCGTCGTGGCAGCACGCAGGCCTATTTCTTGTGGCGGGCATCGGCGGCGGGCAGGGCACGTTGTGCGTCGCCACCACCTGGCTGCCGTCTAGGAACGTGAACTGCGCGGAGAACGGGAAGCCGCCCTTCGGGCACGTTCGTCGGCAAGCGAGATGCCCTGCGGTTTGTAGCCCACCAGTTTTCCGTGGACGCGCTTGTAGTAGGTGAGATGTTCGGGGCCGATCGTCGATTTGACGTTGATGATCGACACCGGCGGACCGTTGGTGACGCTCGGTGATCTGCGGGATCGTGCGTATCGAGACTCCCGCCGAACGCGCCTTCCCCGGGGAGCAGTTCGCCGGAGAAGACGATCTGGGCGTAGACAGGCGCCAGTCCGTTGGCATAGAACAGCACCACGATGTTGCCTTCGTGCGGCGGTCCCATCAGCGCCTTGATTTCCGGGATCTCGCGGCCCGCGCCCTCGCCGAACGGCACTTCGACGAACGCGCTGCCGTAGCCGAGACGAGAGTTGGCCGGACAGCCCGCAGATGCCCTTTTCGCCACGAGCGCTTCGGGCTGGCAGATCGCCAAGCCGAGAGTCGTCGTGACGTAGTTCATGCCCTTCGGCATGCGCAAGCTGACGTGAGTCAGCGGCGAAGGCAGCCCGCCGGTCGTACTGCCGATCGTGAAGCCAAAGCCGATCGTCGTCGACGCGCCCAGCCTGTCAGGCGTGAACGACGTGTGCAAGGCGACCGTCTCAGCTGCCTGCGCCGCTGCGGACACCCCGCAGAGCACAAGCAGGCAGCTGAGAGCAAGCAGCCCCAAGCACGCGGGCGCGAGGACCCTGTGTATCCGCGCTCTGGACAAGTGCCTCTCGCTCGCTAGTACGACATGGGTCCGCTCACGTGCACCGTGACGGCGTCGTTTGAGCGCTGGATGGTGCCGCTGAAGCTGAGAGCCGAGGCTTTCGCTTTCGAGTAGGTGCCACTGCCTTTGGTGATCGTCATCGTGCCCGAGAACGACGCGGTCGAGGAGCCGGCGACGCGGTAGCTGCGCTCTGGCGTGCGCCGCTCGATCGAGCCGCCTTTGGGATAGACCTGCACCTGGCGGTCACGCTACGGGTTCGAGGTGACGTCGAGCTGCAGGTAGAGCGTGCCCGCCGAGCGAGCCTTTGGCGGTGCCCCCCTCTTTGAGCACGAAGCCCGTGTTTGTTTTCCAGATGCAGGCTGGCGCTGTCGTTCAAGTTGAGCGTGCGCGCCGCTGTCGCGTGCGGCGCCGCGGCGCCGGCGCCGCGCCGTGCCAAAGGCCGCGGCCGTCGCGGCAAGCGCACCAAGCGCGAGCGCGGCGGTTGAGATACGTGCCCGCGCCGACTTGCGCTTACGTGAATGACTGATTCCCCATCGTCCCTCCATATGGCTGTTGATGTCGCGTCCCATTAGAACAGACCCCTCTCCTCTTGCGACCCAGCGTCCAAGCCTAGTCCACATAGCGGAAAGGCCGGTAGCTGGACAATTCTAGTGCATATAGGCCTATGAAGTTCAACCGCTCGGACGGCGTGGAGTTGCGCAGGCGCGAACGTGCGGGGCGCGAACGAGCGCTCCTCGCCAGGCTCTGGGTACGCTCGATCCTCCGGGCGTCATGCGTGGACGCCAGCCGGAGGTCACGGTCCATGCGTGAGCGAGATCGAGCTGAGCTACTGCATCGTCAACACCTCCCAGCGCGAGCTGATGCTGCGGGGGCTCGATGCGATCGCGCGCGAGCGCGCCGAGCTGCCGTTTGCCACCGAGGTGCTGGTGCTCGACAACGGCTCGCGCGACGGCTCTGCCGAGGTCGCGCGGACTCGCCCGGCGCTCGCTTCCTCGGCGGGCGAGCAGTCTGGCAGCGGACAAATCGATGGCAACCAGCCGAGTGGCGAGATGATCGCGCTGTCACAACGACAGGGCAAGGCACTCAACGATTCCGAGCTGTTGCGCCGTGCGCGTGGGCGCTATGCGCTGCTGCTCAACGAGGACTCCGAGCTGCAGCCGGGCGCGACGCTCGCGCTGCACGAGGCGCTCGAGCAGCGCCCCGACGCCGCCTGCGCGGGGCCAAGCTGTTGCGTCCCGTCGGTCGGTATCGCGCCGGGAGCACACGTCTCAGGGCACCGAGCCCAACACTCAGACGGCTGGGCTCGAGCAAGCCTGCGCGTGGCGCTTTCCCACGCCGCTGACGGCGCTCGCCGGCGCCCTCTTCCTGCACCGCGCTCTACACCGTGCAGAGCAAGGGCGATCGCACACGCGAGGTGGACTGGTGCCAGTCCTCGGCGCTGCTCGTCAGCCGCGAGGCGGCCGCGCAGGTCGACTACCTCGACCCGGACTTCTTCGTCTACTCCGACGAGGTCGACTTCGCCAGGCGGCTGCGCGACGCCGGCTGGCGCAGCCTGTATGTGCCAGGCGCCGTGGCGATCCACCACGAGCAGCTGTCCACCGGCACGGTGCCCGAGCGCGGATCGTCGAACTGGCGCGCAACCGCGACCTCTACATGCGCAAGCATCACTCGCGCGCGGCCGCGCTCGCGGTGCGCTGGCTGACCGCCTGGTCCTATGCGGTGCGCGCGCTGGCGGCGCTCGTGCTGCCGGGACACTCGCCGCAAGCGCTACTGGCGCCATGTCACCGCGACGCTGTTCCCCTCGCGCGGTGAGGGCCTGCGTGAGGCCGCGGAAGCCTACAACCGCTCCCAAATAGGAAGACAACGCCGCATGCGGCGCTGTCCCGGGGCGTGCATGCGCCCCGGCCAGTCGTGCATGCACCGACTGAACAGCAAATCAAACAGCGAGCTCTTCCAGCACACCTCACCACATGCTCATCCAACTGTGTGCCGCTCACGCGCAACAGCTCCTCGCGCGCCTGCGCAGGGATGCGCGCGGCACGGTAGGGACGGTCGGTGACGATCGCGTCGTAGGTGTCGCACGCCGCGATGATCCTGGCCGCCAGTGGTATCCGCTCGCCCGCCAGACCATCCGGGTAGCCCTTGCCGTCGATGCGCTCGTGGCTGGAGCGCACCGCGGGAGCCAGATGCGAGAACGCATCGATGCGCTCGACCAGCTCCGCGCCGACGACCGTGTGGCTGCGCATCACGACCCACTCGTCCTCGGTCAGGGGGCCTTCCTTGCAGAGAATCTCGCTCGGCACAGCGATCTTGCCGACGTCGTGGAGCATCGCCGCATAGTGCACCTCACGCGCCTGTTTGAGCGCTGAGCCCCATCCGCAACGCCACCCGTTCGGCCAGCGTCGGCGACATCGCTGCCGTGACAGGCGGTGTAGTCGTCCTTGGCCTCCACCGTGCTCGTCACGATCGCGAGCGTGTTGGTAAAGAGCCTGCTCGATGTCGGAGATCAGCTCCGCCCTGTGCAACCGCCGAGCCAAGGCTCGCCGCGATCGCCTCCACCAGCACCGCCTCGGCCTCACCCAGCGCGCCCTGCCTCGACCGCCTCGATGTTGAGCACCCCCCACACCGACCCGTCCACCACGATCGCCACGCTCAGCTCCGAGCGCGGATCGGTCTCGGGGTCACGCGCAATGTAGTCGGGGTCCTTGCGAGTGTCGCCACAAAGCGCGGTCGAGCCCGAGCGCGCCACACGCCCGTTGACGCCCTCGCCCACCGACTGCTCCACGATCAAGAACTCCGTCATCACCTCGGCCAGCGGCCCACGACCGGCGATCAAGCGCAACATGCCGTCCTCGTCGAGCCGTTGCACCGCCGCCAGATAGAACGCGAACGTCTCGTGCAGCTCGTCGACGACGAGCTGCGCCATCTCCTCGACCTCGCGCGTGGCGGCCAGCCGCGCCGTCAGCCGGGCAGCCGCGCGCAGCTGAGAGCGCAGATAGGCAAGCTCACCGGCGGCCGCGATGCTCTGCACGCGCTCGTCGGCGCGATAGCGACGCAGCGCCTCGGCACGGCGCGCAAGCTCACGCCGGCCCGCTGGTCGTGGAGGCTTGACAGAAACTCACGCACGCGTGGCGGAATCGGCTAAAAAGCCGCGTAGCTTGAGGGTTTATGGACGAATCAGCGCATGGGCTCGCCAAATCGTCCCCCAGGATCGATCAGGGGATGTCAGCGGATCAAATGTCTCTAGCGAGTCCTCAGCGTACGCCTCGACGTCGCCGTGACCGCGCGCGGAAGGCTGTCACGCGACTGCGGCCGTCGAGCACAAGCGTGCGGGCCTGCTCGCGCTCGTTGGGCGCAAAGAAGCGCGTCACGAGTAGCAGCGCCGGGATCAGCAACAGCCAAAGCACTCGCAACATGAGACCCGACAAAGCCGGCGGTCGGCAGCAACAGCTCGCCTGAAACCGCCACCCCCGCGAGGATCGCCGTCAGCCGGCCGAGGCGGCGCCACTCGAAGTCCACGGCGAACACGTTGCGAGTGAGCAGGTGCATGATCGCCACCATCGCCACATACGCGCCGCAAAGCGCGATCCCCGCGCCGGCAAGACCGAGATCGAGGCCGGAGCTCGGCACGAGCACGAGCAGCAGCATCACATTGACCGCCAGCCCGGCGGCCGCGGCGGGAATGTTGCGCTGCATCACGCGCGCCCTGCCGGTGATCACGATCATCACCTGATAGAGCCCGTACAACGTCCAGCCCAGCGCCAGCCACGGCAGCGCCGTGTGGGCTCCGAAGTATTCGGGGTGAGCGAGCAAGCCGCACAAGCCAGCGCCCGAGCAGCGCGACCGCGGCGACCACCACGCCCGTCGCCAGCACGAAATAGGTGGTCACCAGCGAGTACAGCTTCGAGGCCTCCATGTCGCTGTCGATCGAGTACGCAAGCGGCGGCCACGCATACTGGAAGCCGCGCACGAACACGAACACGACCGTCGCGAGCTGCACCGCGATCGCGTATTCGCCGGCGGCTCCGTGACTGACGACGCGAAACAGGTACAGAGCGGTCGATCACCTGCAGCGCGTACACGCTCGCGTCCGCCGGCACCGTCGGCAGGCCGAAGCCGAGCATCGCACGCAGATCGCCGCCACGTGCACGCGCAGCGAGAAGCGCTTGCGCAGAACCCACCAAAGGCCGAGCACGACGAGCGCGCTCGCGCCGAAATTGCCGAGCAGCAGGCCGCGCGCGCCCTGACCGGCGAACACGACCAGCGCGATCGTGAACGCCACCGTCATCGCCACGTTGGCGCCCGAGGCAAACATGTAAGCGCGCGCGCGCTCGTCCACGCGCAGCTGCGCGTAGGCCATCTCGATGTTCGTGAATGCCCACAGCCCGAGGATCGCGCAGTCCATCAGCAGCGGATCGTCAGCGCCGAGCACAAGCCGCGACAGCGGACCGGCAAGCGCCACGCAGATCAGCGACACGACCGTCGTAGTCCACGCGACCGTCGCGGTCGCCGTGCGCGCGATGCGTGTGCGGCGCTCCTGGTCTGCGTCGGTGAAGTAGAAGCGCACGAACGCCTCGCCCACGCCAAGGCGCAGCACGATGCTCGCCAGGATCACCGTCGTCAACAGCAGGTTGTACGCGCCGTAGGCTTCCGTCGACGCGTGCCCGGTGTACAGCGGCAGCGTGATCACCGCGATGCCCTTGGCCACGATTTCCGCGGCCTGGTAGGCCGCGCCCGTCGTCACCAGCCGCTTCAGGTAGCCAAGCACCAGGCAAGAACCTAACGGCCGCGCGACGTACGACCTCCCGGCTCTGCCTTTCACGTTGCGGCGAAGCAGCGATCACCAGCCGGCGCACCGGCGCCTCACCCTTGCGAGGCGGCCGAGACTTCGGTATGAGCTCGGGCGCGAGCACTCGTCTCGCCGCGAAAATCCCCTCGCGCGCCACCGCAAACGCCACCCCGAGTCCCAGCAGCGTCCAGGTCAATGGGTCCTCCAGGAAGTCCGCGTACACCCAGGTGTGCAGCACGAGCGCCGCAAAGCACGCGGCGATCGCGATGCGCGGGGGCGAGCGGCCCGCGCCGCGAAACAACGTCGACGAAGCGCCGCCACCATCAACGCCACGTATAGCGCCAAGCCGACGATCCCCTGCTCGGCGGCGATCGTCACGGGGATCGTGTGCGACGCCGAGATCGGCGTTCGCGGCCGTGCCGCCTTCCGTGGCGCGGTACTCGGTTTCAAACGAGCCCGAGCCATAGCCGACCGAGCGGCCTTTCGCGAACAGTTCCAGGCCGCCGGAGATCAGTTTGGCGCGGCCGCTGGTGGCGTTGTTGGCCGAGCCGCCCGACCCCTTCAGGCCGAAGTGCAAGCTCGACGGCGCCACGAGCACCAACACCGCCGCGATCGCCGCCAGCGCGACCGACACGTACACGGTGCCGCGCACGTCCCAACGCCAGGCCGCCAGGATCGCCAGGCCCAACAGCAGCGCCGCGATGCTCGACTGCGAGAAGCTCGTCATCAGCCCCGCAAGCAGCCATGCCAGCATCGCCGCACCGCACAACTGCGTGCGTTTCTCGCGACCCCACAGCACCACCGTCGTCACGGCGATCATCACGAGCGCCAGGAAGCGCCCGTAGATGCTCGGATCGAAGAACAGCGAGTTGACGCTGAAGTAGTTGTCGTACTCGTTCAGCCGCCACCACCTTCGGGTTCAGGAACAGGGCTTTGCGGTAGTACTCGATGAAACCGACACCCGCGAACACGACGGCCAGCGCAACCGCCGCGGCCAGGCAGGCGAGCAGCAGCTGCGCGCGTCCACGGCGCCTCGCGCAGCAGCACGTACAGCAGCCCGAACGGGATATAGAAGAACACGAAGTTCTCCGCTCGCCTTCCCGGGTCCGATCGAGTAGGCGATCTGCAGCATGTACAGACCACCGACGCAAGCAGCAGCCAGTCGAGCAGCATCGCAGGACGCCCGGAGTCATAGGTCTCCCCACCTGCTGCATGCCCTTCTGGCGGCCCCCCTCATCGGCGATTCCCGCACGGGAAGCACACGCGGCAGCAGATGCGCGAGCACGCCCGCCGCCACCACCGCGTACAGCGGCAACAACAGATTCACCGTGCGGCCATCGGCTCGAGATCGGCAGCCGAACGGGCAGCGCGATCACGGCAAGCACCGGGAAAGCCCGCGGGTCGCGACGCATCACGAACACCAGCCGCGCGATCACGAGCAGCGCAGCGATCGCAACGCCGCCAGCACGGCGGCGCTGGGCAGGGTTGTGGCGATCACGGCTCCGACCAGCGTGAAGGTGCGCGTGGCAGGCACAAGCGAGCGGTCCTGCTTGCGCAGTGCTCAACCGCACGCTGTATTCCCCGGGCGGGGCGAGCGCGCCATGTTATCGCGGGCAGCAAGCGTCGTGTACCCGTCCGCGTTGTCTCAAGCATCGCGTAATAGCCGCGCGCCGTCCCCTCATGGCCGTTCCAGCGCAGCGACAGCGTTTTGTAGCGCGGCCACCGGCAGGTCGCGCACGAGCGTCGCGGCCACCGCTTCACCCGAGGAGCTTTCGATCGTCACCGTCACCTCGTCGGCTTTCGGCGAGCTTGAAAGCGATGTGCTCTTCTCTCGATTTCGCCGCTCGCGGCCGGCGCGATCACGGGGTCAGCTTCGGTTCCTGCACGAGCGTGGGGTGTGCTTGAGCCGCTGGGTGATCAGCAGGGCGGCGAAGCAACCGACCACGAGCAGCGCGAACACGCACCAGCGCTCGCCACGACGACCGCCGGCGCGCGCGGCGGACGGACCGCCGGCTGGCGCCGCTCAAGCGCCGCCGTCCCGGGCGAAGCGCTCGACCGTGTCAGAGCGCAGTCCCAAGCCGCAACGTCTCCAGCGAGAGCACGTCCTCGGGCACGATGTTGCCGAGGTTGCACTCGCTGTCGAAGCGGTGCAACAGCCACACCTGCTGCTCGCGGCGCGGCGCCTCGAAGATCAACTTGTCGGCGTCGATCGCGTGCACGATCTCATCGATCAGGCCCGGTGCGCACCTCGCCGTCGGCTCGATAGATTCCCGCGGTCCCCGACTCGCGCGCCTCGGCGATCACCTTCCATGCACCGGCCTCGAGGTCGCGTTCGATCTGCTCCACCCACACATAGGGAGCCATGATGAAGTCGGCGTCCTTGCTGCCCACCTCCGAGAGCACCGTGAATTCGCTCGCAAGCGGCGGATCAGATGAGCTCTTGACCTCGGGCTCCAGAGCGAAATCGTGCCATCGGATATCTCGACGTGGCGCAACCCCAGCTCGCGCAGCCACGCGACCAGCCCCTCCACGCGCCCCTGCTTGATCGCGAGCTCCGTGAGCGTCCCACCAAGCACCACAGGTATCCCGTGCGCCGCGTAGCGCTCGAGCTTGGCCTTCAAGTTCGCGGTCACGAGCGCCGTGCCCCAGCCGAGCTTGACGATGTCAACGCTGTCTCCCACCGTCTCCATCAGGCCGTCCACCTCGGCCACCGACAGGCCGCGATCGATCACGTGCGTGATGCCTCGCTCGCGAGGCTTGGGCGAGCGCGTCGGGATATCCAGGAAACCGGCTTATCGCGACCTGCTCCACTTGCGGTGCCGGCTTCCGCGGCGCCCGCGGCACCTTCCGCGGACCTTCCCGGCAGGCGCTTCGCCGCCGCCTGCCGCTTCGCCGCCGGACGCTTCCGCTCCGGCCGCTGGTTCGCCGTTGCTCTGGGAGGCACCGCCGCCGAGCTGGGCCGCCTGATCGGCGCCGGCGACCACGACCACCGTCGCCGAGCTCGCCAGCGACGGAGATGGCTCTCTTCCATCGGCTGCACGTGTGTCACTTTCAGCGTCTTCGCGACAGCCTGCCCGTCGGCAAGATGACCCGGGGCGTACTCGACCACCGTGGTCGCATGGGCGCCCCGGGCGGCACAGCCGACGACGCTTCCGCATGCGTGTATCCACCCTGCTGCAGATCGGTCGCGAGATGGTGGGCGAGACCGTTGGTCTCGGTCCCGTTGAGCACCGTCACCGCCAGTTCGGCCGGGTTTGACGCCACCGGCCGCGAGACCGCGGGTTGCGCTTTTGTCGACCGACGTGCTGTGCGTGGCGTTCGGGGAGGATTGCCGCCGCCTTTCAACACCGAGAACGCCACCACCATCAACCAACACGACCGCTGCCACCCCCGCCAGATCAGTCGCCGTCGTGCGCGCGGGCGAGCGCTCGGCTTGAAGTACTTCGGTCCGTCCCCACCGGCCGGCACACTCGCGGGGAGCGCGCCGGCGGCGGTCGCTGCCGTACGCGGCGGCGAGGGCGAGCGCGGCGGCGGCGAGGAGCGCGGCGGTGCACCAACCGCACGCGAAGGAGTGCGCTGTGCGGCTGCCGCTGCCTCCGGCACAGCCGGGCGCCGCAGGTCGCGAAGGGGGCCGCGGACGGCGACGGGTCGAGCTGTCTGCTCCGGCGACGGTCGCCGCCGCGGGGATGGCAGTCAGGGCCGACCACCGGAAGGCGGGAGCGCCAGGGGGCGCGGGTGAGGACGGAGAGGGCGGCAGCGAGGGTCGCGCGGGCGCGCTCGAGGCCTGCGCCGCGGCGGTTGCCGGCGCTGCGAGTCCCGGGCTGCTCGATAGCGGGTTGCGCCGTCTGCCGGCCGTTCTCAACAACCGGTGCCGTCTCGGACTCTGCTGCGGTATCGGGCTTTACCTCGGGTTGACCACTGGGCGTGGGTGCTTCGGGCTGGTCGCCCGAGTGGAGGCGTACCCGACGGCGCTTGTGTCGATCCCGGCGCTTGTGGTGTTGCCGCGGTCTCGCCGGCGACGGGGCTCGACTCCACCGCGGGCACAGCCGTGGCTCCCGCCACCGTGGCGGCCGCCGCTACACCGGCGGCGGTACCGGCGGATGCTGCTGTTGCCGGGGCAGCCAGCCGGCGAGCTCCCCGACACGGCCGCGGCGGCGGTGGCGTGCACTGCTGTGGACACCGGCGCACTGACAAGCGGCGTCTTGCGCGGCATCACCCGCACGGGCGAGGCCGCGCCCGCGGCGGGCACGGCAGCAGTCGCGGCGGCGGCGCGCACTGTCGCCGGGACACCTGTGCGCTGCTCCATCTCGGCGGCGCGCTCGGGCGCTCGGCCGGCCCACTCCCGCAAGCGCTTGATCTCGCGCGCCTGGGCGAAGGCGAGCAGCGAGAGCATCGCGATACCCACCAGCGCCGCAAAGCGGCGATCGCGCCGACCTTGGTAAACGAGCTCGACAGCGAGAGCGCTAGCGGCAGTGCGGTCATGGATTCTGGGAGTCTACGAGGGCGCGCAGGCGCCTCCGCGCCGCGTCGCCCTCCAGACACAGACTCCGACAGCTCGGCCCGCACGGCCGACAACTGCGACACCTTCGCGGCAAGCCCGGCCGCGTCGCCCTCGAAACGAGCAGGCTGATCTCGTCGAACATCGCCTCCACCGTCTCGGGCGACAGCGGCTCGCGTCCGGCGAGCATGATCTTCTCCGCCGTGGTCGGCGCGTGGCTGCTCGTAGCGGTTGAACAGCTCCTCGTGCAGCTTCTCGCCAGCGCGCCGGCCGACGATCTCGACCGCCACGTCGCGGTCGGGATCCAGGCCCGAGAGCTCGATCATCGCGCGAGCCAGATCCACGATCCTCACCGGTTCGCCCATGTCAAGCACGAACACGTCCGCACCGCGATCGCCGTCGGATAGCCAGCGAGCCCGAGCGGATGATCAGCTGCACTGCCTCGGGAATCGTCATGAAGTAGCGCGTCATCCGCTCGTCGGTGACGGTCACCGGCCCGCCGCGCTCGATCTGACGTCGGAAGATCGGCACGACGCTGCCGGAGGAGCCAAGCACGTTGCCGAAACGCACCGCCGCGTAGCGAGTGCCGGCAAAGCGGGCTGTGGCCGCCTCCAGCGCGAACTCCGCCAGCGCCTTGGAGGCGCCCATCACGGTCGCCGGCGCGACCGCCTTGTCGGTGGACACGAGCACGAAGCGCCCCACGCCCATCTCGCCGGCGACGTGCGCCACCACGCGCGTGGCGATCGCGTTGTTGCGCACGGCCTCGACCGGGTTGGACTCCATCAGATCCAACGTGCTTGTAGGCGGCGGCGTGGAACACGACGGTCGGACGGTGCTCGGCGAACATCTCGCGCATGCGCTCCTCCTCCTTGCAGTCCGCGAGCACCGCCGCCAGCACCGATGGACTGCACGTGACGCTCGTCGTGCAACTCGCGCTGGATCTGAAAGAGGTTGTCCTCGGCGTGGTCGAGCAGCACGATCCGCCGCGGCCCCACGCGCGCGATCTGGCGGCACAGCTCCGAGCCGATCGAGCCACCGGCGCCGGTCACGAGCACCGTCTCGCCCGCGAGATAGGCACCGACGCTGTCGAGCTCCATCGACACCGGCTCGCGACCGAGCACGTCCTCGACGCGCACCTCGCGCACCTGACGGGAGATCGAGCCGGGGCGAGCTCTGGTCTTGCAGCAGCTCGAACACGGTCGGCAGCGTGCGCACCGGCACCGAGCGCTTGCGGCACTCGCGCACCACGCGCGCGCGCGTCGAGCCCGGCGCGGAGGGAATCGCGATGATCACTTCGTCGGGCTCAGACTCGTCGAGGATGCGCGGCAGGTCGCCTTCGGTGTTGCCGCGCACCTTCACCCCGTCCATGCGCAAGCCGTGCTTGCGCGCGTCGTCGTCGAGCGAAGCCCACCGGGCTGCAGCCCGAGCTCGCGGTTGCGCAGGATCTCGCGCAGCACGAGCCGTCCGCCGTCGCCGGCGCCGACGATCAAGACGTTGCGCTCGCGCCTGCCGGCCGCACCGAAACCACCCAGCGGACGGCGCTCGTACAGGCTGCGGGCAACCACGCGCACGCCGATCAAGAACAACAGCGACAGCAGGAAGAACAGCGCGATCACACCGTTGGGCAAACTCCACGGCGGTCGTGCCGACTCGACGACCGACCGTGCCGCTCGTGGACCGACTGGTGGGGAATCTGCACGGGGCGCACCACCGCCATCGCCACCACAGTGAGCAGCACGATCGCGACCACCGCGCGCGCCACCGCCTCGTAGTCGCGTTGGCCCGAGTAGCGCCAGCGACGCTGATAGACACGCGCGAGCAGCAGCACCACGAGGCTGCCGCCGAGCACCCACCAGAACGTGCGATCGAACAGCTTCTCGTAGCGGCCCCTGGGGCCCGTTGTCGAAGCGCAGCTCGAACGCGAGCCAATAGGCGAGCGCTACCAGCGCACCGTCGAGCGCCAGCCTCGGAAGCGAGTGCCGGTTCAGGGACAAGGCCGGCGCACTGATCCGTCGGCGCATTGGCCTCGATTCTAGGGCCTGACAGGCTCAAGTGGCGAAAGCAGCAGCTCCACCAGCCGTCGTGGGTCGCGCCGTGTGCGCGATCTGCGACTCCGTCGGGCCGTCGCGCTTGGCCAGGTCGAGCTGCCCCACGCCGCCCAGCTTGCGCAGGCGCCCTTCGGCGATCAGGCGCTCGTCGACCGCCCCGAGGCGTCCCTCGAACGTGGTGTAGACGGGAGTGCCGAGCGCCACCGCCTCGCGGTTCATCGTGCCCCCGGCGGAGATCACCAGATCGGCGAAGGCGATCAAAGACTGCGCGTCGATCGCCCGCTCGGGCACGGTGAAGCCCTCGACATCCGCGCTAGCTGCGAGCACGCTGCATCCGCACGGTGCTCGGCAGTCACGACGCGACTGCACCCCATGATCGGACGCGGCAGCCGCGTCCGCAGACGCGCGAGCACGCTCGGCGAACAGGTCGTTCTCGAAGCGGTGGTACAGCGACACCTCCGGCGGAGTCCTGACGACCACGAGCGGCCGTGTCGCGGTCGATCGCAAGCTCGCCAAGCACCGCCTCGTCCGGCTCGAAGTCGGCGAGGTAGTACTCCTCCTTGAGCCCCTCGTAGGCGTGATCTTGCCCTTCGCGCCGTAGCGATCCAAGCGCTCAGGCGGGATCGCGTCGGGCACGACCACGGCCTGCGCAAGACGGCAGTTGACGTGGTGCTGGACCGCCGCCCACTCGTAGTCGAACGTCGTCGAGCAGGGAATCCGCAGCAGCCGCGCCGCAACGCTGACGTCGTTGGAGCCGTGGCCGAGCGCAATGTCGAAGGCCGACTCCCGCCGGCTGCGGCGGGAGTGAGGACGCCGTTTGGACCCACCGCCGCGGACGACGGCGCGGGCAGGGCGATGCGCAGACTCGCGTCGCGCCCAGCGCACCAGCGCCGTCGAGCGGCTGGCGAGCCCCACCGCCTTGTCGGCCAAGCGTTCGCCGCGATGATGACCGATCGCGGTGTGCTCGATCGCAAAGCGGTCGAGCAGCTGCAGCGTCTGGGCGAAGTCGCGCGCGGTCACCGCACCTCGTGGCCGTCGGCGCGCAGCAGCTCGATCACGGGTCGCATGACGAGCACGTGCGGGCTGTTGGTGAGGTCGATCCAGACGCGCATCGCTCGGGCACGCTAGCGCCCACAGGGGCGGGCGAGCCCGTGCGCTGGCGGCTCAGTCGCTCGTGCTGCGGCAAACTGCGGTAGTCGACGCGCAAACGACAGGTATCGTTGCGCGCACATGGCCCACGTGCTCGTCCTCGCCTCGATCTCAGAATCGCTGGTCAACTCGATCGCGCACTTCGTGCGCGACGCCGGGCTGCCGGGAATCTTCGCGCTGATGGCGATCTCGAGCGCCTGCATCCCGATCCCCTCCGAGGTGGTGATGCTGTTCGCCGGCTTTGCCGTCGCGGACCCGACGCAAAGCGCGGCGCACCACCACATGACGATGACCGGGGTCGTGCTGGCGGGACTGCTCGGGCACGATGGTCGGCTCGTGGATCGCCTACGGCATCGGGCGCGGAGGGCGCCTGGAGCTGTTCGAACGCCACGGCGCCAAGCTGCACATGGGGCCTACTCAAATCCAACGCGCCGACCGCTTCTTCCAGCGCTACGGCGAGCAGACGGTGCTGTTCGGGCGCATGATCCCGCTGGTGCGCGCCTTCGTGTCGCTGCCTGCCGGCGTCGCGCGCATGCCGCTGGGGCGCTTCACGCGTGTTCTCGCTGCTCGGCACGATCCCGTGGGTGCTGGCGCTGGCGTTTGCCGGACACGCGCTCGGCAGCGACTGGACGACCGTGCGCAAGGGCTTTGAGTACGTCGACTACGTGATCGTCGCTGCTGATCGTCGCGGGCATCGTCTATGCGGTCATGCGCCGCCGCTCGCGACCGCCGGCCCCACGGCCGAGGAGAGCGAGCCCGCGGCCGACGTCAGTTGAGCAGCGCCGGGATGCCGGGCTCCGTGCGCGAGCTGCCACTTGCGCCACGCGGTCGTCCTCGGCCTGTTGCACGGCCCGACCGAGCTGCTGCCGATCTCCTCTTCGGCGCACACCACGCTCGTCCCGTGGCTGGCCGGCTGGCCGTACGAGCGAGCTCGACCCAAGGCTGCGCAAGTCCTTCGAGGTGGCGCTGCACGCCGGCACCGCCGCAGCTCTGCTCCTGCGACTGCCATGGGAGCGACTCGACAGCGTCGCTGGCGGGGAGCAAGGCTCAGACATCGCGAGCGTCCCGAGGAGCACAGGAGCGAAGCTCGGTTGCTTGGCGGCAGCCTGGCGCCGCCGGCGCTGGCCGGCTACACGCTCGGCGGACAGATCGAGCGGAGGCTCGGCACGCCGGCCAAGATCGCCGACGGCTGCTGGCCGGATCGGCCGCGATGGGCGGGCGCCGAGGTCTACAAAAAGTGGCATGCCCCCCGCGCGCGCGCGGGGGCATCGCCATTTTGGGAGCAACGCGACCCGCAAAGATCGGCGCCTGCACGCGCCAACGTGCGCGATGGGCTCGCGCCTGGGCGTCGCGCCCAAGCGCTGGCGCTGATCACCGGGTGTGTCGCGCAGCGGGGCAACGTTGGCCGCCGCCAGCGCACGCGGCTTCTCGCGCCAGGACGCAGACCGGCTCTCCTGGACGGTGGGACTTGCCGGTGATCGCCGGCGCCACCCTGCTGCAGGGCATCGCGGCTGGCGCGCCAGCAGGCACGAGCAGACAGGCCGCGCGCAGCGGCGACTGCCGCTGGCCGCGGGCGCCGCCGAGCGCATTCCTGCCTCAACGCTCGCCAGCTCGAAGGCACTCAATCGACGACGACGCGCCGCAACTGCTACCGGCCTGTATCGGCCTATCGCGGCGCACTTGCGGCTTATGTGATCCGGTGCATGCGCGATAACACCTATTAGGCACGCCCATTCAATCCCAAAAAAATAGGCAGCTCAGCACGTCCCCAAGCGAGCGTTGGCATACTCAGGCATTCGAGGCTCAAATGTGAACAGCGCCATCCTTGGCACCACACTCGGCGGTCGCTACCGCCTCGACGAGCAGATCGGGCACGGCGGTATGAGCACCGTCTACCGTGCGTTCGACACCGTGCTCGAACGCGAGGTGGCGATCAAGCTGATGCACCGCGAGATCGCCTCCGACTCCGGGCAGCTGGAGCGCTTTCGGCGCGAGGCGCGCGCCGTGGCGCAGCTCAACCACCCGCACATCGTGACCGTGATCGACGCGGGCGAGTGGGACGCCGGCGAGGGCACGGTGCCCGGACGGCGAGGCACAGCGGCGACTCCGTACATCGTGCTCGAGCACGTCGCCGGCGAGACGCTGAAGGATCTGATCCGTCGCGACGCGCCGCTGGACGTGCCCACGGCGCTCGCCTACGGGATCGAGATCGCACGGGCGCTCGGCGCCGCGCATGCTGCAGGAGATCGTCCACCGCGACGTCAAGCCGCAGAACGTGCTGCTCGGCGGAGAGGGCGGCGCGAAGATCACCGACTTCGGCATCGCGCGCACGCTGACGGAGGAAGGGCTGACGATGGACGGGCGCGTGCTCGGCACCACCGACTACGTCTCCCCAGAGCAGGCGCTCGGGCAGCCTGTCACCGGCCAGTCGGACGTGTACTCGCTCGGCGTGGTCCTCTACGAGATGCTGACCGGCACGGTCCCGTTCAAAGGCTCCTCGCCGGTGGCGGTGGCGATGATGCACGTGCGCGAGGAGGTCCCAGACGTGCAGCTGGCGCGGCCCGAGGTCTCCGCCGCGACCGCGGCTGTGGTCGAACGCGCCACCGCCAAGGACCTCGAGCGGCGCTACCGCAGACATGGCGGCCATGATCGCCGACATGGAGGAGGCGCTGGCGATCGAGACGGCCCGCTCCGGACAGACCACGGGCGAGGTGACCGCCGTGCTGCGCACCCTGCACTCGCCGGCCAGACGCCTGCTGCCGTGGCGCACTGCGCCACCCGGCCCGCTGGGCGATCTCGCTGGCTGTTGCTCGCGGCGATCGTCGCGCTCGTGCTCGTCGCGCTGGCGGGCCACACGCACAGCGGCACCGGCGTGGCGCCGGACGTGCACTCGAGCGCGCGGCGTCACGCCGGTCGTGCTCAAACAGGAAGCGGCCAGCTCCTACAACCCGTTCGGCACCGGGCCAGAACACGCCGAAGACGTGGCGAGCGTCATCGACGGCGATCTCACACCTCGTGGAGCACCGAGCACTACATCGAAGGCAACCTCGGCAAGCCAGGCCTGGGCGTCTCGCTCGACGCGAGCCCCGGGCGTGGCCGCACGCGCGGTCGAGATCCAAACGCCCACCCCAGGTTCTTCGCAGCCGGCGTATACGCCGCCGAGCCGGCTCGTCGCCCGCCTCCACCCCGGGCCCACTCGCAGCGGCGAGCAGCCTCACCGCGCTCGGCTGGAAGCAACTGGCGCCGGCACGCAAGATCAGCGCACGCACGACGATCGCGATCAACCCGGCGCGCTGGTCTACCGCTACTACCTGGTCTGGATCGTCGCATTGCCAGCGCACAACGAAACCGCGCAGATCTCGGAGATCACTTTGTTCAAGTAGCCGAGGGCCGCGCGTGACCGTCGCACGACGGCTGCCGTCAAGCGGCGCTGCGCCGAGGCCGGGCACGCTGCAAGGCCTATCCGTTGCGGGCGGCGTGCCCGCCGCGGGCGCGGCGTGCGGCGTGGTCGGGGTGTCGTAGTGGTGGGTGGTAGAGGTCGAGGTGGTCTGCTGGGCGAGCACGCCAACGGCGATCGTCACTTCGCCGCCCTTGGACAGCTTGTGGCCGGCAGCCGGGCTCTGCTGCACGACGGTCCCGACCTTGCTCGGTTCGGTGACCGTGCGCTGCACGGTATGCGAGGTGAAGTCGGCGGCGGTGAGCGTCGCGACCGCCTGCGCTTCGCTTTGGCCGACGAGCGAGGGCACCGCCGCCTGCTTGAGCGCCTGTGCCACCACGATCGTCACCTGCCCACCGACCTCCAGCGAGGAGCCCGCCGCCGGCGACTGCGAGATGACGGTGCCAGGCGTCGGTTCGGCGACTTCGCGCTTGACCACTGTCTCTTTCAGCCCGGCGGCCGCAAGCGCCGCTGTCGCGGCGGCCTGCGATTCGCCTGTCACTTCCGGCACGCTGGCTTCCTGGGGACCGGATGAGACGTACACCGTGACGGGGCTGCCGTGCTGCACCTCGATGCCGGCGGCCGGGTTGGTGGAGATCACAAGACCCTTCTCGACGCTGCTGCTCGACTGGTTCTGGACGGTCGGCTGGAAGCCCTTTTTGCGCAGGATCTTCTGCGCTTCATCGCTCGCTCTTGTGGATCTACGTCGGGCAGTCGCGAGAGTTTCCGGCCCGGAGGACACGTACGACGCTCACGCGCGAGCCCTTCGTGACGAGCGTCCCGTGAGGAGGCGTGGTGCCGACCACGAGGCCGTTTGCGACGTCGCGCGTTGGAGGTCAAGCGAGACCACCGGCGTCAAGCCCGCTCGCTGCAGCGAGGTCACCGCCGCCGGCTGCGTCTCGCCCGTGCACTTCCGGCACGCTCACGCTGGCCCGCTTTCGACCCGGGCAAGAGCAGCAACAGCAGCACGCCGGCCACGATCGCGAGCGCCGCCACGCCGGCGGCGATCCACCAGGCACGCTTGCGTTTGCGCGCGTCGTCCTCGGTGCGAGTCGGTCGTCTCCTCGGGCGGTAGCGGCGGCACGACCAGCAGCGGCAGCCGCCGCTGTCTGCGTGGGTGGGGCGCCGTTGAAGGCGGGTGCGGCGCCGGGGAGATGCCCTCGCGCGCCTGCTGCAGCGCGGCGATGAACTCGTCCGCGCTCGCAAAGCGCGCCAGAGGATCCTTGGCCAGCGAGCGCATCACCACCGCGTCGAGCGCCGGCGTCACTTCGGGGTTGCGCTGGCTCGGCGGGGTCGGCTCGGCCGAGACCTGCTTGAGCGCGATCGTCACGGCCGACTCGCCCTCGAAGGGCACGCTGCCGGTGAGCAGCTCGTAGAGGACGACGCCGACCGCGTACAGGTCGGAGGTCTCGCTGACGGCGTGGCCTTGGGCCTGCTCGGGTGAGAGGTACTGCGCCGTGCCCATGATCGAGCCGGTGAGCGTCATGTCCGAGGCGCCCGCGCGCGCGATCCCGAAGTCGGTGACCTTCGCGCGACCCTCCTCGTCGAGGATCACATTGTGGGGCTTGATGTCGCGATGGATGATCCCGCGGCGGTGGGCGAAGCGGACGGCAAGCAGGATCTGCACGACGATGTCGGTCGCGTCCGACGGCGACAGCGGCCCGTGCTCGCGCACGACCGCCTTCAGCGAGCGGCCCGGGCAGGTACTCCATCGCGATGTAGTAGGTGCCGTCCCACTCGCCCCGGTCGAACACCGCGACGACGTTGGGGTGCGAGAGGCCGGCGGCGCTCGAGGCCTCGCGACGGAAACGCTCGACGAACTCCTGGTCCTCGGCGAAGCGATGGTGCAGCAGCTTCAGCGCCACCTGCCGGCCCAGCAGCGTGTCGTGGGCGAGGTACACGTCGGCCATCCCGCCAGAGCCGAGCCTCGCGGAGACGCGATAGCGCCCGTCGATGACCGTGCCGGCCTCGATCGCGCTCATTTGCAGCAACGCTTCCATCACTTGCTTTGCGACGGCGCGGCGAACGTGGCGCCCTGGCCCGGCACGCCCTTGAGCGTCACCGCCACGGCGACCGTCGGGTTCTGGGCAGGCGCGAACGCGATGAACCACACGTTGTTGATCGCCGTGCCGATCTGGGTTTCGGCGGTGCCGGTCTTGCCGGCAACCCGCACCCCGGGAATCTGCGCGCTGGTGCCGGTCGCGCCCGGGACTGTAGACGACCGCTTCCATCATTCCGGTGACGGACGCGGCGGTCGAGCGCTTCATCACCACCGACTGCACTTTGGGAGCGATGCGCTGCAGCACGTGCCCGTCCGGTTCGACGATCGAGGAGGTCAGATGGGGGACCATCAGCTTGCCGTGGTTGGCCACCGCCGCAGCCACCTCGGCCATCTGCAGCGGTGTCACCTGCGAGCTTGTCCTGACCGATGCCCATGCGACCCACATCGACTTATGTGCTGGTCGGCGCGATCAACCTTCCGTTCAGGTACTCGCCACTAGCGGACATCTCCTTCGCCGGGTAATCGAGCTGCGGCTTGCGGTCGAAGCCGAAGCGGCGCATGTAGCGCGCCATCGTGCGCTTGCCGAGACGCTCGGCCACCTGCGCGTAGACCGTGTTCACCGAATGGGCCAGCGCTTCGGTGAGCGTTATCTCGCCGAAGCTCTCGTTGTCGTCGTTTTTCAGCGGAAAGCCAGAGACGAGCAGTCCGTTGCGCCCGCTCAAAGTCGATTCCGGCGTGAACTGGCCCGTGTCGATCGCGGCGGTGGCGGTCACGACCTTGAACGTCGAGCCGGGGCGTAGCCGTACTGGACGGCGCGGTTGACCAGCGGCGCACCCGGCTCGCGGGCGATCCGCGCGTAGGCGCGCTGCGAGGCGGCGAGTTGGCGTTGTAGCTCGGCGTGGAGGCCATCACCTCGACCGCTCCGGTGCGCGGGTCGAGCGCCACGACCGCGCCTTCGTGTTCGCCAAGCGCGGCGATCGCGCGTCTGCTGTGCGGCTGGCTGCAGCGTCGTCACGACCGTGTTGCCCTGCGGCTTGCGACCTTGCAGCTGGTCGAGGATGCTCTGCACGCTGCGTGCCGGTTTCGCCGTCGAGCGCGGCGTTGCGATACAGCTCCAGGCCGACCTGCCCGCGTTCGATGAAGGAGTAGCCGACCGGGGCGGTGAACTCGCTCCCCCGCGGGATAGCTGCGCGAGTAGGTGCCTTCGGCGCCGCGCACGCTGTGAGCCAGCACAGCGCCGTTTGCGGCAAGGATCGGGCCGCGGTCGATCCGCTCCTGCTGGAGCAGGCCGCGCACGTTCAGTTCGCTCGTGCGCAGCGAGGAGGCTTCAAAGACAGTCCAGCGCGAGGTGAAAGCGATCAGCACCGCGAACAGCACCACGACCAGGCCATACAGACGGACGATGGGACGGTTCACGCGCGGCACCCCCGTCCGAGCCTTCCAGGGCAGGCGGCGGTATCGGCGACTGTCGGGGCGGTAAGCCGACTCATCCTTCGCTCAACTGCCCAAGTTCGAGCTCGCGCATCAGTTCGGCCGCGTCGCCTTCGGAGCGCAGCGAATGGTCGAGCAACGCCTGGCGACGGGCGGGCACGAGCGTCGAGGCGCTCACGCCCGGAGACATAGTCGCTCGTGTACAGCTTGATTTTGCCCGGGAGTTCGTAGGGCAGCGCCGTTGTACATGGTCACCAGCCCGCGCTGGTTGGTGCCGATGAAGTACACCGACTGCAAGGCCAGGTAGGCGGCCGCCGCCAGCAGGCCGACGACGATCGACAGCACTAGAATGTGCGCACGCGGCGAATGACGTCTGCGCAGCGCGGGCGCTTTTCGCGGGTTGGAGGTCTGACTGCGGCCAGCGCGGGCTGCCGCGGGGTCGACGCGGTGACCTGTTTGCCGTTGACGCTCAGCCGGCTGCTCGGCGTACTCGTCTCGCGCACGCCACATCCGCTGTCGGCTTGTTGGAATTGGGATGGAATCTGTTCGTTCCTGTGAGGCCAGAGGAGGCCGGTGGCACAGCCGCGACGGCGGTGATTGTGGTGTGCCCGTCGCGCGGCGCGCTCGGCCTCGCTGAACACCTCCTCCAAGCGCAGCAGCACGACGGTGATGTTGTCCTTGCCGCCCGCCCGTTGGCGGCCGCGATCAGCGCCTCGCCGGCCTCCTGCCAAACGCTCGTGCGCGCGAGCAGATCTCGCAGCAGCTCCGCCTCGCCCACCATCGTCGTCAGCCCGTCGCTGCAGAGCAGATAGACGTCGCTCGGGACGACCGCGGAAGGAGCGCACGTCCACCTCGACGCTCGCCTCCGGCCCGAGCGCGCGCGTGATCACCGAGCGCTGCGGATGCTCCTCGGCTTCCTCGGGAGTCAGCTTGCCCTGGCGGATCAGCTCGTCCACGAGCGAGTGGTCGTCTGTGAGACGCAGCAGCTCGCCGTCGCGCAGGCAGTAGGCGCGCGAGTCGCCGACGTGGGCGATCGACGACTTCCTGCTCGCCGACGTACACGGCCGTGATCGTGGTGCCCATGCCTGCGTGCTCGGCGTTGCTGTGCGAGAGCTCGTTGATGCGCGAGTTGGCCTGCTCGACCTGAGCTACGAGACTGCGCTCGGGATCCTGCCATCCTCCAAGCCTGCGCGAAAGGTTTCGACCGCGACGCTCGAGGCAACCTCGCCCGCCTGCGCACCGCCCATCCCGTCGGCGACGACGAACAGCGGCGAGCGCACGAGCAGCGAGTCCTCGTTTGCGCGGCGTTGCAGACCCGTGTCGGTGCCGCACCAGTGCTCGGCTACACGCAGCATCAGTAGTACCCCACGTGGCCATCGGCAGCGCGAGACCCGTCGAGTGTGAGGCGCCACCTCAGTCGACCTCGAAGACGAATTCGGAGTCGCCGATGCGCACACGGTCGCCTGGGTGCAGCGGACGTGGGCCGTCGAGCAGCTCCTCGTTGAGGTAGGTGCCATTGGTTGAGCCGAGATCCTCGATCACGAGAATCTTCCCCTGCTCGTATACGCGCGCATGGCGCGAGGAGGCAAACGGATCGCTCAAGCGTATCTCGGCGCTGTCGCCACGGCCGAACACGACGTCGCCGCCAAGGTCGTAGATCATCCCGGGCTCGTGACCGGGGCACGCTCCACCACCAGGCGCGGTTCGCGGCCGAGCAGGTCGGCCGGACCGAGCGTCGAGGCCGAGTGCAGACCGGTCGCGTCAGCCGGCACGGTCCCCGCCGTGCGCGGCGCCTCGGTCCAGGCCCGAGACCTGCGCCCCGTTGCCACGCAGGTCCCGCAGAGCGCTGCGAGACACCCACAGAAGGAACAGGTACATGACGGCCAGGAAGCCGAACTTCAACATCACCGACACGGGCGCGAGATTGTTCATGGCGCGATCTCGAAAAGCATCTCAGTCGAGCCGATCTCGATGCGGTCCCCTGTGCTGCAGCTTGTGGGCTCCGTGGATCGCGAGGCCGTTGACGCGCACCCCGTTGGTCGAGCCGAGATCCTCGATCCTCCAAGCCTGCCCTCCGGGCGAAGCTCTGCATGGCGGCGCGAGATGCTCGAATCCTCGAGCACGATGTCGCAGTCGCGGCTGCGCCCGATCGTCGCCCCACGGGGCGGCACGAGCAGGCGCCTGCCGGACACAGCAGCAGCGCCTTGGAACGTCGGCGAGCGCCGGCGCTGCTCGACAGCGTCGCGAACTCGCTGGGAGTTGCTGAAGATCATTGTGTTGCCGACCTCCTCAGGCTCCGCGTAGGCAGGCACGGGTGCCGCCGACTGGAGCACGCGCGGCGCAGCCGGCCGCGGCGCCGACGATGCCCGGCGCCGGCGGAGTGCGACGCAGCCGATGCTGCGGCGGGCAGCTGGGCCCGCGAGGGGCGCACCCTTCGCTGCTCCGGCGCTCCTCCTCGAGCCTTGCCATCCGCGCTTCGATGCCGAATTCGCCGAGCTGCCAGGCGCTCGTCGGTGTGAAACATGATCTGCGGCCGCGAAGCAAGCGCCGAGATCCTCGCCGCGTGCGTGCTCGAGCAGATAGGCGCACAGTTCGTCGATCACCTCTTGCTCGACGCCCTCGTAGCGCGCGCGATCGCGCGGCGAGAGCCACACCGAGTACTCGTTTGGCGCATACACACGCGACACCGACATCGTCTGTGTTCTCGTCCATCTCGCGCGCCAGCTTGTGCGCGAGCTCCATCGGACGGACCTCGGTTTGAAGACGCGCCCGAATGTGCCTTCGACGAGGCCGGCGATCATGTTCTCCAGTGCCCTCAACGGATTCATCGTCGGGGACACCCGAGCTCGTGTCGGCGTGAGCATCCACTCTAAGGGCCGCGTGCGATGGGGATGCGCAGATGGCGCGGCGAAGCGTCAGATCGGGCCGCGCAACGCGCGCGCGCAGACCGCCAGCGCACAGCCGACGCCCGCCCCGAGCAACGCGCCATGCGGACTTGGCCGGCTTGCGTGCGAGAGCAGCGCGCGTTCGAGCAGCGGCACCGCGGCAAGCAACGCGTCGTCCAGACGATCGCCGCGACCACGTCCAGGGCGGCGCTGCGGCCGCGCACCAGCCACGGCAGTATCGCGGCTGCAAGCGCCCACACCGCCGCGCCGAGCAGCAGCTCGACTGTGAACGTCGGGCGACCACGTGCGTGGCGGCGCTGCCAATGGAGCTCTCCCATGCCGCCCTCGGCGGCAGTCCGCTCGGCGGCCCGAGCCACAGCCTGCGCCTGTCGAGCAGCGACTCCGCCAGCGCCAGCCACCAGAAGCCGAGCACGGCCAGTGCGGCGCGGGCGCGCCAACTCGAGCGCTGAGCCGGCCAGCGCCGGGAAAGCGCCCGCCAGGCCGGCAAGGCCGAGCGCGGGCGCAAGCCCCGCCGCAAGCCAACCCGGACCCGAGCGGCGTGGCAGAGCCAGCAGTGGAGCGCCGGCCGCAAGCACCAGCAGCGATACGCCCGGCCAGCCCGGCGAAGGCCTGCCAGGCGGCGAGCGCGAGCAGACAGCCGAGCCACAGTCAAGTCTTGGCAGCGCCACGCGAGCGGCGCATAGGCGCGACCGGCTTCGCTGGTCCTCGCCGGCGTAGAGCCCGCGTCGCCTCAGCCGCGAGCGTCGAACGATCCGCGCGGCCGGCAGACGTGGCGTGTTTGAGTACGCGTATGCCGCGACGCCCATGCGATCCGGTTGCCGGGCCGAAGATCGGAGGTTGCCTGGGCTCCCTCAGCGCCACTGATCTGGGAAGGCGATGGGCATTCGTGCGCTTGCTTGACGACGAGCGAAGAGTCGTGCGCCTGAGCCCCTGCTCAGAGCGTCGCTCGAGCGCGTCGTGAGATCGCCGAGCGTGCCTCGACGCTCGGGTCCGCCAGCAGCGCCCGCGTCGAGCGCCCGGGTCAGCTCGCGCGGGAGATCGCGGCGTGCGGCGCTCCAGCGGCTCCACCGGCGCGCCGATCCGCCGTGCGGTGGCGGCGGGCGTGCGGCCGCGCACGGGATTGACACCGCTAAGGCCTCGTACAAGACGAGCGCGAGCGAATACAGATCGGCCGCGGGACCCGCCTCGTGGCCCTCGCTCTGCTCGGGGGCCATGTAGGCAAGCGTGCCGAGCACGTCCCCGGTGCGGGTCAACGCGTCGTCGCCCGTCAGCCTGGGCGCCGCCGAAGTCCGCGAGCTTCGCCGGCGGCGGGGTCGCGCCGCGAGTCGGCGTGGCTCGGCGTTGCGTCGCTTGGCACGAGCACGTTGTGGGGCTTGACGTCGCGGTGGATCACGCCGCGCGCGTGCGCGTGCTCCAGCGCGCGCAGCAACGCGAGCCGATCTCGAGCACCTCCTCGTCGGCGAGCTAGTCCTCGGCGATCAGCTCGGCGAGAGTGTCGCCCGTCGATCAGCTCCGAGATCAGGTAGAAGGCGTCCTCGTCGGAGCTGGCCTCGTACAGCGCCACGATCGCCGGGTGCGCAGCCTGGCGGTGGCGTGCGCCTCGCGCGTTGCTCGCTCACGGTCCTCCTCGGAGGGCAGCGGAATGCGCTTGACCGCGACGGCTCGATCGAGCTGTTCGTCGTGGGCGCGCCACACGGTGCCAAAGCCTCCAGCACCGAGTCGCTCCAGCAACAGATAGCGCCCGAGCAGCAGCTCGCCCCGACGCAGCGGACGCTCGTCAGAGATGCGGATCTGGCTCTGCGATGAGGGTTTTGGAGGAGTCCACCGCCTCCGCGTTCGCCACGACGAGCCCCTTCCCTGCCGGGCAGATTGTGCGATCCGGCACTGACCGAGAAGTTGCAGCAAACATTCCGGCTGACGGTGGGGTCATACTGGTGTGCTTCACAAGCCCCTGCAAGGAGCGACTCTTTTGTCGTTCTTCGACGACGAGGACGAGGAGCCGCCGACCACAGTCCGGCCGGCGCGCACTCAACAACAGCCGCGACCACAGCCGCGCCGTCCCCAGCGGGGCGGGGAGGAACGGGCGCGGAGGTGGTGGCGCATCCTCGATCGACCATCACGCGATGATGGTGCGCCGGCGGATCGCGGCCGGCGTCGGCGTGGTGCTGCTGATCGCGATCGTGCTGCTTGTCAACGGCTGTTTGAAGCGGGGCAAACAGCAGGCGCTCGAAAGCTACAACCAGAACGTCAACCAGATCGCCGCGCAGTCCGAATCCCAGGTGGCGAAGCCCTGTTCACAACGCTCTCCTCCGCAAGCGGCAAGCAGGCGCTCGACGTGGAGACGCAGATCGACCAGCTGCGCCGCAAGTCCGAAGAACTCGCCGAACACGCCAAAGGGCTGAGCGTGCCGAGCGAGATGACCTCGGCGCAACGCAACCTGCTGCTCGCGCTCAACCTGCGCATGGAAGGACTCACGAAGATCGCCGGACTGTGCGCGAAGCGCTCGGCGGCAAAGCCCAGCAGGCCAGCACCTACATCGCGGGGGCGATGGAGACCTTCCTCGCCTCGGATATCCTCTATTCCCAGCGAGTGGTCCCGCTGATACAACAGACGCTCGCCTCAGGCGGGGTCAGCGGCCAGACCACCACGCCGAGCCGCTTCTTGCCGAACCTCGGCTGGCTGACGCCGTCCACGGTGCAAGTCGAAGCTCACCGGGCAGGCGGCCAGCAGCTCGCGGGGCGGTGGCGCCGGGCACGCACGGGTCCGCGCCTGAAGGGCGTGAGCGTCGGCACCAACACGCTGGAACCCTCACCGACGCTCAACCACGTCAGCGGCGGCGCCAACCCAACCTTCACGGCGATGGTCGAAGACTCCGGGTCCAACCCGGAGACCGACGTCAAGGTGGACGTGTCGGTCACCACCGAAGGCAAAACGTTCACGGCGTCGCACACGATCGAAAAGACCGAACCGGGACAGACCTACAACGCCAACGTCACGGTGAAGGGGGTCACGCTCGAAGCCGCCTCGCGCGTCACCGTCAACGTCGTGCCGGTTCCCGGCGAGACCGACGTCGAAAACAACAAGGCCAGCTTCATCGTGATCTTTGGGAAGTAGACGTGCCGACCGGCGGTCTGTGCGCAAACAGCGGCAAGGGCCCGATGCTCGCTTGCGCTCCCTGACCGCACGAGCGGCCTAACTTGTTTGCGGTGAGCGCCACATCGTTGACAACACGCAGGGCATCGTCGCGCTTGCAGCGCTCGCGGTGGCTGTGCTCGCGCTGATCGTGTGCATCGTGTTGATGAGCCGTGTGCGCAGCTTGCGCGCAGCGCAGAAGCTGGTGCTCGGCGATGGCGCGCAAGCAGGACGTGATCGCCCACAGCGCCGTCTCTGCAGGAGGCGTTTGAAGCGCTGCAGGAGTACGTGGGAGATGTGGCCCAGCATCTGGACGATCGCCTCGATGGCGTCGAGCTCGCGCTTACGGGAGCCGTCTCCCACCATGCCCTGGTGCGCTACGACGCCTACAACGAGCTCTCCGGGCAGCAGTCGTTTCGATTGCACTGCTCGACGGTCAGGCAGTCGGGCGTCGTGCTGACTTGCATCCACCATCGCGACCAAGCGCGCGTGTATGCAAAGCAGGTGCGCGACGGCCACGGGCGAGCTGGAGCTCTCGCCAGAGGAGGCCGAGGCTGTGCGCGTCGCGCTGAGC
The DNA here is from genome assembly GCA_963715535.1 of uncultured Solirubrobacterales bacterium. Classification (GTDB taxonomy): domain Bacteria; phylum Actinomycetota; class Thermoleophilia; order Solirubrobacterales; family Solirubrobacteraceae; genus Palsa-744. The sequence continues at coordinate 2,012,274 of OY970251.1, read as the reverse complement.
GAACGGTCCGTGCCTCGCTCCGCAACGGCCGCGGCCCGAAGGGGCAGCGGTAGCACCGACCGGACACCGCCGATGCCACCGGCGCCTAGCGCCCCTGAGCGGGACATCCAGGAGGTTCCACGCGCCGGCTATCTGGGCCCGGAGGGCACCTTCAGCGAGGAGGCGCTGCTCGGCAGCGCCAATGCCGGCGCGGTGACACCGGTGGCGACTCGAGACGATCCGCGACGCCGTGATGGCCGTGCAGGAACGGAGCGGTCGAGTGGGCGCTCGTGCCGATCGAGAACTCGATCGAGGGCTCGGTGACGGTCACGCTCGACACGCTCGCCGGCGAGGCGCGCGAGGTCGCGATCGTCGGCGAGGTCGTGCTGCCTGTGCGCCATTACCTGATCGCGGCCACGCCACTCGATCTGGAGCAAATCGAGACGGTTGTCTCCCACCCACACGTGCCCGGGCAGTGCACTCGCTTTCTGCAGGGCCAGCTCGCTCAACGCGCGTGTCGTTGCGGCCAGCTCGACGGCGGAGGCGGTACGACTGGTGAGCGAGCGCAAGGACGACTCGTTGGCCGCAATCGGGACAAGCTGGCGTCTGAGTTGTATGGGTGCACGGTGATCGCCGAGGGAATTCAGGATCGCGAGGACAACGAGACACGCTTCGTTTGGCTTGCGCGAACTGACTCTCGGCTCGGGAGCTCCGCCGCTGCGCGCACAGACGGGCAACGGGCACAAGACTTCGCTCGTGTTCTGGGGTGCCGGCGCCGACCACGCGGGCTGGCTGGTGCTGTGCTTGAACGAGTTCGCCAGGCGCGAGATCAACCTGACGAAGATCGAGTCGCGTCCGATGCGCGAGCAGCTTGGGCACTACATGTTCTTTGTCGATCTCGAAGGCTCGCTGGAGGACGAGGCCGTCTCCCAGGCGCTCGCAGGCTTGCGGGCCATGTGCGAACAGGTACGGGTATTGGGCTCTTATCCGGCAGCTTGATTTGCTACCAGCTCTACCCAGCTGGCCGTGCGACACGGCGGCCACGCAGCTCGCGCGCGACATGGCGAGGCCAGATAGGCGGCGGGCAGACGGACGGACCGCTACACTCCGGCGCTGAAGATGGAAAGCACGGCGCCCACAGAGCCAGTGGGGTCCGTGTCGCCCTCAGAGCACCAGCGGCACGGACCGAGCTCATCGTCGAATACGGCGATGGGTGGCCGGGTGCTCGTCCTCAACGCGACTTTCGAGCCGATCAACGTCTGCTCGGTGCGCCGCGCGGTGGTCCTGCTCTTGAAGGAGAAGGCCGAGCTGATCGAGCGTGGCCTGTGGGCACTGCACTCCGAGAGCTCGACGCTGGCTCGTCCCGTGGTGATCCGACTTGTCAGCTATGTGCACGTGCCACGCGACACCCATCGCCGCAAGATCACGCGTCGCGCGGTGTTCGCGCGCGACGGCTGGACCTGCCAGTACTGCGGATCGCGCTCCAACCTGACGGTCGACCACGTGATCCCGCGCTCGAAGGGCGGAACCTCGAGCTGGGAGAACATCGTGGCCTCGTGCGCGCCGTGCAACCGGCGCAAGGGCGACATGCTGCCCGCGTCAAGCCGGAATGCATCCGCGGCACAAGCCACGCACACCGCGCGCAGAGATCTTCATCCACGTCGCCAGCCCCACGATTCCGGCGGCGTGGCGGCAGTATCTGCCGGCCGCTGCCTGAGCGCAGCACCCGTTTGAGCGCAGCGGCGCCTTGCCCGCGAGAGCTATGGGGCAGAGCGCGCGCGGTCCGTTAAGCACGGAGGGCGCCTTCGACTAGGCGCCCTCCGCTTGCAACTGTGCTGGACACGATCACGCAGGTTTCCGCGTTGCCAAGCACGCCACTACGGCGCGACGAGAGCACTGCGAACCGGAGGGACAAGTCCGGCGACCTGCGCGATGGTGGCCCGGGTTGGAATCCGCTAGGCGGGTCCAGCCGAGTGCTTCGGCCTAACGGCCGGCCACCTCCAGAGTCCCGCAAATACTGTCAGCCAACGTAGGACCACCTCCTTTCTCTGGTCCTTGAAATGTAGCGGACCGAGATGACGAAGAGGGTAGGTCAGGCGTCGGGCTCGGTCGTCTCCGGCTCGGGCTCAAGCGCGGGGGCGTCTGCCGAGCCTGGTGGCAACGATGCGCCGTCGAGCGGCAACCCCTCCTGGACGGCCTCTGCGTCCTCCTCGCCACTGTCGACCACAAGCGCCACCGCACTGACGACGTCGTCGTCCTTGAGATTCATCACGCGCACGCCGGTCGCCGAGCGCCCTTGGCGGGAGATGCCTCCGGCGGCCGTGCGCTGGACCATCCCGCCGACGCTGATGAAGACCAGCTCCTGGTGCTCGCGCACGACCAGCGCTCCGCCGAGCGCGCCCTTCTGCTCGGTGAGGCCGATCGTCTTCACGCCCTTGGCGCCACGGTTGGTCTTGCGGTACTGGTCGATCTGGGTGCGCTTGCCATAGCCGTTCTCGGTCACGACCAGCAGATCCATGTCGTCGCGGGCGACGTCCATCGCGATCACCTCGTTGGGCGCGTCTCCTGCCGAGACGTCCATGCCGCGCACGCCGGTCGTGTCGCGACCCATCGAGCGCACCGCCGACTCGGCGAAGCGCACGGTGAGGCCGGCGCGGGAGACCATGATGACCTCGTCCTCGGGATCGACGGCGCGTACGGCGAGCAGCTCGTCGTCGTCGCGGATGTTGATCGCGATGATGCCGTCGGCCTTGATGGGAGTGTTGTAGGCCTGCAGCTCGGTCTTCTTGACGGTGCCATCGCGCGTGGCGAACACGAGGTACTTGGTCTCGGTGAAGTCGCGTGTCGAGAGCACGGCCTGGATGCGCTCGTCTTCGCGCAGCGGAAGGACGTTGACGAGCGCGCGGCCCTTGGCCGTGCGCGAGGCCTCTGGCAGCTCGTAGACCTTCGAGCGGTAGACCTTGCCGCGGTTTGAGAAGAACAGCAGGTAGTCGTGCGAGGAGCAGACGAACAGGTGCTCGATGAAGTCGCCGTCCTTCATGTCCATGCCGGTCACACCACGCCCGCCGCGTTGCTGCTGGCGATAGGTGTCAAGCGGCAGCGACTTGATGTAGCCGGTGTTGGTGATCGTGATCACCATCTGCTGGTCGGCGATCAGGTCCTCGATGTCGATCTCGTCTTCGGAGTGGGTGATGTCGGTGCGTCGCTCGTCGCCGAAGCGCTCCGCGATCTCCGAGAGCTCCTCCTTGATGACGGCCATCACGCGCGTCTCGTCGCCGAGGATCGCGCGCAGCTCGGCGATGCGCTCGCTGACGTCAGCGTGCTCCTGCTTGATCGAGTCGGCCTCGAGCGCCGTCAGCTGAGAGAGACGCAGATCGAGAATCGCCGTTGCCTGAATCGCCGTCAACTCGAAGCGCTCGATCAACTGTTCGCGGGCGGCTTCGCGGTCGCGCGAGGCACGGATCAGTTCGATGATCGCGTCGAGATTCTCGAGCGCGATCAAGAGCCCCTGCAGGATGTGCGCGCGCGCCTCCTTCTCGGAGAGCTCGTGCTTGGTGCGACGCACGATCACTTCGCGCTGGTGGGCCACGTAGTTGTGGATGACGGCGCGCAGGTTCAAGGTGCGCGGCACGTTGTCCACGAGCGCCACCATGTTCACGCCAAAGGTGGTCTGCATCGAGGTGTGCTTGTAGAGCTTGTTCAGCGCGACCTTGGGAATCACGTCGCGCTTGAGCTCGATCACCAGCCGCATGCCGCGCTTGTCGGTCTCGTCGCGCAAGTCCGAGATCTCAGGGATGCGCTTGTCGTTGACAAGTTCGGCGATCTTGGTGATGAGGTTGCCTTCGCCGGCCTTCTTGACCATGAACGGCAGCTCGGTGACGACGATCGCCTCCTTGCCCTGGCGCAGCGGCTCGATGTGAGCCTTGGCCTGAACCCGCACGCGTCCGCGCCCGGTCTCGTACGCGTCGCGGATGCCCTGGTGGCCGAGGATGATCCCGCCGGTCGGGAAGTCGGGCCCCTTGATGTGCTGCATCAGACCGTCGAGGTCGATCTCGGGATTGTCGATGTAGGCGATCGTGGCGCCGATCACCTCGCGCAGGTTGTGCGGCGGGATGTTGGTGGCCATTCCGACTGCGATTCCGGAGGAGCCATTGACGAGCAGATTAGGAAAGCGCGAGGGCAGCACCGTCGGTTCCTGGCGCGAGCCGTCGTAGTTGACCGTGAAGTCGACCGTGTCCATATCCAGATCGCGCAACATCTCTGTGGCGATGCGGGCCAGGCGCGCCTCGGTGTAGCGCATCGCGGCGGCGGGATCGTCGTCGATCGAGCCGAAGTTGCCCTGCCCGTCGACGAGCTCGTAGCGCATCGAGAACTCCTGGGCCATCCGCACGAGCGCGTCGTAGATCGCAGAGTCGCCGTGCGGGTGATAGTTGCCCATCACCTCGCCCACGATCTTGGCGCACTTGGCGTAGGAGCGTGTCGGGCCGAGGCCGAGCTCGTTCATCGCGTAGAGCACGCGGCGGTGCACGGGCTTCAGGCCGTCGCGCACGTCGGGTAGCGCGCGACCGACGATCACCGACATCGCATAGTCGAGGTAGGCGGTGCGCATCTCCTCCTCGAGCGCGCGCGGTTCGACGTTGCCGCCGTCCGAGCACATCAACGCTTGCCATTTACTTCACCCCCTGCTCAGACATCTAGGTTCGCCACGGTTCGCGCGTTGTCCTCGATGAACGCTCTGCGCGGCTCGACCTGGTCGCCCATCAGCATCGAGAAGATGCGGTCCGCGGCCGCGGCGTCCTCAAGCGTGACCTGCGCCAGCGTGCGTGACTGCGGCGCCATCGTCGTTTCGCCGAGCTGCTCGGCGTTCATCTCGCCGAGGCCCTTGAAGCGCTGCAGCTTTATGCCCTTCTGGGCGACCGTCATCACAGCCGCGCGCAGCGCCTCAAAGGTCGGGGCGCTCTCCTGGGCGTCGCCGAGACGCACCTCGAAAGCGGGGGTGCCGGCAAGCTCGATCAGCTGCTTGTGCACGGAGGCGAGCTGGCGATACTCCTGCGAGTCGAACAAGCTGCGCTTGATGCGGTGGGTGCGAGCAAAGCCGGTGCGAGTCTCAGTCGCCTTCACGCGCAGCTCAAGCGGATCTTGCTCGACCAGCTCGGTGGCATGCGTCTCGCCCTCAAGGCCCGCGCGGGAGAGCAGCTCGATCGCGCTCTCCGCGCTCATCACCTGCTCGCCCAGCAGCGAGGACTCCTCCAGGAATTGCACCATCTCGTGACCGTGCACGGCACGCAGCGTCGAGGACCAGCCTTCGTACTGAGCAAGTAGCCGCACGAAGCGCTGCCAGCGCGTGTCGGTCAGCTTGAACTGGGTGCCGTGCCGGTCGAAGACATTTAGCTTCTCCCACTTGTCGGAGAGCAGAATGTCCTCGAGCTCCGAATCCTTCTCGATGTAGCGCTCGCGCGAGCCCTGCTTGAGCTTGTAAAGCGGCGGCTTGGCGATGTACACGTAGCCGGCTTCGATCAGCTCCTGCATCTCACGGAACAGCAGCGTCAGCGCAAGCGTGCGGATGTGCGCTCCGTCGACGTCGGCGTCGGTCATCAGTATGACCTTGTGGTAGCGCGCGTTCTCGATATTGAACTCATCGCGCACACCGGTGCCGATCGCCGTTATCAGCGCCTGAATCTCAGTGTTGGCCAGGACCTTGTCGATGCGTGACTTCTCGACGTTGAGGATCTTGCCGCGCAGGGGCAGCACGGCCTGTGTGTTGCGGTCGCGTCCCTGCTTGGCCGAGCCGCCGGCGGAGTCGCCCTCGACCACGAACAGCTCGGCGAGGCTCGGGTCCTTGACCGAGCAGTCGGCAAGCTTGCCCGGCAGCGTCGAGTTCTCAAGCGCCGACTTGCGCCGGGTAAGGTCGCGAGCCTTACGCGCGGCGTCGCGCGCACGCTGAGCCTGCACGGCCTTCATGATCACCGCACGCGCCTCGCTCGGGTTCTCCTCCAGGAACTCCGACAGCCCGGCGTTGACCATCGACTCGACGGCGCCGGCCATGCCGGGATTGCCGAGCTTGGTCTTGGTCTGACCCTCGAACTGGGGGTCGCGCAGCTTGACGGAGATGACCGCGGTGAGCCCCTCGCGCGCGTCCTCGCCGGAGAGGTTGTCCTCCTTCTCCTTGAGCAGGCCATGGTCACGGGCGTACTTGTTGAGCGTGCGCGTCAGGGCGGAGCGGAACCCAGACATGTGCGAGCCGCCCTCGCGAGTGTTGATGTTGTTGGCGAACGAGTGGATCGACTCCTGATAGGAGGAGTTCCACTGCATCGCGACCTCGATCGCGCCCTCCTCGCTCTCCCCCGCGAAGAACACGACCTTGCGGTGCACGGTGTCCTTGTTCTCGTTCAGGTAGGCAACGAAATCCTCGATCCCCCCCTCGTACTGGAACTCCGCCGAGTGACCCTCAGCGCGCTCGTCGACGATTGAGATCTTCAGACCGCGCGTGAGAAACGCGGTCTCGCGCAGGCGCTCCTCGAGCGTGTGGAAGTCGAAGTCCAGCGACTCGAAGATGTCGGCGTCGGGCAGGAAGGTGATTGTCGTGCCGGTGGGGGCGCCGGACGGCAGCTTCTCGCCGCGTTGGAGCTCCTGCTGGGGGGCGCCACGCGAGTACTCCTGGGAGAAGACGTGACCGTCGCGGCGAATCTCCACGAGAAGGCGCTCAGACAGCGCATTGACGACCGACACGCCGACCCCGTGCAAGCCACCGGAGACCTTGTAGCCGCCTCCGTCTCCGAACTTGCCGCCGGAGTGAAGCACGGTGAGCACCACCTCCACGGCCGGACGGCCTTCCTTCTCGTGCATCGCCACCGGGATGCCGCGTCCGTTGTCGCTCTCCGTGATCGAGTTGTCCGGATGAATCCTCACCGACACCTCGGTGCAGAAGCCGGCGAGCGCCTCGTCCACCGAGTTGTCCACAACCTCATACACAAGATGGTGCAGGCCCATCACCCCGGTGGAGCCGATGTACATGCCCGGGCGCTTGCGCACGGCCTCGAGTCCCTCGAGTACCGTGATGTCTTGCGCGTCGTAGCTGGCGTCGCCTCCCATCGATGGGTCGTTTGCCCCGCTCGTGGTGGCAGGCTCGGGTTGCGAGCTTGAGATGTCGGTCGCCAAAAGTCCTCCGATGATGCGAGAACGCCCCGGCGCCCGGGTGTTTTAGACCTCGGTCCGGGGCGTGGATTGTGTTACGAGAATAGTAGCACAGAGACCCCCTTGCTACACCCCCGGTGGAGCGCCGAAATCCCTGCAAATGAGCCAAAAGGAGGGCTTTGGAAGCGGCTCGTTGGCAGGACCTCCCCGATGCGCACGAGGCGGCACCGTGCGCGCTCCGTGAGAATCAGCCCGCGCGACAGCGGAGCCTGTGGATGAGCTCCTCGCCAAGCGCCTGGTTGAGGCGGCCCATCAGCTCGGAGCTCATCAGATCGAGCTCCGCCGCCCACACCGCGTCGGTGCAGGTGATCGTAAGAACTCCGTCGCGCTCAGCCGTGGGGAGACCCGCCCGCGCGATCACCTCCCCGACGGTCTGCTCCCAGGCCTGCTGGACACGGGCAAGTGTGGTTGCCGGTGCGAGCGCCGCCGTCAGACCGCCAAGCGCAAGCGAGAGAGGGCGGGGCGCAAGACGACTCATGCGGCCACCGCCTCTTGGAGGATCGTTCCCGGTGAGATTCGCAGACGCGTGACATCCGCGTCCCCCGAGCCGGGCACGTGAGCGAGATCGGTTGTAGCCACCACGCTCTGCCCCCCGGTGCGCAACTCGTGCGAGAGCAGCTCACGGCGTGCTACGTCCAGCTCGCTCATGACGTCATCCAAGAGCATCAGTGGCACATGATCTCGCTCGCGCGCCAGCACCGAGCGCTCGGCGAGCAGCAGGGCCAACAGCGCCAGGCGTTGCTCGCCTTGCGATCCATAGGAGCGCAGCTCACGACCGTCGCGCAAAATCGCCAGCTCATCGCGGTGCGGGCCGTGGGTCGAGAAGCCTCGTTGGAGGTCGTTTGGCAGACGCTGCTCCAGCTCGGCGACGAACTCCTCGACGGTTGCGGCGTGCGAGCGCGGGCGATACTCGAGTCTCGGCTCGCCGCTCAATCCAAGCTCACCTGCTCGCTCGGCGAAAGCCTCGGCGAGCAATGAGATCACCGCGGCCCGGTCGTCTCGCAGCGCAAGCGCGTGGCGGGCCAGTTCGAGGTCCCACGTAGGAAGGGTCGAGCGCGAAGCGCGCGAAACACGAATTCCCGCGATCAAAGCGTTGCGCTGAGCCAGAGCACGCGAATAGTCCCGGCGTGTGGCCGCCCGCGGCGGCCACAGCGCGCTCACGAGCTGGTCGAGATGGGCGCGGCGCAGCGTGGGAGCGCCCTTGATCAACTCGAGGCGATCTGGGGAGAAAACGCTCACGAGCGGCCTTTGCTCGACGCCGGTAAGCGACTCGACCGGGGCGCCGTCGGATGTCATGTGCTTGGAGGAGCCAGGCTGGAATCCGACCGTCAGCTCGTGGAGGCGCCCTTCGCTTGAGAGGCTCACCGAGACCCGCGCGGCTTGGGCGCCAAAGCGCACCAGCTCGCGCTCTGAGCGTGTGCGCTGGGAGTATCCTGTGCAGCCGAAATAGAGCGCCTCGAGCAGGTTTGACTTCCCTGCGCCGTTGGCGCCGTGGACCACCGTCAGTCCCTCTCCAAAGTGCGCCTCAGCGCGGGTATAGGTGCGAAAGTCGCGCAATCGCACACTGAGGACCCTCATACCACGGCGTCACGTGTTGAGCCTTATGGGCATGATCAAATAGACGAATCCGCCACCGTCGGGCGACTCGATCAAACCGGGCCGCAGCGGGCTTATCAGCTTCAGCACGAGCTCCTCGGACTCAACGCTCTCCAAACCATCGCGCAAGAACTCCGGGTTGAAGCCGATGTCGAAAGGCTCACCGGAAAAAGGAACCGGCAGGGTCTCGCTCGCCTCACCGACATCTGGCGTCTGGGCGGAAACGGTCAGCTGCCCCTCACTGAAGCTGAGGCGCAACGGTGCATTCTTCTGCGCCAGCAGACTGACACGCCGAACGACGTCCGCGATCTCCGAGCTCGACACCCTTAGCTCGTGCTCCACAGACTCCGGAAGCAGCTGACGGTAGTTGGGGAATTGGCCGTCTATCAGCCTCGAGGAGAGGATTATCCGACCGATCTGGAATACGACCTGGTTCTGACCAAGGCTGATCCTCAACTCCGGCTCCTCGATCGACTGTGCGATGCGAGCGAGCTCTTGGAGCGCTCGTGCGGGCACGTTCGCCTCGATCGTGCCGTCAAGCGACGTCTCCAGGGCCGCGTGCTTGACGCTGAGCCTGTAAGAGTCGGTCGCAACCATCGTCAGCTCCTGTCCACCGGCGGTGATCAACACACCGGTGAGGACTGGCCGGGTCTCGTCTTTGGAGGCCGAGCGAGAGACCTGCAGTGCCGTCTCGACAAACGCCTGGGTGGGTAGCGTCATTCCTGCCTGGGGGTCGGGCGCCGGTAGCTCGGGGAAGTCCTCAGATCGCAGTGTGCGTAGGTGGAACTTGGAGGGTCCGGAGATCAACTCAACATCCTGCTCCTGGGAACGAAGCTCGAGAGTGACGTTCTCACCGGGAAGAGAGCGCGCGACTTCGAGCAGTAGACGTGCGGGTAGGACAGCCACGCCAGGTTGAACGATCTCTCCGGCGAGCGGAACACGCAGCCCGACCTCCATATCGGTGGCCAGCAGCATCGGTTGGTCTCCTTCCAGGGAGATCATGACGCCAGATAGAGCCTGCACCGAGGCCCGTGAGGAGGCTACCCGAGTAGCTGTCTGCAGCTGGGTCAGCAACTCATCGGTTGAAAGGGAGAGCTTCACTTATGCACCTTGATAGGTCTATAGGTTTAGTAGTGGCTGTGTAGATGTGCAAAGGCTGTCTGCGGCTGGGGATCTGTAGCTGGAGGTTGTGGAAATCCTGTTGGAGAGCTGGAAGTGTCTCAAGCCCGCCGGTCAGCAGTGTCGGAGGTGAGACGAGTACGGAGCTCTTCCACGGCCGCGCGTGAGGTTGGGTTGGCTGAGATGCGCTCCTCTGTGCGTCTCCAGGCATGTAGGACGGTCGTGTGGTCGCGTCCGCCAAACTCACGTCCGATGGCGGGTAGGGACTCGCGGGTCAGCTCGCGGGAGAGATACATCGCAACTTGTCTGGGCCAGGAGATGCGCGCCGTACGGGCGGGAGATAGAAGCTCCTCGGCGGAGAGCCCGAACTGCTCGCATGCGGCTGTCTTGATCTCGTCGATCGAGCGGACCGGTGGGTCTTGCTTGGGGTAGAGCCCGTCGAGTACCTCTGTGGCCAGCTCTGCGTCGAGTGGCCTACCGGTAAGCGAGCTGAAGGCCACGACTCTGATCAAAGCTCCCTCGAGTGCCCGTACGTTGATGGTGATCCGCTTTGCGATGACGTCGAGGGCCTGTGGGTCGGCGAGTTCGATGCCGTCGTGTTGCGCGCGCTTGCGAAGGATGGCGAGCCTGGTCGAGAGGTCGGGTGGGCGAATGTCTGCGACCAGACCAGACTGGAAGCGCTCGCGAAGTCTGTCTTCGAGCGCTCGCAGGTCGTTTGGTGGACGGTCTGAGCTCAGAACTATCTGACTGCCGGCGTCGTAGAGCGCGTTGAAGGTGTGGAAGAACTCCTCCTCGGTCTTGGTCTTGCGCTCCAGGAACTGGACGTCATCGATCAAGAGGACGTCCACGTGGCGGAAGCCGGCCTTGAACACGTCGAGGCGCCCTGACCCGAGGGCCCCCAGGAAGTCGTTGGTGAAGGACTCTCCAGTTGTGTTGCGCACGTGCAGACCGGGGTTGTAGGCGGCCATGAAGGTGGCGATCGAGCGCAACAGGTGTGTCTTGCCGACTCCTGGGGGCCCGCAGATGAACAGTGGGTTGTAGGCGTGGGCTGGGAGCTCGCTGACTGTGAGGGCTGCGGCGTGAGCGAGTCTGTTGGAGTCTCCGATCACAAACTGATCGAAAGTGAGCTTGGGGTTTCCGCAAGCGATCGGGGGTGGCTGTGGCGAAGGCGCCGAGCGAGCTGTGGACTGAGTCGTCTGCTCTGTCGACTGGCGCCCGCCACCCGAGCTTGGGCCGACAAGGTCAACGGTGACGTCTGGCCCCAGTACGGCTGCCGCGCATGTTTGCAGAGCACGCCCAAAGCGCTCCCTGATCCATCCACATGTTTGAGATGGCGCTTCGACCACAAGGCTTTGGCTCGTGAGGTCCACGGCTCGAAGTGGCTCCAACCAGATGCGGTAGACGGGATCGTCGATGGTCTGCGAGAGCTCTGCTCGTACTTCGCTCCAGATGTGCTCGAGCTGTGTGCTCACGGCAGCGATGACCTACTCCTTGCGGGGAGAAAGTGGGCGGAAATCATTCGTGTGGGGCCCGTGAAGCGCCCGGTCAACCGAATATATCCGAGCTTGCGCGAGCGTGACGTCGCAGTCGCACCGCTCATCGCAAATGGCGAGAAATTCCGCTTCGGCGACTCTTGGGGAGACGAGATGGTCGCCGCACAGCGTGGTGGGCGGGTCTCTATACTTCAGCGTTCGGCGGAAGCCGGTTTGCCGCGGCCGCCGTCACCGCCCACGGTTGTGGCAGGAAAACGAGCGCGGCCGGAGAACATCGATTATGAAGCGCACCTATCAGCCCAAGAAACGCAAGCGAGCCCGCACACACGGGTTTCGCGCCCGTATGCGCACCCGCGCGGGAAGACTCACGCTCAAGCGGCGGCGCAACAAGGGACGCAAGCGCCTCTCGACATAGTCGCGAGCGCGAGATGATGGCCAGACCACCTCGCCGCGGCCGCCGTCTGTCGCGCAGCGCGGAGTTCGAGCGGGTGTACCGTCAAGGTCGGTCTGTGTCCAACCGTCACCTTGTGCTCTACTCGTTTCCCAATGAGTCGGTGGATCGACCTCGACTCGGGTTGTCGGTGTCGCGCAAGGTCGGTGGAGCGGTCGAGCGTAATCGTGTGAAGCGCTTGCTGCGCGAAGCTTTCGAGGGGCTGCAGGCGGAGTTGAACGAGGGACACGATGTCGTCGTGGTCGCGCGCCCGGAGGCTCGCGAGTTGGCTGAGCGCGAGGGTCTGGGGGGGATCGATGGCGCGCTGAGCGAACTGTTGGGCCAGGCTGGCTTGCGCAACGACGGAGCGGTGGCTCGTGAGGGTTGAGCGTGCGGCCCATGCGGTTGTTCTGGCTCCGATCGTGGCCTACCAGCGCTTGATCTCGCCGGCGCTGCCGCGACGTTGCAAGTACGAGCCGACGTGCTCACGCTACGCGGTACAGGCGGTGCGCGAGTACGGCATACTGAAGGGCCTCGTGCTCGCGTTGTGGCGGTTGCTGAGGTGCAATCCGTGGAGCCACGGCGGGTACGATCCGGTTGAGGCTCAACGGCTGTTCGGGGTTGGTTCTGACCACTCTGGACGAAGGCCGCCGACATCCAGTCTCAGCCCCAAGTGATCGATAGCTCCTAAGGCAGCTCCCAGAATGTTCATCTTCGCCAACGTCATCCAGGAAGCGTTCTCGCCGCTGATCAGCGTGTTCCAGTCGTTGCTGGTGTTCATCCACAACGACTTGGTTGGTGGCAGTTGGGGCCTTGCGATTGTCTGCATGACGGTGCTGATCCGTGCGGTGATGGTGCCGCTGACACTCAGGCAGTTCCGCTCGATGTCCGAATTGCAGCGTCTCGCGCCCGCGCTGAAGGAGCTGCAGGAGAAGTACAAAGACGACAAGCAGCGCCAGCAGCAGGAAGTCATGAGCTTCTACAAGGAGCACAAAGTAAACCCGTTCGCCTCGTGCTTGCCGCTGTTGCTGCAGCTGCCCGTGTTCATCTCGCTGTTCTACATGCTTCGCACCGACTTGAAGAAGCACATCTGCGGGATTCAACTGGTCTCCCACTACAACGCTCTGCACCACACGACGATCCTGACCTTCGCCGGACTGCCCACCAAGTATGTGGAACAGACCGGTTGCCAGACGGTGGCGCCCGGCTCTGCCAAGTTCCTATTCATCCCGGACATCACGGCCAAGGCCACCGGAATCGCGTTGATCGTGCTGCTGGTGCTCTATGTCGGCTCTCAGCTCGCCTCCACGATGGTGATGTCGGCTACGGCCGATCCCACTCAGCGGCGTCTGATGATGGCCCTCCCGATCTTCTTCGTGATCATCCTCTACAAATATCCGGCAGGCCTGCTCGTGTACTGGGTCACGACGAACCTGTGGACGGTCGGCCAGGGTTACTTTGTGAGACGCAGCATCGGACCGCCGCCGACCGTGGCTGTGAGTAAGGGATCGGCTCCGCCGGGCGACGGTAGCTCGACAAACGGCAGGGCGAAGGCGGCGGGCGTGACAAAGGGCGAACCTGCGCTTGCCGGCGCCGGCGGAGGGGGCACTCCGCCACCTCCCCCGCGCAAGAAGAAGAAGCGCTCGGGTAGACGACGATGAGCCAGACCGAGGAGTTGCGCGAGGATCGCGAGGATCCAGCGATCTTGTTGAGGGAGTTGCTCGAGGAGATCGTGGACAGCCTTGGGCTCGGCGTGGACGTGCGGATCGAGGAGTCCGACGGGGTCCTGACCGGGTCGGTGGAAGGCGAGGATGTCGGCTTGCTGATCGGTAGGCGCGGGCAGACGATCGATGCTGTGCAGCACCTCGCGCAACGGATCGTGTTCCGCGGTGGCTCCCCGGACGCGCGCGTGGTGATCGACGCCGATGGTTATCGAGAGCGTCGCGCGGAGACGCTGCGATCGATGGCGCTGGACGCGGCAGAGGAGTCGCTGCGCACGGGAGAGCCTGTGGAGCTTGATCCGATGCCGGCGTCCGAGCGACGCATCGTCCACGAATACCTGCGCGAGCGCGACGATATCGAGACGCACAGTGAGGGAGAGGAGCCTGAGCGGTTCCTGGTTGTGGAGAGCGTCGAGGGGTGACACCCCTCGACGTTTCACGTTTTTCTTGACGGTGAAACAATGTGGCGATGGCCGATGAAAGCGCGCGCGACATAACCGATCTCGAGCGGGGCCTGGTGGCGGGGGTGCTGATTGGAGAGGGCCACTTCGGCGGAGACGGGAAGAATCCGCAGATCACCCTGCGTATGCACACTCGCCACGAGGCGTTGTTTCATTGGCTGCAGGCGCTCTTTCCACGTGCGCGTCTCTATGGCCCATACAACCATGGTGGGCGGTCCTACTACCAGTGGATGGCGCGCGGCGCGGCGCTCGCCGAGGACGTGTTGCCCGTGGTGGAGGGGGTGCTCACCGAGGAGATCGATGAGCATGTAGCGGGACGGATTCGGGAGATGCGGACCAAGTATGCGTCGTTCTTTGCGCGATATGAGCGCTGAGGTCTCAGCTCGCATCGAGGTCCTGTGCGACCTGTACGGACTGACCGGGTGCGAGGGGGAAAGGCTGGGGAGGATCGTGGCGATGTTGGCCACAGACCCACGTGCGCCGACCAGTGTGCGGGATGCGGGGCTTGCCGTGGACGTTCACGTGGCGGACTCGCTGGAGGCGTTGAACGTCGAGATCGTGCGCAAAAGCACGACGATCGCCGATATTGGCGCGGGCGCGGGCCTTCCCGGTCTCCCGTTGGCGGTGGCGCTCCCCCATAGCGAGGTGAAGCTCATAGACAGCCAGACGCGCAAGTGCGCCTTCGTCGAACGTGTGCGTGAGACTGCTCGGATTGAGAATGCGAGGGTTGTGTGCACGCGCGTGGAGGAGTGGGCAGAGGGGATCGGTGGCCAGGACGTTGTGTTGGCGAGGGCGGTGGCGGCGCAGCCGGTGGTGCTCGAGTACGCGGCGCCTTTGCTGCGACTGGGCGGCGCGCTGGTGGATTGGCGCGGGCGCCGCAATCCCGAGGAAGAGCGCTCGGCCGCCGCCGCCGCCGAGCTGCTGGGCTTGCGGTTGGAGTCGATCGAGCGCGTAGAGCCCTACGAGGGGGTTCGCGACCACCACCTGCACGTCTACCTCAAGGTGGAGGAGACTCCTGAGCGTTTTCCGCGCAGGACCGGCGTGGCGGCCAAGAAGCCGTTGGCGGCTTGAGATCCCGCGCTTTGCGATCGACAGCAGCGCACGTGAAGTTGATCGACGCTAGCGTGCGGGCCACCATGGGCAAGGTTTACGCGATCGCCAACCAGAAGGGGGGGGTGGGCAAGACGACCACCGCGGTCAACGTCGCTGCCTGCATCGCGGAGGCCGGCTACGCCACGCTCGTCGTCGACGTCGATCCGCAGGCGAATGCGACCGTTGGGCTGGGACTGTCGCGCGCGCAAACGCCCGGCCTATACGAGGTGCTGGCCGGCGAATGCGACGCGACCGAGGCGGTCGTAGATTGCGCGGTGGAGAAATTGAAGCTGCTTCCGGCGGGCCCGGGTTTGGCCGGCGCAAATATCGAGTTGCCGCGGATGGACGCCTTCGAGCAGCGCTTGCACACAGCGATCGCGCCGATCCGCGAGAGCTATGAGTACATCGTGCTGGACTGTCCCCCCTCGCTTGGCCCGCTCACGGTGAGTGCCCTGGTGGCAGCCGATCGTGTGATCGTGCCCGTCCAGACCGAGTATTTCGCGCTGGAGGGCCTTGCGGGCCTACTCGAGACGCTCGCGCTGGTGCAGCGCGAGCTCAATCCGCGGCTGACGGTCGCCGGCATGCTGCTGACGATGCACGACAACCGCACACGCCTGGGCCGCGATGTCGAGCGCGAGGTGCGCGAGCATTTCTCAGATCTCGTGTTCGAGACGGTGATCCCGCGCAACGTGCGTGTCGGTGAGGCGCCAAGCTATGGTTTGCCTGTCACGCATCACGATCCTCACAGCGCGGGAGCGGCCGCCTATTTCGAGTTGGCAAGGGAGGTGGCAGCCCGTGGCTAAGCCAAAGCCGGGAATGGGGCGCGGGCTGGAGGCGATTCTGAGCGTCTCCAGCGAGGCGCAAACGGCCGACGAGCTGCGCGAGCTGCCGGTCGAGCTGATCGTGGCCAATCCCAACCAGCCGCGACGGCACTTCGACGAGCAGGCGCTGAATGCGCTCGCCGGCTCGTTGGGGGAGCGTGGTGTGTTGCAACCGGTGCTCGTGCGTCCCAAGCCTGGCGGCATGTACGAGCTTGTCGCGGGCGAGCGTCGCTGGCGGGCGGCACAGATCGCGGGATTGGCCGAGATCCCGGCACTCGTGCGTCCACGCGACGACGCCGCAACGCTGGAATTGGCGTTGATCGAGAACATGGCGCGCGAGGATCTCAATCCGATCGAGGAGGCCCGCGCTTGCGCGGCCCTGGTGGAGGAGCTCGGCCTGACACGCGAGGAGGTGGGGCTCCGTGTCGGTCGCAGCCGCGTCGCGGTGTCGAATCTGCTGCGGTTGCTCGACTTGCCGGATGAGACGATCGAGTTGCTCGAGCGGGAGCGCTTGAGCGAGGGGCACGGGCGGGCTTTGCTGCTCGCCGAGGATCATCTGGCGCGACGCCGTCTCGGTCGCGATGCGTCGCGGGAGGGTTGGTCGGTGCGTACGATCGAAGCGCGCGCGAGAGAGGCGAACAACACGGGGAGCACCGTCGCGAAGGAGAGGGGCGGCGCTCGCGCGAAGAAACCCGGTATCCATCCCGATCAGCGGGAGGCGGCGGATACGATTGCCGCAACGCTCGAAGGAGCGCTTGGGATCGAGGTCGCGGTGCGTCCGGAGAAAGGTGGCTATCGCGCCGAGCTTGTGTTCGCCGGTCCAGAGGAGGCGCTGGCTTTGGTGGAAGGATTGAAGCGGGGTGGAGCTGTGCGCGAGGGGTGACGCCACGCCGCACCGAGACCGCAGAGACGCGCGCGTGGTCAAGGCTGTCTCATGCTTGGCGCCCAGAGCCGGCGGACGCTAGAATCGGCGCCCGCGGGCGATTAGCTCAGTTGGTTAGAGCGCTTCTCTGATATGGAAGAGGTACGTAGTACTTTCGCCGCGATGTAGGCCGACAGCGGAGGCATTTCCCGCCCGTCTCTAAGGCCGCAGTGTGCCCTGTATGTGCCCCGCGGTCACATCGGTCCAGGTTTCCGATGAGCACCGGGCACAGGGTCAATCTAATCCCACAGGTTGCCTATGCCATCGTACGGTGGCATATACGGTTGGCAACCGCACGGTGGCATGTTATTATTGCTACTGAACGGTGGCAAAGGAGATCCATGATAGTTCGCTCCATACGAGACCTGGCAGCAGCCGTACGTGGTCGTCGCACCGACCTGGGCCTGAGTCAGGCAAATCTCGCGGCGCGAGCCGGTGTGTCCCGAAAGTGGATCTACGAGTTTGAGGCCGGGAAGCCCAAGGCCGAGTTCGGCCTGATCCTAAGAGTCCTCGATGCGCTAGCCCTCTCCCTAGAGCTGGCCCCCGGCGATGGCGCGCGCGCCTCGGGAGAGGAAGCGACGGCCGATCTCGACGCCCTCATAGACGAACATCGCGCGCGATGACCGACATTCTGGCTGTCATCCTTGGTGACGCACTTGCCGGAACCCTCACCCGGCTCGCAGGAGGTCGGCTGCGGTTCGATTACGACGACGACTACCGCAACTCCCGAACTGCGACTCCCCTATCGGTCTCCATGCCTACAGCGGTGCGCTCCCACCCCGATGGCGTCATCAGCCCCTGGCTCTGGGGTCTGCTTCCAGATAATCAAGCCGTCCTCGAGCGGTGGGCGCGCGACTTCCACGCATCGGCGTCCTCTCCTTTCTCTTTGCTTGCAACCCCAATCGGTCACGATTGCGCCGGGGCGGTTCGCTTTGCTGCACCGGGCGAGGTTGACGAAGTCATCGGAAGGCCAGGGGCCGTTACTTGGCTCACCGATAAGGCTGTGGCGCAGCGCCTTCGAGAGTTGCGCGAGGACACCACCGCGTGGCTCGGCCGGGAGTTCACCGGCCAGTTCAGCCTGGCCGGCGCCCAGGCCAAGACAGCACTGCTGCACGAGGACGGACGCTGGGGCGTGCCTTCAGGGTCGGCAGCCACGAGCCACATCCTCAAGCCCGCCGTGGCCGGCCTCGACGACCACGACCTCAATGAGCATCTCTGCCTGGACGCCGCCGGCCGTGCCGGCCTCGTCGTAGCCCGTACACGGGTTGCTCGATTCGGGGAGGAGAGCGCAATCGTCGTCGACCGTTACGACCGGCGCCCAGCAGACGGTCGGCTCATTCGCATCCACCAAGAGGACATGTGCCAGGCGTTGGATATAAATCCAGCTCGCAAGTACCAGAACGAAGGAGGCCCCGGCCCGCGCGATGTTGCACACCTATTTCGCGATGTGATGCCTCCGCGAGTGGCGGAGGAGGCTGTCTGGCGATTCTTTGACGCCCTGGCATGGAATTGGCTCATTGCTGGGACCGATGCCCATGCAAAGAACTACTCCCTCTTGCTCGCCGGCGGCGAGGTGCGGTTCGCGCCCCTGTACGACGTTGCGTCCGCTCTTCCGTATGGGGTCCACGAGAGGAAACTGCGATTTGCCATGAAGATAGGCGGCGACTATCGCGTCTACACCCACTACAACACTTGGAAGGCCGCCGCCCAGGATCTCGGTGTTGACACCGACCACGCGCTCGACCGCGTACTCAGACTGACCGAGCTGGTGTCCGCTGCGTTTGCCGAGGCTGCCGCCACGCCGGAGGTCGCCGCGCTCAAGCGCCCCCTACCGTCCCGGCTCGTGGATCTCGTGTCCGAGCGCGCACAGCGCTGCCAGGCGCTCCTGCGCAGCGCGTAGCGATTCAGGCCAAGGCCGATAACATGGCGGTGCGATGCAGTGTGCTTCCGCCTTGCGATGTGCCCCGGGTGCGCCTTGTGCCTCCATTCTGATTGGGCCGAAACTGGTAGAAACCGCTCTGCAAAGCTGAAGGGCGATTAGCTCAGTTGGTTAGAGCGCTTCTCTGATAAGGAAGAGGTCCCAGGTTCGAATCCTGGATCGCCCATAGCATGAATCGGCTGGAAAGCCGCATCAGTACAAGGGCTTTCTCGCTACGGCTGGGTGGTCCCCCACGACCACACTGCTCTGCATGCTCGTCAGCGGTGCCCGCTCGGGAGGCTCTGGTACCATGGTACGTTATCCGGTACCAGTAAGAGGAGGTCCGCCGTGGCGATTACGGCTAGCGAGGCGCGCCGAGCACTGTTTCCACTGATCGAGCAAGTCAACGATGATCGGGCGCCCATCGAGATTGCGTCCAAGCGCGGCAACGCTGTGCTGATGTCGGCCGACGATTACGCCGTGTGGCAGGAGACGGCGTACCTGTTCCGCTCGCCGGCCAACGCACGTCGCTTGCTCGATGCCGCGGACGCGGCGCAGCGTGGGGAAATGGCCGAGCACCCACTTGATCGGGAGTGAGGCTGGTCTTCACCCCGCAGGGCTGGGAGGACTACGTCTACTGGCAGCGGGCAGATCGCACCATCGTCAAGCGCATCAACCGTCTTCTCGATAATGCTTTGCGCGATCCTACGAGCGGAATCGGTAAGCCTGAGCCGCTCAAGTACGGGATTGCTAGCGCATGGTCACGGCGCATCACCGAGGAGCACCGGCTCGTCTACCAGGTGCTCGACGCTGACCTTGTGGTCCTACAGGCCCGATACCACTACGAGAAGTGAGCGAAGCCTCCGCCGCCGGTAGCAAATTGGTAGCACGCAGCAGGCCATTCCGCGCCAATGCGGCTCCAACAAGCCAGATCCGCGGCCCCGAAGTCAATCCCTGATAAGGAAGAGGTCCCTGGTTCGAATCCTGGATCGCCCACTCGGAAACTCCCTGCAAATCGCCAGCTGCGCCGTCGCGGAATGCCCGTCCCGCACCCGCCTGGCCCCTCATTTTAGCCCTCCCGTCCGGCAGCCGATCTTCAAAGTGCTGGACCGGCCGCTGCCAAACCTGCCAACAGGAAATCGACCTCGCCCATCTACCGCTCCAACCCACCAGGCAAGATGAACGAACCTAACAAAGCACTATTAAACCGCGCGGACGGCCCCGGTTTGCGCGACATCCACCGTCCGAGGGGGAGTCAGATCATCGGCGCGCGAGGCTTTCGCTCACGGAGCCGAAGCAGGCGCTGCGGAGCCCTGTATCTGGCGGGTTGCGGAGACGGAACTCGGCTCCGAGCAGAGACGGCGGTTTACGAGGGAGCGTCCGATGGAGAGCCCGGGGCCCGACGGGCTCAGCCCGAGCGATGCGACAGGACGTTGACAATCGTGCCGCTCGGCTCGAGGAGCATGAAGCGTCGGACTTCCCACTGCTCGTCGGTTAGCGGGCGCGCCTTCGCTTCAGTGTCCTGTGCCGGTTAACCGGGCTGGCCCGACTCGCTCAACCGTTTCTCAGAAGGATGCTGAGGCGCCAGTTCGACCAACACTGCACGAGCCTTTAGGCAGTGCTCGAAGCCTCTGGCAACCCATAGCGGACACAGTTCGGCTGGCGACCCCGCCGGGCTTTAGGATCGGCGTGATCATGGGTGGCTTGCTGGAGCGCGACGATGAGCGGTCAGCGATTGGCGAGGCGTGTGTCGCTGTTGCTGGTGGTGCTGGCGGGGTGTTGTTGATTTTGGGCGAGGCTGGGATCGGGAAGACTGCCCTGCTGCACGAGGCGCGTCGCCTGCAGAGCGAGTTGGGTGTAAAGGTGCTGCGAGCGTCCGGCGCAATGCTCGAGCGAGATTTTGGTTACGGAGTGGTGCGTCAGTTGTTCGAGCGCGAGGTCCACTCCCTCACTGGCGTGGATCGGAAGCGGCTGTTCTCCGGTCCGTCGGCGCCGGCAGCGGACGTCTTTGGACTCGTGCTGCGGGGCGGGGGTATGGCGAGTGAAACCGACCGAGCGTTCTTGGTGCGTCACGCGCTCGGGTCGCTGGCCTGTGCGCTGGCGCAGCGCTCGCCGCTGGTGTTGGTCGTTGACGATTTGCAGTGGGTGGATGGCGCGTCGCTTCGTTGGCTTGCGCATCTGGCGAGGCGAGTCGAGGACGTTCCTTTGCTGTTGTTGATGGCCCAGCGCAGCGGTGAGCCCTCCGCGTCGGACGACGCGCTCGCAGAACTGCGGGCGGTCGCCGGGGACGATGTGCTCCGGCCAGCGGCGTTGAGCGCACGAGCGGTGAGCGAGTTGGCAGTCGGCGAGCTTGGCGAGGCCGATAGCGAGTTCACGACTCGTTGTCACGAGGCGACGGCGGGAAACCCGCTGCTCGTTCGTGAGTTGCTGCGCGCCGCGCGCGAGGACGCTTTGAGCCCCACGAGGGAGTCGGCCGAGCGTCTGCAGACGCTCGGGGCGCAGCGCTTGGGTGATCGTGTCGTTGCGCGTCTGGTTCGTTTGAGTGGTGCCGCACGCGAGCTCGCCGGGGCGGTCGCCGTTCTGGACGTAGGCGAGTTGCGGCACGCGGCGGCCCTTGCCGGGCTTGGGGAAGAGGAGGCGCGGGTCGCCGCGGAGGAACTGAGTATCGCCGGTCTCTTGGCCGATGAGCTCCCGCTGCGCTTCGCCCACCCGCTGTTGGGTGCTGCGGTGGAGGCGGATCTCTCAGCGGCGCGGCGGGCCAGCGCTCACCGCCGGGCGGCTGTGTTGTTGGATGCCGATCCCGCTCGTGCAGATGAGGCGATGGTTCATCTTCTGCGGGCTGCCCCGGCGGCTGATCCGTGGGCGGTCGAGCGTCTTTGCGCGGCGGCCACTCGTGCGCTTGATCGTGGTGCGCCGGACGCCGCGGTGGCGCTGCTGGAGCGCGCGCTCGCGGAGCCGGCGGGCGACACGCATGGGCAGGTCGTGGCGCAGCTAGGGCGTGCGCACCGCAGGCTTGGACACAGCACCCGGGCGGTCGAGTATTTCGCGCAGGCACAGGCGTGCTGCGCTCCGGGCGAACGTGAGACGCTTGCACGCGAACGCGCGTGGACGTTGGTCGAACGGGACCGCTCAGAGGAAGGCGCAGCGGTACTCGAGGGGGCGATCGCAGAGCTCGATGGACCCGAGGCGGAGGTGCGCGAAGCGCGGCTGCGCCTGGAAGCGGACTATGTCGCGGTCGTGTTCTCCGGCGATGCGCTGGCGGAGAAGGGGATCAAGCGGATAGAGGGTGCCGCCGCGGGGTTGACCGGCTCAACCGCGGCCGAGCGGGCGGTGCTTGTTGGGGTGGCGTGCGCGCGTTACTGGACGGTGAGCGTAGACGCGGACACCTTCGCGGCCAGTGTCGAACCGCTACTGGCGCGCGAGAACGCGCTCGATGAGCTGACTCCGGGTAGTCTCACCCGCATCCAGCTCGTGCTGGCTGTGTTCCACGCCGAGAGGGTGGAGCAGGCGATGGCGATCTTGGACGAGTGGCTACCGCGTGAGCGGCGCCGCGGAGACGTGCCTCTGCTGGGCGGATATCTGAATGCGCGTGCGCGAATCTTGGCGTTCCTTGGACGGTTGAGGGAGGCAGAGGAGGTCGCGCGCGAGGGGCTTTCCTACGACACGGCGTTCGTGCATTCCTGGGGACAGCCCTCGATGCTCGCCGCGCTCATCACCCCGCTGGTCTGGATGGGCCGCATCGAAGAGGCTCAACAGGTGCTTGATGAGCGGGCCCCCGCTGGGCCGATTGGGCCGGTTGGCACGTTCCATATCGCGCGGATGGAGTTGCGTTGCGCGCAGGGCCGCTACGAGGAGGCGGTTGCGGACGCGGAGGCGCTGATCGAACGACTCGCGGCGCGCAGGCATGGCGGTATCCGGCTACTGGATGTGGCTGCGGCGACGTTCCTGGCGGCAGGCGATCACGAGCGCGCTGCGCAGGTTGCACGGGATGGGCTGGAGGTCGCCAGGCGCTGGGGGGCGCCGAGCACGATCGCGCCGCACCTTCGCGTCCTGGGGCTCGCGACCGGCGCGGAGGAACCGCTGGTCGAAGCGGTCGCGCTTTTGGATGGAGGTCCGTTTCGGCTGGAGCTGGCGCGATGCCTGCTGGCGCTCGGATCGCATCTAAGGCGAACACGGCGCCGCTCACAAGCGCGCGAGCCGCTGCGCTGGGCACTTGATATAGCTCACCGCTGCGGCGCGCAGCCGCTTGTCGATGACGCGAGGGCCGAGCTGAGCGCCTGCGGCGCACGACCGCGCTCTGCGGCATTGAGCGGACTGGAGAGCCTGACCGCGAGCGAGCGGCGCGTCGCGGAGCTGGTCGTGCGCGGAAACTCAAACCCGCAGGTCGCAAAGGCCCTGTTCGTCACCCGACCAACGGTCGAGGCGCATCTGCGCAGCATCTTCCGCAAGCTACAGATCACCTCTCGCCACCAGCTCGGACCCCTGATGGCAGAAACGAAAGATCATTGAGCCTCAAAGATGCGAAGGCCGCGCCGGGTGGTGAGGATGCGCGTATGACGATCACAGCGACCCAATCATCAAGCACCGCCAGCAACGAGCAGCCCGAAGGGCCGCAGACCATCGTCGCCGCCTTCCAGGCGTCGGCCGCGCGTGTGCCCGATCGGGTCGCGCTGCGCACTCCGGCCGGTGGCGTCAACCTGACTTGGGCGCAGTATGCCCAGGCGGTCGAGCGAGCCGCCGGTGCCATCGCCGGACTCGGAGTCGGCCACGGCGACCGCGTGGCGTTTCTGTCGCGCAACAATCCGCAGCTGGCGATCTGCGAGGTAGCCGCGCTACACCTGGGCGCTGCGACGGTGGTGCTGTATGTGGCCTCGCCAACCGCCACTATCGAGTACATCCTCAAAGACAGCGACCCTCGGGTCTTGATTGTCGAGCCAGAGCTCCTGGATCGATTGGACGACGTGCGGCACGATGTGCCGCACGTGATCACCCTCGACCGCGAGGGTCTCCCGGAGAACCTGCCGACGCCACAAGACTTCTCCTTCGCCCGCTCTTGGCAGGGGGTACAGCCGAACGACCTGCTCGGCATCTGCTACACCTCGGGCACGACCGGGCCGCCCAAGGGAGTCGAGTGGGAACACCGCCCGCTGATGAGGTCGCTGGAGAGTTTCGATCTCGTTCATCCCGAGCCCGACGGACGCCGCGATATCTCCTTCGGCCCATTCGCACACATCGGCGAGCGCGCTGTCGGGCACTGGCGCAGTCTGATGCGCGGGTCGACGCGCACCATTTGCGCTGCACCGACCGAACTACCGGCAGCGCTGCTGGACGCCCGCCCGACATTCCTGTGGGGCTCCCCGCGGGTGTGGCAGACGCTGAAGGCAATCCTCGACTCAACGCTCACCGAACGCGAGCGAGACGTGCTCGACCGTGCCACCGCACGCCTGCAGCCCTTGGTCAGACGGTGAGTCGCCGTCCTCGCTCAGCGAGGAGGATCAGAACACGCTGGCGCAGCTACGCGCCCGCGTCGGGCTGGACCAGCTGGACCGTGCGCTCACCGCCGCCGCTCCTTGCCCGCTCGCGATACAGGCGCATTACCATGCACTCGGGGTGCCGTTTGCCGAGTTCTACGCCATGAGCGAGCTCGGCGCAACGACGAGCGGCGTGCTGGGGTTCTCTGACCACGGAACCGCGGGCCGTCCGGTCCCTGGATATGAGGTGAGGCTCGCTAACGACGGCGAGGTGCTCGTCCGCACCGACAGTCGCGCTCGCGGCTACCGCAACCGGCCCGCCGAGACAGCCGAGACATTCGGCGAGGATGGATTCGTCCGCACCGGCGATATCGGCGCGTTTGACGAGCAAGGCCGCCTACGGATCATCGACCGCAAGAAGGAGTTCCTGATCGATGGAGCCGGACACAACACAGCACCGGCGCCGATCGAGTCGGCGCTGAAGAGCACCTGCCCATTGATCGGCCACGTCTGCTTGGTCGGTGAGGGCCGCCCATATCTCAGCGCCCTGATCGTCCTGGAACCGCTCCAGCTAACATCCGACCCGAAAGCTACCGCTCAGGTCGCGCACGCGATCGAGCGGCTGAACGCTGCCGGCGATCCGCGCGAGCGCATCCACCGACACACGATCCTCACCCAATCGTGGCTACCCGGCGAGGAGCTAACCGAGACCCTGAAGCTCCGCCGTAAACGCATCGCCGAAAAGCACGCGGATACGATCTCGGCGATGTATTAGCAACCCGGTGGCGCTCAGTTAGTAGGTCTCGCCGGCCATGTACCTGCCCGCTCCGAGCCAGAAGCCGCTGGCGATCAGCCTGCCACCCGACACAGCCGAAGAGTAACGCGCACCGCGCCGGCGTCACGCGCTTCCCGAGGTGCATGACTTCGACGCCCCCCTCCAACCTCTACTAAGAGCTCCGATCATAGGCACCGGACCCCGTTCTTCTCGCTAGACCGACTCCGGGGTTTGTGCCGCCGACCCCCGCGGCGCGGCACAAACCCAGGGGAATCCGCCGGTATCACCTACTCCGACCGCGGACCCGCGGCGACCCCACTCCGCTACTCACATAGGCAGTCAGACCAACTGAACGTTTACTGATTCCAAGAGGCTCTCAGGAGGCTTCCGATAAGGAAGAGGTCCCTGGTTCGAATCCTGGATCGCCCACTGTCCGCTCGCATCGTTGAGTGCTAGCGAGCGACGATACGGTCGATCTGAACCATCTCACCCGAGCGCGTGTCGGGGTAGACGACGATAGCGGTCGGGGGTCCTCCGAACCAGGCGCTCATCTCGCCCTCGCCTACGTACTCCGCGGCTCGTTGTGAGCCGTCGCTCTGGATCACCCATACATCCTGGCCCTTGTGGAAGAGGCTGTCGCCGATGTCTGTCATCGCAGGCATCTCGGATTCGACCAAGTCACACACTTCATTCCCATCACCATACCCTTGTTGCTCGCAGATGCCGATGTGCCGGCTCGGGGCTGCCCAACACGCTCGATATTGAGCTTTCCGCTCGGTATTGAGCTTTAGCTCATGCCAGCCGAGCGGCAACGAGAGCTGCGGCCAGCAGCACTATTCCCAGGGCGCACGCCTTCAGCGCGCTCTCCATCGGCGCGGCGATTCCAGCGGCGGTGAGCTCCACCGTGGTGCCGTCGGTGAGGCGCTGCTCACCGCTCACCGACACCGTTCGCCGGCGCAGCTCGCGCACAGGGGTGCTGAGCCGGCGCTGGGCGAGGGTGAGCGCGAAGCAGGCGCTCGCGGCCAGCAGCGCCGGAGCGCGCAGCTGCAGCGCGTTGACCCAGTAGCCGGTCAGGGCTGGGAACGCGCCCCACGCGGCGGCGAGCCAGAAGGCGGTGTGGAAGCGCCCGCCCAGCCACTCGAGGTTGTAGGCGAGCACGATGAACACGCCCGCGCCCACGAACGGGATCAGCGTGAGCGAGATCGTGACCGCCCCCACGATCCCGATCGCGACCGCGCCCGCCAGCGAGAAACCCGCCAGGGCCACGAGCGTGCGGCTGGAGAGGCGCGTGCCGAGCGGCCTGCCGTTCAGCTCATCCAGGGCGTGTGCGCACACGCCCACCCCGAGCAGGAACGCGCCCAGCGCCGCGACCAGCCGGTTTGTGTACAGATGCGGCGCGACCGCCGCCCCGATCGCCACGTTGGCCAGATTCCAGGCGGTGTAGGGCGGGTGCAGCACCGTCACGAGGTCGCGCCACCCGCCTGGCCTCAGCGCGTAGAACGCCGGGCGCTCAAGCCGGCTCGGCGCTGCCATCCGAACCCGCCTCGCCCACAGGGCTTGCCGCCGCGAGGCTCGACGTGGCCGCCGATGTGGTCGCGGCGCTCGGCTCGCGCGTCTGCTTGCGCCCCCACATCACAACTCCCCCGCCCAGGCTCATCGAGCGGGCGTGCACGTCGGTGATGCCTGCCTGTTCCCACAGCTCCACCACGTGCTCCAACGGACAGCGCTCGTAGAAGCTGGGGATACTGTCGGCGAGAAACCTGCCGGTGTGCGCCCACTCACGCGAAACGGTCCTTCCCAGCACCGGCAGTCCCACGCGCGTGTAGAGGCGCCACAGCCCACGCCACACGAGATTGCCAGGCACCGCGAACTCGAGCGAGGCGATCCTCCCGCCCGGCTTCACCACCCGAGCCAGCTCCACCATCGTGGCGCCCGGATCGTCCACGTAGCGCAGCAGATAGGTGAAGGTGAGGTGGTCAAGCTCCGCGTCGCCAAACGGCATGTGCTCCGCTTCTCCGCGCACCAGCGAGACCCGCCGCGCCAGCCGCGCATCCTCTGCGAGCCGAGCTTGTGCGCCCGCGAGCATCTGCGGGCTCTGGTCCAGTCCCGTGACCTCGCACCCATAGCGCTGCACCAGCTCTCGTGCAACCAGCCCGGTGCCGGTTGCCACGTCCAGTACCCGCTCGTCGGGCGAGGCCCTCACGGCCGCCACCATCGCGCGCCTCCAGCGCGGGTCCTGGCCGAAGCTCAGAACCGCGGCCACGCGGTCGTAGTGGCGCGGCAAGGGCGCAAACAGCGCAAGCACCTCGCGCTTGCGCTCGGTGGCTGCGCCCATCGCCTGTCTGCTCACCGTGGGCTCTTGTGGTCGGCCATCCACAGCAGGATGCTCGCTCGACGCCCGATGCGCAAGGCCCGCAAGCCGGTGTTCACCGCGCGGTCCGGGTGGACGCCGGCGCCTCGACGCGCAACAGATATCGCAAATGTCGATCTGCGCTAAGGAAACGTCCGCGCGATGCCGATGGGGGCTGTGATCGAGATGTTCAGCTTCCTGATGCCCGCCAACCGCGCTCATTCCATCCAGCCCGCGCCCCAGACCGCGCTGAAGGTGCTGCTCGGGCTGGCTGTGTCGCTGTTGGCGATGCTCGGCCCAGGCGCCTCACAGGGGCTTGCCGTGGTGACGACCGTGGGGACGACCGCCTATGGTGTCACTCCGCCCAGCATCACGCTGACAGAAGGAGACCCATCCGAATTCACCAATAGCCACGGTCATTCGGTTGTCTCCGAAGCCAACGTCTACGCGATCTACTGGGATCCGGCTGACGAGTACCACGGCGATTGGCAGCAGGTGATCGACACATTCCTGCACAACGCCGGTGCCGCCAGTGGTTCGCTCGAAGCTGTATTCGCTGTCAACGAGCAGTACACGGACAAGACCGGTCAGCATGCGGCTTATAAGGACATATTTCACGGTGCCTACACCGACGTTGACGCCTATCCGACGTCAAATAATTGCGCCGACCCCAACCCGCTCGGATCTAAAGATGCGATCACGTGTCTCACTGACACACAGATTCAGAGCGAGCTGAAGACATTCATCTCGCAACACGATCTGCCGACTGGGATGAAATCGATCTTCTACATACTGACTCCGCCCGGTGTCACGGTATGTCTGGATGGTGGGGGGCCGAAAGGCCGCTGCTCGGACTTTGCGTGGGAAGCAAGGCCGGTTAAATCAAAAGGAACGGCCGTAAACCTCTGTCGTCCTGTAACCGACATCAACGAGATTAGCAACTGTCTCTCCGAAGCACCCGAACCTCCCGCGCCCAAAGAAGAAACCGCAAATCTGGAAAGCTACAAAAACAGCTTCTGCAGCTATCATTCCGCCATCAGCCCCACGGACCCGATCGAAGGCGACTCCAAAACGATCCTGTACGGGATGATTCCATGGACCGCTGGTGGCCTCGGTGACGGTCGCCTCGCTGTCGAAAACCGCACCCCCGCGTATTTCTGCCAGGACGGCGGCTTCGACCCGGTGTCCACGCCGCGAGAGCAGGAAGAGACCAACCCGGCCGAGCAGGAGCCCAACCAGATAGGCCTCGGTCCGGACGGATTTTACGACCACGGACTCTCAGACCTGATCGTCAATCAGATAGCTGTCGAGCAACAGGACATAGTCACAGACCCGCTGTTGAACGCATGGCACGATCCGTCTGGCAACGAGGTTGTGGACGAGTGTCGCAACTGGTTCGCCCTTACCGCCGGTGGTAGCGCCTCGCCGGGCGAAACCGGCCTTGAATCCTCCGACGCCGGTAGCCTGGTGAACCAGACGCTGAATGGTGGAACCTATTACGTGAACACAGCCTTCAATCTCGCTGCGACACAATTGCCCTACCCCGCGATACCCTGCCTTCCAGGGGTTCGTCTGGAACCGCAGTTCACGGCACCCAACACGGTGAATGCGGGCGAACTGGTGGCCTTCGACGGGATGGAGTCCGACATCACACTCGACGCCGGCACAAGCTTCTCCTCGGCGGGGGTCCCGAAGGCGACGTACGCCACCTACACGTGGAACTTTGGAGACGGAACGCCGACCGTCACCGGGCAGGCCCCGGGCGCGCCGTCGGTGAACTCTCCAGGCATCGCGCCATGCTCGGCAACATGGGAAGAGCCGTGCGCCGCCAGCGCCTACCATTCCTATCAATACGGGGGCACCTACGAAGTGACACTGACCGTCACCGACACCGGCGGCAACACAGCCAGTGTCACCGAGCCGATCGCGGTTGACGGACAACCGGCTCCGACGCCCCCGCCCCCGCCCCCGCCCACCCCCTCGAGCACGCCGTCCAGCGGCTCGTCCTCGGGCGCCGGCGGCTCGTCCGGCTCGGGTGGCGGCACGTCGCAGGGTCAAACGGGCACCACCTCATCGGTTCCCGCGCCGCTCGTCAAGGCCTCGGTGGCCTCGACATCGCTGAAAAATGTCAAGAGCGGCGGTATCGCGGTGCGCTACTCGGTCAACGAGCAGGTCGCGGGCAGCGTGCAGGTCCTGCTCGAAAGCTCCGTGGCTAAACGTCTCGGTATCAAAGGTCCCGCTGCCACAGGTCTGGCGAAGGGCTCGCCCAGCGAGACGGTGATCGGCACGGCTCTGCTCGTCACGACCAAAGCCGGCACCGGCACGGTGCACATCAAGTTTGCCTCCAAGACAGCCGCGCGCCTGGCGCGCAGCCACAAACTGAAGCTGATACTGCGGCTCGTCGCTCGCAACGCGTCTCGCACGCACCCGCTGAGCACGACGACGCAGAGCACGGTCGTTCTCAGCGGCTGACCTTGCCGGGCATGGCGCGCTCGGCGACGGGCCTCTCCAGGCGCCCTCTTTGCCGCCGGCCGATCTCCGGGGCGCCCCTGGCAGCCGCTGAGCGGGCTAAAGCCCCGGCGGGTGGCGCACCGCGTAGCCTTCGAGCGAGGGCTGCGACACCAGCCACCGCGACTTGTACGGTCCGCTGCGCCCGGCCGTGTCAAACCACCAGCCGTTCACGTCCATGAACGTGTGGCCGGCGTTTGCATAGATCGTGATCCAGCGGCCCACGCCCGGTTCCCCCCAGTGCGCCAGGTCGCCGGACACGAGCGGCGCGCTCAACAGACCGCCCGCCGCGAGCGCGTAGCTGACTGAGCCCGAGCAGTCGTAGCCGTTGGCCACGAACGATGCGTGTCCGCCGCCCCAGATGTAGGGGAAGTTGGCGATCGCGTTGCCGCCGGCGACCACCCGCTGCACCGCTTCTGGAACATTGGTGGGGATAGGGATCGTGCCGTTGCCGCCAACCGAGAAGCCACCGGCCACCGGTGTGAGCACGTGCTGCTGTGCGGCTTGTTCTTCGGCCTTCGCGCGTTCCTCCTCGCCGAGCTCTTTGCGGATTTCCGCATCCGACGCTGCGCCGGGAGCCACCGCGGCTTCGGCCGCGACGCTGGGGGTGGAGGCCGCACGGTGGTGCACCGACGCCGGCAGCGGGAAGCTCTTGGATTCTTCGGGGTCGCGCACCTCGGCGACCGCGACGGACTTGCCCGGACTGACGGTCGCCGCGCCAGTTGCGCTCGCGCCGAGCTTTGCGGCACTCGTGCCGCCCGCGCTTGCACCCACAGCACCCCTCGCCCCTGTGCCGGTAGCGCTCTTGTGCGCCAGTCCGCCGGCAGCACCGCCGGACTCGCTCGCCTGCTTGCCGCTCGCACCGGATGCCACCGTGGTCTTCCGCGCGCCACCCGCGGCGACGCTCACGTGAGCTCTCACGTGCGCAGCGCCGGCCTTCGCCGGATGTCCGCCGCCGCTCGACAGGAGCACCGCGATGACGGCGGCCACGGCCACCGCCACCACGCCCACAAGCGCGCCGCGCGATAGCGGCAGGCTTCCGCGCGCCTCCGGCTCGACCGTTGTATCTGACCCGATGCTCACCCTCCAACAGGCTAGCGCCGCTTGCACCGGCCACGCTCCACTCGTAAGATCGGGGCAAGCAGGGTCACTCCGCGGCCGCCTTAGATACCCTGGTCGTATGCCCGCCCAGGAAACTGCCGTGGACGTGCGTCCCGGCAGCGCCACTCAGGGTGCCCAGTCGCGTCCGCACGTGCGGTTGCTGCACGGGATGCGCCGTCCGGCTAACTGGCTGCAGCTGGTCCGTTTCTCGATCGTGGGCGCGAGTGGGTACGCGGTCAACCTGATCCTGTACGCCCTGCTCGTCAAGGTGCTCGGCGTCGAGTACCTGGTGGCTGAGACGGTCGCGTGGATTGTCTCGGCGGCCAACAACTTCGTGTGGAATCGCCACTGGACGTTCAAGGCGGGCGAAGGCCAGGTGCATGCGCAGGCGGCTCGCTTCTTCGTCGTCACGCTCGTGGCGCTTGGAGCCAACCTGATTGTGCTGCGGCTCCTCGTGGAGAGCGCCGGCATGGACAAGGTGGTCGCCGAGATGCTGGCACTGGCCGCGTCCACGCCGCTGAACTTCCTCGGCAACAAGCTGTGGAGCTTTCGCATGCGCGGCTAGCGTGGCTCCGCACCGGCCGCCGGGGCTGGTGCGGGAGGTTGGGCACCTATACTCTGGATTTCCCCCTGTGGAGGAATGTCGTGCAGGAAATGGTCATCTACGGCGTGAGCTTCGACATGGTCGGCAAGCAGCCGATAGTGCTGCTGAAGACTGTCGATGGCAATAAGTTCCTGCCGATCTGGATCGGTCACCCCGAGGCAGCGTCGATCCTGATGAAGCTGCAGGGCGCGAGCACCCCGCGCCCTATGACCCACGACCTGCTGTGCGAGATGCTGGGAGAGCTCGACGCGAAGTGCGCGCGGGTGTCGGTCACCGAGCTGCGCGAGAACACATTCTTCGCGTCGATCACACTGAGCGTGAACGGACGCGAGATGGAGATCGATTCGCGCCCGAGCGACGCGATTGCGCTGGCGGTCCGCGCGGGCGCCCCGATCTTCGCCGCCGAGGAGGTGATCGCCGAGTCGGCGATCGAGTTCGAGCACGAGGTGGAGGAGTCCGAGGACGTGGTCGAGCGCTTCAAGGAGTTCCTCGACGAGGTCACACCCGAGGACTTCGCCGCCGGCGACTCTTAGCTGGTTTGTCGCTTGGTCTGACGGTGCTCGCGCTGCGGCAGCTCTACGACCTGCGCCAGTCCGGGGTCGGGGGCCTGCGCCTGTGACTGACCTGCGTGGGCGGGCGGCTCGGCGCCGGTGAGCGTGCCGAACAGACCCACCTGCTCGCGCACGACCTTGCCGATGCGCCGGACTCCCTCGCGGATGTTCTCCTCGGAGACCCCTGCGAAATTGAGACGCATCGAAGAAGCGCCACGCCCGTCCAGGTAAGCTGAGCGGCCCGGCACGAACGCCACGCCCTCGCTCTCAAGCGCCCGCGCCAGCAGGTCGGTGGTGTCGATGTAATCGGGCAGCGTCACCCAGATGAACAGTCCCCCCTGCGGCTTTGTCCAAGTCGCGATCGTCCCGAAGTGCTCGCCCAGGGCCTCGAGCATCGCATCGCGCCGCTTGCGGTAGAGCACCTTCAGCGAGTCCAGGTGTGCCAGCCACAGGGGCTCGCCGCGACCGCCGCCCCCCGGGCGCCTCGCTTCTGCGCCGCCGGTCGCGCGCGCCGCTCGCTCGCCACTCCCACGCAACGTGCCCCCATGAGCGCGTTCGGCGAAATACGCTGCCACGAACAGCTGGGTGACGGGTGAGCTGCACAGGTCCGCGCCCTGCTTGCAGAGGTTGAGCTTCTCCAGCACCGGTCGCGGCGCTACGGCCCACCCGAGTCGCACGCCCGGAGAGAGGATCTTCGAGAAGGTGCCGAGATACACCACGAAATCCGACGCGCCCCCACGTTTGGTTGCGAGCGCGTCGAGCGAGTGCAGAGTGGGCAGCTCTTCGCCCTCGTAGCGGAGGAGCCCGTAGGGGTTGTCCTCGAGCACAAGCAGCTCGCGCTCGCGCGCCACCTCCACGAGGCGTCGCCGTCGTGGCAGCGACATCGTGACGCCGCCCGGATTCTGGAAGTTGGGGATCGTGTAGATGAACTTCGGGCTGCGTCCCTCCGTTTGCAGGCGGTCGAGCGTGGCCTCGAGCTCGTCGATCGGCATGCCGCCCGCGTCCATCTCGATCTGCACCACGTTCGCTTGATAGGCGTCGAATGTGGGCACCGCGCCCGGATAGGTGGGCGCCTCCGCCACGATCGTGTCGCCCGGGTTGACGAGCGCCTTGCACATCAGGTCGATCACCTGCTGGCCGCCGGTCGTGACGAGCACCTCGTCGGGGTCCACCGACGTGCCTTCGGCGGCCATCACCTCGACGATGCACTCCACCGTGCAAGCCATGCCCTCGGTGGGGCCGTACTGGAGTGCCCGGGCGGTTGACTCGGCGGCCACCCGCGACATCAGCTTCGCGTACAGCTCCGGCGGAAACGTTCCCGTCTCCGGCAGTCCGCCGGCGAGCGAGATCACCTCGGGGCGTTCGGTGAGCGACATCATGTCGCGCATCGCCGAGCTGCGCATGCCGTGAGTGCGCTGCGCAAACAGGTTCTCGTAGCGCCGCAGTTCGTGGGCCGTCGCGCGCTCCCGCTTCCCGCCGCCGGGGGGGTCGTCTATCGTCATGGCCGCTCCCAAGGTAGCGCACGCCTCAAACGTTCACATCTCCTGCAACGATCACTTCCGCTCCATGAACGGTCTCGTCTTCTACATCGGTCTCGGTCTCGGTCTAGCCGCCGCCTGCGGCCTGCGGCCATTTCTGCCGCTGCTGCTGGCCGGTGCGCTCGCCACGAAAGACGCCCTCGGGGTGAGCTTCAGCCCAGGCTCCTTCAGCTTCCTGCAGGCCGACTGGTGGCTGCTGGCCGTCGCGGTTGCGCTGGCACTCGCCTATGCGCTGCAGATGCTGCTAGGCCTTGCGCCTACGCTTGACCCGAGCGAGCGCTCTGCCCGACCCGACCCGCTCGCCGCTTCGCTGACCGGACTGGGGGTTGGCGCCGGCGCGCTGTTGTTCGCCGGCACGCTCGCCGCTCACGGCGACGTCGCCTGGCCCGGCATCGTCGCCGGCGCTCTCGCCGCCGCGCTCGCCCAGCGCGCAAGCGGACCCATCATCGTGCGCGCCCGCACGCGCCTGCCCGACCGCGGCGCGCGCGAAGCGCTCACGCTGTATCTCGACTCCGCCTCGCTGGTGCTGGCCGCCGCGGTGGCGCTGTTGCACCCGCTTGGCTACGTCGCGATCGCGCTGCTGGCGTGGTTCGTGTGGCGGATGCGCGCGCGCGCCGATCGGAAGTACGCGGGCCTGCGCATCCTGCGCCGGTAACGGAGATGGCATGCATTCTCTTTTTATGCCTACTACCATAGTGACTACAAGTCGTAGCCTCTATAGTGAATTGCAAAAAAAAGATATAACACCCTCCTCCTTTATCTCGCTCCTGCGCCCGAGATGACAGTTCCACCCAGACTCGTCCTGTGCGTGATCGACGCGATGGCCCCAGCGCAGCTGGAGCGCGCGGTGGCGGCCGGCGAGGCGCCCACTTTGGCGGAGCTGATGCGGCGCGGCACCTACGTGCCCGGCTGCGTGGCCGCGTTCCCTTCGGTGACGCCCGTGTGCGCCGCGTCGATCGTGACGGGCGTGTGGCAGGACCACCACGAGATCCCCGGCATGTGCTGGTATCACCGCGGCGAGCAGCGCTATGTCGAGTACGGGTCGAGCTTCCGCGCCTCCCAGCGCGTGGGCCTCGCCCGTCAGCTGACCGACACCGTTTACAACATGAACGGCACGCACCTCTCGCGCTCCACCCCGACCGTGTTCGAGCGCCTCGACGACGCGGACGTGCGCACGGCCGGCACCACCTATCTGATGTATCGCGGCCGCCACCTGCACGAGCCGCGGCGCGACAGCGCGCTCACGCGGATCGCCTCGACCGTGCTGCGCCACTCGGTGATGGGCCCGCGCGAGCTGTTCTACGCCGACATCTTCGCCAGCCGCCAGACCGGCTGCCGCTCGAACCTTGGGATGCCGGGCGTGCGCGACCAGCACTCCGGCTGCGTGGGCTCCTACCTGCTCGAGCACGAGCTGTGCGACTTCATGCTGCTGTCGCTGCCCGACAACGACTGGCACTCCCACCGTGCGGGGCCCGACGGGCAGACCAAGTCGATCGCGCTGGCCGACATTCAGCTCGCGCGCGTGATGAATGCCGCGGGGGGCATCGACCGGTTCCTGCGGGAGTACGCGGTGATCGTGATGGCAGACCACTCCCAGGCTCCGGTCAGCAAGGGGGTTGCGCTGCGCGACGCGCTCTCAGAGCTGGAGGTGCTCGCCCCCGGCGCTCGCGGAAACGCGCTGGCGCGGCGCGCGGCATCCGGCGGCGGGGAGGGCACGCGCGCGATCGCCGTGTGCCCGTCGCAGCGCGCGGCGATGGTGTACGTGCTCGCCGAGGATCGACCCGAGCGGCTGCGCTCCGATGTGGTGCGCCGTGCCCTCGGCATCGACGGCGTGGAACTCGTGATGTGGCTGGAGCAAGACCGCCAGGGTGCGGAGGTGGAGGCGGTGATCGCACGCCCCGGATGCGGCGAGATGCGGTTTTGTCCGGGCGGTGATGTCTTGGATTTGCGGGGGCGTGCTTGGAGTGTCGAAGGCACTCTCGCAGTGCTCGGCGCCCAGCTTCGTGACGGTCGGCTGAACGCCCCGGATTACCCCGATGCGCTCGATCGAGTGTGGTCGGCGCTCACCTGCGTCACCTCCGGGGAGGTGCTGCTCTCCGCGGCCCCCGGCAGGGAGTTCGCCGACCTCGGTGGCCAGGTGCACGTCGGCGGTGGCTCGCACGGGTCGCTGCGCGGCGAAGACTCGCTCGGTGCGCTGATCCTGTGCGGCGTGGAGATCCCGCCCGCGGGAGGGCGGGATCCTCAACAGTGGGCGATCCGCGACGTGCCCGCGCTGATCGAGCGCCACTTCGCCCTGTCACCGCGCTGAGAGCCATCCGCCAACAGCCGCCGCGGTCGCGTGTCTTCGCCGACCAGGTCGAATGCCGCGTGGTTCCCCAACCTGCTCGGAGCGGCTGTACCCTCGCAAGATGCCTGTCCTGCGCACGCTCGTCGCATATCCGATCGCGTTCGCGCTCCTTGGGGGGACAACGGCGTCCGCTGACACCACGAGCACGCCCACGCGCCGGCTCGTCACGGCCATCGGGAAGACCATATCCGCCTCCTCGCACCGCGGGCACGCCCCGCAAACCCAAACCCACACCGTCAAGGCAGCCACAACTGAATCCGCCGAACCCGAAGCCCCGGTTTCCGTCACCGCCTCGAACACGCCCCCGGTCGGCCGCCGGCTGTCTTCTGACGAGGTGCTCGAAATCGCCAACCGGTTGCCGAAGATGCGCGCTGTGCGCGCCGAATACCGAGGGTCCTTCGGCGATACCTACCTGAAGGGCGCCACCCGCTGGCAGGTCAGCTATTTCTCAAAGCAGGACAAGGAGATCGGGCTTGTCTACATCGCCGACCACAACGGCAAAGTGCTCGAACAGTGGACCGGCTTTCAGATCGCGTGGTCGATGGCGCGCGGCTATCCCGGTGCGTTTGGCAAGCACGTAAACGCGCTCTACATCTGGATCCCGCTGTGCGTGCTGTTCTTCGTGCCGTTCTTCGACTGGCGCAAACCGCTGCGTCTCCTGCACCTCGACCTGCTCGTGCTGCTGTCGTTCTCGGTGTCGCTCGCGTTCTTCAACCACGCCCGCATCTACGCCTCCACGCCGCTTGTCTATCCGCCGCTGGTGTACCTGCTCGTGCGAATGCTCATGCTCGCTCGCATCGGCCGCCGTCCGCGTGCGGGAGACGAGCAACCCAAGCCGCGATTGCGCCTGCTCGTGCCGATCCCCTATCTGGCCGTCGGGGTGGTGTTCCTGCTGGGCTTTCGCATCGCGCTCAACGTGACCGACTCCAACGTGATCGACGTCGGCTACGCGGGCGTGATCGGCGCCGAGAAGATCGCCGCCGATGAGCCACTGTACGGCGGCTGGCAGGCCAACAACGAACACGGCGACACCTACGGCCCCGTCAACTACCTCGCCTATGTCCCCTTCCAGCAGGTGTTCGGCGGAGGCCCGGTTTGGAACGAACTGCCCGCCGCCCACGGCGCCGCGATCCTGTTCGACCTGCTGTGCGTCGTGCTGCTGTTCCTGCTCGGCCGGCGTGTGCGCGGTCCGGGTCTGGGCATCGTGCTCGCCTACGCGTGGGTGTCCTTCCCGTTCACGCTGTACGCACTGGAGAGCAACTCCAACGACTCGCTCGTCGCGGCGCTGGTGCTCGCCGCCGTGCTGGCAGCCACCTCGCCGGGGGCGCGCGGCCACACGTTCCCGGGGGACGGGCCGCGGAGGGCCGCGTCGGGGATGTTCGCGGCGCTCGCGGGACTCACGAAGTTCGCGCCGCTTGCACTTGCCCCGCTGCTTTGCACCCATGGGCTCGGCGGGCTCTCGCCGTGGCGTCGCGCGCGCGGCGTGTCGCTGTTCGCTCTCGCGTTCGCATTGACCGCCGCGGTGGTGCTGATCCCGGCATTCGCCCACGACTCGCTGCACACGATCTACGAGCGCACGATCGCCTACCAGGACAGTCGCGAATCGCCGTTCTCGCTGTGGGGCCTGTACGGACGCCCGCCCGGCATCGAATACGCGCAGGCCGCGGTGCAGGGAGCCGCGCTCGCACTCGCCTTGGCGGTTGCCTTCCTCCCACGCCGCGCCGATCTCATCGGTCTGGCCGCGAGCGCCGCGGCTGTGACGATCGCCGTGCAGCTCGGCATCAACCACTGGTTCTACCTCTACATCCCGTGGTTCTTCGGGGTGGCGATCTTCGCGCTGCTGGCGCAGTTCAGCTGGGCGCCCCCGTCGAAGCCGGACGCGCCATCAGAATCTGCTCGATCGAGTCGGCTCGCAGCCGCGTAGAGCAGCGCACCAGCACTCCCATCAGCCACGGGTCCTCGGTGGAGGTCTCAAAGCGCACGGGCATCTGCGTCACGAGCGACTCCACCGCCTGCTCGCGCTTGACGCCGATCACCCCGCCGCGCGGACCGGTCATGCCCACGTCGGTGATGTACGCGGTCCCCTTCGGCAGCACGCGCGCATCGGCCGTGGGTACGTGCGTGTGGGTCCCCACCACCGCGCTCACGCGCCCGTCGAGCAGCCAGCCCATCGCGACCTTCTCGCTGGTCGCCTCAGCGTGCATGTCCACGAGGATGTGATCCACACTGTCGAGCTTCTCGAGCGCCATCTCGATCGCGCTGAACGCCGAGGAGCCCGCCTTCAAGAACAGGTTGCCGCTGAGATTCACCACGCCGAGCTTCAGCCCGTGTTTTTCAACGACGCACACGCCGCGTCCAGGCTGTCTGGGCAGATAGTTGAACGGCCTCACAATCCGCTCCTTGGTGTCCAGGTAGGAGTAGATCTCGCGGCGATGATAGGCGTGGTTGCCGAGCGTGATCGCGTCAACGTCGTTGCGAAACAGCTCCTCGGCGGCCTTCGGTGTGATCCCAAGGCCACCGGCCACGTTCTCGCCGTTGACCACCACGAACGTCGGCGCATAGCGCTCGCGCAGGATCGGCAGGCACTCGATCAAGGTGTGGCGCCCAATGCTGCCCACCAGATCGCCCACGAAAAGGATGCTCGCCGCGCCGGCGCCCGTCCCTGGACCCGCCTCTTGCTCAGCCATACTCCACCCATCGGTCGAGGGTCGATGACAACCACGGTTGGAGCGCATGCTCCTGTGTCGCGATGAGCGAGCAGGCGGATACTCCGTTTGCGGACGCGACCGGCGCCGAGGGCGGGGCGGCAGAGCCGAGGGATCCAGTCTCCGCGCAGCCGCCCACGGCCGGCGAGCGCGAGCTCGTGGACGCCCCGGCGAGCGCCGCCGACACCGACGCACCCGCCCAGCCGTCGCGCGTGATCGTGCCGCGCTGGGTGCAGCTCGTGCTGCTGCCGATCTCACTGCTCGCGCTGTGGGTGCTCGCGCGTGCCGCGGGCAAGGTGTTGTTGGTATTTGTGGTCGCCGCGGTCATAGCGCTGATCTTGAACCCGCCGGTCGCGTTCCTCCAGCGCCGCACGCGCTTGCCGCGTGGATTGGCGGTGCTGGCCGTATACGTAGCATTCTTCCTCACGCTCACCGGAGTTGGCTTCCTGCTTGCCAACCCGATCGCCAACCAGGTGCGCACGTTCACGCACAATCTTCCCCACATCGTGGATGAAGCCAACAGCCAGATCGCGAGCGCTCAAAACGAACTGAACAAACACGGTGTGCACGTGAAACTCGTGAGCCAGGGCAAGACCGCGCTGCAAACGATCGAGGACAAGGTCTCCAAAAGCGCTTCGAAGTTCGTCTCCTTCGGCGGCGCGCTGCTCTCAGAAGTGGCCAGTGCGCTGGTCGATCTCGTGCTTGTGTTCGTGCTGTCGGTGTACATGCTGGTCTACGGCCAGTCGATCGGCAAGCTTGCGCGCTCCTGGATGCCGCCGGGTGACGGCACGCCCGCGGACGACTACCCCACGCTGACGCAGCACGCCGTGTCGCGCTACGTCGGCGGGCAGCTGCTGTTCAGCGTCGTGATGGGCACCTCCACCGGTCTCGCGCTGTACCTGTTCGGGGTGCTGGGGATCTTCCCCGCCGGGCGCAGCTACGCGCTCGCGTTCGCCGTGTTCTACGGCGTGATGGAGCTGGTCCCCTATATCGGTCCGATCCTGGGAGCTATCCCGCCGGTGCTGCTCGCACTGTTCACGGACCCGATCAGCGCGCTGTGGGTGGCGCTGCTGTTCGTCGGCCTGCAGCAGCTGGAGGGCCACGTGGTGGCGCCCCAGATCTTTAGTCACACCTTGCGCATCAATCCGCTGCTGGTGATCTTCGCGCTGTTGCTCGGCTTGCACCTGTACGGGATCGTGGGAGCGCTGATCGCGCTCCCGATCCTCTCGGTGCTGCGAGAGAGCGCCGTCTACCTCCACCGTCACCTCGAGCTGGAGTCGTGGGAGCGCGTGTCCCCGCCAGGGGGCTCATCCGGCGGGCTGCTTTGAGCACCCTGAATGGCACAGGCGAGCCCGTGCTGCGGGTGAAGGGCCTCGGCAAGCGCTACGGCTCGCGCGAGGCGTTGCGCGATGTCGGCTTCGACGCCCACGCGGGTGAGATGGTGGCCGTGATCGGGCCCAACGGCGCGGGCAAGACGACACTGCTGTCGATCCTGGCCGGCGTGCAGCCGGCGAGCGCGGGCAGCGTGAGTCACGCGTCGGGGGAGATCGGCTGGGTGCCTCGAGCAACCCGCGCTGTACTCGAAGCTGTCGGTGGTGGAGAACCTGCGGCTGTTCGCGCGCCTTGAGAAAGTTGCCGACGTGGACGCGGTGGTCGCGCGGATGCTCGAGCAGACCGGTCTCGCCGAGCGGGCGCACGAGCGCATCGACCGTCTTTCGGGGGGCAATCGCCAGCGCGTCAACGTCGCGCTCGGACTGCTCTCGGGTCCGCCGGTGATCCTGCTCGACGAGCCGTCCTCGGCGCTAGATCCGGCCCAGCGCGAGCGCCTGTGGGGGTTCATAACCACGCTCGCCGCCGGCGGCACGAGCGTGGTGTTCTCCACTCACATCGTCGCCGAGGCGGCGCGCTACGCGCCGCGTGTGCTCGTGCTGGACCAGGGCAGTCTTCTGTTTGACGGTACGCCCGAGCAGCTCGCGCGCGCGGCTGAAGACGGCGAGGCGAGCGAGGATCGCTCTGGTGCTGGTGCTGGTGCTGGTGCTGGTGCTGGTGCTGGTGCTGGTGCTGGTGCTGGTGCTGGTGCGAGCGAGGGCGGCGCGCCGGACGTGGAGCAGGGCCGCCAAACAGGCATGCGCGACTTCGAGCACGCATTCGTGACCTTCCTACGCACGCGGGCACGCTCATGAGGTGGCTGCTCGGCAAGGACATCTTGATTCTGCGGCGCTCGCGTCTGCTGGTGGCGCTGTTGATCTTCTACCCGGTGGCGATCGCGCTGTTGATCGGCCTCGCGATCTCGCGCGGTCCCTCCAAGCCGCGAGTGGCGATCGTCGACGAAACGCCCCCAGGGGAGACGATCGTGCTCGGTGGCACGCGCGTGAGCCTCGACGAATACACCGGCAAGCTGTTCGACCAGGTTCAGGTGGTGCACGCTCCAACACGCGCGGCCGCGGCCGCGAACGTTGCTTCCGGCGAAGTGCTTGCGGCGATCGTGATTCCCTCGGACATCGTCTCGAAGATCTCCTCGGGGGTGAGTCAGGCGCAGGTCGAAGTTATCTACAACGGAGACGCGCTGGAGCAGTCGTTCGTGCGCTCCACGATCGACTCCACGCTTGCCCAGGCGAACCTCGCGCTCTCCGAGCAGATCAAGAGCGTCGCCGTGCACGATCTCAACCTGCTGCTCGCCGGCGGGCAGCTCGGGGCGCTCGGCACACACGAAATCATCGGCCTCAGGCGGCT
This sequence comes from uncultured Solirubrobacterales bacterium, assembly GCA_963715535.1. GTDB lineage: Bacteria > Actinomycetota > Thermoleophilia > Solirubrobacterales > Solirubrobacteraceae > Palsa-744. The sequence continues at coordinate 1,970,845 of OY970251.1, read as the reverse complement.
GCCGGGCACCCTTGGCGCGATCGCCGGGCGCCTGCCTCCCGGCAGCGACCGCGCGACGCTCACGCGCATCGCCGGCTTCGCCGGGCTCGCCGCCAGCAACCTCGGGATCGCCGCCGACGTGCTCACCACCGTCAGTCAGCCGATCACTGTCCACAGCGCGCTGCTGCACGGCAAACGCACACCGCTCGATACCTACGCGGTGGTGGTCGCGGTGAGCATCTCGATGATGTTCATCTGCGTGCTGCTCGCCGCGGGTGGGATCGCGCTCGAGCGCGAGGAGCACGTGCTCGCCCGGTTGACACGGCGCTCGCCTGGATCGTGGGAGGAGAGCGCATCTCCCAATCCGCCCCCCCGGGTGGGCGCAGGCCGACCGCTGATCTCTCGCGAGGGCCTGCTTGCCGAGAAGGCGCTGCTCGCGGCCGCTTGCGCGTTTGTGGTGGCGCTGGTCATGCTGCTCGGCGTAAGCGCGTTTGTGTCGCTCGATCTCTCGCGCATCGCACTGTGGGCGGTGGCGCTCGCCTTTGGGGCGCTCGGTTTCGCGGCCCTGGGGATCGCGATCGGCGCACTCGCGCGCGAGGTGCGCGCCGCGTCGCTGCTCGCGTTTCTACTGTCGCTGCCGCTCGCATTCCTCGCACTCGTACCCGCCGGATCGGTGGCCACGGGGCTCTACGACGCGATCGGGGTGGTTTCGTTCGTGTTTCCCTACAAGGCCGCATTGCAGGCGCTCGACGCCGCCGTCAACGGCGCCTCTCCGGGGATCGGCGTCTCGATCGTGCACTTGGCGGGCTTGACGCTGCTGTTTGGCGCACTCGCCCGGCTCGGGCTGCGCCGCGCCGAATAGCCCTGCCCGCCCGCGCGCCGAATGGCCCTGTCCGCCCGCGCACCGAATGGCCCTGTCCAGCCTCGCGCTGGGCAGATCGGGCCGTGAAGGGCGAGTATCCTCGAACACGATGGCTTTTCCCACAACGCGCATGCGCAGGCTGCGCGCCTCGCCGGCCCTGCGCGGGCTGGTGCGCGAGACCGAGCTGCGCGCCGATCGACTCGTGCTGCCGCTGTTCGTCTCGGAGACCGCCTCCGCGCGCGAGCCGATCGAGGGGATGCCGGGCATCGAGCGGTTGCCGCTGGATGCGGCGGTCGAGGAGGCCCGCGAGGCGGCGGCGCTCGGGCTGGCGGCGGTGTTGCTGTTCGGGATTCCCGCCGAGAAGGACTCCGAAGGCTCTGGAGCGTGGGATGAGCGGGGAATCGTGCAGCTCGCCACCACCGCGATCAAGCAGGCGCTACCGCGACTGCTGGTGATCACCGACGTGTGCTTGTGCGAGTACACCGAGCATGGTCACTGCGGCGTGCTCGATATGAGCTCCGAGGTAGCCAACGTCGACAACGACGCCACGCTCGAGCTACTGGCTCGCACAGCCGTCAGCCACGTGCGGGCGGGCGCCGACATCGTGGCCCCCTCGGACATGATGGACGGACGTGTCGGCGCGATCCGGGCAGAGCTCGACGCCGAGGGCTTCTCCGACACCCCGATCCTCGCCTACTCCGCCAAGTTCGCCTCCGCTTTCTATGGCCCCTTCCGCGAGGCGGCGGGCTCGGAGCCCGCGTTCGGCGACCGCCGCGCCTACCAGATGGACCCGGCCAACGGCCGTGAAGCCGTGCGCGAGGCGCTGCTCGACGCGGAGGAGGGCGCAGACATGGTGATGGTCAAGCCGGCGCTTGCCTATGGCGACCTGATCGCGGCGGTCAAGCAAGCGACACGGCTGCCGGTGGCGGCGTATAACGTGAGTGGGGAGTACGCGATGATCAAGGCCGCTGCCGCCGCCGGATATCTGGACGAGCGCGCCGCGGTCACGGAGATCCTGACCTCGCTGCACCGCGCCGGCGCGGATATCGTAATTTCCTACCACTCCAAGGACGCCGCCCGATGGCTCTTGCAGACGGAATAACAGACACCACCACACCAAAGCTTCGCAGCCGCAAGTACGGCGCGGCGATCCCGCTCGAGGACCTCGACAAGCGCCTGCTCAACTTGATGCAGGGCAGCTTCCCGATCGAGCCGCGTCCCTACCTGCGTGTCGCCGAGCTGGCCAAGATGAACGAGGAGGAAGTGCTCGCCCGCGTGCAATACCTGCTCGACGAGCGCATCGTCCGCCAGGTCACGCCGATCTTCGACACGCGCGCTCTCGGCTACTCCTCGATGCTGGTTGCCGCGAAGGTCGACTCCGAGAACCCGCAGCGTGCCGCGCAGGCGATCAACGCCCATCCCGGCGTGTCCCACAACTATCTGCGCAACCACGAGTTCAACCTGTGGTTCACGATCGCCACCGAGCCCGATTCGCCGCTGGGACTCGAAGGAACGCTCCAGGCGCTCGCGGCCGAGGCCGGCGCCGAGTCGGTGCGCCAGCTGCCGACGCTGAAGCTGTTCAAGATCAGGATGGACCTGGAGATGGAGGGCGACACCAAGGCGCTTTCCTCCTCCGCCGTGGCAACCGAGCCGATCGAGCTGGAGGCCCAGCCCTACGACGAGCTCGACATCGCGGTGATCAAGGCGCTACAGGGCGACATGCCGGTTGTGCCGGAGCCATACGCACCGGCCGCCGCCGCTCTGGGACTCGATCAAGACAGCTTTCTCGATCATCTGGCCGGCATGCAAGAGCGAGGGCTGCTGCGACGGGTGGCCGCGATCCTCTACCACCGCCGCGCGGGCTTCTCCGCTAACGGGATGGGCGTATGGAAGGTGCCCGATGAGCAGATCCACGAGATCGGCCGTCAGATGGCGGCCGTGCGCGGAATCTCCCACTGCTACCAGCGTCCCACCTACGCCGACTGGCCCTATTCGGTGTTCACGATGGCCCACGGCCGCTCCAAGGAGGAGTGCGACGCGGTGCTCGACGCGATCGCCGAGATGACGGGCATCGAGGATCGCGCCACGCTGTACTCCTCGACCGAGTACAAGAAGATCCGCCTGCTCTACTTCACCGACGAGTTCAAGAACTGGGAACGCGACCACGCCGGGGTCTAGCGATGCCCGCGTCCCTGAAGGACACCCGCTCGACTGAGCTTTATCAGCGCGCGCTCACGCTGCTCCCGGGCGGCGTCAACTCGCCTGTGCGCGCGATGCGCGCGATCGGCCGCGATCCGATCTTCATCGAGCGCGGCGCCGGCGCTGAGTTGACAGATGTGGACGGCAATCGCTACGTCGACTATGTGTGCTCGTGGGGGCCTTTGATCCACGGTCACGCCCACCCACGCGTGCTGGAGGCCGTTGGCGACGCCGCCAATCGCGGCACGAGCTTTGGGGCGCCGACCGCGGGTGAGGTGGACCTGGCGGCCGAGGTCGCGCGGAGGATCGAGTCTGTCGAACATGCTGCGCATGACCTCCTCGGGCACCGAGGCCACGATGACCGCGATCCGACTCGCGCGCGCGGCCACCGGTCGCGCGCGGATCGTCAAGTTCGCCGGCGCCTATCACGGTCACGTCGATGGCCTGCTCGCCGAGGCCGGCTCGGGTCTCGCCACGCAGGGGCTGCCCTCCAGTCCCGGAGTGCCGGCGTCCGCGGCCGCGGACACCACAATCATCCCCTGGAACGACGTCGATGCGTTGCTGCGGGTCACCGGTGCCGGCAGCGCGGACGGGTCCTCCGGAGCGTCGGTCACCGGCGAGAAGCCCGGCAATGTCGGAGAGCCCACCTCAGCCGCACAGGGCATCGCGGCGATCATCCTCGAGCCGCTCCCCGCCAACATGGGGCTCGTGCCGGCCCGCGACGGTTTTCTTCAACTGCTGCGCGAGCGCGCCGACGCGTGCGGAGCGCTGCTGATCTTCGATGAGGTCATCAGTGGTTTTCGCGTGGCGCTCGGCGGCATGCAGGAACTCGCGGGAGTCGAGCCGGACCTCACGATCATGGGCAAGATCCTCGGCGGTGGGCTGCCGGCGGCCGCGCTCGGCGGCCGCGCCGAGTTGATGCGAATGCTTGCCCCGGCCGGCGAGGTCTATCAAGCAGGCACACTCTCGGGCAACCCGCTGGCGGTGGCCGCGGGACTCGCGACGCTTCGGATGCTCGACGAGGGCGCCTATCTGCGGCTGGCGTCGTTCACCGAGTCGCTCGCCGCCGGCATGCGGGAGGCCGCGGGCGCTTATGGGAAGGGCGCGAGCTCGATACAGGTCGCGAGTGCTCCGGGCCTCTTGACGGTGTTCTTCAGCGACGCTCCCGTCCTGGATCTCGCCGGCGCCCGGGCTTGCGAGCACCAGGCGTACGCCTCATGGTGTCGAGAGCTGCTCTCGCGCGGCGTGTATGCGCCCGCCTCGCAATACGAGGCGTGGTTTCCCTCGCTTGCCCACACCCACGAGCAGCTCGAGCTGACGCTGTCGGCCGCCACCGCGGCATTTGCGGAGCTGAAGTGAGCTCCCCGGTTCTCGAGGATTCCTCGCTTGAGCGGCTGCGAGCCCTGCTGCTCGAGGAGGGTGGGCTGATGGCGAGTTTGGTCGATGTCGCCGCCGTGGACGGTTCCGCGGCGGACGGCCCTGCCGCCGCCGTGCGGTCCTCCGGTGGTCTCGAGAGCTCCGAAGCTCGCGTGCATCCTGCCGGTCCGGCGCAGCTTGCCGCCGCGGGGCCGCGGGTGAAGGATCGTGCGGCGGACTACGAACTGCTGATCGAGACGATCTATGAGGGCTATCTGCTGCACTACCGGGCTCCGCGTGTCGTGCTTCCTCGGGAAGCCGATCTGGGCGTGCTCGCCGGCGATCGCCTGTACGCGCTCGGCCTCGCGCGTCTGGTGCAGCTGGGCGACGTGGAGGCGGTGGCCGAGTTGGCCGATGCGATCACGCTCACCGCCCTCGCTCATGGCGCCGGCAACGCCGATCTCGCCGATGCTGTTTGGAGTGCGAGCGCTCGCGCGGTCGGCTGGGGCGCAAGCGCCCAGCACGACCACGCCAAGGCTCTCACGCTCGCCGGCTCGCCGGCTGCTCTGGAGGCGATGCGTCGCATCGCCGCTGGTTGACAGCGGCTTCTGCGCACCCGCGGGCACACGACCAAACGATAGTGCCCGATCGCACAATCCGCTGAACAGGGGCCAAGGTAACCGGTGCGGCGCTCACTCGATATTGTTCCACCCGTGTCCGACAAGCACAGCCAGCACAAGTCTCGCTACACAGTCGATCGCCAGATCCCCGGAGCCTTCGAGGGGGAGACCGTCACACGCCGGCGGTTCATGACGATCGGCTCCCAAACCGCCGGTGGAATCGCCGCCGCGTCCTTCGCGCTGCCGGCGCTCGGCTTCGCGATCGGGCCGATCTTCAAGGAGCAGCCGCACACCTGGGAGAGCGTGGGCCCCACCGACATGTTCCCCGACAACAACTACATCCCGACCGTGATCACGCTCACGCCGGGCATCGGCGAGGCCGGCAAGGGCACCGTGTATGTGCGCAAGCGCAACCCGGCGCTCGACACCGACAAGGGCGACCTGCACACCCAGTTCATCGCGATCACCTCGCGCTGCGCGCACCTCGGCTGCCCGGTGCGCTGGGTCGACGCCGCCGAGCGCTTCATCTGCCCCTGCCACGGCGGCGTGTACGACCTGCTCGGCCGTCGCGTCGGCGGACCGCCCGTGCGCCCGCTCGATCGCTTTTACACGCGCGTACGCGATGGCCTCGTGCAGATCGGCGCGCGCTTCAGCGTCAACAGCGAGCTCGAACGATTCTCGCCACGCGACCCTGGCGAGACGCTCGACGGTATCGGCCAATACCTGTACCCGTCCAGGCCCTCGGAGAGGAAGTAGCGGCTCATGGCCAGGCGACCCAAGCTCCCAGCCCCCCCGTGCCCTCCGCGTTGCAGGCCCCGCCGCCGCGCCCAGGTCAGGGCAACGGCGCCACTCCTGTTGACCACGCCAAGGAGGCCGGAACGACCGTCGTCGACTGGGTAGACGAGCGCACCTCGCTGAGTGGCGCGGCACGCTGGATGATGTTCCGCAAGGTGCCCAAGGGCACCAACTGGTTCTACACGCTCGGCTCGGCCACGATGTTCGCGTTCCTCTCGCAGGCCGTCACGGGCGTGTTCCTGGCGATGTATTACCGCCCCGACCCCTCCGGTGGCGCCTACGAATCGATCCGCCACGTCACCAACGAAGTGTTCCTCGGCCAGTTCGTGCGAGGCATGCACAAGTGGGGATCGAGCGTGATGGTGATCCTCGTGTTCCTGCACATGGGTCGCACCTTCTTCTTCGGCGCCTACAAGTACCCGCGCGAGCTCAACTGGGTGATCGGTGTGGTGCTGTTGATCCTCACGATGACGATGTCCTTCACCGGCTATCTGCTGCCGTTCGACCAGCGTGCCTACTGGGCCACGATCGTGGGCGTCAACATCAACGGCACCGGCCCGCTGGTCGGCCCTTACCTGAGCGACTTCCTGCGCGGTGGCGGCGAATTCGGGGCGACGACCCTGTCGCGCTTCTACGCGATCCACATGCTGCTCGTGCCCGGCCTGCTGATCGCGCTGATCGGCGCGCACCTGTATCTGGTGGCCAAGCTGGGCACAACCGCGCCGCCGTGGATCAAAGCCGAGAAGAACCCCGAGCTGCGCAAGGCTGACGTATGAACAAGCGCCAGAAGGAGGAGTACCTCCGCGAGTACGCGATCCTCAAGAGCCAGGGCAAGCCGTTCTTCCCCTACGCCGTCATGAAGGACTCGCTGATGGCGTGCGTGGTGATGGCGGTCATCATCGGCATGTCGCTGCTGTTCGGCGCCGAGCTCGGCTCGAAGGCCAACCCCACGACCACGACCTACGTGCCACGCCCGGAGTGGTACTTCTTCTTCCTATTCGAGGTTCTGCGCGTAATCAAGCCGCCCAGTCTCGTGCCGCTCGCCACGATTGGCGTGCCTACGCTCGCGATGATCCTGCTGTTTCTGCTGCCGTTCTACGATCGCGGCCCCGAGCGCCGCCCCGAGCGCCGCCCGGTCGCGACGGTCACCGGCATCTTCGTGATCGGTGCGATGGCACTCCTCACCTACCAGGGCGCCAACGCCGGTTCCCCGACCGTCATCGAAATGCCCACGCCGACGGCGATAGTGCAAGCGGGCGGACACGAGTTGGCCGAATTCGAAGCCGGTAGGAAGGTGGTTGCCCAGTCCGGCTGTCTAGGGTGTCACAAAATCGGCGATAACGGTAACTCAGGCCCTGGACCCGACTTGACCCACATAGGTTCGCGCCTGCCGGGTCCGGGCATCGCCCGCACACTCGTCAACCCGACCGCGCCGATGCCCTCCTTCAAGAACCTCCCTCCCAAGAAGTTCGCGGCGGCTGTCTACTTCCTCTCGCAGCTGAAGTAGTCCGGCAGGCGATGCCCGCTCAGCGACGAGCCGACCCGGAGGCAAGCACCGGACGGCTGGAGGCGGGCCAGGTACAGGCGATGTTCGACCGCATCGCCGGCGTGTATGACCTGCTCAACACGGTGATGACCGCCGGTCTGCACCATCGCTGGCGCAGCCGAGCCGTCGATCTCGCGCGGGTGGGTCCGGGCAGTCGCGTGCTCGATATCGCCACCGGAACCGGCGATCTGGCGATTGAGCTCGCGCGGCGTGTGTCGCCGGGCGGCGAGGTGATCGGAAGCGATTTCTCCGAGGGCATGCTCGCTCGTGCACGTGTCAAGGGAGCCGAGGCGCTCGCCGACATCGCACTCGCCGGCTCTGGCGCCGGGCGTAAGGAGGCGATCCATGGGCACAACGGCTCCGTCGCCAACGGGAATGGCAACAGTGGCGCCGAGATCCTGCGGTTCGAGTGGGGCGACGGGCTTGAGCTCCCCTACGCCGACGGCTCGTTTGATGCGGCAACCAACGGCTTCGGCTTGCGCAACTTCTCCGACATACAGAAGGGTTTGCAAGAGATGGCCCGCGTGGTGCATCCGGGGGGACGAGTCGTGGTGCTCGAGCTGACCACGCCAACCCGTCCACCTCTGTCGCTGTTCTATCGAGTGTGGTTCGACCGTGTGGTCCCGGCGCTCGGCAAGCTGACCGCACCTCTGGCAGGACTGGTCGGAAAGGGGTCGCGGTCCGGGGCACCCTCCGGGCAAACATCGATCGCGCAGGCCTACACATACCTGCCGAACTCAGTCAAGCGCTTCCATTCGCCGGCTGCGCTGGCGGGCGAAATGGAGCGCGCGGGACTGTGCGAAATTGGATATGTGCTGATGGCAGGCGGCATCATTGCCGTTCACGGCGCTACCGTCCCTGAGTGAGCGCTTTGTACGCTGGGAACAACACGGCGGCGGACGTGGAGGCTGTCGAGGAGATCATGCGCCGTGGCGGTCCGGTGCTGCGCGAGCGCATGACCTGCATGGAGGCCCACCTGGAGAGGGTGGCGGCGGAGGCCGGAGTGCCGCTGGCCTCCCACGCCACGGCGACCGTTCTCGCGGGTGGCAAGCGACTGCGCCCGCTGCTCGTTGTGCTTGCCGCGGAATCCGCGGGCTCTCCCGGCCGGCACCCCGAAGGAGAGCAGAGCCTCCTGCGTGCCGCGGTTGCGGTCGAGCTCGTGCACTCCGCCACGCTCGTGCACGACGACCTGATCGACGGTGCGCGCTTGCGGCGAGGGCGCCCGACGGTGGCCGCCGTTGCCGGGCGCCGCATGGCGATTGCCACAGGTGACTTGTTGTTCTCACGCGCTTTTGCCGAGCTGGCTCGCAATCGTGACCCCGAGCAGCTGCGCGCACTCTCCAATGCGAGCTCGGCGCTGGCCGCCGGCGAGCTGCTGCAGCGCGAGGATTGCTACGCCTCGGATATCGCGGTCGATCGCTATCTGGAGCGTTGTCGCCTGAAGACCGCGGCCCTGTTCGAGGCCGCCTGCAGGCTTGGTGCGCTTGTGGCCGTGCAGGACGGCACGGCGACCCTTGCCGGCGCACTCGGCGAGTTCGCCAGACGGATCGGGCTCGCGTTCCAGCTGCTTGACGACGTGCTCGACGTATCGGGTCCCGCTCAGCGGACCGGCAAGGCACGCGGTACCGACCTGCTCGACGGGACCGTCACGCTGCCGCTGATCCTCGCGCGCGAACGCGACAAGCAAATAGCGGAAGTGGACCTCGCCGCGCTGGAAGGATCCGAGCAGGCCGAGGCATTGTGCGAGAGGATCGCCTCCACCGGGGCGCTTGACGAGGCGCGTGAGCGAGCTCTGGCGATCGTCGCGGAGGCGAAGGCGGCATTGCCCTCGTCGCTACCCGATGGACGTCATGAGCTGCTCGACCTCGTCGCCGACGCGGTCGTCGAGCGCTACTGCTGAGGGCCTAAAAGTCGCTCGGGCCGATCAGGTCCAACTCGAGCGCGCGCGTGAACAGCTCGATCTCTTCGGTCATGTTCGCGTGCGTGAGTTGCTTGAGGTCGCTGAGGATGGCTCCCGTGGCCTTGTCCAGCTCCTCGTCGAGTCGTTCCACCAGAGCTTGCCCAAAGACGCCCTCGCGTTGTAGTCCGCAGTCTGGGCAGCGCATCGAGATGCGCCAGCGCCCTGGCGACTCCTCGGACCAATCGAGCGGGTGCACAAGCTCGCCCGTGCAGCGTGGGCACACATGCAGTTGCTCGCCGGGCGAGGTGGGCGTGCACGAGGGTTTCGCGCCATCCCCGACACGATGGCCGGTGCTGTCGAGGTACACGACCTCGATCTGCCTGCCGCTGGGGAGTTGCACGTGGTGGCGTGCGTGATGGTCGCGATCGTCTTGCATTGTCTCTCTTTCGCTTCATCGACCCTCCGGCGACGGGCCTTTAGCGGGGATTCCCGTTCCTACATCGGTGCCCTGCACGCGGTCGTGCACGCGTCCAGAAGGCTCACTACCCGGGTACCCCGGGCCTTATCGCGGCGGAGCGGTGATAGCTTCAAATGGTCATGGCGACAGCCATCCGCACCGTTGGCCACGAAGATCGGCTGAGCCTCGTGGACCACCTCGAAGAGCTGCGAACCCGCTTGATCGTGAGCGGGGTTGTGTTCGCGATCGTCTTTGGCGTGTGCTTCTGGCAAAACCACGCGCTGCTCAGCTTCATCAACAAGCCGCTCCACAAACAGACCGAGCAGCAGGTCAAGCGTGGGGAAGGGCCCGCCGGGGCGACCTGGCTGGCGCAGAAGGGTGTGCTGGAAGTCGCCAAGGACACGCAGCGGGCGTTGGGCTTTCTCAGCGCTCCGACAAGCGGGTTGCCGGCCGCGACCAGGGCGCGGCTTGCGGGCACGATCGGAGAGCTGCAAGCGGATGTCGCGAAGATCCCTCGCACCCCGAGCGGGCTCGACCCGACCACGCTCGGACCGGGCGAACCCCTGACCGCGACGCTCACGGTCGCGCTCTATTTCTCGCTCGTGATCGCGCTGCCGCTGATCCTGTTCGAGCTCTACGGCTTCGTGCTGCCCGCGTTCAGCCCAAGCGAGCGGCGCGTGGTGATGCCGCTGCTGATCTCCATCCCGTTCCTGTTCGCGGCGGGCGCCGGGTTCGGCTATCTGGTCGTGCTCCCCACCGCGGTCAATTTCCTGCAGAACTTCAACGCCAGCCAGTTCAACGTGATGGTGCAGGCCAACCAGTACTACAAGTTCGCCGCCACGGTGCTCCTCGCGATGGGCCTCGCCTTCCAGGCGCCGGTTGTGATCCTTGGCGCCGTGCGGGCCGGGCTCGTCACGCCCCGCCAGCTTCGCCGTCACCGCCGCTACGCGCTGTTGGTGTGCGCGGCGATCGCTGCTTTCCTCCCCGGAGACGCCTTCACGCTCCTGCTCGAGACGGTCCCACTGTATTTGCTCTACGAGGCGAGTATCCTGATTGCGTCGGTGCTCGCCAGAGGCGAGACGGCGCAGGCGACGGCAGCAGGGGAAGGACGCCCTCCGGATGATCCACCGGGCGCATCGGGAACGCCCGGTCCCTCACCACCATCGTCGGGCGACGGTCCAGGCGGCGCTCAGGCGCTCGCGGTGACACCGGCAGCAGCGCCAAAGACGACCGCCGAAGAGATGATCGACCACATAGACCCCAATCTGTCCAACTGATGCTGTTCGACCTGAGAGCACGCGGCAGGCGCCGCACCGTGCAAGTCGTCTATCTCGGCCTGGTGGTTCTGTTCCTGGTCGGCTTCGTGGGCTTCGGTGTCGGTGTCGGTGGCGGGGGCGGCGGCAGCCCGATCGAAGCGATATTCGGCAACAAAGAAGGATCGGCGGCCTCCGGGTACACAAAACAGGTCGCCGAAGCCGAAAAGCGCACGCGCAAGAACCCCAGCGAAGCGGCCGCATGGGCGCAGCTTGTGGAAGCGCGCTTCCGTCAGGCCGGCGGCAGCGAATACTACGACGAAGAAAAGCAGCAGTTCACGTCAAAGGGCAAGGAAAAGCTCGCCAAGGTGGTTGACGCATGGAACCGTTATGTGGAACTCAAACCGAGCAATCCCCCACTGACGATCACAAACGACATGGTCAGGGTGTTCGGTGAAGAAGGCCTGAATGAGCCCACCGAAGCGGTGGCTGTCTTGCAACTTGTGATCCCCACGAGGCCGGCAAGCGTGGCACTGTATGGCGATCTCGCCCAGTACGCCTACCAAGCCAAAAACGTGAGCGTGGGCGACCTGGCCTCGCGGAAGACGATCAGCCTCACGCCTCCCTCAAAGCGCAAGGAAGTCGAAGCTCGTCTCGCCGAGATAAAGGCCAACCCGACGGGCAAGTCCTCCAACGAAACCTACACCGGGACCACCAACGGCAAGGTCTACACCGTAAAAGTCGGTGCCAAAGGACAGGGGACAGTCCTGAAAACCAGCTCCGCGCCAACCACCCCCGCGAAGAAGAAATAGCGAGCCGAGGGCGATGAGGTGTCGGGCGCTGAGGAGATTCCGCCTTACACGGCCCGTCTGCTGATCGACTGCGCCGACCAGCCCGGAATCGTCGCGGCTGTCTCGGGATTTCTGTTCGAGCGGGGGGCCAACATCGTCTCCTCACACCAGTACTCCTCCGATCCGACCGGAGGACGCTTCTATCTTCGCACCGAGTTCTTCCTGGAGGACCTGCTCGAGCACCGCGAGAGCTTCCGACGCGGCTTTGAGGCTGAGGTGGCGCGACGCTTCGCGATGGAGTGGGAGATCCGCTACAGGGGCGAGCACCAGCGTGTGGCGATCCTCGTGTCTCGCTATGACCACTGCCTGGTGGACATGCTCTGGCGCTGGCGCCGTGGCGAGCTGGATGCGCGGCTGGTGGGGGTCATCTCAAACCATCCCGATCTCGCGGAGGAGGTAGCCGCCGCGGGCGTTGCCTTCCACCATGTCCCGGTGGCCAAGGACGACAAGCAGCAGGCCGAGCAACGGATGCTCGAGCTGCTGCGCGGCAAGGTCGATTTGGTGGTGCTCGCACGCTACATGCAGGTCCTCAGCGGCGACTTCCTCGCCAGCCTCGGTGTGCCGGCGATCAACATCCACCACTCGTTTCTACCGGCATTCGCGGGAGCCGATCCCTACAGGCGCGCACGCGAGCACGGGGTGAAGCTGATCGGCGCGACCGCCCACTACGTGACCGCCGAGCTTGACGGCGGCCCGATCATCGAGCAGGACGTCGCGCGCGTCGACCATCGCCTGAGCGTGCGCGAGCTGGAACGCGTCGGTCGCGATATCGAGCGAGTCGTGCTGGCTCGCGCGGTGTCGCTGCACCTGGAAGATCGCGTGATCGCCGACAGCGGCCGCACGATCGTGCTGTGAGAGCCGGCCCGATGGGCCCTCGCCTCCAAGCGCGGCGGCCCTTGGCTAGAATCCCGTCCACACCGGCCCGACGTGGGTCGGCGCCCTCACGGGCCGTTAGCTCAATTGGCAGAGCAGGGGCCTCTTAAGCCCAAGGTTGTTGGTTCGATTCCAACACGGCCCATAGGCCAGATTCCTCAGCGTCCATGAGGGATTTGGCGGTTTGGCCGCTCCAAGCAGAGCGGCCGTTTTTTGTTTGGGTACCACTAGTGGGTACCAAATGGCGTCCGGGGATGCGCCTCCGAGCGGCCAAGCCGAGCCAGACCCGGCAAATGGCTATAACAGTTCTGTTATGATTTCGGAATGCGTGCTCGCGACGTCATCGTCATTGCCCGTCGACGCGCGGGACTCACCCAGCAGGAACTTGGGGGGCGCCTGGGCACCTCGCAGGTGACCGTTGCGCGCTGGGAGAGCGGCGCGACCGAGCCCAAGTTCGAGACTGTGCAGGAGGTCGTGGCGGCGTGCGAGCTCGATCTGACGCTCGGGTTCGCCACGGCGGATGAGGGCTCTTGGACCGCCCTGATCTACGAGCAGCTCGGGCGCGAGCCGGCTGAACGGGTCAGGCACCTGAGTCGCGACCGCTTCGATCGCGTCGCGGCGCTTGAGCTTGTCGCGGCGGTTGGCCTGCGGGCGGTAGTGGTGGGGGAGGTCGCCGGGGCGCTGCACGGCTGGCCGTTGATCCTCAGCGATGAGGGAACACTCGATCTCGTGGTGCACCCCGAGGATCGACCACTGGCTACGGAGACGCTCCTCGCCGCGTCGGCGGCACCCGATCGTGTCCGTCTGCTTGATGTGCCCCTGGGCACCTACGGATTCGCCGACCTCGCACGCGCCGCGATCGAGGTCACGGTCGGCGGGAGCGCAGTGGAGGTGGCGGGGCTCGTTGATCTGCTGCGCATCGCGCTAACCGATCCCGCGCCGTACAGTCAGCGGTTCGCACTCGCCCTCGATGCGACGCTACAGCTCACCGCACGCGGCCTGAGCCCCACGAAGGACGAGCCCCCGAGCCTGCCCGAGCGCCGCGCTCGCGCTGATGAATGGCTGGCCAAGCAGACCTAATAGATCGCGGGCGCGAGACGCTGCTCCGCGCACTGCGCGAGGGGGACGTGCGGTTCGTGGTCATCGGCGGCGCGGCGCTCCAGAGTCACGGACAGCGCTACGAGACCGAGGACATCGACGTCACGCCCGACCGGGCGGAGCAGAACCTCTCGCGGCTTGCCGACGTGCTCAACCGTCTGGAGTGCAGTCTAGAGGTCGATCCGACGCACCCCGAGAAGGCCGTGTCACTCCCGCCGGACTACTTCACAGCGAGTGTGCTGGCACAGGCCACCGTGTGGAACCTGCGCACAGCTCATGGCACGCTCGATTTGACGCTCGCGCCCAGCGGCTTCCCGGAGGGCTACACACAGCTGATCGCTGGCGCCGAGCAGCGCCTCGTCGCCGCGACGACGATCACGGTGGCGGTTGCCAGCCTCGCCGATGTCGAGCATTCCAAGCGCACCGCCGACCGAGCCAAGGACCGCGCGTACCTCCAGCAGGTAGGAAGGCTTGGCCCGCCCCCGCCGACGGCTGAGACGCCGCCGAGCGGACCATCGGTCGCGCACGACCTACTCCGAGCCTATGCGCGCGGTGAGGAGTTGCGCGCCGCGCGTGCCCAGATCGCCGATCCACAGACCACGCGACGTGACCGCGCACGCGCTCTGGCATACGACCTTGGCCTCAAGGCGATCGACGAGGAGATCGCGGCGCTTGAGCAGAGCAACGGCGGGCCGCTCAGCGCGCAGCAGCGCGGCGAAGTCGAACGTTCTAGTCCTAGAGGGACCGGGGTTTGAGGGCACTAAACCGCCCGTAACTGTACGGTTCGGGGCGCATTTAAGGGCCCCTTAAGCCCAAGGTTGTTGGTTCGATTCCAACACGACCCATCGGCGTAACCGACCGTCCACTGCCATTCTATCATGTCGCTACAATGTCCCTGAGTATCGACAGACTGGAGACATTGTGAACGCCGAGCTAGAAAGCGCACCGCTGACCTACAAGGAGCGTCTCGGGCAATTCGATCGTGAGGTCGAAGATCTCCAACAGGCGTTCCTCAAGGCTGTGGAGCATGTCCGCGATTCCCCGGTAACCGACGACTCTCACCGGGAGCGATGGAACGAAATCTCGCAGCGCATGAAGGGACTCCGCACCGGTATCGAGGCCGAGGATTACGACAAGGCTCAGCTGGCCACCCTGGTGACCGCTCTGCTCGACATACGCGATGAGCTTGATCGGGGTGCGCCCGGCGACTTGGATGTCAGCGACAGACTGATGATCCTGCTCGAGCGCATTCGTTATGTCGTGCGAGATGCGCTCGATGAGCACGTCAACGGTGTGTCCAACGATGTCGGTCTGGTGATTGCCGACATCGAGCGCTGGCTCCCCGACATCCCCGATCAAACCATTGCTGGGCTGGTCGGTGTCAACCGGCGAACGCTTTCTCGGTGGAAGAAGCTCGGTGGCCCCCCGAGGCGCGAGCTCCGCATTTTCGCAAGTCTCGTAGCAATACTCCGGCACAACTGGGATGAGCAGGGCGTCATCGCCTGGTTCGATCGTCCTCGACGCGATCTCGGCGGGCGCAAGCCCGAGAGCCTGCTCGGAGACCCAAACGCGGAGGACCAGCTCGTCAGTGCGGCCCGGTCGGGGCGCAGCCAATATGCCACGTAGGCCTGCCCCCACGTTCTCCGATTGGGACGGCGTCGCATACAGGGCAACCTCCTACGACGTTCCGTTGTGGGTCAATCCAAATCGCCGTAGTGGCCGATGGAACATCGCTGGCCGGCGCTGCACGCAATACCTCAGTCTCGACAGCGAGACGCCCTTCGCGGAGGCTCTCCGGCACGAGGATCTGCGCACGCCCGAGGCGGCCTCGCACTACTCGACGACGATCTGGCAGCTTCAGGTCAGGGACGGAGCGATCGTCAACTACAGCAACTTCGAACTTGCCGAGGCGGCCGGGTTCGAAGCCGAAGCTCTCATCGAAGACGATCATGAGCGCTGTCAAGCCGAGGCGCAGTGGCTCTTTGACAAGGGTGCGCGAGGCATTCTGTGTCCGTCGGCAGCTCTTCCCGGAAGCACAAATCTCACACTGTTTGGACCTCGCGTCAGCGTGGCGTGGAATACAACGACATCGCTGGCGTCGGCCGTTCCGGCGCAGAAGCTGGCGACCGGCCATCCGCCGGCCGGGCTCACAGAGCGGGTGCGTTACTTCGGTCAGCCCGAACCACTGCTGGTGGAATATCTGGGGGCAAGCGGCAATGACTAACCTCAATAGGCGTGCGGAGCCGCGCAACGCCAACAGTCCTTCCTGTCTCAATCCCGCATAAACGCTCGCAAATCAGCCACCGTCAACCTGGTTCGTCGGCAGGGGCTTGACATGGTATGCGTCGTGATGTATAAAGGGTCATACCTCGGTCGCTCTGACGGTCCGGGGAAATATAAGATCGGGTTGGGTTGGTCCTACATGACCGGTTCAAGCGCTTTTGATGGGGATTCGGGAGAGGTACCGGGTCGTATCTGAGAGGGAGTTGTTGTTCGCGTGGTTTCTTTGGGGAATAGCGCAGTTGAGAGTCATCGTGCTCGTGACGGGTCCGTAATAGGACGCGTCAGCGTCGCTGACGCGTCTCTCTCTCTCTCTCTCTCTCTCTCTGCGCCGCCGACCGCCAGTGCGCTAAGCGCACTTCTCGGGCTGAGCGCCCGGGCCGGCACGCCCCCCAGTGGGGGGTGGGTTTTTTGAGGGCCCACCCGCCCGCGGCGTCACGGCGCGCCAGTTCTTTCAAGGTGTCGTACCCACGCGGGACGGTCGCACTTGACCCTGCCTCTGTTCTGCTGGACGGGCTGCCCCTGGACGCCATCTCCAAGCATGGAGCCCGCACGTGTGCGTGGCTTCGCGCGGGCGTTCAGGGGTCCGTCCCACCCGTGATGTCGGTGTGTGGGAGGGGCTGGTGAGATGGCTGCTCGCAAGCGAGCGTCCAGCTCAGCTCGCCGCGGCTCCGAGATGGGGGCGGTGCGCGATGGCGGCAGCGCGCCGCGGGCGTATAACGGCGCGGTCCGTGGAGAGCTTGCCGAGCTTCAGCGGGCGCGGATGCTTGGGGCGATGTTCGACGTCGCCTCACAACGGGGGGCGGGCGGCGTGACTGTCGCGCGCGTCGTCGAGCGCTCCGGGGTTTCCCGGCGCACGTTCTATGAGTTTTTCTCCGACTGCGAGGATTGTTTGCGCGTCGCGTTTGAGCAGGCGCTCGCATACGCCTCCGAGCGTGTCCTGCCCGCTTATGAGTCTGAGAAGGCGTGGCGGGAGAGGATCAGGGCTGCCCTGGTCGCGTTGCTGGGCTTCCTCGACGAGGAGCCTGTGGTCGGCAGGTTGTTGATCGTCGAGTCCCATGCGGGCGGCGAGGCGACCTCCGAGCATCGAGGCGAGGTAATGGCCGCGCTTACCAGCGCGGTCGAGGATGGTCGCGCGGAAGGCAAGGCGAGCGTCGTGCCGTCTTCGCTCGTGGCGGAGGGCGTTGTGGGCGGCGTGCTGAGCGTGATCCGTTCGCGCTTGGCAGAGAAGACGCACGAGCCGCTCCTCGAGTTGACGAACCCGCTGATGAGCATGATTGTGTTGCCCTACCTTGGTGCGGCCGCTGCGCGCAGGGAGCTCGAGCGTCCCACGCCGGTGTCTTCCGGGAGGCGGGAGGGCGAGGTGTTGCTCTCCGACCCTTTCAAAGACGCGGGGATGCGCCTGACCTATAGGACGGTGCGGGTGCTGATGGCGATAGCTCAGCAGCCGCAAGCGTCGAACCGTCAGGTCGGGGAGACGGCCGGGATAACGGACCAGGGCCAGATCTCAAAGCTGCTTGCGCGCTTGGAGCGCATCGGTCTCATCACGAACACGGGGATCCATCCCGGCATGGGCGCTCCGAACTCGTGGACCTTGACCGAGGACGGCGAGCGGATCGCTCAGAGCATCCGCACCAACACCGAAGGCGGGCAGAATCGTGGAGTGGCCGAGCGATGAGGACCACGCACGCGTTCTCGCGCCAAGGCTCGCGTCCTTCTTATTCGTTTGTCGCCGTGGGTCGTGCGCCCGCGGCGGTGTTTGCCTGCCCCTCGAATGGGGGGTGCTGCCCGGGCTCGGGCAGGTCTTGTTGTCCGGGTCTCTTTGAGGAGGGGATGTGAACGTGGGTGCTTATCGGTCTGTGTTGAGGAATCTTGTGTGGCGGTGCAGTGTGCTCGCGGTTGGACGAAGCGCTGCTGGCGAGCGCGCTTGCCGCCGCACTTTCACCGTGCTCGCGTTGAGCATCGCTGCCGTGTTCGCTTGTGCCTTTCAGGGTGCACTGTCCCCAGGAGTCGCTCAGGCCGAACCTCCCAAGCTCGTTCCCGACGGCACGTTCGCGTCTGAAGGCCCCGGCGTCGCGGTCGATCAGGCCAGCGGCGATGTTTTCACGGCCGGCTTTTTCGAAATTGAATACCGAAACGAATTGGATAAGCAAGAAATATCGATAATTAAGAGCTACGGTCATATCGAACAGCTCGATGCCGAAGGCGAGCGCCTCTCGATCTTTGGCAAGCTGGGCAGCGGAGGATTCTTCGGTCCAGGATGGCTCTTCGGTGGAGCGGCCGTGAATCCCGTCAGCGGCAACCTCTACGTTCTCGAAGCGCGCAGCACCGAAACGTCCGCGCCGGGGATCGCCGTCTACGAACCGAGCACGGGCGATTTCATCGGGTCGTTTCCTGTGCCTTCATACCGTGACGTTGGCGGCGTCTACTCGATCCTGCAGATCGCGTCTGACTCCTCGGGCAACGTCTATGTGCCCGGCGAAAACGACATCTTGGAGTACAGTGAAGCCGGGACGCTGCTGAACACGTTCACGGGCTCCGGCGCGGGCGCGCTCAAGGAACCGACCGGCGTGGCGATCGACTCGTCCGGCAATCTGTGGGTGGCCGACTCCGGCAACAGCCGGATCGAGGAGCTGAGCTCGACCGGCGCGGTGCTCGGGGAAATCAAGAGCGAAGGCGTTTTCTCCGTGGCACTCGACGGACATGGTGACGTGTTCGCGACCGTCAACAACAACGCGGACCCTTGCGGACATCTGGGCTCGTCCTGTGCCCATCTCATCGAGTACAGCTCCGAGGGCAAGCAGCTCGCCGATGTCGGGGTCGGCGACTTCGGCATTCCCAACGATCCATCGATTCATTTCTTCAGCATGGTCGCGGTGAATGAAGCGAGCGGCCGTGTATACGTAACCGACGAGACCAAACACACCGTCTGGGTGTTCGTGCCCCCCACCGCGCCTGTGGTCGACAGGGAGCTCACCGCCGAAATCGGCGTCTCCGAAGTGAAGCTCGGCGCGCTCGTGAACCCCGGCGGCCTCCAAACGACCTACCGCTTCGAATACGGTCCTACCGACGCCTACGGCAGCTCCACGCCCTTCCCGGAAGGAAGCGTTGGGGAAGGACTGAAATCGCACGCGGTGTGGGCTGCGGCGAGCGGTCTTGCGGCCGGCACGACCTACCACTACCGCGTGGTCGCGACCAACGAACTCGGCACGGTCTATGGGTCCGATCAGACGTTCACGACCGCAACGGCTGCTGAAGTGGCATGCCCGAACGAACAGCTGCGCAGCGGGCTCTCCGCGAGGTTGCCCGACTGCCGCGCCTACGAGCTCGTAACGCCGCCGGTCGAGAACTCGTCCCAGTTCGATACGGGAGAGTTTGCGTACGCGAGCATGGCCGCCGCGGATGGCGAAGCGGTCACGCTCCGCTCCTTTGAGCCGCAGCCAGGGGCGCCCACCGGCGGCTACTACTACGTGGGGACGCGTGGCGCAGCCGGCTGGATCTCGGAAAGCATCATGCCGATCGAATCCTATGACGGGGTGATCTGTCAGGACTTCAAAGTCACGTACGCGTACTCGGAACAGCTCACCAAGGACGTGATCGAAACCGGTGGAGCGTCAAGTGCCTCGTCCCGGGCCTACCTAGAAAACGCGGAATCGTGTAATCCAGAAGGCCGTCAGGTGGTGAGCGGCGAACCGGTGGGTTACG
This sequence comes from uncultured Solirubrobacterales bacterium, assembly GCA_963715535.1. Classification (GTDB taxonomy): domain Bacteria; phylum Actinomycetota; class Thermoleophilia; order Solirubrobacterales; family Solirubrobacteraceae; genus Palsa-744. The sequence continues at coordinate 1,951,071 of OY970251.1, read as the reverse complement.
TGAACCTGCTGGTGCGCGACAACTTGACCGGGACTTACCAACTTGTCAACGTCACGCCGCCGGGTGTGAGGCCGGCTGACACACATTTCCAGGCAGCCTCCGCCGACCTCAGTCACGTGATCTTTACGGAGACCTCGCCCCTGGCCGAAGGCGCGCAGTACGGCGTGGAAAACCTGTACGAATGGGACGAAGGCGCGTTGCGCCTGGTGAGCGTGCTGCCGGACGGCTCCGCGGTCCCCGGATCGCTTGCGGCAGCGGCGACCGCGGGCACGCCGTTGCCCGAAGGTGTGGTCTCCGGCGACGGCTCACACGTCCTCTTCGCCTATGCCGGCGCCCTCTACGACCGCATCGACGGGCAGCGCACCGTCCAAATCGACGAAAAACAAGATGGGTCGGGCCCCAGCGGTGGCGGCTCCTTCAGGGCTGCTACCTCCGACGGTTCGAAGGTCTTCTTTCTCGATGAAAGCAAGCTCACGGCCCACTCGACCGCGGCTGCGGGCGAACCCGATCTGTATGAGTGCGCGCTACCCGAAGGCGCGAGCAAATGCGAATTGAGCGATCTCACGGTTGCCAAGGCGGGCGAACACGCCGATGTGCTCCGCGTTAGGCCACTCGGCACCCATGACAGCTCCTACGTCTACTTCGAAGCCACGGGCGTGCTGGCGTCCAATACGAGGGAATTCGTCAACAGCGAAGGTAAGACCGTCGTCGAAGGTGCGGAAGCCGGAAAGGAAAACCTGTATCTGTGGAACGGCGAAAGGACGACGTTCATCGCCACAGGCGTCTCCGGCCTCGAAGCGCCGCTGTACGCGGGCGGGCGAACCTCACCCGACGGCAAGTGGCTCGCGTTTGAATCGCTCAAGAGCCTGACCGGCTACAACAATACGCCCGCGGGGGGCACCCATTGCGGTGAATTCGGTGTGTGCCGTGAGCTCTTCCTGTACAGCGCCGCCACAGGGCAGCTCGCCTGCGCTTCGTGCAACCCCACGGGCGAACCTCCGATCGAGGAAGGCGGCACGGTACTGCGGGAAGGCCACGAACTGCTCACGGACGCCGGCCAGGCATTCTTTGAAACGAGGGAAGCGCTCGTACCCTCCGATACGAACGGCCTGCTCGACGTCTACGAGTACGAGGGCGGCCACGTGTACCTGATCTCCAGCGGCACGAGCTCCTACGAATCGAACCTCGAGGACGTGAGCGAAAGCGGCGATGACGTGTTCTTCAGGTCCAACCAGCAGCTCGTGCCGCAGGACACCCGGGAAGGACAGATCGTCATCTACGATGCGCGCGTTGACGGAGGCTTCGCCGAACAGTCCTCCCCGCCGGCGTGCACGACCGCCGACGCCTGTCGCACGCCGGTCTCGCCACAGCCCTCGATTTACGGGGCGCCGTCGAGCCAGACATTCGAAGGCGCGGGCAATCTCGCGCCGCCGTCTGAAGTGAAACCGAAGAAGAAGGCCAAGCCCAAGAAGAAGGTGTGCAAGCCCAAGAAGCGCAAGCGGGCGCATTGCGCCTCGCCGGCAAGAAGGACGCGAGTGAAAGCAAAGTCCCACAGGAGGGGTAAATGATGATGAGCGCTTTCTTGGAGAAGATAACGCGCCGCTCCTCGCGGCTTGGCTTGACGCTCTTTGCCGTGATGGGCATGTGGCTCTCGCTCGGCGGCGCGTCGGCGCTCGCCGCCGGCGAACCCCATCCACCCGCAACCCCAGCAAGCTTCGAACGATCGACCGGCGTGCCGTTCTCCAACCCGAATGGCATCGCGGTTGACGAATCGACCGGCGAGGTGTACGTCGCCGACATCGGCACCGACACGGTGTACAAGTTCGATGCGAATGGCAACCCCGTCGATTTCTCCGCGGTGGGCCTGGGCTCAACCAACGAACTGACCGGCAGTGCGACGCCCGCCACGTCGTTCTCATTCCCAAACGTATACGGCACCCCAGCTGCGCTCGCCGTTGACAATTCGAAATCGCCCTCAGACCCCTCGGCCGGTGACCTGTACGTGATGGATGGGGGCCACGGCGTGATCGACAAGTTCAGTCCCGACGGCGAATACCTGAGCCAGATCGGCGGCTTCACGCCGTCCACCGGCTCCGCCGAAGGCGAACTGCTCGGTTTGGGCGTCGACGGGAGCGGCACCGTGCACGTCAACCAGAGCATTCTGAGTAGTAGCCCAGGAGTGTCCGGCACCAAACTGCTGATCGACGAATTCGACGACGCGGCCGTGAATCATCCCATCGCTCGCCAGGAATGGCAACAACAGAACCAGACTGAAGGCGTTGGCCTGCCCCACGAAAACCCCCTCCTGGCCCACGGCTTCGCCGTTTCCGCCACGGGCGATGACTACCCGGTCTACGAACCGTCGTGCTCGTGTACGGTCAAGTTCGGCCAGAAGCTCTCCGGGCTTGGCCGTGTGGACAGTGAAGAAGCGGGCGATGTCGCGGTGGCCGTCGATCCCGCGACCGGCCACCTCTACGCAGACGATCAGTCCTCCGTGGCCGAGTGGGACACGGGCGCGATGAACCGCAACAGCCTGAACGAGACCAGCGGCAACGCGGGATCCCTAGTAGCCGCCGGCACGCTCGTCGCGCGCTTCGGCTCGCTGCAGCTCTCGAGCTCCGCGGGCCAGGGCGGGATCGCCGTGGACGGCGCGAGCGGGAAGATCTATGTCTCAAACCCGGCCAACGGCGAGGTCTACGTCTTCGGCAGCCAAGCCCCGGCGGTGACAGTCAGCCAACCGACGGGCGTGAGCAGGGAAGCCGCGAGCCTGAGCGGCACGGTCAATCCGCGCGGCGTCGCCGTCAACGAATGCAAGTTCGAATACGGCCGCACCGACGAATTCGGCAACGGTCCCTACAACGACAGCGTGCCCTGCGAGCAGACGCCGGACGAGATCGGAGCGGGAAACGGTCCGGTGACGGTCTCCGCGCAGCTCGACGGCCTCCAGTCCGGCGAACTCTACCATTTCCGTCTTGTCGCGAACAACGCCAACGGCGCGGGGGAGGGCAGCGGTATGCTCGCGACGCAGGGCGTCGGCTTCGGCATCAAGAGCTATGAAATCAGCTTCCTGAACGAAGACGGCACGCCCGACACGCAGGCGGGCTCGCACCCGTACGAGTTCGTCGACTTCTTCGAACTGAACTCGCACTTCAAGCGCATCGAATCGAACGCCGACTCACCGTACGTGCGCCTGCCCGACGGCGTCTTGCGGGATGTCACGGTCGATCTGCCCCCCGGCTTGATCGGCGACCCCAACGCGACCTCCCAGAAGTGCACCGGACAACAGTTGCGTGAAGACTTCCCCAATGGATGTCCACCAGCAGCGGAAGTGGGCGTGCTGTACCTGAACTGGTCAGAAGCACAGCCTCGTCAAAACCCGGGCCACATCGGCGGAGTCTTCGCGATGGTGCCCGTACGCGGCGTGGCTTTGCAACTCGGCACCAATTTCCTCGAGCCCCTGCTGTATATCAACAACGGGGTGCTCTCCGGCGGAGACTACCCTGTGCAAGCGACGGTGACGGCTGCGCCGACGTCGGCGCCCGTCATCAAGAGCAAGCTGGTGGTCTCCGGTGTCGTGGGCGAAGGGGTCAACCGCAAAGCGTTCCTGACGCTGCCGACCGGCTGCCACGGCCCCTTGCGCTCGACGATCGCGGCCGACTCGTGGGAAGAACCGGGCCAGTGGGCGAAGATCAGCACGGACGCGCGCAACACCGCGGGTACCCCCGTCGCGCTGACGGGCTGCTCGAAGCTCAAGTTCCCGCCGACGATCACGGTCGCCCCGGATACGACGAACGCGAGCACCTCATCTGGCTTGACGGTCGGCGTGCACGTTCCTCAGACGGCGGCACTCAATCCCGACGGCCTAGCGGAGTCCTCGCTGCGTGACACGACGGTCACGCTGCCCGAAGGGGTGGCGATCAACCCCTCGGGTGCGGAAGGTTTGGAAGCGTGCTCGGATGGCTTGGCGGGCTTTGAAGGCTTCACGGAATTCAACTCGGAATTCGAACCTGGTGTGAAGACAGCCACGTTCTCGCCGACTCCGATCGAACAGCTGCAGCCGGGTGCGAGTTTCTGTCCTAACGGGTCGAAGATCGGGACCGTGAAAATAAAGACGCCGCTGCTCGAACACGAACTGGAAGGCGAGGTGTATCTGGCGGCGCAGAACTCCAACCCGTTCGGGAGTCTGGTCGCGATGTACCTGATGGTGGAAGACCCCTTCTCGGGTAGCACGATCAAGCTCACGGGCGAAGTGAAATTGACCGCCACAGGTCAGATCGTGACGACGTTCAAGAACACACCGGATCTGCCGTTTGAAAATCTCGAACTGCACTTCTTTGGCGGGGAACGCGCGCCGCTCGCCACACCGTCGCGTTGCGGGACATACACGACCCAGGCCGTGTTCACACCGTGGGACGGCAACGGTCCTGTGACCTCGGAATCCTCGTTCAACATCGATCACGGTCCGGGCGGTGGTCCGTGCCCGGGTGCGAGCCTACCGTTTACCCCGTCTTTGACGGGTGGCGCGACGAATGTGAACGCGGGCGCGTTCAGTCCGTTCACGCTGACGATGACCCGCAAAAACGGGGAACAGAACCTGCAGTCGGTGGAAGCGCACCTGCCACCGGGACTGTCGGGAATCCTCTCGAACATCGAACTGTGCGGAGAACCGCAGGCCAATCTCGGTGAGTGTCCCGCGAACAGCTTGATTGGCGAATCGACGATAAGCGTCGGTGTTGGTAATCAGCCGTTCACGGTCTCCGGCGGCAAGTTCTACTTGACCGGTCCGTATAACGGTAGCGGTGCTTGTACGGTGGGGCAGTCGGGGTGCGCACCGTTTGGTATCACCTTCGAGGTTCCCGCGAAGGCCGGCCCGTTCGATCTGAAGCGCAACACCGCTAATCCAGCGAGCGAGGACCCCTGCGACTGCGTGATAGTCAGGGGCAAGATCGAAGTCAATCCGATTACCGCGGCGATCACGATCACGAGCAACCCGCCCGGTACCCCCGATTCGATCCCGACGAGCATCGAAGGGATACCTTTGGAAATCCAGCATGTGAACGCGATCACCACGCGTGGGGACTTCCAGTTCAACCCGACCAACTGCAACAAGATGCAAGTCAGCGGCACGATCCACTCGAGCGAAGGCTCCATAGATACGATCGGTGTGCCGTTCCAGGTCACCAATTGTGCGGTCTTGGGCTTCAAACCCCAGTTCAAGGTGTCAACCTCAGGGAAAACATCGAGGGCGAACGGTGCGAGCCTGAACGTGAAGCTGACCTATCCCAAAGCACCGTTCGGGTCGCAGACGAACATCAAGAGCGTCAAGGTAGACCTACCGAAGCAGTTGCCCTCACGCTTGACGACATTGCAGAAGGCGTGCACAGCCGCACAGTTCGAATCAAACCCAGCAGGCTGTCCGGCTGATTCGATCGTCGGGCATGCGACCGCGATCACACCGTTGATCCCGGTGCCGCTCACCGGACCGGCGTATTTCGTGAGCTACGGTGGCGCGAAGTTCCCCGAACTCGTAGTCGTGTTGCAGGGTTATGGCGTGACGCTCGATTTGCATGGGGAAACGTTCATCAGCAAAGCCGGGATCACGAGCAGCACGTTCCGCACGGTCCCCGACGCTCCCGTCGGCAGCTTCGAACTGAACCTGCCGCAAGGCAAATACTCCGCGCTCGCGGCCAACGGCAACCTGTGCAAGAGCAAACTTGCGATGCCGACAGCGTTCAGAGCACAGAACGGGGCGGAAATCCATGAGAGCACGAAGATCGGCGTCACCGGTTGCCCGAAGGGCAAGAAGAAGGGCAAGAAGTCAAGCAAGCACCACAAGGGCAAAACGCACGCTCGGCGTGGTTAGACGCCGTCTACGACACACAACCCAGGGAGCCTGGTAGGTGATGAGAAAAGGAGGCTCGATGCGATCCGTGCCGCGTGAAGGGTGCATGACGCACCGCGATCGGAAAGCCCCAGGGCTCGCTCTGAGGCATACCGCTCGCATGACCACACTCGCCGCCGTCGCGGCCATCCTCGCGCCTTGTGCATCTGCGAGCGCGAAGGGGCCGCCGCAAAGGTTGCCCATGCGCGCGGGGGAGAGACAGCGGGAGGCGCAGAGCCCGAGTTCTCGCGCCCACGAACTCGGCTATTCGCTCACGCCCTCCACAACAGAACCGTATCTCGCCTGTGGCCTGCCAAAGCCCCATCATTACGCCTGCATGGCGGGCATCGATCCTCCTGGGGTTGGGCACAAGCCCTCGTTGCCGGGCGCTCCCTCCGAACAGGGACTCAGCACTGTCAGCCCAAATCTTGAAGGCAGCGGCGAACTCGGCGGCCTCTCACCGAGCGACTTGCGCTCAGCGTACAAGATATCCACAACAGGCGGCTCCGGTCAGACCGTTGCGATCGTCGATGCGTACGACGACCCCAACGCCGAAGCGGACCTAAAAGCCTACCGCTCGCACTATGGGCTCTCCGAATGCACGAAAGCAAACGGCTGTTTCAAGAGGGTCAACCAGAAAGGCGAAGAAGCGAACTACCCAAAAAAAACGATAGAATCCTGGGGACTTGAGATGTCGCTCGACTTGGATATGGTCTCGGCCATGTGCCAGGAATGCCATATATTGCTGGTGGAGGCGACCAACAGCGAAACCGTCAATCTCGATGCGGCCGAGAACGAGGCCGCGACATGGGAAGAAACAGGTACGAAAAAGAAAGCGACCGAGATCACCGATAGCTGGGGAACTCCCGAGCACTCAGAAGAGACCTCTGAAGACTCGTATTTCAATCATCCAGGCATACCGATTACGGTGTCCAGCGGTGACTCTGGCTATGGGGTGAGCTATCCGTCCGCATCGCAGTACGTGATCTCCGTCGGCGGCACGACCCTAAAAAAAGCAACAAGCTCGCGCGGTTGGGAAGAGACCGTCTGGAAAGGCGCAGGCAGCGGTTGCAGCGCATACGAGCCAAAGCCCTCGTGGCAGACTGACCCGGATTGCGCCAAGCGCACGGACGCCGACGTATCGGCTGTCGCCAGTAACGAATCGCCGGTTTCAGTATACGATACATATGAAGAACGACCGGAAGAGGACGGCTGGCTAAACGTATGGGGTACAAGCGCGTCGGCGCCGATCGTTGCCGCGATCGAGGCCCACTCCAGCTCGATGGTGCGAGAACAGCGAGCCGAAGCCTTCTACAGGCACGTCCTCTTTGACGTGAGCAAGGGCAACAACGCGGAAAAATGCGGTGGATACCTGTGCAATGGCGAGGAAGGATACGACGGGCCGACCGGATGGGGTACGCCCGACGGTCCGATCGAACTATCGGTCGGTTTTCGTGCGATCACGGATCCTGCTATGCAGGTCTCAGCGCACGCGACAACTCTGACCGGCTTTATCGATCCGGAAGGCAAAGAAGCTGGCTACTGGTTCGAATACGGTAAGACGACATCCTACGGCAGTCGCGTTCCGGCATCCAACGGCAGCGCTGGAGGGGCTGTTGTCTGGCACGGCGTGAGTCAGGCCCTCACGGGTCTCGAATTTGCCACCAGCTACCACTATCGCCTGGTCGCCATCAGGGGCTCCGAAACGATCTACGGTCAGGACCACACCCTCACGACGGCGGCTTGGACCGTTCAGCCGACGCCAGAAATCGAAGGGCCACCATGCGCGGCGGAGCTCTTCTGTCACAACCTTCTGAGTATTTCGTGTCGTTCTGCTGCTGCTTGCATGGCTGTTGGCGATTCCGCAACGGGCGGATCCGCCAATGACCTACTGTCGGAGTATTGGAACGGAATCAAATGGGAAATCCAGTCTGTGCCTATGCCGCTTCATGGCGAATTCGGTGCACTATACGGCGTCTCATGCTCGGTGCCAACCGCGTGCGCGGCGGTGGGCGAGTACTCCGCCGCCATCACTCAGCGAGCGCTCGCCGAGTCTTGGAACGGCACCGAATGGGAAGTGCACTCGGTCCCGAACCCGGTTGGCGCCGAAGAAAGCTGGCTGGAAAGCGTGTCCTGCTCTTCGCCGACCGAATGCATAGCGGCTGGCTGGTACATAGACAGCGCGGAAGAAGGACGGCCGTTGACCGAGTCCTGGAATGGAGCCGAATGGCAAATTCTGGAAACCCCGTTCCCGCCCGCCACGGGACAGGACGAAGCGGCCCTCGAAGGCGTATCGTGCACGGCCTCCAACGCGTGTACGGCGGTCGGCTGGTGGTACACGCCGAGCAAAGGGACAGAACCGCTTGCCGAGCGCTGGGACGGCAGTTGGCACATCCAGACAATACCCAACCCGGCGGGCGCCTCTGCCACGCTGCTCAAAAGTGTCTCCTGCGTCTCGTCAACTGAATGCACTGCAGTCGGCGATTGGTCCAAGAGCTTCTCTGAAAAATGGCCCTTCGCCGAGCACTGGAATGGGAGTGGGGGTGGCTGGGAAATCCAGTCGGTGCCGAATCCGACCGGTGTGGCCGGCGGGCAGCTGGAAGACGTGTCATGCTCGTCGCCGACGGACTGCACTGCGATTGGCATGCCCGTTTATGAAGTGTCGGAAGGTGAACCGCTCTTCGCGGAGCACTGGAACGACGCGGCATGGTCTGTCGTGCCGGTGGCCGTGCCGGCGGGCCAGGACGACCTGTGGGGAATCTCCTGTCTGTCGTCGGGAGCCTGCATCGCCACGGGGCGAAGCGCTGGATCTGTGCTTGTGGAGCGCGAGATCGTCCCCACAGCGACGACGGAACCTGCTACCGAAGTAAAGCGCTCCGAAGGGACGCTTCATGGAACCGTCAATCCTCAAGAAGGCGATACGCACTATTACTTTGAATACGGCACTACGACGTCCTACGGGAGTAAGACGGCCGAAGTTAACGCCGGCTCAGGCGGCACCAACGTGCACGTCAGCAAGACGATCACTGGCCTGACCGATACCACTGCGTATCACTTCAGGCTCGTGGCGGCCAACGCTGTCGGCACCAGCTACGGTGAAGACCAGACGTTCGCAACCGAGCAGTGGCTCTTCGCCTCCTCTTTCGGTTCCCAGGGGACCGGCAATGGCCAGTTCAGCGAAGTGTTTGGCGTGGCGGTCGATGCCGAAGGCCACGTCTGGACGACCGACTCGGGCAACAACCGTATCGAGGAGTTCTCTGCGAGCGGCGAATACATTCGTCAGGTGAAAACCGAAGCGTTTCCCTACGGCATCACGGTCGATTCCAAAGGTGACGTGTGGGTCACCGACAGCAAAGCCAACTGCGTGCAGGAGTTCTCCTCCACGGGGACGTTGATCACCCAGTTCGGCTCGGAAGGTTCCGGCAACGGACAGTTCTCCTACCCCATGGGCATCAAGATCGACTCTAAAGGAAACGTGTGGGTAGCCGATGCCGACAACGCACGTGTGCAGGAGTTTTCTTCGACGGGGACCTTTATCAGCAAGCTGGGGTCCGGGGGGACCGGGAATGGCCAGTTCGAAACGCCGACAGATGTCGCGTTCAACGCCGAAGGCGACATGTGGGTGGTCGATTCCAACAATAGTCGCCTCCAGGAGTTCTCGTCCGTCGGCGCGTACATCCGTAGCGTCGGAATCTGGGGCGCAGGCAACGGTCAATTCGAGCTGCCGCGCGGGATCACGATTGATTCTGAAGGCCACCTGTTCGTCACCGACTTCGCGAATGGTCGCGTGGAGGAGCTCTCCTCGGTCGGGGCATACATCAGCCAGTTCGGCACGACTGGCAGCGGTGCCGGACAGTTGCACTGGCCCTCCTCGATCACCGCCGACTCCAGCGGCCACCTCTGGATAGCAGACGCATTCAACAACCGTGTGCAAAAGTGGCAGGCAGCGCCTTCGTGGCAGTACCTGTCCTCTTTCGGTTCCCAGGGGACCGGCAATGGCCAGTTCAGCGAAGTGTTTGGCGTGGCGGTCGATGCCGAAGGCCACGTCTGGACGACCGACTCGGGCAACAACCGTATCGAGGAGTTCTCTGCGAGCGGCGAATACATTCGTCAGGTGAAAACCGAAGCGTTTCCCTACGGCATCACGGTCGATTCCAAAGGTGACGTGTGGGTCACCGACAGCAAAGCCAACTGCGTGCAGGAGTTCTCCTCCACGGGGACGTTGATCACCCAGTTCGGCTCGGAAGGTTCCGGCAACGGACAGTTCTCCTACCCCATGGGCATCAAGATCGACTCTAAAGGAAACGTGTGGGTAGCCGATGCCGACAACGCACGTGTGCAGGAGTTTTCTTCGACGGGGACCTTTATCAGCAAGCTGGGGTCCGGGGGGACCGGGAATGGCCAGTTCGAAACGCCGACAGATGTCGCGTTCAACGCCGAAGGCGACATGTGGGTGGTCGATTCCAACAATAGTCGCCTCCAGGAGTTCTCGTCCGTCGGCGCGTACATCCGTAGCGTCGGAATCTGGGGCGCAGGCAACGGTCAATTCGAGCTGCCGCGCGGGATCACGATTGATTCTGAAGGCCACCTGTTCGTCACCGACTTCGCGAATGGTCGCGTGGAGGAGCTCTCCTCGGTCGGGGCATACATCAGCCAGTTCGGCACGACTGGCAGCGGTGCCGGACAGTTGCACTGGCCCTCCTCGATCACCGCCGACTCCAGCGGCCACCTCTGGATAGCAGACGCATTCAACAACCGTGTGCAAAAGTGGGTCGAATAATGCTCGCGAGGCGTCGTACGGGTTGTGGGCGGAGCGTCATGGTGATGTGCCCTCCGCTGCAGCCTCTTTCGGTCGACGGGTTTGTGCGTAAAACGCCACGAGAATGGTTCACAAAGTCGGTATCGCGACGCTGACGCTACGGCTGTCCATCCGCGCGATTGCCTGGGAATCGTCGGTTTCACGCCAGCGGCGGCTGGCTTCCGATCGTGGTGGCGATAAGCTCGTCGGTGAGTCCGCGACCGGAGGAGCAATATGGCCGAGAATCCGACGTTGTTCGTTTGTCACGGCGATGGCGGCGGGCCGAAGCTGCATCCCTGCCGTCGCGTACAGGAGGCGCTTCGCTCCGCAGGCATCGAGCACGAGAAAACGATCGCCGCGCACGGCAGTCCGATCCCCTTCCTGCGCAAGGGCTCACGCGAGGAGTTGCGAGAAGCGACCGGTACGACGAAGCTGCCGACGCTAAAGCTGGCCGATGGCACGGTCATGGCAGGCTCTCGGGCGATTCTGGCGTGGATCGACGAGCGGGAGAAAGCGCTGGAGCGTCCCTCTACTTGAAGCGAGCTATGGGCGAGCGAGCTACGCGTGAGGCAAGCTACGCGGCGGCCGAGGCACCCGCGCCGGGGCCGATCATCGACCCGCGACCCGCGTCGGTCCACACGACCTGATCGCGTCCTGGGCCGACGCCGATCAACGTCACGGGCGCGCCGATGTGATCTTCGATGAACTGGAGGTACTCGCGTGCGCCGTCGGGGAGATCGGAGAGCGTGCGACACTCGCCGAGGTCCTCCTTCCAACCACGCAGCTCAGTGAGCTCCGCGGTCGTGTGGTGCAACACCGTCTGGTGGTAGGGGAAGTCGTCGAACTCCGCCCCCTCCGCGCCACGGTAGCTCGTGCAGACCTGGATGCGGTCGAGTCCCGACAGCACGTCGAGCTTCGTGAGCACGAGCCCTGTGAGTGTGTTCAGCCGGGCGGCATAGCGAAGCGCCACGAGGTCGAGCCACCCGGTGCGGCGTGGGCGCCCGGTGGTCGTCCCGAACTCGCCTCCACGGCGGCGGATCGTCTCGCCCATCTCTTCGTGCAGCTCGCTTGGGAAGGGGCCGGCGCCCACACGCGTGGTGTAGGCCTTTGAGATGCCCCACACCTCGTCGATGTCCTTGGGACCGACTCCCGTCCCCACACACGCCGCGCCCGACAGGGGGTTGGATGAGGTCACGAACGGATATGTGCCGTGGTCGATGTCGAGCATCGCTCCCTGCGCGCCCTCGAAGATCACCTTCTTGTCTTCATCGAGCAGCTCCCACATCAACCGGGCGGTATCGGCGATGTGCTGCTCCAGGCGATGGCCGTAGGTGAGGTACTCCTCGGTCATCGTGTGCAGGTCGAGCGTCGGGTCCTTCTCAAACGGGCGCAGCGACAGGCGCTTTGGCTCCATTGCCGCGACGATCTTCTTCTTGAGGATCTTCTCGTCCAGCAGGTCTTGAACACGGATTCCCAGGCGTGCCGCCTTGTCGGCGTAGCATGGTCCGATCCCGCGTCGCGTGGTGCCGATCTGAAGGCTTCCGAGTTTCGCCTCGCCGGCCGAGTCCAGCAGCAGGTGATAGGGCATGATCAGGTGCGCGTTGGCGGATATCCGCAGCCCGCTCACGTCCACGCGTCGCGCTCGCAGCGCGTCAAGCTCCTCGATCAGAACCTTCGGATCGATCACCACCCCGTTGCCGATCACGCAGCGCTTGCCCGGGTAGAGGATCCCGGAGGGGATCAGGTGCAGCTTCCACTCCTCCTCGCCGCGCACGATCGTATGTCCGGCGTTGTTGCCACCTTGGAAGCGCACGACCGCGTCGCCGTGTTCGGCGAGCAGATCGGTGATCTTCCCCTTACCCTCGTCGCCCCACTGGGCGCCAACTATGACTATTCCGGGCATCGCCTCATCAGTCTACGCAGGTGCGCCCGGCTCAGGCGGGCTGCGCGTTCGCGTCGTTCTTCTGACGATTGGGTCGAAACTCGCTCCGTTCGTCACGACCGAACAGCGGCAGCGGCTCGCCGCATATGGCGAGCAGGCGCGAGAGAGTTCGCTCGCCGAACTGCTCTCTGAGCTCGGCGATTTCAAGGTTGGTTGTCAGGATCATCGCCCGCTCGTCCTCGTAGCGAGTGTTGATGATCGAATACAGCTGCTCCAGCACCCAATCTGTCTTGTTCTCGACCCCGAGATCGTCTATGTGCAGGAGGTCGACCGAGGTGAGGCGATCCAGGAAGCTCACCATGCCTCCCTCGGCTTCGATGGCGCTGCGAATGAGGTTCAGCAGTCTTGGCAGGGAGTAGATCGCCACCGTGCGCCCGGCGTCCAGCGCGGCCTTCGAGGCCAGCATCGCCAGCGTCGTCTTGCCGGTGCCGATGTCCCCGACGAGCCACATCCCTCGTCCTTCGTCAAGGCGAGCGTTTATGTTGCGCACGTAGCCGCGTACCGCAGAGACGACCGGCTCGGGCATTTCCGGAACGGGCGGCCGCTCAAACGAGACGCCCTGGTAACGCTTGGGAAGACGGGCCTCGAGGCCGCTCGCGCGGCGTTTGGCGATGTGCCCGGCGCGGCAGCGGCAATCGGATGCTGTATTGGTGGTCTCCTCGACCACGAACCCGCTCCCGTCGCAGATGCCCAGTGGACAGGCGTTCCGATCGCGTGAGCTCGGCAGGCTGAGGACCTCGGCGCTCATGCGGCGTAGCGGCTCTCACCCGCATAGTTCATGAACTTCGGGTACTCCTTCTGGAATGTGAGCGTCACCTTGCCCACCGCCCCGTTGCGATGCTTGGCGATGATCAAATCGGCCTCGCCGGGTCGCTCGGAGTCCTCGTTGTAGTACTCGTCGCGGTAGATGAACATCACCAGGTCGGAGTCTTGCTCGAGGTTTCCGACTCCACGCAGGTCCGAGAGCTGCGGACGCTTGTCCGGGCGCGTCTCCACGGCGCGACTGAGCTGCGACAGCGCGATCACGGGGACCCCCAGCTCACGCGCCAGGATCTTCAGCCCACGGCTCAGCTCGCCCACGGCGGTCACGCGCGAGTCATAGCGGCTGTCGGTTCGCATCAGCTGCAGGTAGTCGATGATGATCAGGCCGAGGCCGTTCTCGCATTGGCTGTGCAAGCGACGTGCCTTGGCCCTGATCTCGAGCATGCCGACGTCGCTTGAGTCATCGACCCACAGGGGCGCCGCCGCAAGCCGTTGTGAGGCCTTCAGGATCTTTGGCCAGCGTTCTTCCTTGACGCGTCCCTTGCGCAGCTCCTCGCCCTTGATACGCGCCTGTGAGGCCACAAAGCGCTGAGCCAGCTCGGCCTCTGCCATCTCCAGCGAGAAAAGCGCCACCGGCCGGCCGTGTTCCACGGCGGCGTTCTCGGCGATATTGCAAACGAGGGCACTCTTGCCCATCGCCGGGCGTGCGGCGATGATGATCAGGTTGCCGGGCTGAAAGCCGCCCGTGATCTCGTCGAGGTCCTTGAAGCCCGAGGGGGCGCCGGTCAGCGAAGTTCCCTCGATCGAAAGGCGATGCAGCTTGTCGAGCTCCTCGTGCAGCACCTCCTCGATCGAACGGAAGTCCTGTTGGCGGTCGTCGCGTGCGACCTCGAGCATCGTCTTCTCGGCCTGCTCGACCAGCTCGCGCGGTGCGCTTTGGCGCTCCAGCACGCTCGATTGGATGTCATAGGAAGCTGCAAGCAAACGTCGCAGCAGCGCGTTCTCGCGCACGATCTGCGCGTAGCGACGCGCGTGTCCCGCCGCCGGCACAACCCCGGTCAGCTCGTCCACCGCCGAGGATCCTCCGACGGCCTCGAGCTTGGCGGTCTGACGCAGACGATCGGTGACGGTCAGCACGTCCACCGGCTCTGATTCGTTGTAGAGCGCCAGCATCGCCTCGTAGATCAGGCCGTGTCGTTCGCGATAGAAATCCTCTGAGCGCAGCCCCTCTTCGATCACGAGCGCATACAACGAGCGGTCGGAGAGCAGGATCGCTCCGAGCACCGACTGCTCGGCATCGAGATTGTGCGGGGGGGCTATCACGCCGATGGGCGTGCTGGAGCCGTTGGTTGTCGCGGTGGGGCTCATGCTCAGCGCGAGTCTAAGTCCGAGGGACCGAAGGTTCGCGGGTGGTTCCCGCAACTCGCAGGGAAAAAACTCGCGGGGAGAGGGCCATCGCCGAACGCACGAACAGATGTTCGCAGCCGCGGCGGATCTACTTCTGCGCGACGACCATGGTCTTGACCGTAGCCGTCACTCCCTCGACGACATCGACCACGACCATGTAGGTGCCGACGTTCTTGATCGGCTCAGGCAGGTGCACATTGTTCTTGTCTGTGCGCAGTCCGCGCGCATCACGGATCGCGCTCGCGATGTCCTGGGCGGTGACCGACCCGAACAGGCGACCGTCGGCGCCGGCCTGCTGGGTGATGGTGAGCACCGTCTTGTTCAACAGCGCGGCATTGTCGTTGGCTTTCTCCACGTATTCGCGGGCGGCTCGCTCGGCTGCCTGCTGGCGCTGGCGAATCACTTCGATCGCGCCGCGAGTCGCCGGCTGGGCGAGCTTGCGCGGGATCAGGTAGTTGCGCAGATAGCCCTTGGACACGTCCACGACGTTCCCCTGCTCGCCGAGTGTGTCAACGTCCTTGAGAAGTATGGCTTCGGGCATGTGTCTGTGGTCCTGGCGTGTCGTGGAGTTGGAGGGGTCGATTCGGTACGGCTGGTTGCCTGCCGGCGGCGAGACGGCTCTAGCGTTCGCGATCTCGATCGCCGCGTTCGCGTCGCGGGTGATCGTCTCGGCCGCCCTCGTTGACATAGGGCAGCAGCGCAAGCTCACGAGCACGCTTGACGGCGCGCGCGATCTGGCCTTGGTGGCGGCGGCATGCGCCGGTAATCCTGCGCGAGCGGATCTTGCCCTTCTCGGAAATGAATTTCCGCAGCGACACTACGTCCTTGTAGTTGACCTGCTCGACCTTGTCGCGGCAATGCTGGCAAGGCTTGCGCCTTCCGATACCGGACCCACCCTTCTTATCTCGGCGCCGGACTGGCTTGCCGCGACCGCGCTTTGCCACTGGGATTCCTTGCTGTTGAACTAGAACGGAATGTCGTCGTCCCCGGCTTGGCCGGAGACCGGTGCAGGCTGGAAGTCGCCGCTGTCTACCGGCACGTCGCTGCCCTGAGATGCCCCGCTGTGCGCAAATCCTCCGCCTCCGGAGGGGTCCTCGCGCGAGCCGAGAAACTGCACCGAGTCGGCAATGATATCGACTGCGCTGCGTTTTGTGCCGTCCTGTGCCTCCCACTCGTGCCACTCGAGCCGTCCGTCGATCGCAACGGGGCGACCCTTCGCTAGGTAGCGAGCGGCGTTCTCGCCCTGCGCACCCCATACCGTGACGTTGAAATAGTTGGGCTTGTCCTCCCACTCGCCGGTGCTGCCGTTCTTGCGGCGCGTGTTGCAGGCAAGGCGCAGCTTGCACACCGAGGAGCCACTCGGCAGCGAGCGCAGCTCGGGGTCTGCGGTCAGGTTCCCGGTCATCACGACGCGGTTGATGTTGCTGGCGGCCACGGCTGTTCCTTTCGTTCTGTCGGTGTCTCGGAGGCTCACGGTCGTCGTGCCGGAGGCCGGGACACCCGATTCGCTCGCGCGGCTTGCGGTCGAGCGTCCAGCGCGAGTCTAGAGAGATCGTTCTCACGTCGCCCAAAGCGACGCCGTGTGGATCGTCGCTAAGGCGCTCTTTGCGGGGCCTTCTTTGCCGCGCTCACTCCGATGGCTCGGCCTGGCGTGCCCGGGACGATGTGCGAAACACCTCGTCCCAGTAAGGCGCGCTGATACCAAATCCCCGCGTGTCGTCCTGGAAGTGGTGGCGCATATGACGTTCGCGCAGCATCCTCCCGATGCGCGAACGGGGACGGAAGTGGTGGACGTAGTAGTGGAGCATGTCGTAGACCAGATAGCCGGCAAAGAAGCCTGCCCCCACTCCGGGGGCGTAGTTTTTGCCGAGCGCCAGGTACAGCACGCCGAACACGACCGCTCCGAGGGGAATGCTTACGGCTGGAGGCATCACCAGTCGCAGCGGATCGTTCGGATGCTCGTGGTGGATGCCGTGGATGATCCAGTGCATGCGTGCCCCGAGCCCGTGATCGGGCTCGAAGTGGAACACGATCCGGTGCAACCAGTACTCGAACAGGGTCCACAGTGCGTACCCGGCCACAAGCAGGCCAAGCGTCTCCAATGCGCCGGCAAACATAAGCTCCCATGCCGCCAACACCAGGATCACCGGCGTGAAAATCAGTACCGGCACCAACGGATGTACTCGCGAGAGCACATCGAGCAGGCGCGACTCGAACATCGGTGGCGACGCGCGCAAGATGTCTCCCCGACGCACGCTCGGACCGTCGCCGATCGGTTGCTCACTCATGAGCGTGCCCTCCGATCTGTGCGACCCGGTCGCGGGTGTGGCGCGATACACGCCACACATCCTCGACAGACGTTGTCCTCAGCGGCCGCACGCCCTGAGTGTATTACGCGACCGCGTGCTCCTCGGCTGCCGGCTGCTCGGTCTCCTCGCGAGCATGCGAGGGCTCCTCGCGAGCGGGCGCGGCGCCTGGACGCATGTCCGGCGCAGCCGGTGTCCCTGGGTTCAGCTTGTTGATGCGAAAGCGGATGACCCCGTCGGTTATACGAAGCGTCCGGTTCAGCTCCGCGATCAGCTCGGCCGTGGACACGTGGAACTGCAGCAGGTGATACTCGGCCGTGGCCTTGTGGTCGATCGGATAAGCCAGCGCCCGCTCGCCCCAGTCGTCGTGGCGCTCGAGCTGCCCCTTCGCCGCGATCATCTCGCTCGCATCCGCGACGATCTTGGCGCGCACCGGCTCCTCGACCTGGGGGTCGAGCATCAGCACAAGGTCATATGTGGTGGCAGGCAGCGTCATCGCAAGGCGCATACGGCGCGGCGGCGGATCATAACAGCGCGGCTCCGGCTACACGGCGTCGCGCTTGGCGCGGATGTCAGCCAACTGCTCGTCGATCCAGTCGCCTGGATCGCGCGAGGTTACGATCTCGACCAGTCCGCGCGCTCTCCGAGCCCGCTCTCCGGCGGGCATGTCGAGCGCCGCGTGGATCGAGTCCGCAAGCTCCTGGATGTCGAACGGGTTGACCGATAGCGCATACTCGCCGAGCTCCTCATGGGCGCCCGTGTTCTCCGAGAGGATCGACACGCCGGCGCGTTCGTTGACGATCGGACCCTCCTTCGCAACGAGGTTCATCCCATCGAACATCGCGTTGACGAGCAGCACGTCGTAATGCTTGTAGGCCGCCATCGCCTCCTCAAGGTCATCGCGTAGCTTCAGCTGGATCGGCATCCAGTCGGGCGTGCCATGGCGATGGTTGACCACCGCCACGAGCGCCTCGATCCGTTCCAAGTACTCCGCATACTCAGGCACATCGGTGCGCGATGGCATCAGCTGGGCGACGAACGTCACGCGCTCGCGAAACTCCGGGTGCTGCTCGAGAAACAGATCGAACGCGGAGAACCCACGCAGCACGTTCTTCGAGAGGTCCGCGCGATCCACGCGCAGGATCAGATGGTCGCGCCTGCGGCGCAACAGCTCACGCTCGAACTCCCCGACACGCTCGCTCGTGGCGACCTGGCGCGCCGCGACGTGGTCGATCGGCAGCGGATAGGCCCGCACCCACACCTCTCGGTCCCTGAAGCGCACCAGCCCGCGCTCGAAGTCCACCTCGAGGTCCATCAGATCGCGGCAGCACTGTAGGAAGTTGCGTCGGTATGAGCGTGTGTGAAAGCCGATGATGTCGTTGGCCAGCAACCCGGCGTAGATCTCCTGGCGAATCCGGGAAGGCAGTACCCGCCATGAGTCCGACTGCGTCCAGGGGATGTGCACGAAGTGGTGCAAGAACACGTCGGGCCGAGCTCGCCTGACGAGATCGGGAAGCGTGTAGAGGTGGTAGTCGTGGACCATCACGACCGGCTCCTTCAGATCCGCGATCTCCTCGACCACAGCCCGCGCGAGATCCTCGTTGACCACGTTGTAGCCGAACTCGAACGCCTCGATCTCATGACGGCGGATGTCAGGCGCGTTTGAGAGATCCCACAGGTAGTGCTGGATGAACCACAGCATCGGGTTGGCGAACACGTTGTAGAAGCGGTCATAGGCCTCGGGATCGGAGGCCACCAGGCGCACTAGATACTCGCCCCCGGCGGGCGAGCGGACCGGAAACGCCCGTCCTTCGTGCTCGCGCGAGACGCGCGTGTCGTGCTCGTTCATGGCCGAGGCGACCCAAACGGCGTCGCGGTGTGATGCCAGGCCTGTGAGCGCCGTGACCAGTCCACCCGATCCGCGCTGCACCTCGCCGTCGGGGCCAAAGGTCACGGGGCCTCGGTTGCTCACCAGCACGAGTGGGGAGCGCTGCGGTGGGGCGGAGGGTGGGTTTATATTGTCCAATGTGAAAGTTTGCGATAGTGACTACAATTTGTAGCTACTAAGGTGAATTGCGCAAGGCGACATTGTCCTCGCGCTTCACCCAAGCCCGTGCGCGTATGTCCGCTGGTTCTACTCCTCTCCCAGCTCTCCAAAGATCCTCAGATAGTCGCGCAGGTAGCGCGGCGTGAGAAACTGCTTGCGCACGTGCTCCTTGCCACGCCGCCCTAGTGCCTTGCCGAGGGCCGGGTCTCCCAGCAGCTCGAGCGTTCGTCGCGCGCACTGCTCGACGGTCTCCACCAGAAAGCCCGTCACCTCGTCTTCGACCTGCAACGGGATCCCGCCCACGTTTCCCCCTATGAACGGGCGCGCCTTCCAGATCGCCTCGGAGACGGTCAGCCCAAAGCCCTCGCGAATCGACTTCTGCACGACCACATCGGCGTGAGACTGAAAAGCATTCACCTCGATCGCCCCGACGTTGTTGAAGTTGTTGAGGATGTGCACGTCCGGGTCGCCGTCGGCGTGGGCGATCGTGGCATTGAAGAAGTCCCAGCCCTCGGGGTCGTCGCTTGCCATCGACCCGACGAGCGCCAACTGCACGTTGGGAACCTGCTGCTTGACCAGTCGATAAGCGTCGATCACGCCAAGCGGATCCTTCCACGGATCAAAGCGCGACACCTGGCAGATCAGCGGTCGGTTAACGTCGATCCCGAACTGCTCGCACACGTAGGAGGCGTCTTCCGGCGACAGCGCCATGTTCTTGGGCATCAGCGGGTCGATCGCGGGTGGCACGATGTTCACGTGCCCACCCATTCCGGTGGGCACGTAGTCGGCCATGTGAAACAGCGACTGCGGATACTCGGCGATGTAGGGAAGCAGCCGCTCGATCGTCGCCGGATTGGGAGTGGACAGATCGATGTGGCAGCGCCACACCCAGCCCTTGGCCTTCTCGGGCACGAGCCGATACAGCCCTGCCGGCTGCGGGTCGTGCACCAAGCACACGTCCCAACCCTCTGAGAGCTCGCGCGCATTCATCTCGTTGTACTGCTCCCAAGTCCCCCACTGCTCCTCGTCGAGGTCCTGCGGATTGCCCTGCAGCGCGTTGTGCATCAGCTTGGTCGCGTTGAAGAACTCCTCGCGGCCATAGATCACCTGCCACTCGCAGTCCAGGCCCACGTCGCGCATCAGCGGTACTAGCGTGTAGAGGATCTCAGAGACCCCACCGCCGAAGGCCGTCGCGGAAACGTGCACCACACGCTTGCCCTTCAGCGGCTCGGCGAGCTCGCGGATCTCCTCGATCAGCTCGCGCCCACAAATGTGGGTGTAGTCGGTGAGCGACTTGTGTCCTGTGGCGACGGGCTGGAGCACGGGCGGACCGCACGATACCTAGGCTTGTCACGGAAGCCCGCCGCGGGGGCTATGGTCTGCGTCGATGTTCGACGGCCGCATCTACCGCGCGGCGTTCGTGCCGCTGCTGTTTGTCCTGGTGATTGCGGGGTTCTCGCTCACAGGTCGCTCTGCGTCGCTCAGCTCAACGCTCGCTCCCGAAGCGTTCAGCGGCGCACGCGCGTTTGCCGATCTGCAGTCGCTCGCGAAGCGGTTTCCCGATCGAGCGCCCGGTAGCGAAGCGGATAACCGGCTCGCCACCGAAATCGCAGGCACGCTCAGGGGATTGAGTGGCGCCGGTGGGCAGTCCGGGTCGGGCGCCGCCGACGCCGGCTTCCAGGTGTCCACGCGTCTCGTCCACGCCCAGACGATCGACGGCGCCCGCACGCTCACCACCGTGATCGCGCAGCGTCCAGGCTCCAGCAACGAAAGCCCGGTCGCGATCGTCGCTCATCGCGACGCCGCCGGGCGGGGCGCGGCGGCAGAACTGTCTGGCACCGCCGCCCTGATCGAGCTCGCGCACGTGTTCTCCCAGAGTGAGACGCGCCGCACGATCGTGCTGGTGTCCACGAGTGGCGGTAGCGGCGGTTACGCCGGTGCCGTCGATTTCGCGCGGCACAGCGCACGTCCGCTCGATGCGGCAATCGTGCTCGGCGATCTGGCGGGGAGCGTTGCGCGCAAGCCGTTCGTGCTCAC
The DNA here is from genome assembly GCA_963715535.1 of uncultured Solirubrobacterales bacterium. Taxonomy (GTDB): domain Bacteria; phylum Actinomycetota; class Thermoleophilia; order Solirubrobacterales; family Solirubrobacteraceae; genus Palsa-744. The sequence continues at coordinate 1,929,891 of OY970251.1, read as the reverse complement.
TTATTCGAGTGTTGCCGGCACGGCGCCCGAAAGTTTGCGGCTCACCCTCGACGGCGCCATCTCCCAGGAGGTCGGTGCCAACTCCGGCGCCCCGGGCACCGTCGCTCAGCTTGCGCACCTGGCCCTGCCGCTGGCCACCGGCGAACAGGCGCCGCTGAACGCGTCTGGGATACCCGCGGTGCTGGTGCAAGTCAGTGGCGAACGCGGGCCTTCATCGGGCGAGGGGGTGAGCGAAGCACGCCTACAGAGCTTCGGCAGGTCGGTGCTCGGCGCGGTGTATGCGCTCGACGAAGGCCCCAATATTGCCGCGCCATCGCCACCGCGTCTGCTGCTTGGACGTCGCGCGCTCCCCGGTTGGGCTGTCAGATTGCTTGTGTTTGCCCTACTTCTGCCGCCGTTGCTCGTGTGCGTCGATGCCCTCGCACGCCTGCGTCGTCGCCATGAGCCGGTCTCGCGCTGGGTACTTTGGACGCTCGCCGCGGCGCTGCCGTTTTTCGTGTGCGCGCTGTTCGCGATCCTGCTCGGACGGTTTGCGATCGTCGCGGCACCGGGTGGTCAATTGTCCGGCCGGTCTCTGTCGGCGGATGGCTCTGGCCTCGCGGCGGTGCTGGCCACGACGCTCGTGCTGGTGCTCGCGCTGGCTGCGTGGCCCGCGTTCGTGCGGCGCGTCGCGCTACCGCTGCGACCTTCCACCGATGGAGCGGGCCTTGCGGTGCTGCTCGTTCTACTCGCTCTCGCGCTGCTCACATGGGTGTTCAACCCGTTTACGTGTCTGCTGCTTGTGCCCGCGCTGCACCTGTGGCTGTTCGCCGTATCGCCTACTCTGCGGGCGCGAGAGCGTGGCCGGATGCTTGCCTTTGGCGCGGTCCTCACAGGCGTTCTCCCCCTCGCCCTGTTGCTGATCGTCTACTCACACGAGCTGGGTATAGGCCCAGGAGGGCTGGCAGAGAGCGTGGTGCTGGTGCTTGCCGGCGGGCAGGTTGGGTTGATTGGCGCTCTCCTGTGGAGCGCGGCGCTCGGCTGTCTACTCGCCGTCACGCTACGCGTGCTGGCGCCTGCCCCTGCGGATTCGGTGGGTAGACAGGAGTGGGCGGAGGTCTCCACCCGCGGTCCTGTGTCCTACGCTGGGCCTGGGTCGCTGGGTGGCACCGAGTCTGCGCTGCGACGCTGAGAACCATGTCCATACCCCCACACAAAAACACCGACGGCGAGGGGTTGTCGCTTTCGCGTCCTTCTGTCCCGCGTGGCACCGCGGACTCTTTCGCTTCGCGCGGCTCGTCCTCGCTCGCGGCCGGACATGTTCGCTCGCCGCTGTCCCCTCCGTGCCGCCGTCATCGCCGTTTTCGAGCACCGACGGTGCTCGCCTCACTGCTGATCGCCGTCGGCGTGCTGCTACTCCTCGACGCGGGCGTCACCCTCGTCTGGCAGGAGCCGATCACCGCTCTCTACGCGTACTTCAAACAGGAAAGCCTGCGCGGTGATTTGCATGCCCTGGAACGCGCCGCGCCCACGACCGCGGCGCGACAGGCACTCGAACGTCTACACGAGCAGCGACGGCGGATCGAGTATCTGGCCGCCAACCTTCAGCGCCATGCCAAGAGCGGGTCGGCCGTCGGGGTCATCCACATACCCACGATCGGCGCCGACTACGTCGTTGTGAAGGGCACTGGCACCTCCGAACTGGAGAGCGGTCCGGGGATCTACTCCGAAACCAATTTCCCCGGCATCCCCGGCACGACCGCGATCGCCGGTCACAGAACCACATGGTTGGCTCCGTTCCGCGGCCTCGGTGGGTTGCGCAAGGGTGCCCCGGTCATGCTCGACATGCCATACGCGCGCTTCACCTACCGCGTGATCGGCTCGCGTGTTGTGCTTCCGACAGACGTGTCGGTGATCGACCCTGCCGGTTACTCGCGGTTGGTGCTGTCGGCCTGCACACCCCCGTTCAGCGCTTCCCACCGGCTGATCGTGTTCGCGCGCCTGATATCGACAGTGCCACTCGGGGCAGCGCGCGCGCGGCACACCAGCGTGTCCCCTGAGCAGGCTTTCAGCGAAGAACGCGCGCTTGAGAAATCAGGACTGCCACCGGTGCTCAAATCCCGTCAGCATCTGCTTGCGCCCCTCGTGTCGTAGCACCACATCCGGCTCACCCTCGCTGACGTGCCCCACCCATGTGAGCGTTGTGCCGACGCGCTCGCAGGCCTGGCTGACACGCTCGGCCCGCTTGCGCGGCGCGCATACGCACAGCTCGTAGTCTTCGCCGACGGTTGCCGCCGCTTGCCACGCGGGTATCCCAAGCCGATCGGCGGCGATCTGTGTCTGCTCGTCGGTCGGCAGTCGGTCCAGATCGATCTTCAACACAACGCCGCTGCTGCGCGCGATGTGCAGCGCATCGGTCGCAAGGCCATCGGAGAGATCGATCATCGCGTGTGCTCCCGCGGGCGCTATCGCCCGTCCCTCGCGCAGTCGCGGTTGCGGACGCCGCGGTCTGCCCCCGAGCGTGCCGGTAACGCCGACGAGGTCACCCGGGCGCGCCGCGTCGCGCCCGAGCAGCTTCTGGTCGCGCTCGGCCCACCCCACGATGGTCACGCTCGCAAACAACGCGGGAGCGCTCACCACGTCGCCACCCAGGATCGACGTGTCGGTCAGCTCCGCAAGCTCTTGCGCGCCTTCCATCAGCTCGAGCGCCTGGCTCTCGCTGACATGCGACGGTATCCCGAGGGCAATGTACGCCTCGCCGGTTTGCGCGCCCATCGCGGCAATGTCCGACAGGGCGCTCGCCAGCGCTCGCCAGCCGACGTCCTGGAAGCTCAACTCTGGATCGTCAAGGCGGAAGTGCACTCCCTCGACGACCGAGTCAACCGAGGTCACGCACAGCTTCAGGGCTTTCACGACCGACGCGTCATCGCCGATTCCGCGCACGACACGCCCGCCGCGCGTCTGAAGCGAGGCCGTGATCGAATCGATCAGCGACAGCTCGGGGCTCACGCTTGCAAAAGACCTTCTAACGATGCCTGTAGACGATTCGGGCGCGATCGAGGTCGTAGGGCGATAGCTCGCAACGGACGCGGTCCCCCGGCAGGATGCGAATGCGGAAGCGGCGCATCTTGCCAGCCACGTGTCCGAGTACCACGTGATCGTTGTCGAGCTTCACACGAAACATTGCGTTCGGGAGGGCCTCGATCACCTCGCCCTCGAATTCGACCTTGTCTTCCTTAGCCACGAGCTGTATCCCGTCCGGGTCCCGCCCGCCATCGGCACGGGCCCTGTGTTGAAGTGTGCACCGTCAAACTACCAGCGTCGCCGCATCGAGGTGTGCTCAGCGCGGGGGTTCGGCTCCCCCGGTTCCGCCGACAGGCGGCTCTGGGGTTTTCGACTGCGGTGCAGGCGTCGGCTGTTCCGGTTCGTGCACCGTTGGCGCCGGAGCGTTCTGACCGGGTTCCCCGCCGACGGCGTGGTTTTCGTTTTCGCCAGCCTGGCCCGATTCCGATTGTCCATTGGCGGACCCCGGATGTTCGCCCGGTACGGTTGTCCGCTTTTGCTTGTCGCGTTTGAGGTTTGTTCCCTGTTCGCCTTCCACAGTGGTCTTGACCGACTCCTCGCCGGTGGTTGCGTATTTGCCGTAGAACGGCTGGTAGGAGATGGGTTCGGTCGGTTCTGGGAACTGTGTGCAGGGCTGACCTTCGGTGACGGTGGCCATGTAGGTGTGCCAGATTTCCGCCGCCAGGTAGCCGCCCTGCTGTGCCTCGCCGTGGACGTCGGTCATCGGTATCGCCTTATTGGGGTAGCCCATCCACACAGATGTCGAATAGTTCGGCATATAGCCATCGAGCCAGGCGTCGGTGAATTCGCTGGTGGTACCGGTCTTGGCGGCTGTCGGACAGTCGATCGCCGAGCGGGTCGCCGTGCCGCTCTCCACGTTCTCATGAAGGATTTCCGTCTCCTGGGCAGTCACGCCGTTGGACAGCACCTTCACACGATGCGGCGTGCCCCAGTTGGTGTCGGTGTAGCCGTCTGGGAACACGACCTTCGTGATCGCGATCGGCGTGTTGCGGTAGCCGCCGTCGGCGAGCGTCGCATACACGTTGGCCATTTCAAGTGGACTCACTCCCACCGTCAAGCCGCCGAGCGCCTCGGAGGGATAGCTGTCCAAATGCTCCTTGACGCCCATCTTGTAAGCCATCTGCGTGACCGTTTCCTCGCCGAGATCGGCGGCCAGCTGGGCATAGACGGTGTTGTCTGACGCCAGCGTTGCCTGCACCAGGTTGATCGACTTGTTCAGCGAGGTGTTCTCAAAGGTTTTCACTTCGTAGGTCGGGTACGCGGGCAGCCAACCGGGGGAAAGCGTGTGGGACAGGTAGTAGGTGCTGTTGGGGTCAACGCCGCGTGAGAGCGCGTCGGCGAGCACGATCGCCTTGAATGTCGATCCGGCCTGGCGGTGGCCTTCGGAGGCGAGGTTGTATTGCGACTGGTCGTAGCTCTCGGACTCCGCCATCGCCTCAATGTCGCCGTTGTGCGGGTCGATAGTGACGATCGCCGATGCGGGGTCACCCTGCTCGTCGAGGATTTCGGAGATCGCATCGCGGGCCTCGCGCTGCATGTTGAGGTCGATCGTCGTGTATACCTTCAGCCCGCCCTTCTCGACCTGGTTGAGTCCGTAGCGTTCGACCAGCTGGCGCCGCACGTATTCGAAGAAGAAGCCTTCCTGGCGCTGTGTGTAATAGTTGCCGTGTTCCACTTCCAGCGGCGCGCGCTCGGCACTTGCCGCTTGGGCTCGGGAGACGTAGTGCAGTTCGGCCATCTTCGCGAGCACCTCGTTGCGCCGTGTGCGCGCTTCTTCCGGGTCCAGGAACGGGTTGTATTGCGAGGGCGCCTGCGGCAGACCCGCGAGCAGCGCCGACTGCTGGAGGTCCAGTTTCGAGGCGCTCTTGTTGAAGAAGATCCGCGACGCCGCCTGCACGCCGAGCGCCGTCTGCCCCCCGACGGTGCCGTACGCGACGCTGTTGAGGTAGTCGGTCAGGATCGAGGTCTTGCTGTGGTGTTTGGTGTATTCGATCGCGAGCTTCGCCTCGTCGATCTTCTGCTTGAAGGAGTGCGTGTCGCTACCGAGATACAGGTTGCGCATGAGCTGCATCGTGATCGTGGAGGCACCCTGAAGCGTTTCGCCGTGCAGAACGTCCTTGACCGCCGAGCGGAAGATGCCGGTCAGGTCCACGCCATTGTTTTTGTAGAAGCGCTGGTCCTCGATCGCGATCGTCGCGTTGCGCAGGTTCTTTGGCATCTGCGCGGTCGTGATCGGCGTGCGCAGTTCGTCGGATTGAATGAAGCCGAGACGCGAGCCGTCGGCCGCGAACACCTGCGAGGAAGCGCCTGAGATGTTCGCTTTGAGCGACGCGAGCCGCGGCGCGGACTGCGCGACCGAGAGGACGTAGCCGACCGCGACGATCGCCCCGATCACGACCGCCCCCGCGAAGCCGCCGAGGCCGATCAGCACGAAGCGCGAGGCCCCTGAGCGATTGCGGCGCCTACGGCGCTGTCGTGCTTGTCTTGACATCTCTCTCGTGCGGGTGGGTGGGGGTGGGTGGGACCCCCGATCTGACTGTACCGTCTCACGGTGTGATTTCCTGCCTGTAGCACGGGCGCGACACACGCCTGGCGCCACCCTTCAGATGAGCTCCGATACCGCAGAGACAGCTATCGCAGACCGCCCAAGCGAGCTTGCCGCCCAGGCACGCCCGGCCGTGCCACATGGCGCGGCCGGGATACGCGAACGCGTTGGCGCCGAGCGGATCGTCGCTGTGCGGGAGGTGTGGCGCGCGCTGTGGACATCGCGCCTGCTCGTATGGCTCGCGGGGGCCGGGACGGTCGCGACACTTGGCTCGGGGCCAGTGCGTCACGCGTTCGATCCGCCCGGGGTCACGAGCGGCTTTGGATGGCTTGGCGACGTTTTGGCGGCTCCCGTGGCGCGCTGGGACGCGGCCTGGTATCTCGTGATCGCCCACTACGGCTATCGTCCCGATCTCGGCGCGTTGACGGCGTCGCGCACGGCCTTCTTTCCGCTCTATCCGCTGGGATTGCGCGCGCTCTCAGATGTAGGTCTGGCGCCGGTGCTCGCAGGAGTGTCGCTGTCGCTCGCGGCGCTCGCCGTCGGGCTCTACGGCCTACATCGGCTGACGACGCTCGAAGCGGCGCGACTGCGACTGCCGGCCGGCGGTGAGGTGGCGCGCTTGGTCGTGTTGCTGACGGCGTTTGCGCCGATGGCGTTCTTCTTCTCAGCCGTCTACAGCGAGTCGCTGTACATGGCGCTTTCGGTAGGCGTGTTCCTGTGTGCGCGGCGCGGTAACTGGGCCGGTACGGCAATGCTCGCCGCGCTTGCGAGCGCGACTCGCAGTACCGGCATCGTGCTGATGCTCCCGATCGCGATGCTCTATCTCTACGGGCCACGGGAGGACCGTCCCGCCGAGCTCCCACTGGCCCGCGGCTTGCGACCGCGCTACCGACCGCGCCGCGACGCGCTGTGGATCGCGCTGGCGCCGGTTGGCCTCGGCCTGTATATGGCCCACCTTGCGCTTGCCGGTGGAAGCGGGCTTGCGCCGTTTCACGCGGAGGCGGTGTGGAGCCGACATTTCGCGGCGCCGTTCGGCGGAGTCTGGGATGGCGCGAAGGCCGCGTTGGATGGCTTGCGCCAGCTACTTTCCTTTCAGCGCGGTCACGTCTACTATCCGGCCGCGGGCGGCAGCCCGTTCATCGACGCCGGACACAACCTCCTGCTGTTCGCGTTTCTGCTTGCGGCCGTCCCGGCCATGATCGGAGTCTTGCGACTGCTGCCGCTTGCATATGGCGCGTATGTGCTTGCGGCGCTTGCTCTGCCGCTGTCCTATCCAGTGGCGCCGCAGCCGCTGATGTCGCTGCCACGGTTCCTGCTGGTGCTGTTTCCGCTGACGATGTGGCTCGCTGTCTTTCTGTCCTCGCGTCCACCCGTGCTCAAGCGGGTTGTGCTGGTCGGCTCGGGCCTGGCGCTGGCGTTCTTCGTCGGCGAGTTCGCCACCTGGCACTGGGTGGCTTGAGCGTGAGCGAGCAACTCGACGGTCTCATCGCTCCGCGCGAGCCTGCGCCAAACGGGCCCCCGGTGGACGGATCCCGGCGAATGTTCGCGAGTGGGTCGTGGGTCGGGCTGCCCGCGAACGACTGGCCAGCCTGGACGGGCTTCGCCGCGCTCGCGGCGGCGCTTGTGCTCGCGGCGGTCGGTGGCCTGATCGTGGACGTCCCGGCGATTGCGCTCGGCGTGAAAATCAGCAGCGAACACACGCCCCCGGGGATCGAGCTGGGCGACACGGTGGTGCAGGACGTCATGTTCGTTCTCACGGTCGTCCTGTTCGCGCAGCTCGGCGGCCGGAAGGTGCGCTCCTGGCAGCTTGGCTTTCGCCCCACCTCGCCGCGGTACGCGGTTGGGCTCGTGGTGCTGGTCCTGCTCGCATTCCTGTTTTTCAGCGAGCTGTGGGCGGTGATTCTCAACGAAAGCGCAAAAGAGAAACTGCTCGAACAGCTGGGCGCCAACGAAACGGCGTTGTTGCTCGCCTTCAGTGCGCTGCTCACGACGGTAATCGCGCCGATCTGCGAGGAGACACTGTTTCGAGGCTACATCTTCCCGGCGCTCTCCAAATGGAAGGGGTGGCTGGCGGGGGCGCTGATGACGGGAGTGCTGTTCGGTGGCGTGCACTACGGCTCGGCCCCGGTCATCGATCTCGTTCCGCTGGGGATGCTCGGATTCCTGTTGTGCCTGCTCTATCGCCGTACGGGCTCGTTGTACCCGGGTATCGCCACGCACTCGCTGAACAACTCAATCGCGTTCGGAGCGCTCGAGGGCTGGTCTGTCGGGCAGTGTGTCCTGCTGATGGTTGGAGCGCTCCTCGTCATAGGTTTGTTCGCGTTGTTGTTTCGCGCGCTCGGCGTGATCTCCGAGGTACCCACACGTGCCCCCGTTGTCCCCGGCGCGTACGATCGTCTGTGATGAGACTTTCTCCTCCCGCACCGCCGCCGCGGATCGTGGTCGCTGCCGTCTGTGCGGTCTGCTTGGCGGTCGGCGCCGCGAGCGTGGCTCAGGCGGCGGGAAGGCGGCCGACTCCGCCGCCACCCGCCCCGCACACGCTGGCGTATCGCGTGCTCCACATGCGTGGGAGCCTGCGTCAGGGCGCTCACGGCGCGGCCGTGCGACTGCTCCAAGACGAGCTTGCGCGCCGGCGCTATGAGGTGCCGGTCAATGGTCACTTCGACGAAGCCACCGGCCGGGCGGTGTTGGCTTTCCGCAAGATGACCGGCTTGCGGCGTGTCGAAACCGCAAACGCGGGCATGTTCCAGTTGTTGCGGGCAGGAGCGGGTCACTACCGGGTGCGCTATCCGCGTGACGGCAATCACGTGGAGGCCAACCTTACAAAGCAGGTGCTCGTTGAGGTCGATCGTGGCGGGCGCGTGCGGCGCATCTACACGATGAGCTCCGGCAAGCCCTCCACGCCGACGGTGCTCGGACGCTTCCAGGTGTATCTGAAGACGCCCGGCACCAACTCCGAGGGGATGGTCGACTCCAACTATTTCGTCCGCGGCTACGCGATCCACGGGTATGCGGAAGTGCCGGTGTACGCCGCCAGTCACGGGTGTCTGCGCATCCCGATCCCCGATGCCCCCGAAGTGTACGCGTGGGTGCAGGTCGGCTATTGGGTGGACGTATACACCGAAGGCGGGGTCTTTTAGCCTCGCCTAGTGAGCTGGGCAACGAGTCCAGGGCCGGGCGACCTCAGGACCACCCGAGCTGAGCGAGGCCACCGGAGGCTGGACGATCTCAGACACCCAGGCGAAGCAGGCGTGCGACAAACGCCAGGCCGAACCCGTATACGAGCAGCACAAGCAACGTGTCGACCAGGTGGATCGTCCATTCGCTGGAGCCTGAGGTCAGACCCGAGAAGGGGGAGGACAGCTTCGAGAACACTTCGTCGAGCTTCTTGTGGACAACTCCCTCGTGCACGGCTTCGGGCGTTTTGGTGGTGAGAGCGGACGATCCGGGAGACGCGTTGATCTCGGTCGCCTGATGGCTCGAGGCGTTGCTGGTCTGGTTCACCGCGAACGTGAGAAACCACGCAGCCGCAATCAGGCAGATCACAACCGACGCGATCCGCAACACTCGAGCGATCAGGGTCAGCACCACGGTCGCAGATTAACTCCCGGGGTGGACGGGGTGGACGGATGTCCGAGCGCCATACCGTCTAGATTGCGCATCGGTGTCCGCATCGCGACCGATCATCGGAGTGCTCGAAGGCGCCCGCGTCCAGCTCATCTCGGAGTTGCGCGCGCATGCGCTCGTGGTCGGCGAGGTAACGCTCACCAGTGGCGCCACCGCCTCCTATTACGTCGATGCCAAGCGCGCGATTCTGCGGCCGGAGGGATTCCACGCGCTCGCGACGCTCGTGGCCGCCCACGTCCAGGAGTGGGACGCGACGGCTGTGGGCGGTATGACGATGGGAGCGGATCCGGTCGCGTGTGCGGCGCTCGCGGGCGGAGCGCAGACGAAGGCGTTCTTCGTGCGCAAGGAAACCAAGGCGCACGGCCTCCAGCGCCGAATCGAGGGTCCTCCGCTCTCCCCCGCAGATCGTTGCGTGGTGGTCGAGGATGTCGTCACCACCGGCGGATCGACACTCGCGGCGATCGCCGCGCTGAAGGACGCTGGGCACGTGATCTGTGGAGTCGTCTCGGTGCTCGATCGGCTCGCCGGGGGTGGCCCGGCGATCGAAGCGGCTGCGGACGCGCCGTATGTTGCGCTCACCACGATCGACGACGTCTATCCAGAGCGCGCGGAGCGCTAGCCTTCGCCGCGAGCCCTCGTAGTCCAATGGATAAGACGACCGCCTCCTAAGCGGTAGATCCAGGTTCGACTCCTGGCGGGGGCATGGCAACGAAAGCACCGGTGAACTCAACCCGTCATTGCAACGCTGCCTCCAGGGTATCTGCTGGTGTCTTGAAGGCGAGGGTTTCGCGTGGCCTGGTGTTCAGCTTGGCGGCGATCTCGTCGAGCTGGGGTTGAGTGAGCTTGGATAGGTCGGTGCCTTTCGGCAGGTATTGGCGCAGGAGGCCGTTGGTGTTCTCGTTGGAGCCGCGCTGCCAGGGGCTCTGCGGATCGCAGAAGTAGACCTTGACGTCGGTAGCGACTGTGAATTTCGCGTGGTCTGCCATCTCGGTCCCGCGGTCCCAGGTGAGCGAGGCACGCAACTGCTCGGGCAAGCGGCGCACGTGCTCACTGAGGGCACGGGTGACCGATCGCGTGTCCTTGCCCTCGACAGGGACGAGCATCACAAAGCGCGAGTGGCGCTCGACGAGCGTGGCCAGGTAAGTGTTGGACGCACCGGAGATTAGGTCTCCCTCCCAGTGACCCGGGATCGCCCGGTCCTCGGCCTCGGCCGGGCGCTCGCGAATGGAGACGGCGCCGACGATCTGACCCTGTCCGCGGTTTCGCTTCGCGCCCTTCGGCCTGCGGATGAAGCGCTGGCGTCGCAAGTGCGCCACGAGCTCTCGCTTCAACGCTCCCCGCGCCTGGATGAACAACGTCAGGTAGATCGTCTCGTGAGACACCCTCATAGTCTGATCTGTGGGGAACTCGGCCTTCAACCAGCCGGCGATCTGCTCGGGAGACCAGTCCTGCGCGAGCTTGGTGGCGACCAGCTGGCGCAACGTGCGATCACCGGCGAGCTTGCAGGCCTGCGGTCGCCTCGCGTCCTGCCACGCTCGCTCGTCGGCCTCAGCAGCCAGGTAGCAGCTCCTGCCGCCGTGACGGCCGATCTCCCGGGTCACAGTCGACGGGGCTCTGCCTATCCACGCGGCGATCCTCCGAGCCGATCTCCCCGCCGCGATCCCGCGCGAGATCTCCTCCCGCTCACGCAGCGTCAACGCCAAGCGGCTACGCCGCCGCTCGGGCGGAGCGACCCCGCCCTGGCGACGGATCGTGCAATAGATCGTCGCGGGCACTCGATCGAGCGCCCGCGCAATGTCGCCGTAGGACTCTCCACGCTTCCAGCGCTGCCAGAGCTCTCTGCGCTCAGCTACCGAATACTCCCTGCGCTTCCTCGCCATCGCAACTCCCTCCATCTCGAGTTCAACATCGTGGAGTGTTGCGACGACGAGTTGAGAGCACCCCCTACAGTGCTTTCGTTGCTTGCTCGCGGAGGTAGTTCTGCCTATCGGCGGTTGGCTCGCCGAAGTGGCCAAATGCTGTCAGGACGATCTCCTCTGGCGTACGGCTCAAACCCGGATCGGGACGAACTCTCATCCCTGCGGCTCGGAGTGCGTCCGCCGCACGCTCGGCGTCGGTCGCTCATTGGAGGCTTGGTCGCAGCGCATGACGTGCCGGTAGACGCGCAGCGTGAGGGCCGGGGCGACCCGGGCGGTAGCCGCCATCGCCTTCGCATGACAGCATGAAGGGATGGGCACGTTGGCTTATCTAACTCCGGAGGTCCTGGGCTGGGCACGCGAGTCCGTGGGCTACTCGCTTGAGGTGGCGGCCCAGAAGATCAACATCAGGCCCGAGAAGCTGGCGGATGCCGAGGCCGGCGAGGTCTACCTCACGCTTCGCCAAGCCGAAAGGGCCGCAGTGGTCTATGACCGCCCGCTGGCCGCGCTCTATCTGCCTACGCCGCCGACCGAGGAGCCGCAGGAGCAGCAGTTCCGCCGACTCCCCGGCGCGCCTAGGCCGCCGTGGCCTCCTGCGATGCAGATCCTTGCGCGGCGTGTACGGGAGCGGCAGGACGCTGCGCTGGAGCTGTATGACGTTCTCGACGAGGAGCCCCCCTGGGGTCAGACGCTGTCGTCTGTGGCGGCTGGTGAGGCCGTTGCGCCAAGCGTCATCCGAGAGCTTCTCGGCATCTCCATCTCTGAGCAGCAAAGTTGGCACGACCAGGCTGGCTACAAGCCGCTGCGAGCCTGGACCGACGCTGTCGAGAGACTCGGCGTGCTTGTCTTGCAGGACGGCACGTTGCCTCTCGATCTGATGCGAGGGTTCGCATCGCCGCATCCAGAGGTGCCGGTCATCGTGGTCAACACTCAAGACGACGCACGCGCTCGGGCGTTCACGATCATCCACGAGCTTGGGCACCTGTGTCTGGCTGCCACCGGTCAGCCTGTTGGACCGGAGACTGAGCAGTGGTGCGATGAATTCGCCGGGGCGCTGATCATGCCTCGTGAGTCCTTCGGCGCCGCTCTCTCTCGCCAAGCAGGCCGTACACCGATCGCGGCGATCGACGCGATCGCTCTTGAGTTCGGCGTGACGCCTTATGCCGCTGCCGTCAGAGCCGCGCTAGCACGTCTCTTGTCGCAGGGTGCGATCAATGGGGTGGTCGCGGAGATCCGTCGCCGTGGCGTACGCAGCAGCAAAGCAGGAGGGAACTACTACTTGACGCAGATTGGCCGGCTGAGCCCCGCATTCGCCAGCCTCGTTCTGACGGCGCTAGACAGTCAGGCTGTGACCGCCCCCGCCGCGTCGAGCCTCCTCGATGGCGTCAAGGTGAGCAACTTCGGGGCGCTGCGCGACTATCTCGGGCGACGGATGGCAGAGGCATAGTCCGTGCTTGTCTTCGACACGAGCGCGTTCCTGAACGGACGGAACGATCACTACCCCCCGGCCACATTCCCGAGCGTGTGGCAACTCGTCGTGGATGCCCTGATCGATGGCAGGATCTTTCTGCCCCGGGCCGTATGGGTCGAGGCTCGCGCCAAGGACGACGACATCAAGGCCTGGATTGGGGACCATGCTCCCGTTGACCCCATTGAGGGGTTCAGCGCGCCATCGGCCCGATCTACGAACAGTTCTCCGGCGGGAGCGGCCGTCGAGACGGAGCAGACCCCTTCGTGATCGCCGAGGCACGCCATCGCGGCCTGACTGTCGTCACATACGAGGGCCGGTCGTTCTCCGGCGTTCCAACCAAGCGCTGGGAACGGAGCATGCCGGGGATCTGCCGACAGTTCAAGGTTCCCTGCTGCACGCTGCCAGAGGCGCTCGCGCTCCTCGGCGCCTCATTCTGACCGCTTGATCGGCTGGAGTCTTAGATTGGGCAGCAGTCGTGTTTCGCTGCCCAAACCCGGCCAAATCGCCCCCAATCCCACCGATCCGGGGAGGTCCAAGCTCGGCCAGAACCCTTGTCTAAGTCTGCAAAATGGCCCGTTTCGCCTTCCTGCCACGTGGCCTCCTAAGCGCTACTCTGAGGAAGCCATGACGGTACGCGTGCTCTATCGCCAAGACCAGGACACCTGGGTTGCCTCCTCACCCGACATGCCCCGCTGGACGGTGGTGGCGGACACCTACGCCGAGGCGCACCAGCTCTCCGAGGAGGGCGTGCGGTTCGCGCTTGAGCGTGACGACCTCACCGTCCAGCACTAGTTCCGCCGGCGTCGCCGTCGCCGCGTAGCCGGCCTGGCCACATCGCTGGCGGCGTACCGCGATCTGCCAGTGAAGCGTTCGCCACTGGCAGATAGCAGTCCCGTCGGGATGTCTCGGGGGCACTCGCGCGCTGCGCATGGTCCTGAATCCTTTGGAGCGGCCAGTGTTTCCGGGCTGCGAGCGCGTCTCCCTGACGTTCCTCCTAAGCGGTAGATCCAGGTTCGACTCCTGGCGGGGGCATGAGGCGTGCTATGTGTCAGCAGGCATACAGCAGCACGAGGCATTAATAGCGTGATTGCTATCTTCGCGTCACCAATGCCCACCCTGCAGATCATCATCGCGAGCACTCGCCCTGGCCGCGTCGGGCTACCGGTCGCCCGCTGGTTCGAGCAGAGAGCAAGAGCGCACGGAGGTTTTGACGTGGAGGTGGTGGATCTCGCCGAGCTCAACCTCCCATTCGTGGATGAGCCCAATCATCCACGGTTGCGCCAGTACACCCAACAGCACACAAAGGATTGGAGCGCGAAGGTGGAAGCGGCCGACGCGTTCGCGTTGGTGATGCCGGAGTACAACTACGGGTTCAACGCACCGCTGAAGAACGCGATCGACTATCTGCACGAGGAGTGGTTCTACAAGCCGGTCGGCTTGGTGTCATACGGCGGTGTGTCGGCTGGCACCCGGGCTGCGCAGATGATCAAGCAGGTACTGACAACGTTGAAGATGACGCCGCTGAGCGAGGCGGTGTCGATCCCGTTCGTCGCGAGATTCATCGACGATGGCGAGGTGCAGGCCAACGAGGTGATGGAGCAGTCGGCTGACGCGATGCTCACAGAGCTCGTTCGCGTCGAGCGCGCGCTGAAACCGCTGCGCTCAGGCCCGGCGGATCGGTCCTAGCTCCTCAGGCCGCGAGCGACACGCGGTCGCGCCCGGCGGACTTGGCTGTGTAGAGGGCTTTGTTGACACGCATCATCAGGCTCTCCGAGGACTCCTCGGGCTCTTGGATCACCATCCCCGCCGAACAAGTCTGTACGTAGGGAACGCGCTCACGTAGGCGGTCGACGACCATGATGGCGTCCGCGGGCGTGCATTTGGGCAGCAGCAGCGCGAACTCCTCCCCGCCGATGCGCGCCAGGAAGTCGCCGCTGCGCAGCTCCTCGCGCCACGCCGCGGCCGTCTCCTTGAGCAACCGGTCGCCTGCCGGGTGTCCACGGGTGTCGTTGAATTCCTTGAAGTGATCGAAGTCGAGCATCGCCAGCACGAACGGTTCTCCGTCGATCAGTGCGCGGCTGAGGTTCGTCTCCCAGGCACGCCGGTTGGGCAGCCCGGTGAGCGCGTCCGTGCTGGCCATGTCTGTCAGCTGAGAGAGCATGTCCGCGCGCTTGATTGCCGCGGCGACCTCGTGCGCCAGCAGCGTGATCAGCGTCGCCCGGGTCCCGCCCGCGCGGATCTTGTGAGGCCAGCCGACGACAAGCACACCAACGCCTTCCTCGCCGCTGAACACCGGCTCGAACAGCATCGATGCGGGACGTCCTACGGTCTCCCACATCGCACGGTCAAAGCCGACAGGCTCACCAGCGTGCTCGCTCCACAGAAACGGGCGTCGTGAGAGGAACGCATCGCTGGCGGCCGAGCTCGTGCCGCGAGCGATCTCCAGGGGCTCCACGTCGATACCCGCCACCGCGGTTGTGCGCAACGCGCCCGACTTGCCGGTGGGCTCGTACAACAGCGCGAAGTGCGCCTTGCCGATCGACTGGGCGGCCTCGCACACCTCGGCTCGGGCGTGGGGACTGTTCGACATTCCCCGCATCACGGCCGCCACTTGCTCCAATGCCCGCTCGCGATGCTCGGCTTCGCTTGCCTGATAGCGCACCTCGGCGACCAGCCACTGGGTGGTGAAGCCGATGATCGTGCCCACCGCGAGGAACAGCACCGCCGCGCGGTATTGGGACGCGGGGTAGGCCGCTCCCCCCACGATCAGGAGCGGCGCGAGAAAGAAAACTGCCATACCGACGGTGACCACGCACAATTGCAAGCGGTCGCCATACAGCGCCGTCCAGAACACCGGGAGCAGAGCGACGACCGCGATGCCAGAGCTCGCCCCGCCGGTTGCGCCGCGCAGGAACGTCACGGACACAAGGAAGATCAGCGACGGAGGGATCTCTCTCGCGTTCGCGAGCGCACCCCGCCACGGGATCAGCCGCACCACGCCAGCAAGGATCCCGAGCGTCAAGGCGGCCGCATAGTCACCCCAGTTGACTGGCGAGGCGATGACTGCCACGATTGCGGCGAGCGCAGCAGCGGCGGCGAATGGAGCGAGGTTCATCGCGACGTGATCTCGTTCCACGGCCTTCTCGCCCAGCGTTCGTCGATCCCTCATACTTAACTATTCGGCAGGCGCGCCGGGTTGCTTGACCGCTGCTGCCGATCCTGTCCTCAGGTGTTTCTTCTATACGTGTTCGGTCGGCTTGTTCGGCCTCTGGTGGATTCAGGTGGCGCTAAGACCGTCGAGTATTCGTGCCGATGAAAGTCTGCGCGGCCCCGACCGGCACCCCCGCGATGCCATCGATATTCACCCAACAGTCGCCGAGAAGGCTCTTGCTGCCGCTCGCGCCGGCGCTTTCCCTGGCGCTCGTCTTCGTCGTCGCTGTTTGTGCTCCGATCGCATTCGCGTCCCATGGGCGCCATGGATCCTCCGTCCACGCGGGTGGGCCCTCAGCCCACGCGGCGATCGTCGGCGGCGCGCCCGCGCAAACCGGTGCATACCCCTCGCTTGCCTACGTGGTGGACTTCCAAGGCACGGTTGCCTACCAGTGCACGGGAACGGTGATCGCCCCGAGCTTGGTTCTGACGGCCGGGCATTGCGCGGAGAACGTGCAGACGGGTGCTCTGTTCAGCGCGTCTGGCTACAGGGTTGTGATTGGGGCGGTTGAACCGCTGCTGCCCGAACTGCCCGTATCGTCCGTCCTTGGGACGATCGTGTATCCGGGCTTCAACCGCAAGACGGACGACGGCGACGCGGCGCTGCTGGTCCTCTCCGCGCCCACCACCGCCCCCCCTGTAAAGCTGGCAAGCGCTTCCTTTGCCAAGCACCTTGCGGACGGCACGTCGGCGACGATCGCCGGCTGGGGCAGGACCTCCTATGAACAGACCTCGTTGACCGAGCATCTGCAGTCCGCCAACACCGCCGTACAGGGCGGCAAGTGGTGCAAGGGCAACGCGCCGCCCTTCTACGCGCGCAGCGAGATCTGCACGATCTCCCCGCCCAGCTATGGCACCGGGGCGTGTGAGGGCGACAGCGGCGGCCCGCTGCTGGTGTCGGGTCCGTCTGGCGAAGCGGTCGAGGTCGGTGTTACCGACCACGTGTACGAGAAGTGCTCTACGCGTCGTCCCTCGGTGTTCGCCGGCGTGGGTGCGCTCTCGTCCTGGATCCAGAGTTGGGTGCTCGCCTATGCGCACACCCCGCCGCCGCCCAATCCCTCTCCGCCGACAACGCTGCCGCCGGGGACTTCGCCTCAACCGGCGCCCTCCTGAGCCCTGGCGCCGCACACGCGCCTGAGTAACGGCACACTGCTCGGTGTGAACCGCACCTCCGTGTCGCCCAACTCGGCCGTGCCGTCCAACTCGCCCCCCGAGCTGCCCCGTCGTCGTCGGCGGCTGGTGCTCGCGATCTGCTGCATGAGCCTGCTGATCGTGGGGCTGGACAACACGATAGTCAACGTCGCGCTGCCCTCGATCGGGCGGGAGCTGCACGCGTCCGTTTCACAGCTGCAATGGACGGTCGATGCCTACACGCTGGTGCTCGCAAGCCTGCTGATGCTCGGCGGCTCGATGGGCGACAGGCTCGGACGGCGCCTCGTGTTCCAGACAGGGCTTGCTCTGTTCACGCTCGGGTCGCTGCTGTGCAGCGCGGCGCCGGGCCTGGGCTGGCTGATCGCCTTTCGCATGGTGCAGGCGGTCGGCGGCTCGATGCTCAACCCGGTCGCGATGTCGATCATCCGCAACGTGTTCACCGACGCACGTGAGCGCGCGCAGGCGATCGGCATGTGGGGCGCCACGATCGGCGTCAGTCTCGCGCTCGGGCCTGTGCTGGGCGGAGCGCTTGTGCAGGGCGTGGACTGGCGCGCGATCTTCTGGATCAACATTCCCGTCGGGTTGATCGCGCTGGTGCTCACGATGCGCTACGTCCCCGAATCCCGCGCCCCCCATCCACGACGCTTGGACCCGGTCGGCCAGGTGCTCGTGATCGTGCTGCTGGCATCGCTCACCTACGGGATCATCGAGGCGCCCTCGGTGGGCTGGATGTCGGCCCAGACGGTTGGCTTGTTCGCGATCGCGGTGGTGGCGGTGGGCGTGCTCGTGCCGTACGAGCTTCGTCGCCGCGAGCCGCTGATCGACCCGCGCTTCTTCCGCAGTGTCCCGTTCTCCGGTGCGAGCGTGATCGCGGTCTGCGCGTTCGCGGCGCTTGGCGCGTTCTTGTTCATCAACACGCTCTACCTGCAGGAGGTTCGCATCCCCCACCTGTCAGCTTTCAGGGCGGGGCTCTACACGTTGCCGATCGCGGCAATGACGCTCGTGTTCGCGCCGCTGTCGGGCCGCATCGTGGGTCGCCGCGGACCGCGCTTGGCCCTGTTGGCGGGAGGGCTTGGGATCATGCTCGGCGGGCTGTTGCTGACGGGCATCGGGTTGCACACGCCGGCGGGCTCGCTGCTGCCGGCGTACTTCTTGTTCGGCATCGGTTTCGGGATGGTCAACCCGCCGATCACCAACACAGCGGTGCTCGGTATGCCCGAGGCGCAGGCAGGCGTGGCGGCTGCGGTCGCCTCGACCTCGCGGCAGGTCGGCCAGACGTTGGGCGTCGCGGTTGCCGGGGCGATCGCCGCGGCCGGCGCGTTCGCGGTCGGTCCGGGCTTCGTGCAATCCAGCCACACGGTCTGGTGGATGGTCGTGGGCTGTGGCGCGGCGATCCTGCTGCTCGGGCTGCTCAGCACCACCGCCCGTGCGAACGCCAGCGCGAGACGGGCGGTCAGCCCTGCGGCTCATCCCCCTCATACAGCGACTCGCACGCAAGCTCCTGCGCTTTCCAACCCCAAAGCTTGATCTCCAGCAGGTCGTGACGGTAGTCGTCCGGGGCGATCAGGGTGAAGCGCTGCTCGATCAGTTCGCACTGGTCGACCGTTGCGCGACCGAGCTCGGCGGTGACCGCTCGCCCGCCCCCCACCAGCGGTCGTCCCCACACGAGCGTCATCGCGGCGACCGACCCTTCCAGCCCGCGCCAGGAGCCGATCACCTCGTCGCACACGTCGAGCTTCCAGTCGGGGTTGCGCTCGGCGGTCTCCTCGGTGAAGTCGCCGCTTGCCGATAGTTCCATCGGTTCGCTCTCGTCGGCGTTGACCACGAACCGCACGTACCCGAACAGCTCGTAGCCGGCTGAGGTGATCGACGTCGCGGGTACGTAGCGGCGCCCGTGCCAGCTGCGGTCCGGGTACCACACGATCTCTCCGGGCTCGCCGAGGTCCTGCCCTTCGGTGTCCAGCTCCGCCCACACGGCGCGCAGCTCCTGCTCCAGGCGCTCGGCCCAGCGACCGTAGGGCAGACCCTCTTGGGGTGGTTCGGCGGCAAAGCTGGGAACGATACGTTCGACCGGCGGCACGGGCGCAGCCTATCTGGACGGGCGTCCTCACGAGCCTCCGCATCGCTCCCGCGGTCAATGGCGTCTGCCGCCGTGAGCCCGCTCGTGCGGCGGGCAGCGCACCGTGGTCTGGGTGCTGGTGTGGCTGCCGTCGAGGAAGCTGAACTGAGCGGAGAATGGGAAGCCGCTGCGTGGGCAGCGGTTTGGCAGCAGGATTCCCTTGGGCTGGTAGGCGAGCGTTTCGCCGGCGACTTGTTCGTAGTAGGTAACCCCAATCGGGCCCAGCGTGGCGCGCAGGTGTATGACCGAGATGTAGGGGGCGCCGGGCAGCGTGGGCACAAGCGGCACGCCGATGCTCACGAGGCCGCCAAAAGGCGATGAGGCCGGCAATAGCAGGCCGGGGAACACGATGCGAGTGTCCACCGGGCTGGTGCCTTCCGCTGAGAAGAGAACCGCGAGATGGCCTTCCTGGTCGGGAGTGCGCAGCACCGTGATCGGGGCGTTCTCGCTGACGATCGTGGCGCCGAGCACGATGCCCGTGAACGCGGTGCCGTGGCCCATTACCGCATCGGCCGGGCAGCCGGCGGGTCCTGAGGCTTCCACTGTTTGCGCCGTGCAGGTGACCAGTCCGAGGCCGCTCAGCGCGATCCCGAGATTGCTTGGATAGCGCACCTCGATCTGGGTGAGCGGTGGCGGCACCTGGCCGGGCGAGGCGGAGAAGGAGAAGCCGAAATCCAGTGTCGCTCGCCCGCCCAGATGCTCGGGGACGAACGCGGCGTTGAGCGTTGCGGAGGGTGCGGCGCACGCCGCGCCCGGCATGCAGACGCCGAGCAGTGCCAACGCGAGTAGGATCGCCCGCGTCACGCGTGACACCTCAGTACCGAAGTGTGCCGGTGGTTTGCACGATGAAGGCATAGTTGCCGCGGTCGAACGTCCCATACAACCCGGCGCGCCCGCGCGCGTGCACGTAGCGACCGCTGCCGCCGCTCACCACGAGCCAGCCGGCGAAGCTTTCGTAGGCGCCCGAGCCGTGCGGGGTAGCGGTGCCGTGCCCCGTGATCGAGCCCCCGTTCGTGTAGATCGTGAAGTTGCCCGTGAACGCTGCGCCGACGTTCACATGCGCGCGCATCCTGCCAGGCAGCGTGCCCGTCGCTTGGCCTTCCTCGTACAGCAGCGCGCCGGAGGCCGAGAGGTAGTGCAGGTGTGCCGTGTCGCTGGCTTTCAGCGCGTGCGCGGCGTGTGCCGCGAACAGCGCCACGAGGATCGCCGCCGCTCTACTCATTGAGCGCAAGGGTCGGGGATACAAGCGACGCGAGCCACGCGGGCACGGCCACGAGTGCAAGCACGACCACGCTCACGAGCGCGAGTATCTCAAGGGGTCGAGGGCTCGCGCCGATACCCGCCACCGGGAAGCCGGTGACATGTCGCAGATAGCTGTCGATCACGAGCTGGCCATAGACGCCGGCGAGCACGCCTGTGAGGCAACCGGCGCCGAGCATCAGCGCCGATTCGACCAGCAGGATCAGTCGCACGCGCCGCGGCCTCACGCCGGAGAGACGCAGCGTGGCCAGCGACACGCGCCGCTCCCAGATGGCCGAGGTCAGGGCGGCCGCCAGGGCGATCGTGGCGGCGAGCAACAGCAGCGTCGATATCTCTCCGAGCCGGCTCAGCCCTTCGCCGATGAGCACGTCGATGCTCGCGTCTCGTTCGCGGGCGGTGATCGCTTGAAGCGCACTCGTGGGGCCGAGCGCCAGTCTGACGCGCGCGAGCACGCGCGTCGCGTTTGCATCGGGTGCGAGCGTCACGGCGAGCGCGGTGGGCGTGTGTGTGGCCCACAGGCGTGTGTAGTCTGCGCTGCTCATCAGGATCGCGCCGGGGCTCCACGCGAGGTTGGTCGTCGTCGCGGCGATCCTCATCGAGACCGGGCCGCGCGGGGTGGGCAGTGTGAGCGTGCCCCCGGCGCCCACGTGCCGCTCCTGGGCGATCTGCTGGGAGACGGCGATCCAGCCACCTTCGCCCAGTCTTTGGGCGACCCCGGCTGGACTGCCACTCATCACCTGCCCGGCGAGCAGCCCCGGCACTGCGGTGCTAGGGCGTGCCAGTATCCACACGCGCCTGCCGTCGAGCTGCACGAAGCCACCCTGGTATGCGCTCACGTCCGCGACTCCGTCGATGTGGTCGAGGCGCTCCGCGAGGCCGTTCGCGCGGAAGTCCACGACCGCCTGGTTATCGCTCGGCGTGCCGACCCAGATGTTCGCCTCGGCGGCGTAGCTGTGGGCGAAGCGCTGCACTCCACGCAGCAGGTCCGCGCGCGCGCCGCCGAGGGCGATCGCGCCGAACAGCGCGAGCGCGCCGGTGCCCGCGAGCGCGAGCGAGCGCAGCTTCGTGGAGCGCAGCGAGGAGAGCGCCACGGGCAGCACTGTCAGGCGCTGGTGGCGCTCGCTCAGAGCATGAGCGCCGTGCAGTACGGCCGCGAAGGTCAACGGCACCATCAGCACGGTCGTCAGCGCCAGCAGCTCGCAGGCGAGCAGCGCACGCGCGGTCGCGGTCGCGAACAGCGCGGTCGCGCCCGCCAGCGGCAGCGCCGCCGCGAGCGCCAGCATGCGCTGGGTGCGGGCCGGGCGCATTGCGTCCGCTCCCCCATCCTCGTGGTAGACCGCGTCAACGGCGCGGCCGCGGCGCAGGTCCAGCATCGGTACTGCCGAGGCCAGGCAGGGGGCGAGCACCCCCACGCCCAGCGCCAGCAGCAGCGGTCGCGCCGTCACGAGCGTGCTTGTCCCCAAGGTGAACGCCTCGTCGAGATAGCCACTGGATTGGTGAAGCACCCCCCCCGCGAGCGCGTAGCCGCCGGCCAGCCCCACGAGCGAGGCGGCGAGTCCCAGGCACAGCGCTTGGAAGAGCAGCATTTGCACGATCGCCCCGCGCCTGGTGCCGATCAGACGCAGGTCGGCGATCGCGCGGCGGCGCTCGGGCACAGTCAGCAGCAGCGCGCTGGCGGCGAGGAGGACCCCGAGCAGCACGCTGATCGCGGCGAACAGCGCGCTCGCCTGGTCTGACGGGCGCAGCGCCTGGCCCAGCAGGCCAACGTCCTGGTCGGCCGCGGCGACTTCGACGCGGCCCCCGGCCAGCGCGCTCAGCTCGCGCCGTACGGCTGCTTCCCGGCCCGGTTGTGCCTGCACGAGGATGCGCGTGATGCGCCCCCGAAGGCCGGCCAGCCGCTGTAGCTCGCTCAGTGGCATCACCGCAATGTCGGCCTGGCTGAGGGCGCTGAGCGCCGCGGGACCGAGTACGTCGGAGACGTGCAGGCGCAGCGCCTCTCCGCGCAACAGCAGCGTCACCGATCCGGCCCGGCGCGTGCGCATGCTCAGCCCTACTGTGCGGGCGCTCGTCGTGCTGAGGGCGATTGCACCGGGTGCCAGCGTCGCCCTCGGCAGCGTATGCGCGAGGCCGTCGAGCACCGTCAGCGCGGTGTCGGCGCCGGCCAGGTTGACCGTGAGGCGTCGTCCGCCTTGCGCTTGTAGCGTGGCGGTCTGCTCGAGCAACGGCGCCGCCTGCTTGACGCCCGCGAGCCCTTCCACGCGCTTGAGAAGCGTCTCAGAGAAGCCGTTGGGGCCGTGCGCGCGCAGCTGTAGCGTCGCCGAGCCCACGACCGTGCGCACCAGCTGGGCTGAGGAGCCCGCGACGCTTGCGCTCGCCACGAGCGTTGCGAACACGAGCGCCACGCTGCTGGCCACGCCGAGCCCGGCCAGCAGCTCCTGCACCCCGTGCACGCGCAGCCGGCGGCGGTAGAGGTACACGAGCGCGCCGAGGCGCATCAGCGGCCGTGCCCGTGTGGTGTGCGCAGGCGATGAGGCTCCTCTCAACGCCTGCCTGCCCCTAGCCGGCGGCAACGCTCAGCTCCGCCCGCCCGTCGAGTTGGGAGAGCCGCCCGTCGCGCAACGTGAGGTGGCGGTCGGCGTTGCTTGCTGCCTCCAGGTCGTGAGTGGTGAGCAGCACGCTCGCGCCGCGCTCGTGGGCGATCTCACGCAACAGCTCGACGATCTCGAGGCTGCGTAGGCTGTCGAGGTTGCCCGTGGGCTCGTCCGCGAGGATCAGGCGCGGCTCGCCCGCGAGCGCACGCGCAATCGCCACGCGCTGGCGCTCGCCGCCGGATAGTTGCTCGGGGGTCTGCTCGGCCAGCTCGGCGAGTCCGACGCGCTGTAGCCATGGCAGCGCACGCCTGCGCGCCGCGCGCGTTCCCATACCGCCGAGCATGAGCTTGATCGAGGCGTTCTCGAGCGCCGAGACACGCCCCATCAGTCGCGGATACTGGTGCACGAAGCCGACGTCGCGGTGCAGGTATTCGCATGCCTCACGCTCGGACAGCGAAGACAGCGCGCGCCCGTCGAAGCTGATCGTGCCCTCCTCCGGTGAGAGCAGCCTTGCGATCAGCAGCAACAGCGTTGTCTTGCCCGACCCGCTCGGGCCGTGCAGGGCCAGCAGCTCTCCCGGCTGTAGCGCGAGACTCACCCCGTCCACGGCACGTACCAACTCTCCGCCTCTGCGGTAGCGCTTGACCACCCGCTCGAGCTCGAGCATCGCCACGGTGCCTACTGTAGGGCGTGCTCGATCACGCGCTTGCGCGGCGGCGCAGGGGCACTACGGTTGCCAGCTCGGGCGCCACGCTGCCGCGCAGCTTGCCACCGGCCAGCGACAGCGCGCGGTCGGCGCCGGCCAGCGCGGTCGCCTCGGTCGCGCTTATGAGGACCGCGATGCCCTCGTCGGCGAGCGAGCGCAGCAGCAGCAGGATCGCGTCGCGCTCGAGCAGGTCAACCCCCCTGACCGGGTCGTCTATCACCAGCAGCGCGGGTTGCAGGATGAGCGCGCGCGCCACAGCTACGCGCAATGCCTCGGCACCGTCGAGCTCGTGCGGGCCGTGCGGGGCGCAGTCCTGGGCGGATACTCGCTCCAATGCCGCGAACGCTCGCATGCGCGCTTTCCTCCGGGGGATACCGCACGCAAGCGCTCCGAGCAGCAGTTCGTCGAGCACGCTTGCACCTCGTCCCTCGCGCGAGCCGTGCCGACAGTACCCGATCCCGCCCCCCAAAGCCTTGCCGGCGCTGCCGGCGAGATCCTGTCCGGCGAAGCAGACCATCCCGCTGTCCGGCGGCTCGATTCCGGCGGCGACTCGCAGCAGTGTGGAGCGCCCGCATCGTCGCAAACCCCAGATCGCCACCAACTCGCCCGCGTTGACCTGCAGCGAGACGTTGCACAGCACCACGCGCTCGTGTGGTCCCCGGCGGTAGCGGCGGGTCACGCGGTTGAGCTCGAGCAGCGTCATCGCACGCGCTCGGGTCTCGTGGCAAGCGCGCCCAGCTCACGCCGCGCGTACCCGATCCAGGCGAGCCGCGCGTCCACCGCCAGGCGGTCCTCCTCGTACACGAGCCGCTGCACCAGCCCGCCGAACTCCTTGGGCGATCCGTCCTCCGCGCCCGCTACCCGTGCATCTCTTGCCCGCGACAGACATGCCTGCTCCAGGCGCTCGAGGACCGCCTGCGCGTCGCTGGGCGCGAGCATCACCAGCTGGCGCGCGAACAGCCGTGAGCGCCGGCGCTCGTCGTGTTGCTGGGCGAGCAGCCACTCGCGGTAGGCGCGGCCGCCTGCGACGGTGGCTCGGTAGTGCGGCTTGGGCTGGCGCTCCACGCCCGAGCGCGAGTTATCCGCGGGAAGCTTCTCGGCGAACTGTTCGATCAGCGCCTTGCGCGCCAGAGTGTCGAGCGCCGTATAGATCTGCGAGGGGCTCGACAGCTCGAGCGCGTCCGCGTAGGTGCGCTCGAAGCGCTGCACCAGCTCATACCCGTAGCTCGGACGCTGGATCACAAGCCCCAAGAGCGCCCAACTCACCGGCGAGCGCATCGCCGCGGTGCTCTTTTCCGTGACAGTCCCCACTCCCACAACCAAAGCAGACTAGCGCAAACAACCGTCGATGTACAAGTTGGAACTCGTCGGGTATTCACAAACTAGAATATTCACGAACTAGAATTCTCTCGCGCTGGATTTCAGGTCACGCCGTGGCAGATCCGCCTCTCGTGAAGAGGTAAAACCGGCGCCGGGGCGCCTGCGTACTGCTTTAGGATGGACCCCCCGGCACCGGCGACAACGATCCATAACCGACCTGTGAGGGTCGGCAAGGAGCAAACCGCAGTTTACACGATGTACTCACCTGACTGGTCCCCACGGCCAGGTGAGGCGAGTCGTCGGAGACGTGGCTCTGGGCGCACCCTCGGGCCCAGGCTCGACGGCCGGCGCGATCGAACATCCCCCATGTTGGAAATTTGGAACAGTTTGGGTTCTTCGCCATCAGGGTAGGACCTTCGCCCCGGCGCGATTCGCCAGTTGTTTGGGCCCATGTTTGCCCGGACACCTGTGCGCCGATCCCGTCGGAGTGAGGTCGTGCCTGTGCATCGAGCGCAGACACTGAGCCGGCGGCTGGGGCGTTTGCGTACGTGATCTGGATGGGCGCCCTGGCAGCCGGTGCTGTCATGGTGCGGATGTATACCGACCCGGCGTGGCACCGGTTACCGGTCCTCGTGGGCGCGCGCATGGCGGTTGTGAGAGTGCTTACGACCTGCTCGCACGGGACGACAACTACTCTAAACCTAGAACCCTCTAAGCGTGGCTTGTAAGGTGGCTTGGAGTGGGGAAGCATGCTCGCCATGATGGGAAATGGGGTCGAAGGCGTACGTTGACGGTCGCTCGGTCGAGCGCCGTTGGGGCAGGCAGACCACGGCAGGCACGCAAGTTGCGCACCTGCCACGGGGCCCGCGCGACGATGCGCGGAATCCGGCGGGACGAGTCGTCCCGTGGATGCGGTCTCACGCACCAACGCGGGACGATTCCCGCGCGACGCCGTCAGGCATCACCCATCGGAAGGACCGGTCCTCGAGCACCTGCAAGGAAGGAACGCTCGCGGGGCGGATATAGATCAACGATCGAAAGGAAGGAAGTAGTTATGTCTGTCAAGCATCTAACAAGGACGCTCGGGCTGGCACTGGTTGTGGTGGTGGCTTTGGCGGCCGTGGCCAGCTCGGCGGCGTTTGCGAGTGAATTTAAGGCGGCTGCGGGTGCCAACCCCGCCGGGATCACATTCACAGGCAAAGGTGGCAAAGCGACTTTCGAAACCGCTGGGAAAGCCACCGTCACCTGCGAAAATAGCGAAAGCACAGGTGAAGTAAAGGGGCCCCTCGAAGCCGAAGTGAAAATCACATACTTAGGCAAATGCACGCTCGCGGGAGCGGCACTCGGCAACGGGGCGTGCACGAACGTCGCGGGTAAAGAAGAAATCAAAACTAACGCCCTGAAGATCGAACCGGGCACCGAGGTTGGTAATAAAAAAGTGCGTCTCCTAGATGTCTCGGCAAAGGCAGCCGGTGGCGCGCTGGCCAATTTTGAATGCCAGGGAGGCGTAAAAATCGAAGTCCTCAAGTCGGTGATCTGCGAAAACACCAAACCGACATTGGGTCTGAAAACCTCGATTGCTTGTGAAAAGAAGGCTGGCGGCGCGGCGGGTGAACAGAAGTTCGTAAAGATGGAACGTGACACCGGAGTAATCGTCGAAAACTTCCTTGAAGCCGAAGCCAAAGTTGGCTTCATTAAATTGAGGGAAAAAGACTCACAGACCACTACAGAAGAAGTAACATTTAACAAAGAAATCGAACAAATTGAATGACGTCAGCTTAGCTGCGAATAGCTGCCAGTAGCGAGTGCCCGTGGGGTCGGCGTCAGTGCGTCGGCCCCACGAGCTGGGTCCGCCCAGCTGCGGACCAAACGGGCAGTTATATGGATGAGGTACATGAGAGGGAAGAAAGGGAGAGGCCATGAGGCATCCTAAAATGACCGCGAACTTGCGGGGCGTGGCGGTAACCCTAGGGACGATTGCGCTGTTCTTTGGGGGCGGCTGCCCGACGCTTTCGGTGGTGTCGGCCGCTGAAGGTGGCTGCGCGAACGAAGCCCGCCGCGCCGAACAGTCCTCCACCTACCTGCCCAACTGTCGCGGTTATGAGCAGGTCACCCCGGCCGCCAAGGACTCCGCCGAACCGCAGCCAGGAATCTTCCGGGCATCGCCTGAAAACGAAATGTTCACACCGACGACCGGCGCGTTCCCGGCACTCGATGGCAATCGGATGGCGTGGACCACGGAATACCCTGGGCTTGCTGCGCAGGTATCGACGGGCTTGGAGTACCTCTCCTCGCGCAGCGCGGAAGGCTGGAGCACCGAAGCCGTCGTCCCTCCACAGTCCCCGGTGACGGGGCTCGCCTGCGCTGAATTGCCAAGCATCGTCGGCTGGGCTCGCAATTTGACGAGAGGCGTATTGGCCGATGACGGCCATCAGGAATACGGCAAGATAGGGCGCTCGTCAAGCGAAGAAGCGTTTGCGCATGAAAACACGGGGTGCGTCCACGCCGAACCGGCATTGATGGAAGCGAACGGCGCGGAGATCAAAGAACCGGCGGGCTTCCAGAATCTCTTCCTACGCGACAACGAATCCGGGTTCTACCAGCTCGTCAATGTGACGCCGGCCACTGCGCCGGACCCCAGGCCGAGGGAAGGTTCCAAAGGAGAACAGCCGTACTTTCCGCCGAACTTCGTCGCCGGCTCAGCTGACCTCGAACGGGTTGCCTTCGAAGACGAACTGCCGTTGACCGAAGAAGCGGAAATGCTCTCCCCTGAAGTAGAAGTCGCCTGCAAAGAAGTACCGAAGGGCCGCGCGTGCTGGGAAGGACACGACGATCTGTACGTGTGGAGCGAAGGGCAGCAGCCTGCCGTGCGACTGGTGAGCATCCTACCCGACGGGCAGCCGGCGGAAGGCATGCTGGCAGGGTCTACGAGAAATGGCGTAGAACCCGAACAGCCTGGGATATTGAGCAACCCTATAAACATCGCCGACTACCGTCACGCCGTCTCCGCGGACGGCTCCCGGATCTTCTTCGAGGCGCAAGGCAGCCTCTACGCTCGCGAGAACGGCGGCGCTCCTCAGACCGCGCTCGGCGGGAAAGACGAATGCATCGAACCGGCAAAGGCATGCACCATCCAGCTCGACTTGCCGCAAGGCGGTACAGGCGCCGGTGGTGGCGGCAAATGGCTCGGTGCGAACGCTGAAGGCACGAAGGTCTTCTTCACCGACCAAGCGTCTGCGGGGTTGACCTCGACCACGGTCAAAGGCAGCGGCGCCAACCTCTATGAATACGAGCTCCCAAGCGTAGATAGCATGCCGGGTACGCTCATCGATCTGACGCCAGACACAAAAGCTGAAGTGGTCGGGATGAGCGGTGTCAACGAAGACGGCTCCTACGTGTACTTCGTCGCCGGGGGCCAGCTCGTCGCCGGCGAGGGGACGAGTGCCGAACCGAACCTCTACCTGAGCCACGAAGGCACGATCACCTTCGTCGCGACGCTCAGCAAAGAGGACCTGTGCGACTGGACCGCGAACACCGGCTGCGGGACAGAACCAAACAACCCGCGAACAACAGGTCTGACTGCGCGGGTTTCCGGCAACGGGCTCTACCTGGCCTTCGACTCGGTGAACCAGCTGACCGCTTATGTCAACGCCGACCCGACCACAAGCGAAGCGGCCGAGGAGGTCTATCTCTACGAAGCCGAGGGCCACCGGCTCGCCTGCGCCTCCTGCAACCCGAACCCCAACGTTGCGCCATCCGCCGGGGGCGCGGCAATCGACTGGCCGACACCAGTCAACCGCAACGTTGGATTTGTGCAGAACGCCTATCCGCAGCGCAACGTATCCGAAGCAGGTCAGGTGTTCTTCGAAACCTCCGAAGAGCTGTTGCCCGACCAGGACACCAGCGGTGTGCGAAATGTGTACGAGTACGAAGATGGCGCACTGCATTTGATCTCGAGCGGCGTGAGTACCGCGCCTTCCTACTTCCTGGGCGCCAGCGCCAGCGGCAGTGACGTGTTCTTCGCGACCGCGCAGAAACTGCTGCCACGTGACACCGACACCGCGTACGACATCTACGACGCACGCACCGAAGGAGGCTTTCCGGAACCCTCTCCCTCTCGTGAGCCGTGCGAAAGCGAAGGATGCAGCGCCGGGGCCGCAGCGCCGGCCGTGCTCTCGGTGCCGAGCAGTGCGACATTCGCGGGGACCGGCAACATCGTGCAGCCGAAAACGCCCTCTAAGCCCAAGGCAAAGAAAAAGAAGAAGCTCAAAGCGAAGAAGACAAAGCAGAGACGCAATGCGAAGCACCGTCGCGCATTGAGAAACGGGCGCCGTCACGGTCACCGGCAGACTCGTCGTGATCACAGGGGAGGTCGACGGTGATGCGCACAGCGACGGGAATGGTCATTAGGCCCAGGCGGGAAGGGGGAACGGTGCACAAGCCGACGAGGAGCAGGTTGGGTGCCTACGGGGCGAGCGACGTCGGCTGGATGCGACGATGGGCCACCGTGGTAGTCACAGGTGCGCTCGTGTGCCTGGTAGTGACGGTCTCGGCGGCGCCTGCGCTCGCGAGTTGGGGAATCCATAGGAGCTTCGGCGCTGGCGAGCTCGAAACTCCAATTGGTGTGGCGGTGGACGAAGCGGGCAGCGTCTACGTTGGGAGCGAAAGAACGTACAACGACAAGTTCAACGTCGCGAACGAACTTGTGGCGCCGTCGCCATTCGGCGGAAAAAGCGGGTCTTTCTTCTCCGGGGTCGCTGTGAACGCTGCTGGGCACGACGTATATAGCGTTGGGATGAGTCCGCCGACGATCTTCGTGTTCAATCCGGAAACGGGGCAGCAGGAACATGAGTTCGAAATTCCCGACGCAGACTATCCCGGAGGATTTGCGGAAATCACGATAGCCGCCGACGCGCACGGCAATGTGTACATCCCGGATGTGAGTGTCAATAAGGTCGAGATTCGTAACGACGAAGGTGGGAAGCCGACCGGAGGGGTTGTCGAAGAAATCAACGGCCTTTCAGAACCGGAGGGCGTCGCAATCGGACCTACGGGGAACGTGTGGGTAGCCGACACTGGCGTCGGCAAGATTGAGGAGTTCGAACCGAATGGCATGCTCCTGAAGGAAATCGTCAGCAAAGGGGTGCAGGCCGTCGCGTTGGACGGGTCCGGCGACGTGTTCGCCTCGATCGGAGGAAGCGGCTTCGAACCAAACGTGATCGAGTTCAGCTCTTCTGGCACGAAGCTCGCGGAATTTGGGAAAGGACTGCTGAGCGAGTCGTCCTTTGGCTCGCCGAACGGGATCGCCGTCGACAGGACACGCGAAATCGTATACGTCGCCGATGGTGGTGGAAACGTCATCCAACGTTTCACTGACTGGGCTGTGACGACGGACGCCCCGAGTAACTTGGAAAGCGGGCAGGCCAAGCTGAATGGGGCGATCGAAGTCGAACCCGGCGTTTCCGTCGCCTCGTGCGAGTTCCAGTACGGCTCGACCACGGCGTACGGCAGCAGTGTCCCGTGCTCGCCGGGCGGGCCATACACCACAGACACTTCTGTTAGCGCGAAACTCTCGGGTCTGAGTGGCGACACCCACTACCGGATCTCGATTCCCAACGCCGGCGGCGAATACACGAAGGTCGGAACGGACCAGGTATTCGGCCCGCCTGAGGTTGACAGCGAGTCAGCCGAAGCGGTCGTGACGACGACGACGCTGCGGGCGCGTCTCACCGTCCTGGCAGCAGGCGCGTCGACTTGCGAAGCGCAATACGTTGCAGAGGCTGAATACGAAACTTCCGGCTATGCCCACGCCCAGTCAGTGCAGTGTACGACGCCGATAGGCAATGCGCCCGGCGAATACAACGTGGAAACCGCAGAGATCGAAGGACTGCAGGCCAACACCTCCTACCACTATCGCTTTCTGACCACCAACGAAAAGTTCGGCACCGCGACCGGTCCGGGCGGGGAATTCGCGACCTTCGGGGTTGCTGCCAACTCGTTCGCTTTCGAAGCACTCGGCCAGGCCAACGAACAGGTCACGCAGGCCGGCACTCATCCGTACGAACTGACCGACAAGTTCACGCTGAACACCTCGACACATAGATTCACAAACGGCACCACTGATCCGCTGGCGCCCGACGCGAATGCGAAGGACGTCATCACCGAACTGCCGCGGGGCCTGATCGGCAATCCCGAGGCGGTGCCCAAGTGCGAAGCGTACAATGTGCTGCGTAACGACTGCAGTGGTGCTGCCCAGGTGGGCATCGTCAAGGTTGACACGGCTAACCCGAGCGAAGTTGCCGCCAATGGGCGGCCAGCTGGCCCTCACACAGCGCCGATATACAACCTGGTGCCGCCTAAGGGTGTGGCGGCCCAGTTCGGTGCCAACGTGGCCAACCTTGCCGAGGTGCATATCGACGCGCGGGTGCGCACCGGCGGCGACTACGGCGTGACAGCGGAAGTCCTCAACATTTCCACCGAGGAAGGGTTGGTCGCGGCCGAAGTCACGCTGTGGGGGGTCCCGGCGATGGAAGGTCACGACGGCGAACGGTATTGCCCTCCGGTGCCGCCGGCGACCGCACAGCTGAATCCCTGCTCCGAACGCGGTCCGTTGATCCCATTCCTGACCAACCCGACTGCATGCGCGGGCGAACGCGAAGCTCGCATGACTGTCGAACCATGGCAGGAAGACAACCCTCCGGTGGTCGTCCCCGCCTCGGCGAAAATGCCACCGATCACCGGTTGCGGCAAGCTCGACTTCAAACCGTCGATGACGATCCAGCCGACTTCGTCGGCCTCCGATTCGTCCACCGGCCTGCACGTCGAATTGAAAGTGCCGCAGAACGAAAGCCCGACCGGGCTGGCGGAGGCCGACCTGAAGGACGCGAAGGTGACGCTGCCCGAAGGCGTAACGGTCAACCCCTCCTCGGCGAACGGAATGGCCGGCTGCCCGCTGCTGACCGGCAAAGAAGGGCATCCGGGCGTCTCCGGCATCGACCTGGAAAACGGCGAACCGGCGAACTGTCCGGACGCGTCGAAGGTCGGCAAGGTCACGATCAAGACGCCGCTGCTGGAAGAAGAACTGACCGGCGGCGTATACGTAGCGGAGCAGAACGCGAACCCGTTCAAATCGCTGCTCGCGCTCTACATAGCAGTGGAAGACGCGGAAAGGGGCGTGGTGGTCAAGCTCGCCGGGCACGTCGAACTGGACCCGATCACAGGGCAGCTGACCACGACCTTCGACGAAAACCCACAGCTGCCGTTCGAAGACCTGAAGCTCGACTTCTTCGGCGGGGAACGCGCTCCGCTGGCGACACCGCGGACGTGCGGCTCCTACCAGGCGAGCAGCGTGCTGGAACCGTTCTCCCACCAGGGCGCGCCCGGCGAAGAAGGCGCGCCCGACGCGGAACCCTTCATCGCACCGTTCTCGATCACGAGCGGGCCGGGTGGCTCCGTGTGCGAGGCGCCGCCGTTCTCCCCGTCGTTCACTGCCGGCACGACGAACGACGCCGCCGGCGCCTTCACACCGTTCGTGATGAACGTCACACGCAAAGACGGCGAACAGACGCTGAGCACCATCGCGCTCGAGATGCCGCCGGGCATCTCGGGGATGGTGTCGGCTGTGACGCTCTGTCCTGAGGCGCAGGCCAACGCGGGCGACTGCCCCGCGGTGAGCAGGATCGGGCACGTGCGCGTCAGCGCGGGCGTCGGCAACGAGCCGATCGTGCTACCCGAAGCGGGTAGGGGCGAAGACCCGGTCTATCTGACGGGTCCCTACAAGGGCGCGCCGTTTGGCCTGTCGGTCATCGTGCCGGCCGAAGCCGGTCCGTTCAACCTCGATGAAAACGGCCATCCGATTGTCGTGCGGGCCAAGGTCGAGGTCGATCCCCACACCGCGCAGGTCACGGTCGTGAGTGACCCGATGCCCACGCGCCTGCAGGGCATTCCGCTCGACGTGCGCGACGTCGAAGTGGTGGTGGACAAGCCCGGGTTCATCTTCAACCCGACCAACTGCGACGCGATGTCGGTCGCGGGTGCGATCGGCTCGAATGAAGGCGCGAGCGAGAATGTCTCCAGTCGCTACCAGGCCGCGGACTGCGCGAATCTCCCCTTCAAACCCTCGTTCTCGACGTCCACGCAGGCCACCCACACCAGGAACGATGGGGCCTACCTGCACGTGGTCGTCAGGTCCGGCCCGGGCGAAGCGAACATCGGGTCGATCAAGGTTGACGTGCCCAAGAAGCTGCCCTCCAGGCTCTCGACGCTCAAACTCGCGTGCACCGAAGCGCAGTTCGCCGCCAACCCGGCCGGCTGTCCGACCGGCTCAAAAGTCGGCACGGCCACGGCCACCACGCCGGTGCTGCCGGTGGTGCTGTCGGGGCCGGCCTACTTCGTCAGCCACGGCGGGGCCAAGTTCCCCGAACTGGTCATCGTCCTGCAGGGCGACAATGTGACCCTGGAGCTGGCGGGCGAAACATTCATCAACAGCGCCGGCATCACGAGCTCGACGTTCCACTCGGTGCCGGACGTGCCCGTCACGCGCTTCGATCTGGTCTTGCCGACCGGTCCCGACTCGGTACTCGCCGGCAACGGAAACTTCTGTACCGGCACGCTGCACATGCCCACCGAGATCAAAGGCCAGAACGGCGCGGTCATAAAACAGGAAACGAAGGTCGCCGTGACGGGCTGCAAACCGACGGTCACCGTCGTACGCCACGGCGTCAAAGGAGCCAAGGCGACGGTCGTCGCGAGCGTGCCGTCGGCCGGCAAGCTGATCGTCACGGGCGACGGCCTGGTCGGAGGCACGAAGACGCTCAAGAAGGCAGGAGAGGCCACGCTCGATCTCAGCCTCTCAAAGCAGGAGCAGCTGTTTCTCGCCCGCCACCCCGGCCGCAAGCTGAAGGTCCGCGTGCACCTGCTGTTCGAGCCCACGCATGGCAGTCACCTATCGACCTCGGTGACGCTGCTCATGCGCTGAGCCGGGCCGCGACAGCACCGCTGAGGATCGGCGCCGCCCAGCCACGCGTGATCCACGCCTTGCGCCACTCGCTACGCAGGCCTCCTTGCGAGCGCCGTCATCCCCTCTCCCTGGCGGCGCTCACAAGGAGGCCTGCGCATCCAGGGCGGCGGGCGGGGCAATCGAGCTACGCCGACTCAGCCCTCGACGTTCGCGAGCAGGGCCGCGATGTCGAGGTCGGCTATGCCGTCGAGCGGCGAAGGCACGACGCTTCCCTCGTTGTAGGTCTCGCACCGTTCGTAGCCGTGCCGCCCAGGCTGCGTGCGCACCTCGATGGCTTTGCCGGGCACGTCTACGAGCCAGTAGTTGGGAATGTCGGCGGCGGCGTAGAGGTCGGCCTTCTTGCCGCGGTCAAGCCAGTGCGTGGTGACGGCGACCTCGATCACGAGCGGTGGGCAGCGCAGCAATCTCCCGCGCAGAGGCTCGTGCTCGCTGAGGGCCAGGTCGGGTTCCGGCTCGCAATCCCAGGCGGCTTCGATCGGGTCCTGACCCTGCACCCACAGGCCAGATGCCGCCACGAAATGTCGCATCAAGCGGCCGACGACGACGATGTGGGCGGGCGACTTCGGGCTCATCTTGACCAGCAGCCCTTCCAGCAGCTCGATGCGCTTGCTATCGAGCGCCCCGGAGGCGACCATGCGGTGATAGGAGCCGATGTCGATCCGGTGGATTGGGTCCTCGCGGGCGCTGTCCTTGTCAATGAGCAGCCCGTCGAGCAGCTCGACGTCCATGCCCTCGAGCGCGCCTGCCTCAGCCAACCGGTGGTAGGTGCCCACGTCGAGCCGGTGGAGCGGGAGGTCTGTGCCTATGGCTGTCGCCATGAGCACATTTTACCCGCACTGTGGCGAAAGAACAAATGGGGGCATGCCCACTTATCCGTCGAGCGGCGCCCACCGGGACAGAGCGTGCCGAGCAAGCCACCGGCGGCGTGACGCCGGCTGCCGTCCCCCCTACGCCTCGCGCAACACCGCCGCCGCGTGCTCGGGCGCGACGATGTTGAGGTTCACCCCCGTGGAGAGCTCGAGGCCCGCGAGATAGGTCAGCCGTGGCGCGACGTCGATCCGCCAGCAGAAGTGCTCCGCTCCCCGGGGCGCGGTCCTCACCCACATGTTCAACGGCGGGCTGGAGCCGAAGTGGCGCGCGAGGCGGCACAGGCCGTCGTGCAGCAACTCTGCCCCGAGCGCGCCGTCATCCTCGAAGCGCATGCGCGGCACGCGCGGGGCGAGCATCAGCTGGAA
The DNA here is from genome assembly GCA_963715535.1 of uncultured Solirubrobacterales bacterium. Lineage (GTDB taxonomy): Bacteria > Actinomycetota > Thermoleophilia > Solirubrobacterales > Solirubrobacteraceae > Palsa-744. The sequence continues at coordinate 1,894,657 of OY970251.1, read as the reverse complement.
CGGCACGCGCGAGCCGTATGGTGCGAGCAGCACCGCCTGCTCGTCGATCGCCACGATGCGCTCGCCGCGGCGGACCTCCTCGGCGATGAGATCCTCAAGCAGGCTCCTGCCCATCGTGCGGGTCGCATATGCCCCGTAGCGCTCGCGCTCGCGCGCAACCTCGCCGGGCACGAAGTCGAGCGCGTAGAGCTGGGCGTGGGTGTGCTCCAGCGACGCGCCCGCCTCGCGCCGCTCGTTGACGATCAGCTGCACGTATGCGCTGTCCGCGTGCGCGCGCATCCGCGCGCGCCACACCTCCAGCGCGCCCGCCACGCGCTCGAGGGGAAGCTCGGCAAGCGAGGCGACAGGCTCGGGCGCGTTGACGATCACCTCGTGCGCGCCGCGGGCCGGCATCGCATGGAACAGATCGGGCTGCGCGTCGCTCGGTGGCTCAGGGCCGTCGAGCACGAGCGCCGGATACAGGTTCGGCACGACCCGCACCGTCCACCCGGGTGCATTCGCCTCGCCCCCGCCGGAGTCACCGGCGCTCGCACCCCCGTTTGGCACGCCCATCCCCCCCAAACCGGGGCGCACTGCATACAGCTCCGGCGGGGTGCGGTCCTCGTGGCCCTCGGCAAACGGGTCTTTCTCGACGTCGATCGGCTGGGCCGCCGGACAGCGAGGCTCCCCGCCGGGTCGCAGCGACCGTTCGCCCGCGACGATCGTCTTGTGTCCGCTCAGCGGGTCGACTCTGATCTCATGCATGTGGCGCACACGGTACGAAGTATCGGCGCGACGGCACGGCTCGTCCCGGCATTCGCCCTCCGGTCACGCTTGCAGCGCGTACCGTTCGACGTCCTCGCGCAACTTCCCCACGCTCGGGAATTGGCCCTGCCATATGAACCTGTGCCCGTTGCGCGCGATGAACACCGTCGCGGGCGTCGCGGAGGAGTCGGTGATCCGCTCGCCGAGCTCCCCGCTCTGGTCGTAGTAGCTCGGATAGCTCACCGGGAACGACCGCAGGAAAGCAGCGGCTTCGCCGCGACTGGTGTCCTCGGAGTCGATGCCGAGAAAGGCCACGCGCCGTCCGTATTCGGCGGAGACCCGCTGGAAGACGCCGAACTCTTCTTTGCATGGCACGCACCACGAGGCCCACTTGTCGATCACCACCGGATAGCCCTTCAACGCGGCGAGGCGCGCGTGCAGCGCGCTCGAGCCGCCGCTGAGCAGCATGTTCGCCTGGGCGTGCAGGGCCGCCAGCGGCGCCGGCGAGTCGGCCAGCAGCGCGCCGACTCGGGCGGGGGTCAATCGCGCCCCGTCCGAGATGTCGGTGCTCGAGCCGCCCGGCAGTTTGGATACCCCGACGGCGATCAGAGCGGCGAGGGCAAGGCAAGCAAGCGCCACGATGACGCGACGTGAGCTCATGCGATCGGGTTGGTCCTGCGCATGGGAACAAGGGTGGCAGATGGCCGGCTCTTCAATTCCCCTGGGTTGTGTTGTATCCTCGGGTGACAAGGGAACGGGGACCTACCGGTTCCCTTGCATTGCCTGAAGCCTCACCGGCACAAGCGCCGGTATCGCGAGTCACGCGGGAGTCGTTCCCGCGACGGCTCCATCTCGAAGCCCAGAGCCTCAATGGCCGAGTCCACCGCAGTGGCCCTCGCGGCCGCGTCCATTCCGACATCCGCCGAAATCGCTCGCGCGGAGAAGCTCGTGCGCGAGCGTTTCCTGCACGAGGGCGAGGATCCCGCCGCGGCGCTCGCCGTCGGCACACCGCGCCGGCGCGCGCTGGATCAAGCGCTGATCGAGCTGAAGGAAGGCGCCAAGCACCCTTCGACCGCGTGGCGGCGCGAGTTCTCCCTGCTGCTGGGCCTCGAACGGGTGCTCTCCGAGGACGAGCCGAAGCTGGCCGACGGCACCGTGCTCTCCGCCCACCAGGTGGATGCGCTGTCGGGCACGCTCACCGCGCTGCTCGCCGAGGCGCAGCGCACCGCCGCGAACGGCAATGGGCGCTCGGCGGCGGCCGCGTCGCCCGAGCTGTTGGCCTCCGCGGCGATCCTCGGCCCCGACGGGGACGCCATGGATGGACCCGTGCCCGACGCGAAGGGGAGCGGGTCCTCCGATGAGAGGGTGGACGCCGCGCGGGACGCGGACGGCGATGACGCGGAGGACGAGGACGAGGACGATCTGGAGGACGACGAGGACGACGAGGATCTCGGGCCCGTGCAGCGCGCCGCGCCCGACGAGGACGACGACGACGACTTCGAGGATGAGCTGGAGGAGATCGAGTCTGAGCCGGAGGCCGAGGTCGAGCAGGACGTCGGGGAGGAGTCCGAGGAGGAGCCCCAGGACTGGGTGGACGAGGACGAGGAGGACGTCTCAGACCAGCCCGAGGATCCCAACGCCGCCAAGCGCTTCTGGTTCGAGCATGCCACCGGCGCCGGCAAGACGGTGGCCGCGCTCGGCTTCGTCGAGGCCTCGCAGACCGGCGGCATTCTGATCCTCACTCACCGGCGCAACCTGGTCAACCAGTTCCACGGCGAGCTGCGCCAGCGCGGCTATCAGAAGCGCATCTCGCGGCCCCTGTACGTGGGCGAGGACTCTCCCAAGGGCCCCGTGACGGTCGAGACCTACCAGTGGTTCGTGCGCAACGCGGGGCGCATCTCCAGCGCCTACACGATCGTGATCTGCGACGAGGCGCACACCGCGCTGGGCGAGAAGACCAGCGGCGCGATCCGTGCGTGGACGGGGCCGATCTTCATCGGCATGACCGCCACCGGTGCGCTGATCGCGCGCCACGTGACCGACCTGTTCCCGACGCAGACCTCGCGCTTCGACCTCGCCCAGGCAGCCAGGCGCGGGGTGATCTCGCCCTTGCGCTGCGTGCGCATCTCCCCCGGCGTGGGCGTGCGCACGATCGCCAACGTGCCGTTGCGCCGCGGCGAGGTGGACACCGAGTTCGACCAGGAGGAGCTGGCCGAGCTGCTCGACCAGCAGCCGTTCAACATGGCCGCGGCGAACCTCTACAAGACGCGCTTCAACGGCGTCCCCGGCGTGGTGTACGCGGCCGGGGTCAAACACGCATACAACCTCGCGGAAGCGTTCAGGGCCGAAGACATCAAGGCGATGGGCGTCTCCGGCGAGACTCCCAAGCGCGAGCTCGCCGAGATCCTCGCGCGCTACGAGCGCGGGGACATCGACGTGCTGATCAACGCGCAGCTGCTCGCCGAGGGCTGGAACAGCCCGCGCGCGACCGTGTGCGTGCACCTGGCGCCGACCGCGTCCAAGCGCATCTACCAGCAGCGGGTGGGACGTGTGACGCGTCGTCATCCGGGCAAGGAGGCGGGCCTGGTCGTCGACTTCGTGCATCCCGCCACCAAGAACGACGACCCGGTGGTGACGCTGCACTCGCTGCTCGACCGCGACGTGTATCGCGGCGGGGCGATCGTGGTTGGCCCCGTACGGCGCGGCCGTGGCAGGCGCATGCGCGTGGAGCGACGCGTGCTGCCGGTGTGCGCCGAGGAGGAGCGGCGCTTTGAAGTGTTCGAGCGCGAGCTGTGGCGGATCGCGGTGGAGCACCTCGACTATGGCGAGCAGCATGTGTGGGCGGCGCTGGCGGGCGCACGCGTCACTCCCAACGGTTGGCGCAGAGCACGCGCGATGCTGCACTTCGACCGCACCGGCGAGCTGAAGGCGCGCTTCTTGATCACGGCGGTGCAGCGCAACAAGAACTCGCAATTGCGCTTGAAGGCGATGTCGGAGATCGCCGCGTTGCGCGACCCCGACGCGTTCGACACCGCGATCGACATCGCCGGCTCCTGGCCTCGCGACGAGCGCCGCGAGGCCGCGAAGATCATGTTGCGCGCGCTGGTGGAGCGGCGCATCGGCCGCCGCGACCAGGCCAACGCGTGGATCTGGCGTTTGGCCGAGTACACGCGCGACGTGCACGAGGAGTACGCGGTGCAGCGCTGGCCGGAGACCAAGCGTCTGCTGGGGCTGCTCGTCAACTCCGCCGGTGGCGCCCACGCGCGCAACGCCCGCCGGCTGGTGCACGCTTCGCGCAAGCAGGACCGCCGCCTCGCCGCCGCGCTGCTGGCTGCCGCGCTCGCGCACACGCCCGAGGCGGAGGAGGTGCTGCGGGGTGCACGCACGCGCATGGCGCGTAAGCCCCCGGCGCTCGCGCGCGAGCTGCTTCGCAACTTTCCCAAGCGCCGCGCGCGCGGCACGCGTCGCAGACGCAACAATCGCCAGCGACCCGCCGAGAATGGGGCCACAGCTCAGCAGACCACACAGACTCCAAAGGCCCAGAAGCCCTCGCGGTCGCGACGCTCGACGGCGCAGAAGTCACCCAATGGCAAGGCCACACCCCGTGCGGCGGGTGCCGAGGCTCCATCCGATGCAGTGCTCGCCGAGGCGCTCTCCAACGAGTCGGCATCACAGCAGGGTGCACCCCAAGGGCACAAGGCGGGAACCCAGCTCGATGCGGGCTCCGGCAAGAAGCTGCAGCGCAACGTCGAAGACGCGCTTGAGCACGCCGAGGAGTCGCCCGCGCGCAAAGCAAAGAAGAGTGGCGATTAGGGAATGGATTTGCGGGCGTGCGTGGCTTGAAAAAGCCGGCCCCAGGTCGCTAGCGAGACGGCCCGAGGTGCACCTCGCCGGCGTCGAGCGCCACGCGCGCGCCGTCCGCCTGCTCGACGACGAGCCGCCCCGCGCCGTCGATCCCCGCAGCTCGCCCGCTGCCTTGCTCATCGCCATTCGGGCGACTCCAGCCGATCTCGCGCCCGCGCAGCGCGTCGCGCGCCCGCCATGCGTCGAGCACGGTCTGCGTGGGCTCTGCCAGGCGACGCTCGAGTGCTTCGATCAGACGCACGAGCGTTGGCTCGATCGCGCTGCGCGCAAGCGCGAGGCTTGCGGCATGCCCATGTAGATCCGCCGGCAGATCCTCGATCGACACAGCCACATTGATCCCGATCCCGAGCACGGTCCAGTTCTCCTGAGGACGCCCCTCCACGAGGATGCCCGCGAGCTTGGCGAGGTTGGGCTCGACCACGACGTCGTTTGGCCACTTGACCCGTGCGTGTGCTCCCACCGCATCGCACACCGCAACCCCGGCGAGCAGCGACAGCAGCACGGGAGGGTCGCGCAGCACCAGCGAACACAGCAGTGCGCTGCCGGCCGGGGCGGCCCAGCTTCGCCCTTGTCGTCCGCGCCCGGCGGTCTGCTCCTCGGCGGTGACAAGCGTGCCATGGAGCGCCCCTCCAACGGCTAGCGAGCGCGCTCTCTCGTTCGTGGAGTCGGTTTGGCGAAAGTGCAAACGCGGGTGGCCCAACGCGCCGATCGCTGGGTCCTCGGCGCTCATCGTGCTCAATCCTGGCGTGAGCTTGCGTCGTCCAATAGCGCGTCCACGAGCCCGTCGATGTCGTGGCGCACGGCCTCGACATGAGGCTCCAGACCGTGCTCACTGAGCGTGGCGCTCGTGGCGGGGCCGATCGAGACGATGCGGGTGCTCGGCGAGAGCGGGTCGCCGTCGGCTTCCGCCGCACCGGCGGCGTTCAGGAAGTGGCGCACGGTGGAGGACGAGGTGAACGTGACGTAGTCGGCGGCGCGTGCTTGTGCGAGCGCCCGCGCCGACAGCGGCTCGGCGACCGTCTCGTACAGCGAGAGCACGTCCACCTCGACGCCGCGCTCGCGCAGCGCATCGGGCAGGACTTCGCGCGCCTGGCTTGCGCGCGCCACGAGCGCACGGTTCACATTCAAGTCGATCAGTGCGTCTACGAGCGACTCGGCGACGAAGCGCTCGGGGAGGACGTCGGCCACGATCCCGTGCTCGGAGAGCGCGCGGGCCGTGCCCGGCCCGATTGCGGCGATCCGCGCGTGTGCCAGTGCGCGAGCGTCCCCGGGTGGGTGGATTCCGTCCTCCAGCCGCTCGAACAGGGCATGTGCGGCGTTGGGGCTCGCGACGCACACAAGGTCGTACGGCCTGGGATCGAGCGGCGGGCCCGGCAGCGTGTGAGTGCGGATTGTGGGCGCCTGCACCACGTTCGCGCCGAGCTCCCGCAGGCGTCGCGCCAGCTCGCTTGCCTGCGAGCGTGCGCGCGTGACCGCCACCGTGAGTCCCGCCAGCGGACGCGAAGGCAGCCAGTCCAAGCTGTCGGCGAGCTCGGCAACCGCGCCCACGATCGCGATCGCGGGCGCTTTGACCTGCTCGCGCTCGGCCACCTCGGCGATCGTCGCGAGCGTGCCCGTGACCGTGCGCTGGTCGGGAAGCGTGCCGCGTTCGACCAATGCCACCGGCTCCGCGGCGTCGCGTCCGGCGTCGATCAGCCGCTCGGCGATGTGCGACAGCCGGCGCACGCCCATGTAGAACACGAGCGTCCCCGGGAACGCCGCGAGCGCCTGCCAGTCGAGCTCCGCGACCGCCTCCTCCGACCCGCTGTCGCTCGTGCGCGGTTGGCCGCCATCGCTTGTCGGCTCGCCCCCGCGCGCATCGCCGCCGGACGCATCCGGCGCTCCCGCGGGTGCGCTCTCGCGGGTGTGCCCGGTGATGAGCGCCACTGCGGTCGAGAGGCCTCGGTGTGTGACCGGGATGCCGGCGTAGGCGGCGGCGGCGACGCCCGCTGTGACACCGGGGACGATCACGAAATCGATACCAGCCTCGCGCAACGCCAACGCCTCCTCGCCGCCGCGGCCGAACACGAACGGGTCGCCGCCCTTCAGTCGCACGACCTCCTGGCCGGCGCGTGCACGCTCGATCATGAGTGCCTGCGTGTGCTCCTGGGGCACCGACTCGCCGCCGCCCTGCTTTCCGACGAACAGCAGCTCTGCGTCGTCGCGCGCGCCCTCCAGCGCGGCCGTGGGGATCAGGCGGTCATACAGAATCGTGTCGGCGCGCGCAATCGCGTCGAGCGCGTGCGCGGTCAATAGGCCGGGGTCGCCGGGACCGGCGCCGACGAGATACACGCGACCCGCTCCACCGCCTCGCGCTCTCCGCGTTTGCCCGGCGGTTTGCGGCGTCCTGGTTTGTGGGTGCCGTGTACCGCTGGACTGTGCGCTCTGTGGTTGCTCAGCGGTGCTCAACGGCCATCTCCTCCGCGCGCTCCAGCAGCTCTTGCGCGCCGGCCGCTTGCAGGCGCTCAGCCATGCGCCCACCCAGCTCGGCGGGGTCGTAGAACCCACCCAGCAGCTCGTCCAGCAACCATGCCGAGCCGTCGGGCAGCCCGACCCACGCGTGCAGGTGCAAGCAGCCGCATCCGGCCGGCGCCGCGTGAGCGCCCAGCGGTGTGTTGCAGCCCGCGCCCAGCGCGCGCGCGACGGCTCGCTCGGCGGTGAGGCACGCGGAGGCGTCCTGATCGAGGATCGGCTCGACGACGGCCCCCACGCGCTGGTCCGCGGTGCGGGTCTGCAGCGCGAGCAGGCCCTGTCCGGGGGCGGGCACGAAGCGAGCGACGTCCAGCGTGCAGCCGATGTCGCGCGCGCGGCCGAGCCGATGAAGCCCGGCGCTCGCGAGCACGATCGCGTGCAGCGAGGAGGAGCCCTCGCCACTGCTCTCGCCCGCCTCGCGCACCTCCTCGGCGAGCTTGCGCAGGCGCGTGTCCACGTTGCCGCGCAAGCTCACGATCCGAATGTCCGCACGCGCTGCCCGCAATTGAGCGGCTCTGCGCACGCTGCTTGTGCCCACGCGTGCGCCCGCGGGCAAGTCCTGCAGCGAGCGCACCCCGATCAGCACGTCCTCGGCGCTCGCGCGCACTGGGGAGCCGAGCAGCTCCAGTCCCTCGACGGGCTCGCCGGGGAGGTCCTTGGCGGAGTGCACCGCGAGGTCGATGCCGCCTCCCAGCAGCGCCTGCTCGAGCTCTGCGACCCAGCGCGACTTGTCTCCAGCGAGGCGCTTTGCCCTGGCGCTTGCCCTGCCGGCGCCATTCGGGGACTGCGCTCGCGTGCCTTCGGATTGTGCGTCGCCGCTGGTGCGCACCACGACGATCTCCGGCTCGCCGGCGTCCGGGTGGGCATCGGCGATCAGCTTGGCGACATGCCGCGCCTGGGTGAGCGCGAGCATGCTGCCGCGCGTGCCGATCCGCATCCTGTCCTACGGGCCGCCCGGGTGCTCTCCCCGGCGGTGTGGATTGTCGGTGGACTGGCCGGAGAGCTTCGCCGGCGGGGTCGGCCGATCATTGGCCCTTGCGGGCGCTGTCGATCGAGCGCACCTCGGCGAGCTTTGTCTCCGCGTCGTCGCCTGTCACCTCGCCGTGCGCGGGCGAGTCGCTTGCCTGCCTGTGCCCTTCAGGGTGCGCCCCGCTATGGGGTGTGCCCCCTTGTGGGGTATCCAGCCCGAACAGCTCGCGCACAAGTTGCAGGCTCGCGTGTCCGCGTTCCTCGGAGAGGCTGCGCAGGCGGATCGTGGGCTCGTGCAGCAGGCGGCCCACCACTGCGCGCGCGATTGCCTCCACGCGCATCAGGTCGCGCTCTGAGGCCGACTCCCAGCGTCCCGCGTTCTCGGCGAGGACCCGCTCGAGGATCTCGTTGCTGTGCTCGCGCAGGGCGGCGACGGTCGGCAGCGTCTCCAGCTGCCCCAGCCAGCGTGCGAAGCGGCGGATCTCCTCCTCGACGATCTCCTCCGCCTGGGGCACGATCCGCTCGCGCGCGCCGAGGTTGCGTCGCACCACCGCCTGCAGGTCGTCGATGTCGTACAGCGTCACGCCGTCGAGGTCGCCGCAGCGCGAGTCGATGTCGCGCGGCACCGCGATGTCGATCAGCAGCAGCGCCGCGCGCGCGCCCCGCGCGCGGCGCTGGGCCATCACCAGCTCCAGCTCCTCGCTGCCCACGATCGGGTGGGGCGAGCTGGTGGATGACACAACGATGTCTGCCTCAAGCAGCTGGTCGGGCAGCCCGTCGAGTCCCACGACCGAGCCGCCGAAGCGCTGTGCGAGGCTGAGCGCGCGGTCTGCGTGGCGGTTGGCGACAAAGATCGTGCCCGCGCCCTGCTCGGCGAGCGCGCGCGCGGTCAGCTCGCTGGTCTCGCCGGCGCCGAGGATCACCACGTGGCGCTCGGCGAGACTGCCGAGCACATCCTGGGCGAGGTCCACCGCGACCGAGGGCACGCTCACGCGCGAGGAGCCGATGCCGGTCTCCGAGCGCACGCGCTTGCCGGTCGTGAGCGCGGCGGCGAACAGGCGGTTGGACAGCGGGCCGGTCACGCCGGCCGTCATCGCGGCCTCGAACGCGCGCTTGACCTGCCCCTGGATCTCGGCCTCGCCCACGATCATCGACTCCAGGCCCGCCGTGACACGGTAGAGCTGGCGCGCCGCGTCGCAGTTGCGCGGCGAGTAGATCGCCCCCGCCAGCTCGGTGGGGCGGATCGAGGCGCGGCGGGCGAGCATTCCGAGCACGTCCGCCTCGGTTTCGACTAGAGCCATCCGCCTCGCCCACGACCAGATAGATCTCGGTGCGGTTGCAGGTGGAGATGACGACCGCCTCGTGGGCGTCGGGGGTGTCCACGATCTGCCTGGCCAGCTCGACCGATTGGGACTCGGTGAAGGCCAGGCGCTCGCGCAGCGCGACTGGCGCGGTCTTGTGGGAGATGCCGAGTGCCAGCAGCTCGCTTGCCCTGTGCCCTTTGGGTATGCCCGCGAGGGTGCTCATACTCGCTCACGCTCCTTCTCGTGTTCCTGGGCGCTCAATTCGCGCACCTTGCGCTCGACGCGGCCGAGGCGCACGGCCATGATCGCCACGTAGATCAGCACGATGGCGAAGAACACGATGTAGGCGGCGGCCACGTAGCCGTCGTTCGAGTGTTCAGGGAGGGCTGTGGCGAGTAGGGTCACGATTGGTAGCCGAGGATTCGCGAGCGCGCTTTGAGCAGGATGCGTGTGCGCTTGGCGGCCAGCTCATACGAGCACAAGGTCGCGAACAGCAGCGAGATCGCGGCGAGCGAGACGAGGAACGTGAGCGCCATCGGCGCGGGCAGGTTGGAGGAGCTGCCGAGCACGCGCGGGTGCAGGTAGGAGGCCGAGAGGCGCACCGCGAGGAAGTTCATCGGCACGAACGCGCCGGCGGTGACGGCGAACACCGACGCGTAGCGCGCCTGGCGCTCGGGGTCCTCGATCGCAAAGCGCAGCGGCTGGTAGGTGGCGTAGAGCAGCATGATGATGAGGAACGACACGAGCGTGGGCTCGCTCCACACCCACCAGTGCCCCCACGAGCCGCGCGCCCAGATCGAGCCGGTGATGAGCACGCCGACGCCGAAGATGAGGCTCATGTGGATCGTCACGTAGGAGCGCAGATCCCAGCGCGCGTCGCGCGTGCGCAGGTGCGCGATCGCCATCAAGCCGCCGAGCACGAACCCGCACAGCGTGACGATCGCGAGCGGCACGTGCAGGTAGAAGATCTTCTGCAGGAATCCTTCTTCGGCTTCGATCGGCGCATAGAAGAACACCAGGCTGAGCGACACGCAGAACGCGAGCACGGTGGCGATCGAGAGGGCGCGAAGTGAGGGGCTGCGCATGATGGGCGTGGGGTCCGTCGGGCGAGTGGTCGGGCGTATGGTCGAGCGGGTGATAGGACGTGCGTCGAGCGGGCGGTCGGGCGTGGTCGGGTGTGGGCCCTAATCCTCCAGGAGGAAGTCGAACACGGCGTAGACGATGAGGCCGAACACAAGATCATAGAGCGCCAGCGTGCCAAGCCAGCGCAGTGGAAGAGCGCCCGCGTGCGGGATGGCAAACAGCGGCGCGGTGGCGCGCGCGCAGCCGATCACGACGGGCACCAGCAGGGGCAGCGCGAGCAGTGGCCCCAATAGATCGCGCGCGCGAGTGCGCACGGCGAGCGCGGCCACGAGCGTGCCGATCGCCGCCACGCCGAGATCGCCGAGCGCCAGCGGCGCGAGCAGCCCCGGCAGGGCCTGGCCGAGCGGCGCGGCGAGCAGCAGCAGTGCGAACGCGGGCACCGCCACCAGCTCCAGCACGAGCAGATAGGCCAAGAGCGCGATCGCCTTCGCGAGCAGCAGCGCGGAGCGGTCCACCGGTGCGATCAAAAAGCCGTCGAAGCCCCCCTGGTCGGCGTCGGCCACGAACAGACGATTGATGCCGAGCATCGCGGCGAACAAGAGGCTCACCCACAGGATCCCCGCGGCCTCCTGCCCGCTCACGCTGTTGCGGTCGAGCGCGAAGTGAAACACCACGAATGTGGTGACCGCGAACAGCGACATGCCCGGCACGGACTCCAGCGTGCGCAGCTCGACGAGCAGCTCCTTGCGCAAGAGGGCGCGTACCACTTTTGCTGTTCCGACCGGTGCATGTGAGGCCGGCCCAGGATGTGCATGCTCTTTCTGCCCGTGTATTCCGACCGGTGCATGCACCGGTCGGCCAGGACGTGCATGCACGTCCTGGGACAGGGCCGCATGCGGCCCTGTCTTCCCCGAAGTTTTTTGCGGTGCGCTCACCGGTACAACTCCGCGATCGCGTCGGGGTCCACGCTCGCGGCGTCCGCCAGCAATGCCACGCGCCCGCCGCGCAGGCCGAGTACGACATCCGCTTCGGCCAGTCCCCGCCCGGGGTCGTGGCTGGAGACGACACGGGTGCGCTCGCTCGAAGTGCCGATCAGCGGCTCGACCAGCTCGATTGCGGCTGGGTCGAGGTTGGCGTATGGCTCGTCCAGCAGCAGCAGCTCGGGGTCGTGCAGAGTGGCGCGCGCGACCGCCACCCGCTGCACCATCCCGCGCGACAGCGTCCTCACTGGCTCGTCCGCACGGCCGGTCATCGACACGGCCGCCAGCTGCTCCTCGACGCGCTCGGCCGAGACGTTGTGCAGGCTCGCGTGGTAGCGCAGGTTCTCGCGCGCGCTCAGCTCGCGGTACAGCAGCGGCTCATGCCCCAGCAGTCCGATCCGCCCTCGCACGCGCCACCCCTCGTCGGGCAGTGCGCACCCGAACACGCGCACGTTGCCGGAGTGCGGGCGCAGCAGCGTCGCGAGCACCCGCAGCAGCGTCGTCTTGCCCGCGCCGTTGGGGCCGAACACGACGAGTGTCTGACCACCGGTCAGTGACAGCGAGACATCGGCGAGCGCGGCGCGCTCCCCGTAGTTGCGCGTCAGCCCCTCGAGGTTGAGCACTTTCGCCCGGCAACGCCGCTATGGCGAAGCTACGCTCGCCACGCCGACGGTGACCGTCGGGGCCGGCACCGGTTCGCCGTGTTCGTGCAAACTCTCGATGTGCAGCTCCATCCCCTCGCGGATCAGCTGCTCCGCTTCCCTCCGACTCGTGGCGGCCACCCCCAGGCCGGGCAGGTCGGGGCAGTACGCGCCCCAGCTGGTGGGGCCTCGCTCGTAGATGACGGCGTACTCAGTCACGGCCGGTTCCCTTCATGCCCGCTTGTCCAAGGATGCTTCCAAGTGTACCTGCCGGCACGTCGCTCCCGCGAGCGCCGGCCACGGTGACGGTTCCTCGCTTTGAGTCGTGGCGATAGATTCGGTCGCTGCCGCGCTGACGGTCCAATTGCCAGCCGTCTCGCTCGATCGACTTGATCACGTCGCGCACCTTCACATCCCCCAATCCGACACCAGGCGCCCAACGGGACGGTTTTGGATGTCTTGGCCGGTCGGCGCAAACTCAGACTGTGGTGAAGCGCAGCTCGTGCTCGCTCTGGGCGCGCGCGATCAGCTCGCGCACCGCTTGCTCGCCCGTGCCGCCGTCGCCTTGCGCCGCGCTGTTGGCCTCCGCTGCGCGCAGCAACGCGACCGGGTCGGGGTCGCCGTTGACGATCCCCTCGAAGAACTGCTTGCGGTCCTGGTAGGTGGGCAGCGTCGCCTTGGCCCAGCCGCGCACCTCGTTGAGCAGGACGGCCAACCGCGCGTAGGGCTCGCCGAACTGCTCTGAGATCTCGCGCTTGATGCGCTTGGCCAGGGCCGGCGAGGCCCCGGCCGTTGAGATCGCGATCGCCAGCGGCCCTGTGCGCACGATCGCCGGCAGGATGAAGTTGCACAGCGGCGGCACGTCCACGACGTTGACGAGCATCGCGCGGCGCTCGGCGTCCTCGTACACGGCGATGTTCACGTCCGTGTCGTTCGTGGCGGCGATCGCCATGAACACGCGCTCAAGGTCGCCAGGTCCGGCATAAGCGCGGCGCTCCCAGCGGATTGAGCCCTCGGCCGCGTACTGGGTCAGCGCCGGCTCGGCATCGGGCGCGATCAGCGTCACCTCGCCGTCGCATGCCAGCAGCCCCTCGACCTTCTCAAGGCCGATCTCCCCGCCGCCGACCACCACACAGCGGCGGCCGCTCAGCTTCAGGCAAGCGATGTAGAACGGCGTGGAGAGCATGTCCGCGACACAGCTCTGGTCGCAGATTCCCTTGCGCAGTTGGCAGACGCACTCCTTGCCTGCATAGGCTTGGGCGGGCATCGCTACAGGTTACGACCTACGCCCAAGCGCGCGGATGCCCACGCGTGCGAGCGCCAACCCGCCCTCGCGCCAGGCACGCTCGCGGTCGGACTCGCGCGTTGAGCGCAGGCGTGCGGCGGTTTGCACCGCGCGCGCGCTCAACTCGTCATACGGTCCCCACCACAGCCCGCGCGTGCCCGGCGGGTCCCACGTGATCAGCTTCTCTTGCGCGCACGCGCGCAAGCCGGCCACGCCGAGCGCCTTGCCGAGGCCGCTGCCGGCGGCGGCACCCCACGGGCCGCGCGAGACCGCGGGGCTCGGCAGGTGGTCGTTGAGCCACACCATCCCGGCGTCCAGCTCGCGCGCGATCCGCATGCCGCGGTAGCGGTCGGCGGTCCACACCGACGCGCCGAGGCCGTAGGGGCTGTCGTTGGCAAGCGCAATCGCCTCCGACACCGAGCCAACGCTCATCACCGCCAGCACGGGACCGCCGATCGGCTCGCGCATCAGCCGCATCTCGTGGGTCACGCCTGTGAGCACCGCGGGCGCGTAGAAGGCGCCGACGCACGCCGCTTCGGCGCTGCTTGCATCCGTGTGGAGTTCGACACCCGCCGCCGCCGCTGGTTTGTGTCGTGTCCCGTTCACGTTGCCAAAGCCCACAAGCTCGCTCGCATGGACCGGCCCACCGCAGTGCAGCGTGGCGCCCTGGGCGACGGCCTCCTCCACCAGCTCGCGCACGTGCTCCAGGCGCCGCCGCGAAGCCAGTGGGCCGATCTGCACGCTCGGGTCGCTCGGGTCGCCGACGGTCATTGCCCGCGCCCCCGCCACGAGCCGCTGCACGAGCCGCTCGGCGACCTCCGGGACGGCGTAGATGCGCTCGACCGCGCCGCGCGCCTGTCCCGCGCCGGCACAGCCGGCCCACAGGGCGCCGGATGCCGCTCGGGCGACGTGGGCGTCTGAGAGCACCAGCATCGCATCCTTGCCGCCCAGCTCGACGGTCACCTCCTGCTCGTGCGACACACATTCGCGCGCGACCGCCCGCCCGATCGCCGGCGAGCCCGTGAACAGCAACTTGTCCACCGGCGCGCGTGCGAGCCCCAGGCCCACGTCGCCGCCGCCGTGCACGACCCGCACCAGGCCCTCCGGCAGTCCCGCGCGGGCGAGCACGCGCGCGATCCGCTCGCCTGCAAGACACGCGCGCGCGGCAGGCTTGAAGACGACGCCGTTGCCGGCCAGCAGCGCACCCGCGATCTGCCCGAGCGGCTGCGCGAACGGAGCGCTGCCCGCTCCGATCACCCCGACCACCCCATATGGCTCGTATGCGATCCGCGCGCGCTTTGTCGCGAACAGCGAGCGATGCACTCCCACGCGCCGTCCGCCGAGCACGCTCGCCCCGTCCTGGGCGACCCACTTCAGCGCGTCGATCGCGGCCAGCAGCTCGAGCGCCGCGACCTCGGTGCGCGGGCGCCCCTGCTCGCGCGCGATCGTCTCGCGCAGATCGTCGAACTCATCGACGATCGACTGCGCCATGCGGCGCATGTAGCGCGCGCGATCCTCCACGCGCAACAGCGCCCACAGCGGCTGCACCTTTGCGACCTGCGCGACCACCTCCGGGACCTCGGAGGGGGCGAGCGTGGGCACGCTGCCCAGCGGCACGCCGGTCGCGGGGTCTAGCGCGGACATCGTGTGCGGGGCCTGCTTGGGGGTGTCGATCGTGCCGCCGCTCATCGCCTCGCTCATCGGAAAATCACCTACCCACTCATCGGAAGATCGCGTCCACGCTCATCGGAATGCTTCAAGTTTCGCGAAAGGGTGCCGAGGAGGATTGTCGAACCATGTACTTGGTTGCACACATTACGAGACTCGCCGCGTAGCGGCGGAGGGGGACACCCACCATGACGGGGGGCAAGCATCCCATGACGGGATATAGGCAATCGCACAGGGCACCGAAGACGTTGATGGCATTGATGGCGATCTCATTCGCGCTCGTCGCGGTCGTGGGCCTCGCTGCGTGTGGAAGGTCATCGACAGGCGGCGGCACGGCGATCGTGCTGATGGGCACGTCGCCCGATTCGCTTGACCCGGGACTGGGAGCCAGCACGCAGTCCTACGAGGCCACGTGGATCGCCTACACGGGCCTGGTCACCTACGCGCACGCCGAAGGCGAAGCCGGCACGAAGCTGATCCCAGGCCTTGCCCAGACGCTCCCGACCGTCACCAACGGCGGCAAGACCTACACGTTCACCCTGCGCAAGGGACTCGTCTACTCAAACGGCACGCCGGTGAAGGCATCGGACTTCACCCACGCGATCGAGCGCGCGATCAAGCTGGGCTGGAGCAACAAGAGCTTTCTCACCGAAAACATCGTTGGCGGCGAAGCGTTCGACGCCGGCAAGGCCGCCACGATCTCGGGTATTCACACCGACGATGCGACCGGTGCGATCACGATCCAGCTGGTGGCGCCCTACGGACCGTTCCTGAACGTGCTCGCCTTCCCGGCGGCCGGACTGGTGCCGAGCGCCACACCGATGAAAAGCCTCTCAAACGAACCGCCCCCCGGCGTCGGGCCGTATGAGATCGAGAACGTTGTCCCCAACAGGTCCTATGAGATGGTGCGCAACCCCAACTGGTCCAAGGACGCGATCCCCGGAATCCCCGCTGGGCACATGAACGTGGACGTGAAGATCGTCTCCAACAACCAGACCGAGGCCGAGCAGGTGCTGGACAACAGCGCCGACGTGTTCGACTACAACGACACGATCCCGCCGACGTTGCTCTCGCAAGTCGAAAGCCAGGCAAAAGCACGGTTCGCGAAGGAGCCGACCGTCTCGGGCGAGTACTTCTTCCTGAACGTCAAAGAAGCGCCTTTCGACAACCCGCTCGCTCGCGAGGCCGTCAACTACGCGCTCAACCGCCAGGCGCTCGAGCGCCTGGACAGCGGGATGCTCGACCCCGCCTGCTTCTTCTTGCCGGCGGGGATGCCCGGCCATCCCTTGGGATCCTGCCCCTATGGCGAGCCGAGTGCCCAACCCAACCTCGCAAAGGCCAAGGAACTGGTGCGCCAGGCGGGCCTGCAGGGCACGCCCGTGACCGTCTGGGGCGGCTCGCGTGCACCGCACAAGGAATTCGTCGACTACTACACGAGCATGCTCAATGAAATCGGGTTCAAAGCAACCGAGAAGATCGTCGCCGACGCGCAGTACTACGAGACGGTCGGCAACCTCTCCACCAAAGCCCAGACCGGATGGCTGTCCTACAGCCAGGACTTCCCCAACCCGATCGACTTCTACCAACTGCTCGACGCGAAGTCGATCCTGCCGCAGGAAAACCACAACCTCAGTCAGGTCAACGACCCACACATCCAAAGCGAACTGGCCGCGCTCGCACCGGTGCCCTCCTCGCAGCTGGGTTCAGTGCTCGGCCGCTGGCAGGCGCTTGACGAATACACCGCCAAGAAGGCATACCTCGCAGTGTTCGGCTACGACGAGGCGCCCAAGTTCCTCTCCAGCCGCATCGACTTCAAGACGGCGATCTTCCATCCGGTGTACGGCAACGACTGGAGCTCGCTGGAACTGAAATAGGGACCGCGCCACCGCCGCTAAAGTCGCGCCCGCGACGGTGGCGATGAGTAGGTATGAGGACCCTTCCGCGCAGTCGCGTGGCGTTTGCGTTCGGGGCACTGTTCGTGGCGATCGTCGTGCTGTGCCTGCTCGCGCCGGTATACGCGAAAGACATCGCCCACACGGGCCCCGACGACAACCACATCACCGAAACCGTGAGCGTCGGCGGCAAACAGGTCGATGTCGTCTCCCCTCAGGGCGTGCCGATCGGGCCGACCTGGAAAGCGCGGTTCTTCCTCGGAGCCGATTCCAACGGCCGCGACGTGGCGGTGAGGCTGCTGTATGGAGGGCGCAATTCGCTTGAGATCGCGGCGATCGCCGCGCTGATCACGATGACGCTTGCGATCGCCCTCGGCACGCTTGCAGGCTATTCGCGCGGCCTCACCGACGGTGTGCTCTCGCGCCTGTTCGATCTGGTGTGGGCCTACCCCGCTGTGCTGCTGGGTGTCGCACTCGGGGTGGCGCTCGCGGTCGGCGGCCTGGATCTCGGCCTGTTCACACTGCACAGTGGCTCGCTGTTGCTACCCGCGTTTGTGATCGGCGTCGTGTGCTTCCCCTATGTCGCCAAGCCACTGCGCGCACAGGCGCTGTCGTTGCGCGAGCGCGAGTTCGTCGACGCCGCCCGCGTGCAGGGACTGTCGCCGCTGCGAATCATGACGAGCGAGATCCTCCCCAACCTCGCCTCCACGATCCTCGTGTTCGTCCCTCTGGTGATCGCCAACGCGATCCTGCTGGAGGCGGCGCTTTCGTATCTGGGCGCTGGGGTGCAGGCGCCCAACCCTTCGTGGGGCACGATGCTCGCCGACGGCATCCGCCTGATCCCCGGGGCGATCCATCTCGTGCTCGTACCGGGGATCATGCTCGTGCTCACCGTGCTCTCGGTGAACGTGTGCGCCGACGCGGTGCGCGACGCGCTCGACCCCAAGAGCGCGGTGAGGGGACGGTTGTGATGGTCCGCCCTGCGCCACGACATGCGCCGTCGCTTCGCGCGGCGTCACTGCATGCGCGGATGCGAGGCGTGGCGTCACTGCATGCGGCGCCACGGAGGCGATCCTAGATGGCCCGGTTCGTCGCGCGTCGCATCGCTTCGCTCGTCGCCGTGCTGTTCGCGATCACGGTGCTCACGTTCCTGATCTTCCAGGCGATCCCCGACGGCAACCCGGCGCTGCGGATGGCCGGGCGCCTGGCGAGCCCGCAGGACGTGCACGACATCAGCAGGCAGTGGGGCTTTGAAAAGCCGATCTACGTGCAGTACGCAAAGACGATGGAGAAGGTGCTCGACGGCAGCGTCATCTCCTATACCCAGCAGGTCAACGTCGAGCAGGAAATCTTCAGGGACCTGCCGCCGACGATTTCACTCGCCGTCGGGGCGGGCGCGATCTGGCTGGTGCTGGGCGTGCTGTTCGGCCTGCTCAGCGCGGTCTACGCCGGGCGTCTGCTCGACCGCGTGCTGACGGTGCTCGCCCTCACGGGCATCTCGATGCCCGTGTTCTTCCTCGGTGCGATCATGCTCTATTGGCTTGGCTACGAGTGGCACCTGCTGCCGCTGGAAGGCTACGTGCCGCTCACGAGCGATCCGTGGGGCTGGTTCACGCACATGCTGATGCCGTGGATCGCGCTGTCGATCGTCTCGATCGGCGTGTACTCGCGCGTGCTGCGCGCAAACGTGCTCGACGTGATGGGCGAGGACTACGTGCGCACCGCGCGCGCGAAGGGACTGTCGGAGCGTCGCGTGCTGATCCACCACGTGCTGCGCAACTCGCTGATGGGAATCGTCACGCTGTGGGGCCTGGATTTCGCGTGGGTGATCGGCGGCGGGGCGATCCTCGTGGAGTCGGTGTTCAACCTTGGCGGCGTCGGCGAGTACGCGGCGCAGTCGATCGGCCGTCTCGACGTGCCCCCGGTGATGGTGATCACGATGCTGGTGGCGTGCGCGGTTGTCGTGCTCAGCGCGCTCGTGGACGTCGCCTACGCCGTGCTCGACCCCCGGGTGAGGCTGTCGTGACTTTCAATGCCTATGTCGTGCTCGACCTCCGTGTGAGGCTGTCGTGACGGTCAGTGGCGGCGATCTCGGGCGTCCTCACGCGAATCGCCTGGTCCACGAGCCAGCCCCCGGCGCGAGGGTCCTCTCCAGCAGTGACGACCGCTCGGACGTCGTCGGTCAGAGCCTGCTCGACGTGCGCGACCTCAGCGTGTCCTTCGCCACACGCGAAGGCGATGTGCACGCGGTCGCGGGGGTGTCCTTCGAGCTGCGTCCCGCAGAGGTCCTGGCGATCGTGGGAGAGTCCGGCTCGGGCAAGTCGGTGTGCGCGATGACCTTGATGGGGCTCACGCGCGGGCCGAGCGCGACAATCGCCGGCAGCGCCCGCCTGGAGGACCAGGAGCTGATCGGCGCCTCCGAGTCCCAGTTGCGGCGGATCAGGGGCGCGCGCATGGCGATGATCTTCCAGGACCCGCAATCCTCGCTGAACCCCGTGCACCGTGTGGGCGATCAGATCGCGGAGCAGATTCGCGCGCACGAAGCCGCTCGTGTCAAAGGCGCAGGCGCTCGCGCACGCCGGGGAGCTGATGGAGCGCGTGGGGATACCGAAGGCGCGCGAGCGTGTGCGCGCCTACCCGCACGAGCTCTCGGGTGGCATGCGCCAGCGCGTGATGATCGCGATGGCGCTGTCGCTGGGCGCCAAAGTGCTGCTGGCCGACGAGCCGACGACCGCGCTCGACGTGACGGTGCAGGAGCAGATCCTCGCGCAGCTCAAGCAGCTGCGCGAGCAGGAGCAGCTCAGCATCGTGCTGATCACCCACGACTTCGCGATCGTGGCCGACATCGCCGACCGGATCGCGGTGATGCAGGCAGGCAAGATCGTCGAGCAGGGCGGCGCCGAGGAGATCCTGTACGAGCCCAAGCATCACTACACGCGCGAGCTGCTGCGCGCGCTCGTGCCGCCCACCGCCCGACGTCCACGGTCCGTGCGGGGCGAGCTGCACCCTGAAGCGGGCTCCTCCGATCGAGGGACCCCCCATTGCGGGGGCCAAGCAGGTGGGCTGCTCGAAATCGAGGACCTGCACGTCGAGTACCGTCTCCCGGCTCACCGCGGCCATCGCGCCGCCCGGGTGCAGGCGCTCGACGGTGTGACGCTCACCGTGGGCGCCGGCGAGACGCTGGCGATCATCGGGGAGTCCGGCTGTGGGAAGACGACGATGCTGCGCTCGATCGCGCGTCTGGTCGAGCCCACGAGCGGCGCGATCCGCCTGCGGGGCCACGATCTCGCGCAGGCGCGTCGCGGCGAGCTCGCGTCGCTTCGCAGGGAGCTCGGGATGGTCTTTCAGGACCCGCAGGCATCCTTGAACCCGCGCCGAAGGGTGGGCGCGACGCTCGAGCTGGCGCTGCACGCGCGCGGGCTGGCACCAGGCGACGCGCGCGTTCAGTCGGGCGAGCTGCTGGAGCGCGTCGGCCTGGGCGCGTCGCAGGCGGTGCGCTATCCCCACGAGCTCTCGGGCGGACAGCGCCAGCGTGTCGGAATCGCACGTGCGCTGACGGGCGAGCCGCGCCTGGTGTTGCTCGACGAGCCGGTGTCCTCGCTGGACGCGTCGATCCGTCGCGGCGTGATCGAGCTGCTCGCCGAGCTGCAGGCACAGCTCGGCTGTAGCTATGTGCTGGTCTCCCACGACCTCACCACCGTCGAAGCGGTGGCCGACCGGATCGCCGTGATGCAGGCGGGGAAGATCGTTGAGCTGGGCGACGCGCGCGAGCTCTCGAGACCCAACCCACCCCTACACGCAGACGCTGTTGGCTGCGTGCCCGCGCTTGCCCAGTGGCGTACGATCCTCGGGATGGATGGACCGGGAGACCAGGCAACAAGGCTCCTTCAGCGCCTGATCCGCTGGACACGGTCAATCCGCCCGGCAACGAGCGCGCCACGATCGAGCACCTGCGCCAGATCCTCGCCGACGTCGGTTTTCAGTGCGAGCTGCTTGGCGCGAGCGCCGAGCGCCCGAACCTTGTGGCGCGCTTGAGCGGCGGAGCTTCGACTCGCACAGATTCGACCGCTCGCGAGCAGGGCGGGCCGACGCTCTGCTATCTCGGCCACGTCGACACAGTGCTCGCGGATGCGAGCGAGTGGACGCACGACCCTTGGTCGGGCGAGATCGCCGATGGCTTCATGTGGGGGCGCGGCTCGCTCGACATGAAGTCCCAGGTCGCCGCCGAGGTCGCGGCCGTGGCCGGGCTCGCAGGCGAAGGCTGGCGTCCCGCGCGTGGCGAGCTGCTGGTCGTGGCCGTTGTGGACGAGGAGACCGGCGGGGAGCTGGGCGCGAAATGGCTGTGCGAGACCCACCCCGAGAAGGTGCGCTGCGACATGCTGCTCAACGAGGGCGGTGGGCCCCATTTCGAGCTGGACGGCCAGCGCTACTACGGAGTGTGCTGCGCCGAGAAGGGCGTGTTTCGCTTCACGGTCACCACCGCCGGCGCCGCCGCGCACGCGTCGATGCCGAAGCTGGGCGAGAACGCGCTGCTTGAAGATGGCGCCTGTACTGGAGCGCTTTGCGACTCGCGCCAGGCCGCGCTCACGCCGACCGCCGAGCCGCTTGCGTTCCTGCGCGGGGTGGGCGAGGACGAGCGCGATCCGGCGGCCGCGCTGGCGCGCATGGGCGAGCATGACCCGCGGCTGCTGAGCGATGTTCGAGCCGATGTTCGGCGTGAGTTCGCGCCCACCAGGATCTCGGCGTCGGAGAAGATCAACGTGATCCCATCCAGCGCCGAGCTGCGCGTGGACTGCCGTGTGCCCCCGGGCCTGGGCGAAGCAGGAGACCAGGCAGGGCGATCGAGCAGGTGCTTGGTGGGATCGACGGTCTGGTGGTGGAGTTCGACGGGTCGGGCGGCGCGGGTGCGGACGATGCAGGGACGGGCGATGCAGGGCATGGGCGATGCAAGTGCGGACGCGCGCTGCGCATCGACTTCACCGAGCGCGTGACCGGCAACCGCTCGCCGATCGCCTCGCCGCTGATGGACGCTATCGAGGAGTGGGTCTCAGAGCACGATCCGGGTGCGAAGACGGTGCCGACGTCATGCCCGGCTTCACCGACTCGCGCCACTTCCGCGCGGCGTTTCCCGAGTGCGTCGCCTATGGCTTCTTCCCCCAGCGTCACCAGTCGCTGTTGAAACCCAGGCGCTGATGCACGCCGCCGACGAGCGCATCGACGTGCGCGACCTGGCGTAGGCAGCGGAGTTCTATCGAGACCTCGCGCTAACTGCTCGGCTAGATGCGTTGATTGAGTAAATTGCCCAGGTTGCAAGGAGCCACGGATGTGAGTTGCAGGTAGGATGAGATGCTGCAGACCGAGCCAGGGAAGCGTCGACGGATTGACTCGGATGCAGGCCACGGTGGATCGTGAGGTTCTCGCGACCTCGCTCGTGCACGGACATCCAGAACTGGTCCTACCAGTGGTCCAGTGTCGTGATGATCGTGTTCTTCGCGGCGATGATCTATCGTGATGTCGCGCACGCTTGAAAGTGATGCCGCGCGTCAAGCCGCAGCAGATCAAGCCGTCCTCCAACCAGTCGGTCGCATGGAAGGACATCGCCGGCGCTGACGAGGCCAAGGCCGAGCTGCAGGAGATCGTCGAGTTCCTGCGCGACCCCAAGCAGTTCGAGAAGCTCGGCGCGAAGGTGCCCAAGGGCATCCTGCTGCACGGCCCGCCCGGCACCGGCAAGACGCTGCTTGGCCAAGGCCGTCGCGCACGAGTCCGGCGCGCAGTTCTTCGCGCAGTCGGCGGCCGCGTTCGTGGAGATGTTCGCGGGGCTGGGCGCGGCCCGCATCAGGCGGCTGTTCGCGATCGCGCGCAAGCAGGAGCCGGCGATCATCTTCATCGACGAGCTCGACGCCGTCGGCGGACGCCGCGGCGCGGACTTCTCCGGCGAGAAGGACCAGACGCTCAACCAGCTGCTGGTCGAGATGGACGGCTTCGCCACGAGCGGACGGCTGGTCGTGATCGCGGCGTCCAACCTGCTCGAGAAGCTCGACCCCGCGCTGCTGCGCCCGGGGCGCTTCGACCGCCAGATCTTCGTCACCCCGCCCGACGTGAAGGGTCGCAAGGGCGTGCTTGGCGTGCACACGCGCGACAAGCCGCTGGAGGACGTGGACCTTGGTCTCGTGGCCCAGCAGACGAGTGGGCTGACAGGCGCCGACCTGGCCAACATCTGCAACGAGGCGGCGATCTTCGCCGCGCGGCGCGGCGGCAAGCACGATCACCGGCGGCGACTTCGACCAGGCGCTCGGAGCGCGTGATCGCCGGGGTGCAGTCCCACCGGGTTCTCAATGCCCACGAGAAGCGCGTCGTCGCCTTTCACGAGGCGGGCCACGCGCTCTGCGGCGAGCTGCTGCCCTCGGTCGATCGCGTGCACCGCATCTCGATCGTGCCGCGCGGGCGCGCGCTCGGCTACACGCTCAACCTGCCGGCCGAGGACCGCTATCTGAAGACGCGCGAGGAGCTGCTCGACTACATGACGGTGCTGCTCGGCGGGCGCGTGGCCGAGCAGATCGTGTTCGGCGCGATCACCACCGGCGCCTCCGACGACCTCAAGCGCGTGGCGGACATCGCGCACTCGATGGTGCACGACTACGCGATGGGCAGCGCCGGCGTGGGCCGCACCCCCGACGGCGACGTGCGCCTCTCGGAGACCACGCTGCGCCTGCGCGACGAGGAGCGCCGCGAGCTGGTCGACGAGGCGCGCCGGGCCGCGCGCACGGCTGATCGTCAGCCATCGCGCCCAGCTCGACGCGCTCGCGGGCGAGCTGCTGGAGCAACGAGGTGCTCGACCGCGACGCGATCGACCGGATGATGGCGGGCGTGCCACGCCTGGAACGCCGGCCGGGCGTGGGTTTGCGCGTGCGCGGCTGCCGCGTCTGTCGAAGCGCCTGGCTGCTGTGCCTCGCTATGCCGACGCGACCCGTCTGCGTGCGTGATGTCCGGGCAGCGTCCGCTTCGATCGCTCACGCGCGCCGAGGATCTACGGGCCGTCGCAGGTCTCGCCACCAAGCTAGACTGCGGGACGTGTTCAACCGGATCGACCACATCGGCGTCGCCGTCGAGGACATCGAGGCCTCGCTCGCGCTCTATCGGGACGCCTTCGGGATGGAGGTGGCCCACCGCGAGATCGTCGAGGAGCAGGGCGTCGAGGCGGTCCTGCTCGATGTCGGCGAGAACCACGTGGAGCTGCTCGCGCCGCTGGGCCCTGACACCCCGGTGGGCAAGTTCCTCGCCAAGCGCGGGCCGGGCCTGCACCATGTGGCCTACCAGGTGTCCGATATCGAGGCGACCCTCGCGGCGCTGCAAGAGGCGGGCCAACCCCTGATCGACAAGCGCCCGCGTGTCGGCATCCGTGGCGCGCTGGTGGCGTTCCTCGAGCCGAAGGGCACCGCCAGAGTGCTCACCGAGCTAGTTCAACCCGTGGAGGATCACTGATGGCCCATCAGCACAGACGTGTGAGTGTCGGATTCCAAGGCGGCCAGGTGCTCTCGCTGCGCGTCACCGACGAGCAGCTCGAGTCGCTCTACAAGGCGCTCGGCGACGGCGGCTGGCACGAGTTCGGAACCGAGGAAGGGCCTGTGCGGCTCGACCTCGGGCAGGTCGTCTATGTCCGCGTGGAGGACAGCGACCGCGGCGTCGGATTCTTGGCCTAGGTGGCCGATGGGCGGCGCGCGCGCCCGTATAGACAGGTCGTGAGCTTCACATGAGCACGCGCATCGGCATCGTCGGACTGCCGAACGCGGGCAAGTCCTCGCTGTTCAACGCGCTCACGAAGGCCGGCGTCGAGGCCGCTAACTACCCGTTCACGACGATCGAGCCCAACGTGGCGGTCGTGCCCGTGCTCGACGAGCGCCTGGTTGAGGTTTCGCAGACCGTGGCGGCTTCGGAGATCGTGTGGGACACGATCGACTTCCACGACATCGCCGGCCTGGTTGCCGGCGCCCACAAAGGCGAGGGGCTCGGCAACCGCTTTCTCGCCAACATCCGCGAGACCGACGCGATCGTGCACGTCGTGCGCGCGCACAGCGACGAGAACGTGATCCATCCCGAGGGCCGCGTCGATCCGCTTGCCGACATCGAGACGATCGAGACCGAGCTGGTGCTCGCCGACCTCGAGCAGGCCGAGCGTCGCGTCGATCGCGTCGCCAAGCAGGCCAAGGGCGGAGACCGTGTGGCGATCGCCGAGGAGGCGTGGCTGCGCGAGGTGATCGGCGAGCTGCAGGCCGGCCGGCCCGCGCGCTCCGTGCCCCCGCCCGAGGACGCGCCGCACGCGCTGCGCGACCTCGGCGCGCTCACCGCCAAGCCGGTGCTGTTCGTCGTCAACGTGGACGAGGGCTCGGAGGAGGTGCCGTCGGCGGTGGCCGAGCACGCCGCGGCGCAGGGTGCCGGGCGTGGTGGCCGTCAGCTCGCGGATCGAGTCCGAGCTGGCCGAGCTGGAGGAGGAGGAAGCGGCGCTCATGCGAGCCGAGTCTTGGCGCGCTCGCGAATCGAGCCTGCAGCGGATCGTGCGCGGCGCCTTCTCGCTGCTGCACCTGATCGCGTTCTTCACCGCCGGCGAGGCCAAGCCCGCCCAGTCCTGGCACCTGCGCGACGGGCTCACCGCGTGGCACGCGGCCGGGCAGATCCACACCGACATCCAGAAGGGCTTTGTCAGCGCCGAAGTGGTCGGCTGGCGCGAGCTGGTCGACGCCGGCGGCTACTCGGGCGCCCGCGATCGCGGCACGCTGCGTCTGGAGGGTCGCGACTACGCGATGCAGGACGGGGACGTGATCACGGTGAAGTTCACGCCGTAGGGTGATCTGGATGGCGCGTTCGTGTTGGCTTGCAGGCTGTCGGGCGGTGTTGTGTGTCAGTTTTTAGGCGGTTCACAATAGTGACTACATTAGGTAGCTCACTATCGTAGTGGATCAAAAAGTATATATGTACCTGCGACCCTTTTGGATCGCTTCTGTCCAGCCCGTCCACGACCTCAAGCGGCCCTCGTTCTTAGACACTTTCGACGCTTGGACGCGAGCCGCTCGGCCAGGCGATTCATGCCGATCTCGCGTGCCATCGCGGCGCCGCCCGCGAAGTCGGTCGGTTTGTCCGGCGGGCGCTTCACTTCGATCTCCACGAGCGTCGCCACGCGCTTGAACGTGCGCAGCAGCTCGGCGTTCTCGTGCAGGCTTTGCGCGACGCGCGGACGCAGCGTGCTCTCGCCGATGCGCTCACGCCACCTGGCGTATCCGCACACTGCCGCTCGGCCTGCTCCAGCAGCGCCTCCAGGTGCCGTAGCTCGCGCAGCAGCTCGGCCGCCGTCTTTGCGCCGATCCCGGGCGCTCCGGGCAACCCGTCGGAGGGGTCGCCGCGCAGAGCGATGAAATCGGGCACCTGTCCTGGCGCGATGCCGTAGCGCTCGATGACCTGGCTCGGTCCCAAGACGAGCACGCCCCTCCCTTTCCCAAATCCAAAACAGCCACGTTGCTCCCCGACCGCCTGGTAGAGGTCGCGGTCCGCGGTCAACAACAATGCACGCCCTCCCGCTTGCGCCTCGACCCGCGCGAACGAGCCCATCGCGTCGTCGGCCTCCAGCTCCTCGGCGTCGGCGATCGTCCAGCCGAAGCTTGCGAGCAGCGCGGGCGCGCGCCCCCACTGCTCGCGCAGCTCCGCCGGGCATCGGCGTCGCGGTGGGCGTGATAGGGGGGATAGGCCTCCACGCGATAGCGCGCCTCCTCCGCGCCGAAGCATGCGACCACAGCACGCGGCGGTTGCGCTTCGCTCGCCGCCAGCAGCGCGTTGACGGTGCCCAGCAGCGCATTCACCGGCCTCCCATCCGCGCCCTTGATCGATTTGGGCAGCGAGAAGAACGCGCGATACAGCAGCCAGGGAACGTCGGCGATCAGCAGCGGGCCGTCGTCCATCGTCCATCAGGGTATGCGTCATGCAAGCAAGATGCTGCCCTGCTCGTCGCTCCTGCCGCCAGACACGCAGCGCGGCTCGCGGTGTCGTGGCACGTGCTTTGGCGCGCGCTCACCCGGCCGGCACGCCGCCCTGGCCGTCCACGCCGGCCGGCCTGCTCGAAGGTGTGCCGGCTGCCGCGGCGGAGCCTCCCTGTGCCGCCGACGTTCGCCGGTGCGGGTGCCGATGTGGCGGGCTCCGGCGCTGGGCTCTGCCCGCTCGCGTCCGGCTCGGCGCTGCACTCCCTTCGCGCTCTTCACGCTGAAATAGGCCCAAGTCGAATAAAGCCCGAGGCGCGCCTCCAGTTCTGGCCCGCTGACGAGCGTGCGCCCCTTCGAGCCGAGCACGTAGGCCGACACGATCCGCGGGGACACGCCACGCTTCAACACCTCGATGCCGGTGAACGCCCCCTTGACGAGCCCGCTCAACCGCGACGCCGCCGAGGCAAAGCTCATCGTCATGCGTCCAGTGGCGCAGCGGCCCAGCTTCGTAGGGATCGGCCACGCTCACCAGCCAAGGCTCGGGTTCAGCCCCGGGAAAGGCGTTCTGCACGCTCTCGGTCTGCCCGCCGGAGCCGGCGAAGAAATAAGTGACCGCGGGCTTCCCGGCATAGGTGACGATCTGCCCGGCCGTGGCGGCGACGGCCGAGTTGGTGCGAGATGTTTCCGCGGCCTTGCCGAGGTACACCTGCGAGCGGTCGTCGGAGTACACGTCGAACTTCGAGCCGCCCGCGTCAGAGGTGATCGCATAGGTGCGGCTGGCGACGGCCTGTGCCTCGAGCGCCGCCATCGGCCAGCTGGCCGACATCTCCGCCGAGACGACCCCGCGCACGTATGTTTCAAGCGGAACGTCTCTTGACCTTCGAGCCGACCAACACCTTCACGATCGTGTTCGCCGGTGCCTGCTCCGAGCGCGGTCCCGGTGTAGTAGTGCGCCAAGATCGCGGTATAGGTCCAGCCGTGTTCGGCAAACCCGAGCGCCCCGTCCTGGCTCATCCCAACGCCGTGACCGTCACCCGCGCCGTCGATCACCAGCGTGGTTGCGCGTGCGCCACTCGCCTGCGCTCCACGGGCGCGCTCGCCAACGCCAGGTTGCCGCTGCCATGATCGGCACGCTCCTGAACAGGGCATGCAAGCGCTACAACTTGATCTCGCGAGGAGCATCCGTGCTCGTGGCCGCTACCCGGTCAGTCGCTCGCGATCAGGAATACGAGCGTCGAGATGGCACACTGCACCTGAGCTCGAATCGGACAGATCTCCATCGATGCATGAATCCCGCAAGCGACGAGGAACCTCATCATGATGGCGCGAGCAGGCGGTACTTGACCGGGTCCGCAAGGACTGTACATAGGCGGGCAATGGCGCGCCGCCAGCGGCGGCGACACGCTCGCGGTCGAGGATCCCAGTCGACGGGCGAGTCGCTGGCCGAGGTGGCCGACGCGACGCCCGAGGACGCGCTCGCGGCGCTGGGCGCGGCAGCCGACGCGCAGGCCGCATGGGCCGCCACAGCTCCGCGCGAGCGCGGCGAGATCCTGCGCCGGGCCTACGAGCTGCTGCTGGCACGCGCGGACGAGCTGGCGCTGGTGATGACGCTGGAGATGGGCAAGGCGCTCGGCGAATCGCAAGGCGGAGATCACCTACGCCGCCGAGTTCCTGCGCTGGTTCTCCGAGGAGGCGGTGCGCATCCACGGGCGCTACATGACCAACACGACCGGGGCTGGGCGGATCCTCACGATGCGCCAGCCGGTCGGCCCGTGCGTGTTCGTCACGCCCTGGAACTTCCCGATCGGCGATGGGCACGCGCAAGATCGCCCCGGCGATCGCCGCGGGCTGCACGATGGTCGTCAAGCCCGCGCAGCAGACGCCTCTGTCGATGCTCGCGCTCGCCGGCGTGCTGGCAGGAGGCCGGCCTGCCCGACGGGCGTGCTCAACGTGATCACCGCGCACCACTCCGGCGCGGTGATCGAGCCGCTGCTGCAGCGACCCGCGCACACGCAAGCTGTCGTTCACCGGCTCCACCGAGGTCGGTCGCACGCTGATCGCCCAGTCGGCCGAGCAGGTCCTGCGCGTGTCGATGGAGCTGGGCGGCAACGCCCCGTTCGTCGTGTTCGAGGACGCCGACCTCGATGCCGCCGTGGAGGGCGCCCTGATCGCGAAGCTGCGCAACGTCGGCGAGGCGTGCACGGCGGCCAACCGCTTCCACGTGCACGAGTCGCTCGCCGAGGAGTTCGCCCAGCGGATGGCCGAGCGCATGGCCACATTGAAGATCGGTCGCGGCACCGAGCCGGACGTGGACATCGGCCCGCTGATCGACGACCGCCAGCGCGCGATCGTCGCGGAGCTGGTGCAGGATGCCGTGCCGACGGCGCCCAGCTGCTCGCCGGCGGCGCGCGGATGCCCGGCCCCGGCTACTTCTTCGCGCCCACCGTGCTCGCCGACGGTGCCCGCCGACGCGCGCATCCTGCGCGAGGAGGTGTTCGGGCCCGTCGCTCCCGTCAGCACGTTCTCCACCGAGGAGCAGGCGATCGAGGCCGCCAACGCCACCGAGTACGGGCTCGTCGCCTACATCTACACGCGCGACCTCGCCCGCACGCTACGGGTATCGGAGGCGATCGAGGCCGGGCATGATCGGCGTCAACCAGGGCATCGTCTCCAACCCTGCCGCCCCCTTCGGCGGCGTAAAGCAGTCGGGTTTCGGCCGCGAGGGCGGTTTCGAGGGCATCGGCGAGTACCTGGAGACGAAGTACGTCGCGCTCGCCGTGTGACGCAAGTCCATGTTTCGAGCGCCACGCACGGCGTAGCGCAGGCATCTACGGATCCGTCGAGCATGATTCCAGAGCCCAAGATTGCGACGTGATTCGCGTGGCTCGTTTGCGGGTAGCTCAAGCGGGCTGGCGATTACAGCCGAATAGACGAGTAGCCGAAGAACGGAGTGCTTTTCGTGCGTGGAGTCACAAAGGTTGGCTTTCAACGGATCCGCCCCCACGCGGGGTGCGCGCTGACGCACGGCCTCGCAACGCCAAGATTCCGGCCTCTCGGCGAGGATGCCGAAGCGGCGTCCCAGCCGCACAAGCTGCGAGCGCTGCTCGGCGGCTCCGTACCGGCGGCGGCGACTCCACGCACTCTGACGGTACCGCGCGCCAAGCCCGTGGCGCCCGAAGGACAGCGGCCCACGCGCGGACCATCGCGACGCAAGGCGCCGCTGCTGGCGCTTCCCGCGGTCGCCGCCATCGCGCTCGATCGCGGTGGGCGGCGTCGTGCTGAGCGTGATCGGCGCGCTCGTGCTCGCGCTCGCTCGCCGGCATCGGCGGATGGCTGCTCGGCGACGACCGCCGCAAAGCGCTGCAGCGTCGAGGTCGACGAGCGCAACGACGATCTGCGCCGCGCGCTCTCAGAGCTCGAGATCGCCCAGGCCGAGACGGTCCGGCGCCTGTCGATGGCGGTCGAGTTTCGCGACGAGGACACCGGCGCGCACATCGAGCGCATCGGGCGCTTCTCCACGCTGCTGGCCGAAGCGATCGGCATGAGCCCGGACTTCTGCCGGCGCGATCGGCCACGCCGCGCCGCTGCACGACGTCGGCAAGGTCGCGATCCCCGACGCGATTCTCTTGAAGCCCGGCTCGCTCACCGCCGAGGAGCGCGCGATCGTCGAGACCCACGCCGAGGAGGGCCACCGCCTGCTGCGCGGCTCCTCCTCCTCGATCCTCGACATGGGCGCGACGATCGCGCTCAGCCACCACGAGCGCTGGGACGGCGGCGGCTACCCGCGCGGCCTGGCACGCTGAGAACATCCCGATCGAGGGTCGCATCGTGGCGATCGCCGACGTGTTCGACGCGCTCACCTCCCACCGCGTCTACCGCGAGGCCTTCTCCGTCGAGAAGGCGGTCGAGATGATGCTCGAGCAGGCCGACCGCCATTTCGACCCGGTGCTCTTGCAAAGTTCATGGAGGTGCTCGACAGCTCCGGCGCCGACGCGCGCACGCGCGAGCGCTCGGACCCGCGCTCGCTGATCGCGGCGGCGCTCTGGAGATCTACACCGACGCGATGCGCCTCGGCGACGCGGAGCTTGCCGAGGAGGCGATCGCCTAGGCGATCGAGGACGGGATCGACCCGCCCACACTCAAGGACAAGGTGGTCGCGCCGGCGATGCGCCACATCGAGGAGTTGCGCGAGAGCGGGGAGATCGACCTCGACGCCGCACAGCGCGCGAGCGCGATCACACGCAGGGTGATGGCCACGATGAATCGCTACATGCTCGCTCGCGGATAGTCTTCCGCTAATGCCATCGCGCTCGATCGTTACCGGCGGCGCCGGCTTCATCGGCTCGCACCTCGCCGACGCGCTGCTCGCCGCGGGCCACGAGGTAACCGTCATCGACGACCTCTCCTCCGGCAGCGCCGCCAAGGTGCCCGCCGGCGCGCAGCTGTGCGAGCTCGACATCGTCGATCGCGACGCGCTCGACCGGGTGTTCGAGCGAGGTGCAGCCGACCGCTGTGTTCCACCTCGCCGCGCAGGCGTCGGTCACCGCGTCGGTCGCCGACCCCGGCCGCGACTGTGCTGTCAACGTGCTCGGCACGCTCAACGTCGTGGACGCCGCCACCAAGCTCGGCGCGCCCGTGTCGTTCACCTCAACCGGCGGTGCGCTGTATGGCGACGAGGCGCCGCTGCCGACATCCGAGGAGCGCATCCCCGCCCCACTTGCGCCCTACGGCGCCTCGAAGTGGGCCGCCGAGGCGTATGTCAACACGTGGTCGCTGTCCTCCGGCGTGCCCCACGCGGTGTGTCGCCTGGGCAACGTCTACGGTCCCCGCCAGAGCCCGCACGGCGAGGCAGGCGTGGTCGCGATCTTCTCCGAGCATCTCCACACGGGCAAGACGCCGAGGATGTTCGGCCACGGCAAGCCCACGCGCGACTATGTGCTACGTCGGCGACGTCGTCTCCGCGCTGATCGCCGCCAACGGCACGCGCGGCACGTTCAACATCGCCACCGGTGTCGAGACCGATGTGGCTGAGGCTGTGGAGCGTGCTCAAGCAGGCGGCTGGGTCGGACATCGAGCCCGAGCTTGCGGATCTGCGCCCGGGCGAGCTGCAACGCAGCTGTCTCGACACCAGCCTTGCGACGGCCGAGCTGGGGTGGCGCGCCACAGTTGAGATCGGCGATGGGCTGCGGCGCACGTTTGCCGCGCTGGTGGAGGAATTCGAGGGCGCCGCGCGCTGAGAGTGTTGGGCTTGGGCCTCGAGGTGCGCGCGTCGCACTGGAGTGCGAGCCCTTTTTCGGGCGGGCGACCCCTGGAGGAGCACCTACATCGCAGCGACGAGCACGGCCAGCGCAGCTTCGGATGGGCGGTGTCAGGGCGTGACGATTTGGTGGATGGTGAGGTGGCGCTTGCCGTTGGTGAGCGTCACTGTCCATTGGGTCTTACGGTGGCTGGGGGTCAGCTGGAATCTGAGTGTCACAGTCGGACGAAGAGATCTGAGAGCTCTTTGCGCGATCAACCGATGTCCTCTGCGGACTTGTACCAGCACTGATTTCCATTTTCCCTTTGGGTAGGACAGCGTCAGGGTGCATAGCTCGACCCGTCGATGTCTTACGAGGTACATGGTTCGGCTGCAGCTGGCTCGCGTACCGCGCGGGTGTATCGCGGTGCCACCGGGTGGTGGATAGGGCATGCGTGCGTTGGCTGGTTTCGTCTGGGCCGGTGTGGTCGTGGTGGTGGGGGCTGGTGTCCCGCCGAGTAGCCGGGCGAGGAAGACTTCTTCGTTGCGCTCTCCCGCGAGATCCAGGCGTCCCTGACTGTCGACCGCGAGGGAGTCGATCGTGACTGTTGAGGAGAACGCGACCGTTCCGCCGGTTCCGTATGCGGAGTCTGGTTGCCCGGATGGTGTGAGGCTCATCACGAACGAGCCGGGATGGTAGGGCGCACCGCGGGACTCTTCATCGACGGCGATGTAGAGATTGCCGTCGCCGCCAGCGGCAATGGTCGTCGCTTGCGAGGTCGCTTCGGCGTCCGATGCCGCGGGCGCTCTCGCTCACTTTTGGGCCTGAGCGATTTGGCAGTTGCACGAGTCCTTCTTTGCCGAAGCTCGGGTCTGGTGCCCCGTCTGGCTGCAGCCGCTCGAGGGTGGCGTAGCGCGGTTCGTTGCCTTCCGTGGGTGTTTCGCCGGCTGCCAGCGTGTCGCCCCCAGGCAGATACGTGAGCGCAAAGGAGTTCAACGGTGAGTTGCCGGCTTCGAATGAGCTGCCAAAAGCGCCGCTTGGGTGAGCCGTCCCTGTGTTCGCGGACCGACTATGACGAGCGCTCCGTCACTTTCCAGTGCGCCGGCTTCGACGGAGTGGTCAGGCAGCAGACCGGGGCCTTCATCAGAAGGCGGGAGGGCTGTGACGATGCTCCCGTCGGTTCCAAACGAAGGGTCGAGCGTGCCGTCTTCTGAGACCCGGGCCGCGAAGGCACGCCATTCGCCGCCATGCGACGGTGAGGCGGTGCCC
Source organism: uncultured Solirubrobacterales bacterium (assembly GCA_963715535.1). Classification (GTDB taxonomy): domain Bacteria; phylum Actinomycetota; class Thermoleophilia; order Solirubrobacterales; family Solirubrobacteraceae; genus Palsa-744. Next base: position 1,861,245 of record OY970251.1, on the reverse strand, counting down.
GCCACCTCGATATCACCCGCGGCAGTAAACATCAGTGCGGCCGGTCGGCCACCCCGCTGTCCGCCCCGTAGGCTCAACGGGAACGACGTTTGCCCGCCGCTACCGAAGGACGGATCCATACCCCCAGCCGCCGCGGACACGTCGGCCGGCAAGGCGCACACCACCGCTCCCGCCAGCCAGCTCACGAGAATGGCTCTAAAAAGCCTTCCGAATGACATCCAAGTCCGCCTACCCCCAACCGCGCCGTTCCATTCAAAATGAACCGATCACGCCTCATTTTCGACTGAGGCGGGCTAGCTGACGTGCCTACATAGGTTGTGAACGCCTGAGGGCAACGAGATCGGCAAGCGAGCAGGTCGGCGCCTCGACGTCATCTATCCGCCGAACCTCGGCTCGCGCCAACAGCTCATTGAAGCTGAGCGGCGAGGAGCGCTCAGAGATAAGGTCGAGGTCCCCGTAAGGTGTCGCAAGGTTGATCGTTCTTCCCGCCGCAACCGACTCCCCGGGAACTGGCGAGCCGTCAGGCCGCGTCGCCGGCCACGCGTCGATCAAGGAACGCATCCGTGCGACGTTCTCCGCATCGCCAGCGATAACCACGTTGACGTCGCGTGTCGCCCGGACAACACCGTGACGTATCAGCGCAATCCCGCCGATCACGACATAGCGCACGCCTGCGCTGTTCAGATCGCCAAGATCTGCTTGAAGTCGCTCACGCGGAATCAGCCGGCAGACGACGCTAGATCGATCACGATCTCGCTCAGCGCAACACCCTCGAGGAGAAGCTTGTCCGGATCGCGGGCGGCATCGCGAATCGACCTGTAGCGTCGCCACTCTTCGCTTGCACAAAGTCATCCCCACGCGCCTTGGCGGCATACGCAGCCTTAGCGACTTCCGCGAGACGCACATGAGATTTGAGGGGGGCCACAACATGGCGAGAGGCGGACTTGAACCGCCGACACCTCGATTTTCAGTCGAGTGCTCTACCAACTGAGCTATCTCGCCGCGACCCCCGATCCTACCGTCCTATGGCCCCGGCAGGACGACTGCCTTGCGCCGCCAGCTCGAGTCACCGGAGGTTTGGCTGTCGCCTAGATCGCCTGAGACAGCTATCTCGAAGGTTGTCTGTTGACGTGCCTGGGGACGTTCCGAACGTGTTGGTGTAGGTCCGGGCCTGCCGAGAGGCTGTGGGTGTCGAAGCTCACTTCCTCAAGGAGGCCCGGAGTGTCGCACCCTAACTCGCGTTACACAGCGCTTGGTCGCTGGCAGTTCGTTCGCATGGTTGTTCGGGATGGATCTACGTTCGCGGACGCTGCGGCGTGCTCGAATGTCGCGCGCTCCACGGTGTGGGAGTGGGTGCACCGCTGGCGTGCCGCCAGTGAGTCTGAGCGTGCCTCGATGGCGTGTTTGATGGATCGCTCCAGTAGCCCTCGGCGCAGCCCGACACGGGTGCCCGAGGATGAGGAGCAACGGATCTGTGAGCTGCGCCAGCGCACAGGCTGGGGTCCAAGACTGCTAGCCGAGCAGGCCGGCCGTCCCCATTCGACGGTTCACCGGGTGCTGCAGCGCGCCGGGTGCTCAAGACGTCCAGTCGCTGAGCGCGAGGCGATCGTGCGCTACGAGTGGCCCTGTCCCGGACAGTTGCTGCACATGGACGTCAAGAAGTTCGCTCGTTTCACCGAGCCGGGGCACAAGACGACAGGGGACCGCTCTCGCCGCTCTCGCCGTTCCGGCTGGGAGTACGTGCACTCGATCGTCGACGACTACTCACGCCTGGCCTACTCAGAGATCTGCGAAGACGAGCGCGCCGAGACCGTGAGAGCGTTCACCGAACGCGCCCTGGACTTCTACCTCTCGCATGGGATCGTCGCCGAGCGACCGATGACCGACAATCACATGAGTTATCGCTGCAGCCGCAGTTTCGCTCGGCTACTTACCTCTCGTCAGATCCAACACATCCGGACCCGTCCCTACACGCCCCGCACCAACGGCAAGGTGGAGCGCTTCCAACAAACCCTCGCTCGCGAGTGGGCCTACGCCATGCAATACGCCTCAAGCACAGCCCTAAGTGAAGCCCTGCCACACTGGCTCAACCACTACAACAAGCGACGCCGCCACTCAGCCATCGGCAACCAGCCACCCCTCACACGCGTTCGGAACCTCCTCGGGCACCACACCTAGCCCGCAGAGCCGTATGTAGAACGCTCACGGAGCGTCAAGCAGAGCCTTGCCTCCCTCGCAGGCCTCGTCTAGCGCTTCCGCGGGGTAGCTTGGCGGCGTCGATCATCGCACGTCCTAAAGGCCAAACGCAGGGACAGCGATTGCGGCGATCTTGTTGACTTCGGACTCTGCAGTTGCTGGCTTGGCCACCGTATGGATCAGGTTGACCTCCAGCGACTTGGACATGCTGGCGCTGTTCCAGATCGCCTCGGTAGAGCGTTCGGTGGCCTCTTGAACGAATGCTCCGCACACTTCTTCGGCGCCATAAGCAGGTGGACTAAAGGTTGTTGCACGTTGACTCAGTTGGCGTTCGAGAGATAACTTACACACGAGAGAAAGCTTAATCGGTTTGTCCTGTGCTTCTGCTTCGGGATCTGCTTCGGGAGTGACGATAGCGACCTCCGCCACGCTGCCTGCTTCCAGCTTCTTGCGGTATTCATGCCCTCGGGGCATGCTGCCACTCTTCCAAGCCTCGAAAGGGCATTCGTCTTTTTGAAATTTATACACCGCCGTCGAGACATGAGGGAGCCCGACGATGTGGGCTATCTGCGCCTTGGTGACGAGACCACTGCACGGGGGGGCCGCGTTGGCAACCGGGGCTAGCGCCGCTGCGACGCCGATTGAGACGGCGATGCAGGCAAGAATTCTCGCTACAGGAGAGGTGTCTGTCATGCAGCGCTCCTTGTGTCGTGGAGTATAGAGCGGGCATGGTAGTCAATCTCGCGTGCCTGTGTTTCGCGCCAGCGACCGACCTCTGCGTCCCCCACGGTCAGGAATGGGGCACTCTGGTTGGTCTGCGTGATTGTGGGAGCCCGTCCCGATCTCGTGTGCTGCTGCGCATCATCCGGCGGGAGAGTAGAGAGCTTTGCCAGCACCGGCTTGACGAAATCGGGCATCTCCTTGGCGTCATTCCCGCCCTTTTCCGTCGAGATATGCACCAGGTGTGCACCAAGTGGACTCAACCACGTGATGGCTTCCGTGGCGGGCGGAAGCCCACGATCAACAGTCTGGCCTCAGAATTCGGGCGCCGGGACCTTCTTGAACGGAACGACGAGAGTGACTGTCTGCGTCAATGAAGGTGACGCCAGCCCCAGTTTGTCCTCGATCGTGATGGAGAGAGTCAGGCGCTTGTGCACAGCCAGGTACTTTCTCATGGCTGAACTCGGCGCGATGCGCAAGCCGACGTTCTCGATCCCCCTCGCGGTCGCGGTGCCGTAGATCGGCCCCGTGTGCTCGGGGCATGCTCGACGCCTTGTGAGCGGGCACACTCGGCTCTGCCAGTCAGCTGGCCCCTGAGCGCAGATGTGACGCGCGCTCGCCGTGGAGCCCCGCGCGCGCGGGGCTCCAGACTTCGAGTTCAATCGCTCCTTCATATTCGACGCGCACCGGTTCGGGAAGCCGTCTTTGTCAAGGCGATCCGACCCACAGACACAGCATCTCACTGGGCTCCCAACCTTGCCCCACTTGCGATCTGGACTCGCCGGCCGGGACTCATGGCAGCGAGCCTTGATTCCGCGGCCCATCCAGGCGAGTGTGTACGTTTCGCCCATGAGCGACGGCAACGCTCGCACGGAGCTACGGCAAGGTCTTCAACGAGGTTGCGGTCGAGTACGACCGCAACCGTCCGACCTACCCCGATGCGCTCATTGACCAAGCGTGCGAGGTGGCAGGTATCGGAGTCGGCGACCGGGTGCTCGAGATCGGCTGCGGAACCGGCCAGCTGACGCGCGGCCTGCTCGCGCGAGGGCTGCGCGTGACCGCGCTCGAGCCGGGAGACCAACTGATCGCAGTCGCCGAGGAGAACCTGGAAGATGCGGGCGACGTGGAGTTCGTCCACGCGCGGCTCGAGGACACGCAGCTGCCCCGCGAGAGCTATGAGGCGGTGTTCTCGGCGTCCGCAATCCACTGGGTTGACCCCGATCTGAGCTGGCGGAAGATCGCCGATGCGCTCGCTCCCAGCGGGACGCTCGCCCTGATCCAGTACTTCGGCCTTCAGGAGCAGCGCAGCGTCGACGATCAGGAGGCTCTGCTGTCGGCCCTGCGCAGGCACGCGCCGGAGATCGCCGCGACCTGGCCCACCTACCGCGACCTCGATTGCACGATTGCGGGCGTGCGGGAGCGTCGCCGCAACGTCGCGGACGTCTGGGGCTGGCTGGGGAGCTACGACGTAGGACGCGACTACGCGGCCGATCTGTTCGAGGATCTGCAGCTCGCAACCGTGCCAACCCTGATCGAGCACACCGCCGATGAGCTGAGCGCTCTGCTCGGCACGATGTCATTCTGGGCACGACTCTCACCCGAGCAGCGTGACGCGCTCGTGAACGAGAATCGTGCTCTCCAGGAGCGCCTGGGCCGGCCGATCCGGGCGAGCACGCTCGCCGTGCTTGTCACGGCGCGACGCAGTGCCGCTGCGCCTCGACGTTAAGAACGTGCTCGCCCGGCCGCGGGGCCGATGCGGCCCAAGAACGCGCTGACTCGCTGTTCATACAATGCAGGATCGACGTTCCAGGACTCGATGTGCCCGGCATGGGGCACGCGGTAGTAGGTGACCCAGCCGGGAAGCTCCTTGGCGAACGTGTTGCTGCTCGCGATCGGCACGACTTCGTCTTCGAGGCCATGGAACAGCAGGATCGGCAGGTGGAAGTCGTGGGGGTGATCGAGCGCGTCGAGGCTGTTCCAGTTGGGTTTGATGCGCAGATCGATCGCCCACTCGACCGGGTCGGCGAGGAACGAGGGCAGGCCCATCTCTTTGGCGTTGAAGGACAGGATCGCCTTCCAGTCGAGCGCCGGCGCGTCGAGGATGAGTGCCGCCACACGCGGCGCGAGCGAGGAGCGCTCCATGAACTGCGAGACGATCGCGCCGCCCATCGAGTAGCCGACGAGCACCAGGCGCTGTGCGCCGTGCGCCAGCGCGTAGCGCGCGGCGGCCTGCAGGTCGAGCCACTCGGTGAGACCCATGTGGTGAGCCCATCGGGGCTTGGCGGAGCGCCGGCATCCTGGCGGTAGGCGATCAGCAGGCTCGGCAACCCGCGCGGCATGCAGCGTCGGCGCGATCCGCAGGCCGTCTTCGCGGCTGCCGTTGATGCCGTGCACGACGATCGCCCAGGTGCGCGAGCGCCCGGGGATCAGCCAGGCGGGCATCGCGCCCAGTTCGTCGGGGACCTTCACGTTGGCGTAGGGGAGGCCAAGCGCCTGCGTGGGGTCGCCCTGATAGACGTTGGAGTCCAGACCCACTTTCGTCCCCGGCGCAAGGTGACCGTCGAGTGCTGTCGAGCCGCCGCGTGACGGTGTCGGCGTTGCTGCCCAGCACCCCTTCGGCGATCGCGTATCCAGCGGGCCACTGCAGACCGTAGATGCCGGGGCGCAGTGTGTCTTTCGAGCGCGAGAGGATGACCTTGCCGGGCGAGAGTGCAACCACGGTGGCGTTGGCGGGCCAGGGCGGATGTTCGGGCTGCACGACCTTTGAGGAGAAGTGCCAGCTCGCCCCCGCGCCGGCCGCGAGCGCCACGAGCACCAGCAGTACGCCCGCCGCGAGCAGCGAGCGCCGGCGGCGGCGAGGCCGCGAGCGGCTCTCCACAGTGGCTGTCGGCGAGGCGTTCATGTCTCCTCGAGCGCCTTCAGCGGCGTCATGCGCGTGACTTGCACGGGATAGTCGAGGTGGCCGCGAGTGCGAGGATGACCGCCGGTGGGCTGAAGGGGAGCGCGACGAGCGTAAGTCCGCTCAGCAGGAACCCAGCCCGTCGATTGTTCATCTGTTTGGTCCCACCCCGATCGTCCGGCCGAGCGTCTTTGCAAGCTGCTACACGAACTCCGCTCACTATAGGACCGGTGGGATGATCTGCCGATGCGGGCGATACAGATCGAGCGTCCCGGTGTGCTGCGCCTCGCCGAGCTGCGCCGGCCAGATCCGGGTCCGGGCGAGATTCTCGTGAAGGTGCACGCGTGCGGGGTGTGTCGCACCGACCTGCATCTGCTTGACGGAGAGGTCGAGATTCCACATCCGCCGATCGTCCCGGGCCATCAAATTGTTGGGACTGTCGTCGTGCGTGGTGAGCATCCCGCCGCCGGTGGGCCGCTGCGCGGCTCCCAGCCTGCCGCGAGCCCGGCGCGTCGTGCGGAGCTGGAGACCCCGGGCGAGCCGCCCGAGCCTGGCACGCGCGTGGGGATCCCGTGGCTGGGTTGGACATGTGGACGCTGTCGCTACTGTCTCAACGGGCGCGAGAATCTGTGCGAGCTGGCGCGCTTCACCGGCCGCGACATCGACGGGGGCTTCGCGGAGTATGCGCTCGCCGACGAGCGCTTCTGCTTTGAGCTGCCCGACGGCTTCTCAGACGTGCAGGTCGCGCCGCTGCTGTGTGCCGGGCTGATCGGATACCGGGCGCTGGGAATGATCGGCGAGGCCGAGCGGCTTGGGTTGTATGGGTTCGGGTCCTCGGCTCACATCGTCGCGCAGGTCGCCCGCTTTGAAGGACGGCGGGTGTTCGCCTTCACGCGTCCCGGAGACGAGACGACGCAGGTGTTTGCTCGGGAGCTCGGCGCCGAGTGGGCCGGGGACTCGCTTGCCGCGCCGCCCGAGCAGCTGGACGCGGCGATCGTGTTCGCCTCCGCCGGCGAGCTGGTGCCACAGGCGCTGCGCGTGTTGGCAAAGGGAGGAACGGTTGTGTGCGCGGGGATTCACATGTCAGACATCCCGAGCTTTCCCTACGAGATCCTGTGGGGCGAGCGCGCCGTGCGCTCGGTTGCGAATCTCACCCGCAAGGATGCCCGCGAGTTTCTGGCGCTGGCGCCACGCGTGCCGGTGCGCACCGACGTTCACCGCTACGCGCTCGAAGATGCCGGACGTGCGCTCGATGATCTGCGCGCGGGTCGCTTCGAGGGCAGCGCTGTGATTGACCTGGACAGTGCCGATAAGGCCTGATTCGCGTTTGAGCTGGGCAGTGCTCGGGAGACCGAACCGGCATCCCGAGCACCTTGTGGGATGCCTGTCGAGCGTCGGCTTTCCTATCTGTGGCTTTGGTTGGAGGCCCCTCCCAATGTGCCGGTGCCGACAATCGCCGATTCATGGTGCGCGCCGGGCGAGGGTCCTCCGAGGCCACGATTGAGATAACGCACCTCGAATTTGTCGATCGAGGTGCAGTTGAAGTACCCCGTGGACAGCGTTCTCACAGTTTCTCCACGTTTGATGTTGTGAAAAATGCTCCAACCGTTGGGGCGGGCGTTGTGGCAGGTGGATTCGGCTTCGACGTCATATTCGCCGGCTGCGCTCGTGACCGCGTAGGGGGCCTTGAATTCCACCTTGGCTCGATAGCACGGGTCGAGCAGAAATGCCGCGGCGCAGCTCGCATGCGATTGCGCCACCGCCGTCACGTGCACCGACTGGTTCAGGCTGCGCGTAGGTTGAAACATGCGCTCGGGTGGGCGTGGGGTCGCGGGGCAGCGTTTGAGTCCGGGCGGCAGACTGCCAACGGCGCACACCGTGGAGCCGAAGCGATAGGTGATCGTTCTCAGCCCGCTGAAGCGTTCGAGGTCGGGGATGTTGGGGCTCACCTCGTGCCCGGAGACCCAGCCGATGAGGTCCCCCCCGATTCCGATCCTGGGTATGGGCAGGCTCACAGGCTCAACGATCATGTAGGCGCCGGTGCCCCGGCTCACGGGGCGGGTGTGCGTGCCCGTGGGCGTGCGATAGGCGATGCTCACCGCGTGCGGGCCGAGCAGCCCGTATGAGATCGACCGCAGCTCTTGCGCTGTCGGCTTGATCTTCCAGGGTTCCACCATCCATTCCGCGTTGCGGTCCTGGGTAGGCAATCTGCCCATCAGCGTCTGTCCTGACAGGATGCAACTGATGTTTGCATGGCTGTCGTCGATTGGGAGAATGTCCGGAGACAGTGGATGGAAGCGGCCGTCGTCGCGATACGCGCCGTCGATCCCGAGCTGGCCGAGCTGGCCGTCTTGCACGTGGCCGATCTGCACGCACGTTGACCCGCGCGTGGTGTGCACGACCCGCATCCCCCATGGCGGGCCGCCTTCGGGATCGGCCACCCGCAGCGCCGGCAGGTGCGAGCCGCCGGGAGCGGGCACACCGTTGCCGACGTCAGGGGTCGGCTTTTCCCCCATCTCAGGCACCGGACTGCCGTTCAAAAGGCCAGTCGCGGCCACGGCGATCGCCCCGCCGCCCAGCACGAGCGCCAGAGCCACCACGGCCGCGCCCAGGCGGTGTGACAGCCACGAGTGCACGCTCCATCTCGTGCGGCGGTCGGTCTCCTGCCTGTGTGCCGCGGCGGACAGCGCCTCGCCCAGGAGGATGTATGGATCTGTCATGCGTTCTCCTTGATGCTTCGCCTCAGGGCAGCCAGGCCGCGCGACACGCGCTTGCGAGTCACCTGCTCGGACTGTCCGATTCGCATTGCAATCGCTGCGTATGACTCCTCCTGGAGGACTCGTCCCTCGACCGCCTGGCGCTGCTCGACCGGCAGCTCCCACAGCGCCCGCTGCAGATCTGACTCGCTTTCGCGCTCGATCAGCTCGAGCTGCGCGTCCTCGAGGAGGATGCGCTCCATCCCCAGGCGACGACGCGACTCGTCGGCAACGCGACCGCGGCGAACGGTGTCGATCAGCAGATGGCGGGCGATCCCCAGCAGCCAGCCGACAGCCGAGCCGCGCCGCGGATCGAACTTCTCGCGGCGCTCCAGTGCGCACGCGAATGTCTCTGCGACGAGATCGAGCACGAGCTCAGGACGCGGTCCGAGCTGCCGGCGCAGGTACCCCCGGATCAGCGGGTAGCGGCGCTCGTAGAGGAGCCCGAACTCCTTGGCGCCCCCGTTGGCCAGCAACTCCTCATCGCTCGATTCGGCGGACATCTAGAGGTATATACGAGCAGCAACCTCTGTTTGTGACACGCAGACACGGCTGCGATCGTCGGTCAAAGCCCGAATTGCAGTACGGCGGGATTGGTTGAGGCGGGAGGGTTCGCGGTTGTCTGCGTGTCAGCGCTTGGCGGTAGCCGATGTTGTCTCGCGCAGAATGGTCAGGAGATCCCCGGTACGGGTGGCTCCAGCCGGTAGAGACGCTCGCTCACGGACACCAATGGTGGGAAATCGTGCGAGAACTCGACGATCCACACGAGCCCGTTGGCCAGTGTCTTGACGCCCATCGGCACCACGGTGACCTTTTGCAGCCCAAGGCGCTCGGCGGCCTCTTGACCTGCTGCTTGCGCACCGCGAAGGATTTGCTCGTCCTCGAGCATCTCTCGCCGATGCTTCATCTCTGCACATACGAGAATCCGGCTTGACTCGTGCCCCGCCTCGTTGGCATTTTGAGCTAGAAAGAGAGCGTCGATCTCCGCATTTCGGAGCTTGACATTCGTCTGGAGCAGCTGGACCGACGCCAGTTTTAGAGGAGAACACAGCGCAAGATGGGTTGCGATGAGGTTCAAGTTCGCCGCAACTTGCGTAAGCCACGACTCGTCGCGTCTACCCAGCAAGCGCGACTCCAGATTGAGGCTCAGGCTCTGAACTACATGCACTTCGTCCAGGAGCTCGGGTGCGGGGATGCGCTCGGCAAAGGCGACGGTCTGTCCTTCCGGTAGCGGAACGAACCGGAAGCACCCTCTTGAGACTGAGCCTATGTACTGCTCGGCCGTATAGCCGGCATCGACAACCTCGGTGGGGAAGTTCTTGTTGCGTGTAGGCGACCTGACGAGGTCCTTGAAAAAGTTCGCAAGGTTTGCACTCGATAGTGAGGAGTCCGCGATCGTCCGCGCGAGATCGTCAAAGGTAACGACATCGCTGGAGAGCGACCCCGTCTCGGGTTCGTATCGCTCTTCAAAGATCCGCCCGATAACGCTCGTCTTCGCGCTCGCCATCGCCGTATCCTGACGGTTTCAGAGGCGCGACCGCTCTTCGGTGCGCAAACCATGCGGCGATACGGGAACCGGCTGCCGGGTCCAACGAGGCTTACGCGCTCATGTCCGCCGACCTTGTGTCGGCGCGGAATGAGCCACGCTGGCTTTGACGGAGGCTTTGACGCTCTCCGTCAGTGCCGGTCCTGCCGGGAGCCCACTCGCATAAGGCACCATCTGACAGTCCTCGAACGCGTGGCTGTCGTCCAACTCGGACATGGGGAGCAGCCCGACAAGGATACCCGCATCTTCCGTGTATGCGAGCACTGGGTACGAGGTTCACTCCAAGACGGGGATGCAGGCGGCGGGCCGACGCCCATCCTACGTGCGAGTTGCTCGTCTCAGCGCGGCTCGGCGACGCAGTGTCGGCACCTCTTCGGCGGCGGGACTTGGCGCCGCAAGGAGCCTGTAACGTTCGCGTAGGAGACTCCTGCGGAGGGGTGGCTCGGGCCGGTAATAGTACAGTTTGCGGGACCGTGAGCTTACGTCGCGTTACCAACCGCGTCTTGTCATGATGAGAGCCCGGCTGCGTTGTGACAATTCCTTGGAAGCTGGCAGCGTCCTCGTGGCACTGGTGGCGCTCGCCCTGGCAGCGTCGACGCTGGCACCGACAGCTTCAGCGTCGGCTCGGAGGCTCACGCCAACCGTCCGGGCCCTGTCGCAGCACAGCGGGCCGATCGCGGGCGGGGAACGGATTATCGTCATCGGGACCAACTTCGTCCACGTCACAAGCGTGGCCTTCGGGATGGCCATCGTGCGGGGAATGCGTGTTCTGTCGAGCACGCAACTGCGGGTCACCGTTCCGAAACATGTGGCCAGCTTGCTCTCCATCACCGTGCATACCAGGTATGGAGTCTCCAGGCCTGGGATCGCGAGCCGCTATGTATTCATCCCGCCACCCAAGCTCGACACAGGCGTCCCTTCCGTCGGCGTTGGTCCACTGCCGACCCCGATTATCCCAGAAGGCTGGAGCGGCCCCAACCCAAACGCCGAGTGCAATCGCAACGGTGTCGTCGGCCTCGACTACTGCGGCGCGATCTTGGAAGGCTTGGCATCATTGACGCTGCCAACAAACTGGACGAGCCTGAGCGACCCACAGCAGGGGTTCGTGCTCATCAATCTTGAGCGGATCGAGCGCGGCGAGACTCCGATGGTGGGTATCAGCACGACCCTGGACGAAGACGCTGCCGTGGGTGCCAATACCAACACAGACCCTTCGACGTCCCCCGTAACGGATGGCGTCGGCGGAAGTATCTGGTCCAGTGGAAACTTCGTGCAGTCCGGGCTGCCGGGGTGGCTTTACGACGACGGACCCGGAGGCTTCAACCTCGCCTGCACCGGGACCACAACCTGGGGGTGCTTTGGCCACCGAGATAACATCCTCGATTACCCGAGCAATTCGGAGATCGCGGCCGGGACGGCGGACTCGCCAACGGGCAACTCGGCCGCCGCAGTCTTCTCCGACCAGTACACCGACTTCAACTTCCTCTGGGCTACCGAGCTCTCCGCGGGCTATCCCCAGGGCCTGCCAACCAGCTTCACTCTCACGCCACCGACCGTCACGGCGGTAACGGCGGATGGAGCGGGAGCGATCAACATCTCTGGCACCAATCTCGATACCGGCACTACCGTCTATTTCTCTGAGGTGGCCGACGCGGACGAACCCAACTGCGGCGCCCCCGACGCGTGCAAGGTCACCGTACCGTCGGATCTCGCCGCCAACACCATCTACAACGTCTACGTTCTGAACCCCGACGCCCTTTCGGCCCAGAGTGTCGCGGACGAGTACACAACCAAGCCTCGGCTGTACCCGGCTCCGATTCGCCGAATCCGCGGTCAGACTTGGTGGGCCCGGAGGCGTCGCACAGGGTGATCGCATGCGCGCGCGTGGCCGCTGGTAGGATGGCGCCCGTGAGCTTGGTTGGTTCTTGGGGGAGGATGAGTAAGGGACTCTCGCTCAGTGCGTCGCTTGTGTGTTGTGTGGTGGTTCTTTGGCCGGCTACCTTCGTCGCGGCGGCTCCCGCCGCAAGTGTGCGGGCGACGCTTCGTGTGCCGAATCGACCGATCGCTGGCGAGGTGGTGGGCGTAGCGGGGAGAGTCGCAGGCGCACCAGGCTCAACCATCGTTATTGAGGCACGGTCTCTGGGCGGCTGGGCGATCATCGCCCGGGGTCCCTTGCCTAAGAACGGGAGCTATTCCCTGCGCTGGCGGGTCCCCACAGTGGCAGGCGTGATTCACGTCCGCGTTCGCGTCTACAAGCGTGGACGTCTACTGGCGTCTTCGTCAACGCGCCGCGTCGTGGTTCGCCAGGGAGCGCGACAGATCACAACGCATCCCCAATACGCATCGTCGTTCGCGCTCCAGCCGCTGCTGGGACAAGGTCGACTTGTTTTGATTCGGTATCTGCGTCTGAGCGCCGAATCGCGCGAAGCTGACGAGGCGTTTGCGGCGGGAGCTGCCACCAACGGAGCCAACGGAATCGATGCTGTCGCCGTGATTTGTGGGAATGAACAGACGGCACCGGCCACGCTCGAGAGCGCGCTCATTGCAGCACCCGTGCTGGTTGACACGGAACCGAACTGCATCTCAAGCCTGAACTCGCAGTTCGACGGGATCGCGGGCACGCTCGGCGGTCCGGAGCGGCTGTTTCTACCGAGCGGGCGCCCCGTCGCCTCCGAGCTCAACGCAGCCTCGACCGTTGAGGCGTTCAACCTGGATCCCGCTCACTCCGCCCCGGCTACGGTCGCCGCCTGGATGCGTATCCCGTATCTGACTAGCGCAAACGGGAACCTCGTTGGCGCCGACGACCTCGACGTTCCGATCATGAGTAACATTGTCGGATCAGCAGATGCTCTGCCCTCGAGCGACGCGGTCGTTCAGGGGTTCTGGTGGGGTTGTCCAACGTGCGTGGCGAGTGAGTCTGACTACCACTTGAACGAATGGGCGGTGGCTCATCAGGGGAAGACGGTCGAGGCATTTACCTGCGATCAAAACGCGGTACAAGCGTCCGATTACGCGTATGAGCACGGATGGGCGTTCCCTGTGATCGTGTACTCTGGACCGCTTTCTTTTGGTGAATGCTTTCAACAGATTCAGCGCGGACAGTTGGGCGATACCTTCTATGCTGAGACAAATTACATCGAGAATGGCAAATCGAGTAATAGCGATCCTTCATGCGAGTTTCCCGACCTTCCGGATGAATGGGGAGGAGCATGCGCAACAGGGGCTTGGCAGCCGGCGCGCGCTGACCAGATCGCCCAATATCAGAAGCTGACATACAACGAATGGGCGGCGGCGGGCGGGACATGAACAATCCGCGTCGTGTTGGAGTCGCCCTCATCGCAGTGACGGCTATGCTGATCCTGCCAGGCGCGACGGCGGCGTCAGGGGGCGGCGTGTCACATGAGCGGGCACTCGTGATCTTTTAATTCGCTCTGCATAACCTGCAAGGCAGATGCATCGAAGATCCGTGCTTGGAGTGAGCGGGAGCGAGGCAGGTATACGCTGATGGGAGTCGGATTTATGATGTCGGACTCCGAAAGCCGCAGCTTTGCGGGAGGGTTGGGCTGGAGTTTTCCTGTCGAGGGTGACCCGAACGGGCGCATAGCGGCCAGCTATCGTGTCACAGTTCCGACCGAGATCGTGATCATCGATGGGCGTCACCGGACGCTCATCAGTTATGCACGATGGGGCGGCGTGTGAGCATCGTTCGGGCCTGCGTCTTGTGACGAAGCTTAAGCGATGTGGTAATGCACAGCCAGTTTGCGCCCGAGGATCTCGTCATGAGGTTCGGGCTGCAGTGGGGCGCGACGCTGTATGTCGGGCAGATCGCCCCCGCAGCACGCGCGGAGGTCGCCGCGCCCGAAGAGGAGGTCAACGAGGCGCGCGAGTCGAGGCGTGCGCCACCGGCGGACGTGCGCTCAGAGCAAGCCAAAGCGCTCGAAGCCAGAGTCAGCGAACTCGCTGTACTGGGCGACAGCGAGCCCCTTGAGTGCATAAGCACGGCCGACCTCGACGCGATCCGCCGCAAAGTCCGCGCCCCACTGGACAACGGCGAACCCATGCGCGTCAAGGCGATCCTCCAAGAACTGACCGAGGAAGTCCGCATAGACGCTGCGACGCGATCAAACCGACCTTCCTAATACCGGCGGTTCGACCACCGTCAGGGTCGATGGAGCTAGCCGGACTCGAACCGGCGACCTCCTGGGTGCGATCCAGGCGCTCTCCCAACTGAGCTATAGCCCCACGTACTCGCTTGCTTGCGCTCGCGATATCTGCGTAAGTGTAGTCGCAGGGCGAGTTCAAGACCATCGGTGAGTTCGACATCCCTCCAGATCCATTTCGAGATGCGTGCTTCGGCCGGTGGATCTCGGGATGCCGGCGACACGAACAACTTCGCGGGCGGGCGCAGTATGGTTTGCTGGCGCAATGGGTTTGCTCGATGACGCCATCCGTGAACATTTGGAGCTCAAGCGCCTCAGGGGAGCCGATCCGGGCGATGTGGCTCGGGCTGAGCAAGATGTTCTGGGGTCGCCGCGTCGTGAGCTGGGATCCGGGCCTGACGAGCAGCCACGCAGCCAAACCAGCGATTCCTCAACAGCCGACGGGTCATTCTTCTCCGAGCCAGAGCCAGTTTCCGACGCCGACGTCAACGTCTCAACGTCCACTCACGGTAGCCAGGAGACCGTGGAGATCAACATGGAGGCCGAGCTTGCGCGTGAGAGTGACCGCGAGCATGAAAGCGATGCCCACAGCGATGGCGAGTCTCGGCCGAGTCGCAACCCTGAGGGGAGCAAGCAGGTCGAGGACGTACTGGAGGAGACACCCGACTTCCTGCAAGACACGCCCGAGCAGGAGCGACTTTGGTTTGAGCAACGCCCGCCACGCGACTTCGACTTCAACGAGTAGCGTCTTGCATCGATCTCATCGACGCAAGACCAACGTCAAGTCTGCGATAAGCCCGAACGAGGATAGTTGCCCTACACTCGGACGCACGGGGCCATAGCTCAGCTGGGAGAGCGCCTGCTTTGCAAGCAGGAGGTCGCCGGTTCGATCCCGGCTGGCTCCATTTGAGAAGTGCCTGCTAATTGGTCGTTTTTGAGGCTGGGAATGGCGGCGGTAGGAGTCAGGGGACGAAGCAGGGACGAAGCAGGCTCAGTGGATCGTCGCCAGCAATACGGCGAAGCACTCCACTTCCGCGAGGTCGCTCACTGCTTGCCGCCGCTGGTCGGGCGATCCCTCCTCTGTGAATGCGCGCAGCATCATCGTCGCGTCATCGAGCCCCGCTTCGAGCGCTTCCCGGTGTTCGTCGAGGTCGATCTCGACGCCCTCGATCTCGGGTGGGTCGAGTTCTACGTGCTCCCACCCGAGCGCGTCGAACAGTTCCCGGACCGCATCTATTTGCTCGAAGTGCTCAGCGAACATCTCGTAGGTGCGCTTGCGGCGGTCAACCAGGCTCGCCTGCTCAAGTGCCTGGGCGGCGTCGCCCATTCTGAGGGTGAGCCCCTGCCGGAGGTCGTTCGTGATCGGGCCGGGGATGGTGACGGTGCTCATGGTCGGTTCCTCCTGTAGTTGGAGGCTCCGGGAGGACTGCTCTGGCAAGGAAGCCAAGGCCGTGAGGCTGGTAGCTTGGCTGGCGTGCCGGGAGTTGACGCTCTCGGTGCCAGGGGGCCGGGCGCTAACTCCGTCGCGGCCCCCATTTCATGTTCTGGTTCAGCAGAGCGTACAACCTAGATAAGCCCTCGTCAATAAGGGGTTATCTAGAGCATGGTGTCTACGACCCCGCCGTGAGAAGGTGCTGGCGTGCCGCGCTCACCCCAGCCTGACCAAGCCTTGGCCGCCGTGCTGAAGCGGCTACGCGATGAGCACCAGATGACGCAAGAGGCGGTTGCATGGCACGCTGGGATTGCCGTCGCCACGCTGGCGAAGATCGAAAACGCACAGACCGCGCCGAGCTGGGACAGCGTGTGCCGGATCATCGACGCGCTAGGCGTGTCCCTCTCGGAGTTGGCTGGGGCGGTGGAATCCGAGCGCTAAGGCACGGCGCTGGATCGTCTCGCGCGATGGTCGGATCGAGCGTTATCCTTGATAGGGCAATGGCAATGCGCAAGATCAACTTGACGCTCGATGAGGATTTGGTCAGCCGCGCTCGCCGGCAGGACTTGGGCGAGGCCGATAAGAGCGACGATCAGGTAGTCGAGGACGCGCTTGCCGTCTTTCTCGGCCTACGCGCTCTTGACGAAGCACGAGCGCAGGGTACGTTGGCGGCCGACGATGCCGACCAACTCGCTGTAGAGGAAGTTCGCGCAGTACGCAGGGCACGCAGCCGGGCTTGATTCGCGCCGTCGTAGACCCGAGCGTGTTGGTGTCGGCGTTTATTGGCGACCCTGCGGCCGGGCCGGGGCAACTCGTTGAGGCATGGCGCGACCGCCGGTTTGCGCTCGTGGTCTCGCCGTTGCTGCTGGCCGAGCTGGATGAGGTGTTGTCGCGGCCGAAGTTTGCTCGTTGGGCGGCAGACGGAAGGGGCGCGGCCTACGTCGCCGGGTTTGATGCTCGCAGCGAGCATCAGCCGGACCCCGTTGATCCGCCGTCCTCGGGGGTTCGCGACCCTGACGACGATTATCTCGTTGCGCTGATGAGAGCCACACAGGCTGATTTCCTGGTGTCACTCGATAGGGATCTACTCGATGCTCAACTCGATGATGTAGCTGCAATCGACCCGGCGGTGTTCGTTGGTCGCGTGAAGCGATCCGAGACCTGAATCACAAGCAACTTCTGACGGTTCACCTGTTCGTCTGGGGTGTTCGTTTGGGTGTTCGTCTATAAGCCGAACACCCAAACGAACAGGCTGCTGCCCGCTCGCTCCCGAAGTTTGGCTCTGCACCTAGCCCGAGGAAGGGGTCCCCGCCTTTCCGCTTCGCTTCAACCCGGGGACCCCCTTCCTCGACCCAACACATCACAGATGTTCAGGGCGAGGCTATGTGCAGAGCGGGAGCAGGAGCGAGCGGGCAGCAGATAGAGATTGAGAGTGATTGCATGAGACTGACCAAAGGATGAAGCCGATCAGGTATCGGGTCGGTGGACATGTGGGTGGTCGCTGCGGATGAGGCAGGACAGGGGCAGTAGGAAGAAGGAAACTGCGTCGTAAAGGACGGCGACCTGCGGTTGGCATGAGGTGGTGCGGCGCGCAGGATTCGCGGTGGGAGTGGCGGTTGACGACTATGCAGCGGTGAGTATCCAGGCGCGGGGTCAAGCTGGTGAAAGGTTGCCTGGCAGGTCGTTCCCCCACTGTCAAGCAAGTAGAAGCCCCCGCCGAGGGCGGGTACGGCCAGTCACATCACTACTTGCTTGACATCTCCTCCACGACCTGCAAACGGCGGCGATTGTGTTTGGGCATCCGCCCAAACGGCTCGGGAGAGCCCAGGCCCAAGGAGGAACCATGAACAGCCGCAACACGCCAACAAGCCCATCCAGTCAAGCGCAAGAAAGGAGGCGCGGTCGCATCGCGACGACTTGCCGGAGCAGATGCTCGTTGTCGAGAGTCGTTTGCCTGTGATCGGCTTTGGTGGGCTTACATCTCAGATGGAACATTCGACCGCCGACCCCATAAGCGACCGATCCACGATGACCTGTGCCGGACTCCAGGTCGTGCGAAAGCCGTCGAGCCTTCGCACTGCGCCGCCAGCGACGCCGCCCGGAGAACCTAATGCAAGTCGAGGTTCCCGACGCTTTGCTCGATGCCTTGGCAGACAGGCTCGCGTCAAAGGTGGCCGACCGGCTTGCCATACCTCGGCTTCCATCGGCCTCACCGTGGATGACGTTCGAGGAATTGGCCATCTACACCAAGATCGCCAAGGGCACTCTCCGCAAGCTGGGCGCTGAAGGGACATTCAAGGCGCACGGGGGCAAGCGGAAGCTCTACCATCGCGAGGAGGTCGATGCGGCGCTGCTGGGCCTGTCCCATGCCCCGCGATTGAGTCGGCCGATCATCTTGAGGAAGGCAAGCTGATGGCACGCAAGGAGAAGCCTGAGCGCGTCGAGCGAGGTCTGTACCTCGCGGGCAAGACGTATCTCGCCTGCGCGACCCCTCCCGGCTCCCGCAAGGTCAAGTGGAAGACCATCGGCGAGGTCGGGCTTATGGAGGCCCGCCGTAAGCGCGACGCCTGGGCCGTCGAGGTCCGGTCGGGCGGCATCTCTGCCACGGGTGGCAGAGAGACGGTCAAGGAGGTCGCAGAAGCGTGGCTCAAGCACATCGAACGTCTTGTTGACATCGGCGAGCTGCGCGAGCGCACGCTTGAGTCCTACAAGACCGGCGTGAACATCCATCTTGTCCCGAGCTTGGGCACGAGGCGCATAAAGTCGATCACGACGGACGATCTAGTTGAGTGGCATCGCCAGCAGCGCGGCGCGGGCGCTTCGGACTGGTCGATCCGGGCGCGGTGGATGGCGGTTCGCGGTGTCCTGAGCTACGCAGCCCGACACAACATCATCCAGACGAGCCCAGCCGACAAGCTGCTGCCTCGCGAGCGGCCGGGCGCGGGTGAAACCCAGGCAGCGCTTCCTCTCTCGGGACGAGATGGATTCGATGCTCGAAGGCGCCGAGGAGTCCCGTGCGATCGTTGCAACCGCACTGTTCACCGGCTTGCGGGCGATGGAAGTTCTTGGCCTTGTGTGGGGCGATGTGGACTTCGCGGCTGGCGAGGTCCACGTTCGCTACCAGCTCAGTCGCAAGGGCGAGCGGGTGCCGTTGAAGACTAAGGCCGCCAAGCGGGACATCGTGCTGATGCCCGCGCTCGGCAAGCTCCTGCGGCGCTGGCGGCTCTCGCAGCCGTTCTCGGGCGACGATGACTTCATCTTCCAGTGCTCAGCGCCACGCCGACCGATGAACTACAAGCAGCTCTTGGAGCACTTCCACGACGCCCGCGAAGCTGCGGGCCTCAACGATGTGACCTTCCATGCGCTGCGGCACACGTTCGCGTCGATCCTGATTGCGCAGGACCGCGATGTGCAATTCGTGTCTCGCCAGCTCGGGCACACGAAGACCTCAACGACTTGGGATACCTATGTCCACCTGTTTGAAGCCCGCAGGCACGCGCAGGATGCCCGCGATGCGTTGGAGGCAGAGTACGGCGACATGCTCCGCGAGGATGAAGCTGACGCAAGACATACGGCGAAAGCAACGACTAGCAACCGTGGGCATCCCTAGCTAGATTTGCAAGGTGGGGGTCGTAGCGTATAGCGAGCGCACTGTCGTTCGCGTTACTTAGTAGCGTCCCCTTCGCGTCCGACTCCTCAAGTGTGAGTCCGTCATTTGGAACAACCCCGGCTATGAGGAATCGGCTGGCGCCGTAGGCGAATGTAGAGTCTGACGAGCGACGAACGTATCGTCGGAAACAGGAGAAACGATGCCACAGATAACTATGACGACTTTCCTCGATTACATCGCGGCAACGGGTACAACCCGGCTGAGGAGGGTCAGAGACGCAAGGCAACAGTACGGCCAAAAATACGATCCGGCCACGGACTTTTACGGTCCACTACGCAAGCGGGTAGTCCAAGTCTTTGAGCAAGGGTGGGATCCGAAGCACCTTGAGACCCTTCTGGGTGACGTCACCGATCCGAAGAAACAAGAACCGTACGCATATTGTCGTAAGGGGCTTCGGAAGTGGGCCGGTGCCGCTGGCAAAAAGAAAATCGAATGGAAGCAGCCTCAGAAGTCAGTGTGGGCCAGTGGCGGGCTTGAAGTCACCATCAGTCCCGAGCTCTGGCTCGAGATTGAAGGGCAGTCGAAGGTCATCAAGCTATATTTCAAGGCTGAGAAGCTCTCCCAGCATAAGGTCAACCTGTCTCTGCGGCTTTTGGACACGACGTTTGGAAATCTCGGGCACGTCGGCATCTTGGACGTACGTCAAGGGCGTCTCTATGAGCAGACAACCGAACCGCCCGAGGGGATCGACGCACTTTTGGCTAGCGAAGCGGCGGGACTAACGGCTCTGTGGAACCTCCTAGGGCCGTAAGCAGCCTATTGCTCCCCTTAGGCGCTTATTGAGTCTTCTGCTGCATCAACCGTAAACTTGCTGGTATGGATGCTGCCGCGCTAATTGCTCTTGCTGTCGGTTTCGGAGGCGTGTTGCTCGGGGCGGTTCTAACGCGCCGTAACGACAGGGGATCGCGCGCGGACCAGTTGCTCGCAGAGGCCGCCAACGACGCCGTTCGTGCGATTGCGTACGTCGCTGCGAGCAACTCGACCGACGCTGAAGCCCAAACTCACTATGCTTCGGCCGTCTCACGTGTGGCGATGCACGCCACGCCATCAGTCGTCGCTGCTTGGCGCTCATTCCAAGATGACGCCACCACAGAGACGACTGAGGGACGCGCTCGGATGGTGGCAGCAATCCAGGCGACACGTGCGCAACTCGGCCACGGTTCTGCCTCTGACGCTGATCTCCACGTATTGCTGTTTGGCCCAGGTGGGCCACGACGATGAGCAGAGCGTGCCATCGGATAACAAGACTACTTCGGGATTATTAGCGACTGATGATGGGGATATGGACTCAAAGCAGCTCATAGCCTCGCTAGTCAACTCGCTGGCGTGGCCCTCTGCCGTCGTGTGCATCGCGATCTTGTTCCGAGCCCAGCTAAAGACGCTGCTAACAGAGCGATTGAGGCATATTGAGGCTGGACCGTTGAAGGCCGACTTCGACAAGTTGGGATCGAAGGTGGAGACGACTCTTGGCGAAGCTGGAATACCTGTGCCAGCTCACGCAGAGTCTGACGAACTTGCAAGCCTTGCCAAGCATGCCCCAGGCATGGTCATATCAGAGGCGTTTATCCTTACTGAACAAGAGCTACGCAATGCGCTCGGATCGAGCGTCGATCCTCCTCCCGATGACGCCGATGCAGAAGAACTGACCCAACTTGCTTTGCAACATGGTCTTATTACTCCGCTGACTGTCAATGCGATCGAGGGCATAGCCGTTATGCGTAACCTCGCCATTCGTGGGCCACGTCGCGAAATCACGGCCGCGCAAGTAGACGAGTATCTAACTCTTGTCGAGAGCGTTCTTTACGCCATCCGCCAGAACATCAAAAGCTATGAAGCACGACAATCGCCTGAAGCAACCCTAACTGCTGACCCCCAGCTCTAGTAACGCAACAACGAGCGTCGTCTGGCTCGTTGTCGGTCATGCCGAGGACGGCCTCCAATGTGTTGGGCGGCGAGTTTTGGCGCTGCGGGACGAAGTAGGGACTAAGCAAAAGGCGAAAGCAACCGCCATCAGCGAGAACTGTTTGAGCGCCAAAACCACTCTGGAGCGTCAATGACGCTCAACCGACACCAACCGCCATCCTCCCAGCCGAATTTGCAAGCAGGAGGTCGCCGGTTCGATCCCGGCTGGCTCCACTGGAGGAAATACCTGCAATCTACGGATTTTGAGAGGCAGTTGGTATCTCGCTGGTACGTGATTTGGGTGGAGAATACCGCAGGTGGGTACCACATCGGGCCTATTTTGCTGGGGATTTTGGATCTGACGGTTGCAGGCAGGAGGTTGCTGGTTCGATGCCAGTTCGCTTGAGTTAGCGGGGGTCGAGGATCACGATCGGGATCATCCGTCCTTTGGCGTTACGTTGATAGAAGTCATATCCGGGGAACATCGCGACCAACTCCTTCCAGAGGCGGTCGCGCTCATCGTCGGTGGCCAGGCGGGCGTGGACCTTGTGGACCTCAGAGCCGATCTGGATCGTGGTATCGGGGTTTGTCATGAGGTTGTGGAACCAGGCGGGGTGCGCTGGCTGGCCGCCCTTTGAGCCTGCCACGACGATCGCATCGCCGTATTCGTGGTACATAACCGGAGATGTCCGTTTGGTCCCACTCTTCGCGCCCGTGTGGTCGACCAGGACGATTCTGGCGTGAGGCCAGCCTGGGAGAGCCCCGCCGACCCTTCCGCCAGTCTTCCGGTAGAGGGCCACATGGATTTTCGTCGAGCGGCGTCCGGCGTACACGCCGCGCTTGTTGATGAATTCCGAGCTTGAGGATGTGAGCTTTCCGAGTAGGGACATAGTCCTCCTTCTAGCTTCGTTTCACGACTTGGGGACCACTGCGATTGCAGCTACCAGCCCGAGCATCTCTTCGAACAGCGCCTCGTCAACCTCGTCTGGGTCGATTGTCTTTTCAAGCGATAGTCCGGTGAAAAGGGCACAGACCCCCATAACCAGGCGGTCGGCTGGGACTGTCAACTCAATTCCGCTGCGTCTAGCCTCGTTCTCGAGCAGGCGGATGAGAGCTTCCTTGCGGGCTCGAAAGCAAGCACGAAAGCGTGAGCCGATCTTCTCGTCTCGCGACGCAACTGAGCAGAATTCATGGAAGAGCTTCCCCCAGGCTCGCTCTTGGCTCAGGTAGTCGGCGAACATAGAGCCGATGTCGAGCGTCTTGCGCTCGGTCGAAGCCTCCTCGTCGAGGAGCGCTTCGATACGGTCGATATGGGACTGAAACCGCTGTTCCACTATCTCGAGTAGGAGCTCGCTCTTGCCCGTGAAGTTCGAATAGACGGCCTTGCGTGTGTAGCCGGCTCGCTCTGCGATCTCCTCCAGCGAGCTCTCGGCATAGCCATGAGCTTCAAAGACTCCAAGCGCTGAGCTCAGCAGCCGCTCGCGCGTTTGACGTCGCTGCTGCTCGCGCGTCAGACGACGTGGTCGCTCTGTTCGGGATACATCATGCACCTGGGAACAGAGTGTACCAAGCGACACGGCCCAGGATCACTAGCGTTTGTCGAGCGCAAACTGAAACTGGGGTCGCAGACGGGATGGCCCCCCGAACATTGCGACGCTGGCAAACAGCAATTCGCACAGCGCTCGCTGTGCGACGGCACAGCCGTGCATGTTGTCTGTACTGCTTTGGGCGTGTAAGAGTCGGGGAGATGTGCGACAGATCGTTCTCGACTCATGCGTGACAGCGTTCTCGACTCATTTGAGACGTTCTCGGGACTTCTGAGACGCCGCGGTGGATCAGTCTGGCTTCCGTTCGTGATGGCTAGCGACGGAGGTCAGCGTGGCGTTGAAGGTGGTCTCGATGGAGGATCTGAAGTTGGAGTTGCTGTTGGAACCCGAGCGCACGGGCGACTCGGTGGCTGAGGTGTGCCGCAGACGCGGCGTATCGCGTGCGAGCTTCTACCGGTACCGCGCCAGATACCTGCGGGAAGGCGAGGCAGGGCTCGTGTCGCGCTCCCGGGCTCCGCGCAGCTCTCCCGGCCAGATCGACGCCGAGCTCGAGGCGATGATCTGCGCGCTGCGCAGGCGCCGCCCGCGCTGGGGTGCGCGGCGGATTCGAGCCGAGCTGTTGCGCGCCGGTGTCGATGCGCCGGCGGTCTCGACGGTCAACAGGGCGCTGAAGCGCAACCACCTGATAGCCCCACAGCCGCCCCGCAAAGCAACGGCGAAGCTGCGCTTCGAGCGGCCGCTCGCCAACGATCTGTGGCAGATCGACGCCACCCAGGTTCCGCTCGCGGGCGGCGGGCACGGCTGGGCTATCGACGTGCTCGACGATCACGCCCGCTACCTGCTCGCGATCCGCGCCGGCGCGCGGGCCACCGGCGAGCTCGCCTGGGAATCCTTCACCGCCGCTGCCAGCCTGCACGGAACACCCAGGCAGCTGCTCTCCGACAACGGCGCGATCTTCACCGGCCGGCTGCACGGGCACGAGGTCGCCTTCGAGCGCAAGCTCGCCGCGCTCGGCGTGCAGATGATCAACTCGGCGCCCGCGCACCCGCAGACGCTCGGGAAGCTCGAGCGCTTCCACCGCACGATGAAGGAATGGCTCGCCGAAGAAGGCCCCGCCGTTGACCTCGAGCACCTGCAGCTCCTGCTCGGGCGCTTCCAGGGCCACTACAACACCGAGCGCCCGCACCAGGCGCTCGGCGATCTCACGCCCGCCGAGCGCTACACGCCCACCGCTCCTGTCGGCACCGATCTCGCAACCAGCGAGCCGCGGAAGGACCCTCTCTACCCGCCGCATTCGCTGATCCGCAAGGTCTCAAAGACCGGCGTGTTCTCCTACGCCGGTCTCGCGATCGCGCTACCGATCGAGTATGTCGGTGCGCGCCTCCGCGTCGTCGAGACCGGCGCGTTGATCCACGTCTATCTCGACCAGCAGCTCATCCGCGTCCTGGCACCCGACTACAGCAAACGCTACCAACCCCTCGGCAGCCAACGAAGGAGAGGCTTCTAGACAGACACACATCAAATGAGACGGATAAACCGTCTCACAACCTACAAGCACACGGCGTCTCACTTGACACGAGAACGAACATACTGCTTTGGGCGCGAAGCGACGTGAGGACGCGGGGGCCGTCAGCTCGCTGTAGCGAGTGAGGTGGCGACGACTGGTTCCGTTGTCGAAGGCTCGGTTGGGGGACCGCTCGCGTAGAGCTGAGCGAAGGGGTTCGGGCTGGGCCGCGAACTCGTTGGCCGGTCCGGGCGGGTTGGGGTCACTAACCACAACACCAATTCCTATGCCCAGACGTCGATGGGCACCATTCCCAATCCATAGCCACTCATCCGCCGCTTTCGCGCGACGACGTGCTCGACGGCCGCGATGTCGCCGAGCTGCTGCACCTGCCGATCTCAACGGTCCTTGAATACGCGCGGCGTGGACTGCTACCTGGACGCAAGCTCGCACGACGTTGGACCTTCCTGCGCGACGAGGTCGAGGCGGCAGTGAGAGGCCGGTCGGTGGACAGGTCGGCGGCGTGACGCGCTCAGAAGACGGTCAGGCCGTAAAGCTCGGCGATGCGCGTCAGCGCATCGCCATCGCGTGTGATGGGTCGTCGCTCCTGCTCTTCGAGCGCCACGTCCTCGAACAGCGCCCAGCACTCCCACTCGGATGAGAGCCGCGACAGGTAGCGGATGCCGGCGTACTCAAGACGATCGTCCGCATCGCGTTGCTCGTAGGCCCAGCGGCCGATCCAGCGCGTGATGCGGCGATCTCCACCGCGCACTGTGGCGACGTCGAGATCGCTGTAGCCGTAGTAGGCAAGCAACTCGCCGAGCTCGTTGCGGAGCAGCGCACGGGTCTCCGCTGCCTCGACATCGAGAAAGCGGACTACTGGGATCGCCTTGCTCGACGCAGGGACAGCGCGGACCGCAAGACGGCGGTGGCGCCAGTCAGCCGGAACCTCACCTAGCGCCATGAAGCCCTCCTCGTTCGCGGCTGCGCTCAGACCGGGGTCGGGCCGGAAACGGGAGAGCGTCTCGCCAAAGCACGCTTCGACTGTCGTCGCGAAGTAGCAGACACGGTAGTCGCCTGTGGGACTGTCGAAGCGGTTGCCGGTAGTGCGGTTCTCGAGCAGGCCGGGGTCCAGCGGGTCACTGAAGCGAAGCGGGTCGGGTGAGCGGCCGACCCGCCAGAGGCCGCCCTTCGGGGGCTCAACTATCTTCGGTCTTTTGGGTGGCACTCATCCCCCGGCTAGGAACGCCTTGGCCGCCACGAGTACGTCGCGGAAGCCTCCTTCGCGGATGCTCTGCGCGGGGGACTGGTCGTCGAGCTGCGGGTTCAGGCCGAGGAACCATGCGCGGACGGTGTGGGGAGACTCTTCGGCGAGCAGGAGCTGAAACGTCTGGTAGGCGCAACGCAAGCGCTGCTCATGCTCTGCTCGCGGAGCGCGCTCGCCGGCCGCCCAGCGCGCGACTGTTCTGGGGTCGGCCACTCCGGCGATGTGGGCAACCAGCTTCTGACCGAGCACCTCCTGGAGGTATCCGACGACATCGGAGATGTTCGACTCGACGGCCTTCCGGTGGGCTTCCTGTGAGGCTGAACGAAGCTTTGGCATTGGTCCCCTCGCTCGTCGCGGCACTTGATCGCGTGCTCTAGATTTGGCGTAGCTAGATGCTAGCGGATAGCCAGGCATTTGGCCAGCTATTTGGCCAGGCTCTTGGTCGCAAACGCCAGATTGACCCGCTCAAGATCTTCGGGTGTAGAACCTGAGGACGTTGTTCATCCGGGCCTCCTTGGAGGCTGGTGGTGTCAAAGCCCCAGTCCAGGGAGGATCCGGATGAAGCTGCACGGTAATGCTGCGCTGTCATTTAGGCAAGCCCTCAAATCACGCCAAACACACAAAGAACCGGACAGACCCTGTGGAGGGTCGCGCAGCTAGGATGCAAGGAAGCGCTCGATGTCCGCAGCCTCGTGGATGAGTGCAGACGCGGGCGCAGGCCGGCCGAACCAAGCGGCCTCGGGGCGGCCTTTCTTGATCGACCAGGTACCTGTTGCTGCCCCGCGATTGAGTACGACGGGTTTGAGCATCCCGCCGCCCTTCAGGATGTGATGGTCGTGCTTGGTGAGGACGAATGGCTCGCGGGTGCGGTGGCCGAGCATGAGAGTGTCGAAGGCGGCGAGCAGCAGACAGGGCGGTGTGTCATCGGTGGGCCACGCGTCAACGTTACTCTGCGGCCCCGCGGCTTCGAGCGCCCGGCGCGCCTGCGTGATCGGCAGCAAGGACCACTTCGCGAGGTCGGATGCGTCGCAGGGGCCGTAGCCTGCGCGGTAACGAGTGCCTAGGATCGCGAGTGCCTCGTCGGGATCGACCTCCGGGGGAGGATCGGCCGCGTGCAGCAGGCCAGCGGTGTCGGTGACGATGAGACCTTGAGTTGAGAGCCAGGGAACGAATGTGTTGATTGGACCCTGCTCGAGCGACGGGTGGCCGCGCTCGACGAGCGCGGCCAGCAACGACGGCCGGTCGCGGGCCCGCTCGGCACAGAGCTCAACGACGTCCCCGCGCATGGCGTTTACCTCTTCAACGATGCCGAAGCGCTCGAAGCGCGCGCCGAACACGCGAGCATTTCGCGTGGCAAATAGCGCGTGCAACCAGGGGCGGTCGGATGCCGCGATCAGGTGCACGGTGCCGCGGACCGTCCACGTGCGCAGGAGCGGCGCGGCGCGTACGGCGTTTCGGGTGAGGCCGGGCACGCGCGAGCGCAATGCAAGAGCCGCGGCTCGCAGATCCTGAGCCTGAACGCCGATCACGGCCAACGCCGCTTCCTCGGCACTCTTGCACGCCGTTGCCGGCGTCAGCCGCTGCGCCGCCAGACGGCCGGCACGCAAGCGCTCGTCAGTGTCCATCCGACAATCGTCGCATGTCGAGCCTGCTTGCTCGTAGCACGACCTGCACGGTCGCCCTGGATGCGATGCGACTTTCGGTCGGCGCTCAGGAGGGCCTCAGCGACCGACTCGCTGATCGAGCCGCGCCATCAATCGGGCTGAGCGATGGTCACGCTCGGCGGCCATCGAGAGCCGCAAGCCCGCCCTTGACTTCGTAATGGTTTCGATATAAGGTTCGTAACTGTTCCGTAAGCCCGCAGAAAGGCCGCCAGATGTCGTCGAGCACTCATCCCTACCGTGAGCTCCTGCTGGTCCTGCTGGTCCTGCTGGCGCTCTGCGCGAAGCGTCCTGTGGACCACGGCGATCTCGCGGCTGGGCTCACGCGCCGTGTGGGCTGGGACTATCGACCCTTGGCGGAGCGGGTCGAGTACGCGATCGGGGCGCTGGTCGCCGAGGGCTTGATTGAGAGCGAGGCGCGCGGCGGCGGAGTCTCCTATAGGACGACAGCATCCGGCGTGGAGGCATCGGATGAGCGCGCCGAGACGCGGATCGAGACGTTCCTGTCCACCGACGTTGTCGGGTTGACGTGGCGAGGGCACAGCAAACGATCCGCTGCCGGGACGATCGGCGTAGCGGTGGCCTAGGGAGCGGTTGCGTTGCCCAGGAGATTCTTCCGGCACGGCGAGCTTCCGCTCGTGCTGCTCGCGCTGCTCGCCGAGCGTCCGCGGCACGGCTATGAGATCATGGCCGAGCTGAAGCGTCTCTTCGGCCCCCGTTACCGGCCCTCGCCCGGCAGCGTCTACCCCGCGATCGAGGCGCTCCATACCGAGGGGCTGATCGACGGTCACCCCCGCGATGGCAAGACCACGTATCGCGTCACCGCGGCGGGCGAGCAGGCGATCGAGGCACGCCGCGATGCGTTCGCGGCGCTCGAAGTTCGCACCGGCGTACGGTTTGGCGACGCGCACTCGATCGAACCACTGCTGGACCGCTTCAGAGCGCGCCTGCTGCCGCTCTCCGGCCGAGTGGACCCACAAGCCATAGCGACCGTCCTGCAACGAGCGGCGGCGGACATCGAGAGCCTCGACGGGCTCTCAAGAACCAAGGAGGCAAACTGATGACCGATGCATTCGAGCGCGCCGCCGAGCGCGCGGAAACCCAGTCCCGACAGCACCGGCACGAGCGCTCGGCTCACGGCCACCGAAAAGGATTTCGGATTCACGCGACGGTGTTCGTCGCCGTCCAAATCCTGATCCTCGCCGTGTGGGCCCTGCAGTGGCAGCTGGGAGGAACAGGATACCCCTGGTTCATCTATCCCCTGCTCGGATGGGGCGTCGGGCTCGCCGCACACTACGCCACCGTTCACGACAGCCTCAAGGACAGGCAACGATCTGGATGAGTAGCCAACACTCGAGCGCTGCGACCGGCAGGGCCTGCCCGCCTACATTGAGGCCTCCAGGGAGCGCAACGCCGCGCTTTACGAACACCTCGGATTCCAGCTCATCCGCGAGCTCCGAGTTGGGAGCAGCGCACCGCTGCGACTCATGCTCCGCCCGCCGGCGACTCTCGCAAAACGGTTCGCGTTGACTCCGTTTTAGAGTGCGTCGCGCTGTTTGCGCGTCGCTTCTCTCCGGCCGGTTCACGCCGTGGTTATCAGTTGCGCCGCATGGCTCAGCTTCGGTCCGATCCGGTTGACGAGTTGGGCGGCGGTGTATGCGCCGGATGGCACGGTCACGTCAATAGCCAGTGGTCGCATTCTGCCTCTCTGTGAGAGGAGCATGGCGATGGAGCGCCCGCCGATAACAAACTCTTCGTCGCTGACTGTCGGTGCCTGTGGGTCCATGTCGGCAAGCTCGGCAAGGAGCGTGTCTTGCACGGTGATCGAGTGTGGACCATGTGGTAGGAGATCGATCGTTTCGATTCGCTCGCGGCGCTCGGTCTCCGGCAGGCTCGCGAGCATCGCCTTGCCGAGCGCTGTGCAATACGCGGGGACGTGTGCGCCCACGCGCAGTTCGCGGTCGATCGGGTGCTGGCCAGGCCGGTGTCCAAAGAAGCGGTGGACGTAGAGGACGTGCGTACCGTCGAGCAGGCCCAAGCTGACTGTGTAGCCGACTTCATCGCGCAGGTCTTCGAGCGCTGCGTGTACTTGCAGCACGTGTTGAATCTCACGGATGATCGTCGCGCCGGGATCGGCGGCTGGTGGCGCGAGACGGTACTTACGCGATGGGCCGTGTTCCAGGTAGCCGAGTTGAACGAGCGTGCTTGCGTAGCGATGTGCTGTGGGACGGCTGAAGCCGGTCAGAGCGGCCAACTCGGAGATACCCAGCAGCTGACGCTTCTCGGAGAACAACAAGAGAAGCCCCACACCGCGCATGAACGAAGACGACAGTCGCCCCGGTGGGCCCTCCTCGATGAGCGACGGTTGGGCACTATCGCCGGCACGCTTGTTGCTCGACCTTGTGCGTTTGCTGCTTTCGGTCATCGACCGATCGTGTCGCGTATATGGATCTTTGGAAAGACCGCGACCGGACTAGTCCCAACGCGACTAGTCCACACACGGCTATCCACTCAATAGCATGGCAATGTTGGTCAGACCCGCAGCCCGAGACGGCGAGCGCGGAGCAAGAGCATGGCGGGCTTGGCGAGGGTTCCGGTGGCCTCCAAGATGTGCTCCGTGGCTGGGCGGGCAAACGCGGTCCATGCCTGCTCGTCGGAGAGATAGAGAGCGACCATGCCCGCGAGAATAAGACGGTGGTGGAGGGCCACGCCCTCGGCACGCGCGGCGGTCTCTCTCGCAAGCAGTCCGAGGCGTTCGGTCATTTCTTCCTGGGATGCGTAATGGTCGAGCAGGTTGGGTTGGTTGGTTGCGCGGTCTTCGGCACGATCGATCAGGCTGTCCAGGGAGATGTGTAGCGCCTCCGCCCACGGCCAATAGAGGGCGTCAACTGCCTCGACCTCGCGGGCCGTAAGTGCCGGATCGGTAGCTGCCGCGAGGTGCACAAATACAGCGAGCGATGAACCGCACGCAGCTCCAACCTCCCACCAGTTCAGTTCGTCGCCTGCTACCTGTGTTCTGCCCCACCGCGTAAGTTGTGGATAATCGGTCACGCTCGATAGGTTGATGACGCTTTGGTAGATGACCATCCGTCTCGCGTGTCGCATCACCACATCGGCGACGACAGGGTAGGACGGTAGCTCTCGGATCGAGACACGACACGCATCGGCGAGGTGAAGGAGGTAGCCACCGTCGTCACGGCGAGCGTGATACTTGTAATAGTCGTCGTGGGGCAAATCTGGTTGCAGAGCCGCCACGAAGGCTTGATGCAACTGGCGAGCATTTGCGGCTGGGTTATCACTTGG
Source organism: uncultured Solirubrobacterales bacterium (assembly GCA_963715535.1). Classification (GTDB taxonomy): domain Bacteria; phylum Actinomycetota; class Thermoleophilia; order Solirubrobacterales; family Solirubrobacteraceae; genus Palsa-744. The sequence goes on along the minus strand of OY970251.1, from coordinate 1,830,682 downwards.
CTGCTCCATGAGCGTGTCTGCATAGTCCAATAGCGCCTGAAGGTCTATAAGCAGCCGCACGAACGCAGAGCGTCGCTTACGAGCTACAAACGTTGCGAAAGCTGCTGCACCCTCGAGGCAAGCCCACTTACGTCGTTGGGCATCAAGTGCCAGGCTGCGCAGCACGGGGTCTGGAATGTCTCTGGCACAGCAACGCAACCGGCGGATCTCGATTCGGGCTACGACGAACACTCCGAGCCAGTAGCGACGGGCTGCCAAGGCAAAGGCGATCATGGTGTGCCCGGGTGGTTGATTCATAGCAGACAGCCTTGCGCGTGTGGCGCGACAAGTAAACGACGCTGATGCTCATTCCTGAAAGCTCAATTCTGGGGCCACTCCAGCGGCCGAATATCCTGGAATGGCAACCACGGCCAGCGAGATCCCGACTACAATCGCCAAAGTCAGGATGACTTGCTCCGCACCAACGCTAAACGGGGCCGGAAAGCTAGTACTCACACGCAGGTAACGGTCGGCAAGGGCATGTCCGTATAGACCGAGGATTGCGCCATCGAGACAGCCAATGCCAAGCACGACTGCGCTCTCCATCAAAACTCCCCGCCATAGTTGAAGACGATCAAACCCTTGAGCCTTCAATGACGCGAGTCTCACGCGCCGCTGATAGATCGTTGTTGAAAGAGCGGCCGCCAACGCAAGCGCCGAGATGAGCAGAAGTAGGCTGGATATATCGCCAAGGACGCTCAGACCTTGGCGTCCAATCTTTTTGACCTCGGCGATACGTTCGCCCGAGGTCTGAACGCGCAGCGCGCTCGTGCTACCGAGCGCTTGGCGGATGCCCCGAATTGCAGCGCTTGGCCTGGCCCCAGGCTCCAGGTTGACTGCGAGTGTGGTTGGATCGGTGGTCTGCCAATAGTGGCTGTAGTCGTTGGTATTGAGCGTGATCGTCCCCGGTGGCCATCCGATGTTCGTCGTGATCGCGGCGATGTTGAAGCGGGCTGTGCCTGATGGTGTGGGGAGAGCAAACGAATCGCCAATATGCAGTTTGTATTCCAGTGCGAATCCACTGGATACGGTCGCCCAGCCATTCTGATGCATGAGTGCTCGTGCGCGCGCAAGGTTGCCCTGGCGCAACTCGCTTGAGAGAATCATCGATGCGCTGCCTGGCGGCGCGGCGCGTATCCAGAGACGTTGAGTGCCGACATCGAGGAAAGCACCTTGGTGCGGACTTACGGACGCCACGCCCTTCACGTGTCCGATGGTCGTGACGACGCCCGGTAGGTGGAAGCTGTCTGTGTCGAAAATGTTTTGATCGGGAGTCACCCAAATGGCGGCCGTACTCCACTCCTGCGATATGCCCTTGTCAATACCTCCAATGAGATCGCTTCGTGCACCCCCAACAGCTATCGATCCGTAGACCGCAAGGGCTGTGATGCAGGCCAGTGCAACCGACCGAGTGGCGGTAGCTTTCAGTTCAATCGTCGCTATCGCCACCATTTTCCCGTGGTAATGACGAGCGATGTATCGGAGGATGCTAGTCGCCCATCGAAAAATGACAGGCATAAAGCATGGCGCGGCGAGCGCGAGCGCCACTCCGCTGAGAAGCGTCAAGCCCGGCGTCAATAGCGCCATGAGCGTGGCAAGGACCACGATCAGCAAGCCGACCAGAGCCGCCTTGCGCACGATGTCATCGCCGATGCTTTGCCCCGGTTCTCCGGGTTCGTGTAGCACTGCGTCAATTGACCTGCTCTCGCGAAGGTCTAGGATTGGAAACGTCGAGGCGGCCAGGGCGGCGAACACTCCACACCCAAAGGCGATCAAGACGGCAGTGAGGTGGATTTGCTGGTGGCCCGTGATCGGGAAGGTAGTTGCCAGGTAGCTCGGCACTTCGTCAAAGATGGTGCGAGCCAATATCTCGCCAAGGAGTACCCCAGCGATTGATGCGCTCACGCCCAATACCAGCGCCTGGGATGCAAGCACGACGACCGCTTGGCGAGAGTCATAGCCCTGTTCGCGCATGTCGGCTATCTGGCGGCGACGCTCGGGAACGGTCAGCATCATTGCATTGAGCGCCAGTAGGAATCCGACCATCAGAGATATCGCCGCAAAAAGACCGATGGACTGGTTTGTGGGCTTCAAGGCAGTCTGCGCCAGCTCTAGTTCGTGGTCTGCGGGCTCCACGTTGAGACGCCCGGCCGCCAGATGACGCAAACCGGCTTCCACCTGTCGGCCCTTACCAGGATCGGTTTTTACCAGCACCTCGGTAACGCGACCTTGCGCGCCGGCGAGGTTCTGTGCAGTAGCCAGGAGTGCGACTGCGATTCGGCTGGAGGCTAGTGTGCCGATGGCACCAGCGTTGAGTACCGCCCTCACCTGCACTGAATGAGGAACGCCGTTTACCAGCAAGCGAGCTTGACCTTCGGCTTGCGCGCCGATGCTGCCCGCGACACTGGAGGGTAGACCGACGCCGCCTTGGAGAAGTTGAGCGCCGGCACCAAGATCTTTCGTTGCCGAGCTCTGCAAGCCAACGATGCGCGGACTGACGCCGACCAGCTGTCCGAGTACCCGTCCCCTCGACCCTTCGATGACGGCGCTCTCTCTCAAGATGGGCACGGCCGTCTGAACGCCGGGGATATCGGATACTTGTTGAGCGAGCTCTTGGCTGAAGCCGCGGGGTGAGCGGGCGGCGAGCTGTAGCGTTGCTGAGCCGTTGACGGCGTTGATCGCTTCGCGTGTCGAGCTTAGGATGCTGCTGCTGGCGACCAGCACGCCGAAGACCAGCGACACGCCGATCGCGATTCCGAGGCCCGCCATAAGCTCAGGGCCTCGATAGTGTCGCCAGTGCTCACGGTAAATCGCGTAGAGCCCTGAGAGGCGCACCCCATAGAAAGAAGGGTCGATCCAGAGGTTCCGTGCGCGTCTCATTCCGCAAACGTGGCGTGGAGGTCGAGGTCCAACCCGTCGCTGAGCGTGCCGTCTCGTAGGGTATGAATGCGGGTGACGAAGCTCGTTGCCTGTGGATCGTGCGTGACAAGGATCGCCGGAATGTCCTGCTCGGCGCAGATCTCGCTGAGCAACCCGAGCACTTCGCGGCTGCGCTTTGAGTCAAGATTGCCTGTCGGCTCGTCGGCGAGCAACATGCGGGGTTTATTGGCGAGCGCGCGAGCGATAGCGACCCGTTGACGCTCGCCCATCGACATTTCGCTGGGCTTACTCTCCAGACGGCGACCGAGCCCAAGACGCTCCAACCACGGACGAGCCAGATCGTGCGCGTCGCCCAACCTCATATCGAGCGCGAGCAGCTTCAATGCCGCGTTGTCGAGCGCACTAGCGCCCTGCATGAGATGAAAGGACTGAAAGACGATCCCAACCGTCTCGCGGCGAAAGCGCGCGCTCTCGCGCTCAGTGAGACCAGTCAGCTCGCGCTCATCGAAAACGATCGACCCGGAATCCGGTTGCTTTATTGTCGCTGCCATCATCAACAGCGTGGTCTTGCCGGAACCACTCGGCCCGTACAAAGCAACGAACTCGCCGGGTGCGACGCTCAACGAGACGCCATCGACCGCGTTGACGGTCTCCTCACCGCCGCTATAGCGCTTGACGACCTCGCGCAGCTCAAGGGTGCTCACGACGCGTCCTGACCACCACCGGAGAGTGAGATCGGGAAGTCGATCACCTTCCGCCGTGAGGCAGTCGAGGTCAAGCGTCCGTCGGACAAGCTCATCATCGGCTTGCAACCCCGCAGCGCTGAGACCTCTTCGGAGGCGATCAGCATGGCGCATCCGACCTTCTCTGGCAGCGAACGCAACAGCTCATAGAACGCTCGTGCGTCTTCGGGGTTGCGGAACACGGCGGGCTCATCGACCAGCAGTAGACGCGGCTCGCGAATGATCGCGCGGGCAAGCTCGACCAGGAGGCGTTCGTCCAACCCAAGCCCTGAGGCGTTGTGGTGCCCAAGATGCGACGCCCCGACAACCTCAAGTGCTCGCAACGCACGATCCTCAGCTCCGATCATCTTCAAATTGCCGCTGTAGAGCGGGAGCGAGACGTATTCAAGAACAGACGCTGAACGGTTGGTCTGCCACTCGCCACGCGCAAAAGCGATTCCGCCGTGGCGACGCGCGTGTGCAGTCTCGTCGTGGCCCATCTCGACTAGCTCGAGATCGTCCCATAAGACACTGCCCTCATCAGGAACCGTCAGGCCGGCGGCGATCTTCAGCAGCGTGGTCTTTCCGCCCCGTCGCGAGGCGAGCAGGCCGACCGTCTCACCGACCTCCACCTCGAAGGAGACGCGATCCAGGACGGCGATCTGGCGTCCGCCGTCAGGGAAGCGCTTGCTCACCTGCCGGAACGCCAGCAAGCTCATCGCGACCGCGTCTCACGCAGCGCTTCAAGTTCTTTCCTTGCTTCCTCGATCCACTCCATCTCGGCCTTCAGACGCTTGTCTACCGAGGAGCGCTGCAAATTGATGATCGTCGCCAAGTAGGAAACACGAACGGTATCGCTGGCGGCGTTCTCCTCGATTTCCTCAAGAATCTCCTCCCGACGTTCGGCAAGCGCGCGCAGCAGATCGGGAACGTCCCGCTCGGTCGAGAACCCCAACCGCACTTCCAGATCGGTCCGCATAACCCCGGTCCTGGGCGGAGCCGCAAACCACTCCCGCCGAGCATCTTCGCCCCTCGCCGTCGGGTAATACACGACGCGGACGTATGGCGGGCGCTCGAACCGCTCCTTCTCGGAGCGCACCAAACCCTCGCGCTCAAGCCGCTCAAGGTAGGAATAGACGTGTTTGGGATCGACGCGCCACGAGGACCCCATTCGGCGACTGGCGCGCCGGGCCACGTCCCACCCGTGGCTCGGCTGCTCGATCAGAGTCGCCAGCACGGCAGCACGAATCGGTGACTTACCGTCGAGCGTGGCCTCCTTGCTTGTCCTTCGATCAGCCATAGCCTCACCGGGAGAATCCTGAGAGTCGGAACCTTACCGGAAGCTGCCCAGACATGGCGCGCCGAAATGAGAATCACAGGCAGCGAGCCCGGCAGATGTGTCGGTTGAGGGTTTGCCAGTCCGGGTACCGCCGTTGGGAGACGCTGTTTGGGACTACCCACGATGAAGGGAGCCAGCATGTTGAGAGCACTTGCACTCTCGGGCGCGGCGACGCTCGCCATGTCGGGTACAGCGGTCGCGACGAGCGGCCAGCAGATCAGCGTCAACGGCACAGGCGGCGCTTCTGTGCCATCCGAAGCCACCGACGCCCAGCAGCAGGCCGCTTACAACCAAGCGCTCGCCGCCGCGATCAGCGACGCTCAAACGAAAGCGCAGATGGTCGCCCAGCAGCTCTCCTTGACTCTCGGCCCGCTGCAAACCTTCACCGAGCAAAGCGAGGACTACCTCGGCTACTGCGGCATCGGATTCCTCCCTGGAGTCGCGGCGAGCGGGGTGTCGGGCAGCGCGAGCGCACCGACGGCTGCGGGCGGCACGAACGGTCATCTGACGCCGATCCCCACAAAACCCAAGAAGCACAAAGCCAACAAGAAGGCCCACAAGGCGCAGGAAAGCGACAACACCTGCCAGATAGAGGCCGACGTGACCCTGATCTACTCAACCAGCTAAGCGGGGTGCAGTCAGCCGGGACAGTCGATCCAGCGATGCACGAGCCCGTCGCAAAGCTCGTGGTATGACGGAGGGGCCGGCGGCGGATCGTTGGAGAGCCGCGCGACCACCTCGTCGGCACCGTGCAGATGCTCCTCGACCGCGGTGGTCCAGTGAATATCGGGATGGAGCAGTCGCCGTAGGCGCGTCCAGTTGCGATGCTCGATTGCATCGAGCACGTCGCATACGGCTGGAACCTGCTCCGCCATGCGCGGAACGGTAGAGCACGAGCAACATCCCGACCGAGCGATTCCTCCCCTCACGCGTTTACACGTCCTTGCCGGCGCTCGCAATCCGCGCGACGCGGCGTCCGTCACGTCACATCGAGATCGTCAAGCCGCGCACTGGACAGCACTACCCGCTCGCCGCTAAACGGGACCGCCTCGGCTTCAAGCAGGCGCCGTTGGCGGGCTCCCTTTGCGAGCGAACCATCGGCGCGAACGACCCGGTGCCACGGCACCTCGCAAGCATCGGCGAGGCTCAGAACATAGCCTGCCAGGCGCGGCGCGCTCGGCGAAACATCGCCGTAGGTACGGACAAAGCCCGGAGGAATCGCTTGCACCCGGCGCAAAATCGCGGCGTGACTGTCGGTGCTTGCGTTTCGTGTCACCCAACAAATGGTGTCACAGTCGCCGACCGCCAGGGTCGGAGGCCCGGGATAGCTGAGACGGTGAAGCAAGCCGGCGTATGCAAGGATTGACGGACGCTCAAAGCGCGGTCACGAGCGCGAGCGCGAAGCCATCGTGACCCTTCGCGCCGACCGTCTGGATCGCGGTCGCGCTGACGCGCCGCTCGACGGCGAGCATCTCATAGAAGCGCCGCACACCAGCAGCCACGCCCCCGTCATCGGAGCCGGGATCGTCCGCCTTGGAATCGAGGATCTTGCCGGCGCGCACCACGTTGTCGCCGACGATCAGCGTGCCGACTCGCGAGAGCTTGAGCGACCACTCCAGATAGCCCGGGTAGTTCTGCTTGTCGGCGTCGATGAAGATCAGGTCGAACGGGCCGGCGCCTTCGTCGCGCAGCTCGGGCAGGGTTTGCAGTGCCGGACCCGCACGAATTTGCACTGTCTCGGCAAAGCCCGCGTTTGCGATGTTTCGCCGGGCAACCTCGGCGTAGCGAGGCTCGCGCTCGAGCGTGATGAGGCGTCCGTCCTGCGGCAGCGCGCGGGCAAGCCAGATCGTGCTGTAGCCGCCGAGGGTCCCCAGCTCGAGGATGCTCCTCGCGCCGTGGATGCGCGCGAGCATTTCCAGCAGCTTGCCCTGGTTGGGCGTGATCGCGATCGGCGGCAGGTCCGCGGCTTCGCCGGCGGCGAGGGCGGAGTCGAGCGCCGGGTCCGGCGGGAGCAGATGCTCGACGATATAGCCGTCGATGGCGCTCCAGAGATCTTGATCCATGGCCAGGGAAGATAAGCGAGTCGCACCTGCCGTGCGGCGGGCCGGTGCGCTCACGCGATATCGGCAGGTTCGCCTCGCCGTTCTCGGTTGCCTCGCGCCGCCGTTCCCTGTTGCGGCGCGCTGCCGTTCTCGGCTGCCTCGCGCCGCCATCGCGCCGCCTGTCGAGCGGCGGCTATCCGTACACGTACGTTGCGGCCCCGTCCACGATCGTGACCTTGTTCGACGCGCTGTCGCTGCGCTCGACGTGCCCCACGATCTTCGCGCCGACGCCGAAGGACTCCGCGATCGCGATCGTCTCGCGGGCGACATCCTCGGCGCAGTAGACCTCGAGTCGATGGCCCATGTTGAACACTTCGTACATGTCCCGCGGCTCGAGCGTGCCCGCCGCGCGCAGCGTGGCGAAGATCGCCGGCGGTGCGAACAGCGCGTCCTTCACATAGTGAAGACGCTCCCCGAAAGCGCGGCACTTCACCTGTCCGCCGCCGGACGCTTGGATCACCCCGTGAATCGAGTGGCGGTGCTCGCGATAGACCTCGCGCATCACGGGGAGATACGTGCGGGTGGGTGAGAGCAGCGCCTCCCCCACGGACAGGCTGCTGTCCGGGAGAGCGTCGGTGAGCCTGTGGGCGCCGGAATACACGTTCTCCTTCGCGAGGGTCGAGGAGAAGGTCTCGGGATAGCGCTCGCCGTAGGTCGCGGCCAACAGCATGTGGCGTGCGGCGGTGAGCCCGTTGGACGCGATCCCCGAGTTCTCGTGCGACTCATACGAGCAGCACCCGAACGAGGCGAGTCCCACGATCACGTCGCCCGGGCTGATGCATTTGCAGTCGATCACCTCATCCCTGCGCATGCGCGCGAACACGGTCGAGTCGGCGATCACCGTTGCGACGAGATCCCCCACGTCCGCTGTCTCACCGCCGGCCATCAGCAGCCGGATGCCGTGATGCTCCATCAGCGAGGCGAACTGCTCGTAGCCGGCGATCGTTTCTCGCAGCACCTCGCCGTCCACTCGGTGGGCGTTGCGCCCGATCGTGTTTGACACGATGAAATCGGTGGTGGCCCCCACGCACAGCATGTCGTCGAGGTTCATCACGATCGAGTCCTGCGCGATCCCGCGAAATACGCTCGCGTCACCGGTCTCGCGGTAGTGGATGTAGGCGATGGTCAACTTCGTGCCCGCCCCGTCGGCGTGCATCACACTGCAGTAGCCATCCTCGCGCTGGAGGTCCTCCACGATCTTGCAGAACGCTCCGGGATACAGGCCGGCGTCGAGACCCGCGATGGCGGAGTGCACATCCTCCTTGGTCGGCGACACGCCGCGGTCTGTATAGGACGCCTCTGACATCAGCGGCGCTCGCGCCCCGCCGGGTTGCCATGGAGAGCCCGGTTGCCGTGGAGAGCCCGCATGTCGGGCGCACGCTAGCAAGTTGTGCCTGGGCGGCTTGGCGAGCTTCGATGGCGCGCTCGAGCCCTCGGTCTGCGCTTGGCAACCGACGTCCGCGCCGTGACCTAGGGGTGACGGCGCAGGCCCGGGTAGGCTATGCGAGATGCTCCTGAACCGGCTTGCGATCACATGGGTTTTCAACACCGTCGCACTGTTCGTCGCGACCTGGCTGCTGTCCGGGTTGAGCTACGGCAGCGACTGGTGGGCGCTGCTGATCGCCGGGCTCGTGTTTACGCTCGCGAACTTCTTCTTGAAGCCCGTGCTCGCGATCCTCTCGATTCCTCTGATCGTCTTCACGTTTGGAATCTTCTATCTGCTGATCAACGTGTTCATGCTGTACCTCACGCACTGGATCGTCTCACAGTTCACAATCGCCACTTTCTGGTGGGCGGTGCTCGCGTCGATCATCATCAGCTCGGTCAACGGCGTCCTGCACATGTTCTTCGGTTGACCGCGCGAGCTGGCCGGAGATCGAGCGGCTCCGATCGGGTGAGCGGCCCGGCTCGAGCGCGCTGACGGTCGGCGCCGGTGCTGTCTCTACATACGCTGTTTCGGCCGGTACATGCGGGGCCTGCCGATCGACATGTGTCTCATGTGCTGTTCCGGCCGGTACATGTACCGGCCGGCCGGGCCGCACATGTGCGGCCCGGGACCGCGCCACATGTGGCGCGGTCTTCCCGTGTATGAGAGCTCTGGACCTATCTGCTTGTGAAAAGCGGACGGGACTCTCGTGTTCCCATGCCATTGTGCGAATGCCGGTGCGAGCGAAACGGCGGCAGGATCTCATCCGCGTAGATCTCGAAGAAGCGCTCGCGACCGCCGGCCACAGCGACACCGCGCCGTCGCTGTGGGATCCTCGGAGAGGATGGTGAGCCTACGGCCGAGTCGTGTCGATCTGCGCGCGCGCATCGCACGCCTCGTGCGCGCGATCCAGGACGACGACGAGGCGATGGTCGAGCAGATCGTGCGCCTCAGTCGCTCGCGGCGGCTGTTTGCTCCGCTCGCGTTCACCGTGGGCGCGTTTGCGATGCTGATCGACGGGCTGCGCCTGCTGCTGTCCAACTGGCGGCTCACCCTGATCCAGATTCTCCCCGCGATGTGGATCTGGCTGGCGATGTATGACCTGCGCGCGCGCGTGCTCTACAACAAGTCGTTTCCCTCGCTGCGCGGCCCGGTGCTGATCCCGATTGCGCTCGCGATCGTGGCGATCACGATGGCTTGCTTCTTTCTCAACGCCGTGTTTGCGTTCGCGATCACCGACTGGCGTCCCCCCAGGATTCGCCCGGCCTTCGACGAGGCGCGTCGGCGCGTGGTGCCGATCCTCGCGTGGGGCGCCGCCGTCGGCGCGCCACTCGCGGTCGGCGTGGTGGTCGCGCCGCGCTGGAACAAACCGTGGTTCTCGGTGTGTCTGGGCGCGGTGATCGGCGTGATGATGGTCTGCTACGTCGCCGTGCCCTCGCGCCTGATCGGGGTCAAGCCCAACTATTCGCGCCGCGACAAGCTCACCGCCAGCGCGCTCGGCGCGGCACTCGGCACGACCGTGTGCGCACCCCCCTACATACTCGGGCGCATCGGCATCCTGATGCTCGGCTCCAAGCTTCTGTTTGTGCCGGGGATCGCCTTGCTGATCGTTGGCATCACCCTCCAGGCTGGCGCCACCGGCGCGGTGCGCGCGGTCAAGATGAGCGCCCGCCTCGCGGCCGAACCGCACCACAAGGTCCAGCCCGCCCCCGCGGAGGAGGTCCGCCAGTGACTCATAGCCCGACTTCGGCCACCAGCCTGCCGCTGCCTACGGCTTGCCGCAGCTCGCCGTAGTCGCGTTCGTTCTGGTCGGCATACGCCACCGCGAAGTCCGCGATCGCTCGGTCAAACACGTCCGATTTGCCCAGATAGGAGGCGATCGCGATGCGATCGCCCGAGCGTGCGTGTCCGCGTGCGAGCGTCCACCCGCACATGCGCCCCCACAGCTCCATCCCCTCCGGGGTCATTCCCTCGACGTCGGCCGAGCCCTTCCAGTCGCGCAGCTGGCGGATGTAGTAGTCGCGCTCGGACCCGGTCCAGCCCGAGCGCTCCCAGCCGAGGAAGATGTCGCTCACGGCCTGCACCAAGCGCTGGCCCGCCACCACACGCTCGCCGTGGTTGGCGAACTGGCTTCTGGCGGTGAACGGCTCAAGCACGGACGCCTCGGCCTGCTTGATCTGCAACAGCAACGGGGTGCCGCGGCCGTCGAGCAGCAACAGGATCCACGCCTCGGTGCCCACGCTGCCAACGCCCACCACCTTGCGCGCGAGGTGCACGAAGCGATACTGCTCCAGCAGCCGCCGCCGGTCGGGCTCGAGCGTGCGCGTGTACCCGCGCACGATCTCCTCGATCGCCTCCGCGACAGCGTTGGGAGTGTCCGCGCCGTCGATTGCCGCGCCGTCGATCGCCTTGCCGGCGATTGCCCGGCTGTTGACCGTCCCGCCGTTCTCGCCGGCGTCCGTGTTGCGCGCAAACGCCTCGACCGCCACGATCAGGGGCGGGTCGTCCACGATCCGCGGCTCGCCGTCGAGGATCTCGCACAGCTTCTCAAACGCCTGGTGGCTGTCGTGGGCGCGTGCCTTCGCGATTGCCCGCCACACGCTCGGGGTGCGCTTGGGGTCGAGCAGCGAGCGAAAGCGCGGCAGCAGATCGTCCATGTCGAGGTGCGCGTACCAAACCTCCAGCATCGCCATCCCCGCGAACTCGCGCATGCTCTCGCGGTAGGAGCCCACCGCTTGACGCACGATCCGTCGGCGCTGCTTGTCGCTGAACTCGTGCTCGCGCCCGGCCACCTCCAGGCTGGTAGCGAGGCGCTTCACGTCCCACTCCCACGGTCCCGGCGCGGTCTCGTCGAAATCGTTGACGTCGAACACGAGATGACGCTCCGGGGACCCGAAGATGCCGAAGTTCGACAGGTGCGCGTCTCCGCACAGCTGCACCTCCAAGCCGGACGTCGGCGTGCCGGCGAGATCGCACGCCATCGGCAGCGCGGCGCCGCGGAAATAGCTGAACGGCGACACCAGCATCCGCCCGTGGCGAATCGGCACGAGCTCCGCCACGCGCGTGCGCGCCTGTTCGCTCAGCAGCTCGACAGGGTCGCGCCGGTCGCTTGCCGGGGCCCACGCGCCGTGGCTGGAGCGGGGTGTCTCCGCGCGCGCCCGCTTGCCCAGCGCTGCGCGCTCCTCGAGCGTGCGGTGCGGCGTGTGCGGCGCTGGTGGACCAGTGGTCACCTTGCCCAGTGTAGGCCCGGGCATGCACGCCCGGCTAGGATCCCCGGCACATGACCAACGCCGACGAAATGCTGGAGCTGGCCGGCTCGCGCGCCGAGCTGCTCGCGGCGCCCGGGCTCAGCCCCAAGCCACGTCGCAAGGTGGCGGTGCTGGCGTGCATGGACACGCGCATCGACCTGTTCCCGATGCTCGGCCTGCAGCGCGGCGACGCGCACATCATCCGCAACGCCGGCGGCCTGGTCACCGACGATGCGATCCGTTCGCTCAGCGTCTCCCAGCGCAAGCTCGGCACGCGGGAGATCGTGGTGGTGATGCACGACGGCTGCGGCCTGCACGGCGCCTCCGAGGACGAGTTCGCCCAGGCGCTCGCCCGCGACGGAGTGCTCCCCACCTGGCGGCTCGGCGCGTTCGACGACGTGGAGGCCACGCTGCGCGCAAGCCTCACGCGGCTGCGCTCGAGCCCGGAGCTGCCGGCCCGCGACCACATCCGCGGGTTCGTGTTCAACCCGGAGACCGGTGAGTTGCGCGAGGTCGAGGGCGTCCAGACTGTCTCGTAGTCGCCGCACGCGGCCCCGTAGTACCATCGTGGGCCGCGCGCGCCCGTAGCTCAGTGGTCAACGGTTCTCTTCGGGGAGCCAAAGAGCAGCGGTCTTTCAAACCGCAGGCCGCGGGTTCGATTCCCGCCGGGCGCATTTTTGGTTGTGTCTCGGGACATCCTGGATGAATGTCTCGGGAATCGTAGACGTTACTCTCGCTAACGGCCACACGGGACGAGCTCATCCGCCGGCGTCGGTTGCCAGTACGTCGCAGAACACGAACCCGTCTCGTTCGACGATCTCACCTGTGGTGCATTGGATGGGGTCGGTGAAGATCGGGCCGGCGTGGACGAAGGTGTGGAACTCGCCGTTCTCTCCACAGGGATCGACCCCGGCGGGCAGGTCGGCCAGAAGCTGCTCGTCGTATGCGCGCCCCGCGAAAGACGCAGGCAGCTGTCGGGGGTCCACGCACACGAGAATCGCACGAAACCCCGCCGCGATGAACCGGCGCGCGAGCAGGCCCGTGTCCTGCTGCCACAGCGGAAACAAACTATGCCTGCCGGCGGCGCTCAACCGCTCTTCGCGATAGGCGCGAACGTCATCGAGGAACAGGTCCCCGAACGCGACTGTCCGAACCGTCGAGAGCGGCGCGGACGCAAACGCGTCGCTCATACGCTGCTCGTACACCTCGTTGATGCATTCCGGCGGGATCCGGACCTCGACCAACGGCACGCTCAACATCTCGGCCTGAGCCGCCAACAAGTCCCGGCGCACACCGTGCATGCTGATCCGTTCATACCCTTCCGTCACAGTCGTGATCAGCGCTTGCGGCCAAACCCCGTCGGAGCGCAACGCCCACAGCGTGAGCGCCGAGTCCTTCCCACCGCTCCACGACAGAGCGAGCGGATCGACGGTTCTAGGCTCCATCCACGCGCACGTTAACCGACATATCGAGGCGATGGTTAACCACCGACCTCTGGACATGTGAGCGGCGAGCGGCCTATTGTTCTCAGCAAACATTGGGATGCCAAAGACCTCTTGACAGCAGGGTTGCTTTGTGTGTAGGATGGGTCTATCGGCATCCGTATGGTTGCTGTGTACATAAGGTCGGGTTATGGGTCGGTCCTCGTGGTTGACACCAACCTAGGTTTTTGACGGGGACCTTGGGAGAGGGACCGGGTCGCAACAGAGTTGGAGATGTAGTTCGCGTGTTTTTCTTGGGGAATAGCGCAGTTGAGAGTCATCGTGCTCGTGACGGGTCCGTAATAGGACGCGTCAGCGTCGCTGACGCGTCTCTCTCTCTCTCTCTCTCTCTCTCTCTGGGACAGCTGCCTTCTAGGGCATAGCTCTCTTCGCCGCGTCGGTAGTGCGCGGCTCGCTGGGCAGAAGGCCCGGCTTGGCCTCTCGCGCTCTGAGGGGTGCGCTCTCGGCACCCAGGGGCCCGCCCGTGCGTTGAGGGTGGTGTGTTGAGGTGGCCGCTCGCGCCAGGCACTCTTCGCAATCGCAGCGGCCTGTGCAGTCATCGCAGTCGTTGCGTTCTGGGAGTGTGCGGACGCGGCGTGAGGGCAATGGGTTCGCTCATGTGCAGGTCGCGCAGATTCAGCGTGCGCGGATTCTCGGTGCGATGTTCGACGTCGCTTGCGAGCGGGGCGCGGCGAGTGTGAGTGTCGCGGATGTGGTCGAGCGCTCGGGTGTGTCGCGGCGCACGTTCTATGAGTCTTTCAGTGATCGCGAGGATTGTTTTCTCGCGGCGTTCCAGGACGCGCTCATGTTCGCGGGCGAGCGTGTGCTGCCCGCGTACGAGTCCCAGGGGTCCTGGCGCGAGAGGATCAGGGCGGCACTGACAGCGCTGCTCGTGTTCATTGATGAGGAGCCCACGATCGGCAGGCTGTTGATCGTGGAGTCGCTCTCGGGCGGTCCGCGCGTGTTGCAACGTCGTGGTGAGATCCTCGCAGCGGTCACGAGCGCGATTGATGATGGTCGTGGCGAGCCGAGGGCCGCGGACCCGTCCATGTTGAGCGCCGAGGGCATCGTTGGTGGTGTCCTCACAGTGATCCATTCGCGACTGCTCGCCTCTCCCCGTACGGGAGAAGCAGAGCACGCGCCGCTCGCCGAGCTGGTCGGAGCGCTGATGAGCATGATCGTCCTGCCATACCTGGGAGCGCCGGCGGCTAAACGCGAGCTCGACCGTGTCGTGCCCCCCGCTGTGAAAAGCGAACGTGCGTCGAGCGCACTGGCCGATCCGTTCAAAGAGGCGGGTATGCGTCTTACCTATAGGACGGTGCGTGTGTTGAGCGCTATCGACGCGCACCCGAACGCCTCGAACCGTCAGGTCGGTGAGAGCGCCGGGATCGCAGACCAGGGACAGATCTCAAAGCTTCTCGGTCGCTTGGAGCGGATCGGACTGATCTCAAACACTGGTCTTGGACCGGGACAGGGCGCGCCGAACTGTTGGGCGCTTACCCCCAGCGGAGATCGCGTCGTCTCGACGATCAGAGCACACACAGAAGGCCCTCACTCAGGAGACAGTGAGGGATGAGTCACCACGCACGCATCCTTCCCCGGACGGCCGGTGAAACACGATGAATTCTCCGATTTCACTGAATCACATCTCAGAGCAAGGAGCCCATCCAGTCATGTCCACGCACTCCCGCCTGTCCCGTGCCCTTCGCCACCTTCGTGGTGCTCGCGTGCTGCTGTTGGTGGTCCTCTCGTGCGGCGCGCTGCTGGGCGTTAGCGGCGTGCCGGCGTCGGCGGCGGTCACCCACGAGTTCGAGTTCAGCTTCAATGGCTCAGACGTAACCGACACGCCGACCGGGCCGTTCTCGCGTCCTGGAGCCAACGCCATCGATCGGACCGGGGCTGCCGTCTACGTCCTCGACTTCGGCCGCTCCGTCGTCAACAAGTTCAACGCCGCCGGCACGTATGCCGGTGTTCAGATTACTGGTGCGTCCACGCCGGCCGGGTCTTTTTCTGTCGAAGCTACCTCGGGGGTCGCGGTCGACAACTCCGGTCTGGGCACGGACGCGTCCAATGGGGATGTGTACGTGGCCAACACGAATGACAACGTGGTCAACAAGTTCACCGCCTCGGGTACGTTTGTGTGCCAGATCACCGGGGAGGGGAGCGCGAGCACCGATCCGACCCATGAGTGCTCGACCAGCCAGGCTGGGGTGGGGTCGATCACTCCGACCGGTCTGGCGGTGGACTCAAGCGGCAACCTGTTCGTGGCCGATTCCGCGCACGACGTCGTCGATGAGTTCGACTCGGCGGGCAACTACACGGGCCATCAGATCGCCGATTCGCACATCACCAATCCGGGGACGATCGCGCTCGATTCGAGCGGCAACCTGTATGTGACGGACTTCTTCTCCAACGTGGTCGAGTTCGATGCCACGGGCGCGTTCGTGAGGGCGTTGGCTAGCAACTCCGTTAGCGTCGGTGTCGATCCGGCCACCGCTCACGTGTATGTCGGCGAGTTCACTGAGCAGACGCCGATCGCGGAGTATGACTCGTCGGGCAACCTGGTCGACACGTTCGGCAGCGGTATGGTCTCCCCACCCTTGGGGCTGGCGGTGCGCGGCTCGAGCGGTGAGGTCTACGCCGACGACTTCAGCAACGCCGTGGTCGACGTGTTCGGGCCCGACGTCGTGATCCCAGACGTCACCGCCACCGCGGCCAGCGAAGTCGCACAGTTCACTGCGAAGCTGAACGGTACCGTCGGCCCGGCCGGCGGCGGGAACGTGGAAAGCTGCGAGTTCGAATACGGCACGAGCACCTCCTACGGGCAGACCGCGCCTTGCTCGCCGGCCACCCCGTACGCCGGCGTGACCAGTGTCAGCGCGAGCCTGTCCGCTCTTTCGCCGGAAACGACGTATCACTTCCGGGTTGCGGCAAGCAACTCCAACGGGATCGTCAGCTACAGCTCTGATGAGACGCTCGCCACGCCCGCCGTGGCAGTGACCGGCCAGGCAAGCAACGTGGCGGGAAAGAGCGCGATGCTCAACGGGACGGTTGACCCGGATGGAGCGACGATCACCGAATGCCACTTCGAATACGGCACGACGGCCGGCTACGGTGAAAGCCAGCCCTGCGCAAGCACGCCGTCGGGCTCGAGCCCCGTTGCGGTGAGCGCCGACGTCACCGGCCTTGCGGAAAACACGACCTATCACTTCCGGCTGGTCGCGGCCTACTCGGACGGCTCAACCTCCGGCTCCGACGCCGGCTTGGATGAAACGTTCACGACGCTGACTAAACCGCTGATCGACGCCGCCTACACCACCAGCCTGACCGAAGGCTCGGTCGATCTGAACGCGGAGATCAATCCGATGGGGTTCGATACGACCTACCACTTGGAGTGGGGCACCAGCACAAGCTACGGCAACAGTGTGCCCGTGGCGGACGCGGACATTGGCTCGGGCTCGAGCGATGTGCTCGTCAGCCAGCATGTCAGCGGCCTGAGCGCAAACACGACCTATCACTGGCGGGTGGTGGCGACCAACTCGATCGGCACTACCGAAGGCCAGGATCACACGTTCGTCTATCAGCCGCCCATGTCCTCCGGTGTGGGTTGCCCCAACGAACAGCTGCGGGTAGAGAATGCCTTGTCGCTCTTGTTGCCCGACTGTCGCGCCTACGAGCAGGTCTCGCCGGTCGAGAAGAACGAAAGCGACGTCAAGAACGACTTCGAAGGGGGGATAAATCAGCAGGCCTCGGCAGACGGGGAACGGGTTTTGTTCGAATCCTGGGGCGCCTTCCCCGGGTCGCCGAAGGGAACCCTGGAAGTCCAGTACCTCGCCTCGCGGGGCGCGAGCGGGTGGTTGACGCAGGCGGTCGATTTCCCGGTAACGGCGACCAACGAGCCCGGAGAACCCATCGATGCATACAACCTACTACCGCTCTCGCCCGATCTGTCCACTGGTCTCATCAAGGCCGAACAGCCGCTTGTCGCCGGCGCCGAAATGTTTAGCCTCTACGTGGGCAATCTCCTCACCGGCTCCTACCAGATGGTGGCTGGCCCCGGCGCCTATCCTATCGGCGCCTCGACCGACTTCAGCCATGTCTTCTTCGCGGCCAACGGCAACCTGTATGAGTGGGTGGAAGGCCAGCTGCATCTCGTCAACCTGATCCCGACCTCGGGCACGAGCTGCACCGGGGCGGAATGCACCCCCGCGGCGGCAGTAGGCGGCGGAGGGAGCATGTCGTGGAACCTCCACGCGATCTCCGCCGACGGCTCGCGGGTAGTCTTCACGAACGGCAATCTCTTTGATCGCGTGAACGGCACCACGACGGTCGAAATCTCCGCCTCCCAGCGCACTCCTTCCGCCGGCGGCGCGGGCGCGAACTACCAGGATGCGAGCGTCGATGGCTCCCACGTCCTCTTCAGTAGCGAAGGGTTGCTGACCAACGACGCCGTTCCCGGCAGTGGGAACAACCTCTATGACTACGACGTCGAAACCGGCCGGCTGGCCGATCTCACCGTGGCCAACGACGTCGAATTCCACGAAGTCGTCGGGGTCAGCGAAGACGCCTCCCACGTCTACTTTGTCGCCGAAGGCGTTCTCACCCCCTCCTCCCAGCGCAACGAAAACGGCGAACACGCCGAAGCCGGCAAGCACAACCTCTACCTCTGGAACAGTGGTCAGACGACCTTCATTTTCCACGGTGGCGAATACCCTTACGCAAGCCCCGCCCGGGTGACACCTGATGGCGCCTACCTCGCCTTCAACTCGGTGGCGAGCGCGACCGGCTACGACAACACAGTCATCGGCGGCGGCAGCTGCGGGGAGTTGTCGGGCGGCCAACAGCTGGGCCCGCAGTGCACCGAGACCTTTCTCTACGCCGCCGCCGCGAACCGGCTGATCTGCGCGTCGTGCAATCCGAGCGGGGCAAGGCCGACCGGGCCCACGGACCTCGGCGGGACGGGGGGGGCGGGGACAAATTTCCCGTACCGGACGCACAACCTCAGTGCGGACGGCAGCCGCTTGTTCTTCACCTCGCGCGACGCTCTGCTACCGGGCACCACGAACGGCCTCTGGAACGTGTACGAGTGGGAGGCCGAGGGGTCCGGCAGCTGCCAGGGCTCCGCTGATAACGGTGGCTGTCTGTACCTGATCTCAGACGGTAGCGGTTCCTCGAATTCCTATTTTGCCGACGCCAGTGCGAGCGGTGACGATGTCTTCTTCGAGACCGGCACGTCGCTCGTGGGTCAGGACGAAGACAGCTACGAAGATCTCTATGACGCGCGTGTCGGGGGTGGCTTCGCTTCGCAGGATAAGCCGGTTGTGGCGCCGGCCTGTACGTCGCTTGAAGGGTGCCTGTCGCCATTGAGCGAACCGCCCGCGCAATTGAGCGTCGCCTCGGCGGAACTTCACGGTTCCGGGAACCTCGTCACCCCGCCTGGAGCGCCCACAACGGCGCCCATAACAGCGGTCAAAAAGACGGCCGCCCAGATCCGAGCCGAAAAGCTCACTAAGGCACTCAAAGCCTGTAAGGGGGAGCCGAGGAAGAAGCGAGCCAAGTGCCGGAAGCAAGCGAACAAGAGCTTTGGAAAGGCCAAGTGATCATGTTTATTACTAGTAAGTGTCTAAGGGCCCTGGGAACTCTTTCTAGCTTTGTGGTGTCGTTGAGCTGTGTGGTGGTGGGCGTGTGCCTGCTCACGGCCGGCCCTGCGGTTGCGTTCGCGCCGACGCCGGCCTGGGGCATCATCGCCAGCTCGCAGCCCACCAACTTCGTGCCAGGCGGCAAGGCGCAGTACCTGATCGAGGTCACGAACGTCGGCAGTGGACCGACCGATGGCAGCGCCGTGACGGTCACCGACACGCTCCCGAACGGGCTCACGCCAACCAGGTGTTACGAACCCTCCGAACTGGGGCCGTGCTCGATCTCGGGCCAGACCGTCACTGCGACCGGTACGAGCGTGCTCGGCCCCGGCCAGCTCGTACGCGTCGGGATCATGGTGGAAGTGACGCTGCCCGCAGGAGAAACCGTCCTGAACACGGTGTCGGTCAGTGGCGGCGGCGCGCCGACCGTGACGAGCACCGAACCGACCACGATCGGCTCGGCACTGCCGTTTGGGGTTGCGAGCTTCAGCGCTCCGGTGATCTTCCCGGACGGTACGCCGGACACTCAGGCCGGTGGCCACCCGTATTCGTTCACGACGAACATCTCCTTCAACACCACCGAAAGCGAAGCCACTGACAAATTCAATGACCACAGCGCGATCAGCGGCGAAGTCAAGGACCTCCATGTCACACTGCCGCTGGGGCTGGTCGGCAATCCCCAGGCGCTCCCACAGTGTACCCAGGATCAGTTCCGCGAACTGAGCTGCCCGCCGAGCTCTCAGGTCGGGGTGACCCATGACGACCTCTCTGCCTCAAAACTATGTTCTTCCTGCCTCTCCATACCACCGCTGTCGACGGCGGTCTATAACATGGTCCCGCCGCCAGGGGTCCCGGCTCAGTTCGCTTTCTCCTACAACGTCGGTGGTATTCACGTGCGAACGCGCTTTGACGCCCGGGTTCACAGCGGCGGTGACTACGGCGTAACCGTCGTGGCCAGCGGCATTTCGCAGTCGTTTCCACTCATGGCGATCCCGGTCACCATCTGGGGAGTGCCGGCGGATCCGAGCCACGACGATCAACGTTGCAGGGAACCGGGAGGCGAAGCGGAGGTGATATGCGATCGCGAACCTGGGACCTTTCAAGGCCCCAACCCTTCGACCGCTCCGTTGAAGCCGTTTCTCACGATGCCGACCGCCTGCCCGGGCACGCCGCTGCAGGCGTCGGCGGAAGTCGACTCCTGGGAGGAACCGGGTAATTTCGTCTCTGGGGGGGAAGTGACGCAGGCTGCTGTGGTGGGTTGTGGCAAGCTTCCTTTCGAACCGGGTTTGGAAGCGCGGCCGACGAGCACGCTCGCTGATTCGCCGAGTGGTTTGAACGTCGATCTGCACGTGCCCCAGCCGGAAGGTTGTAAGGAAGAAGGCGGAGGGGTGGAATGCGAACTCGCTGAGGCTCAGTTGAGGGATGCGACGGTGACGTTGCCGGTGGGGATGGTCGTTGATCCGTCTTCGGCTGATGGGTTGGAAGCGTGCTCAGAGGCGCAGGTTGGTTATTTGGCGCAGAAGAGTGTGGAAGTGGGTTATGAGCAGTTCACGCCTGGAGCGGCGGAATGTCCGAATGGTGCGAAGGTCGGTACTGTTGAAGTGTTCACGCCGCTTGTGAATCATCCGTTGCTTGGTGGCGTGTATGTTGCGGCGCAGGATGCAAACCCGTTCAAATCGTTGTTGGCGTTGTATGTAGCGGTGTATGATCCGGCTACGGGTGTGGTTATCAAGCTGGCGGGGAAGGTCAGTCTTGATCCGGTGACGGGTCGGTTGGCGACGACGTTTGATGAAAACCCGCAGTTGCCGTTCAATGATTTCAAGCTTGATTTCTTCGGTGGGTCGCGTGCGGCGCTCACGACACCGTTTACGTGCGGGTCGTATGCGGCTAGTAGTGTTTTGACGCCGTGGAGCGCACCGGAAGGCAAGGATGCTGAACCGTCGAGTTTGCCGTTCGATGTGAGCGCGCCTGGTGGTGGGGCGTGTGTGGATAGCGAAGCGCAGGCACCGAACGCTCCCGTGTTTGAAGCGGGCACGGCTAGCCCTGTCGCGGGTTCCTATTCGCCGTTCGTGTTGAAATTGAAGCGCGAAGACGCTTCGCAGCGTTTCAGTGGGTTGAACGTGACGTTGCCGCCGGGGTTGATCGGGAAGATCGCGGGGATCGAACAGTGCCCGCAAGCAGCCATCGAAGCGGCTCAGGGGCGTAGTCGTGAAGGCGAAGGCGCAGTGGAGCTCGCGCACCCGTCGTGTCCGGCTGGTTCTGAAGTCGGGGTGGTGCACGTCGGTACGGGCTCCGGTGCTCCGTATTACGTGGCTGGTCATGCGTATTTCGCCGGCCCGTATGAGGGTGCACCGTTTAGTTTGGTGATCGTGACGCCGGCGGTCGCGGGCCCGTTTGATTTCGGGAGCGTGGTGGTGCGCGCGGGTTTGTTTATCAATCCGATCACGGCGCAGGTGACGGTCAAGAGTGATCCGTTCCCGAGGATCCTGGATGGGGTACCGCTTGATATTCGCAGTGTCAGCGTGGATGTGAATCGCAGTCAGTTCACATTGAATCCGACGAGTTGCGCGGCGATGGCCGTGACTGGGGAAGAGTTGAGCACGGCCGGGAATAACGCGGTCCTCTCGGATGGTTTTCAGGCCGGTGGTTGTGCGACTTTGCCATTCAAACCTGGTTTCACGGTCTCTACCTCAGCGAAAGCTACGCGTGCGGATGGTACGAGCGTCACGTTCAAAATCACCTATCCGACGGGTGCTTTGGGCAAAGAAGCGTGGTTGAGTGCTGCGAAGTTCGAATTCCCCAAGCAGTTGCCGGCACGACTCTCGACGCTGCAGAAGTCTTGTCCCGCGGCAACGTTTGCCGCGAACCCCGCGGCGTGTACGGGCCCGTCGAAGATCGGGACCGCGATGGTGCGCACGCAATTGTTGCCTGTGCCGTTGGAAGGCCCGGTGTATTTCGTATCCAATGGCAATGCGAAGTTCCCTGAAGCGGTGCTCGTGTTGCAGGGCGATGGCGTCACGGTGGATTTGCATTCGGAAACGTTTATTAATGAAAAGACGGGGGTTACGAGCGCGACGTTGCCCGCGATTCCTGGTGTTCCGTTTGAAGAAGCGACGGTCACGTTGCCATCGGGCCCGTATTCGGAGTTCACGGCGAACGCGAACCTTTGTGCGACCAGCAGGACTGTCACGGTCAAGAGGAAGGTGACCGTCAAGAGCAAGGGTCATAAGAAGACGCTCACGCGCAAGGTCAAGGAGAGTGTTACGAGCCCGTTGGCGTTGAGTATGCCGACGGTGTTCACGGGCCAGAACGGGGCTCAGGTCACGCAGAAGACACCGATCACGGTCACGGAATGTCCGAAGGTCGTGAAGTCAAAGGCCAAGACGGTCAAGCACAAGAAGAAAAGTAAAGGGAAAGCGAAGAAGAAGAAATGAGGCGGCGACTGGTTGTCGCCGCGGTCATATCTGTGGCCGCGACGGTCGGCTTCGCCTCACAGGCGCAGGCCGCCGCACCGTGGTGGCATGTTGATTCCGGTTCGCGTCCGGCGAGTATTCCTGTGGGTGGGACGGGGGAGCTTGTCGTGACGGTCGAGAACGTGGGTGACGCGAAGGCGCTCGGCCCGGTCACGGTCGCGGACACGCTGCCGGGCGGGTTGCGAGCGACGGGGATTGCAGGTGGCGAGCCCAAGCGTGGCGGGAGCCTCGGGGAAACCGTGGGACTGTCGTGTTCGCTTGAACATTTGAGCTGTGAAGCACCGGGCCCCCTCGCCCCGTTTGACGCGATCGAAATACGGATCAGCGTGCAAGCGCTTTCGGGCGCCATGAGTGGTGAAGCGAACACGATTGGCGTGTCTGGTGCGGGCGCGCATCCTGTTCAGCTCACGCGGCCGGTCACGATCGGTCCGAGTGGCGGGTTTGGTGTGGAAGGCTATGAGCTTGCGGCTGAATCTGAAGGTGGTGGACCGGTCACGCAGGCTGGTGGGCATCCGTTCCAGGTGACCGGCTCAATCCTGCTCGATCAGGGTCCGGACGCCGCGTCGCTTACCAGCACGCCGGATGCGGGTCCGGCTGTTCCTGGCCAAGAAGTGGTGGCTCGTTTGCCACCAGGGTTGATCGCGAACCCGAGCGCTGTGCCGCGCTGTTTGGCTTACCAGTTCACCGAAAGCGTTGGTGGCGGCGAACAGGACAGGTGTCCCTACCAGTCCGCGGTTGGGGTTGCGTCTGTCACGTTCGATCAGGATGATGTGACGCGTACGCTCGCGACACCCGTGTTCAATATCGAACCCGAAGCGGGGGAACCCGCAAGATTCGGGTTCTATGTCCCGTTGGACGGTGTGCCGGTGTTCTTGAGCACGAGTGTGCGCAGCGAAGAAGACTGGGGTGTGGACTTGTCCTCCAGTGAGATCCCGCAGGATAGTGGGATCAGTGGTGTGCGCGTAACGTTCTGGGGTGTCGCTGGCAGCGCTCTGCATGATGATGCGCGGGGGTGGGGTTGTCTTGCTGAAGCGCGTGAACGCAACGATGTTTATGAAGAAACAGGATGCGATCATTTCGAAGAGAACGAACCCCCAGCGTTCGTGACGCTACCAACGTCGTGCACTAGCTCGCTCGCGTCGAGCCTCGAAGCGGATTCGTGGAATGCGCCCGGAGCGTTCCAGGATTTCCAGGCCACCGAACCATTGCAACCGTTGACGGGTTGTGCGAACGTGCCGTTTTCTCCGGCGATCTCGACTACGACAACGACTGCTTCTGCGTCTTCACCGTCGGGGTTCTCCTTCGATCTGAGCTATGACGTGCAGGGTTTGACGAGTGGTACGGCGATCGCTCAATCGAACCTGAAGGACACGGTCGTGAGCCTGCCCGAAGGACTCACGATCGACCCCTCCGCAGGCGTGGGATTGGGTGCTTGCAGCGAAGGACAGTACGCGGAAGTAACACTCAACTCCCCCGGAGCCGCGGGGTGTCCTGAAGACTCAAAGCTCGGGACGGTTGAAGTGGAAACACCGTTGCTGTTCACGACCGTATACGGATCATTGTACGTGGCGCAACCGTATGCTAACCCGTTCAAATCGTTGATCGCGTTGTATGTGGTCGCAAAGAGCCGTGCAGAACGCGGGGTTCTCGTAAAGCTCGCAGGAAAGGTCACGGCGAATCCTGTCACGGGTCGGTTGACCGTCGCGTTCGAAAACGATCCGCCGCTACAGTTCGACCGGTTCAATTTTCATTTCCGTGAAGGAGCACAAGCACCGTTGATCAGCCCCTCAACGTGTGGGACGTATACGACTAGCGCGAACCTGTTCCCCTACTCCGCACCCGAAGACCCCCTTACGGACACAGCGTCGTTCCAGGTCACCTCTGGTTCTGAAGGCTCCGCGTGCCCCGGGAGTGTTCCGCCGTTCGCGCCGACGATCAGTGTGGGCACGCTCACCAATCATGCGGGCACGTTCAGCCCGTTGTACGTGGACCTGTCAAGGACAGATGCGATGCAATACATCTCCTCCTACTCCACTGTACTGCCGCTCGGTTTGACCGCGGATCTGACGGGTGTGCCGCAATGCCCCACGTCGGATATCGAAGCGGCGCGCGGGAAGACTGGGACCCAGGAGGAGCAGGACCCGTCGTGTCCTGAAACTAGCCTGATCGGACATTCCCTGGTCGGGACGGGTGTCGGTGCGATCCTCGACTACGTGCCCGGCAAGCTGTATTTGTCAGGCCCGTTCCGTGGCGACCCGCTATCGGTCGTGAGTATCACGAGCGCTGTGGTAGGCCCGTTCGACCTCGGTACCGTCGTCGTGCGCTTCGCCCTGCACATCGACCCTTACACCGCGCAAGTGTCTATCGATCCGTCGGGCAGCGAACCGATACCGACGATCATCGACGGGATAGTCACCCACGTTCGCGACATCAAGGTCAGCGTCGACCGGCCCAACTTCACAATCAACCCAACCAGTTGCGATGCACGTCCGATATCCAGCACACTCACCAGCAGTCTCGGACAAGTAGCCAGCACTTCGGCGCCGCTGAAGGCCGAAGCGTGCAACGAACTCGCGTTCAAACCCACGTTCAAGACCTCGACGAGCGGCAAGACCAGCAGGGCCCAGGGCGCGAGCCTGAACGTGAAGCTCACGATGCCGATCAAGCTCGGCACACAATCGAACATAAAGACCGTCAAGGTCGAACTGCCAAAGCAACTCCCCTCACGCCTGGAAACACTGCAACAGGCATGCACCGAAAAACAGTTCAACACGAACCCGGCAGCCTGCCCAAAAGCATCGTTCATCGGACACGCCACAGTAACCACACCAATACTCCCCGAACCATTGACTGGACCCATGATCTTCGTCAGTCACGGCGGCGAAGCGTTCCCGAGCCTGATCCTCGTACTACAGGGTTATGGGTTCACGATCGACATCGTAGGCTCCACCTTCATCAACAAGCAGGGGATCACCAGCAGCACGTTCAAGGCGATCCCTGATGAGCCCGTAGGGGACTTCCAGCTCAGCCTTCCACAAGGCAAATACTCAGCACTGGCCGCCACCGCGAACCTATGCAAAATCACACGCGTGATACACGTCAACCAGAAGGAGGTTCGTGAGATCAAAGGCAAGCGACGCAGCGTCACGATCAAGACCAGCAAGCGCATCGCCGCAAAACTCCTGATACCAACCATCTTCATCGCACAGAACGGCGCGAAGATCACACAGAACACACCAATCAGCGTGACGGGCTGCGGACGGGCGAAGAAGGCGAGAAAAGCTACGGGTAGGCGACGAGCCAATCCTCGCCACAAAAAGAAATAGACCAGTCCGGATACGCCGGCCCCACCCAGGGCGGACGATCGAGGCGCCCGGCGCCGCTGAGGGCGTCGACGGTTGCTTTGAGCTAAAAGATGGGTGTTGCACGGTGCTACACTTGGCGTGTGCCCACTACGCTTCCGCGCCACACGATCACCGAGACGCCTCCCGTGCGGGAGGCGCTCGACGAGCTGCGCGCGAAGCTCCGCGAG
Organism: uncultured Solirubrobacterales bacterium; assembly: GCA_963715535.1. Classification (GTDB taxonomy): domain Bacteria; phylum Actinomycetota; class Thermoleophilia; order Solirubrobacterales; family Solirubrobacteraceae; genus Palsa-744. The sequence continues at coordinate 1,804,801 of OY970251.1, read as the reverse complement.
GGCGAGCGGATCGATTTCGCCGAGCTGCTCGCGCTCGGCGCGCGGGTGAAGGCGCTGCGCACGGGCGATCCCGAGGGGAGGCTCGACGAGGCGAAAGCACTGGCTGCCCGACAGAGACTCATCGAGAGGATACGCAACCGCTCGTTCCCTTATGAGCTTGACGTGGCCGCGGCCGACGAGGTTAAGCATCTGGGCTTGATCGCCAACTACGAGTAGCGTGCTGCTGCTCGACAACTCCGCGTGGGCGCGCATCGTTATGAACGTGCTCGACGAGAACCGGGTCGCCGCCGTCGGAGATTGGATCGGGCGGAATGAGCTGGCTACTTGCCTGCCGTTTCTGTTGGAGGCGGGTTATTCCGCTCGCTCGGCGGCGCATCTAAATGAAGTCATGAACGACCTCGACACCTTTCCGCGAGTGCGGATCACAGCCAAAGTCGAGGAGCGAGCGGCGCAAGCTCAGCGCGAGCTCGCCGCGATCGGCCACCATCGCCTCGCGCCGATCGACGTGATGATTGCCGCGTGCGCCCACGAGGCGGGCGCGGGCGTGCTTCATTACGACAGCGACTACGATGTCCTCGCGACCCGCACGAGTCTGAGCTTCCACAGCGAGTGGCTCGCGCCCGCGGGGACGCTGTAGTCCACGGCGTGTAGTTGGCGCCCGCGGGGACGCTGTAACTGGTGATCCCGTCTGAGGGCGTAGGGATCGCGATCGTCCCGTGCCCCCGCACGGCGGCAAGATAGTAGTCCGCCCCCGCACGTACTCGCGGGGCGTAATCTCCTTGCAAGGACCGAACCCCAAGCGGAAAGGAGCAAGAGATGGCCGAGAGCTCGTCAACCGCTGTCGGTGGCGCGCCGGCACGCGCACCCGGCGATCTGGATATGCGCCCGGCGAGCGCCGCGGATGCCGTGCGCCTGAAGACGGTGATGGCGGAAGCATTCTTCGACGATCCGGTGTTCGCGTGGTTGATGCCCGATGACAGCAAGCGACGTGCGCGCTTGCGCCGCTACTTCGGGGTCGACCTGCGCTACTACACATTGCCGCGCGGGCGTGTGTGGACCACAGCCGATCTGAGCGGCGCCGCGCTGACGTTGCCGCCCGGCAAGTGGCGCGTGCCGCCGCACGCCACCCTGCTTCAGGGCAGCGCCTTCGGGCTCCACATGTCGAGGGCGGCAAGGGTGGGAGCCGCGATGGAGTGGCGCCACGCACATGAGATCCGTGGCCCTCACTACTACGTCCGCGATATCGGCGTGCACCCCGACATGCAGGGCAGGGGTCTCGGCAGCGCCTTGTTGCGCCCGACGCTCGATCGTTGCGATCGGGAGAGCTTGCCCGCCTACATCGAGGCATCCAGCGAGCGCAGCGCCGCGCTGTACGAGCGCCTCGGCTTCCAGCACGTCAAAGAGCTGCGTGTCGGTGGGAGCCCGCCGCTGTGGCTAATGATCCGCCGGCCGCAACCCGCGCAGGCAGACTTGTGAGCATCCCAGACTCGTGAATGCCCCAAACTCATGAGCACCCAAACTCATGAGCCCATCGTCAGATCGCTGCATCCTCATCGCGTTTCGGCCACCGCCTGCCCGGCGATCTCCGCTCCCGCGAACGGGGTGATCGCGACGTACATCACGTAGTCGATCAGCTCCGTAAGGCGCTGTGTGCGTCCGTGCAGGATGTAGTCGTGCAGCAGCTCGAAGATGCCGCCCACCGATGCTTCGCGCATCACCGGGGCTGGCATGTTGGGGTAGCTGTCTTCGGGGCCGATGTCGAGCAGCTCTATGTAGGAGAAGTTAGCCTCGTTCACGCGCCCCGTCATGTGCGGGTAGGCGATCAGGATGTCCACGCACGCGAGCCTTGCGATCGAGGGCTCTGAGGCCAGGAACTCCAATAGTGCGGTGAGGCCATGACGCACGTTCACGGCCCAGCTGAGGCGCAGGTTCGAGCGAGCGGTTGATTGCCGCCGTCGCCTTGGGTGGCCCATCTCGAATGTCGCGAGGAACGCCTCCTCCTTGTTGTCGAAGTGCTCGTAGAAGGTCTGCAGTGAGATCGCCGCTTCGGCCACGATCTCCTCCAGGCTGAGCGCCGCGATAGCCCTTCGCGGCCGTCAGGTTGGCGACCGCGTCGAAGATCCGTTCGCGTTGGTTGTGAGCCACGAAACCCCTTGGGCAGGCTGTGCTCGCCGCGTGGCAGCCCGCGCGGCGCCCAGCGCGGCGAAGGCGAGAGCGTGCCCGGCGCCCGTCCTCCCTGCAGGTGCCCGTGGCGCTGTGGCCGCGGCTGCTCGGGGATCCCCGGCGGGCGTCGGATAGAACGCGACGATCCACGTCACCACGTCGGGGGTCAGCTTCTGCAGTTCTGATCTTCAGCGAGCGGCTGGAGCGTTCGCGGCGCAAGCGCGAGTAGAGGATCGTGCGCAATGCGCCGACGATCGCTCGTGCCACTGGCTCGGGCACGCTCCCCTCGCCCAGGCGCCTGCTCGAACACGTACATGAAGAAGCGCGCGAGCTGCTCGGCGTCGCGCGCCCAGCGTTCGATTCCCACCGGTCCCGCGGCGCCCATCTCCACAGACACCAAGTCGCGCCGCGTCCGGGCGGTCGCTGGAGGCTTCGAACAGGGCTCGCACGATCGCCTCGATCTGCTCGGTCCACTCCTCCTTCGGATCGATACGCCTCGACGATCCGCGCCGTCAGCCGCCTGATCAGCTCGTCGTACGTGGCGAGCAGGCACTCCTCCTTGTTCTCGAAGTGCTCGTAGAAGCTGCGTCGCGACACGCCCGCGCCGGCGACCAGGTCGGAGATCGTGGTTGCGACGAAGCCGCGCTCGTTGACCGCCTTGATCGTCGCCTCGTACAGGCGCTCGCGCTGATCGGCGACGACCTGCTCGGGCGGGAGCGCCTGCGGTCCGCGTGGCAGACCCCGCTCGCGTGGCTTAGCGATCCTCGGGTCCTCTGGGCAGCCATCCCTATACCTTAGCTCTTGACAAGCTGCGTAAAGAATGATTTATTTGTTCTCGCAGAAGGATGTCCACCAAGTCACTGGGAGGTCACTGACGTGAGGCGACATCATGGTCTTGAATCCATTGCAAACAATAGTTCCAGCATGTGGGCAAGTCCAATTTTGCGGTTCGGGGGATGGCATGAAGGAACGCTTTAGCTGGGACTTATCGGACTGGCTTCTGTAGGCAGCTGTACTATTAGTTATGCGTTTTGGTAAATGCGCGGTGCGCACTCAGTTGGACGACTTGTCGCCAACGGCCGAGGCGACACGGAGGTTGGATTGATATGAGAGGACAAGCCTGCGAGCGCAAGCTGATGGTCCGCGCGCTGCATCCACGCTGGCCATATCGGCGCTCCACTGCCGTCACGACCTGCACTGGCTGGTGCGTGTGCGCCCCCGCCGCGTTGGTGCTCGCACGGACGCCGCCACTCGGTGGCGGGCTTTCCGCCACGACAGCGGCGTCCGTACGTGCGCTGAAAGCCAAGCCAGTGCCGCGGCACGGATGCCGCGATCGCTGCCGAGCCCGTAGGCTGGAAAAGTCAGTCCGCGGGTCGGATACGCTTGGCGAAGCCACCGTAGGACTCGCACGCTAGGATCGCAAGCGATGGCGGTAGCCCCCGAGTCGCAGCGCTCCGCATACGCTCGACGCTCCCCGACGGCGAGCGCGAGGTTTGCAAGCTCTGTCGATCGACACGATCCGCGCGCTGGCGATGGACGCGGTGCAGAAGGCCAATGCCGGGCACCCCGGCACCGCGATGGCGCTGGCGCCGCTCGCCTACACGCTCTACCGCCATGTGCTGCGGCTCAACCCCGCCGACACCGCCTGGCGCGACCGCGACCGCTTCGTGCTCTCCGCCGGGCACGCCTGCGTACTGCAGTATGCGCTCACGCACCTGTGCGGCTTCGACCTGTCGATCGAGGACCTGCAGAGCTTCCGTCAGTGGGGCTCGCGCACGCCCGGCCACCCCGAGCGCGGCCACGTGCCCGGGCGTCGAGGTCACCACCGGCCCGCTCGGCCAGGGCGTCGCCAACGCGGTCGGCATGGCGATGGCCGAGCGCTTCCTCGCCGAGCACTTCAACCGGCCGGGCTACGAGCTCGTCGACCACCACACCTACGCGATCTGCTCCGACGGCGACATGATGGAGGGCGTCTCCCAGGAAGCCGCCTCGATCGCCGGCCACTTCGGCCTCGGCAAGCTGATCGTCTGCTACGACGACAACCGCATCACGATCGACGGCACCACCTCGATCTCCTTCGACACCGAGAACCACATCGCGCGCATGCACGCCGATGGCTGGCACGTGCAGCGCGTCGAGGACTCCGAGGATGTCGATGCTCTGTACCGGGCGCTGCAGATCGCGCGCGCGGAAACAGAGCGGCCCTCGTTCATCCAGGTGCGCTCCCACATCGCCTACCCGGCACCCAACGCGATCGACACCGCCAAAGCGCACGGCGCCCCCTTGGGTGAAGAGGAGGTACGCGCCACCAAGCAGGTGATGGGCTTCGACCCCGAGCTGAAGTTCCACGTCGAGGCGCGCGTGTACGAGCACATGAGCCTGCGCGAGTCCGGGCAGCCGCGTTCAGCAGGAATGGGAGCGGCGCGAGCAGGCCTGGCGCGAGCGCTACCCGCAACTTGTCGAGGAGTGGGAGCGAGCGTGGTCGGGCCGTCTGCGCGAGGGCTGGCAGGAAGCCCTGCCGAGCTTCGAGGCAGGCGAGCAGATCGCCACGCGCTCGGCCGGGCAAAAGACGATGGCGACGTTCAGCGCGTACGGGCCCACGATGGCCGGCGGCGCGGCTGACCTGGTCGAGTCCACCAAGACCATGTTCGAGGGCGCCGGTGAGTTCTCGCATGTGCACGTTGGGCGCAACATCCCCTTCGGCATCCGCGAGCACGCGATGGGCGCGATCGTCAACGGGCTGGCCGCGCACGGCGGGATGGTCAAGCCCTACGGCTCAACGTTCCTGATCTTCTCCGACTACATGCGCGCAAGCGTGCGCCTCTCCGCGCTGATGGAGCTGCCGGTCGTGTGGGTGTGGACGCACGACTCGGTCGGCCTCGGCGAGGACGGGCCCACCCACCAGCCGGTCGAGCACTACGCCGCCCTGCGCGCGATCCCGCACCTGTGGGTGATGCGCCCCGCCGACGCGAATGAGACCGCGCAGGCCTGGAAGGTGGCGCTCGAGCGCGAGGACGGCCCGGTGGCGCTGTTGCTCTCGCGCCAGAACCTGCCGGTGCTCGATCGCTCGGAGGTGGGCGCGGCCGAGGGCTTGGCACAAGGCGCGTATGTGCTGTGGGAGTCGGACGGCACTGGCAGGTCTCGACGCAGTGCTCGGAGGTTCGAGCCGGTGCTGGGAGGTCGCGAGGCGGATCCGCCGGCGAGCAGCTCCGAGCTCGTCCTGATCGCGACCGGCTCGGAGGTCGCGCCAACGCTTCAGGCGGCACGCGATCTTGCCGCGCAGAGGGCACGCGTGTGCGGGTTGTCTCGATGCCCTGCATGGAGCTGTTCGAAGCCCAGTCGGCCGACTACCGCGACAGCGTGATCCCGCGCAACGTGCCCGCGCATGGCCGTCGAGGCCGGCGTCAGCATGAGCTGGTGGAAGTGGGTCGGCGACACCGGCGATGTGCTCGGGATCGACCATTTTGGCGCATCGGCGCCGGGCACCACCGTGCTCGAGAAGTTCGGCTTCACCGCCGAGTCGATCGCCATCGCGGGCGCGCGCACTGCTCGGCGCGCTGAGACCTGACGGTGCGACGCGCCCTCATTTACTTCAGCACGAACAGCTATCCAAAATAAACTCGATCGAGAAACTGAGCGCAACTCGCTCTCAAGGAGGCCAAGATGCCGTCTCCCACTCCCTCACCGCTGCACAGCCTCTCCGCGCTTGGTCAGAGCGTGTGGATCGATTTCCTCTCGCGCGAGGCGATCCGCGGTGGGCACCTGCGAGCAGCTGATCGACGAGGACGCCGTCGTTGGCGCCACCTCCAACCCGACGATCTTCCAGAAGGCGATGAGCCCAGGCAACGCATATGACGAGCAGCTGCGGGAGCTCGGCACGGACGACGTCGAGCAGGCCTTCTGGGCGCTCGCCGAGCAGGACATCCGCGAGGCCTGCGACCTGTTCCGCCCGATCTGGGAGCAGGGCCTCGGCTCGCGACGGCTACGTCTCCTTGGAGGTCGACCCGCGCTTGGCCTATGACTCGCTGGGCACGTTCAACGAGGCGATCCGCCTGCACAAGGCGGTCGACCGTCCCAACCTGCTCGTCAAGATCCCCGCCACCAAGCCCGGGCTTGCCGCGATCGAGGACGTCATCGCCAAGGGCCACTCGATCAACATCACGCTGATCTTCTCGCTGCAGCGCTACGCCGAGGTCGCCGAGTCCTACATCCGCGGGCTGGAGCGGCTTGTCGCCGAGGGCGGCGACCCCAGCAAGGTCGCCTCGGTCGCGAGCTTCTTCGTCTCGCGCATCGACACCGAGGGCGATCGACTGTTGGATGAGATCGAAGCCGCCCCCACCCTGACCGACGCTGAAGGGGCGCCTCGCCGTCGCCAACGCCAAGCTCGCCTACCGCCATTACCAGCAGCCTTCCAAGGCCCGCGCTGGGATGTACCTCGCCGGCAAGGGCGCCACGCCGCAGCGGGTGCTGTGGGCTTCCACCTCGACCAAGAATCCCGCCTACCCCGACACGCTCTACGTGGACGAGCTGATCGGCCCCGACACGGTCAACACGATGCCCGAGGAGACGATCCTGGCCTTCCAGGACCACGGCAGTCCGCGCCCGACGCTGCGCGAGGGCTTGCCGAGGCGCAAGCCGTGCTCGACGAGCTGGCCACGGCCGGCGTTCGACTACGACGAGCTGACCGAGACGGTCGAGCGCGAGGGCGTGGAAAAGTTCGAAGCCTCGCTTCACGCGAGCTGCTCGACTCGCTGCAGGCGAAGCTGGGCACGCTCGCGCTTAGCAGGCGCAAAGCACCGCGTTACGCGACGCTGTGCAAACGCGTCCCCCTTGCATTACCTTCATTCGTGAAAAGCCCTGCGCGACACCTCAAGGCAAGCCGAGCCGGTCCGAGCGGGCGCAGACGCATTCGCCGCAGCCCCTCAAGGCAACGTCCCGGAGCCGGGCTCCGAGCGCGGGAGTGGGCAGCCGCGCTCGCGCTCGGCGTCGCTCGGCGTCGCCGTGCTCGCGCTCGCGCTGAGCGGCGTCCTCGGCGGCTCCGTCCTCGAGCGCCGCCGCGCCGCCGCCGGTGGTCGCGGTCACGCCGACGCCAGTGCCCGGCGCCACGCTCCCGGCCGGCGATGTCCGTGCCACTGGAGCCAACCCCGGACTCGCGGGCACGCCTCTCATGGCTCGCCCTCGCGCTCGCGCACCCACGCTCACGCGATCGTCGGCTGACCCCTCGACTCGATCCGATGGCCCACCGCGACCTCGCGCTGTACGAAGACCCGACCAGCACGCACATCTCCGAGCAGCTGGATGCAGGGCTTCTATCCGATCTACGCCACTGCCCAGAAGACGTTCGGCGTCAACTGGCTGCTGCTCGCCTCGATCCACAAGCAGGAGCCGGCCTTCTCGACCGCGCCGGGCATCTACAGCGGCCTCAACTTCGCCGGCTGCTGCGGCGGGCCGATGCAGTTCAACGTCAACAACGGGGGCCGCCGGGGAATCCGATCGACCTGGGCGCTGGTCAGCGACTCCTACCGCTACGGCGAACGACCCGCCGCCTACGACCACATGACCGCCAAGCACCCGTCGATCTACGACGACTTCGACGCGATCATGGCCGCCGCCCACCTGCTATCAGCCGACGGCGCGGCGAGAATTGAACGGCGCGGCGCGTGGGACGCTGCCTACGACTACTACGGCCACGACCTCACCGGCGTCACCTACGCCGACCAGGTGCTGGCGCGCGCGATCGGCTGGTCACAGCACGGTTTCTGCATCAACTGCGGTCTGGAAACGGCGATGGTGCAAGCGGTCAACGCCGCCTACGGCGCGCCGGTGGCGGCCACGCTTCGAAACCGAAGTCGCCACCATCGCCCGCGCCAAACCTAAGCGGCGTCGGCCTGGGCGATCAGCTCGCCCGCCACCCGGTCGGTAGCCGCGCCGGTCCCGCCGAGCAGACGCCGCGAGAGCTGCGCGCGGCGGAAGTACAGCGGCGCGTCGTGCTCCCAGGTGGCGCCGATGCCGCCGTGCACGGAGATCATCGTGCGTGCCCCGTGGTCGAGCGCACGCCCTGCGACCGAGCGCGCGGCGCTTGCCGCGAGCGGGAACTCCGCGGGCGCGCCTTGGCGCGACCAGCCCGCGTAGTAGAGCAGCGAGCGCCCGTTCTCCAGCTGGCGCAGCACCTCGGTCAGCGCGTGCTTGACCGCCTGGTAGGAGCCGATCGCGCGCCCGAAGGTGTGGCGCTCCTTGGCGTAGGCGACCGACATCTCGAGTGCCGTCTCCACGCTGCCCAGCGACTCGGCGGCGATCAGCGCCTGCGCAAGATGCCATGCGCCCGGCAAGCGCCTCCTCCGGCGCGTCGAGCACGCGTCGCGTGCGCGTCCGTGAGCGTCACGTGACCGAGCGAGCGGGTCGCGTCGTAGCGGTGCACCTCCTCGACCGACACGCCGTTCGCGGACGCCTCGATCGCGACGCCGACGGGCTTGCCCTCCAGCAGCGCCACGCCGACCAGCAGATCCGCGCCCGGTGCATCCGGCACGAACGCGAACGTGCCGCTGACGAGCGCCTCCGCCTTTGCCGTCGCCCTTGGCCTGCGGAGCGCGACGGGCGCGTGCTGCCGTGCGCCGGGTCCACACACCACCCGTCCACCAGGTCGTTCGGCGGCATCGTCGGCAGGTAGGCCGCCCGCCGCTCGCCGCTTGCCAGCGGCTCCAGCAGTGCCGAGGCCGCCGGCGAGTCGTTCGAGGATCGCCGTCGCCGGCAGGTGCCCGAGCAGCGCCACCGGCGCCAGCACGCGCCCGCACTCGCCGAGCACCAGCATCGCGTCGAACGCGTCCAGCCCGGCGCCGCCGTGAGCCTCGTCGATCAACAGCCCCGGCCAGCCGGCCTCGCAGGCGGTCGGCCACAGGTCCGGCAGCGCGCTTGCTGTCGCCATCGAGCGCCTCGCGCGCGGCCTCCAGCGTCTTGTAGCGCGACAGCGCCCCGCGGGCCGCCTCGCGCAGGAACACCTGCTCGTCTGAGAGTGCGAGATTCATGCCGCCGCTCCTTCCTTGGAGCGCAGCTCCGAGAACGGGATTCCCTTGTCCAGGCGCGGCTCCGGGGGCAACCCGAGCACGCGCTCGCCGATCGTGTTGCGCAGGATCTCTTCGGTGCCGCCGGCCGACTTCAGGCCGGGCAGGAACGAGATCATGTAGGCCCACTCGCTGCTCCTCCTCAAGCGCGTCGGGCCCGAGCACGTCGGCGATCAGGTCGCCGGCTTTGATCGCGCCGTTGACGATCGTCACCTTCGCAAGACCCGCCTCCGGGCCTGGGATCTGGCCTTTCTGCAAGGCGGTCAGCGTGCGGTAGCCGGTGAAGCGCACCGCCAGCAGTTCGCTTGCGATCTCGCCGAGCTGCTTGCGCACCTCCAGGTCGCGCCGGCCGTGCTCGTCGGAGGCGATGCCCTTCGCGAAGCGCACCGAGTTGTAGCCGAGCCCCTCGCCGCCGAGCCCGATCGTGACACGCTCGAACATCAGCGTCGTCAGCGCCGTGCCCCAGCCGTTGCCCACGCCACCCACGACAGCGTCCTCGTCGAGCTTCACGTCATCGAGGAATACCTCGTTGAACTCGGCCTCGCCGGAGATCTGGCGCAAGCCCCTGACGGTCACGCCGGGCGCGTCCATCGGGATGACGAACATCGTCAGGCCCTTGTGCTTGTGCTGCTCGGGGTCGGTGCGCGCGAGCAGCAGGCCATAGGAGGCGAACTGCGCGTTGGTCGTCCACACCTTCTGGCCGCTCAACCGCCAGCTCCCGTCCTCGTCCTGGCGCGCACGCGTCTGCACCGCCGCGAGGTCCGAGCCGGCCGCGGGCTCTGAGAACAGCTGACACCACACCTCGTCGCCGTGCAGCATCGGGCCGAGATAGCGCCCCTTCTGCTCCTCGGAGCCGTGCGCGATGATCGTCGGGCCGAGCATTCCCACGCCGATCGCGTCGAGGATGCCGGGCACGCCGGCCTTGGCGATCTCCTGGTTGCACACGACCTGCTCGATCGGGCCGAGTCCCTGGCCGCCGTACTCCTTCGGCCATGTCACCCCGGCAAGCCCCGCCTCGGCAAGCTTGCCCTGCCATGCGCGTCTGGCGGAGACGATCTCCGCCTCGTCCGTCAGCGCCCCAGGTCCGGTCAGGACCGGTGCCTCTCCCTTGTGCTGCTCGAGCCAAGCGCGCACCTTGGTGCGGTGGGCTGCCTGCTCGGGCGTATCGTCAAGATCCATTGCTCTCCCTTGGCTGACTGGCCAGTCAATATTTGGCCTCTAAGGCTACTCCGTCAGCGGCCGGGCGGCACCTGCGGCGAGGCGATCAACCGCTGGCGGTACACATCGGCGAAGCCCGCGTTGAGCAAGTACTCGGCCTGCTGGCCCATGTCGGGGGAGTGCAACAGCACCACGCCAAGGCTCACCCCGTCGCGCTCGGCGGTCGCCACCAGACAGTCGCCCGCCAGTTCGGTGTAGCCGGTCTTCATCCCCGTGGTGCCCGGATAGCCGTAGACGAGCAGCGGGTTGTTGTTGGAGAGGTAGAGCTTGCCGCCCTTGATCGGAAACGGCAGCACCGCTTCGGCCGTTCGCACGATCTGGGCGATGCGCGGCTGTTGCATGTCCACGTACGCCAGCTCGGCGAGGTCCGCGGCGCAGGTGTAGTTGCGCGCGTTGTAGTAGCCCGAAGGGGAGCTGTAGTGCGTGCAGCCCAACCCCAGTCGCGCCGCTTCGAGTTCATCCCCTTCGACGAACGCGCTCACGCTGCCGGACACGTGCTGGGCGAGCGCCACCGCGGCATCGTTACCCGAGGGCAGCAGCAGCCCGTAGAGCAGCGTCTCCGCGGGCACATGCTTGCCGAGCGGCAGCACGCCGACCTTCGAGCCGGCCGCATGTCGATCGCCTCGTGGTGATCAGCACCGGCGTGTTCGCCGGCGTGGTGCGCACCACCCGCAGCGCGGTCATCAGCTTCGTGAGGCTCGCCATGTGCAGGCGCTGCAGCGGATTGAGCTGCCACAGCACGCGGCCGTTGTCGAGGTCGAACAGCAGCCCGGCGCTGGGTTGCCGCTGGAAGGAGGCTTGCACGGGATCGTCGGCTCCGCTCAGGTCGAGGTGCAACGGCGGGGAGCCGAGCGGCAGCCCGGCGGGCGAGCGAGCGACCACCGCGACCGTGGTGTGGTGGGTATGCGCGCCATGCTTGGCGGAGCCCGAAGCCGCACTGTGCGTCGTGCCCGGGTGCACGAACCCAAGCGAGGATCGCGAGCGCCGCCGCGACCGCGAGCAGCGCGATGGCGACCAATATTCGGTGGCGTCTGCGCCTGCGCCGCGCGAGCGCGCGAGCGCGCCGCGAGCTGGAGCCCTGGGTCAGAAAGGGCGATCTGCTCACGGGGCAGCCTTTCGCCTGGCAGCCACACGCGGGGCAGCCTTGCATGGGGCAGCCTTGCGTGCGTGCTGAGCGGTGCTCATGAGAGCGCTCTCATCAACTTGGAGGATTGCGCAAAGCCCCGATGATTCCAACCGCCATGAGCACCAGCACGAACACCGAGATCACTCCCTGGGCGGTGAAGCCGAATTCGGCGATCCCACCGATCGTCAAAAACCCGAAGCCGAGGATGAACGCCAGCGAGACGGCAAGCACTGCGACACGGGTCATCTGGGTGGGATCTCGCCGGCGAAGATCGAGCGAGACTATCCGCTTGCGCCGCGCAATCCCGCACACCCTTCCGCCGCCGCCCCAAGCGCCATGTCCCGAGGCGGCCTTGCGTAGTCTCTACGCGCTTGCCGCCAGCGGCCCGACACCAGGGCGCGGTTGCGGCACGTGCTGGTCGGCGTGATAGGAGGAGCGCACGAGCGGACCGGCGGCGACATGGTCGAAGCCGAGCGCGTAGGCCGCCTGCTCCAGGGCGGTGAACTCGTCCGGGTGCCAGTAGCGCACGACCGGCAGATGGCGCTCGGAGGGGCGCAGGTACTGCCCGACGGTGAGCACCTGCACTTCGTGCTCGCGCAGCACCTCGAACGTGGCCACCATCTCCTCGTGGGTCTCGCCCAGGCCCACCATCAAGCCGGACTTCGTGACAACCTCGCCTTCGCCCATTTCCGCCGCGCTGCGCAGGACGCGGCAGGAGCGCAGGAATTCCGAGCCGCGGCGCGCGATCGAGTACAGGCGCGGCACGACCTCGACGTTGTGGTTGAACACGTCTGGTCGCTCGGCGATCACCTTCGCGAGCGGCATCTCCTGGCCCTGGAAGTCGGGCGTCAGCACCTCGATCTGGCAGTCCGGCGCCTGCTTGCGCACCTGGCGGATCACGCCGACGAAAGCGCGAAGCGCCCTTGTCGGGCAGGTCGTCGCGGTCGACCGAGGTGACCACGGCGTGGCGCAGGCCCATGCGCGCGATCGAGCGCGCCACGCGGGCCGGCTCCAGCGGATCGTTCCACGTGGGCTTGCCGGTCTTGACGTTGCAGAAGCCGCAGCGGCGCGTGCACGTGTCGCCGAGGATCATGAATGTGGCGGTGCCCCGCTCCCAGCACTCGCCGACGTTCGGGCAGGCGGCCTCCTGGCAGACGGTGTGCAGGTTCTCCTCTTTGATCAGCGCCGACAGCTCGCGGTAGCGCTGCCCGCCCGCGGCCGGCACTTTGAACCAGGGTGGCTTGCGCTCGCGCAGCGGGCGCACGTCTGAGCCGAGCACCTTCAGACGTCCATGCCGCCGGGGTTGGCGCGGGAGCGGGTGGAGTGCTCGCGCTCGGTGTACGCTCGAGCACCTTGGCACGGGCTGGTCCATGCGCACCAGCGTTGACGCTGGAGCGGAGGCCGCTCGATGCTCCGAGGCTGGCGGCAAGCAACGGGCGTGCCATGGGCTCGCAGAAGCGCTGTGCGATAGCTCGGAACGCGTCGAGCCGCCTCGGGCTCGTGGCCGAGCTCCTGTGCGATCGAGGTCATCGTCACGTCCGGGAGACCACAAGGCACGATCCAGGTGAACGGGGTCAAGTCGTTGGTGACGTTCACGGCAAACCCATGTGTGGACACGCCGCGCGAGACGTGCACGCCGATCGAGGCGATCTTGCGATCGGCCACCCACACGCCGGTGTAGTCGATGCCCTCGTCGCAGCGTGAGCGCGCCTCGATGCCGTACTCGGCAATGCCGCGACGATCGCCGCCTCCATCTTGCGCAGGTGCGCGCCGATGTCGGTGACGCGCATGATCGGATAGCCGACGAGCTGCCCGGGGCCGTGGTAGGTGACCTTGCCGCCGCGGTCGGTGGGCACGATCTCGATGCCGTGGGCACGGTAGAAGTCCTCGCCGAGTGACAGCTCGTCATCGCGCGCGCGGCGACCGCGCGTGTAGATGGGCGGGTGCTCCAGTAGGAGCAGCGTGTCGGGCTGCTCATCGGCCTGGCGTTTGGCTTGGACCTCGGCCTGGATCGCGAGCGCGTCGCGGTAGGCGACCGTGCCGAGGCTGGACACCAGCAACTCATCCAAAGGAGATGCGCTGTGTGTCGGGCGGACGCCTGCCATCTGCTTCTTCAGCCTAGCTGCCTATAGCGTCAGCGCCGCCGGCTCTTCCAGCAGCTCGCGGATGCGGGCGAGGAACAGGGCCGCATCCGCGCCGTAGAGGATGCGGTGGTCGCACGCGAGCGTGACGCTCATCGTCTGGCGCGGCGCGATCTTCTTCTTGCGCACGACCGGGCGCGGCGCCAGTGCCCCAACCGCAAGGATCGCCGCCTGCGGCGGGTTGACGATTGCCGTGAAGCTCGCGATGCCGTACATCCCCAGGTTCGACACGGTGAACGTGCCGCCGCTCAGCTCGGGCGGGGTGATCGATCCGTCGCGCACTCGCTCGGCCAGCGCGCGCGTCTCCCGGGCGATCTCGCCGAGTGCCTTCGTGTCGGCGTCGAACACGGTCGGGACCACCAGCGCACCGCCAGTTGGGTCCCCGGCGCCGGCAGCCACCGCCACGCCGACGTTTACGCGCGCGTGCAGCTCGAAGCGGCCGTCGCGGTAGCTGCCGTTGGCGCGGGGGTGGTCGCGCAAAGCCAGCGCACAAGCCTTGACGATCATGTCGTTGTAGGTGGGCGCGGCCTCGTCCGCCCGCCCCCCGCACGAGACAGCCGCTTCAGCTCGGCGCGCAGTGCCACGCAGCGCTCCATGTCGATGTCGGCCGTGAGCGTGAAGTCGGGGATCGTTGCCTTGGACTCGGCCATGCGCCTTGCGATCGTGCGCTGGGTGCGCGACAGCTCGACGGTGGTGGTCTCGCCCTTGGCGCCGGCAACGTCCTCGACCGGCGAGCGCTCCGAGCCTGAGGGACGGAGGCGGCAGGGCGGAGCCGGCTCGGGGGATGGTTCGGACCGCCGTCGAGGTCGCGGGAGTCGAGTAGCGGGAGGGTTCGAACCCGCGACCTCCACGTCCGCCTTGACGATGCGCCCGCCTGGCCCGCTGCCGGTGAGCCCGCCGAGATCGACTCCCGTCTCGCGCGCAATGCGCCTGGCGAGCGGAGATGCCTTGACGCGCTCGCATTCCGGCGGGCACGGGACCAGGCGTGGTGACGGCTCGGCCACTGCAGGCGGCTGGCGGCACGCTCCACGGCCGACACGGCTTGCCCGCCGCGGGTGTGTCCTGAGCCGCGGACGCGCGTCTCTATCGCGGCCGACCCGTTGTGTGGCGCGCCTGCGCGCTTCGCTCGCCTCGCCGACCCGCGCGATCGATGCTCCCACCGCCAGCGTGTCGCCCTCGCGCGCGATCGTCTGCAGCGTCCCCTCGCTGTCTGACTCGTAGGTCATCGCGGCCTTGTCGGTCTCGATCTCCACCAGCTCCTCGCCGCGCGCTGACGTGCTCGCCGTCGTGCTTGAGCCAGCGCAGGATCGTGCCCTCCTCCATCGTGTCCGACAGGCGCGGCATCACGATCTCGCTCATCGCGATGCCTGCCTGATCTCTGCTCGAGGCCGTCTCCTGCATCGCTTCCTGGACCGCGCCGGGCGCGTTCGTCTCTCCCTCTCGTTGTCCATCGCCTGGCGGCAGGCCTGGCTCGTAGGTCTGTGGCTTTGGTCGCGCTCACGCCTGGTAGGGTCGTGCCCGAGCACGCTGAGCGCGGCCTGCACGATCTGCGGCTCGTGCGGGAACGCGCTCTGCTCAAGCGGCTTGGAATATGGCATCGGCACGTCCGCCCCGCTGACGCGCATCACCGGCGCGTCGAGATCGTCGAAGGCCTGTTCTGAGATCAGCGCCGCGAGGTTGGCGCCGACGCCACCGTGCGGCCAGCCCTCCTCGACGATCGACGCAGCGGTTGGTCTTGGCGACCGACTCGAGGATCGTGTCGAGGTCGAGCGGGCGCAGCGTGCGCGGGTCGATCACTTCCGCCTCGATGCCGTGCTCGCCGACAGCTGCTCGGCCGCGCGCTCGGCGGTGAGCGCCATGCGCGAGACGCCCACGATCGTGACGTCCCCACCCGCGCGCACGATGCGCGCGCGACCGAACGCGAGCGGTTGCTCGTCCTGCTCGTCCACCTCGCCGCGCACCCCGTACAGCGACTCGTGCTCGATGAAGATCACTGGGTTCTCGTCGCGGATCGCGGTCTTCAAGAGCCCGCGTGCGTCGGCGGCGGTGGCGGGGACGGCGACAAGCAGGCCCGGCACCTGCAGGAACATCGCCTCGAAGCTGTGCGAATGGGTCGGGCCGAGCTGGTGGCCCGCGCCCTGGGGCATCCGCACCACGAGCGGCACGCGCACCTGGCCGCCGAACATGTAGTGGATGTGGGCGGCGTGGTTGACGATCTGGTCGAACGCGAGCAGAGCGAAGTTGACCGTCATCAGCTCCACGACGGGGCGCAGACCGACCATCGCGGCTCCCACGCCCATCCCCACGATCGTGTTCTCGGAGATCGGGGTGTCGCGCACGCGCCGCTCGCCGAACTCCTCGAGCAGGCCGGAGGTGACCTTGAAGGCGCCGCCGAACACGCCGATGTCCTCGCCGAGCAGGACGACGTTCTCGTCGCGCAGCATCTCCTCGCGCAGCGCCAGTTTCAAGGCGTCGCGATAGCGCATCTCGGTCATCGGCAACCCTCGCGGCACGCAGGCACGTGGGTGCTTCGGTGTCGGGGAGACGGTTGAGCTCGGGTAGGGCATGCGAGCCTCATCGGACCACCCGCGGGGACCAGTGATAGTGGCCGTGGGCCTGCTCGTCGCCCGCCCCCCGATGGCGGAAGCACATACACGTCCTCGTAGAGCATGTCCGGGTCGGGGAACGGGGAGCGCTCGGCGAACTCCACCGCCTCGTCCACGCGCGCATCGCGTCGCGGTCGATCTGCTCACGCTGCTCCGTCGTGAGCGCCCCCTCGCGTTCCAGCAGATCGCTGAACGCGGGGATCGGGTCGCGCTCGCGCCACTGGGCGACCTCCTCCTTGGAGCGGTAGTCCTCGGGGTCCGCCATCGAGTGGCCGCGGAAGCGGTAGGTGACGGCCTCGACGAGCAGCGGCCGGCGCTCCTCGCGCACGCGCTCAAGCGCCTCGGAGACGACGCGGTGGGTGTCGAGAATGTCCATCCCGTCGCAGCGCATGCCCGGCACGCCGAGCGACTCGCCCTTGCGCTGCAGGTCGGTGACGGCCGAGTGGCGGCTGAGCGACGTGCCCATGCCGAACTGGTTGTTGACGACCATGAACACGACCGGCAGGCGCCACAGCGCGGCGAGGTTCAGGGTCTCGCCGAAGGTGCCCTGGTTGGAGGCGCCGTCGCCAAACGTGCAGAGCGTTGACCTCAGTCGCGTGCCGCGCTGGTCGCAGGCGAGCGCGATGCCGGCAGCGATCGGGAGGTTGCCGCCGACGATCCCGTAGCCGCCCATGAAGCGCCGCTGCAGCGTCGAACATGTGCATCGAGCCGCCGTGTCCTTTGCTGCAGCCGTCGCGCTTGCCGAACAGCTCGGCCATCACCCGCTCGGGCGGCGGTGCCACGGGCGAGCGCGTCGCCGTGGGAGCGGTAGGTGGAGACCAGGTAGTCGCTGTCGCGCAGCGCTCGCTCGCTGCCGACGATCGTGGCCTCCTCGCCGATCGACAGGTGCAGGAAGCCGCCGATCTTCGCGCGTGCGTACATCTCGCCGGCGCGCTCCTCGAAGCGACGGATCAGCACCATCGCGGCAAGCCACTCGCGCGCCACCTCGGGCTCGGGCGGTCGGCGCGAGAGGATCGAGGCCCATCCGTTGGGGCGGCCTAGGGACATGCTCTCATGCCCTGATGCTCATCACGCTTCCACGGTACTCCAGCGCGCGAGGAAGTCCTCGCGATCCATCCGGCGAGGTCCTCGCGCACTTCGCGCGCACGGCGCGAGGCGTCTGGGGCGGGCAGTCCCAGAAGAACACGACCTCGCCGCCGTCGATCTCGACCACCTCGATGTGGTCGATGCGGTCGGGGCTGGCCAGGAACGCCGGGCGCCAGCCCGCCGCGGCGCACGATCAGGCGGAAGCAGCGGTTGGCTCTCACGGTGTGCGTCTCCTCGCGGCGTCGGCGGCTATGCCCGCCGCCACGGCGGCCGTATCGCTCGCGTCGCGCTCGAGCGAGGGCAGGCGCTGATACGTGCGTATGCCGCCGCGTCCTCCAGGGCGCGCTCGCCGTGGAACACGCGCTCCCCGACACGCACCGCCGGCACGTCGCTCGACACCGAGCGCCGCGGCCGCCGGGTAGCGGCCGACAGCTGCTCGCTCGACCGAGCGCAACGCGGCGCCCTTCAGCACGGCGGACGGGTGCATCTCGCAGGCGGCTGCCGCGATCAGCACGTTGTCGGCCACGTCGAGCGAGCGTCCTCCGGCAAACGCCTGGCGGAATGCGGCCTGCGCGAAGGCGACGATCCGGCCGATCGACTTCGCGTAGGTGGCCACGCGCATCGCAAAGGCGCTGTCGAACGGGAACGGGTCGGGCCAGCGCACTTCCTGCAGGCCCAGTTCGGCGGCACGACGGGACGATCTCCAGGCGGAAGATCTCCTCGTCGTTGCGACAGCGAAACGCCTCGAAGGACTCGGCAGCCGGCAGTTCGCGCGCGAGCACCGGCTGCCACTCGGTGGCGATGGGCATCGTGTGCAGGACGCGCTCAGCGGCCAGATAGGCGAGCGGGCTGGCGAGGTCGAAATAGAAAGCGGCGTCCGGTGGGGACATACCGCCAGATTAGTTGCATCGGAGGTGGTGCAGAGCGCCGCGGAGCGGTCTCCTCAACCGTGGATCAGCCAGCCGTCGGCGGCTCGGCCCGCCTCCATCACGGCCTCCGACAAAGTGGGGTGGCCGTGGACGATGCGGGCCACCTCGGCGAAGCCGCCCTCCAGGGCGCGCACGTTCACCAGCTCCTGGATCAGCTCGGTGGCGCGCGAGCCGACGATGTGCCCGCCGAGCAGCTCGCCGTACTTGGACTCGCCGACGAGCTTCACCAGGCCGGTGCGGTCGCCGTAGACGGTGCCGCCACCGACCGCGCCGTAGGGGACCTTGCCGACCACCACGTCATAGCCCTGCTCGCGGGCCTGCTCCTCGGTCGAGCCGAACGAGCCGACGTTGGGCGTGCAGAACGTGGCGCGCGGGATGTCGACATAGGAGAGCGGGTGAGTGGGCAGGCCGGCTGAGTCCTCGGCGGCGATGATGCCCTCGTCCGAGGCCTTGTGGGCGAGCGCCGGGCCGTGCACCAGGTCGCCGATCGCATAGACGCCCGGCTGCCGTGGTGCGCTGCGCGCCGTCGACGCGCACGAGGCCACGCTCGTCCAGCTCGATGCCCGCGTCCTTCAGGCCAAGCGCGTCCACGTCGGGCCCGCGGCCGGCGCAGATCACGAGGTAGTCGACCTCGGCGGACTCCGAGCCATAGCTGAAGCTGACGCCGCTCTCACCGACGCTGACGCCCTCGACGGGAGTGCCGGTGTGGATCTCGATGCCCTGGCGCTTGAGGCCGCGCTCGACCAGGCGCGAGATGTCGGCATCCTCGGTCGGGAGCAGGCGGTCCATGACCTCGAACAGCTTCACCTCGCTGCCCAGGCGCGCGAAGCCCGAGGCGATCTCCGCGCCCGAGGCGCCCGCTCCGACGACCGTCAGGCGTGCCGGCAGATCGGTCAGCGCCCAGGCCTCCTCGGTGCCGATCACGCCGCCGCCGAACTCGACGCCCGGGATCGAGCGCTTGACCGAGCCGGTGGCGAGGATCACCGTTGTCGCTGTCAATTCCCGGTCGCCCACGCGCACGCGCGCGGGCATCGCCTTTTGCGCATCTCACCCGCTTGGCCCCGACTCCGTTCCCGGTTGCGACGCGTCGCGGTCTCCGGCGAGGGCGCACAGCGATGCCTCGCCCTCGATCAGGTCGATCGAGTTCTTCTTGAACAGGCCCGCCACGCCGCCGGTGAGCGTGGAGACGACCTTCTCGCGGCGGCCTTGCACTGCCGCGTAGTCGACCTCGACGCCGCTGACGTTCAGGCCGTAGTCGCCGGCCTCGCGTATCTCATCGAGCAGATCGGCCGAGCGCAGCACCGCCTTGGCGGGAATGCAGGCGTAGTTGAGGCAGCGTCCGCCGACCCTGTCCTTCTCGATCACGGCCGTCTTCTTGCCGAGCTGGGCGGCGCGGATCGCAGCGACGTAGCCGCCGGGGCCCGAGCCGATCACGATCGTGTCATACGAAGTCTCAGCCATGTGCGCGCGAGCCTATCGCACGCGCTTCGTCTGTCTCCGCCCGACCTGCCGGGCGCGTCCCTCGGTTCGCCCGCCTGAATGCGGCCCATCACGCGCACTAGCTTCCAGAACAGCCAGCCGGCGAGACAGATGCTGAGCACGCACAGCCCGGCCGCGAGCCACGTCTCGGCCACGATCAAAGCGAGTGAGGTGACGATGATCTGGAAGGCGAGCAGCGCCTCGAAGCCGAGCACCGCCCAGTAGCGGCGACCGTACATGCCCCACGCGAGCACGAGCAGCACGGCCACCAGGAAACAGCCGCCCGGCAGCGAGCCGCCGTGGCTTGAGAGGTCGTGGACGGTGGCCACGCTCATGCAGATTCCGAGCGCCAACGCGGCGCCACGGCGATCGCGACGAGCAGCGGCGTTGGGCGCTCGTCGTCGCCGAGCGGTTGCAGGGTGAGGTTAGTCGTCGTCCATCGCCGTTCAACAGCGGTCGCAGCTCCAGCGCGCCGCGCAGCGTGAGCGCGGCCTGCTCGGGATCGCGAGCGTCGCAGATCGCGCGCAGCACGCACACGCGCGAGGCGCCCGCGTCGAGCACCGTGACGATGTTCTCGCTGTCGATGCCGCCGATCGCGAAGAACGGGACGTGGGCGTGGGCGGAGGCGTAGCTGACCAGCTCGGTGCCGACCGGGGGCGGCCGAGCTTGGTTGGTGTGGCGTGCACCGGGCCGACGCCGATGTAGTCGACGTATGGGGTCCCGTCTGGGCGTCGAGCGGCACGCGCGTCGTCGATCTCGCTCGGGGCGTGCGTGGAGAGGCCGACGAGCATGTCGGGGCCGACGATCTTGCGGGCCTCGGTCGACCGGCATGTCGTGCTGGCCGATGTGCACGCCGTCGGCGCGCACCGTCGCGGCGATGTCGGGGCGGTCGTTGAGGATGAACAGCGCGCCGTGCGCATCGCACGCATCCGCGGCGACGCTTGCCGCTTCGGCGAGGAACTCGTCCTCGAGTGCTTCTCGCGCAACTGCACCACGTCGACGCCGCCCGCGATCGCCTCGGCCAGGAATTCGCTCAGGTCGCGATCGCCGGGCATGCAGTCGCATACGAGGTACAGGCGCGCGGCGACCAGGCGCGCTCGGCGCTGCTCACCATGGGATCGGGCACGGGCCGCAGGTGGGCCATCGCACGCCAGTCTGACAGCGTGCGCACGATCCCCGGCGCATCGGCTCTCCAGCCCGCGCACGCGGGGCGTGCATCTGCTCGCCCGCCTGCCTCCGCGGGGTGTCGAAGGGTGCGGGCGGGCGCCGTCTAGCATCAACGGCATGGGCGCAACCACTGAATCCACGGTCGATCTGGCGGTCCTCGGCGGCGGGATCGTGGGGCTGTCGGTGGCCTGGCGCGCTCGCGCTAGGGGCATGTCGGTGGCGGTGCTCGAGCGCGAGCGGCTCGGCGGCGGCGCCACGCACGTGGCGGCTGGAATGTTGGCTCCCGTGGCCGAGGTGGAGTTCGGGGAGGCGGGACGGCGGGTGCTCGAGCTGGGCGTGCGCTCGGCCGAGCATGTGGCCCGACTTCGCCGCGGAGCTCGAGCGAGACTCCGGCATCGAGGTGGGGCTGCGACGCACCGGCACGCTGGTCGTGGCGCGCGACGAGGACGAGGCGCGCGAGCTTGAGCGCCAGCTCGCCTTTCGCGAGTCGCTTGGCCTGCGCGCTATGCGCATGCGCGCAAGCGAGGCGCGCGAACACGAGCCCGCGCTTGCGCCGACGGTGCGGCTCGCGCTGCGAAGCGCCCGACGACCACAGCGTCGATCCGCGTCAATGTCGTGGCGGCGCTGCGCCGTGCTTGCGAGCTGGAGGGCGTGCTTGTTGTGCGAGCACAGGCCCGGTCCACGCCCTGGAGCTCGACGCCGAGCCAAGCGTGTTGTTGGGG
Source organism: uncultured Solirubrobacterales bacterium (assembly GCA_963715535.1). Taxonomy (GTDB): domain Bacteria; phylum Actinomycetota; class Thermoleophilia; order Solirubrobacterales; family Solirubrobacteraceae; genus Palsa-744. The sequence continues at coordinate 1,783,106 of OY970251.1, read as the reverse complement.
TGCGGGTGTCGCGGCAGCGGGCGGGCGCTGTCGGCGAACATGGCGAGTGTGGGCGCGGCGAACGGGGATTTTTTTGGGGATTGCGGGCGTGCGAATCGGTCTACGCGCGCGACGTGGTGGTGGCCATGGGCGCTTGGAGCGGTGGCTTGAGCGGTTTGCCCGCCGGCGCCGGTGTGCCGGTGCGCCCGGTGAAGGGTCAGATCATGCGCTTGCACGATCCCGCCGGACCGGGCTGCTGGAGGGGTGGTGCGCTTCGAGGGTGGCTATCTCGTGCCGCGCGGCGATGGGCGCTACGTGCTGGGGGCGACGATGGAAGAGCGCGGCTTTGAGCCTCAGGCGACCGCGGGTGGGGTATATGAGCTGTTGCGCGACGCGCACGAGCTGGTGCCGGGTGTAAGCGAGCTGCACGTCGAGGAGCTGGGCGTGGGCTACCGTCCAGGCACGCCAGACAACGCGCCCCGTGATCGGACCTGGAACGCTCGGCGGGCTGACTTGGGCCACCGGCCACCACCGCAACGGCATCCTGCTCGCGCCGCTGACCGCGGAGCTTGTGACTGGCGTCACTGCTGGGTAACGACGTCCAGCACGACCCGTTTCCTCTTCAAATGATCTACCTCAACGGCAACCCGCACGACGATGGCGCGGTACGAACGGTGGCAGACGCTGTTGCGGGTGCTCGACCTCGAGCCCGATGCGCGCGGGGTCGCGGTGGCGGTCGACGGCGAGGTTGTGCCGCGAGCCGGCTGGAGCACGTTCGCGATCCCCGAGGGCGCGCGCGTGGAGGTGCTGACTGCGATGCAGGGAGGATGATGGGGCATGGCCACCGATGCAGGGAGGACGATGGGCATGGCCACCGTCCGTAGCGACACCGACCCGCTCACGATCGCCGGGCGCACGCTGCGCTCGCGGCTGCTGCTCGGCACCGGCGGCTTCCCCTCGCTCGCGCTGCTCGCCGAGTCGATTCGCGCGTCAGCGGCTCGGAGCTGGTGACGGTCGCGCTGCGCGAGTCGATCCAGCCGCCCGCGGCTCGCTGATCGACGTGCTCGAGCGAGAGGGCGTCGAGCTGCTGCCCGAACACCGCCGGCTGCTTCACCGCCCGCGACGCGGTGCTGACCGCCAAGCTCGCGCGCGAGGCGTTTGCGACCGACTGGGTCAAGCTCGAGGTGATCGGCGACGAGGACACGCTGCTGCCCGACGCGCCCGAGCTGCTGAAGGCCGCGGAGCTGCTGGTGGACGATGGCTTCGTGGTGCTCCCCTACACGACCGACGACCCGGTGCTCGCACGTCGTCTGGTGGACGTCGGCTGTGCGGCGGTGATGCCGCTCGGCGCCCCGATCGGCAGCGGCATGGGCATCCGCAACCCCTACAACATCGGCTTGATCCGCGAAGCCGTTGCGGGTGCCGGTGGTGCTCGACGCCGGCGTGGGCACGGCCTCCGACGCGGCGCTCGCGATGGAGCTGGGCTGCGACGCGGTGATGGTCGCAAGCGCCGTCTCGCGTGCGCAGGACCCGGTGGCGATGGCCGGCGCGATGCGCGACGCGGTGCAGGCGGGACGATTGGCCCACGGCGCCGGGCGCATTCCGCGGCGTACCTACGCCACCCCCTCCAGCCCCGCACCGGGCTGGCTGACTTCTAGAGGGCTATTCCACGACTTCGATGGAGCCGTTCATCGTGGTCGGGTAGGACGTGCACTCGTAGTGGATCGTGCCCGGCTTGTCGAGCTTCAGTTCGAACGTGCCGCCTTCGGGGCAGGTCGCCGGAGTCGAACGCTGTACGGCCCGCCCTCGCTCTTGACGTTGCACTTTTCGGTGTTGTTGTTGATCCACTTCAGCGTGCTGCCGACCTTCGCCTTGAGCGTGTCGGGTTCGATCGCGAATTCGTGGTAGGTGATCTTGATCGACGCCGCTCTGCACGGGTGCGTTCGCTGGCGGGCTTGCGTAGTTGATCTTGCCGGGCACCATCGAGGCCTCCCTGTCTTGCCGTTTGTCGCAGCGCTTCCTTGACGGTCGCGGTCGTGCCGGTCTTCGTGCCGGTGCTCGTCCCCGTGCTTGTGCGATTCGCTCGAGCCGCAGCCAGCCACGAGCAGCGCCGTCGGCGCAGACGAGCGCGACGGGCCCCATAAACTGACGGACTGTGCCTCCCCACTTCCTCACAGGCGCCGAGCTTAGCGCGGCCGAGCTCGACGCGTTGCTGGACCGCGCGATCGAGCTGAAGGCCGCGCCGCTTTCCTCGCGCGCGCTGGCCGGGCGCGGCGTGGCGCTGATCTTCGAGAAGCCCTCGACGCGCACGCGCGTCTCCTTCGAGATGGGCGTGCACGAGCTGGGCGGCCACGCCGTTGTGCTGCGCTCCGGCGAGATGCAGCTCTCGCGCGGCGAGTCGCCCGCGCGACACCGCGCTCGTGCTCTCCCGCCAGGTGGCGGCGATCGCGATCCGCACGGGACCCGACGCGCTGCTCGAGGAGCTTGCGCAGTACGCCTCGGTGCCCGTGGTCAACATGCTCACCGCTCTGCACCACCCGTGCCAGGCGCTGGCCGACCTGATGACGATGCGCGAGAGCTTCGGCAGCCTCGCCGGACTGCGCCTCGCGTACGTCGGCGACGGCACCAACGTCGCCCGCTCGCTCGCGATCCTCGGCTCGCTCGCGGGCATGGACATCGCGATCGCCTCGCCCCCGGGCTATGCGCTCGAGGAGGACCTGTCTGCTGCCGCCGGGCGCCGCGGGATCGCTGACGCTCTACAGGACCCGCATGAGGCGGCGAGGGTGCGCATGCGCTGTACACCGACGTGTGGGTGAGCATGGGCGACGAGGACACCGCCGATCAGCGCCGCACGGCGTTCGCGCCCTACCGGATCGACGATGCGCTGCTGGACGCCGCGGCGCCGGCCGCGATCGCGCTGCACTGTCTGCCCGCACACCCGGGCGAGGAGATCACCGCCGAGGTGCTCTACGGCTCGCGCCAGCGCATCTGGGATCAGGCCGAGAACCGCCGCCACGCGCAGAAGGCGCTGCTGGAGCTGTTGGTCGAGCCGGCCGTCGCATGAGCGCGTCCACGGACACGGGCGCGAAGCTCGCCACCAACGGGCTCGACGGCATCGCCTTCGGCAGGCCACCGACCAGAGCGCGCTACCGAAGCGCCCCGAGCGCGGCGAGCAGATCGAGCTTCAGATCGACTCGCTGCGCATGGCGGCGAGGGCGTCGGGCGCCTCGGCGACGGACGGCTACGTCGTGTTCGTCTCAGGCGCGCTGCCCGGCGATCGCGTGCGCGCGGTGGTCGTCAAGCGCAAGCGCAGCTACGCGCACGCGCGCATGGTTGAGATCTTGGAGGAGAGCCCCGAGCGCATAGCGCCGACGGCGAATCATCCGGGTGTGGCGTGGCAGGTGCTGCCCTATGAGCGCCAATTGCAGATCAAGCAAGAACAGGTCGAGGATGCCCTGCGGCGCATCGGCAAGCTCGACGGCTTCGAGCTGGAGGAGATCGTGCCGGCGCTGCAGCAGTGGCGCTACCGCAACAAGCTCGAGTACTCGTTTGGTAAGCGGGTCACGACTGGCGAGCTGGTGTGCGGTGTTCCATGCGCCCTCGGGCTGGAACAGGGTCGATCCGATCGAGGATTGCCTGCTCGCCTCCGAGCGCGGCAACAGTGCACGCGAGGCCGCATTGCGCTGGTGTCGCGAGCAGGGTTTGCTCGCGTGGAGTCGCGGCGGCCGGCCGGGCGGCGGGCGCGCCCGGGAGCAGGAGCGCGAGCAGGAGCAGGAGACCGACGCACACGGTCGCGAGCATGCACGTCGCTCACGCGAGGATGCGCGCCGCTCGCGCGAGCAGCGCACCGGCCCGGCCCCGACGGGCGCCCGTTCCTGCGCAACCTCGTGGTGCGCGAAGGACGCCACAGCGGCAAGCTTCAGGTGCGCCTCGTCACGACCGACGGCGAGCTGGAGGTCGGCGCGCTGGCAGCGGCGCTTGTCGCTGAGCTGGGCCCCGATTCCGAGACAGGCGAGGGCATGCTCAGCGGCGTGCTGTGGACGCGCTCAGCCTCGCTCGCGGAGACCACCGCGGGTGGCGAGACCGAGCTGGTGTGGGGCGAGGCCGAGCTGCCCGAGCGCCTGGGCGAGCTGGACCTGCGCATCTCCTCGGAAGCGTTCTTTCAGACCAACACCGAGATGGCGGAGATCCTGTATGGGATCGTCGCCGACTACGCCGCACTGGAGGGCTGGGAGCGCGTGTATGACCTGTATTGCGGGATCGGCACGATCGCGCTCACGCTCGCCCCGCGTGCCGGCGAGCTGTGGGGGATCGAGATCGTCGAGCAGGCGGTCGCCGACGCGATCGCGGCTGCGCAGCGCAACGAGGTCACCAACGCCCACTTCTTTGCCGGCGACGCCCGCCTGGCGCTGCCCGAGCTGATCGAGCGTGCCGGCAAGCCCGACGTGGTGGTCGTCGACCCGCCGCGCGCGGGCCTATCGCAGAAGGTCGTGCGTCGCATCATCGACGCCTCGCCCAAGCGCATCGTCTACGTCTCCTGCAACCCGACGACGCTGGCCCCCAACGCGGCCCAGCTGGTGGAGGCGGGCTGGCGCCTGGTGAAGGTGCGACCCGTGGACATGTTCCCGCAGACGCCGCACATCGAGTGCGTGGCGTTGTTGGAGCGGGGCAATAGCGTTCGGGTTCGCGCCGATAGCTCTGGCGCGCCCGAGTAGGCTTCGCGCGCAATGCGAGCAGCCACGATCCGCGATGGAGAGATACTGATCGAGGAGCACCCTGCCCCCGTGCCCGGGGACGGCGAGGTGCTTGTGAGCGTGCGCGCGGCGGGACTCAACGGCGCCGACATGATGCAACGGCGTGGGCTCTACCCGGCGCCGCCCGGCTCGCCGGCGGACATCCCCGGGATGGAGCTTGCGGGCGAGGTGCGGGCGCTCGGACCGTGCGCCGCTCCACGCTTCGCGGTGGGAGATCGCGTGATGGCGATCGTCGGCGGGGGCGGGCAGGCCGAGCTGGCGGTGGTGCACGAGCGTCAGCTGATGCCGGTGCCGACCGCGCTCGACTGGCCCGCGGCCGGTGGCCTGCCGGAGACGTTCACGACAGCCCACGACGCGATCTTCACCCAGGCTGGATTGCGTCCCGGCGAGCGCCTGCTCGTGCACGGCGGGGCCGGGGGAGTCGGCACCTCCGCGATCCAGCTCGCGAAAGCCGCCGGGCGCGCGCGTCACCGCGACCGTGCGCCGCGAGGAGTCGCGCGCGGAGGTCGCCGCGCTGGGCGCCGAGGCGATCGCGCCGGAGGGCTTTGTCGAGCACGGGCCGTTCGACGTGATCCTCGAGCTCGTGGGCGCACCAAACCTGGCCGAGCAACATGCAGGCTCTCGCTGTCGGCGGGCGCATCTGTGTGATTGGCGTCTCGGCGGGCGTCAAGGCCGAGCTGAACCTGCTCGCGCTGATGGGCAAGCGCGCGCGCATCTACGGCTCCACGCTGCGCGCGCGCTCGCTGGAGGAGAAGGCGCTCGCCGCACGCCTGCTGGAGCGCGAAGTGCTGCCGCTGTTTGAAGCGGACGAGGCGGCCGGCTTTGAGGCGGTGCGCCATTGCCGGGACTTTCGCGCTACAGGATGCCGCCGCGGCCTACGATCATCTTCGCCGCAGGCGGCAAGCTCGGCAAGATCGTGCTCACCTTTTGATCGACAGCTACTTCGGCAAGGTCGTGCCCACCATCTGGGCGGGGTCACCCAATCTTCCGTGGTTCCCCCAGCCGGTTGAGGTCTTCGAGATCCTGTGGACGTCCGGCGGCTCGCTTCATCGCACGCAGATGTTCCAAGCTACAATACGCGCATCGGAGATGCCGTGCACGCTTGCCGTCCATAGCCTGGCTATCTGTTCAGCTCGATAGAGGTCGTCGGAGTCGATCCCGCTGGCCCATTGCATGATGTCCAAGTCGCCGAGGTCGGTCGTCAGACGGAAGTTGCCACCCTGGAGAGGTCGTCGAGTTCGTGGTCGCGACATGGGAAGCTCGGATGCGTCGAAGTCGCCGACTTCGGCATCGGCTGCATTGGCATCGAGAAGAGCCGCCACCAGGCGTGCGAGATTCTCGCGCGACGGTTCCGGCACGATGTCGAGGTCCTTCGACGGGCGCACATGACCGTGGGCGACGACAGCAAAGCCTCCGATGATTATGTGCTCGAACCCGTGCTCGCTGAGATGCCTCAACAGCGGTATCGGATCAAGCGCGTCGGGCATCGCGGAACGCCTCGGCGAACTTGTTGGCAAAGCGGGTCAGCGCCACGCCCTCCTCTAGGTTTGCGCTAATGCCTCGCTTGCGGTCGCGGGCGACCCTCGCCTGGGCGACTCGCTCGTTGCGCGCGATCTCCTCGGGCGTCCACGGCCCTTTCGGCTTCGGCTTCGGCGCTGGTCGCCATATGGCAATTGTAGCTACGTCGCATCGGCTGAAAGCACGGTCGCGATGGCTGCCTGAACAAATGAATTGGTCTAATACGGCGGCTGCGCCGCGTGCCACTCCCCGAGCGCGCGGAACGCGGCCCAGAACGCGCGCTTGGAGTCCTGCTCGTCGAGCGACTCGTCGATGTTCGGCACGTACAGCGCGTCGGTTGTGGCGGTGAGCTGCTGAATCTCGCCCATGCGTGGCTCGAGCGGGCGCGCGAGCGGAATGTCCAGTTCGTTCAGCGCCGCCAGTGCGCTCGGGCCCCATGACCACGACGATTCGCGGCTGCACGATCGCGATCTCGTGCACCGACGCGCGCGACGCACTCCGGATCGGCCATCGAGGCGTCGGCGAGCGGACACTTCACGCACAAAGTCCCGTAAACGGTCAGCGGATCGATCGACAGTCGCTTGAAGGACTTCATCAGCGCGCCGCCGGAGCGTCCGTAGAAGGCGACGCCCTCCTCGATCTCGGAGGGCAGCGGCGCGTGCTTGAGCAGCATGATGTCCGCCTGCGGGTGCCCAGAGCCGAGCACCGGCATCAGCTGCCCACGCGGGCAGTGCGGGCAGCTCTGCAGCTCGCGCGTCAGCGCATTTAGCTCCCTGATCGCCCGCTCGAGGTACTTCTCGCGGATCTCGTCATCTGTAGCGGGCATCGACGCGGAAGGATTAGACGGCGACCCGTGTTGTCCTTGCGCGTGCATCACTACTTGCGCCGCGTACGCGGCCGAGGGCACTTCGCCTGGCGGCGTCCTCAGTCGTCGTGTGCGAAGCACACTTCGCGCCTGGTGATCTCCACCTTGCCAGGCTCGACCCTCGACCGTGTAGGCCACGATAAGCAAGCTTTACTGGCCGCCCCTGGCGGTCATGTCGCGCCCCCGCTGCCCCGCGTGGCCCGTCGCACGCGGCGGTCGCGGCTGGCTCGCCTGGCGGACGCGGGAGTCGCCTTTGTCTGCAGAAACTTCAGCGCCTGCACGTAGATGAGGCTCGAAGGCTTGGTCGTGATCTCGGCGTCCCGCAACGACTGCAAGAACTCCTGCGGACCGTCGAAGTCGCGCATCCTTATGCGCACCGACCCGAGACCTTGAGCCACGTGCGAGTCCGAGCCGGCGCCGGCGACGATCCTGTACTTGGCCGCGAAGCGCACCGCCTCCTCGTTGAACGCGCCGATCGCCACACGCGGGTTGAAGACCTCGATCGCATCGATGTCGTCGAGGATCTCCGGCAGGTGCTCGTAGTCGGGCACCGCATGCATGCGGTCGAACGGGATGCGGCACGTACACCAGCCCGCCCTGGCGCTTGATCTCGGCGACGGTCTCGGCCATGCTCAACCCGCGCGGGATCTTCTCCTCGATGAACAACCCGATCACCTCGCCTTGCTCGGCGGTCTTGACCTCCTCGCCCACGATCACCTTCAGGGGTCCGGCCGTGGGCATTGGATTCGGCTCGCCTTCTCGCGCGCCTCCAAGGCGCCGGAGATCTCGTTGTGGTCGGTGACGGCGATCGCCCCAAGCCCGACTTCTTTGGCCGTCGCCAGCAACACCTCCACCGGGCGTTTCGCAGTCGCCGGAGTGGTCGGTGTGCATGTGCAGATCCACGTCGATCAGCCGGCGCCGCGGCAGACGCCTGCGCAGCTGCGGGTCTCCGCCCGTGTCGTGCCGACGGGCGGCCAGCTCCTGATAGATCCGCTCGATCTCCTGCGCGTCCGCCGCCCCGGCGATCCGTGCGTCCAGGCGCGCGAGGTGGTTCTCGGCGAAGCGACGCGTGAGCGTCGTGGACAGCAGCCGCTCCTCGGCGTGTGGAACGAGCCGACGTTCAGCGCGCGCGAATAGCGCAGCGCGGCGCTGGAGGTGCCGAGTCCCACCCACCCCGCGAACGGCTCGTGCACGTGCACGAAGTCAAGCGGCATCCTGCTGAGCAGCTCCTCCAGCGTGCGCGCTACGTCGACCGGCAGCGCGCGCGGATGCGCGTGGCGGAGCTCGGAACTTCCAGCACCTCGCCGATCGCGATCACGCGCGGCTCGCCGTCGTCCGTGCCCTCCAGCAGATTGAGCCCTCCCACCCCGCTCACCCTGGCCTTCGCGGCGCGCAGCTCGCGGCGCGACTCGCGCACGCGCTCCGGCGAGCGCGACGGGGCGAGGATCAGAACGCGTGACCGCTGGCGCGACTGCTCCACGGCCAGCCGCGCCACGTAATCGTTGACCTCGTTCTCCTGCGCCTCCCAGGGATAGGGCGCAGACATGCGCTATCGAGAACGTGGCGCGCCGCTCACCCCGCCATTATCGCGCGCTTTGCCGTGAGACCCGGCCGTCTACTTGGCGACCCGAGCCCTGGCGGGCGTCGAGGCGACCTTTGCCGGAGCTGCGGCCTTGGATGGAGTCGCAGCCTTGCGTGACGCGGTGGCCTTGCGTGGAGCGGTGCGTCCCTTGGGCTGTGTCGCCGCGCGTCGCGTGTGCTTGGCGATGAACTTCTCGGTCTCCTCACGCGCGAGGTTGTCCGGCCGCTGGTTGTGCGGCTCTTCATCAGGTAGCGAGGACGGCCCGTCGAGCTGGCCGCCGATGCCGTTGTTGAGCGCGAGCTTGCAGCAGCGCACCGCGTCGATCACGATGCCCGCCGAGTTGGGCGAGTCCCACACCTCGAGCTTCATCTCCACGTTCAGCGGCACATCGCCAAAGGCCTGGCCCTCCACGCTGATGTGAGCCCACTTGCGGTCGGTCAGCCACGGCACGTAGTCAGACGGACCGATGTACACGTCCTCCGCCGGCAGCTTCTCGTCCATGATCGAGGTCACCGCGTTGGTCTTGGAGATCTTCTTTGACTCCAACCGCTCGCGCTCGAGCATGTTGTAGAAGTCCATGTTGCCGCCCACGTTCAACTGGGATGTGCGCAGCATCTTCACGCCGCGATCGGCGAACAGTCGCGCGAGCGTGCGGTGCACGATCGTCGCGCCAACCTGCGACTTGATGTCGTCGCCCACGATCGGCAGTTCGGCCTTCTTGAAGCGCTTGTCCCAGTAGTCCTCGCGCGCGATGAACACGGGGATGCAGTTGACGAAACCGCAGCCGGCCTCGAGGATCTGCTCGACGTACCACTTGGTCGCGTCCTCTGAGCCCACCGGCAGGTAGGACACGACCACATCGGTGTGGGTCTCTTTGAGGATGCTCACGATGTCGGCGGTCTCACCAGGCGCCTTTTTGATCTTCTGCTTGAGGTACTTGCCGAGGCCGTCGTGGGTCATGCCGCGGTACACGGGCACCCCGAGCTTCTTCGGCACCTTGGCGAACTTCATCGTGTTGTTCTGCCCTGCCCAGATCGCCTGGCCGAGATCCTTGCCGACCTTGGTCGCGTCGATGTCGAACGCGGCGGTGAACTCGATGTCGCGATGTGGTACCCGCCGAGGTCGACGTGCATCAGTCCCGGGCACGAGCTCGTTCGGGTTGGCGTCGTTGATAGTAGTGCACGCCCTGCACGAACGCCGACGCGCAGTTGCCCACGCCGATGATCGCCACGCGGACCTTGTCCTGTTGGTAGCGCGCCCTGCCGTTTGTGAGGAGGCTGCGACGCCGTTGCTCTGTTGAATGCTCATCTAGTTGCTCAGTTTCCTTTGTGGAGGTCGGGGGAGACTACCCCGGCACGGCGTTTAGGTGACAGACAGCGCTCGCTCGACGTGCCAGATGCGCTGGGCGACGGTGATCACGCTCAGCGCGGCCAGCACATAGACCGCCGGGGCCAGCAGGCCGAATGGCCGAGCACGGCGCCCTTGCCAAATGGCGAGGCGCCCTTCGCGAAGATCAAGCCGATCGAGAGGATCACGACGCGCACCGGCCGCGTGGCGATCCCGACCTTGCACTCCACGCCAAGCGCCTCCGCGCGGGCGCGGGTGTAGGACACCATCAGCGAGGCCAGCACCGCCACGACCACCGCGGCGGCGGCCCCGCGCGTCCTTCGCGCGCGAAGTCGGCCGCCACGGCGGTCAGCACGATCCCCTCCTCGATGCGATCCAGCGTGGAGTCCAGGAACGCGCCGAACGGTGTGCCCTTGCCCGACATGCGCGAGTAGCGCCCGTCGAGCGTGTCCATCACCGAGCCGATCGACGAACGCGATCCCGCCGAGGAAGTACAGCCGCTCCCAAACGAGCACGGCCGCGACCAGGTTCAGCGCCAGTCCGGTCAGGGAGATCGTGTTGGGGTCAGTCGCGACTCGATCAGCCGCTTGCGCACCAGTTCTCGCGACGCTCGGCGCCGGTGAGAGGCCCCGTCCGCCGGCGCGCCCGTTGCCGCGTGCGCTTACCCGAGGCGCTGCGCGCCCGGCGCACGTCGACTACCTTTGCGGGGGGGAGTGGCGGGCTGTCTATGCGATGGAGGGGAAGGTGGCATCCGGCCATGTGTTGCGACGCTGCCCGATCGGGAATCGCCGAGATCAGCAGCCTATCCGGCTCCCGCCGGCGTCGGGGCCGAAGCGCCACGCGGCCGGGCGCATCCGTGCCAGCCGCTGGGCGCCGAGCGCCGACACCCCGGCCGTGAGCGCCCCCAGCACGGCGTCGATGATGAAGTGGTTGGCGGTCGCGACGATCACGAAGGCGATCAGCAGCGGATACAGTCGCCACAGCACGCCTGCTACCCGTGTGCGCGACAGCGAGGCGAGCGGCCAGCCGATCATCAGCGCGAAGGCGACGTGCATCGAGGGCACGGCGGCGTAGGGGTTGAACAGCGCGTTCATCGAGGCGCTCGCGTGCGAGACGTGCACGCCGGTGAAGTCCGACACCGAGTCGATGAAGCCCCACTCCGGCAAAAAGCGCGGCGGGGCCGTCGGGAACACCGCGTATCCCACCGAGGCGATCAGCATCGCGATCGCGAACATGTTGCGCACGAAATAGAACGAGCGGTTGTGGCGCAGGTACAGGTAGATCAGCGCCGTGAGCGTGATCGTGGTCTGTGCGTTGACATACAGCCAGCTCGAGAAGTCCATCAGCAGCCGGCTGCTCGACGCCCACGCCTGGATGCTCGGCTCGACGAACACGTGCAGCGAGCGCTCGATCCGAATCAGGTCAAGCGCATGCGCGAAGGCGGCGGTGCCATCGCCCCCGACCAGCCCGCGCACAAGACTGTAGGCGCCGTAGGCCAGGCCGACCAGTGCGATCTGACGCAGCACGTCGGGCCATCCTTGCGGCAGAGCACGTGCCTGCAGGAGGCGGAGCCGAGCGAGCATCGAGAAAGCCTAGCCCATGAGCTGGGACCCTGTTCCGGGCTTGAGCAAGCGGCACACGCGCACCTTCAGGCGAAGATGTCGGCAGCCGTGATTGCGAGCGTCGCACTTGGAGCTTTGACGACCTGCTCGCGTGCGCATACCGCGTAGCGCATGTCCTCCACGACGCGAGGAAGTGCCTCCACCTTCTGCTGCAGCTCGCTCACCACACGCGCGCCGTTGACTTTGCGCGCCCACTTCGCCTCGCCCACGAGCACCGCCTCCTCGCGCCGGCCCGCCACTGCGACGGCGTCGATCTCCACGGGCGGTCGCTCTGACCAGAACGCACCGATTCTTACGATGTCCGGAGCAAGCGCTCCGGATACGGCGAGTCGGCGCAGGTGTGCGCGAAACGCCTCCTCCCAGCGCCCGCCCATGTGGTCGTCCAAGCGTTCTGTCAACGGGCGCAGGATGGTCTTGCCAAGGCCGCGTTCGATCTCTGCGCTGTATGGCTCCACGATCGAGAGCCAGAACGCCAGGAAGTTGTCGGCTATCCGGTAGCTGCGCCTGCGTGTCCTCGACCTCTGTGTGGTCACAGGCACCACGCGCTCCACGAGTCGCAGCTCGATCAGCCGCTGCAGCGTGCGCGCCGGCTCGGCGCCGACCGCCTGCTCGATCTCGTTGTGCTTGGTTCTGCCGGCCGCGATAGCTCGCAGAACCCGCTGGCCGAGCTCGCCGATGTCGCCCTCGGTGGCGAGCACCAGCCTGCCCTCATCGAGCAGCTTGCCACCGGGGGTACACACCAGACGCTCCAGGTTCGAACCCAGATCGCTCTCCTGGTCCCACCAGGCCAGGTACAACGGCACACCCCCCACGATTCCCCACACCAACGCGCGATCCGCCGGCTGGAGCCCTCTGAGCAACATCGCACTCTCATGGGGCGCGAACGGGTGGAGTGCCAGCGACAGATCGATGCGCCCATACAACGGTTCGCGCTCCTCCTGCATAGCCCTCATCACCCGCACTGCCGAGCCGCAAAGCATGATGCGCAGGCGCGTTTGACCGCGTGCACGGTCCCAGAAGGCGCGGATCACGCCGGGCAGCTCCGGCGAGGAGCGCAGCAACTCGGGGAACTCGTCGAGCACGAGCAGCAGTGGCTCGTCGGCCGCGACGATCGCCAAGCTCTCCAGTGCGTCGTCCCAGTCGACGAACGGTCGCGCCGGCAGGTCCCGAACCCCACCGTCAAACGTCCCAGAGGCCGCACGGCTGAGGATCCTCAGCTCGTCGCGCGCGAGTCGCCCGGCTCCGGTGTGAAAGACGGTGCGTCGATCTCGCGCAAACTCGTCGCACAGCGCGGTCTTGCCGACCCGGCGTCTGCCCCACACAAGCGCGATGCGTCCTGTGGCCTCCTCGTCCCACCACCTTGTCAAGGCGTCGAGCTCTGTCGAGCGGTTTACGAACATGGCCACATTGTAACTGGCATGCAACGTCGGTTACATCGCATGTCGGTTGCGTCGGGCGTCAGTAAAGGACACAGGGCCGAGCGAGCATCGAGAAAGGCTGGTCCTGAACTAAAGGCTAGCCCATGAACCGATACAAGCGCCAGTGTCGAGAACGCCACAGCTCCCGCAAATACGGGAGTCCCCGTGCGACGAGCGCTCCCTCCAGGCGTCCGGCCGAATCGAGGCGCACGTCCGGGAGCGCGACGTAGGAGACCCTGTTTTCGGCGAGCCACGCGCGGTAGGCGGAAACGCTGAGCGTCTTGCGGTAGAAGATCGCCGCGTAGCGGGTGTCGAGCTGGCGCTCCCAGCCGCGCGCCAGCTGGACGCCGTCATGGCCCGGTAGATATGCCGATTCCCAGTGGGCCGCGGTCATCGGCACCTCCACGATCATGGGTCCGCGGCCGATCGGACGAGCGGCCCGCAGCCGGTGCAGCTCTGAGAGCAGGGGCGCGTAGTAGGAGGCGTTGACCGACGGATCGCCCCAGATCGCGGACACGTCGCGGATCGGCGTCGCCAGCTGCCAGTACAGCAACACGGGGGCGAGCACCAGCAGCAGTGCGCGGCGCTTTTCCCACAGCACGCCGGCGAGCAGCGGTGGCGCGATCAACGCCCCGAGCCTCGCGGCGTTGCCGCCCACGGGCGTGTCGATCGCGTAAGCGCCGATCAGCGCGAGCGCATACAGCGCGGCGCCGAGACGGAGCACGCGCCGGCCGTGCGGGGTCAGCGGTCCCTGGGGCAACAGCAGCGCGATCAGCACCACGCCCGCGAGCGCCGGCCAGAAGGCCGAGGCGGCAAACGGCTCGTAGCCTCCGGTGGGATAGGCGACTCCAAGCACCAGCACGGGGATCAGCGCGGCCGCGCACAGCGCCAGGCCACGGCGCCATTCGGCAGTCGCATAGGCCAATCCCGCGAGCGCGAGAAACGCTCCCGCGACCGGCGAGGCGGCGCTCGTGAGCACGGCCAGCGCGAGCGCTGCCGGCAGGCCACCGATCGGGGATCGGCGGGATCCCCGATCGGCCGGCATCAGCGCGAGCACCGAGCCGAGCCCGATCGCGAAGCCGAGGTCGTATGGCACTCGTCCGGACAGCATCCCCACACAGAAGCCGAGCGCGAACACGCCCGCCGCCACTCGCGCCGCGGCGGGCGCGAACAGGCGCTCGGCGATAAGGCCAAACAGGGCGCTTGCCGCGAGCGCCGAGAGTGCCAGCAGCAGGCGCACGCCCAGCAGCGCTCCCAGCGCGGGCGAGAGCAGCGAGTAGCCCGGCAGCCAGTAGCCGTGGGCGGCATACCAGCCCGTGTCCCAGGTGGTGAAGCCCACACGCGCGAACAGGTCGCTGCGGTAGGTGGCAGCGGCGAGGTCGCCGGCCGGTGGGGAGACGATCAGGTAGGCGGTGACGAGCGGGATGGCGACGGCCAGCGCGAGCGCCCACGGACGAACGGGCCACCGTGTCGCTGCTACGTCTGGCTCTGCAGGCTCGTGCTCGTCGGCGATCGTGGTGGGGCTTGCCATCGGTGGCCTATCCGGGGATCTCTGGCACCCGGCGAGGATATAGGCATCGCGATGGGCTAACCAACGCATGGCATCGCCGGCCCGCGCTGTGGGTCATGGCACCAGGCTCAGCCTCCGGCTACCGTCTCCACCACGGTCTTTATAAACAGCGGGTTGACACGCCCTCATTGGTACTGTATGTTTGACGTTGTCCAGCCCCCAATTGGGTGGTGGGACAAACATAAGGTCGGGTTTGGGTCGGTCTTCGTGGTCGACACCAACACAGTTTTGACGGGGACCTTGGGAGAGGGACCGGGTCGTAACGAGAGGGAGTTGTTTTTCGCGTGCATTCTTTGGGGAATAACGTGCTTGAGAGTCCGTGTCGCTTTGATGGGTCCGTTATAGGACGCGTCAGCGTCGCTGACGCGTCTCTCTCTCTCTCTCTCTCTCTCTGGGACAGTTGCCTTCTAGGGCATAGCTCCCTTCGCCGCGCCGGTAGTGCGCGGCCCGCCGGGTATGACGCCCGGCTTGGTTGCTTGTGCCCCAAGGGGTACTCGCGCGTAATAGGCGCGTTTACAGCTTTTTGTTCTTTGACCGCTAGGGGTCGTGTGCCCGCGGCGGTC
Source organism: uncultured Solirubrobacterales bacterium (assembly GCA_963715535.1). Lineage (GTDB taxonomy): Bacteria > Actinomycetota > Thermoleophilia > Solirubrobacterales > Solirubrobacteraceae > Palsa-744. The sequence continues at coordinate 1,767,888 of OY970251.1, read as the reverse complement.
TTTTGCTGCCTGGGCTCCCCTATGTGGTGGTACCCCGAGGGGCACACCCAAAGGGTGTGCCGCAGGCAGGCGGTCAGGTCTTGTTGTCCGGGTCTCTTTGAGGAGGGGATTTGCTCGTGAACGTTCAGCGGTCTGTGTTGAGAGGTCTGCTCCGGTTCTCTGGCGTGCGCGTCGAGGGGCGTGGCGATGCTGGTGAGTGCTCCACGCACGGCGTGTTTGGCGTGTTTGCGTTGACTGTCGTCGTCCTGTTCGCTTGTGCCCTTCAGGGCGCGCTCTTTGCCGGTGTCGCCCAAGCCGAACCTCCCAAGCTCATCTCCGAGGGATCGTTCAGCACACACGAGGCGGACGCGGGTGGCATCGCTACGGAAGGCTCTGGAGATCTGTTCGTGTCGAGTCTCATTCATGGGTTCTTTGAACGCTCGCCAATTGTCAAGCTCGATCCTTCAGGCAACTTGCTCTCGCCGCCGTCCCCATTTGGGTCTGCGCACTACTCGGGTGTTGCGGTGAACCCGACGAATGGCGACGTGTACGTGCTCGGCGAAGAAGGAGGCCTCATTACGCCGGCCACGCCCGCGATGATCTTCGTCTACGACCCCAATACGGGCGCGTTGCTGTCGTCGTTTGAAGTGCCGGCGTCACGCAATTTCAACGGCATTTTCACAGACGTACAGATCGCAGCCGACTCGGCCGGCAACGTGTACGTGCCGAATCCCCCGGAAAACGAGGTGCTCGAGTACGAACCAAACGGGAATCTGCTGCATACGTTCACGGGCTCCGGCGCCGGCGCGCTCAAGGAACCGACCGGAGTCGCGATCGACTCCTCCGGCGACCTCTGGGTGGCCAACTCCGGCAACAACAGGATCGTGGAGCTCGATTCCAGCGGTGCGCCTGTAGAAGTGAAGGGCAAGCCCGTGGAAATCGAAAGCGAAGGCGTGTGGTCCTTGGCACTCGACGCCCATGGGGACGTGTTCGCGGTCGTGGAAAACGGCGCGGACCTGTGCGGCGCAATCAGATCGCCCTGCCTCCATCTTGTCGAGTACGGCTCGGAAGGTAGGCAGCTCGCGGATGTGGGGGCCGGCAGTTTCGGCGAACACGAAGGCAGGGAACAGCGCTTCTACAGCATGGTCGCGGTGAATCAAGCGAGCGGGCGTGTATACGTGACTGATGGCCTCAAAGAAAAGGTCTGGGTGTTCGGGTCCCCCACCGCGCCTGTGGTCGGCGGGGAGCTCACCGCCGAAGTCGGCGTCTCCGAAGCGAAGCTCGGCGCGCTCGTAAACCCCGGCGGGCTCGCTGCCTCCTACCGCTTCGAATACGGCACGACCAGCGCCTACGGCAGCTCAGCGCCCTTCCCAGAAGGAAGCGTCGGTGAAGGGCTGGAATCGCACGCGGTGTGGGCGTCCGCAAGCGGCCTTGCGGCGGGCACGACGTATCACTACCGCGTGGTCGCGACCAACGAACTGGGAACGGTCGATGGCCCCGAACAGACCTTCACCACGCTGGCTGCCGAACAGGCGGCGTGTCCCAATGAACAGGTGCGTGGCGGCTTCTCTGCGAGGTTGCCAGACTGCCGTGCCTACGAGCTGGTGACGCCGCCGGTCAAGAGCTCGTCTCAGTTCGATGCTCCGGAATCGTTGGCATACGCGAGCACCGCCGCCGCAGATGGCGAAGCGCTCACGCTCCGTGCCGAGGAACCGCAGCCGGGCGCGCCCACCGCCGGTGAACGATACGTGGCGACGCGAGGCGCAGGCGGCTGGATCGCGGAAGACATCATGCCGCTCGAATCCTATGACGGGGTGGGCTGCCTGGAATACCAACTCGTGTACGCCTACTCGGAACAGCTCACCAAGGACGTGATGCAAGCCGGCGCAGCGTCACGCGCTTCCATATACCCAAGAACCCCCCGCGAAGACCCGGAATCGTGCAATCCCGAAGGCCGTCAGGTTGTGAGCGGCGAACCGGTGGGCTATGAAAACCTGTTGGTGCGCGACAACGCGACCGGTACTTATCAACTTGTCAACACTACGCCGTCGGGGGTGACGCCGGCCGACGCGAGTTTCCAGGCCGCCTCTGCGGATCTCAGCCACGTGATCTTCACGGAGACCTCGCCTTTGGCCGAAGGCGCGCAGTATGGCGTCGAAAACCTGTACGAATGGGCCGAAGGCGCGCTGCGGCTGGTGAGCGTGCTGCCGGACGGCACGGCGACCCCCGGATCGCTGGCGGTATCAGGGGTGCACCAAAACGGTGTCCCCGCGTACGAAGGTGCGCTCTCCAGCGACGGCTCGCACGTCCTCTTCACCTACGGCGGCGCCCTTTACGACCGCATCGACGGGCTGCGCACCGTCCAGATCGACGAGAAACAGGGTGGGTCAGGTCCCAGCGGTGGCGGTTCCTTCAAGGCCGCCAGCTCCGACGGTTCGAAGGTCTTCTTCCTCGGGGAAAGCAAGCTCACCCCCGGCTCGACCGCGGCCGCGGGCGAACCGGACCTGTACGAGTGCGCGCTACCTGAAGGCGCGAGCAAATGCGAATTGACTGACCTCACGGTCGCCGCGGCCGGCGAACACGCCGACGTGCTCCGCGTCACGCCGCTCGGCGGCCATGACAGCTCCGATGTTTACTTCGTCGCCGAGGGAGTGTTGGCGTCCAACACGAGGGAATTCACCAACGGTGAAGGCGGGACCGTCGTCGAAGGCGCGCAGGCCGGGAAGCAGAACCTGTATCTGTGGAATGGCGAAAAGACGACGTTCATCGCCACCGGCGTCTCCAACAACGGGCGGCTCGGCGGCGAGCAGACCTCGCCCGACGGCAAGTGGCTCGCATTCGAATCGGAGAAGGGCCTGACCGGCTACGACTTCGTCGAGCCGACTCAGGGATCCCCCATCAACGAGCTTTTCCTGTACAGCGCCGCCACGGGGCAGCTCGTCTGCGCCTCGTGCAACCCTACGGGCGAATCTCCGGTCGCAGGAGGCGGCGTGGTGGCGCCGTTTCCGGAAGGTGACGTCGGAGAAGAATTCCTCGGAGTCTTCCGGAGTCGGCACCTGCTGACGGATGCCGGCCAGGTGTTCTTCCAAACGCGCGAAGCGCTCGTGCCCTCCGATACGAACGCCCAGCTCGACGTCTACGAGTATGAGAACGGTCAACCGTCTCTGATCTCGAGCGGCACGAGCTCCTTCGAATCGAACCTGGAGGACGTAAGCGAAAGCGGCGATGACGTGTTCTTCCGCTCGAACCAGCAGCTCGTGCCGCAGGACACCCAGGAAGGACAGATCGTCATCTACGACGCGCGTGTGGACGGGGGCTTCCCGTCTCCGTCCTCCCCGCCGCCATGCACCACGGCCGATGCGTGTCGTGAAGCGCCATCGCCGCAACCGTCGATATACGGGGCGCCGTCGAGCGCGACGTTCTCCGGTGTGGGGAACTTCACACCGCCGGCGCCGTCCGCGGTCAAGCCAAGGGCGTTGACGCGTGCTCAGAAGCTCGCGGCTGCGCTCAAAGCATGCAAGCGGGACAAGTCCAAATCGAAGCGGGCGAAGTGCGAGGAGACAGCGCATAAAAAATACGCGACAGCGAAGAAGGCTATAGCTAAGCGATCCAGCAACGACCGGAGGGCAAGCCGATGACCACCTTCAAAGCTCTCCCAAAGCTCGTCCCGGCGCTGTTCACGGCTCTCGCGATCATGGCTGCCGGTGCGTCTCCGGCACTCGCGGCCGACGAAGCGCACCCACTGGTGAGTGAATTCGGCTCGTTCACCAATCCAAACGGCATCGCGATCGACGAATCCAGTGGCGACGTGTACGTAGCCGACATCGGCACGAACACGGTCTACAAGTTCGACGCCGCCGGCAACCCGGTCGACTTCTCGACACTGGGATCCGATGCGCTCACAGGCGTCGCTACCCCGGCCGGCTCGTTCTCCTTCCCGAACGTGTACGGCACCCCGGCGGCGATCGCCATCGACAACTCCACCGACCCGCCCGACCCCTCGGCCGGCGACCTGTACGTGATGGACGCCGGCAACGGCGTGATCGACAAGTTCAGCCCCGAAGGCAGGTACCTGAGCCAGATCGGCGGCTTCCAGCCATCCCCCGGCTCCGGCGAAGGCGAACTGCTGGGACTCGGCGTTGACGGGAGCGGCACCGTGCACGTTGACCTCAGCACACGAGGGTCCGGCGAGCTGCTGATCGACGAATTCGACGGCACGGCCGTGAATCGTCTCAGCGCTCGCCAGGAGTGGCATTCGCAGAACTTCACTGGTTTCAATGGCTTGCCCGGCGAAGACCAGACCCACGGCTTCGCGGTCTCTGCCACGGGCGACGACTACCCGGTCTACGAACCGTCGTGCTCGTGTACGCTCAAGTGGGGGCAGCACCTCGCCGGGCTTGGCCGCGTGGACAGCGGCGAAGCGGGCGACGTCGCGGTGGCCGTCGACCCCGTGACCGGTCACCTCTATGCAGACGATCAGTCCTCCGTGGCCGAGTGGGACACGGGCGCGATGAACAGCAACAGCGTTCTGAACGGAAACGGTGGGCCATCCGCGGCGGGCACGCTCGTCGCGCGCTTCGGCTCGCTGCAGCTTTCGAGCTTCTCGGGCGAGGGCGGGATCGCCGTGGACGGCGCGAGCGGCCAGGTCTACGTCTCAAGCCCGGCCAACGGCAAGGTCTACGTCTATGACAGCGATGCCCCCGCGGTCACCGCGAGCGCGGCGAGCGGCGTGACTAGGGAAGCCGCGAGCTTGAGCGGCATGGTTGATCCGCGCGGGGTCGCTGTCAGCTCGTGCGAGTTCGAATACGGTCTCACCGACGAATTCGGCAACGGCCCTTACGACCGCAGCGTACCCTGCGAGCAGACGCCGGCTGAGATAGGAGCGGGAAACAGTCCGGTGGCAGTTTCCGCGCAGCTCGAAGGCCTCAAGTCCGGCGAACTCTACCATTTTCGCCTCGTCGCGCCCAACGCTAACGGTCCGGGGGAGGGCAGCGGTATGCTCGCGACACAGGGCGTCGGCTTCGGCATTAAGAACTTTGAAGTCAGTTTCCTAAACGAAAACGGTACGCTCGACACGCAGGCGGGCTCGCACCCGTACCAGTTCGTCAATGTCTTCACACTGAACTCGCGCTTCAAGCGCCTCGAATCGAACGCTGACTCACGGTACCTGCGCGTGCCCGACGGCATCTTGCGGGATCTTACGATCGATCTGCCCCCCGGCCTCGTCGGCGACCCCAACGCGACCGCCAAGAAGTGCACCGGAGAGGCACTGCGCTCGGGTGGATGTCCATCTGAATCGAAGGTGGGCGGGCTGCGCCTGAACTGGTCAGAAAACCAGCCTCGTGCACCGGAATACATCAGTGAAATCTTCAACATGGTGTCCCCACGCGGCGTGGCTTTGCAGCTCGGCAGCAATTTCTTCTTTCCCCTGCTGTATATCAACAACGGGGTGTCCGCCGGCGGAGACTACCCCGTGCAGGCGACGGTGACGGCGGCGCCGGCGCAGGCGCCCGTCCTCAATAGTAGGGTGGTGATTTCCGGCGTCGTGGGCGAAGGGGTCAACCGCAAACCGTTCTTGACGCTTCCGACCGGCTGCCATGGTCCGCTGCGCTCGACGATGACGGCAGACTCGTGGGAAGAACCGGGCAAGTTTGCGGAAGCGACGAGCATCACGCACAACTCGGCAGGTACGCAGGTGTCGCTGACGGGTTGTTCGAAGCTCAAGTTCCCGCCGACGATCGAAGTCAAGCCTGACGTTCCCGATGCTAGTACTTCGACGGGCTTGACGGTCGGTGTGCATGTTCCCCAGACGGCGGCATCCAATCCGGATGGTTTGGCTGAGTCGGCGTTGAGGGATACGACGGTGGCGTTGCCCGAAGGCGTCGCGATCAATCCGGCGGGCGCGAATGGGCTGGAAGCGTGTTCTGAGGGTCTGGCGGGCTTCACGGGTTTCAATGAATTCAACTCTGAATATGAACCGGGTGTGAAGACGGCGATGTTCACGCCGACGTTGCCGGGCAGCATTGCCGCAACCGAAGCCGGTAAAACCGAACTGTTGCAGCCGGGTGTGAATTTCTGTCCGAATGGGTCGAAGATCGGGACGGTGAAGATCAAGACGCCGCTGCTTCCAAATCCGCTTGAAGGCGCGGTGTATTTGGCGGCGCAGAACGTGAACCCGTTCGGGAGCCTCACCGCGATGTATCTGATCGTCGAAGACCCGGTGTCGGGGTCGTTGATCAAGCTCACGGGTGAAGTGCATCTGAGCGAAACGGGGCAGATCCTCACGACGTTCAAGAACACTCCGGACTTGCCGTTTGAAGAACTCGAACTGCATTTCTTTGGTGGTGAACGAGCACCGTTGACGACTCCGTCGCGTTGTGGTACCTATACGGCTACGGCGTCGTTTGTGCCGTGGGACGGCAACGGGCCGGTGGAGACGTCCTCGTCGTTTCAGATCACTTCAGGTCCGAACGGGAGTCCGTGTCCGGGTGCGCGCTTGCCGTTCAACCCGTCGCTTACGGGCGGTGCGACGAATGTCAATGCGGGTGCGTTCTCGCCATTGACGTTGACGATGAGCCGTAAAGACGGCGAACAGAACCTGCAGTCTGTGGAAGCGCACTTGCCGCCGGGCCTCTCGGGCATCCTCTCCAATATCGAATTGTGCCGCGAACCACAAGCGAACCTTGGGGAGTGCCCACCGAACAGCCTCATCGGGGAAACGACGATTTCGGTAGGGGTGGGCGGCGACCCGTACAGTGTCACGGGCGGCAAGTTCTATCTCACCGGCCCGTATAACGGTAGTGGTGGGTGCACCGTTGGGACGCCTGGTTGTGCACCGTTTGGGATCACGTTTGAGGTGCCTGCGAAGGCGGGACCGTTCGATCTGAAGCGCAATAGTGCGAACCCCGCGGGCGAGGATCCTTGCGATTGTGTGATCGTGCGTGGGAAGATCGAAGTCAATCCGATAACGGCTGCGATAACGATCGTGAGCGACCCTCCCGGTTCGCCGTATGCGATCCCGACGAGTATCGAAGGGATCCCGTTGGAAATCCAGCATGTCAACGCGATCACGACCCGTGGCGATTTCCAGTTCAACCCGACGAACTGCAACAAGATGGAAGTCACAGGGACGATCCATTCAAGCGAAAACACGACAGACACGATCGGCGTGCCGTTCCAGGTAACGAACTGTGCAGTGTTGGGCTTCAAACCTGGGCTCAAAGTCTCGACCTCAGGGAAAACCAGTAGGGCGAACGGGGCGAGCTTGAGCGTGAAGCTGACCTATCCGAAAGCGCCGTTTGGGTCTCAGGCGAACATTAGGAGCGTCAAGGTCGATTTGCCGAAGCAGTTGCCGTCGAGGTTGACGACACTACAGAAGGCGTGTCCGGCGAAAACGTTTGAAGCTAATCCTGCTGGTTGTTCGGCGGCGTCGATCGTCGGTCATGGGAAGGCGATCACACCCTTGATCCCGGTGCCGTTGGAAGGTCCGGCGTATTTCGTCTCCTATGGTGGCGCGAAGTTCCCGGAACTGGTGGTCGTCCTGCAGGGTTACGGTGTGACGCTCGATCTGCATGGGGAAACGTTCATCAGTAAAGCCGGGATCACGAGTAGCACGTTCCACACGATTCCCGACCAGCCCGTCGGCAGTTTCGAACTCACATTTCCCCAGGGCAAGTATTCGGCGCTCGCCGCGAACGGGAACCTGTGCAAGAGCACGCTGAAGATGCCGACAGCGTTCACGGCACAGAACGGCGCGACGATCAAACAGTCCACGCCGATCGGCGTTACGGGTTGCGCGAAGCACAAGGCGAAGAAGAAGACCGAGCGCCACAAGGGGAAAACGACGCACGGGAAGAAGAAATGACGCACGGGAAGAAGAGATGAGATGGCCACGCGCGAACGGGCGCCGTCGTCCAGTGGGATGGCGCCCGAGAAACAGATTGACGCCGAGAAACAGATCGACGGGCACAATGGGCTAGCACTCGCCCGTGAGCAGATCGCCGATATTCAGCGTTCGCGGCTGCTTGCGGCGATGGTTGAGCTCGCCGCCGAGCGCGGCGCGTCGAGTGTGACCGTCACGCACATCGTGGAGCGTGCCGGTGTCTCCCGCCGCACGTTCTATGAGCTGTTTGCAGACCGCGAGGACTGTTTTTTCGCAGCACTCGACGAGGGGCTGGCACGGGTTGCCGCTCGCGTTGTTAGCGCATACGAGCGACCCGGTAGGTGGCGGGAGCGCATCAGGGCCTCACTCGTCGAGCTCCTCTCGTTCCTTGACCAGGATCCCGGTACGGGCCGGCTTGCGATCGTCGAGACGCTCGGAGCGGGACCCAAGGCCCTGGAGCGTCGAGGGCGCGCGCTTTCCCAGGTCGTCGCCGCCGTAGAGGAGGGCCGCGTTGAAGTCAAAGGGGGCGAGGGGCCACCACCCGTGACCGCTGAGGGCGTCGCCGGCGCGGTGCTCTCCGTGATCCATGGGCGGATGCTCGACGGTGACGATCGTCCGCTCATCGAGCTGGTCAACCCGTTGATGAGCATGATCGTGCTGCCCTATCTCGGACCCGCCGCCGCGCGCAAGGAGCTTTCGCGGCCCGTCCCAAAGGTTGAGGTCCGCTCGCAACCGAGCGGCGGATCGAATCCACTCAAGCAGCTCGATATGCGTCTCACCTACCGGACGGTGCGTGTCCTGTTCGCCGTCGCGGAGAACCCTGGCGGTTCCAATCGTGCGGTTGGGGCGGATGCCGGAATTATCGACCAGGGCCAGATCTCGAAGCTGCTCTCGCGCCTGGAGAAGCTTGGTTTGATCGTCAATACGGGCCTCGCTCCGGGTCGCGGCGCGCCGCGTGCCTGGAGGTTGACCGAGAAGGGCGGGGAGGTTCATGGTGCCCTCGCACGCCAGCTCTCAGACGCTTGACCGCGCTGGGCGCGAGGGTGGGCATGTCGTTGAGATGCAACGGCGACGGTTGCTGTTGGCGTTTGCTGAGAGCCTCGCCGAGGATGGTTTGGAGGGTGTGGGCGTTGGTCGGATCTGCAAGCGCGCGGGTGTTTCTCGACGCACGTTCTACGACCTGTTCTCCGATCGCGAAGCGTGCTTCCTCGCCGTGCTTGACGAGACTGTTGAGCGTGTGTCGCAAAGTGTTCTCGCCGCTCGCTCGCACGAGGGTCGTTGGCGGGAGCGTGTGCGTGGCGCGCTCGCCGTCCTGCTCGAGTTCTTTGACGCTCAGCCCGTTCTCGCTCGTGTGTGCGCAATCGAGACGCTCAAGGCGGGACCCGCCGTCTCCGAACGTCGTCGCCAAGTCATCGACATGCTCGTCGCCGCGGTCGATCGGGGGCGCTCCGAATCGAAGGACACGGCGGGGCCTCCGCCGCTCACCGCACAGAGCACCGTCGGCGGAGCGGTCTCGATCGTTCATGCGCGTCTAGCCGAGCACGATCGCCGGCCGCTCATCGGGCTGCTCAACCCGCTGATGAGCATGATCGTCCACCCCTACCTCGGTCCCGCGGCCGCGCGCCGAGAGCTCGACCGTCCCGTCCCGCAACCCACCACTCTGCACAACTCTCACCCCTCCGCCCCCGACGCTCGAGACCCGTTCCGCGATCTCCCCCTGCGCATCACGTACCGCACCGCCCGCGTGCTCGCCGCGATCGCCGCCCAACCCGACGCCAGCAACCGCCAGATCGCCGACACCGCCGAAGTACCCGACCAAGGCCAAATCTCAAAGCTGCTCAGACGCCTCCAAGACCACCAACTGATCGAGAACAACGGACAAGGACACACCAAGGGCGAACCAAACGCCTGGACACTCACACAACGCGGACAAGCAATACAACACGCAATCGGCGACAGCAGCAATCTGTAGCACCCGTGCTACACTCAGCTTGTGGCACGTGTCATCACTCAACGGCAGTTGCGCAACGACAGCGGCGAGATCATGCGCGAGCTCGATCGCGGCGAATCCTTCATCGTGACTCGCAACGGGACGCCGGTTGGAGAGCTCAAGCCGACTCAGCGTCGTCGGTTCGTGCCGAAGGCGGCTGTCCTGGCCGCGCTCACCGGCGTTGGCCGTATCGACTCCAGCCGGTTCCGTGCCGACGTCGATCGGTTCGTTGACCAAAGCCCGGAGCCACGTGCCTGAAGAGACTGGGCGTGTTCGGGGGATGCTCGACACTTCGGTCGTAGTTGATCTGGATGCAATCGACCCGGATCTGTTGCCGGACGAGCCGGCAATCTGTTCGGTGACCCTCGCGGAGCTGGCCGCCGCGCCACACGCTACCTCCGACTCCGACGAGCGTGCTCGTCGCCAGGAGCGTCTCCAGCGGATCGAGGCGATCTTCGATCCGCTGCCGTTTGACACCGACGCGGCGCGCGCCTATGGGCGTATTTATGCCGCGGTTGTTGCGGCAGGCCGTAAGGCCAGAGGTCGGAGGGCGGTCGACATGCTGATCGCCGCCACTGCTCTTGCTGGTGGGCTTCCGCTCTATACCCGCAACCCCGACGACTTCGCGGGGCTCACGGACATCCTGGATGTTGTCGCTGTGTAGCGAGTGGCAGCCTCCCGCCCGCGCGCGCGTGCTACGCATCCGCGACAGGCTGCGCGAGGTGTACGGCATCCCGCGCATGGCACCGCACGAACGCCCGCTGGACGAGCTGATCCTGACGGTGCTCTCACAGAGCACGAACGACCGCAACCGCGACGTGGCATTCCTGCGCCTGCGCAAGCGCTTCGCCGCGCCGAGCGAGTTGATCGATTACGCGACGATGCTCGCCGCGCCGGTCTCAGAGGTTGAGGAGGCGATCCGTCCGGGCGGCATCTCGAAGGTCAAGTCGGTGCGCATCCAGGCGATCCTTGCGGCGATCTCTGGGCGACCCGCGTTTGGCGATGAGCCCCGTGACCCCGGCGATCCCGACCGCCCGCGTGAGCCGCTGTCGCTCGAGTGGATGCGCTACGCGCCTGTCGAGGAGAGTCGTGCCTACCTGTGCTCGCTGCCGGGCGTTGGGCGCAAGACGGCCGCGTGCGTGCTGCTGTTCTCCTACGGTCTCCCCGATATCCCGGTCGACACGCACGTCTCGCGTGTCGGCACGCGACTCGGCGTATTTCGCTCTGGCGCTCCCTTCGAGGAGCTACACGACCAGATGCTGGCCCTCACTCCGTCCGGCCAGGAGCTCGAGTTCCACGTGAACCTGCTGCGCCACGGGCGGCGCACGTGCTTTGCCCGCAAACCGGCATGCGAGGAATGCGCGCTCGCGAGGATGTGCCCCAGTCGTCAACCGTGAGGCAGCACCGCGAAGGCGATCACCGCGTATTGCAGCGCCGCCGCGGCGATCACGAGCGCGTGGAAGATCTCGTGGTAGCCGAACACCTTTGGCCACGGGTTGGGGCGGCCGCTTGCGTACACGATCGCCCCGACCACATGGAGCAGGCCGCCGCTCGCAAGCCCGGCCACGCCGAGCCAGCCGATCGCGGCGGGCAGCTCGCCAAAGACCGCCGCCGTGACCAGCCCGAGCGCGACGTACACACCCGCGAACAGCCACTTCGGCGCGTCGATCCACAACAACTTGAACACGGCGCCGCCGAGCGCCCCGGTCCAAAGCACGATCAGGATCGCGCTGGCCAGAGACCCTTTGAGCGCAATCAGGGCCACCGGGGTGTAGGTGCCGGCGATCAGCACGAAGATCATCGAGTGATCCAGTCGTCGCATCCAGCGCCGTGCTTTCGGGCGCCAGGTGACTCGGTGATAGAGCGCGCTGGTGCCCAGCAGCGCCGATACCGCCACCGCGTAGATGCTCGCCGCAAGACGCGCCCGCCCGTCGGATGCCGCCAGGATCAGCGCGACGCCACAGCCGAGCGATACGAAGAACGCGTACTCATGGGATACGCCGCGCAGCTTCGGCTTGACGGGGCCCACCGTCAGCGCCCGCTGTGGCGGGGCGATGCTCATAGGTAGAAGGTACCGCCTGCGTGTGTCGGGGGGTTCAGCGTCCCGGCGGCCGGGTGGCTGTCAGGCGCTGGGGGCGTGTGCCGCGGCCAACTTCTCTTGCTCGCGCTCCGGTGTCACGCGCACCACGTCCCACGCCAGTTTCACCTTCGCCATCCCGAGGATCAGCCAACCGGACGGGTCCAGCTCCCACCAGCGCAGCCCGTGGAACGCCGAGCGCGGGAACGCGTGATGGTTGTGATGCCACGCCTCTCCCAGCGACGGCAGCGCCAGCCAGAACACGTTCGTCGAATGATCCTCCAGCTCAAAGCGCCGACTGCCGAAGAAATGGCAGATCGAGTTGATGCTCCACGTGACGTGGTGCACGAGGAAGATCCGCACGAGCCCACCCCACAACAGGGCTGCCAGGGCTGCCGTCAATGACCCGCCGCTGAGGCCCAGCCCGAGCAGGAACGGGATCGCCAGGCTCGCGAGCGCGATCAGCGGGAAGGCCTTGTTGATCCTGCGCATCCCCGCGTCCTCGAGCAGGTCGGGGGCAAACCGTTTCGAAGACGCCTGCCCGTGGGTGGAGAACAGCCAGCCCGTGTGGGCATGCCACAGGCCGCTCAGCATCCCGCCGAGCCCCGCTCCGCGGCCGGCGTGCGGGCTGTGCGGGTCACCCTCCTCGTCGGTGAACGTGTGGTGCTTGCGGTGGTCGGCGACCCAGTCGATCACGGGGCCCTGAACGGCCATCGAGCCGAGTACCGCAAGCGTGTAGCGCGATGGCACGTGTGTTTGGAAGGCGCGGTGGGTAAGGAGCCTATGGAATCCAACAGTTATCCCGACCGCCGTGAGCATGTACATGACGGCCAGGATCGCCAGATCGAGGGGGCTGAGGAAGCTGTCCCAGAGCAACGCACCGCCCGCAACCACGCCGAGGAACGGGAGCACGACCGCGGCAATGTTGACGTTGCGCTCCAGGCGGGTCACTTGTTAGACCATAACCCGCCGCCGCTCGCAAGTTACGGCGCTCGACGGTCGCTCACGTGTGCGAGGACACGCTCACGACGATTCAATGGACAAGCTTGCAACTGCGCTCACAACGGTCTGGAGGGACACGCTTGCGACGATTCGCGCAAGGCTACATGGTTGAGATAATCTGCTACTCTTCCACTCAGATTTTGAACCACGCTAACGCAAGGAGCATCACCCATGGGCAAGACCATAGGCATCGACCTCGGCACCACCAACTCGTGCATGGCCGTGCTCGAGGGTGGCGAGCCCACCGTCATCGAGAACGCCGAGGGCGGCCGCACCACCCCCTCCGTAGTCGCCTTCACCGCCTCCGGTGAGCGCCTCGTCGGCACTGTCGCCAAGCGCCAGGCCGTCACCAACCCGCAGAACACCGTCTTCTCGATCAAGCGCTTCATGGGCCGCAAGGAGGGCGAGGTCCGCGAGGAGGAGTCGATCGTCCCCTACAAGGTCGTCTCCGGCCCCAACGGCGACGCGCGCGTCGAAGCCGCAGGCGAGCAGTACTCGCCGCCGGAGATCAGCGCGATGATCCTGCAGAAGCTCAAGACCGACGCCGAAGCCTACCTCGGCGAAACGGTCGATTCGGCCGTCATCACCGTCCCCGCCTACTTCAACGACGACCAGCGCCAGGCCACCAAGGACGCCGGCAAGATCGCCAACCTCGAGGTCAAGCGCATCATCAACGAGCCCACGGCGGCGTCGCTCGCCTACGGCCTCGACAAGGAGTCAGACCAGACGATCCTCGTGTTCGACCTCGGCGGCGGCACCTTCGACGTGTCCGTCCTTGAGATCGGCGACGGCGTGTTCGAGGTCAAGTCGACCGCCGGTGACAACCACCTCGGCGGCGACAACTTCGACAAGGCGATCGTCGACTGGCTCGTGGCCGACTTCAAGCGCGACCAGGGCATCGACCTGAGCGCCGATCCGATGGCGCTGCAGCGTCTGTACGAGGCGGCCGAGAAGGCCAAGATCGAGCTGTCCACCACGCAGGAGACGCAGATCAACCTGCCGTTCATCACGGCCGACGCCTCCGGGCCCAAGCACCTCGACACCCGCCTCACCCGCGCCAAGCTCGCCGAGCTGACCTCCGCGCTGCTGGATCGCGTGGTGGCGCCCGTGCGCCAGGCGATCGACGACGCCAAGGACAAGGGCGTCAAGGAGATCGACCACATCGTGCTCGTCGGCGGCATGACGCGTATGCCCGCCGTGCAGGAGAAGGTCAAGGAGCTGACCGGCAAGGATCCCCATCGCGGTGTGAACCCCGATGAGGTGGTCGCCGTCGGCGCCGCGATCCAGGCGGGCGTGCTCGCCGGCGACGTCAAGGACGTGCTGTTGCTCGACGTCACACCGCTCACGCTCGGGATCGAGACCAAGGGCGGCGTCATGACCAAGCTGATCGAGCGCAACACGACGATCCCGACGCGCAAGGGCGAGGTGTTCTCGACCGCCGAGGACAACCAGCCCTCGGTTGAGATCCACGTGCTGCAAGGCGAGCGCGAGATGGCTCAGTACAACAAGTCGCTGGGCAAGTTCCAGCTGACCGGCATCCCGCCGGCGCCGCGCGGCATCCCGCAGATCGAAGTCGCCTTCGACATCGACGCCAACGGCATCCTCAACGTGTCCGCCAAGGATCTCGGCACCCGAAGGAGCAGAAGATCGAGATCAAGGCCGGCTCCGGGCTCTCCGAGGAGGAGATCAAGCGGATGGTCACCGACGCCGAGTCCCACGCCGAGGAGGACCGCAAGGCGCGGGAGCTGGCGGAGGCACGCAACAACGGCGAGAACGCCGCCTACCAGGCCGAGCGCCAGTTCGCCGATCTCGGCGACCAGGTCGACGCCGACTCCAAGGGTCGCATCGAAGAGGCGATCAAGGAGGTGCGCGAGTCGCTGGAGGCCGAGGACCCGGCCGCGATCAACGCTCGCACCGAGGCTCTGCAGACGGCGTTCCACGCGGTCTCCGAGGCGATGTACCAGAAGGCTCAGGCCGACGCGGCCGCTTCAGCCGACGGCGCCGCCGGCGGTGAGGCCACCGACAACGGCGCCTCCGCCGAGGAGGACGTCGTCGACGCCGAGGTGGTCGACGAGGGCAAGAGCTGACCTCGATGACCGACAACACCGAGTCGCACACCACAGGCGTCCCCGAGACCCACAGCAGCACCCGACGGCGGCGAGGCTCAGGCCCCGCTGGCCGTCGAGGGAGCCCGTCGGCGGCAGCGCTCAGGCTCTACAGCCGAGCAGCCGACGACGGCGATACAGCCGCCGAGGTCCCTCATCCCAGCAGTCCATCCCCGAAGGGGATGGACCCCGGAGGGCATCGAGAGGAGCTCGACGAGCTGGTCAAGACCGCTGCCGAGCGCGACCAGTATCTGGCGCTCGCGCAGCGTACGCAGGCCGACTTCGAGAACTACCGCAAGCGCGTGGCTCGCGACGCCGTCGCAAGCGCAAGAGCGCGGGGTGGCCAAACTCGCCAAGGAGCTGTTGCCGGCGCTTGACAACCTCGACCGGGCGATCGACGCCGCGCGAGGCCGAGGATCCCCTGCTCGCCGGCGTGCGGCTCGTGCGCTCAGAGCTCAGTGCGGCGCTCGCGCGCCTCGGCATCGAGGCGTTTGCGCCGCTTGGCGAGGCATTCGATCCGAACCTCCACGAGGCGGTCGCCCAGCAGCCGGTGGAGGGCGCCGTCGAGCGGGGCCGTCGCCGAGGTCTTCCAGAACGGCTATCGCATGGGCGAGACGATCATCCGACCGGCGCGCGTGCTCGTGGCCGCGTAGAGGTATAGGCTCACATGGCAACCCGTCCCGACTACTACAAGACGCTCGGAGTAGACAAGAAGGCGAGCGCTGATGACATCAAGAAGGCTTACCGCAAGCTTGCGCGTAAGTACCACCCCGATCGCAATCCCGACGACAAGCAGGCCGAGGAGCGCTTCAAGGAGATCTCCCAGGCCCATGACGTGCTTGGCGATCCGGAGAAGCGCAAGCAGTACGACAATGGCACTGGGCCCTTCGCCGGTGGAGCATCCGGTGGGCCTGGCTTTGGCGGCTTTGGCAACTTCGACTTCGACGCCTCCTCGATGGGCGACATCCTCTCCAACCTGTTCGGCGGAGGAGGTGGCGGCCCGGCGCGGATCCGGCGCCCGGCGGGGCGCCGGCAGTCGGCGTGCGCGCTCGCGCCCGCAGCGCGGACGCGACCTGGAGACCGAGGTGCGCATCTCCTTCGACCAGTCGATCTCCGGTGCGCAGGTTCCACTTTCGGTGCCTACCAGCAGCATCTGCAGTACCTGCCATGGCACCGGCGCCAAGCCCGGCACGACGCCGAAGGTCTGTCCTCGCTGTGAAGGGCGCGGGATCGAGAGCCAGGGGCAGGGGATGTTCTCCATCACCCAGCCCTGTTCGCTGTGCGGTGGCTCCGGCACCGTGATCGAGGATCCCTGTCCCACCTGTCACGGGTCTGGGGCGGTACGTACGGTCAAGAAATTCCGTGTGAACATTCCCGCCGGGGTGAAGGAGGGCTCGCGCATCCGCGTGGCCGGCAAGGGCGAGGACGGGCTCGCGCGGTGGGCCGGCCGGCGATCTCTATGTCGTCACACACGTCGATCCCTCGCCTGCGTTCAAGCGCAAGGGGGACAACCTCGAGGTCGAGGTTCCGCTGAGCATCCCCGAGGCGCTGCTCGGGGCCGAGGTGCGCGTGCCGACGCTCGACGGGTCCAAGACGCTGCGTGTGAAGCCCGGCACCCAGCACGGTGCTTTGCAGCGGCTGCGCGGCGAGGGGGCCCCCAAGCTTGGCAGCAAGAGCCGCGGGGACATTCACTACCGCTTCACGCTCGACGTGCCCGAGCAGCTGAGCGACGAGCAGCGCACGGCAGTGGACGAGCTGTCGAAGGTCATGAACGGCAACCCGCGCGCCAAGCTGTTCACGGAGGCCTCGTATGAGAGTGCGGGCCGGGCTGGGGAACAGTCATGAGAGGGCACGTTGGCAAGGGGCGGCAGAGCTCCAGGCCAGTCCGGCTCATGGCCGGCAAGCGCGTCACGCGTGTCGAGGTCGAGACCGACCGTGGTGTGTTCATGATCTCGGTGGCCGCCGAGCTGGCCAGCATGCATCCCCAGACCTTGCGCATGTACGAGTCGCGCGGGCTGGTCGAGCCCAAGCGCTCTCCCAAGGGGACTCGGCTGTACTCCCAGGAGGATGTCGAGAAGCTGCGCCGCATCCACGAGATGACCGTCGATCTCGGGCTCAACCTTGCCGGTGTGCAGCGCGTGCTGGATTTGGAGTCCGAGGTGCAGGGGATGCACCAGCGCATCGAAGAGCTGGAAGTGAAGGCCCTGCACGCCCAGGTCGAACTGGCCGAGGAGCTCGAGCGCGTGCGCCGCTCCTTCCGCGCCGAGCTTGTGCCCTACAGAGGAGCCGGGCACGACCTCGTGCGTGCGGCGGATGCCCGCCGGCGTTCGGGGTAACGCGCGGCAAGGGTGGCCGACCGAGCGACAGCTGAGTTGAGGCCGGGGGTGACTATTCTTTTCTTTCACAATAGTAACTACATATCGTAGTCACTATGGACAATCGCCAAAAAGTACAAGCACCCTCTGGGGAATGAGCGATGAGCCCGCCTGACGGACAGGCGCCGGCGCGGCCGGCATGCAAGCCCGGCCGAGGACGAGCAGAAGCCGCTCGAGCGCTTCGGGCGCGACCTGACCGAGCTCGCCGAGCAGGGCAAGCTCGATCCGGTGATCGGGCGCGATGAGGAGATTCGGCGCGTCATCCAAGTGCTCTCGCGGCGCACGAAGAACAATCCTGTCCTGATCGGCGAGCCCGGCGTGGGCAAGACCGCGATCGTCGAGGGGCTGGCCCAGCGCGTGGTCTCCGGGGACGTGCCCGAGTCCCTGCGCGAGCGACGCGTGATCGCACTGGACATGGGTGCGCTGATCGCCGGGGCCGTTTATCGCGGCGAGTTCGAGGAGCGGCTCAAGGGCGTGCTCAAGGAAGTCTCAGAGGCTCAAGGCACGATCATCTTGTTCCTAGACGAGTTGCACACGATCGTCGGTGCGGGCGCGGCTCAGGGGGCCGTCGACGCCGCCAATCTGCTCAAGCCGATGCTTGCTCGCGGCGAGCTGCGCTGCGTTGGCGCCACCACGCTTGACGAGTACCGCAAGTACATCGAGAAGGACGCGGCGCTGGAGCGGCGCTTTCAGCCGGTGATGGTGGGTGAGCCGAGCGTGCAGGACACGATTGCGATCCTGCGCGGGCTCAAGGAGCGCTATGAGACCCACCACGGCGTGCGATCCAGGACAGCGCGCTGATAGCCGCGGCCACGCTGTCGCATCGCTACATCGCCGACCGTTTCCTGCCCGACAAGGCGATCGACCTTGATCGACGAGGCCGCCTCGCGCCTGCGCATCGAGATCGACTCCGTGCCGACCGAGATCGACGAGGTCGACCGGCGCGTGATGCAGCTGGAGATCGAGCTGACGTCGCTTGCGCAAGGAGAAGGACGAGGCCTCGCAAGGAGCGGCGCGAGGCGATCGAGTCGGAGCTTGGCGAGCTGAAGCGGCGCTCCGCCGAGATGCGCGCCCAATGGGAGAAGGAGAAGCAGGCGCTCCAAGGCGTGCAGCGAGATTAAGGAACGCCTGGAGCAGGTTGCGTGTGGAGGCCGAGCGTGCCCAGCGCGAAGGCGAACTTGCAGCGCGCCGCGCGAGCTGCTGCTACGGCGAGATCCCAGAGCTCGAAGGCAGCTTGCCGAACACGAACAGCCGAGCACGAGCAGGGACGAAAGACGATGGGCTCGGCGGCGACGGCGAGTCCGCGAGCGACGGTGGAGCGGATTCCGGTGAGTCTGGGGAAGGCGGCGCCGATTTTCCTCAAGGAGGAGGTCGACGCCGAGGACGTCGCCGAGGTCGTGGCGCGCTGGACCGGCATTCCCGTCTCGCGTCTGCTGGAGGGTGAAGTGGAGAAGCTGATCCACATGGAGGAGCGTCTGCACGAACGCGTCGTCGGCCAGGACGAGGCGGTCGAGGCTGTTGCCACCGCGCTGCGCCGCTCGCGCGCTGGGCTACAGGATCCCAACCGCCCGATCGGCACGTTTCTGTTCCTCGGCCCCACCGGCGTCGGCAAGACCGAGCTTGCCCGTGCGCTTGCCGAGTTCATGTTCGACTCGCAGGACGCGATGATCCGGATCGACATGAGCGAGTACATGGAGAAGCACTCTGTCTCTCGCCTCGTCGGCGCCCCTCCCGGCTATGTCGGCTACGAAGAGGGCGGCCAGCTCACCGAGGCGGTGCGCCGCCGACCCTATTCGCGTGGTGCTGCTGGACGAGATCGAGAAGGCCCATCCCGATGTGTTCAACACGCTGTTGCAGGTGATGGACGACGGGCGCCTCACCGACGGCCAGGGGCGCACGGTGGACTTCAAGAACACCGTGCTGATCATGACTTCCAATATTCCGGTGTCGGCCACCGGCGACGACATGCGCTCGGAGCTGACCCAGCACTTCAAGCCCGAGTTCATCAACCGCCTCGATGACATCGTGCGCTTCGACCCGCTCTCGCGCGAGCAGATCGGCGAGATCGTCGATCTGCAACTGCACACGTGATCGAGCGCGTCGCCGAGCGCGGAGTGCAGCTGGAGATCACTCCCGCCGCCCGCGAGCTGCTGGGCAACATGGGCTATGACCCCACCTATGGCGCGCGGCCCTTGCGGCGTGTGATCCAGAAGCAGCTGGTCGACCGGCTGGCGCTGGCGCTGCTGGAGGGGCGCTTCCACGCGGGCGAGGCGGTCCTCGCCGATGCTGTGGACGGGGAGGTATCGCTTGCGCCGGCAGAAGTTCCCGCAACCTGAGTCGATACGATTCGCGCGCACCCGACTTCAGGAGACGAGACTCGATGCGGCATATAGGCAAGCGTGGCAACTCGACGCGCATAGGCGTAGGTGGAGCGATGCTGGTCACGATCGCGCTGTTCTGCTTGATGCTTGTGCCCGGATTGGCACTGGCCCTCGTGGAGGGCGGCCCAGTCGCGACACCAAAAGCGCTCGCGCCTGTCAACACCGCGGCACCGACGCTCACCGGCACCCCGGCTCTCGGGCAAACGCTGACATGCTCTCAGGGGACGTGGTCCAACAGCCCGACCAGCTTCTCCTACGCATGGCTGCGCAACGGCGCACCGATTGCGGGTCAGACCGCCGGCACGTATGTCGTGCAAGTCGCCGACGAGGGCCACACGATCTCCTGCCAGGTGACAGCGGGCAATGGAGGCGGCAACTACACGATCGGGGGGCTGTCGAGCGGCTCCTACAAGGTGTACTTCTACGCTGGGTATCTTGAGGATGCCGGCAACTATCTGCCGCAATACTTCAACGGGAAGAACGCCTTCACCGAAGCGGACGCCCTGACGGTGACCGCTCCGAACGCCACGGCGAACGTCAACGCCGAACTGCACCCCGGTGGTGAGATCTCCGGAACGGTTACGAGCGCTGTCGGGAAAGCGCCGCTTTCAGGTGTCGAGGCTTGCGCTTACGAAGCGAGCAAACACGGCTACTATGGCTGTGGGGACACCAACTCGGCTGGCGGATACGCAGTGACCGGTCTACCCACGGGCACCTATGACGTCGAGTTCAGCTCCAACGCGGGAAGCAGCAACTACCTGGAGACCGAAGTCGCCAATGTGGTGGTCACGGCGGGCGGCGCGACCGCCGTAGCTAACGCCGAACTGCAAGCTGGCGGTGAGATCTCCGGAACCATCACGAGCGCCGTCGGGAAAGCGCCGCTCGCAAACATGTTCGCTTGCGCTGAAGTGGGTGACGCGGGTTTCTTCGGAGACTGTGCCACCACCAACGCCTCCGGTGATTACACGATCGGCGGCCTGGTCAGCGACTCCTACAGGGTTGAGTTCTACAGGGGCTATGAAGGCGGCAACTACCTCACTCAGTACTACAACGACAAGGAACAGTCCAGCGAAGCCGAACTCGTTCCGGTGACCGTTGAAAAAACCACCTCGAACATCAACGCCGAAATGCACCCCGGCGGGCAGATCAGCGGGATGGTCACCAGCGCGGCGACTAAGGCGCCCGTAGCGGGGATCGAAGTGTGCGCCAATGAACAGGGCGGCAGCAGTTCTTACGGGTCGTGCGCGTCCACCAACTCCGCCGGCGAATACACAGTCATGGCGCTGCCCACCGGCAAAAACTACAAGGTCCAGTTTTCCGCAGGCTACGAATCGGCCGACAACTACGCGAGCCAGTACTACGACGACAAGGAAAAGGAAAGCGAAGCCGGGCCGGTGTCGGTGACGGCCGGAGGCACCACTTCGAACATAAACGCCGAAATGCACCCCGGCGGGGAAATCGGCGGGAAGGTGATCGATGCGGCCACGAAGGCGCCGCTCGCCGAAATTGACGTGTGCGCCGAAGGTGAAATCGCCTACAACTGTGCGGTTACCAACACCGCCGGTGAATACAAAATCGACGGCCTGTCCACTACCTCCTACGCCGTAGAGTTCTACACGAACGCCAGTGTCAATTATTTGACGCAGTACTACAACGGCAAGACGCTTTATTCGGAATCCGAACTTGTGCCGGTGACTGCGGGCAGCCTGACCGCGAACATCGACGCCGAAATGCACCCCGGCGCCGAGATCGGCGGGCGGGTGACCGACGCGAACACGCACACGGGGATCGTGAATGCCGTGGTGTGCGCTGAAGAAACAGGCAAAGGCGACGGCTTTGGCTGTGCCTCCACTACCGCCGCCACCGCGTCGTTGACCAAGGCGAGCAACTCGGTAAGCGTTCCCAGCGGCAACTTCACCCAAGCGAAGCCACCGAAGTTCGACTCCAAAACCGACGACATCGACTTCTTCTTCACGTTCCCAACGGCGGGCACGCTGAAGTGGAGCCTGTTCTTCCGCAACGCCGACGTGGGCTTCGCCGACTCGCTCGGTATCTCGCTTAGCGCTAACGAACCGGCGCTCGCCGAAGCGGCCAGGCATAAAGGCAAAGCAAAGTCCAAGAAGTGCAAGAAGACCCAGACCAAGCACAGGGGTAGATGCGTGGCTACGCTGGTCCAGTTCGCCAGCGGCTTGCAGAACGTTCCGGCGGGCACGGTCGAGGTGAAGGTGCACGCCGACTCCAAAGCGATCAAAGCGCTGAAGTCAGGTCACACCCTGCACGTGAGCGGGACGTTCACGTTCCAGTCGGCGCTCGGCGGGCCTCCGGTTGCGCACACGGTCTCCACCGTCGTGCACTTGAGCAAGAAAGCCGCCAAAGCCAAGAAACACAGGAAAGGCAAAAAGCGCTAGGGGTTTGTGGTAGGGCGCCGGTGATGTGAGCCGGCGCCCAGGGCACGCGCCCCTTCAGGCGGCGAGGTTGGCGGGCAGTGCGCTCGCGACGGCGCGCATCTGAGACTCGCCGAGTCTGGCCGAGAGTCGGCGAATGTCGAGGGCGTCGTTGAACGCCTGTAGGAATGCGCTGTCGGCGGTGTCTGGGAGCGGCTCCCCGAGCGTCTCGTGGAACCACTGCGCCACTTCCGCCAGGCGCCACACCTTCATGCGTCCGCCCAGGTCGCCCGCGGCCGGTGGAAAGCCCCCCGGTCCGCGCTTGCCATTCACGAGCAATCTCACGCTCTCAGCGCTGCGTCCGGATCGAGCGGCGATGTCGCTCATGCTCAGCAGATCGTATTCGTGGACACGCAGCACCGCCGCCTCTGGCAGAGCGCCCGTCAGTTCGCCGAGCGCCATCGCGAGCGCGTCCGGAAGGCTTGGTGCAACGCGGTCGAATTCGTATAGGAACGATTCATCCGTGTCCGATCCATCCTCGTGGGGGCCCATCAGAGAAGCTTCGTCGATGCGCTCGTACAGATGGATCGAAAGGTCGTCAAGGGTTCTGCCGGGGGCGAGAAATTGGATTGTGAACGTGTGCTCTTTCATGGCTTTTGGTGGGGGCAACGGTTTACGTAGCGGTCGATCCTCGCGGCCTCGTTTTCGGCGTTCCGTGGCGAGCTGTTAACTGAGAGCGGACGACACCTGCCCGTCTCTCCTCCTGGGCAGTAGGCGATCGCCCAGTGAGCACGATTCGTCGCGACATGAAACCCATTCCTTTCGGCCCTCTTGAGCGCTGCCTCGACAGCCTTCTTCGGGTGTTTTGAACGCAATGGTAGCAGGGGTGTTGGGAGTTGCCAACAGGACGAGCGAGCATGTGCTTTGCCACCTCCTACTCCGACGGCCGCGCGCGATTGGGACAGATGTCCCGGCTGATCTACGCGGCGATGATCTGCGCGGCGAGGATCGCCGCGTTGCGCGCGTTGTCCAAGCCCACGCAAGCAACTGGCACCCCAGGCGGCATCTGCACGATCGAGAGGATCGCGTCAAGC
This sequence comes from uncultured Solirubrobacterales bacterium, assembly GCA_963715535.1. Taxonomy (GTDB): domain Bacteria; phylum Actinomycetota; class Thermoleophilia; order Solirubrobacterales; family Solirubrobacteraceae; genus Palsa-744. The sequence goes on along the minus strand of OY970251.1, from coordinate 1,744,619 downwards.
CCGCCGGCGGCCGTCAGGCGCCCGGACAAGGGCACGCCGATCACGGGCAGGTCGGTGTGCGCGGCGACCGCGCCCGGAAGCGCCGCGGAGATGCCGGCGCCCGCGATGATCACGCGCAGTCCACGCGACTTGGCGCTCTTGGCGTACTCGGCGACGGTGTCGGCTTCGCGATGGGCGGACATCACCTGTATCTCGTGCGGGATGCCGCGGTCGCGCAGCTCCTTGGCTGCCTTCTCCATCGCGTCCATGTCGCTGTCGGAGCCCATCACGATGCCGATCAGCGGTCCCTCGACGTCGAACTCCTCGAGCTGTGCCTGCACCTCGGCTTGGGCGAGGTCGGTTCGTATCGGTGTGGGGGCTGCGTCGCTCATGTGGCGCTCGGAGTCCTCTCACGTTCGGCGTTGGCGGCGATGTCGCGCCGCATTTGCATTCCCTCGAAGGAAATCTTCTGGGCGGCAGCATACGCCGCCGTTCGCGGCCGATTCGCGCGCTCGGCCCGAGCGCGGTCACGTTCAGCACGCGCCCGCCGGCCGTGACGATCGCCTCGCGCGCGGTCGCGGTCGCGGTCGTGCGCCGTGCCCGCGTGCGTCACCTCGATCTCAGGCCCCGGACCAGCTCCAGGCCGTGGATCTCATCGCCGCTGGAGGACGACGCGGGGTAACCGGCGCTGGCGAGCACCAGTGTCACCGCCCAGTCGTCCGTCCACTCCAGCTCACCCCCTCAAGCCCGCCGAGGCGCGTGGTGGCAAGCAGCAGCTCCAGCAGGTCCGAGCGCAGGCGCGGCAGCACCGCCTGCGTCTCGGGGTCGCCGAAGCGCATGTTGAACTCGAGCACGCGCGGGCCGTCCGCGGTGAGCATCAACCCTGCGTAGAGCACGCCGTGGAAGGGCGTGCCGCGCTCGCGCATCAGGTCCACGACCGGCTGGTGCACGGCGGCGGCCAGCTCGCGCACGCTGCCGGCGTCGATGCCGGCCACCGGCGAGTAGGAGCCCATCCCGCCCGTGTTGGGTCCCTTGTCGCCGTCGAAGATGCGCTTGAAGTCGCGGGCCGGCGCCATCGGCACGCGCACGCACCCCGTCGCACAGCGCGAGCAGCGACAGCTCCTCGCCCAGCAGCAGCTCCTCGACGATTGCGCTCGCCGCCGCCCTCGCCGAAGCGATGCGCCGTCGAGGAAGATCTCACGCAACGCGGCCTGCGCCTGCTCGGCGTCCTCGGCGACCGTCACGCCCTTGCCCGCGGCGAGCCCGTCAGCCTTGACGACCACGCCCGGGTTGGCCAGCTCGCCGCACCGCCTCGATCCCCTGCTCGCAGCGTCTCCACGCGCCGCCAGCGCGCGGTCGGCACGCCGGCCTGCTCCATCGCCTGCTTGGCAAACGCCTTCGAGCCCTCCAGCCGCGCGGCGGCGGCGCTCGGGCCGAACGCGGCGTGACCGCGAGCCGCGAGCGCGTCCACCAGCCCGGCGACGAGTGGCACCTCGGGCCCGACGACGGTCAGCTCGACGCGCTCGCGCTCCACTGCCTCCACGAGCCCGTCGATGTCGTCTGCCGCGACGTCCAGCAGCCGCGCGTCCTTGCGCGATCCCGGCGTTGCCGGGCGCGCACAGCAACTCCGGTTTCTGCGGCGAGCGCGCGAGCGCCCGCACGAGCGCGTGCTCACGACCGCCGCCTCCTACGACGAGAACTCTCATCGCAAAGTCACATCTCTCATCACAAAGCTCCTGTGAGTCGTGGATCGTCGTGACTGGCAAGGAGCGCAAGCGGGGACAGTGCTTGGCACGGACCCGATTGCGGCGACACAGCCAGGCGCGACGAGACGCGGCTCACAAAGAGGCTATGAACTCGTCCACCGGAATGGCGGCAAGCGTCTCGTAGCGGCCCGTCCCGCGCGACCCCAGCTCCAGCGACACGCGCGCCATCGTCTTCTCGTCGGGGGCCTCCACGACCGAGATGAAGTCGACCGCACCGAGCGTCGCCCACTGCGCCTTGACGGTGGCGCCGAGCTGCTCGACCTCCTTGTTGACCTCGCGGATGCGCTCCGGGTTGTTCTTGACGGTCTGCACACCCTCGGGGGTCAAGGTCGAGAGCATGATGTATGTGGGCATGGCTCCTCCGCCTTTTCGCGGTGGTCCGCGCCGAGCGGCGCGCTCACTCTCGTTGTACAGGATCGGCGGGCGGTCACGGGGATCCGATGCGGTCAGAAAGCGGGCTGAGGGGTGCCGCACCGCGTACCGTCCCAAGCGGCGGCGATAATCCAAGTGGTGATCGCGCGCTACACACGCCCCGAGCTGGGCGCCCTGTGGACCGACGAGGCGCGCATGGAGACGTGGCGGCGCGTCGAGGTGGCCGCCTGCGAGGAGCTGCCGGCGCTGCTTGGCGAGGGTGAGGGTCCCACCGCCGCCGAGCTGGAGGCGATTCGCGCGGCGACGTTCACCGTGGAGGCGGTCAACGAGCGCGAGCGCACCACCGACCACGACGTGGCCGCGTTCGTGGACGTGCTGTCGGCCAGCGCCGGCGAGGCGGGCCGCTGGATCCACTTCGGGTTGACCTCCTCGGACGTGCTCGACACGGCGCTCGCGCTGCAGCTGCGCGCGGCCGGAGAAGCGATCGTGCCGGGAGCGCAGGCGCTGGTGCAGGCGCTTGCCAGCCGCGCGCGCGAGCACGTGGACACGCTGTGCGTGGGGCGCACGCACGGGGTGCACGCCGAGCCGACGACGTTCGGCGTCAAGCTCGCGGGCTTTGCCTTCGAGGCGCACCGCAACGCGCTGCGCCTGAGCGAGCTTTCGAGCAGGTCGCGGTCGGCGCGATCTCGGGCGCGGTCGGCACGTACGCGGCGACCAGCCCCGAGTTCGAGCGGCGCGTGCTGGAGCGGCTCGGACTCGCGCGCGAGGACGTCTCCACGCAGGTCGTCGCGCGCGACCGCCACGCCGAGCTGCTGCAGGCGATCGCGCTCGCCGGCGCGGGCCTCGAGCGTCTGGCGACCGAGATTCGCCATCTGCAGCGCACCGAGGTGCGCGAGGCCCAGGAGCCATTCCGGGCCGGGCAGAAGGGCAGCTCGGCGATGCCGCACAAGCGCAACCCGATCAAGAGCGAGCAGATCTCAGGGCTCGCGCGGGTGCTGCGCGCCAACGCGCAGGCGGCGCCTGGAGAACGTCGCCCTGTGGCACGAGCGCGACATCTCCCACTCCTCGGTCGAGCGCGTGATCCTGCCGGACTCGACGATCCTGATCGACCATCTGCAGCACAGCGCCACCAAGCTCGTGCAGGGCCTGGTGGTCGACGAGCAGCGGATGCTCGCCAACCTCGAGCTGACCCACGGCGCGCTGTTCTCTCAGCGTGTGCTGCTGGCGCTCGTGGAAGGAGACTCCACCCCCGAAGGCGCAGGCGAGCGCGGTCAGTGGGCGGGCACCGATGGTGCGCGACGACGCCTACCGCATCGCCCAGGAGCTGGCCCAGCGCGCCTGGGACGAGGGCACGCCGCTGCGCGAGCTGCTTGCCGCCGACGAGCGTGCCGCCGGGCTCGACCTCGACGCGATCTTCGACTATGGCCACTACACGCGCTATGCGCACGAGATCGTCGCGCGTCTCGACGAGATCGCGTAAGTCGTGGGCGTCCTGAGGGCCGGAGGTCCTCAGGCATTGGTAGCATCGCGAAAAGTGACCGCTCTCGCCGACCTGCCCCTCCTCGCAAGCGGCAAGGTGCGCGAGCTGTACGACCCGGCACGACCGTCTGCTGATGGTCGCCAGCGACCGCATCTCCACCTACGACGCGGTGCATCCCGACGCCGATCCCCGACAAGGGCAAGGTGCTGACCGGGCTGTCGGACTTCTGGTTCGAGCAGACCAAGCAGATCGTCGCCAACCACCTGATCTCCGCGACCGAGGGCGTGCCGGCAGAGGCGCGCGGCAGGGCGCTGGTCGTGCGCAAGCTGAAGATGTTGCCGGTGGAGTGCGTCGTGCGCGGCTACATCACCGGCTCGGGCTGGAAGGACTACCAGGCAACAGCGGCACGGTCTCGGGCATCGAGTTGCCGCCGGGCCTGCGCGAGTCCGAGCAACTGCCCGAGCCGATCTTCACACCGAGCACGAAGGCCGAGGTCGGCCACGACGAGGCGATCGACTTCGAGCGCGCCGCCGAGCTGGTGGGCGACAGGGACCTGATGGAACGCGTCAGGGACATCTCGATCGACCTGTACTCCTTCGCCGCCGCTCACGCGCGCGAGCGCGGAGTGATCCTCGCCGACACCAAGTTCGAGCTGGGGCTCGACGAGGACGGCGAGCTGGTCGTGGGCGACGAGGTGCTGACGCCCGACTCCTCGCGCTACTGGCCCGTGGAGGGGTATGAGGTGGGCAAAGGGCAGCCGAGCTTTGACAAGCAGTACGTGCGCGACTGGGCGGCGGGCAGCGGCTGGGACAAGAAGCCGCCCGCGCCGGCGATTCCCGACGACGTGGTTGCGGGCACGCGGGCGCGCTACGTCGAGGCGTACGAGCTGATCGTGGGCGAGCCGTTTGACGCGTGGCTGGACGCGCACCGCGTGAGAGCACGCGTGCTGATCCGTCCGAAGGCGGGCATCCTCGACCCGCAGGGCGAGGCGGTGCAGCGTGCACTTCCCGCGCTCGGCTTTGAGGGCGTCGCGAACGTGCACGTCGGCCGGCTCGTGGAGCTGGACGTGGAGGATGCAACCCAGCTCGAGCCGATGTGCGAGAAGCTGCTCGCCAACCCGCTCGTGGAGGACTACGAGATAGTCCTCGCCGGCGAGTGACGCCGGGCACGCGATCCGGGCCCGCTGTTGGGATGCCCCTGTCGAGGTCCGGGCGATGAAGTTCGGCGTTCTTCAGTTTCCCGGCAGTTGCGATGAGGTGGACGCGCTGCACGCGGCGCGGCGCGTGGGCGACGCCGAGCTGTTGTGGCACGGCGAGCGCGACCTGAAAGGTCGCCGATGCGATCGTGGTGCCCGGCGGCTTCTCCTATGGCGACTACCTGCGGGCCGGTGCGATCGCGCGCTTCTCGCCGGTGATGGAGTCGGTGATCGCTTTTGCGCGAGACGGCGGGATCGTGCTTGGCATCTGCAATGGGTTCCAGGTGCTGTGCGAGGCGCAACTGCTGCCGGGGGCGCTGCTGCCGAACGCGAACCTGCGCTTCACCTTCAGGCAGGTGCAGCTGGAGGTGGTGGAGCCCGATACGGCGTTCACCTGCGCGTGCTACGCGGATCGGCTCGACGCCTCCGCAGGACCCGACCGATGCCTCCTCGGACCCGACCGATGCCTCCCCGGATCGCACCGACGTCCTACCGGGCGGGGATGGACGCCAAGCCCTGAGCATCCCCGCGAAGCACTCCTGGGGTCGCTACTACGCCGACGAGCCGACGCTCGCCTCGATGCACGAGCACGGCCAGGTCGTGTTGCGCTACGCGGAGGGCGAGAACTTCAACGGCTCGGTGGACGACATCGCGGGCGTGCGCAACGAGCAGGGCAACGTGTTCGGCCTGATGCCCCACCCCGAGCACGCGGTGGACGAGCTGACGGGCTCAACCGACGGGCTGTGCATCTTCGCGTCGATGCGGATGGCGGTGGAGGGTGCGCATGTCTGAGTCGAGCGTCTTCCCGCCGGTGCGCGGATCCGGGCGGCTTGCGGACGGTGCTGGTGTCTGAGGCCCCCCAGGCGACGCTGCCGACCGTCGAGGACGCGCTCGCGCTCGGGCTGACGCGCGCAGAGTACGAGCTGATCTGCGAGAAGCAGGGCCGCGTGGGTGGGCGGCCCCCAATCAATTGGAGCTGGCGATGTACTCGCTGCTGTGGAGCGAGCACTGCGCTTACAAGCACTCCAAGAAGCTGCTGCGCACCCTGCCGACGGAAGGCCGAGCAGTGGTGATGGGTCCCGGCGAGAACGCGGGCGCGGTGGACATTGGCGACGGGCTGGTGTGCGCGTTCAAGGTCGAGTCCCACAACCACCCCAGCGCGGTCGAGCCATTCCAGGGCGCGGCCACGGGCGTGGGGGGCATCCTGCGCGACATCTTCGCGATCGGCGCGCGCCCGATCGCGGTGCTCGACTCGCTGCGCTTCGGCGAGCCTTCGAGTGCCCGCACGCGCTACCTGCTCGACCGCGCGGTCGCCGGCATCGGCCACTACGGCAACTCGATCGGCGTGCCCACCGTCGGCGGCGAGGTGTACTTCGAGGGGCCCTACGAGCAGAACTGCCTGGTCAACGCGATGGCGCTCGGGATCGCTCGCGCGAGCAGCTCGTGACGAGCGCGGCGGTGGGGATCGGCAACGTGGTGCTCCTGTTCGGCGCCTCCACCGGCCGCGACGGGATCGGCGGCGCATCGGTGCTCGCCTCCGCCGAGCTGGGCGAGGACGACGACAAGCGCCCGACCGTCCAGGTGGGCGATCCGTTCGAGGAGAAGAAGCTGATGGAGTGCTCGCTGGAGCTGCTCGAGCGCGGGCTGCTCGTCTCGCTGCAGGATCTCGGCGCCGCCGGGCTCACCTCCTCGGCCTCGGAGATGGCCTCCAAGGGCGAGGTGGGGATCGACATCGACGTCGCCAGCGTGCCGTTGCGCGAGGCCGACATGGAGCCGTTTGAGATCATGGTCTCCGAGTCCCAGGAGCGGATGCTGTGCGTGGTAGAGCCCGCCAACGTCGGCGCGGTGCTCGAGCTGTGCGAGAAGTGGGAGGTCGGCGGCGCGCCGATCGGCACCGTCACCGACACCGGCCAGATGCGCGTCTTCAAGGCCGGCGAGCTGGTCGGAGAGATGCCGGTGCGGGCGCTGGTGGATGACTGTCCGCTCTATGACCTGCAGCCCGTGAAGCCGACCCGCACGCCATACCCGGCGCCGCAGGCGCTCCTCTCCCAAAAACCCCCGCGGGCGGCCACCGCGGGCACGCCAGATACGAGCGGCACCAGCACGAACGTCACGGGCGGTTGGACCGCGGCCGAGTTGCTGCTGCGCCCTGCTGTCCTCCGCCAACATCGCCTCGCGCAGGCCCCTGTTCGAGCAGTACGACTCGATCGTGCAATCGCGCACGGTACGTCGCCCCGAGCAGGCGGACGCGGCGGTGCTGGCGATGCGCCGCACGCTGCCCGAGGGCCGCGACGGTGTCCACGACACAGGCGGGCTGGCGGGGATCGCCGTCTCGATCGACTGCAACGGCCGGCGCGTCGCGGCCGACCCCTACACGGGCACGGTCGCGGCGGTGCTCGAGTGCGCGTCGAACCTCGCCTGCGTGGGCGCGAGGCCGCTGGGGACGACCAACAACCTCAACTTCGGCAATCCTGAGAAGCCGCACATCGCCTGGCAGCTGACCGAGGCGGTGCGCGGTCTAGGCGACGCCTGCCGGGCGCTCGAGGCGCCGATCGTGGGCGGCAACGTGTCGCTCTATAACGAGGGCGCACCCACCCCGCGAGCGCCGGGCCGATCTACCCGACGCCGGTGATCGGCATGGTCGGCGAGCTGCCCGACGCGCGCGCGCGCCGGCCGCCTCGGGCTTCGCGCGCGCGGGCGACGCGATCGCGCTCGTCGGCCCGTTCGCGCCGTCGCTCGAGGCAAGCGAGCTGGCGAAGCTGTGGGGCTGGGAGCTGCCCGACGGGCTGCCCGCGATCGACATCGACGCGGTGGCCGCGGCGCAGGCGGCTGTCCGCGAGGCGGTGCGCGCCGGCACGCTCGCAAGCGCCCACGACATCGCCGAGGGCGGCCTCGCGGTCGCGCTGGCGGAGTGCTGCCTGGGCGGCGAGCCTCGGGGCGCATGTGCGCTCGAGGAGGAGTTTGTTTGGGGCTGAGGGCGCCGGTGCGACGGGACGTGAGGCTGGATTGGAGCGGAATCTCGGCCGCGACTCCGCTGCCACGCTCTTTGGCGAGGGCTCGGGCGGTTTCGTGGTCAGTGGCGACGAGGCTGGCGCTGCGAGGCGCTCGCGGATCGACCGCCGTGCAAGCCGATCGGGAGCGTGGGCGGGCGATGCGCTGCAGATCGACTGGGTGGCGCGCCTCTCGCGGGGACACACGCACAGGAGGGCAGCGAATCGAGCTGTCGCTGGCGGAGCTGGCCGAGGCGCATGGCGCGCTCGCGGAGCTGTTCGCTTGAGTGTATGTATTCAAAAATAGACGATTCACTATGATAGCTACATACTGTAGTCACTATTGGCAATCGTCCAAAAAGTTAATAACAACACCTCTGCTGCGAGGCGGTTCACCGCGATGAGCGCCGCTGCTGCTAGCGTGAAGCGAACAATGCCCTTGGACCCTCGTCCGGAGGACCGCGACGGACCGCGCGACGAGTGCGGTGTGTTTGGCATATACGCACCCGGACACGAGGTCTCGCGCCTGTCGTACTTCGCGCTGTACGCGCTGCAGCACCGCGGCCAGGAGTCGGCCGGGATCGCGGCGGCCGACCGCGGCGGCAACATCATGACCCGCCGCGAGCTCGGCCTCGTGAGCCAGGTGTTCACCGAGAACGACCTGCGCACGCTGCGCGGCGAGCTTGCGATCGGGCACGTGCGCTACTCGACGACCGGCTCCAACGCCTGGGAGAACTCCCAGCCGGTGCAGCGCTCGGAGGGCACGACGGCTCGCGTCGCGAGCTCGCGCTGGCGCACAACGGCAACCTGATCAACGCGGTGGAGCTGCACGAGGAGCTCTCGGAGCGCGGCGTCACGTTCAGCTCGACCTCCGACTCGGAGATCGTCGCGGCGCTGCTCGCCACCCATCCCGGCCGAGCGGATCGAGGACGCGATCGCCGACGTGCTGCCACGCTTGAACGGCGCCTTCTCGATCGTGGTGATGACCAAGGACCGCGTCGTCGCCTTCCGCGACCCCCACGGCCTGCGCCCGCTTGGGGCTGACTCGGTGTGATGCGAGTCGGCGCGCGACGGCGAGCGGTCTCGCGGGCGCTACTGCGTCGCGCTCAGCGAGTCGTGTGCGTTCGACATCATCGGCGCCACGCTCCTGCGCGACGTCGAGCCGGGCGAGATCGTCACGCTCGGGCGAGCACGGCCTTGAGAGCCGGCGCGTGATGCCCGACGAGCGCAAGGCGTTCTGCGTGTTCGAGTACATCTACTTCGCGCGTCCCGACTCGCGCATGAACGGCCAGGTGCTGCAGGTCGCGCGCGGGCGCATGGGCGAGATCCTCGCGCGCGAGTCGCCGGTTGAGGCCGACCTCGTGATCCCCGTGCCCGACTCCGGCAACGCGGCCGCCCGCGGCTTCGCGCGCGCCAGCGGCCTGCCCCAGGACGACGGCTTCGTCAAGAACCGCTACGTCGCGCGCACGTTCATCCAGCCGGGCCAGGAGCTGCGCAAGCACGGCCTGCGCCTGAAGTTCAACCCGCTGCCGGAGATCGTCGGCGGCAAGCGCCTGGTGGTCGTCGACGACTCGATCGTGCGCGGCAACACGACGCGCCAGATCGTGCAGATGCTGCGCGACGCCGGCGCCACCGAGGTGCACATGCGCATCTCCGCACCGCCGATCAAGCACCCGTGCCACTACGGCATCGACATGTCCACGCGCGAGGAGATGATCGCCCACGAGCGCTCGGTCGACGGAGATCGCGACCGAGCTGGGCTGCGACTCGCTTGCCTACCTGTCGCTCGACGGCGTGTACGAGGCGGTCGGCGCCACGCGCGCCACCCACTGCGACGCCTGCTTCACCGGCGAGTACCCGCTGTCAAGGGCTCGACGGCGCCCAGGGCAAGTACGCCCTCGAGACGGTCTAGTTCAGCAGCGAGCGCTCGTCGCGCGCTGCGCTGGCATCGCTGTATCGGTTGTTGTAGGGGCGCCTGGCGATCAGTTCGTGGCGGCCGCGCCGGTTGGCGCTCACCCAGCCCGCGCCAAGCGCGCCCAGCACGATGATTGAAAAAATCATACCCACATTGAAGGGCGTGACACGGGCGTTTCACTGTGAGGTCGGTCACTCCCGGTAAGGTAGGGCGCGGCGATGACAACGCGCGCCCGACGCCGCTGCCGATCGCCGTGCTCGTGTCGGGCACCGGCACCAACCTGCAGGCGCTGCTCGACACCGTGCACGGCCACGAGGCGCAGGTCGTCGCTGTCGCCTCTGGCGCGCCCGGCGCCCTTGCTCTGGAGCGCGCCGCCGCGCGCGGCGTGCCGACCGCCGTGTTCGAGCGCTCGGCCTACGCCGACCGCGAGACGCGCGACGGGGCGATGGCCGACTGGCTGGCCGAGCGCGGCGCGCGGCTGGTCGTGCTCGCCGGCTACATGGAGCTGTTGACCTTCGTCTTCCTCGAGCGCTTCCCGAGCGCGGTCATCAACGTGCACCCGTCGCTGCTGCCGGCCTTCCCGGGCCTGCACGCGATCGAGCAGGCGCTTGCCTACGGCGTGAAGGTGTTCGGCGTGACGGTCCACTTCGTCGACGCCGGCGTGGACAGCGGCGCGGTGATCCTGCAGCGAGCGACTGGAGTTGCCCGACGCACGCGACCCCGATCGAGGTGCTGGCGGCGCTGCGGCCAATCGAGCACGCGCTGCTGCCCGAGGCGGTGCGCCTGTTCGCGCGCGGGGCGCTTGGGGTCGACTCCTGAGAACCCGCGTCGCGTCACGATCTCCCCCGCGCCGCAATCTCCCCTAAAAAGGCCGGAATCTCCCCCTGAATAGGCTGCAATCTCCCCCGCTAGGCTGCAATCTCCCCCCTAGAAGGCCGCAATCCCCCCCTGGATAGCTGCAATCTCCCCGTTGGGGTCGTGCACGGCACTTCGGGATGACTCCTCAAACCCGCGCCGGATAATCTGGGCGGCAGATGAGCGCTGAGCGGCACACACAGGCATCGAGCGCGCCGAGCCCGGTGCGGTCCGTGTGCGCAGGGCGCTGCTTTCGGTGTCGGAGAAGACGGGCATCGTCGAGTTTGCGCGGGCCTGGTCGAGCTGGGTGTGGAGATCGTCTCGACTGGCGGCACGGCTCGCGCGCTGGCCGAGGCGGATGTGCCGGTTACGGGCGATCGAGGACTTCACCGGCTTTCCCGAGATGATGGACGGGCGCGTGAAGACGTTGCACCCGCGCCTGTACGCGGGGCTGCTGGCGGTGCGCGACAACGACGGGCACCTGCGCGCCGCCGCCGAGCACGCGATCGAGCCGGTGGATCTGGTGTGCGTGAACCTGTATCCCTTCGAGCAGACGGTCGCGCGCGGCGACGCGACGCCCGAGGAGATCGTCGAGAACATCGACATCGGCGGCCCCACGATGATCCGCGCGGCGGCCAAGAACAGCGCGTTCGCGGCGGTGGTCGTCGACCCTGCCGATTACGAGGCCGTGCTCGCCGAGCTCAGGCGAGTCCGGCGGCAAGCTGTCGCTGTCCACTCGCCGGCGCCTTGCCGGCGGTCGCCTTCGCCTACCACCGCGCGCTACGACGCCGCGATCTCCTCCTGGTTCGCCCAGCGCGACGACGAGGATTTCCCCCGCGGCTGCGCACGCTCGCCTACGAGAAGGCGGCGGAGCTGCGCTACGGCGAGAACCCGCACCAGCGCGCCGCCTACTACGCCGAGGGGGGCGCGCCGACGCACCTGCTCGCCGGTGTCAGACAATTGCACGGCAAGGAGCTGTCGTTCAACAACCTGCTCGACCTCAGCGTCGGCGCGCGAGCTGGTCGAGGACTTCTCGAGGAGCCGGCGTGCGCGATCGTCAAGCACAACAATCCCTGCGGCTGTGCGCTCGGGCAGACCGTCGCAAGACGCCTACGAGCGCGCTTTCGCCAGCGACCCGGTCAGCGCCTACGGGGGTGTGATCGCGCTCAACCGCCCGGTCGACGTAGCGTGCGCGCAGGCCCTGTCGAAACAGTTCATCGAGGTCCTGCTCGCCCCGGCTTCGAGCCCGAGGCGCTTGAGGTCTTGACGCAGAAGAAGAACGTGCGCCTGCTTGGAGCTGCCGACTGGCCCGAGCCGGCGGGTGGTCTGGAGGCCAAGCCCGTGATCGGGGGCCTGCTCGTGCAGGACCGCGACGAGGTCACAGAGACCGCGAGCAGATGAGCGCGATGACCGCCAAGCAGCCGAGCGACGCAGTGGCAGGACATGCGTTTGCCTGGCAGGTCTGCCGCCACGTGCGCTCCAACGCGATCGTGATCGCGCGCGACGGGGCCACGATCGGGATCGGGGCAGGCCAGATGAGCCGTGTGGACGCGGTCCGCATCGCGATCGAGAAGGCCCAGGCGGGCCAGCCGGACCTGCTGCCCGGCTCCTCGCTTGCCTCAGACGCTTTCTTCCCGTTCGCCGACGGCCCCCAGCTCGCGATCGACGCGGGCGTCACCGCGATCATCCAGCCGGGCGGCTCGGTGCGCGACGAGGAGGTCGTCGCTGCCGCGGATGCGGCGAGCGTGGCGATGGTCGCCACGGGCGTCCGCCACTTCCGCCACTAGTGGGCCTCCCAGGATTGTTCGACCTGGCGGCGATCCCAAAACCCCTGCTCTGAAGCAGGTTTCCTGGGCACGGTTTCGGGTGCAACGTTTGTGGGAGGCCCGCTAGCCGAAGCATCGGTAGTAGCGCTTGCGCAAATCCCTGGCGGGATGCGCCGACTCAAGGAGCCTCGTCCGCGGTTGCGGGCGGGATTCAGCTCCCTCGGGCCCGCGCCCCGTCGCGCCGGCCCACGCAGCCATGAAAAGAAGCACTTGACAACTCCTCATAACGATATATCGTGAGCTTACTTTGATAGATCACGATAGGAGTTAGATATGTTCGCTCACGCGATATATGCAACCGATGAGGGGGGCTGCTGCACGACGACCCGCGTTGTCTGCACGGCGGCCACCGCCACGACTTGAAGGAGTACCTGCGCGCGATGACCGGGCGCGGCGGCGGGCCCTCCGGCGGTGGCCACCGTCATGGCCACCACCGTGGAGGAGGACCGCGGGACTTCGGCCCCGGCGGGCGCGGCGGCTTCGAGGGTTTCCGCTTCGGCGGGTTCGGTGGGCCCGGTAGCGGTCGCTTCGGACGCGGGCGCAAGGCGCGTCGCGGCGACATCCGCACCGCGGCTTTGCTGCTGCTCGCCGAGGAGCCACGTAACGGCTACCAGATCATGCAGGAGGTGGAGGAGCGCAGCGACGGCGTCTGGCGTCCCTCCCCGGGCTCGGTCTACCCGGCGCTGCAGCAGCTCGAGGACGAGGGCCTGATCCGCTCCAGCGAGGGCGGCGGTGGCACCGGCAAGGTGTTCGAGCTCACCGACGCCGGGCGCACCCATGTGCAGCAGCGCGACGCCGACGCTCCCGCCCCCTGGGAGCAGATGAGCGGCAACGTCTCAGACCAGGCACACGAATTGGCGGGGACGATGCGCGAGGTTGCCTGGGCCTTTGTGCAAGTGATGCGCACCGGCAGCGACACCCAGATCGCCGAGGCTCGCAAGCTGCTCACGGCGACTCGCCGCGACCTCTACCGTATCCTCGCTGATGGAGATCCTGAGGCCCAGGATGACACGAGGGCATAGCCGGGATGGGTGTGTTGGTATCAACTTTTTCGATCGACTACTTTGGTGACTACGATCTGTGGTCACTATCGTGAATCGTCCAAAAACGGAATACATACACCCACTCCGCTGCGGCAACGCCCTCGTTGTCAACCCTTCGAACTTCCTGAGCCCTTCCGGCGCAGCGTTGTAAAGATGTCGGGTATGGACATCTCCGCCCCCGCGATCTCCGTGCGCGGCCTGACCAAGACCTACGGCGAGATCGAAGCCGTGCGCGGGATCGACTTCGAGGTCGCGCGCGGGGAAACGTTTGGCTTCCTCGGCCCCAACGGCGCCGGCAAGTCGACCACGATCTCGATGCTCTGCACGCTGGCACGTCCCACCGGCGGCTCGGCGCGCGTGGCCGGCATGGACGTGGTCCCCAGAACGCGACAGCGTGCGACGCAACATCGGTCTCGTCTTCCAGGACACCACGCTCGACAACTACCTCTCGGCCGAGCAGAACCTGCGCCTGCACGCCGAGCTGTACGGGATGCCGCGCGAGCGATCGAGCCGCGCATGCAGACGGTGCTCGAGATGCTGCAGCTGTGGGAGCGACGCGAGAGCCTTGGTGGGCACCTTCTCCGGCGGCATGAAGCGGCGCCTGGAGATCGCCCGCGGCCTGCTGCACTCCCCGCGCGTGCTGTTCCTCGACGAGCCCACGATCGGCCTCGACCCGCAGACGCGCAGCTCGATCTGGTCCTACATCAACGAAACTCGAAGACGAGCAGGACGTCACGATCTTCCTCACCACCCACTACATGGACGAGGCCGAGTACTGCGACCGCATCGCGATCATCGACCGCGGCAAGATCGTCGCGCTCGACACGCCCGAGGCGCTGAAGGCGAGCGTCGGCAAGGACCGCGTGCAGATCACGACCGACGACGACGAGGCGGCGATCGCCGCGCTGGGCGAGCGCTTCGGCATCGAGGCGCAGATCGCCGAAGGCGAGGTCACCTTCGGGGTTGAGTCCGGCGAGCAGTTCGTTCCGCGTCTGTTCGAGACGAGTCCCGCCCACCCGCCGATCCTCTCGGTCAGCGTCGCGCGCCCGTCGCTCGACGATGTGTTCATGTCCTACACCGGCACCACGATCCGCGACGCGGAGGCCGGCTCCAACGACATGATGCGCAACATGGCAAGGATGATGAGCCGCTGATGACCGGCATCCCAAAACGCCAGGAAGTGCGACCCGCAATCCACGCTCCACGGAAATGCGACCGCGCGAACCACGCTCGGCGGGAGCGTGGCTGATGGCGACCAGGACGCCTGCCCCATCCGCCGTGCCGCCGCGCGCCGCGAGCGCCCACGGTCCCGCAGCAGGTCGCGCCTGCAGCACGTGCCCGCGCGCAGCGTCCGCTCAGAGCTGCGCGCGATCAGCGCGGTGTGGCGACGCGAGCTGATCCGCTTCTCGCGCGACCGCCTGCGCATCCTCACCTCGCTGATCCAGCCGTTCCTGTTCCTGTTCGTGCTCGGCACCGGCCTCTCCTCGCTCGTGTCGGCCAGCACGCACGGAGTCAACTTCCGCACCTTCATCTACCCGGGCGTGCTGTGCATGGCGGTCATGTTCACCGCGATGTTCAGTGCCGCCTCGATCGTGTGGGACCGCGAGTTCGGCTTCCTGCGCGAGATGATGGTCGCGCCCGTGCGGCGCTCGTCGATCGTGCTCGGCAAGTGCGCCGGCGGCGCCACCGTGGCCGCCTTCCAGGGCGTGATCGTGATGGCGATCGGCCCGCTCGTGGGTGTCCACTACACGCTCGGGCTAGCGCTTGAGGTGTTCGCCTTGCAGCTGCTGCTGGCCTTCTCGATCACCGCGTTCGGGATGATGGCCGCCGCGCGCGTCACGCAGATGCAGTCGTTCATGGCGCTGATGCAGATGGCGATCATGCCGATGTTCTTCCTCTCCGGCGCGATGTTCCCCGTCAACAACCTCCCGACCTGGCTGGCGGTGCTCAACCGTCTCGACCCGCTCACCTACGCGGTCGACCCGATGCGCCGCGCGGTGTTCGCCCACCTCGACATCTCCCCGCTCGTGCGCCACGCGCTGGCGCCCGGTGTCACCTGGTGGGGCTGGCACGTGCCGGGTCTGCTGGAGGCCGCGATGGTGGCGATCATCGGCCTCGTGATGCTGGCGATCGCGATCGCCGAGTTCTCCGCGGTTGAGTAGCTACTACTTTACGGCTTGCATCGCCACGCCCAGCAACGGGTCCTGCGCGTCGGCCTCGTGTGAGCTGGCGGCGGCGTCCAGACCGGCGCGCAGGCGCTCCGGTTCACGCAGCATCTGACGTTCGGTGAGCGGCTGCAAGAGGCCGCGCAACAGCAGCATCGTGCCGACCCAGCGCGGCGCCCACAGGCGGTCGGTGCGCTTTTCGATCCCCTGCTCGATCGCGTCGACCGCCTTCGAGAGGGGCGCGGGGTTGCGCAGGAAGCCGGGCAGCCTGCCGGTCATCGCCTGAGCCGAGGGCTGCTTGAGGCTGGCGCGCACGAGATCGGTGTCGATGAAGCCGAAGTAGGCACACCCCACCCTCGCCCCGCTCGGCGCGGTCTCAAGGCGCAGCGCGTCGGTGAGCGCCTCCACCCCCGCCTTCGCCGCGGTGTAGGGACCCATCATTGGCGCGTGCGACACCGCCGCGAGCGAGGCGATGTTCAGCAGGTAGCCCTTGCGCTCGGTGATCTGGGCGATCAGCGCGCGGTCGGTGCGCCACACGCCGAGGAAGTTCACCGCAAGCGTGCGCTCCACCTGCTCCATCGGCGCGGTGGCGAGCGGGCCGGTGTAGGCGATCCCGGCATTGGCGATCCCCACGTCGATCGCGCCGAAGCGCTCCACGGTCGCGGTCACCGCACGCTCCAGGGCGTCGTAGTCGCACACGTCCGCCTCGAACGCGGCTGCGCGGTCCCCCAGCTCGGCCGCCAGCGCCTCCAGGCGCTCGGGCTCGAGACCCACGAGCGCGACGTTCGCGCCCTTGCCGTGCAAACGCCGAGCGGTCTCGGCGCCGATGCCGCGCGCTGCTCCGGTGATGAACACGGTGCGGCCGTTCACGTCATAGGGGGGAGAGGCGTTGCGACTCATGAGGCTTCCTCCTGGCGGTTGGTGTTGGCGGCGCCGTCGCCGAGATCCGTTGCGTGGCGAGCGTGTCGGCGATCCTGTGCGAAACCCATTGTGCTCTACGCTACCCTCACGACGCTCGCGCCGCGCGCTGGGATGAGTGTGATGTGGTGGTTGCGCATCCGCTCGTCCTCCGGTCGCTCGGCACGCAACGTGGTGCGCTTGAGGATCGTACGCAACGCGACGCGCATCTCAAAGTTCGCAAACGCCGCGCCGAGGCAGCGCCTGCGCCCGCCGCCGAACGGAATCCATGTATAGGTGGAGCCCGCCCCATCCTCGAGAAAGCGCTCGGGACGAAAGCGCCTGGGCTCGGGGAACAGCGTGGGGTCGTTGTGCATCAACACGATCGCCGGCATCACCGTCACCCCCGCCGGCAGTTGCCAGCCGCCGAGCTCGACCGGCGCCTGCAGTTGGCGCAGCACGGCGGGGATCACGGGACGGATGCGCAACGTCTCCTGCACCACCGCGTCGAGGTAGGCGTCCTCGCCCTCGCGCGCGCGAGCCAGCACGTCGGGATTGCGCAACAGTCGCTCAAACGCCCAGGCGAGCGCGGTGGTCGTCGTCTCGTGCCCGGCGAGCAGCAGCGTCATGATCTGATCGCGCAGCTCCTCGTCATCGGTCTCCCCGGCGCGCACGAGTTGGGAGAGCACGTCCTCGCGCCGATCCAATTGTGGGTCGAGGCGTCGCGTGGCGATCTCATCGCGCAGCAGCGTGTTGGCGTGCTCGACGGCGCGCCGGAAGTGCCGCCAGCGTCCGAAGTATTCAAGCGGCTTCACCACCCACATCGCCATCAGCGTGGGGTCGGTGGGGACCGCGGCCGGCAGTGCCTCGCGCAGTGCACGCAGGCGCACGGGGTCGGTCACGCCGATCACCGCCTGCAGGATCACCTCGAGCGTGACCGCCTGCATGCGAGGGTGCAGCGGGAACGGCTCCCCGATCGGCCAGCGCTCGATCTCCTCCTCCACGATCCGCTCGACGATCGCGCCGTAGCGGCGCACCGAGTCGCCGTGAAATGGCGGTAGCAGGCGCTTGCGCGCCTGCAGGTGGGGATCCTCGTCGAGCACCAGCACCGAGCGCTCGCCGAGCACGGGCGCAAGCAACGAGTTGCCGTCGCCGGCGTGGTACACGGCCGGGTCGCCCGTAAAGATCTGCTTGACAAGCTGCGTGTCGTTGACAACCACGGTGGTGCCCCAGGGCAGCGAGCGGATCGTGAACACAGGGCCGTACTTGCGCTGGTTGGCGGCGAAGAACGAGCGCGCGCGACTCCAGGTGAGCGCGCTCTGCAGCAGCATCGGCATGCGCGGGCCGGGCGGGAGGGTCGGCGTGGGGTGAAGGCTTGTGGGTGCCATCGGCGCAGACACGGTAGACATGACTCGATGTTACACCAAACGATGTAACGTTTTTTGGTGGCGCATCGTTTGGCGATATGATGCGCCCTTCGTGGCAACCGACAGTGCCCTCACGATCGAGCAGCTCGCGGCCCAGAGCGGGATGACGGTGCGCAACATCCGCGCGCACCGCGCGCGCGGTCTGCTGCCGGCCCCGGAGGTACGTGAGCGCGTGGGCTACTACGGCTCTGAGCACGTCGCGCGCCTGCAGTTGATTCAGGAGATGCAGGCCGACGGCTTCAATCTGCGCGCGATCCAGCGGTTGCTGGAGGAGACCCACGGTCGCCCCGAGCAGTTGTTGAGCCTGAGCGAGGCGGTGCACGCCCCGATCGAAGCGACCGAGCAGCCGCAGGTGTTCACGCTGGCAGAGCTGGAAGCCCGCTTCGGCAAAGTCGACCGTCGCCTGCTGGCACGCGCGGAGAAGATTGGCCTGCTCGTGGCGCTCGGCGAAGACCGCTACGAGGCGCCGCTGCCCTCGCTGCTGGACGCCGCCGAGGAGGTCGTGCGCCGCGGAATTCCACTCGGCCACGTGCTGGCGATGACGGGCAAGGTGCGTGAGCAGTGCAAGATCGTCGCGCGCGAGTACGTGAAGCTGTTCCTGGAGGACCTGTGGAAGCCGTTCGCCCAGGCGGGCTATCCGCAGGAGCGCTGGTCGGAGGTGACCGAGTCGATCGAGCGCCTGCGCCCGCTCTCCTCGCACGCGCTGCTGGCCTCCTACCAGTTGACGATGTCCCAGGAGGTCGAGGCCGCCTTCGGGCGTGAGCTCGAGCGGCTCACGAAGCGGCGGCGGTAACCTGCGCTCCGCGGTTATACTCCAAGTATGACTTACAAGGTCGGTATCAAGGGCCAGGTGGTCCTCCCGAAGTCCATCCGCGATCGCGTCGGCATCAGCCCGGGCGATCAGGTGACTGTCGCCGAGAAGGGCGACACGATCCAGATCCGCAAGGCCCTTTCCGGGCCCGCTGAGCGAGAGGCAATCGTGGCGAGTCTGCGCGGCGCGCTTGCCGGTGCGCCGTCCTTGACCGCCACGCTCGAGCGCGACCGCCGCACCGAACGCGAGCACGAGGAGCGCCGGCGCGCGGGGTTGCGCCCTGACGATCGTTCTTGACGCGTGGGCCGTGCTGGCCCTCTACGAGAACCGTCCCGGCGCGCAGCGGGTTGCCCGTGCCATTCAGGAGGGGGACGCGCTCATGTCGGCGATCAATCTCGGCGAGGTGCTCTACCAGCTCGAGCGCGACCACGGCCGGCGGCAGGCGACTCGTTTGGTCAACAAGCTGCGCTCGGTCACGCGGGTCGAGGATCCCGACTGGGATCTCATCTGCGTTGCTGCGCACGTCAAGGTGCCTGGTCGGCTCTCTTATGCCGATTCCTTCTGTGTGGCAACGGCTCTGCGTCATGATGCTCGCCTCTACACGGGCGACCCCGAGATCCTTGCTATCGGAGATATCGTCGATCTGGTGGACCTGCGCGCGTAGCTCTCACGACGGCGGTGGCTTGCGCCGCCGGGGCAAAGCGTGCGACCGGCGCCGCTCGCCCGCGGCACTCTCTAATGAGGCTGACGCCTGTGCTTGCGCGGTGGGGGCTTCGGTGGGCTCACTGTGACGAGTGCGGCGCTATTGGGCGCGAGTTCGAGCGCCACCGTCCCGGTGCTTGCGGAGACGCTTTCGGTTTGTGTGGGTGCGCGCCACGAGCCGTTGGCGGCGACCGCGCGGCTGTCGAGCAGTATGCCGCTAGTCGCTTCCTGGGAAGGCGCGGCGAGGTGCTGGATCTGTGCTGTGCCCATCCCGGCGCCCACCGCCAGGCTCAGCTCGAGTGGGGTGGCGCCCGGCGGTTCGTTGTCCGCGAGCACGAACTCGAGCGAGTGCTTGGACCCCGAGAACCCCGCGGCCACGAGATTGGGGGAGCCTTCAGCGGAGATCGTCGTGGGCAACGGTCGTGTGCCGATCAGCGACTTCGTGAGCAGCAGCGCGTACCACTCCGGCTCGGCGCTCAGCGCCCCCTCGGCGATGGCAGTCGGGCTTGGCGCGCACAACGGCGTGTAGCCCGCGCAGTTGGTGGGGTTCCCCTGAAGGTTGATACCGGCTGCACCGTCCGCCATCGCCTGCGTGATGTAGCCGGTCGCCCACAACGCCGAGGCGAACGTGTCGCTGATCCCTTCCACCCCGCCGCAGGACACCGTGTTGGTCTCGTCGATGCGCATCGGGATCCCGTATGAGTCGGCCACCTTCAGGTAGCTGTTCAGCGAGTCCGCCGCCGCCCCGCGGATCGCGGCGCTCAATAGCGTTTCGATCGACGGGGCCGGCGTTTGTGCGCACCCGAGCGGATAGTGGTGGCCAGTGAGCATCACCGGTTTCTGCGCGAGCGCCTCCTCATCGCCCCATTCGCCAAACGCGCCCGAGCCCGACACATCGGGGCCGGCGACCGGCACATCGGGGGTCAGCGCTTCGATCGCTTCGCGGTAGTCGCTCACCTGTTCCTGGTAGCCCTGGGCGAGCCAGGGAAGTTCGCGGAAGCCGTGGCTTCCATAGGCGTTTGGCTCGTTGCCGATCTCAACCGCGGCGAGGTTTGACCCGAGCGCGGCGTGCGCGGCGGCCACCTCGCGCGCGGCGGCGGCGGGTTCGAAGTGGGCCAGCCCCACCGTCAGCAGCACCCGCCATCCACTGCGACGGGCGAGCACGCCCAGCGCACTGATCTGCGCGGGGCCGATCGTGCTCGACGCCCACGCGGGCGGCGGATCCTCGGCGTCGGTCCACGCGACATTCTCATCCGCTGTGATCCCCCCGAAGCGCAGGATCCCCGGTCCCAGCGAGCGCAGCAACTGCACGAGATCGCCGCGATAGGCGTCCTGTCCCAGCTGGCCGAGTGCCGCCATCTCGAAGGACAACCCGAGAAACCGCTGTGGCACCGGAGCGCCTGGGGCGAGCGGGTCGACGGTGACAGTGACCGGAAGCGTCGGCTGCGCGCTCGCCTCAGCAGCGCCCCACGCGAGAGCCGATACGGTCGTGGTGAGCACTGTCAGCGCCGCGAGCCGTAGGAGTCGTCGCGCCGGGGCCATGCCATGAGTTAACAGCCTCCGCGCATCCTCGTGCGCCGCGGGCGACTGAGAAGCTCAGCTGCCGGCGGCGTGAATCTGCGCCACCGGGGGAGTGTTTGACTTGGCCCAGTCCTCGAGGAACGTCTCGGTGGCGGTCGCGTCGAGCGGGCGCGCGAACAGGAAGCCCTGTCCGGTGTCGCAGTTCTCATCCTGCAGCAGCGTGAGGTCCTGCGGTTGTTCGATGCCCTCGGCAAAGGTCTCGATCGAGAGCGCCTTGCCGAGCTGCACCAGCGTGCGCACGAGCGTCTCGCCCTCCAGGTTATGACGCAGGCCCGAAATGAACGAACGGTCGATCTTCAAGGCGTCGACAGGGAAGCGTTGGAGATGGGCGAGCGAGGAGTACCCGGTCCCGAAATCGTCGATCGCGATGCGCACGCCCAACTGCTTGATCTGCGTGAGCCGGTGCGCAGTCTCCTCGGCGTTGCGCATGAGCGTGGTCTCTGTGATCTCGATCGTCAGCGCCGCCGGGTCCAGGGAGCTGTGGGAGAGCGCCTCCTGGATGTCGGTGACAACCTGGTCGGTGTCGAGCTGGCGTGCGGAGACGTTGATCGCCATCCCGATCGGATGTCCGGCGGCGCGCCAGGAGGCGCCCTGTGCGCACGCCTGCTCGAGCACCCACTTGCCGACCTCGGTGATCAGCCCAGTCTCCTCCAGCAGCGGGATGAAATCGTCGGGTTGCACGACGCCACGCACGGGGTGCTTCCAGCGGATCAGGGCCTCCACGCCGGTGGGACTCATGTCCCTCAGGTCGATTGTGGGCTGGTAGGCGAGGAAGAACTCATCGTTCGCGAGCGCTTCGCGCAGATCCATCTCCAGTTCCATGCGCTTCTGGATCGTGTCCTGCATCCCGGTCTCGAACACGACATAGCGGTTCCTGCCGTCCCACTTCGCCCGGTACATCGCGATGTCGGCGTCGCGCAACAGCTCCTCGGCGGAGATCCGCTCTCCCACCGCGATGCCGATGCTCGCCGTGACGGTCACACGCGTCGCCTTGTCCGCACCGAGATCGAATGGGTGTTTGAGCGCATCGAGCAGCCGCTCGGCGATCAGCTCGGGGCCCACCGACATTGTCAGGTCTTCTGAGATCACCACGAACTCGTCCCCGCCGAGACGCCCCAGCGCGTCGGCGTCGCGAATCACTCCGCCCAGCCGCGCGGCGACCGCCTGCAGCAGCTCGTCGCCGACCGCGTGACCGAGCGTGTCGTTGATGCTCTTGAAGTTGTCGAGATCGACAAACAGCGCCGCCACCGGCGTCTGGTTGCGAGCCGAACGCGCGAGCATCTGCTCGACACGGTCGAGGATCAAGGTCCGGTTGGGTAGTCCGGTCAACGAGTCGTGGGTCGCCAGGAACCCAAGCTCCTCCTCGCGGCGTGCCAGCTCTTCGTCGGTTCGCTTGCGCTCGATCTCAAAGCACTCGCACATACGCAGCAAGCTGAACTCGAGGCTCAGCTGCAGGATGTTGAGGGCCTGGGCGCGCGCCTCCGGCGACACGTCCAGTTGCGTGGCGCTCTCCTGCAACACGTCGGCCATCACGTTGCGCCACCAGAAGCAGCGCCAGGTCACCTCGTTGAGCGACGCCGCGCGATGGGCGGCCAGCTCGCCGAAGATCTCCCACGTCTCACGGCCGGCCTCGATCGCCACCTCCATGCCCTCCCCGCAGATCCAGCGGGCCACCGCGATCGTGGAGCTCGTGCCGATGCGTTCGAAGCTCTCCTGCACGAGCGCATCGACGTCGTGGCCAGGTCCGGCGGTCCGCTGCACCGTGAGGTCGAGCACCTCCTGCGTTCGCGCCTTCAGCGCCTCGCCGAGGCGACGAAGGTCCTCCCCGGATTGCACCGCGGATTGCTCCACGGCAATCGAAGGCGGGCTCGGGACCCGCACCTCCTGGTGTCGGGTCTCTTGGCTTCCCTCATTTGGGCGCTCGGCGGACATTGCAAGGCACATGTCGGCAGCTTGCGCGGAATCCTAAAGTCGATGACCCGGGGAAACGGTCAGGTATGGCAGGACAGTTACGTCAATCCGTTCGGTGCCCTGCGCAACGTGCGTGCCTCCGCGGCACGGCATGTCAGGACTGCTTGCGTTTGGCGCGCTGCTTGCTTGGTTGAGCCTGCTCTTCCCAGAAGGCGATCGTCTCGCGCTCGTGGCGGATGCCGAGGTCGAGTGCTTGCCAGGGGCCACGGGCGCCGGTGCCGGGGTCGAGCGCGGCGTAGGCTTCGTATTCGGCGAGCTTCTGGCGGTGGGTAGCGAGCTGGCCTTCGGCTAGATCGTGTGCGTTGGCGCCGAAGAACAGCTTCAGTAGCGCGGGGTCGCGTAGCACGTAGGGCTCGGGAGTGAACACGTGCAGCCACTCCCCGAGTGCCTGGCGGCCGGTGGCGGTGAGGCTGTAGAGCTTGCGCCGACGGCCGTCCTGCTCCTGGTTCTCGGTGAGATAGCCGGCCTGGGCGAGGCGCGCCGGCTCCGAGTAGAGCTGGGAGTGCGGCAGCGTCCAGAACTGTCCCACCGAGACCGACGCCATCCGCTTGAGGTCGTACGGGGTTGCCTCCCCGACGAACATCGAGAGCAGTCCGAGCACGATGTAGGAGGTCGATGTCAGTTGGATCTCGTCGGTCATCGCGGGAGCCTTGACTTGCTCTGTTTCGGATGGTATGTTACGGACTATGCGGTGGTTTGGGTCACAGAGGACGGCGGGATTGCCGCGATCCCACGGGGGAGTCTCGCCGATGCGCCGGGGATTCGTCGCCACGGCCTCGGTGGCGCTCGCGTCGCTTGCTCTGGCGGGTGGCGCGAGCGCGGCCCCGGCGGTCACCTTGAAGGTCAAAGCGCTCCCGATCCCGGGGTTCCCCGGCACGGGCAACATTCTCGGCGCCGGAGCCGAGGTCGAAGTGCAGTCCACGATCAGCGGCACCGAATACGGTGGTTATCCATCGCCGTTGACAGGGATCAACCTGTACTCGCCGGCTGGGTCTGAGATCGCCCCCGCCGGGTTCGTGACCTGCGCGGACACGGTGCTTGAAACGGACGGGGGCAAAGGCTGTCCGCAGCGCTCGCGTGCCGGGCCGATCGGCGTCGGTTTGGGCGTCGTCACCTTCGGCGGCGTGCCCGTCCCCGAGAAAGTGTCGATCGAATCGTTCTTCGCCCCCGGCGGCGGGCTGACGTTCCTCGTGGAAGGCACCACGCCCTCCTATTTCCAGGTGCTCGAAAAAGCGCACTGGATCGACGCGAGCCCGCCCTATGGGCAGGAGGTCGTGGTCGAAGTGCCCCTGGTCGAAACCGATCCCGGAGGCAACGACGCGTCGGTGACGTCGTTCACGGTCAAGGTCGGCGCGGCCTACAAGCACGGCAAGAAAACGGTGTCGTATTTCACGCAGCCGAAGAAGTGCCCGAAGGGCGGTTTCCCCGCGAAGATGGAAATGAAATTCCTCAGCGGCGAAACGGTCACCGTACCCGAGAAGGTGCCCTGCCCGCTGAAGAAGTGAGCGCGTGGGCCCGGCGGTCGGCGGTCGTCGGCCGGCGGCTCGCCAAGCATATGCGCACCACACTCGTCTCAGACGCGCTACGGATGCGCTCTCGACAAGGCATCGCGTCGAGGAGTCCACTTCGTTCATCGCTCCGACAGGGGCCCTTTACGCCTGGCATCGAGTGGCACTCCAGATCTTTATGAACAACCACTTGACAACATGCCTAGAGTCCTCTATGTTGGGCATTGTCTATGCATCTCAAGTGGGGTGCAGGGCATGAACATAAGGTCGGGTTTTGGGTCGGTCCGCGTGGTCGACCATCAACAGTTTTGACGGGGACCTTGGGAGAGGGACCGGGTCGCAACGAGAGGGAGTTGTTTTTCGCGTGGTTTCTTTTGGGGATAACGTGCTCGGGAGTCCGTGTGCCGCTGGAGCGTCCTTTATAGGACGTGTCAGCGTCGCTGACACGTCTCTCTCTCTCTCTCTCTCTCTGGCCGGGCCGCTCACCAGCTAAGTTCTGGTCGGTCCCGTCGTCTTGCCGGGCAGAAGGCCCGGCTTGGTTTCTCACACCCTCAAGGGTGCTCGCGCGCTGTAGGCGCGCTTTCAGCTGCTTGTTCTCTCACCGCCGTGGGTCGTGTGCCCGCGGCGGTCTTGCCTGCCCCCCGGCATGGGGGGCGCTGCCCGGGCTCGGGCAGGTTTCGTTGTCCGGGTCTCTTTGAGGAGGGGATGTGAACGTGGGTGCTTATCGGTCTTTGTTGAGGAGTGTGGTCGGGCTGTGGGGCGTGTTCGCCCTGGGACGTGGCAGTGCGGGTGAGCGCGCTCGCGGTCGCACGTCCACCGTGCTCGCGCTGGGCTTGGTCACCGTGTTCGCGCTGTGTGCGGGCGTCGCCCAAGCCGAACCTCCCAAGCTCATCCTCTACCGCTCGGTCAGCACGCACCAGGCGCGCCCGGTTGGCGTCGCTGTAGGAGGCTCTGGAGACCTGTTCGTGTCGGGTCTCTTTGAAGCGAACTTTGGCCCCTCGACGGTGGTCAAGCTCGATCCTTCAGGTAACTTGCTCTCGTCGCCGTCCCCGTTTGGGTCCGCGTACTACTCGGGTGTTGCGGTGAACCCGACGAACGGCGACGTGTACGCGCTCGGCGAAGAAGGAGGCGTCCTCACGCCGGCCACGCCCGCAACGATCTTCGTCTACGACCCCAACACGGGCGCGTTGCTGTCCTCGTTTGAAGTGCCGACGTCACGCAATGCCATCGGCATATTCACAGACGTACAGATTGCAACCGACTCGGCCGGCAACGTGTACGTGCCGGATCCTTCGGAAAACGAGGTGCTTGAGTACAGCCAGAGCGGCACGCTGCTGAAGACGTTCACGGGCTCCGGCGCCGGTGCGCTGAAGGAACCGACCGGAGTGGCGGTCGACTCGTTCGGCAACCTGTGGGTGGCGGACTCTGGCAACAACAGGATTGTGGAGCTCGATTCCAGCGGTGCGCCTGTGGAAGTGGACGGCAAGCCCGTGGAAATCGAGAGCCAAGGCGTGGGGTCTGTGGCACTCGACGGGCATGGGGACGTATTCGCGCTCGTCGAAAACAGCGCGGACCCGTGCGGCGAAATCGGCTCGTTCTGTGTCCATCTTGTCGAGTACAGCTCGGAAGGCAGGCAGCTCGCCGATGTGGGAGCCGGCCATTTCGGCATGCCTGAAGGCGGGGCGGGGCAGCGCTTGAACAGCATGGTCGCGGTGAATGAAGCGAACGGGCGTGTATACGTGACCGACGGCCAAAAAGACACCGTCTGGATCTTCGGGCCTCCCGTGGCGCCTGTGGTCGGCAGGGAGTTCACCTCCGAAGTCGGCGTCTCCGAAGTGAAGCTAGGCGCGCTCGTGAACCCCGGCGGCATCCAGACGACCTACCGCTTCGAATACGGTCCTACCGGCGCCTATGGCAACTCGACGCCCTTTCCGGAAGGAAGCGTCGGCGAAGGACTGGAAGCGCACGCAGTGTGGGCGGCCGCAAGCAGCCTCGCGGCGGGCACGACCTATCACTACCGCGTGGTCGCGAGCAACGAACTGGGAACGGCCTATGGTCCCGATCAAACCTTCACCACGCTGAGTGCTGAGGAGGCGGCGTGTCCCAACGAACAGCTGCGTGGCGGGTTCGCTGAGAGGTTGCCGGACTGTCGCGCCTACGAGCTGGTGACGCCGCCGGTCAAGAGCGCGTCCCAGTTCGATGCCGATTCGCAGAACGCGTACTCGAGCACGGTCGCCGCAGATGGCGAAGCGATCACGCTACTCACCCAGGAACCGCGGCCGGGCGCGCCCAACGCCGGAGAAGAATACGTGGCGACGCGTGGCGCAGGCGGCTGGATCGCGGAAGACATCATGCCGCTCGAATCTTATGACGGGGTGGGCTGCCCGGAATACCAATTCGTGTACGCCCACTCGGAACAGCTCACCAAGGACGTGATACAAGCTGGCGGAGGGTCACGCGCTACCGCGTCCAAGAACTACGCCGAAGACCCGGAATCGTGTAACCCCGAAGGCCGTCAGGTCGTGAGCGGCGAACCGGTGGGCTACGAAAACCTGCTGGTGCGCGATAACGCGACCGGTACTTACCAGCTTGTCAACGTCACGCCACCTGGTGTGACGCCGGCCGACACACACTTCCAGGCCTCCTCCACGGATCTCAGTCACGTGTTCTTCACGGAGACTTCGCCCCTGGCTGCAGGCGCGCAGTACGGCGTGGAAAACCTGTACGAATGGGACGAAGGCGCGCTGCGGCTGGTGAGCGTGCTGCCGGACGGCACGGCGGTCCCCGGATCGCTTGCGGTAAAAGCGGGTACGCCCGAACACGAAAATGTGCTTTCCAGCGACGGTTCGCGCGTTCTCTTCACCTACGGTGGCGCTCTGTATGATCGCATCGACGGGCAGCGCACCGTCCAGATCGACGAAAAACAGGATGGGTCGGGCCTCAGTGGCGGCGGCTCCTTTACGGCCGCGACCTCCGACGGTTCGAAGGTTTTCTTCCTCGACGAAAGCAAACTGACGACCGACTCGACAGCGGCTGCGGGCGAACCCGATCTGTACGAGTGCACGCTGCCCAAAGGCGCGAGCAAATGCGAATTGAGCGACCTCACGGTCGCTTCGGGGGGCGAGCACGCCGACGTGTTGCGCGTCACGCCGCTCGGCTCCCATGACAGCTCCTATGTTTACTTCGTTGCCGAGGGCGTGCTGGCGTCCAACACGAGGGAATTCACGAACAGCGAAGGCAAGACCGTCGTCGAAGGCGCGGAAGTCGGGAAGGAAAACCTGTATCTGTGGAATGGCGAAAAGACGACGTTCATCGCCACCGGCGTCTCCTACAGCGGGCGGCACGGCCTCCAGCAGACTTCGCCCGACGGCAAGTGGCTCACGTTCGAATCGCAAAAGAGCCTGACGGGTTATGACAACGTCGAGCCGAACAGCGCGTCCGCCGAGGAGTTCTTCCTGTACAGCGCCGTCACAGGGCAGCTCGACTGCGCCTCGTGCAACCCGACGGGCGAACCTGTGATCGCAGAAGGCGGTGTGCCGTCGGTCCCGGGGACCGCTGGAGAACAGTTCGGAGTCTTCCGGAGTCGGCACCTGCTCACGGACGCCGGTCAGGTGTTCTTCGAAACGAGGGAAGCGCTCGTGCCCTCCGATACGAACGGTGTGCTCGACGTCTATGAGTACGAGGGTGGCCACGTGTACCCGATCTCGAGCGGCACGAGCTCCGTCGAATCGGACCTGGAGGGCGCGAGCGAAAGCGGCGATGACGTGTTCTTCAGGTCAAACCAGCAGCTCGTGCCGCAGGACAACCAGGAAGGACAGATCGTAATCTACGACGCGCGCGTCGCGGGTGGCTTCCCGGCGCCTGCCTCCCCGCCGGCGTGCACGACTGCCGATGCGTGTCGCACGCCGGTTTCGCCGCAGCCCTTGATTTATGGGGAGCCGTCGAGTCAGACGTTCTCCGGTGTGGGGAATCTCGCGCCGCCGGAAGCCAAGCCGAAGGCGAAGCCCAAGGCAAAGCCCGTGAAGTGTAAGAGGGGTTTTGTCAAGAAGAAAGGCAAGTGTGTGAGGAAGCCGGGGAAGAAGGCCAAGAAGTCCGCCCACGCCAACAGGAGGGGTAATCGATGATGCGCTCAAGGAGAATCCCAACAGTACTATCGCTCGCGGTGACTGTGATCGTGGCGTTGGGAGTGGGCGTGTCCCCGGCGCTTGCTGCCGGCGAAGCGCACCCAAAGGTGGGGGAATTCGGCTCCTTCTCGAACCCGAACGGGATCGCGGTGGAAGAATCCACTGGCGACGTGTACGTGGCCGACATCGGCACGGACACGGTGTACAAGTTCGACGCGTCCGGTAACCCGCTCGACTTCGCGGCGCTCGGCTCAAACGCGTTGACCGGTGTCGCTACGCCGGGTGGATCGTTTTCGTTCCCTTCGCTGTACGGCAGTCCAGCGGCGATCGCGGTCGATAACGCTTGCGTACAGCACACGCCGGCGCTCACCGGCAAGGCCTGTGAAGAATTCGATCCTTCCGCCGGTGATTTGTATGTGATGGATGGGGGCCATGGCGCGATCGACAAGTTCAGTCCCGAAGGCAGGTATCTGAGCCAGATCGGCGGCTTCACGCCATCCACCGGCTCCGCCGAAAGCGAACTACTGGGGCTGGGCGTCGATGGGAGCGGCACCGTGCACGTCGACCTGAGCACAGCAGGGGGCGGCGAGCTGCTGCTGATCGACGAATTCGACGGTGCGACAGTGAATCATCTCATCGCTCACCAGGTTTTGTATGCGGAGATCGATGGCAGTGCGGGCATTCCCAACGAACACCTGGCTCACGGCTTCGCTGTCTCGGCCACGGGCGATGACTACCCGATCTACGAACCGTCGTGCTCGTGTACGGTCAAGTTCGGGCAACACCTCTCTAATCTTGGCCGCGTGGACAGCGGCGAAGCGGGCGATGTCGCGGTGGCAGTCGACCCCGCGACCGGTCACCTTTACGCAGACGATCAGTCCTCCGTGGCCGAGTGGGACACGGGTGCGATGAACCGCAACAGCAACCAGGGCAGCGAAGGCAGCAGCGTTGGCACGCTCGTCGCGCGCTTCGGCTCGCTCGAACTTTCGGGGACCTCAGGCGAGGGCGGGATCGCCGTCGACGGCGCGACAGGGGACGTGTACGTCTCCAACCCCGCAAACGGCAAGGTCTACGTCTTCGGTAGCGACGCCCCGGCCGTGACAGCCGGCGAACCGACGGACGTGACCATGCAAGCCGCGAGCCTGAGCGGCACGGTCGATCCGCGCGGCGACGCCATCGGCGAATGCAAGTTCGAATACGGCCTCACCGACGAATTCGGCAACGGTCCCTACAACCACAGTGTGCCCTGCAAGCAGACGCCGGGCGAGATAGGAGCGGGAAGCAGTCCTGTGACGGTCTCGGCACAGCTGGAAGGCCTCCAGGCCGGCGAACTCTACCATTTCCGTCTCGTCGCGACCAACGCCAACGGTGTGGGGGAGGGCAGCGGTATGCTCGCGACGCAGGGCGTCGGCTTCGGCATCAAGAACTATGAAATCAGCTTCCTGAACGCAAACGGCACGCCCGACACTCAGGCGGGCTCGCACCCCTACCAGGTCGTCGACTTCTTCGAACTGAACTCGCACTTCAAGCGCCAAGAATCAAACGTCGATTCACCGTACATTCGCCTGCCCGACGGCGTCTTGCGGGATGTCACGATCGACCTGCCCCCCGGCCTCGTCGGCGACCCCAATGCGACCCCCCAGAAGTGCACCGGACAGGAGCTGCGTGGGAATGGGACTGAGAACTTCTGTCCGACCGAATCGGCCGTGGGCCATCTGTTCCTGACCTGGTCAGAAAACTCGGTTCGTCAACCGAGGCTCAACTCCACCTTCTTCAACATGGTGCCCCCGCGCGGCGTGGCTTTGCAGATCGGCACCAATTTCTTGCTGCCCCTCCTGTATATCAACAACGGGGTGGCCGCCGGCGGAGACTATCCCGTGCAGGCGACGGTGACGGAAGCGCCGGTGACGGCACCCGTCCTCAGGAGCAGGGCGGTGCTCTACGGTGTTCTTTTCCCCTGCTCGGAAGTGCCGACGGGAAGCGGTGGATACGAAGCCGGGTGCCAAGAAACCACTAAAGGAGAGGGCAAATACGAAAGGGGATCGGGCAGCGGCAAACCGTTCCTGACGATGCCGACGGGCTGCCACGGCCCGCTGGGCTCGACGATTGCGGCCGACTCGTGGGAAGAACCGGGCCGGTGGGCGAAGAAGAGCACGGTCACGCACAACTCCGCGGGCACGCCCGTCTCGTTGACGGGTTGCTCGAAGCTCAAGTTCCCGCCGGAAATATCGGTCTCTCCCGATACGACGGACGCGAGCGCCTCCTCTGGGCTGACGGTGAACGTCCATGTGCCACAGAACGCCGCGTTCAACCCCAACGGTCTGGCGGAGTCCTCGCTCAGGGACACGACGGTGGCGCTGCCCGTAGGGGTCGCGATCAACCCGGCGGGTTCCGAAGGCCTCGAAGCGTGTTCGTCCGATGCGGGCGCGTTGGCGGAAGGCGCGCTCGGCAGTCCCGGCGATCAGATCGGCTATAAGGGCCAGGAAGAACTGAACGCCGAATACGAACCGGGTGTGAACTGGAGCACGTTCACGCCGGAACTGGCGAGCCCTGAGGATCCGGGCGTGAACTTCTGCCCGAACGGGTCGAAGGTCGGGACCGTGAAAATCAAGACGCCGCTGCTCGAACACGAAGTGGAAGGCTCTGTGTACCTGGCGGCGCAGAACAGCAATCCGTTCGGGAGTCTCGTCGCGATGTATATAGTCGCGGAAGATCCTTATTCGGGGAGTTTGATCAAGCTCGCGGGCGAAGTGTCGTTGAACCCGGCTACGGGGCAGATCGTCACGACGTTCAAGAACACTCCAGACGTGCCGTTTGAAAGCCTCGAACTGCACTTCTTCGGTGGGGAACGCGCACCGCTCGCGACTCCGACGCGGTGCGGGACGTACACGACGACGGCGACGTTCATACCGTGGGACGGCAATGGCCCTGTTCTAGCGGAATCGTCGTTCAATATCGAACACGGTCCGGGCGGTGGTCCGTGCCCGGGCGCGAGCCTGCCGTTCAACCCGTCGTTGGCGGGCGGCGCGACGAATGTGAATGCGGGTGCGTTCAGTCCGTTTACGCTGACGATGACTCGTAAGGATGGCGAACAGAACTTGCAGTCGGTGGAAGCACATTTGCCGCCGGGACTGTTGGGGATCCTCTCGAACATCGAACTGTGCGGAGAACCGCAGGCCAACCTCGGTGAGTGTCCTCCGAACAGTTTGATCGGCGAAACGACGATAAGCGTCGGTGTCGGCAATCAACCGTACACGGTCTCCGGCGGCAAGTTCTATCTGACCGGTCCCTATAACGGCAGTGGCCCTTGCACCGTGGGGCAACCTGGGTGCGCACCGTTCGGGAT
Organism: uncultured Solirubrobacterales bacterium; assembly: GCA_963715535.1. GTDB lineage: Bacteria > Actinomycetota > Thermoleophilia > Solirubrobacterales > Solirubrobacteraceae > Palsa-744. Next base: position 1,712,666 of record OY970251.1, on the reverse strand, counting down.
CACCTTCGAGGTTCCCGCGAAGGCCGGACCGTTCGATCTAAAGCGCAACACCGCCAATCCCGCCGGCGAGGACCCCTGCGACTGTGTCCTCGTGCGGGGGAAGATCGAAGTCAATCCGATAACCGCGGCGATCACGATTACGAGCAACCCGCCGGGTACTCCCGATGCGATCCCGACGAGCATCGAAGGGATACCTTTGGAAATCCAGCATGTGAACGCGATCACGACGCGTGGGGACTTCCAGTTCAACCCGACGAACTGCAACAAGATGCAGGTCACCGGCACGATCCATTCAAGCGAAAACTCGATAGACACTATTGACGTGCCGTTCCAGGTCACCAACTGTGCGGTGTTGAAGTTCGCTCCCAAACTGGCGGTCTCCGCGTCAGGGAAAACTTCACGCGCGAACGGTGCGAGCCTGAGCGTGAAGTTGACGTATCCCAAAGCACCGTTCGGGTCGCAGGCGAACATCAGGAGCGTCAAGGTCGATCTGCCCAAGCAGTTGCCGTCGAGGTTGACGACGCTGCAGAAGGCGTGTCCGGCGAAAACATTCGAAGCTAATCCCGCCGGTTGCTCGACGGCTTCGATCGTGGGGCATGCGACCGCGATCACGCCGTTGATCCCGGTGCCTTTGACGGGTCCGGCGTACTTCGTGTCCTATGGTGGCGCGAAGTTCCCCGAACTCGTAGTCGTACTACAGGGTTATGGCGTGACGCTCGACCTGCACGGGGAAACGTTCATCAGCAAAGCCGGAATCACCTAGAGCACGTTCCACACGATCCCCGACGCTCCCGTCGGTAGTTTCGAACTGAATCTGCCGCAAGGCAAATACTCCGCGCTCGCGGCCAACGGCAACCTCTGCAAGAGCAAGCTGGCGATGCCGACGGCGTTCACAGCGCAGAATGGGGTGGAAATCCACCAGAGCACAAAGATCGGTGTGACCGGTTGTCCGAAGGTGAAGAAGAAGGGCAAGAAGTCAAGCAAGCATCACAAGGGGAAAACGCACGGAAAGAAGAAATGAGAGATGGCCGGCAAGGCAAAGGCGCCGTCGAAACCGGCGGCGTCCAATGGGCACGAGCAGGATGAGAGCGCTCTAGGGAGAGGACATGTAGCTGAGATCCAGCGCGCGCGGATACTGACCGGGCTCGTCCAGGTCTGTGCTGAGTACGGTGTCGCGAATGTGACTGTTGGGCATATCGTTGAGCGTGCGGGTGTCTCGCGTCGCACGTTCTACGAGCTGTTCTCCGATCGTGAGGATTGCTTTCGCGCAGGCTTGGAGGAGGGTCTTGGACGGATCGCGGCTCGGGTCCTTCCCGCGTATGAGCAGCCTGGGGGGTGGCGGGAGCGGATCAGGGCGTCATTGGTCGAGCTGCTCTCGTTCCTTGACAACGATCCCGCCACGGGCCAGCTCGTGATCGTCGAGAGTCTTGGAGCGGGACGCGAGGCGTTGCGGCGCCGCAGGCGTGTGCTCACCCGTGTCATAGACGCCGTCGATGAGGGGCGCCGTGAAGCCAAGGCGGGCTCCGAGGTGACGCGGCTGACGGCGGAGGGCGTTGCCGGAGGGGTGCTCTCGGTCCTACACGGGCGCCTCATCGAAGAAGGTCCGGAGTCCTACCTCGAGCTGCTCAACCCGCTGATGAGCATGATCGTGCTGCCCTACCAGGGCTCCGCGGCCGCGCGACGCGAGCTCTCGCGACCCGTGCCCCAGCTCGAGCGTCCAGTGGTGGCAAGCGGTGCGAGCAATCCGTTGAGAGAGCTGGACATGCGCCTGACCTACAGGACGGTCCGCGTGCTCCTGACGATCGGCGAGCATCCCGGCGCCTCCAACCGCACGATCGGCGCGCACGCCGGCATCCTCGACCAAGGCCAGATCTCAAAGCTCCTCACACGCCTCGAAAAGCTCGACCTCGTCGCCAACACGGGCCTCGGCCCCGGCCTCGGCGCCCCCAACGCCTGGACCCTCACAGAACAAGGCCACGCCGTGCACAAAATGCTCGGGACAGAGGCGGCCGGCGAGAACGGATGAGCCTTCGCGACGAGGATTGAGCTAGCGCCACATACTCGGCGTCGTAGGTGCGTCCCCAACCGAACTGCTCGGCGAGCTCCCAGGCTCGCTGGCCCAGTTCGGGCGGGTCGCTGCGCTGGACTGGGCAGTCCTCCAGTCGTTTATGCATGATGGCCGCGTCTTCGGCGGTGATCGCGCCCTTGAACAACTCCAGATGGAGGTTTGAACGGGCCTCGGACCACATCAACGGTGGAGCCGACAGCTCCTCTCCGAGCTCCGCGAACCCGTGTTCATCGGCGCACGCCGCGACGGCGACGTTCGCGTCGATGACGAGCATCAGTGTCCGCGGCGCACGTCATCCAGCCCGGCCACCCAGTTCGGCGCCGGACGTCCCGAGGGCAGGCGTTGCCATGCATGCGGCAGTGGCAGCATCTCCACGGGTGTCTCGCTGCCTTCATGAGGACCGTGCGAGGCAACGAACTCCAGGGTCGCGTCGAGCTCTTTCTCAGAAAGCTCGTCCACAAGCTTATGCAGGCGTTCCTTGGTGGTCATGAGCGCCATTCTACCGACGCCATCGTGGCGGCTGGACGGATCTCCGGCGTCGCGCTCGTGGGCGGCCGCCGACACGTTCGAGATCGAGCTCGCGCGTGAGCTGCTCCTGCAGGCGCCGGGCGGCGTCGGCCTTTGACTTGTAGTGCAGGTAGCGCATCGTGGTCTGCACGTTCGCGTGGTCCATCCACTCCTTCAGCTCAAGGATCGACTCGGCCTTCTCCACGGCGCGCATGCCGAAGGTGTGGCGCAGGTCGTGGAAGCGCAGGCGACGCAGACCGGCGTCTTTGAGGGTCTTGTGGTAGACGGTCCGCACCTGGTTTGAGTCGAGGTGCCCACCGACCACGCCCGCGAACACGAGGTCGCCATCGGCGGTGAAGTACTCGCGCCGGCTCAATCGCGCGAGCGGGCCGGCGACGTCAACCGGCGTCGAGGAGATCGTCTCTTTCGACCGCTCAATCGATCGCGTGCAGACGGTGAAGCGCATCGAGCCGTGACGAGACAACCTCTCAGAGAACCCCGATCCCGAACAATCCCTTGACGTGAGCAGGACATCGTGCCCGACCAGGACAACGAGCTCGGTTTCGGGATCGTATAGCGAAGTGTGCCTCGCGTAGTGTCTCGCGCTCGTTCTTCTTGGATTTCTTTGCTCTACCCACTTGACAAGTCCGGCACAGGACTGTATAAAGAGGCTAAGCCCGGATCCGTAGTGGACTGCGGGTGAACATAAGGTCAGGTATGGGGTTGGTCTTCGTGGTCGATTCTCATCCGGATTCGACGGGGACCTTGGGAGAGGGACCGGGTCGCAATTGAGAGGGAGTTGTTGTTCGCGTGGTTTCTTTGGGGAATAACGTGTTGGAGAGTCCGTGTACCGTTGATGGGTCCGTAATAGGACGCGTCAGCGTCGCTGACGCGTCTCTCTCTCTCTCTCTCTCTCTCGGCCGGGCTGGCGCTCTTGCGCTAGACGGCAGTGCCGCGGGTCTGTCCCGCGGAGAGTTGGACCGGCAGTCCGGCTTGGTCAGACGTGCGCGTATTGGAGCGTGCACGTGAGGGGGCGATCGTGACCGTGGCCTCTCATGAGCGCGCACGACGCCCTGCTCGCGATTCGAGCGCTCGCGCGAGCTCACGGCGCAATGCTCTGGTGCGCACCCAGCTCACCGATCTTCAGCGCGCACGGATCATCGGCGCGATGTTCGACGTCGCCACAGACCGGGGGGCGAGCAACGTGACTGTCGCGCACGTCGTCGAGCGCTCAGGTGTCTCACGCCGAACGTTCTATGAGGCTTTCACAGATCGCGAGGACTGTTTCCTCGCAGCGTTCGAGGAGGCTGTCTCCTACGCCTCCGAGCGCGTGCTGCCCGCATACCGTTCACAGGAGAAGTGGCGCGATCGGATCAGGGCAGCGCTGGTCGCGTTCCTCGGCTTCCTTGACGATGAGCCTTTGATCGGCCGGTTGCTTGTGTGTGAGTCGTTCGCCGGCGGTCCAAGGACGCTTGCGCGGCGCAACGAGCTGATCGTGCTGGTCACAGCCGCGATCGATCAGGGACACAACCAGGCCAAGACCGGCTCAGCCCTTCCGCCGCTTACCGGTGAGGGTGTCGTCGGGGGTGTCCTGTCTGTCCTGCACTCGCGTTTGGGTGAAGCCGACCACGCTCCGCTGGTAGAGCTGGCGAACCCGCTGATGAGCATGATCGTCCTACCGTATCTCGGCAGCGCCGCCGCACGACGCGAGCTTGAGCGTCCCGCGGTTGCTGCCTCCTCCACGGTTCACCGCCAGGAGAGCGCGTTGCTCTCCGATCCTTTCAAAGACGCGGGGATGCGCCTCACCTACAGGACAGTCAGGGTACTGATGGCGGTAGCCGAGCACCCCGGCGCTTCAAACCGTGTCGTGGGCGACACGGCGGAGATCAAAGACCAGGGCCAGATCTCAAAGCTGCTCGCACGCCTTGAGCGCATCGGGATGGTCTCCAACACCGGTCTCGGCCCCGGCCAAGGCGCACCGAACGCCTGGACGCTCGCTGCAAATGGGCGCCAGGTCGTCGCAACGATTCGCTCCCACACCGAAGGCGGCCGGCCGGAAAGCCACGAGCGATGAGCCACAGCGCACGCATCCTCGCCGGCGGTCCGGTAAACGCCATAAAGCTTATGTCATATCGGCAAGCGAAGAAAAGAGTTAATGCCGTTGGGTTTTTCACAGCAGCCTCAATGACGGCAGCAAAACAGTCTTCCTCTCGCCGCGACTGGCGATGGGCGAAGACGAAGAAAGTCAGGTCTTGTTGTCCGGGTCTTTTTGAGGAGGGGATGTGAACGTGAGCGTTTATCGGCCGGTATCGAGGAGTCGGGTGTGGCTGCATGGCGTGATCGTCGGCAGGCCTAGCGCTGAGAGAGAACGCATGCCCCGCCGTACATTTACCGTGCTCGCACTAGGCGTTGCCATCCTGCTTGTCTGTTCCCTTCAGGGCGCGTTCTCCGCCGCTGCCGCCCAAGCCGAAGCTCCCAAGCTAGTCCCCTATGGCTCGTTCGTGTCTGAAGGTCCCGGTGTCGCGGTCGATCAGGCCAGCGGCGATATTTTCACGGCTGGCTTTTTCGACGTAGAAGAACTAAAGCTGACGCATGAAACATTCCGGAAGAGCTACGGCCATATCGAAAAGCTTGATGCCGAAGGCAAGCGCCTCTCGACCTTTGGCAAGTCGTTCGGCGAAGGAGAAAACGAAGGATGGCCCTTCGCGGGAACGGCCGTGAATCCCGTCAACGGCAACCTTTACGTTCTCGAAGCGCTCAGCTTCGAAACGTTCGCACCAGGGATCGCCGTCTATGAACCGAGCACGGGCAAACTCATCAGGTCGTTCTCAGTGGCATCGGATCGTAACGTTGGCGGCTTTTACTCGATCCTGCCGATCGCGACTGACTCCTCGGGCAATGTCTATGTGGCCGGCGAAAACGACATCCTGGAGTACAGCGAAGCCGGGACGCTGCTCAAGTCGTTCACGGGTTCTGGCGCCGGTGCGCTTAAGGAACCGACCGGCGTGGCGATCGACTCGTCCGGCAATCTGTGGGTGGCCGATTCCGCCAATAACCGGATCGTGGAGCTCGATTCCAGCGGTGCGCTTGTAGAAGTGAACGGCAAGCCTGTGGAAATCGAGAGCGAAGGCGTGTTGTCCGTGGCACTGGACGGACATGGGGACGTATTCGCGCTCGTCGCCAACAACGCGGACCCGTGCGGCGCACTGGGCTCTTCGTGTGTCCATCTAATCGAGTACAGCTCGGAAGGCAGGCAGCTCGCCGACATCGGCGCCGGCTCTTTCGGTAACCAATATGATACAACGGCAATCAACAGCCTGTTCAGCATGGTCGCGGTGAATGAAGCGAGCGGGCGTGTATACGTGAGCGACACGGAGAAACACACCGTCTGGGTGTTCGGGTCCCCCACCGCGCCTGTGGTTGACAGGGAGCTCACCGCCGAAATCGGTGTCTCCGAAGCGAAGCTCGGAGCGCTCGTGAACCCGGGCGGCATCCGTACCTCCTATCGCTTCGAATACGGTACGACCGCCGCCTACGGCAGCTCGACGCCCTTCCCGGAAGGAAGCGTTGAGGAAGGCGTGCAGGCGCACGCGGTGTGGGCGTCCGCGAGCGGCCTTGCGGCGGGCACGATCTACCACTACCGTGTGGTCGCGACTAACGAACTCGGCACGGTCTATGGGCCCGAACAGACGTTCACGACCGCGACGGCTGCCGAGGCGGCATGCCCGAACGAACAGTTGCGCGGCGGCTTGTCTGCGAGCCTGCCCGACTGCCGCGCCTACGAGCTCGTGACGCCGCCGGTCAAGAGCTCGTCCGATTTCGATGAAGCACAATTTGAGTACTCGAGCATGGCCGCCGCGGATGGCGAAGCGCTCACGCTCATAACCCAGGAGCCGTATCCGGGGGCGCCCACCGGCGGCTACTACTACGTGACGACGCGCGCCCCGTCCGGCTGGCTCGCGGAAGACATCATGCCGATCGAATCCTATGACGGGCTGATCTGTCAGAACTACAAAGCCGTGTACGCGTACTCCGAACAGCTCACCAAGGACGTGATCGAAACTGGTGGAGGGTCAAGCGCTTCCGTGACCAACAACCAACATGAAGACTCGGAATCGTGCAACCCGGAAGGCCATCGGGTCGTAAGCGGCGAACCGGTGGGTCACGAAAACCTGCTTGTGCGCGACAACGCGACCGGCACCTACCAGCTTGTCAACGTCACGCCGCCGGGCGTGACGCCGGCCGACACGCACTTCAAGGCCGCCTCCGCGGACCTCAGCCATGTGATCTTCACTGAGACCTCGCCGCTGGCCAAAGGCGCGCGGTACGGCGTAGAAAACCTGTATGAATGGGACGAAGGCGCACTGCGACTGGTGAGCGTGCTGCCGGATGGCACTGCGGTCCCCGGATCGCTTGCCGCAGAACACGAAGATGTGGTCTCCAGCGACGGCTCGCACGTCCTCTTCACCTACGGCGGCGCCCTGTACGACCGCATCGACGGGCAGCGCACCGTCCAGATCGACGAAAAACAGGGTGTGTCAGGTCCCAGCGGTGGCGGCTCCTTCAAGGCTGCGACCTCCGACGGGTCGAAGGTCTTCTTCCTCGACGAAAGCAAGCTCACCCCCGGCTCGACCGCGGCTGCGGGGGAACCTGACTTGTACGAATGTGCGCTGCCTAAAGGCGCGAGCAAATGCGAATTGACCGACCTCACGGTCGCTGCGGCGGGCGAACACGCCGACGTGCTCACGGTCACGCCGCTCGGTAGCAAAGACAGCTCCGATGTGTACTTCACCGCTGAGGGTGTGCTGGCTGCAAACAAGCGGGAATACACGGACGCCGAAGGCAAAAAGGTAGTCGAAGAAGCGAAGCGCGGCGAAAATAATCTGTACCTTGATCGGGACGGCACGACCACGTTCATCGCGACGTTCACTCCTGAATCTGAAGAGGGCGATGGAGAGATCTCGCCGGATGGCACGTGGTACGCATTCGGCTCGCGCAAGAGCCTGACCGGTTATGACAACGTCAAGCCGAACAAGGAACTCGCCGGCGAGCTCTTCCTGTACAGCGCCGCCTCGGGACAGCTCGTTTGTGCCTCGTGCAGCCCCACGGGTGAATCTCCGGTCGAAGCGGGTGGCGCGGCTGCGCGCTCGGGTCGGCACCTGCTCACGGATGCCGGCCAGGTGTTCTTCGAAACGTACGAAGCGCTGGTGCCGTCCGATACGAACGGTCAGGTCGATGTCTACGAGTATGAGAACGGTCAGCCGTCTCTGATCTCGAGCGGCACGAGCTCCTCCGAATCGATCCTGGAGGACGCGAGCGAAAGCGGCGATGACGTGTTCTTCCGCTCGAGCCAGGCGCTGGTGGCGCAGGACAACCAGGAAGGACAGGTCGTCATCTATGACGCGCGTGTGGGCGGGGGCTTCCCGTCTGCGTCCTCGCCGCCGCTGTGCACCACGGCCGAAGCGTGTCGTGAAGCGCCATCGCCGCAACCGTCGATTTACGGGGCGCCGTCGAGCGCGACGTTCTCCGGTGTGGGGAACCTTACGCCGCCTGCGCCTGCGTCCGCGGTCAAACCAAGGGAGCTGACCCGTGCGCAGAAGCTCAAGGATGCGCTCAAAGCATGCAAGAAGGACAAGTCCAAATCCAAGCGGGCGAAGTGCGAGGAGACCGCGCATAAAAAATACGGGGCAGCGAAGAAGTCCACAACCAAGCGATCCAGCAACGACCGGAGGGCAAAGTAATGACCACCTTCAAAGCTCTCCAAAAGCTCGTCCCGGCGCTGTTCGCTTGTGCCCTTCTGGGTGCGTCGCTCGCGATTATGGCCGCCGGTGCTTCCCCGGCGCTCGCGTCCGGCGAAGCGCACCCGCTGGTTGGTGAATTCGGCTCCTTCTCGAACCCCAACGCCATCGCGGTTGAAGAATCGACAGGTGATGTGTACGTCGCGGATATAGGGACGCAAACGATCTACAAGTTCGATGCGAGCGGCAACCCCGTCAACTTCACCGCAGGCCCCGGTATTGGGACTAATGCGCTCACGGGCATCCCCGCACAATCGGGCAAACCCGCCGAATCGTTCTCATTCCCCTCGCTGTATGGCAGCCCCGCGGCGATCGCGGTCGATAACGCTTGTGTACAGCGCACCCCGGCGCTCCCCGGCAAAGCCTGTGAAGAATTCGATCCTTCCGCCGGCGATTTGTATGTGATGGATGCGGGTCACGGCGCGATCGACAAGTTCAGTCCCGAAGGCACCTACCTGAGCCAGATCGGCGGCTTCCCACCATCCACCGGCTCGACCGACGACGAACTGCTGGGTCTGGGTGTCGATGGGAGCGGCACCCTGCACGTTGACCTGTACGGACGGCTGATCGACGAATTCGACGGCGCGGCCGTGAATCAACTCATCGCTAGCCAGGGATTGGCGAATGAAGAGGGCGATACTGAAGGCGAGGGCGTGCCCGGTAGCGGCGACCCCCGAGCCCACGGCTTCGCTGTCTCTGCCACGGGCGACGATTACCCGGTCTATGAACCGTCGTGCTCGTGTACGCTCAAGTTCGGGCAGCGCCTCTCCGGGCTTGGCCGTGTGGACAGTGAAGCGGGCGATGTCGCGGTGGCTGTCGATCCCGCGACTGGCCACCTCTACGCGGACGATCAGTCCTCCGTGGCCGAGTGGGACACGGGCGCTATGAACCGCAACAGCGTCGGCCAGCAGGCAAAACTGGTAGCCGCTGGCACGCTCGTCGCGCGTTTTGGCTCGCTGCAGCTCTCGAGCTCCTCGAGCGAGGGCGGGATCGCCGTGAACGGCGCGAGCGGGGAGATCTACGTCTCAAACCCGGCCAACGGCAAGGTTTACGTCTTCGGCAGCGACGCTCCGGCCGTGACAGCCGGCGAACCGACGGACGTGAGCAAGGAAGCCGCGAGCCTGAGCGGCACGGTCGATCCGCGTGGTGCCGCCGTCAGTGAATGCAAGTTTGAATACGGCGTAACCGACGAATTCGGCAACGGCCCCTACGACCACAGCGTGCCCTGCAAGCAGACTCCGGTCGAAATCGGAGCGGGAAGCGGTCTGGTGGCGGTCTCCGCGCAGCTCGAAGGCCTCCAGACTGGCGAACTCTACCATTTCCGTCTCGTCGCGACCAATGCCAATGGTGGGGGGGAGGGCAGCGGTATGCTCGCGACGCAGGGCGTCGGTTTCGGCATAAAGAGCTTTAAGGTCAGTTTCATGAATGAAGACGGCACTCCCGATACGCAGGCGGGTTCGCACCCGTACCAGTTCGTCGACTTCTTCGAACTGGACTCGCACTTCAAGCGCCTCGAATCGAACGCCGATTCACCGTACATTCGCCTGCCCGACGGCATCTTGCGGGATGTCAAGGTCGATCTGCCCCCCGGTTTCGTCGGTGACCCCAATGCGCCCTCCCAGAAGTGCACCGGAGAAGAGCTGCGTAAAGGGAGGAATCCGCTGACCGGTGCGAAGCTCGGATGCCCACCCGGATCGGAAGTTGGCGTACTGCACCTGAACTGGTCAGCAGCACAGCCTCGTCAAGCGGAACACAAGGCAGAAGTCAACGCCATGATGCCTGTACGCGGCGTGGCTTTGCAGCTCGGCGTCGAATTCTTTGAACCCCTGTTGTATATCAACAACGGCGTGCTCGCCGGCGGAGACTACCCCGTGCAGGCGACGGTGACGGGTGCGCCGACCTCGGCACCCGTCCTCAAGAGCAACCTGCAGATCGACGGCGTCGTGGACGGCAAGCCGTTCCTGACGATGCCGACCGGCTGCCACGGTCCCTTGCGCTCGACGATGGCGGTCGACTCGTGGGAAGAACCGGGCCGGTGGACCGAAGAAGTGACGAGCATCACGCGCAACTCGGCCGGCACGCCGGTGTCGCTGACGGGTTGCTCGAAGCTGAAGTTCCCGCCGACGATCGAAGTCAAACCCGACGTCCCCGATGCGAGTACCGCGACGGGCTTGACGGTCGGCGTGCACGTTTCTCAGAAAGGGGCGTTGAACCCTGAAGGCTTGGCTGAGTCGGCGTTGAGGGACACGACGGTGACGCTGCCCGAAGGCGTCGCGATCAACCCGTCGGGCGCGAATGGGCTGGAAGCGTGCTCCGAGGGGTTGGCCGGCTTCACGGGCTTCAACGAATTCAACTCTGAATATGAACCGGGTGTGAGGACGGCGACGTTCACGCCGGAACTGCCCGAACTGTTGCAGCCCGGCTCCAATTTCTGTCCGAACGGGTCGAAGATCGGGACGGTGAAGATCAAGACGCCACTGTTGGAAAACCCGCTTGAAGGCGCGGTGTATTTGGCGGCGCAGAACACGAACCCGTTCGGGAGCCTCATTGCGATGTACCTAGTCGTCGAAGACCCCGTTTCGGGGAGCCTCGTCAAGCTCACGGGCGAAGTCCATTTGACCGCTACGGGGCAGATCGTAACGACGTTCAAGAACACTCCGGACCTGCCGTTTGAAGAACTCGAACTGCACTTCTTCGGTGGGGAACGGGCGCCGTTGAGCACTCCGTCGCGTTGCGGTACGTATACGACTACGGCGTCGTTTGTGCCGTGGGACGGCAACGGACCCGTCGAAACGAGCTCGTCGTTTCAGATCGCCTCAGGTCCGAATGGGAGCCCGTGTCCTGGGGCGAGCCTGCCGTTTCATCCGTCGTTGACTGGTGGCGCAACGAATGTCAATGCGGGTGCGTTCTCGCCGTTGACGTTGACGATGAGCCGTAAAGACGGCGAACAGAACCTGCAGTCTGTGGAAGCGCACTTGCCGCCGGGCCTCTCGGGCATCCTCTCCAATATCGAATTGTGCCGCGAACCCCAAGCGAACCTGGGGGAGTGCCCCCCGAACAGTCTCATCGGCGAAACGACGATCTCGGTAGGGGTAGGCGGCGACCCGTTCAGTGTCTCGGGCGGCAAGTTCTATCTCACCGGCCCGTATAACGGCAGTGGTGGGTGCACCGTCGGGAGCGCTGGTTGCGCGCCGTTCGGGATCACGTTCGAGGTGCCCGCGAAGGCGGGACCGTTCGACTTGAAGCGCAACAGCGCGAACCCTGCGGGTGAGGATCCCTGCGATTGTGTGATCGTCCGCGGGAAGATCGAAGTCGACCCGATAACGGCTGCGATCACGATCACAAGCGACCCTCCCGGTTCGCCCGATGCGATCCCGACGAGTATAGAAGGGATCCCGTTGGAAATCCAGCACGTCAACGCGATCACTACCCGCGGGGACTTCCAGTTCAACCCGACTAACTGCGACAAGATGGAAGTCACAGGGACGATCCATTCAAGCGAAGGGGCCTCCGATACGCTCGGCGTGCCGTTCCAGGTAACGAACTGTGCGGTATTGGGCTTCAAACCTGGGCTCAAAGTCTCGACGTCTGGGAAAACCTCCAGGGCGAACGGGGCGAGCCTGAGCGTCAAGCTCACCTATCCGAAAGCGCCATTCGGGTCCCAGGCGAACATAAAGAGCGTAAAGGTTGATTTGCCGAAGCAGTTGCCGTCAAGGTTGACGACACTACAAAAGGCGTGTCCGGAGAAAACGTTTGAAGCTAATCCTGCTGGTTGTGGGGCGGCGTCGATCGTGGGTCACGGGAAGGCGATCACACCGTTGATACCGGTGCCATTGGAAGGACCCGCGTACTTCGTCTCCTACGGTGGCGCGAAGTTCCCCGAACTCGTGATCGTTCTCCAAGGCTACGGCGTCACGCTGGACCTGCACGGCGAAACGTTCATCAGCAAAGCCGGGATCACCTCGAGGACGTTCCACACGGTTCCCGACGCCCCAGTCGGCAGCTTCGAACTGACATTGCCCCAAGGCAAGTACTCGGCGCTCGCGGCGAACGGGAACCTGTGCAAGAGCACGCTGAAGATGCCGACAGCATTCACCGCGCAGAACGGCGCGACGATCAAGCAGTCCACGCCGATCGGCGTTACGGGTTGCGCGAAGCACAAGGCCAAGAAGAAGGTCAAACGCAAGAAGAAGAAATGACATGGATGCGCACAAACGAGCGCCAAGAGTTCACAAGCTCGAGGGCGAAGCTCCGTTTCACGTACGCACGAACTTGGCTATTCGCCCAGGCCGTCCACCACCTAACCGTATCTCGCGTGTGGTCTGCAACGCGCTGGGCGGGCTTTGTGGGGGCGACTGCACCGCTTCCTGCCTGGGCTTGGTTTGAGTCGGGTTTCACCATTGGTCGAGGGGTCGGGGCCGACTCGGCCCGGACCCGACCACGACGGGTTGGAGCTTGGCTTGCTTTTATCGCTGGCGTGGTGTTGGGTGGTTCGCTAGAGCTTGTGTGTCTTGTGGCTGAGGTTTGCTGTGTCGATCCCGAAGTGCGCGGCGAGCTCTCGTTGGCCGGTCGCGGTTACGCGTAGGGCTCGGGGTTCGCGGCGGGGTGCGATCCACTTGCGCTCGCGGAACGTGCTCAGCAGCGCGGCGCCGAGCGCGCCGGCGAGATGGTCGCGTCGCTCGGTCCAGTCGAGGCATGGTCGAGCGAGTGGGCGACGTCCGTGTTGCAGTCCCTCGGGTTCGATGCCCAGTGCTTGCAGACGGTCCGCGCCGGCGGTGGTGAGCTCGATCCGCTCGGCGGTCACTGTCAGGGTGCCGTTTGCTTGGAGCTGGTCGTACAACGTGGTTGCGAGGGTCCCGGCGAGGTGGTCGTAGCAGGTGCGGACGAAGCCCAGCTCGAAGCTCACACGCGGTGACATCGGCGCCCGCGGCTTGGGTGTCAGCGCCATTATCGTCTCCAGCAGGGTGGCGACCTCGGGGCCGGCGAGGCTCCAATAGCGGTGTCGTCCCTGCGCCTGGACGACGACGAGTCGCCCGTCGGCCAGGCGACTGAGGTGTTCGCTCGCGGTCGAGGGCGCGATCTTCGACAGGCGCGCGAGCTCGCCGGTCGTGCGGGCGCGACGGTCCATCAGCGCTTGCAACATCGTGGCGCGCGAGGGGTCTGCGAGCAGTCCCGCAGTACTTGAGATGTCGATTGCGGCTGGCATGCGAGTCGGTCTTCGATCCTACCCGGGCACGTTTCGGTGCATGCCGACACGATCTCGCCGACACTTGGTGGCGATGCAACCCACGTTGACCGCGATCGAGCTGCCAGCGCAGCATTTTCAAGTGAGCGGAACGGCAGGCGAGGCGACTCTGTTCGCGTGGCGTCAATGTCCGCCCGGCGTGTCGCCGGGGACGGCGCCCGCGGTCGTGTATGTGTGCGGCGCCACGTTCGCCTCCGAGCAGGCGGTCGGGTTTCGCTTCGAGTCGCAGTCCGTCGCGGTCGCCGCGTCCATGGTCAGGACCCCGGCCGGTCCTGCTGTTGACATCCTCGCGGCATGGAGTGGAGAGCTCCCATATGACCCTGCCCGCATCCGCGCGCCGGTGTGTGTCTTCCTCGGCGATGGGGACCATCCGCCAGGCGGGGTGCGCTGATGTTCGTCGTGCTCTTCGAGGTCCAGCCAAAGCCCGAGCAGTGGGAGCGTTACCTGCAGCTGGCCGCGATGTTGCGCCCCGAACTGCTCGAGATCCGTGGGTTCGTCGAGAACGAGCGCTACGCCAGTCAGCGCACCACGGGACGCCTACTGTCTTTCTCCACCTGGGAGGACGAGAAGGCACTGGTTCGCTGGCGCACCCACGCACGCCATCACGAGGTTCAGCGCCGGGGGCGCTTTGAAGTGTTCGAGGACTACCACCTGCGCGTCGGCGAGGTCCTCAGCGACAGCGACCGGGACGGTCTTCCCCATAGCCGGGTCAACGTGACCAAGGTTGGCCTCGCGCCGGCCGTCACCGTCAGCGAAGCGCCTCCGGGCGAGGACCGGTGCTTTCCCGAGTCTGCGAATCCGCTTGGCTCCGAGTCTTCGGCAGACATGCTCGACGCCGAGTCCTACGGCAGTATCACGACCCCGAGCAAACGTCTTTTGCTCGCCTCCTGGCGCAGCGAGGACGCCGCCGGCGCGTGGATCGAGCACCAGTCCGAGGGCGCTCGACACCGCCACATTCGCGTCATCCGCGACTACGGCATGCACAGTCGCGAAGAGGCGCCACAGTATTTCGCCGATACGCAGCGGGGAACCGACTGACACAAAAATGTCTACCTCCAGCACGCCGGGCAGGGCCTGGCGCGCATCGGACACTCCCGTTGGAGTGACCGGGTGAGACTCAACGCAGCGGATCGCGCGCCAGTTCTGTGGACGTTAGCTTGAACTCAGTCCACACCTGATCGGCCGAGCGGTCGTTGTGCTCGGCGAAGCGCTTGAGGAAGTCCCATGGCTGCTCGGGCGGGCGGTTTGCGGCATTGAGACGCCACACCTGCGCCCGGTCGGGGGTCGTGCGCTGGCAGATGCCTGCGAGGTAGGCGAACAGGAGCCCAGATGCCTTGACCGGGTTATGCCCAGCAGCGACAGCCACGACAAGCGTGAGCTTTGTCTGGATGAGCGTTGCAAGCTCAGGGCCTTGGGCAAGCATGCTGGTGTCCGTCGTGATGAGACCGTCCCACGAGTCCGCGTGATGGTGCAGAGCGAGCAACAGCTCCCAGTCATCGAGCGTTGACATGCGCGGGTCGATCCGGTCGAGCGGAACGAGCGTAGCGTCGGCCTGAAAGTCAGATAGGACGCCGACGATGGGCTGCGGGAAGTTCTTATCGAGGGCGAACAGGCGCGGCATGTGCGCGCTCTCTCATGCTGCCAGCGCCGGGTGCAGGTTCTGCGCGAGCTGCCGCTCCAAGTCGAGGGCGTCCTCGATCGCCGCAGGCTCGATGTCCGGGTACAACTGGTAGATCTTGGCCTGCTCAAGACCGCTCTCGGCGAGCGCGCCGAGAGCTTGGGACTCTAGGCGAGTATGGAGGACGTGAGGGGAACCGCCGAGCTTGCCCGGCACGATCCGCAGTCGCGGGCGGGGAGCGCTCAGATCGGGGCCACGTAGCCCCTCACGTGAGGTGAAGGGTGCGAGCAGGTCGAGCATGCCGGCCTCAAGGATGTTCTGGCCCCCGGGTCGCTGCGCTTCCCCATCGTGCTCGATGACGATTTCGCCGGATCGGTCGACAGCAACGAGTGGAGCGTCGTCCTCGCTCCATAGCTCGAGCTCGAGCGCCGCGATTTCGCGCAACGCGCGCCGGACGGCCTTCATCGCGGTCCTGGGGACCTCGCGCCCGCTCTCGTCATGCTTGTTCTGCCGAAGCCAGTAGATCGTGCGCAGTGCCATCAGGTCTCCGTAGGACCACAGCTTCACGCGCTCGGCAGACACGCTCGGGACAAGAATGTCCTGCCTTGCCCAGTAGTGGACGGTTGACTTCGGCACGCCGGAAAGCGCAGCGGCTCGCTCGGCGGTGTATGCACCTCGGGGCTCCATGAGACGCAGTATTGCGGCTGCTTCGGACTGTGTCCACAGCGCCGTACGCCGGGGCGACAGGCTCTGTGGACAGGCGAGGTGCCCGCCGGCTTGGGTCTCCATCCAACTCACGAGTTCTGCCACGGGTTTGAGTAAGGAGCGCACGCTCCGCGAAATGCGCCGTGCGGGACTCGAACCCGCCCCGCCGGATTAAAAGTCCGGAGCTCTACCCGATGAGCTAACGGCGCGCGAGCTAGTCAGTGTGCCAGATGCGAGGGCGGTCGGGGGTTGCCGCGTCGATGCCTGCGGACCCGGAGGCGCCGGTGGTCGCTCAGCGCAGGCCGAGCGTGTCCAGCGGCTCGGCCTCCGGGCTCTCCCCGGCGGCCACGCGCAGCAGCTCGCTCGATGCGCGTCAGCTTCACGCGCGGGCGGCCGTGCGGCTCGCCGAGGGACTGCTCGTGGCGGTCGATCTCCGACCAGCCCTCGTAGGTGACGAGCGCCGGCACGCGCTCGGCCAGCAGCCGCTCGATCGCCTCCGGGTCGGGCTCGGCGGGCTGCAGGTGCCTGTCGGCGGCGAGGTCCTCAAGCAGCGCGTCGACCGTCTGCTGGGCGTCCTTCTTGTTCGTGCCGATCACGCCCGAGGGCCCGCGCTTGATCCAGCCGACGGCGTACTCGCCGGGGAGCACTCGGGAGGCGCGGCCTCGGGGCGCCGGCAGCGGCCCGTTGAGGCCACGACACGGCCCCCCTCGTTGGGGATCGTCGCGCTGCGCTCATCGAAAGGCACGCCAGGCAGCGCGATACCGCGATAGCCGATCGCCCGCATCACCAGGCCAGCGTCGATGTCCTCGGTCTCACCGGTGGGCTCGGCGCTGAGCCGGCCGTCCTTGCCGGCCTGAAGTGCGTTGCGCGCCATCACGACTGTACGCACGCCATTTCCATCCCCAATCAATTCCGATCGGGGAGAGCAGGAAGCGCAGGACGACCCGCTTGCTCTTTCCCGTCGGGGCACGCCCGGCATAGTCGCGCAAGACGGAGACGTTGCGCTCGGAAGTGGGGTCCATGTTGGGGTCGCTCGACGGCCAGCGCACGCTCCAGCTCCTCGGCATCGACGATCACGTCCGCGTCGGCCAGCTCGCCCAGCTCCAGCAGCTCGGGGTTCGTGAAGGCGGCCTGGGCGGGGCCGCGGCGGCCGACGACGACGATCTCGCGCACGCTGCTCGCGTCGAGCACTTCCAGCGCGTGGTCGGCGATGTCGGTCACCGCCAGCTCGTCGTGGGTCAGCGTCAGCATGCGCGCCACGTCGAGGGCGACGTTGCCGTTGCCGATCACGACCGCGCGCGTGGCCGACAGGTCGAAGTCGTGGTCGCAGTAGTCGGGATGGCCGTTGTACCAGCCGACGAAATCGGTGGCGGGATGGCTGCCGTGCAAGTCCTCGCCGGGGATGCCGAGCGGACGGTCGGCCGGCGAGCCGGTGGCGTAGACGATCGCGTGATAGTGCTCGACCAGCTCCTCGCGCGAGACGTCGCGGCCCAGCTCGACGTTGCCGAAGAAGCGAAAGCGCGGATGCGCGGCGGTCTTCTCGTAGATGCGCGTGACCGACTTGATCTTCGGATGGTCGGGCGCGACGCCGGAGCGCACCAGCCCCCAGGGCGTGGGCAGCCGCTCGATCATGTCGACCTCGAGATCGATGGAGTGCCCGCCCACCCCGTCCTTGAGCAGGTGCCCGGCGGTGTAGAAGCCGGCGGGCCCAGAGCCGATGACTGCTATGCGGATAGGGGTCATGGAGATGTTCTAGCGACTGTGGCGCGACTGCCGGTCTCGAGCGTGCTCCGGGTATGGGCGCGGCCCGACTCGAACGGGCGACCCCCTCGGTGTAAACGAGGTGCTCTAGCCAACTGAGCTACGCGCCCCCGTGGATCCTCTGGGCGAGGTTTGCAGGGTGCGCTTAACAGTTAGGGACTTGTTGCGTGCGAAGCTGTGGACATGGCGGTCGGGGTGCAGCGACGTCGAGTGGTGTACCTCGGGGCGTGCGTCGTGGTGGCTCCCGGTGCTGCTCGTCGTGCTGGCGCAGGTCTTCCTCCCGTCGCTGGCCGCCAGGCGCGTGCGCGACCGCGTGGCGCGCTACGGGACCGTGCGCAGCGTCAGCGTCAGCGCCTTCCCGGCCGTCAAGCTGCTGTGGGGCAAAGCCGACACGGTCAACGTCGACGCCGGCACGCTTGTCGGTGCCGAGTCTCGCAGATCGCCACGCTGCTGTGGGAAGCGCGTGGGGTCGGCCGATGACACGTCACCGCCGACGCCGCCACGCTGACCGCGGTGCCAGACCTGCCGCGAGGGCTTGACGGTCAACGACCTGCGCATGGAAAAGCGCGGCTCGGCGATCAGCGCGAGCGCCACCTTGACCCAGCAGCAGCTCGAACGAAGCGCTGCCCAGCGGCTTTCACATCGAACCGACGGCCAGCGGCGGCGGCGAGGTCGAAGCGCACGCGTCCGGCGGCCTGTTCGGCGTGCAGGCATCGATCACGGCGCTCGTCAGCCCGCTGGAAGGCCGGCTGGTGGCCGAACCGCAGGGCTTCCCGCTGGCAAGCCTCGGCGACCGTCACGCTCTTCAGCGACCCCCGTTTGCGGGTCGACTCGGTCGGTGTGCGAGTGCTGCGCACGCCGGCCGCTCACTTACGAGCTCTCGCTCGGCGCCAGCCTGCTTTAGGCCGCCGCGCCGAGCGCTGCGCGCACGGTCATCGGCATGCCCTCGCGCGGGCTGATCGTCGGCATCTGGCGGTATCACAACTTGAAGTCGCCGGGCAGCTCCAGCGTGAAATCGCGCGCGGATCATCGTCGCGATCGTGCGCACCTCCAGCTGGCCGAAGCGCATCCCGATGCAGGTGCGCGAACCGCCGCCGAAGGGGATGTAGGCGCCCTTGGGGATCTCCGCCTTGGCCTCGGGCGCAAAGCGCTCGGGGCGAAACGCCTCGGGCTCGGCCAACACGTCGGGCAGGTGATGCGACGCCCACGAGCTGTAGTTGACATACGCGTTGGCCGGCACCGTGTGCCCTTCGAACTCGAACGCCTCGACCGACTTGCGCGGCCCGACCCAAGCGGGCGGGTACTTGCGCAGGGTCTCCTCCAAGGTCATCTCCAGCTCCGCCAGCTCGCCGCTCATCAGCTGGGTGGCATTGGGCTGGTGCCGACTGTGAGCAGCGCTGCCTGCTCGGCCCTGAGCGCTCGGCCAGATCGCGGGTGCCTTGGCCAGCTCGTAGAACATGAACGACGACGGTCGAGGTGGTCGTGTCGTGGCCGGCGAACAGCAACGTCATCATCTCGTCGCGGATCTGCGCGTCGGTGAGCGTGCTCGCCGTCCTCGCTCCTGCGCGTCGAGCAGCAGGCTGAGCACGTCCTCGCCGCGCTGCGCCGCTCGCCCGGCGTCGCTGTGATCTCGGCGTAGAGCATTTTGTTGAGCTTGCGTCGTAGCGTCCTGCAGCCGCGCCCACGGGTGTGCCGGCGTGCGGATGAAGCGGAACTCGGTGGCCGGAGGCGATAGAAGCGCAAGCGCCTGCTCGAACATCGCCGCCGCGTCGATCTCGCGGGCGGCATCGCCGTCGGGCTCGATCCCAAACAGGGCGCGCATCGCCACGCGTGTCGCCAGCCGGCGCGTCCACGCATACAGGTCGATCTGCTCGCCGTCGGTGCCACTGCTCGAGTGCTCGTTCGGTCTCCGAGGTCATCGACGTCGATCGAGGCCGCGATCCGCTCGCGATGGAACGCCGGCAGCATGATCTGCCGCGAGCGCTTGTGGTAGGGGTCGTCGGTCGTCAGCAGCCCGTCGCCGAGCAGCGCGATCAGGTCGCGAAAGTGCGATTCGCGCCAGAGGAAGTTGTGGCGTGCGACACGGTGATGTAGTGGTTGGCCGCCGGGCCGAGCATGAACACGACGTTGCTGTGCAGCACGCGCATCGTGAAGATCGGCCCGTAGCGCTCGTAGCCTTCCAGCAGCAGCGGCAGCGGCTCCTCGATGAAGCGCTTCGTGCGCGCCAGCGAGAAGCCGGTGTCCCCAGGCGGGTAGGGAACCGTCGCGGCTCGCTCGTCGGCGAGGTCCTGCGTGAGGATCGCGAAACGGGTTTTCGTGGCGCAGCGGTGGCGGCTCGAGGATGGGCATGGCGTAAGCGTAGAGGACCGGGGAGCGGTTTGGCTGGCCGGCCAGCTTGGAGTGCGAGTCGGTGCTCGAAGGTCGCCCTGCGATACTCTGCGCTACGCACGTAGCGGTATCCCGTGCGCTCGCACGGGGGCGTAGCTCAGTTGGTTAGAGCGCTGCCCTGTCACGGCAGAGGTCGCGGGTTCGAGTCCCGTCGCTCCCGCTCTTTACACACCCCCGAAACAGCCGTTTCCTGCGGTTGGGTTTGGAAATAGGGGGCGAAGGGCGGCTTCGGTTGGACGGCGGTAACGCGCTGTTCGTCGAGCCATACGCGCTCGAAGATGAGCGCGAGGAGTTGGCGCTTGGCGGCGGGGTCTGTCTCTCGGGTCCAGAAGATCGAGAAGTCCTCAAGCACCTTGCGGGCCTGGTCGAGGTCGGGCAGCGGGCCGGGGGAGAGTTGGGCAAGCTCGGTGTTGATCGCTTCGCGGCGGGCCATGTACTCGGGGCGGGTGAGGTCGCCAAGCTCATAGAGGTCGCGTGCGCGTGCCAGGCGCTCTTCGAGCGAGGAGCGCCGCTTGGCGGTGTCGGCGGTATCTGTCGTGGCGGTGCCCGCGAGGCGGCGGAGGATCTCGTTGCGGATTCCGGGGGCGGGCTTGAAGTCGGCGATGAACTCGACAAGCTGGGCCTCTACGACGTCGGTGTGGATGAGCGGTTGGTCGCAGGTGTGCTCGGCGCGACGGGTGGAGCAGTAGTAGCGGGGCACGAGCTTGCGTCCGATGGAGGTGCCGTGCATCTTTCCCTGGCAGCGCTCGCAGCGGGCGAGCCCGCGCAAGAGGTAGCGGTTTGATGGACGGCCGGGCTTCAGTGTGCGGGCGCGCTCGCGGCGCATGTCCTGCACCCGGTCGTAAAGGGCCTCGTCCACGATTGGTTCGTGGAGGCCTGTGATCGCCTTGCTCTTGTCGCGGCGCCCCGAGACGTACCCGGCATAGGCGGCGTTGCAGAGCATCTCGCGGACGGTGTCCACGCCGAAGGAGCGGTCGCGGGCGGTGCGCTGCTCGTTGACGTTCAACCACTCTGCGAGGGTGCGGTCGGTGTGCTGACCGTAGGCGTACATCTCGAACAGCCGTCTCACGAACGGCGCCTTGACGGGATCGGGGACCGCGATGCCGTCCTCGCCCTTCACGTAGCCCCAGGGCAGCGAGCCCGTGAGCTTTCCCTGGCGGGCCTTCTCGCGCAACCCCATCTTCGTCCAGAAGGAGAGCGACACGGAGTAGTACTCGTCGAAGATCTCGTGTACCGACTCTGAGAGGAATGCGGCGGGATCGTCCGCATCGGCACCCAAGGGCTGGGTGACGGAGATCACGTCGATCCCCAGCTCTGAGCGCAGGAGCTTCTTGTAGCGCTTGGCCTCCACCGTGTTGCGCGCGAAGCGTGAGGTGTGGAACACGAGCACGACGTCGAAGCGACGCTCCATCGCGTCCTCGATCAACCGTTGGAAGCCCGGTCGCTTGTCGGCTTCGCGACCGGTCTCGAAATCCAGGTACTCCTCGGTGAGCTGCATCCCGTGGTCGGTCGCGTAGCGGGCGATGGCTTGGCGTTGCCCGTCGGGTGAGTAGCCGCGACCCTGCTCCTCGGTCGACTCGCGGACGTAGGCGACCGCGCGCTTGGTGTGCTTGGATAGCTCAGGCATGTGTGTTTGCCTCCTCGGTGCGGGGTTGGTCGGCGAACAGGTGGGCTCCACTGCGCTGCCAGTAGGCGACGAACCACTCGACAAACGCCTCGTGGTCGGGGTCGGGGAGGCGGCGCAATGGAGGGCACCCGCTTCTTGCTGGGCGTTGGGGTTGTCTGGGTCGGCGCGTGTTGGCGCACCGTTGTCGGCCGGTCGTAGTGCAGCGGCGTGTGGGCTGTCCGTTGCGGTTGCTGTGTATGTCCTCACCCATATCGCACCACCGTTCCGGCGGGGTTCTCCTCGCCGTGAGGTTTGAGCCGTTCGCGCGTGTGGCAGTAATGGCAGCGCGCTGACAGCCCGTCGTCTCCGGTTTCGCCGAGCGTTGGGAACACGATCTCCCGGCAGCCGCTGCAGACGGTCAGGTGTTCGCGGTCGATCTGTGGAAAAAACTCCTCTCGTTTGTGCGTGAGCCGCCCGAGCGCGCCGCTTGCGCGG
The DNA here is from genome assembly GCA_963715535.1 of uncultured Solirubrobacterales bacterium. Taxonomy (GTDB): domain Bacteria; phylum Actinomycetota; class Thermoleophilia; order Solirubrobacterales; family Solirubrobacteraceae; genus Palsa-744. The sequence goes on along the minus strand of OY970251.1, from coordinate 1,690,475 downwards.
ACCATCTGTCGTGCGGCTTGCTCTCGCCACTCCACGTAGGCGAGTTCCAGGCGATGCTGCTCGCCGCGAGCCGTCGCGTCGTTCGCTGCAGCTGCTGGGAGTTGCTCAACCTGGTGGTGTGCGATCAACCCGCCCTCCTCGAGGACTCGGCGAGCATGGCGGAGGCTCGGTCCTTCACCGTGACGAGCGGCAAGCTCCTCAACCAGGCGCCTTTGATGTTCGCGATAGAAGCTCGCGAGCTGTGCCGCCGCTTGCTTGGTGTCGGTGCTCGGAGGTGGTTGGCGAAGGCCGCCGGGTTGGACAAGCACGTCCTCCAGGTCGGTCACGAGCGCTTGGAGCACTGTTTGCTCGCGCGGCGACGGGGCCTCGGTGGAGGCGACCAGGATCTCTATCGCCAGTCGAGCGAGCGGTTCGAGTTCATCCATATAGGAGTAGTGGTGTGAGTCGCGGAAGAGACGGAGCGCCTCGCGTGCCGCCGCCGGGTCCTCGTGCAGCTGCGCCCGCTTGCGGTCCAGCGTTTCCCGCCGCTTCTGATTTGCGCGCTGCATCTGCTCGTAAGGCGCTCGCGCAGCATCGAGCACATCTTGCAGAGCCAGTGGCTCATCGCCGTGGAGACTGGTGAGGCAGCCTCCATCGAGCAGGTGGCGCGGTTGCCGTGCGAGCGCGCCCGCACCCGCCACGAGCGCGCGGCGGCTGTACCGGCGCTGATTGTGAGCCAGGGCGCTTTGAAGTGCCACCAGAAACCGTCGCGCCCGAGTCTCGGTGGTAGTCAGGAACAGGAGCGCCGGCAGGAACAGGTGCCGCTCCTGCCAGTCGTCCGCCGCCGTGTAGGCGGCGTACAGGTCGGCCTTCTGGCGCAGCCGAGCGTGGGACATCGTGCCGAGGTCAAGCTCAACGAAAGCGGCCAGCTTGCGTTCCTGCTCATCGGCGAGGATCACCGTCGCGTCCGGCGCGAGGGCGCGCTGCTTGCCGAGAAGCTCAAACACCTCGCGCGCCTCGCCCTCACGTCTGTAATCGAGCAACGAAAGACCGCCACTCGGACCTTCAACGGCGAGGGTGACATACAGCTCGGTGAGCGCGGCGGCGTGCGCCACGAAGAGAGGGTTGGGCTGCTGCCGCTCACCACCCTTCGGGATCGGGTCGCCGTTCATCATGCAGTCGGCCCGCCGGGTCGGCCAGTGGTGGTTTGGGGCGGAGCCGCGTTCACGATAAGGACGAGTGCGACCGATCAAGCCGAGATCGTGGAGGCGACGAGTGCGGTAGCGCAGCGTGCGCTGCGGAACATCGGGAAGCAGCCGCTCAAGCTGATCTTGGCGCACCACCCGGTGCGCACAAAGAGCGGTCAGCAGGCGGCGATCGGCGTCGCCGAGCGTCGCGCTGGCAAGGTCAGGACGACGAAGAGTCCGGACGACACGAACCCGGTCGCCAGAAACAGGACGAGAAGACGAACTCATGAGAAGACCTCCCGGTAGAGAGACAACAGTGAGCACAGCCCAAACGAGATGGATAAGTCAGAGGACGGGACAGGGGTAGAGAGTCGGGCGCGCGCGAGCACGCCGAATCCCGCACGATCAAGCCAGAAACACCGCCACCAGTCTTGCCGTTCGGGAACGACCGAACGGCAAACCCACGACGAGGAGAACTCTGCGATGACGGCTCAGCGTGGGTGTCGTATAGAGGCGATGGCATCGAGCGGGCTGGACGGTGTAGCTCCAATTCACGCCCACGTCAAGTCATCTCAACGGATGTACTACTCCACCGAGAGCAACATCGGTTCGCGAACGCGGCCGCTCACACGATCTCTCCCCGGATGACGTTGCGCCGACCCACGCGCAAAGAGCGCCGACTGCCTCGCTCCTCAGGGTCGAGGTTGTCGTCGTCGGGATCGCTGTAGTCGTCCACGTCCGGCCGGGCATCCTCGGGCTCGGGCCACTCCAACAGGCAGTAGATCGCAGCGCCCACGCTCGTCGCCGGAGCGGCCAGCCGCGCCGCCAGGTCGAACCACCAGTCCGAGTGCGCTGTCGTACCCGCATCGAGCAGAGCGTCGGTCTCGTCAAGCAACGCGCGCAACTCCTCGCGGTATCCAGCGATCCGCTCAGATGCCGCTTCCCGCGAATGGCGCCACTTGCGGTGCTGCGGGGACTCGGGAAGCACCACCGCCTCGCCCTTCGCCCGCGCCCGCACAAGCGCGCGACGCCCGGCACTCGTCAGCACCCACAAGTCAACTTTCCTGCGACTCGCGACCTCCAACAGGCCCGCGACGACGAGCGCGTCGAGGTGCGGTCGGAACTGGCGTGTCGCCGCCGCATTGTAGGCGAAACCCATGTGCTGAAAGACATCCCGAGGAAAGACCCCCGGCTCATCGCGCGCCCGGTGGACTTCAGCGCGCTCGACCGCCGCGAGCACCAGCGCGTCGCTCACTGGGTGGGCGAACGGGCGCAGCTCGCTTGGTGGCGGACCGTCGCCGTCCGGTTCCCGCTTGCCTAGCTCGTCCTCGTGTTTCTTGCCTGCTGACCGCATCGCCTGGTCTCCTTTCGGGCACCGAAAGACGCGCGCGCAGCGAGCACAAGTGGACCGTCTCCGCAGATAGATACGGTGATCCGGTGGCATCGAAGGCGTGTTCTTCGGTGCTGCAGGTCGGGCGGGTGCGACAACACCCGTCCGACCACTATTTGGTTTTGGACGACCGAAGGTGTAGCTCCATTCGCGGCGTAAAGCAAGTCGAGTCGAATCAGCACCGTGGCGGCGTCCACGCCCGGCTGGAAGCACCGTTGCGCGGTTGCGTCTAGCACCGCATCGAGCTACCGTGAGCGCGTGATCGACGAGGCGACAATCGACGAGGCAAGACGACGGCTCGCAGACGCTTCCCCACCGGGCACGCGCGTCATCCTCTTCGGCTCACACGCCAGGGGTGAGGCTGGTAGGCACAGCGACCTCGATTTCCTCGTGATCGAGCCCGAGGTTGAGAACGCCGCCGAGGAGTCCGTGCGCCTGCGCAGGACGCTGCGCGGTCTACTGTTCGCGGCCGACGTGATCGTGGCGAGCGAGCAGAGGGTCAGCGACTGGCGTGACGTCAAAGGGAGCCTGATTCACGCGGCGCTGGCCGAGGGACGAGAGCTGGCTGCCTGCACGTGAGGCGCTCCTAAAGCAGGATGGACTGGTGCGGGTGTCTCCGTCAGAGCAATCGCGATGCAGACGCGGGGAGTGTAATGCGGCTGAGTTCTCGTGGCTCGAGCTTCCACAGCCCATCACCGTAGTGGCGCGAGTAGGTTTCGATCGATGTTGACTCGCCGAGTTCCTCTAGCACCGCGAATAGGTCGTCGGGGTTAATGTCGGGCTTTGGGCAGATGACGAGCCAATTGTTCAGTGGCACGGCACCCGCTACGTTGCGCACGAATCTGGGGGTGGAATTGTTGAGATATCGAAACAGAATCGGTGCCGCTATTTTGGGAGCTATCTCGAACCACTTCCGCCCGGCTCTGACACGATCTTGAACAAGTCTACGATCACGCACATTCAGTCGAATGCGCCCATGGTGCAGGTAGCGTGCTAGTCCACCTGACTTGGGTGCCTTGTTGATGTTAAGGAGCCACCTAGGCACCGTGTCATCCATCGCGACGAAGTCGCTCTCGTTGAGAGTTGCACCAGCGAAGTGGCGTGGTGAGGCGACACACGGAACGACATGGAGCATATCGATGTCGAGCAGCGCCCGTCGCTCCTCGCTGAGGACGAAAAAGGCGTTGTATCCCGTTGCGATTCCGCGACGTACATGCGCCACATCGCCGAGCGCGATCGTGCCGATCCGCTCAGGCGTGTGTGTGATTCTGCTCCAGCGATGATCACTACGCAGTGTGATCCGGGGTGCGGGAGAATTCCCGCGGATCGCTTTGCGCACCCCAACTTCGGTGCGATCAGCCGAGCTGAGCAAGACAACACGCGTCCGCTGAGGTTTGCGTATTCCCTTCTTAATGAGCGTGATAGCTGCAGTGGTGACAGCGTGATCGAAGATCCGGACCTTGACCGGGAAGCTGATCAAAGCCTCAACATGCGCTCGCTCGAGGAGCAGGTTCTTGACCTCGCGCGCATAGTTCATGTCCAGCCAATGTGCAGGCGTCAGGAACGCGATGCGCGCATTGTCGTCTGCGACCTCAAGTGCTCGTAGTAGGAACAGGACATGGAGTGAGGCGAGTCGGCTGAAGCTCCGTCCCAGACGGGACGAGAGACCATCGTGGATAGCGGACTTCAGATCGATTGGGATGTCTTGATGGCGCGTGTACGGCGGGTTGCAGATAATCGCCTGTGGCCGCTCGGCCAAATCGTCGAGAAGAAAGTTGGCGCTTCGTAGGTCGAGCCCAGCTATCTCGCGAACACGACCGGTGGTCCTAGCCATGGCGAGTGCGAGCGGATCGACGTCTAGGCCGAGCAGTCGCGTGACGCCCGCTCCCCGTGCCTGGGCAGCGGCGATCAACAACGATCCCGACCCGACTCCGGGGTCAAGCAAAAGCTCCGGCCGTTCAGCAAGCAGCCACTCAGCTATCGGTCGAGCGGCCCAGAGGGGCGTAAAGAACTGGCCGAGCTGGCGCCGATCTGCAGATGGGACGAGCCGCTCAAACGCCTCCCCGATGACATCTCGACCGTCGGCCCACGCGGGATCCCCCGGCCGGACGTCTAGATGCTTTAGGACTCGGGCGAGGGTGGCGCGCTCATCGTGGGTACCCGCGGCCACGCGCGCCCGCACGTCGGCTACCAGACCGTCAATTGCCATCGCCGCCCTCGACATTGGGACAGCGTAAGGCCGATTGCGGATAGCCGTCCGAGTGGATGTGGCGCTACGCTGCCTCAGTCGTGTCCCAGATCACCGAATCCGAGCGCGTTGCTCGTATCCAGCAGCTCCTAGCCGAGTTGCACAAGATGCCACCCGAGAAGCACGAGACCGTGCACATGCCGTGGACGGCTGGCGAACCGCTGCTAGAGGTGATCCGCATCAGCGTTGACGAGCTGCTCCTTAACCCTCAATCCCACCGCATCCGCGCGCAGCTACAGGACGATCCTGAATGGGCTTCCTTGAGAGAGGAACCGTTTGGGGAGCCAGCCCAACGGCTCATCGAACGGCACGTCCGAGCGGCACGTGAGCCAGCCGAGTTCTCGGCCCTCAAGCAGTCGCTGGTGCAGGACGGGCAGACAGACCCCGGTGTCATGACTCATGCCGGAGTGCTCGTTAACGCGAATACCCGTGCCGTGGCGCTCCGCGAGGTTGATGATCCACTCAAGCGGTCTCTGCGTGTCGCGGTTCTGCCCCCAACAGCGAAGCCAGAGGATCTGGCGCTACTAGAGCTTCGACTGCAGATGCAGAAGCAGCTTAAGGTCGAGTACACCATGACCAACGAGTTGCTATTTATCGAGGAGCTATCGGTTAGGCGCAGGATGTCCGCTGGGCAGATCGCCACCGAGTTGCGCATCGAGCCCGAAAACAAGCGCAAGGGTGAAGCGGAGGTCGATCTCCGCCTTAAGCTCCTTGATCTGATCCGAATCATGCAGAGGTTGCCCACGAGGCCGTTGCCAGTGACCTTCTTCGACGAACGAATCGGTTCGGTCCCACGATCCTCTGTCCAGCAGCTTCGCGAGCTCTATCGCGCTTATGCCCCTCTTGTTGAGAGCGATCCACCAGCCGCTCGCGCGCATCTGCAGCGCTTCTTGCTCTCGGTCGCTGTCGGCGTCAGCGCCGTGCATCAGCTACGCGTTGTCGACGAGGAGTTCATGGATGCTTACATGCTCCCCGCGCTGGAGGAAGAAGAGCAGATTGGTCCAGTCGCGGACGCCCTGGTGGAAACGCCAAATGGGCGGGCGGGGGATACGCCGCCTGCTGGAGTCGAACTGCTCGACGGCCACGACTCCCATGAGGGCGAACAGCCGACGGTGGACACCGCGCACCTTCTCGACCTAGTCACCCGCGCGGACAAGCGCATCGAGATCGCCGGCACTCATTTTGTAGTTGACCAAGATGACCTCAAGGCCGCGCTGAACACGGCAATTAAGGCTGGCATCAAAGATAAGAAACGAGTCGAGAAAGATGAGAATGAGCTTGCCGCTCCGGCGAGCGCTGTCAAGCAGGCCACCCAGCGGATCGCGAGCGCCAAGGAATGCCTACTCGCGGTCGTCGAGGACCCTGAGTTCGATCAGAGGCGGCGCAAGACTCTTGAGACCGCTTACAAGAAGCTACTAAGGACCAACCGCGAGCTCGAGGCGGCGCTCGTCAGGACTGGCGTGATCACAAAGGATTAGCCGATGTCCGGCACGCTTCGCGTATGGCTGATTGGCACGCCTCCGCAGGCACAGTTTTCGCGCGACCCGGAGGTCGCTGAGGAGCTGTGGAACGCGTTGGGGCGCAACATCGCACCTGGGATGCCGCAGCTAGACGGCCAGCACGTCAACGTGCCCGTAGAGCGCCTGATGGCCGCGCGGCGATGGCTCGCGGAGTCGCTGCGTGTCTACGGGTGTGCGTTCGATCCGACAGACGCAGTCCGGGTGCTGCTTGCCCGCCACGACGCCGAGCGGGAGGAGATCGACCGCGCACTGCATACCGACCCCGAGCCGGTGCCCGTGGCGGAGCTGTTGAGCGAGGGCCGCTTCGTCCGGCCGCTGCGCGATTTCCAACGGCGAGATCTAGCCCATCTACTAGCGCTGTCGCACGGCGCGAACTTTTCCGTCCCCGGCGCCGGTAAGACGACTGTCGCCTACGCCCTCTACGAGGCCGAGCGCCAACGACGCGGAATCGAGCGGCTGCTCGTGATCGCACCGCTGTCGGCGTTCGAGGCGTGGGTCACTGAGGCCAAGGAATGCTTCGAACCCGTCCCTACTGTGCGTGCCCTGAATCGCCATCCGCCCGCCGGATGCGAGATCCTGCTCGTCAACTACCAGAAGCTAGGCGCCACACGCTTCGGCTGGATCGCCGAATGGGTTGCAGGAGCACCTTGCCAGATGATTCTTGACGAGGCGCACCGGGTAAAGCGCGGACGCGACGGCGAGTGGGGCGCAGCGTGCCTTGACCTTGCTCACCTTGCCGTTCGCCGGGACATCCTCACCGGCACGCCTGCGCCGCAGCACCCGAGCGACTTCCAGGCCCTGCTGAGCTTCCTCTGGCCCCAACAAGCCGCACGGATCATGCCGCCCGGCTCGGGCCAGGCGACGCCGACAACCGCGACTATGCAGCAGATCTCCCGGCGGCTGCGCCCGCTGTTCGTCCGCACTCGCAAGCATGAACTCGGCCTACTCGCGCCGGAGCTTCGCGTTGAGCTAACCGAGATGAAGGAGATTCAGGGTGAGATCTACACCGCGCTGCGCACACGGATGTCGCGAGCGCTACGTGCTGGCGGGGGCGATCAGGTCACCTTCGCCCGCATGGGCGCCGTGTCCATGTACATGCTGCAGGCGGCTTCCAACCCCGCACTGCTGGCCAGTGCGCTTGGTGCTCCAGGAACGCCTGCCGTCCAATGGCCGCTCGAGCCGATCGCTTCGGACTCGCAGCTAGGTGAGCTGGTCCGGGAATACAGTCAACGCGAGATACCGACCAAGTTTGACAAGCTCGTGACGCTTGTCGCCGCCAACGCCGCCGCCGGGCGCAAGACGCTCGTGTGGACCAACTTCATCGACAACCTGACTGAGCTCGCAGAACGCCTGCTTGCTCCGTTCCAGCCGGCGATGATCCGCGGCGACGTGCCAGATGAGAGCAGGCATCCGGGCCAGCGCAGCCGAGTCAAGGAGCTACGCCGATTCCGAAACGACGACAACTGCATGGTGCTGGTCGCGAACCCGGCCGCGATGTCGGAGGGTGTGAGCCTGCACCAGGACTGTCACGACGCTGTCTACCTGGACCGCACGTTCAACGCTGGCCAATATCTGCAGTCACTCGACCGGATCCACCGGCTCGGGCTCGCCGAGGACATCGTTACACGGATGACGTTCCTGGTATCGGTGGGAACAATCGACGAGATCGTTGACCGGCGTTTGCGCACAAAGACCGAGCGACTCTCGCAGATGCTGGAGGACGAGGATCTCGTCACGATGGCACTGCCCGACGAGGAGGAAGGCTACAGCGACATCATCGACCCGGACGACCTTGAGGCCCTCTTCGGCCACCTACGCAACGATGGCCGATAGTTTCACACAAGACGGTGTCGGACTACCGAGCGCGCACATCGTTCAAGCTGCGCTCCACGTTGCCACTATCGTCGATCAGGGCGGCTCACCAACACTCGACGCGGCAGAGTCCTACTGGCATCACGCCACTGGCGGGACTTTTGCTCCAGCGGATCTTGACCGAGGCCAGCACCTCCTGCTCAACCTCGGCCTGCTCGCCGAGCTGGACGGCAAGCTGACCCCCACAGCGGAGCTGGCGCAGCTACTCGAAGGGTCCGCGCAAGACGCGTGTGCGGCGCTGTGTCAACGGGCACTTGCCTCCGCATCACCGGCAGAACTCGAGTCGGCACGGCGGCGCGGCGCAGCTAGCCCAACTAATGCCGGACGCCGCCCGCCGGGAGGAGCTTCTGCTTGCGCTCGCACGGAGGTTCGACGACCTACAGCAGCGGGTGATCGGTGAAATAGGCGAGGAGATCGTCATGTTCGAGGCTCGCGCCGAGCTCCGTAGCATGGGCCGCTCCGACCTCGCGCGTGATGTGCGACGCGTCAGCATGCTTTCCGATCAGCTCGGCTACGACATAAACGCCCCCCGCGTCGCAGGGCCACCTCGACTCCTCGAGGTCAAGGCCACCTCATCGAACGCGGGCCGCAACTCGGTGACTATTCATCTCAGTCGCAACGAGGCCAATACCGGCGCGAAGTTCCCTGATTGGGCACTCGTCATTTGTCTTGTTGACAATGTCGATCAGCGCCGTGGCCGCATCGCTGGCTGGTGTGCGGCGAACGCGCTCAAGGATCTTCTGCCACATGACGGTGTGGCCGGCCGCTGGGATCAGGCGTCTGTCGATATACCCCTTGAACGCCTGTTGCTTGGGCTACCCGGCGTCGTCGTCTGAGTTGGATACGTCAACGTGTAGGCGGATGCTCGCGCGGCAGGGTGGCCCTTGCGGCTCGGACCTCAAGTTGAGCGCGGCGTCCAGCCGAGCGCAACGGGTGCTTTGGTGACGAGACGGCACGCCGTCGGCTGCTCCAGCAACGCCTTGGCTCCGTGCCCTCACGTCGCTGGGCATCTCAGATCGGTTTTACACAGTACTGCCTGGCGATTTGGCGCTCTGAATCCGGTCGATCAGTGCCTGCACGCGCGAGATGGCGCCGGTGATGTCGCTGGTTGGGAAATCGAGTTCGGCAGCGAGTTCTCGGTAGATGGCAGGCCAGGCGGGCTCGAAAGTTAGCACTGGTGGCCAGGGGTGCGTCCCGCGCAGACCAAAGATTTCAATGCACGCTGACTTCACGCGGCTGTGGTCCTCGATCAGCTCTTCCATGAGTTGCAGATCGATCAGGTCGTGGACGCGCTCGTTTTCCCGGTCGAGGAAGCGCTCGGTGCAGGCGTGGATCTTCTGCGCGATCTGAAAGCGCAGCGACAGGCAGGCAACTGTGATCGGTCCCGTGAGGCCGAACTCGCTCACGCTCAGCGCGGGCAGCGATTCCAGCTCGTGGGCCTGTCCTTCCGATGGCGAGACCTCGATGCGCAGCGTCGCCCAACTGCGGCTCTCATAAGCCAGCTTGACGTCGAAGCGGTGCGCGGCGGTCTCGCCGACCGCTTCCGGAGGAGCGTAGCTGAACGAGAAACCGGAATAGGGCGTGGTGAACGCCGCGTCGAGAGCCTCGAGCAGCTCATCGAGCGAGCCGTGGAAGAGCGCGTCGAGGTCGCGTGTCGTTCGCGCTCGATCCTGAAAACGCAGCTCACATGCCATACCGCCCTTGATGAGGAAGCGTACCGATGAGTCCTCCTCGCTGACACGCTCCAGTGCGCCAAGGAACGCCATCGCCGAGATGCGCTGGCGCACCCGCCTAACGCCGAGCCCGTTCGCCTCGGCGTACTTGGAGACGAGTTCGACCGAGCTGTTTCTCGGTCTTCGGTTGGCTCCTCGTTGGCTGTCGGGCGTTCATCGCGTCGAGACCGTAGCTGGGTCGAACTGAGTTCGCGCATCAGATCGTCATACGCGCCGCGCGTGAGAAGTCCACGCTGTTTGGCGTCCTCCAGCGCTTGGCGCAGCAGGTCGCGGCGCATGTTCCCCTCGTGGCACTGGCGGATGGCCTTCGCTGCCGTAACGATCGGTAGGCCCTCGTGGAGTGTGACGTCGCGCTTGTCGAGGTCTTCGTGGTGGAAGCGATAGGACGGTGGTGCTTGGCGGCGACGCAGGCGATAGCGCTGCGGAACCGTGATGTGGATCTTCGCCGGGTTGACGTCGCTGACCCCATAAAGGTCGAGTGCTGTCTCGTGGCTTAGGGCGCCTTCGATGCCGTAGGGCCACAAGGTTGCCTTGCGGTAGTCGTCCAGTTCGTGCGGGGGGTACGGGTCGAAGCGATAGAGCCCCAGTCCCTCGCGGCGCAATGATCCTCTGCGCGCCATCTCGGCAAGCCGCTGCGGGCGAATGTTCGCTCGCCGAGCATCGTCAACGGTCAGAAAACCGTAGTTGTCCTCGGCGATCTCGTACAGCGCCTTGAAGTTGCGGCCAGGCATAAGGACAGAATAACGCATTTAGCGTAAACTTGTCCGAAGCGAGCTTTCGGTCCGCCTGTCCCTATAAGCGCACATCTGTCCTCATCGTGCGAGGCGAGGTCCGGGACGACACCGATTGGACCTCAAGGACCGGCCTTTGACATCCATCGGCCAGCTTACGAACCTGTTTGCAGCGGAGTGGCCACCCGGATCTCAATCCCGCGATGTGCAATCACCGGCCCCGACCCCCGTCGCTCCCGCTTCCCCACAGTTTTCTCCTGCAAATGGGCGTGTTTTGTGTGGCAGCCAGGGGAGAGTCGAGTTGTGCCGTTCTTATTCTCCCTGCAAATAGACGGCTTTTTGGAGATCGCGGGTTTGAGGCTCAAACCCGCGACCTCTTCCCTGCCATGTCATTCACGGATCTCGATGTTGCCCGTGTTGACTGGTCTGTCGTCTGGCGCGTTGGTATTGCCGCGGTCGGGGAGGGTGAGACGCCGCCCTCGCCGCAACCACCAGTCAGCGAACCATCGGGCGAATGCTTCTAGTTCTCTGTTCGGATCGCCGGCTGGTATCGCATCAAGGCCGCCTGCTGTATTGCGGGGCCGATACTCGTGGTCTGGTTCCAAAGTCAAGCCATCGCTCGACCGGATAAGGCGGCTTGTCGATGCGGGCGACGGATCGTGCTTGGGCTCCAAGGATGGTCAGTAACGACCAGTTCGCTCTCATCCTTGAGTGTCTTGGTAGCGACCGATGGACTAAGGCGGTAAATGACCGTCGCGCTCGCTGCGCCGCGGTTTCAGCCGTCCCGACATTCGTAACGTTATCGGGCGACTAATCATGTATCATTTGTCGGGATGAGACCTAAGACACCCAACCCCGAGCTAAGCCCGAACGAGGAACGGTTCATGGCCTGGGCCGAGGAGGAGGGGCGGACTGCGGTCCACTTGCGCTCGGACGCCGCGCAGCTCGCCACGTTCAGCGGCAAGCCGCGCGACATGCTCTACGAACTCGCGCGCAAGGGTCGCGTGCATCGGGTACAGGCCGGGCGCTACCTCATCGGCAAGGAAGCAAGTCAACGTCCGCGCCTAGAGGCGCTCGACCCGCTCGCCGCAATCGTCTTGCGCAGACTCTCGCACCAGTGGTACCTGTCCTGGCACTCCGCGCTCTGGCACTACGGGCTCATCGACCAGCAGGCATCCCGCCTCTACGTCGCCGTTACCGTACGCAAGCGCCCGGCGCGCGTGGGTCCTAGCGAGGTGCGGTTCGTCACGGTCAAGGAGCGCAAGTTCTTCGGTTGGGAGGCCATCGAGGAGTTCGGGCAGACGCTACATATGGCAAGCTTGGAGAAGGCGATCATCGACTCCTTCGACCAACCACGCCTCGCGGCACCCATTCCGGTTATCGCTAATGCGATGCGCTCGGCGTGGCGCGGAGGCATTCTTGACGCCGATCGCCTGGTCGCGGACGCGTTGCGGTTTGAAAGCCTCGTCCTCAACCGTCGGCTCGGTTTCTTCATGGACCTCTACGAGATGCCCGCCACGGACTCACTGGCGCTGCGCATAGGACGCAAGTCCGCGATGCCGCTCGCGCCTGGCCGCGAGCCCGAGCCCGGCACCATGCGCGTGAACCCCCGATGGCTGGTGTTCGAGGACCCGGCGATCCTCGGAGCAGCAGAACAACTGCGTTGATGGCCACCGCCCCAATCACCACCGATGAGCTCATCGAGGCTCGCATGGACGAGTGTCCGTGCCGGTGAGAGACTGACCCCCCTTCGCCGGTTGAGAATTGACCCGCCTGGGGCGGTGGCGGAGGCGCCCGGGGTCTGGTTAGCCTGGTTCGGTCGCTGTTACCGAGACCGGGAGAAGGAGCGTGCTGGACGTGGAGCGGTGGGCAGAGCTGCGCCGGGAGCACTTCGTTCGCGGGGTGTCGATCAAGGAGCTGATGCGCCGCACTGGGCTGGCTCGCAACACGATCCGGGTGGCGTTGCGCTCGGATGCCCCGCCGGGTTTTCGCTGTCCTGAGCGGCCGTCGAAGCTGGACCCGTTCAAGGCGGAGATCTGCGAGCAGCTGCGCTCGGACCACACGCTGACTGGGGTTCGGATTCGTGAGCTGATCGAGCCGCTGGGCTATGCGGGCGGCAAGTCGATCGTCGATGACTATTTGCGTGAGATGCGCCCGCTGTTCGCGCCGAAGCGCACGTTCCAGCGCACTGTTTATCGGCCTGGAGAGATCTGCCAGTTCGATCTGTGGCAGCCCAAGCGTGAGGTCCCAGTCGGCCATGGTCAGGCACGCAAGGGCTACGTCGTGGTTGCCTGCCTTGGCTATTCGAGGGTCGGTGCGGGCGCGCTGGCGTTCTCCAAGGAGGCACCGGATCTGCTCTGGGGCATCGCTCGCTGCTTGTGGTCGCTGGGAGGCTTGCCCTCGACGCTTGTGTGGGACAGGGAGGGCGCGCTGCACGCTCACCGCGGGCGCCCGACGGATGTTTATGCCGCGTTCTGTGGGCAGCTGAAGCTCGACTGGCATTTCTGCGGGAAGGGCGACCCCCAGGCCAAGGGTGCGGTCGAGAAGCTCCAGCAGTATTTCGAGACGAACTTCGAGCCCGCCAGGACGTTCGCTAACCCCCTGGACTTCCAGCTGCAGCTCGACGCGTGGTTTGAGAAGGCCAACGCACGGTTGCATCGCGGGCTGCGTGCGCGGCCCGTCGACCGGCTCGCCGAGGAGCACGAGGTGATGCGAGCCCTACCCGAGCAGCCCGATCTCGACCGGCGCTGGGTGACGCGTGTCCCGCCGGATCCTTATCTGCGTTTCGATACGAACGACTACTCGCTTGACCCGGGGTTCGTTGGCCGGCGCGTGGAGGCCCGGGTCTCCCAGCAGCGCCTGAGCGCGACGGTGCTCGATACCGGCGAGCTCGCCGCCAGCCATGACCGTTGCTTCGCTAAGCACCGCACGATCACGGCGCTCGAGCACGCTCGGGCCCTGAAGGCGCTACGTGTCGAGCGTGCTGGTCCGGAGATCGAGGTGCAGCAGCGCTCCCTGGATGTCTACGACGCGCTGATCGCATGAGCGAGAGCAGCGAGCTCGCGTTCCTGTTCAAGGCGCTGAAGGCCCCTGCGGCCGCTCAGGCGTTCGGGAAACTCGTCGAGCGAGCCCGTGCTGAGGAGTGGACCTACGAGAAGTTCACCCAGGCGCTGCTCTCGACCGAGCACCAGGCACGCGAGGCCCACGGCGCCGAGAGCCGCATCCGTCAAGCACGCTTCCCATTCCGCAAGACGCTCGAGGAGTTCGACTTCACCTTCCAGACCTCGATCAAGAAGCAGGTGATCGAGCATCTCGGGCAACTCGACTTCGTTCACGCCCGCGAGAACGTCGTGCTCCTCGGCCCGCCGGGGACCGGCAAGACCCACCTGTCGATCGCCTTGGGCATCCGCGCCTGCCTCGCCGGGGAAAGAGTGATCTTCCGCAGCGCCACCCAATGGGTCGCGCTGCTCACCGAGGCACAACGCAACGGAGACCTCGAGCAGCAGCTACGCAGCTTGGACCGCTACCCCCTCCTGGTCTGCGATGAGATCGGCTACATCCCGTTCGACCCGCAAGCCGCGAACCTGATGTTCATGCTCATCAGCCGTCGCTATGAGAAAGCAAGCCTGATCGTCAGCAGCAACAAGAACTTCTCCCTCTGGGGCGAGATCTTTGGCGACGACACCGTCGCCACCGCGATGATCGACCGCCTCGTCCACCACGCCGAAATCATCAGCCTCAAGGGCGAGAGCTATCGCCTGAAGAACCACGACCTCGGCAGCAGGCCACCCCGCCAGAGCCCCGAAGCGGCCTGACCAATCACCCGCGCCACCCCCGCCGAGGACCGCACAGGCGCCTACAGAGGCCCTCTCCTGGCGCCCGGCCGGCGAAACCACACAGGGGGGGTCAATTCTCAACCGGCGCTACAGGGTCAATTCTCAATCGGCCTTGACAGACGAGACCGGGCTCACGCGCGAGCAACTGCTGCTCGTCGTCGCCAAGAGCGCACTCGTGCGTCACCTCGCCACCGGCCCCGATAAGGACAGGTTCGTGCTCAAGGGCGGCACGCTGCTCGCTCACGCCTACAAGAGCCCGCGCCAGTCGGTGCGCGACGCCGACTACAGCTACATCGAGCCGACGTTGCCCACGGTTCCCGATCTCATTGAGATGCTGCGCGTCCCTGGCACGAATGGCTTCCACCTCGATCCGGCTGAAGCGCGCTGGACGACTGGGACCGACATCTACGAGGCCAAGGGGATGAAGTTCAGCATCCAGGACATCACCATCGCCCGGCGTGGCCGCGGCAACGCTCTGGACATCAGCGTGTCGGTGCGCAGTGGCGAGTGCCTCGACGATCCAGTCCCGCTCGTTTACACCGACACGATGCTTGCCGGCGAGAGCCGCTTCCCGGTGATGGGCCTGAGCTTGGAGGAGCTCGGCGCCGAGAAGGTGCTCGGTTGGGCCTCAAAGGACCAGTCCCGCCACTACATCGACCTCGCCTATATCGCCCGCGACTACCGCAAATCGTTCGACCCCGACAAGGCAGCGACACTCATCTGCGAGAAGTTCGCACGCGAGAGACACAGCGGCCGTTACCGCCGCATCCGGAACGTCGGCGAGCTCGCCAACGCCTTCTCAGCACCCGCACGCATCAAGCTCATCTCCGATTCTTGGGGAGACCACCTCGGAACGCAAATTCTGTTCCTGCCCGAGGAGGATGAACGGGCCGAGGGGTCGCTCGCGGATTTCGCGAATGTCGAACGGTACGTCAACGAGGTGTGGGTTCCCATCCTCAGAGGGGCGTCGCGACGCCGCGACTAGGCTGAACAGAAAGAGTTCGCGCTACTGGTTAGCGGTGACCTATCTTGTCAGTAATCGGACGTTGAGTCAGTTTGAGTCTCTATACGAAATACCCTTAGTATCTTGGATCTGCTCCAGTCTGCGTAATCTGGCAAGATCGAGGAATCATGGGCTCGATGGACGTGATTGCTGAGGAGGCGCGAGCACGTCGCACGGTGCTGCTCGATGCTTACAAGAAGGACGGCTCGCGCGAGCAGCGGGAGATCGAGCCCTACAGCATCCGTCCTGGCAAGGAGCAGCCTCGTCTGATGTTCTTTTGCCTTGAGCGCTCAGCAACTCGTAGCGTATTGGTCGGCAACATCGTCACTGCCGTACCGACCGGACGCTCCTTCGAGCCACGCTATCCGATAGAGCTCTGACGTGCGACTGCTACAGATGAGGATCGAGGGCTATCGCTGCCTTGAGCACGTCACCCTTGATCTTGGTCCACTAACGGTCCTGCTGGGCAGCAACAGCACAGGCAAGTCGTCGGTCTTTAAGGCGATGCATTTCTTTTTCGAGGAGGACAGTCTCACGGCGGAGGACGTATTCAGTGAACACGAACCTGGTCACGTGACGGTGCAGGCAACCTTCTTTGATCTTACGGACGCCGATCGCGCAGTCTTTGGCGTTTATGCACTTGGCGAGCAGATGGTCTTGCGACGCACCTGGCGGGACGGCGATGTCAAGCTGACGGGCCGGGGGCTGAGATACTCGGGGTTTGAGTCAGTCCGATCCCTGAGTGGAGTGCAGAAGCGCACAGCGTACAAGCAGTTCCGCGATGCTCAACCAGATTTTGACTTGCCGGATGTATCACGGGTAGACGAAGCCGATGACGCGATGCTTAACTGGGAGATGGCCCACCCTGACCAATGCGAAGCGTCAGACGACGACGCGAGCCATCTTTTTGGTTATCCCAGTGTCGGGAAGCGCAAGCTGAGCGACCGCTTCAAGTTTGTGTTTGTGCCTGGTCTTCAGGACGCCGCCGAGGAGGCTGTTGAGCGTAAGGGCACAATCCTGGAGCGTCTGTTGACGGCTATCGCTGATCAACGTTCAGAAGCCAACCAAGGCCTCGCTGAGCTGGAGGATCGGCTGCGTGGTGACTATTCAGATTTGGTCGAGCGCACCCACCGGCCAACCCTGGATGGTCTGGCTGACAGTCTACGAGATCAGATGCGCCGTTATGTACCGACGGCGGAGATGCAATTGGAGCCGATTGCTGCGCAGCTGAAGATCGCGGCGCCGCTCGTGCGTCTCCGTGGCGGCGAGGAGCATCACCTGACCGATCTCGGACGGCAAGGCCACGGATTTCAGCGTACATTCATCATTGCAGCGCTTGAGTACCTCGCGGCGACGCAGGGGCCGCCCGACGAGGCGCGCCCCACGTTGTTTCTTGCGATTGAGGAGCCAGAGCTCTACCAGCACCCACCTCGCGCTATGCACTTTGCCAGCACGTTGCGTAGCCTCGCGCTGCGGGATGAGACTAACGTCCAGGTTTCCTACGCGACGCACTCACCGTATTTTGTGACTCCGAGCGACTTTGACAGCGTCAGAATCTTCCGTCGCGGCCCCCACGCTGATGGCGAGAGCGCTTCGCCAACGACGATTACAGCTGCAGATGCGCAGGCGGTTATTGCACGCCTGCCCGATGACCAACGTGAGCACTTTGATCGACGCCTTATACGTACACTGCGGTCGAACTTCCGTGAGGCGTTCTTCGCGCGGGCCGTTCTCCTCGTGGAGGGTGATACCGATGCGGCCGTCTTCGCGCAGGCGGGCCGCATGTCTGGAGTCGATCTATCCAGTCACGGCGTAGTGAGTGCAGCGATCACAATGAGTGTGTTGCCGCTGGCGCATTGCATCCTCAAGAGTCTCGGAATTCCAACATATGTAGTCTTCGACGCTGACTACCGAGAAGACGGTAACCAAAGCGACCATACGCGAGAAAACCGCCGTATCCTCGAATGTCTCGGGGCTCCGCTCGAAGACTTTCCCGCCACGCAGCATAACGGCCGCTGGGCGTCCTTCGCCATAAATCTTGAGCACTACCTAGCTGTTGTGCCCGAGGAGGTTCCGAACGCGTGTGAGGGGTGGTTGGTTGCCGATGGCGGAGTGGCGTCGTTGCTCGTTGTAGTGGTTGAGCCAGTGTGGCAGGGCTTCACGACGGGCTGCGCTTGAGGTGTATTGCATGGCGTAGGCCCACTCGCGGGCGAGGGTTTGCTGGAAGCGCTCGACCTTGCCGTTGGTGCGGGGCGTGTAGGGCCTGGTGCGTATGTGCTGGATCTGGCGTGATGTGAGCAGCCGAGCGAAACTGTGGCTGCGGCGGTAGCTCATGTGGTTGTCGGTCATCAGCCGCTCGGCGACGATCCCGTGCTCCAGGTAGAAGTCAAGGGCGCGTTCGGTGAACGCGACGACGGTCTCGGCGCGCTCGTCTTCGCAGATCTCTGAGTACGCCAGACGGGAGTAGTCATCGATCATCGAGTGCACGTACTCCCAGCCAGGACGACGCGAGCGCTGCGAGCGATCCCCGGTCGTCTTGTGCCCGGGCTCGGTGAACCCCGCGAACTTCTTGACGTCCATGTGCAGCAGCTGTCCCGGGCACGGCCACTCGTAGCGCACGACCGCCTCGCGTTCAGCCACCGGACGTCGTGAGCACCCGGCGCGTTGCAACACTCGGTGAACGGTGGAGTGGTGGCGTCCGGCCTGCTCAGCCAGCAGCCTGGGACCCCAGCCGGTGCGCTCCCGCAGCTCGCAGATACGGCGCGCTTCCAGAGCCGGCACCTGCATCGGGCTGCGTCGAGGGCGACAAGAGCGGTCAGCCAGACACTCCAGAGAAGCCCGGTCGCAATCGCTGGCTGCTCGCCAACGCGCCACCCACTCCCAGACAGTTGACCGTGCCACATTCGAGTACTCCGCTGCCTGCGCGAAGGTGCATCCCTCCTCAACAACCAGACGAACGAACTGCCAGCGACCAAGCGCTGTATGACGCGAGTTAGGGTGCGACATTCCGGGCCTCCCTTGAGGACGTGAGCTTCGACACCCACAGCCTCTCGGCAGGCCCGGACCTACACCCTCACATTCGGAACGTCCCTAGGCACGACATCTAGCCGAGCTGACACCACGCGAGCTCGACGTCCTGCGGCTGCTCGCCCAAGGGCGTTCCAACGGGGAGATCGCCGGCGAGCTCGTCGTCGAGCAATCGACAGTCAAGACACACGTCGGGCGGATCCTCATGAAGCTCGACCTACGCGACCGTGTGCAGGCGGTCGTGCTCGCTTACGAGTCCGGGTTCGTAACGCCCGACCGCTGACCGCACTCGCCTAGCCAGGTGGGCGTCCTCCTGGAGAGTGACCCCAAGCCGGCATAGATCCTCCCTCAGACCGACGAAGAGCACGCTGTCAGGATCGACACTGAGGCTCACCAATCCACGAGCAAGGAGCCTCTCAATGAACTCGAGCAGCGCACGTCCCCATCTGTTGAGGGGCGCACTCATCGCGTCCCTCCTGACGGTCGCGGGTCCGATGTCGGTCGCGAGCGCCGAGGCGGCGCCGCTTCCCACGATCTCGGTCGCGCTCAGTCCCTCCTCGATCAGTGTCGGCGGAACGCTGCAATCCGGTGCGGTCAACGTCCTGAGCACCGCGACCGGAGGCAAGGAATCGTCCACCACGCTGGTCCTGCTGAAGCCGGGTGTGAGCGTCGCGGAAGTCTATGCGTTGCTCGATGCCAACGAGGTGGGCAAAGAACCGAACCTGGCGAGCAAGTACGTCTCGATCGTGTTCGACGGCACGATCACCCCAGCGGGCACGAGCACCGAAGCGCAGACGACCCTACAGCCCGGTCAGTATGTGGCGATCGACGCCGAAGGGGAAAAGTCGTCGAAGTGGCCGCGTGCGAGCTTCACCGTGGCGAGCGCCGCAGCGCCTGCCACGCTGCCCGCTCCTGAAGCGACCGAGCGTTCGATCGACTTCGCCTTCCGCGGGCCGCTCACGCTGCGCGATGGCGAGTTGGTGCGCTTCGAAAACGAAGGCTGGGTCGTGCACATGGATCTGGCTTTCCCGGCAAGCAGCAAGGCCAGCGCTCAGAAGATCCTGAAGGATCTCCTCGATGGCAATCAAAAGGGCCTCGAAAAGCTGGCCGCAGGGGAACCCGTTAGCTTCGCGGGGCCGCTTTCGACCGGCGACTTTGAGCAGGAGACGATCACTGTCAAGCCCGGCTGGTACGTGCAGGCGTGCTTCATGGAAACCCAGGACGGGCGCGACCACACGCGCTTGGGCATGGAGCGGATCATCAAGATCACAAAGTAGGACCGCTTGCTGTCACGGCCCGTCCCTTGTCCGGGGCGGGCCGTGCACCGCTGCACGACGCGTGCCGTGGTCGGGACGGGTGTCAAAACGCGACAGCAAGCATCGGCGCGTCAGATCTAGCCCATCGAGTCGCTGTGGACAGGGAGTCCGGCGCTCAGAGATCGAACTGCAACACAGAGCGAATGCCGTCTTGTCGCTCCATCAACTCAAACGCGCGGTTGACCTCATCGAGGCTCATGCGATGGGAGATGAAAGGGTCGATGTCGATATCGCCTTTCAGGTAGCGATCGACCAGTTGAGGCACCTGATCGCGGCCCTTGACCCCACCGAAGGAGGACCCGCATACCCGTCGTCCGGTGATCAGCATCCGAGGCACGATGTCCAGCGTCTCGCCCTTTCCGGCGACCCCGGCCACGGTGCACAAGCCCCAACCCATTCGAGCCGCTTCGACGGCTTGGCCCATCACCGAGACAAGCCCGGTCGCCTCGAAGGTGTAGTCGGCGCCAAAGCCTCTCGTCGTCTCCAAGACTCGTTCGACAGTGTGCTCGTCGGCTTGCCAGCAATCGGTCGCGCCTTGCCCTCGCGCCAAGTCGAGCCGCTCGGGCGAGAGGTCCACGCACACGATCCGCTCGGCGCCCTGCAGCCTGCAGCCGGCAACCGCGCCGAGGCCGACCATCCCGGCGCCGAAGACCACGCAGGTCGAACCTGGCTCCACAGCGGCAGTGCACATCGCGGCGCCGAGGCCTGTCGTCAAACCACACGCAAACAGGCACGCTCGATCGAGCGGCGCCTCTCGGTCCACGCACGCGAGTGCGATCTCTGGCAGAACCGCGTACTCGGCAAAGGTTGAGGTCCCCATGAAATGGCGGATCGGCTCGCCGGCGCGCGAGAGCCGTACTGTGCCGTCGGGCAGGTAGCCCTTGTTCTGTTGCTCGCGGATCGCAAGGCAGATGTTGGTCTTCGGGCTGAGGCAGTGCTCGCACTCGCGGCATTGCGGGGAGAAGAGGGTGACCACATGATCTCCAGGCGTCACCGACCGCACGTCCTCGCCGACCGCTTCGACGACGCCGGCTCCCTCGTGGCCGAGCACCGTCGGCGCATACCCGGACGGATCGACCCCGGAGGCGGTGTACATGTCGGTATGGCAAACGCCGCAGGCCACCAGGCGCACAAGCACCTCTCCGCGAGCGGGATCGGCAAGATCGAGCTCCTGCACAACCAAGGGCCGGTCGAACTGCTCGAGCACTGCGGCACGCATCTTCACGAGGCTCTCCTTTCCGGCGCTTGGCGGAGCGGCTCCAGTGGAGCCGAATGACCCGACCTTAGACTAGGCCGCGTGTCTGGACGGCCAAAAGGGGATGACATGGTGGGTGGGTCCGATTCGACGGTCACGGCGAGCGCACAGCTACCCGAGCTCGACCAACGTGCGCTTGCCGCGCTGAGCGAGGTGGGACGCGGCTGGGCGGGGTGCATGCCGCCCCGGCAGGTCTGGGAGCGTGCGCTGCCCGTCGATCGCCATCTCGATTTCGCCGATCCACAGCAATCGCGCAGCGGACGTTTCGTGCACATTCGCAGCGCGCCACGCGAGGCCGACGAAGACGAGCTCGAAGCGACTGCCGAGGCGGGCGAGACCGACTCGCGCTCGGGCCGCGCGGTCCATGGGCTGCGACGGACCCTGATCGGCCCGGCGCTGCGCAGCACGGCGATCGCGGAGGAGCGCATGGGGCGCCTGCTCGCCCTCGCCGTGCTCTCCCCCGACGCGCTCTCCTCGGTGGCCTACGGGCCGGAAGCGATGATGGCGATCCTCGTGCTCGCCGGCTCAGCCGAGCTGAAGCTCTCGCTGCCGATCGGAGCCGCCCTCGCCGTACTGATGCTATCTGTCGGCCTCGGCTACCGCCAGGTGATCCGAGCCTATCCCCACGGTGGAGGCTCCTACATCGTCGCGAGCGACAGCCTCGGCCGCAAGTGGGGCCTGCTCGCGGGCGCCGGGCTGATCCTCGATTACATCCTGACGGTCGCCGTGTCGGTCGCCTCCGGGGTGGAAGCCGTGACCTCGGCGATACCGTCGCTTGCCTCGGCACGGGTGGCGATCGGCCTGGTGGCGATCGTGCTGCTGGTGGCCGGCAACCTGCGCGGCGTGCGCGACGCGGGCGCCGCCTTCGCCGCCCCCACCTACCTGTTCGTGGCCGCGATCGCACTGATCGTGATCGCCGGTCTTCTCAAGGCGGGCTCCCACGGCTTCCATCCCGCCGCCGCCCCACCGCACCGGGCGACGGAGGCGCTCGGCGTGCTGCTTTTGTTGCGCGCGTTCGCCTCCGGGGCGACGGCGATGACCGGGATCGAGGTGATCTCAAACGCGGTCCCGGTCTTCCGTCCTCCGCAAGCCAGGCACGCCCGCCAGACGCTCACGGTGATGATGGCGCTTTTGATCTCGATGTTCATCGGCGTCGTGCTCGTCGCTCACTTCGACGGTGCCGCGCCGAGTGGGAGCGAGACGGTGCTCTCCCAGATTGCGCATGACAGCGTCGGCGGCGGCATTCCCTACGGCTTCGTGCAGGTTGCGACCACGCTCGTGCTGCTGGTCGCGGCCAACTCGGCGTTCAACGGCTTTCCGCGGCTCTTGTACTTCATGGCCCGCGACGGCTACGTCCCACGACTGTTCCTGCGCATGGGCGATCGCCTCGCGTTCAGCAACGGCATCCTCGTGCTCGCCGTTCCCGCGGCTGCGATCTATGCGGCCTTCGGCGGTCGGACCGCCCCGCTGATCCCACTGTTCGCGATCGGTGTGTTCCTCGCTTTCACGCTCGCCCAGAGCGGGATGGTCGCGTACTGGTGGCGCCACCGCGGGCCGAGTTGGCGCTCGGCGCTGGCCACCAACCTGCTCGGCGCGGTTCTCTCCGCGCTGGTCGTGCTGATCGCGATGGTCACCAAGCTCACCGAGGGCGCCTGGGTTGTGGTGGTGCTGGTTCCGTTGATCGTGCTGGCGTGTGGGCGCGTGCACGCGCACTACGCAAGCGCCCGCGAGGCGCTCACGCCACGACCCGACACGCCACGACCCGAGCTGGGCGGGCACAGGCGGACGACGCGCGTGACGCCGCCGCGGCTGCGCCCGGAGGTCTCCGAGCACCTGGCCGAGACGCAGGACGACCCATCCGAGGTGCACAGCTTTGCCGTCGTCCCCGTTGCGGTGCTCGACCTCGCGGCGCTACACGCGCTTGCCTACGCCGTCTCACTCGCCCAGCCGGTGCTCGCGCTGCACCTCAGCCCCACCGAGGAGGAGGCCAAGCGCTTCCACCGCGCGTGGCACGCGTGGGGCGACCATTTGCCGCTCGAGGTGGTCGTGTCTCCATATCGCTCGACCGTTGCGCCGCTGGCCAACTACATCGCCGCGCTGCATCGCCAACGCCCCGACGTGATCCTCACACTCGTTGTGCCCGAGATCGTCGTGGCCAAGCGCTGGCAGCGGATCCTGCACAACCGCACCGCCGCACGCCTGCGCGCATCGCTCATCGCCTACGAGGGCATCGTCATTACCACGGTCCCATTCCACCTGCCCCGGTGAGTCGGGACGCTACGCAGCTAGCTCGGGGTACGCTCGTACCGTGCGACGCCCTCGAAGTGAGGGGCCCACGGTTGTGCCGAGCGCGTCCAGATCTCGGCAGTCGGTTCGAACCAAGACATATCGTCGATCGTCCCCGCCTTCAGGAAGGCAACTTCAGGCATCGACTCGATCGTGCTGAATATCGGCGACCCGCAGGTCGAGCAGAACCGTCGCTCCGTTGTGCTTTTGTAGTCCTCGCTGGCGGTCTTGAACGAGGCGAGCGTGTCGCCCTCAACGGTGAGTGCCTTGCTCGGCACACCCACGATGGTCGAGAACGCGGTGGCGGTCTGGCGCTGGCAGTTCGAGCAGTGGCAGACCCCTTGCCACACCGGCTCGGCGTCAACGCTATAGCTAACGCCACCGCACAGACAGTGGCCTGTGATGGGTCTGGGTATATCGGCCACGCACCACTGACCTTACTAGACCCCACGGGCTAACCGCCATAGGGTCTAGCGCCTGCTTGCGCACGGAGCGATCTGGTCGGCCGGAGCCTGTTTTCAGGTGCGCCCCTCAGATGTCAAGTGGCGCCGCCGAACCCCAGTTCGTTGCCGTCGGGGTCGCGATAGATCAGCTTCCGCACACCGCCCGGGTACGTCTCGAGCTCGTCGGGCTCCAGGCCGCGGGCAGCAATTTCGGCTATGCGGGTATCGAGATCGTCAAGGAAGAGCGTCGCCACCGAGTTGCCCGCGCCATCGGGATGCTCCACGATGTAGACCGAGCGGTTCTCGGCAAGCGTCCACACCGCCTCGGTCGCGTGGGGGAAGAACGTCGGCTCGCCCAGCAACCGTTCGTACCACGGTCGGGCCGCCTGGAAGTCCCGCACGCGCAGGCCCGCGAAGAGGTGCAAGGGCATCGTTGCGAGTCTAGGACACCATCTTCCGCGAATGGCACAATGAACTGCTCGCGATGCCTCGGACCACGACGAATAGCCCCCACAGTGTGCGTGTGACTTCAGACCGTCTGGTCGCCGCGCTTGATCGTCGTGGTATCGCCGTGTTCGCGCGAGTCGATCATGCCGGCGGAGCGCGGGCCGCCGGCCTTGAGCTTGCCGACGAGGAACTGCTGATTTTTGGCGATCCGCGAGTGGGCACCCTGCTCATGCAGAGCGATCCCGAGATCGGCTACGAGTTGCCTCTGCGGGTGCTTGTTTGGGACGCGGGCGGTCAGACCATGGTCGGCTATCGAGGGCCCGTGGAGGTCGCCGAGGATTACGCGGTGGCGGATCGGGAGGAGCTCGTCGGTCGGATGGCCGCGCTTCTCGAGGATCTCATCGCCGAGATCACATCGGCCGTGTGACCGATGGTACGCCCGTCGAGCTAACGCCGGCCTTTGACACCGCGCGGACGCGCTACCGTGGAGGGATGCTCACGCAGGCAGATCGTGCGGCTGAGCGTCGCCGCGAGAAGCTGGAGGGGATCCGCTCGCAGGTCAAGGACGGAACGCTCACGATTCGCAAGATGACGCCGGCCGAGCGCGAACGCTATCCACCACGGCCACTCGAGGGCGCGGCAAGTAAACGAATGCGATCGCGCGCCGATCGAATGGTGACTCGGGAGAAGACCGGTACGAGCTAGGGTGCAGCCGAGTCCGCCATTCCCTATGTCAAAGGAGACGCCGTGTCCCGTTATGCCACCGTGAACCTGTTGGAGATCGAGGATTCTGTCGGCGAGCGGGCCCCGGGCATCGAAGGCCGCTTCGGGCGCAAACACCTCGACTCGCGCGACCTCGGCGTGAGCCTGTTTCGCTACGCGGCGAACCTGCGCAGTCCGATGGCCCACAGTCACCGCGAGCAGGAGGAGGCCTATGTGGTCGTCGCCGGCTCCGGGCGGGTGCTGCTCGACGACGAGCTCCTCGAGCTGCGCCAGTGGGACGTGGTGCGCGTGGCGCCCGAGGTCGTGCGTGCGTTCGAGGCGGGCCCCGACGGGCTTGACATCGTCGCGATCGGCGGTCCCAAGCCTGAGGACGGCGACGGCGTGATGGGCAGCGCGAACTGGCCTGACGCGGAGTAGCCGCGCCTGCGGGGTGCTTCAGCCGGTGGCGCCCTCTGCGGCGGGAGTGCCGGCGGCCGCCTCTTCGTGGGTGAAGTCCGTCGCCTCTGCTGTGGCCTGTTGCTTGGGGACCAAGAAGCCCGCCAACAAGCAAATGAGCAGGAAGCCGGTTGCCATCAGGAAGGTATCGGTGAAGCCGGTGACCGCCGGTAGCCCGTTGGCCGTGTTGGCGGCGATGAAGGTCGCCGACAGCTGGCCGCCGAGCGCGCCGCCGAGCGTGCGCATGACAGTGTTCATGCCGCTGGCCACACCGGTCTGCTCCGGTGAGACGGCCTGCACGATCAGGTTGCCGAGTGCCGCGAAGGCAAGACCGACCCCGACACCGAGCAGTCCGGCGGCGATCAGCAGGTCGTAGGGATGGCTGTGGGCGAGCGCGAGCAACGCGAAGGACGCGGTGGTGAAGGCGGTTCCGACCAGTAGCGCGCTGCGCGAGCCGTAGCGACCCGAGATGCGCCCGGCCAACAGGCCCAGGATCGTCATCCCGATCGTCAGCGGCAGCAGGTACAGGCCCGAGACGACGACCGAGGCGCCGAAGCCGAACCCGGTGCTCTTTGGCAGCTGGGCGATCTGCGGGATCACGATGAACGATGCGTACATCCCGGCGCCGAGCAAGAACGCCGAGGCGTTGGTCGTCCACACGCCCCGGATGCGCATCATCGTCATGTCGATCAACGGGTTCTTGCTGCGCACCTCCACGGCGATCCAAGCCGCCGAGACGGCTATGCCGGAGGCGAGCAGACCGAGTGTCTTGGGCGACCCCCAGCCCCAGGTCGTGGTCTGGCTGATCGAGATCAGCACGATCGACATGCCGATCGTCATCAAGGTCGCGGCAAGCCAGTTCACCCGTCCGGGCACCCGCATCGGTGACTCCGGGATGAAGCGCCACGTCGCGATCGCGGCGAGCACCGTGGGGATCAAGAGGAAGCCAGAACAGCCAGTGGTAGTTCAAGTGCTCGATGATCACCCCGGCGAGCACGATCCCGGCGCCACCGCCCACGCCGAGGATGGCCGACAGCAGGCCGATGCTCCCGGCCACCTTCTCGCGCGGGAACTCGTCGCGCACGATCCCGAAGGCAAGCGGGAAGATGCCGCCGGCGGCGCCCTGGATGAACCTGCCCGACGACGATCAACGCCAGCGAGCTGGACACCGCCGAGAGCAGCGTTCCCGGCGGCGAGGATCACAAGCGTCCACAGGAGCATCTTCTCCTTGCCGTACATGTCGCCCAGCCGGCCCAGGATCGCGGTGCCGACCGAGGCGGCCAGCAGATAGGCGGTCAACAGCCAGGTGACGCCGGTCTCGCTCGTGTGCAGCGCGTGCTGGAAGGTCGGCAGCGCCGGCAGCACCGCCGAGCTGAGCATCGCGTAGGCAAACCGCCAAGCGCGAGCACGGCCAGGATCAGGTTGGGGTGTGTGCGCTCCCTGGTGGTCTCATCCCAGCCGGCGGCATGCGCCTCACCTTAGCTTCGTCTCGCCGCCTGTTCGGAGAACGATGCGCGCGGCGCAGGCGGGGCGAGGCGAGCGGGTGTCGGCGGTCGAGCGTGAGTGTCGGCGCGCGAAGTCTGGCTAAGCGTGAGTCGATATTGCGGTGGGGCCCGTCCCCACCGTGGGCAGCGTCTGCGGGAGCTCCTTGACGAAGCCCTTGCTCAGCACGCTGAGGACGAGCAGCGATCCGAACAGCGCCACGGCGTCGATGCTCTCGCGGCCCTGCTTGGCCCAGTAGAGGTCTTCGAGGTTGAGCCATAGGGCGAACTCGTCGAGCGTGAGCGCCGCGCCGGTACCGTATGCGGCCGCCGTGATGCGGGAGGAGCTCGGTCTTCGGCGATGCCGATCTCAAGCATCCACAGGTAGCCGACCGTCAGCAGCCCCGTGATCCCGAAGGTCATGTGGTGGATGTGGCGGCCGCCGGGAGTGATGTTCTTGAACGGCCCTCGTTCGGCGCGGATCGCGTGCGTGATGCCGCGCACGCCTGCGAACGTCAAGAAAGAAGGCGCCGGTGGAAACAGCTGGCGCTCCTTGCGGCGGTCGCCGAAGTGCTTGTAGTAGAGCGCGCGAACGTCGCGCGCCGGGGCAAGCCACGAGCGTGAACGCAGAGCGCTGGCTCTGGGCGGGTGGCGAGTCTTGCTCGGTCATGGTCTGATCCAACCCTAACGGGACTTGCGACCCGACATGCGGCGACGACGCCAGGAAGTTGGGCGATGAGCCCGGAACCATTCGTAAGAGGGCAACTCGACGAGAATGATCGGTGTGCGCAATGATGGCGCGATGCCATCGCCCGCCGAGCTCGAGGTCGACCGCTCCGTTTGCCGGTGTGGTCGTGGCGTCGAGCACGCCCCTGGCGCGTCGGTGCGGGCCGGGGCACCGTGCTTGTCGTGCTGGAGGCGATGAAGATGGAGCACGAGGTCCTCGCCGAGAGCGACGGTGTCGTGGGGCGGGTCGAGGTCGCCCGGAGATGCGGTCGAGGCGGGAGAGCTGCTCTTGGTGCTGACGGTCGAGGATCGGGCGTTGGGGCGGCGCGCGAGGAGACGGCTCCCGGCGGCGGAGAGTTTAACACCGCTCGCGCGCACGGCGGGTCGAGTGCGATCGACACGGGCAGTGAGCTGAGTACGGCCCGCGCGGACGGTGAGCCCGAACGGGTCCGCGCCGACCTGGCCGCGGTGCGGGTACGCCACGAGCTTGGCCTCGACGCGGCACGCCCCGAGGCCGTGGAGCGCCGCCGCGCGCGGCGGCGGCGCACAGCGCGCGAGAACCTGGCCGATCTCGTCGACGAGGACAGCTACGTCGAGTACGGCCCGCTGCTGTTCGCCGCCCAGGAGCGGCGTCGTCCGAAGCAGGAGCTGATCGAGAACACGCCCGCCGACGGGCTGGTCGCGGGCGTCGCGGAGGTCGACGGCAACCCGTGCGTGGCGATGTCCTACGACTACACCGTGCTCGCCGGCACGCAGGGGATGCGCGGGCACCTCAAGAAGGACCGCCTGTTCGAGCTCGCCGAGCGGCGGCGCCTGCCGGTCGTGCTGTTTGCCGAGGGCGGCGGAGGGCGGCCCGGGCGATGTGGACTTCCCGATCGTCGCCGGTCTCGACTGCCGCGCGTTTCACCTGTTCGGCCGCCTCAGTGGCCTGGTGCCGCTCGTGGGGATCGCGTCGGGCTACTGCTTCGCGGGGAACGCCGCGCTGCTCGGTTGCTGCGATGTGGTGATCGCCACCGAGGACTCGAGCATCGGGATGGGTGGCCCCGCGATGATCGAGGGCGGCGGCCTTGGCGTGTATGAGCCGGGCGAAGTCGGCCCGATCGACGTGCAGCACGCAAACGGCGTGGTCGATCTGCGCGTCGCCGACGACCGCGCGGCGGTCGCGGCAGCCAAGCGCTACCTCTCCTATTTCCACGGACCGGTGGAGCGGCTCACCGTGCCCGATCAGCGCCTGCTGCGCCAGATCGTGCCCGAGCAGCGCAAGCGCTGCCTATGAGGTACGCCAGGTCCTGACACGCCTCTGCGACGAGGACTCGGTGCTCGAGCTGCGCGACGGCTTCGGGGCGGGGATGGTCACCGCGCTCGCGCGGATCGAAGGCAAGCCGCTTGGGATCGTCGCCAACGACCCCGCTCATCTCGGCGGCGCGATCGACGCCGACGCGGCCGACAAGGCGGCGCGCTTCCTGCAGATGTGCGACGCGTTTGGGCTGCCCGTGCTGTTCCTGTGCGACACCCCCGGCTTCATGGTCGGGCCCGGACGCCGAGCAGACCGCGACCGTGCGCCACTTCGCGCGCCTGTTCACGATCGGCGCCAACCTGGAGATCCCATTCGGCACGATCGTGCTGCGCAAGGGCTACGGGCTTGGCGCGCAGGCGATGGCGGGAGGCTCGTTCAAGGCGCCGCTGTTCACCGTCGGCTGGCCGACCTCCGAGTTCGGGGGGATGGGCCTGGAGGGCGCGGTGCGCCTCGGCATGCGTCGCGAGCTCGACGCGATCGAGGATCCCGAGGAGCGCGAGCGCGTGTTCCAGGCCACGGTCGCCGCCGCCTACGCGCACGGCGAGGGGCTGAACATGGCCGCCTACGGCGAGATCGACGACGTGATCGACCCGGCCGACTCGCGCCGCTGGATCGCGACGCTGTTCGACCCGCCGCCCGAGGATTGGCGTCGGCGTGCCGGCAAGCGGCGCCCCAACGTCGACGCCTGGTAGCTCCGCGGGGAGGCTAACCGACCTGTGGCGTCGCGGGGCCCGGCCCGGCGGGCGGCTCGGGAGGCGTGAGCGGAGGCTCGACCGTGCTCGACTTCGCCGGCGCCTGCAGGCGGGCGCGGAACACGTGAAACGACCAGCCCTGGTAGAGCAGCACCAGCGGGAAGAAGATCACCGCCACCACTGTCATCACGCATCAGCGCGTAGTGGCCGGAGGCCGAGTTGTTGACGGTCAGGTTGTAGGCGGCGTTGGTGCTCGAGATCATCACGTTCGGATACAGGTCGATGAAGATCGAGCCGACGGTCGCGGCGATCGCGACCGCCGAGGCGGAAAAGGACAGGCCGTCGTGGTCGGTCACCGCCAGCCGTGCGGCGAACGCCACCGCGATCACCGCGAGGATCTCCACGGGCTGGGGCACGTCGGGCGCCGCCCGCGACGCTGCGCGTCCAGATCACCCAGCCGACCACCAGCGCGATCGCCACCCAGCCCAGCGGCCGCGCGAGCGCGCGGGCACGCTCGCGCACATCGTCTGTGGTCCTGAGCTTGAGGAAGGTGGCGCCGTGCAGCAGGCACAGCGCCACCAGCGTCACGCCGGTCCACAGGCCATAGGGCGTAAGCAGGCCGAAGAAGTTGCCCGTGTACTCGTGGCTCGAGTCGATCGGCAGGCCGTTCAGCAGGTCGCCGAGCCCGACGCCGAGCAGCAGCGGGATCAGCAGACAGCCGATCGTCAGCGCCCAGCGCCATGTCGCTCGCCAGCGCGGGTTCTCGCTCTTCTCCCTGAACTCGAGCGACACGCCGCGCGCCATCAGCGCCACCAGCACGAGCAGCAGTGCCAGATACAGGGCCGAGAACATCGTCGCGTACCAGCCGGGGAATGCCGCGAACGTGCCGGCGCCGGCGACGACCAGCCACACCTCGTTGCCATCCCACCAGGGGCCGATCGTGCTCAGCGCGCGTTTGCGCTCCTCCTCGGTGCGCCCCACGATCGTGTGCAGCATGCCGACGCCGAAGTCGAAGCCCTCGAGCACGAAGAACCCGACCCAGAAGATCGCGAGGATGACAAACCAGATCGTGTGAAGTTGCACCGGACTCCTAGTAGCTCATTGCCGGGGTCGGGGCGTGTGCATCCGAGCCTGTCGCCGTCGGGGCCGTCGTCGGGGTCGAGGTCCTTGCGCGAATAGCGCAGCATCAGGATCAGGTCGGCCGCGCCGAGCGCGATGTAGACCAGCACGAACGCGATCAGGCTGATCCAGATGTCGGTCGAGCTGACCGAGGGAGAGTTGGCGTTGACGGTCTTCATCAGCCCCTGCACGATCCAGGGCTGGCGACCGCTCTCGGTCAACAGCCAGCCGGCGGTGTTCATCACAAACGGTGTCACCACCGCCACCAGGCCGGCGCGCAGGAACCACTTGGAGCGGTCGAGCCTGCCCTTGTGGATCAGCCACGCCCCCCACAGCGCCAGCAGCGCGATCAACGAGCCGAGGTAGGCCATCACGCGCATCGACCAGTACTGGATGAACACGTCGGGGATGTAGTTGCCGGGGCCGTACTTCTTTACGTCTTCCTTCTGCAGTTGGTTGAGCCCCACGACCGCGCCGTCCCAGGTCCCGGTCGCGAGGATCGAGAGCAGATGCGGGATCGAGATGACCTGGGTCGGGGTCTGGTCGTTGTTGCCCCCGCCGATCTGAAAGGCCGAGAACGAGCACGGCTGGCAGTTGCTCCACTGCGCCTCGGCGGCGGCGATCTTGGCCGGCTGGTAGGTGTCCTCGATCTCCCCGAGCTTGTTACCCACGAACATCTGCAGCAGGATCGCCGGCAGCAGCACCAGCACCGACAGCCGGGCGGTGTGGTGGAAGGCCTCGACCTTCGCTCTGCTTACGCAGATGCCACGCCGAGATCGCGAGCATCACCAGCGAGCCCGTCACCAGCGAGGCCAGGATCACGTGCACGTATCCCCACAGGAAAGTCGGGTTGGTGAACAGCGCCCACACGTTGTTCAATTCCGGCTGGCCGTGACTGTTCAGCACGTAGCCCACCGGGTGCTGCATCCACGAGTTGGCGGCCAAGATGAACATCGCCGAGAGCATCGAGCCCGCGACCACCAGCCAGATGCACGCCAGGTGAACGCGCTTGGGCAGCCGGTCCCAGCCAAAGATCCACAGGCCGAGGAAAGTGGACTCCAGGAAGAACGCCGCCAGGCCCTCCATCGCCAGCGGACCGCCGAACACGTCGCCCACGAAGCGCGAGTAGGTCGACCAGTTCATCCCGAACTCGAACTCCTGCACCAGGCCGGTGACCACGCCCACGGCGACGTTGATCAAGAGCAGGGTGCCGAAGAAGCGCGTCATGCGCTTGTACTCTGGCTTCTCGTTGCGGTGCCACGCCGTTTGCAGAAGCGCCACCAGGAAGGCGAGCCCGATCGTGACCGGCACGAACAGGAAGTGGTAGATGCTCGTCGTGGCGAACTGCCAGCGCGCCAGGTCGTTGGTCATCGCTGGACACCATTCTCAGCCGGGCGTTATCATGCTGGACATCCGTCCGGCGGATCGTGGGTCATCGCTGGCATCCTGTCCGGCAGATCGTTGGTCATCGCTGGCGTCCCCGCCTCGGCCAGATCGTCGTCATGCCTCGCCCATTACCCAGCTCGCGCGCCACGCTCGGCGTAGCGCCCGTCGCGCCTGAGCAGATCGGCGTGCGTGCCGCGTTCGACGATCCGACCCTGCTCGATCACCATTATCTCGTCGACCTGCTCCAGAGCCGACCAGCCGATGTGTGATCAGCAGCGTCGCTCCGTTGCACGCGTCACGTCAAGCAGGTCGGCCACGAGCGCGTCGGCCGTCGGCGTGTCGAGGTGCTCGCCCGGCTCGTCGAGGATCAGGATCGGGAAAGTCGGCAAGCAGCGCGCGAGCGAGCGCCAGGCGTTGGCGCTGGCCGCCGGACATGCGCGCGCCACGCTCGCCGACCTCGGTCGCAAGTCCCTGCGGCAGCGAGTCCACCCAGTCGAGCAGCCGCGCCTGCGCCAGCGCGTCGCGCAACTCGTCCTCGCTCGCGTCGCGCTTGGCCAGGCGCAGGTTCTCTCGAGCGTGCTGTCGAATATGTGCACGTCCTGGCTGACCAGCCCGACCACGCGCCTGAGTTCGTCGCCGTCGAGCGTCGTCGATGCTCCACGCCGTCCAGCTCACCGACCGCCTTCATAGGGGAGGAAGCGCAACAGCACGGCGGCGAGCGTCGACTTGCCGGCGCCGCTGGGGCCGACGAGCGCCACGCGCCTGCCGGGGCTCAGGTCGAGGTCGATCCCGTCGAGCGCCGGGCGGCTCGCCCCCGGATAGGAGCAGCTGAGGTTACGCTGCCCTGAGGGTGTGGGATTGCTGTTCGTGCGAATCGGTGAGAGTCGGCTGTTTGGTGTAGCCGCGGCCCTAGCGTGACTGGCCGTTTGGGATGGCTGATTGTTGTGTCGCCGATCGGGAGTGCTCGCGGATGCTCTGGCTCACACCGGCGGCGGCGTTCGAGCACCTCCTGCACCGGGCGGCGCGCCCGACGCACGCGCTGCAGGTTTGCGTCGCCGCCGGAAGGCCCGTCACCAGCTCGAAGGCCACGAGCGGGATCAGGGCGATGCCGGCCAGCAGCACGCCGTCCATGTCGTCCCGCGCGCACGGCGCTGACGCCGACGAGCAGCGCACCCCACATCGCCAGGCCCGAGCACAGCGTCGTCAGGCCCTGGCCGATGCCGGCCGTGCGCGCGCTCGGCCGGGCGATGCGGGTCAGCTCGGCGTCGGCCGCCAGCGTGCGTCGTAGCTGCTCTGGTGCGGCGCCGTACGCAACCAGCTCTGGAGCGCCCTCGATCAGGTCGACGACCGAGGCGCTCAGCTCGCCGCGCGCCTGGCGCCTGCAGTGCCTCGCCGCGTGCGGCAAGCGTGCCGGTCAGCCACGGCACGAGCACCCCCGCGAGCAGCAGCGCCACCAGCAGGATCAGGGCGGCGGCCGGCAGCATCCACCACACGAGCCCCACGGTGCCCGCGCCGACGAGCAGCGCGATCGCAAACGGGGGCACCACGCGCAACAGCAGGTCCTGCAGCGAATCGACGTCCTGAACGAGGCGCGACAGCAGCTCGCCGGAGCGGAACGCGGGCAGGCCGAGCGGCGCCAGGCGCTCCAGGCGTTCGTAGACGCTCACCCTGCAGGCTGGACAGCACGCGGAAGGCCGCGTCGTGGCCGACGAGACGCTCGAAGTAGCGGCACAGTCCTCGTGACAGAGCGCAAAGAACTGCACCCCGACGATCGCGACCGCGACCGACCGACTCCGGTGGACGCTGCGAGGAGCGTGAGATCAGCCACGCCGAAGTGGCGATCAGCCCGATCGCGGCGGCCACCGAGCCCGCGCCGAGCAGCGTCGCGAGCACCAGGCGCCCGGCGGCGGGCCGCGCGATCGCAAGTGTCTGGCGCAGCGAGGCCTCGGGTGGGTGCTTGGCGGCGGACGGCGCGGGAGTGCGCGAACGCGAGACGAGCGGGGCTGCCTGGGCGTTCATGCGGGCGCCTCTGCTCGTGTCGAGTGCGCCGGCTCGATCGGCCACGGCCATACCTCGCCGGCGCCCCGCCGAGCGTCGCACCACGCGGTCGGCCATGTCCAGCAGCGCCGGCCGGTGCGCGACGAGGATCACGGTGCGCCCCGTCGAGAGGCGTTGCACTGCTTCGAGCACCTGCTGCTCGGTCTGTCCGTCGAGGTTGGCGGTCGGCTCGTCGAGCAGCAGCAGCGGCGCGTCGCGCAGGAACGCGCGGGCCAGCGCGACGCGCTGGCGCTCGCCGGCCGACAGCCCGGCGCCGCGCTCGCCGAGGACGGTGTCC
Source organism: uncultured Solirubrobacterales bacterium (assembly GCA_963715535.1). GTDB lineage: Bacteria > Actinomycetota > Thermoleophilia > Solirubrobacterales > Solirubrobacteraceae > Palsa-744. The sequence continues at coordinate 1,656,008 of OY970251.1, read as the reverse complement.
AGGCCGTCAGGCAGGCCGGCCACGACATCGCTCAGGCCGGCGGCGGCACGGCGGCCGCCAGCTCCTCGTCGGAGGCGTCGCGACGTCCGAGCCGCACGTTCTCGGCGATCGAGCGTCGCGAACAGGTGCGGTCGTTGCGGCACCCAGGCAAGCTGCGCGCGCCACGCGTCGGCGTCGAGCTCGGCGAGGTCGATACCGCCGACGCGCACCGCTCCGCGCTCGGGCGCGACGAAGCCGAGCAGCACGCCCAGCAGCGTCGACTTGCCACAGCCGCTGGGGCCGGCAAGCGCCACGACTTCGCCTGCCTCGACATCAGCGAGAGGTCTTCGAGCGCCGGCTCGTAGCGACCCGGATAGGAGACGGTCAGCCCTTCTACAGCGATGTCCGCGCAGTCGGGCATATCCGGGCGGCTGCCTCGACGGATGAGGGCTCGTCGCCGGCGGGATCGGCGTCGAAATGGCTGGAGGTCGCATGCGCCGGCGGGATCGGGTGGAGGGTGTTCCAAAAACCTGTTGCCGAATTCCCAGGTTCGTGCACTCGTTCGAGCACCGCGAACACCTGCTCGGCGGCGGCCACCCCTTCGGCGCTGGCGTGGTAGTTGGCGCCCAGCTGGCGCAGCGGCAGATAGGCCTCGGGCGCAAGCACCAGAGCGAACAGCCCGGCGCGCAGGGACATGTCGCCGCCCATCAGGCGCAACCCGATCGCCACGGCCACCAGTGCCACCGAGATCGTCGCGAGCAGCTCGAGGATCAGCGAGGACAGAAACGTCACACGCAGGTTCGAGAGCGCGGTCTCGCGGTAGCGCTCGGAGATCGAGCGAATGCTTGCGGCCTGGGCCTTGGCGCGGCCGAACACCTTCAGGGTCGGCAGCCCGGCGACCACGTCGAGGAAGTGCCCGGCGAGCCGCTGCAGGGTGCGCACTTGACGATCCATCTTCTCGCGCGTCGCGGCGCCGACGAGCGCCATGAACAGTGGGATCAGGGGAATCGTGAAGGCGATGATCGCGGCAGAGATCCAGTCCTTGCGAGACGACGGCCACGAGCACGACCAGCGGCACGATCGCGGCCAGCAGAAGCTGTGGCAGGTACAGAGAGAAGTAGCCGTCGAGCGCGTCCAGCCCGCGCGTGGCGAGCACCGTCAGCTCGCCGGTGCTCTGCGCGCGCGAGCTGTCCAGCGCCGAGCCCGGAGACGCGCTCCAGCAGCGCGCGCGCGCAGCTGCGACTTCGCCTGAGCCGAGCAGCGCCCGGCCGCCAGCTCGGCCGCCCATGCGACCAGCGCCCGCGCCATGACCACGCACAGCAGCACGATCAGCGGCGCTCTCAGCTGCGCGAGATCCTTGCCGTGCGAGAACGCGCCGACGACGACGTCCACAAGCAGCCAAGCCTGCGCCACGATCAACAGCGCGCGCAGGCTGCCCAAGGCGACCGAGAAAAAAAGAAATGTGCGTGTAGCGCGCGCGTACTGCAGCAATCGAGGATCGAGCGCTCTCACCGCTCGACATGACCGATGGCCGAACCTCGATCGCCCCGTCATCCGCTCCACCGTGAGCTCGCGCTCGATGCTGGTCCAGCGAGCCCTCCATCACCTGGTTCTGGGGATTGCCAAGACGCGCGCTGATCCAGTCGATCAACACCTTCAGGCGCCCGCCGCGAACGCCGCCGAGGTAGTACATGTGCACGGTCAGATAGGTGAAGAACGCCAGCCGCCCAGAGATTTCGTGGCCGCGGATTTCACACACGGCCTTGCCGCGGCCGACGACCGCCAGCGCGCCCTTGTCCAGGTAGTGAAACGGCGTCGAAGCGCCCGGCGCCCCCTTGTGGATCGCCTTCGCCGCGTGGCGCGCCTGCTGGATCGCGACCGTCGCCAGTCCCGGGAAGGGCTTGCCGTCGGGCCCTTCGAGCAGCGAGGTGTCGCCGATCACCGAGATCTCGGGATGGCCGGCAATCGTCAGGTCGGGTTCGATCTGCACGCGCCCCGCCCGGTCGGTGGAGGCCCCAGTCGCCTCGGCGAGCACGCGCGAGAAGCCGACGGCCTGCACGCCGGCGGCCCAGATCACCGTCCGCGCGTCGATCCGCTCGTCCGCGCCGTCGACCGAGGCGGTCACGCCTTGCGCGTCGATCGCGGTGACGCGCGCACCCTCGCGAACCGTGACCCCAAGCGAGGCAAGCTCCTTGGCGACCTTGCCCGAAAGCCGCTCGCTGAAGGCGGCGGTCACGCGTTCGCCGGCGTCGAGCAGGATCACCTGCGCGTTGCGGGGATCGATTTTCCTGAAAGCCGCGCTTCATCCCGTGCTGGGCGATGATCCGCAGCTCCCCGGCAAGCTCCACGCCGGTGGGCCGCCGCCGATCACCACGAACGTCATCCACTCGCGCTGCTCGATCGGGTCGCTCGCGCGCTCGGCCTCCTCGAACGCGCCGTAGAGCCGGTTGCGCAGGTCGAGCGCGTCCGCGAGCGTCTTCAGCCCGCAGGACACCTCGCGCCACTCGTCTTTGCCGAAGTAGGAGGTCTCCGCTCCGCAGGCCACGATCAGGCTGTCGTAGTCCAGTCGCTCGCCGCGGTCGAGGATCAGCTGGCGGCGCTCGGCGTCGAGACCGGTCGCCTCGCCCATCAACACGGTGATGTTCGAGTTGCGCCTGAGCGCCGTGCGGATCGGCGTGGCGCACTCGCCGGCCGCCAGCCCGCCGCCGGCCACCTGGTAGAGCAGCGGCTGGAACAGGTGGTGGTGGGTGCGGTCCACGAGCGTCACGTCCACGTCGGCGTGGCGCAGCTCGTGCGCGGCCGCCAGTCCGCCGAAGCCGCCGCCGACGATTACGACGTGGCGGCGGTGCTTGCTCGGTGCGGGCTCGATGCGCCCGCGGCTGCGCGCGCGGCGCATCGTGCTGTTGGTGGATTGCTCAGCCGCCATTGGCGCCGAGGCGCTGCAGCAGGTGGTCGCCGACGCGCAGCGCGTTGGCCATCGCCGTGAGCGCGGGGTTGACCGCGGAGATGCTCGGGAAAGAAGCTGGTGTCGACCACGTACAGGTTGTCCAGCTCGTGCGCCTTGCAGTTGGTGTCCAGCGCCGAGGAGGCGGGATCCGTGCCGAAGCGGCAGGTGCCGGCCTGGTGGGCCACGCCCGCGACCGGGATCTTGTTCTCCAGGTAGGCCCAGCGCGGAATCAGGTGGTGCTCGTGCATGCCGAGGTGGCCGAGCAGCGAGCGCAGCTGCTCGAACAGACGATCGCGGGCGGTGTCGTTGCTGGCGCGGTAGGTCAACGTCAGGTTGCCGTCGCGGTCGACCGTCACCCGGTTCTCCGCCTGTGGAATGTCCTCGGTCGACAGCCAGAAGTCAACGGCGTGCTCCGCCACGTCCGCCAGCGAGAAGGTCGGCGCGAGCTTGGTCATCAGCGGCTTCTCGCCGCGGTACATGTCCGCCACGGACTTGCCCACCATCTGGATGTTGCCCATCGGGAACTCCCACGCGTCGCTGGCGAAGTAGTAGTCGTTGACGCCCAGCGTCTTCTGGAAGACGGTGGGGTTGGGCTCCTTGGAGATCGCGAGCACCGCCTGGCTGTTGTGGAACATGTAGTTGCGCCCCACCTGGTCGGAGCCGTTGGCGAGGCCGTTCGGATGCTTATCGGTGGCTGAGCTGAGCAGCAGCTTGGCGGTGTTGGCCGCGCCGCACGACACGACCACGATGTCGGCCGTGTAGGTCTCGCGCTCGCCCTTGCCATCGCCCACCCGTGCCCGCGCCAGCGCTCCCGCCTGTGCCACCGACCGTCCGCTGCACGCTCCACCACGACCTCGGTGACGGCGGTGCCCGCGGGGTTGGTCTTCAGCGCCACCGACCTCGGCGTTCCGTCAGCAGCGTGACGTTGGGGTGCTCGAGCGCGGGTCGCACCCCAAGCACCTCGGCGTCCGACTTGGCGTGCACCAGGCACGGGAAAGCCGTCGCAGGTGGAGCAGCGCACGCACTTGCTGTAGGGCATGTTGCCCTCGTTCAGCATCACCCCGCAGGGCGCATGGAAGGGGTGCAGTCCGGCCGCGGCGAACGCCTCGGAGAGCTGGGCGATGCGCGGCTCGTGGGAGACCGGCGGATGTGGATAGGGAGCGGAGGCGAACGGTTCGGTGGGATCCTCGCCGCGCGCGCCGTGCACTTCGTAGAGCTGCTCGGCCTTCGTGTAGTAGGGCTCCATCGCCTCGTAGGAGATCGGCCACGCGGGAGAGATGCCGCCGTGGTGCTTCAGCTCGCCGAAGTCCTCGGCGCGCATGCGATAGAGCGCGGCGCCATACATCTTGGTGGCGCCGCCCACGCAGTAGTGCACCTGCGGCTGGAAGGCCTTGCCCTCCCCGTCGTACCACGTGTCGGGGGAGACGTAGCGATTGTCCACGAACACGTCCGCGGCGGACCAGTTCTGCGGCTCGCGCGGCAGCCAGTCGCCGCGCTCGAGCAGCAGGATGCGCTTGCCCGAGGGAGCCAGGTGGCGTGCAAGTGTGCCCCCGCCCGCGCCGCTGCCGATGATGATCACGTCGTAGTTGGTCGCCTCACGAGATCTCCGCCAAGCGCTCGACGAGAATGATGCGCGCCGCCGCCTCGATCAGCGCGAGGTGGGAGAAGGCCTGGGGGAAGTTCCCCAGGTGGCGCCCGGTGGCAGTGTCGAACTCCTCGGCGTACAGCCCCAGCGGCGAGGCGACGCTCAACAGCTTTTCCATCAGGTCGCGGGCGCGCTGCTGCTCGCCGACGACCGCAAGCCCCGACACCAGCCAGAACGAGCAGATCAGGAAGCTCCCCTCCTTGCCCGACATGCCGTCGTCGGTCTCATCGGTGCGATAGCGCAGCACGAAGCCGTTCTCGGTCAGGTCTTCGGCGATAGCCAGCACGCTCGCGCGCAGGCGCTCGTCGTCGCCCGGCAGGAAGCCGAAGATCGCGGCCAGCAGGTTGGAGGCGTCCAGGGCGTCGGTCTCGTAGTGCTGGCGCAGCACGCCGTCCTTGGTGAGCCCGTGGGCGAGGATGTCCGCTCTGATCTCCTCGGCGGTGGCGTGCCATGCGGCCTGCGCGCTTGCCGTCGCCGCGCATCGCCGCGAGCTTGGCCGCGCGGTCCATCGCCACCCAGCACATCAGCTTCGAGGACACGTAGTGCTGGGGCTTGCCGCGCGCCTCCCAGATGCCCTGGTCGGGCTCGCGCCACACCTTGGTCGCGCATTCGGCCTGCGCCTGCACGATCGGCCACAGCCTGCGCGGCAGCCGTTCTGAGCGGCGCGTATGCAGCAGGATCGAGTCGAGCGCCGCGCCGAACACGTCGTTCTGGCGCTGGTCGAAGGCGCCGTTGCCGATCCGCACGGGACTCGCCCCCGCGTAGCCGGAGAGATCGTCGCGCGTGGTCTCGGTCAGGTCGCGCCGCCCGTCGATCCCGTACATGATCTGCAGCGCCCCGTCGCCGTTGGGCTCCAGGTCGGCGATGAACTGCATGAACTCCTCCGCCTCCCAGTCGAGGTTGAGGTAGTGCAAGGCCTGCAGCGTGAAGGTCGAGTCGCGCAGCCATGTGTAGCGGTAGTCCCAGTTGCGCTCGCCCGCCGGGCGTCTCGGGCAGCGAGGTCGTCAGCGCCGCGACCGTCGCGCCGGTCGGCATGTAGGTCAGGCCCTTGATCGCGAGCGCCGAGCGCTGGATCGGATCGCGCCAGCGGTGGTCGGGCATGCGCGCCCGGCTCAGCCAGCCGCGCCAGAAGCTCGCGGTGGAGGCCAGCCGTGCGTTGGCGTCGTCGACGTCTTCGGGTGCGGCGAGCTCCTCGGCCCAGGAGAGCGAGCAGTAGATCTGCTGGCCCTGTTTGAGCACGTGGCGGGCCCTCACCCAGTCGCCCTCGACGCCGACGGCCATGTCCGTCTGCAGCCTGATCGTCTGCTCCGCGCCGCTCGCGTCGGCCCTGTGGCCGTCGTCGCTGACGGCCCACTGCGCCGTTTCGCGTCCGTAGTCGAAGACCGGTTCGCAGGTGAGCTCCATCTCGACCTCGCCCTCCAGGCACATCGCGAGGCGCACGAGCACGTGGTCGGCGTCCTGGTCGGCCGGGGGACGGGTGTGCGGTGTGACGAGATCCTCGCCGCGACGCGGCCCCAGGATCAGCGCCTCGCGCACGATCGCCCAGCCGCTCGTCGTCTTCCAGGTCGTGAGCAGGATGTTGGTCCCGGGCTCATAGCTGCGCGCCGTCGGCACGTTGATCCCGAACGGGCCGAAGCGGAAGCCGCCCGCCTGACGGTCGAGCAGCGAGCCGAACACGCTCGGTGCGTCGAAGCGCGGCACGCACAGCCAGTCGATCGTCCCGTCGGGGGCCACCAGCGCGCCGGTATGGCAGTCAGACAGGAATGCGTAGTCGGCGATCGGCGGAAAGGGCGAGGGCATCGCCGCGCTCTGGGGTTTGTGGTTGCCCGTTGGGCGTCTTGGACGGCTGCCCCCCGCGCGCGCGGGGGGCATCGGTCTTTTTGTTGGTCCCGCCGGCACTGCGTTGCCTTGGCCGGCTCGTGCGGGGCGTCGTTTTCGCCTTCCCTTGGCCGGGCTCACGAGGCCACCCACGGTCCGTGCCAGCCGCCGTAGTGGGCCACCAGCTTGTCCGCCTCTGGCGGGCCCCAGGTTCCCGGCGCGTAGGGGTGCACGGGCGGGTGGCTCTTTGAGCAGCGGTTCGAAGATCCGCCAGGTCTGCTCGACGCTGTCCTGGCGGGTGAAGCGCACGCTGTCGCCGCGCATCGCGTCGAGCAGCAGCACCTCATACGGGGTCGGCGCCTCGCCGCCCTCCTGCGCGAACTCCATGTCGAGCGTGATCGCCTGCGGGCCGCCCTCGTCGGCGCGGTGGGCGTCGAGGATCATCTGCACGCCGGTCGCGGGGTCGAGCTTGACCACGAGCTGGTTGGGTTCCGGCCGGCGACGCCCGTGCTCCATGAAGCCGAGGCGCGGAGGCTTGCGGAACACGATGCGCAGCTCGGTCTGGGTCATCGGCAGATCCTTGCCGGTGCGGATGAACCACGGCACGCCCGACCAGCGCCAGTTGTCGATGTCAAGGCGCAACGCCGCATAGGTCTCGGTGGTCGATTCTTTGGCGACGCCGTCGATGCTCAGGTAGCCGTCGTACTGGCCGCGCACGTAGTGCTTGGGGTCGGCCGCGGCGGTGGAGCGGAACACGGCGAACTTGGCGTCCTTCAGCGTTTCCGCGTCGTCGCCGGCGGGTGCCTCCATCGCGGCGACGGCCACCAGTTGCATCAGGTGGTTGACGACCACGTCGCGCACCGCGCCGACGGGATCGTAGAAGTGTCCGCGGTCCTCGACGCCGAAGCTCTCGGCCATCGTGATCTGCACGCAGGCGATGTGATTGCGGTTCCACACCGGCTCGAGCATCGTGTTGGCAAAGCGCAGGTACAGGAACTCGTCGATCCCCATCTTGCCGAGGAAGTGGTCGATCCGGTAGAGCTGGGGCTCCTCGATGTACTGGTGGATTTCGGCGGCGAGCGCGCTGCGCGGACTGCAGGTCGTGGCCGAAGGGCTTCTCCACCACCACGCGCGCGTTCTTCGTGACACCGCTGATGGCGAGGCCTTTGATCACGGTCCCGAACAGGAACGGCGGGATCTCCAGGTAGAAGACCGGAGCTTGGGCATCCCCGAGCGCGTCGGCCACGCGCGCGTAGGTCCCTTCGTCGGCGAAGTCGCCGGACACGTAGCTCAGTCTCTCGGCAAAGCGCTTGAACACGCGCTCGTCGATCTGTCTCGCCGCACTCTTCGATCGAGGTGTGCGCCCGCTTGCGTAGATCCTCGACGGTCCAGTCGTCAGCGGCGACGCCAACGATCGGGCAGTCGAGCAGCCCGCGCTGCTCCAGGCGGTAGAGCGAGTGGAAGGTCATCACCTTGGCGAGGTCGCCGCTGATGCCGAACACGACCAGGACGTCGGCCGCCTGGGTGTAATCGTTGGGCCGAGGTGCTTGCTGGCCGAGGCTGTGCCGCTGTGCTCATGGGTGCCTTTCGTGGAAAGAAGTACCGGTCTGCCGGAAGTGCGCAGATGTTCTCACTTTTGCGGACAGGTTTCGCATCATCCGCATCGGATGGCTTCCTAGTGTGCTTGCGGAGTGCCAGGCGCCTACATCAAGTCCAAGGGTCTTGATCGGGTTGAGCTCTCACGATTTTCGTCGCATGCTCGCAATACACTCGCCGGCACTGTGCAGCTCTGGATACCCGATCGGGCCGATCGCAACGCGGTCGGCGAGTTGCCCGAGGGTGTCGAGCTGCATCTGATCCCCAAGGAAGGCTCCTCAGACGCGCTGCTCGAGGCCGAGTTCCTGGTGCCAGGATCTGACGAACCGTTCGTGCTCGAGGCGCTTGGACGGATGCCGAAAGCTGCGCGTGATCCAGACGCTCTCGGCGGGAGTCGACTGGCTGCTGTCGGCCGTGCCCGCCGGGGTGACGCTGTGCGACGCGCGCGGAACTCGCGATGGGCCGGTGGCCGAATGGGTGATCGGCGCGATCCTGGCTTCGCTGAAGCACTTCGGCGAGGCGCGCGATTCACAGCGAGCCCACGACTGGCAGTGGCGCGAACCGGACGAACTGGCAGGCAAGACGGTGATGATCTTGGGTTATGGGTCGATCGGACTGGCAGTCGAGCGGCATTCTGGCGGTATCCGAAGCTGAGGTCATTCGTGTCGCGCGCCACGCCCGCCCCGGAGTGCACGCTGTCGAGGAGCTCGGCGTCGCTGCTCGGCTTGGCCGACATCGTGGTCGTGTTGCTGCCGCTGACCTCGGCGACAAAGGGACTGCTCGACCGGGAGATGCTTGGATGCATGCGCGAGGGTGCGCTGCTCGTCAATGCCGCGCGCGGGCCGATCGTGGACACCGACGCGCTGCTCGACCTGCTGCGGGCGGGGCGCATCCGTGCGGCGCTGGATGTGACAGAGCCCGAGCCGCTGCCGGCCGAGCACCCACTCTGGGATGCGCCGGGGCTGCTGATCACGCCGCACTTCGCCGGGGACACGCATGGCGCGGAACGCCGCGCGTTCGCGCTTGTCGGCGAGCAGGTGCGCCGCTACGTGCGCGGCGAGCCGCTGGTGAATGTGGTGGACGGCGACTACTGATCTGGGCGGTTGGCCCGGGTCCGGTCCGACGCTGTGGCCCCATCGGTGAAGTAGACGGCGTCCATCCGCGCCCGCTCAGTCGCCGCGACCGCGCGCGCGGCGAATCTTGGCCAGTCGCGCCGCGAGCTCGGCCTCGGCGTCGTCGGGCCTGTAGAAGCGCTCGCCGGCTGCCTCGCTCGGGCGCGAGCTCTTGGTCTGAGAAGTGGCCAGGGTGCGAGTGTGGATAGTCATAGCCCTGCCCACGCCCGCCTGAGCGCAACTGAACCGGGGGTGGGGCGGCGCCGTGCTCGCGCACGAAATCGCGCGCGGCGCCGATCGCTCGCTTGGCGGCGTCGGACTTCGGCGCGAGCGACAGGTAGATGGCGGCCTGGGCGAGCGCGAACTGGCACTCGGGCAGGCCCGCGTGCTCGACGGCTGCCGCGGCGCCGGTAGCCACGGTGAGCGCGTTCGGGTCCGCGTTGCCGATGTCCTCGCTGGCGAGGATCACCATGCGCCGCGCGATGAAGCGGGGATCCTCGCCGCCCTCGAGCATCACCGCCAGGTAGTAGAGCGAAGCGTCGGGGTCGGAGCCGCGCGTCGCCTTGATCCAGGCGGAGATCGTGTCGTAGTGGCTGTCGGCGGCCTTGTCGTAGTGCACGATCCGGCGCTGCAGCGCATCTTCGGCGTGCTCGACGGTCACGCTGTCCATCGCCGTCTCGCATGCGAGCTCCAGCGCGCTCAGCGCCGTGCGCGCATCGCCGCCCGCGCGCGCCGCCAGCATCTCGATCGCCTCGCGCGTCGACCTGCACCTCGCCGCACTCGCCGTGCTCGAGCGCGCGGCGCAGCAGCGTGAGCACGTTCTCCTCGGTGAGCTCTGCCAGCTCGTAGAGCCGCGTGCGCGAGAGCAGCGCGCGGTTGACCTCGAACGAAGGGTTCTCGGTCGTCGCCCCGATCAGCGTCACGAGCCCTTCCTCGACGGCGGGCAAGAGCGCGTCCTGCTGGCCCTTGTTGAAGCGGTGGATCTCGTCGAGGAAGAAGATCGTCTCGCGCTCGCCGAGCCTGCGTTCGCGCGCCCTTGCCAGCACCGCCCGCACCTCGGCGCGACCGGCCTCGACGGCGCTCAGCTCCTCGAAGGCCGCACTGGCGCTGGCGGCGATGATGCGCGCGAGCGTCGTCTTGCCGCTGCCGGGAGGACCGTGCAGGATCATCGAATGGGGCCTGCCCTGCTCGATCGCGGTGCGCAGCGCCGAGCCTGGCCCCAGCAGGTGCTCCTGGCCGACGAACTCGCTCGAGCGTGGTCGGACGCATGCGCGCGGCAAGCGGCGCCGCGTCGGAGGCGTGAGGGTGTGCCGGCCTCGGTGTCGGCGGGATCGAACAGCGAGTCCATCGCTCACAGTGTGCCTCACCAGCAAGCTCGCTACGCTGCGGTTCGGTGCGCCGCACACCCACAGCCCCATTTGCCGCCGCGTCGTTGATCGTCGGTTTTGCGGTCGCTGACTACACAGGCTCGCGGCCGCTCGGCGGCGTAGTGTTGGCGATCGGCGGGTTGTGGTGCATCCAGGTGTGGGCGCGGCGGCATGGCGCCCGCACGGCCGTGATCCTCGGCTGCGTTGGTTTCGCCGCGTTGGTGCTCTCCCATTTGCTTGCGCTGGCTGTGGGAGCGTGGCCTTCGGTGCTCCTTGTCGCGGCCGCGACGGCATATGTCGTCTGGGCACGCGCCGATCGGTACGTCCCCTCGCGCGCGGCCTGACGATGTTCCCAGCGCCGCGCGATCCCGATGAAGGTCGCGCCTCGGGTCTACTCCGATGACGCGCTACGTCGCTCTGCTGCGCGGCATCAACGTCGGCCCACACAAGCGCGTGGCGATGGCCGACCTGCGCACCCTGATGGCGGGGCTCGGCTACGGCGACGTGCAGACCCTGCTGCAAAGCGGCAACGCGGTGTTCGCCGCCGAAGGCTCCCCCGGGCAAGTGACACACGAGCTGGAAGAGGAGATCGCGGCCGAGCTTGGCGTGGAGGTCGAGGTTGTGGTGCGCACCGGCGAGGAGCTTGCGAGCGTAGTGGAGCGCGACCCGCTGGGGGAGTTGGCAAGCGATCCCAAGCGCTATCAGGTGAGTTTCCTCTCCGGCGAGCCCAACGCGGGGGTGGCGCGCGAGCTTGCGGCGCTCGACTTTGCCCCCGAGCGGTGGGTACTCAGCGGACGCGAGATCTACGCCTGGCATCCCGACGGCATCCACAGCTCCAAGCTCGCCAGGCTGCTCGCGGGCCCGCGCCTGGGTGTGAGCGCGACGGCGCGCAACTGGAACACCGTCGTCAAGCTGCTGGAGATGGTCGGCGAGGGCTGATGGCGTGCCTAGGTTTGGCCGCTGTCCAACGTGTGGTATTCCTCGAGCAGCTCCTCCTCGCGCTGCTTTCGCGGGAACAGGAAGAACACGAGCAGCGTGCCGAGCGCGATCGCCACGATGCCGGCTGTATACGTCCACTCGTCGCCTTTCACGAACGATTGCTTTGCGCCCGCGATGATCGCTTTCGCGTACTGCGGTAGCGCGAGGCGGTGGCGGCCGCGCTGGAGAACGACTTGGTCAGCTCGTTTTCGACGCTGCTCGTAATGCGCGCCTTGTTCGGCGAGGACGCGATCGCACTTGACACCGAAGCGGCATAGCCGGCTGTCAGCAGCGCGCCCATGATCGACTGCATGATCGCCCCGCCGAGGTCGCGCTGCAGATCGGCGGTGCCCGAGGCCATCCCCGCTCGGCTGCACCGGCACCGAGCTGGTCAAAGAGTGCGACGCGGGCGCTGCCGGCAAAGCCCACTCCGTGCCCCGATGAACGCATAGGCAAGGCCCACCTTCCAATAGGGAATTCCCTGCTTCCAGAGCGCCAGCATCGTTACGAAGCCCGAGCAGGCAGAACACGTAGCCGCACAAGCAGCGTGACGCGTGAGCCGCGCGTAACGATGAGCTTGCCCGAGACGGGCGCGACCGCCATCATCAGCAGCGCCGCCGGGACGATCGACAGGCCGGCGTCGAGTGTCGAGTAGTCGAGCACGTTTTGCTCGAACTGCTGGCCGACGAAGATCGCCCCCATCAAGGAGCCGAACACGACGATCCCCGCGAGCGCGGCCACCCAGAAGGTGCGTCGTCCCGCGATCTTCAGGTCATACAGCGGTGAGCTCGTGCGCCGCTGGCGGATCACGAACGCGGCCCCTGCGGCGATTGCCGCGATTGCCGTGACGAGCACGATCGTCGTCTCGTTGGGGACCGGTGCAAAGTTGATCGCGAGTACCAAGCCCGCCACGGCCAGCGCCGCCAGCATGCCCCCGAGGTTGTCCACCGGATCGCTTGTCTCGTTCACGTGCGCGGGCACATAGCGCCACGCCATCAGGAGCGCGATTGCCGCGAGCGGGATCGTGATCAGCGAACACCGACCCCCAGTGAAAACCGGTCAGGAGGGCGCCGGCTATCGAGCGGCCCAAGCGCCGACATGCTGCCGCCCAGGCCCGACCACAACGCGATCGAGCGGGTGCGCCCCGCACCCGACCACAGCGCGGTGATCAGCGCGAGCGTTGTCGGGAAGGCCATACCGGCCGACACGCCCCCCAGCAGACGTGCCAATGAACAGCACGGTGATCGACGGAGCCAACGCCGCCAACAGCGATGTCGGGATCGCAAGCGCCGTTCCGAGCAGCAGCATCATGCGCCGGCCATAGCGGTCTCCGAGCGCTCCGAGATACAGCACCGAGGCGGCCAATCCCAGCGAGAAGCCCACGGCCACCAGATCGAGCCCGGTTTGCGACGCGTCGAACGCCTTGCCGATGTCGGGCAATGCCACGTTGGCAACCGACAGGTTGAGGTTCGCAACGGCTGCCACCGCGATCAGCGCGGCCAGTACCGCGCGCGGATGTTGGGGGGTGCTGGAGGGCTCGGAGTCCGCCTCGCCCGTGCTTGCGGCAAGACTCGCTTCCAAGGGGGCCGGTTCTATCGGACTCCCCTGCGCCATCAGCGCTCAGTCCGCTCCAGCGCCATCAGCCGTCCGCTCCCGGCGGCCTCACCGCTGGGGTCTCTACCGCCCGGCCCGCGCAGGATGTAGGCGATGCCCACCGCGATCAGCGAGCCGGCGAGCGGGCCGACGATGTAGACCCAGTAGTGCTTGAAGTCGCCGAGCACGAGGTCCGGCCCGAACGAGCGCGCCGGGTTCATCGAGGCGCCGCTGATCGGGCTCGACCACAGGCCGGCGAGCACGATGTAGCCGCCCACCCCCAGTGCCGAGAACGTGCCCACGTTCTGTGCGCTCGAGGACGTGCCGAGGATCGTGCTGACCAGCCCGGCGGTGAGCACGAGCTCGATCAGCATCGCCTGCCAGTCGGCGATGCCCGGCCCGGGCACGGTGGCTCCGAGCTGGCCGACCTTGCCGAACACCGCCCACAGGAACACGCACGCGAGCGTCGCGCCGATCAGCTGCACGACGATGTAGCCGAGCGCACGCTTCCAGGGAAAGTCGCGGCGCAGTCCGAAGGCGAGGGTGACGACCGGGTTCAGGTGGGCGCCGGAGATCGCACCCATGAACAGGATGATCGCCATCACCGTCAGCCCTGGGGCGGTGACGGCGGCGGAGCGGCTGATCTGTCCGTGGCTGACGGCGGTCACGACGCCCGCGCCCGCGCCGGCCATCACGAGCAGGAACGTGCCGAGCATCTCGGAGAAGAGCCGTCGCCACTCGAGGCTCGGATCGTCCATGTCGGCACGATCGGGGCTCTCGAGTGTCAGCAGCGCGTCTCGCAGGCGGGCTATCTCAGTGCGTCTGAGCCTCTCCTCCCCGATGGAGGGCGGCTGTGTGGGCTGCTCGTCAGGCTCCGGTGGGGGCGTCAACTCGGGCTCCGGTGGGGCGACCGGCTCCGGCTCCGACCGGGGCGTGGTCCGACTCGGTTGGAGGCCGTCTCGCTACGGCGACCACTTCCCCTTGCCGTAGCGCGCCAGCTCCAGTCGTGCCACCACGCCGCGGTGCACTTCGTCGGGACCGTCGGCCAGGCGCAGGGCGCGCGCGGCTGTCCACGCGCCGGCGAGCGGCACGTCGTTCGATAGTCCTGCGCCCCCATGCAGCTGCATCGACATGTCTACTACCCGCTGGGCCATGTTTGGAGTCGCAACCTTGATCTGTGACACCGCGCCGATCGCCTCGGGCGCCTTCTGATCCACCAGCCAGGCGGCGTGCAGCACGTGCAGGCGGGCTTGGTCGATCGCGATCCGCGCATCGGCGATCCGCTCGCGGTTGCCACCGAGGTTGGCCAGCGGCTTGCCGAACGCCACGCGCTCGGTGGCGCGTATGCACGCCAGCTCCAGCGCCAGCTCGGCGAGCCCGATCAGCCGCATGCAGTGGTGGATGCGGCCTGGGCCCAGGCGGGCCTGGGCGATCGCGAATGCCTGTCCGGGGCCGCCGATGATCGCGCTCGCGGGTAGTCGCACGTCTGTGAAGGACACTTCGCCGTGGCCGCCCGGGGCATCGAGGAAGCCCATCGCCTCGAGCATCCGCTCCACCTTCACGCCGAGGGTGTCCCGTGGGATGAGCACCATCGAGTGCTGGTGGTAGCGGTCCGCGCTCGGGTCGGTGAGCCCCATGAAGATGATCGCCTCGCAGTTGGGGTGCCCCACGCCGGTGCTCCACCACTTGCTCCCGTTCACCACGACCTCATCGCCCTCGAGCATCGCGGTCGCCTGCATGTTGGTCGCGTCAGAGGAGGCGACTTCGGGCTCGGTCATGCAGAACGCCGAGCGGATGTCTCCCTCGAGCAGCGGCTCGAGCCAGCGCTGCTTCTGCTCCTCGGAGCCGAAGTGCCAGAGCACCTCCATGTTGCCGGTGTCCGGGGCGTTGCAGTTGCACACCTCGAGCGGTATCAGCGAGCGGCCCATGCGCTCGGCCAGCGGCGCGTACTCGACGTTCGAGAGGCCGCCGCCCAGCTGCTCGTCGGGCAGGAACAGATTCCACAGGCCTTCCTGCTTGGCGAGCCCCTTGAGCTCCTCGATCGCGGGCAGCACCACCCACGGGTCCTCGCGCGAGAGCAGCTCGCGCATGTAGGGCTCCTCGCGCGGTGAGACCTCACGCTCCTGAAAGGCGATCAGGCGCTCGAGCAGCTCCTGTGTGCGGGGCGAGTGGGCGAAGTCCATCGGCGCGAGCGTACAGTAACCGGCGAGCCCCCAACCGAGGAGATGCAATGCATGCCGTCAACCACCAGTTTCGCCTAGCCGCGCGCCCGCAGGGGATGGTCGGGCGCGAGCACTTCGACTACGTCGAGGAGCCGCTCCCCGAGCTGGCCGATGGGCAGGTGCTCGTCAAGACCGCCTACATCTCGCTCGACCCCGCGATGCGCGGCTGGATGGCCGAGGGGCGCTCCTACATCCCGCCGGTGCAGATCGGCGAAGTGATGCGCGCCGGGACGGTTGGCGAGGTGCGTCGAGTCCAAGGGCCAGAAGCTCGCCGTCGGCGACCAGGTCACCGGCTGGCTCGGCGTGCAGGAGTACGCGGTGTGCGACGAGAACGCGGTCTTCAAAGTCGATGCCGGCGAGATCCCGCTGACCACCTATCTGGGAGCACTGGGCATGCCGGGTGTGACCGCCTACTTCGGCCTGCTCGACGTGGGCGCCCCCAAAGAGGGCGAGACGGTCGTCGTCTCCGGCGCCGCCGGCGCTGTCGGCAGCGTCGTCGGGCAGATCGCCAAAATCAAGGGCTGTCGTGTGGTGGGCATCGCCGGGCGGACCGGACAAGTGCGGCTGGATCGTCGAGGAGCTCGGCTTCGACGCCGCGATCGACTACAAGAGCGAGGACGTCGGCGAGGCGCTGCGCAAGCACTGCCCCGAGGGCGATCGACGTGTACTTCGACAACGTCGGCGGCGAGATCCTCGACGCGGCGCTCGGCGCGCTTGGCGCGCGGCGCGCGCGTGGCCGATCTGCGGAGCGATCTCCCAGTACAACAACATGACGCTCGATGAAGCGGTCCGTCCAACTACATGTCGCTGCTCGTCAACCGCGCGCGCATGGAGGGCTTCGTGGTGATCGACTACATGGGCCGCGCCCCCGAGGCCACACGCGAGATGGCCGGCTGGATCGCCGAGGGCAAGCTGATCGCGCGCGAGGACGTGGTCGAGGGCTTCGACAACTTCCCCGAGGCGCTGCAGAAGCTGTTCCGAGGGGAGAACGTGGGGAAGCTGGTATTGAAGGTCGCCGACAGCTGAGCATGATTCGTCACATAGGTTTACACATCTGCTAAGGTTGTAAACCGATGTTGAACGTATCGATCGTCCAGGAGGTGGCAGCGAGATGAGCTCCGAGGGGATGCAGGCGTCGGCGCACGCACACGCAGCGCAGTACTCGCCCACGCGGGAGAGCGCCAGATGGCGCGACCGCAAGCGCTACGCGTGGCTGCTCGGCCTGATCGTGCCGCTGTTGCCGTTCATCTCCTGGGGCCTGGTCGAAGCGACCGGCCTCGGCGTGTTCTGGTTCTACGGGCCGGTGTTGATCTTCGCCGTGTTCCCGCTGCTCGACCTGCTGGTGGGGCTCGACGCCTCCAACCCGCCCGACAGCGTGATCAAGTGGCTCGAGCAGGACCGCTACTACCGCTGGTGCACCTACCTGTTCCTGCCGCTGCAGTACGCGGGGCTGGTCTTTGCCTGCTGGATGTGGTCCCACGGCGGGCTCTCCACTCTCGAATCGATCGGCCTCGCGCTGACAGTCGCGATGGTTGCGGGCGTGGCGATCAACACCGCCCACGAGCTCGGCCACAAGCGCGCCTGCTCCGAGCGCTGGCTGTCCAAGGTCGCGCTCGCGCAGACCGGCTACGGCCACTTCTTCGTGGAGCACAACCGCGGGCACCACGTGCGCGTCGCCACGCCCGAGGATCCCGCCTCGGCTCGCGCATGGGCGAGAGCTTCTACGAGTTCCTGCCGCGCACCGTGATCGGCAGCCTGCGCTCGGCGCTCGAGATCGAACGCGAGCACCTGGAGCGCGACGGGCACCGCTTCTGGAGCATTCGCAACGACATCTTCAACGCTTGGCTGATGTCGATCCTGCTGTTTGCCGGACTGGCGATCGCCTTTGGGCCGGTCGTGCTTGCCCTACCTGCTGATCCAGGCGGTGATCGGCTTCTCGCTGCTGGAGGTCGTCAACTACCTCGAGCACTACGGCCTGTTGCGCCAGACGCGCGATGACGGCCGCTACGAGCGCACCGCGCCCGAGCACAGCTGGAACAGCAACAACGTCGCCTCCAACGTGCTGCTCTACCACCTGCAGCGCCACTCCGACCATCACGCCAATCCGCTGCGCCGCTATCAGTCGCTGCGCCACTTCGACGAGGCGCCGCAGCTGCCCACCGGCTATGCCGGGATGATCGTGGCGGCCGCGATCCCGCCGCTGTGGCGGCGGATCATGGACCGGCGCCTGATGGAGCACTACGAGGGCGATCTCTCGCAGATGAACATCCACCCGCGCACGCGCCGGCGCGTGCTGGCGCGCTACGGCTCGCCCGCGGCGCAGCTCTTGAGCGCAACCGTGCCGTCCGCGACGCGATGCGCCGCGGCGGCACAATGGCGGCTGTGCCACCCGCAAAGCAGGCCTCAGCCAAGCCCTACCGTGTTGCCGCGCGCGAGCTGTTGCGCGACACGCTGCTCGACGCCGCGCGGGACCTGCTGGGAGACCGGCCGTGGGCGCAGATCTCGATGGCCGAGGTGGCGCGCGCGGCCGGCGTCAGTCGCCAGACGCTCTACAAGGAGTTCGGCTCGCGCGACGAGTTCGCGCAGGCGTTCGTGATCCGCGAGGGCGCCCGCTTCCTCGACGCGGTCGAGCGCGCGATCGAGTTGCATCTCGACGATCCGCGCGCCGCGGTAGCCGCCGGTCTCGAGGTCTTCCTGAGCGCTGCCGCCGAGGACCCGCTGGTGGCGCTGCTGCTCGCAGACGATGGCACCGGCGGCATGCTGCCGCTGATCACAACGCAGAGCCGCCCGGTGCTGCTGTGGGCCTCGGCGCGCTTGGGCGAGGCGATGCGTGCGGGCTGGCCGCACGCGGACGACGAGGACGTCGAGCTGCTTGCCGACTACGTTCGTGCGGCTTGCGATCAGCTACGTGACGATGCCGCGCGGCTCGCCGCGCGAGACCGCCGCCGCGGCCGCCGCGCTGCTCGCTCCGTACTCTGGAGCGCGCGATGGTGCTGCGGCTACCCCTTGATCGCGGCGAGGTCCCGAGCACTTCGCCTCCGGCGCCGAGCGCCTGCACCGCCACGTAGGCGGGTTTGCCGGCAACAGAGATCGATGTCTCAAAGCCCTGCCTTGGCGGCGCTCCCAGCGGGTGTCAGGTGCTGTGGTGCTCGCTCCCGCAAGCACCTGCCAGCTGGCGATCCGTGGTGGCGCCGTTCCAGCTTGCGTACACGGTCGTCGTGCCGCCGGCACCGGGCGCGGCGGCCACCGCCGGGGTGTCGGCCGGGGTGCCGGTCCACTGGAAGCGATAGCTGCGGTAGGACTCGGCCTTTGGCGGGCAGGTGCGCGTCGAACAGCAGCGTCCCGCTGGCGGTGTATTCGGAGAAGTACGGTTCCGCGCCCCAGCCGATGAACATGTTGCCGTCTTCGAGCATCTGCACGCTGCCCTGGCTGCCCGCGGCAACGGCGTGGGAGTGCTCGTACTCGGACTACCAGCGTGTCGGTTTTGGCGCTCGGTTGACCGCGATCACGATCCCGCGCGACTGAGGGTGGACCTTCGGCACGCCGCCGTTGTCGAACACGCTGATCTCGCCGTTGGGCAGTTCCTGCGCGTCGTGCTGGTAGGCGGTGGCCGTGCCCGCGCCCAGTTTCGACGGTGCTGTGCTTGCCGCCGATCTGCGCGGTCATCTGTCCGCTGCTCGCGCTCAGCTCGTAGAGCGCGGAGGTGTTGCGCGAGGAGATCAGGATCGAGCCGTTGGACTGGGGTCGATCGAGTTGATGTGGAAATAGTCATACGGCCATTCCGTCGGCGGAGCCGGTCGGGCTGGAGTAGGAGCTGGAGAGCGCGACATGATCCAGCGGACGACCATTCGCGCCTGACCAGGTGCGTCTTCAGGTCGATTTCCTGGAAGACGCTGTCGGTCACCGCCGCGTTGCTCGGACCGCCGCGCTCGAGCTGAGGTTGCAGCGGATCGGATCGAACGAGGTGAGCAGCGCCGTGTTGTTGGGCGGCGATGCGGAATTCGTGCAGGTCGGCAGGCAGGCCGTTGCCGGCGGGGAACTTCGTGATCTGCTGGTAGGAGCAGCTCGCGATCACCTCTTCGCCTTGGCCGAAGCCCTGCGGCGGGATGTAGCCCTGCCACCAGGTGAGCACCGGCTTGCCTTCATAGGTCTGCACCTGCAGGTTGGTCGACTCGGTGCCCGGCGGGAGCGGGTCGAACCACACGAGGTTGCCGGAGCTTTCGAAGATCATCGGCCCGTCTTCTCCCACGCCGGAGTAGGGCGCGACGAAGATGTCGCCGGGGCTCTGCTGGGATGAGTCGGCGCCGACGGTCATGACCGGCACCTGAGTTCCGGGCGCGAGTGGAACACGTCCAGTTCGCCGGATTTGGCGGGCGGGTTGGGCGCGGAGGCCGGCCGTGCCGAGCGGGTTCGCGCACCGCGGTCGTGAAGTGGAACGCAAACGGTAGCGGTCTTGCCGTTGCGGGTGAGCTTGCCGTGCACAGTCACGGTCTCTCCTGGGATCGAATGCCTTGCTGGGCACGAAGCTGGCGCCGTCGCCCTGCGAGTAGGCCTCCAGGCGCCCTGGGTGGTTGCCGCTGCGCGAGCCGCCACCGGATCGCCGACAGTGTCGCTCGCCGGGTATCCGAGCAAGCTGATCTGGGTGTCGTCGGAGGCGTCGAGCGAGTCCGGCAGTGGAGAGACCGCCGAGGTTCGTGCCCGGGAGGATGTCCGAGCGGTTCAGCTGCGAGGGCACGCACTGGGGCGCGCTCGGCCCGCTGTAGGCGGCGTCCTCGGCTGCGATCCGCTTGGCGGCGAAAGCGAGCGAGGCGACCGTGCCGGCGCGATGCTCACCGCCGAGCAAGGCCAGCGCCCTGCGCAGCAGGTGCGTTTGAGCGTGTTGTTGGCAAGCGGATCGCGTGGCATGCGTTGCGGTCCTGTTCCTCCGGCTGTGGTCTGTGCTCACCCGAGCTTGTGCGCGGCTCGGGGTGCGTGGGCCTCACCGGACTTCTACGACCCTAACGCCGCAAACCCTGGCCCAACCTAAGAAGTTGCGAGGAAACAGCGTAAGAACTTATGAAAGCAGCTGCTTCGGAGGGTTCGATCTCCCTCGTATGCGCCTAGAACACGGGAGACTCGGTGTAGCGGCCGAATACCTGCTGCAGCGACTCGACTGATCTCGCCCTCGCTGGCGCCGGCGCGGGCGCACTCGATCAGCGGGTCCATCAGGTTGCCCTGCGCCGGCGGCGGCGGCGCGCAGCTCGGCCAGTGTGCGCTCCACCTCGGCGCCGTGCGGCGGCGCGCGCGGACTGCAGACGGTCGATCTGCTTGCGCTCCAGTGCCGGGTCGATGCGCAGGATCTCGGGCTCGCGCTCGTCGCCCTCGGGTAGCGGTTGACGCCCACCACGACGCGCTCGCCGGCGTCGATGTCCTGCTGCAGCGTGAACGCGGCGTCGGCGATCTCGCGCTGGGGGTAGTTGCGCTTGACCGCCTCCACCATCCCCCCGAGCTCGTCGATCTTCGCGAAGTACTCGTAGCAGCGCGCCTCCATCTCGTCGGTGAGCGCCTCGACGAAGTAGGAGCCGCCGAGCGGGTCGGCGGTGTTGGCGACGCCGGACTCGTGCGCGATCACCTGCTGGGTGCGCAGCGCGATGCGCACGGCCTCCTCGGTGGGCAGCGCCAAGGCCTCGTCGTAGGAGTTGGTGTGCAGCGACTGGGTGCCGCCGAGCACGCCGGCGAGCGCCTCGATCGTGGTGCGCACGATGTTGTTGAGCGGCTGCTGGGCGGTCAGCGAGACGCCGGCGGTCTGCGTGTGGAAGCGCATCAGCCACGAGCGCTCGTTCTTGGCGCCGAAGGTCTCGCGCAGCTCGCGCGCCCAGATGCGCCGTGCCGCGCGGTACTTGGCGATCTCCTCGAAGAAGTCGATCTGCGCGTTGAAGAAGAACGACAGTCGCGGCGCGAAGTCGTCGACGTCGAGTCCTCGCTCGATCGCCTGCTCCACGTAGGTGAGCCCGTCCTTGAGCGTGAACGCGAGCTCCTGCTGGGCGGTGGAGCCGGCCTCGCGGATGTGGTAGCCGGAGATCGAGATCGGGTGCCAGCGCGGCATGTGGCGGGTGCACCACTCGATCATGTCCCCGCACAGGCGCATCGCGGGTCGATCGGAAAGCACCACTCCTTCTGGGCGATGTACTCCTTGAGGATGTCCGCCTGGATCGTGCCGGAGAGCAGCTCCGGCGCGATCGCTCCGCCCGCGCCGTCGCCGTCCTCCCTCGGCGGCGACGACGAAGTAGGCGAGCATGATCGCCGCCGGCGCGTTGATCGTCATCGACACCGATACCTCGCCGAGGTCGATGCCGGCGAACAGCGTGCGCATGTCCTCGATCGTGTCGATCGCCACGCCCTCGCGGCCGACCTCGCCGAGCGAGCGCGCGTGGTCGGAGTCGTGGCCCATCAGGCTCGGCATGTCAAAAGCGGTCGACAGGCCCGTCTGGCCGTGGGCGAGCAGGTAGTGGAAGCGCTCGTTGGTCTCCTCGCTGGTGCCGAAGCCCGCGAACTGGCGCATCGTCCACAGGCGCCCGCGGTACATCGACTCGTAGATCCCGCGCGTGAACGGGTAGGCGCCGGGCCGGCCGATCGGGTCGTGCTCGGGATCGCCGATGCCGGCGGGCAGGTCTGCGGGCGTGTAGAGCTCCCGGACCGGCTCGCCCGATAGCGTGCGGGCCTGCTTGACCCGCTGCGCTAGTCCTGTCCCGCAAGCCTGCACTGAGGAGGATCCCTTCAAGTGATTGCAAGATACCGCCTGCCGTGCCACCGTTTGGCCTGCCGCTGGCGCGCTGGCGATCTGGCCTGCTGCGGCGATCTGGCTGCGGCTCTTCGAGCACGAGCAGCACGGCGCGCGTCTCCGTTCACGTCGTTCCGCGCCGCTTGGCATCCGACGCAAGGCGACGCTGATCCTCGACTTCACGCCCAACGCGGTGCACGCCGGCATCTACCGTGCGCTGGCCGCCGGCTACTACAAGCGCGAGAACATCGACCTGCGCGTGGTCGAACCGACCTCGACACAGGAAACGCTGAAGCTGATCGACGCGGGCAAGGCGCAGTTCGGGCTCGCCGACGGCAGCGACGTGGCCTCGCTGATCGCCGGCGGCGGCGATGCGCAGGCGGTGATGGCGCTCGTGCAGCGGCCGCTTGGCGGGCTGATCGCGCTCGCCTCCGAGCACCTGCGCTCGCCCGCGGGCCTGGCGGGCAAGACGGTGGGGATCACCGGTGTGCCCTCGCGATCTCGCGGTGCTCGACACCGAGTTGCGCGACTCGGGCGTGAGTCCCAGTCGCGTGCACGTCGTCGACGGTCGGCTTCAACGGCCCCCAGGCGCTGCTGGCGGGGCGCATCGCGGCGTTCACCGGCTTCATTCCCGACGAAGGCGTGACGCTTGATGTCGAGCGGGCATCCGGTCAGCGCGTTTGGCCTGGACCAGTACGGCGGGCCCGCCTATCCGGGCCTGGTGGCGTTCACCACGCGCGGGCTGATCGCCTCCGATCCGCAGCTCGTGCGCGACTTCGTGGCGGCGACCGTGCACGGGTATGAAGACACGCTTGCCGAACCCCGCGCGGAGCCTGGAAGAGCTGCGAGGCGGCCAACCCGACGCTTGCCGCACGCAAGCTGACGCGGCGTCGCTGCAGGTGTATCTGCCGCTGTTCGCCGACGGGGCACGACCGGGTCGCCGTTCGGGACGCTGCAGTCCGCCAACGTGGCGGCGATGTCGAAGTGGATGCTCGGCGCCGGCCTGATCCACGCGCCGATCGCGCCGGCGCGCTACGGCACCAACGCGTTCCTGCCGTAACGCGCGGCGGGCGCAGGAGCTTGTCGCGGACTGGTGCATATGGACGCGCCGCAGCCGGCCGGAGGGTTGCGGGCAAAGACTGAATCTCTCGAAACATGGCTCGCGCGCAGGCGATTGCGGTGCTACCGTTTATTGACTGCAAGGAGACGGTGCGTATCGAATGCGGGTGCTGGTGACAGGGGTGAGCGGCCTGATCGGGTCCAATTTGGCGGCCGTCGCCGCGCAGCAGAGTTGGGATGTGCTCGGCTGCTGGTCGCGAGGAGCCGGTCGAGCTGGAGGGGGTGCGGACCGTCGGGTTCGACATGGCCGACCGCAAAGCGTGCGTGGCGGTGACGATGCGAGTTCGAGCCCGACGTGGTCGTGCATGCCGCGGGTGGGGTCGCGCTGAGTCGCTTCGAGCGCGAGCCGCAGTTCGCCCAGCTGGACTACGTGGGCGCCGAGCACACGCTCGCCGCCGCGCGAGCCGTGCGCGCGCGCTATGTGCTGGTGTCCTGCGACTGGGTCTACAGCGGCTACCGGCCCGCCGGGCTGCGCTTTGGCGAGAGCGATCTGCCCGACCCCGTCAACGCCTATGGGCGCTCGAAGCTGGCGTGCGAGGAAGCGACGATGCGCTCGAACGTGCCCTGGCTGATCACGCGACCCGCGGAGGTGTATGGCGTGAACGTGTCGCGCCCGGCGCACGATCGGCGTGGCGGGCGCGCGAGCGGGCGTGGGAGCGCTCGGGGCTGGCGCTGAGGCTGGTGGAGCGGCTGCGCGCGCGCACGCGCGCTGCCGGCGCCGACAGGACGTGTGGCGCTCGTCCGACCTACGCGTGGGACTTCGCGCAGCGCGCTTGCGAGCTGATCGCGCAAGGGTGTGAAGGCGTTTACAACATGGCTGGCCCGTGCCGCTGGGACGCTGCGAGTGGCTGGGGCTGCTGGCGGACGCGTTCGGCTGCCCGAGCCCGGCTCGTGCAAGAGGGCACCGCTGGCCGCCTTTCTGCAGGCCTGCGGTGAGGATCCGGGGCTGAAACTGCCGTCGAATACGGCCCTCTCAGATGAGAAGGCAGCGCCGCGATCGGCGTCGCCGGCGGTGGCTCCCGAGCGCGGCTTGCGGCTGATGCGCGAGCAGCTGCGCCGCATGCTCGAGCCAGTTCGCTGGGCTGGCGCGCTAGTCTGCGCCACTGCCAGTCACACAATCGAAAGGGAGCACTCCATGAACAAGAGCCAGCTTGTCGAGGCGATCGCCGGCGACAGCGGTCTCTCCAAGGCGGATGCCGGGCGCGCGGTCGAGTCGTTCTTGACCACAGTCGGCAAGACGCTGAAGAAAGGCGACGAGGTCGTGATCACGGGCTTCGGCAAGTTCTCCGTGGTCAAGCGCGCAGCCCGTCAGGGCGTCAACCCGCGCACGGGCGAGAAGGTAAAGATCAAGGCGTCCAAGGCCCCGAAGTTCACCCCCGGAGCGAGCCTCAAGCAGACGGTGCACCCGAAGAAGTAGAACGATCCCGACATGGCGCTCGTCGGAGAGCTGGAGCTCGCGAGCTTCGACTACACCGACCCCGAGCTGAAGGGGGAGCGCTTTCACACGGCCATGAGCGAGCTGGCAGCCGAGGGGTGGCTGGCGGCTGGGCCGTACGGGTACGTGGTGCTCGACCGCGAGGCGGGCGAGTTCTTCCTACGGACACGCTCGGCGATCTTCCCGGGTATGAAGATCGCCGAGCTGTTCGACGTCAACGAGCGGGCCGCTGTGGGAGGAGATGCAGCGCAACATCCTGCACGTCAACGGTGTCCGATCACACGCGCTTGCGCAGCCTTGTGAACCCGGCGCTTACGGCGCGTGCCGTGGAGCGGTGGCGTCCCGGCGATGCGGAGTTTTTTGGATGAGCTGTTCGTTCCCGTAGCTGACGCCGGCACGTGTGAGTTCGTGGGGGCGTTTGCCAAGCCCTATCCCTCGCGGACGATCGCCACCGTGATGGGGGCGCCGATCTCCGACGCGCCGCGTCTGCACCACTGGTCCAACTGGATCCAGCGCCAGTTCGACGCCGCCTCGATGATGAACGAGCGGGCGGGGATCGAGCAGGCGGTGGAGGAGTTCTACGAGTACGCGCGTGCTCTGCTGGCCGCGCGGCGCGAGATGGACCACCGGCGACGATTTGATCTCGACGCTGCTGGCGGCCACCTACCGCCCTTCGGCCGACGACGCGCCCGAAGGCGTCGGCGACCGTTCATCCGTCGAGGACTCGGTCGCCGCCCGACGGTGGCGGTCGGCTTGCCGAAAAGCTCAGCGAGGAGGAGTGCGTCAACCTCGTGCTGAACGTGCTGATCGGCGGGGTGGACACGACCCAGAGCCAGCTCGCGCACGCGGTTCGGCTGCTGGCCGAACATCCCGAGCAGTGGGCGGCGCTCGTGGCCGATCCCTCGCTTGCCGGGGCGCGCGGTCGAGGAGGCGCTGCGCTACGAGCCGATCACGCCCTTCACGGCACGGATCACCGTCGAGGAGCTGACCTATCGCGACGTGACTTTCCCGAAGGACACGATCGTGATGGTGTGCGCGTTCACCGGCAACCGCGACGGCGTGGGCGCCGAGCCGGACGGCTTCGACATCACCGCCGAGCGGCCCAAGGCGCGGGCGCTCACGTTCGGCGCGGGCGTGCACTACTGCCTTGGCGCCAACCTTGCGCGGCTGGAGCTGGAAGAGGGGCTTGGCTTCCTCGCGCGCAAGATGCCTCGGCTGGCGCTCGACGGCGAGCCGGTGTTCGAGAGCATCCTCGGCATCTACGGCCTGGCCGAGCTGCCGATCAAGTTCGGTGGATAGGAGCGACCCGAACATTCGTCGATTTTGAGGATCCGAAGATTCCTTCTCCCTAGCATGGTGGCAGCCAAGCAGACGCGATGGCGGCAAATTGACAGGGGGGTGAGGTGCGCGGTGCCGGCGACATGCATGTCGAGGGCGGCTCTGCCGCCGGCCCAATCGGAAAGGAATCTGACGTATGTCCAGGATGAGACGCTCGATTGTCATGCCCACGTGCGCGCAACCCAGCCGCGCGGGGGCGGTGCTCGCGATGACTGCAGTGTTGTGTGTGTTTGCTCCGGCGATGAACGCGTGGGCGGGCGAGTATCACGTGTACAGCTGCCGGATGCCCAACGGCGAGGTCGCGCCGACGGATGGGTGGAGCGGTAGTCCCTCGACTACAGCCGCTCCGACCTACAACACATGCAGCGCGGGCGGTGCATTGATCGCCGGCCTCAGCGACGACTCAACGCATGAAACCAACTCCGATGTGGCGACATGGGCGGTCAGCACTCCACCTGGTGAGAGGATTGCTGAAGGCACTCTGTGGCGGGCGGGTGACACCGAAGGGGGCATGGCTACCAACGCTACATACGAGTTCTGGCTTGCGGGGCCAAATGAGGCTGATGACGCAAGCGATGTCTTTAGCGAATGTGTCTACGAGTTTGGATGTCAATTGGGTCTGGGTGATCAGGCGGACCCAATGTCGAGCACGAATCGCATTTCTGTGCCAACTGAAAACCTGGGAGAACATATCTATGTGAACGCATCATGCGGAGGTGTCGCCAAATTCAAATGCCCCAGCGGCAAAGGTGACCCCAACGGCTACGCCGCGGTCGTCTACCTCTATGCGGCCGACCTCACGCTCGAACAGACCTCGCAGCCCACCGTGTCCGATGTCGAAGGCGAACTCGCCACCGCCTCCACGCTCGGCGGCACCGTCGACCTCTCGCTCCACGCCGAAGACTCCGGGTCGGGGGTCTACGAGGCGGTGTTCACGGTCGACGGCGTCGAAACCGGCTCGGTGTTGCTCGACGAAAACAGTGGTCACTGTCGCAACGTCGGCCAGACCACGGATGGGCTGCCTGCGTTCCTCTACCTGCAGCCGTGCCTCGCGTCGCTGAGCGCCGACATCCCGTTCAACACAGCCACGCTCAGCGACGGCACCCACCATCTCGTGGTCACAGTCACCGATGCGGCCGGCAACTCCACGGTGGCGCTCGATCGCAAGATCACGGTCGCCAACGATCCGCAGGTGTCCACGCCGTCGAAAGAATCGTCAACCTCCAAAGAACCACCGACCTTCAAAGAACCACTGGCATCGAAAGAACCACCGGCGCAGTCGCAGTCAGGGGACGGCGACTCGCCCGTGATCACCAGCGGGAACGACCAGCTGACCCAAAACAGCCCCGCCGCGCAGAGCCAGAGCGACAACGGCACGAGCGCATCCGCCGGCGCCACGCTGCACGTGCGCTGGAGTGCCACCGCACACACGGCACTCGCCAGGACCAGCGGCCACGCCAACACGGCGATCGGACAGCTCGCCGCGCCCAGCGGTGCGCCGATCGCGGGTGCGCTCGTGCAGGTGCTCAGCACGCCCAGCTACGAGGGTGCACGCACGGTCGCGCTCGCACCGGTGCGTACGGCCTCTGACGGCAGCTTCCGCGTGCGTCTGCCCGCCGGCACACCGTCGAGCCGGATCACCTTCGCCTACAGCGCCAGCACCTCAAGCGCCGTTCCCAGCGTGACCGCCGCGCTCACGCTCGCGGTTCCCGCGAACCTCGCCCTGCGCGTCGTGCCGCGCACCACCCACGCCGGCGGCACGATCGTGTTCAACGGCACGCTCCACGGCGTCCACCTGCCGCCCGGCGGCAAGACGCTCGTGCTGGAGGCCCGCGCCGGGGGTGCGGGCTCCCATTCCCGCTGGCGCCAATTCCAAGTGCTCGCCACGCGTGCCCACGGTCGCTACCGCGCCAGCTACCGCTTCCGGCTGCCCGGCCCAATCGTCTACCAGTTCCGTGCCGTCTCGCCCGCGGAGGCCGACTTCCCGTATGCGGCCGGCGCGTCGAATGTGGTGGCGGTGAGGGAGCTGTAGAGCGGACGGCCCGGCGAGGCCCGGCTCCATCGGGCCCGTGGGGCGGCCCGGGGATCGATCGGGGGAGTAGGGGACATTCCCGATTGCGCCGCCCATGCCCGCGGGCAAGACTGTCCACATGCCCGACATCCCCTCTCCCGACACCCCCACACCCGAGAGCGGGCCCACACGACGTCCGCGCCTGGTTCGCACCAGGCGCGGACGTCTGATCGGCGGCGTGTGCAGCGGGCTGGCCGCTCACTTCGATGTTGACCCGATCCTGTTTCGGATCGCGTTCGTCGGGCTTGCGATCTTCTCGGGCATCGGCATCGCGCTGTACCTCGCGATCTTCCTGCTCGTACCCGAGGAGGGGGTCAGCCGGGCCCCGATCTGCCTGCTGTGGCGCGGGCCCGCCTCCGAGCAGTGGCATGCGAGTGCCGACCGGCGGCTGCTTCGCTGGTTTGTGCGCGCAGCCATCGTCGTCATCTGTGCGGTTGCGCTTGCGCTTGCGGGCGCATGGCTTGCGGGCACCCACGCACAGCTCGCTGCGTGGGCGGTGGTGGCAGTCGGCGCGGCACTCGTGTTCGGCGCGTTCACGCGCACCGCCCGCCGGTTTGTGCTGCCGGGTGTCGCATTCGCGCTGGCTGTCGCCACGATTGCCGCCGCCCACGTTGACCTGCGTGGCGGTGTGGGCGATCGCTTCTATCGTCCGCAAACCCTCGGTGAGCTGGGCGGTGGCTATCGGCTCGGCGCCGGACGCCTTGAAATCGACCTGCGCGATCTCACCTTCCCGGCCGGCACCACCCAGCTTCACGTGCGACTGGGCATGGGCGAGCTCGTCGTGCTTGTGCCCCGCGGGGTGTGCGTCGCCACCAGCGCGCGCATCGGCGCGGGCTTCGTGGGGGCGCTCGAACGCAGGTCCGCGGGGCTCGACGTCAACTGGTCCGAACGTCCCTCTCCGCCGGCCGGCACGCCGCGCCTGGTTGTGGACGGCAACGTCGGGCTCGGCGCGCTGCTCGTGGCCGACCATCCCGTCGAACACGGCTGGGGTCGGTGGGGCGGCTGGGGCGGCGAAAACGGCTGGTTCGCCAGTCATAACCACCCCGTCGCGCTCGGCACCAACGAAGCCTGCTTCCCCGCGGACGCCGCGAGTGGCTCTCCCGCACAGGGCACCGGTCGCATTCCCGCCGAAGGGGCAAGTCGATGAGGCGCCCGCTCAGCATCACGATCCTGGCATGCGGCATCGCGGTGCTTGTGCTCGGCGTGCTGCTCGTGCTGGGCGCGGGCGGCACTATCGACCTGCGCTTCGCCTACACCGTGCCCGTGCTCGTCGCCGCGCTAGGCGCGATCCTGCTCGCCGGCGGGCTCGCCAGCCGCGGCCGCGGCCGCGGCTGAGAACATGAACCTCGATGTCCCACCCCGCCCACTCGCCGCGTGGCAGCCTTAGGATCGCGCTCGGCGCCGGCCTGCTGGTCCTCAGTGGTCTGCTGTTCGTGCGCGCGGCCGGCCCGTGGCCGGGAGACGCGATCGTGTGGCCCGCCGCCGTCGCCGTGCTCGGAGCACTCCTGATCTGGCGTGCGCCCATCCTTGCGCCCAGGCGACGTCGCGGCTGGGCCGCCCACCGCTCGCACGAGTCCCCGCCGCCGCGCGAGTCCTCCGTGCGCGTGCGCGCACCCATCCGACCCGAGGTCAGCCGCGGCGGGCTCGGCGTCGCGCTGGTGCTCGCCGGCGGTTTCGCGTTCCTGTGGGCCAACGGCGCCACGCGGCCCGCGGGCGAGGCGCTGCTTGCGGCCTTCGCGGTGCTCGTCGCGGTCGCGCTGATCTTCGCTCCCTCCTGGCGGCGTCTCGCGCGCGGTCTTGCGGCCGAGCGCACCGAGCGCATCCGCTCGCAGGAGCGCGCCGACGTCGGGGCGCACCTGCACGACTCGGTGCTTCAGACGCTCGCGCTGATCCAACGCAGCGCCGAGGACCCCAAGCAGGTCGCAGTGCTCGCGCGCCGTCAGGAGCGCGAGCTGCGCGGCTGGCTGGCCGGTGGCAGCTCGCGCGAGCCCGGCGCCACGCTCGCCGGTGCGCTCGATGCCGCCGCCGCGGAGGTCGAGGCGGCGGCGGGCGGCTCGCTCGAGGTCGTGGCCGTCGGGGACTGCGTGCTGGATGAGCGCGCAGGCGCTGTGCTTGCGGCCGCGCGTGAGGCGATGCTCAACGCACTCAAGTTCGCCGGCGAGGCGCCGGTGTCCGTTTACGCCGAGCTCTCCCGCGAGCGCATCCAGGTGTTCGTGCGCGATCGTGGCGCCGGCTTCGACCCTGCCGCGGCGCCGCATGAGCGACGGGGCGTGCGAGAGTCGATCCTCGGGCGCATGCGCCGTGCCGGCGGCCGCGCGGAGGTGCGCTCGCTGTCGGGTGGCGGCACCGAGGTCGAGATCGCCATCGACCATGAGAGCCGATCGTGACTGGGAGACGATCGTGAGCGCGGGCGCCCGTGAGCGGGGACAATCGTGAACGGGGAGCGCGTGCCGCGGGTTGCGATCGTCGACGATCACGACCTGTTCCGTGCCGGGGTGCGCACGAGCCTTGGCCCGCTGGTCGAGGTTGTGGCCGAGAGCGGCGATGTGGAGAGCGCCGTGCGCGCAATAGAAGAACTGGCGCCCGACGTTGTCCTGCTCGACGTCCACATGCCGGGGGGCGGCGGGGTCGAGGTGATCCGGCGTGCCGGCGACAGCCGCCCGGATGTCCGCTTTCTCGCCCTGTCGGTCAGCGACGCCGCCGAAGACGTGATCGCGCTCATTCGCGCGGGCGCACGTGGCTACGTAACCAAGACGATCTCCGGCCCCGAGCTCGCCGATGCCGTGTGCCGCGTGCACGACGGCGACGCCGTCTTCTCCCCGCGCCTGGCCGGCTTCGTGCTCGACGCGTTCGCCGGTGAGATCCCGCCCGCGCAGGTGGACCCCGAGCTCGATCTGCTCACCCCGCGCGAGCGCGAGGTGCTCCAGCACATCGCGCGCGGCTACATGTACAAGGAGATCGCCGCCCAGCTCGGCATCTCCACCAAGACGGTCGAGGCGCACGTGTCCGCCGTGCTGCGCAAGCTCCAGCTCTCCAGCCGCCACGAGCTCAGTCGCTGGGCGGTGCACCGGCGGCTGGTGGAGGAGTAGAGCGCGCGCGAAAGCGGGAGCGATGGGTGCTCGAAAGTGAGAATTAGCGGTGATCCAATGCGTCATTGAATGGTGGTCCAAAGCGCTATTGGGCTCTCCGAGCGCATCTTCGCGCTGCCGATCGCCACACTGTGGGGCTAATGCCCGGACGCGTTTATCCTGATGCCGCCTTCTGGCGCGACCGTCGCGTGCTCCTCACCGGCCACACCGGCTTCAAGGGCGCGTGGCTGTCGCTGTGGCTGCAGTCGCTGGGGGCGCACGTCGTTGGGGTCTCGCTGCGCGAGTCGCCCACCGAGCCCTCGCTGTATGCGCTCGCGCGTGTGGGGGAGCGGATGGCCGGCAGCGTTGCCTGTGACATCCGCGACTCCTCCGCGCTCACCGCGGCCGTTCTCGACGCGCGCCCTGAGATCGTGGTCCACATGGCCGCCCAGCCGCTGGTGCGCCGTTCGTTCGCCGCGCCGCGCGAGACGTATGACACGAACGTGCTCGGCACCGTCAACCTGCTCGACGCGGTGCGCGCCTGCGAGGGCGTGCGCGCGGTCGTGGTCGTCACATCCGACAAGTGCTACGAGCCCGGCGAATCCGAGCGCGGTTACCGTGAGGGCGATCCGCTCGGCGGCCACGATCCGTACTCCAGCTCCAAGGCCGCCGCTGAGCTGGTCACGAACGCCTACCGGCGCTCGTTCTTCACAGACCCGGACGGCCCGCGCGTAGCCTCCGCGCGCGCCGGCAACGTGATCGGCGGCGGCGACTGGGGCGAGGACAGGCTCGTGCCCGACATCGTGCGCGCCGCGCTCGCGGGGGAGACGCTGCGCTTGCGCAATCCTGGGGCCGTGCGTCCCTGGCAGCACGTGCTGTGCCCGCTGGCGGGGTATCTGCTGCTGGCGCAGGCGCTGTGCGAGTCGCCCGAGCACGCGCGCGCTTGGAATTTCGGGCCTGACGCCCGCGACGCTCGCACAGTGGAGTGGGTGGTTGGACGCTTTGCCGAGCTATGGCCTGGCGAGCTGCGCTGGGAGCGGGATGAGGGCGAGCATCCGCAAGAGACGCGCTATCTGAGGCTCGACTCCTCGCTTGCACGCGAGCGGCTTGGGTGGGTGCCTTTGCTTGGGCTGGAGGCGGCGCTTGGGCTGACGGTTGAGTGGTATCGGGCTTGGGTTGACGGGCGAGATCTGCGTGAGGTCACATTTGGGCAGATCGCCGCGCCCCACGTCGCCCTCGAGGGCATCCCGACGAGCCGGTTCTGAGCGCACGAGATACACATATTCCAAGCATCCCGCGTATTCTTCCGCCTTCTCAACGATGACCTACCTCACTATCTTCACGTTCCCAAAGGGGTTCGTCGACCCCCACATATCGACGATCCAACGCAACGCGCTAGCCAGCTGGCAGCATCTCGGACCCGAAGTCGAGGTGCTGGCGATGGGCGACGATCCGGGTGTCGCCGAGGCAGCGCAGGAGTACGGCGCCACGCATCTCGGCGACGCTGCGACCAACGATTACGGAACGCCCTTGCTCGACTGGGCGTTTCGCGAAGCCGCCACGCACGGCTCGGGGGAGATCCTTTGCTACGTCAATGCCGACATCATCCTGCTCGAGGACTTCGTGGCCGCGTTGCGCCGGCTGCCTCGCAAGCCCCATCTCGCGGTCGGCCAGCGATGGAACTGCGACATCGAGACTCGGCTCGACTTTGACGCCGACGGCCGATCGTTGGGCGGTTGGGCGCGCGAGCACGGAGAACTCGACCTCGGCAGCGGCAGCGACTATTTCGCCTATCCTCGCCACGTTGACTTCGGACTCCCGTCGTTTGCCGTCGGAAGGCCCGGATGGGACAACTGGATGATGGCTCGAGCGCGCGAACTGAGACTACCCTTGATCGACATAACTCCGAGCGTCACGGCGATCCACCAGAACCACGACTACCGTCACGTATCTCAGCGCAAGGGATCGGAGTGGGAGGGCCCGGAGGCCGATCGCAATCGCCAGCTGGCGGGCCGACTCGACCGATACGTGCATTCCCCGTCAAACGCCACACACTTGCTCACGCCAGACGGTCTGCGCCGGGCGCGCTCGACCAAGCACCTGCGTGCCAGGGCAGAAGAAATTGTGGCACTGCGTCCCGCCGCCGCGCCGCTGCGGTGGCTGATCAAGCTGGCTCGCCGCGCACAGGGGCCGCAAGGAACGGCGCTGTGAGTCGTCGCTCGATGCGTGAGCGCGCGCTCGCGGCGATCCGGCGGGTTGGCGCTCACCGCGCCGTCATGCCGCTCACCACGCGTGTCCTGTGTGCACGCATCGTCCGCGAGTCACGGGCGTTCTTCATGCGCGAGCTGCTGCGTCCGCAAGGCGTCAATTGCTACCACTTGCGGGAGAACGGTATCCAGGTTGCGCTTCGCCACAGCGCTCAGGACGGCGCCACGCTCGCCGAGGTCTTCTACCGCCACGACTACAATCCAGACCAGGATGTCGCCGAAGCGCTCGGCACGCCACGCACGATCCTCGACCTTGGTGCCAACGTCGGTTTTTTCGGCGCGTTCGCCGTCTCTTTCTGGCCGCAGGCGACGATCGTCGGCTACGAGGCGGACCCGGCGAATACCGCGGTGCACGAGCGTACGATCGCGCTCAACGGACTCGAGTATCGCTGGCGTGTCGTCTGCGCTGCCGCCGGATCGCACACTGGCGAGGTTGAGCTCGCGGCGGGCCGCGCGATGGGATCGTTCGTGGTGGAGCCCGGCACCGATCCGGGGGTGGCGACAATCCGCGTTCCGATACTCGATGTCCTCGCGGAGGTATGCAGCGCCGATCTTGTGAAGGTCAACATCGAGGGCGGCGAGTGGGAGATTCTGCTCGACCCCCGTTTCGCTAGCAATCCGCCGCGCGCGATGGTCCTCGAGTACCACCCACATCTCTGTCCGAATTCCGCCCCGAGAATCACCGCTGAACGCGCTCTGGCGCAGGCGGGCCTGCAGACGGCTTCGATCTGGCATCGCGACGACGGCTACGGAATGCTGTGGGCCTGGAGACCCTGACGTCTGTCAGGGTCTCGAAGCCGACTCGAGTCGAGCGGTCGGGCCGTTGTGCGGTGTCGAGCGATACCACTCGATCGTCCGCTTGAGCCCGTCACGCAGGTTGGTGGCCGCGCGGAAACCGAACTCGCGCTCGGCACGCGAGGTGTCCAGCCAGCGCCGCGGCTGACCGTCGGGCTTGGTCTCGTCCCATACGATCTCGCCGCGGAAGCCCACCAACTCGGCGATCAGCGCCGTCAGCTCGGCGATCGAGATCTCCTGACCGGACCCCAGATTCACCGGCTCGCCGCTCGTGTAGCGAGCTGCCGCCGCCACAATGCCCTCAGCCGCGTCATCGACGTACAGGAACTCGCGAGACGCCCGTCCGGTGCCCCAGCACACGATCGAGTCCGCACCGCTCTCGAGCGCCTCGCAGCACTTCTTGATGAGCGCCGGGATCACATGGGAGGTCCGCTCGTCGAAGTTGTCGTGCGGCCCATACAGGTTGACGGGCAGCAGGTAGACGCCGTCGAAGCCATACTGCTGGCGATAGGCCTGCAGCTGCACCAGCAGCATCTTCTTGGCGAGTCCATACGGCGCGTTGGTCTCCTCCGGATATCCGTTCCACAGGTCCTCCTCTTTGAACGGAGCCGGAGCGTGCTTGGGATAGGCGCACACCGTCCCCACGCACACAAACCGCTCGACGCCGGCGAGCCGGCTCTCCTCGATCAGCTGGATCCCCATGATCGCGTTGTCGTAGAAAAACTGGCCGGGCGTGGCCATGTTGGCTCCGATGCCTCCCACGACCGCGGCCAGATGAACGACCACATCCGGACGTGCATCGGCAAGCACCGTCCGGATCGCGCTCCCGTCGCGCAGGTCATACTGCGCTGAGCGAGGCGCCACGATCTCTGCCACTCCACGGGAGGAGAGCTTGTCGAGCACCTGCTTGCCGAGGAAACCCGAGCCACCGGTTACGAGCACGCGCTTGCCGGCGAGAAAATCCATGCGCGCATGATATGCCCACCGACCAACAGCTGACCGCTTCACCGATCTCAGAGCCCGATCTGCTCGACACGCCGGGTGCCGGACCCGCGGCCATTCGCGGCAGCCTGGTGCGCGTGGTCGGCTACTGCCTGGGAGTGCTGCTGAGCCTCGTGTCGGTGCCGCTTTTGATCCGCCACCTCGGGTTCAGCGAATACGGGCGCTATGTCACGGTCATCTCGCTCGTCACGATCGTGCAGGGGGTCACCGACGTCGGGCTGGGCCAGATCGGGGTACGCGAGTTCGCCACCCGCACGGGCCCGGAGCGCGAGCGGCTGATGCGCAACCTGCTTGGCGTTCGCTTTGGCCTGACGAGCGTCGGCGTGGCGCTTGCCACCGCCTTCGCCGCGCTCGCCGGATATGGGCACGCGGTCCTGCTCGGCACGTTTCTGGCCGGGATTGGGATGGTGCTGACCGTCGTGCAGGGGACCTTTGCGATCCCACTCGCAGCGCGGCTGCGCCTGGGTTGGGTCACGGCGCTCGAACTCCTCCGCCAAGCTCTATCGGTCGCCGCGATCGTCGCGCTCGTGCTCCTCGGCGCCAAGCTGCTCGCGTTCCTGGCCATCTCGGTCCCGGTCGCGGTGGTCGTGCTGAGCGCGACGGTTGTGCTCGTCTACGGAACGATGCCGATGAAGCCGGCGTTCGAGCGCGCGGAGTGGAGCGTGCTGATCCGCGCGGTCCTGCCGTTTGCCGCGGCGGTCGTGATCGGCACGCTCTACCTGCGCATCACGGTCGTGCTGATGTCGCTGCTTGCCAGCCCCAAGCAAACCGGCTACTACGCCACCTCCTACGTCGTCATCTCCGTGCTGATCGCGATCCCGGCGCTCACGGTTGGATCGACGCTGCCGGTGCTCGCACGCGCCGCGCGCGACGATCACGAACGTCTGGGCTATGTCCTGCAGCGCCTCTTCGAGGTCACTTCGATTATCGGCGTGTGGCTGGGACTCGCGCTCGCACTCGGGGCCGGCTTCGTCATCCAGGTGCTCGCAAAAGAAAAGTCCCCGATCGCGGTCGACGTGCTCGAGATCCAATCGCTTGCTCTGATCACCCAGTTCGTAGCCAGCGCCTGGCAGTATGGCCTGCTGTCGCTGCATCGCCACCGCGCGCTGCTGCTGGTCAGCGTCGGCTCGCTGGCCATGAGCGTCGTTCTGACGCTCGTACTCGTGCCTCTGCTCCAAGCGCGCGGCGCCGCATTGGCGTTCTCGGGCGCCGAGATCGCGATGGTCACAAGCTCGTTTGTGGCATTGAGAATTGCCCGGCCCGATCTCGGTTTCTCGCTACGCGTACCGCTACGCGTGCTGATCGCGGCGCTACTGGCCAGCTCGGTGCTGCTCGTCCCTAGCCTGACGAGCTTGCCGCGATCGCTGATCGCATCGGTCATCTACTTCGGAGTCCTGATTGCCCTCCGCGCGATACCGGAGGAGCTGCTGCAGGCAGTTCTGCGCCGCCCACAGCTCGAGCGGAGCTGAGCCGTGCACGTCGTTTTCGTGACGAGGCGCTACTGGCCCGCCATCGGCGGGGTCGAACGCGTCGCCATGAGCCTCGGCGAGACGCTGTGCGAGCAGGGACACACGGTCACGGTCGTGGCGCAGTGCGTGGACGAAGGGCGCTTCGGCCGGATGACCCACATCATCCGCGAGAACAAGCCGTTCGCTCCATTTGTCCACGAAGGGGTGCAGGTGGTCCAGTTCCGTCCATCCCGGCGGCGCAGATCGCTGCTGTGGCCATTCGCGCTCGAGTTGATCCCGCTCGGCGGGCGCGTCTCTGGACGGTGGCTGCGCAAGCGCACCTCCGGCTACTACACAGCCGTCGTCCGCGGGGTGCTTGCGCCCCTGCTCGCGGATGCCGACGTGGTGCATGTCCTGGGGGGCGAGGTCATGGCCGTAGCCGCTGTGGAAACCGCGCGTCGCCTCGGCAAGCCGGTGGCGATCAGCCCCTTCGCGCACCCCGGAGATTGGGGCTTTGACGCCGGATCGATCAGGGCCTATCGTGGCGCCGACGCCGTTATCGCCACCACAGAGGCCGACGCTGAGGTCTATCGCGGCGCGGGTGTCGCAGAGGAGCGCCTGTGGGTCGTCGGCTTGCCCGTTCCATGGGTTGCGCCTACCGAAACGCCACTGGAGCCGGCATCGGCATCGGACGGTTCGCCATTGGTGCTGTTCCTCGGCGCGCGCCGACCGACCAAGGGCGTGGAGATATTGCTGGAGGCAGCGCCGCTGGTGTGGAGTTGTCGTCCCGACGTACGTTTTGCGTTCGTGGGGCCGGGCGATCCGCTGCCTTCCGTCGACGCGCGGGTGTCGGACGTTGGACGGGTCTCCGACGCACAGCGCGCGGCTTGGCTCGCGCGTGCTACGGCGCTGTGCCTGCCCTCGGCTGGAGAGTCGTTTGGGCTTGTGGTGCCCGAGGCATGGAGTCACGCTGTACCGGTCGTGGTGAGCGATATCCCCGTCCTCGAAGAGCTCGTGAGAGTCTCCGGCGGCGGCGTTGTCGCAAAGCGAGAGCCGCGGGCGGTGGCCGATGCGATCGTCACGTTGCTCGATGAGCCCGAGCGCGCTCGCTCGCTGGGCGAGGCGGGACGCCATTACTGGTCTTCTAATCTCACGCCGCTGGCGGTGATGCGGCGGCATCTGGATATCTACGATCAGCTGCGTTCGTGCACTGGTGCCCCTCGGGCACGTCACGGGGTCATCTAGCTAGTATCGTGTTGGTTTAATTCGTTTGCGGTTAGGGTATGTGGTGGTCATGCCTATTCCTACTGCTGTTTCAATCGAGTTGACCGACGAAGAGCGTGTCGTGTTGGAGGGCTGGACGCGGCGCCGGACGAGCGCTCAGGCGCTGGCGCTGCGGGCACGAATTGTGTTGATGGCGTCGGAGGGGTTGTGGTCTAACGGCGAGATCGCTGAAGCGTTGGCGGTCTCGCGCCCGACGGTTACCAAGTGGCGCAACCGGTTCGCGCAGCGCCGCCTTGAAGGGCTCGCTGATGAGCCGCGTCCGGGCAAACCACGGACGATCACTGACGAGCAGGTCGAGCGGGTCGTGACCAAGACCCTGGAGAGCGCGCCCAGGTCGCGTCTCATGAGCCGGGGGATTTGATGTTGCGGGCGTAGCCTCCGCTTTGTCCTGGAAGACGAAGCTAATGGAGGTACGCCCGCATGGAGAAGGTAGCCCCGAGCGAGAGGTTTCGCTCAGAACTAGACGAGGTCCTGGCCGGTGTCGGCGAGGAGCAAGACCCGATCGAGACGGTCGGTCGCCTGGGAGCGCGGCTGATCTTGCAGCAGGCGTTGGAGGACGAGGTCACGGAGTTCCTCGGCCGACGGCGATATGAGCGCGCCGGCGAGACGGTCAGTCACCGCAACGGCCACGAACCCAGGACGGTGAAGACGACGAGCGGCTCGGTGGCGTTGGAGCGTCCGCGGGTGCGCAACGCGAGCAAGCTGGGATTCGAGAGCAGGGTCCTCTGGAAGGGTGTGACCCGCACGCATGCCTTGGAGTCGTTGGTGATCAGCAGCTTCCTTCGGGGACTCTCGACGCGGGATGTGGAGGCTGCTTTGGAGGAAGTCTTCGAGGAGCCGATCGCGTCGAAGGCGACGGTTTCCCGGATCTGTGAGGACACCCGGGAGCGATACCGCCAGTGGTGCCGGCGGCGCTTGGAGCAGCACGACATCGTGTACTGCTTCTTGGATGCGATCTATCTGAAGCTGCACCCCGACGACACTCCGGCGGAGGGCGTGCTGGTTTGCTGGGGCGTGACGCTTGAGGGCCGCAAGGTCCTTCTCGGACTGGCTCTGGGAAGCCGTGAGAGCTATGACAGCTGGCTCGCTTTCGGCCGGGACATGATCGCCCGCGGCCTGCGGGCGCCGGCGCTCGTGATCGCTGACGGGGCACCCGGGATCTGGAAGGCGACGCGGGAGCTCTGGCCCGAGGCACTGGAGCAGCGCTGCACCGTCCACGCCTTGAGGAACGTGACTGGAAAGCTGCCCGAGCGCCACCACCAGGAGGTCAAGGCGCGCTGGTGGAAAGCATTCGACGAGGCACGCTCCCCGGGCGAGGCGACGCGCGAGCTGCAGGGCATCATCGCCGACTACAAGACGGCTTACCCCTCGGCGATGGCCGTCATCGAAACGGATCTACCAGCGCTCGTCACCCACCTACAGTTCCCGTCCGCTCACCGCAAGCGGATCAGAACAACGAATCTCCTGGAGAGGACGTTCGTGGAGGTCCGCCGGCGCACGAAGGTGATCGGCCGGTTCCCCGGCGAGACCTCCGCCCTCTCGCTGATCTGGGCCGTGCTGGAGCTCTCCAGCCGCGGCTGGCGCGGCGTGAAGATGAACCCCAAGACCGTCGCCGAAATCGAGCGGCTACGCCGCCAACTCCCCGACACCACGGCGACTCCGTCAGCCACGACGAACACCCAGGAGGTGATCGCCGCATAACATCCCTTTCAAGCGGAGCTACCCCCGACGAATTCACCCGGGAAATGAGACGCGACCCGCGCCCAAGAACGCGACGCACTGGTCCACCCGGTCGATGGCCCGCGAGGTGGGGATGACCCCGGACGCGGTGATGCGGATCTGGCACGCATTCGGGCTGCAGCCCCACCGTCAAGAGACCTGGAAGCTCTCCAAAGACCCGCTGTTCATCGAAAAGGTCCACGACATCTGCGGCCTGTACTTGAACCCGCCCGAGCGTGCCGTCGTGCTCTGCGTGGACGAGAAGAGCCAGATCCAAGCGCTTGACCGCACCGCGCCCACGTTGCCGATGCTCCCGGGCACGCCCGAGCGGGCCACGCACGACTATGAGCGGCATGGCACCTCCAGCCTCTACGCCGCGCTGAACCTCACCAGCGGGCAAGTGATCGGCTCACTGCACCAGCGCCACCGCGCCGTCGAGTTCCTGAAGTTCCTGCAGAGGATCGACGGCAACGTGCCCGCCCAGCTCGATGTGCACCTCGTGCTCGACAACGCCTCCAGCCACAAGACCCCGAAGGTCCGACGCTGGCTCGCGGCGCACCCCCGGTTTCACCTGCACTTCACGCCGACCTCGAGCTCTTGGATCAATCTCGTCGAGCGCTGGTTCGGCGAGCTCACCACCAAGCTCCTACGCCGCGGCGCGCATCGCTCCGTCCACGCCCTGAACACCGACATCCGCCAATGGATCGACACCTGGAACGAAAACCCACGCCCCTACGTCTGGACCAAGACCGCCGACCAAATCCTCGACTCCATCAAACGATACTGCCAACGAATCAACCAGACACGACACTAGGTCAACTGCCGCGGTCGAGCTCACCGCGGTCAGTCTGAGCAGGTGGCGCTTTCGATCAGCCACGGAAACCGCACCGGTGCGTTGCCGCCGGGGACAATGGCGATCGCTTCCACCACGCACGGCGAGGGCAGGGCCGGGTCAGTGATCGTGTAGTGGCACCGTGACCGGTGCGGGTGGGTGCCTCTGCATTCGATTTCCGAGCCGGGGCCGCCACCCTTCAGGTTCGGGTGGTGCGCGTACTCGTACTGTTTGAGCGCTTGGGCCGCCAGATAGTTGGCACCCGGCCGCACATGAGCTGGCTTGCTCGCCCAAGCCTGACCTGTGAGAACACCCAAAACTACGATCGCCGCTATCAGACCGCGCATGGCTACAGGATAGCTCGATCTCGACGTGTTCTCGGGGGTAGAATGTCTAGCCATCGCCTGATCCCATCTTTCGATTTTCTGTGGGGCTTCCGTTCGTCGCAGAGAGCCCCGGCGCCGTCGTTCGTCAGCAGGCCGAGTTGTGAGCCCATTCTGGGGCCCAGAAGCTGTAGTTGCCGGGGTAATAGTGCGGCGGTTCTTCTCGTGAGCATGCCGCACGGAACGTTTCTTCCGATTTATCAAAGCCCGTGACCTTGTTCCACGGACGCCGCGTTTCTCCCGTCGCGATCGTGTAGTTTGTCTGCTCGTTGAAGTTGTCCACCGGGGTCCATGGCGTCACGTACTCCGTGCCGACGTTGAGGACTCTGCTGTGTTTCTCGAGGTTCGACACGCATTTCGCTTCGTTGCCTTCAACGAACGAGCACCATTCGGTGGTGGTCCCCTTCTCCTGCATCGAGAAGTTGATGAACTTCCATCCTTCCTCAGGCCAGCCGGGTGTTTCGCCGTACCCACCGGCCTTGTTCCACCCTACGAACCATTCGAGCGCTTCAGTGCTTTTGCCGTTCCCGGAGGTGATCCCGTTCTCGATCCAGTAGTCACCCAGTTCGTTCGTTTTTTCCGGGAACGCATCCCACTCCTCATTATCGATGAACCACGCGGCACTGGCCGCCCCTTCGGGCACGAGCATCGACGTCGTCTCGTCCTGTAGTTCGGTGCCCTTCACCTGTTCTTCGCCCGACATTTCCCATTCGGCGATGTTGTAGCAGTGGGTCTCGCCTTTGATTACTTCGCAACCCGTCCCTTTGTTCCACGCCGCATGGGCGCGCGGGTGCCGACGCCTCGCGACGCTGCGGTGGCGCACGCTGGACGCGGACGCGGTTGCCGGGAGCAGATTCTCTATTTCTCGTTCCATCACGCGGCCCGTCGCGTCATCCACGACGAGGCGCAAGGTTTCGCCGGGGACCGGCTCTACCCCAGGCGGCAGCTTGAAGTTGGATCCGGTGAACCTGCCGTGAAAGGTGTAGACGTGCACGGGCCGTTGTGCCACATCGGCGGGGCCGCCGTCATATTGGGGGTTCCTGTCGCCATGCCGAGCGTGGAGGCTTCCACGCTCGAGCTTTCCGCGACGCCTAGCGATGCCGCTCCTGCGTTTGCGACCTGCGCGGTGTCTACCTCGGCGCTTGCCGTCGCCGGCAGCGCGAGTGCGACTACTGCGATTGCGAGTGACCCGACCTTTTGCCTCTGTAACCCCTTTCGTTGGCACACCTCGGCCCCGGGGTGAGGTCGAGGCGAACTGATCGGTAGGATCATTCTATCTTCTAGACCGGAGGGACCGTAACAGACTCGATAAACACCCGCAAGGGGCTTGATATTTTTCGTGCCTTTCTCTACCTACTGTCAACTTGCGGGCCCCCGGGGCGTTGCTATAAACGAGCGCGCATGACAGGTGTCGTGACGAGGCGCCGGCTCCGATCCAGGGGAATCTCAGTGACCCTGGATTGGTTCGCACGCAGCAATGGGTCCCTCCGGTCCATCCCCAGAGGGGCACCGGTGTGCGTGGATCTCAGTGTTCGAGCTGGGCGAGACGGTCGCGTAGCGAGCGTGCGACACGCGGCGGGATGGTGAGCACCGGGACCCTTGTTCGGGGCGGTCGGTGGTCAGGGTCAGGGAGACCGGCTGACGCCGTGGTCAGCGGGCACGCAGGCGGCGCAGTGCCTCGCAAGGACCGATCGAGGGGTCCACCACGCCTGGTGAAATCGGCTCACGCCGTTTTCCCGCTGCGTACCAGCCTCGCAGCCGACCGCGCAGCGGCACGAGTGTGTGGTGGACAACCAGTCCCCATCCAAGCACCATCAACTCGATGGCTAGGGCGCGCGGAGCATGACGTGAACGCAGGACACCGTAGCGGCGCAGCAAGAATCCGCGTGCGAAACCCGCGAGCTCGCGTTGGAGGGGCGAGTCGAATCCGACCGAGGCGCCACCCAGATGGATCCCGCGAGCATCGGCGGCAGCGGTCGCTGTCCAGCCCTCCCGCCGGAGCCGAAGTCCAAGGTCAACGTCCTCGCCATAGGCAAACAGTCGCTCGTCAAATCCACCAGCGCGCTCGAAAGCACTGCGGCGGTACGCCGCCAGGCCGCCGCTGGGTGTGGCTAGTCGCCCTGGTTGCGCCTGGTCGGTCTGCTCTCCACGTGAGCGGTTGTACGCAGCTAGCGTTACGTCCAGCTCTATGCCAAAACCGTCGATCAGATCACTGTCGGGAATGGTCGTAAGGCCAGCGACCATGCCGCAGTCCGAGTTGCGCTCCAGTGGCGCGACCAGGGCGTTGAGGCAGTCCGCCTCGATTTCGACATCGTCGTTAACGAGCACAAGCGCCTCGCCGTCACTGCGCGCAACGGCGTGGTTCACGGCTGTGCCGAAGCCGACATTGCGCTGAAGCTCGATGACCTCGACCTGTGGAAATCGCGTGCGAATCGCATCGACTGTGCCGTCGGCGGATGCGTTATCTACGACGATTGCGCGATGGGGGCGCCTCTGGTCCTGAAGCTTCTGTAGGCACGCGAGCACCCGCTCGCCAGAGTGCCAAGTCACGACGATCACGTCAGTTGTCAAAGCTTCAACACAGCCTCATATGCATCGCGCAGTCGTCCAGCTGCCGCCTTTGCCGAGAAGCGCTCGACGCGATCGGGCCTAGGTATGCTGCGGGTTGCGGGTGCCTGCGATAGTGGTCCATCGGCGAGAGTCATTGCGAGGCCAACCCAATCTCCTGAGGCAAACAGCAGTCCGTCCTCGCCCAACACCTCCGGTATGGCTCCGCTCCTTGCGGCCACTATCGGCAGACGAGCCGCGAGCGCCTCTGCGAGCACCATTCCGAACTGCTCCTCCCAAAAAGGGGTTGGCAGGCTGGCCAGAACCAGGCATGACGCCCGCGCATACAGGTCGGGAAGCTCGTCGTTGGGCACGTTTCCACGGAAACTGACAATGTCGTCCACGCCGAGATCGACGGCAACATGTTGCAGGCGATTTAGCTCGGTACCGGTTCCCACAATCTCAAGATGTATGTCGTTGCGCCCATGTTGACGTAGCTGTGCCAGGGCACGCAGGAGATCCTGATGGCCCTTCTCCCAAACAAGCCGTCCAACCGACAGAATGAGATGGCCTCCGTCGGCGACAGGCGGCCGATCGAAAGCGGTGGCGAAGCG
The DNA here is from genome assembly GCA_963715535.1 of uncultured Solirubrobacterales bacterium. Lineage (GTDB taxonomy): Bacteria > Actinomycetota > Thermoleophilia > Solirubrobacterales > Solirubrobacteraceae > Palsa-744. The sequence goes on along the minus strand of OY970251.1, from coordinate 1,612,069 downwards.
GTCGACGTCAATACCTGGTGCGCACACCGCAATCTTTTGCTCTGGTACACCCTCTAGCAGCAACGCTTGCTTTGCGCGCTCTGTGGCGGCTAGGAAGAGATCGGTGGCCTTAAGCACCTCACGGCGGTAGCGCCGTGTACGGATATTCCTGTAGGCGTCGATGAACGGCAACGTCTCCCAAGTCGTCAACACCAGCTTGAAGCCGAGTTCTTCCTTCAGGCGAGCCGCCTGCGCCGAGAACCAGTAGACAAGCTCAGCCGCATGTACGACGTCAGCGCCATCAAGTTGTTCGCGCAGCCCGACGTAGCGTTCGCCGAGCGCCCGAGTTGCAAGGGTGCCAAGCGATCCGCTCGGTAGGTGATCGCCGAGTGTGCGAACCGGGATCTTCTTGAGTTTTAGTCCTTCCGTGTCGTAGAGATTGCGCTTGGGCACAAGCACCCGGACGGAATAAGTGGGTGTCAAATACTCCCATGGACGAAGATCCCACTGACTTACAGCCCCTCCGCGTAGGATGACGACGCGGGGGCTCATCAAGACGCGGCGACGGCGAGTACATACCACTGGCCTACCAAGAACTCCGTCGAATGTCCTCGCGTGAGGCGGTCGAGTCGGTAGGAGCGATGCAGCGCAGGGTGCGAGGTCGCAAGGACACGCCAACCGGCGGCGGCAATTACCGCCTCAATGTCCCGCCGCGTGAACCAACGCAGATGCGTAGAGTCGCGGTGTCCCCACTCTGTGTAGCCAAATGTGCTTCGAAACACGAGATCGATCAGCAGTGAGACATGCCGGGCATTTGGGATCGATACCTGTAGATGCCCTCCGGGCGCCGCCCGCGCTCTTAGAGCCTTTAGCACGGCGGACGGATCGATGAGATGCTCAAGCACGTCATGGCAGCAAATCGTGTTCCAAGGGCCGTCGAGTTCGAGTAGTACATCCTCGACAGGGCCCACCCGTACGTCGTCAAGAATCTCGCCTGCGCGCTGTGCGGCGTCGGCGTTGATCTCGATGCCCGTCACGGTTGTCGCACCCTGTTGCAGCAGCAGTTCTCCAGTGGAGCCCTCGCCGCAACCTACGTCGAGGACGCGACCAAGCGGGCGCGGCAGCATTGTGACCAGATCATCGCGTGTGTTGCTGTAGTAACCGCCTGCCTTTGCCTTGCTATAGGAGCCGGGTGCAATGGTGAGACCAGTTGGACGAGTCACAGGACGAACTCTACGTGTAAGGGCCCTCATCGTGTGCGCGCGAGCACCCACACGTTGCGACGGTGAAACGGCAGCAGCGCCAGCGCCGCGAATAGTCGCGGGCGGCGATTGCGGCGCGTGCGCGCTGAGATCACGCCCACCCCTGGCGCGACCGACTCGTAGCCGACGTGCTCGACCTCAAAGCCCTGGTCGGCGAACAGCAGGCGAAAGCTCTTCTTCGTAAACGGTCGCTTATGCGTGTAGTCGTCCCAGACCCAGCGTTGGGCGTCGGGCGAGGAAGCGAACACCAGCCCGCCGGGGCGCAATACGCGGTGGACCTCGCGCACGAGCGCCGTGGGATCGGCGACATGCTCGAGCAGGTCCTTGAGGATCGCCCCATCAAAGGAAGCATCCGCGAGCGGCAACGGCTCATCGACGTCTCCCTCGATCACATTGCGGCCCTTCTCCGAGGCGATGCGCACCGCGTCCGAGGATCCGTCGATGCCGGTGTACTTGGGGAAGTGCTCGCTCAGCCAGCCGGTCCCACAACCGATATCGAGCAGCTCCATCTCCGATGAGAAGTGGCGCGTCACATCCGCCCAGTAGCCGGGGCGCTCATGCCAATCGAAATAGCTCACGGCGCGCCCACGCTACCAGTGAGACACGCCGCGAGCGCGCGTCATGCAAGCGCTCCGTCCAGAATCTCCTTAGCATCGCCCGCTCATGTCCGAACCACCGCATGTCCTGCTCAACGCGCTCTACCTGGCTCCAGGCGTCTCGGGTGGGCCAGAGACCTATTTGCGCGGATTGGGTCCGGCACTGGCGTCGGAGTATCCAGACACGCGCCTGACCGTTGCCACCACGGGATCGGGTGCCGTCGCGCTTGAGGTTGACGGTTGGGGTGAGTTCGCGACTGTTGTCGCGCTGCCGTGCGAGGACGCCCAGCGTCTGCGCCGGCAGTGGGCCGAACAGGTGTTGTTGCCGCGTGTGGCACGTCGCGTCGAGGCGGACATCGTGCATAGCCTGGCGAGCATCGCGCCGTTGCGCCCGCGCGCGCGCGCCGTGGTGACGCTCCACGACGTGACCTTCATGAGGACGCCAACGTTTGGGCGGCTCACGACCTGGGGGATGGGCGCGCTGGTGCGATCGGCGGCCCGTAGCGCCGATGCTCTGATCACCGGCACCGCCGCGGCCCGTGAGGAGATCTGCTTGACGCTTGGGGTCGATCCCGGCCGCTTCACCGTTGTTCACCACGGCCACGAGCTGGAGAACGTGGTCCAACCGACAGACGCGGAGAGGATTCGTGAGCGCTACGAGCTTGGGGGACGGCGCGTCGTTCTGTGTGTGGCCGCCAAGCGCCGACACAAGAATCAGGAGCTGTTGATTCGCGCTGTGCGGTCTCTGCACGCAAGCGTCGCGATCGTTTTGGCGGGACACGCCGAGCCCTACGAGCACGAGTTGCGCGAGCTGGCGCGTGGGCTTGATGTGCAGGAGCGCGTGCGCTTCATCGGCTATGTGCCGGACGCGGATTTGCAGGGCCTATGGGCTGTGGCCGACTGTGCCGCGTTCCCAACCCTCGCCGAGGGCTTTGGCATTCCTGTGATCGAGGCCTTGGCCCATGGCGTGCCCGTGGCGGCGTCGGACATTCCGGTTCTGCGCGAGATCGGCGGGGAGTTGCCGCACTACTTCGACCCGCGCAATCCGAGCGATGCCGCGCGCGCGATCGGGCAGGCATTGGACGACAGGGACGCCCGCGAGCAAGGACCCTCCTATGCCGCGCGCTTTAGCTGGAGGGCCGCGGCGCGAGCCACCCACGAGGTCTACGAACGGGTGCTCTCCCGGGACAATGCTCGATAGCCGAATGCGTTTATCATCTGTTGGGTGAGGGCTATCGTCTCGATCAGGGGCATCGTGATCGGATTGGCGGCAATCGTCGCGGTTGCGCTTATCGCGCAGATGGCCGGCGCCGATCCGGCTTCACGGGAATCGGGTCGTGTGCTTACGCACAAGCAGGTGCTCGACATCGCGCTCAGGGAAGCCGCCCACTCGGAAGATCCGCACCCGAAGAGCATCGAAATGGCAACCGGCTCGCTGGGAGCCGCCGCCAAGGTGATGGAACCGGGAGCCGTAGGCGGATCGGTTCTAACGAACCCCGAATTGGTCGATGTCGTCGTGATGCGCGGTTACTTCCACATCAACGGTTCTCCCCCGCGCGGTAGTCATATTGCGCCCGGCAAGGTCCTGTGCTTGACCATCAGCGCCCACACTGGATTTGTCGAGGCCCGCTCGCTCGGTAACAAAGTGCCCGTGCTGTCCCACCTGGGTCCGGTCACGCGGCTGCGTTAGCCAGCGAGCCGAGAACCAAGGAAGCTGCGATCGGTCGATGGAAGGGTTTTGGCTCGCTGAGACCTGCTCCGCTAGCCTGCGCCGACGATGCACGTCGGCCTCAACCTGATCTTCCTGGTCCCCGGCGAGACCGGCGGCATGGAGGTCGCGGCACGCGAGCTGATCCCGGCGCTCGTGGAGGCAGCGCCGGAGGTGCGCTTCACCGCGTTTGTCAACCGCGAGGCCGCCGCCGCAAAAGACGGCCCGTGGGGCGAGCTGCTGCCGATGGTGACCGTGCCGGTGAATGCGCGCAATCGCGTGCAGTGGGTGGCCGGCGAGCAGCTACTGTTGCCGCGCCTCGCCGCCCGTGAGCGCGTCGATTTGGTACACAGCCTCGCCAGCACCGCGCCGGCGTGGGGACGCTTTCGCCGCGTGGTGACCGTCCACGACCTGATCTACGCGCGCTTTCCCGAGGCGCACGCGGGCATCCGCGATCTGGGCATGCGCATGCTGGTGCCGCTCGCGGTGCGCCGCTCAGACCGCGTGATCGTCGATTCGCACAGCACGCAGCACGATCTGGTCGAGTTGCTCGGCACGGCCGCGCGAGGGCATCGACGTTGTGCCGTTGGGCATTGGCACAACGCAGCGTTGCGAGCCCCTGCCCGAGCGCGATCTGCGCGAGCGACTCGATCTCGGTGAGCGTCACGTTGTGTTGAGCCTGTCGGCCAAGCGCCCCCACAAGAACCTGCTCGCGTTGATCGGCGCGCTCGCGCGCATCCCCGCCGAGCGCCGGCCGCTGCTGGTGCTCCCCGGCTATCCCACCGCGCACGAGGCCGAGTTGCGCGAGCGTGCGCGCAGCGCCGGCGTGCAGGAGGACGTGCGCTTCCTTGGGTGGCTCTCCGGCGAGGAGTTCGAGGGGCTGTGGCAACTCGCCCAGGCGTTCGTCTACCCCTCGCTGTACGAGGGCTTTGGGTTGCCGGTGCTGGAGGCGATGGCGCGTGGGGTGCCGGTCGCCTGCTCAAACGCCTCCTCGCTACCGGAGGTTGCAGGCGACGCGGCACTGCTGTTCGACCCGCATGACGAGGCCGCGATCGCGGCGGCACTCGAACGCATGCTCTCAGACTCGGCAGAGGCCGAGCGTCTGCGCGCCCGCGGCCTTGAGCGAGCACGCGAGTTCACCTGGCAGCGCACGGCGCGGCTAACGCTTGAGAGCTACCGGCGGGCGTCGACCAGCTGAGGGCTGGCCACGTCGCAGCAGATTGCCTCGCGCGCTTGAGCGAGCAGTCGGGCTTCTACGGTTTTCGCCGGCCGGCGCAGAAGTCCGACTCCCAGGAATGTTATCGGATCTGATAACATCGGATGATGAGCCCTTCCCTGGAAGACGTATTGGAGAAGGCGGCGCAACTACAGGAGTTGATCCCTGGCGCCGTGCTGGTGGGGGGATCTGCGGCAGCGCTCTATGCCCACCATCGGCAGTCGTTCGACCACGATCACGTCGTCGCGGACCTCGCCGAGCGCTTTGATGCGATCCTCGAGAACCTGGAGGCACTAGGGGACTGGTCGATGGCGCGGGCGCAACCCGGGAAGATCATTCTTGGGGAACTTGGCGGCATCGAGACTGGTGTGCGTCAGCTGCTTCGCAGCCGGCCGCTGGAGAGCACCGACATGGAGGTGCGCGGCAAGCGTCTCGTCGTGCCGACCGAGGCGGAGATACTGCGGATCAAGGCGTGGCTTGCCCTCACTCGCAACCAAACCCGCGACTACCTCGACATCGCTGCCCTCGCGGACTGGATCGGGCTCGACGAGGCTGCCATCGTGCTGCAGGACATCGATGACTACTACGCCGACATCAATCGCCAACCAGAGGCGGTCGCCACCCAGCTTGTCCGACAGTTGGCAGACCCTCGTCCGCGAGACGCGGAGGTCACTACGCAGCTCGCCAGCTACAAGGCGCTTGACCCCCGCTGGCACGACTGGGCCGCGGTCAAGGTAGTACTTGCCGAGCTCGCCGAGAGGATGGCTCGATGACACTGCAATTTCGCAATCTCAACCTCGACACAGCCCTTCCGATGGACGAGTGGCCGGCCGAGGCGATCGAGACGGTCATCGACCGCGGCTCGCTGTCGGACTGGCGCAGGCTCGCCGAGACGATCCGAGGCAACCCCTGGGGATCCGCCGCGCGCACCACAGAGACTGTCGTTGGCTGGGGCGAGCACTATGGGGTCGACGCACTGATGAGCAACGTGATTCATCGCGCCCGCGATGAGATCACCCGGCGAGGGCGAGCCGAATATGCCGCCCAGATTCGCTCCTGGCGCGCCAAGAGCGGGATGACGCTGCGCCAGTTCGCCAGGGTGGCGGGCACTTCCGCGTCGCGGCTGTCCGACTACGAGAACGCCAAGGTGGCTCCCACGACCGACGTGCTCGGGCGGCTCAGTCGTGTAGCGGCCGTGAGCTCAGGTGTCTCGGGACCGTTGAAGTAGCGTCTAGGGCGTATATCGCTCGACCACCGTGCGCAGCGATGCCTCCAGCGAAAGCTCCTCTGCATTCTCAGCAAACCAGCGCGATGTGCTCTGGCGCATCCCCATCCCGGCTTCATGGATGCGCACGATCGCATCGGCGATCGCTTCGGGATCGGCGCCGGCGGCGACCACGCCGTTGATGCCGTCCTCGACCAGCTCCACGGCGGCGTTGTCGGACGCTGCCACCACGACCGCCGGGGTGGCGTGAGCCGAGGCCTCGACGACGACCATGCCATAGCCCTCGCGCTCGGAGGGCAACAGCACGCACAGGGCACGGCGCATGTCGGTCTCCACGACCTCGCCCTTAGCAAAGCCCGGCGCGGAGATGAACGAATCGGCGTCGTGCTCGGCGATCGCGCCGAGCAAGCGCCTCGCGCTCGGGGCCGTCGCCGTAGAAGACGCCGCGCAGCCCCTCGATCCGCCGGGCGGCGCGCGCGACGGCGGCCACGCCGACGGTGACGCGCTTCTCGGGAATCAGGCGTCCGGCGAACAGCACCAGCGGGTCGGCCGCGCGCGCCACAGCGGGTTCGCTGGAGCCGCCGTAGAGCCCGCGCAGCACCGTGACCCGACCGCGCAGTCCCTGCTCGCGCAGCCGTGTGGCGTGCAGTCGGGAGAAGCAGAAAGCGCGCTGGGGAACGCGCGCGCACAAACGCTGCACGAGCTCGCCCACGCGCCCGCCGAGGCCGCCGAGGTAGCCACGCCAGTAGTCGGCGCTCCACACCTCAAACCAGTCGACCACCAGCCCATAGTCACCAAGCGGTCGCGCAAGAGCGGCGGCGAGCAGCGAGAAGTAGGGAAACGCGCAGGTGTGCACGACTTCATAGCGCCGTCCGTGGCGCAGCAGGTGCCACAGCACCCCCGCACCGAACACGAGCGGCGGCAGGATGCGCCGGCGTCCGCCGGTGTACAGCGCCATGCGTGGCCCGGCGCAGACGACGCGCACGCGCGGGTCGAGGTCCAGGCGCTCGCCACGATCCCACTGGCGCAGCGTCAGATAGGTGACTTCGTGCCCCTCAGCCACCAGGCGCTCGGCGAGGTTGCGATACCAGCGCTCGGCGCCCCCCACCGTGTAGGGGTAGAGGCAGTCGTAGATCAGGCAGACGCGCACCGCAGGGAGATTTGCAGCTCCATCCCTATCTTGCGTGATCGCAGAAGAGCTCTTCTACGGTCCAGCAAGTTTGTGATTTGCAAAGTCATAAGTTGCAAGTTGTACTTTTGTGGCCTGCGCGACTTTGGTTGTTGGCTCTCCCGACTGGCCCCTCCGCACCGTCCGCTAGCATCTGGGACCGGAAAGCGCGCTGTTTCAATGAGGCTGGCGCGCCACTTTTGGGCCCGCCAGGGGTTTGTCTCGACGGGGCCGAACCTGCAGCGAGCGGGCGCGGGACGGACAAAGACCATGAGCACCGCACAGAAGAGCAGGCCGACAAGCGCCGAAGCCGCCGAGCAGACGGGATCGACACTCGTGTCGGTTGTGATCCCCTGCCTGAACGAGGCGGAGAACATCGAGGAGTGCGTGCGCACGGCGCTGGAAGTGCTGGAGCGCACGGGCATCGACGGCGAAGTGCTGGTGGTCGACAACGCCTCCGAGGACGATTCGGCGGCGCTTGCGGCGGCGGCGGGCGCGCGCGTTGTCTCAGAACCTCGCCGTGGCTACGGCAGCGCCTACCTGGCCGGGCTTCGCCGCGGCGCGAGGTCGCTACATCGTGATGGCCGACGCCGACCTCACCTACGACTTCAACGAGATCCCGCACTTCGTGGCCGAGCTGGAAGGCGGGGCGGAGCTCGTGATGGGCGATCGCATGGACAACATCCAGCCGGGCGCGATGCCGTGGCTTCACCGCTACATCGGCAACCCGATCCTGACGGGCCTGCTGAACCTGTTCTTCCGCACCGGCGTGAAGGACGCCCACTGCGGGATGCGCGCGCTTCGCACCGACGTGCTGCCGCGCCTCGATCTGCGCACGACCGGTATGGAGTTTGCCTCGGAGATGGTGATCAGGGCCTCCAAGGAGAAACTGCGAATCGCCGAGTTCCCGATCGAATACCACCCCCGCGGCGGCGAGTCGAAGCTGTCGAGCTTCCGCGACGGCTGGCGCCACCTGCGCTTCCTGCTCGTGCACAGCCCCACGCATCTGTTCATCGTGCCGGGCACGATGCTGGCCGGCGTCGGCACGCTGATCGTGGCGCTTGTCGGGGGAGGTTTGGACTTCTTTGGGCGTTCCTGGGGTATTCATGCGCTGATCGGTGGAGCCCTGTTGATGGTCGTGGGAACGCAGGTGCTCGCACTTGGGGTTGTGTGCGCACGCCTATGGCACCTATTTCATGAACGAGCGCGACCCATGGTTCGACAAGATGCGTGCCCGTTTTCGCCTCGAGCACGGCCTGCTGCTGGGCGGGTTGTTCGTGCTGATGGGACTCGTGATGGGCGGGATCCTCGTGGGCACGTGGATCTCTCATGGCTTCGGCTCGCTCGCCGACGAACACCTTGCGGTTGTCGCCGCGACGCTGCTGATCGTCGGCATCCAGATCTTCTTCTCCTCGTTCTTGCTGTCGATTCTCGGCTTGCGTAGACGCTAAGAACTTTGACTGTGGGCGATCGTGGGGTCTGGAGGGCGGCGGTCGCGGTTGCCGTCCCGCTGCTGGTCCTGCTGCTGGTTTGGGGGATAGTGCCGCGCTCGTATTACACGGGCACCGACGGCGTCGAAGACGTGACCTATGTCGCTCCCACACCCCCGCACGTCCCAGTTTGCGTGCCTGACCTGAACGTTCCGGCCCAGACGGCGGTGGTGCGCCTGAACGTCGTCTCGGCGACCCCGACGCGCCCGACCCTGCGGATGGTGCTTCGGCTCGACGGCGGCACAATCTCCTCACGGCTGGCGCCAGGGAATGTGTTGGTGGGCCACGTCACCAACGCCGACTTTCCGATTCCGCGGAGGCCAGATCGCCCCGCCTCCAGTCAGGCGTCGCTGTGTGTCACGGCAAACGGTGTGGTCAACTGGGGCGGTACCGCGCTGGGTGCGCTCGGAGCGTCTCCACCGACGATCGGTGGAGCACCGATGCCGGCGCGCATCTCGATCTGGTATCTGCCGCGTCCAGGGTCCAAGCGCAGCTATATCTCACAGGCGGCCGCGATCTTTCGACGTGCCGCCTTGTTTCGTCCGGGTGTGGTGGGCGCCTGGACCTATCCGCTGCTGCTGTTCCTGGTGTTGCCCGCGATCGGGCTGTTGGGAGTGCGCTTGCTTGCGCTTGCCGTGGCGGGTCGCGCGCGTCGGCTCGCGCTGTGGCTGTTTGTGATCGCTGCCGTCAACGGTTGCTGCTGGGCTCTGATAACGCCCTTTTTCCAGGCGCCGGACGAGGTCGATCATTTCGCCTACGTGCAGTCGTTGGTCGAACGCGGACAGACGCCCAGCGACAACCCGGGCTCACCGCTATTGCGTTGGTCCACCTCGGAGGGCACGGCCCTGGAAGGCGTGAATTTCGCGACTGACCATCAGAGCGACACGAGCCGCCCGCCGTGGCTTGCCTCCGAACAAAGCGCCTACGAAGCCCGTCGCGCACGATTGCATCCGCAAGCGAACAACGGCGGCGGATACACGACCTCGGCGGTTCACGGCCCGCTCTACTATCTGGCGCTGGCGCCCGCCTATCTGGCGACGCGGCATGCCTCGGTGTTCTCACAGCTGACGCTGATGCGCATGACCTCGGCGCTGATCGGCGCACTCGTGGCGCTGTTCGCTTTCCTGCTGGCGCGCGAGCTGGCGCCGGGGCGCCCGTGGCTGGGGGTGCTGGCGGCCTTGCTTGTCGCCTACGAGCCGATGTATGGGTTTGTCAGCGGGATCGTCAACAACGATGTGGGCGTGAATGCGGGCGCGGCGGCGCTGGAGCTGTTGCTGATACGTCTGCTCAAACGCGGCATCACGATCCCATGGGGGATGCTCACTGGTGCCGTGCTTGTGGCGCTACCGAACATCAAGGGCACCGGACTCTCGTTGTATCCGGTTGCGGCGCTCGTGTTCGCGGGTGCGCTGTGGCGCCACCACAGTCGCCGCGACCTGCGTGGCTGGGCGGCACTGGCGGTCACGGCGCTCGTGGCGGATGAGCTGGCGGTGCACGCGCTCGACAGCTTGCGCCATTCAGAAGGGGCGTCGGGCGCGGCCACATCGGCGATCAGCTCAAACGCGGGCGCGGCCGGCGAAGCGCTGCACAACATCCCGGGTTATCTGTCCTATCTATGGCAGGCTGTGCTGCCAAGACTGCCGTTCATGACCCCGCACTTCCCGGCGGGCATACATCCCGGCATGGTGATCTTCATCGAACGTGGCTGGGCCGCATTCGGCTGGTATGACGTGCTTTTCCCGCATTGGGTCTATCTCGTGATTCTGACGGCCGTCGTGGCAGTGGTTCCGCTTGCGTGCTGGGCGCTTGGTCGCGAGTGGACCTGGGTAAGAGCGCACTGGATGGAAGTGCTCGCCGTCCTGGCGATGCCGGTGGCCGTGGTTGCCGGTTTCGAGGCCGCCTACTACACCCCGGGGATACGCCCGCTGATCGCCGAGTTCGGACGCTACGCGTTCCCGGGGATCGCTCCGCTAGCGCTGATCGGGGTTGGTGCCCTGCACGCTTGTGGGCGGCGCAGGATGCTGTGGGTGGGTACGGGAGTGTTGATTGCGGTGATGTTCCTTAGCTATGCCTCGCAGCTGCTGACGTTGACGGCGTTCTATGCCTGAGTCGAGCGTTACCGTCGCGATCCCGGTGCGCGACGGTGGAGCGCTGCTGGCGGGGACGCTGGCGGCGCTTGCCCGCCAGAGCATCGCGCACGAGCTGCTGGTGTGCGACTCGGGCTCGCGCGACGGCTCGCTCGAGCTCGCGCGCTCGCACGGCGCGCGCGTGCTCGAGATCGCCCCCGGCGAATTCAACCACGGCGGCACACGCAACCTGCTCGTGCGCGAAGCCAGTGGCGAGCGCGTGGCGCTGTTGAGCCAAGATGCCGAGCCGGCGGACGAGCGCTGGCTGGAGCGGCTGCTTGGCGGCTTCGAGCTGGGGCAGGACATCGGTGTCGTATACGGGCCCTACCGTCCGCGTGCGGGCGCCTCGCCGGCGGTGGCGCTCGAACTAACGCGCTGGTTTGACTCGCTCGCGCCCGAGGGCACGCCTCAGGTGGAGCGCCTGACGAGCTTCGGCGTAAGCGAGTCCGGCGGGGGTGTGGTTGAGGGGGTCGGCCACGAGCGACTGCCGCCCGTGGCCGACCTGATCGGCAGGCGCGGGTTCTTCACCGATGCCAACGCGTGCGTGGCGCGTGTGGCGTGGGAGCGAGTGCCGTTTCGCTCGGTCCCCTACGCGGAGGACCGCGTGCTCGCGATCGACATGCTGCGCGCGGGTTACGCGAAGGTGTTCGTGCCGGGTGCCGCGGTGCTGCACTCCCACGACTACACGCCTTCGCAGCAGCTGCGCCGCTGCTTTGACGAGTGGCGCGGACTGCGTGAGGTATACGGGTGGCGCGAGCCGCATTCGCCGGTGCGCCTTGCCGGCAACCTGCGCGGCGAGCTGGGAGCCGCGCGCCGCGAGCTGATCGCCCGCGGTGTGCCGCCAGGGAAGACGGCGAGCGACGCTCGCGGCGTTCAGCGGTCACCATGTGGTGCGCACGGTCGGCGCACAGCTCGGCTCGCACGCCGATTTGCTGCCCGCGTGGGCGCGACGGCGACTGTCGCTGGAGCGTCGCGCGAGCTTCGAGCCGCTCGATCTCGACATGCCCAAACCGCAATCGACACAGGACGACGACCGCACGTGAGCAATGAGCACGACTCCCAGCCTACGCCCGCACAGACGAGCGACCAGCAGGACCCCAGGCGCCCACGCCCGCCGATCGCTCGCTCGGAGGCGATCGCGGCCAACGCGCTCGACGGCGAGTTCAAAGGGCCGTTGGCCGGCTTGCGCAGGCGCATCTATCTGACCTATCGCTATCTCGGCTGGCGCACGCTGCTGTTTCGCCTGTTGACGTTGCCATTGCGCCTCACGCCGCTGCGCCACCGACTTAACCTGCGCTCGCGCACCGGCGAGGACAGCTACCGGCGCGCGCTCGCGTGGTATCGCGAGCACGGGCGGCCGGTGTGCATCGTGATCCCGAGCTTTCGCGACGCCGAGCAGGTCGCGATGCTCGTGGCGAGTATTCACAGGACGGTACCGAGCGGATTGGCGCGCATCGTCGTGGCCGACGACGCCAGCGGCCCCGAGCACCTGGCGGCGCTGCGCGCGATCGAGGGCATCGAGGTGGTCGAGGGGCAGTCCAACAGTGGCTTTGCCGCGAACGTGAACCGGGGTTTGCGCGCCGCCGATGAGCGCCTGGACGTAGTGGTGCTCAACTCCGATATGGAGGCGCGCCCGGGCTGGCTCGCCTGCCTGCAATTCGCCGCCAGCCAGGAGGACGACGTGGCGATCGTAGGGGGCCGGCTGCTGTATCCCGACGGGCGCATCCAGTTCGCCGGCACGGCACGCAACCTGGGGGCGCCCGAGTGGTTCGATCATCGCTACCGCTTCAAGCCGGCCGACTGGGGCCCGGCGGCGATTCCCGGAGCGGTGCTCGCTGTTACCGGCGCCTGCATGTACGTGCGCCGTGAGGCGATCGAGCGGATCGGCTTGCTGGACGAGCGCTATCCGATGGCCTACGAGGACGTCGACTGGTGCCTGCGCGCGTGGCAGGCGGGGATGCGCGTCATGTACTTCCCCGGCGCCTCGCTCTACCACTACGAGTCCCAGACGCGTGGCACCGACGTGGGCGAGCGCGAGCGCGAGTCGCAGCGTGTCTTCTGGGAGCGCTGGGGCGAGTTCTTCGACGCACGCAACGTGCGCGCCGCGAATGGCAAGCTGCGCGTCGTGTATGTGACCGAGGGCACCGGCGTGGGCGGCGGTCACCGCGACATCTTCGAGCATCTCAACCGCCTGGCCGAGCGCGGGCACGAGGTGGCGCTCTACACGCTCGGCGAGCAGCCGGACTGGTTCGATCTGCGCGCGCCGGTGCACAGCTTCGAGTTCTACGACGAACTGGTGCGAGGAGCTGGCGCAGGTGGATGCGATCAAGGTGGCGACCTGGTGGAACACGGCGATGCCCGTCTGGTATGCGAGCGTGCTGCGCGGGCATTCCCGTGTACTTCGTGCAGGACATCGAGACCAGCTACTACCCCGACGACGAGTCGGTGCGCCACGCGGTGATCGACTCCTATCGGCCCGAGTTTCGCTACATGACGATCTCCGGCTGGAACCGCGAGCGTCTGCGCGAGCTGGGCCTGGACGCCGAGCTGATCCCGCCGGGGATCGACCTGGAGCGCTTTCGTCCGCGCGCGGACGTGCAGCGTCGCGAGGACATGGTGCTCGCGCTCGGTCGCACCAACCCCTTGAAGAACCTGCCGCTGACGATTGACGCCTGGAGGGCCCTGCCCGAGCCGCGCCCGGAGCTGTGCATGTTCGGGATCGAGCCCGAGCTGGCCACCGATGAGGGGATGCGCTACGTGGAGTCGCCCAGCGACGAGGAGGTCGGCGAGCTGTTCAGCCAGGCGACGGTGTTCATCCAGACCTCCACCCACGAGGGCTTCTGCCTGCCGGCGCTCGAGTCGATGGCCACCGGCGGCGCGGTCGTGTGCACCGATGCCCACGGCAACCGCGACTTCTGCGCCGACGGTGAGAACTGCCTGATGCCCGAGGCCAACCGCGATGCTGTGAGCGAGGCGCTTGAGCGGCTGCTCGGCGACGCTGAGCTACGCGACGCGAGTGGGGCAGGCCGGAATCGAGACGGCTGCGGAGTTACGCGTGGGAGCGGCGCATCGACGCGCTCGAGGCGTTCCTGGAAGAGGTTGCGCGGCCGCGGGAGACCGTCGCATCGACAGAGGTTGTGCCGGGCGCGCAGCGGGGCACTCGCTGAGTCTCTTGGGCGGTGGCGTGAGCGGAGGGCGATCGTGAAGGCTGAGTTTGCCTCGGAGTTGCGCTGTCCTGCATGCGGACGCGATCACACGATCGAGCTGCATATCCAGGAAAGCGACGCGCGAGAGGCGCGCGAGGGGTGGCTGCACTGTGGTGCCTGCGAAAGCGAGTTTGCCATCCACCGTGGTGTGCCGGAGCTGTTGTACGACCCGCCCGCGCACATCCTCGCGGAGGCAGCTGGATTGGAGCGCTTCGCGGCGGATATGTGCAACGACGGCTGGGATCGCGAGCTGGTGCGGCGCCTGCCGGATCTGGAGCACGGCTACTGGTATGTGCAGGCGCGCTCGATGCATCAGTTGCTCACGACGATTCCCTTTCAGCCCGGGCAGAGCATCCTTGACGTTGGCTCGAACACGTGCTGGGCGTCCAACCATTTCGCCGAGCGGGGCCTGCGCGCGATCGCACTGGACATCGCGACGGTTGAGCTGCAGGGCCTGTATACCGCCGATTACTTCATCGATGACGGCGATGTCTTCTTCGAGCGGGTGCTCGGCTCAATGGACGCGATCCCGCTTGCGTCGGGCAGCCTCGACTACGTGTACTGCTGCCAGGTACTCCATCACAACGATCGCGAGAGCCTGCGGCGCACGTTCGCGGAGATATTCAGGGTGCTGCGCCCCGGTGGTCGTCTGCTGATGGTCAACGAGACGCTCAAGACGTTGCGCGATCCGCATGGGGTGCACGACGAGGGTGTGCAGGAGTACGAGGGGTACGAGCATGCTCACTGGGCGGCGCACTACCGCTGGGAGGCCACGCGCGCCGGCTTTCTAACCGAGAGCGCCGAGCCGCACTATCGCTCGTTCTTTGGCGACGCGGAGCTGTCGATCCCGCCGGAGACCTCGTGGTTGAAGGCGCACGCTTGGAGACTGGGGTTTGCGCTGCGCTCTCATGGTGTGGCGCGTCGCGCCTATCTGGCCTGGCTCAACAACGTTTGGGTGGGTGTCTCGATGAACATGATCGCCACCAAGCCGGTGCGCTACCTCGGCGTTGCCGAGCATATGAGCGTTCCTGAGCGGCTGGTGCGCTTGGCGGCGGCCAGAACCAGGCTCAAGCGCGATCGTCGCGAGGGGCTTGCTCCCGAGCGGGTGCCAAGGACGCCGGAGCAGGCGGCCGAAGCACAGACCGGGTCGGCATCGACCAAGGCTCCAGTGCCAGGAGCCTTGTCTTAGAGGTTCTCCGCCACAGACGGTGCGGAGCGGTTGAAGACCCAGAAGCCGATCACGAAGATGGCGGCTGTGATGCCAAGCGGCTCCAACAGGTAGATCCAGCCTCCCATCAGTTGGCCGGCACTGAGCGTGGCGTGGTTGACCATCGCGTGGCGGAACTGCTGGAAGACGGCCACCAGCGGGTTGAGCAAATAGATGTGGTAGAGGATGTGCTCGATCTGACCATGGGCAAGCTTGTCGCGCACGGTTTCAGCGGGGATGATCACCGGCGATCCATACAGGACGACCTGGGTTGCGACTTCCCAGATCGGCTGGATGTCGCGGAATTTGACGAACATCGCCGACAGCCACATCGCAATTCCGGTCGAGAACACGAGCAGCATGGTGAGGATCAACGGCAGCTCGACCCAGCTGAGCATCGGTTTCACCCCGGAGATCAGGGCAAAGATGAACACCACAACCAGGTTCATGGCCAGGTTGAAGAATGCGAGCAGTGTGAGCGACAGCGGTATGACAAGTCGCGGGAACTGGATCTTGCGCACGAGGCTCTCGCGGTCCACGACGCTGCGCACGGCCCCGGTGGTGGCTTCGTTGAAGAACGTGAACAGGATGATCGAGCCGAGCAACTGAACGCCGTAGAAGGCTTCTCCGGGATTGCCATTTTTGCCGGCGCCGCTGATCACCACGAAGAACACGTACATCACGCCGAACAGCAGAAGCGGCTTCATCACTTGCCACAGGTAGCCGAGCGCCGAGCCGAAGAACTTCAGCTTGAATTCGTTGCGCGCGATGTTGTACGTGAGGTGCCAGAAGCGCCGCCTGTCGTCGTTGAGCGCGCGTGGGCCGCGGATCGGGCGCCCGAGCGGCTCGTAGGGAAGGGGCTCGGTGCTCACGGTCTCGGTGCTCATAGCGCGATCTCCTGAGCGCTCCCGGCGCTGCTGCGGCTGATGTTCACCTCGACGGGCAGGTCAACGAGACCGCCTGTCGCTTCGGGGCCAGTCACGACAAATGAGAAGGCGCCCTCGAAGCGGTCCATCAGGTCGAGGCCGGTGCCGCGGTGGGCGAGCGTGAACAGCGGGTTGTAGCGCTGTGGAGCGAGAACGTTCTCAAAGGAGAACGAGAACAGCGCGCTCTCTCCTGCGCGGAAGCGTCCGCTGCGCTCGAGCTCGACGGAGCTCGTGGCGACGAGGATCGCGATGTGATCCTCGTTGAGCACGTACAGGCCCGCGGCGGGATCCTCGACGTCGACAAGGAAATTGACGAGCGCCTTGACGGTGATGCGCTGACCCTGGGGGAGCGTGGCGGAACGCTCGCCGTGCTCGTCCTCGACCCACGCCTCGACGATACGCGCCTCGCCGTCACCGCCGCGACCTTCTTCGACCCGCTTGGCGGCTGCCTCCGGGTCGCGCCCGAAGTTGATCTCCAGATAACGGTCGCCAACCTCGTGGGGCTCGCCGAGATGGACCATCTCTCCCTTCTCCAAGAGCAGGGCACGGTGGCAGAAGCGATTGAGTGCACCCATGTCATGGGTCACGAACACGATTGTGCGTCCCTCGTCGCGCAGACGGTTGAACACGTCGAAGCACTTCTGCTGGAAGGCGGCATCGCCCACTGCAAGCACCTCGTCAACGAGCAGGATGTCGGCGTCCACCTGGATTGCCACCGAGAACGCAAGCCGCACGTGCATCCCGGAGGAGTAGTTCTTGAGCTTCAGCTCCTCGAACTCGCGCAGCTCGGCAAAATCGATCACCTCATCGACGCGCCGGCGTGCCTCGCGCGGGGAGAGGCCCATCATGATCCCGTTGAGGATGACATTGTCGCGCGCGGCCAGGTCTGGGTTGAAGCCAACGCCCAACTCGATGAACGTCGAGAGGCGTCCATCCATCCAGATCTGACCCTTGTCCACGCCGTAGATGCCGGCCAGGCACTTCAAGAGCGTGCTCTTGCCGCTGCCGTTGCGCCCGGCGATGCCGAAGAATTCGCCACGCTGCACCTCAAAGGAGATGTCTTGCAGCACCGAAAACGATTGGTGGCTGGTGCGGCGCATCGGATGCAGGGCACGCTCCTTGAGCGTGTGCGTGCGCTCCTCGGGCACGCGAAAGGTCTTGCTGAGCGAGCGGGCGACGATGGGCGGCGTGGCGTTGTTGGCCAGTTGCGGCATGTGGGAAGGGTATCCGCTGGCCCAGGCGGCTCGGGCGGGCTACAGTGCTGGGGCTTGATGACATCCACGACTGCCTTCGAGCTTGACCCTGTGCCTGAGCGAGGCTCGGCCGTGATCTGCGTACCGGTGCAGGTGGTCGACGAACGGACGCTCGCTACTGTCCGCAGCGTTCTGGAGCACTCCGACTTTAAGGTACCGATCCTGCTTGTCGGTCCGGCAGTGCCGATCGAGGGGATCCTCGAGAGACTCCCTGCCGAGCTGCGGAGAGAGAGGCCGCTGAGCTTGCTGGTGCAGGACGGCGGTGAGACTGCCGCAGTCAACCAAGCCATGCAAGTTGCCCGGGCTGCAGATTTGGCCGTGGTTGTGTCGGGCTGTCTGGCCACGGCCGAGTGGCTGGAGCGCCTGTGGGCTGCTGCCACCAGCGACTCGGTTGTGGCCAGCGCTACGCCGCTGTCTATCGGCGGGGGCGGTGTGGAGTTGATGGCCGCCGAGGCAAACGAGCGGGCCGGCTTGTTAGGAGACTCCAGCTCTTCGCTGGTCGTCTCAACTGTGGAGTTGAGCCAGCGCGGCGGGGCCGCCGAGTGGGCGGCGCAGGAGGTTCGCAGCCATGCTCTGAGATTGCGCCCACGGATCGCAACGATGGGGCCGGGGTGTGTCTATATCCGGCGTGCCACCTGGGAGTTGGTCGGGCCACTTGACGGCGACCTCGCCCTTGATGATGCCTTGGACGGAATGGCCAGACGAGCGATGGGGCTTGGCTTGATCCATGTGGCCGCGGACGACGTGCTTGTCTTTGGCTCGTCAAGCCAGGAAGGCGAGTCTGAGGTCGAACAGACGCTGGCCGATGACGACTCACTGCCGCTGCGCCGCTCCCTTAGCTGCGCGCACACGGTGCTGCGAGGGCTGTCGGTGACAATCGACGGACGATCCCTGACCGCGAGCGTCGGTGGGACTCAGACCTACGTGATCGAGCTGATCTTGGCTCTGGCGCGCGAGCCGGGGCTGACGGTGAGGGTATTGATCGCCCCCGACATCTCGGCACGCGCTCTGGATGCTTTGGCAACCGCTCCGGAGATCGAGCTGCTCACATACGAGGAAGCGACTCTTGGTGCCTCCCTGACCGACGTGGTGCACCGCCCACAACAGGTATTTACTCCAGACGATCTCGCTCTCCTGCGGCTCGTTGGCAGACGGATCGTGGTCGGTCAGCAGGATCTGATCGCCTACCACAACGACACATACCATCTGAGTGTCGATGCCTGGCGCGGATACCGTCGCACCACGCGATTGGCCCTGGCAGGCGCCGACCAGGTGGTCTTCTTCTCTGAGCATGCCCGCCGTGACGCGCTTGCCGAGGATCTGCTGGCCGAGCGCCGCGCGCACGTGGTTGGGATCGGCGCTGATGTGCTCGAGCCCGCCGGTCCCATCGGCGATTCTCCCGACTGTCTCAGCACCGACGAGCCGTTTCTGCTGTGTCTGGGAGCCGACTATGCGCACAAGAACAGACCCTTTGCGATTGAGTTGCTGGAGGCCCTGAGAAAGCTCGGCTGGAGGGGTAGGTTGGTGCTCTGTGGAGCACGTGTTGCACACGGATCTTCTCGCGAGCGCGAGACCGAAATCCTTGCGCGCGATTCTGAGTTCGCGTGCTTTGTGACGGATCTTGGGCCTGTGGACGAGGCGAGCAAGCGGTGGTTGTACGCGCACGCGTGCGCGCTTCTGTATCCGACGCTGTACGAGGGCTTTGGCCTGATCCCGCTAGAGGCCGCGCGTGCGGGTCTGCCGTGCCTGTTTGCCGCGCAGGCGTCGCTTTCGGAGGTGGCTCCAGAGGCGGCTACGCTTGTTCCTTGGGACGCCGATGCCAGCGCGCGAGCTGTGTTGCCGCTGCTGAGCGAGGGCCCAGCCCGTTACGAGCATCTAGCTAAGCTGCGCAGTCACTCTGTGCCCGGCTGGGGCGAGGTTGCCAGAGCTCTGCATGCGGTCTACGAACTAGCATTGACGGCGCCGCCCTCGGAGGCCGCGCCTCGGGCTTGGCAGGAGCTCGACCGCGAGGCATACATCGTTAGGCTCGATGAAGACGTCGCCAAACTCAAGCTGATGGCCCAGGAGTATCAGGACGCCTACCACTCGCTGGCTAAGCGGGTCAGCTTCGGGCTACCTTTGATCGGTAGCGACGGCTTGCTGAGCATCGAGCAGCAGCGTGCACTGATGCGGATCGCCTCACGCGGACAGTTGGGCGCGTTCGCGCTAGCTCCCCTGGGCCTGTTGGGGCGCCACGAGGGCTGGCATCGACGACCACGTTCCTGATCCACCCAAGTCGCCAAATAATGGTTGCGCCAGCTTTGTCTTATGAGACCAAGCGCCGACTGTATAGCTCAGGTACCCTCAGGTGCGTCTAGATGGGTCCTTCGCTCATCGCAGAAGAAGGAGTATCCGCGTCAATCGACGGCTGCGCATCTTCAGTCGGAGCACGGAACCAGGGCTCCAGGGGCAATGTGCGTACAGGCTGACGTCGCAGCGGCAGTCGCATCTTCAAGCGGTGCCAGAGGTGGTATGGGACATGGCGACGCATATAAGGTGTCGCGCGGGCGACTGCCTCGTCGTGGGAGATCGCCCGTCCGTGAACCCGTCGCCTGAGAGCATCGCACTCCTTTAGGCATTGGTCGTACCACGTGGAGGTCTTCTGTTCGCTGTGGACGCGAAACGCGCCAAGCACGCGGGGCAGACGCACCATCTTGGCGCCGCTGTCGTGTAGACGCAGCAACAGGTCCCAGTCGACCGCAAAGTCCAGGCTTGCATCGATCTGCCCACCGGCTGCCTCCCACGCTGAGCGGCGCCAGAACATAGTCTCCTGAGGGACGAAGTCGAGCAGAGTCAGCTCGTAATCGTCGTGGCGCGGCAGCAGCCATGTACCGATTAGGCCGTCGTGCTCGTCGATGATCGCCCGATGGCCGTAGACGAGGTCTACGTCCGGGTGAGCCGCGAAGTAGCCGGCGACATACGCGAGGGCTCCGGGCAGGAGCAGATCGTCGGCGTTCAGGTAGGCCATGATCTCCCCGGAGGTATGGGCGAAGCCGCGGTTGATTGCGTCTCCCTGGCCATCGTCTGGTTCTGACGCCCAGTACTTCAGCGAGTTCTCGTAGCGTCGAAGAACTTCGATGCTGCTGTCGGTTGAACCGCCGTCCTGGACGACGTACTCGAGTCGCCGGGTAGTTCTGGTTGACCACGCTGTAGAGCGTGCGTTCCAGGAAATGTCCTTGGCGGAAGGAAGGCGTCACGATCGAGATCGTCGGCGCAGGCTGAGGAGCATCGGTGGTGAAGTAGCTGGTGGGAACGGTCAGTGGGACGGGTCGGTGATGGTGCAGGATGCCCAGCCGTGGTCTCGTCAGCTCGCGCAGTCGTTGGATCAGATGGAACCGCTCACGGCGCTCGACCGTCTTCAGATCGTCAACCATGAAGTGCTCGATCTCGAGCATGCGTCCCTCGATCTTGACCATGCGCGCACAGATCGGATCAGCCGGCTGCCCACGCTCGTCGAGTGTCGGGTCGAGGTCGTTGCGAGTCGCCTCGAGTCGTTCGACGATACTCGCCGAGCTCGTCCGCTATGTACCGCTGTTGGTAGCTCTTCATCGCCGAGACTGTAGCTCCTTTCCTGGACGTCGGTGGGTGCGCATGAGGGCCAGTTGCGACGGCCTTTTTGTAGTTGTGGCATCGCTTCTGGGCCGGTTCGGTGGCTTATCGACGACGCATCGGATATCATTGCAACGATGCTGAGCCAGCGCAAAGACGCTGACATAGCGCCGAGCCTGAGCTTGGCTGGCAAGCGAGTGCTTGTGAGCGGCGGCGCCGGCTTTCTGGGCGATCCCGTCTGCCAATTGCTCCGTGCTCGCGACGTGGAGGACGTGATCGTCCCGCGAAGCGCTGAGTACGACTCTGACCGATGCGCTCGCGGTAAGGAGGCTGTTCGAGAAGGCTCGACCGGACGTCGTGCTGCATCTAGCCGCAGAGGTCGGCGGGATCGGTGCGAACCAGGATAATCCGGGGCGCTTCTTCTATGCCAACATGGCGATGGGCCTGCATATGGTCGAGGAGGCCCGACATCGCGGCGTGGAGAAGTTCGTACAGGTTGGGACAGTGTGCTCCTATCCGAAGTTCACTCCCGTGCCGTTCGCGGAGACAAGCCTATGGGACGGATATCCCGAGGAGACCAACGCGCCCTACGGCGTGGCCAAGAAGGCTCTCCTTGTGATGCTTGCCGCTTATCGTGAACAATATGGGTTCCCCGGCATCTTCCTGATGCCCACCAATCTATATGGACCGCGCGACAACTTCGATCCGCGATCAAGCCATGTGATCCCGGCTTTGATCCGTAAGTGTGAGGAAGCACGAACCGCAGGAGAGTCGAGTATCGTCTGTTGGGGTACGGGCAGCGCCTCGCGCGAGTTTCTCTATGTCGACGACTGCGCTCAGGCGATTATCGAGGCAACCGAGCGCTACGAAAGCCCCGAGCCGGTCAACATCGGTGTCGGCAAGGAGATCGCCATCCGCGATCTGGTTGAGTTGATCACGCAAGCCACCGGCTTTGCAGGTGAGATCCGCTGGGACACGACCAAGCCCGACGGTCAGCCCCGGCGAGTCCTTGACACTACGAGGGCAGAGCGGGAGATTGACTTTCATGCCTCTACGTCGTTTGAGGATGGTCTGCGCATGACCGTCGAGTGGTTCCGCCAGCACCTGAACACAGCGGCCGGGACGACTGCTGTCTAGGTGTTGTGCCCGAGGAGGTTCCGAACGCGTGTGAGGGGTGGTTGGTTGCCGATGGCGGAGTGGCGTCGTTGCTCGTTGTAGTGGTTGAGCCAGTGTGGCAGGGCTTCACGACGGGCTGCGCTTGAGGTGTATTGCATGGCGTAGGCCCACTCGCGGGCGAGGGTTTGCTGGAAGCGCTCGACTTTGCCGTTGGTGCGGGGCGTGTAGGGCCTGGTGCGTATGTGCTGGATCTGGCGTGATGTGAGCAGCCGAGCGAAACTGTGGCTGCGGGGGTAGCTCATGTGGTTGTCGGTCATCAGCCGCTCGGCGACGATCCCGTGCTCCAGGTAGAAGTCAAGGGCGCGTTCGGTGAACGCGACGACGGTCTCGGCGCGCTCGTCTTCGCAGATCTCTGAGTACGCCAGACGGGAGTAGTCATCGATCATCGAGTGCACGTACTCCCAGCCAGGACGACGCGAGCGCTGCGAGCGATCCCCGGTCGTCTTGTGCCCGGGCTCGGTGAACCCCGCGAACTTCTTGACGTCCATGTGCAGCAGCTGTCCCGGGCACGGCCACTCGTAGCGCACGACCGCCTCGCGTTCAGCCACCGGACGTCGTGAGCACCCGGCGCGTTGCAACACTCGGTGAACGGTGGAGTGGTGGCGTCCGGCCTGCTCAGCCAGCAGCCTGGGACCCCAGCCGGTGCGCTCCCGCAGCTCGCAGATACGGCGCGCTTCCAGAGCCGGCACCTGCATCGGGCTGCGTCGAGGGCGACAAGAGCGGTCAGCCAGACACTCCAGAGAAGCCCGGTCGCAATCGCTGGCTGCTCGCCAACGCGCCACCCACTCCCAGACAGTTGACCGTGCCACATTCGAGTACTCCGCTGCCTGCGCGAAGGTGCATCCCTCCTCAACAACCAGACGAACGAACTGCCAGCGACCAAGCGCTGTATGACGCGAGTTAGGGTGCGACATTCCGGGCCTCCCTTGAGGACGTGAGCTTCGACACCCACAGCCTCTCGGCAGGCCCGGACCTACACCCTCACATTCGGAACGTCCCTAGGCACGACATCTAGGCAGCCGTCCGAGACGATTAGTGAAGTCGATGACTGGTAGGTGATCCTGAATAGCCTTGCAGACAGACTAATGCAAGTGCTCCGCGAAGCCGTACGCTCGGAGCATTGCATCGATCTTTCTTGACTGCTCCATCGTTAGGGTCATCTGGCCATAGCCTATACCTCCGTCACGGATGTGCCTGCGGTGCAGGAGCGTCTCTGGGTCGTATTCCAGGCTAGAATGGCGAACCATATTTACATCGTCGGTGAGCGATTTAGTCTTCTTCCTTACGCGCTCAAGAGATGTCAGCTCTGCAATTGAGCCGATAGTCTTGGTGCAGTTGTTTATGCCTAGAAACTTTGCGATGCGACCTACGGCCTCAAGCGTGGCGGAAACGATCTGTCGGTAATCGACGATAAGCGCCGTCTTTTGCTCACGATGAAATTGGTACACCTCCATGGAGGAATCTATGACTTTTAGCGCCTGCTCAAAGTCGTAGCCGAACATTCGCATACACGAAACTACGGTATCTGCGGGGTCCCGCCAAGTACAGATCGCCTTCGTCCTGCCCGACCGAACCATCGCTCTCCCGCGAGGGTCAAGTTGATGACACTTTACGACAACATGTGCCGCTGTTGCAGGAGCAGACCCTAGGAAGCGTGCAATGTTCTCATCATAGCCACCGTATACCTCGCTGTCGGGGCTTGAACCACGAAGCAATGCAAGCGCAACGTTAAACGACCAGGTTGACGCGCTCCGCGGCATGCCATTGCAGATGACTAGCATTCGATGATCAGTCGCTCTGAGATCTTAATAACTCTAGCTCTGAGTTCAAGGCACTTATCCGCGCTGTGGTCTCCTCAAGCGCTTGGCCTCGAGCCTCGGCCGCTTCTGTGAGTTCGTTTACGAGAGCTAGACGCTCGTCGGCGGCTTGCTTGAGTTCGTCAATCAAGTCTGAGCGGTCGTTTGAGGCTCGCTTGAGTTCGTTCACCAACGACAGACGATCATCCGCGACATGCATATATGCCCGGCCTCTAGACACCGCTCGCTCGGCCAGTTCTCCGGCGCAATCGAGCACTTTTGGCAGTAGCAATGAGAGAATTCTGTCATGTAGAAAAATCAGGTTGCCCATAGACCCTCTCTCCACATCTCCGTCGTCCCACCTCAGGATGACGAACTCGCCGCGGTGAACAATGAAGGCGAAGTGCGTAAAGCCACGCATACCAAGGGTCTCGACCATATCTGTAGTGGTCCATGGACATGCCCCCAAGCCGTGGGGCAGGTCACTCCAATGCTCGACCATCACCACGTCGGCTTCAAGAGCGCCCATGCCCTGCACTACGGCCAGGTCGTGGCCCTCGGTATCGATCTTTAGAATGCCCACGCGGCTGGGCAGCTCCCCCCGGTCGATTAGCGATCCGAGGGAGCGGAGGGTTACGGTAATCGTTTCTTCCCATGCGATCTCGTCTGTGTCGGTTCGCTTGAGTAGCGTGTGTCCAAAAGGCAAGTGCTTGCCCGAGGGCGTGGCCGAGACGTGTAGCTCGCCACATCCGTCGTGATCGCTAACGGCATTCTCGTGGATCGTTACGCGCGCGTCGTCGTCAAACCGCTTGTGCAGCGTCTCGATGTTCTCCGGGTGTGGCTCAAACGCGTGCAGTTCGTCGGCTCCGGCCTGGAGTAGCTCATGCACCAAGTCTCCTCGCTCGGCTCCTACGTCGATTACGCAGCGACAAGGAAGGTCCCGAAGCAGGCTGCCCAACAGACGCGCCTCCGCATCTTGGCCGTAGAGCTCCATATCCACATGCGCATGATAAGGCCTGGCACGCATTGGTCCTTCGTGATCCCGGGGCTGAGGCCGAGCCGCCTTGGGAGCTGCGGAGCGATCGACCTCCCTGCTCGTTAGACTACGCTGGTCGTGTTCAATGCCCTCGCAGCCTCGCTCGCCGCGCGAATTCGTCATGCGTGGTGTCCACGTCTAGTCGCAACTGTGGGCGCGCTAGACCGACATCAACCCATATGAGCCGAGTTGAAGATAGGCTGACCCAAGGTGTCGAGCAGGCGTCACGCCCTAGTCGTCTGCGTCGGATATTCATTCCAGTGGAGCCGTATCGGCCGAGCAAGTCTCCGTCGCAGGGCGCCGGCATAGTCTCCCGTGGGGAAGCTGCTGCTGGGGTGGCGATCATGGTGGGCTTGACCCTTGCCCTATACCTGCCGCATGTATTTCAGAGCGGATTTTATACAGACGACTATGTCTTCCTTGAGACGTGGCGTTTTGGGCATGAGACATGGGGTGAAATCTTCAGCAATCTCTTTCGTGGGTGGGACAATTACCGCGACGGGGCTGGCTTCTTCTACCAGGCCATGCCCAAGATCGGTCATCTCAAAGCGTCGCACTACATGGCGGCAGGAGTTCTGATAACTGGGATGCAGGGTTGCC
This sequence comes from uncultured Solirubrobacterales bacterium, assembly GCA_963715535.1. Classification (GTDB taxonomy): domain Bacteria; phylum Actinomycetota; class Thermoleophilia; order Solirubrobacterales; family Solirubrobacteraceae; genus Palsa-744. The sequence goes on along the minus strand of OY970251.1, from coordinate 1,586,511 downwards.
TGTTCTTCGCCGTGTTGCGGCTGCAGGGCATGCGACAGATGTCAGCAGTTCTCGCCGGTACGATTTTTGTCGCTTGTCCGTGGATCGATGCTTCCCGCATTTGGATGGCGGTATATCCGTACTCCATCGCCGTTTGCTTCTACCTGGGTGGGCTGCTCTGTGCGCAGCTTGCATTTGCCTCGTCTCAAGGGAGGCGAGTAGTCGCATGGCACGCGCTTTCTTTGGTGCTGTTTATCTTCGCCGTTGAGACGTTCGAGGCGGTGATCGTACCGGTGGCGATCAGCGTACTCTTGTACGGCATCCGTTTTGGCTGGGGGCGCGCATTCAGACGCTGGCCGGCAGATCTGTTGGTGGCTGCCCTGGGTCTATTTGCCGATCTCAAACATGGCGCAGTGCGTGGCGCTTCATACGGTATCGGCCACCTCGTCGATCGAGGTGGCGAATTGCTGTCAAGCGGCGGAACCTTGATCAGCTCTGCGTTTGCGGGGCCGTGGTCGTTGGCCGTTATAGCTCTTGTTGTGGCCGCGTCGGCTGGCCTCGTAATATTGATCCGTCAAAACCCCCAGTGCGCAGCTGAAGTTCGGTGGTGGGTAACGGCGGCTGCCGTCGGTTTTATCTTTGCGGTCGCTGGTTTGGCTCCACTGTTCCCGGCACCATCGGAATACACTCCTACTTGGACTGGCCCGTCAAATCGTTTCTCTTTGCCAGGAGCACCAGGTGAGATTCTTCTACTCATTGCTGTGATCTGGCTGGTCGGACTTGGCCTCGCTGCGCTTATACGCCGGCGACAGCAGGCTCGGGTCATTGCGACGGTCATCGCCGTAGCAATACTTGTATCTCTGATTATTCAGGAGAATCGCAACGAGCGATCCTGGACAGCTGCGTCGCGCGACCAGCATCAAATTCTCCGAACTGTCGAGGCTGCGCTCGGCCCGAAGCCAGCACGGTACACGGCAGTGGCAACATTTGATCAGGCCGACGTTACGCCTGATGGCGACCCGATATTTGATACAGGTTACGATCTTGCGGGAGCGCTTCATCTATATTACGGTGACACTACGCTACGTGCTCACGCGTATGGACTGCCAATCGTGTGTCACCTGCATGATATTTCATACAAGCCACTGAAAGCTCCCGACAACTCTAACTCTTTGCCATACGGCCAACTATATTTTATTGACACGACATCGGGTGCAGCCACCCTCATCAAGAGTCGTGCGCAATGTGCAAGTGTGGCGAGTGCTCTGGTCGGCTTTTCTGTAGAGACCGCTAATTGATCTAAAGGTATAACGCAGGAAGTGGATTAATGTCCAGCGTAGAGCGAGAGTTGGGTGGTGGCTGTCTTGCTTGTGAGATGATCACGAACCCATGTGTAGGTGCTAGCTATCCCCGCCCTCAGGGGCACGCTGGGTTCCCAGTCAAGCAACTCACAAATTAGCGTATTATCGCTATTGCGTCCACGTACACCGACGGGCGCAGACAAGTTGTAGCGTCGATCGACCTTGATCCCCGCCGCCTCCTCGACAAGGGTCACCAGTTGGTTGATCGTAACCAGCTCATCACTGCCGAGATTGAGGGGCCGGTCGACATCGCTGCTCGTGATGCGTTTGATGCCGTCGATGCAGTCCGTGATGTACATAAAGCTACGTGTTTGCTCTCCGTCCCCCCAGATCTCGATCTCGTGACGACCCGAGTGCTTGGCTTCGGCGATCTTGCGACAGATCGCTGCGGGCGCCTTCTCCCGTCCGCCGTGATAGGTACCCCACGGACCGTATGCATTATGCAGGCGGGCGACTCGTGTAGACAAGCCGAAGTCGCTGGCGAACTCCTGGCACATCTGCTCTCCAAACAACTTCTCCCAACCATAGCTACCGTCGGGTAGGGCCGGCAAAACATCGTCCTCTCGCAGCGGCGTGATCGCCGGCGATGTCTGGCTGCTGGTTGGGTAGACGCATGCCGATGAGGCGTAGAAGTAGCGCCGTACGTTGTGCTGCTGGGCTGCAAGGAGCAAGTTTGCGTTGATCAGGACTGAGAGCATGCAACGTGCGCGAAACGTGCTGAGGTAGCCGACTCCGCCCATGTCCGCGGCTAGGTTGTAGACATCCTCGACTCCTTCTACGGCTTGTCGGCAGGCAGCACTGTTGGATAGGTCGAGCTGGAGGTTTTCGGCCTGAGGAAACGGCTGCTGCCATTCCTCGATGGGACGGATGTTGACGGCCCGAACTACCCTTTGTCCATCTCGAAGCAGGTCGGCGACGAGATGGCCTCCTATGAATCCTCCTGCACCTGCTACGAGGGCTGTTCTGTTCGTCGTCGCCATTTTGGGTGCGAGCGAGTGTACCTGTGCGCCCCAGATAAGATCGTGTCGATGAAGCTCTGCGTTGTTGGACTCGGGAGACTCGGATTGCCTTGGGCACTGGTTGCCGATGCTGCTGGTCACGATGTGCGTGGACTCGATGTGGATGGTGAGCGTGTGGCGGCCATCAATCGTCGCGTCGTGGACACCGAGGAGCCTGGAGTTGCTGCGCTCCTCGCCGATCCAGGTTGTGGTGTCATTGCGAGCACCGATCCAGCCGAGGCACTGGCAGGCAGCGAGTGCAGCATGGTGACGGTGCCCACTCCAAGCGAAGCCGACGGCAGTTTTGGTCTCCAGGCTGTGCTGGCGGCTGTGAGAGCGATTGGGACCCAGGCGCCGCGTCTCGCCTCTCGCCACGTCGTCGTGCTGAAGTCCACGGTTTCCCCCGGGGCGACTGACGGACCGGTGCGCGCCGCCCTCGCCGCAGCAAGCGGTCTTGATGCATCAATTCGTCCTGGTTTGATCCATGCTCCAGAGTTCCACGCCATCGGATCGGTTGTGCACGACATCACGCACCCGTATCTGACTAATCCTTGGCGGCAAGGACGATTGGGCTCTTTCACTGGCGGAATCGTTGCACTGCTCGTTGGTGCCTATGGTAGTCTCGGTGGCGCGGCTGGATGCAGTCGGTGCCGAGCTTGCCAAGCTAGCCAGCAACTCGTTTCGAACGATGAAGATCGCATTTGCCAATTCGCTGGCCGAGCTCAGCACTGCATATGTGACCGACCCTCGGGCCTTGTGTGCGGCGGTCGGAGCGGATCCGCATATAGGCCCCGGCTACTTTTGTCCGGGGCTTCCCTATGGCGGCCCCTGCTATCCACGCGACAATCCAGCTTTGTGCGCTGCCGCTGTGGCTGTAGGTGTAGACGCTCCGTTGCCCGAGGCTATAGAGGCTGCCAATGAGTTGCGCTTTTGCGAGATCGAGCGAACCGCTCTTGCGGCGCCACCAGGCCCGATTGGAATCATCGGGATCGGCTTTAAGCTCGGCGTCGAGGAGATCGAGGGTTCACCAGCGCTTGAGCTTGCCAGGCGCTTGGAGAATGCCGGGCGTGAGGTCATGATCCACGATCCGCTGGCTGTGGAGCCGCATTTTATTGCATTACCGCTTGCAGCATTGGTCGACTCGTGCGCCGTCGTGATCCTCGCGACGCCCAACGAGCGAATCGCACGAGATCTCGAAGCTGAGCTTACGAGTCGGGTCGATCCTCCGCTGACCGTTGACCCTTGGTGTGCGCTCAACCAGATGCAGCGGGAGGTAGCCGAGACACACCCTCTAAAGTTGCGCGACGTACTGGGGTAAGACGAGCACGCAGGGTGGCGCTTGCACCTATTAGTCGCGGCTCACAGTAGACCATTCTCAATTTAGGGTTCATATAACCGACTGCGGTGGCGAGGTTGCTTACCGTATGCAGCAGCACATCGCAGCGAGCCAATAGCAGGGCGTCGATCATCGCTTGCTCTCCGAGGGCAATGCCTGGAGGCTTGTTTGGGCTGTGCTGGCGCTCGCGCGCGTGAATACGCGCTACGCCCGGCTGGACCAGTAGCCGATCCCCGAATGCAGCACGAAAGCTATCCACGGCCTCGTGTACATCGGTCGCGAGGATGACAGAGGCTCGGCTGTCACCCCCAAGCAGACTACGTGTACGGTCGATAAATGCCTCGATAGGGGGTATCGGTCGCGGACACTCGTGACCGTGGTCTGGATGGCGGTAGTGCACTCCGATGCTCCTGGCGCTTACGCCACAGTCTTTCCATAGGTCGTGTGCGCGGTGGCGCAGCTCCTCGCGCACGTGCACATGCTCGGTGAAAGCGCGCCCATATTGCGTTCGCCATCGTGAGCCCCTCTTGTACATGTCGTAGGCGTGCAGTCCTGTCATCGAGAGGTCGGCATATCGCCATGTGGCCCGTTCGTCGTCTGGGCTGTTCGGGAATGCGAGCGGCTCAAAGAAATGCCGCCACAGCTCGCCATCCGTCTTTGTTCCGTAGACGAATAGGGGAATATGGTCTCCCGCCAACCAGTCAACGCGAACGGCAGCGCACCCTTTGTGGTCCAATGAGTGATGCAGATGGTTTACTACTCGGTTGACGTGCGAAAAGAATCCACCATTCCAGGCCGTCACCACTAGCGTGTATTCCTGGGGGACAGTCGGCGGGAGACTCGTGGTCTGAAGTGGTCGTGCCGGGCAGATGGTTTGCTCTCTTGACATTCGAAGGGCTCGTTTGACCGCCATTGTCGCGCCGCAGTAGGATTTTTGCCGTCTCGTTGACCAGATCATGCAATTGGTCGCCTGGTGTGTCAACGCCAAGCGCTACGCTATCGGTGGCTTCGGTCCCGAGTGGTTCCTGGACCGCGCGGCGTGGACTCCGCCGGCGGGCTGGTGGACATGGTTGGTGGCCGCGGCATTCGGGGGGTATCCGCCTGGGTGCGCTTGCGCTCGCCAGCCGCAAGATACCCAGCCATGGCGCTTCCACTTCCGCCGCCAGCGGAGACCTCGCGGTGGAGTCATAGTCATCAACGTTCAGCGTACCGCAGACAAAGTCTTGCCCGTATATCGCCAGCAACTTGCCAGTATCACGCCGGAGCGCTAAATTCGCGCCTATGACGCTCGCATACGCCGAAGAGGCGATCGACATCCACGACACAGGCCATCTCTCCGACCGCGAGATCGCACGCGATCGGGGCGGCACCTAGCACCGTGCGCGAATGGCTCGCAAGACGCAGTGCCCCGACAGGCGTACGTGCGCCGAGCTTTCATCGCTCGTCGAACGTCTCGCCCGTGCGATCCGACCGACCTACATCCCCGTGTGGCTCAATAAGCCCGTGCCTGCGCTTGACGACGACAAGCCGATCGACCGCATCGCCTCGGGCGACTACAGGACAGTCGCACGTCTCATCTCAGGCATCGAGGACCCGGGCGCAAGCTGACGTGGCACTCGATGTCGCAGCGGTCACCGTCAAGGGCCGCTGGGTCAAGCACACCTACCCTGGATCGCCACCGCTACCCGAGCGCGATCCGCCGCCGGACAACTGCTGGCAGCGCGGCGATGTTGTGGATGCGCTCTATCTGGCCGACTGTGAGGAGACGGCTTGGGCCGAGTGGTATCGACATCTGCGGAGCGCATGATTCCGCCGCTTGCACAGATGCCGCGCGACCTTTGGACCTCGCAAGTCGATGTCGAGGTCGCCGACCTATCCACACCAGAGAAGCTCGCTGCCGTTGACCTGCATCCACCTCGACCAAACCGAGACGTTTGGGGCGCATATCAAGAAGTGGGTGAGCAAGTCGCGCAAGCGTCGTGGGCTGGCCTGCTTGCCCCAAATGCCGCCCGTCCGGTCGGACGAATCCTCTGCCTCTTTCGACACAACAACGTAATAAATGGCGCCCGGCCGCACGACTCACCACGCAGGACAGATGAGCCGCCGCCGCCACCCACTGGCTTGCAAACCTGAGACGCACTCGAACACAATCAGGATTATCTCGGCATAACCTGCGCAGACTCTACGACCGCAGCCACCTGTCATGTTAGGCATACTGCGGAGGAGTGACAGTGTTGATCGCATCGAGTTCGGGAGCTCGTGCGGAGCGTCAAGTCGGCTTCGCTTGTGACTCGCACCGAAAAGAGCAAGCCTGAGTTGTGTGCGTGACCGGGTGTCGGTCGGGCTCATCAACCGAGTGCCAATCGGCTCGCTTGCAAGCTGTCCTGATCGCCGATACCTTCTATCGGGCGTTTAGAAGGGCCGCGGGCTTGAACCTGTTCGGGGTGAGCGCGGGCTTTTCGATCTGCTCGAGCCGTGCAAGGAGTTGTGGTGGAGCAGCGTGGATCGGTCTGGGTTTCTGGAGCCGGTGCGGCGAGAGCGTAGATCGCATTACCGTCCTTTGCGAGTCCGAGCACGATGCCGGGAAGTGCACCGGAGCTGGGACGCTTGGCGCCAAGCCGATAGCTATGAAGATAGGAGGGAAAGTTTTTGTAGCAGGATGTTTGTCTGTATTCAGAGAACAGCACGCCGTCTCCGACCGCGAGAGGTGGCTGTAGGCGTTCGACTTCGATCCCACCGCCCGTGCAGGCTTCGGTCACGATCCCCGAGCCGGCGGGGCTGCTGTGCCCATCGGCCAGATCGTCCACGCGCACTTCCCAGCCGCCGTGGCCGATCACGCCGGGCCCGTCCATGGCCCGGAGGAAGGTGACGAGCCTTCCGTCGAAGTCGAGTGCCTGCACTTCGCTGTACACAGGTTGCCCGACGCAACTGCCCTTTGGCATGCAGCCGCCGGCGATCGTGCCGGGGGGAAGGGTTCGTAGCATGTGTGGGTACCGTGGTGACCACAACATGACCTGCGAAACGTCGCCGTGCCCGGTTGTCCTGCGCGCGAAAGCGACCTCCCCATGCCACATCGACGGGGTGGTATCCGAGGTGTTGACTGGATGGGGAATGGGGAGCATTCTTTCGCGCCCGTCTCTCAGCTCCAGGAGGTGAACTCGGCAACCCGCACCGCTTCGGGGGAGGAGCAGTGAGCCACCGATCGCTTCCGATCCAAAGACCTCCATCTTCGGAGTCTGTGTACAGCGCGAAAACGTCACCACGGGCGCCCCCTGCGAGTCGGTGCCCACGCTGACGTCAAACGGTTGCGGGCGCAAGGGAACGGGTAGGGGTGAAAGAGCGCCGTCGTGATAGGCCTCGAGTCCCCAGCCGCCGGTGACGGGGACGCTCCAAATGAGCCATCCCTCACCTCCCGAGATCGGGACGTCGGCGCTCACCGGAGCGATCACGAGCGGCAGCGAGGTTGCGCGCGCCGTCCACGCGCCGATAAACGCAGCCGCACAGGCGAACGCAATCGCAAGGATCGCTCCAAGCACTCGCGTCTGAGGTCTCGCTTTGGCCCCCACGCGCATTTCAACCGAGCATAACCTCCAAAGTTGTGGGACCGGCCGCGGGTGCTCCCCATTGTGTCCGCTGGTACACCCATCCTGCATGGCCGCGCATCCGGGCGAAGGTAATCATGTTGCCGAGGGCATTGACTTCTCCCAAATGCCCTCGCTCGCAATAACGGCGCATCGCACGGCGCGGGTCGTCGCTGCGCGTGGGACCTGACGTACCCCGCGCCCGTACACGGTCGCGGGGTATGCCTGCGCGTCCGGGGCGGTCAATGCGCACGGTGCGTCCGGTGCGTTCGTGCCGCGCCACCAATCCAATCCAGTCCTGGCAAACGCGGCCGAGGGGCTCTCCGTGCCGAGCACCGTCCAAGCTCGGGTTAGCTTGGTTTGCGATGTCGAACACCCGTGCCTGTACACAGTCGTGTTATGTGCCCGCGCTCGGGGCGATTTGCGGCGCTTGGCTCAACAGGTGCTAGGGATTCGCCGGGGCGTGAGCGGTTGCGGTGTGACCGGCAAGGTCAGGCGGCGCGGTCCACGTATTCGCGAAGCGCGGTGCGGGCGATCTCGCTGACAGAGCGGTGCTCCTTGCGCGCGCGGGCACGTAGCGCCTTGTCTAGGTCGGGGTCGAGGCGAACCTGCACGCGCGGCGAGCCCCCTTGTTCCGAGGGACGGTCGTCCGACTGTGACCTCGATCGCCTTGTCCAGGTCGTAGCCGCGTTCGGCCTCCTCTGCCAACGCCTCGATGTCCTCTTCGGCGAGAACCTCGCCGCTAGCTGTCGCAAACTTGGTCATCTCCGGTCCTCACAACGCTTCCGGTACTTCAGAACAGGCTCTCCCGCGATGGCGTAGGCGGGGCACCCGGGAGATGACCCCGATTGCTTGGGACGGTGCTCGGCACATGTGGCGTATACGCCGATGATCCTGCCAAGGCTGCGAGCCATCTACTCTCGCTCGGCTTGACACAGCTTTCCATCGTGAGCGGAATATCGGTAGTACCGAAACGGGATACTCAAGCTTCTGCATCTCGAATAGCCACAGTCAGCCCCGCAAAGTCAGAGACGCCAGGCCGAGTCTGGGGTCATTGTTTCCGACTCGCATAGGCTCTGCACCAAGGGCTGTCTCAGCTTATAAGCATGTGATCGCATTTGCTTCTGCTGCGCAGCGCCACAGCACTTCACAGCAGGCACATTGGGCCAGTTGAGCCCATTTCCCGCTGAATCTGGCCAGTGCCACACTCATTAGTCGCAATGCCCGAGGAGCACCTGGAGGTACGGTTGTGTGGTCTCGCCATGCGCCGCGAGCGGTGTCATCCAAACAAACATCTCGCACACACCGGGAAACTTCGATGACGACCAAGCCACCAAATCTCAACAACTGGTACAAACCCCTGCGTCTGTGGTATTCTGTCAGCTCAACCGATCACAAATAGGGCACAAGGAGGGCATCGAGCGTTGACCACGCTCCGGGCCCTCTGTAGGAGGAATGGGTTGCGCGATGGCTAATCCCCGGAGCAAGCTCCACAAGCGAGAATGGATGCGCGGCGGCTCTGCCTCGATGCGCGGGGTCCTGCTTGGGCTCGTGCTCGAGCGCCCCGGCCACGGTGGCGATCTCGCCAATCGCATGGTCACGCGTCTCGGCAGCACATGGGGCTTGGACAGTAACGACGCCTACCGCCTGCTTGAGCAGCTTGAGCGAGAGGAACTGCTGGTATCGCGCGAAGAGCCCCGCAAGCACAACGGGCGGGGCACGATGATCGTCTACCACCCAACCGCCAAGACCCCCGGCGCGCTGTCGATGTGGATGGAGACACTGCTCCCTCGAGAGCCTGTGCGCTTCGGCCTGCACGCCAAGCTTGCCGTTGCGCGCCCAGAGGATGCACCGCGTCTGTTGATCGCACTGCGCGACTACGAGCAGAAGTGCCTGGCGCTCGCCCAGCTCGTCACCCCCAACGGCCGCGAACAGCGCTCCTGGAGCGCGCTCTACATGGACTGCACCCGCGAAGCCGTCTACACCCAGTTGCGCGCCGAGATCGACTGGGCCGCCGCGGCGCGCGATCGCATCCTCGAGTACGCAAAACGCCAGCCATCGCGATGAGGACCTCCAGTCGTGTCCCGCCGGCGAGGTGCCTGCTGTCGCGATGACGCCACTGCTGCGCATCCGCGACATCAGCGTCTCCTATCCCGACGGAGGCGGCCAGGTATCCGTCTTTGAAAAAGCCTCGTTCGAAATGGCCGCCGGCGCGCACGTGGGCGTGTACGGCAAGCGCCGCTCGGGAAAGTCCACGCTGATGCGCCTCGCCGCGGGGATTGACCGCCCCGACTCGGGCAGTGTGCTGTTCGACGGGCTGGATCTCACCCGCATCTCCGCCAGTCAACGCGCTCGTTTGCTGCGCTCGCGACTGGCCTACATCGCCGTGGGCGACTGGCGCCCCAATCACGGTCAAACGATCGCCCAACACCTGGCGGTATCGCTCGGTGGCGCCGGTTTCACCGTGCGTCAAGCCGAACATCGCGTCTTGCGGGAGCTGGACGCGGTGGGGGTGGGCGGCGCGCAAGCCAACTCTCCCGCCACTCAGCTCTCGACGGTCGACCGCACCCGAGTGATGCTGGCCAGGGCGCTCGCCCGCGAACCGGCACTGATCGTGATCGACGATCCGGTGCTCACGCCCAGCGTCACCGAACGCGACAATCTCTACCAGCTGCTGCGTAGCACTGCCCGCGAACGCGGCGCGGCGCTGCTTGTCAGCTCCGAGGACCTCCACGCGCTGCAGGGCTTTGACGTGTTCGTGTCGATCTCCGCACGCGAACTCTGCTCCAGCGACACCACGGCCACGATCGTGCCGTTCCCGACAACTGCCGCAACTCGGTCCCGTTCGCGACATCGGCTCATGAGCGCACTCACGCTGCGCGATGTCGTCAAGCACTATCCGAGCGCAGGCGAGACGGTGCGGGCGGTCGACGGCGTGACGCTCGAGATCCAGCCAGGCGAGATCGTCGCGCTCTACGGTCCCAGCGGCTCGGGCAAGACCACACTGCTGCTGCTCGCCGCGGGGCTGATGGCGCCCGACAGGGCAGCGTGCAATTCGGCGGACGCGACATCGGTGGGATGTCCGCGCGCGAAAGCGCCCACTACCGCCTGCACGACATCGGCTTCGTGTTCCAGTCCTTTCATCTGATGCCCGGCACCTCGGCGCTCGACAACGCGCTCATCAAGCTCCCCGTCATCGGCTACACGGTGCGCGAGGCCCGCGAGAAGGCCACCCCCTGGTTGGAGCGCGTTGGCCTCGGCGCTCGCCTAGAGCACCGTCCCGAGCAGCTCTCGATGGGCGAGCGACAACGAGTTGCCATCGCACGTGCGCTCGTCAGCGAGCCCAACCTGCTGCTCGCCGACGAGCCCACCGGCAACCTCGACTCCGCGCGCACCCGCGAGATACTCGCCCTACTGCGCGACGTCTGTCACGAGCGCTCGATCCCCGGACTGCTCGTCACGCACGACGCCGAGGCCGTCTCGTTTGTGGATCGCACCCTCACGCTCCGCGACGGGCGCCTGCTCGAGGGACTGGACTCGGAGCCCTGGCAGCGCTCTCCTCGTGAGTCTCGCCAATCCCAAGATCTTCGGGGTGCGCCTCACGATGCTGCTGTTTCTCTATCGTCGCCGCCTGCGCGCCCACCCGATGCAGGAGCTGCTCGCGGCGATCGGCATCGCCGTTGGCGTGGCGCTCGTCTTTGGCGTGCTGCTTGCCAACTCAAGCCTCACAACCTCCGCCGATCGGCTTGTCCGTGGCCTTGACGGCTCGGCGCGTCTCACCCTGCTCGCACGCTCGAGCGCGGGCTTTTCCGAACAGCTAACCGAAAAGGTCAGGCGTCTGCCAGGCGTGCAGATCGCAAGTCCCCTGCTGCGAGAGAACGTCACAGTCTCAGGGCCGCGCGGCAGCCAGGCGGTCCAGTTGATCGGCATAACCCCGAGCCTGGCCACGCTCGGCGGGCTCGCCCAGCAGCAGCTCGGTGCCGGCGCGCTGCTGCTCTCCGGCGGAGTCGGAGTGTCCGCTGAGGTCGCCGGCGCGGTCGGCGCTCACAGAGGCAGTCGCGTTGACATCCTCGCGGGCGCTCGCACCCATGCCGAGAGGACCGGGGTCGTGCTGTCCGGCGAAGCGCTCAAAGCGATCGCCGGTGCGCCCGTCGCCGTTGCCGCGCTGGCCACGGCCCAGCGAGTAACAGGGCGGCCTGGACACATCACGCAGTTGCTGATCGAGCCGCGCCCCGGTGCAGGCAGGCTCGTCGAAGGCGAGCTGCGAAGCATCGCCCAAGGACGCTTGAACGTCGAGCCCGCCGACTACGAACTACGGCTGCTCTCGGTGGCGATCCAGCCCAACAGCCAATCGACCACTCTGTTCTCGGCGATCAGTGTGATGGTCGGCTTTCTGCTCGCCCTCAACGCGATGCTGCTGACTGTTCCCGAGCGACGACGCTTCATCGCCGAGCTGCGCATGCAGGGCTACGATCCGCGCCAAATCCTGCTGTTGCTTGGCTTCCAAGCCATCGCGCTCGGGCTGATGGCCTCGCTTGCCGGTGTGGTGCTCGGCGACGTGCTCTGGCACACGGTCTTCCACCAGGTTCCCAACTACCTGACGGTTGCCTTTCCACTCGGCGCGGAGCAGTCGGTCCGCGCCGCAACCGTGCTTGCGGCGGTCGGTTGTGGAGTTCTTGCGACTGTGCTCGCCTCGCTCTCGCCGGCGTTCGACTTGCGTCCAGGACAGCCGGTCGACACCGTCTTTCGCGAGGTGGGCGCCGGTGGCGAGCTGATCGACCCACTCGCAATACGGCGCGCCGCGCTTGCAGGGGTCGGCCTGATCGCGCTTGTCGGCATTGTGGTTGCGCTGGCGCCAACTCTCACGATCTTCGGCGGCGTCGTACTCGCGCTCGCGACGCTCTGCCTGATCCCGGCGGCGCTCAGCGGGATCGTGGGATGGTTTCCCCGTCTCACCGAACGCAGTCGCAGTGCCACCGTGATCGTGGCTGTCTCCGAGTTGCGCGCCATCACCACCCGCTCGATCGCGCTTGCCGCGATCGCCGGCCTTGCCGTATACGGAAGTGTCGCTATCGGCGGTACCCGCGACGATCTGCTGCGGGGCATCGACATGGCCACGGCTCAGTACCACGGCACGGCCGACATCTGGGTGACCGCCGGCAACGATGTCTTCAACACCAACAGCTTCGCCCCTGAAGGGATCGCCGCAAAGATCGCACGCGTTCCCGGCGTGCGATCTTTGCGGGTCTACCAGGGAGGGTTGACCGACATCGGGAGCCGACGACTGTGGGTACGCGCACGGTCGCCCGACGATCCCGCGATGTTCGAATCGAGCCAACTCCTGAGCGGCGATTTCGCGCGCGCCGAGACACTTATCCGCCATGGTGGGTGGGTGGCCGTATCCAGCGGCTTCGCCGACGAACGCGATCTCAAGGTTGGAAGCGCCTTTGAGCTGCCCACTCCTTCGGGTGTCGTTCGTCCTCGTGTGGCCGCTATCACCACCAACTCGGGTTGGCCCGCGGGGACGATCACGCTCAACAGCGCCGACTACACCCGCTGGTGGCACACGACCGAAGCCGCTGCGCTCGAGGTAGATCTGCGACCGGGAGTCGGCGCGCTCGCCGGTGTACGCGCCGTGCGCGCCGCGCTCGGTCCGCACGTGAGCCTGTCCGTGCAAACAAGCGCGGCAAGTGCCAGCTCCGCCGAGGCCAGCGCCCGCCAGGGCCTGCGCACGCTTGGTCAGATATCGACGCTCCTGCTGATCGCGGCGGCGCTGGCTGTCGCCGCGGCGCTGAGTGCCACCGTATGGCAACGCCGGTCGCGACTGGCTTCACTGAAGATCCAGGGTTATAACGAGGGTCAGCTGTGGCGTGGGCTGCTGCTGGAGAGCGGCGTGATGCTGGGGACCGGCTCCGCCGTGGGAGCGGTCGTCGGTGTCTATGGCCACACGCTTGCCGCTCGCTGGTTGACGATCGCCACGGGCTTTCCGGCTCCCTTCTCGGTCGGGGCCGCGCAGGTGTTCCTCACCCTTGCGCTCATCACCACCATCGCTCTGGTCGTGATCGCGATCCCCGGTCTGGTGGCCGCGCGTGTTCCTCCGCATCTCAGCTTGCGGGAATAGGCAGCCTTGGCCTCAAAGGGCCGCCGCAAAGTGCGCAATCCTATCCTTGTGGTTGGGACGATACATAAAAGCAGACTTTGGTTCGCGGTGGACTTCGCGTGCACAGCGCGTCGTTACTGGCTGGATGTCTTCCCGCGTGTCGCTCGCCAGATGTCCCGGCGGCGCGCACTCGCGGCGCGCATCCCCGACCCGGCGTTGCGCCGCTTCGCGTTGGAGGCGCTGGAGCAGAAGCGGGGCAACCTCGAGGGTGCGGCCGCGTTCGCGGCGTTGGTGCCGCGCGCAAGCCGACCCCGCGTCGTGGATGCCCTTGTGGGCTGTCAAGCGATCTGCGACTACCTCGATCTGCTAGCCGAGCAGCCCAGCCCGGATCCCGTTCGCAACGGGAATCGCTTGCACAAAGCCCTGATTGTGGCCACCACTCCCGGCGCCTCTCACTGCGACTATTACCTGCATCACCGCCATAGCGACGACGGCGGCTATCTAAGGGCCCTGGTTGACTCTGTTAGTGGGTCGCTGAGGACACTCCCACTGCTCTCGCTGATCGTCGAGCCGATGCACCGCGCCACAGAGCGCATAGCCGCCTACCAGTCCTTCAATCACGGGGACGACTCGGGTTCCTATGAGCCCTTCAAGCTGTGGGCCTCGGCGGAAACCTGCCCCACCACGGGTCTGCGATGGTGGGAGACCGGCGCCGGCGCTGGATCCACCATGACGCTCTATGTGCTGATCGCCGCGGCCGCCGATCCGAGTCTGAATCCCAGCGACGTGATGGCGATCGAGAACGCCTACTTTCCGTGGACGGGCGCTCTGCACTCACTGCTTGACAGTCTTGTGGACCACGATGAGGACATCGTCACTGGCGAGCGGGGATTGATCGACTGCTACTCATCCCCGCTCGACGCCGCCGATCGCATGGGCGCGATCGCGGAGGAGGCCCTGGAGCGTGCCTGCGCTCTACCTGACGGACGACGCCATGCGCTGATCCTGGCGGCGATGGCAAGCTTCTATCTGTGCGAGATCCGCAGCTCGTCCTCGCTGCACGCACAGCTTGCGGCCGCATCGGTGCTCGAGGCGATCGGCGGGCTGGCGGCGCCCACGATGGCGGTTCTCGGTGCGCGCCGATCCCTGCGGAACGCACCGGAGAGCGTCTTCGGATCGTGGCGTCGTTGCGCTCCCGCGTATCGTGCTCCCGTCGTTGCGCGTCTTCGGCCCGTCGCCGCGCATCACGCTTCTGCCCCCGCGCATCGTCTTCCCGCAGACAAGCATCTTGAAAGTCAAGTACCTGACTTTCCTCTTTTCTTTTCGCCTGAGAGCGGGCACGATAGTGGCGCAGCACCAACCGAAGCCCATTCGGTGCAGTGCCCATTCGGTCCCGTCCCCCATGGGGGGGCAGGCGGCTCGCCCGCAGACGCTGAGTGTTCGCGTCTGTGGGCGAGCCAATCGTTCAAGCGCTCTAGCCAGCCGCTCAACCACTCGTCGGAGCGTTGCGCCGGACGCCCGAAGGGCGTCTCGCCGGCCTCGGCCCAGTAATCTGCGGGTTGCTCCGCGCCGCGCTGTGGCGCTGTGTTCTCGCGAGCGCCGTGCTTGCGCTCTCCTCCTATGCGGAATCTCCCCACTCGCATAACAGGCCTCGCCCTGATCGAGCCGTCGGTGTTCGGCGACGAGCGCGGCTTCTTCGCCGAGACCTACCGGCGCGAGTGGCACGCGCAGGCAGGCATCCCCGCGGCTGAGCGCTTCATCCAGGACAACCACTCCCGCTCGAGCAGGGGAGTCGTGCGCGGGATGCACTTCCACGTCGGCGCGGGCGTCGCCAAGCTCGTGCGATGCGCACGTGGACGCATCCTCGATGTGGTGGTCGATCTGCGCCGTGGCTCTTCCAGCTACGGCGAGTGGGAGGGGTTCGAACTGGACGACGAGCTGATGCGCATTCTGTATGTGCCGGTCGGCTTTGCCCACGGCTTCTGTGTGCTCAGCGACGGGGCCGACGTCATCTACAAGCAAACCGCCTACTACGACCCGCACGTTGAGCGCGGCATCGCGTGGAACGACCCCGATGTGGGCATCGACTGGCCACTGCCCGAGGCCGAGCTGATCGTCTCGGCGCGCGATCGCGAAGCGCCCCTGCTGCGCGAGATCGCGCCCGAGTTGCCCTTCGAGCTCAGCGACTGACCTGCACGGCGAGAGGCCGTCGATGTAATGCTTAGGCGCGATGAACCAGCGTTTTGAGCATCTGCGCCGCAGCGCCCGCGAGTTCACGCTCACGCCCACCCAATACGCGAGGACCGCGTATGTCGCGATGGGCGCGCTCACGGTGATCGTGATGAGCGGTGCCGCCGTGCGGCTCACCGGCTCGGGACTCGGCTGCCCGACATGGCCGCGCTGCTACGGGAAGATCTATCCGCCGCTGCAGACCCACGCGGTGATCGAGTTCTCAAACCGCATGATCACCGCCCCCGTGTCGATCGTCGCCATCCTGGCGTTTGCACTCGCGTTTCGCCGTCGCCCCTACAGGCGGGACCTGGTGCGTCTGAGCGCGCTGCTGCCGCTCGGGGTGCTCGCCCAAGCCGTGCTCGGTGGGCTCACCGTGCGCGGGGAGCTCGATTACGGCTGGGTGATGGCCCACTTCGCGCTGTCGATGCTGCTGCTCGCCGCGGCCGTGGCGCTCGCCTGGCGCGCCACCTTTGATCCATACGCCCACCCACCCGAGCGCTCGCTTGCTCGCGACAGGACACTCGCGCTGTGTGCGCGCGCGAGCGTGGTGCTCGGCGGCCTGACGATCTTCGCCGGCACCGCCGCCACCGCCGCCGGTCCCCACGCGGGCGGCTCGCCTGGTCAGAAGATCAATCGCCTGGACTTCGACGGTCGCGGCACGATGGACTTCGTGATCCATCGTCATTCAGAGATCGCACTCGTATTCGGCCTGCTCGCGCTCGGTGTGTGGTGGTTGGCGCAACGGCACGAGGCGGACGAGGTCGTGCGGCGCTACGCGACCCTCACCTGCGGGCTGATCGCCCTACAGGGTGCGGTGGGCTTGGTCCAGTACGAGACCCACCTGCCCACCGAGCTGGTGTGGATACACGTGAGCCTCGCCTCGCTCACCTGGCTGTCGGTGCTGTGGACCGCGTGTGCCGCCGGGCGTCTGCAGCCGCGCACCGCCATCTCCCAAGAACCAAGCGCCGCACCGCGGGCGCACGTCTCGGCGTAGCACCGGACGCCGGTTTTGGGCCGCAAACAGCCAAAAGTCGCCGTTTTCGGCGTATTCGGCCGAAAAGAGCGCCTGAAATGCGGGAAAACCCGGCTGTTGGATCCACCGTCGTCCTTGCCACCCGTTAGCCTGGCCAAAGCAACGACACTCGAGAAGGGACTGCCATGACAAAGAACGAGCTGGCTGATGGGGTTGCGCAACGCACGGGTCTCGCGGGAACGCAGGCTCGGGAGGCGCTGGAGGCGGCTATCGATTTGATCTCCGGCGAGCTGGCGGCTGGTGGCGAGGTCGCTCTTGCCGGTTTCGGCAAGTTCAGCGTCAGCGCCCGTGCGGCCCGGCAGGGACGCAACCCGGCAACTGGAGAGACCATCAACATCGCCGCCAGCAAGGCGGCCAAATTCTCCGCGGCGAGCGCGCTCAAGAAGCGTCTGAACTAAGACCCGCCCACATCGTCCGCTACGGAGCAGATGGACCTGGACCAGCGGCGAGCCCGCCGTGAGGCGCGCAGGCGCGAGCTTGCGCGCCGCCGTACACGGGGGCTCGCCGCCGTAGGCCTAGTGGCGCTCGTGGTGCTGCTGGTCGTCGTGCTGCTCAGCTCTGGCGGTTCCTCAAAATCGGGGAACGCAAGCAATTCCGCGAGCGCAAAGGCCGGGGGCGCCCACGCGCGCAGCAACAGCTCGAGTGTCGCGCATGCCGGCACACGTGCAGAGGGCACAGGCAAGGGCATCGCCGGCACCAGTGCGGGAACCGCGGGCACCGCGCGCGGGACACCGGGCACCGAGTCCGTGCCGATCCTGATGTATCACGTCGTCAATCCGCCCCCGGCGGGTGCGAAATTCCCCGGGCTGTATGTAGCGCCCGAAGAGTTCGCCGCACAAATGCAAGTGCTCGCGAACGCCGGCTTTCACGCGGTCACGATGGATCAGATGCGCGCCAACTGGAAGCGCGGCACGCCGCTGCCGGCGGGCAAGCCAATCGTGCTGAGCTTCGACAACGGTTACCAGTCCCAATACACCCAGGCACTGCCTGTGCTGCGCCGGCTCGGATGGGTGGGCGTCGAGAACATGCAGCTCACCGGCCTGCCGCCCTCGCAAGGTGGGCTCAGCGAAGCGCAGATCTCGGGGCTCGTGGCCGCCGGGTGGGAGCTCGACACGCAGGGCATCAGCCACGCCGAACTCACCAAGCTCACACCTGCCGCATTGCACGAGCAAGTGGCGGTCGCACGCACCGAAGTGCAGCGTCGCTATCGCGTGCCGGTCAACTGGTTCTGCTACCCCTCCGGCCACTACAACGCCGCCGTCCTCGCCGCAGTCAAGGCAGCCGGCTATGTCGGCTCGACAACCGTGGTACCGGGCTGGGCCGGCCCCGACGAGGATCCATACCGGCTGCCGCGCTTGCGAGTGCTGGGAGAAACCAGCCCGCAGGAGCTGCTCAGTGAGATCGCCGCCATACGCTCGAACCCCGCTCCACCGGCCTCCTATGAAGCGAGCGAATGATCGAGAGGCATCGACGGCCCGGTGGAGCAGCGCCTGGGCACAGCCCGCGACGCGGCACTTCAGGTAGGCGGATCGATAGGATGCGCGCGATGATCTTGCCGATCACACCGCCAGGGGCGCGCGCCCGAACAACGACCTGCGGATGGTGCCCATGACAAACGTGCCCGGATGGGGCTCCTGGAGCTTTGACCCTCTCGCCATCGTCGGATTGCTCGTGGCTTTGGCCCTGTATGTGCGCGTCTACAGGCGCGCAGCCGCCCGCTCCTCCGCGGTGGGCGCCGGTCATTGGGTTCCTTACGCGGCAGGCATCGCGGTGCTCGCGGTCGCACTGCTCTCCCCGCTTGATGCGATCGGCGACCACTACCTGCTCTCTGCGCACATGGCCCAGCACGTGCTCCTCTCAGACGTGGCGCCGGCCCTGCTGCTGCTCGGGCTGCGCTCCCCGATACTCCCGCTTGGCTTGAGCCGCTCCGCGCTGCGAGCGGTCGCTCCGGGCGGAGGACGCTCCGGACGCTTGCTTGCCGTGCTCACCTCGCCATGGGTCGCGATTCCGCTGTGGGCAATCGCCACCTGGGTGTGGGCGATCCCCGCGATGTTCGATTATGCCGCCCAGCACCAGGTGGTGCACGCGTTCGAGCACGCCACCCTCTTCTACACGGGTCTCGCCCTGTGGTGGCTGATCGTCGACCCGCTGCCCCGCGCACGCCTGCGCCCCAACGGTCAGCGTCTGGCGCTGCTCGGCTTCAGTCGCCTGGCCTCCGCCGCGGTGTGCCTGCCACTGACGTGGATCGGCACCACCCAGTATTCGCTCTACGCAAACGCTCCGCGGGCCTACGGCATCTCGGCGATCGGCGACCAGCATCTCGCCGGTGCCGGCATGTGCTTCATCGAGTTCCTGGTCTTCGGCATCGCCTTCGCCACGGTCTTCATGAGCATGCTCGGTCGCGACGACGCGCGTGTTGCGCTGGCCGAGCAGGTCGCCGCCGGGCACTAGCCTGACGGCCTAGCTGCTTACCGCGCTTCCCTCAACCACAACCCGTGTTGTTGCCGCAGCTGCTGCACGTGTAGCAGGAGCCGGTGCGCTGCATCATGCCTCCGCACTGGCCGCACGCCGGGCCCAGGTCAAGACCTTGCATACGGGCCGGAACGACCGGGGGAGAGTCGGTTAGCGCCGCTGCCGCTGGGACGCTCTCGGCACCCGTGCTTGCCTCGGGGCCAGCTGTGTCGGAGGAGGAGACCGACTGTGCTGCCTCCTCGGCGAGCTTGCGTGCGCGTACCGCGGGCGTGAGGATCCCGAGTTCCTCCTGAGCGTTGACATCGAGGAAGCGCGAGGCCACCCAGCGCAAGATGTAGTCGGGCATCGACTTCGCAAATGGGATCTCCGGGTTGTTCGTGATCCCCTCGGGCTCGAAGCGCATGTAGCTGAACTTCTCCACGAGCGTCTCGAGCGGGACCCCGTACTGGAGCGCGATCGAGATCGCGGTCGCAAACGAGTTCATCATGCCTTTGATCGTCGAGCCCTCCTTGCCGATATCGGTCAGGAAGATCTCGCCCACGGTGCCGTCCTCGTACATCCCGGCAGTGATATAGCCCTCGTGGCCGCCGATCGAGAACTTGTGGGTGATCGACTGGCGCTCGCGTGGCATCCGCTTGCGCCGTGGGCCCGCCTCGGCGAGCGCCTTGGTGACCGCGGCGTCGACGATCGCATCCACGTCGGCGGGAGCCGGCGCATTCTTCTGCGCGTCGGTGCGCAGCGCCTGCGCCGTCTTCGAGCCATCGCGGTAGATCGCAAGCGCCTTCACGCCCAGACGCCACGCCTGCGTGTAGGCGTCGGCAATGTCCTCTACCGTCGCGCCCTGCGGCAGGTTGACGGTCTTCGAGATCGCGCCGGAGATGAACGGCTGCACCGCCCCCATCATCTTGATGTGGCCCATGTGGGAGATCGCGCGCTCGCCGACGGCCACGTCGAACACCGGCAGATGCTCGGCCGCAAGGCCGGGCGCGCCGAGGATCGTGCCGTGCTCGGCCAGGTGCGCCTCAATCTGCTCGACCTGCTGCTCTGAGTAGCCGAGGGTCTGGAGCGCCAACGGCACGGTGCGGTTGACGATCGTCATCTGCCCGCCGCCGACCAGCTCCTTGAACTTCACGAGCGAGAAGTCTGGCTCCACGCCGGTGGTGTCGCAGTCCATAAGGAAGGAGATCGTGCCGGTGGGAGCGAGCACCGTTGCCTGCGCGTTGCGGTAGCCAAAGCGCTCGCCCAGCTCCACGGCCTCCTCCCACGAGCGCCTGGCGGCCTCCAGCAGCTCCGTGTCGGCGCACGCGCTCTCGGGGATTTCATAGGAAGCGTCGCGGTGCATGCACATCACGCTGTTGTGTCCGTCGCGGTTCTCCTCATAGCGCTCGTACGGGCCGAGCGCCGCCGCCACTCGCGCGGACTCGCGGTAGGCGCGGCCGGTCATCAGCGCGGTGATCGCCGCCGCCGTGCCCCTGCCTTCGTCGGAGTCGTAGGGCATGCCGTTGCTCATCAGATACGCACCGAGGTTCGCGTAGCCAAGGCCCAGCTGGCGGAACGCGCGCGCGTTGACGCCGATCTGCTCGGTCGGGTAGCTGGAAGGTCCGACGACGATCTCCTGGGCGAGCAGCACGATGTTGACCGTGTGCTCGAAGGAGCGCACGTCAAGCGTGCCGTCGGGGCGGCGGAACTTCATCAGGTTCAGCGAGGCGAGGTTGCAGGCCGAGTCGTCCACGTGCATGTACTCGCTGCACGGGTTTGACGCATTGATGCGCCCACTGTTGGGGGAGGTGTGCCAGCGGTTGATGGTCGTGTCGTACTGCACGCCCGGGTCCGCGCAGCGCCACGCGGCCTCCGAGATCTCGCGCATCAGCTCGCGCGCGCGAATCGCCTCTCCGACGGGCTTGCCCGTGGCGCGTGCGGTCAGGTGCCAATCCTCGTCTGCCTCGACCGCGCGCATGAACTCGTCGGTGACACGCACGGAGTTGTTGGCGTTCTGGTACTGGATCGACTTGAAGCCCTCGCCGTCGATCGACATGTCAAAGCCCGCGTCGCGCAGTGCTTCGGCCTTGTCCTCCTCCTTGGCCTTGCACCAGATGAACTCGCGGATGTCGGGGTGATCGACGTCGAGCACCACCATCTTCGCCGCTCGCCGCGTCTTGCCGCCGGACTTGATCGTGCCCGCCCACGAGTCGGCGCCGCGCATGAAGGACACGGGACCGGAGGCGGTGCCGCCCTTGGCCAGCGGCTCCATCGAGCCGCGGATGTTCGACAGGTTGATGCCCGAACCGGACCCGCCGCGGAAGATGTTGCCCTCCTTGGTGTTCCACTCAAGGATCGACTCCATAGTGTCCTCGACTGACAATATGAAACACGCACTACATTGAGGGCTGTCCTCAAACCCCACGTTGAACCACACGGGCGAGTTGAACGCCGCCATCTGGTGCAAGAGGATGTAGGTCAGCTCGGCCTCGAATGCCTCCGCGTCCTGCTCGCTGGCAAAGTACGCACGCTCGCGGCCCCAGCCGGCGATCGTGCCGGCCACGCGGCCGATCATCTGCTTGACAGAGCGCTCGCGCTCGGGGTGGCCGATCTGCCCGCGGAAGTACTTCTGGGCCACGATGTTCGTCGCGTTCTGGCTCCAGCTCTTGGGAAACTCGACGCCCTTCTGCTCGAAGGCGACGCGGTCGCCGTGGCCGATGTGTGCGTCGCGCAGCTCCCACTCGACCGTCTCGAAGGGGTGCGTCTTAGGGGAGGTGAACAGCCGCTTCACAGACAGCGCCTCGCCGGCGCTCGTGTCCTCTGCGATCGTGGGGTGCGGTGTGAAATCCATCGGCCTTACCTCCTCTGCGCCGTATTGTGCGACGCCCACTCGACTCTGTTCACTGGGGTCGAGAATCCTCTCACGCGCTCCCACGGAAAAAAATGCAAGGCGCCCTAAATAGCCATTTTAGAGGGGTTTTCTGTTTTCTCAGTGGCCCAAGCGCACCCAGTCTGCGAACTCCGCCCAAGTGACCGATGCGCGACTGCTCGCTTCGCGCAGCGAATACATCAGCGACACCGTCCAGCGAGGCTCCAGCGCCAGCCAGCGCGCCAGCGCCCACACGATCGCACCGAGCGCCAGCAGCGCGCCGAGTATCGCCAGCGCGAGCGCCCACGCTGACAGGCGCGTGTTTTTCGGGGAGGGCTTGTGGCTCACAACCACGACGGTGCCGGAGTGGGTCGTGGTGGTCGGCGTGGTGGCGGTTGGAGTGCTGCTCGTAGTCGTGCTTGCGGGAGGGGTGGCGCTTGCGGGCGCCGTGCTCGTCGGCGCCACCGTGCCCGGCTGGGCGCCGGCGGGAGTCGTTGTCGCAGGCTTGGTCGCAGCCGGCGTGGTCGTTGCGGGCGTCGTGCTTGCGGGCGTGGTGGAAGTCGAGGTCGTTCCTTTCACGCGCGCCGAGGCGGGTATCGAAATGCCCAGGGCGGGGTCTGTGTGAGTGGCGGCCGCCGCCGCGCTCGCCACCGCGGGAACGAGCACCGCGAGCACAGCCGGCAGGCACGCCAAGCACGCAAGCAGTCCCGCGCACCGGCGCCCGCGCGTGCGCGAGGAGTCGATGTTCGTGCTGGTCGTCTCCACCACAGCCATGCTAACGGTCACGTGGGATCAGATCCTCGATCGCCTCGAGTGCCGCGGCGAGCACGCGCTCGGCGGGCTGCTCGGCGTCGATCGTGCGAACGCGCTCAGGCTCGGCGGCGGCAAGCTGCTCGTATGCAGCCGCGATCTCCCGGAAGAAGCGCTCGCTCTCGCGCTCCAAGCGGTCGGGCTCGACGCCGCGCGTGTGCTGGCGCGCCCGCCCCGTGGCCGGCGCCACCGCCAGCAGCAACGTGCGATCGGGGGCAAGGCCGCCCGTGGCGAACAGGTTGATCGCGCGCACCTGCTCGACCCCCAGCGCCCGCCCCGCGCCCTGGTAGGCCAGCGAGGAGTCCACAAAGCGGTCGAGTAGCACCCACGCACCCCGCGCGAGCAGCGGTGCCACGCGCTGGTGCACCAGCTCGGCGCGCGCTGCCGCGTACAGGAGCGCCTCGGCGCGCGCACTCACCTCCAGCGTTGGGTCCTTCACCAGCTCCCTGATGCGCTCGGAGAGTGCCACGCCGCCCGGCTCGCGCAGCAACTCCACCGCGAGGTCTCGCGGCGCAAGCGCGGCGGCGAGCGCGGCCGCGAGCGTCGACTTGCCCGCGCCGTCGAGCCCCTCGATCGTGATCAGCGTGCCATGAGCCACGAGCGCACGGTACACACACGCCCGCCTTCACCCTCCACCGGCCACGCGGTAGCGTCGCGCGCTCTCGCCTCTACGATGATCCACGTGACGCCCACCGATACCGCGCCGCATCTCCCGGGCATCGAGCGGCACCCGCATGCGCGCGCGGTGCTGCTCGCGGCGCTGCCACCCGCCGGCACGCCTTCGCATGCCTACTTGTTCCACGGTCCTGCCGGCACCGGCAAGCGTGCGGTGGCACGCGCGTTTGCGGGCGCCCTGCTGGCCGACGGCGCGCGCACGCCGGCGATGGTGCTCGAGCGGGTCGCGCGCGGCGCCCATCCCGACCTCACGTGGGTCACCCCCAGCGGCGCAAGCGAAGTGCTCGTGAGCGACATCGACGAGCCGGTGGTCGCCGCGGTCACGCGCACCCCGTTTGAGGCGGCGCGCAGAGTGTTCGTGATCGAGGCGGCCGGCACGATGAACGAGCAGGCCGCCAACCGCTTGCTGAAGACCCTCGAGGAGCCGCCATCCTTCGCGCACCTGATCCTGCTCGCCGAGCACCGTGAGGACGTGCTCCCCACGATCGCCTCGCGCTGTCAGCAGGTGCGCTTCGATCCGCTATCGAGCGACTTGGTGCAACAGCGCCTGATGGACTCCGCGAGCGAGGAGACAGGTGCCGAGGGCGGCGCGCTCGATTCCACGCGTGCCGCGGCGTGTGCGCGCCTGTCGGGAGGTGACGCGACGCTCGCCGAGCGCTTGGCCGGCGAGCGGGGCGTGAGGCTGCGCGAGTGGGCCGAGGGCTTTGCGTGCAACGTGCTCGGAGAGCCCGGCGAGCAGTGGCGTCTGGGAGAGCTGCTCGACAGTGCAAAGCTCGCGGGCTCCGATGCGGGCGCCGTGGCCGGAGAGCGTTTGCGCGAGCGGGCCGAGCTGCTGCCGAGCAAGGAGCGACGCCGGTTCGAGCGCGAGGGGGCCGACGTGGTGCGACGCGCCGAGCGTCGCGCCCGCACCGAGACGCTCGACCTCGGCCTGCGCCTGGTGGAGATGTGGCTGCGCGACGTGTGGTGCGTGGCGTGCGGCGCCCGCGAGCTGGTGTTCGCGCTCGACCGCCAGGGCCTGCTCGACGCGCAAGCTCAGGGTCGCGATGTCGACTCGCTGCTACGCGCCGTTGAGCTCGTGCGCGACACGCGCCTGCGTCTCGCGCTCAACGTGTCCGAGGAGCTCGCCCTCGAAGCGCTCGCCCATCGACTCGCGGCGTTGCTCAGTCGATGAGCGCCGCGATCGGGCCGAGGTTGGGGCGCAGTCCATCGGTGTCAAACGCCATGAATCGCGAGAACAGACGATTGTCGGGTCCGTGGAAGTCGGCCGATCCGGTGCTCAGCATCTCCAGCTCATCGCAGCGCGCGGCCAGTAGCTCGGTCTGCTCGCGCGTGTGGGTCACGTAGAACGCCTCCACCCCGTCGATCCCGAGCGCACGGAAGCGGTAGATCGTGGCGAGCACCTCCTCGGGGTCCTCCACGTCCCAGAAGGGATGCGCCCAGATCGCCACCCCGCCGGCCGCGTGGATCGCCTCGATCGCCTCCGCGACAGTGGGTGTCACGCGCAGCGCGAACGCCGGGCGCCCCTCGATCAAATAGCTTTTGATGAACGAGCCGATGTCGTCGATCTGCTCCTCGCGCAACCGCTCCGCGTTGGCCGGGTGCGACAGTGCCGCTTCGGCCAAGTGCGGGCGCCCGATCGGATCCCCTGCGCTCACGCGGGCGTCGATCGCCGTTTCGTCAAGCTGCAATCCGAGATCGCGCAGGTTGTGCGCCATCCGCAGCGTGCGCTGCTCGCGGTCGGCGAGAAACCCGGCTAGCGTGGCGTTGAACGCGGCGTCGGTGTGGTTAACCAGGTAGCCGAGAATGTGCAATTCGCGCGGCGTGCTCTGCTCGCCGCCATCGTCGATCGCTGAAATCTCGATCGCGGGCACGACCGCAACCCCGTGCTCGGCGCCGGCGCGCAGCGCCTCCTCGACTCCCGCGAGCGTGTCGTGGTCGGACAGCGCCAGCAGCTGCACGCCTGCGCGGGCGGCGGCCGCTACGACCTCGGCGGGCTCGAGCGTTCCGTCAGAGCGGGTCGAATGCGACTGCAGGTCAAAGCATGGCTTTTCGGCGGCGTTGTGGTCGGACATTCCGCCAAGCCTATGCGATCCCTCTCGAGCCGCGGCTCCACGAGCGGCGTGACGCGTTCGGCGACAACTCCGCGCAGCACTCTCACCGCCGCGTGATAGCGCCCGGCGGGACCCGACAGTGGTGCCGGCTCATCCTCGCGTCCGCGCAGGTGCGCGTGCGCCGCATCGGTCTCCTGCGCACGCGACATCGCCTCGTCCCACATCGCCTCCAAGTAGGCGATCGCCGCGCGCACTTCGTCGTCTGCAAGCTGCTCGCGCGCTTCGAGATGCTGCAGCACGGGGATCACCTCGCAGCTCAACCAGCACTGCTCGGCGTCCGCTCGCAGCAAGAGGCGAATGTCTGAAGGTATGGACGAGTTGAATGATCTGGACATAGTGTGGGACCCGGTCGTTGGGATTGGGGCCTGCTCATGCCTTCGGCCTGGCCTACAACCGGCTTTAGGAGGAGGCCGCACGTTCCACGCTTTTCCTCTCCCACCACTCGCCGGAAGCTCCCAGGTCAAACAGTCGGCCAGCGTTCGAGGCGGCGGTAAGGCTAAAGATCTCATAAGGGTCCCAGGCTTACTCCAGCGCCGGCGGGCTCGCTTTGGTGCCCTGCACCCGGTCGCGTGCCGCGGGGCAGCGAGCCCGTCGAGACGGCTCTAAAGATCGCGCGCCCGGGTGGTCGATGGAAGACGTAGATGTCAATCGTCCACGGCCACAGCGCGCGCACTCCCAAACACCGCGATCCAGCTGCCCGTTTGCCAGGTCAGTACGCGCGCTCGCGATTCCTGCGCCTGAGCTTGCGCACGCTCGCGATACTCGGCGTGCTGGCGGTCGTGACGAGCGTGCTTGGTCGCACGCTCGGGTTGCGCAGCCCGCTGTTCATCGGCTCCGAGCTGGCGCTCCTGATCACGATGTTCGTGGTCGTGCGCTACGTGCTCCCACTGGTTGACCGCCACGACCGCGGCGCCGCCGGCGAGGAGCACGTGGGGGGACTGCTCGACGAGCTGGCCGCCGGCGACTGGAGCGTCATCCACGACGCGAGCTTCGGACACGGAAACGTTGACCACATCGCAGTCGGCGTGGCCGGCGTGTTCAGCGTCGAGACCAAGAGCCACCCTGGTCCTGTACGGGTGCGCACGATCCACGGTGGAGTTCTGCGCCAGGCCCAAGAGCAGCGCGAAACGCTTGAAGAGATCGCCGGCGAGCGCGTGGAGCCGCTGCTCGTGTACAGCCGCGCATGGGTCGACAAGCCGCTCGCACGCCGTCGCGGGGTGCGCGTGATGCCCGCGCGCATGCTGCTCGGCTACCTTGCGCGCCACCGCCACACGCTCACGCCCGAGCAGGTTGAGCAGGTGCGTGCGCGCATCCTGGCTGCGCTCGCCGAGAGCGAACCCGTACCCGATAGGGTGGTCGGATGGCCACCGCCGTTGCGCAGCCGCTCGTAGAGCCCGCAAAACCCGCGCGCCCGCCTGCCGAACCGCCCGCCGAGGCACTCCCTCGCGGGCCGCGTCTGTCGCCGCTTGTGCTTACGCTCGTGTGGTCGTTCGCGCCGACCTGGGTGATGGACCAGTGCGCGCGGCGCTACGGCGACACATTCACGATCACGTTCTGGCCGAGTGGACGCAAACTCGTGCTGATCAGCCACCCCGACGCGGTCAAGACTGTGTTCACCGCCTCGCCCGAGGTGGCGCCCTCCGCGGCCGGCGCCTCGCCGATCGCCTCGATCATGGGGCCGAGCTCGGTGATCACGCTGGTCGGCCCCGAGCACATGCGCCAACGCAAGCTGCTGTTGCCACCGTTCCACGGCGAGCGTATGCGCGAGTACGCGGAGACGATCGTGCAGGCCACGCGTCGCAGCATGGCCGAGTGGCCGCTGGGCGAGCCGATGAAGTTGAGCGAGCGCACGCGTGCGATCACACTTGAGGTGATCCTGCGCGCGGTGTTCGGCGTGGAGGCCGAGCGCATGGGCGCGCTGCGCGAGGCGATCGGCGCGCTGCTGGGGCGCCGCCAGACAGTCGCGCTGGTGCTGTATGCACTGCGCCGTCCCACCGGCGAGCGTCCCGCGGGCACGATCGGCCGCGCGATCGATCATCTCGACGCGGTCATCTATGAGGAGATCGCCCGCCGTCGCGCACAGGCCGACCTGGGCGAGCGCAGCGACATCCTCTCGCTATTGTTGCTCGCGCGCGACGAGGACGGTGAGGCGATGACCGACGCCGAGCTGCGTGACGAGCTCGTCACGCTGCTGCTCGCCGGGCATGAGACCACAGCTACCTCTGTGGCGTGGGCGATCGAGCGCCTAGTGCGCCACCCCGAGAAGCTTGCGCGACTGGTCGCGGAGATCGACGCCGGGGACGGCGATGCCTACATGCAAGCCGTGATCTCAGAGACCCTACGCGTGCGTCCGGTTGTGCCGCTGGTGGTGAGGGTGCTGCAACAGCCGCTACGTGTCGGCGGCCGAGAGCTGCCCGCCGGCACGCGCGTTGTGCCGTCGATCTACCTCACCAATCGCAACCCGCGCGTATATGAGGCGCCCGAGGAGTTTCGCCCCGAGCGCTTCCTCGAGAACTCGCCCGAGACGTTCTCATGGATCCCGTTCGGCGGGGGCATCCGCCGCTGCATCGGCGCATCGTTTGCGACGCTCGAGATGAAGCTGATCCTGAGCACTGTGCTTGGTGAGCTTGCTCCGAGCTTGAGCGCGCGCGACGCACGCCTGGTGCGCAGGGGCGAGTGGAACCGCCGGCGCGCGATCACACTGGTGCCGTCCCGCGGCACGCGCGTGGTGTGGCGCAGGCGCTGAGCGCCCCTCGCTCCGAATACCGCCCGGAGTGGGAGGTAGCTTCTTGGGGGTGAGCATGGCCATCTCCCCACCGGCCCCAGCGGACTCCATGAGTGAGCGCCCGAACCCAGAGCAACTGCTGCAGCGGTTCGGACTACGCGCCTTCAGGCCAGGCCAGCGCGAGGCGGTGCAAGCCGCGCTCGACGGGCGCGACAGCCTCATCGTGATGCCCACCGGCGGCGGCAAGTCGCTGTGCTATCAGCTCCCCGCGCTCGCCGGCAAGGAGCTGGTGGTGGTCGTGAGCCCGCTGATCGCACTGATGGCCGACCAGCACCAGCGCCTGCGCCAGGCCGGGGTTGACGCGGCGATGCTCGCCTCCGGCATGGAGGAGGGCCACAACGCGCAAGCGCTGCGCTCGATCGCATCCGGGGACGCGCGGCTCGTGCTGGCTGCCCCCGAGCGCTTTGCCTCGCGCGCGTTTCGCGACACGCTCGCCACGCGCAGGGTAGGGTTGTTTGTCGTCGATGAGGCGCATTGCGTGGCCGAGTGGGGTCACGACTTCCGCCCCGACTATCTGCGCCTGCACGACGCGATCGCCGCGCTTGGCCGCCCGGCGGTGATGGCCGCAACGGCGACCGCCACGCCACGCGTGGCCGAGGAGATCGCCGCTCGCCTTGGCTTGCGCGACTGGCTGGCGGTGCGCTCCGGCTTCGATCGCCCCAACCTCACCTTCGATGTGGTGAGCCTCGAGGGGAAGGGAGCCGTGGCGCGCAAGCGCGCCACGCTCCTGCACGCGCTTGCCGGCGAGGACGCGCGACCGGCGATCGTGTATTGCGGCACACGCAAGCACACTGACGAGGTGTGCGCGCTGCTCGTCGAACACGGACTGAACGCCGTTTGCTACCACGCGGGCATGACCCCGGACGCGCGCCGCGCAAGCCAGGAGGCGTTCATGAGCGGAGCGGCAGAGGTGGTGGTTGCGACCAATGCGTTTGGAATGGGCGTTGACAAGGCGGACGTGCGCACGGTCGTGCACTGGGCGCTGCCCACGAGCCTCGAGGCCTACTATCAGGAGGCGGGACGCGGCGGGCGCGACGGGCGCCCCGGACGAGCGCTGCTGCTCGCCTCCAGGATGGATCTTGGCCGCCTCATCAGGTTCATCAAAGAGCGCGACACGAGCGTTGACGACGTCAAGCGCTATGTCGGGAGCTTGCGCTCACGCGCCGTGGAGGGAGTCTCCGCGATCGGCCACGGGGAGCTGGGCGAGCGCGAGCGAGTGCTGCTGTCCATCGCCGAGCGTGCCGGCGCGGTCGAGCTGGCGCCGGGCGGCCCCGAAGGCCTGCTGGTGCGGCTCACCGGCGAAGGCAGCCCCCGCAAGGCATACGAGGCGATCAAGGCAGCCCGGGACCGCGGCTGGGACTCCTATCGCTCGATCGAGCGCTACAGCTCGAGCGACCGACACGTGCCGCCGGCGGCAGATCCTCGACCACTTCGGCGACCGCGAGCCGTGTGCGCCCGAAGTGCGCTGCTGCGACGTGTGCGAACCCGACCGCGAGCTGATGGCCGCCTCGCAGGCGGTCCCCGCACGGGCTCGCAAGGCGCGCGCCACGGGTATCGCAGGCACGGCGGCGCGCGCGGGCACACCCGGTGCTATCGGCGCACATGGATCAGAGGAGATCGAGCTCGACCCGGTGGACGAGGCCCAATTCGAGAAGCTCAAGGCATGGCGTCTCGGTCGCAGCGAAGGCAAGCCCGCGTTCACGGTGGCCGCCAACACCACGCTCGAAGGCGTCCTGCGAGCCAGGCCCGCGAGCCTCGAGGAGCTGCTCGAGGTCAAGGGAATCGGCCCCGCCTTCCGCGAGCGTCACGGCGAGTCGCTGCTGCAGGCGCTCGCGGAGCTGTAGCGTGCGCGGCCGCCTCGGTGGTGTAGCACTCGGCGGCCCCGCCGCTCCCGCCCAGCGTCGCTAGCATCCATAGCCGCGCCGACGTAGCTCAGCTGGTAGAGCACTTCACTCGTAATGAAGGGGTCCGGGGTTCGAGTCCCCGCGTCGGCTTGGTCGGAGGTCTTCTGTGCGGAGAACCTCCCCTCCCCCCAAAGCTAAACGTACTACCAATCGGCGGTTAGTAGTACGTTTACACAATGAGTAGCTTCCCCGATCTGTCGCGCCACTTCGGTGGAATACCGCCTGCGACCGTAACGTCGCTGACCACGATCGCAGAGTCCCGTGGACGGGCCGAGCTCTACCGTCAGCAGAACCCGTCCGGCCTTGAGACGCTGCGCCAGGTCGCGTTGATCCAGAGCACCGAGGCATCGAACGCGATCGAGAACATCCATGCCCCACTAGCCCGTATCGAAGCGCTCGTCGCGGAGAAGGCGAAGCCAAGGAATCGCCCCGAGCAGGAGATCGCCGGCTACCGAGACGTACTCGCGACGATCCACGCCAACGGCCCCAGCATCCCATTCGAGCCGCGCTATGTCGAGCAGCTTCACGGCTACCTCTACAAGTACGTCGGCACCCGCGACGCTGGCCACTGGAAGGGACTGGATAACGAGGTTGAAGAAGAACTCTCTGACGGCACGAGAATCGTGCGCTTCAAGCCTGTCTCCGCCGCCCTGACACCCCTGGCGATGCAGGGTCTCCACGACGAGTTCCGCCGCGCGCTCGACGCCGGACTCTACGAGCCGTTGCTTCTTTGCGCTGCGTACATCCTGGATTTCACTGTGATCCACCCGTTCCGCGATGGCAATGGCCGGATGTCGCGTCTAATCACTCTCTGGCTGCTGTACATCGTCGGGCACGATGTCGGGCGCTACATCAGTCTCGAGAAGATCATCGACGCGAGCAAGGAGACCTACTACGAGGCTCTTGGCCAGTCCACCGTGGGCTGGCACGGCGGCGAGCACGACCTTCGGCCGTGGACGGACTACTTTCTGGGGATCCTGATCGCTGCGTATGGGGAGTTCGAGGGTCGCACCGGCGCGCTCGGCGGTCGCGGCTCGAAGAAGGCGCTGATCATGACCTTCATCGACTCGCTGATGGTCGACGAGTTCACGATCGCCGATGTCCGGCAAGCAGCGCCTGGAGTCAGCGACGGCTACATCAACAAGCTGCTCGGTGTGCTCAAGAAGGCCGGCAAGATCGAACCGCTCGGCACTGGTCGCGGGGCCAGTTGGCGCCGGCTGGCTGGCGACTGACTGGGAGTCAAGCCGCCCCGGCGAAACCCGCTCCTTCTCGCATAAACGTACTACTAAGGATGAGATAGAGCAGATTACTAACCGCCCTGCCTGCGCACGAACGCCAACGATGTTCTCATGAAGATCATCTGCCGCTTGCGCGAGGCGATGGATCTCGCCGAGCTTTGAGCCATGCAGAGAGGATGCGCCGAGGACGTCGAGGTTTAGGGACCGCGCCAGCGCGCGACGCCTGCTTGGGCGAGCAAAGCTCCGCATGTGAGGCGCGTGCCGCGCGCCACTCGACGTCTACAGGTCTTGGTCCTTGTCGGCGGAGGTCTTCGATGGTGTAGGCGTAGTGGTCGCTGAGCATCTTCAGGCTCGTCCCGCACTCGCTCGCCACGGTTTGTGGGTCCTCGGCACGTAGGCGCAGGGAGATGCCGCCGCGGCGCAGTGCGTAGGGCGTCGCACCGAGGATCGGGACGAGCTCGGGGCGCTGTGCAGCTTGCTTGACGGCAGGGGTGAAGGAGCTTGCGCCCCACGAGCGGGCCTGGCCGTTGCTGAGATGGAGGGGTCCAGGGTTCGAGTCCCGGCGTCGGCTCTCTCACGCTCCCTCAGCTCGATCGCCTCGAGTAGGACTCGATCATCTCAACCACAGTCTCTTCGGCCTGGGGGCGGCTGAGCTGCATGTCGAGTCGCAGGAGCTTCCACACGAGCACGTCCGTGGCGATGACGACGGCCGTGAGCCGGCGCTCTCTGGATGCGCGCCGCAGGCCGGCGAGCAGCGGCTGGAAGACCCTGCTCGCCCAATCGCGGTGGTAGTCCCTGCCCCTGTCGGTGAGGTAGCGGACCGCGGGGATGCGGTCCTCCTGGGAGAGCATGCGCAGAATCGCCGTTCCGTGCGCCTCGTAGTGGTCGAACACGTTGGCGACGGCCTCGGGGAAGCGGCCCACGGGAGCCGCGTCGCGGCGTGATTTCTCGCTCATCGCCCACCATCTGTACGCCGCGGTGAGCAACTCGTCCTTGGAGTTGAAAGCGCGCGAGGAGCGTCTGTTCGGTGACGAGCGCGTCGGCGGCGATCTCGCGCAGGCGAACCTCCTCATACGGTCGAGTGCCGAAGTGCTTCCACGCCGCGGCGAGTAGCCGCTCGCCGGTCGCGGCGGCCGCATCGGCGCGGGCGGTCATCCGATAGGTGCGTTCCTTGCGCGGGGCGCTTGACTTTTTCATCTTGGTCATACTAAGATGAAGTATATGCGAGTCTTCCAGACGCTCATCGCGTTCAGCGGCAACGCCCCACCGCAGCTCGCGCTCACACGTGAGCTCGTCGACCGCGGTCACGAGGTGCGGGTCCTCGCCCACCGCGCCGCGCGCGAGCGGATCGAGAGCACTGGGGCGGAGTTCGTCGAGTTCCGGCGGGCGATGCCCGACCTCGACATCACGCGCCCGGAGACCGACCCTGTACGTGACTGGGAGGCGCGCACGCAGCTTGGCGCCGCGAAGCGACTGCGCGACGGCGTGATCGCGCCGATGCCCGATGGGACACGCGATGCGATCGAGATGCTCGAGGGCTGGAGCGCCGACGTGGTCGTGTTCGACTGGCTCATACCGGCTGCCGCGATCGCCGCTGAGCTCGCGGGTGTGCCAGCCGCCGCGCTCGTTCACTGCCCCTATCCACTACCGGCTCGCGGCGCGCCCCCGCTGTTCAGTGGCCTGTCGCCGATGGCGGGTCCGTTGGGTGCCGTGCGCGATCGCCTGTTCGATCGCATGACCCGCCGCTTCTGGGCGCCCGGACTGCCCGTGCTAAACGGTGTCCGTGCCGAACATGGGCTCGCGCCGCTGAAGGACTGGGGCGACCAGGTCCTCGGTGCGCGGGCCGTCTACGTGATGACCGCGCCAGAGCTCGACTTCTCGAGCAAAGCCCAGCTCCCCACGAACGTCCACTACGTGGGCCCCGCGTTCGAGCCGTTCCAGAAGGACTGGGAGTCGCCGTGGCCCGAGGAGAACACCGATCCGCTCGTGCTGCTCAGCTTCAGCACCAGCTACATGGATCAGGGCGCGCTCGCCCAGCGAGTGCTTGACGCCGTCGCCGGGCTGCCGGTCCGGGCGCTGCTGACAGCGGGCCCCGCGCTCGACGCCAGCCACCTCCGCATCCCCGCCAACGCGCGCACCGTGGCTTTCGTGCCACATCGAACCGTGCTCCCGCACGCGTCGCTCATGGTCACCCATGCGGGATGGCAGACGGTCAACGCGGCGCTCGCCGATGGTGTTCCGCTCGTCTGCATCCCCGATGCGCGCGACCAGCCCGATAACGCCGCCCGCGTTCTGTTCGTGAACGCCGGCGTGAGGGTCAGCAAGAAGAGCTCCCCCAGCAAGCTGCGCAGCGTGATCGCCAGCGCCCTGGAAGACCGGTCGATCAAACAGGGTGCCCGCGCGATGGCCGACGCCCTCGCCCGCAGCGACGGCGCCACCGCCATGGCCGACGCGCTGGAGCGCCTCCCTGTGCGCAACGTCGTGAAAGCAACTACACCCCACGGATCACGCGCAGCAGGCTGAGAATGCACCCCCACATCACTGCCCCAAATCCTCGCAAAAAGCGAAGCTCCCTTGACATGACTTTCATGCGTAGGAGCAACGGCCTTATGCTGTGCGCCGGCAGCGAGAGCAGTGAGCGCCGCCCGGCTGGCTATGGGCTCAGAGGCGCCCGGCTGCGCGCTCGCGAACGCCCCGTCGTCACGGCCGTGCGGGGCTCTCGTGATTCTCAAGGTGGCTCATCGCTGTTCCTTTCGACCAGTGTTTCGTGCATCCAGTTGGGATGCACGGTAGTGCCCGATGAATGTCATTCGCAAACGCGGACGGGCGGTCGGACCACCCGCACGAGTTGCGCGAGCGGGACGCCGCGCCGCGGTGCCCTCACCGTCGTCCTCTCGCCTCGCCCCAAGGACCCGCGGGGTCGTGTGTCAGCGGGAGATGAGCGTGACTTTCAGCTTCCCGGGATTCCCCTGCTCACTGGGGAACTTCAGCTTCACGACGTAGGCGTTGCGGTCTAGAGCCACGCCTGCCGAGGTGACGACCACGCTGCAGGATTCGCCACCGCTCTGCGTAAAGTAGCCCACGACCGAATTGGTGCCCTTCGGCGACTTGACGACGATCGTCTTGTAGCCGGTGAAGCCCCTCGTCGCAGTCGGCTTCGGCGTGAAGGTCCGGATCACCGGCGTGTAGCTGGTGGTCCCGAGGAGTCTCTTCGTCTGGCGCTCGGCTGCTGCGTTCTGCTTGACCACGGCCTTCGGTGTGACCTGGCAAGTCGCTGCGTGTGCGGTCGAGCTCGCCGCCGCGATCGCCAGCGCGACGGCCGCGGAGGTCGGCAGCACGCCACAGAGGTATCTGGAAGTGCGTGTCATTTCGATTTTGCTCCTGTCTTGGCTTCTCGGAGCGGCTTGCGCGGCTTCTTGCCGAGCGCCTTCTCCGCAGTCAGCTCCTCAAAGTGGGAGATCAGGCCGTCGGGCGCGATCTTGGCGATCGGCGTGTCCGCTCCGAAGTCGCGGTATAGGAGCCCTGGGCCGACTATGTATGGCTTGAGCAAGCCAGATCCATCCCCAGACCAAGATCGCTCGTAATGAAGAGGGTCCGGGGTTCGAGTCCCCGCGTCGGCTTGGAGATGCCCGGGGTCCACCTACGGCAGGCGCGCCGTGATGTGCCAGCCGCCGTTCGCGGTGGGTCCGGCATCAAGCGTTCCGCCACACTCGCACACGCGCTCGCGCATGCCGCGGATGCCGTTTTGTCCCCCGGTGTTTTGCAGTTCCGAGGTCACACCATGGGGCGGGGGCCCGTTCTCGACCGTGATCAGCGCGGTGCGCTCGCCCGCGTGGACGGTAATTCGCACTGGCGCTCCGGGTGCGTGCTTGAGCGCGTTTGTGAGCCCCTCCTGAGCCACCCTGTAGGCGGTGTCGGACAGGTCGAGCGGCATCGTGTCATGCGTTCCGCTGAAGCGGCAGGTGACGGGCAGCCCGCTGGCGCTGGCCTGTCGTACGAGCTCGTCGATCAGACGCAGGTCGCCGCCGGATCGGCGGGGCGAGTCCTCGCCCAGCAGCTCGAGCAGCCGGCCGATCTCGAGCTCGGCCTGGCGAGCGGCACCGCCCACGTGTTCGAGCGACTGCGCCGCCTGGGCGGGGTTCGACGCGAGCTGGCGTTGACCGGCGCCGGCCTGGACGACCATCATGCTGAGGCTGTGCGCGACGATGTCGTGCAGCTCGCGCGCGATCCGGGTGCGCTCGTAGCGCACGGCCTCGAGCGCGAACGCCTCACGCTCCTCGTCGAGCTCGCGCGCGCGCGCCGCGAGCTGGACCGTGAGGCGGGTGCGCGCCTGCACGGCCTCTCCGGCGATCCACGCGGGCACGGTGAACATGAACGGCGGCACAGGGTCCGAGAAGTCGCCGGCGCTCATGGCGAGTACCAGCGCCCCGAGGCCGATCAGCCCTCGCATGTGCGGCTCGCGCGCTCCGAGCGTGTATGCCAGCAGCACGATCACGAGCGCCGGCGTGCCCGGCGCGGCGTTCGACCAGGTTGGCCCCACCACGATGCCGGGCACGAACCACACCGCGCCGGTGAGGGTCGCGGCGACGAGCGGGTCGCGCCGGCGGATCGCGACCGCCGCGCAGCTGACCGCGAGCGCCGCCGCGAACCCGGCCGTCAGAGCGCGGTCCGCGTCCCCGGCGGCCAGCAGCTCGACCGCCCCCACACAGCCGATCGCCAGTGCGATCGCGACGTCCAGCCGCGGGCCCGCGCGCCGCACGGCGCTCCTCAGCGCATCACGCATACGCGGTCAGGAGCGGCAACCGCACGACCGTCCGCGCGCGACCCGCGTGCGTCTGAGCCTCCAGCCGGCCGCCGTGCAACGTGGCCCACTCGCGTGCGCTCGCGAGGGCGGCCTGCGAATCGACGCCGGCGCGCGCCGGGCCGGCGACGGCGATCTCGAGCACATCGTCGACGACGCTCAACGTGACGTCCACGCGGGCCTCCGGGGCGTCTTGCAGGGTCGCCAGCAGATGCTCGACGATCCGGTAGCCCGACAGCTCGAGGCCCGCTGGGAGCGCTCGGCGATCGCCGATCATGCGCAGGCGCGCGTCCGCCGTGGTGGCACGCTCCAGCAGCCCGTCGAGATCCGCGAGCCCCGGCTGGGGCTCGGTCGGGGCGTCTTCGCGCAGCGACCCCACGATCTCTCGCATCTGCGTGAGCGTCTCGCGACCCTCGTGCTCGATCGTGGACAACGTCTCGCGAGCGACCTCGGGCTGCTCATCGACCGCCTCGCGCCCTCGTGCCGCTTCGCCCGCCATCGCGCCGATGCGCTCCTGCAGAAGTCCGTCGACGCCCGCGGCGACACGCGCGCGCTCGGCCGCGACAGCCAGTTGCGCGGTGCGCTCGCGCTGCTCGCCCAGCTCGCGGGTCCGTTCGCGCAGGCTCGCGACCATTCCCTCGCGCGAGCGCACGAGCCGTCCCACGCCCCACAGCGCAAGTACGAACACCGAGCCGGGAGCGCCGAAGCCGATCGTGAGGTTCGGGTCCCACTGTGCCAGAGCGACAACAGCGACGATCCCCAGCGCGGCTCCCTCGAGCGCCCGGCGGCGCTCGCAGCGCAGCCCGACCGAGAAGCTGACGAGCGCGAGCGCCGGGAGCGCCGCGCCGCAGCGGACCATCGAGCCGATCGCAAGCCCGTTGAACAGGGCGCCTGCCGCGATCGTCGCCACGGCGGCGAACGGCGCGCGTCGGCGCCACAGCACGGGCACGGTCAGCGTCAGCACCGCAAGCGAAGCCCAGAGCCCGCCGTGCGCGTGACCGGTGTGCACCACCCCGCTCGTAAGCAGGATCGCGAACACGCTCAAAACGAGGGCGATCAGCGCGTCCGCGCGGTTGACGTTACGTACCCCCAACAACGACCTTCCGAACCAATCTTTGACTGCACCGAGCATCGGAGACACCTCCTTCGTGAGCGACATTGTTACGAGCCGCGGCGTAGAACTCAAACGACGCACGCTCCAGATGAGGTCTCAGAGTAAGGAGCGCGCGAGCGCGCTACGTCCGTCTCGAGGATGATCATTGCTTCAGCGCTCTCCATCCACGGACGGAGAGCGAGCAGCATGCGCACAGACAACGTCCCCACCCGGAAGATCTCAGTGCTGATCGTCGACGACGAGCGCCTGATCCGTGCCGGCTTCCGCGCGATCCTCGAGACCGAGCCCGACCTGACGGTCGTCGGCGAGGCCGCGGAAGGTCTCGACGCGATCGACCTCGCCAAAAAGCGCTCCCCTGACGTGGTGCTGCTCGACATCCGCATGCCCGGCATGGACGGTCTCACAGCCGCGCGGCGGATCGTCGCCGAGACCGGCAGCCGCGTGCTGATCCTGACGACCTTTGACGTCGACGAGTACGTCTACGAGGCGCTGCGCGCGGGTGCGAGCGGCTTCCTGCTCAAGGACGTGCCGCCCGAGCAGCTGTGCTGGGCGGTGCGCAGCGTCGCCGCCGGCGACGCGCTGATCGACCCCGCCGTCACGCGTCGCCTGATCCTCCGCTTCGCCAGCGCCGCGCGAGCCGGCGACGGCGTCCCCGATCGCCTCGCCGAGCTGACACCGCGCGAGCTTGACGTCCTGCGACTGCTCGCCCAGGGCCGCTCGAACATCGAGATCGCCGGCGAGCTGGTCGTCGAGCAGTCGACGGTCAAGACGCACGTCGGACGGATCCTGATGAAGCTCGACCTGCGCGACCGCGTGCAGGCGGTGGTGCTTGCGTACGAGTCCGGGTTCGTCACGCCCGATCGCTAGCCGGACGCGCGAGCATCGTGGGCGCGTCGCTTCGATCGGGCGCGGTTGGCCGCAACCGCCTCATCGCGCCCGGTAGCGGACGCTGCGCGCGGGCCCCGGCTTGCCGGTCTGCCCGAGTGGCGTGACGGTGACAGTCGCGACTGTCCCGGCCGCCAGCTTCGCCAGCGTCTTGAGGGAGAGGAATCGTGGCGCGGTCACGAAGTCCGGGGCGTAGGCGGGTCCGCGGGCGACGCGCACGCTCACGACATACTGCGCCGCGGCGCGCGCACGGCGCCATGCGATTGCCACGCCGCGCCGGGTGTGAGCGGCCTTCAGCCCGCTCACCGCTCCGGGGCGGCCGATCGCCGCGACGCTCGCCACAGCGGCCGGCCCGACCGTGCCGGCCGCGGTCATCGCCATCACCCTTACGCGAGCGCTCGTCGAGAGGCTCACCATCGGCACGCTCAGCGTGAGCGTGCCCGCGGGCCGCTTGAAGGACGCCTGGCGACCGTCGGAGAGCGAGACCGTCGCCAGATAGCTGCTTGCGCCCGACGCGCGACCCCAGCCGATCTTCAGCGTGCTCCCGCTACGCGTGAGGCGTACGCGACCGGGCCTGCCCGCCCGCGATGGCCCGGGCGCGGTGTACCCGCCGACCACGATTGGGGGCTCGTGCACGCCCGACACCGAGATCAATGCCTCGATCTGACGATGACCGGCTGGGCCCGAGGCCGGGGTGAAGCGCAGCGTCCCCCTGGTTGCGCTCGCCTGTCCGAGGATGTGAAACACCGCGTTCGAGCGCTCGGCGAACGTGACCTGCTGTCCCTCGCGCGGGCGAATTCGATAGGAGAGCGTGCGGGTCCGTCCGCGGCCGCTGACGCTTGTCGCCACCTTGGGGGGCGCCAGTGCGTTGGCGTAGGACACCTGCGCGATCTGCGCGGAGCCGGGGAGCGGCGTGATCGTCCACGGCCCGCGGCTCGGATGCAGGATCCCGATCAGGGTCTCGCCGAGCTTCGGCTCGGGCCAGATCACGAGGTTGTGCGTGTAGGCGCCCTTCGCGGTGCCCGCCACACTGAGATGCTGGCCCTGCGGCCCGCTCAGTGTAAGCCCGGGCGGGACGCCGCCGGCGCCCTTCACCCAGATCGAGGTGCTCGGGACACCGCCGGCGAGCTTCAGGGTCACCGCTCCGTTGGCCTGCGCGACGTGTGCGACGCGCGAGGCGACGGCGTTGTTGGCAGTGACCGCGACGGTGACCGGGCCGAGTTCGCAACCGAAGCCGACACTGAGGTTCCCGCCCCACGGATAGGTGGCGTTGACGCTTCCGGAGAAGCCGACCACGGTGACGGTGACGCAGCCGCCGATGCCCTCACTGGAAACCACGCCCTTGACTCCGAGGCACGTCGAGCCGACGACGGGCCAGTTGACACAAGCGCCGAACTTGCCGCTGAGGTTGTACTTGCCGTTGCCGGTGTTCACCTGACCGTCGATACTGCCGTTGACGGTGATGGCGCCGCCCAGGAACGAGAGACCGCTATCGCATTCGCCGAGACAGCCGGCGAACTCGAAATAGGACGGGGCGTAGTAGAACACGTAGGCGCTGGCGAGCTGGATCGAGCCGATCACCGGCAGCGCCAGGTTGACGTTTCCACTTGCGCCCGCCGCGAACCCCGTGAGGGCGCTCTTGCCCGAGGTGTCCAGCGCCAGCTGCGAGATCCCGGGCAGCGGGCAGTCCGTGCCTTCGCAGCCGGTGGGATAGCTGTAGGGGTAGTGCGGGTTGGCCCACACGGCGAATGCGCCGCCGGTGATCGTGAGGACGTCGCCGACGTTGACCGTGGCGTGGGCGGTGAGCAGGGTTGGGTCGGTGTGGTAGGAGCCGCCGAACGAGTTGAGGAACACAGGTGGCGCGAGGGGTAGGCCTGGGTTGCCGATCGAGATGTTCTGAATTCCGCCGCCGACGAACTTGCCGGCGCTGTTGAACGAGATCCCGTAGTCGGGCGGCGGGCCCGTGTTGACGGTTGCGCCGAGGATGTCAAACGTGCCGCCCGCGGTCCAGATCTGCCTGGCCGGGTCAAAGCAGAGGTAGGGCGTGCCGAAGTCCATCGCGCCGACGAACGTCTCGGGCACGGAGTCGCTGTAGTCCACGTCGTCGCCCGGACACGCGCCCGAGCCCGACTGGGAGGGCGCATCGGCGGCGTGCGCACGCGGGCCCGCGAAGCCGGGCGAAGTGGCGCGTGCGCCCACGGCGGCGTCCTTGTGGAAGCGGGCGCTCAGGGGCTGATCGGGGATAACCGTGTGGCCGTTGCAGTTCGGTGTGGGGGTGGCCTCTCCCGGGCAGGTCACGGGGTTCGCCTGGCCGGTGTTGTTCTCCTGTCCTGGCGGCCCGCTCGGCTCGCTCGCATTGGTGCAACCGCCGAATTCGAAGGTAACGGTCGGGGCCTCGGCGCCGGGGACCGGTGCGACCGAGAACAGATGGGGAAGCTGGGCGTAGACGACGCTGGCGGCGCCCGCGCATCCGATGCCGCCACCCTCCAGAACAGCCCCTCCACTGAAGGAGACTTCGCCGCCGGTGATCGCCAGGTCGTGAATCGTGTAGTGGTCGGGGTCGATCGGCAGCGGGTTGGCGCAGCCCTTGCCGGTGTAGTGGCACACGTACGGGGTCTGACCGAGGTCGGCGGTCCCGACTGCAATCGGGCCGGGTATTTTCGGGCTTGACACCTCGACCGAGTATCGCGCGGCGCTCGGGCCCGCGCTCGGGGTGGCAAAGAGGGTGCCGTTGGCGAAGAACAGCTCGTCGCCGGCGCTTGTGGGCGTCAGCGTCACCTGTCCGTCGATCGTCACCGGACCGAAGGCGGCCCAGGTTTCTTCGGAGGGGCTCGAGCTCCCCCCGCTTGTGACGTCGGTCCAGCACCCCAGCAGGGTGCCGCCAAGACCTTTGATCGAGCCCGGGCAGTGGCTCGGGCCGACGGTCGGGTTATCCGGGACAAAGGTTGCGGTGCCTGTCAGCGACACGAGGTCGGGGCTCGTCGCCGCGTTGCTGTCGATATCGAGGTCGCCGGTCGCCTTGGAGTACTGACCTCCGTCCTGGTACTGCACGTAGATCGAGCATTGGGCGCCGGGGGCCAGCGTCGTGGCGCTACAGCTGTCGGCCGGTGCTTGGCTCTGTTTGCAGGTCGTCGCGAACCCTTCGCCGCCGAGCGTCGGCAAACAGAAGTTGAGGATCGCGAAGCCGCCGGCCGAGTTGGCGATTTCGGCGCCGGCGATGCTCAGCGGTCCGGTGCCCGCGTTGGTGACGGTCACCACCTGCGGGTTGCTGTCGATGTAGGTGAAGTTGAAGTCGTTGATGTCCGCTGAGAACGCAAGCGATCGCGTGCTCAGCAAGACGCGCGGGGTCGCCCCTGGCCTTTGGGCTGGTCCGGGAGCGCGCACGGTCACCTGCTGGGTTTCGGTGCTCGTCTGCCCAGCCGCATTGGTCACGCGAAGGGACACGGCCACCGTCCCGGGTGTCGCGAAGGTGTGCTCGAGCGTCGGTGAGCCGCCGCCGTCGGTGGCGTATTTGCCGCTCCCGTCGAGATCCCAGGCGTAGTCGACGATCGACCCGACAGCGTCGCTCGAGGTCGTGGCATCCAGGGTCGTCGAGCCGCCGGCGATTATCGATGGGGTCGTGAACCTCGCCGTCGGTGGGGCGTAGTCGAAGAACCGCTCGACCGCTCCCTCGTCAGGCGTCGATGGCGAGGTTGAGGATGCGTCGGTAGCGAGTAGCAGCCGGCCCTGTTCGTCCATCGCCAGACCGGTCACGGTTGCCGATTCGTAGCCGACGATCGTCGGCTCGAAGATCGCGCCCGGCGGCGCGACGCCCGAGTTGAAGCTTGTGTCCATGGCACCCGTGCTCGTGAGCTGCGCGACGAATGAGGTCGGGTTGGCGAATAGGCCGCCGCCGGTCATGTCGGTCTGACCGGTGTCGCCGGCGATGACCGGCGCGCCGTTCGGCTCGAGCACGATCGATCTGACGAAGGACATCGGCGACTGTGGGCCGCTCGTGTGGAGGTTCACGACGCCGCCCGCGCCGAAGCTCGAGTCGAGCGTTCCCGACGCGGTGACTCGCGCCACGTAGCCGTCGTTCGCGCCGCCGGCCACCTGCCCGCCGATCACGGCGCTGCCGTCGGGCGCGACCGCGAGTGCGGCGAGCTGGGCGCTCGTGCCGCCGAGCGTGCTCGTCAGCACGCCGCTCCCGGCAAAGCTCGTGTCGAGCTGCAGGCGGGCGGGAAACCCCCCGACATCCAGCCTGGCGATAACCGCCTTGGCTTTCGCGGTGCCGACGTTCTCGGTTCCCGCGACGTAGATCGTGCCGTCGGGGCCGAGCGCGACCGCGGCGGCGGTGGTCGGCTGCCCGTCTCCCTGCAGCCCGGTGAAGGTCGTTGCCGAGTTGCCGTCGCCGGCGATCAGCTCCACCATCATCGCCGGCTTGCTCGGTGTGCCGATCAGCTCGGTTCCGACCACCACGATCGTGCCGTTCGGCTCGACGGCCAGATCCTGCCCCGAGGTTGACGCCGGAGCCTGGCCCTGAACCGGGGGGTTGAACTCGAACACCCCCGGCACCGTCGCTTCCGAGGCGAACGACGTGTCCAACGCGCCGGCGCCCTCCTCGCCTTGTTCGGCGCTGGTGAACTCCGCGACCGCCAGCCGTCCGCCGGCCGTGCCCGCCACGACGTAGGCGCCACTCGGCGTCACCGCGACCGCGTTGGCGGAGGAGTTGTCGATCAGCTCCGGCCTGACCGCGGCCGTTCCGCCGCTGCCGAACGTCGAGTCGAGCAGGCCTCCCGCGTTCAGCGGCGTCTGAGGCGTCAGCCTCGTCACTCCGAGGTCGTCGCCGTCGGCGACGAGCAATCCGCCTTTTTCCAGCGCGAGGACTCCGCCCGGATCGTAGGGAAAGCCCGAGCCGGTCGGCGGGGTGATCCTGGCGAACGGCGGGTCGTTGCCGTATGCGGAGTCGGGCGACCCGAGCGGCGCGGCGAGCGTGCCTGCCGGTGCGATCAGGATCGTCGCCAGCACTGCGAGGGTGGCGAGCCATCGCCGGCGCTCGAGGTGCTCGGGAGATCGGCGTCCTGCCGATCGACTGTTACGGTGGGGGCCGCTCGTGTTCACTGTCACTCCCTGGTGGTGTGCCGGAGTTGACACTCTCCCCTCCGGACGTCCCGCGGTCGTCCCCCGCGGGACGGATATATGGGGCGCGGGGCGTCCATCTGAAGGATGAGGCGGGCGCGCCCGATTCGCCGCGCACGGACAGCCTCGCGGACCGATACGGCTAGCTCAACCCCTCCTGCGCATGACCCTCGAGCGCCGGTTCGCCGGCTACTGCAACACGCTCAAAGACGTGCTCGAGCACGTCTCCGGCGCAGCCTGACCGCGTATGAGTCGGTGGTAGCAGCCCGCGATGCCGCTCGTTACGCTTCTAGGCATGCTCACCTATCTCAGACACCACCACCTGGCAATCGTCGCGCTGTTCATAGCGCTCGGCGGAACCTCCTACGCGGCGACCCAGCTGCCTGCCAACAGTGTCGGCACGAGGCAGATCCGCGCGGGCGCGGTCACGCCCTCCAAGCTCTCGCCGGCGCTGCGGGCCCAGCTGCGCAAAACGGCGCCAAAGGCGGAAGCCGCATGGAGGGATCCCGCGATCGCGACAGCGATAAGCGCTGCCGGGCAGACGGTGCTCGCTCAGAAAGTCGTCACCGTCGCAGCCGATGCTCCGTGGGTTGACACCGGTCTGTCCATCGCTCCTGGGCAGCACATGTGGGCAGACACGCGCAGCGACGGCAAGTGGAGCGGCAATCCAAAGTATTTCCCCTACTCTGACGCGAACGGGTTGCCCGTTTATCCGGGTGCTTACCGCGTCGATGCGAACGCCCAGGTCGATTCGCTGATCGGCTTCATCGGCGGCACTCCAGTCAATGCTCCCGAAGTCTCGGTGGGTGTCTCGGCGCAGCCCGGAGGGCCGGGCGGGATCGCCAATCCCGGGTTTGTCGCCGTTGGCGACACGCTGGTGAATTTTGCTCCTTCGAGCACCGGCAGGATCTGGCTGAGGAACAACGACAACACCAACTACTACTCGGATGTTGGGCGACAGATCGCCAAGGTGATCGTCACCACTGGCTGATCCCGAGCGGATCGGGCGCTCGCGGCGATTCAAGCCGCAGCCGCGCTCGACACCTACGCGCTCCCTCGGATCCTCAGTGCGAGCCGGC
The DNA here is from genome assembly GCA_963715535.1 of uncultured Solirubrobacterales bacterium. Taxonomy (GTDB): domain Bacteria; phylum Actinomycetota; class Thermoleophilia; order Solirubrobacterales; family Solirubrobacteraceae; genus Palsa-744. The sequence goes on along the minus strand of OY970251.1, from coordinate 1,542,051 downwards.
TGTCCCTACCGCTTAGGGCAGGGCACGGTCGGTTCGGCCGTGACCGTTTCGCCGCTGAGGAACGTCACTTCGACCTTGCCCTTGAAGCCACCTTTGGGGCAGGTCTTGGGCACCGTGCCGTAGGGGATCAGCTTTTTGCCCTGCTTGTAGGCGGCGCCGATGATGCCCTTGAGCGAGAGGGCCGACCCATAGGGAGCTTCGGGCACCGTAATGACGAGCGGCACTTCGGCGCTGAACTTCTGGCCGAACGGGGGCATGGCCGGGGAAAACCCACCGGTGGTAAGGATTTCGATCGACGCGGGGCTTGTGCCTTCGGCGTAGAACGCGAGCCTGCCACCGGGCGCGAAGAATGCCTGCAGCGTCAGTTTCTCCTGCACGCGTGTGCCACCGAAGCTGACGACGCCGGACACTTCGCCCTTGGACCCGGCAACCGACGTCTTCGGGCACTTCTGCACTTCGTGGCTTTCAAGAGTCGCGAGCGGGCAGGTGGCGAAACCTTGGGGATGCAGCTTCACGCCGCGGGGCAGATCCACCACGATGCCGGTCACAGGCGAGGGGTAGCCACCGTATTCGGTGCCGCTGATCGTGAGTTCCGATTCCAGCGCCGCGCCGGCGCCGAGGATATTGCCGGTGTGTGGATATGTGGCGCTGCTGGAAGAGCCGGGGTTGATGGGGATCGGCACGATCTTCGCTTTCACGGCGATCACCGGTCGCGCGGCGGCTACGGCTGGAAGCCCTAGGGCCACGAGCGCCAAGGAACACAACACCAATCTTATGAGCAGCTTTCGCATTTCAACCCCTCCTCAACCGCATGCAACTATCCCGTCTTTATGAGTTTACAAGATCAGGCTGGGTTCGCGCCAGGTGAGCCGGCGGGCTCGGGCGTGGTGGGCTCCAGCGGGCGCAGTTCCTCGTTGGAGGGCATCGCTTGGCGCTTCAGGCGCCCGCCGTCCTCGACCACGTATGCGCCCATGCTGAGCAGCGGCGGGGAGTAGGCGTGCAGGGTCACAGCCGGGTGCTCGCCGGCGTGGCGCACGCGGTGGATGTCGGCTGGTGAGAAGTTGAAGCTGCCCCCGGCCTTGAACACAGCGTCGGTGGGCGACCCGTCGAGTGAGAGGCGCTGCTCGCGCACACGCCCGCTCACGACCGCGGCCGCGCCGGACGAGATGTCGTGATCGTGAAAGCCGGTGTCGTGATTCTCCATCCAGCAGATCAGCCACGCGGTCACGTGGTCGTCGCTGAGGATCTCCTCGTACACGCGCTGAGTGCGATCGTGCTTGACCAGGCCGATCCACAGTTCGGGACGCGCTGCCAGCTCGCGGACGAAGTGCTCGAGCTCGTCGGCAGACAGGTCGCGTCCTTGGGGTCTGGGCACTTGAGAGAAGGCGGGTGTCACGTTCCCACCTTCGCGAGCACTGCGACTCGTCGCGGGCGGGTGCTGCGTGCGGGCATCCGCACGGTCTCGCGGACAGGGGCGAAAGTGCGCTCGGAGCTCTCCGCGAACAGCTTCCAGTCCAGTGCCGCGCGCCCGCCGTGGACGTCGGGGTCCACGATCGGGCGATCCGAGCCGTACACGAGCTGGTCAACCCCCACCACCCTTTCCATCAGATCCACCGCCTGGGGGCCGTAGGAGGATGTGTCGTAGAAGATCATCGGGTCGGCCCTGCGCGTGAGCGGGCCGCCTCGCGCTCGCAGACGCTCGGTGTGTAGCGGCGCGAGCCCGGCGAGCATCGCGAAGATCACGCGTAGCTCTGGAAACGCGCGTCGCGCGGCACTCGCGAACAGAAACCAAGCCGCGTGCATCTCTGCGACGTAGTGCGTGAGCGCGGGCCACCACAACGGGTCGCCGAGCGAGCTTTCGTGCGTCGGCTGGCGCGTGCCGCGTCCTGGGTGCACGAACAGCGGAGCTCCGCGAGCCTGGATGCGTGCGAGCACGGGCGATAGCCGCGCGAGCATGTCCACGCTGCCGAATGCTCCGGCGGGCAGCGAGATGCCGACGCAGCCGCGATCGAGCGCTCGGCTCACGTCGTCGGGGTCGGGCCGATCGAGTGCGAGCGCGCCCCACACGCCGAACGGCTCGCCGAGCGCGAGCGCGCCCTCGTGGTAGGCGTCGATCAGCTCTGCTCCCGCCTCGCGTGGAAGCGTCTCGATGCCCAGCGGGCTCGACAGGCATACCAGTGCGCGATCGAGCCCGTCGCGCGCCACCAGCTTGGCTCTGCTGTCGGGCGCTTCGGCGTCGAGATCGATCACGTATGGCTGCTCGCCGGCCAGGAACAGCACCGTGAGACCGTGTTCGCGGCGGATGAACGGCAGTTCGCGCCGGTGTGACAGCGCCTCCACCAGGGGCGCGGTCCAGAGGTGTTGGTGAATGTCGGTCTTCATGCCAATCTCAAGATTCTTGATCGAATTTATGAAGATTAGCACGTCTCGTGCATTTTGTGAGGGCAGTCGCTGCTCATGCGACGGGCGAGGCTGGTCGCCCGTCGGGGGCCGCCAGCGGGCGACCCGGGGGCCAGGTGGGGGCGCCGGCAGACGAGGTTGGCCACCTCAGCGGCGGGCGATGCGGGTCAACCAACGGGGCCACCTACTACCGTTAGCGCGTGTCCAGCGGCCCTGATGCCCAGTTCATCGACGTGCGCGGTCTGCGCACCCGCTATCTGATCCGTGGCTCGGGCCCCGCGGTGCTCGTGCTGCATGGTTGGGGCGCCTCGATCGAGGCGGTGCAGCTGATCGTCGCGGGCCTCGCGCCGGTGGCCACGGTGCACGCGCTGGACCTCCCCGGCTTTGGGCAGAGCGAGCCGCCGCCGCGGCCGTGGGGGGTGGAGGACTACCAGGAGTTTCTTGCCGCGTTCATGGATGCGCTGGAGATCGAGTGCCCCACGATCGTGGGCCACTCCAACGGCGGTCGCATCGCGATCAGGATGGCCGCCACCGAACCGCGCCGCGCGGCGCGACTCGTGCTGGTCGACTCCGCGGGCATCCGCCCCAAACGCACCCTGCGCTGGTATCGCCGCGTGGGGATGGCGAAGCTGGGGAAGTACGCCGCTCGCTGGCTCGGCGCGCCGGGCGAGCGCTTGCGCGCGCGCATCGTGGGTCGTGTCGCCTCGACCGACTACGCCGCCGCGGGGGAGATGCGCCCGACGCTCGTGCGGCTCGTCAACAGCGACCTGCGCGAGTATCTGCCGCGCATCTCCGTGCCCACGCTGCTGGTGTGGGGGGCCGAGGACACCGACACGCCCGTCGCCGACGGTCGCACGATGGAGCAGCTGATCCCCGACGCGGGACTTGTCGTGCTCGAGGGGGCGGGTCACTACAGCTACATAGATCAAGCTGCCCGTTTCGCCCGGATCGTCACGCATTTCATCGCGCCCCCCGCCCCGCCGAGCTCGCCCGCCGTGACACGAGCGCCAGGTTCGCCCGCCGACTCGGCGCCCACCGGCTCCAACGAGCCTCTCTCCGGAGCGGAGCCCGCGTGAACGCGTTCGAGGGGGTGTGCACGGTGGTTGCGGTGATCGCGCTCGCCGGGCGCCTCGCCGGGCGCCAGCACCGTCTGCTGCACCTGTTTCAGCTGGAGCACTACGAGCCGGCGCGGCTGCTGCTGTGGCTGCGCCGCCGTCACGAGCTGTTTGCGCCACGCGAGCTCGCCCCTGTGGCATTGCTGTACGGCGCCGCGATCGCCGTCGCGGCGCTCGGCGGCCGGCACTCGGGCTGGGTGTGCGGGGCGCTGCTGTTGCTCACCGCTCCGCTCGCTGCGCTCGGCGTGCGCGACTGGCGCCGCCCCGCCGTGAAGCCGCTGGTGTTCACCGACCGCGCGCTGCGGCTGTTGATCGCCGCGCTGCTGCCGCTGCTGCTGCTCCTGCTCGTCGCGATCTCCCTCGCCGGGGCCACGCTCACGCTCGCGGGTCTGATCGCGGTGCTCGCGTGCGCGTTTGCACTGCTCGCGTTCGCGCCGTGGACGCTGCTGGGCGCCAACATTGCGCTGCGCCCTATCCAAAGCGCGATCAACCGCCACTACGAGCAGCACGCGCGCGATCTGCTGCGCGACTGGGCGCCGCTCACGATCGGCATCACCGGCAGCTACGGCAAGACCACCACCAAGTTCTGTGTCGGCGCGGTGCTCGCCGCCGACCGTCCGACGCTCGTGACCCCCGACAGCTACAACAGCTTCCTCGGGGTGATCCGCACGATCAACGAGCATCTCGAATGGCGCCATCGCGCGTTTGTGGTGGAGATGGGGATGTTCCGCCGCGGGGACATCGCAGAGCTGTGCGAGCTCGTGCACCCCACGATCGGCGTGATCACAGCGATCGGACCGATGCATCTGGAGCGACTCGGCTCGATCGAGCAGATCGCCGCCGCCAAGGGCGAGCTGCTGGACGCGCTGCCGTCCGACGGCCACTTCGTCACAAATGCCGACGATCCCCGCTGCCTGGAGCTGGCCGCGCGCGCGGCAGTGCCGGTCACGTTGTTCGGGATCGAAGAGGACCCGACGCAGCCGGGCACGGTCGCGGCAGCGTCACTCGCGCCCGACGCGTCACAGGGCACGCCCATCGCCTCCCCCCAAAACAAGCCTCGCGTGCAAGTGATCGCGCGGGACATAGCGCTCGCCGGCGGTCGCACCACGTTCAATCTCCAGCTCGACGGCCCCGACAGCGCCGCGGTTGCCGTGTCGGCGGGTCTGCTCGGCCGCCACAACGTGCTCAATCTGCTCGCTGCCGCCGCGGTCGGGCGCGTGCTGGGGATCGAGCCCGCGCGTATCGTCGAGGGCCTCGGCCGGGTTGACGCGCCGCCGCATCGCCTACAGCCGATCCACAATCGTCGCGCGGGCATCGTGGTGATCGACGACGCCTACAACTCCAACCCCGAGGGTGCCGCCGCGGCGCTCGAGGTCCTGCGCGAGCACCCCGCCACGCGTCGCCTGCTGGTCACGCCAGGGATGGTCGAGCTGGGCGAGCTCGAGGCAGAGCTCAACCGCCGCTTCGGCGAGCAGGCCGGGGCGGTGTGCGACATAGCCGTCCTCGTCGGCCCCGCCCGCACCGAGCCGATCCGCGCAGGGCTCGCGAGCGCCGGCATGGATCCCGCGAGCGTGCACGTGGTGCGCGACATCGCCGAGGCCACCGAGCTGCTCGGCCGCCTCACGCGCGCCGGCGACGTGGTGCTGTTCGAGAACGATCTCCCCGACACCTACTCGGAACCCGACGGCGCCGTGTCGCAGGCCGCCTGATTTTTTGGGAAGGGGGACCCCTCGCGGGGTCCTGCGGGGCGTGCCCGGGGTGCTCCAAGCACCACTCCATAAGCCGGACCCCCGCAGGGGTCCGGGGAGTGCGGGGGCTCCGGCGGGGCGTGCCCGGGGTGTGCTGTCGCCTCGGCACATAAGCTAACGAGCTATGCCACCAAGCGGATTGAGGGTGGGCGTCGCGTTCGGCGGGCGCTCCGTTGAGCACGACGTATCGATCATCACCGGGCTGCAGGCCCTGGGCGTGCTCTCCGAGCGGCACACGCCCGTGCCGATCTACATCGCGCGCAGCGGCCGCTGGTACACCGGCGAGGCGCTGCGGGAGCTGTCCGTGTACCAGCAGGACGGCGGCGACCCCGACGCCGAGGAGGTCCACTTCGACCTGCACAACGGCCGCCTGCTGAAAGCCGCGCCCGGCGGCGGGGGGCTGTTGCGCTCGCGCCGCTCCTCGCAGGAGCCGATCGAGCTGGATGTGGTGGTGCTCGCCACGCACGGCACTCAGGGCGAGGACGGTTGCCTGCAGGGCGCCTTGGAGCTCGCGCGGCTGCCCTACGTCGGTCCGCCCGTGGGCGCCGCCGCCACCACCATGGACAAGATCGCCACCAAGGCGGTGCTCGCGCAGGCGGGGCTCCCCGCCCTCGAGCATCTCGCCCTGCGCCGCGAGCAGTGGGAGCAGGAGGGGCCCGCCGTGCGTGCACAGGCGGCTGAGCGTCTCGGCTTCCCGCTCTACGTGAAGCCCGCGTCGCTTGGGTCGAGCGTCGGCGTGAGCCGCTGCGCGAGCGACGCCGAGCTTGCGGAGGCGCTCGAGCTTGTGTTCGAGCTCGACCGCACCTGCCTGCTCGAACCCGCCGTCGAGGACGGCATCGAGGTCAACTGCGCGGTCATCGGTCGCCCCGGCGTGGAGCCGCGCACATCGGTGTGCGAGCAGCCCGTGGCGGCCGCCAGCTTCCTGTCCTTCGAGGACAAGTACATGAGCGACGGCAAGGGCGAGGGGATGAAGGGCGCCTCGCGGCTGATCCCCGCGCCGCTGTCGGATGAGCTCGCCGCGCGGGTGCGCGACCTCGCCGCGCGCGCCTTCGTCGCATTCGGCTGCGCGGGGGTCACGCGCGTGGACTTCCTCATTGACGCGGAGCAGCGCGTGCATATCAACGAGCTCAACACGATCCCCGGCTCGTTCTCCTTCTACCTGTGGGAGCCTGCGGGCCTGCCGTTTGTCGACCTCATGGACGAGCTGATCGATTTCGCGCTCGCCGACCATCGCGAGACGCTGCGCACCACCACCGTGTTCGCCACCAACCTGCTCGCCGCCCGCGCCGCCGGCGGCTCGAAGGCGGGGGAGAAGGGGTGAGCGAGGCCGCGATCGTCGCGATGGGCGGCCGCTCGCTGGAGCGCGAGGTCAGCTTGCGCAGCGGCCATCGCGTGGAGCGCGCGCTGCGCACGCTCGGCTACGCGGTCCACGCGCTCGACGTGGACGGGGATTTCGTCGAGCGCGTGATCGAGCGCCGGCCGCGGTTCGTGTTCGTCGCGATGCACGGTCGTGGCGGGGAGGACGGCACTCTGCAGGATCTCCTGGAGACGCTCGCGGTGCCCTACACCGGCTCCGATCCGCTCTCCAGTGCGCTGTGCATGGACAAGATGCTCTTCAAGCGCATGCTCCGCCTGCACGGCATCCCCACGCCCGCCTTCCACAGCTTCAACGAGACCGCCTTTCGCGAGCTGGGGGGCGCCCACACGTTTCCGAAGCTGCTGCGGGAGCTGCGCCTGCCCGCCGTGGTCAAGCCCGTCGCGCAGGGCTCGGCGATCGGGATCAAGTTCGTCACCGGCGCCGCCCAGCTCCCCAGCGCGATCCTCGGCGCTTTCGGCTACGGCGATCGCGTGCTGGTCGAAGAGCGCGTGGTGGGTCGCGAGCTGGCGGTGACGGTGCTCGACTCCGCCGACCCGCACGCGGGACCACGGGCGCTACCGATCGTCGAGCTGTTCACGCCCGAGAACTTCTACAGCTACGAAGCCCACTACACGATCGGCCAGTTGCGCATGGAGGTGCCCGCCGAGCTCTCCGAGCAGGTGCGCGCGCGGGTGGAGTCGGTCGCACTCGAGAGCTACACGCTGATGGGCTGCCGCGACTTCGCGCGGGTTGACTTGATCCTCGACGAGCACGACGTGCCGCAGGTGCTGGAGATCAACACGATCCCCGGTCTCACCGAGACCGGGATCACGACGGCCGCCGCCGAGGCGGCCGGGATGACGTTTGCCGAGCTGGTCGGCGCGATCGTCGCGCGTGTCGCACCCGCGTGAGCACCAGCCTTGACGCACGAGCCTGACGCACCCGCCTGAGACTCTCGCGCGAGAGTCGCCACGCCCGCTGTCTCCTGGCCCCAGGGGTCGCGGGTGGTGTCGGCCGGGCAATGATGTAGCGTTTTCACCAACAGACGATTGTATTCCCAGATTTGGTGCGGTTCGATCGATGAGGTGAAATCGCGATGCACGAGGACGATGAGCACATTCGCGGCGCGGGCGCGAGCGATGCAGGCAAGGACGATGCAGGCAGGGACGACGCAGGCAAGCGCGATGCAGGCAAGCGCGATGCAGGCAAGCGCGATGCAGGCAAGGACGATGCAGGCAAGGACGACGCAGGCAAGGACGATGCAGGTAAGGACGATGCAAGCAAGGACGACGCAGGCCAGGACGACGCAGGCCAGGACGACGCAGGCCAGGACGATGCAGGCAAGCGTGAGGCCGGCGAGAAGCGCGCGGCCAAACGCAAGGCGGGGCCTTGCGATGACACTCCGCGGCCGCGGATCAAGGCGGCTCCCGACCCACGCACGTCGCGCTCGCTGGAATTCGGGGTTGCGATTCTCGAGTCCTTCTCGAGTGAGCGTCAGGAGCTGGGTATCGCCGCGCTCTCGGACATCGTCGGGATCAGCCGCTCCACCACGCATCGCTATGCGACGACACTCGTGGCGCTTGGCTATCTCGAGCAGGACAACAAACGCAAGTACCGCCTGTCCACCCGCGCCGCGGGTCCGGGCAGTGCGGCGATCGCCGCCGTGCGCCAGCAGGTCCACGCGCGTGCGGTGCTCGAGGAGCTGCGGGCGCAGACGGGCTACACGGTCAGCATGGGGGTGCTCGAGAACGGGCGCGTGATCTATGTCTATCGCCTGTTCGCCCACCGGCCAGGACAGCATGAGATCGACGCCGGCCTGGGCGTGGGTGCGAGCGTGCCGGTGCACTGCACCGCACTCGGGAAGGTCCTGCTCGCGAGTCTCTCCGACGCAGAGCGCCGCGAGGCCCTGGCAGGTATACGGCTCACGCGCCATGGCCCGCACACGATCACCAGCAAGCGCGCGCTCGTGGCAGAGCTCGATCGCATCAGCCCCCGCAACACGCTTGTCAGCGACGAAGAGACGATCCAGGGCGCGCGTTCGATCGCCATGCTGGTGGCGCGCCCGATCGGCGAGCGTCCGCTTGCGATCGAGGTCACCGTGCCGTCGGCCGCCTACACCGTCGATCAGCTCGTCAAGCAGGTCGGACCCCACATAGAACGTGCGGCGCGACTGATCTCCGGTGAGTAGAGGGCGCGAGTAGAAAGCGACGGGTGACTCGGGCGGCGGATGGACTCTCCGGAGAGCCTGCCGGCGTGCTCCGGCGGCGGTGTCTATACGCGCAGGAGCTCGTGCCGCAGCGCGTAGCGCACGAGTTCGGCGCGCGTGGCGAGTCCCAGCTTGCGGTGGATGCGCGCCCGGTGTGTCTCGATCGTGCGCGGCGATAGCCCCAGCTTGTCCGCGATCTCAACGCTTGTGTATCCCAGTGCGATCAGCCGCAGCACCTCGCGCTCGCGCGGTGTCAGCTTGTCTGCCTGTGGGGACTTGTCGCTGCTGAGCTTTGCCGCCAGCATCGGACTCACATAGCCGCGCCCGCGCGAGGCGTTGCGCACGGCCGCCGGCAGGTCGGAGTCGGCCATCTCCTTCAACACCAATCCCAGCGCGCCGTTGTCGAGCGCGCGCCGGGCGAATGCCGGATCGTCGTCCATCGTGAGGACCACGATGCGAGTGTCGCGTGCGTCTTTGCTCAAGTGGCTCAGCGCCTCTATGCTCGCGCCCCAGCTGGGTATGCCCAGGTCGAGCACCAGCACGTCCGGGTGACGCGCGTGCATTTGGTCCATCGCCGAGTGCAGGCTGTCGGTCTCGGCGACCACGTCGATGTCCGCTTCGCCCTCCAGCAGCAAGCGCAGGCTCTTGCGCATCGCGGCGTGGTCGTCGGCCAGCAAGATCCTGATCGGTGCGCCCGCGGTGCTCCCCTCGGAATCTGGCGCGGATGGATCGGGGACTGACGCAAGGCGCGGTACCGAGAGCATCGAATAAGGCTAGGCTCACATACGAGCGCCGCCCAGCGGGCAAAGTCCCGTATGTGCTGTGGAAAAGCACTTAACCAAGGTGGAGCGTCGAGCCCGATGCGCATAGGGATACTCACCGGTGGAGGCGACTGCCCCGGCCTGAACGCGGTGATTCGCGCGGTGGTGCGTCGCGGTGTGGGGCTCGGCGAGCACAGCTTCATCGGCTTCCGCCACGGCTGGGCGGGCGTGCTCGAGCGGGAGAGCGTCGAGCTCACACGCGAGAGCACAGCGGGGATCCTGCCGCGTGGAGGCACGATCCTCGGGACATCTCGCACGAACCCGTTTGCCGCTCGTGCCGACGGGCCGCGGCGGATCGAGCGCACTTTCGAGCAGGAGGGCCTGGACGCGCTGATCCCGATCGGCGGCGAGGACACGCTCGGTGTGGCGCTGCGCTTGAGCGAGGCGGGGTTGCGGCTCGTCGGGGTGCCGAAGACGATCGACAACGACATCGGCGCCACCGATTTCACCTTCGGATTTCACACCGCGGTGCAGATCGCCACCGACGCGATCGACAGGTTGCACACGACCGCGGAGTCCCACAACAGGGTGATGGTCGTGGAGGTGATGGGTCGCCACGCCGGCTGGATCGCGGCCTACGCGGGGATCGCGGGTGGGGCGGACGCGATCCTCGTGCCCGAGCATCCGTTTGACATCGAAGAGGTGTGCGCGCGCCTGGGTCGGCGCCACGCGCGCGGTGTGACCTTCTCGATCGTGGTCGTCTCGGAGGGGGCTGCGCCGCGCGAGGGAACCGGCATGTCACTCGCCGACGCACCCGCGGATGAGTTCGGCCACGTGCGTCTCGGCGGGATCGGCGTGGAGCTGGCAAGCCGGATCGAGACGATCACAGGCTATGAGACGCGCGCCACGATCCTTGGTCACGTGCAGCGCGGTGGCACCCCAACCGCGTATGACCGTGTGCTGGCCACGCGCTTCGGCGTCGCGGCAATGGATGCGGTGGCGGCGGGGCGCTTCGGTCGGATGGTGGCTTTGCAAGGCGCCGAGATAGTTGAGGTCGGCTTGGCCGACGCGCTCGCCGAGCCGAAGCTGCTCGACCCGCGCCTGTTCGAGACCGCCCAGGTGTTCTTCGGCTGACCGCTATCCCGGCGCTGCCACAGAGCGGGATCCGGCCTCTGTGTCGGCGATGCGCTGGATCGGGAAGCTCGCCTTGATCGTGGTTCCCTTGCCTGGCGCCGAGTCGATCTCAAAGGAGCCGTCGAGCAGCTCCACGCGCTCGTGCATCCCGGGCAGGCCATAGCCGTCGCTCTGGCCAGTGGGGTCAAAGCCGGCGCCGTCGTCACGCACGCTGACCGTTATGTCGCTCTCGTCCTCGTGCACCTCGACCACCGCTCGCTTGGCCCGACCGTGCTTGGCCGCGTTGGTCAGCGCCTCCTGCACGATCCTGTACATCGCGGTCTCGATCTCCGGCTGGTGGCGCTCGCACTCGCGTCCCTGCTCGTAGGCGAGATCGATGCTCACGTCCACGTCAATGCCCTGGCGCTCGGCACGTTCGCAGAGCGCCTGGATCGCGGCCGCGGCGCCAAGCTCGTCAAGCGAAGCCGGACGCAGGTCGGTGATGAGCGCGCGCAGGTTCGTGATGCCTTCCTCCAGATGGTCGATCGCGCTCCCCACCGCCGTCTCCAGCGCCCCGGGCTTGCGCGAGCGCTTGGCGGTGGACAGGCCCACGCGCAGCGCGCTGAGGCTCTGCAGGGTGTCGTCGTGAAGCTCTCGCGCCCAACGCTGACGTTCGGCCTCCGCGGCGGCGAGCCGCTGACGCCGGCGCTCCGAGGCGACCGACTGCGCGGTGGCCACGGCAGTGGCGGCGCTCGCGGCGAACGCTTCCAGCAGGCGCTCGTCGTCGAGCGTGAACTCGGGTCCGTCGTTGACGCGATCGATCGCCACGAGCACCCCGTAGGCACGGTTTTGGAACACAAGCGGCACGATCAGCCCGCCGCTGGCGTGCACGCCGAGCGTACCGAGCCCGTGTTCGTCAAAGCGCGCGCGGGTCAGCGGTTCCTGCAGTCGCTGTGCGCGGCGTGTGCGCAACGCCATGCTCGCGGCCGAGTCTCCCAACGGCGCTTGGCAGCCGAGCAGCCCGGCGGGCAGCTCGCCCGCGCCCGCCGACACCACCAGCCGTCCGCGCTGCATCAGCTCGATCACAAGCAAGCGCGCGTTGACCAGCGCGCGCCCGCGCTTGGCCACCAGCTCGAGGATCACCTCCAGATCGGTCTCTGCGCCAACGGCGCGCGCGATCTGGGTGGTGGCGCTGAGCGCCGCAACGGTCCGTTCGAGCTCGTCGCGGTGCTCCCTGGCGCCGGTGTATCGGCGCGCGTGATCGATCGCGAACCCCGCCAGCTCGGAGAGCATCGCGGCGGCTTCCTCGTCTGCTTGCGTGAACTGCTCGCCGTGCTGCTTCTCTGTCAGATAGAGGTTGCCGAACAGGGTTCCATCGACCAGGATCGGCACACCCAGGAAGCTGTGCATCGGCGGATGGCCGTGCGGGAAACCGTAGGAGCGCGCGTGTTCGCTGATGTCGGTGAGTCGCAGCGCGGTCGGGTGCTCGATTAGCTCGCCCAGCACGCCACGGCCTCGCGGCAGAGCCCCGATCGCCTCGCGTTCGGACTCGTCGATCCCGATCGTGAGGAACCGCTCGAGCTCGGTGTGCGACTCGCCCAGCACCCCCAGCGCCGCGTAGCGAGCGCCGGTCAGCTCGCGCGCGGACTCAAGCACTCTGTCGAGCAAAACCTCCAGGTCAAGCTCGGTCAGCACGCTTCTGGCAATGTCCAGCACGCGTCGCGCCACGCTGTCCATAAGGCAAGTAGCGTAGCGCACAAAGTAAGGGCCTGTTTTTGACGGCAAATGGTGCGACTGACCCCAACAGTCGGAAAAGGGTCGGCCCAACGCGCGACCGGTGAGACCGCCTCGCCAGGGCACGGGACGGAAGGGGGGAGATTCGAACTCCCGAGACGGGGGTTGCCCGCCTGCCGGTTTTCAAGACCGGTGCATTCAACCGCTCTGCCACCCTTCCACGGTCACGACGAAAGGCTAGTGGATCATTGCGCCTGTCGCGAAAAGAACTCCATCGCGATCGTGTTGACGATGCCGCCGACTTTGCTCTATTGCGCCAGTGCGGCCGTGGGCCTCATCCATGCGTGGGGGTGTTGCGCAGCGATCCCGTCTTGAGCTAATCCGGACAAAATGATTGAAGTCTCAGGCAGTCGGGGTAGATGAGTCTCAGAGCAATGAGACTTCAACAAGAGGGAGCCGACGACTACCGACAAGAATGGGGACGAGGGCAACGGTCGCCTGAAGGAACGGGGCCGGCGAAGTCGCCTATAAGTCGCCAAGTCGCCTATAAGTCGCCCATAGAGAGAAGGACAATGTGAACGAGCCACAACAAGAGGCCGAATGGAACGTCGCGGAATGGCACGGAAAGAGGCTGGTGGACGTCAACGGGGAGAAGATCGGCAACCTCCAGGACGTCTACATCGACGTTGAGACCGACCTGCCCCAGTTCGCAACCGTCAAGGAGGGTCTGATCGGACGCCATCTGACCTTCGTGCCACTGGGTGGGATCAAAGTCGGTCCCGACGACCTGCAAGTCGCGGTCACCAGGCAGCAAGTTCAAGATGCTCCTAACATCGAGCAACACGGTGAGGAGCTCTCCCAAGCCGACGAGTCGGCTCTCTATCACCACTACGAGCTCAACTACACCCCACCAAATATCGAGAGCGGGCGCCGGCTGGCTCGCCGCTGAAGATCGCTGTTTCGGTGGCAGGGCCACTTGAGCAATGCTGCACGGACGACAGCGGCGAAGCTTCGCCGGCGTGCGACCTTGGTAGCAGTCGTGTGCGACTTGAGTCGCATCGGCGTATGGCGGAAGATGGTCCTTCGGAGCGTTGTGTGGGCCTGCTTGGCACCGTACTGTGATGGCGTGATCGACATTCCGTGCATGACCAAGCGGTACGGCGAAAAGGTCGCCGCGCGCATGCTCGCGCGTCGCGGCGCATGACGGCAACCGCCCAGCCCGTCTCCACAGCCCGGCCGGCTGTGACGAAGGTCCCCGAGATCGCCGCGATCTTCTGGGTCCTGAAGCTGCTCACGACGGGGATGGGCGAGTCGATGTCGGACTTCCTCGGCCAGCACAATGTGCCGATCGCCGGTGCGATCGGGATCTTCGGCCTATGGTTCGCGATCTGGCTGCAGCTGCGCCAACGTGAATACCGGGCGCCGGTGTACTGGTTCGCGGTGATGATGGTCGCGATCTTTGGCACGATGGCAGCCGACGGAATTCACGACGGAGCGAGCATCCCCTACGCGGCGACCACGCCACTGTTCGCGCTCGTCACGGCCGCGGTGTTCTGGCGCTGGTATCGCAGCGAGGGCACACTCTCGATTCACTCGATCACGACCCGCCGCCGCGAGGGGTATTACTGGGCTGCGGTGCTGGCGACGTTCGCCCTCGGAACCGCCGCCGGCGACCTGACCGCGATGTCGCTGAGCCTGGGGTTCTTTGGGTCGGTCATTCTGTTTGCGGGGATCATCGCGATCCCGGCAGTGGGCTGGTGGCGCTTCAACATGAACCCGATCCTCGCGTTCTGGTTCGCCTACATCGTCACGCGGCCGCTCGGCGCCTCCCTCGCCGACTGGTTCTCAAAGCCGCCTGCGATCACCGGCCTCGGTCTCGGAGACGGCACCGTCAGCGGTCTCGCGCTGATCGTCTTCGTCACGCTCGTCGCATACCTCGCCGCGACCAAGATCGATGTGCAGGACGCGAGGCACTCCGAGCATCCGCACCTGCACCTGGGGCTGCATCGGGAGCTCGTGCCGGAGGCCGACTGACGCCTCGCGGCGCTGGATCGGTGCGTCAGCGAGCAGATCCTTAGCTATGGGGCGTGACCTGGCGCTTGCTGGCGATGAGTCCTCGGATGTCCGTAATCGCGTTGTGAGCCGTCAATATGGACATATGAAGCGCGAGGCAGATCGACTGGCGTCGAGGTGGCTGGCCCGCATCGACCGCGACGCTCGTCGCGTCGCGGCTCATCCATTCGCTGTGGATCTGGCCACCGCGGCGGGCGTGGCGATGCTCAGCGTCTTCGCGTTGGCGACTCAGCACCGGCTTCACGCTGTCAGCGCGGTCTTCTGCGTGCTGCTCTGCGCGCCTCTGCTCCTACATCGGCGCGATCCCCGCGCGTGCTTCGTGCTCGTTGCGCTCGTTGCGTTCGCCCAGTGGCTGCTCTCCGTGCCCCAGCTCGCCGACGCCGCGGTGTTGATCTCCCTCTACTGGGTCGCGCTCGAAAGCGATCTCGCGGAGGTTGCGGTCGCGGCCGCGGTGGTCGCGGGGGGCGCGATCATGGCCGCGCTGCGCTGGTCACCGTCCGAGCCGCTGAAGATCTGGGTCGGGCTGACCGGCCTGGGCACAGCCGCCGGAGTCCTCGGCGTCACGATCCGTCAACGACGCGCCCTGCTGATCTCACTCCACGAACGGGCCGCTCGCCTGGAAGTCGAGCGCGATCAGGAGGGGCGGCTCGCCGCCGCCGCCGAGCGTGCGCGTATCGCCCGCGAGATGCACGACATCGTCGCGCACAACCTCAGCGTGATCATCTCGCTGGCCGACGGTGCCGGCTATGCGATGACATCCTCGCCGCAGCGCGCGAGCGAGGCGATCGACAGGGTCTCGGCGACCGGCCGCCAGGCGCTTCTGGAAATGCGCCGGCTGCTCGGCGTGCTGCGCGAGGACGCGCTCGAGCAGCCGCTTGCACCTCAGCCGGGCCTGGATCGGCTAGACGACCTGTTGGCTCAGGTCCATGCCGCGGGCATTCCGGTCACGATGGATCTCGACGGCGACCCGCACAACTTGCCAGAGGGCGTCCAGCTCACCGTGTTCCGTGTCGCGCAGGAGGCGCTGACGAACACGCTCAAGCACGCGGCGCGCCCTACGAGCGCCCATCTGGCTCTGCGCTGCCAGGCACGAAGCGTCGAGCTGGAGGTCACCGACACCGGACAGGGCGTCGCGCGGATCGAGCCACGAGCCTCGCTCGTCGGGAGTGAGCAGGGTCAGGGAGCGGGCAAGGACTGGGGAGCGGGCGAGGACTCAACGGTATGCGCGAGCGCGCCGCGGCCTACGGCGGCAGGCTCGATGCCGGCCCTGGCCCCGATGGAGGCTGGCGTGTTCACCTGCGCCTGCGGCCGGACGCCGAGACCGCCGCACGATGACCACACGTTTGCTTTTGGCCGACGACCAAGAGCTGATGCGGATGGGATTCCGCATGGTGATGGACACCCAGGAGGACCTCGCGATCGTCGGCGAGGTGGCAAACGGATTGGAGGCCGTCGATGCCACGCGCAGGCTGAAGCCGGACGTCGTGCTGATGGACGTGCGGATGCCCGAGATGGACGGCGTGCAAGCGACGAGGCTGATCGTCGAAGCCGGCAGCAGCGCGCGCATCATCATCTTGACGACGTTCGACCTCGACGAATACGTGTACGCGGCGCTGCGGGCCGGGGCGAGCGGATTTCTACTGAAGGACACGCCGCCCGGCGATCTGCTCTCCGCGATCCGCGCCGTCGCAAGCGGCGATGCGGTCGTCGCGCCCAGTGTCACGCGCCGGCTGCTCGCGAGCTACGCTCACCGCCTTCCCGCCCCCGATCGATCCGAGGACGAGGAGGACGAGCGTCTGGCGCTATTGACCGGCAGAGAGCGCGAGGTGCTGCTGCAGGTCGCGGCCAGCCTCTCGAACGCCGAGATCGCCGAGCGGCTCGTGCTCTCCGAGGCCACGGTGAAGTCCCACGTCGGTCGCATCCTCGCAAAGCTCGAGCTGCGCGACCGCGTGCAGATCGTCGTCTTCGCCTACGAGACAGGGCTGATCGCGCCCGCACACAGTTGACCCGTCCACACCGGAGCCCGGCGTGGGCACCGAGTCACGTTGCTTCGCTAATCCACCTCGAGCTCGGGCTCGCTCGGGCGGAGATCGAGCAGCGGCAGCTTCGATCGTGTCTGGGCCGCTGAGGCGTCGAGTTTCTGGATGTCTGGACGGGCGAGCGCGAGATAGCAGACCAGGAGGAAGACGGCGATGGCGAACACGATCGCCGTGGGGCCGTCGCCGAAGTCGATCCCGCTGAGGGCTTTGGGCTTGCTGATGTAGTCGGCGAAGGACGCGCCGAGTGGACGCGTGACGATGTAGGACATCCAAAACGCGGCGATGCCATTCAGGCCAAACTGCCAGTGCGCCAGAGCGGGGATCAGGATGACGACCGTGAAGAGGATGCCCGAGTCCAGGTAGCCGAGATTCAGCGACGTCGCGGTGAAGTCACCGAGCGCGGTCCCGAGGGCAAAGGTCGCGAACACCGTCGCCCAGTAGTAGGTCTCGCGTCGCTGGGTCGTGATGCTGTGGATCGACAGCGTGCCCTCGCCGCGCTGCCAAAGCCAGAAGATCGCGGCCAGGACGGCCGACCACAGCAGCGTCGTTCCCGCGTAGGGGATATGGACATCGAGATGCAGGAAATCCGACACGCCGGTCCCTGTGATCGCGATCGCAAAGGCCAGGGACCAGTACGCAAAGGCTCGGTAGCGACGGGTGCCGAACTGCAGCAGGAGCCCCACGACGATGACAAGGACCTCAATCCCGCCGCCCACGAAGTTGCCGTAGGTCTTCAGGTAATCCGATGTGGCCTCCCCGCCGGCGGTGGTCAGGATCTTCACCACCCAGAAGAGGAGGATGACCTCGGGGACCTTCGATGCGAGCGGCGCGGGAAGGAAACGACCGATCAGCGGAAGCTCGGCGTCCCGCTTGCTCGCACTCGCCGACTCGATCACTCGTGTCACGATAACCGGGGCGCGCCGGATATCAATCGGCCCAGAGGACCAACTATCGGCAATCTGCCTCATCCGGAAGAGTGACCCGCCTCATCCGCAGGTCCTAGATACGGCGGTGGTGGGAGCAGACACTCGACAAACGGTCGATCGTGACGCTTGTCTGTCGAGGTTCAGTGGCGCGCTGCCGACTGGAATGCTATGAGGTTGTTTCGACTGATCGCCGCTCCGAGCGCCGTCGTGGCGCTGGTGCTCGCGCTCGCCGGCGCTCCCGCGCAGGCGGCGGAAACGGGGGTGGTGATCAACGGCCCGGAAGGGCTCTCCCCCCAAACGGTCGGCGAGGTGTCGGGGCTCGGAGTGGGTTGGGTGCGTGTGTTCGCCGCCTGGAATGTGTTCGAACCGAACCGCGGTCAATTCAACGAACCGGAGATCAAAACGCTTGAAGCGGGGATCGCCGCGCTTCCCAAGGACACGAAGGTGATTGTCGACGTTGTCGACACGCCCGAGTGGGAGACGGGCTCGACCAATCCCACGATGCCGCCGCGCGACCCAGCCGACTACGCCCACTTTCTGGGTGAGATGGTCAAGCGTTTTGGCGGGCGTGCTGCCGCCTGGGAGATCTGGAACGAGGAGGACGCTTCGCTGTGGTGGGCGAGCGGGCCCAACCCGGCCGCCTATGCGGCGCTGTTGAAGGCCGCCTATCCCGCCGTCAAGTCGATCGAGCCGCGCGCGACGGTCGTGCTGGGAGGGCTGACCGGCAACGACTATGAATTTCTATCCCAGCTTTATGCCGACGGGGCCAAGGGCTATTTCAACGCGGTCGGCGTGCACACAGACTCGATCTGCGAAACCGGCTCCCCGTATGAAATCCTGCGCAACGGCCGCACCGATCAGCGCATCAACCGCTGGTCCTTCCTGGGCTACCGGACGGTCCACGAAGTGATGCTGGCCCACGGCGACGACAGCCCGATCTGGATGACGGAGCTCGGTTGGAGCACCGACACGCAAACATGCGACTCGGGTGCATGGGCCGGTCAGAAGCCGGCCGGTGTGACCCCCGCCCAGCAGGCCACCTTCCTGTTGCAGGCCTACCACTGTCTCGCCCAGGACCCCTACGTGCAGGTGGGCATCTGGTTCGGTCTGCAGGACACAGAACCGTTCGGCAGCCCCCGCAGTAGCTACGGGTTGCTCGAACCCGACCTCGCGCCGAAGCCCGCCTACGGCGCGCTCGCCGAATACGACCGCAACGGCGATCGTCTGAGCGAAGAATGCGGCAACGCCCAGCGGGGACCCGCGATCAAGCTGTTGAGCCCCAAGCCGGGGGCGCGCTACTCCAACACGCTCCCGATCACGGTCACCGCCAGCGACAGCAGCTCGATGGTCTACCAGATCTCCCTGTACCACGAAGGCCACATCATTCGCAGCTTCTACGTTCACGGGGGAACCACCACGCTCAGCGGCCACATGGTCTGGTACGGGGCGCGCCTGCTGAGTCCCGGCAAGCACACGCTCACGGCCAAGGCTTATGACGAGCGCAACAACATCAGCTCCACGTCGATCACGGTCGTCCGCGCCGGCAAGCCAAAGAAGCACAAGCGTCACCGCCACAAACGCTGAGCGCCGACCGTCTAAACTGCTGGCCCGAGTTCTGGGAGAGGTGGCCGAGTGGCTGAAGGCACTCGCCTGCTAAGCGAGTATGGGGGTTAAACTCCATCGAGGGTTCGAATCCCTCCCTCTCCGTGCAGCCCCTGACTGGGGGGCGCACCCATCTGGAGCAGGTGCTCAGGCTATCGCCATACGTGCTGCCGACTGATCTGCGAGCGACCGACGTTTGGTGATAGCTCGCTCGATTACGCGGGCCACCTCATTGGAGGCGCCGATCAGATCGACAGCAAAGGGCAGGGATCCATCGGCGCTTCTTTGTACGAGTACAGCGGCAAACTCATCGGCGAAGGAGTAGCTGATGCTAAGGACACCGCCAAAGTCAACCTCTACAAGCGCCTCAGCACCAGCTTGCTGAATCAAGTCGTTTCGAAGCTCTACGCCACGCGGACGGGTCGAAAAGGTCGATCCAAGGTCCGACAGGCAATACTTGCATGGCATAACTCGCAGCCTCCCTGGTGGCTTGGTCGAGTGCGGCTAGTCTCCAAGCGTAGCCCGTTATCCGGCGGCAGAGACGAGATCGTAGGTGATCCAGGTCCCCCGCTTGTATGCGGCGGCTGGGAACGTCTCTACCTTTCTAGTCTCCTGCACCATGTGGGTGCGGACGAATCCGTTGGCGGAATGGACATCGAGACGCCCTGCGCTCAGCGACGAGACCAGTGCAGCCTCGAAAGTCTCGGGAAAGCCATTCCCCCGGTGAGGGTCGCCGGTCCCGCTGATCAGAGGTTCCATAGCCTTAGCGATAGCGAAGTCGTCGTCTGCCCACTCGGGGTACCGCTGCCGAATGTGCTCCGGTATCCCGATTCCCATGTCGCTGATGGCTATTGAGACCTGGCTGCGCGGCTCGCGTAGATGCTGGATCGCTACATAGGCGCCTAGTCCGTTGTATCCGTGCTCAACGGCGTTGGCGCAGAGCTCAGAAACGGCCATGTAGCAGGCACTACCGAGAGCCGAGACGTCCGTGTACTGGTACTCAAGGATCTCTCGGGCAGCCTCGGCCACCTCCTCGACCTTGCTATAGCCCGAAAGACGGGTTACCGGAAGCACGGCGACTTCGCCCTCGGCGACGGCTTCTCGTCGGCGAGCAACTCGACGTAGCTCGTGTCGAGAACCTTCATTTGATCAAAGCTCTCGCGTGTTTCCTTGTCGATCGGAGGAGTAACGCGCAGCGAGCGACCTTGTGCGTGGTGCCAGTCGAGGAAGCTCCTCATGCGAAGCCAAAACATGGGAAAGACCGGTAGCTTCAATGCGCTGCAGTCGATATTCAATCGATCTGGCATTTCGCGGTTAAGGGGGAAATCATCTCGCCAGCCGCTCTCTGTGCCGCCTGTACGGCGGACTTCCTTGACCCACTCATCCATGCTGTCAGCGTAGGAGTCGGTGCGGTCGGCCCCCAGTCAGGTCGAGCTGTCATCGCGCTTTTGAGCGGTGGGCGTGTAGTTCTCGAATGCGCCATCAGACAGGGTCATGTTTCGAGAGTCGTCCCTTACACCCCGTTTCGCTCGGTCGAAGCCGCGGTGCTGTTGGTAGTTCACGGAAGGTCGAGTTCCTCGCCGCGCTCGATGACGCTCCCGCCATGCGGATTTGACATAGTCGGCGGCGCAATGCTCACGGTCTATGAAAAGCCAACCTGCACCACCTGCCGCAGGCTGCACGCGCTGCTGACCGAGCGCGGGGTGGACTTCGAGAGCATCGACTACCACGTGACCGGCATCGAGGAGCATCGGCTGCGCGATCTGCTCCGCAAGGCCGATGTGGGTCCGCGCGAGCTGTTGCGCACGCGCGAGCCGCTCGTCAAGGAGCTGGGGCTCGACCGGCCCGAGGTCTCCGACGAGCAGCTGATCGCACAGATGGTGGAGCATCCCCAGCTCGTGCAACGTCCGATCGTGGTCAATGGCGAGCGCGCGCTGCTCGCGAGGCCGATCGAGCGCGTGCTCGAGCTGCTGTGAGCGGTCAGCGCGAAACGCCCCAGCCGGGGCCCGCGAGCGAGCACACCCGTGCGCTGCAGGCCGACGCCCTCGACGGCCTGCCTTTTGAGGATCGCGAGGACTTCGAGGATGCGCAGCGCGGGCTGATCGCAAGCACGCCCGGTCTTGTGGTGCAAAACGCCCAGGGACGAGCCGTGTGGGACATGGAGAGCTACGCGTTCGTGGGCGCACAGGAGCAGGCGCCCGACACGGTTCACCCGAGCCTCTGGCGCATGGCTCAGCTCAACGGCGCGCACGGACTGTTCGAGGTGGTGCCCGGCATCTACCAGGTGCGCGGCTATGACATCTCCAACATGACCCTCGTGGAGGGGCACGGCGGCACGATCGTGATCGACCCGCTCGTCTCAACCGAGTGCGCGGCGGCGGCGCTGGCCCTGTATCGCGCGCATCGCGGCGAGCGGCCGGTGAGCGCGGTGATCTACACCCACAGCCACGTCGACCACTTCGGCGGCGTCAAGGGAGTCGTCTCAGAGCAGCAGGTCAGCGCGGGGGAGGTGCCCGTGTGGGCGCCCGCCGGCTTCCTCGAGCACGCGGTCTCAGAGAATGTGCTCGCCGGCGGCGCGATGGCGCGTCGCGCCGGCTACATGTTCGCCCCCAGCCTTGCGCGCGGGCCGCGCGGGCAGGTAGATGCGGGCATCGGCAAGACCACCTCCAGCGGCAGCATCACTTTGATTCCGCCCACCCACGAGGTCTCGGCTACTGGTCAAGAGGAGGAGATCGATGGCGTGCGTTTCGTCTTCCAACTCGTCCCCGACAGCGAGGCGCCCGCGGAGATGAACTTTGCCTTCCCTCAGTGGGGGGTCCTGTGCATCGCCGAGAACGCTGTGCACTGCATGCACAACGTCTTGACTCCGCGCGGCGCGCCCGTGCGCGACGCGCTGCGCTGGTCGAAGTACCTGGGCGAGGCGATCGAGCTGTTTGGCGTGCGTAGCGATGTCATGTTCGCCCAGCACCACTGGCCACGCTGGGGCAAACAGAGGGTGGTCGAGCATCTCGCGCGCCACCGCGACATGTACCGCTATCTGCACGATCAGACCCTGCGCCTTGCCAACCGCGGATTGACGTCGACCGAGATCGCCGCCGAGGTGCAGCTGCCACCGAGCCTCGCGCGCACATGGTCCTGTCGCGGCTACTACGGCACCGTGAGCCACAACGTGCGTGCGATCTACCAGCGCTATCTCGGCTTCTTCGACGGCAACCCCGCGCACCTGGACCCGCACCCGCCGCTGGAGGCGGCGCGGCGCTACGTGCGCCTGGCGGGAGGGATCGACGCGTTGCTCGCAAACGCGCACGCCGCGTACGCACAGGGCGACTATCGCTGGGCCGCCGAGCTGTGCTCGCACGCCGTGTTCGCCGCGCCCGACAACGAGCGCGCGCGCGAGCTGCACGCCGAGGCGCTGGAGCAGCTCGGCTATCAGTCCGAGAGCGCGGTGTGGCGCAACCTGTATCTCGTCGGCGCGCACGAGCTGCGCGACGGGCCGCCGCCGGCGCCGAAAGGGCGGCGCGTGGCGAGCGCCGACGTGGCGCGCGCGCTGTCGATCGAGCAGCTTTGGGATGCGATGGGCGCGCGCCTGAACGGCCCGCGCGCATGGGAGCTGCGGATAGTGCTCGCGTGGCACTTCACCGACGTGGGGGAGCACTGGAGCGTCACCGTCGAAAACGGCGCGCTCAGTGCCGCTCGCGGGTCGCTTGGACGACGAGGCGCACGCAAAGGTGACGCTCACCCGGGCGGCGTTCGATGCCGTGCTGCTGGGCGAGGGCGACGGGGCGGAGCTGTTCGCGAGCGGCGCGATCGCGGTCGAGGGCGACGGAGCCAAGCTTGGCGAGTTCCTCGGTTTGCTGGACGAGGGCGACCCGGTCTTCGCGATCGTTACGCCCTGAGCGCCGACAAGACTGGGCACGCCTTTCATCATCCTGAAACGCTCAGGAGATCCAAGCACCACCTTGCCCAGGGCACGGCGCTCATCGATCGTGCGCAACGCGTCACCGGCTCGATCCAGCGCAAAGCACGCCCCGACAATCGGCTTAATAAACCCTTCGTCGATCATCTTCGCGATGGCCTCGCCGATCGGCGCGATTGCGCTCGGGCTTGCCCATCACGTACGCGCCCCATCCGGCGCCCACGACCGACACGTTGCGCAGCAGCAGACGGTTGACCTTCACCTCGGGGATCGACCCCTCGGTGAAGCCCACCACCAGCACGCGCCCGTCCTCGCGCAGGCAGCGCAGGCTGTCGGTGAAGCGCTCGCCGCCGACCGGGTCGAGCACCACGTCCACGCCGCCGCCGCTCAGCTCCACGGCCTGCTCGCGCCACGGCCCGTCCGAGCGCACGACCTCATCGGCGCCCGCCTCGCGCGCGACGCGCTCCTTCTCATCGGTGGACACGACCGCGATCGTCCACGCGCCCAGCGCCTTGGCGACCTGCAGCGCCGCGGTGCCCACGCCGCCCGCCGCACCGTGCACGAGCACGCGCTCGCCCTTCTTTAGGCGACCGCGCAGCTTCAGCGCGAAGTACACCGTGTGGTAGTTGAGGATCACCGACGCCCCCTGGGCGAAGTCGAGCTGCTCGGGCAGCGCGAAGGTGAGGTAGGCCGGCGCCACCGCTCGCTCGGCCATGCCGCCCAGGCACGGTGAAGGCCATCACGCGATCGCCTGCTTGCAGGCCGCTGTCGGCGGGCGCCTGCGATGACGGTGCCCGCGACCTCCGCGCCCGGAATGAACGGAAGCTCGGGTTTCAGCTGATAGAGCCCGCGCGTTTGCAGCACGTCGGGAAACGACACGCCAGCGGCGGCCACGTCGATCAGCACACCCTCGCCGGGAGTGAGCATGTGGCTGGCCTGCGGCTCCGGCGCATCCCCACGACGCGCACCGCGTCGGGGCCCGACTAGCTCGCTGATCTGCACCGCGCGCATCGGCGCAGACACTACCGCTGCCGCTGGACTCTGCAGGTGCTGCTGGTTCTGGTGGCGCTCGCCACGAACCTGGATCGCGATGAGCACGATGATCACGTTGACGACCACCCGATCCCGATGAAGGTCACGATCAGGCCGATGTCCTTGGTGGTCGCTGTGCTGGCAAGCAGAAGCATCTATGGTCTCCGGGTCGTGTTAGGTGGCTCGCGAACGCTGGCGAGTGCTGCAGGCGGGAGCCTACCAGTGGCTCGGGGCGCACGCCGCCAGCGCCAGTCGCATTGCGTGCCTCGCAACGCGCGAGCCCGGCGTGTCGTAGCCTTGAGGGGCCGCCGCGCATCGCGAGCCATGGAGAGGTGCCAGAGCGGTTGAATGGGCGCGACTGGAAATCGCGTAACGGGGGTTGACCTCGTTCGAGGGTTCGAATCCCTCCCTCTCCGCTCGCAAGTCGCCGGCGCTCGCGCGTGGCCACTACACTAAGCGGCTCTGCGCCCTTAGCTCAGCTGGATAGAGCGTCGGTCTACGGAACCGAAGGTCGGGAGTTCGAATCTCTCAGGGCGCGTGACTCGGAACCAGCACAACTGTGCGGGTTTCTGCGTATTTGGGCTCGGTTGCCAGCGGTCAATGAGGCGCTTCGCCTGGTGGGAACGGCTCCTGTGGCCGTGCACAGTGCCCGGATATGTTGAGAGCTGGAACCCCCAGCCGCCAGGTGGCTCCACTGGACATTTGTTCGATAACCCACCCTGGGTGTAAGGCACGGATCTGTTCGGGGCGAAGATTCTCTTGTACGTGTATGCGCGAGCGCCTAAGGCTGGGTTGCGCGGCTTGTTCTGCGCACCGACCGCCAGGCACGTGCTTCGCGCGTACTCCAGAACCACGATGCTCGACCGAGTCGACACCTCCAACCGTTCACAGCCGACTTCAAGGCCGGTTGGGATCGTCGGGCGTGAGCTCGACGAGCGTACGAGCGTGATCTCAATCGAGGGCGAGCTCGATCTCGCCACTGCCCCGCGCTTGAAGTGGATGCTGCTCGATGCGCTCGAGGCGGGCCACGAGGAGCTCGTTGTTGACCTTTCGCTTACCACCTTCATGGACTCGACAGCGCTCGGTGTGCTCGTCGGTGTCAAGCGGAGCCTCGGCGTCGACGCGCGGATGGCGATCGTCTGCTCGCGGAGCACCGTGCTGAAGATCTTTGAGTTTTCGGGGCTGGACGGAATGTTCGCGATCTTCTCGACAGTCGACGAGGCGCTCGCGTACACGCGGGCACACACCGCCAAGACAGGCTGATCGGACGCGGGCTGCCGATGGCGAGCGACACCGCCAGACACCCTTCGCCTCCCCGCCGCCGGCGTCCAGCAGCGACCGTCCTCTTCGTTTGCTGTGCCCTTGCCTTGGCGTTTACCACGGTTGCCGCGGCCAGGCCAGGCTATGCAAAGCCCACCGGCGCGGGCGTACCAAACCCACCTGGCAACTCCAGCTCGGCGCCCGCCTCGCCCGGGCCACCTCACAACGCACAACCGGGCCCCGGACACGGGGATTCCCCGGGTCCGGGCTCAGATGGGCGCTCGCAGCCGGGTCACGGCGAACCTCCAGGTCCCGAACACGGTGGGGGCCAGCCGACACCGGGCCGTGAAGGACATGAGCGCTCAGAAGACCCCGAGGAACAGGGTCCAGAACGCTCCGGAGAGCAGGGTTCAGAACACCGGGGAGAACAGAGCTCGGGTCACATAGGGCCAGCTGGCTACGGCCATCAGCGGCGAGCACCAGGCCAGCGACCGGAAAGCGTCCACCAGCCGGCCGGGTCGCGCGGCTCGGCCACCTCGCCCGTTCCCATTCCACATCACGCGGCGGGGACCGCGGGTGCAACCCACTCAACCTCGCGTTCGGCCCCGTCGGCCGCTCCGAGCAAAGCCCCGGCTGTCTCGCCCGCGCCGGACCGCGCGTCCATCCCAACCCTGTCGAGAGCTACGACGCCCACAGCTGTGGCACCCGTGGCTACCGCACCCGAGCCAGCCACATCTACGACACCCGAGCCAGCCACCTCTGCGCCGGCAGCGACGACGCCACAACTCGCCGGGGGGTCGCACCCGGCGCTCGCCGGCGGCCCGCCGCGTGCCGCGCGGCATCCTCGGCATGCCCGCAGCCGCGGCGCCAGGAGGCATGCAGCCCCGGTCGCATTCTCACCGGGTGCAGTCGCTCCCGTGGCGGCGATCCCGCTTGCGGCGGCACACACCGCGCGCTTGAGGCGTGCGCAGAGAGCGGCGCATGGCCCCGTGGCACCCAGTCGACGCCCGTCGCCGATCGTGACGACGATCACCAGAATCGTCGGCGTCATACCCACGTTCGTGTGGATCCTCATTGGAGTTTTGCTGGCGCTCGCGCTCGCGCTGGCGATACGCTCGCGTCTGGCTGCGCTGCGCGCGCGACGGCTGGAGCACCAGCGTGGAGCGCTGCTCGAGGACGTAGGTCTACTGCAGGCGGCGCTGCTCCCCGAGCCCCCCGCCCGGCTCGGTCCTGTGGGCACCTCCACGGCCTACCGTCCGGCGGACGGTCCCGGAGCAGGCGGGGATTTCTACGATGTGTTCGCGCTCGATGATGGTCAGCTGGCGGTCATCGTCGGCGATGTCTCCGGACACGGACGGCAGGCGCTACCGCAAACAGCGCTCGTGCGCTTCACGCTGCGGGCATACCTCGAGGCCGGTCTCTCGCCGCGCGCCGCCGTCCAAACGGCTGGAGCTGTGCTCGAGCGCCAGCTTGGGGAGTCATTTGTCACCGTCGTGGCGGCCACCTATCAGCCGCGTGAGCGCATCCTCACCTACGCCTGCGCCGGTCATCCACCACCAATCGTGCTTGGCTCGCGCTCGATCGCGCCGATCGTCGTCTCCTCCTCGCCACCGATCGGAGCCGGCTTTCGGACCGGGATTCGACAGACCGTGGTGTCCGTGCCGGGCGGCTCGCAAGTCTGCTTCCACACCGACGGCGTCACGGAGGCAAGGGTTGCGGGAGAGCTGTTCGGCGCCGAGCGACTCGCGCGCACGCTCGCCGAGCTCGGGCCGCGGGCCACAGCATCGGCGCTCCTCGACCAGGTGACCGAAGAGACCGACGCGCGCCCCGACGACATGGCTGCGTGCCTACTGAACGTTGAGGGAGGCGCCGCCGCGCCGAGGATCCTCGTCGAGGAGCTCGAGCTTGACCGCGAGGGGGTCGCGGGGGATCGAACCGAGCGATTCCTCCTTGCCTGCGGGGTCGAGCGCCGCGAGGTCGCTGAGCTCGTGCGTTCTGCGCGCGTCGCCGTCGAGCGCACCGGCATCGTCGTCCTCAGGTTGCGCCATGGCGACGGGCCGCCGGAGGTCACGCTGGGACGCGACAATGTCACGCTTCTCCACACATCCCACGTGAGACGGCAAGCGGATCTGAGGGCGTCGCAGTGAGCTCCGCGCCGGCGTTCGCCCCAGACGCGGCAATGGTGTTGGGTATCGCATCCACAGCGATGCCGTTCGCTCGCACTCCCGAGGATGAGGCCGAGCGCTGGCTACGAGTCCTGCGTCTACATGGCGAAGTTGGGATCGCGCTGCAAGCGCTCGGCGTAAGCGAAGGATCCCTTCAGGTGCAGGGCGAGGCCACCGATCGTGCGCGAACCGCTTCCGTAAGCGTTGACGAACGCGATGCGGTCGCACAGGTCACCGAGGACGCCCTCCACATAGCCAGTCGGCGAGGTGCCACTGGAGTCGCAACGACCGACGTGCTGATGGCCGTTATGCGCTTCTACGGCGAGGACTTCGATCGCGTGCTCCGCGCACACGGCACCGACCGCGACGAGGTGATCGAGCGACTTGGAGCACTGGAGTAGACCCGGGCAGAGCCAAACCCACACAGCGTGATCCGATGATCCGCAGGGTAAAGAGATGACGCGGCCAGTGGTTGACTTCAGGCCTTCTCCCACCTGCTGGTCTCAGCAGATATGTCGGCCCTACCGACTCGCAAGCTTCTCGCAAACGGCCTTCCACCCGGCCATGTCATGGCCGGGGATCACGATTGCATCCGGGTGTTCGCGGTCGTATGCCTGGATCTGGCGGATGCTGTGCTCGAAGGCTTTGCGGTCGTGTATCAGCCAGGGGCGCTCCTCGCCCCTGATCGTGCCGATCGTGTAGGCCGCGTCGGCGGCCAGCAGCGCCTCGCGCCCGTCCAGGCGCGCGATCAGCGACAGGTGCCCGGCCGTGTGCCCAGGGGTGGAGGCGAGCGTCAGCGTGCCGTCCCCGAACACGTCGATCGTGCACTCGAACGGGCCGCTCGCGACGCTCGGCGGCGCCGTGAAGTCGATCGTGCGGTAGCGCGGGCGCGGGTCCAGCTGAGCCTTGGAGTAGCCATTCAGCAATGCGTCTCGCGCCCACGCCGCCGCCCACTCGCGCTCGTCCACGAGCACGGTCGCGTTAGGGAAGTCACGCAGCGCGCTCGCGTGATCGTAGTGCAGGTGCGTCATCACGATCAGCCGGATATCGGCGGGCTGCAGCCCGTGTGCTCGCAACTGCGCGGCGGCTGTTCGCTCGGGGGGCACGCTCAAGCGGCGCGACATCAGCCGGCCGATCGGACCGAGATTGCGGGCACGCTCGCGACCGCCTCCCTGTATGACCGACTCGTGCATGCCGGTGTCCACGAGCACCGGTCCCGCGCTCGGGTGCTCGAGCAGGTACGCCGGGATCGGGATCGGGATCAAGTCGCTCGCGGGCACGCCCACGCCGAATGCCTTCAGCGCCTCGACGGGTCCGGGCTTGCGCACAAACCAATTGGGCGGCGCCGAGATTTCCGCACACAGCAGCGGGTGCAGTGTGAGTTGCGCGTCCGCCTGCCCTCCCGGCAGGGGAAACTCGGCGGGCACGGTGGGCGGTTGGTCGCTTGCTCTCATATGCCGGTCGGGTGTAGCGTACGCTCATGTCCCTGGCTTGGCCTTCGCTCCCTTATGCCGACTGGGCTGATACCTGCGACACCCTGCACGCGCACACGCAGGTGCTCGGCAAGCTGGCGGTAGCGCTCGCACCGCCCGAGCCCCAGCTCCAGCACGCGGCGCTGCGACTGAGCGCCCGCGGTTGGGAGACACAGCCGTTGCATGCCCCCGACGGCTCGGGGGCATTTGTCGCGGCGCTCGATCTACATACGCATGAGGCGCTCGCCGAGCACAGCGACGGGCGTGTGCTGCGCGTGGCGCTCGGTCCCGACCGCTCGGTAGGCGAGGTCACACGCGAGCTGCTGGCCGAGGTGCGCACGCTCGTCGGGGCCGTGGAGATCGATCCCACGCCGCAGGAGGTCTCCTGGAGCGTGCCGCTCGACGAGGACGAGCAGCACACCCGCTACGACCACGCCCAGGTCGAGCGCTACTTCGCCGTCGTCACTCGTGTCGCGCTCGTGCTTGCCGAGTTCCGTGCGCCCTACCGCGGGCGCTCCACGCCCGTAAACGCATGGTGGGGATCGTTCGACCTCGCCGTCAACCTGTTCTCCGGGGAGCCCGCAGACCCGCCGTCCGAGGACTTCATCATGCGCAATGCGATGAACGCCCAGGAGGTCGCCGTCGGCTGGTGGCCGGGCGACGCGCGCTATGAGAAGCCCGCGTTCTACGCCTATGCCCATCCCGCGCCCGACGGCTTCACCGACGCGGAGCTCTCACCCGCCGCCGCGCGCTGGGAGGGAGGGCTCGGCGAGTACGTGCTCGACTGGGATGACGCGTGCGCGGCCTCAGACCCGCACGCCTACGCGCTTGAGTTTGCCCGCTCGGCCTTTCGCCACGCGTGCCTGGTGTGCGAGTGGGATCCCGAGCTCTTGGCCGGCGCCGAAGGGCACCCGCCGCCGGTGGTCTGAGCGCCCTGCCGCGCTCGGCGCCGATTCCAGCCCGTCGAGGCCAGGTGGGTCGAGAGTCTCGCTACTCCGCTTCGATCTGCCTCCGAAACCACTCCGAGGGCTCGACGCTCGCGCCCTCCACGTGCACGCGGTCTGAGAGCCAATGGTCGGAGGTCACCACGCGCACCAGGCCAGGCTCGGCCTCCGCCTTCAGCAACCGCACGATCTCATCGTCGGCCGAATCGCGTCGCGGGCGCGGGGCATGCTTGACCTCGATCACGCTCGAGCGGATTGGCGGCCTCGGGGGCTGCTCGAACACGACCGTCACGTCCTCGCCGCCGGAGGCCGCCCACAGCTCCAACTGGCCCACCAGGCGCACCATCGCCTCATGGCGGTCCTTCCACCAGCCATCGGGTCTCGTGCCGATCACGTTCATGCCATCCACCAGCCACCGCATGGCGCGCAGCCTATGCGCTCGGGCCGCGGCTTGCGCGCGGGCCGGTATTGCGGCCATCTACCGACTTCTTACGGGCGATTGAGACTGAGACCGCATCGTTCCGGGTAGACGAGTGTTGTCTTTATAGACTGGTCACTACACAACAAGTACTTGGTTGATTCGTCTCACGAGGAGGACGACATGGGGTTCAAGGTTCGCGTTTGGCTTCTAGGGATGGTTGCTTGCGCGGCCACGATCGCATGTACGGCGATGGCGCTCGCGGCGCCTGCGGCTCAGGCAGCCGGCTTCGGCGTGGAAAAGTTCGTTGCGGCGAACTGCATCGAAGGGCACGAATCCTGCGTCGAAGAAGAAGTCGCGCCCACGTACTTCTACCCCAAGGAACCGAACTTGGCGGAATCGAAGGCCGCTGGCTACACGCAGGCTGCCGGACACCCGCCATACGGGATTACGGCCTTCAAGCTCGATACGGAAGGCACATTTCCAAATGAAGTGCCGTCTGGTCTCCTCACTGGGGCGGGTCCAGTGACGCACGTCCGCACGGATGTCGGCCCAGGGGTTAGCACAAATCCCACCGCTGTGCCACTGTGCTCGATGGCGGAATTTGGCACCGAAGTGTCGAAAGGAGTGTTCCTAGCTCCTACCTGCAAGTCGGACACCGCTATTGGCACGAACAAGGTCGTCGTGGCGGCACTGGTAGCACCTAACGTTTATGAGGATGTATCGCTTGAAGGCATGGTCTACAACGTCGTCCAGCCCAAGGGCGTTGCGTCTCTGTTTGGCGTCGCGCTCAGTCTCGAAAAAGTTGGGCATCCGGGGGTTTACGCGCACACGCTGATCGAAGGCCACGTGGAATGGGCCGGTGACTATCACGACTACTACGAAATAAACATCTCACCAGAACTTCCGCTGGTCTCATCGATACTGATCCTCAAAGGCAATATTGGCGATCAAGAACGTGGTGGGTTCATCACAAACCCAAGCAGTTGCGCTCTTCCAGGTCCCGCAACCACCAGCACCGTTACGCTCGATTCCGAAGCTGGTCAAAAAACCGAACGTCCATACACAACCCTCGTAGGCACCGAAAACTGTCTAGTGACGGGGCCGCTCGCTGTGCCTTTCAAGCCGACCTTCACGGTCAAGCCCGCCACGACGCAGTCCGACCAGCCCGACGGCATCACAACCGAACTGGCGGTGCCCCACAGCCCGCTGCCGACGGAACTCGACTCCTCGCAGCTGAAGAACGCCACGATCACGCTGCCCGAAGGCATGACGCTCAATCCGTCGGCCGCCACGGGCCTAAAGACCTGCTCGGCAGCGCAGATCGGGATCGGAACGCGCAACCCCGTCACCTGTCCGCCCGAATCGAGGCTCGGCACAGTCACCCTCAAGGTTCCGGATCTTCCCGAAAACGAACCGCTCAAGGGTCACATGTTCCTGGGCGGCACCGAACCAATCACCAAATCGCCATACACGGTCTATCTCGAGGCCGAAACGGAAAGGTATGGAGTTTCCGTGCGCCTGCAGGGCACCGTCGAAACCAACGAATCGACGGGCCGCGTGACCGCGAAGTTCCTCGACAACCCAGAACAGCCGTTCAGCAATGTGAAGATCGTCTTCAAAGAAGGCGCGCTGGCGCCGATCGCCAACCCGCTGTCCTGCGGCGCGGCCACGGTCGAAACCAGCCTCACCCCCTACACGGGCACTGCAACCCAGTCGCCGTTCTCGACGTTCCTCGTGGACAGCAATGGCTCCGGCGGCGCGTGCGCCTCACCGCTGCCCTTCTCGCTATCGCAGAGCACAGCCTCACAGCCCAGCACGGGCGCGGCTCCCACGAGCTTCACGTTCAACCTGGCGCGCGCCGATGGGCAGCAGTACCTCTCGCATGTAACGACCGCCCTGCCGATCGGCTTGGTCGGCAAGATCGCCTCGGTGCCGCAGTGCCCAGAACCGCAGGCCTCGCTTGGCACCTGCTCATCTGAAAGCCAGATCGGCACGGCTACCACGACGGTCGGCTCCGGCAGCGCGCCAGTGCAGTTCTCCGGTCCGGTGTACCTCACGGGCCCGACCAACGGAGCCCCCTATGGCATGACAACGGTAATCGACTCCGCGATCGGTCCGTTCAATCTCGGCAACGTGATCGTGCGCAGCAAGATCGAAGTCAACCCCTACACCGCCCAGGTCACGGTCTCAAGCGAAGTCCCCACGATCTACAAAGGCATACCGCTGCGCTTGAAAACGCTGAGCCTCGCGATCAACCGGCAGGGCTTCCTGGTCAACCCGACCAACTGCGCGGCGATGAGCACCAGTTACCACGCTCGACGTCGAGCTTCGGGGCGACTCAGGCCCTCTCGACGCCCTTCCAGGCGAGCAACTGCTCAGGTTTGACGTTCGCTCCCAAATTCGGGGCTTCCTCGAACGCCAAAACCTCGCGAGCCAACGGCGCGGCGCTTGTCACCAATGTCAACGTCCCGAGCACCTCTCAGGCCAACTTCAAGTCGGTGCTTGTGACGCTGCCCAAGCAGTTGCCCTCACGGTTGAGCACTCTGAAAAACGCCTGCACGGCGGCGGTTTTCAACGCTAATCCCGGCAACTGTCCGTCCAACTCGACGATCGGCACCGCAAGGGTAAAAACACCGGTGCTCCCTGGTCAGCTGAGCGGGCCCGCCTACTACGTATCGCACGGCGGCGCAGCGTTCCCCGATGTGGACCTCGTGCTCAAAGGCGACGGGGTGACGGTGATCCTGGTCGGCAACACCAACATCAAAAACGGCGTCACCACGACCAACTTCGCCTCCAACCCCGACGTCCCGTTCACGGGCTTTGAATTGAACCTGCCCTCCGGCCCCAACTCGGCGGTGACGGCGATCGGCAACATCTGCAAGCAGTCGCTTGTGATGCCCACCACGATCACCGCTCAGAACGGCAAGGTGTTCAAACAGAACACCGCCATCGCGGTGGCAGCATGTCCGGTGACGGTCGTATCGAGCAAGACCAAGGGCAACAAGGCGGTCGTCACGGTCAAGGTGCCGGAAGCCGGGCGCGTCAGCGGCGGCGGCGCAAACCTCAAAACCGTCTACAACTATCCCGGGCAAAGCAAAGAACGTGATTGTCGAAGTGCCGCTCACAACCGGCACCCGGCCGATCGTAGTGCGTGTGCGCATCGGCTTCGTGCCAAAGGCCAAAGGCAAGAAAAGCTCAACCGAGTACACCACGGTCCGCTTCAAATAGAGCATTCGCAGCGGGGTGGTGGTTCACGGGCGGCCGGCTCGCCCGTGAACCACCGTAGTGCCTGACGGCCGCCTTTCCTGATTGGCCCGCATCGATGCGGGTATAGATGCACTGACTTCGCATCACGGTGGATTTGCAATGTCAGTGCAATGGCGGTCGGTTAGACGCCCAGAGGGAGGACGCCATGCGGTTCAACACACGGATATGGCTGGTGGGGGTGCTCGTGTGCGCTGTGGCGGCACTCTTGGCGCCGACAGCCTTTGGGGCCTTCGGCGTCACCAAGTGGGAAGCCGGTACCTGCACCGAAAACACCGAAGCAGCACCCTGCACGGCTGAAACCCCGGACAAGTACCACACTCAGGCTGCCGGACACCCCAACTACGGCATCACCGACTTTAGGTTCAAAACGAGTGGAGCCGCCGGCTTCGAAGCGCCCGAAGGCAACGTCAAGGAAGTCCGAGTCGACCTCCCCGCCGGCCTCAGCGTCAACCCCTACGCGACCCCCCGCTGCAAGATCGCCGAACTGGAAAGTTCCTCCGGTTGCCCGGCCGACACCCAGGTCGGCGAAGTGCAACTCACCGCTCACCTTAACCTGGTCTCGCTGCTGGGCCAGCCTGTGGGCGCAACAATCGGCCCCCCACTCACAAACGCTGGCGTCTACAACATGGAACCACCGACTGGCACGCCACTGGAAGCGGACTTCAAGGTGGCGATCTTCAACACGGTCGTGCACATCGTCGGCGGCATCGATTGGGCTGGGGACTACCACGAGTTCTTCACGATCAAAGAAATCCCCACCACCCCCGAACTCGTCGATTCGCGTTTGATCTTCTTCGGCAAAACGCTCGGCGCCGGTGGAACTCTGCCCTTCATCACGATGCCAAGCACCTGTCTCGGTCCGCAGACGACCAAGCTGGAAGTGGAATCCTACGGAGGCCAGCGCGAAGCAAAATCCTTTACCACCCCGGTGGGCGCCAGCGGCTGTAACAAGGTGCCGTTCGCGCCCACCGTCAAAGTGGAGCCCGCCACCACGCAATCGGACGAGCCCGACGGCGCCACCGTCAAAGTGGAAGTCCCGCAGAACACCGCACCCGAAAGCATCGACTCCTCGATGCTTCGCGACGCACACGTCTCGCTGCCCGAAGGGATGACGCTCAACCCCGCTGCCGCCAGTGGCCTTGAAGCGTGCACAAACGCCGAGTTCGGCAAGGGCACCACCAATCCCGTGAGCTGTCCGTCCGGCTCGCAGGTCGGCACGACCACAATCGAAACGCCCGACCTCCCACCCGGATCGCTGACGGGCAAGGTCTATGTCGGTCGCCCGAAAGCACCAATCCCGAATCTGGCAAGGAGTACCGCATCTTCATCGACGCCGAGGCCCCTGCCTATGGCGTGTCCGTGCGCCTTGAAGGCAAAGTCAGCGCCAACGCCGGCACCGGCCGGCTGACAACAGCCGTGCTCGAAAACCCCCAGGTCCCCTTCAGCGACTTCATCCTCACGTTCAACGGACCCACACGCCGCTTGCCAACCCGCTCGTGTGTGGCGCCGCCACCACCAACTCGAGCCTGACCCCCTACAGCGGCAATCCTGCTGCAGAACCGTTCATGTCGTTCCCGATCGACTTCGACGGCAAAGGCGGCGCGTGTCCCGTCGCCGCTGCCGTTCGTCACTCGCCCAGAGCGCCGCTACCAAGCCCACGACCGGCGGCGCGGCCACAAGCTTCACTCTCGGCCTCGCGCGCGCCGACGGCCAGCAATACCTCTCCAAGCTCACCACCACGCTGCCCCCGGGCCTGCGTCGGCAAGATCCCGCGGTCACGCTCTGCGGCGAACCGCAGGCGTCGCGCGGCGAATGCACCGCCGCGAGTCAGATCGGCACGCGCGGTCACCGTCGGCTCTGGCCCGGCTCCCCTCTCACTGTCCGGCACGGTCTACCTGACAGGTCCCTACGGCAGGCGCCCCCTATGGCCTGTCGGTAGTCGTGCCGGCTGAAAAAGTCGGTCCGTTCGACTACGGCAAGATCGTCACGCGCGCCACCATCGCGTCGAACCATTCACCGCTCGGATCATCGTCTCCAGCCAGCTGCCAACGATCGTCGGCGGCGTGCCGCTGCGCCTGAAAACGCTCACCGTAACGTCAACCGCCCGAACTTCACGATCAACCCCACCAACTGCGCGCCTTGAACACCGAACACCACGCTCACTTCCACCTTCGGCACGACCCAGTCCGCTCCCCACTCCATTCCAAGCCACGGGTTGCAGCGCGCTCGCGTTCACGCCGAAGCTCACGGCCTCCTCCAACGCGAAAACCTCGCGCGCGAACGGCGCGATCGCTGATTGTGAAAGTGAGCCTATCCCGCGGGCACGCAGGCCAACGTCAAGTCGGTGCTGCGTGACGCTGCCGCAAGATCCTGCCGGTGCGCCTACGAGCACGCTCAACAACGCCTGTCCGGAAGCGACGTTCAACGCCAGTCCCTCCGACTGCCCGCAGCTCTCGCAGGTCGGCGAACGCCACCGTCGCGACGCCCGTGCTTCCAGACAAGCTGACCGGCTACCGCGACTCTTCGTATCGCACGGAGGCGCAGCGTTCCCCGACCTCGACCTCGTGCTCAGGGCGACGGCGTGACGCGTCATCCTCGTCGGCAACACCAACATCTCTCAAGGGCGTCACGACCTCCAACTTCGCCACGCTCCCCGACGTGCCGGTCTCGAGCTTCGAAGCAAGGCTGCCCACCGGCAAGAACTCGGTCCAGCCGCGAACGGCAAGCTCTGCAAGGGCCGGCTGGAGATGCCGACCACGATCACCGCCCAGAACGGCAAGGTCATCAAGCAGAACACAAGGTCGCTGTGGCGGGTTGTCCGCGCAAGCACCGAAAGGCACGCCATCGGCGCCACCGCCGCCAGGTTCTTCACAAACCGTCGCGGTAGCTCGCTAGATTGGGTGCATGAGCACCGCCTCCACAGACAACTGGGCGCGCAGAGCCGGTGCGCCTCAGCAGGCTGCTGGAGCCGAGCACGAGGTCGACGTCACCGCGGTCCTGGCCGGGGTGCGCCGCCTGACGTCGCTGGCCGACACCGCCAGCACAACGACACGGTGTTCGACGCGCTCGCCCGCGAGCTGATCTCGGCGATGGGCGCCGAGCGAGGTCCACATCCACCATCTCGCCTCCACCGGCGAGGACGAGTCGGTGGTCGTGTACGTGCTCAATGGCGACGCGCGGCTCAGCTATCTGCAGCCCCTCCAGGAGCGCCCACCCGGCGTCAGCTGGGTGGCGAGCACCGGACGCAGCTTCCTGGCGGTCGGCCCGCGCGAGCTGACCGCCAGCATTCCGCGACTGTCGCTCACCGCACCGCCCGCGAGCGGGGCCGCTCGGCTGCGCACTGCTCGCGCCGCTGTCGCTCGGAGGCCAGGTCGAGGCGGTCGTCGTGCTCGCTCAGGCGCGAGGCCGCGCCCTCATGACGAGCATGCAATCGAGCAGGCCGCGACGCTCATCGACCAGGCATCGCACCGTGCTCGCGCTCGTGCGCGCGCGCGCCGAGGCGGGCACCGACTCGGTCGCCGGCTGTCTCAACCATCGCGCGATGCGCCGCCGTTTGCACGAGGAGATCGGCCGCGCGCAGCGCTCCGGCGGACAGCTTGTCGTGCGTGATCGTGGATCTCGACGACTTCAAGCTCGTCAACGACCGCTACGGCCACCAGGTCGGGCGATTCGATCCTGCGCCAGGTAGCCCAGGCGCTGATGGGCGAGTTCCGCGCGTTCGACCGTGTCGCGCGCTACGGCGGCGACGAGTTCGTCGTGATCCTCCCCAACGCCGACCTGCAAAAGCGCGGTGGCCGCCGCCGGACGTGCGCTCGGCGCGCATGCGCAGGGTGCCCTTCCCCGACGGCTCGCGCGGTGTGTCCGCGTCGATGGGCGTCGCCGAATGGCGCGCGCCGATGACCGAGACGGAACTGCTGGAGGTATGCGACGCGGCGCTCCTGCAGGGCAAGCGCGACGGCAAGGGCAACGTCACCGGCGCCATCTCCCGTGCGCCCTAGCGAGCCCCGGCCCGATCGGCGTTGAGCTCGACGTCGGAGAACAGCTTTGGCGCAAAGCACGCGCTCAATGTCGCAGGGCGCGAGTACGAGATCTTCCGCCTCGACGCGCTCCAGCAGCGCTTCGACGTGGCGCGCCTGCCGTTCTCGCTGAAGGTGCTGCTCGAGAACCTGCTGCGCACCGAGGGCAACGGGTCGGTCTCGGCCGCCGACATCGAGGCGCTTGCATCCTGGGACGCCAAGGCGCAGCCGAGCAAGGAGATCGCCTTCACCCCGGCGCGCGTGCTCGATGCAGGACTTCACCGGCGTGCCGGCCGTCGTGGACCTCGCCGCGATGCGCGACGCGATGGCCGCGATGGGTGGCGACCCTGCCAAGATCAACCCGCTCGTGCCGGCCGAGCTGGTGATCGACCACTCCGTGCAGGTCGACGCCTTCGGCACGCGCGACGCTTTCAGCTTCAACGCCGAGCGCGAGTTCGAGCGCAACCAGGAGCGCTACTCGTTCCTGCGCTGGGGCCAGGGCGCCTTCGACGACTTCGCGGTAGTGCCGCCCGACACCGGGATCGTGCACCAGGTCAACCTCGAGTATCTGGCGCGCGTCGTGTTCTCCACGGAGCGAGCGGCAGCGAGGGAGGTGGGCAGGAAGTGCCTCCCGCGCGCGCGGGGCATCGCGCCTTGCGATGCCCGGTGCAGGCCTACCCCGACACGCTCGTCGGCACCGACTCGCACACCACGATGGTCAACGGGCTGGGCGTGCTCGGCTGGGGAGTGGGGGGGATCGAGGCCGAGGCCGCGATGCTCGGCCAGCCGATGCCGATGCTGATCCCGCGCGTGCTCGGCTTCAAGCTGCACGGCGCGCTACCGGAGGGCGCAACCGCCACCGACCTCGTGCTCACCGTCACCGAGATGCTGCGCGAGCGCGGCGTGGTGGGCATGTTCGTCGAGTTCTACGGCGCGGGTCTTGCCACCCTGCCGCTCGCCGACAGGGCCACGATCGGCAACATGTCGCCCGAGTTCGGCTCCACCTGCGCGATCTTCCCGATCGACGCCGAGACGCTGCGCTACCTGGAGCTCTCGGGGCGCTCGCGCGAGCGTATCGAGCTGGTCGAGGCCTATGCGCGCGAGCAGGGCATGTGGCACGACGAGCACTCCGAGGAGCCCACCTTCTCCGATCTGATCGAGCTGGACCTGGGCGAAGTGGTGCCGAGCATCGCCGGGCCCAAGCGCCCGCAGGACCGCGTGTCGCTCACGGATGCCAAGCAGGCGTTTGGCGAGTCATTGACGGGCTCGTGCCCGACTACGACGACTCCGACGAGGCCTCCGCGGAGAGCTTTCCCTCCAGCGATCCCACCGGCGGTCAGCGCCCCAGGGCCCGCGCAGGGCGCGCGATGCCCCGGGCGCCGCTCACAGCCCCAGCTCGCAGGCAAACGGCGGGCAGAGTGGGCTCCGGGCCTCACCGCCACCGCCTCACCGACGGCGGTGGACGTGACGCTCGCCGACGGCACCGCTACGCAGCTCGACCACGGCCACGTCGTGATCGCCGCGATCACCAGCTGCACCAACACCTCCAACCCGTCGGTGATGGTCGGCGCCGGCATCCTTGCCCGCAACGCGCTCGCGCGTGGGCTGCAGAGCAAGCCGTGGGTGAAGACCTCGCTCGCGCCCGGCTCGAAGGTCGTCACCGAATACCTCGACAAGGCCGGTCTCACCGAGTCGCTGGAGCAACTCGGCTTCGACCTCGTCGGCTACGGCTGCACCACCTGCATCGGCAACTCCGGCCCATTGCCCGAGGAGGTGTCAAAGGCCGTGGGAGAGGGCGACCTGGCGGTCGTGTCGGTGCTCTCGGGCAACCGCAACTTCGAGGGTCGCATCAACCCCGACGTGAAGATGAACTACCTAGCCTCGCCGCCGCTGGTTGTGGCCTACGCGCTGGCCGGCACGATGGACATCGACATCGTCGGCGAGCCGCTCGGCCAGGACGAGCAAGGACAGGACGTGTATCTGCGCGACATCTGGCCCTCCGAGCACGAGGTCGCGCAGACGATCGAGCAGGCGATCCACTCCGACATGTTCCGCTCGAGCTACGGCGAGGTGTTCGCCGGTGACGAGCGCTGGAACACGCTTCAAGTGCCCGAGGGAGACCG
Source organism: uncultured Solirubrobacterales bacterium (assembly GCA_963715535.1). Lineage (GTDB taxonomy): Bacteria > Actinomycetota > Thermoleophilia > Solirubrobacterales > Solirubrobacteraceae > Palsa-744. The sequence goes on along the minus strand of OY970251.1, from coordinate 1,502,361 downwards.
TTTCGCCTGGGAGCCGGACTCCACCTATGTGCGCTTGCCGCCCTACTTCGACGGCATGCCCGCACAGCCCGAGCCGCTCACGGACATCGACGGCGCGCGCGTGCTCGCGCTGCTCGGCGACAGCGTCACCACCGACCACATCTCGCCCGCCGGCTCGATCAAGCGCGACGGCCCCGCCGGCGCGTATCTGCAGGAGCACGGGGTGACGCCGCGCGACTTCAACTCCTACGGCTCGCGGCGCGGCAACCACGAGGTGATGATGCGCGGCACGTTCGCCAACATTCGCCTACGCAATCAGCTCGCGCCCGGCACCGAGGGCGGCGTGACCATTCACCTCCCGCGGCTCCGACGGCGCCGGACGGCGAGCAGATGTCGATCTACGACGCCGCGATGCGCTACGCGCAGGAAGGCGTGCCGCTGGTGGTGCTCGGCGGCAAGGAGTACGGCTCCGGCTCCTCGCGCGACTGGGCCGCGAAGGGCACCAAGCTGCTCGGTGTGCGCGCGGTGATCGCTGAGAGCTTCGAGCGCATCCACCGCTCCAACCTGATCGGCATGGGTGTGCTGCCGTTGCAATTCCCCGAAGGCGAGTCGGCAAAGTCGCTGGGGTTCGACGCCCACGAGCGTCATCGCCATCGGTGGGTTTGCCGAGCCGCTGAACGCGGGCGAGCTGCCGAAGACGTGCACGGTGCGAGTGGGCGAGGTCGAGTTCGAGGCGACGGTGCGCATCGACACGCCCAAGGAGGCCGACTACTTCCGCCACGGTGGCATCCTGCAGTACGTGCTGCGACAGTTGCTCGCAGCGTGAGCGGCGTCTGCGCGACCCAATCCGCGAGGATGGCCCCATGAGCGATTTCACGCAAACACTGCGCGACCTGCTGGCTGCACGCGGGCCCTCGGGCTATGAGACCGCGCCGGCTGCGGTGTGGAGCACGGCGGCCCAGGGGTTCGGGGCGCAGGTGCAGACCGATGTCGTGGGCACGCCCTCGGCGAGGGTCCCCGCCCGCGAGAGCGAGGCGCTCACCGATGCACATCAAGGGGATGAGTCGGGTGGCGGGCGCCCGCGGCGACTGGTCGTGATGGGCCACATCGACGAGATCGGCTTGATCGTGACCCACATCGACGACGAGGGCTACCTGTGGTTTCGCGAGGTCGGCGGCTGGGACGCGCAGATCCTCGTCGGCCAGCGCGTGGTGCTCGCCACGCGCGACGGGGAGATCCCGGGCGTGATCGGCAAGAAGCCGATCCACCTGCTGCGCGATGAGGAGCGCAAGAAGGTGGCTGAGGTGCGCGAGCTGCACATCGACATCGGCGCCAAGGACGGCGCGCAAGCACGCGAGCTGGTACGCGTCGGCGACGTGGCCGTGATCGACGGCGATCCGCTGGAGCTGCCCAATGGGCGCATCGCCTCACGCGCGCTCGACAACCGGCTCGGCTCGTTTGTGGCGCTGGAGGTCGCGCGGCTGGTGGCCGAGGCCGGCGGCGCGAGCGGCTGGGAGCTGGTGGCGGTGGCCGCCGCCCAGGAGGAGACCACGTTTGGCGGCTCGCGCACGAGCGCCTTCTCGCTGGAGCCCGACGCGGCGATCGTGGTTGACGTCACCCACGCCACCGATGCGCCCGGGATCGACGTCAAGGAGTCCGGCAAGCACGAGCTCGGCTCGGGCCCGGTGCTAAGCAGAGGCTCGACGCTCAACCCGCGCCTCTCGGAGCTTCTATACGACACGGCCGAGAAAGAGAAGATCGCCTTCACCGTAGAGGCGATCGGGCGCAACACGGGCACAGATGCCGACGCGGTGCACCTCAGCCGCGGCGGGGTGCCCACCGCGCTGGTGTCGATCCCGCTGCGCTACATGCACTCGCCCGTGGAGCTGATGCAGCTGGACGACGTGCACGCGGCGGCGGCGTTGATCGCCGCGGCCGCGCTCAGGCTCGACGCCGAGACCTCGTTCGCGCGCTGATTTTCGGCGGCGACTGGCGTCAGCCGGCGATGGCTTGATTATTCGACCGCCCGTGTCCGCGTCGCGCGACGGGCCGTTAGACCGTCGGCGCGACGCGGCCAGGGCGGCGAGCTGCTCAGTTGCTCGTGCCGTCCAACGCCGACAGCGGAGGACTGGCTCCCTCCAGCTCAGTCATCTGGTTGATCTCATAAGCCTTGCCGGGAGCCGCTCCGAGCGCGAGCATGCGCAGGCCCTCGGGGCCTGAGAACACCTTGCGCTTGGGCTCGGGGCCGACGCGCACGAACACGTCGGGGTCAAGCGCGACGCGCTCGCCCTCGATCTCGATCCAGCCAGAGCCGCCGATCGCGAGGAAGACCTCCTCCTGGCCGCTCTCAGCGTGGTCGTGCAGCGGGTAGTCCTCGTAGTTGGGCGGCATCTGAATGACCTGCATGCCAAACGAGGTGACGCCGAGCTCGGCTCGCGCCTTGACGAAGCCGCCGCCGAAGGCCGCCTCCATGTCTTTGATGTTCTTCGCGGTGTAGTCGCTCATGGGTGTCTCCTGTTTAGGTGGGGGTGGTTGCAATCGGAGTCGAGGGAGTCGGTCGGTGGATTTTTTGGGATAGGGGTCGTTCTAGTTGGTCTCAGGCGGCGCTCTGGTCGCTACCGAGCGCGGCAGGCTGCAGCACGGGTTTGTCGGTGGGCATGATGATCCCCAGCTGGCGCGATTGGGCCAGCACACTGCCATCGGGCGCCCAGATCACGCCGTCCTCCTCGAACAGCCCGTCGTGCAGCAGGCGCGTGTCGAACACGCCGAGGCACAGCGCCGCGGGGTCGCACTCGCAGTCGGAGATGGAGCGGCGGAAGTGGATCGTGAGGTCCACCGTGGGGCTGATCGCGGGGGAGTCGAGCGCGATGAACGACGGCGGAAACCACGCGTCGCAGAACAGCGCGAGAGCGGGGGCGTCCACCGGGCGGGCGGGGTCGAGCAGCCCGATCCACCCTCCCACCCGCATCGGGGCGCCGCTGCCGGCGAACGGTACGGCGCCGACGCGCGGCTGCATGATCACATGACGAGTGAACTCGGGGGCGCCCTTGAACAGCTTCGGCGTGGAGCGCCGCTCGACGTCGGGCGGTGCAAGTTCGGGCATCGGCAGTTCGTCGGCCTCCGGTGAGCTCCACGGCACCGAGAACGCGGCGAGCGCAAGCGCGGTCGGGCGACCGTTTTGTTCCATGCGCGCCGACAGCGTGCTCAGCGAGCGCCCCGCGCGCTCAACGGTCACGCGAATCTCGATCGGCCCGGGCTCCGGCGCGCGGGTGTAGTGGATCGTCAGCGAGCGGGGCGTGCGCTCGGGGTCGTCCACGGCGGCGGTGAGCGCACGCAAGAGCATCGCGGCGAGATAGCCGCCGTGCGGACCGCGTCCGGCCCGCCAGCCTGGGGCGATGTCGGCAGCGAACAGCGCCTCGCCCGCGGCTTGCCCGCCGTCATCCTCGCCGCGTTCCACACGCCTGATGGCGGTGTCGCGGTCAAACACCGTGTCCATGCACGGCGAGCATATCGGTCGCACGCGAAACTGGCTGTGTGGCCAGTCAGTAGCCGACGATGCCCGAGGCCTGCTCGTCACATCTCATGAAAGGCCGGGTGAGCGGATGTGTATATTCACTTTTTGGACCTACTACAATAGTAACTGCAAATAGTAGTTACTATTGTGAATCGCTCTAAAACGAACATATATCCCCCGCCCCCGCGGCGTCGCCAAGCGAGAAACCGCTGTGCTCAGCCGCGCACGAGGCGCTTGTAGCTGATGCGATGCGGGCGGTCGGCGGCCGCGCCGAGGCGTTCGTGGCGATGCTCCTCGTAGGCCTCGAAATTGCCCTCGAACCAGGTCACCTGTGAGTCGCCCTCGAAAGCGAGCACATGGGTGGCGATGCGGTCCAAAAACCAGCGATCGTGGGAGATCACCACGGCGCAACCGGGGAACGCGAGCAGCGCTTCCTCCAGCGCGCGCAGCGTGTTGACGTCGAGATCGTTGGTGGGCTCGTCCAGCAGCAGCAGGTTGCCCCCGGAGCGCAGCAGCTTGGCGAGGTGCACGCGGTTGCGCTCTCCGCCTGAGAGCTTGCCGATGCGTGCCTGCTGGTCGGAGCCCTTGAAGTTGAACCCGGCGGTGTACTGGCGCGAGTTGACGACGCGGTCGCCGACCTTCAGGTGGTCGAGTCCGTCGGAGATCTCCTCCCACACCGTCTTGTTGGGGTCGAGCGAGTCGCGCGACTGATCGACGTAGGCGAGCTGCACGGTGTCGCCGAGCTCGAGCTTGCCCGCGTCGGGGGTCTCCTCGCCGGTGATCATCCGAAACAGCGTGGTCTTGCCGGCGCCGTTGGGGCCGATCACGCCCACGATCCCCGCGCGGGGGAGCTCGAAGGAGAGGTCCTCGATCAGCAGCCGCTCGCCGAAGCCCTTGCGCAGAGCGTCGGCGACGAGCACCTTCGCGCCCAGGCGCGGACCCGGGGGGATGTGGATCTGGACCTCGTCGAGCTTCACGTTGCGCTCCTCGGCGACCAGCTCCTCGTAGCGGGCGAGACGGGCCTTTGACTTCGTGCGCCGCCCCTTGGGGTTGGTGCGCACCCAATCGAGCTCGGCGGCGATCGTACGCTCGCGGCCCTTTTCGCTGCGCTCTTCTTGGGCGAGGCGCTTCTGCTTCTGTTCGAGCCAGCTGGAGTAGTTGCCCTCGTAGGGAATGCCCTTGCCGCGGTCGAGCTCGAGGATCCATCCGGCGACGTTGTCGAGGAAGTAGCGGTCGTGGGTGACCGCCACGATCGCGCCCTTGTAGTCGGTGAGGTGCTGCTCCAGCCACGCCACCGACTCGGCGTCGAGGTGGTTGGTGGGCTCGTCCAGCAGCAGCAGGTCCGGCGCGCTGAGCAACAGGCGGCAGAGCGCCACGCGACGGCGCTCGCCGCCGGACAGCGGGCCCACCTCCGCGTCGGGGGGCGGTAGGCGCAGGGCGTCCATCGCGTACTCCAGCTGCGTGTCGAGGTTCCACGCGTCGGCGGCTTCGATCTTCGCCTGGATCTCGCCGAACTCCTCGGCGGTCTCATCGGAGTAGTTGGCCGCCAGCTCGTTGAAGCGGTCCAGCAGCGCGCGCGTGGGAGCAACAGCCTCTTCGACGTTGCCCTTCACGTCCTTGGACTCGTCCAGGTGGGGCTCTTGCTCGAGCATCCCCACGCTCGCGCCGGGAGCGAGCATCGCCTCGCCTCGGTAATCCTGATCGACGCCGGCCATGATCCGCAAGAGCGTGGACTTGCCCGCGCCGTTGTAGCCGAGCACGCCGATCTTCGCGCCGGGATAGAACGCGAGCGTGACGTCGTTGAGCACCGTCTTGTCGGGCGGGTGCAGCTTCGATAGACGGTGCATCGTGAAGATGTATTGCGAGGACATTGCACCGCAGGATATGAGGTTGACGCGTCGGGTCGGGTTCGCGCGCGAGATCGGCGTCCCGCCATGGGTTCACGCCTTCAGGTGTCCGCCCCGGATGCCACACCACGATGCGCCGGACTGAGCGCTTCCGAGCGCGCGGGCGGCTCGGTAACGTATCGATGTCATGCCCGGCGTCATCCTCGACATCGAACAGCAGATACTCCTGTTGGAGATCGAGCCGCCGTTTGACAAGCGCGACGTGCAGCTGGCGCGGCGGCGGATGGCCAAGCGCTGGCACCCCGACATCGCCCCGGCCGGCAAGCAGTTCGAGCACGAGCGCCACCTGAAGGCGATCAACGAGGCCGCCGACCATCTCATGCGCCTGGCGGAAACCTCGCGAGGCGGGAAGGTGTCGCGGGGCGCCGTGAAGGTCAGCGCCGCCGCGGCGCGTCAGGCGCGCGAAGAGGCCGGCCGGCGCGCTTATGAAGCCGAGCAGCGCGCACGCGAGCAGGCCGTCGACCGCGAACGCAACGACCCGTTTGGCAGCCGCGTGCCCGACCACTCGGTGGTGCACCGCTACGCGCGCTGCCAGTCCTATCCCGAGTGGGGTGTGGGGACGGTCGAAGGGATCTACTTCACCGACTCCGGCGAGGAGCAAGAGGGCTCGATCCCAGGCGGGGGCGGTCAGCAGTGGGCGCGCGTCAAGTTCAGCCACGGCGTGCGCACCGTGCCAGCGGGCAGCATGAAGTTCGTGGACTTCTCAAAGCCCGACCCCGCCGAGGAGCGTGTCGAGCGTTTCATGATCGCGGCGCAACGGGCGATGGCCGAAGGCGAGTATGTGCTCGCCGCGCAGCGCTTGGTGTATGCACGCGACGCCGAACCGCGCAACGTGGGCGTGCTGCGGCTGATGACGCTCGCCTTCTGGCAGGCAGGCAACCTCGAGGCGGCGGCGCGCTCGGTGCGCGACTGGGCGCGCGTAGACGGCGAGCGGCCCGCGCCGCACCGGTTCGCTGCGCGTATCTACGAGGACATGGGGGCAGTTCGACCTGGCCGAGGAGGCCGCCCAGCGTGCCGCCGAGCGCGGACCGACCGATGCCGGTGCATGGGAGCGCCTGGGGCGGCTGCGATTGGCGCTGGTCGATCGCGAGGGCGCCCTGCAGGCGTTCGACCGGGCGCTCAAGCTGGGCGCGGGCGGCAAGGTGCGCGACCTGGTCGTGCAAGCGCTGGCGCTCGAGCCGCGCATGACCCAGACCGCCTAGCGTTCGTCGGGGGTCGCGGCCTGCCGCGCCGATCCTGCGTGAGACTTCGCCGACTCACGCCACCGCGCGCAGGCGACGGTAGGGCTCACCGGCCAGCTCGCGCGCGAGCGCGTCGACGATCGCCTCGTCGCTTTCCTCGCGCCCGTCGGTGACCGCGCCGATCACCGCGCGCTTGCGCTCCAGTAGCGTTGCGATCGTCTCGTCGATCGTGCCGGCGGCCAGCAGATACCAGGCGTTGACCGCGTCCTGCTGGCCGATGCGGTGAAGACGATCCTCGGCCTGGTCGTGCTTGGCCGGCGTCCAGTCGAGCTCCAGGAACGCGACGTTGGAGGCCTGCGTGAGCGTCAGGCCCTGTCCGGCGACCTCGATCGAGCACACGATCAGCTGGTTGTCGGAGGCATCCGCCTCCTGGAAGGCGTTCAGCGAGGCGTCTCGGGCCATGTGCGTGTCTTCGCCGAGGATGTGCAGCGCGTGGGGGAAGCGCTCGAGCACCGCACGCTGGATCTCGCGGTGGCGCGCGAACACGACCAGCCGCTCCCCGGAGCTGCAGAAGTCGTGGATCCACGCAAGCGCGGCGTGCAGCTTGCCGCGTGCCGCGAGCAACTTCAACGCGTTGAGTCGCACCAGACGCTCGGCCCGCAACGCGGCGGCAACCTTCGCGTCGAGCTCGCGCAGGTCGAGCGGGCGGCTGCGCAGCCACGCGATCACGTCGGTCTCGGCCAGGCGATACTCGGGCTCGTTGTCGAGCTCAACCGGCACCACCGCACGGGTCTTGGCCGGCAGCTGTGGCAGCACGTCGGCCTTCAGCCGTCGCACGAAGCAGCGTGAGCGCAGGTGCCAGTGCAGGCGCACGTGCGCGTCGGGGCCGCGGAAGCGCTGCCCGAACTTGGCGCCCGAGCCGAAGTCCGCGAGGCGCCCGATGATCCTCAACTGGGCGATCAGCTCGGGCGGGCGGTTCATCACGGGGGTGCCCGTCAGCGCGAGCACGAGGCCTTCGTTTGGCACGGCGGCGGCCAGGCGCGCGACCGCCTGTGTGCGCTTGGCAGCGGCGTTCTTGCAGTAGTGGGACTCGTCCAGCACGAGCGCGCGTGGCGCGATCGCGCTCAGCGCCGGCCCGCGCGCGGCGAGGATGTCGTAGTTGACGACGGTGATGTCAGCCGCGGGGATCGGTGTGTCGCCGCCCTTGCCAGTGAGCGTCTGCGCGCTGCGACCCGGCAGCCAGCGCTCGATCTCGCGCATCCAATTGAGCTTGAGGCTCGCCGGACACACGACGATCGCGGGGTAGGCATTGTCGGCCTCCAGCGCCGCCAGTGCCTCGATCGTCTTGCCGAGGCCCTGCTCGTCGGCGAGAAATGCGCGGCGCTGAGCCAGCAGGTAGTTGACGCCCGCGCGTTGAAATGGCTTCAGCTCCCCGCCGAGACCCGGCACCTCGAGCTCTGCGTCGGTCGCCGCCGACAGCGCCACCAGCCCGGCGGCCTGCGCGTGCTGCTCGCGGATCTCCTGCAGCAGCACCAGCGCATCCGGCTCGATCCAGATGTGGCGCTCCGCGAGAAAGCTGTCGAGATCCTCCACGCAGAAGGGGTCCGCGCGGATCGCGGGAAGCCGACCGTGCTCGCCGCGCGAGGCGCCGGCGCCTCGCACCCTTCCAGGGCCTCGCCTGCGCCCGTCAGGGCGTCCTGCTCGATCGCGCTTGGCAGTGTCCGGCCGATAGGGCGAGGCGCCGGGGAGCTTGCCGAACGCGTCGAGTTGCCGCTCGTCGTGCCCGGGCGCCAGCACGAACGTGGGGTCCTCGTGGATGCCCGAGATCTCGAGCACCGCCGGCGGGATGGGACGGCCGTCCTTCAGCGCTGCGACACAACGCCGCGTGGCGGCGCTGGTGAAACTGCGCAGTCCCTCGATCGCCTGCCACGAGTCGAGCGTCAGTGCCACCGTCACACCGCCGGGCGCGCTCACGGCCCGCTCGCGCAGCTCGGGAGCCAGCTTTGTGGGATCGCCGAGCAGCAGGAACACGGGCTCCTCGGCCGGTCCCGCGACCTCGACGGTGCCGTGCCAGGTGGTTGCGCGTGCGATCCAACTCTGTGCGCGCGGGTCGATGTGCGCCGTCTCCAGATGGTCGAGCAGCTCCGCCATCAGGTGCGCGTCGCGCTCGACCGCAGCCAGCGCGAACGTTCCCCCGGGACCCTCCGCCACGCGCAAGCCGACTCGCTCGGCCAGCACGCGTGCCAGCGGGGCGTGCGCGGCGGCGATCAGCAGCCAGTGCTCCTTGCGGCGGTCGCGCTTGAGCTCCACGTCATAGCTCATCGCGCCGGGACGGGGCGCTGGGCGCTCGGAGACCTCGGTCAGCGCGTGCGCCGCGTCTTCTGTGAGGCGCAGGCGCCCGGCATTCGCCGGCAGCGTGTCCACGAGCTTGGCTGCGTGCTCGTCCAGGGGGATCTGCGCGCGACCGAGCAGCGACAGTTGCTGGGCGTCGGGGTGCTCCAGCAGTGCTTCCACGATCCCCGGGGCGCGGTCGGTGGCAAACGTGAGCCACCAGCTCTCGTCGGGCCGCGCCACGTCGAGCACGCATTCGTCGTGGCCGCGGCGCACACGCTGGCGCGCGAGCGCGCGCGTCAGCTCATCGCTGAGCGTCGGCGGCCTCGACATCCCGTCGAACAGTCGCGCGACCGCCTCCGCGCGCTCGGGATCGAGCGGCACGATCCACGCACGCTCGGCGGGGTCCCAACGGCGCCCCGGGATCGCACGCAGCAGCTTGCGCAGCTGGTCGTCGTAGGGAAAGCGCAGCACCGCTTCGCCTTTGTCGAGCGTCGCGTTCACGAAAGCGTCCATGGCCTCAGCACGATAGGCGCCCGCGTGGATGGGCGTGCAACCATAAGCCTCCTAGACGGCTGTTGAGCAAGCGAGACAAGATCGAAAAGGCCCACCCGCCCCGCGAAGTGTGCTTCGCACATGAGGGACCGAGGACGCAGTATCGCGCCGCTCAACAGCCGTCTAGGCGAGGATGTTGACCGCTCGCGAGACCACAAGGCCGATAGTCACCAGCGAGACGAGCGACTGGACGCCCATCGTGCACTTCGCGATCGGGGTGAGCGGCATCGTGTCGGTGGGCGAGAACGCGGTGGCGTTGGTCAGCGACACATACAGGTAGTCGATGAACTTAGGTCGCCACTCCAGCGGCTCGATGCGGTCGTCGGACATCTGGGGAAAGAGGAAGTCGGGTGGCCCATCGTGCCCGGCGGCGCGCTTGCCGGCGCCGCCGCGGTCCATCTCCCAGTACCACAGCGAGAAGATCAGGAAGTTGGTCATCCAGATCAGCACGCCCGAGACGATCAGCTGACGGCCGTTGCCCACGTTGCGGCTCAACAGCAGGTTGGTGAGCGACACGAGCGAGTAGATGTTCGCCGCGCCCACCAGCGCGGTCAGGCCGAGCGCGGCGCGACGGCGGCGCCTGTGCTCGTGCTCGAGCTGACGGGGTGTGGCGAGGAACATGCCCACGAACAGCACGCCCTCGAGCGCCGGCACCAGCCATACCGGGCCGGCCACCAGCCGCGAGGGCAGCGCGACCTGCAGGCCGATCGCGGCGAGGATCGTCAGCTGCGCCGGCCAGAACGGCTCGGAGGCCGCCGGCGGGGGGTAGGGCCGGCCGATCTGCCTCACTGGTTCCTGCGCCACGCTTCAGAGGGTACGAGCCGCGTCGGCGGCTCATCGCGCGGTACACCACGGCGGGCGCGCGTCGCGGGCGTGCGGCGCGATTCAGCTCCCGCCGGCCCCGCGTCCCGTCGCGCCGGCCCACTCAGCCATCCAAAAGACCTTGAGGTTCTCCCAGGCGGCGAGACACGCGCTAGCCTGACGGGTAATGGGAATCGACAGTCCCGTCCATCTGCTGTTCCTCGGCGCCGTTGCGCTGGTGGTGCTCGGCCCCAAGCGCCTACCCGAAGTGGCGCGCGCGCTGGGCAAGGGCATGCGCGAGTTCCGCGAGGCGATGAACGTGGAGCCCCACGAAGACGACAAGTAGTCCGCCTCAGCGGATACCGTCCGCCGGTGCGTTTGATCGTCGCTCGCTGTGAGGTCACCTATATCGGCCGCACCACCACCGTGTTGCCCGAGGCCGTGCGCCTGCTGATGTGCAAGGGCGACGGCACGTTCATGGTGTGGGCCGACGGGGGCTCGCCGAATGTGAAGCCGCTCAACTGGATGACCCCGCCCACCGTGCTCACCGAGGAGCGCGACGAGGACGGGGCTCTCACGCGTCTGGTGGTGCGCAAGCAGCGCGACGACGAGCGCCTGGAGATCGCGATCGCCGAGGTGCTGGACGACATCGAGCACGAGGTCGACGCGCTGGCGTCGCTCGAGAAGGAAGGGCTCGAGCGCGAACTTCAGGAACTGCTGGCCGACGCCCCCCACTGGTGCGGCGAGGGCTTTCGCCTCGTGCGCCGCGAGTGGCCCACCGACATCGGCCCGGTCGACCTGATGTGCCGCGACCCCACCGACGAATGGGTTGCGGTTGAGATCAAGCGCATCGCCACGATGGAGGCCGTCGAGCAGCTCACGCGCTACCTGGGGCGCATCCGCTTGGACCCGGCGATGGCGGCATGTCGCGGTGTGCTGGTCGCGAAGTGGATCAAGCCGCAGGCGCGCGTGCTCGCGGCCGCCCGCGGCATCGACTGCGTGGAGATCGACGTGGAAGTGCTGCGCGGCAACCGCGAGCCCGAGCTGCGCCTGTTTGCGGCATAGTCCCAGCGGTGAGCGACGATGTCCTGATAACCGAGCGGCGCAGCAACGTGCTGTTGATTACCCTCAACCGGCCCGATGCGCGCAACGCGGTCAACCTGGCGCTGGCCGAAGGCATCGCGGCGGCGCTCGACGAGCTGGATGGCGACGATGAGCTCAGCGTCGGGGTGCTCACCGGCGCCGGCAAGGGCTTCTGTGCGGGGATGGACCTGAAGGCCTTCGTCAGCGGCGAGCGTCCGTGGGCGGGCGACCGCGGCTTCGCCGGGATCGTGCGGCGCGGCCCGGCAAAGCCGCTGATCGCGGCTGTCGAGGGCTTCGCCGTTGCCGGTGGCCTGGAGGTGGCGCTCGCATGCGATCTGATCGTGGCGGCGCGCGGAGCGAAGCTCGGCATCCCCGAGGTCAAGCGCTCGCTGGTGGCGGCCGGTGGCGCGTTGTTGCGACTGCCGCGCCGCATCCCCTACCACCTGGCGATGGAGCTGGCGCTCACCGGCGATCCGATCCTCGCCGAGCGTGCCGCCGAGCTAGGGCTCGTCAATCGTCTGGCCGAGCCCGGCACGGCGGTGGAGGTGGCGTTGAAGCTTGCAGGCGAGATCGCGGTCAACGCGCCGCTTGCGCTGATCGCCTCCAAGCGCATCCTCGAGCAGCAGTGGGACTGGTCTCGCGAGCGGATGTGGGACGCCCAGAACGCGATCTCAGAGCCGGTGTTCTCCTCGGAGGACGCCCGCGAGGGCTCGACCGCGTTTACCGAGAAGCGCCCACCGGTCTGGCGTGGCAGGTAGCTGAACGAGATTCCGCGCGCCGCTCGGACGAGTGGCCGCTAGGCGTGAAGGGCCCGCGAGCCGCTCGGGACGAGTGTCGCTAGGCGCGAGCTTTGCGCTTGCGTTTGCGCTGGCGCATGACCATCATGAAGCGGCGCCAGAGGCTTCCCATCAGCGCTCGCCCGGCGTCTTTTTCGGGTACTGCGACACCGGCACACCCAGGTCGAGCGCGGTGCGCACGATGCGGCTCTGCTCGATGATGTGGGAGGCCGGGTAGCCCTCGCCGGGGCTGGCACGCTCGGGGCGCCCGACGTAGCCGAAGTGAATGTCGTCGGGCATGATCTGCATCAGGCGCGGGAACATGTGGGCACGGGCGCCCATGTTGCGCGGCTCCTCCTGTGCCCACACGACCTCTTTGAGTCTCGGATAGCGCGCCAGCAGATCCCTGATGTTGCGCTCGGGGAACGGATACAGCAGCTCCACGCGGCCGATCGCGACGCTGTCGTTGCCCTGGCGCTCCGAGTGGCCGGCGAGGTCGTAGTAGATCTTGCCCGTGCACAGCACCAGTCGCGTGACCGACTCATCGACGACTCCCGGCTCGGCGAGCACCGGCTCAAAGCGCGAACCCTCGGCCAGGTCCTGCACCGTATTGCTTGCCTGCGGTAGGCGCAGCAGCGACTTCGGCGTCATGATCACAAGCGGGCGCTGCTTGGCGATCAATGCTTGGCGGCGCAGCAGGTGGAAGTACTGGGCCGGCGTCGTCAAATTCGCCACGCGCATGTTGCCCTCGGCGGCGAGCGCGAGGAAGCGCTCCAGCCGCGCCGAGGAGTGCTCGGGCCCCGAGCCCTCGTAGCCGTGGGGCAGCAGCAGCGTCAGGCGCGAGGTCTGCCCCCACTTTGCAAGCCCAGAGGAGATAAACTGGTCGACGATCACCTGGGCCGAGTTGACGAAGTCTCCGAACTGCGCCTCCCACAACACGAGCGTCTCGGGCGCCTCCTGGCTGTAGCCGTACTCAAAGCCCATGCACGCGAGCTCTGAGAGCGGGCTGTTGTGAAGCTCCATCGGGGCGAGCGCCTCGGGCAGGCTCTGGATCGGGCAGAACGCGCGACCGGTCTTCGCGTCGTGGAGCACCAGATGGCGCTGGCTGAAGGTCCCGCGCTCGGTGTCCTGGCCTGTGAGCCTGACTGGCGTGCCCTCTGTCAGCAGCGAGGCGAACGCCAGCGCCTCGGCGTGCGCCCAGTCGATGCGGGCGGGCGGGCGCTCCTCGCCGGCCGCCTCGCCGCCCGGTGCGTGACCGTCCTGCTGGAGTGCTTCGCGGCGACGCTCCAGCTGCTTGACGAGCTTGGTGTGAACCGTGAACTCCTCGGGCGTGCGCAGCAGCTCGAGTCCAAGCTCGCGCACGCGCGCTGCGGCCACCGCGGTGTCCACGTCGGGGCTCGGGGAGCGGTCGAGCTGGTACTCGCCCGTGCCATGGTCCACGGCGCCCTGCTCGGCGGCCGCGGCGATCTTTGCCTTCAGTCGCTGATGCAGGATCGTGAGGTTGTCCCACACCTCCTGGCCGAGGCGCTCGACGTCCTCGCGGCTGACGACCCCGTCGGTGACCAGTTGCTCTGCCCACAGCTCATACACACGCTTCTTGGTCTTGATCTTCGCGTACATCTCCGGCTGGGTGTAGGCGGGCTCGTCCGACTCGTTGTGGCCGAAGCGCCGGTAGCCGATCAGGTCGATCAACACGTCGTGCCCGAACTCCTGGCGGAAAGCGAACGCGAGTTGCACGGCGCTCATGCACGCCGGCACGTCGTCGGCGTTGACGTGGATGATCGGCACGTCGAAACCCTTTGCCAGGTCCGAGGCCCAGCGCGTCGAGCGCGCGTCGTCGGGGTCGGTGGTGAAGCCGATCTGGTTGTTCGTGATCAGGTGCACCGTGCCGCCCACCTGGTAGCCGTCGAGCGCTTGCAGGTTGAGCGTCTCGGCGACCACGCCCTGCGCTGGGAAGGACGCGTCGCCGTGGATCACGATCGGCACGGCCGCGTTGGTGTCCTGGTGGGCACGGGGGCCGTTGCGCGAGGTCTGTGCGGCGCGCGTGGCGCCCTCGACGACTGGCGAGACGTACTCGAGATGGCTTGGATTGGACTCCAGGTTGACCCTGATCGTGCCACCGTCTGGCAGCGCGTAGGAGCCCTGGGTTCCGTGGTGGTACTTGACGTCGCCGGTGCCTCCCTGAGGAATCGTCGTGACCGCCTCGAGCGTCGAGGCGCCCTCGAACTCGGCGAAGATCGTGTCGTAGGGACGCCCGAGGTTGTGCGCGAGCACGTTCAGCCGTCCGCGGTGAGCCATGCCGATCACGACCTCCTGGCCGCCGATGCCGGCCGCCAGCTGGATCAGCTCGTCGAGCATCGGCACGGTCATGTCCAGGCCCTCGATCGAGAACTGGTGCTGGCCGAGATAGGCCTTGTGCATGAAGCGCTCGAGCGCGTCCACCTCGACCAGTCGCTTGAGCAGTGCGGTGCGCTGCTCGGCGCCGAGCGGCCGGCGGAAGACGCCCGACTCGATCTTCTCGCGCAACCACACGCGCTGGCGGTGTGAGGAGATGTGCTCGATCTCGTAGGCGATCGTGCCGCAGTAGGTCTGGCGCAGGTGCGGCAACGCCTCGGCAAGCGTCTCACCGGGCACATACATGCGCAGGATGCGAGCTGGGATCTGCGCCATCACCTGTGGGGTCAAGCCCGCCGTCTCGGGATCGAGCTGCGGCTCGCCCTCGGGCTCTGAGCCGAGCGGATCCAGACGTGCCGCGAGGTGTCCGTGGCTGCGGAAGCGGTGCAGGAGTGTGCTCGCCGCCTGTACGGCTTGCAGCATCTGCTCGTCTGGCGCGGTGGCCTGCAGTGGCGTTGAGACAGCAGCGGCAGGTGCGGGTGTCGGCACGCTCGGCGCGGGGCCGAGCTGGGCGCCCAGGGAGGCGAACACCTCCTCGTAGAAGTCGTGCTCGCCCTGCAGGCGGCCCTCGATCAGCGCCAAGAAGCGCCCGGACTCCGCGCCTTGGATCACGCGATGGTCGTAGGTGGAGGTCATCGTCATGACCTTCTCCGCGCCGAGGCGCTCGCCGATCGCACCGAGTCCCACGGGGTAGGCGATCGAGCCGGTCGCGACGATCGTGCCCTGGCCGCTCATCAGCCTCGGGACCGAGGCGACGGTGCCGATCCCACCCGGATTGGTGAGCGTGATATTGGCGCCCACCAGGTCGTCGGCGGTGAGCGTGTTGGTGCGCGCCTTCTCCACGAGCGCGTCATATGCCGCCACAAAGCTCTCGAAGGTCATCGCTCCGGCGTCGCGGATCACCGGCACCATCAGCGTGCGCGTGCCGTCCTTCTTCTGCACGTCCACCGCCAGCCCGAGGTTGACCTGGCCATCCTCTACGCGATAGGGCTTGCCCTCGACCTCCGCGAAGTGGTGGGTCATCGTGTCCATCTCGGTGGCGGCCTGGGCAATCGCGTAGGCAATCAGGTGCGTGAAGGACACCTTGCGTCCCGCGGCCTTCAGCTCGCGCCGGCGGCCGTCGAGCACGGTGACCGTCAGCGTGCGGAAGCTCGTGGCCGTCGGGATCGAGCGTGACTCGTCCATGTAGCGGGCAAGCATCGCCGCCGCGCCCTTCATCGGCTGACGCTCGCCGGCGGGCTCCCCCGACCGTGTGGTGGCAGAGCCATTGGTCGCTGTGCCGTTGCCGGTCGCGGCCGCGCTAAGCACGTCGGCCTTTACGATCCGTCCTCCCGGACCGCTGCCGGCGACGTTCACGAGATTCACGCTCTCGGTCGCGGCGACTCGTGCGGCGACCGGAGACACGCGCACACCGTCGGGCGTCTGAGGGGTCTCGGCGCTCCTAGGCTGTCCGTCGGCAACAGCTTGCGTGTCTGAGCCATCCGGTGTCGCGCCGTCTGCTCCGCCGGGCTCCGGGGTTTTGTGGGTCTCGCCATTGGAGGGGCCCTCGCCGGCGGCCAGCCGTGCGATCACCTGCCCGACGCCGACGGTGTCCCCCTCCTCGGCCAGGATCTCAGTGACCGTGCCACTGGCGGGTGAAGGTAGCTCCACATCCACCTTGTCGGTGGAGATCTCCACGATCGTGTCGTCAACCTTGATGAAGTCGCCGACTTTGACATGCCATTCGAGGATTGTTCCCTCGGTGACCGACTCGCCGGCGGCAGGGGTCACGACGTCGATCGTCTCATTGATCGTCGTGCCGGACGCCATCTGGGGTCACTCTAGCGTGCTCGCCCGGCGGAACTGCTCCCGAGCGCTCGCGCTCGGGAGTCTTCACAGATGTCTAACAGTGAGAGTGCGCATCGCGGCGCGCTAAGGGTGAGCGTCGCCGCGTTCGCTCGTCTGCGCCCTTTGGGCGCGCACGAACTCATAGCTTCCGAAGAAGGGGCCGATCCCGCCAAGCACCGCGACCGCGACCGCCAGGCGCAATGAGACAACTCTCATGCGCGCCGCGGCGATGCAGGCAAGCGACATGCCGATCCACAGCAGGCCGTGCGTCCATCCCAGCACGAACGTCGCCGGCTGCGGTTTACCCAGCGCGAACGCGCAGATCAGCAGTGACGTGTATACGCACGAGTGAAAGAACGACGTCCACTTCAGCGGGGTGAACGCAGGGGAGATGCGACTGGTCGTTGCGACCGTGTCCAGCTTGGAGAGGTCAACCGGGGTTTTGGAGGTCTCGACCGGGGCTGTCGGTTGCGCTTCGCTCACTCCGACAGCCACCGCGCCACTCGACACAGGCCCTCGCCGGCCTCCGCCGGCCACTGGTCGATGTCGCTCGGCCACCACGCGTATTCGTCGTGCTCGTGGTCGGGGGTCACCTCGGCGCCCTCGGCCAGCCATGCCTGTCCGACGAACATCACCAGCCGGTGTGGCAGCCGTATCAATGCCTCGCCTCGCACGCGCTCGGGGGTCACCGACCACTCCTCCCGCAGCTCTCTGACCAGGGTGTCGGCGGGGTTCTCGCCCAGATCGACCGAGCCACCCGCGCCCAGCGCCCAGCGCCCAGCCCAGGAGGCCAACCACGCGGCGCGCCTGCCCGCCAGCCAGCGCCCGTCCGCCGAGCGTGTGACGCACAGCGCCGCGACGCTGCACGACGCGTCGCCGGCCACCAACCGCAAAGCCCACCTGAGCGGCTGCATCTCGAGTTCGATGCCTCGTGGGCCGTCCTTGTAATCGACCAGTCTGCCGGCCAGGCCGTCGTGGCTGGGCGAGCTGCGCGCACGCAAGGCGGCGATCTCCGCGTCAGCCGCCGCAACCAGCTCGCGGGAGGGCTCGTAATGCTCTGTGCGCCAGCGCGTCTTCACCTGTGCGAGCTCCCACGGCCCGCGAGCCAGGATCGTCGGCATCTCGTTGATCTGCGGCTCAGCTCTACTTGCCATCCACTTATAGGCTAGCCATCGAAGCCGCAACGCGGGTGAAGATGTCGCGACCGTACACTCGCACTAAGTGAGCACACGTCGCCGCAAGCACTGGGGTTGGGGGTTCGAGGACGAGCAGCTCTCGCCCGAGGAAGTGCAGGCTGCCGCCGGCGGTTTTGCCGCCCATCTCGGATTTCCGCCCGCGGAGGTCGAGCAGCCGGTGAGTCTCGACCGGCTCACCCTGCCGGCGCCGCGTGTGGTGGCGCCCTCCGCACTTGCCCCGATCTGCGCGAGTGACACGCATGCGCGCGCGTCGCACGCGCTCGGCAAGTCCTACTCGGACGTGGTGCGTGGTTTCCGCGGTCGTTTCCTGCACCCGCCGGACTTCGTGGCGTGTCCGCGCGATGAGACCGATGTCGAGCGCGTGCTGGAGTGGTGCTCGGGCGAGCGTGTCGCTGCGATCCCCTACGGTGGCGGCACGAGCGTCGTCGGCGGGGTGCAGCCCGAGGTGGACGGCTCCTACAACGGTGCGATCACCGTTGACTTGCGGGGACTGCAACAGGTGATCGAGGTCGATGAGGTGTCGCGCGCGGCACGTATACAGGGGGGCGCGACGGGTCCGGTGCTCGAGGCGCAGCTCGCCGATCGTGGCCTCACCCTGCGCCACTTCCCCCAGTCCTTCGAGCTGTCCACGCTGGGAGGTTGGATCGCGACGCGTGCGGCCGGTCATTTCGCGACCGTCTGGACGCACATCGAGGATTTCGTGGAGTCCGTGCGTGCGATCACGCCGACTGGCGTGTGGGAGTCGCGGCGGTTGCCGGGCTCGGGTGCCGGACCGAGCCCGGATCGGATGCTGGCCGGCTCGGAGGGCACGCTCGGGGTGATCTGCGAGGCGTGGGTGCGCGTGCAGCCGCGTCCCACCGAGCGCGCGTCGGCGGGCGTGCGCTTCCCCACGTTCATCGCCGGCGCGGAGTGTGTGCGCTCTCTCTCCCAGTCGGGTCTTCATCCAAGCAACTGTCGTCTGATCGACCCTTCGGAGGCACGCTTGACGCTGGCCGGCGACGGCTCGTTCGCGCTGCTGGTGCTCGGGTTCGAGTCGTGCGATCACCCGGTCGACTCTCAGATGGATCGCGCGCTTGCGATCTGTGCGCAGCACGGTGGTGTCGCCGGCGAGCGGCGCGGTGGCTCCGCGGGAGGCGGCGCGGACACAGGTGGCGTAGGAGCATGGCGCGAGGCGTTCCTGCGTGCGCCGTATGTGCGTGACGTGTTTGTTGCGATGGGTGTGCTGTCGGAGACGTTCGAGACGGCGATCACGTGGGAGCGTTTCCCCGCTTTTCACGAGCACGTGATGGGCGCGACGCAGGCGGCCGCCGAAGGTGTGAGTGGGGCGGCACGCGTGTCGTGTCGCTTCACTCACGTGTATCCCGATGGCCCGGCGCCTTATTACACGGTGCTGGCTCCCGCACAGCGTGGCGAGGAGGTCGAGCAGTGGGCGGCGATCAAGACGGCCGTCTCCGATGTGCTGATCGCGGAGGGCGCGACGATCACCCACCACCACGCGGTCGGGCGCGATCACCGGCCCTGGTATGACCGCCAGCGTCCCGACCCATTCGCGGCGGCGTTGCGCGGAGCAAAGGCCGCGGTGGACCCGCGCGGGATCATGAACCCCGGCGTGCTCGTGGACCCGCTGTCGTGAGGATCGCCGTGCTCGGCCCCGGAGGCGTAGGCGGCCTGGTTGCGGGCGCGCTCGAGCGCGCCGGCACGCCTGTGCTTGTGCTCGCGCGCGAGGAGACCGCCGCCACCATCTCTGCTCGCGGCCTGCAGGTGAGCAGCGTGTTGCTGGGCGACTTCACCACCCGGCCGCGTGTGGGCTCGCGACTGGATGAGCCGGTGGATGTGCTGGTGGTGGCCACCAAGGCGGCCGGCTTGCACGAGGCGCTGGAGCGGGTGCATGCGCAGCCGCCGCTGGTGCTTCCGTTGCTGAACGGGCTCGACCACATCGCCGTGTTGCGGGAACGCTTTAGCGAGGAGGCCGTGGTTGCCGGCACGATTCGCGTCGAGGCCGACCGTCCCGAGCCGGGCGTGGTGGTTCACACGAGCCGTTTCCTGCGCGTGGAAATGGCCTCTAAGCACGAGACCGCGCGCGCGCCGATGCGGGCGCTGGCGAGCACGCTCTCAGACGCGGGTGTCCCCGCGTGCGTGGGCGAATCTGAGGCGCAGGCGATGTGGTCAAAGCTCGTGCGTCTCAACGCGCTCGCGTGTACCACCAGCGCGTTTGACAAGCTGCTCGGGGAGATCCGCTCGACCCCCGAGTTGCGCGCCGAGCTGGTCGGCGCGATCGAGGAGGGCTGCGCTGTTGCTCAGGCCGAGGGCGCTTCGATTGCAAATGGCGATGCGCTGGGCGAGCTGACGGCGGCACACGACACGCTCGGCAGCTCCATGCAGCGCGACATCGCCGCTGGGCGCCCCCCCGAGCTCGACGCGATTCCCGGTTCGGTGCTGCGCGCGGCCGCGCGGCACGGGATCGAGTGTCCGACGATCGAACGGCTTGTCGCGACGATCGCCGCGCGCGCCGGCATTGCCTCACCGAGCGTTTCCTGAGCTGACCTCGCGGCTCAGAGCTCGCGCGGCGAGGCACCGGGCGAGATCATCGGCAGCGCCTGGGTGGAAACCGCCTCCACGACCTCCTCCTCCGACTCGACGGCGCCCTCGTCGTGCTGGCCGTCGCAGAGCACGCGGAAGTTGGAGCTCTGACCGCCGTCGGCGTGGATCGTGATCCCCGGGAGGATCTCCTCGCCCTCTTCCAGGCCGAGGCGCTCCATGTCGAAGTGCGCGAGGCCGATCCCGTAGGCGGTGTGCGTGGGGTTCTCGCGATCGTGACCGGCCACGGCCTGCGCGAAGCGCTCCAGGTTCTTGGCGATCTTGCCTGTGTCAGTCATCGCTGACACGAAGGGTACTGCCGGTGTCGCCCGTGGAGCCGGCAGGTGGGCCGTTGCTCGTCGTGCTCGTGCCGATGTCGCTTGCTCGGTCGTCCCAGCCGAGCGCGGCGCGTACGCGCGGAGCTACCTCCGTTGCAAACAGCTCGGTCGCGCGCAACGCCTTCTCGTGCGGCAGCACGCCGACGCTGATGTGGCCGAGGAAGCGATCGTGGGCGAACAGCTCATGTTGCGCGAGGATCTTTGTCGCGACCTCCTCGGGTGTGCCGACGAGCAGGTGGCCCTCCGGCGAGCAGCCGGCGTCGAACTGGGCGCGGCTCATCGGTGGCCAGCCGCGCTCGCGACCGATTCGATTCATCATCTGCGAGTACGGCCCGAAGAACTCGTCGGCGGCGCGCTTGGCCGTCCCGGCGATGTACATGTGCGAGTTGATGCCGACCGCCGGGCCGCCTTGGCCGATCGTCGGTTGAGCTTCGGGTGCGCCGCTATGCGAAGACGTTTCGCCGTCGTCGTCTTGCGCTCGCTCTTCGCTGCGACGCAGCGCCTCGCGATACAGCTCGACTAGCGGTGCGAAACGGGCAGGCGCGCCGCCGATGATGGCGATCATCAATGGCAGCCTGAGCATCCCGGCTCGTGCCACCGATGCGGGCGTGCCGCCAACCGCGATCCAAACGGGCAGCGGGTGCTGGAGTGGGCGGGGATATACCGCGGCGTCGTGTAGTGCGGCGCGGTGACGCCCCGACCAGGTGACGCTCTCGGAGGAGCGCAGGGCCAGCAGCAGCTCCAGTTTCTCGGCGAACAGCTCGTCGTAGTCCTCCAGGTCGAGGCCGAACAACGGGAAGGACTCGGTGAACGAGCCACGGCCCGCCATGATCTCCGCGCGTCCGCCGGAGAGCAGGTCGAGCGTCGAGAACTCCTCGAAGACGGTGACCGGGTCAGCCGAGCTGAGCACGGTCACGGCGCTGGACAGGCGGATCCTCTCGGTGCGGGCGGCCGCCGCGGCGAGCATCGCCGTCGGCGCCGAGACCGCGTAGTCGCGCCGGTGATGCTCGCCGAGGCCGAACACCTCGAGGCCGAGGCGGTCGGCAAGCTCGATCTCCTCCAGCAGCTCGCGCAGGCGCTGTGCCACGCGCGCGGGCGAGGAACCCGGCGCTACGTCGGCGAAGGTGGCGAGCCCCAGTTCCATTGGTGTCGCACTATACGAACTGGTTAAGCGAGCGACCGCGGCGTCGGCGGGCTAGCTCTGCTCGATGATCTCGACGCGGTAGCCGTCGGGGTCTTTGACGAAGCACAGTCGCGAGCCGCCCTCGCGTACCGAATAAGGCGGCTTCTCGGGTTGGATTCCCAGCTTCGCCAGTCGCGCGAGCATCCCGTCGAGATCGGACGCGGTAATCGCGATGTGACCGTAGCCCGTGCCGATCTCATACGAGTCCACGCCGAAGTTGTAGGTGAGCTCCAGGCGCGGCATGTGGCCGTCGCCGGGCTGGTTCATGAACACGTTGACGGCCTCCTCGCCGATCGGGATGCGCCCGACCTCCTCGAAGCCGAGGGCGTTGTAGAAGGCGATCGAGCGCTCGATGTCGGCGATGCGGTAGCAGGTGTGGATCAGGGGCATGGTTCCTCCGGGGGTGGTCTTCGTGCAAGTATGGCCGGCATGATCGTCGAGCGTGCGCTGAACGAGCAGTTCCTGTCGAACACATATCTCGTCGCCGACGGCGAGGGGGGCCTGGGCTTCTTTGTCGATGGGGGCGGCCCGGTGGCGCCACTGGTGGACGCGGCCAAGCGCCTTCGCATTGAGCCGACGCATGTGCTGTTGACCCATCACCACTTCGACCACGTGAGTGAGGTCGGTGCGCTGCGCAGGCGCTGGCCGAAGCTCGAGGTGCTGGTAGATCCGCTGGAGCGCGAGCCGCTCGCGGGGATGGGCGATGCGTTGGGCAAGAACGCGAAGCTCCGCACGATCGAGGTGGGGGAGGTGCTGCAGTTTGGCCGGCTGGAGGTGCGGTCGCTGAAAACGCCCGGGCACACGGCGGGGATGCTGTCTTTTCTTGTTTCCGAGCCGGGCGGCGCGAGTGGCAGGCCCGGTGCGGGCGCCGGGCCGGGCGGCTTTCAGGGGGGCGACGCGGTGGTGTTCACGGGCGACACGCTGTTCAAGGGCAGCGTCGGGGGTGTGAGGGCGCCGGGCCACACCACCTATACGGACTTGAGGGACTCGATCATGGGCACGTTGATGGAGCTGCCGGGGGAGACGCTCGTGTATCCGGGTCACACCGACGCGACGAGCGTCGCGAGGGAGTGGGAGCACAACCCGTTCATCCGCGTGTGGCGGGGACTCGACGCGGAGGGCGTGGAGCCTTGCATGGCGCTGGGAGAGCCCGCGACGCTGATTCTGCTGTGCGACGACTATGACGGCGGCAAGAAGGCGTGGGTGCGCTGGGCGGACGGCAAGGATGACATCGTGCCGGGTTCGCGCATAGAGCTGCCGGGACAACCCTAGAATCAAAGGGTGGCGCAAGAGAAGATCCCAACATCGAGGGTGCGCCGTACGGCCACCGTGGGGAGGCTTGCGGCGAGCGAGGCGGTGAAGCAGTTCGGGACCAAGGCGGCGAACGTGACCCGCGGCGAGCAGGCCGCGCAGGAGGCGAGCGCGCGCCGCCAGTTGGAGACGGCGAAGCAGATCGTGGCGGTGTTGGGGACGATGAAGGGCGCGGCGATGAAGCTGGGTCAGATGATGTCGTTCCTGGACGTGGGGCTCGTGCCCGAGGAGCACCGCGAGGAGTTCCAGCGCGAGCTGGCGAAGCTGCGCGACGCGGCGCCGACGGTGTCCTTCAAGCAGATGCGGCGCGTGATCGAGGAGGATCTCGAAGAGAAGATCTCAAGCGTGTTCGCCGAGTTTGACGAGGAGCCGATCGCCGCGGCGTCGATCGGGCAGGTCTACAGGGCGAGGCTGCGCGATGACGCACTCGATGACGCCTCCCGTCGCGGGGCGCCGGCCGGCGGCCGCGAGGTTGCCGTGAAGGTGCAGTATCCGGGCGTGGCGGGTGCGGTGCGCGCGGACATGCAGAACCTCGACATGATCATGCGGCTGCTGAAGCGGATGACCCCGAGTCTTGACGTGAAGGGCGTGACCACCGAGATTCGCGAGCGGATCGCCGAGGAGCTCGACTATGAGCTTGAGGCGCAGAACCAGCGTTCGCTGGCGCGCATCTTCAGGGGCCACCCGTTCATCGTGGTGCCGGAGGTCGTGAGCGAGCTTTCGCGCGAGCGGGTGCTGGTCACAGATTTCGTGCAGGGGGTGGGCTTTGAGGAGCTGAAGGGCTATCCGCAGTCAGAGCGCGACAGGATCGGGGAGATCGTGTTCCGCTTCTTCCTGGGCTGTTTGTATCGCCACCGCCAGTTCTCCGGCGATCCGCACCCGGGCAACTTCATGCTGCTGGAGGACGGTCGCGTGGCGTTCTTGGACTTCGGGCTGTTCAAGCGTCTGGACAGGGAGCCGGTGGAGCTGGAGCTTGCCTGCCAGCGAGCGGTGGTGGAGGGCGACGCGCAGACGTTGCACAAGCTGCTGGCGGAGTCGGGTTTCTTGCCCGAACCCGAGCGCGTGGACCCCGATCGCCTGCTGGCGTTCATCGAGGATGCGATCTGGTGGTACACGACCGCCGACGAGGAGGTGGCGTTGAAGCCGGAGATTGCCACAGAGGTGATGATCGAGAGCTCGGACCCGCGCTCGAGCCATTTCCGCGAGATGCGCCATCAGACGATCCAACCGGAGCACCTGTTTGGCCGGCGCATGGAGATGCTGACGCTCGCGGTGCTCTCGCAATTGCGCGCGAGCAACAACTGGCATCGGATCGCGCGCGAGTGGATGTACGGCGACGCGCCGGTGACGGAGCTGGGGCGCGAAGAGACGCGGTTTTACGAGCAGACTGGTGTGGGCGCTACAGCATCTGGATCTGCATGAGGCTGGTGGTGCCCGGCTTGCCGCTCGGCAGCCCCGCGGTGATGCCCACGCGCTGGCCCTTCTCGCACCAGCCGAGCTCGACCACGCGCCGTGCGGAGTCGGCGATCAGCTCCTCGGTGGTCTCGTGGCGGCGGATCGAGCTTGCCTGCACGCCCCACATCAGCCCGCAGCGGCGCACGGTCTCACGGCCGGGTGAGAGCGCGTAGATCGGCACGGTGGGACGGTGCGCGGAGACCAGCCGCGCCGAGCGTCCTGACAGGGTGGGCACGATCAAGGCGTCGAGGTGCAGTTCGCGCGCCGCCAGGCACAGGCTGTGGGCGACCGTGTGCGCGGGGTCGGCTTCGGCGCGGCGCACACGCGAGGTGTTCCAGCGCTCATACGGTGCGATCGCCTCGGCTTGCACGGCGACCGCGGCCATCATTTCCACCGCTCCGACCGGATAGGCGCCGATCGCCGTCTCCTGGGAGAGCATCACCGCGTCGGTGCCGTCGAGGATCGCGTTGGCCACGTCGGCGACCTCGGCGCGAGTGGGGCGCGAGGAGGTGACCATCGAGTCGAGCATCTGTGTGGCGGTGATCGAGGGGCGCGCGAGATAGCCGGCCTGCTCGAGCAGCTTCTTCTGCACGGCGGGCACCTGCTCGATCGGCATCTCGATGCCGAGGTCTCCGCGCGCGACCATCACGCAGTCGGCGGCGCGAATGATCGCCTCGGCGTGCTCGACCGCCTGCGGCTTCTCCATCTTCGCGATCAACGGCAGACGCGTGTGCTCGCGCACGGTTTCGACGTCGGAGGGGAAGCGCACGAACGACAGCGCGACCATGTCGACGCCGATCGATTCGCCGTGGCGCAGCAGCTCGAGGTCCTCCTCGGGCACCGACGGCAGCGTGTGGGCTGGTCCGGGAATGTTGAGCCCCTGGCGCGAGGCGACCGCGCCGCCGACCTCGACCTCGGCGTCGACCTCGCTTTGCTCCGCGCGCACCTCGCGCACGCGCAACCGCACTGAGCCATCGGCCAGGTAGAGGATCTCCTCGGGCGAGAGCGCGGCTGCCAGACCGGGCCAGGTGATCGACATGTGCTTGGCGTCGCCCACGCGCTCCTCGCCGCAGGTGAAGGTGACCATGTCGCCGGGCTTCAGCTCCACGATGTCCTCGGCAAGTGGCCCGATGCGCAGCTTGGGTCCAGGGAGGTCTTGCAGGATCGCCACGGGACGCCCGGCGCGCCCGGCGGCGTCGCGCACGCGCCGCACCGTCTCCTCGTGCTCCTCCAGCGTGCCGTGCGAGTAGTTCAGGCGTGCCACGTCCATCCCCGCGCGCACCATCGCGAGCAGCGTGTTGGGCTCGCGCGAGGCGGGCCCGATGGTGGCGACGATCTTTGTGCGGCGCATTGTCTCGCACGGTAGCGGTCGCGGCGCGGAAGCGGCGTTGCGCTGGCGTTATCTCTTCATCGGTTGGCTCTGTCCTACGTTGGCTCTGGTCGGCTGTCGCTGGTCGCATCTCGGGAGAAGTTCGATAGGAATCTCCTGAATTTCTCCTATCGCATGGGCCTGGTCCCTCTCCCCGACCTGATGGTTGCCGGGTGCGCGGAGAGCGCCGGATTGGCAGTGCTCCACTACGACGCCGACTACGACCGGATCGCCGAGGCAACCGGGCAGCCCACCCGCTGGGTATTGCCGCGCGGCAGCGTTGCTTGAGTGTGGAGGCTCACGTCGCCGTGAAGGGGGCTTGACAAATTGCACGTGTGCTGCTTATACTGTTCGGTACCCGGTGAGTTATAGGTACGCCGGGCAAACATAAGGTCGGGTTTTTGGGTCGGTCCTTGTTGGTCGACTGGAAACGTAAGCAGGGCCCTTGGGAGAGGGACCGGGTCGCTTCTGAGAGGGAGTTGTATTTCGCGTGCATTCATTTGGGGATCATGTGCTTGAGAGTCCGTGTGCCGACGGACGCGTCCTAGTAGGACGCGTCAGCGTCGCTGACGCGTCTCTCTCTCTCTCTCTCTCTCTGGCCGGGCTGGCTCTCAGCTAGCTTCAGGTCGGAACCTCGTTCCAGTCGGCCGGTATCGCCGGCTTGGTTGTCGGTGCCCGCGAGGGGTTGTGCCCGGCGAAGTGTGCTCGCGCGCTGTAGGCGCGCTTTCGGTTGCTTGTACTTCTGCTGTCGCGGGCTTTTTGCCCGGGGCGGTTTCGTGCTGCCAGGGCTCCTCCCTTCGGAGGACAGGCGGCCTTGGATCTTGTCCGAGTTGGTGTGAGGAGGGGATGTGTCTATGAAGGCCCGTCGG
The DNA here is from genome assembly GCA_963715535.1 of uncultured Solirubrobacterales bacterium. GTDB lineage: Bacteria > Actinomycetota > Thermoleophilia > Solirubrobacterales > Solirubrobacteraceae > Palsa-744. The sequence continues at coordinate 1,475,715 of OY970251.1, read as the reverse complement.
CTGATTTCGAGAGCATTGGTTTGGTCGTGTCTATTGGTGGGACTGCTTGCGCTGGTGGGCTCATCGGCACAGGCGGCGGTTACGCATGACTATCTCTCGCAGATCACGGAAGTGCCGTCCGCCGGTCCGCACGGTGAAACGGTCCCGCTGCCGGGGCCGCTCACTGGCGTTGAGGCTATGGCTTTCGATTCAGGGGAACTGTATGTGAGCACACGTGAATCGACGCTGGATAAGTTCTCGGTGTCGGGGGCGTTCGTATCCCAGTTTGCCCAGGCGCCAGGGCTTTCTTATCTCTATCAGGGTCTCGCGATTGGTCATTCGACCGGTGAAACCGAGGTGTACACGGCCGGGGACGCGTATCCCGCGGGTAGCCCCGAAGGGGCGATAGCGGTGTTCAATCAGACGGGTGAATTGCAGAACGTCTGGGAAGGGGCGGACACTCCAGAAGGAAAATTCGATTGCTTTGAATGTGACGGGGAGGGGGGCGTAGCCGTCGATAACTCCAGCGATCTCGGTGATTGGGCCTCCGGGGATGTGTATGTGGCCGCTCCCGAGGAGGGAGTGATCGACGTGTTCAAGCCCGGTGTAAAAGGCAAAGAGGAATACGCCGGCATACAGTTGACGGGAATATCGCCGAGCGAACCATTTGAAGCAAATAACGGGCTGATCGTGACCGTCTCAGCATTCAACGGTGAGGTGTTGGTCGCCGACGGCTATTCGGTGGACATTTTCAAGCCCGGTGCTCTTCTGGGGCAGTACGAATTCATCGGTAACCTGGTATCTCCGGATGGTCCGTACACCGAACCACCCAGTTTGGCGGTTGACGGTAGCGACGGCGATATATATGTAGCGAAAGGAATACCGAACACGGTCGAAGAGTTCGACGCGGAAGGTGTTCATATAGGTCGGCTCAGTGGTGAAGGGACGCCTGCCGGTAACTTCACAGATGCTTCATCCGTCGCTGTCGATCCGAGCACGCACCACGTGTATATAGGCGACGCCGAAAAGGGGATCTACGTCTTCTCGGGGAATATGGTGATACCCGACGTTACCACCGGGGTGGCTTCGGGTCTCGAACCTAAAGGCGCCACGCTCAATGGCACCGTCGATCTGGATGAGGCGGGCACTGCTACGTGTCGATTCAATTGGGGCACGAGCCCTGCGCTTGGGAACATCTTGCCCTGTACGGAACCGGTGGTTGAAGGCAAAGGCCCTGGTCCGGTACAGGTGCAGGCGTCGCTGAGTGGGCTGCTTCAGCCGGACACCACATACTATTATCGGCTAGAAGCCAGCAATGGCAATGGAACCAATCCGGGGGAATCGTTCCAGGATCAAACGTTTACTACGCCCGGTGTGGGGTTGCACGGGGACTCCGTCTCGGCGGTGAGGGCGGAATCGGCGACGTTCGACGCAAAAATAGACCCGAACAACGCCAATGTCACCTATTTCTTCCAGTACGGCACGAGCACCGAATATGGGTCTGAGGCGCCATCCGCACCCGGCGCGGCGTTGGGTAATGGATCAGGCGACATAGAAGTATCCCAACACGTGCAGGGTCTGCAAGCCGCAACCGTCTATCACTATCGTCCGGTAGCGATCAGCGAACTCAGGCCAGGAAGCTTTGAAACCTTCTACGGTCCCGATCAGACCTTTGTGACGCAGGTGTTCAATGGCTCGTCTCAGTTGCCCGACGAGCGGAGCTGGGAAATGGTGTCGCCGCCGCAGAAGGAAGGGGCGGAACTCGGCCATATCGTGGACGAAGGGACGATCGAGGCTTCGGCCGACGGTAGCGCTTTTACCGACTGGGCCGCAGCCCCGACCGAAGCGGAACCGGAAGGATCCGACAACTTTCTGGATGTCTTCTTCGGCAGGGGCTCAGACGGCTGGGTGTCAAAGGTGATCACGCCCTCTCACACCCGTCACACAAATGCTGTGATAAATAACGGTCTGGAGTACAGGTTCTTCTCGGAAGACCTCTCCAAGGGCGCCCTTCAGCCGTTCGGCTCCTTTACACCGCTTTCGCCCGAAGCCACCGGGTCGACGCCATATCTGCGTACTGACTACGTAGGCGAAGAACCAGGGAAGCCGTGCACGAGCGCTTGCTACGTGCCACTGGCGACCACGAGCAATCTGCCGGCGGGAACCGTCTTTGGATACGAAGTCGATGGTAAGTGCAAAGTGCATTTCTGCGGTCCGGAAATCTTGGCAGGCACGCCAAGCCTGAACCACGTGATTTTGAATTTGACGAATGGCAGCGGCAATCTCTACGAGTGGGGGAATAGCAGGCTGACGCTCATTGGAGATGGAGGACTTGCCAGCGCCCAGGCAGCTAGACATACGATCTCCACAGACGGCTCACGTGTCGTTTTCAATGGGTCATCTGAAGGCCTCACGGGCCTGCTCCTACGCGACACTGTGCACGGGCAAACCACCAAGCTGGATCTTCCACAGACTGGGGGCGAAGACGTCGGAGTGAATGGGCCGCTGTTCATGACGGCGAGCAGCGACGATTCGCGCATTTTCTTCTTGGATGCGGAAAGGTTGACTCAGGACTCGACGGCGACCAGCGGTGAGCCCGATCTTTATGAATATGATCTGAACGCGCCGCTAGGGAATAGGTTGACCGATCTCACGGTCGATCCTGGCGGGCATGCGAACGTGAGTTTCGTATTGGGCGCGAGCGAAGATGGCTCCTATGTCTATTTCGCGGCGGCGGGCGCGCTGGCCGACGGCGCGAGCCCGGGTGGCTGTGGTGAAGGATCGCAGTTGTGCAACCTGTACGTCAGGCATGACGGCAGAACCGCTTTCATCGCGGCGCTTCCTTATGAAGATCGCGCCGATTGGGACGGCGACTCATCGGTTAGTGACCTTGTTACAAACCACGTATCACCAGATGGTGTCTGGCTTGCCTTCATGTCAAGCAGAAACCTAGCTGGATACGATACTGACGACGCGTTGAGCGGGCATCCCGACGAGGAGGTCTACCTGTACGACGCGGAAACCGCCAGGCTGCTATGCGCATCGTGCGATCCGACAGGCGCACGTCCGATTGGATTGGAAGCCCACAGCGATGAAAACGGACTCGTTGCAGATACGATCCGGGCCTTCGACTCGACAGTCTGGATAGCTTCCAGCGTCCCGGCTTGGTCGCCCAACGGCGAACAGCCCAGCCCGACTCCCTACCAGCGTTATCTGTCTGATGATGGGAGGTTGTTCTTTGATAGCGATGACGCTCTCGTGCCGGGCGATGTCAATGGTACTCAGGATGTGTATGAGTATGAGCCGGCGGGGATGGGTGACTGCAAGGAATCGAGTCTCACCTTCAGTCAGCGCTCGGGTGGTTGTGTGGCCTTGATTTCGTCGGGTACGTCGAGTCGCGAATCGGCGTTCTTGGAAGCGAGCAAGGATGGGAGTGACGTCTTCTTTTTGACGGAGGCGAAACTTCTCCCTCAGGATTTCGACAATGCTTTTGATATCTATGACGCGCATGAATGCAGCGCTGAGGTTCCGTGCATAGCTAGTCCACCGATTACGCCACCGCCCTGCGAAACGGGCGATTCGTGCAAGGCTTCCCCGGCGCCGCAGCCGGGGGTATTCGGTGCGCCGCCGAGCGCGACATTCAACGGAGCCGGCAACGTTGGTCAAAGTCCGTCTCTTGCTAGCACTAGTTCGCGATCGTTGACGCGTGCGCAAAAGCTTGCTCGGGCTTTGAAGGTGTGTCGCACGCGAGACAGGGGTAGACAGCGCCTTAGCCTTGTGTGCGAACGGCAGGCGAGAAAGAGCTATGCCAAGAAGAAGGCTGTCAAGAGGTCAAGCAAAAAGTCGACGCGTAAATCAGGGCACTGAGGGAGAAGACGATGATCAAGCGGTCCATACACATGAGCTTTGCCCTCGTCGGTATCGTCGTGGTCGCGACGATGGCCCTCGCGGCTGTCGGTGCGTCTTCCGCGAGTGCGTTGTCGCCCTGGTGGCATTTGAACGTCGATTCCGCACCTGCGGTGCTACAGTCGGGATACGCCGAAGATGATGTTCAGGAACTAACGGTAAGCGCAACCGGCGGACAGTTCGCTCTTTTTGAACCGGAAGCGTACGAACGGGGAGAACTCGTCAACGGTAAAGGAGAACAAGAGTTCGCTCTCTTCGAATTCAATGCCGAAGCCAGCGTTGTTCAAGAAGGCCTTGAAGGAATATATGGTTCCGGGAATGTAACCGTCACCGGTGGGCCCGGTGACGAAGAAGGCACGAAACCTTATACGATTAGATTTCTGGGCCAACGCGTCCCACTCATAGAAGCAGTTTCCCTGCTCAACTGTACGGGAGCGGTGGGTGGTGGTTGTAAGGAAAAAGTCACTGTCAACGAAGTAAGTGCGGGACGTAGCGATGGCCGGCTAGTGATCGTGGCGGCAAACCTGGGAGATGCCGATCTTAGTGGTGGTGGCACGCCAATAAATATCGCGGACAAGCTGCCCAATGGCGTGAGGGCGGTTGCGATCAAGGGGTACGTACAAGGCAGAGGGGAAAGGAATCTGATCGAATGTTCCCTTGCGTCGCTGAGTTGTTCTCTTACCAAGACGATTGCGCCCTATGAAGACGTTCGGATCTATGTTTCGGTAGATCTGAAGCAGGGCGCAAGAGCCGATGAAGTAAACGAAGTCACGGCTGACGGGGGGAACGCCAGGCCCGCCACGTTCAGACGCCCGATTTCTTTCGGCACCCAGTCTGCGTCGTTTGGGGTCGAAAGCTACGAAATGACCCCGGAAATGGAAGGAGGTGTGGTCGATACGCAGGCTGGTTCCCATCCTTTCCAGCTAACGACGACGCTGGGGCTAAACCGAGGTTATGACGAATCATCTTGTGTCGGGCACTCTTGTGAATTTTTGTCGACGGCACCGGAGTTGGCGAAGGATTTGAATTTCAAGCTGCCTCCAGGTTTGATCGGTAATCCGACCCCATTTCCTCAGTGTACTCCAGCCGAATTTCTCAGAATTGTGGCGTTTACAAATGAATGCCAGCCCGACACTGTCGTGGGAGTTGCGAATGTCAAGGTTGTCCTAGCATCGCTTGTGGGCGAAGCCGAAGAAGATGTAACGGCGCCGCTTTTCAACTTGGTGCCATCGGTTGGGGAGCCTGCACGTTTTGCTTTCTTGGTTCTAGGCGTGCCTGTTTATCTCGATACTTCCGTGCGCACGGGAGGGGATTATGGAGTGACCGTCAAAGTGAGCAATATCACGCAAACTGCGACATTCCTCGAAAGTCGCGTGACTTTTTGGGGAGTACCGGGAGACCCACGTCACGATGAGGCGCGTGGTTGGAGCTGTATAGGCGATGGGTACGCTAAAGTCGGACCATGTTCCGCCACGGTGCCACACAGGCCGCCTCCCTTCTTGGAGTTGCCGACATCATGCACCGGGCCGCTGCAGACGACGGTAGAAACCGACTCTTGGCTGAAAAAAGGCAGTTTCGCGGCGTTCGGACCAGCAACACCGTTGCCTAGTCTCGATGGTTGTAATGCGTTGCCGTTTAGTCCGTCTATTCAGGTGACTCCTGACGGTCAGGCTGGCAGCACGCCGACCGGTTTGGCTGTCGCTGTGCATGTGCCGCAGGAAGTGAGTCTCGTCGCCGAAGGGCTGGGAGAGGCAGATGTGAAGAATACGACAGTTGCGCTGCCGGCCGGTATCGGTTTGAACCCGGCGGCCGCGGACGGTTTGCAGTCCTGCTCTGAAAGCCAGGTCTCGTTGAGTACGCCGGGTGGCTCGTCCTGTCCGGAATCCTCGAAGGTCGGTCTGGTCAAGATCAAGACGCCATTGTTGCCCAACCAGCTTGAAGGGGCCGCGTATTTGGCGGCGCAGGACGCTAACCCGTTCGGGTCGTTGGTAGCCCTATATGTGGTCGCGCAAGACCCCGTTTCGGGCACGATCGTCAAGCTGGCCGGAGAAGTGGTACCCGACCCTGTAACGGGCCAGCTGGTGTCCACCTTCAAGAACACGCCCCAGCTACCGTTTGAAACGTTCGAACTGCACTTCTTCGGAGGGGATCGCGCGCCACTATCCACACCAAACCTCTGTGGGGCGTATACGACGAACGCATCGATCGAACCGTGGACGCAAACCAACGGAGTCGATTCGAACTCGACGTTCAATGTGATCTCAGGGCCGAATGGGACCCCGTGTGCGAGTCCGTTGCCGTTTAGTCCGTCTTTGACGGCTGGTACTACGAGTATTCAGGCGGGTGGGTTCAGCCCGTTCACGATGACGATGTCGCGTCCCGATGGTTCACAGAACCTGCAAGCAATCAAGCTAACGATGCCCCCAGGACTGCTGGGAACACTCTCCACGGTCAAGTTGTGTAAAGAACCACAAGCCGATGAGGGTACATGCGGTCCCGAAAGCTTGATCGGGCACACCACTGTCAGCGTCGGTGTTGGAGGGGACCCCTATACCGTGACCGGTGGCGAAGTGTTCATCACCGAAGGCTATGAGGGCGCACCGTACGGCCTGTCGATCGTGAACCCCGCGAGTCGCTGGCCCGTACAACCTTGGCAAGGTGATCGTCAGGGCGAAGATCGAAGTGGACCCCTTGACGGCGGCGTTGACGATCACGACGGACAACACCGGTCCGTACAAGATCCCCACGATCTTGGACGGGATCCCATTGCAGATCCAGCATGTGAACGTGATCGTGGACAGGAAGAACTTCACGTTCAACCCCACGAACTGCAGTCCTCTGCAGGTTGGTGGGAGTCTCTACAGCAATGAAGGGTCAGCGGTAGCCGTCAAAGTGCCGTTCCAGATCACCAATTGCGCTGTGTTGGCGTTCAAACCGAAGCTCACGGCAAAGACGGCGGGTAAGACCTCACGCAAGATCGGGGCCAGCCTCTCGGTCAAACTGACCTATCCAGCCGGCCCGTACGACGCGAACATCGCCCGCGTCAAGGTGGACCTGCCCAGGCAACTACCGTCGAAGCTCCCCACATTGCAGAAGGCGTGTCCCGCGGCGACGTTCAACGCCAACCCGGCGGCGTGTCCGTCAGGTTCGATCGTGGGTCACGCGACGGCGTCCACGCCGGTGCTGCCGGTCCCGTTGACCGGTCCTGCATATTTCGTCTCGCATGGCGGGGAAGAATTTCCTGATCTGGTCATCGTGCTGCAGGGCTATGGCGCGACCGTGCATTTGGTCGGCTCGACCTACATCAACCCGAAGACGAACATCACATCCAGCACGTTCAAGACGATTCCCGACGTCCCCGTCGGCACGTTCGAACTGACATTGCCCCAAGGCCAGTACTCGGCACTGGCGGCAACAGCGAACCTGTGCACCACCAAGCTCGCGATGCCAACAGCATTCGTCGCGCAGAACGGCACGGAAATCCACACGAGCACACCGATCGTCCCTACGGGTTGCGTAAAGCACAAGACCACCAAGAAAAAGACCAAGAAGAACGAGAAGAGCAAGAAAGCCGGTCACAAGGGGACCACCCACAAGAAGAAGAAATGAGATGGGCACAAGAGCAAAGGCGCCACATGAGAAGAAGGCGCCTGCACCACGTTTGACCGAGCGCGGTGCGAGGCGGCCGCGTACTCCGCTCGGGCAGCGGCCTGTTAGCCCGAGGGAAGGTCGGCAGGCAACCGGCTCCGAGCACATGGTTGAGATCCAGCGTGCACGGATCCTGGCCGCGATGGTGGAGGTCTCGGCCGAGCGTGGCGTGGTGAATGTGACGATCGCGCACATCGTCGAGCGTGCGGGTGTTTCGCGGCGCACGTTCTATGAGCTGTACGGCGACCGCGAAGAGTGCTTCCTCGGCGCTCTCGATGACGGTCTAGCCCGCGCGTCGCGCTATGCACTGGAGGCGTACAACCCCGCTGCCGAGTGGGTGGAGCGGGTCAGGCTGGCGCTCACCGGCCTGTTGTCCTTCCTCGATCTCGAACGCGCGGTGGGGCAGCTTCTCGTGGTTGGCTCGCTTGGTGCCGGCCCGCGTGCGCTGGAGCGTCGCCGGCATGGTGTCGGGCAAATGATCGCGCTCGTAGATCAGGGGCGTGAGGAGTCGGGCACGGGCTCAGAGCTACTGCCGCTTACCGCTGAGGGCATTGTCGGCGGTGTCCTGTCTGTACTGCACGCTCGCCTGACCGATCCGGCCGGCGAGTCGTTGCTTTCGCTTACCGGCCCGCTGATGAGCATGATCGTGCTGCCCTACCTGGGTCCCGCGGCCGCGCGGCATCAGCTTGTGCGGCCCGTGCCCGACCTGCCGGACAGGGGCGAGAGCACTCCGGCCGATCCGTTGCGCGACGTCCCGATGCGGCTCACCTACCGTACGGTGCGCGTGCTGATGGCGGTCGCCAAGCATCCGGGGTCCTCCAACCGCGATGTCGGGCTGGCATCTGGCATGAGCGATCAAGGTCAGATATCCAAGCTGCTGACGCGTCTCGCCAAGCTCGGGCTGATCGAGAACACCGGCGCCGGGCTCACCCGCGGCGCACCGAACGCCTGGGTGCTCACCGCCAAGGGAGCCCTGATCGAGCAAGCAATAGGCCAGAGCACCGGCTGAGTCGCCGCGCCACGCGCCGTCCCTTGGCGTCACGTTCCTCACGATGCGGCGATGCTTCACACTTCCAAAATGCTCGGCCCTTCACGACCGCTTCCCCGCGTCGGCGCCGCCGCTCGCATCAAGCACTTCGGCGGGGGCTCCGAGGCCGGCACCGTTGTCGCGGTCGAGGACGACGGCCGCCGTGTGCGCGTGCGTACCCTGAAGGGCACACCCCATGGCGGGGCGCAGGCAAGCGGCTCGGACGGCGAGGAGCTCGAGTTCGTACTCAGCCCGAAAAGCGCCCGCTTCGTGTCGGCCGTTGACCCACACGGCCCGCGGCTGGAGCTGACGGGGTAGGCGCTACGGTGCCTGCACGTCGGGAAACCACTCTGCGCAGTGCTCGCGCAGCGTGTCCCGCACCCACGCGCGCTCCCCTGTGCTTGCCACGCGCAACCGCGCAAGCAGCTCCTTCTGGCGCTCTATCGGCACGCCGGAGACGATCCAGCGCACCGCCAGGCGCTCGAACAGCAGCTCCACCGCGCGCTGCCAAGCGTCCTCGCGGGTGGATGCCGCCCGCGCGCCCGCGCCCGCGAGCGTGTCGGCGTAGTCGCGTCGCGCGCCCGGCGTGAGGGAGCCGCGCAGCGTCAGCACGTTGCCCTGGGTGTCGGTGTAGTCGCTGGTGGGTGCGCTCAGCCGTTCGCGCTTGCGGTTCTTCTTGGTCATGATCCGGTTGCCGAGGGGTCGTGCGGCTCGTGTCCTTTAGCGATCGGGTGCAAGCTCGCGGGTCGCCGCGCCACTTCCTAAAACGTCTCCGCGGCCTTCAGCAGTTGTGAGCGCACGTCACCGCCCACCGCGCCGGAGGACACAACCGGCCTGGCGTGTCCCGGCCACGCCGCCGCCGGCTCCAGCTCCGCCAGCTTGCGGATCGACGCCTGGGCCTGCTCGGTGTCGTAGTTGAACATCCGCCCTGGCACGTGCGGTGGGCAGCTTCGTCCCCACATTTCAAGCGTGTAGAAGCAGTCGCTCACGAGCGCCAGGCGATCGGACTCGCGCCACAACCCGATCTGGCCCGGCGCGTGGCCGGGCAGGTCGATCACCTTGAAGCCGGCAACCTCGTCGCCCTCTTGGAGGGTGCCCGCGATCTTCACCGGGCCGCCGTCCCACGCGAAGCGGTGCAGCACGCGGTGGATCTGGCGTTGCGGGGTCGGCAGTCCGACGAGGCCCTCCGGCCAGTAGCGAAAGCCGCCGCTGCCCTCGGCGTCCAGGACCTCGTCGGGGTGACACAGCACGGGCACGCCCAGCGCGGGCGCCGTGCCGCGATGCTCGGTGTGGCCGTGGCCGAGCACGATCCGCTTGATCCCGCCGAGCTTGGCGCCGGCGCTGGCCACGGCACGCACCATCGTGCGCGCGCCCGCGTCGTACATGGTCACGCCGCCCACGCTCTCGTCCTCGATCAGATACACGTTGCAGCGACCGGGCTGTCCTTGCACCACCCATACGCCCTCGGCCACCAGCTTGGCGTCCTGGGCTGACATGTTGGCGACCTTCGTCTTCGCGTTGAACGTGCCCATCAGGCCCTGCTCGGCGATCGAGCCCTGGGGCGGCATCAACCCGATCTGGCGCGCCACGCCGAGCCCGTCGGGAAATGCGTCGTTTGCCTGCACCAGCCCGTCGCGCACGGTCAGCACATCGACGCCTTCGAATTTCAGCGGGTGACCTGTGGGCTTGGCCCCGCTGATCGATCCGGGACCCGCGAACGTGCCTGTGATCGTCCACTGCACCGCGCAGCGCTCGCCCTCGCTGACGGTGTCCACCACCTCCATGCGCATGTCCGGCATCGCCTCGATCAGTCCGTCGATGAACTCGCGCACGCCTTCGGGTGCGGTCGCGTCCACCTGGCCACGCACGTGCTCGCGCCCGCCCTCGGCCCACAACGCCACAGCCGCCTCCACGTCGCGCGCGGCGATCGCCTCGAAGTAGCGTCGCGCCACCGCCTCGGTGCCGCTGCCCTTCCTGCCTGCCTGCTTGTGCCCTGGAGGGTGCCCTCCGCCAGGGGGATGGATATTCGCGGCCGCCTCCTTCACCTTGGCGGCTGCCCCGCTTTGCTCGCCGTCCTCCCTCGCAGAGGGCGCTCCGTCGTCGTCGGCCATAGCCATCTCCTTATCCGCCTCGAGCTATGAGTCTACGCGCGTCATACCCAAGTGCGAGTCCCGCTAGTAGTCTCCGCGGCGGTGAGCGAGTCGGCCCGTAAACGCGAGCTTGGGAGGGGCGAGCGCGTCTTGCCTGGCGTGTATCGCCTGCGCCTGCCCTTGCCCTGGCCGGGTGTCCCGCACGGCAACGCGTGGGCGATCAAGGCCGGCGATGGGGTCGTGCTGTTCGATACCGGCTACCACACCCCCCCGAGCGTCGGCGAGCCCGGCTCGATGTTCCATCTCGAGCGCGCCCTGGCGATGTGCGGACTGGTCGTCGAGGACATTCGTCTGGTGGTTTGCACCCACGCACACTCCGACCACTACGGTCAGGTCGGCGCGATCGTGGAGCGCACCGGCTGCGAGCTGTGGATGCACCCCAAATACGAGCACATGTCGATCGGCGAGCAAAACCCGCGGGCCGCGCTCCAGCGGCGCATCGAGGTCGCGCGCCAGAGCGGTGTGCCCGAGGAGATGCTGCGGCGCTTCGCCGTCGAGCGCGAGCATCACGAATCGGGCATCTCAGCGGTGATCGCACCCGACCGCGAGCTGTTGCCGGGGGTTGTCGTCAATACCGACCTCGGGCCGTGGAGCGTGTACGAGACGCCTGGCCACGCCCCCTCGCACGTGTGCCTGTTCCAGCCCGAGCGGCGCCTCTTGGTCTCGGGCGACCACTTGCTCGGGCGCATCTCGCCGTTCTTTGACTTCGGCTACTCGCCCGACCCGGTCGGCGAATTCGTCTCCTCGCTGGGGGTGGTCGAGCGGCTCGGCGCACGCCTGTGCCTGCCCGGCCATGGACGCACGTTCACCGACGTGCTCGCCCACATCGAGGGCAACCGTGCGCTGGTCGCAGAGCGTCTGGCGAGGGTGCGCGGCGCGATCGCCTCGGAGTCGCTCACCGTGTTCGAGACCGTTCCGCGCATCTACAGCCCCGATGAGCTCGCCACCCACGGAGGGCCATGGCTGTTCTCGGAGACGCTTGCGATGCTCACCCATTTGCACGTGTTTGGAGAAGCCGAAAGCGACGGCGGCGAGCCCGAGCGCTGGAGCGCAACCGATCGGAGATCGATACCCCATTCGGGGCACGCGGCGGGATCTCCGATCGGCCCGCACGCCCCTGCGTAGGCCCGAAGGGGCCGGAGCCATCAAAACCTTGACACGCTCGTGTTAGGCTTTGGCAATGCGGATTGACCGGTTGCTGGCGGGAGCAGAGCCCGTGTTCTCCTTCGAGTTCTTCCCGCCCAAGACATCCCAGGGCGAGCAGAACCTGTATCGCGCGCTGACAGAGCTGCGCACGCTTGAGCCCTCGTTCGTGTCGGTCACCTACGGCGCCGGCGGCTCCACGCGTGCGAAGACATTGGAGATCGTCAAGCGCATCCGCGAGGACTATGGCCTCGAAGCGATGGCCCACTTCACCTGCGTGGGCGCCACCGTCGAGGAGCTGCGCTCAACGCTCGAGGAGATGCGGGCCGCGGGGATCGACAACGTGCTCGCGTTGCGCGGCGACCCCCCCGGGGGACAGGACGAGTGGGTCAAGACCGACGGGGGCCTCGAGTATTCGCGCGAGCTGGTGGGGCTGATCAAGGACGACTACCCGTTCGCGATCGGCGCCGCCTGCTTCCCGGAGACCCACATCCATGCCTCCAGCCCCGAGGCCGATGTCGCCTATCTCGCCGAGAAGGTCGCCGCCGGCGCCGACTTCCTGATCACCCAGCTGTTCTTCGACAACACGCTCTACTTCGACTTCCTGCAGCGCGCGCGGGCCGCGGGGATCACCGTGCCGATCGTCCCCGGCATCCTCCCGATCACCCAGATCGGCCAGCTGGAGCGCATGACGAAGATGTGCGGCGCCTCGATCCCCGAGGGTTTGCGCCGCGAGCTGCGCGCACGCGAGGCACAACCCGAGGCGGTGATCGACTTCGGCGTGGCCTACGCCACCCTGCAATGCGCCGAGCTGCTCGCCGCCGGCGCGCCCGGCGTCCACTTCTACACGCTCAACCGCTCGCCCGCCACGCGCGCGATCCTTGGCGCGCTGAAGCTTTCGCGGCCGTGGGAGAAGGCTTCCGAGCCTCGCGCGTAGCGCCGCGAAGTCGGCGCGCGCGATCTACCCGAGCGACCCCCTACCCTCACCTCTGCGTGAGCGAGATCCAGTACACCGTCCGTCGCTCCACCCGCGCGCGACGCGTGCGTGTCAACGTGCACGCCCACTCTGGCGTCGAGGTGGTGCTCCCCATGCACGCCTCCGAGCGCGCCGCCGCCGCCGCTGTGCGCGAGCTCGCCCCGTGGATCGAGCGGCGTCTGTCGGAGGGTCGTCGCGCGCTCGCACAAGTTGCTGAGCGGCAAGGCACCGTCCCGTATCTGGGCACCCTGCTTGTGCTCGTCCCACAGCCGGGACGCGCGCGTGCCCGCAGGAGTGGGGATCTGCTGTTCGTGCCCGAGGGGGATCACCGCCCCGCGGTCGAGCGCCTGTATCGCAGGCTCGCGCGGCGTGAGGTCGCCACGCGGCTGGACGCGGCCGTCGCGCGGATCGGCGCCTCCTACAGCGGCCTGTCGATCCGCGCGCAAAGCACCCGCTGGGCCTCCTGCTCGGCGAAGGGGGCGATGAGCTTCAACTGGCGTCTGCTGCTCGCCCCCGAGCCGGTGCTCGACTATGTCGTCTGGCACGAGGTCTGTCACCTGGACATCCGCGACCACTCGCCGCGCTTCTGGGCGCTTGTGGAGAGCCGCTATCCAGGGTGGCGCGAGCAGCGCGACTGGCTGCGGCGGTATGGGGCTACTTTGGTTCTGTAGGAGGCTCGCTTAAGGTGGATGAGGCGGGGGTTGTGAAGGTTGGGTGTTATGCACTAATTTGAAAGGACACTATAGTGACTACTAAATGTAGTTACTATCGTAGGTCTCAAAAAAAGAGAGTACATACACCTCGCGCTGTCTGCTCGCCCAGGCAAGCCTTCGGCAGTACTCAGCCGCGCTTGTCGATCGGCACGTACTCGAGGTCGCGATCGCCCGTGTAGATCTGGCGTGGGCGCGCGATCTTCTGCTCTGAGTCCTGCACCATCTCGAGCCACTGCGCGATCCAGCCGCTGGTGCGCCCGATCGCGAACATCACCGGGAACATCGCCACCGGCAACCCCAGTGCCTCGTAGATCAGCCCCGAGTAGAAGTCCACGTTGGGATACAGCTTGCGCGAGGTGAAGTAGTCGTCTGCAAGCGCCTGCTTCTCGAGCTCCGTGGCGATGTCGAGCAGCGGGCTGGTGCCGCGCACCTCGAACACCGCGTCGAGGTGCTTGCGGATGATGCGAGCGCGCGGGTCGTAGTTCTTGTACACGCGGTGGCCGAAGCCCATCAGGCGCTCGTCGCCTGCCTTCACGCTCGCAAGGAAGTCGGGGATGTTGCGCGGATGCTCGATCCGGCGCAGCATCCGCAGCGCCTGCTCGTTGGCGCCGCCGTGCAACGGCCCGTACAGCGCCGCCACGCCCGCCGCCACCGATGAGTACGGATCGACCTGGGTCGACCCCACCGAGCGCACCGCGCTCGTGGACGCGTTCTGTTCATGGTCGGCGTGCAATATGAACAGCACGTCCAGGGCTCGCTCCAGCCGCGGGTCGGGCCGGTACTTCAGCTCGGTCATCTTGTACATCATGCCCAGGAAGTTCCCGGCGTAGGCAAGCTCGTTGTCGGGGTAAACGTAGGGCTGGCCCATGTTGTGGCGGAACGCGAATGCCGCCAGCGTCGGCATCTTCGCGAGCAGGCGGATGATCTGGATCGCGCGGACCTGCTCGTCGTGGATTTGGTTGGCGTCGGGATAGAACGTCGACAGCGCGCCCACCGAGGCCACCAGCATCCCCATCGGGTTCGCGTCGTAGCGGAAGCCCTGCATGAAGTCCTTCACATTCTCGTGCACGAACGTGTGAATCGTGATTTCGTAAACCCACGCGTCGAGCTGGCTCTGGGTGGGCAGCTCGCCGTGGATCAGCAGGTAGGCGACCTCCAGGTAATTGGAGTGCTCGCACAGCTGCTCGATCGAATAGCCGCGGTGCTGCAGGATGCCGGCCTCCCCGTCGATGTAGGTGATCGCGCTGCGACACGACGCGGTGTTCATGTACGCCGGGTCGTAGGACATCAAGCCGAAGTCGTCCTCTGAGGTCTTGATCTGGCGCAGGTCCATCGCGCGCACCGTGCCGTCGGTCACGGGCAGCTCGTAGGTCTTCCCTGTGCGGTTGTCGGTGACCGTCAGGCTGTCTGTCGCGGCGCTGCCGTTCGCATCTGCCTGTCGAGTCGTCGTGTCTGGCTCGGTACTCATCTGGCCTCCTCTCGGCTACTCCCACCGTAGCGACTCTCCGTGGCCTCCACCTGCCCTTGATATTTGCTGCCAAGCGTCTCGTGTCCGTAGGGTCGCAGCGCGGGCGCGTCGAGCGTCATGAACGACAGCTGCGCGATCGGCAGGCCCGCGTACAGGCGGATCGGCACGCGCGTGAGATTGTTGAGCTCGAGCGTCAGCGTCCCCTTCCAGCCCGGGTCGCAGAAGCCCGCGGTCGCGTGCACGATCAGCCCGAGCCTGCCGAGGCTCGACTTGCCCTCGATCCGCGCCACGATGTCATCCGGCAGCTCGACGTGCTCGAGCGTGCGCCCCAGGCAGAACTCGCCCGGATGGATCACGAACGGCTCGTCCGCCTGCACCTTGATCTGCTCGGTCAGGTTGTGCGGCGGCTCGCGCAGGTCGATCGCGGTCACCTTGTGGTTGTGAAACACGCGGAAGGAATCGCCGAGACGCAGGTCGAGCGAGGCCGGCTGCACCATCCGCTCGTCCCACGGGTCGATCTTGATGTGCCCGTCGGCCACCAGCCGCGCGATCGTGCCGTCTGAGAGAACCGAGGAGGGGGCGGGCCGCGTCATCGCGGCGGATTCTGCCACGAAGCGACGCTCACTGATCCAGGGACTCGCTTGCCGCGAAGAACCCCCAGCGATGACATGCCATCCGGCGCCATCGCATCGATCCAGTCCCTTCGAGAATGCGAGGACCCCAATGAGCAGTCAAGTGAGCTTTCCAGATCAAGCCGACAACGAGCTGGAGCGCGCTCAGCGGGCGGCCGCGGGCTTGAGCCGCTCGCAGTTCCTGCGCAACGGCGCCAAGGGCGGCGTCGCGCTTGTCGCCGGCGGGGCGATGCTCGGCCAGGTGACCGGCATCTCCTTTGCCGCCTCCAGCGGCGTGAGCGACAACTCGACGCTCCAGGCCGCCTACGGGGCCGAGAGTCTCGCCGTGTTCGTCTACTCGGCAATCATCAAGAACTTCCATTCCTTCAAGCACCCCAAGCTCGAAGACCTCGCCTACTTCAAGGCGGCGCTCAAGAACGAGCAAGACCATAAGGCCCTGCTCGCGAAAGCGCTCGGCGCGAAGACCCCCACCGGACTGGAACTGAAGATCCCTTCGAGCGCACTCGCCAGCGGGCACGCGCTGCTGAAGACAGGCGTTGCGCTGGAGACGGCTTTCGTCCAGACGTATCTGGGAGCCGTGGAAACGCTCAGCTCGGGCGAATTGAAGGTGATCGCGGCGAAGGTGGCGACCAACGAGGCCAGCCACCTCAGCTTCATCCAGGACCAGTTCGACGATAGCGCCGTGCTGCCGTCGCTACCCGCGACGGGCACGGTCGCCGAAGCCGCCAAAGCGCTCTCTCCGACGTTCATCCCCAACCTGGTTCCGCGTCTGGAAGCCGCCGGCTTCCCCAACGCTTGATCGCATCTTCTCCGCCCAAGCGCGGGGGTCGCGCACCACTGGATCGCGGCCCCCGCGTAGCGACGGCTCTCAGCCGCGCAGCTTCAGTGGGGCGCCGCTGAACTGGGTGAACTCGCGTAGCTCCTCCACGCGCGCGGCGATCTCCTCGCCTGTCAGCCGTTCGATGCGCTCGGTGCCGAACTCCTCCACGTTGAAGGAGGCAAGCGCGGTGCCGTGCGCCATCGCGCGGCGCAACAGCCCGTCCGACAGGGCCTCCTCCGGGTGGGCGGCGATGTAGCCGACGAAGCCGCCGGCGAAAGTGTCGCCGGCGCCGGTCGGGTCGATCACACTCTCCAGCGGATAGGCGGGCAGCGCGAAGAAGCTCTCGTTCGTAACGAGCGCCGCGCCGTACTCGCCCTGCTTGGCCACGATTACCTTTGGGCCCCAGGAGAGGACCTCGCGCGCCGCCGAGACGAGGTTCGGCTTGCCCGTCAGCTGGCGCAGCTCGGCGTCGTTGAGGATCAGGCAGTCCACGCTCTCGATTGCCTTTACGAGTTGGTCCTTGGCGATGTCGATCCACAGGTTCATCGAGTCGAGCGCGACGAAGCGCGCGTCGGGCAGCTGCTCGCGCACCTCGATCTGCAGGTCGGGCACGATGTTCGCCAGGAACAGCACCTCGCTTGCGCGCGAGCGATCGGACAGCTTCGGCTGGAAGCCCTCGAACACGCCGAGCTGGGTGTCGAGCGTCTCGCGGGAGTTCAGATCCCAGCCATACTCGCCGCGCCAGAAGAAGGTCTTGCCGCCGGCCACGCGCTCGATGTCCGACACGTCCACGCCGCGGCGGCGCATCACCTCGAGCTGTGGCTCGCCGAAATCCTCGCCCACTGGGCCCACCACCAGCACCTCCTCGAAGAACGAGGCGGCCAGGGCGAAGTGAACGGCGGCGCCGCCGAGCATGCGCTCGCGCTCGCCGAAAGGGGTCTTTACAGCGTCATATGCGATCGATCCGACAACGGTTATTGGCATGGTGCGGACCCTATAGCCTGACGGCCTGTGCGCGCTATCCAGATCAACGAGTTCGGTGGGCCCGAGGTCCTGAAGCTGGTGGAGATCCCGGTACCGGAGCCCGCATCCGGGGAAGCTCTGATCGAGGTCACGCGTGCGGGTGTCAACTTCGCCGACACGCACACCCGCACCAACTCATACGTCAAGAAGGCAAGCTTGCCGCTGGTCCCCGGCGTTGAGGTTGCCGGCGTGCGTGTCGAGGACGGCCGGCGCGTAGTCGCGCTGCTCGCATCCGGTGGCTATGCGCAGTACGCGACGGCGCCACGCGAGCACATCTTCCCGATCCCCGATGACGTAGAGGACGCTACGGCTCTGGCGCTGCTCGTTCAGGGTACGACCGCCTGGCACATGTATCGCACGGCTGCCCGCGTGAGCGAAGGTGAAAGCGTGGTCGTCCATGGCGCCGCTGGGGGCGTCGGCTCGCTGGCCGTTCAGCTCGGGCATCCACTGGGTGCGGGCCGTGTGATCGCCACGTCTTCCAGTCAGCAGAAGCGGGAGCTCGCGCTGGAGCTGGGTGCGGATGTTGCTGTCGATAACGACCCCGAGGGCTTGACCGAGCGGTTGATCGCGGCCAACGATGGCCGCGAAGTGGACGTGGTTTTCGACATGGCCGGTGGGGAGACGTTCGAGCGCTCCTATCGAGCGCTCGCCCACTTCGGCCGGATTGTCGTGTGCGGGATTGCCTCCCAGCAGCCCAACCACATCTCCAGCGGCTCGCTCTTGCGTCACTCGCGCTCGCTCGTGGGCTTCTACCTGTTTCACTGTCTGGAGCGGCCAGGGATGTTCGCCGAGGCATTGACCGATCTGTTCGCACGGGTTGCCGCCGGCGGGCTGGAGGCCCATGTCGGAGCCACATACCCATTGGAGCGGAGTGTCGAGGCGCACATCGATATCGGCGAGCGGCGCACCACTGGCAAGGTGCTGATCGATCCCTCCGCCTAGCAACCCTTGCGCGGCCGGAGCGCCCGAGCACGTAAGCTGCTGTCGCGCATGACAAAGACCTTTGCCGAGCTCGGGCTCTCCGAGCAGACCCAGCAAGCGCTGCGCGATGTCGGCTACGAGTCGCCCTCGCCGATTCAGGAGCAGGCGATCCCACCGCTGCTTGAAGGACGCGACGTGATCGGCCAAGCGCAGACCGGCACCGGCAAGACCGCCGCGTTCGGGCTGCCGATCGTGCAGTACATCGATCCCGAGGTGCACGAGGTGCAGGCGCTCGTGCTGACGCCCACGCGCGAGTTGTGCATCCAGGTCACCCAGGCGCTGCGCACCTATGGCGCACACAGCGGGCTGGACGTGGTGGCGGTGTTCGGCGGCGCGCCGATCCGCACCCAGCAGGCGCAACTGCGCGCCGGAGGACACATTGTCGTCGGCACCGTCGGGCGCGTGCTCGACCTGATCTCGCGCAACTCGATCGTGCTGCACGACTGTCGCTTCGTGGTGCTCGACGAGGCCGACGAGATGCTAGACCTCGGTTTTTTGGAGGATGTCGAGAAGATCCTCTCGATGACTCCCTCAGGACGCCAGACGGCGCTGTTCTCGGCGACGATGCCCCCGCCGATCCGCAAGCTCGCCGACAAGTACATGTACGACCCCGAGGTGATCCAGGTCGAGGCGGCGACGCTCACGATCGACACGGTCGCCCAGTTCCAGCTCTCCGTGGAGACGCGCGACAAGCCGGCCAAGCTGGTGGAGGTGCTGCGCGCTGAGCGGCCGGACCAGGCGATCGTTTTTGTGCGCACCAAGGTTCGCTGCGACCAGCTGTTCCGCACCTTGCGCGATGGCGGTATGAACGTGCGCGCGCTGCACGGCGACATGTCTCAGGGCTCGCGCGACGGCGTGATGCTCGCCTTCAAGGGCGGGCGCGTGCCGATCCTCGTGGCCACCGACGTGGCCGCTCGCGGGCTTGACATCTCGACCGTCACGCACGTTGTCAACTACGACGTGCCCACTTCGCCGGACACCTATGTACACCGCATCGGGCGTACCGGGCGGGTCGGGCGCTCCGGCCGAGCGATCACGTTCGTCGAGTCGCGCCAGACGCGCGAGCTGGAGGCGATCGAGCGCCACATCGGCACCAAGATCGCAGCTTGGTCCAAGGACGCCGAGGCCGCCCCGACGCCCGTGAAGGAGCGTCCGCGCCGGCACTCAAAGCCCCACATATCGCGTGAGGCGAGCGAGCCCTCGGCCAAGCTCGTGCTCGGCAGCGGGCGCGCCGCC
This sequence comes from uncultured Solirubrobacterales bacterium, assembly GCA_963715535.1. GTDB lineage: Bacteria > Actinomycetota > Thermoleophilia > Solirubrobacterales > Solirubrobacteraceae > Palsa-744. The sequence continues at coordinate 1,456,013 of OY970251.1, read as the reverse complement.
GGTTTGCGTGTGGCCGACATCGTCGGCGCCGTCACCTCGGCGACCGGCCTGGATGGAGAGGCCGTGCGCGACGTCAGCGTGCTGGAGCGCTTCTCGTTCCTGTCGGTGCCCTCCGCGGAGGCCGACCGCGTGATCGAGGCGCTCGACGGTCACGAGCTGCGCGGCAAGCGTCTGCGCTTGGAGCGCGTCAAGGCATAGCTATAGCCAGTCCTCACCGTTCGCCAGGTCGTTGTCTCCGGGATGCGCCGACAGCTTTTGCTCCAGAGCGGCGACGATCTTGCCTGTATAGGCACGGGTGCGGGGATAGCCACCGGGAATGAAGATCATGCCCTGGTCGCCTGGGCCACCGGGCGTGATCGCCTCGTAATGCAGGGGTCGCATATCGACCAGGTTGTCGGTCACGATCACTCGATGCTCCTCGCGGGCGAGGTCAACGACACGACGGTCGGCAAATGAGCACCACTCAGGGTGCTCTCCGATCGCTTGGACGTCGTGGCCTCGTGAGCGCAGCTCCCGTGCGATAGCGGGAGACAGCATCTCATCCAGCAGCAGCCTCAACTGCTCAGAGCGTCGCGGGCCGCAAGGAAAGCAGCGTGGGCGTCGTGAGCCTCGCGGCGATTGCGCTCGATGTGCTCGTCAACCTCCCGCGAGTAGGCCGCATAGTAGGAGGCGGCAGCCTGCGCCAGGCCCAGCGAAAGCTCTAGATACGCTGCCGTCTCGGCGAGGTCACCGTTGTTGTCGCGCGCGACAGTTACCACCTCCCACACGTCCGGACCGCCGAGGAGTCGCGCGCGACGCCCCGAGGGGCCATCGGCAAAACGAATCAGCGGGTGCTCATCCATACGCAGACCCTCCTCGACGTAGCGCTGCGCCAGTGTGCGCGAGGGCATGTTCGAGCGGTCGGCGCGGTCGGCGAGACGGCCAACGGTCTGTTCGGGGAGGCGGATGCTGATTGGTACGGCTGCCATCTGTATCGCATCGTATCACTGCGAGATACGTGACTCAATCGACGCGCGCGGTGGTAGGTCTTCCTATCCGCGGTTGCGATAATTGAGGGGATCGTCCGCAATGCGCTTGCATGCATACCAAGCTCATCCGCGTATATCCGCTGTCGCTCGCTATCGTGACGCTCGTTCCAGCCACCGACCAGTAGAGGAGCCACCTGGATGTCCACAGCAACGATGCAGACCACCGAGGGCACGATCGTCTTCGAGCTGTTCGACGAGGACGCGCCCAAGACGGTCGAGAACTTCCGCAAGCTCGCCTCCGATGGCTTCTACGACGGGCTCAACTTCCACCGCATCATCAGCGACTTCATGATCCAGGGCGGCTGCCCGCAGGGTACCGGCACCGGTGGCCCGGGCTACACGTTCGAGGACGAGATCAACTCGCACAAGATCGTGCGCGGGGCGCTGGCGATGGCCAACGCCGGGCCCAACACCAACGGCTCGCAGTTCTTCATCGTCACCGCCAAGTCGTGCCCGTGGCTGGACGGCAAGCACACCGTGTTCGGCGAGGTGCAGAGCGGGATGGACGTCATCGACAAGCTCGAGGCGGTGCCCACCGACGGTGGGGACAAACCGGTCGAGCCTGTGGGGATCGCCTTGATCGAGCTTTCCGAGTAAAAAGTCTGGCCGGTCGGCCAATCGGGTGTAGCCTTGTTCGCTAAGGGCGAAGTCAAGAGCGAAACGAGGCAGGGAGACAGCGATATGGCAACCGTCGAGCAGCAAGCACCGCACGCGCACAATGGATCGAACGGAGCGCCCACCTCCGATGCGGACATCCCCGTCGAGAATCCCGCCACCGGCCAGGTCGCGGGCAGCGTCCCCGATCTCGACGCCGCCGCGGTCGCGGAGCTTGCCAAGCGCGCCCGCGCGGCTCAGCCGCAGTGGGAGGCGTTCGGCTTCGAGGGCCGCGCGCGCATCCTGCTGCGCGCCCAGAAGTGGTTGATCGACAACTCCGAGCGTGTCATCGCCACGATCGTCTCTGAGACCGGCAAGACCTACGAGGACGCCGAGTTCGCCGAGATCGCCTACGCCGCCAACGCTTTCGGCTTCTGGGCCAAGGAGGCCCCGAATTATTTGGCCGACGAGCGCATCAAATCCTCGCAACTCCTGGTCAAGGGCAAGAAGCTGATCCTGCGCTACCGTCCGCTCGGCTTGATCGGCGTGATCGGTCCCTGGAACTACCCGTTGACGAACTCCTTCGGAGACTGCATTCCGGCTCTGGCCGCCGGCAACAGTGTGATCCTCAAGCCTTCCGAGGTCACGCCGCTCACCTCACTACTGCTCGCCGAAGGGCTGCGCGAGTGCGGTCTGCCCGACGGTGTGCTCCAGGTTGCCACCGGTCGTGGCGGCACGGGAGCGGCGCTGATCGAGCAGGTCGACATGATCATGTTCACGGGCTCCACGCGCACCGGACGCAAGGTCGCCGCCGCGGCCGCCGAGCGCCTGATCTCCTGCTCGCTGGAGCTGGGCGGCAAGGACCCGATGATCGTGCTCTCCGACGCCGACCTGGAGCGTGCGGCCAACACGGCCGTGTACTACTCGATGCAGAACGCCGGGCAGACGTGCATCTCGATCGAGCGCGTCTACGTCGAGGCGCCGGTCTACGACGAGTTCGTCGGCAAGGTATCCGAGAAGATGGGCAAGCTGCGCGTCGGCGCCCCGAAAGGCCCGGGCTCAGTCGACGTCGGCGCGATCACCTTCCCGCCGCAGCTCGACACGATCTCAGAGCACGTCGCCGATGCGGTCGACAAGGGTGCGCGCGTGCTCGTTGGCGGCAAGGCTGTGGAGAACGTAAGCGGGCGCTTCTACGAGCCGACGCTGCTGGTTGACGTCGACCACACGATGAAGATCATGACCGAGGAGACTTTCGGCCCGACCCTGCCCGTGATGAAGATCGCCGACGCCGACGAGGGCGTGCGCCTGGCCAACGAGTCGCCTTACGGCCTCGGCGCGTCGGTGTTCTCACGCGACGTCGAGCGCGGCGAGGCAATCGCGCGGCGTCTGGAAGCGGGCGCCGCGAACGTGAATGACGCGATCGTCAACTACACGGCCCTCGAGCTGCCGATGGGTGGCGCCAAGACCTCGGGCATCGGCTCGCGCCACGGCGCCGGCGGCATCCGCAAGTACTGCTCCCAGCAGGCGATTGTCGTCACGCCGAAGCTCGCGCTCAAGCGCGAGGTGCACATGTTCCCTTACAAACCCCGCACCACGCGGATGATCTCGCGCCTGTTCAAGCTGCTGTATGGGCGTGGGAAAAGGGACTGAGGAAGTGAGGAGGGTGAGGGAACTCTCACCCTCCCCCTCAACCCCGTCCCGACCGGGGAGTGGTGCTGAGTGCCAATGTGAAGTGTCCGTTGAACGCCTATATCACGGTGCACACAAGCCGCGGTCGACTGCGCGTTCCAGGCTTCACCGTGATATGAGTAGGCTTACCGCACGGCTTTCCCGGATGGACGTACGGCTGACCGATGTGTCCCGCGACCTCGTAGCTACCGGGTCTAACTGAGAAGCTAAAGACACCACCTGAGCGGGAAACTGTTCTCGCGACCACAACACCCTGGCCGTTGATCAACACGACCTTTATCCCCCGCGCAGCAGTCAGCCGTCTATGTTGCACTGGACGGTGAGGTTTCGGAAATGCCGAATGCTCAACGTACACTTTCCCGATGATGGTTGAGCCGCCGTTGGGCTTCTGATTTTCCACTGCCCCGACTGTCGCCGGCACATACATGCTACTGACACCAACGAGCATATACACCACGAGCTTGGCAGTCACACTGCAATCCATTTTCTCCCGCCTCCTCCTATCAGTTGCCGACACATTACATCAGTGACCGCGCGGCACCTAGTTCCGCGAGCCCCGCCGGTTCGTTTTCCGCAATCCCACGCGCGTCAATCCACCCTGTATGCGCGTCAATAATGAGTGACAGAACTTTCCCACTAGGATCCGGGCGACCCTCCATCGTTGGCACGTTCAGCGTGAAATGCCCGTCAATAACGACTAGGTCCACGGCGCTCTGCTCGAAGTTGGCTTCACCGTTTGACGACGGAGGCTGACGCGCCCCGTGCGGTTCGTCGACACGCGTTGCGTCCGCAAACGTTGTGCTTGTCGCGGTTATCGAGCTGGGACTGGAATCGTCTGAACCTGCCGCGACCCTGAGTGCAATAGCCCGGATCGCTTCATCTGCCAGCTCCGGCCCCGTTGGTTCCTGATACGAAGCGTAAGGGTTGGTTTTGGTTGCTTCGTCTCCTTCTGAATGCGCCGGTGAGTTCGCCGAGGAACCCGCCGCCCCCACTGCCTGCGTGACACCAAATGCGAGTCCGGCCACCAAAATTACCACTGCAACTATTCTTCCAAAGGGTCGTCGCATTCCTCTTTCCTTTCTCATCTGTACTGGGTACATAATCAGCAGCCGGGCACGGAGTAGGCGACAGATCCCCAGGTGTATCCAGGGGCTGGAGCTGTGTTGCACAATGGAGAGTTCCTAAAGCCATAGGCGTGTGTGGCGCCGTCGTTCCATTCAGTGTGCCACGCGCCTGACATCCACTGTCCGTATGCGTAGTTCCGCCCATTATTGTTTGCGCCACTACTTGTGGTAGTCGCAAACTCCATGCCGTTCGAGACGTCATATGAGTCACCGGGAAAGCCCGAATAGCAGAAGTCAGGTTTACTGTCCCACGCCCATGTAACACACCACGTGCCCGCTCCGTCCGGTTGGTCCCAATATAGCCCGGACCATGCATTATACGGTGGTCCGTCGGGAAAATAGTCTTCCTCGTAATAGTTATAGCGTGAATAAGTACGTGCCACGAAATAGTAGGGTGTGGTTTCGTTCTCATAGTTGCCGATGACGACTCCCCCCTCGACTGATGCGTATTCGTTGTACTGAGGAAAGCCCACCCACGTCTCGTCGGTAATGAATTCTCCCGATGCCCAGCCGGGAACCACACCGTAGTAAGCCTCTATGGCTGTATAAGTACCCGCTAGCTCTTCCGGAGGTTTCATTTCCCAGATACTCAGTGAATAGCAATGTGCACTTATCGAACAACCGTCGGCTAGGTTTGGAAGCGCGAGCATGGAGATACTCATGAGCGAGACGGTCGCCACGAAACCAACCATCATACGGGCCTTTATAGGTGCTTGCACGCGTTGACCGTGGCTAGGCTCTGTCATTGCGGTTCCTTTCCTGGTTAGAGACTTAGACAAGTTGGGCGGCACGAGGAATGAACATTTCAGATATCCAATAACAGTAGGTGAACCGTCCCGCTTGGCATATTCAGTCCCCTACTTTGCACGTGATCTGCACAAATGTTTTCTTGTGCGCGCGGACAACGATCGACTTCGCGCCACACAGTCGCCTGGGCGGAGTGAACGAATGATTGACCGAATATCAAGCTCCCACCCTGTACTTGCCCGGCCGCAACTTCAACTGAAACGAACCATCTGATTGAAGGGAACTACCTGCAAGCCCTTCGCGTTCGTGTAAAAGACGTGCGGTGATCCGCCATTCCCCGTGGGTGAGGTGGGTTCCGGAGGGCCTCAACAGGCGAAGGTGCCCCCGTATTGTCTCGCCCGGCCTGGGAGGAGGTTCCGAATGGCTTGCGCTTGCCACCGGCGCGAGAATCGCGAGTGCGACCACGCCTATGATCAGCTTGCTGATAGCCTCCCCCACTTGATGATGGTTTGATTCAAGTTGCTCAGGCTGGCCTCCTGGGTCGCCGTCGGGTAGATGCTCGTCTGTTCGGATTCGCTCGGTGGAGGCAGGTCGAGCACCTGCTTGGCCGTTTCGGTCGAGACCTGCGTCGGGCTAGCGGCCCCGGAGGCGCCGGCGAGGGTGACTCTGAGCGCTCCCAGAGCACATAGAAGCAATGCCGCCTGTGCTCGCTTTGAAGTCGATAGCAACGTGTGCCTCACGCGTCATACCCCGATCAAGTCAGAGTCATGCTTTTAGCTAAGTTTCGTTATCCGCGATTGTTATCATAGGATTACGATAGAGTCAAATAGCGGAGTGGGCTTAGGTTTTCCTGGCCTGAGTCGTGATGTGGTGCTGCCGACTTTTTACCACAATTTGCTCGGGCGTGACGCCACGCGATGTGCGTTAGACGTGGCTGTCTGAGCCCAGCTACAAACGGCCCCAACCGCACCAACCGGCCGCAAGGCCAGTCTGGTCTTACTTCTGTGCGGAGTCTGCGCTGGAGCCGAGCGCCACCCCGAGCAGCGCTTCGAGCTCGGGGATAGTGGTCTCGGCGCTGGTGTGATGCACGGTGGCCATCCCCAGTTCCTGTGCGGGCGTGAGGTTGAAGGGGAGGTCGTCCACGAACACGCACAGCTCGGCCGCCACCCCCGCGCGCTCTGCCCCCAGTTCGTACATGCGCTTGGCGGGCTTGCGCGTGCCCTCCTCGCCGGAGATCACGAGTCCGTCGAAGATCTCGGCCAACACGTCGTGCGGGTAGCGGTGCACACCCCACGAGTTGGACACGAGCGCTGTGCGAATGCCCGCGTCGTGGGCGGCTCTGACCGCCTCAACCATCGCCACATCGGGTTGCACCCCGGCGAACAACCCGTCGATCAGCCCGTCTGAGGGGACGTCGAGCAGCTCGGCAAAGCGCTGCTCGAAGGCAAGCTCGTCCATCGTGCCCTTCTCCAGCGAGATCAGCATCTCGCGGAACTCGGGGTCGGCGCTGAAGCGCTTGCCAAGCTCGGCCGGGTCGATCTCTTCGCGCACGCAGTACTCGTGGAAGGAGGTGAACAGGTTCGTGGTGAGCACCCCGCCCCAGTCGATCAACAGGCCCTTGCGGATGTTGCCGTTGTCAGTCACCGAGCGCCACCTGCTCGGCCTGACGGGCGAGCTCCAGCACGCCATCGCCGAACTGCTTCAGGTAGGGGTCGTCGGTGCTGCCGGAGATCGCGCGCTTGTAGTTGCCCTCCATGAACACGATCGACTTCCAGATCGCAAGCGCTGTGTACCAGCGCAAGTCGCGCATCGAGCGGCCCGTGCGCTCTTCGTAGTGCGCGATCAGCTCCGCGCGCGTGGAGAAGCCCTCGGCCCGGGTGACCTTCCCCAGATGCTCGCGCAAGCCGCCTTCGGGATCGTAGGCCTCGGTCCAGAACATGCACAGGTACCCGAGATCGGCAAGTGGGTCGCCGATCGTGGCCATCTCCCAGTCGAGCACCGACACCAGCCGCGCGGGCGGCTCGGCCGCGAATATCGTGTTGCCCAGCCGATAGTCGCCGTGCACGATCGTGGCCGGGCCGGACTCGGGCTTGTGCTCGGCAAGCCATGTGCCGACGCGCTCCACGGCTGGGATCTCGCGAGTCTTGTTGAGCTCCCACAGCCCGCCGAAGCGCCGCAGCTGGCGATCCAGGTAGCCGCTGGGCTTGCCAAAGCCCTCCAAGCCCGCCGCCATCCAGTCGACCGCGTGGATCTCGACAAGCGCGTCGATCAGCTGCTCGCCGATCCGTTTGCGCTGCTCGGGCGTGTCGAGCGCGGCGGGCGTCTCCCACACGATCACCTCGCCCGCGACGCGCTCCATCACATAGAACGGGCAGCCGATGAGGGTCTCGTCCTCGCACACCGCCAACACCTTCGGCACGCGCGCCGAGGTGCTCTCCAGGGCGCGCAGCAGACGCGCCTCGCGCAGCACGTCGTGAGCGCTTGGTGGCAGCGGCCCGCGCGGAGGACGGCGCAGCACCAGTTCGCGGTAGGCGGGGTTTGCGTCCCGCTCGATCAGGTAGGTCACATTCGAGTGCCCATCGCCGATCGGCTGCGCATGGATCTCACCGGCGCCAAGTCCGTGCTCCTCCAGGAATGTTTGAAGAGGCTCCAGCACGAGCAGTGGTGGGCGTGCGTCTGGCGCGACGTCCGCATGGCTGTGGACAATGTCGTCTGGAGCGACCGCTGAGCTCATCGGCTGGACGCTACACCGAACGGCGGCCCGCCGCCGTCGCGACGACGGCCGCGTCGTGGCCGGGCGATTGCGTCCGTCGACGGTGGGCTCGTCGAAATCAATCTGGTCGTTCCACACCGCAACATCCCCACCACTGAGGTGTCTCAAACGCCATGCTCAAAATTCACGCACCCCTCCACACCCACAGAATCCATGCGTTCTCCTCCGCGGCGCTCGCCGCCGTGGCGCTTATCCTCGGCACGTTCGCGGCGACCCCCGCCGCCGCGTCCCACGCGCAAGCAATGTTCTTCGAGGAGCCCAACCTGGTCGAGGCGAGTCCCGCCGTTCGCGCCAAGGAGCTCGCTCAGCTGCAGTCGCTCGGCGTGAAAGCGCTGCGTGTGGAGCTGTTCTGGGCCAACGTCGCCCCCCGCTCGAGCAGCACGAGCAAGCCCAACTTCGAAGCCACCAACCCTGCCGCCTACAACTGGGGCAACTACGACGCGCTGCTCGCCGAAGCGAAGCGGCTGAAATGGCCGGTGCTGCTCACGGTCACCTCGCCTGTCCCCGAGTGGGCAACCTCCACGCACAAAGACAAGAAGGGGCTCACGCGTCCCAACGACACCTATTTCAAGGAATTCATGATCGCCGTGGGCAAGCACTATGGCAGCGAGGTGAGCCTGTTCGCGATCTGGAACGAGCCCAACCACCCTGCGTTCCTGCTGCCGCAGTTCAACTCGAAAGGAATGCCCGAATCGCCACGGATCTATCGCGGGCTGTTCCAAGCCGGATACGCCGGGTTGCAGGCCTCGGGGATCGCAAAGCCCAAGGTGCTGATGGGCGAAACCGCCCCGGTGGGCGCAGACAGCCTGACTCGCAAGGAAATCAGGCAGACAGGGCTGGAACACGATGTCGCTCCGCTCGCGTTCATGCGCGAAGCGCTGTGCCTGAGCTCGAAATACCGCAAGTCCTCCACGTGCGGGATGTTGCCCGCGTATGGGTACGCCCACCACGCCTACACCGTGGGCACGCCCTACTACCGCCCCGCGGGAGCAGACAACGTGACGATCGGGGTGCTCTCGCGCTTGTCGAACGCGCTCGACAAGGCGGCGGCCGCGCACGCGATTCCCGGCCGCATCCCCATCTATTTGACCGAGTTCGGGATTCAGAGCTACCCCAACCACGAACTCGGGGTGTCGCAGTCCAAGCAGGCCGAATACGACGCGATCGCCGAAAAGATCGCGTGGGAGAATTCGCGGGTGGTGGCGTTCTCCCAGTACCTGCTCCGCGACGACCCGCTCGGAGGCCCTCCGGGATCGAGCGTGCACGGCGGCTTCGTCGGCTTCCAAACGGGCCTTGAGACCGTAAACGGCAACCCCAAGCTGCTCTACTACGGCTTCCCGGTGCCGCTCGTCGTCTCCAAAGCGGGCAACGGCTACTCGTTGTGGGGGCTTGTGCGACCGGCAGGCGGGGCCACCAAATTGACCGTGCTCTACGCCCCGAGGGGGTCGAGCAAATACCGCACGCTGAAGGTGGTGAGCACCAACTCGCTCGGCTATTGGACGCTCAACTCGTCAGTGCAAGCATCGCACTGGCGCGTGCGCTGGGTCAGTCCGAGCAAAGTGAAGTACGAAGGTCCCCCCGATAGCTGCTTCTTGAGTCAGCCGTGGTGCTCCGGCGTCGCCCTACGATGGGACGATGCCGGAGCTGCCAGAGGTCGAGATAACCGCGCGCAGGCTCGACGAGGCTTTGCGCGGGGCGGAGGTGATCTCGGCGCTCGCCCCGGGGGTGAAGGTCATGCGCACATTCGATCCTCCGCTGTCGGCGCTCGAGGGACAGCGCATCGAGCGCGTGGGACGCCGTGGCAAGCACTTCGTGGCGGAGCTCACCGGCGATCTCGTGCTGCTCGTCCACCTCATGTCCGCGGGGCGCCTGCAGCTCTACGACGGTCGTGCCGGTCCGCGCGACCGCACCTCGCGACTGCTTGTGCGGGTGCTCCTCGGGGAGGGTCATTCGCGCGAGGACGACGAACGTTCCCATGCGCACGCCTCGGCCAGTGACGTTTCGCGAGAGGGCGAGCTGCGCTTGCGCGAGTTCGGCTCTAAGCAGGCCGCGTGGGTGAAGCTGCTGCGCCGCGAGGAGCTGGAGCGAGACGAGTCGATCGCCACGCTCGGTCCGGAGGCGTGGCCTGCGCCGCCACCGCTCGCGGGCCTGCTGGATGTCGCGCGCCCGCTGCACACCGTCTTGCGCGACCAGCACGTGCTTGCGGGGATCGGGCGGTCGTGGGTGGATGAGATCCTGTGGGAGGCGCGACTGTCGCCGTTCAAGCGCGCCGGCGACCTCGACGAGGGGGAGACCACCGCGCTGGAAGAGGCGATCGCGAGCACGCTCGAGGGCGCGATCGAGCACTATGAGCGCACCGTGGCGCTGCCGATCCCCGACAAGCTGCCGATGCCGCTGCGGGTGCACCGCCACGAGGGCGAGCCGTGCCCGCGCTGTGAGACCACGTTGCTGGCGGTGCACTTCGAGGATTACACGATCGCCTACTGCCCGTCGTGTCAGACCGGCGGTCGTCCGCTCAAGGACCGACGGCTCTCGCGCCTGTTGAAGTGATCCCTCGGGCCTCCGCGCTTGCCACTAAACAGAATGCGTGCGCTCGCCGATACATCAGAGATGGGTTCTGCCGGCCGGACACTCATTCGAGGCGACGCGCCTCGTGGCGTGCGTGTCGTGCTGGGCGCGCTGGTGGTGCTTGTGCTCGTGCACGGCGCTCACACGGTGCTGGGCCTCGACCTTGGTCGGGGCGCCGCTCTATACGACACGTGGGTCTACGACGCCGTGATGGTTGGTTGCGCCGGGGTGTGCATCGCGCGGGCCATCCTCCTCGCCGACGCGCGGCTCGCATGGGCATGCCTCTCGTTCGGTCTCGCATGCGACGCCGCCGCGGAAATCATGGCCTCGATCAGCGAATCGTTCGCGCCGATCGCCCAGGACATCCTGTATCTGTGCCTCTACCTGGGCGCGTATCTGGCGATCGTGCTGCTGGGCCGCCGCCGCGCGCTGCAATTCAGGGCGAGCATGTGGCTGGACGGCGTCATCGGAGGCCTCGCCGTCGGCGCGGTCGGTGCGCTGGCTCTCTCCACACCGGGCCTACTGGCCAGCCATGTCAGCGGGGTGAGGGCGGCCCTGTCGATCTCCTATCCGCTCACCGACGTCCTCCTGATCGGCGTCGCCGTCGTGATGCTGGCGCTGGGCGGGTGGCGCGGCTGTCGTACCTTCGCCACGATTGCCTTGGGCTTCATGGTGATGGCGGTGGCCGATGCGGTGTACCTGTTCCAGGAAGCTCACGGGGGCTATGTGGTCGGTACGCCTCTGGACACGCTGTGGCTGCTGGCGGCCCTGATACTCGCGGTCGGGGCCTGGCAGCCCGACGGTGAGGGGGTCAGCGACCGGCACTCGCTGGGAGCTGTCATGGCGGCCCCGATCCTGTGCGGGTTGGCCTCGATCGGGGTGCTGGCCTACGGGAGCGTCGAGGGCGTCGTGGGAGCGTCAACGTGGCTGGCGGTGGCAACGCTCGTGACCGTGTTGCTGCGGCTGCTCGCGACGGCACGCGAGAACATCGCTCTGATCGTCTCCACGAGCGAGCTGGCCGAGCACGACCCGCTCACGGGTCTGGCCAACCGCCGGGCGCTGCTGTGGGACCTCGAGCAGGCCCTCGCTGTCGCCGGCGCCGCCAGCCCAAGGCTGATGCTGCTGTTCGATCTCAATGGCTTCAAGCTCTACAACGACACTTTCGGCCATCCCGCCGGCGACGCATTGCTGCAGCGCCTCGCCCGCAGGCTGGCCGAGCATGCCGCGCCCCACGGCCGTGCCTACCGCCTGGGGGGTGACGAGTTCTGCGCGCTGCTGGAGCCAACCTCCGATCCCGGGGCGGTTGCCGCGGAACTGGCCGCCTCGCTGCTCGAGCGCGGCGAGCGATTCACGATCGGCGCCAGCTATGGGGAGGTGCTGCTGGGCGTCGAGGCGCACACCAGCGAGCACGCGATGCGGATCGCCGACCAGCGCCTCTACGCCCAGAAGCGTCTTCTGCGCCCGCTTCCTGCTCCCGAGTGGCGCGACGTGCTGCTCGGACTGCAGCGCGAACGCGACCCCGAGCTGGGCACCCACGTGCAGGAGGTGGCGCATCTCGCTCGCCTGATGGGAGATCGTCTGGAGATGTCCGAGGGCGACCTTGCGGACCTCGTGGCGGCGGCCGAGCTGCACGACATCGGCAAGGCCGCGATCCCCGATGCGATCCTGGAGAAGCCCGCTCCGCTCGACAGCGAGGAGCGAGCCTTCATCGAGCGCCACACGATCATCGGCGAGCGGATCCTCGCCTCCGCCACCACGGGGCGCACCGTCGCCGCGATCGTGCGAGCCACCCACGAGCGCTACGACGGGCATGGCTATCCCGATGGGATCCGCGGCGAGCAGATTCCCCTGTCGGCTCGCATCATCGCGATCTGCGACGCCTACGAGGCGATGACCAGCGCTCGGGTCTACCAGGCCTCCGTGCCGGCGCGGAAGGCGCTCGCCGAGCTGGCGCAGGGCGCGGGAAGCCAGTTCGACCCCAAGCTCACCAAGCTGTTCATCGAGCTCGTGCTCGAGGATCCCGCGCTCGCGGGCTCGCCTGCCGGGCTCAAGCAGTCGGGCTGACGCCCGGCGCCACCTGCGGCTGATAGTGCGCGACGATCCGCGCGAGCAGCACGCTGCCCTCGAACAGTAGATACAGCGGCACGGTCTCCAACAGCAGCGTGATCGCATCGCCGGGCAGCAGCGCTGCCACGGCCGCGCACGCGAGGATCGCGTAGCGGCGGTTGTGGGCCAGTTGGGCCGGTGTGACGATGCCCGCGCGGGTGGCCGCGAGGATTGCCACGGGCACCTGGAAGACAAGTCCCATAGCGAGCAGGATCACCGCCGCGAAGTGGTAGTACTGGCTCGCCTGCACCAGCACGTTGAACTGGCCGCTGTTGAAGTTCTGAAAGAAGCGCACGGCCGCCGGGAGCACCACGAAGTAGCCGAACGCCACGCCGATCACGAACAGCACCGGGATCGCGAGCATCAACGAGTTGGCGATTTTGCGCTGGTCGGGGCTGAACGCCGGCAGCAAGAACCCATACAGCTCCCACAGCACGATCGGCAACGCGAGGATCAACGCAAACATCAGCGTCACGCCGATCGTCGTGTTGAACGGCTCGCCGATCCCGAGCGTCACGGGCTTGTTGCCGCTGGGGGAGGCCGACAGTCTTGAGATGTCCTTTTGAAGGCGCGGGGCGGTGCTGTGAAGCGTTGCGCGCGTTGCGGCACTGGCGCCGCTGCCGGGCCGCTCCAGTGCGCCTACGACGGTCGCCAGCTGCACCGCCACGTCGCGGGAGCTCTGCTGGACGCTGTAGGTGGCGCCCAGCGGCCCGTTGCCCTCGCGCACCTGCTTCTGGGTCTCGTGGGCAAGCGGCGCGTTGACGAATTGCAAGAGCGCGTGGTTCTGCCAGAAGCACACCGCAAACGCCACCGCGATCGCCACCAGCGAGACGATCAGGCGGCTGCGCAGCTCATCCAGGTGGTCAACCCAGCTGAGCCGCTCCTCGTGTCCGATGCTGGCAATGGCAACTGCCGCCATAGCTGCTCCCGTTGGTCTCGCTCAGGGTTCCGCGCGTGCTTAGGCAGCGCGGTCGTCGGGCTCGCTTGTCACGGTCGGGGCGGATGTCGTAGGGACGGGCGCCGGCACGCTTGCGAGTGGCGCCTGCGGCTGGGAATGCTCTTGCGTCAGCGCGCTGAGGGGCGATTGTGCGCCGTCGCCGCCGATCGCCTCCTTGAAGCCGCGCAAGCCCGTGCCGAGCGAGTGGCCCAGCTCCGGTAGGCGCTTGGCGCCAAAGACGAGCAGCAGCACTACGAGTAGAAACATCAGATGGATCGGATTGTCGAGGCCCATTGTGGGATCTCCTCCGGTTGGGATTGCGTGTCGATCGGTTGGTCTTCGCGCAGAGGCCCAGAGCGGATCACTGGCGTCCTGCGACACTCGGGTTGGCGTAGAAGCTGCCGTCGAGGCGGAACTGCTCGCGTTCGCCTGATCCAAGGGGGCGTGTCGTGCGAATAACCGTCGATGCGTTTCCCGGTTCGTTTCAAATGAGCTCCATCAAATCCCACCTCGCCCGCTCCCCGGCGCATCTGCGCCGGCTCGCCGACGAGGAGCTGATGGAGCTCGTGTGCGGCAACGACGCGGCGGCGTTCGAGATCGTGCTCGAGCGCCACCTCGACGCTGCCTTCTCACTGGCATACCGGATGATCGGGCGGCGCTCGCTGGCCGAGGACGTGGTGCAGGAGGCGATGCTCTCGACTTGGCGCAGCGGCGCTCGCTATGACCGCTCACGCGGGAGCGTGCGCAACTGGATCCTCGGCATAACCCACCATCGCGCCGTGGACGGGCTGCGTCGCGACGGGGTGCGCACCCACAAGAACGTGAGCGACGAAGGGCTCGAGGAACACCTGGAGGCGCCCGACCGCACCGACGTGGAGGTGGCGCGTCGCGACGAGGCCCAGGAGGTCCGCAGCGCACTGCAGCGTCTGCCCGACGAGCAGGTTCGGGTGATCGAACTGGCGTACTTCGGTGGCTTCACCCATACTGAGATCGCCGAGATGCTCGATCTGCCGATTGGAACAGTCAAGGGCCGCATGCGCTTGGGGCTGGAGAAGATGCGTGTGCGGCTGTCGCCCTCGGAGACGGTCGCATGAGGCACCTCGGGCACGCTTGCGCTGGGAGCCCTGGCTCGATCTCGTCGGGTTCTCGCTCGATTCCCTCGTCGGAGGCGCTTCGATGAGCTTCACAGACCGTGAGTGCGAGGAGTGCGGGCAGGTCGCCGCCTACGTGCTGCACGCGCTCGGGCCCGAGGAGGCCGAGCGCTACCGCGAGCACATCGCCGGTTGCGTGGCATGCAGCGCGGCCGTGGCAGATCTGCAGCCGATCGCCGACTCGCTGCCGGTCGCCGTGCCGGGAGTGCTCGCCTCCGGGGCGCTGCGCGAGCGGATCATGGTCGGCGTGCGGACTGAGGCCGAGTTGCTCAACGCGGCCGGTGCGAGTGCGGATCGGCCTCAGTCCGCACGCCGCCGTGCGCGCCCGCGTTTGCGTCGCCCGCAACTGCTTACCGCGGGGGTGGCTTTGGTCGCGGGCCTGCTGATCGGGGCGATCGTGCTCAACACGGGCTCACCGGCGCCCTCGGTGCACGTCACCACCGCGCAGCTCGCATCCGTGCCGGTCGGCGCGCGCGCCACGCTGCGCCAGGTCGGCACGCACGCCGAACTGGTCGTCTCGGGCATCTCCCAGCCGCCGCGCGGCAAGATCTATGAGCTGTGGCTCGCCGGGGAAAACGGCAACCCGCGGCCGACCGATGCCTTGTTCGGCGTGAACCACGAGGGCAATGCCTCGGTCAACGTTCCGGGCAACCTTGCGGGCGTCAGGCGCCTGATGGTCACCGCTGAGCCATTGGGCGGCAGTCAGCATCCGACCAGCTCGCCGATTGTCGTGGCGACGCTGCGCTCTTCCTGAGTAAGCGCCGGCTCAGTATGAGGATCTTGGGACCCTTCCTTGGGTTCTTATCTGCTGTTTCGTCATATAAGGTCCCCTCCAGAGGACTTAGCCGACTTGAAGCCAAATCGCTCGATCCCAACTTCAACCGTCATACCGGTGCTCATCTACCCGGACGTGCGCGAGGCGGTCGATTCGCTGGTCGCGGCTTTCGGGTTTGCCGAGCGCGTTTGGATCGGTGAGAACCATCGCGCCCAGCTGAGCTTTGGCGATGGCGCGATCATCGTGGGGGACGTGCGCAACGATCGCCGCGCTCCGCGCCCGGGGGAGGTCACGCATTCGGTGATGGCACGCGTCCAAGACGCGCGGGCGCACTGCGAGCACGCTCGCGAGCACGGCGCGCGGATCGTGATGGAGCCGAAGGACTTCGAGTACGGGGAGCGTCAGTACAGCGCCGAGGACCCGTGGGGTCACCAATGGACGTTCTCCCAGACGCTCGCCGACGTCGCCCCCGAGCAGTGGGGAGGGGCGACGATTGCCCAGGTCGAACTCGACTACGGGGCAACTCACTCGAGGAGGCTAGGATCCGGGCGTGATCGAACAAGGACAACAGGCCCCCGACTTCGAGCTGCCCGACCAGGAGGGTCGCGCCGTTAAGCTCTCGGACCTCCGCGGCCGGCAGGTGGTCGTGTACTTCTACCCCAAGGCCGACCCCGGGCTGCACGACTCAGGCGTGCGGGTGCGCGATCGCCGCGCCGACTACGAGCGAGCGGACGCGGTCGTGCTCGGGATCTCCCCGGACCCTGTGGCGAAGGTCAAGAAGTTCCACGACAAAGAGGGTCTGAACTTCGCCCTGCTGGCCGACGAGGGCCATCGCGTGGCCGACGCCTATGGCGTGTGGGTCGAGAAGTCGATGTACGGCAAAACATACTTCGGCAACGAGCGCACGACGTTCGTGATCGACCCGACGGGAAGGTCGCCGCGGTCCTGCGCAAGGTCAAGCCCGCCGAGCACGACGAGCTGGTGCTCGCGGCGCTTTGAGGCATGGTCGTTGCCGGCGGGAGGTCTCCGTAGGCTTGGGCTGGTGCCCACGCTTGCGCAGCCATTCGCCCATGGCCTGACCTCGGTCGCCTCGACGGCGATCTTCTCGGGGCCGGCCAGGATCGCCCATGCTCTGCCCACGATCGGATCCGCCTCGGTCGCGCAGAGCTTCGACTCGTTCGTCGAAGCGGCCGGACAGTTCTTCTCCGACCTGGCGGCCGTGCACTGGGGGGCGCTTGTGCTCGGGCTGCTGTTCTTCGGGCTGAACCTGACGCTGCGCTCGCGCGCGTTCTTTCACAGCCTGCGCGCCGCCTACCCGGCGGTGCAGCTTCCAGTGGCGGCGCATCTGGGGCGCCTACTTCGCGGCGGTCGGCTTCAACAACGTCGTGCCCGCGCGCGGCGGAGACATCATCAAGCTGTTCCTCACGCGCAGCTCGATTCCCGGCTCCACCTATCCGACGGTCGCCGCGGCGTTCTTCGTGGAGTCGATCTTCGACGTCGCGCGTCGGCGTGTTCGTGCTGATCTTCGCGTTCACCCAGGGTGTCTTCCCCAAGCCGCCGGACTTCTCCAAGCTCAACTCGTTCGACATCTCCTATCTGGCCGAGCACTTCCGCTTCACGCTCTTCCTGATCACGCTGCTCGGCGATCCTCGGGCTTGTCGCGTTCGCGCTGCTGTCGGTGCGCGTGAAGGCGTTCTGGGTGCGCGTGCGTCAGGGCGCTCACGATCCTCACCGACCGTCGTCGCTACCTGCGCGAGGTCGCCGCGTGGCAGGCGGTCGCGTGGGTGTGCCGCTTCGTCGCCTTCTGGTTTCTGCTCGACGCGTTCCGCGTCGGCGGCTCGGTCGAGAACGTGCTGCTCGTGTTCGGCGTCAACCAGGTCGCGGGTGCCGTGCCGTTCACGCCCGGCGGCGCCGGCGTGCAGCAGGCGCTGCTGGTGAAGGTGTTCGCGACGCAGCGCCCCGACGGCGGTTGTCGCCGCCTACTCGGTCGGCCAGCAGATCGCGATCGCGACGTTCACGGCGATCATGGGGCTCGGTGCGGTCGTGTTCATCTTCCGTTTCCGCTCCTTCAAAGAAGTGATCGCCGCTGGGCGCGCTTCGCGCGAAGCCGAGCGCGCATCCGAGCGTGGCGGAGGACGACGACCCAGCCGGCGATGCTCCGCGCGCGCCGCGCGCCGGGGCGTGAGCTCTTTACTGAAGGCCCTCGCGCGCCTCGCGCACGAGTGTGACCGCCTCGGGGAAGACGAGCGCGATCACCGCGACGGATCTGCTCGGCCTGAGCCTCCGCGTTGCCCTGCACGTTGACGCGGTTGACCGCCGCCACCGTCATGTCGACGGCGAGCTTGATCGCGTTGTCGGCCCACGCCAGCGCTGCTGGCCCTGCATCTGCTCGGCGAACTGCGCCAGACGCCGCTGCAGCTCCTCGGGGTCGCCGAACAGGTCGCCAAAGCCTCCACCCTCCATGCGGCTCATCCTAGCGGCGAACTCGTAGGCCGAGCGCATAGACTGCCGTGCCGATGGCAGCCACCGCAGGAGATCCAGCGAGCGCGTCGCCTTCGAGACCGAACGCCGCGCCCGGCTTGGCGTGCCCGCGTCCGCGGGCGGCGTGCTCTACCTGCTGAGCGCGATCATCCTGAACGCGACGCTCAAAGAACTGCCCACGGTCGGCATCGTGCAGGGGCTCGAACCGGCGCTGCGCGGGGAAGCCAACCCGGCCGTCAGCCCTCGAGCCGCGGAGGTCAAGTACATCAACCATCACGCCTTCGGGCTGATCGCCGGCAGCGTGCTCGACGGCGCTCGCGGTCGTCGCGCTCACGCTGGTGCTGCTGTTCATTTTCGACTGCACCCGCTTTCGCAGGCCCGAGACATGGCGTCGCCGCGCGTCCGCTGGTGCTCGTCGGTGGCATCGGCTATGGCGGTGCTGAACCTGATCCACGAGATCGTGCTGGCGATCGAGGCGCACAACTTCGTCAGCCGGTCAGACTTCACGCAACAACGCGGTCGAAAAAGCGCTGCTGACGACGCGGCTCGGGCGGATCGTGCTCGAGTCTGCTGGGCCTGCTGGCGGCGCTCGCGCTGGCCGTCGGGATGATCGCGGTGATGGTCGGCACGATGCGCGCCGGTTTGCTGCCGCGCTGGCTGAGCGTGCTCGGCATCGTCGCGGGCGTGCTGTTCCTGCCGTTTTCGACAGCGCCTACGCTGCAGTTGATCCCCACCTTCTGGCTCGTGGCGACGGGCATCCTGCTGATGGGGCGCTTGCCCAACGGCGACCCGCCCGCTTGGGCCGCCGGCGAGGCGCGCCCGTGGCCGACTCAGGCCGAATGCGCGCGCAGCGCGAAGCGGCGAGGACGGTGCGACCGGTGGTACGCTCGCGAGGAAAGGTCGCGCGCAACGGCAACGGGCCGGCGCCGACGTGGCGCCGGCGCCGACCCCCGCGGAGGCGGGCTCCAGGCGCAAGCGCCGCAACGCGGCTGATAGGCGCGCGGCCCAGGGGAATGGCACGGCTCTCTGTCCTGCATGTCCAAACCGCAACGCGCCGATGTGCATTTGGTGCTGAAGCCGAGGATTGAGGTGCTGTCAAGCGGGAATAAAGAAAGGTAGACCGCGGATTGGCCGCATGCTTGCCCGCGATCGAGAGTTCTACAAGCATCGATGCCGCCTGGCATTGGGGCGGCGCGAAGGAGGGTCCCATGGAGGCAGCATCGATCCATCCTCGTCCCGCACAGGGCGTGAGCCCGCCGCTCGCCAGGTCGACGCAGACGAGCGCGCGGTCGAGCTCGTGGTCGCCGGCCAATCCGGCGCCGCTCGGTCTCGCGGGATTCGCGATGACCACGTTCGTGCTCTCGATGTTCAACTCGAATCTCGTCGACGAAAAGGGCGTGCCGGTGGTCCTCGGCCTGGCGCTAGCCTATGGCGGGATCGTGCAGTTGCTCGCCGGCATGTGGGAGTTCCGTACCGGCAACACCTTCGGCGCGGTCGCGTTCTGCTCCTATCGGCGCCTTCTGGATCTCCTTCTGGGCGCTGCAACGTGTTCTATGCGAAGAGCATCGGCGGCAACGCCGGACACGCGGTCGGCGTGTACCTGTGGGCGTGGGCGATCTTCACCGCCTACATGACGGTCGCCGCGCTGCGCGTGAGCGGCGCGGTGCTGCTCGTGTTCGCGCTGCTGACGATCACGTTCATCCTGCTCGCGATCGGCGCGGTCGGACCGCACACGACCGTCACCCATTGGGGTGGCTACCTCGGCCTGGCGACAGCCGCCGCGGCCTGGTACGCGTCGTTTGCGATGGTCACCAACTCGACGTTCAAACGCACGGTCCTGCCGGTGATGCCGCTGAGCGAGATCGGTAGAGTCAGATCGCCATGGGCAACGCAATGCCGCGGAAGGTCACGTAACGCCCGGCGACCAGGCAGAAGGGAGGCTCGGACATGGCGACCAACGCGACACGCTCGACGAGCAGCTGGCCCGGATGCTCGAGGTGGAGCGCTTCGAGCCCCCCGCCGGGTTCCGCGAGCACGCGCTGCTGAACGATCCCGCCGTCTACGAGCAGGCGGAGCGCGATCCGCAGGGTGGTGGGTCGAGCAGGCCGAGCAGCTGGACTGGTTCGAGCCGTGGGAGCAGGTGCTCGACGACTCCAACCCTCCCTTCTACAAGTGGTTCGTGGGCGGCAGGCTCAACGCCTCCCACAACTGCCTCGACCGGCACGTCGCCGCGGGTCGAGGCGAGCGCGTCGCGCTGCACTGGCACGGCGAGGAGGGCGAGCGAGCGCGACATCACCTACGCCGAGCTGCTGGCGGAGGTGCAAGCGCTTCGCCAACGCGCTGAAGGACCAGGGCGTGCGCAAGGGCGACGTGGTCGGCATCTACCTGCCGATGATCCCCGAGGTGGTCGTGGCGATGCTCGCGTGCGCGCGCATCGGCGCGCCCCACAACGTGGTGTTCGGCGGCTTCTCCGCCGAGGCGGTGCGCGAGCGCATGGAGTTCTCCGAGGCGAAGGCCCTGATCACCGTGGATGGCGCCGCGCGCAAGGGCAAGACCGCCGCGGTCAAGGACCGCGTGGACGAGGTGATGGGCGACCTCTCGACGCTGCAGAGGATCGTGGTCGTGCGCAGCAAGGGCACGCCGTGTCAGATGAAGGAGGGGCGCGACGTGTACTACGACGAGATCATGGCCACCGCCGATGCGGAGTGCCCGGCCGAGCCGCTCGACGCCGAGCATCCGCTCTACATCCTCTACACCTCCGGCTCGACCGCCAAGCCGAAGGGGATCCTGCACACCACGGGGGGCTATCTGACGGGCGTCAGCGCGACCCACCGCTACGTGTTCGACCTCAAAGCCGAGCGCGACGTCTACTGGTGCGCGGCCGACGTGGGCTGGGTCACCGGTCACTCCTACATCGTGTATGGCCCGCTCGCCAACGGCGCCACCTCGGTGATGTGGGAGGGCGCGCCCGACTATCCCAACAAGGACATCTGGTGGGAGATCGTCGAGCGCTACAAGGTCACGCATCCTCTACTGCGCGCCGACGGCGATCCGGGCGTGCATGAAGTGGGGCGCGGAGTGGCCGGGCAAGCACGATCTCTCCTCGCTGCGCCTGCTCGGCAGCGTCGGTGAGCCGATCAACCCGAAGGCGTGGCTGTGGTACCACAAGGTGATCGGCGGCGAGCGCTGCCCGATCGTGGACACGTGGTGGCAGACCGAGACCGGCTGCGATCATGATCACGCCGCTGCCGGGCATCACCGTCACCAAGCCGGGCTCGGCCACCCACCCGTTCCCGGGGGTGCGGCGCAGGTGCTCGACGAGTCCACAGGCGAGCCGATTGGCGAAGGCCAGGGCCTGCTGGTGCTGACCCATCCGTGGCCGTCGATGCTGCGCACGCTCTACAAGGAGGACGAGCGCTTCATCGACACCTATTTCAAGCGCTTCGGCAACGAGACCTATCTCGTCGGCGACGCCGCCCGCGTGGACTCCGACGGCTACATCTGGGTGATCGGGCGCATCGATGACGTCGTCAACGTGTCCGGGCACCGCCTCTCCACCGCCGAGGTCGAGTCGGCGATCGTGGCCCATCCTGATGTGGCCGAGGCCGCGGTGATAGGCCAGCACGACGAGGACACCGGACAGGCGATCGTCGCGTTCGTCACGCTGCAGGGCGACCTGCAGGGCGACGAGGCTGAGGTCGAAAGCGTGCGCGCAACCGTCGCCGAGCGGATCGGCAAGTTCGCACGGCCGAAGCGCATCATCTGGGCCGAGGACCTGCCCAAGACGCGCTCGGGCAAGATCATGCGGCGCTTGCTGCGCGACATCGCCGAGGGACGTGCGCTGGGCGACGTGACGACGCTGCGCGACCCCGCGGTGATGGCTCAGTTGGAGGGGCGCATCAAGGAGCTGCAGGCCGAGGAGGCCTGACGGCACGGATGCGTGTGGGCCGGGACGCCGGTCGAGTAGCTCGTTATCGCGTAGTGGGTATCGCTACCTGGATCGCGCAATCGATTCTCACGTGGGCTTTATGTTGGAATGAAAGGCTGCTGCGCGTGCGCTTCCTGCGTGCCGCCGCTTGTTTGCCCTGCGCCGCCTGAGAAAGGAAGCCATGCCAGCCAGCCACGATGGGTCGATAGCTGTCGAAGGCGCCGGCCCGGCGATCAGCACCACCGCGCTTGTCAAGCGCTTTGGCGATCGCGCCGCGATCGACCGCGTCGACCTGCACGTGCCGCGCGGCAGCGCGTTCGGCTTTCTCGGTCCCAACGGGGCCGGCAAGACCACGATGATCCGCATGCTGCTCGGCCTCACGCACGCCAGCTCGGGCAGCATGAGCGTGCTCGGGCATCCCGTGCCCTCCGAGCGCGCGGAGGGGCTCGCGAGAGTGGGTGCGATCGTCGAGGAGCCGCGCTTTCATCCGCAGCTCTCTGGGCGCGAGAACCTACGCATTGTTGCCGCCGTGCGTGGGCCTGAGACGCGCGAGCGCATTGCACCGGCACTTGCGCGCGTCGGGCTCGCCGACCGGGCCGACGAGAAGGTCAAGAAGTATTCACTCGGCATGCGCCAGCGCCTCGGCGTTGCCCGTTGCCTGCTCTCCGACCCGCTGTTGTTGATCCTCGACGAGCCCACCAACGGCCTTGACCCCGGCGGCATCCAGGAGTTCCGCGAAATGATCCGCGCGATGGTCGAGCAGGAGGGGCGCACGGTGTTTCTCTCCTCGCACCTGCTCGACGAGGTCGAGAAGATCTGCGACCACGCCGCGATTGTCGATCACGGCAAGATCGTCACCCAGGGCGCGATCGCCGAGCTGGCCGAGGGCAGCACCCAGCACGAGCTGATCGTCGGCGTGAGCGACCCCGAGCGTGCGCTCGCGGTGCTCGCGGGATGCGAGCACGCGCGCGAGGCGCATCGCTCCGACGAGGGCCTGCGTGTGGTGCTGGCCGAAGTATCGAGCATGACCGCCGCCGACCGCGCCGCCGCTGTCAACTCATTGCTGGTCGGCTCTGGGCTTGCTGTCTCTCGCCTGGAGCCGGTACGCCAAAGTCTCGAGAAGCGCTTCCTGGAGGTCACATCGAGACTCAGCGACTCGAGCGCCGAGGAGGTGAGGGCATGAACGCCACCGCTGCCACTCCAGGCGAGGCAAGGTCGAGCATGAACGTCACGGTCGCGGCACAGATGACCGGTGCCGACATTCTCAAGCTACGCAAGAAACGCGGGATCTTGATTTGGTCTCTGGTGCTGGCGCTCGCTCCGATCGTCGTCTACTTCGTGGCGGCGGTGATCGAGCACGCCACCAACCCGGGCAGCGGTCATGGGCAATATGGGCCGGCGGGCGGCGTGCAGAATTTCTCCGACGGGCTGCGGGTGATCGCGCTTCTGTTCGGGCCGCTCGCGGCGCTGTTGATCGGCGTGGAGGCCGGCACCGGGGATGCGTCGGCCGGTGTCTTCCGAGACCTCGTCGTCACCGGTCGCTCGCGCCTGGCGCTGTTCGCCTCGCGTGTGCCCGCCGCGCTGGCGGTGACCTTTGCGATGATGCTCGGCGCCTACGCGCTGCTGTTGATCGGAACCTTTGCCTTTGCCTCGGGTCTACCGACCCCGAGCGGGTCGCTGATCCTCGACGGCCTGGGCTTCTTCCTGTTGGCCACAGGAACGATGTGCGTGGTCGCGGTGGGTTTCGCCGCGTTGACCACTTCCAAGCCGGGAGCGATCATCGCGTTGATCGCGTGGCTGATCGTGGCAAGTCCGGTGCTCGCGAACATCGAAGGGCTGGGGAGTTTTCGTGACGCCCTGCTGAGCCAGGCGATCTCGCACTTCAGCCCGGTCAACACGGGCGGGGGAGGTCACGGCGCCACCGTCACGATGGGAGGCGGAACGGCGACAGTTGTGCTCGTCGTGTGGGTGGCCGTTTTCCTCGCGCTCGGTGCCTGGCGCACGCGCACTATGGACGCCTAGTTCGCTACACCTTGCGGTGCTCGGGAACCCACGCTCCGTCGTCCTGGCGCGTGAAGTCCTGAAACAGTCCCGGCGCCTCGACCTGCATCACGCGGGCGATCTCGTCGAACACGAGTCGCAGCTCCTCCTCGGCGCCCTCGGCCGTGCGCATCTCGATCACGTGGCGCAGCGTGCGCGCGTTGGCGGTCCACACGATGTCGGTTGAGAGGCCGATCGGCGCGAGGCGGCGCAGCGCGGAGGTGACCTCCTTCTTGACGTGGAAGGGCACCCCTTGCTCGTCGATCCCGAGTTGCTCGGCGGCGCTGATCTGAAACTCCTCCAGCTGCTCCACGATGCTCAGCACCTGCTCGCGCACCGGCTCAAGCGCGGGGGGTACGCGGAAGCCGATGTCGGCGAGGCGCACGTAGCGCAGGCTCTCCTGGCTGAACGCCGAGCCGGCTCGATGGCGCACAAGCTCGTGGGTGAAGACACGGCTCACCTCGCGCAGCGCGAACGACCAGTTGGCGTGCTCCAGCACGCTTCCGTGGGCGCTCTTGAGGATGTTGGCGAAGTACTCGCGCTGGTCGGTGCGCACCTTCGTCACGTTCGGGTTGAGTCCCGGCTCCCAACTGCGATAGCACGCCCGCCCGCCGAACTCCACTATCAGCTCGCCCCCGTTCGGCGCCCCCTCGGACTCCTCCAGGCGGCGCTCCAGCCACGACTCGCCGCCGACGTCGGCCAGGTATCTGCGCATCCCCTCGACGTCGATCGCGGGCCTTGCGAGCAGAAACACCTTGGGCGTGGTCTCGTGCATGGGATCGGCGATGCTACCGTCCGCTACGGATGAGCCCGCCCACCGGCCAATCGCAGCCCGCCGACGCCGAGCTTGAACCCGGCGACGCCGAGCTGGAGCAAACCGCGTGGGATCTTGAGCCGCTCGTCGCGGGTGGCGGAGACGACGGCGCCCGCGCGCAGTTGGCTGAGGCGCTGGAGCGCTCGCAGGCATTCGCGAGCAGCTATGTCGGCAAGCTTGAGGAGCTCGACAGCGCCGCCCTGGAGCAGGCGATGCACGAGCTGGCGGCGATCCAGGAGCTGGCCGGGCGCGCCGGCACCTATGCGGTGCTGCGCTTCTCGGTGGACACCTCCGACCCCTCGCGCGGCGCACTCTTGCAGGAGATGCAGGAGCGCGCCACCCAGATTGAGACCACCTTGCTGTTCTTCGAGCTGGAATGGGCGGGTCTGGAGGACGAGCGGGCCGACGCGCTGCTCGCCGACGAGCGCCTTGAGTTCTGCGCGCATCACCTGCGCAACGTGCGCCGCTACCGCGAGCACCTGCTGAGCGAACCGGAGGAGAAGATCCTCGCGGAGAAGTCGGTCACGGGCGCGAGCGCGTGGTCGCGACTGTTCGAGGAGCTGACCTCCGCGATCGAGGTGCGGCTGCCGGCTCCCGCGGGCGCGGATGGGTCGCGGGGTGGCGGTGAGCGCTCACCGGATGACGGCGGTGCAGGGGAGACGCAGACGCTCGCGCTCGATGTGGCGCTCAGCCGGCTCGTGCTGCCAGATCGCGAGCTGCGCCGCACAACCGCCGAGGCGGTCACCGAGGCGCTGGCTCCGGGGCTGCGCACACGTGCGTTCCTGTTCAACACGCTGCTTGCCGACAAGGCCACCGACGACCGTCTGCGCAGCTATCCGAGCTGGCTGTCGGCTCGCAACCTCTCCAACGAGGCCGACGACGAGTCGGTCGCCGCGCTGATCTCCGCCGTCAGGTCGCGCTATGAGCTGGCGCGGCGCTGGTATCGACTGAAGGCGCGCCTGCTCGGGGTGGAGCGGCTCGCCGACTACGACCGCATGGCGGCCGTCACCGAGGACGAGGTCACCTACAGCTTCGCCGAGGCCCGCGAGATCGTGCTCGACTGCTACTCGTCGTTCTCGGGCGAGCTGGGCGCGCTCGCCAAGAGCTTCTTCGACGGGCGCTACATCGACGCTCCCGTGCGGCCCGCCAAGCGCGGGGGAGCGTTTTGCGCCTCGGCCGTGCCCTCCGTGCACCCGTATGTGATGCTCAACTACACATCTCGCCGTCGCGACGTGCTCACGCTCGCCCACGAGCTGGGCCACGGCGTGCACTTCGCGCTGGCGGCCAGCCAGGGCATCTATCACCAGGGCACGCCGCTCACGCTTGCCGAGACCGCGTCGGTGTTCGGCGAGACGATCGTGTTCGGGCGCTTGCTGGAGGAGGACAGCTCGCCCGCGTCGCGCCTGGCGCTGCTTGCCGAGAACATCGAGGGCACGATCGCCACCGTGTTTCGCCAGGTCGCGATGAACCGCTTCGAGGAGCTCGTCCACACCGCGCGCCGCGAGCAGGGCGAGCTGTCGGTCGAGCGCTTCGGCGAGCTGTGGAGCGAGAGCCAAACGGAGATGCTCGGCGACTCGGTGGAGATCACCGAGGGCTACCGCTCGTGGTGGTCCTACATCCCGCACTTCATCGGCTCGCCCGGCTACGTGTACGCGTATGCCTACGGGCAACTGCTCGCGCTGTCGGTCTACCAGCGCTACGAGCAGCGCGGCGAGGAGTTCGTGCCGCGCTACCTGGAGCTATTGGCCGCGGGCGGCTCGCAATCTCCTGAGGAGCTGGGGCGGATCGTCGATGTGGACCTGGCCGATCCGGGGTTTTGGGACGCCGGGCTCGATTTGGTGGAGCGCCAGCTTGAGGCGGCCGAGGAGGCCGCGCGGGAGGCCGGGCGCGCGTAGTGAGTCGGCCTCGCTGATGCGCAGGCTAACGGACATATGACTGTGTCATAATGGACAGATGACTGATCTAGCTCTTTTGGCTGAGGAGGTAGGTGTGAGCGAGCGCACGCTCCGACGGGCCGTGAGCGAAGGAACCTTGCGAGCCGTTCGCCCCTCGCCTCGTACGCTTGAGATGTCGCTCGCCGAACGGGACTATGTGCGGCGCAAGTGGGCTCTGCTGTCCTCACTGAGAGCGGCTCTGCGCACGGAGTCCAACGTGCGCTTCGCCCTGTTGTTCGGCTCGGTTGCGACCGGCGCCGACACTCCCGAGAGCGATATCGATGTGCTCGTGGAGATGAGGGATGCCGGCTTCGAGCGCGTGGTCGATCTGGGCACGAAGCTCAGAGAGGTCGTCGGCCGTCACGTCAACGTGGTGGAGTTCCACGAAGCCGAAAGCGAACCCGCGTTCCTTGCCCGACTCGTCGCCGAGGGTCGCGTGCTGGTCGATCGCGAGGATCTCTGGCCCCGGCTGCACGGTCGCGAAGCGAGCCTGCGTCGCCGTGGCAGGCACGAGGAAGCGCTTCGCTTGCAAGCCGCCTTGGAGGGAATCGACCGCTTGCTGATCGCCTCCTGAACGTGGCCGAGCCCGAACCGCGGAAGGTCGATCGTCAGCGCTGGCGGCGTGACATCGTGCGCCACCTCGAGGGCTTTCCGCGCCAGTACGCGGCCCTGGAGCGCGCGATGGCCGCGTTTGGCGAGGACTTCGACCTGCGCCTGTTCAAGGAGGCGTTCGACACCGCTGAGGACATCGACGCCTATAACCGCGTTCAGGTGGTGGAGCGAGCCCTGGGCCGCGTCCAGAACTTCGTGGCCGACCTCGCGGTGGCCGGTGTGAAGCTCGCGCAATTGCCGCGTGGGTCCAAGTCCCACGGATCGAGTGCTCACCAAGCGTTTGTTGCTCTGCGCGATGCGAAGGTCATAGACGGGCAGCTCTGCCGGCGCTTGATCCGAGCGCAGGACGCCCGCACGATGATCGAGCACAGCTACGTCGAGACGCCCGCAGGGCGGGTTCATCAAGGGGCCAAGCTCGTGCACGAGACCGCGCGCGATTTCATCGGTAGCTACCGGGCTTGGATCGAGCCGTATTTGGAGGGTGGGCCTGGCTAGTTCGAGAACAGCGTTATTCGGCGTTCTTGAGATACACGACGCGGTCGTCGAGTCTCAGAGCAGCCCGAGCGCGCTGCCGACCCCGTGCACGAGGTTGAACAGCGGCTGGGGAATGATCCCGAAGAAGATCGTTGCGGTGGCCGCGAGCACGGCCACAAAGACAAGCTCGGGCTGTGCGTGCCGGCCGGTGGTCGAGGGGACGGCTGCGCGTGTGCCCTCCTCGCCTGCGCCCTCGGCGTCCAGCTCGGGTGAGCCGCCGGCTATCGCCGGTAGCTGGCCGGCACCGGGGGCCGGCCGGTCGGTCTGGCCGGTCGCGCCGGCGGGCGAGGGGCTCATCCACATCGTCGCGATCACCGGCAGGTAGTAGCCGAGCGAGATCATCGAGCCGATCACGATCACCACCCCCAGCCACGTGTAGCCACCGGCGACCGCGGCGTCGATCAAATAGAACTTGCCGATGAACCCCGCTGTGGCGGGGATGCCGGCGAGCGCGAGCATCGAGATCGTCATCGGCCACGCGAGCCACGGCTGCTCGCGGCCGAGGCCGGCGAGCGACTGGATGCTGTCTCCCAGTTCGGTTTCGCGCTCGCGCGCGACGATTACGGCGAATGCGGCCATGTTCATCGCCACGTAGATTGCGAGATAGAACACGGTCGCCTGCGCCCCGAGGCGGGTCGCGACGACCACTCCGGTCAGCATGTAGCCGGCCTGCGCGACCGAGGAGTAGGCGAGCATCCGCTTCAGCGAGGACTGGCCGAGTGCGCCGACGTTGCCGACGACGATCGTGATCGTCGCGAGTGCCGCCAGCGCCGGGCCCCAGCTGGCGTGGGCTTCGATCAGCGCGACGTCGAACAGACGCAGAAGCACGCCGAGCGCGGCGACCTTCGTGGCGACCGCCATGAACGCGGTGATCGGCGTGGGCGCGCCCTCGTACACGTCGGGCGTCCATTGGTGAAAGGGTGCGACCGAGGACTTGAACGCGAGGCCGGCCACGCACAGCGCGATTCCGCCCAGCAACATCGCGTTGGTGGCGAGCCCACCGGTGGAGATCGCGCTCGCGATCCCCCCGAAGTCGGTCTGGCCGGTCGCGCCGTACAGGAGCGCGAGCCCGTACAGCAGCGTGGCCGAGCCGACCGAGCCGATGATCAGATACTTCAGCCCGGACTCCAGCGAGCGCTCGCGGCGCATTTCGGTCGCACACAGCACATACAGCGGGATCGAGAACAGCTCGAGCCCGAGAAACAGCGACACCAGGTTCTGGGCGGCGGCGAGCAGCGCCATTCCGCCGATCGCGGTCAGCAGCATCGAGTGAAACTCGCCGTGCGAGGCTTCTTCGGCGGCCTGTGAGCGCCACGCCAGCAGCACCGCCGCGATCCCCCCGACCGCCAGGATCATCGTCAGCACGAGCGAGAGCTGGTCGATCTTCAGTGCGCCCGACACAACCGACTCGGGCGTGTTCCAGCGCCAGACCGACAGACCGATCGCGGCGCCCAGCGCGACCAGTGAGAGCGCCGGCACGACCCGTGTGCGGATCCAGCGCGAGCCCAGCAGACCCACCATCAGCACCACGATCGCCCCGCCCAGCAGCGCGATCAGGGGCGAGAGCGCGGCGAAGTCGACGTGCGGGCCTTTGAGGTGGACGGTCGCCAGATTGGCCGTGTAGGGGTAGAAGGTCATGGTTCTGCTTCCGCGAGCGTCGCCGGGGCGGGTTTCAGCGCCGCATGGGCTGCCGCCACCGATGCGCTTGTCGAGCTTTCAGAGCGCTTCAGCGCCCCCTGCGGGTAGAGCGCGAGGAACACGATCACGGCGATCAGCGGCACCAGCACGAGCGCGTCCATGCGCGTGATCTCTCGCGACTTCACGTTCGTGCCGACGCGGTTGTGCATCGCACGAATGAACAGGCGCAGCGCATACACGCTGGCCATCGCCACGCCGCTGAACGCGATGATCGCGATCGCGAGCTTGGCTTTGAACACGCCCAGCAGGATTAGGAACTCGCCGACGAAGTTGGCCGAGCCGGGCATCGCCAGCGTGGCCAGCGCGACGACCAGGAAGATCGTGGCAAGCAGTGGCGCGCGGAAGGCGATGCCGCCCATCTCGCGGATGTCCTCCGAGCCGCCCGCGCGCGCGGAGAGCAGCGCAATGATGAAGAAGATTGGCGCGACCACCAAGCCGTGGTTGACCATCTGCAGCAGCGCGCCCTGGGCGCCCTGCGGGTTTAGCGCGAAGATCCCGAGCGTGATGAAACCGAGCTGAGCCACCGAGGAATATCCCGCGATCAGGCGTGCGTCGGTCTGCGTGAACGCGACCGCTGAGCCGTAGACGATCGAGCACAGCGCGAGGATCAGCATCAGCGTCTGGAAGTGCGCGGCGCCCTGGGGAAACAGCGGCAGCACGATCGCCAGAAAGCCGTAGGCGCCGACCTTGGAGAGCACGCCGCTGAACACCATCAGCACCTCGATCGGCATCGCGCGGTAGCCGTCGGGCATCCAGCCGTGCAGCGGGAACGCGGGCATCTTCACGAGGAAGGCGGCGGCGAAGAACAGGAAGATCCACTCCTGCGAGCCTGTGCTGAGCGGCAGGCCCTGGAGCTGTGAGAGCACGAACGTGATGTGCCCGCCGTTCTCCTGGCCGGCGAGCACGCCCGTGGCGATCGCGGCAGCCAGCATCAGCAGCGAGCCCACGAGCGTGTAGATCACGAGCTTGATCGTTGCTTTTACGCGATCCGGTCCGGTGCCCCACCCGCCGATTAGGAAGTAGAAGGGGATCAGCATCAGGTCGAAGAAGGCCACGAACAGCGCCAGGTCCTGGGCCAGGAACGCGCCGAGCACCGCCGACTCGGCGAGCATGAAGTGGAAGTAGAACAGTCGCGGGCGGTCCCACGTGCGCAGGTTCGCGGCCAAGACCGCTGTGAAGAACAGCAGCGTCGTGAGACCTATCAGCAGTACGTTCAGCCCGCTCACGCCGAGCTTGTAGTGGATGCCGAGTTCCGCGATCCACACGATGTCGGTTACGTCCTTCAGTCCGTGCGAGCCGGGTCCGTACTGCACGATGTAGCCGATCGCGAGGCCCAGCGCCACGAGCGAGCCGAGCAGCGCGAGCACGCCGGGCACGCCCCACTTGCTCGGCGCCACCTCGCCGCTCAGCGACTCCGCGCCGCAGGCGCCCTCCCGCGTGGAGGTCGGCGCGCTTTGAGCGCGCGTGAGGCCGGCGAGCAGCGCGCCGATCAATCCGCACGCGGCGGGCAGCCAGATCAGGATTGAAAGAGGCGGCATCAGATCAGACCTGCAGGAGGAAGTAGAGGCCGAGCGCGGAGACGCCAAGCACGAGCAGCGCGGCGTAGTAGCGCAAGAGGCCGGTTTGCGCGGCGCGCACCGATGCCGAGCAAGCGCGCACGACGGTGGTGACTCCGCCCACGATCGCCCCCTCCACGAGCACGCGCTCCACCGCGCCGGTGGCAAAGCGCCCGGCCGCCGCGGCGGGCTTGACGACGATCGCGTCGATCAGCTCGTCGAAGTACCACTTGTTATACGACAGCTCATACAGCGGCTTGAAACGAGTGCGCGCCGCCACGGCGATCGATGGCTGCTTCACCCAGATGCGGTAGGCGATCGCAATCCCGCTGAGCCCCAGCACCGTGCCGAGCGCCAGGCCGAACCACAGCAGCCCGTCGCGCGTGTGCACCGTGTACAGCGTCGAGCCGTAGAAGCTCGGTTCGAGGAATTTGTCGATCACGTAGTCCACGTTGGGGATCTGCACGAGGCCCGCGCCGACCGCGCCGACCGCGAGGATGCTCATCGCCACGCGCATCGGCAGCGCGCGCTCGGCGATCGCGTGGGTGGGCCCGGGGAAGCCCACGTCGGTGTCCTCGACTTCGCCGTTGGCCGGGTTGGTGGGCTCAGCGGCGTGGTAGAGGTGGCCGCCTTCGAGCTCGCGCGCCTGCTCCACCGGGTCGCCGTAGAAGGCCCTGAAGATCATGCGGAACGTATAGATCGCGGTCATGAACGCGCCGATATAGCCGAACACGTACAGCGCCCAGTGCCAGCCGCCGCGCTCGCCCGTCACAAGCAGGATCTCGTCCTTGGAGAAGAACCCGGAGAAGGGGGGTATGCCCGACAGGGCAAGGCCGCCGATCACAAAGCACGCGAACGTGAACGGCATCGCCTTCTTGAAGCCTTTCATCTTCTCCAGCGACTGCTCGCCGCCCATCGCGCCGATGATCGAGCCGGCGCCCATGAACAGCAGCGCCTTGAAGAACGCGTGGGTCATCAGGTGAAACATCCCGGCGGCGTAGGCGCCAACGGACACGCCCATGATCATGTAGCCGATCTGCGACATCGTCGAGTAGGCGATCACGCGCTTGATGTCTGTCTGTGTGAGCGCGATCGTGGCGGCGATCACGAGCGTTGCGCAGCCGACGATTGCCCCGACGTCCTGCGCGGCTGGGGCCAGTTCGAAGAACGGGTGCATGCGCGCGATCAGGTACACGCCCGCGGTCACCATCGTGGCGGCGTGGATCAGCGCGCTGACGGGCGTGGGGCCCTCCATCGCATCGGGCAGCCACGTGTGCAGCGGAATCTGCGCGGACTTGGCGAACGCGCCCACGAGCAAGAGCAGGCAGCCGGCGGTCACGTCGCCTTCGCCGCTTGTGAACACGTGCGGGGCGGCGCTGAATGCCTTCAGGAAGTCGAGCGTGCCGGTGTGCTTGAACAGGAAGAATGTGCCCAGCACGAGGCCCACGTCGCCGATCACGTTGATCACGAACGCCTTGATGCCGGCTTTGGTGGCGGTGGTGCGCCGGTACCAGAAGGAGATCAGCAGGTAGGAGGCGGCGCCCACGAACGCCCAGCCCACGATCAGCAGCAGGAAGTTGCCGGCCAGCACCAGCAGCAGCATCGAGAACACGAAGAAGTTGAGGTAGGCGAAGTAGCGCGCGAAGCCTTTGTCGGCGTCCATGTAGGAGACCGAGTACAGGTGGATCGTGGTCGATACGCCCGTGACGACGAGGATCATGAACACCGACAGCGGGTCCACCAGGATCGACATCTGCGCGTCGATCCCGGCTGTGCTCGCGTAGTTCCACAGCGACGAGGTGAGCTGGCGGTCGTGGGGGGCGTGGCCCTGCAGCGAGAACAGCGCGCCGAGCGCGGCCAGGAAGGCGAGGAAGATCGCGGCTGTGCCGATCCAGCCGGCAAGGCGGCCGGGCAACACGCGATACCCCGCTCCGATCACGATCGTTCCCAGTAGTGGGAAGGCAAGCACTAGCCAGCCGTATGTGGTCGTGCTCACAGGGACAGCCCCCCGACCACCGACTCGAACGCAAAAACTGGCACCGCCCAAGCCCTCTTTACGATCGCTTGGACAGCCTCTCGCCGATGGCGCAGGGCGCCGCTGTCATCGCATGGCACGAACAGCAAATCCATCACCCCTGCAACTCTCGTAGCTCGTCCACGTCGATCGGCAGTCGCCGGCGGTGGATCGCGACGATCATGCCGAGTCCGATGCACACCTCGCACGCTGCCACCGTCATCACGATCAGCGCGAGGATCTGCCCGTCGCCGTTGCCCCACATGCGCGAGAACGCGACCAGCGAGAGGTTGGCGCCGTTGAGCATCAGCTCCAGGCACAGCAGCACGACCAGCGGGTTGCGGCGGGTCATCACGCCAAACGCGCCCGTGCAGAAGACGATCGCCGACACGGCGAGGTACCAGCCGATGCTCACCAGCCGCTCCCGCCTGCTTGCCCGCTTGCGCCCTTCAGGGCGTGCCCACCGGGACGCTCTCCCGATGGGGTGTCCTCGTCGGCGTCGCCGCCGGCCCGTGCGTGCGCGAGCGCGAGCCCTTCCACGCCCTCGGTCATCGTGCCGGTGCCGCGCGGGCGCAGGATGTCAAGCGGTGTGAGATCCGGTTCGTCGTCGTCCTCCAAGCCGCCACGCCTGCGCGCGAGCACCACGCCGCCGACGGCCGCGACCAGCAGCAGCAGCGAGGCGGCCTCGAACACAAGTAGAAAGCGCGTCAGCAGCAGGTTGCCGATGTATGCCGGGGTTCCATACGTGCGCGGCCCAGGAGCGTACGGGGCGCCATCGCCGGAGACCATCTTCAGGCCGCTGCCAAGCAGTGCGATGAACAGCTCGATCAACAGCAGTCCCGCGAACAGCAGGCCGGTCGGCTTGCGTCCGTCCAATCCGCGTGAGCGGGGGCGGCGCGTGAGCTGGCCCTCGAGCGCTTGCTCCTCGCCGCCGACGTATGCGACCACGAACACGTACAGCACCATCACCGCGCCCGCGTACACCACGACCTGCGCGGCCGCCACGAATTCTGCGCGCAGCAGCAGGAACAGCACCGCCAGCGACAGCAGGTGCCCGACAAGCGAGAGCACCGCGTAGAAGGGGTTGCTGAAGGTGACCACGCCGATCGCGCCGGCGATCACCCCGATCCCCGCTATGAAGAAAAGGACGGCCGACACCTTTAACGGGCCTCTGTTTTTTTGGGATTTGCGGGGCGTGCCCGCTGGTGCTCCGCGCGTGGTGCACTTTCCATTACTCGCCCTCCCGGCGCAGTGGGGTGCGCTCCAGGGGCTCGGCCAGCAGCATCTCCTTGGTGAAGATCAAGTCCGAGCGACTGTAGTCGGACATCTCGTAGTCGTGACCCATCGTGATCGCGTCAAACGGACACGCCACCTCGCAGTAGCCGCAGAAGATGCAGCGCGAGAGGTTGATCTCATAGACCGCCGCATAGCGCTCGCCGGCCGACACGCGCTCCTCCGGCGTGTTCTCGGCCGCGACCACCCTGATGCAGTCGGCGGGGCATGCGGCGGCGCACAACGAGCAGCCGACGCACTTCTCCAGGCCAGTGTCCTCGAAGCGGTGCAGCTTGTGGCGGCCACGGAAGCGGGGATAGACCGGCGTCTTCTCCTCGGGGTACTCGAGCGTCACCGGTTTCTCGAGCATGCGCCCGAACGTGGTCTTCAGGCCGCGCAGCGTTTCGCCGAACGCGCGGTAGGTGCTGCGCGCGGCGCCCGGCGGGGGGGTGCGCATCACCTGCACGACGTCCTTGCCCGGATCCAGGTCATGACAGCCTCCCGGGGGAGACCGAGCCGGCGACGGTGGTCGGCGCCCACGTCATTAGTGGGTCACCACCACGAGCACCGCCGTCACCAGCGCGTTCAAGGTCGCCAGCGGCAGCAGGATCTTCCAGCCGAAGCTCATCAACTGGTCGTAGCGCAGGCGCGGCAGTGTGGCCCGGACCCAGATGAACAAGAACGTCATCAGGCCCATCTTGAACAGCACCACGAACGGGTCCACCCAGCCGGGCGGGTGGATGCCGAACGGCATCAGCCAGCCGCCGAGGAACACGGTCGTAACGACGCCCGAGACGACCAGCACATTGAGGTACTCGGCGAAGTAGTAGGAGGCAAAGCGTCCGCCGCCGTACTCGGTGTTGTAGCCGCCCACCAGCTCCGCGTCGGCCTCCACGAGATCGAACGGCGCGCGGTTGGTCTCGGCGAAGCCCGCCACGAGGAACACGATGAAGCCGAAGAACTGCGGCACCACATACCACATGCCTTGCTGGGCCTCCACGATCCCCGTCAGCGACAGCGTGCCGGCGGTGAAGATCACGCCGACGAGCGCCAATCCTTGGGAGACCTCATAGGAGATCAGCTGCGCCGCGCCGCGCATCGCGCCCAGGAACGAGTACTTCGAGCCCGAGGACCAGCCGCCGAGCATGATCCCGTAGAACGCGACCGCGCCGAACGCGAACAGGTACAGCGGGCCGATCGACACGTCGATCCCGTACAGGCCGACGGGCGTGCCGAAGATGTGCTGCACGTTGCCGAACGGGATGATCGCAAACGCCGCCACCGCGGTCATGATCGAGATCGTCGGGGCCAGCGCGAACAGGAAACCGGTCGAGGTGCTGGGCCGGAACTGCTCCTTGGTCAGCAGCTTCACGATGTCGGCAAGCGGCTGCAGCGCGCCGTAGGGGCCGACGCGGTTGGGGCCGTAGCGTGCTTGGAAGCGCCCCAACAGCTTGCGCTCGGCGAGCAGCACGATCGGCACCAGCTGTAGGCCCACGGCGAAGATCACGATCGCCTTGACGATCTGGATCCACCACGCTTCGTAGTAGCCGACGGTGGCGAGCACGGTCATTGCCCGGCCTCTCCGCGCTCGGTCGGTGTCGTCTCGGTCGTGGTGTTTCCGTACGTGCGGGATGTCATGAGGCCACCGCCACGGGGGTGGGTGGGACTGGATTCGCCGGGCGCACACCGCGGCCACCGATCTCCTCGAGCGTGAGGCCGGCGTAGGAGGGTACGGCGTCGAACAGTTGCAGTGAGGCCATCGCGCCGCTTTGTATCTGAAGATCGAGGCCGATGCGGCCTGCCAGGTCGGCGAGCACCTGCCACTCCGCACGCGACGATTCGGCCCCACCCACCCGCGCGGCAGCTTGGCGCAAGCGTTGGATGCGCCCGTCGGGATGCACGATCGTCCCTTCCTTCTCGGC
Organism: uncultured Solirubrobacterales bacterium; assembly: GCA_963715535.1. Classification (GTDB taxonomy): domain Bacteria; phylum Actinomycetota; class Thermoleophilia; order Solirubrobacterales; family Solirubrobacteraceae; genus Palsa-744. The sequence goes on along the minus strand of OY970251.1, from coordinate 1,419,716 downwards.
GTACGCGCCGGCTGGAAACACGATGTCGGCGTGCTCGCGCAGTGCGTCGGTCAAGAACGTGGCGTGGCTCACGACGGTGGTGGCGCGTTCGAGCGCCTGCTCCCACATGGCGCTGTCCTGCTCGCCGGCTTCCGCGATGGGGTCGGCGCCGAGCAGATACACGCAGTTCAACTCGCCATTGCCCAGCGCCTCGGCGATCCCGTGGGCGTCCAGCCCACGCTCGGTGGGCGCACTGAGGCCCGGCCCGGCGTTCGGTAGCACGCCCGCCTCGCGCAGTCCGCGGCCATTGGCTCGCGCCGGGATTTCGAGCAGGCCCGCACCATTGGTGTCGGCCAGGTTGAGCTTCGCGGCGAGATCGAGCAGTGCTTGCGCGGCCTTCGCGCCGTCGGGCCCGGCCGTGAGGCGCTCGCCCCACAGCACCACGATCTCCTCGCCGATCGCACTCAGCTTGCTCGCAAGCTCCTGGGCGGCGCGCTCGTCCAGCAGGTCGGCGGCGATGGCCGGCACGAGCTTCATGCCGTGGCGTCGCGCGCCCTTGCGCAGGCGCAGGTCGAGGATCGCCGCGTCCTCGATCGGGTTGCACTCGAGCACCAGCACCGCGTGGGCGAACTCGAGGTCGCTCACGGTTGCCTGCAGGTTCGGCTCGGCGAGCGCCTGGTGCAGCTCGAGCGGCAACGTGCCCGCCACGCGCGAGTCGATGTGCGGTGAGTCGAGGCCCTCGCGCAGCAGCCGCCCGAGCAGCAGACCCTCCTCGTTGGTGGCCCCGCCTCCCACGATCGCGCCGGTGTTCTCTCCGGCCCGCTTCAGACGGGTGGCTGCCTCATCCAGCGCGTGCTCCCAGGACACCGGACGCAGGTCGCCGCCGTCGCGCAGCAGCGGCTGGGTCACGCGGCCCTCGTCGCCGAGTCTTGGGTAGGCAAAGCGGCCGCGGTCGCACAGCCAGCCGTCATCGACCTCGGGATGGTCGCGCGCGAGCACGCGCAGCACGCGCTCGTCGCGCACTGTCAGCGTCACGTTGCACTGCGCTGGGCACAGGGTGCACACCGAGCCCGCATCCTCGATGTCCCACGGGCGCGCGCGGAAGCGATACTGGCGGGAGGTCAGCGCTCCGACCGGACACAGCTCGACGATGTTGCCGCTGAACGGGGCCACATACGGATGCCCGTCGAAGGTCGACACGTAAGAGTGCGCGCCGCGCTCCAGCAGCACCAGTTGGTAGTCCTCGGAGATCTCCTGGCTGAAGCGCACGCAGCGGTAGCACAGGATGCAGCGCTCGCGGTCGATCGCGATCTCTGGCGAGAGTTCCAGAGGCTTGACGAAGTGGCGCTTTTCCTCCACGAAGCGCGTCTTCCCAGGTCCCCAGCCAAAGGTGATGTCCTGCAGCGGGCACTCGCCACCCTTGTCGCAAACGGGGCAGTCCAGCGGATGGTTGATCAGCAGGAACTCCACGACCGACTGCTGAGCGGTCTTCACTCGCTCGGACTGGGTGTGCACGACCATCCCGTCCTTTACGGGTGTCGAGCAGCCGGTCTGCAACTTGGGGATGCCCTCGATTTCAACCAGGCACATGCGGCACGCGCCGACCGGGTTGCCGAGCTTCGGCTCGTAACAGAAGACCGGGATCTCCACGTCGCCGAGCTTCGCGGCGTCGACCAGCATTGTGTTTTCGGGGCCTGGACTTCGCGACCGTCGATTGTGAAGGCGATCGTCCGTGGTTCTGGTCTAGGCATGCGCGCTCACACCTCCGGCGAGGGCCGGCTCGAGCTCGGCTGGGGCGAGGTTGTTGCGAGCGCGAGCCTGCTCTATGTGGGTTTCGAACTCGTCTCGGAACTTGGCGATCATCGAGCCGATCGGCATTGCCATTGCGTCGCCCAGCACGCACAGGCAGTTGCCGATTATGTGGTCCTGCACGGAGGCCATGATCTCGATGTCCATCGGGGTGGCGGTGCCGTTGTCGATGCGTTCGAGCATCTTCACGGTCCAGTTGGTGCCCTCGCGGCAGGGGGTGCACTTGCCGCAGGACTCATGCCGGTAGAACTTCGCGACCTTCAATGCCACGTCGAGGATCGGGGTGGAGTCGTCCACGACGATGATCGCGCCGGAGCCGAGCATCGAGCCGGCCTTCGCCATCGAGTCGAAGTCGTAAGGGAGATCGAGGTCGTCGGCGGTCAGCACCGGCGACGAGGAGCCGCCGGGAAACCAGCACTTGACATGGCGCCCCTCGGGTGGGCCGCCGGCAAGGCCGTAGACGATCTCGCGCGAGGGCGTGCCCAGCTCGATCTCGTAGTTGCCGGGTCTCTGCACGTGACCCGAGACCGACACGAGCTTGGTGCCTTTGGAGGTGTCGGTGCCGAGCTTTGCGTACTGCTCGCCGCCCATCGCGACGATCGCAGGCACGGTTGCGAGCGTCTCGACGTTGTTGATCAGCGTTGGTCCCTGGTACAGGCCCTGGTTGGCCGGGAACGGCGGCTTCAGGCGCGGGTTGCCGCGCTTGCCTTCAAGCGAGTCCAAGAGGCCGGTCTCCTCGCCGCAGATGTAGGCACCGGCGCCGCGGTGCACGACCAGCGAGAGCGAATGCCCCGAGCCGAGAATGCTCTCGCCGATGTAGCCGGCGGCGGTGGCTTCGGCAAGCGCGGCGTCGAGCACGTCGGCCTGGTGTGAGTACTCGCCGCGGATGTAGATGAACGAGCGCGTCGCGCCGGCCGCGTAGGAGGCGATCACGATCCCCTCGATCAGCATGTGCGGGGACTTCTGCATGAGTTCGCGGTCCTTGAACGTGCCGGGCTCGGACTCGTCCGCGTTGCACACGAGATACTTGTCGATCGTGCCTTTCGGCAGGAATGACACCTTCTTGCCCATCGCGAAGCCCGCGCCGCCGCGTCCGCGCAGTCCGGAAGCTTCGAGCTGTGCGAGCACGTCCTCGGGGGTGCTCGCGAATGCCTTGCGCAGCGACTCGTAGCCACCGCGACCCGCGTATACGTCGAGTGTTGCCAGCCCAGGCTCGTCGATGTCCTTGAACAGCAGCATGTCGGTCATTGCGGTGGTCCCTCGATAGCGTTCTCGCCAGACGGCCCCGGTGCGGGAGCGTGGCCGGCCGAGCCCGGGGTCGGCATCGCCGGCTGGCCTGGATGCTCGGGGAACTCGCGCGAGTTCGCGTTGGGATCGGCGACGCGCATCTTGGCGAGCTGCTTCTCAGGCAGCACCGCGCGTCCCGCGCGCGCGTCCTCCAGCAGTTGCGGCACATCCTCTAGCGTGAGCGGTCCGACGTACACGCCATCGACGGAGGCCATCGGCGCGATGTCGCAGGCGCCAAGGCACTCGAACGAGCGCACGTTGAACTCAGGATCGTCTCCGGCGGCGTTGCACATTGCCTCATACAGCTCGTCGGCGCCGCGCAGTGAGCAGGAGATGTTGGTACACACGTACACGCTGTGGCGCCCCACCGGCTCGGTGTCGAGCATGTCGTAGAAGGTGGCCACCGCGTCGAGATACGCGGGGGTCAGGCCCATCGCGCAGGCGACCTGGTCGATCGCCTCGGGCGAGCACCAGCCGTGCACGCGCTGGGCGGCCGCGAGCGCCGGCAACGCGGCCGAGCGGCTGTCGGGATACAGCGCCATGTGCCGCTCGATCTCGGCGCGCAGCTCCGCGGGTACCTGCACATCCTCGGGGCTCGGCACCAGCGCGGGGCCCTTGGCAGGATCGACCGGCTCATACCAGCCGGGCACACGCGAGCCGTGCTCGAAGCGCTTGACGCTCACCGGATCGTCCCTTCGCAAAGCCGTCCTGAACCGATCATCTGTCGATGCCTCCCAAGATCGGATCGAGCATCGCCAGGGTGGCGATCATGTCGGCGATATAGGAACCCTCGGCCATGTGCGAGAGCGCCTGCAGGTTCACGAACGAGGGGTCGCGCATGTGCACCCGCGCGGGCTTGGAGGAGCCGTCGGAGCGCACGAAGCAGGCCATCTCCCCGCGCGGCGACTCGATCGGGTAGTAGATCTCCCCCGGGGGCACCCTGAAGCCCTCGGTGACAAGCTTGAAGTGGTGGATCAAGGACTCCATCGAGGTTGCGAGCTCGTGGCGCGGGGGCAGCGCGATCTTGCGGTCGGTGGTGATGTGCGGGCCGTCGGGCAGGCCGTCGAGCGCTTGGTCGATGATCTTCACGGACTCGTAGATTTCGGCGACGCGCACGGCGAAGCGGTCGTAGTTGTCGCCGACCGTGCCCACCGGGATCTTGAAGTCGAAGTCCTCGTAGGAGCTGTAGGGAGCGGCCTTGCGCAGGTCCCACGGGTTGCCGGCCGCGCGCAGTAGTGGACCGGTCACGCCCAGGCGCAGCAGCGTCTCCGCGTCGACCGCGCAGGTGTTGCGCAGGCGCTCGAGGATGATCTGGTTTGCGTTGAGGATCGCCCCGTACTGGTCGGCGCGGCCAGGCATCACCTTGGTGAATGCGCGTGCCTTCTCGACGAAGCCGACGGGAATGTCCTCCATCACGCCGCCCACCTGGAAATAGCGCGTGTGCATGCGCGCCCCGGAGGACATCTCGAACAGGTCGAGGATCAGCTCGCGCTCGCGCAGGCAGTACAGGAAGATCGACACCGCGCCGAGATCCAGCGCGCTCGTGCCGAGCCAGATCAGGTGCGAGGCGATGCGGTTGAGCTCGAGGTGGATCACGCGCAGGTACTGGGCGCGCTTGGGGACCTCCACCTCGGCCAGCGTCTCCACGGCGCCGCAGAAGGCCATCGCGTTGAAGTAGTAGGACAGGTAGTCCATCCGCTCGACGACCGGGATCGCCTTCCAGTAGGCCTTGTCCTCGGCGGTCTTCTCGATGCCGGTGTGCACGTAGCCGATCACCGGCTTGATCGAGCGCACGACCTCGCCCTGTAGCGTCACCAGCAGGCGCAGCACCCCGTGCGTGGCGGGGTGGTGCGGGCCGAAGTTGAGCGTCAGTAGCTCCTCGTGGGTGTCCTGCTCTGAGGACTCCACCTGCGAGAGCGTGATGCTCTCCTCGCGGCGGCGGTACTCGGACATCTGCCCGCTGCTCATCGTCGAGGCCCCCAGGCGAGGAGGTGGGTCGCAATCGTGTGGCTTCTCACCGCGTCACCCCGCGCGACTCGTCTTCGTTGTGGGTGAAGATCACAGGTTCGCCGCCTATGGGGAAGTCGCGCCGCTGCGGGTGGCCCTCATAGTCCTCGGGCATCAGGATGCGGCGCAGGTCGGGGTGGCCGCGGAACACGACCCCGAACATGTCATAGATCTCACGCTCCTGATGGTCGGCTGTCGGCCAGCCCGGCCCGTCGGGTCCGTCGGGGGTCACGGAGTCCACCTCGGGAGCGTCGGTTGCCACGCGCAGCGTGACGGTGAGGCGGTCGACGGTGCTCATGTCGAGCAGCTCGTAGTGCACGCCCAGGCGCGGCTCGCGCGGGTAGTAGTCGAGGCCGTGCACGCTCATCATCGAGCTGTAGCCGCGCTCGCGCAACCGGGCGAGCACCGCGCGGATGCTCTGCGGCGCCACTTCAAGCGTCGCGCGCCCGCGGAAGTGCAGCGTGCCCACGATCGCGTTCTCGCCCAGGCCCTGGCTCTCGCGCAGATCCTTGGCGATCAGCTCCAGCCCCGTCGCGTCAGGCACTGGGGCCGACCTGCTCGTCGCTGACGATCTCCTCGGTGCCTCGTGCCTCGTAGCGCTCGCGCCAGCCCGCATCCGGGTCGTCCTGCACCATCTTGCGCAGCTTCAGGATGCCGTGCATCAGTCCCTCGGGTCGTGGGGGACAGCCTGGCACGTGCACGTCGATCGGCATGAACTTGTCGGCCGGCACCAGCGCGTAGTTGTTGAAAACGCCCATCGAGCTGCAGCAGGCGCCCATCGAGATCGCCCACTTCGGCTCGAGCATCTGGTCGTACAGGCGGCGGATGATCGGCGCCATCTTGATCGAGACCCTTCCGGCCAGGATGATCAGATCGGCCTGACGCGGGGAGGCGCGGAACGCTTCGAAGCCGAAGCGACCGATGTCCATGCGCGGGCCGGCGGTCTGGAACTGCTCCATCGCGCAGCAGGCCAGGCCGAAGGCGAGCGGGAAGAACGAGTTGGAGCGCCCCCATGCCACTGCCTTCTCGAGCGTCGTGGTGAGCACTCGTTCGTGGACGTAGCGTTCGAGCTCCTCGCCGTCCATGCTCGCCGGCGCGGTCGGCCCGAGCAGCTCTGAGCCGCGCAGCAGTTCCTTGGAATCGTGCCGGTTGACTCGCAAGACGCTTGAATCGATCTCGCCGGTCCCCCGACCTTGCCCGGTGGAGCGCCCGCGGGGAGCAAGCGGCTCGCGCTTTATCTCCACTCGAGCGCTCCCCTGCGCCATACGTACACGAAGGCCACCGTCAGCAGCACGATGAAGGTCACCGTCTCGGCCAGCGCGAAGTCGCCGTAGGCCTTCAGCTGCAGCGCGATGGGGTAGAGGAACACGACCTCGATGTCAAACAGGATGAACAGCATCGCGATCAGGTAGAAACTGATCCCGAAGCGCATCCCGTGCTTGACCTCCGAAGGCAGCCCGCACTCGTAGGGGTCCTGCTTGTGCTCGACCCGCCTGCGTGGCCCCACGATCGCGTTGAGCACGGCGAAGATTCCGCCCACGGCGCCGCCGAGGATGAGAAATACGATCGCCGGGAGATAGCTACGCAGCACGCGCGCTGTTATATCACCCTTGTGACAACCTGTTACATAGTGCCGATTGCCTCAACCGATGACTGAAGCCGTCGTTGCCGGGGCCATCGCACTGGCCGTGCTCAACGCGGTGCCGATGCTTCTCGGCGGGTGGCGGTGGTATCGCCACGAGAGCAGCCGCGGCTTCTGGGCGGCGCTGCGTGTTGCGCAGGCTGCCGCGCTCGTGTTCGCGATCGCCGTCGGCGTGCTGATCGTCGCCGGGCACTCGTCGAGCGAACGGCTTTTCTATCTGTATGCGCTGTTGCCGCTGGCCGTCGGTTTTGTCGCCGAGCAGCTGCGGGTGAGCTCTGCGCAGACGATCCTCGACCAGCGCGATCTCGCCGACGCGCAGGCCGTCGGCGAGCTGCCGGAGGGCGAGCAGCACGCGGTTGTCGCCGCGATCGTCAGGCGCGAGATGGGCGTGATGACGCTGTCGGCTTTGGTGGTCGTATTTCTGGCCCTGCGCGCGGCTGGAACCGCTCACGGGTTCTGACCGATATATTCCGGCGCGCATGAGGCTGACCGTGAAGATGCTCGCGCTCGCAACGATGCTGCTCGCCTTGGCCGGCGGGCTGTCGGCGTGCGGTACCCAAGGCATTTCACTGGCGAAGACGAGCCCCTACTACCGTGGTGCGGTCCTGTTCCGCGACCACTGCTCCGGCTGCCACACGCTGGCGGTCGTCGGTGCCAAGGGTTCGGCCACCTCGATCAAGGATCGCCTGAAGACCAACGGGCCCAACTTCAACATCCGCAAGGAGAACGTCGAACAGGTCCTCTATGCGATCCGCAACGGCGGTTTCTCCGGTGCGATCATGCCCGAGAACCTCGTGCTGGGCGACAACGCCATCGACGTCGCGCAGTTCCTCGCGAAGTACTCGGGGCTGCAGGCCGAAAAGGTGCCGTCGGTCAACATCACACTGTCCACCAAATAGCGCGCTCGCCGGCTGCGTGCGACGTGCTCGACCTCAAGCTGATCCGCGAGCAGCCCGAGCGGGTGCGCTCGGAGCTGGGGCGCCGCGGCGAGGATGCCCTCGCGGGACTGGACTCGGTGCTCGACCTCGATGCTCGGCGGCGCGCCGCGATCCCGCGCGTGGAGGAGTTGCGAGCTTCGCGCAACGAGGCCGCCGATGCGATCGCGCGGGCCAAGCGCGCCGGTGAGGACGCGAGCGAGGCGATCGCCAGACAACGCGAGGTGGGAGCGCGCGAGAAGGAGCTCAGCCGCGAGCTGGCGGAGATCGAAGAACGATTGACCGCGGTGCTCGCGACGCTGCCCAACCTGCCCGACCCCACGGCGGCGCCCGGCCCCGAGGACGAGTTGGTCAAGCTCGTCGGCGAGCCGCGGGTGCGCGGGGACGGCGCGCGCGATCACCTCGAACTTGCGGGCTCGATGATCGACATGGATCGCGCCGCGACGCTGTCGGGCGCCCGCTTTGCGTACCTGAAGGGCGACCTGGTGATGGTTGAGCTCGCGCTTGTGCGCTTCGCGCTGGAGAAGCTGCGCGGCCACGGCTTCGAGCCGGTGATCCCGCCTGTGCTCGTGCGCGAGCGCGCGCTGTATGGAACCGGATTCCTGCCCGATACCGAGCAGCAGATCTATCGCTTGGCCGACGACGACCTGTATCTGGTCGGCACCTCCGAGGTGGCGCTCGCCTCGTTGCACGACGAGGAGATCCTGCCGGCCGAGCGCTTGCCGCTGCGCTATGCGGGCTACTCGCCCTGCTTCCGCCGTGAGGCGGGGGCCGCCGGCAAGGACACTCGCGGAATCTTCCGCGTGCACCAGTTCGACAAGGTCGAGATGTTTAGCTTCGTCGAGCCGGAGCACTCCACGGAGGAGCACGAGCGCATCCTCGCGATCGAGGAGGAGATCCTCACAGACCTGGAGTTGCCCTATCGCGTGGTGAACATCGCCGTGGGCGACCTCGGCAACTCCGCCGCGAAGAAGTACGACTGCGAGGCGTGGCTGCCGAGCCAGGGTCGCTACCGCGAGCTGACCTCGTGCTCGAACACGACCGACTACCAGGCGCGTCGCTTGAACATTCGCGTGCGAGGCGAGGGGCGTGGCACACAGATGCTGCATACGCTCAACGGCACCGCGGTGGCCGTCGGTCGCACGATCATCGCGTTGCTGGAGAACGGTCAGCGCGAGGACGGCAGCGTGGCGCTGCCGGGGGTGCTGAGCGGCTATGGCGCCCCGGCGGTGCTGGGCGCCTGAGTCGAGGAGTTGGGGCGCGCCGAGGGCGCCCGCGTCCGAATCGGAGCCTAAGTGCGGGTGGGGGAGTCGAAACTCACGGCGCGCTGCCGAGCAGCTGAATGTGGTCCGCCTCGGCGGGACCGGGGAACGGTCGCGTGAGGCCGAACTTTTCGAGAATCGACTCGGGCACGCCTTCGATCCCGGGGGTGTCGGAAGCTTCCCCGCGAGTGTGGGGGTCGTTGGCAAAGCCGCCCACCTCGACCGAGTGCTGCGGGGTGCGATAGCCGGAGATGCCGATCAGGTGCAGGTGCAGCGCCTTGCCGAGCGTGTTCAGGCGCTCCACGAGGATCGGCTCGACGCCGACGCTGTAGTTGGTGCCGGGCGCCTGGAAGAAGCCGTATTCGCCTGAAGATCCGCCCGATTCGGTCGCGTAGCCGGTGGCAAAGGATTGACTTTGGGAGGCGTACTCGCGGACCGCGATCGCGACGAGTTCTTTTTCGAGGGACAGCTGGTGTGAGCGCAGCGCGCTGAACTGTGAGCTCTTGCGACTGCGCGCGTGTACGTATTGCAGCTGACGGTCGAGCAGCGAGAGGTGCAGGTGGGCGACCTCGTCGCGTTGCACGAGCACCGCGGTGGTCTCGCGCTGATGGCTGTCGGTCAGCACCGTCAGACGTCGTGTTTCCTTGGCGACGGCCGTGCGCGTGTCGGCGACTTGCACGGTGGCGGTCGCGTCCTCCTGACCGACGGCCTTGAGGTCGTCAAGGCGCTCGATCAAATCGGCGAAGCCGTGTGCCTCGAGGATCACAGTCACGATGCTTGGCGGAGGGTCCTCGTAGGCGGCGACCACCTGCGCGACGAGCGCCTTGCGATCGTGGGCCAGTTGGACCTGAAGCGTTGCCAGACGCGAGCGTGCCGTGGCGAGCTGCGCCTTCAGATGGTTGAGCAGAGTTCTGCTCGATGCCGAGAGTCGATTCGAGCGCGTTCAGGCGTGTTTCGAGGTCGCCGATGCTCCCCTGGAAGCCGTCGATCTTGTTGGAGTCCGCTTGGATTTCGGCGCTGAGTGCGCTCCTTTTGGCGGTGGAGGAGGAGATGCTGCTTTCGAGCGCGCCCGAGGACTGGCCCGCCAGCGCGGGAGTCGCCGCGGCGGCTGCGAACAACGCGAGCAGCGCCAACGCGTAGCGCAGGCGGAATTGTGGGAGGCGAAGTGGCTCATGGTTGGCGGAGGTCGGTCACTCTGTGGGCACTTGCGGGCGCGGCGATCGTGTGCCCGGATGGTTGCCCTGCGCAAGCTAGCCGCGGCGTTCACCGATCACAAGCACAAAGGGGTGTTTGCAAACGGACTTGCACGGCCCGGGGGCCGCGCCGATGGGCCTACAGGCAACAGGATTGGATGCCTGAGCGCCTGCGATGCGGTGTGCCGCTCTCAGTGGACAGTAGGCAGATGGCGGCCACGGGTAATATCAAGCTCACGCGGAGCATCTGGGGGTCCTCTCGAGCGTATCGAGGGGTCCGATCGATACGACGCGACCAACCGTGGAGGAGATTCAGCGATCCAGGATCCTGGGAGCGATGGCCGAAGAGGTGGCCATGCGCGGCGCGTCATCGGTCACCGTGGCGCGCGTGATCGCGCGCGCCGGTGTCTCCAGGCGGCTGTTCTACGAGCTGTTCGCGGACATCGAGGATTGCTTTCTGGCGACGTTCGACTGGGGCGTTGAGCAGGCACGGGCGCTTGCGGTCGATGCGTACACCGCCGAGAGGAGCTGGCGCGAGGGGATCAGAGCGGGCTTGGCGCGCGCTACTGCGCTTCTTCGACGAGCGACCGCTGATCGGCTCAGCTGTGCGTGGTGCACGCGGCGGGCGGGGGACCGCGCGTGCTGGAGCGTCGCTCGCGCGTGATCGTCGAGCTTTGCGAGGTCGTGGATCGCGGACGGGCGGTAAATTCAGTCCGACCCGCCCCGGTCGTGTTCCTCCGCCGGTGGTCGCCGAGGGAGTGGTTGGTGCGGTGTTGGCGGTGCTCTACACGCGCATGCTCGCGCGCGGTGCGGCCGCCGGCAACGGCAGCACCGGCGAGGAGCCATCGCCGCTGGTCGAGCTGCACGGTGAGCTGATGAGCTTGATCGTGCTGCCTTATCTGGGAGGCAAGGTGGCGGGCAACGAACTGCGCAAGCAGGCGCCGCCGGCGCTAGAGCAGGGGGATCGATCGCCGACGACGCTTGCGACGTCGCTCGCAATACCAGCGCCCGGGCGCTCGCTTGACCTATCGCACGGTGCGGGTGCTGATGACGATCGCCGATCTCCCGGGTGGCAGTAACCGTGAGGTTGCCGAACGCGCGGGAATCGTCGATCAGGGCCAGATCTCGAAGCTGCTGACGCGCCTGGAGTATCAAGGCTTGATCGTTAATCGCGACACCGAAAGCACTGCGCGCGGAACTCCCAACTCATGGTGGCTGACCGAGCATGGCGAGACGTTCGAGCGCGAGCTGCGCGAGCATCCGGTCGGTGAGGGCGACGCGCACGAGCAAGCGTCGGGACGACGTGGGCGGGGCAAGCGGCCGTCCGATGGGGCGGGTCGGAGCGTCGGCCCGGTAAGGGCAAGGGCTAGCAACGTTGGGTCGGCCTCTGTCGCGCTGAGGCACGGCAGCGTGTCAGGCGACGCGAATCGAGATCGAGCGGGTTGGGCCGCCGGCAGGCGTGAGCGTCAGCCGGTAGGTGCCAGAGGCCAGGTGCGCGGTGTCGCGCAGGCGGCGGCGGTTGAGGCCCCTGACCGCGTCGAACGTGAGCGAGCCGGGAAGCGCGCGCCAGCGGGTGCGGCCGGCCGAATGGAACTGAAGCGAGAGCGTGACGTGCACTGTCGCGGTCTGGCTCAAAACGCAGGAGAACGCAAGCTCGGAGACCGCCGGCGGGCGCCGACGCAATGCGGCCTGTGCGTTGGCGGTCAGCGCGAGCGCGGATATCCGGGGTGCTTGCTTGGCGGTGGCTTGGAAGGGGCTCGAGGCGCCCGGCGCTACGCCTGGGGTTTCCCCACCGCTCGCCGGGCCGGTGGAGGAGCCGCCGCCGGCCGGCTGACTACCCGGACTGTTGGTTGCGGGCGAGCGGCTGGATTGCCGGTTCGGTTTCTCCGCTGACCTTGAACGCGCCGATCCCGTTGGGGGTTCCGACTCCCGTGGGGCCGTCGTAGCCGGTGGTGGCGTTGCAGATCCACGCGCCTACGCCGCAGTCCAGAGTCGAGGTGAGCGAGCCGCCGCAGCCGGAGTAGTTGCCGTGACAGTCTCCGTTGCCGCCCGCTGTGACGTCGTGCAAGACCGAGGTGCCCAGGTGCGAGTAGAGCGTTTGCGCGGGATAGGCGACGCCGTGTGCGCCACCGGCGAGTGCGAACATCGAGCCGACGATCGGAGAGGCGACGCTGGTGCCGCCGATCGGCCACCATTCGAGCGGTTCGTTGACGGCTTCTTCCGTCGCGGGTTCCTGGGGTTCCTGGACGGTGGGTACCGAGTCATAGACGGCCACGCCGGTGTATGGATCTCCGTCGGCGGAGATGTCGGCTACGGCGCGTTTGTTGCCGCAGCCCACCGCGGACCAGTCGGGGACGGCTTTCTGCCAGGAGGGGGAGCTGTTCGGTTCTCCGCTGCACCCGCCGCCGCCGGCGCCGTGGTTTTCGTTGGCGGGACCAGGGTCCTCGTTCCACACGCTCTCGCTTTGTCTGACGCCGTCGAACGTGTTGAGCTTGGTGCCGCCGACAGCGACCACATCCGGCGAGCTGGCGGGAAAGTCGGCTCCGGCGTAATATTTTTCTTTCTTGGCCGCGGCCGCTTCGGCGTCGGTCCAGTTGAGGTAGCCGTCGTCGCCGGCGGCTGCCGAGATCGCGATCCCGGGATGGTTGAACGCCTGTGGGTCAAATCCTTCCTGCGAGCCGCCCCAGGAGTTGGATATCTCTGTGGCGCCAAGTCGCACGGCTGTCTGCTCGGCTTCTTCGAGGTCGCGGTATGAAGGTTCGCTGGCCTCTACGAGCAGGATCTTGCAGTTCTGGCAGACGGCATGGGTCACCTCGATGTCGGTCGATATCTCAACCGCCCACCCCTCGGCTTCGACCAGTTCGTCACAGGCCTTTTCCCTTGTTTCGAGTTCGAGCTGGGTTTCTCCGGGCACTTCCGTGACGCAGACCAATTCCTTTGTCTGCCTGACCGATTCGCTCTGGGGGAACGGCAGCGCGCCGGTCCCGCTCTGGCCCACCTGCTCGAAGCAGCCGCTTTCGCTCCCGCTGCACGCGTGGATGGCGGGAAGGTCGAACGCTTTGCTGTAGACCGTGAGGTCGGCTTCGGCTTTTGGATCGTTGTAGGCGTCCACGAGCGCGACCGTTTGCGGGGCGGAGGCCGGCGCCTGCGGCGCTTCGCCGGGGAAGTAGGCGCTTTGTAGATCCGAAGGGGACAAACACGCCGACGGGAGTTCCTCGCATTCGGCTGCCGTTTCGAATTTGGTTCTCGCTCCGCTTCCACCGGCGAGCGGATCGCCCTGTGCGTGTGTGGCGCTCCTCCGGCGCTCCAGCTCCAGCGCCATGCAGCCGGCATACCCCGGCGTTGGCGCGGAGCACGCGCTACGTGTCGTGTAGTCGGATTCCGGCAACGCCTGCATGCTCGCCGCGGCCGCCTGCGGGTTGCCGATCGCGAGCATCGACCAGAGCAGCGCAAGCCCCCACAGCACGTTTGGGAGTTTGAGGCCCACGCTTTTCACGCCTCCCATTCTGGCAGTCCTCCCGGGAATTTCCGCCGGCCGCCGCGCACCCACACAGTCGCAATCGACTCACATCGACAGATCCTTGAGGATTCGCGATTGAGGGTTAGACAAACAGCCGCTAGCCCACCCAGTCCCCTGGGCATGTTGACCCCCCTACGTCAAGCTCCGCCCCAGCTGTCGTTACGCTGAGTTTGTGGCCCGTTCGTTTGGTTTCCTCCTCACCACCGAGCCACCGTCCCGGCGTATCGGCATGCTCGTGGCCGTCGGGCTGGTGGCGCTGTGCACGCTTTTGATCTACCCGCTCAAGCAGGCGGCCCCGGTCGTTTCGCTCGGCGTCGTCTACATGTTGGCCGTCGTGATCGTGTCGGTCACGTGGGGGATCTGGCTGGGTTTCGCCACCTCTGTTTCTGAGCGCGCTCGCGTTCAACTACTTCCACCTGCCGCCGATTGGGCGTCTGACGATCTCTAACGGCGAGAGACTGGGTGGCATTGATCGCATTCCTGGTGGTCGCAGTGCTCGCGAGCTCTGTGGCCGAGGTCACGCGCGCACGAGCGGGCGAGGCGGCCGAGCGCCGCCGCGAGGCCGACCTGGCGGCGGAGATGGCGCGCCTGTTGCTCGGCGGTCGCCGGCTCTCCGAGGACCTGCCGACGGCCGCCGCGCGTCTCGCGCAGGTGCTCGATTTGCCCTCGGCCGCAATCGAGCTGGAGGCCGTCGAGGGAGACGAGCGCCGCGTGGCCTTCCCGCTGCGCGAGGGGCCGCGCCGTCTCGGCACGCTGCTTGTGCCCTCCGATACCTCCGAGACCACGCTGCGCCGCCTGCAGGAGCGTGTCGTGCCGGCGCTCGAGTCGCTGCTGAACGCGGCGCTCGAGCGCGACTCGCTGCTCGCCGACGTTGTCGAGACCGCCGCGCTGCGCCGCGCGGATGTGGTGAAGACCGCACTGCTGCGGGCCGTGTCTCACGACCTGCGCTCGCCACTCACGGCGATCGCGGCGGCCGGGGAGGCGATCGGCTCGCCATCGCTCTCAGAGGAGGAGCGCCGCGAGATGGCCGGCGTCATCCAGGAGGAGACGCGGCGGCTCTCGCGGCTGGTCGACAACCTGCTCGACCTCTCGCGCCTGGAAGCCGGCGCCGCCGAGCCCCACACGGCGACTGACTTCGCTCGACGACGTGATCCGCGCGGCGCTCGCCGAGCTCTGCGCCCGCGCCCGAGGACTTCAGCCTCTCGATCGACCGCGACCTGCCGCTCGTGAGCGTCGATCCCGTGCAGATGGAGCGCGCGCTTGCCAACGTGCTCGAGAACGCGCGTCGCCACAGCGGCGGCCATCCCGCGTCGGTCCGGGCGCGCGCCGTGCGCAGCCTCGGAGGCGCGCAGGCGTCCGCGGGCGAGCCGGCCGGCGACCGGCTGGGTGGCGGGTGATCGTCGATCGTCGATCGCGGACCGGGGATTCCCCCGGCGCAGCTGGAGCGCGTGTTCGAGCCCTTCTACCGGGCGGGCACGGCGCAGGGAGGACACCGCGGCTCAGGTCTCGGGCTTGCGATCGCACGCGGCTTCACCGAGTCAAACGGTGGGCGGTTGCACGTCGAGTCGCTGCCAGGTCAGGGCGCCACCTTCGTGTTCGAACTGCCGCTGTCCGCGCCGTCCGCGAGCGCGCGGGACGGCGCGGGCGAGTCTGTTGCGAGCAGCGGGCCCTCGGTGGGCCCGGCACGCGTCCCGTGATCTGTCCGCGCGTATCGGCCTGTGCCGCGGCTCGCTTGTCCGTGTCGCGCCGTCCCGCGATATGCCGGCGCTCGCCCGGCAGCCCCGCTCGCGCTCGATGACGACCGTTGCTCCCACCAAGCCGCGGGCAGCGCAGCGGATTCTCGTCGTGGACGACGAGCCACAGATCCTGCGTGCGCTGCGCGTGGTCTTGCGCGACGCCGGCTTTGAGGTCGTCCCGGCCGAAACCGCCGCCGAGGCGCTCGACCGTGCGGCGGTGCGCCCCCGCACGCGGCGATCGTCGACCTGATGTTGCCCGACATGGACGGCGTCGAGCGTCACGCGCCTGCTGCGCGAGTGGAGTGAGATGCCGATCCTCGTGCTCTCGGCGGTCGGCGAGGAGGAGCAGAAGGTGCGCGCGCTGCAGGCCGGGCGCGGATGACTACGTCACCAAGCCGTTCGGCTCGCGCGAGTTGGTCGCGCGCCTGCAGGCCGCGCTGCGGCGCGGCGGGCGCTCGGAGGCCGAGGAGCCTCGCATCGCCGTCGGCGAGCTGGAGATCGATCTGGCGGCACGCGTCGGTGCGCCTCGGCGGCTCAGACGTTCACCTCACGCCGATCGAGTTCGACCTGCTGCGCGTGCTCGTGCGCAACCGCGGGCGCCTGATGACCCACCGCGCGCTGCTCGGCGAGGTTTGGGGGCCCGAGTACGGGGATGATGTGCAAACGCTGCGCACCCACATCGCGCGCCTGCGCGGCAAGATCGAAGCCGACGGGCAGGACCCCCGGGTGATCGTCACCGATCCCGGCGTCGGTTATCGCTTTTCCGCTGTAACGTCACGAAATCGTTATGCACTTGAGGTGAATCGTCATGCGGGCGTGATGGGTGGCGTCGCATAGTGCTCTCATGGACGCCGTCGCCATCGTTATCGGGATCGCAATGTTCGCGATCCTGCTGCTGATCATCGAGGGGATCGACCGCATATGAGCCCCAATCTCATCAGCGGAGACCTGATCGCGCACATGAGTGGCGCCGACGTGTTCGGGCTCGTTGTCACGGTGCTGATCATCGCGTATCTGTTTTACGCGCTCATTCGTGGAGAGAAGTTCTAGCGATGACTTTCGTGGGTTGGCTCACGATCTTCCTGTTCGCGGTGATCCTAACCGCGTTGGCGCTGCCACTCGGCAGCTATATGGCAGCGGTGTACTCGGGCCGGCGCGTGATTCTCTCACCGATATTCTCCGGTCCCGAGCGGTTTCTCTACAAGATCCTCCGCGTTGACCCCACTCATGAGCAGGACTGGAAGTCCTACGCGAAGAGCCTCATCATCTTCTCACTCGCCGGCTGGCTGTTCCTGTATTTCGTGCTGCGCACCCAGAACGCTCCGTGGGTCCCGCACCTGTTGAACCCGCTCGGCTACCACTCAGCACCGTGGAACGTCACGTTCAACACCGTCTCGTCGTTCATGACGAACACCAACTGGCAGTTCTACAGCGGCGAGACGACGATGACCTACCTCAGCCAGATGATCGGGCTGACGGTGCAGAACTGGCTTTCAGGTGGGGTTGGCATCATCGTCGCCGTCGCGCTGATCCGCGGGATCATCGGGCGCAGCGGTAAGAGTCTTGGCAATTTCTGGGAGGACCTGGTACGCACGATTCTCTACGTACTCGTGCCGTTGTCGGTTTTTGCCGCGATCGTGCTCGCATCTCAGGGTGTGATCTCCAACTTCTCCAACTATCTGGTGGCTCACACGATCACCGGCCTCACGCAGACGATCGCGATGGGTCCGGTCGCCTCGCAGGAGGCGATCAAGATGCTCAACACCAACGGCGGCGGTTTCTTCAACACGAACTCCGCCCACCCGTTTGAGAACCCCACGCAGTTCACCAATTTCTTCGAGATGCTGCTCGTGCTGATCATCCCGGCGGCGCTCATCTTCACTTACGGGCGCATGACCGGCAATCGCCGTCAGGGTTACGCCATCTACGGCGCGGTGATGCTGATGTTCCTCGGCGCCTGCGCCGTCGCCTACATCGCCGAGGCCCACGGTTCGCCTGCCCAGCACGCCGCCGGTCTTCACACGGGAGTGATCTCGGGCTCCGGCGGCGGCAACATGGAAGGCAAGGAGCAGCGCTTCGGGATCGCTGGCTCGGCGCTATTCAACGTGGTCACCACCGTCACCTCCTGCGGCGCCGTCAACAGCGCGCTCGAGTCGTTCACCGGAATCGGTGGCGCTGTTCCGTTCGCGAACCTCTCTGCTTCGGAGGTCATCTTCGGGGGCGTCGGCACTGGCCTGTATTCGATTTTGATGTACGTGCTGTTGGCGGTGTTCATCGGGGGGCTGATGGTTGGTCGCACACCCGAGTGGCTGGGCAAGAAGCTAGAGGCAAAGGAGATCAAGCTCGCCGGCCTCGGCATCCTCATCACGCCGCTTGCGGCACTGTTCTGCACCGCGCTCGCCACCGCCAGCAAAGCTGGACGCGCGTCGATCTCCGAAGCCGCCACTTCCGCCACGCTCGGCACGCACACCCCGCAGGCATTCTCTGAGACCTTCTACGCCTACCTGTCCCAGGCCAACAACAACGGCTCCGCGTTCGCCGGCTACACCGGATTCGTCCAACCCAACGCCGGCAACCTCGGCTCTCACGGAATCACGTTTGCCGACGTCCTCGGTGGCTTCGACATGATGTTCGCGCGCTACGCCCCCATCCTGTTCGCCCTCGCGATCGCGGGCGCCTTGGCGGGCAAGCGCGTCACCCCCGCGGGGCTCGGCACGATGCGCACCGACAACCCCACCTTCGTGGTGCTGCTCATCGGCGTGATCGTCCTCGTCGGTGCGCTCACGTTCTTCCCCGCCCTGCTACTCGGCCCGATCGTACAGGGCCTCACCGGACACCTCTACTGAGATGAAGCGCGACATCCTCACCGCCGTCATTGCCACGATCGTGTTCGCGGTCCTGCTCGGGCTCGTGTATCCGTTCGCGATCGTCGGCGTCAGCCAGCTCGCGTTCCCCGGCGACGCCAATGGGCAGAAGGTTTATGTGAACGGCCGGCTCGTCGGCTCGCGGATCATCGGGCAGAACTTCGGCACGCCAGTGCTCGAAAAGGACGGAAAGGCAAAGGAAGTGAAAGGCGCTGTCGTCACCGAACCGGACCCGCGCTACTTCCAGTCGCGTCCATCGGCCACCGAAGGCGGCGCCTACAACGCGGCCGCCAGCACGTTCTCCAATCGCGGTCCCAACAGCGTGAAGACCAAGGAAGCAAACGAAGAAAACATCAAGGCCTATCTCGAACTGAACAAGAACCCCACCACCAAACAGGAATATGACCCTGGTCTGACCGTCGCGAAGATCCCCGTCGATGCCATCAACACATCGGGTTCGGGGCTCGACCCTGAAATCTCACAAGCGAACGCTTGGATCCAGGCCTACCGCATAGCCGCGGTGCGCGGGCTTTCACGCGCCACCGTCCTCGCGCTCATCGCCAAATACACATCTGGACGCGGACTCGGATTCTCAGGCGAACCGGGAGTGAATGTGCTCGAGCTCAACCTCGCCCTCGACCGCTTGACAGGAGGCACAGGCTGATGTCTGCCCAGATCCCAGCAGCCCACGAACGCCAAGCTGTCTCGCTGTTCCAGGGAGACATCGTCAGGCGTGCGCTGCTCGACAGCGTGAAGAAGCTCGACCCACGCGTGCAACTGCGCAACCCCGTGATGTTCGTGGTGGAGATCGCCTCGGTCATCACCACAGTCACCTGGCTGATCCAGGCGTTCGGCGGCAGACCGCTCGGCGGCGGCAACGAGCCGGCGTGGTACACGTTCACGATCGCCTTCTGGCTGTGGCTCACGGTGATCTTCGCCAACATGGCCGAGGCGTTCGCCGAGGGTCGCGGGCGAGCCCAGGCCGACACGCTTCGCAACATGCGCAAGGAGACGGTCGCCACGATGCGCGATGGCTCCACCAAGGCCGCCTCCGAGCTCACGCGCGGCGATGTGGTCGTCGTGCCGGCGGGCGAGCTGATCCCCGGCGACGGCACCGTGATCGAGGGCATCGCAACTGTGGACGAGTCCGCGATCACGGGCGAGTCCGCGCCGGTGATCCGCGAGTCCGGCGGCGACCGCAGCGCCGTCACGGGCGGCACTCGCGTCACCTCCGACCGGATTGTCGTCGAAATCACCCAGGAGCCAGGCCAGTCGTTCCTCGACCGCATGATCGCGCTGGTCGAGGGCGCCGAGCGGCGTAAGACGCCGAACGAGATCGCGCTCAACATCCTGCTCGCCGCGCTCACGCTGATCTTCATGATCGTCGTCGCCACGCTGCGGCCGTTCGGTCTGTTCGCCGGCACCTCGATCTCTGAGACCACCTTGATCGCGCTGCTGGTCGCCCTGATCCCCACCACGATCGGCGCGCTGCTCTCGGCGATCGGCATCGCCGGCATGGACCGGCTCGTGCGCCGCAACGTGCTCGCGCTCTCCGGCCGTGCGGTGGAGGCCTCCGGCGACGTGGATGTGCTGCTACTCGACAAGACCGGCACGATCACGCTCGGCAATCGCCAGGCATCGGAGTTCATCCCGATGCCTGGCGTGCCCGAGTCCGAGCTTGCCGAGGTTGCGCAGCTCTCCTCGCTGGCGGACGAGACGCCCGAGGGACGCTCGATCGTGGTGCTCGCCAAGACCTATGGCATCCGCGAGCACGACATGACGACGCTCAATGCGGAGTTCGTGCCGTTCACCGCGCAAACGCGCATGAGCGGCGTCGACATCGACGGCCGGCGCCTGCGCAAGGGCGCCGGCGACTCGATCGTCCAGTTCGTCGAAGCGGAGGGCGGCCAGGCGCCGCCGGAGCTGCGCGAGCACCTTGACCGCATCGCGCGCGAGGGTGGCACGCCGCTCGCGGTCGCGCGCGACAACCAGATCCTCGGTGTCGTCTACCTCAAGGACACGATCAAGCAGGGCATGAAGGAGCGCTTCGAGCAGCTGCGCGCGATGGGCATCAAGACTGTGATGGTCACCGGCGACAACCGTCTCACCGCGGCGAAGATCGCCGAGGAGTCGGGCGTCGACGATTTCCTCGCCGAAGCCACCCCCGAGGCGAAGCTTGCCTTGATCCGCGAGCACCAGCAGGACGGGCGGCTCGTCGCGATGACCGGCGACGGCACCAACGACGCCCCCGCGCTCGCCCAGGCGGACGTGGGCGTCGCGATGAACACCGGCACCCAGGCGGCGCGTGAGGCCGGCAACATGGTCGATCTCGACTCCAACCCCACGAAGCTGATTGAGATCGTGGAGGTCGGCAAGCAGCTGTTGATCACGCGCGGCGCGCTCACCACCTTCTCGATCGCCAACGACATCGCCAAGTACTTCGCGATCCTGCCCGCGATCTTCATCGCCACCTACGCCACAGGATCCGGGTTGGGTGGGTCATCCCAATCACAGGGCCCGCTGCACGTGCTCAACATCATGAACCTCGGCACGCCCCAATCGGCGATCGTCTCGGCGATTATCTTCAATGCGATCGTGATTCCGCTATTGATCCCGCTGTCATTGCGCGGGGTGCGCTACCGGCCTATCGGCGCCAGCGCGCTGTTGCGGCGCAACCTGTGGATCTACGGCCTCGGCGGCATCGTCGCCCCGTTCATCGGCATCAAGCTGATCGACTTGATCGTGCACAATCTGCTTGGTGCGTAGCGAGCTCGCCCGCGCTACTGATTCAGGCTGAGCGTTTCAAGCAGCCTGTCCCAGTAACGCTGCCCGGTCGTGAATTCGAGTTCTTCAAACTTCTTGATCAGGTGTTCGAGCTTAGGGACAAGCTCTCTGTCAGAAGGCACAAGGTAGGGGTCGGCAAGCTTGGGCGAGGGGATTTCGACATTGATCGCTTCGACGTGATCGTCGAACTGCAGCGTGCTCGACGGGATCGTCTGATAGCCGCTCGCAGCCCACGCACGTACGTTGGCGCAGACTTCCGGAATCGGCAGTGCGATCATTTCGTTCAGTCCATTGATGAACTTGTACACACGGCGGTTGAGCGCCGGATTGGTAGAAGGGACTCCGACTACCTCGCTGATGAATTTCCGGATGATCGGCGCATCGGCGTGGTACGCGGTCGCCCATAGGGCGCCTGCCACCTCATAGCTCAACCGTTGCTCCGGTTCGTTCTGGGGAGAGCCGGCGCCCACGCCGGGGCATTCGCTGGCGAATCTCCTATCCAATCCGCTCAGACTCGCTTCCAACCTGGGCCACGTCCGGATGACGGTGCTCAGTGTGGCGTACCCCGCCGTGAGCGCGTTGCGCGCGGCAGATACGTTCTGTCCCGAGGCCGCGACGGCACTGGCTGGGACAGCGAGGACGCCCACGACCAGCAATATGGCCCAACCCCTGTACATAGGCCACCGACCGTTGTACATACGCCGGCGACCATAACAGAGATGCCAAGCAGCGATTTCGCCGTCGCCGGATGTGCCGGTTACCACTTGGCTTGCCGGGGCGGTTGCGGCGATGCACGCGGGAAGCTCCGTGTCGCCTCGTGGGAGACAATGCCCGCATGCCGCCAGATCCAGCACCCAGCGCGTCCCTCCGCGGCCACCTGAAGGTCTTCATCGGCATGGCCGCCGGTGTCGGCAAGACCTACCGCATGCTGCAGGAGGGTCGCGCCGAGGCGGACACCGGACGCGACGTGGCGATCGGCTACCTGGAGCCTCACGGGCGCGAGGAGACGACCGCCCAGGCAGAGGGCTTGGAGGAGATCCCGCCGCGGATGATCGATTACCGCGGCACGCCGCTGGCCGAGATGGACCTGCCGGCGGTGCTCGCGCGCAAACCCGAGCTGTGCTTGATCGACGAGCTGGCCCACACCAACGCCCCGGGCACAGAGCACGAGAAGCGCTACGAAGACGTGCAGGACGTGCTCGCGGCCGGCATCGACGTGTATTCGACCGTCAACGTGCAGCACCTGGAGAGCCTCAACGATCAGGTGACCCAGCTCACCGGGACGCGCGTGCGCGAGACGATCCCCGACGAAGTGCTCGCCTCGGCGGATGAGGTCGTGCTGATCGACCTCACCCCCGAGGCGCTGATCGAGCGGTTGCGTGCCGGCAAGGTGTACCCGCGCGAGCGCGTGCCGGCGGCGCTCAACAACTTCTTCAAGATCGAGAACCTCTCCGCGCTGCGCGAGACGGCGCTGCGCCACGTCGCCGAGGGCGTGGAGATCAAGCGGCTCACCCCCGCGCCGGTCGTGGCGCGTCGCGACGAAGGCATCGCCGGGGTGGGTGGGGCTCATAAAACAAGTGGGGCGGGCACGCAAACGATCGCCGAGCGACTGCTCGCGCTGGTCGCCCTCGCGCCCCACTCCCAGCGGATCGTGCGCCGCGCCGCGCGCTCGGCCGAACGGCTGGGCGCGCGCTTGGACGTGCTGGTGGTGCGCCCCCACGGCCGCACCCCGAGTGCCGAGGATCGAGAGCAGCTCGAGTCGCTGCGGCGCCTCACGGCGATGCTCGGCGCGCGGCTGCTCGTCGAGGAAGGCGAAGACGTGGCCGCCGTGGCGATCGAGACCGTGCGGCGCCTGGGCAGCACCTACGTGCTGATGGGCGCGCCCTCGCCTCGCAAGGGGGTCAAGCGCTTCAGGGAGTCGCTGGTCACACGGCTGCTGGAGGGAATGCCGGGCATCGATGTGCGGATCGTCGCCGATCCGGCGCTGCGCGAGGATGGGCGCGCGGTGGGGGAGGACACGGCCGATTAATGGGGAGGGTTTGGCGTGCCGTGTGGGTATGAAGTGGCGTCCTGACTGTGCCTCATGTGGGGTTTCTACGAGCCTGAAGTGGCGTGCTGAGGTGGAAATCGACGCACGAGCAGGTACCCGATGAAGAATCGCGAAAGATTGCTTGCGCAGCGCAACGTCTCGCCACATAGGCTGTTGCAATGAACATGCTCAAAACCCTTCGCTCCCACCTCACTCCCCGCCCGCTGCGCCTCTGCACCCTCTTTTGCGCTCTCGCCGCGCTGGGAGGCGTGACCGCCGCCGGCGCGCTCGCCGGCGGCTCCGACGCTCGTGCCACCAGTGCCTCCGCGCCGCGCGCACACGCCTCCGCGTCGTATCTGACCGGCATCGGGGACGAGGGAACCGAGATGTTCGCCAACCCGTTGTGGACGCAGCTGCACACGAAGATCGCGCGCTACATCGCGCCGTATGACGCGGCCGTGCGGCCCTACTCGCTACAGATCGCCCGAGAATGGATCGGGGAGGCCGAAGCGGCCCACCAGCAGGTGCTGGTGGCGTTCTACCACTCCGAGTACACCCCCGCGAAGATGCCGAGCGTCGCGGTCTATCAGCGCGACATCCAGAAGTTCATCAAGCTGTTCCCGCACGTCCGCCAGTACCAGCCTTGGGATGAGGCCAACCGCGGGACGATCGTCGAAATCGTCAAACACAAAAGGCACATCGCGCTGGTGTCGCCCTCGCCGCTGCAGTCGGCTGAGTACTACAGGGCGATGGAGACTGTGTGCAAGGGCTGCACGATCGTCGGCCTCGACGTGCTCGATGCGCCAGTGGTCACACCCACGCTGCAATACATCGCCCAGTTCAAGCACTACATCGCGCGCCTGAAAACAAAGATGCCGAGCATCTGGGGGCTGCACAACTACTCAGACACCAACCGCCTGCAGAGCACCCGCACGAAAGCGATCCTCGCAGCCGTGCCGGGTCAGGTCTGGCTCACCGAGACAGGCGGCATCGTGCAGTTCGGCGGCGCCTTCCCCAACAAGAAAGGCTCGGGTTTGACGCGGGCCGCCAAAGCGCTGTCCTACATGTTCAAGATCGCCGGATCCTCCTCGCGCATCAAGCGCCTGTATATCTACGACTGGACCGGCGGGACCAGCTCGACGCGCTTCGACGCGGGGCTGATGAACGCCAAATACGAACCGCGCCCGGGCTATGTCGTGGTGTGCAAGCAGCTGCACGCCGCCAAGTGCAAGGTCAAAGTCGCCAAAAACTGAGACGGCCGTGGGCGCCTGAGCGATCGGGAATCGCGCTAACGAGGCCGGAATCGCGCTAATTAGCCCGGTTTATTAGCACGATTCCGGCCTCGATGGTTAGCCGGCGAGCGTGCGGGCAGGCTGGCGCCTGATCGGCCGGCGCTTGACCGGCCCGCCCGCGAGGATGCGCGCGCAGATCAGGCCGAACAGGCCGACCGCCGCGGCGACTGGGGCGAGCACGCGCAGCGGATAGTTGCCGAAGCCCTTGTGCAGTGCGGTGGAGTCGCCCGCTTTGACGATGTCGAGCAGGCCCTGGTGGTCGATCCCGAGCAGCGTGGGGGCGAGCACCGCGAACACGCACCAGCCGACGATTGCGAGCACGCCGGCGCGCAGCGAGCTATTCGAGATGCGCGTGCGGGCGGTGGCGAGCGTGGCGAGCACGACCGCTGCGCCGGCGGCCAGGAAGAACGGCCAGATCCCGCCCCAGCCGCGGCCGAGGCCGTATGCGCTTGCGATCGTCGGCTGAAACAGGCCCTCGCGCACGTAGCGCATCCACGTGACGGCCTCGGTCTCATAGCCGATTAGCGGGTGGGTGACGGTGGCGAGGATCGTCGTCGTCAGCGACACGCCCGCCAGTGCGATCGTGGGGCCCGGGTACCGCCTAAGCGCGATCCCGATCGGCAGCGCGATGAACGGCAGCAGCGTCATCAAGAAGCGCGGGCCCATGAAGCCGCCGCCGAACGGCAGGTAGTAGCCAGAGTTGTAGCCCAGGTAGCAAACGCAGATGCCGAGGATCGCAAGCGCCTCGGCGCGCTTGCCGCGCTTGTAGAGCATCCACGTGCCGACTGCGCCCATGATGAGTACCGGTGAGATCGTCAAGAGGCCGCGCGAATCCAGCAGCAGCGTCGCCAGCACGCGCAGGCTCGGCAGCCCTATCCCGAAGAAGCCCTGCTGCTGGCGGGGGATGTTGGAGTAGGCCAGGTGCGTCCAGGAATGAAACGCGTAGTGGTTGTAGAGCGCCAGTGGCACGATCCCGATCAGCCCGCCGAGCACATAGGGGCCGACGCGGCTGAACAACCCCATGGCGTTGAGCGAGTCCCGGCGTGAGACCAGATACAGGCCGAGCACGAGCGCCGCGAAGAACATCGGGTATTCCGAAGAGCCCGCGTAGCCCATCAAAAGCCCGGCCACGCCCAGATACCACGGGTTGGGCGGTCCTTCGCGCTCGCGCCACATCAGCACGAACGCGGCAAAGCCCAGGCACGCGCAGAACACGTGGCTGAACAGCAGCGTTGACAGCGGCAGCGCCAGCGTGCCCAGGCCGAGGATCACAGCCGTCGCCGCTCCGTACCCGGGCTCGATGCTCTCGGCCAGACGCCACACGAGCAGCAGCATGATCAGCCCTGGCAGCACATTGGCCCACAGTCCGATCAGATAGATCATCTCGTCGCCCGGATGGTTCGGCGGTGCCACGTGCCGGTCGGTCCACGATTCGGCGCCCGCGAGGTTCAGCGCGTCGTAGAACGGCAGCGAGAACAGGGCCAGCCCGGGTGCCCGCGCCGAGTACCAGTGGCCCTTGTAGTAGGCCTTGTCGCCCGTGTTTTCCTGATACCGGTCGATCGTGGTCTTGTCCTGGTTCAGCGAGCGGATCAGGTCGTAGTGGGAAGTCTGATTCCAGGAGAAGCTCTGGAGCATGGTCGCGTAGGCCAGTCCCACGAGCAGGACCGCCGCCAACCCCAGGCGGCGCTTGGTGAACATGCCGCGACGGGGGCGAGTCGCGCGTGGTCGCTCGCCGGCGTCGGCAGACTGGATGTTGGGTGTGCTCATTGGCGTTTCACGCGGTCGCGACGGTCCGTCAATCGTTGCCGTGTAGTGCGGCTGGTCCAGGGCCGATCTCATAGATCACGATCGAGCCGACCTGCCGGCGGGTGATGCCGAGCCCCGCGATCGGCTTGGCCGCGGCTGTGACTGGGTCGGGTGGCTCGGCGACCACGGGGCCGTGTTCGGGGGGCAGGCCCTTGGGCAGCACCGTGTGCAGCACCACGGTTTTGATGCCGTAGTAGCGCAGCTTCTCGACGCTCGCGCGATCTGGGAAGCCGTTCATGCCGCCGCGCAGATCGTCCACCTCGGGCATGTCGAACGTGCTGTTGCCGACCGGGATCTTGTAGAAGCCGTCGGTCGAGAAGTACTGCCAGATGCGATCCAGCGCGCCGTCGGTCGGGAGGTCGAGTATCGGGCCGGGCAGGCCGATCTCCGCGCGCGCGGGCTGTGGCACGACGGGGTGGCCGAGATGTCCGGCGCCTTCGCCGAGCAGTCCGATGCACAGCACCACCCCGAGTAGCGCCGGCACTGCATAGAGCCGTTGGCGTTTTGCCCACGGTTCGATCGACCCCACGAGCAACTGCGCACCCGCACCGGCGAGTAGTGCGTAGAACAGCGTCGCGAGCGTGAAGATCCTGCCGGGCACGCGCACGCCGTCCCATCCGGGGGCGTAGTCGTAGAGCAGGCGGTACGGGTAGCCCGCGCCGGTGATGCCGAAGCCGAGCGCGAGCACCGAGCACACCACGATCCCGGCCAGTAGTCCGAGGCGCAATCGACGTGTGTATGGCGAGGTTCTGCCCACTCCCACCAGGCCGATCAGCGCCAGCACGAGGATCAGCCCGCCGGGGAAGAACACGCTCTCGTTCTTTGAGTTGACCTTCGCGCGCATCCCCGAGGTGATCGAGCCCCACACGCGGTTCTCCGAGGAGGCCGACAGGAACGCGGCGGGGCCGGAGGAGTACGTCTCGACTTCTCTGATCGTGCGTTTGGCGGTCGGGTACTCGGCGGCTACCTTCAGGTAGGGCCTTGCCTGGTAGACCGTCACCGCGCCGAGCACCGCGACCCCGATCAGCGTCACCGCGAGCAGCCGGCGGGGGATCAGAGGGCCGCGTCCGGCACGCGGTCGCGAGACCGCCTGAGTGTCCGTTTGCGATTGATCTGAGGGTTGGTCCGGGGTTGCCGCGAGGGCTGCGTCACGTGTCTGGGGAACTCGCTTGGAGGGCCGCTCGCGCCTGTCCCAGGCAGGCCCAGGCGTCAGGCGGCCCAGCCACCAGTAGATCGCCACGAGCGCGGCGAGCACGAGCAGCAGGTAGGCGTACTGCAGACCGAGCGTGAAACCGAGGCTCACCTGCCAGGCCGACACAAGCCAGCCGGCGAGCACGAGCCCCCGCGAGTCACGCCGGTAGCCGCGCAGCAGCAGGAACATCGCGAGCACGAACCCGCCCGAGGAGATCACGTGCAGGTGGCCTGCCTCGGTGACCTTGTAGGGGGCATATGCATACGCCACCGCGGCGGCCGCGGCGCCGAGGCGCCTGAGCCCAAGCTCGCGGGCGAGCATCCACGCGGCCACGAAGCACAGCGACCAGGTGAGGAGGAACAGCAGGTTGTAGCGGACCAGCGCGGCGACAGTCCCCGAGCCGAAGAACGCCGCGGGGCCATAGCCGAGCAGCGAGTCAGAGAAAGCGAGGCTCAGTGGATGGGGGTAGAACGCGTTTGAGTCGAACAGGTGCAGCGGGTCATGCAGCATCGCGTGTCCGACCCACGCGATCTCCCACGCCGTGCGCACCGGGTCGCCGAGGTCCGGCGCGATGCGGCTCGACATGTGCAGCACGAGCGGCCAGGTGGTCAGGATCGCGAGCGCGATTCCGCCGAAGATCGTCCACAGGACCTCGGCGCGGCCGATGTCGGGGGAGGGTGCCCAGCGACCCGATGGCCGCTCGACGCGGGCGGTCGAGGGCCTGTCCATGAGCGTGCTCGCCATCTGTGGCTGGAGCATACGTGAGACAGAGGCCCGTCGAGGCACATATGACCTGTGCATCGACGGTGTTATGCGCAACAATAGGCAGATGCGCGTGCTCGTTGTGGGAGCCGGCGGAGTCGGCGCCGCGTTTGCGGCGATAGCCCAACGCCGCCCGGCGTTCGAGCACGTGGCGCTGGCGGACGTGTCTCCCGCGCGCGCGCACGACGTGGTCGCAAAGCTCGGCGAAGCCGATCGTTTCAGCGCCGAGCGCGTGGATGCTTCCGACCGCGAGGCGCTTGTCAAACTGATCGAGCGAGTGCGCCCCGACGCGGTGCTCAACGCGTGCGACCCGCGCTTCAACGAGCCGATCTTCGGCGCCGCCTTCGAGGCGCGCACGACTTATCTCGACATGGCGATGACGCTGTCGCACCCGCACCCCGAGCGCCCGTATGAGCAGCCCGGGGTGATGCTGGGCGACGTGCAGCTGGCCCGCGGCGAGCAGTGGGAGCAGGCCGGCCTGCTCGCGCTCGTGGGGATCGGTGTGGAGCCGGGCCTGTCTGACGTGTTCGCCCGTTATGCCGCCGAGCGGCTGTTTGCGACAGTGGACGAAGTCGGCGTGCGCGACGGCGCCGACCTGGTTGTCGAAGGCTACGATTTCGCGCCCACCTTCTCGATCTGGACGACGATCGAGGAGTGCTTGAACCCACCGCTGATCTGGGAGCGCGAGCGCGGTTTCTACACGACCGCGCCCTTCTCGGAGCCCGAGGTGTTCGACTTCCCCGAGGGCATAGGACGGGTCGAGTGCGTGAACGTCGAGCACGAGGAGGTCGTGCTGATCCCGCGCTGGGTGCAGTGCGAGCGGGTCACGTTCAAGTACGGACTCGGACAGGAGTTCATCGACGTGCTGCGCACGCTGCACAAGCTCGGACTCGACTCGACCGATCCGGTGGCGGTGCGTGGTGCCGCCCAGGACGGCGCGCAAGCGGGCCGCTTGCAAGTCTCCCCGCGCGACGTGGTCGCGGCCACGCTGCCCGACCCCGCCACGCTCGGCGAGCGCATGACCGGGCGCACGTGCGCGGGCACGTGGGTCACGGGCGCCGGCACGGACGGCGCGCCGCGCTCGACCTACCTGTACCACATCGTTGACAACGAGCACACGATGCGCGAGTACGGCAGTCAGGCCGTCGTGTGGCAGACCGCGATCAACCCCGTGGTTGCGCTCGAGCTGCTGGACGAGGGCGTGTGGAAGGGCGCGGGCGTGCTCGGCCCCGAGGCGTTCGCGCCCGAGCCGTTCCTGGAGCGGCTGGCCGAGCTTGGCTCGCCGCACGGGCAGGTTGAGGTGCCTGCGCCAGCCGGTTGACGGAGCGGCAGCGCTCCTATGCCGGGCGTTCAGCTTCAGGCGGCTACGCCGTGAGGTCAGCCCCCCGAATCGCCGACCTGACAAGATAGCGACATGGAACATGTGCTTGGAATCGGTGGATACTTCATGCGTGCTGCGGACCCGGTGGCCCTGGGCACGTGGTATCGCGATTGTCTAGGCTTGGACGCCGATGAGAACGGCCTGTGGCGCCAGGTTGCCGGGCCAACGGTGTTCGCGACGTTCGAGTCCGAGACCGACTACTTTGGGTCTCGTGCCCAGCAGGCGATGATCAACTTCCGGGTCCGCGACCTGGAGGCGATGCTCGCACACCTGCGCGCCAAGGGAGCGGACGTGGCTAAAGAGACGCAGGACATGGAGGGTGTCGGTCGATTCGGCTGGGTCACCGATCCCGAGGGCAATAGGATCGAGCTGTGGCAGCCTGCCTGACCGATAGGTTCGTGGCCGCCTCGAGGAGCATGGCCGGCGCTCTCGCGCAAGCGTTCCTTGGTGGTCATGGGTTGGATTCTAATGGCCACCTCTTCCTAATCCGACCCAGCGCATGCAACGGGACAGTCCATGAGTCTGCGTGCTTTAAAACCGCGCCGGCGCGTGCTCCACCGGCTGCTCGAACAGCCCGGGCTCCACTGTTTCCAGTTTGCGCGAGAAGTAGTCGCGAAAAACAGGTCGCGAGGCGAACATCAGGATCACCCCAACCAGCATCCCGCCGATCCCCATCCACAATGGCAGTGTGATGCCGAGGATCGGTTTGGAAGAGACGTTTTCGGCGTGGCCGTAGTAGATCGTCGCCTTTACGAACACCCCGAACAGGATCAACCCACCTACGAGCGGTGCGAGTCCGAGCAGGATGAAGTCGCGCACGCTGTTGGTCAGCTCGTGGCGGTAGTACACGGCGCATGCGATTCCGGTAAAGCCGTAGTAGAAGCAGATCGGGAAGCCGATCGCCACGATCGAGTCTTCCAGTGCGTTTGTGGAGATCAGCAGAATCACGACCGTCCACAAAATCGACACTCCCCCCATCATCAGCGTCGAGAAGCTTGGGGTCAGGTAACGCGCGTGGATGCTTCCAAACGCTTTCGGGATCGACTTCCAGTAGGCCATCGACAGCGTCGTGCGCGCGGTTGGGAGGATCGTCGTCTGGGTGGACGCGGAGGCAGAAGTGAGCACGGCGATTATCAGGAGCTTGTCCAGACCCGAGCCGAGCACCGGTTTGCCGAGCGCATTGAGCACGTCTTCGCTGTTATTGGAGAGAAAGCCTGCGCCGTGGTAGGCCTGGCCGGCGGCTGACACGATCACGTAGATCAGCACGAGCAGGATCGTTGACATGACCGCCGCCCTACCCGGCCCCTCGTTGGGGTCTTCGGACTCCTCGTTGACTGCCACCCCCGAGTCCCAGCCCCAGTAGATGAACACCCCCAGCAGCACCCCTGTGAGCAGCGCTCCGAATTTCAGCGCGAATGGGTTAACCAGCCGATCGCCGGCTCGATCGAGCCGGCTGGGTGGTTGCTGTACACCTTCACGAGGGCCACCACGGCGAACAGTCCCAGGATCAGGATCTCGGCGCTCAGCAGGAACTGCTGGATGCGCGCCGACAGCTCGATCCCGCGATAGCAGATCCACGTCATCACGACGATCCACACGACCGCGGCGGCCATCACCGCGCCGGTCGAGTTGGCCGCCGATTCCCAGCCAAACAGCTTGAACGTGTAAATGCCCGCGATGTCGGCCAGCGAGGCCATCACGAGTACGTCGGCGAGGAAGATCGCCCAGCCGTTGACCCAGCCTGTGGCCGGCCCAAGCGCGCGTGTGGTCCATGCGAACGTCGTGCCCGCGTCGGGATCGGCCCGGTTCAGGCCCCAGTAGGCGCCTGCGATCAACAGCATCGGGATGAACGACACCAGCAGCACCGCGGGCGCGTGCACGCCCACGCCGCTGACCGCCACGATGAACCCGAGCGTGGCCGCGAGCGAGTAGGCGGGCGCCGTGGAGGCGACGCCGATCACGAGGTTCGACAGGTAGCCGATCGCGTCTTTCTTCAGGCCCTTGTTGACCACTTCGCCCGACGCCTTGCGGTGGGGCCCTTCGGCAGAGCTGATGCTGGCCATGGCGGCAACCCTTCTCGTCGAGGTTCCCGCGGACCCGACGGTCACGGTCCCCCGGACTGATCACGTGGTGATTGTTACAAGCAGCTGCGAACAAGACTAGGACCGAAGCGGCGCACGCGCAAGGGTCGCAACCGCCAAGAAGTCGCACGCGTTTTATACATTTCGCACAACGGGTAGACATCTTGTTGAACGTGTGGCGCATTGATAGGTATATGTGCGGGTAGTACCGTTGTGCGGGGTGTCTATGTCAAGTGAGCCGTCAAATCTGACGTCGCCCGATCCGGTGCGCGATGGATCGATGATCGGGACGGGCGCGGGCTCGCGCGCGCCGGGCGAGGCGCGGGCGACTGTGGCCGGTGGAGCCCCAGCCGCCGAGCTGCAGGCCAAGGCCAAGCGCCACCTGTGGATGCACTTCACGCGCATGGGCTCCTACGACCATGCCGAGGTGCCGATCATCGAGCGCGGCGAGGGCTGCTACGTGTACGACACGCACGGCAAGCGCTACCTCGACGGGCTCTCGGCGCTGTACTGCGTGAACATCGGCCACGGCCGTGCAGAGCTGGGGGAGGCCGCCGCCGAGCAGTCCAAGGAGCTGGGCTTCTACACCAACTGGAGCTACGCCCACCCGCCCTCGATCGAGCTGGCCGCGCGTATCGCCCAGCTGGCGCCCGGCGACCTCAACCGCGTGTTCTTCGTCTCCGGCGGCTCGGAGGCCGTCGAGTCGGCATGGAAGCTCGCCAAGGCCTACCACGCCGCTCAGGGGGAGCCGCGCAAGCACAAGATCGTCTCGCGCAACCTCGCCTACCACGGCACCTCGATGGGCGCTCTCACCGTCACGGGGCTACCGCCGCTACGTGAGCCATTCGAACCGCTCACCCCCGGTGGGGTCCACGTGCCCAACACCAACTCCTACCGCTGGAGCGAAGAGCGCGATCCGCTGTGGGCGGCTGACGCGATCGAGGAGGCGATTCTGTTCGAGGGCCCCGACACGGTCGCCGCGGTGATCCTCGAGCCAGTGCAAAACGGTGGCGGCTGCTTCGTGCCCCAGGAAGGCTATTTCCAGCGGGTGCGCGAGATCTGCGACCGCCACAAAGTGCTGCTCATCTCCGATGAGGTGATCTGCGCGTGGGGGCGGCTCGGATACTGGTTTGGATGCCAGCGCTTCGACTACGCACCCGACATCGTCACGACCGCGAAGGGCATGACCTCGGCGTATGCGCCGATGGGCGCGGTGATCGCCTCCGACCGCGTTGCCGAGCCATTCCTACAAGCACGCGCGATCTTCAACCACGGCTTCACCTTCGGTGGGCACCCGATGGCATGCGCGGTGGCGATGGCCAACATCGACGTGATGGAGCGCGAGCGCATCAACGAGCACGTGCTCTCCCGCGAGGGCGAGTTCCGCGCGATGCTCGAGGGCCTGCGCGACCTGCCGATCGTTGGCGACGTGCGCGGCGCCGGCTACTTCCACGCGATCGAGCTGGTCAAGGACAAGGACACGAAGAAGACCTTCGACGCGCACGAGTCCGAGGAGCTGTTGCGCGGCTTCCTGTCGGGGGCGCTGTTCGAGCGCGGCTTGATCTGCCGCACCGACGACCGCGGCGACCCCGTCATCCAGCTCTCACCGCCGCTGATCGCCGACCGCGAGCAGTTCGAGGAGATCGAGGGCATCCTGCGCCCCGTGCTCACAGAGGCGTGGGAGCGGATCGTCAAACGGTAGGTGAATGAGGCGTGGAGGCTGATCGGTCAGCGACAGGCGGGTGGGCGTCGCGGGCGCCCCTCTCTTCAAACCGTCGTCGACTCGTAGATTCGACGATGCCCAGCGGGAGCGCCGTAAGGTGCTGACCGTCGAGAGCCTCGTTGCCGAGCTCGACCTGACGCTTGCCACGGGCGAGGAGCACGCCGGCGCCAACGTGCGTTGGGTGCACTCCACGGAGCTGCTCGACCCGACGCCGTGGCTGCGCGGAGGCGAGCTGCTGCTGACGACCGGACTGCAGCTGCAGGGGGCAAAGCCCCAGCGCGAGTTCGTCGAGCGCCTCGCCGAGCGTGAGATCGCGGGCCTCGGCTTCGGCACCGGCTTCGTGCACAAGAAAGTGCCCGCCGCGATCCTCAACGCCGCGCGCAAGCGCGGCTTCCCGCTGTTCGAGGTTCCCTATGAGCTGCCGTTCATCGCGGTCACCGAGCGCGTGTTCGCGCAACTGCTCGCCGAGCGCTACGAGCTGTTGCAACGCAACATGGCAGGCGATGTGCTTGCCGAGGCGCTGACCGGCCGGCTGTATCCAGACGAGCTGCAGGCCCGTTTGCGTCCGTTCGGGATCGGCGAGAGCGCGGCGGTGCTCGCGTTCGCGATGCGCGAGCCCGGCACCGCTGCCTCGACGCTGGAGGCGATCCTCGAGCGCGCCGGCGCCCACAGTCTTGTCGCGTTGCGCAACGGCCTGCTGTGCGCGGTGGTCGACTGTCCGGTTGACACGCACCCCCAGGGTCCCACTGGGACGGGCGCCGCCTCGGAGAATCCCAATGTCCCGCACCCCGGCAGGGTGGAAGGTGGCGAAGCCAGAGGTGAGGACCCGATCGAGCTGGCCAGGAATATCCGCGGCGAGCTGAGCATGCGCTTTGGCGAGGTGCGCGCGGCCGCCTCGCGACCCGCGCCGACGCACAACCTCAGGCGCAGCTTCCACGAGGCGCGCTGTGCGCTTGAAGCTGTGCGCCTGTCAAACGGCAACGCCCCCGAGGTCGCCTCCTACAAGGATCTGGGCGCCTTTCAGCTGCTGCTCTCGCTGCAGGATGACGACGCGCTTGCCTCCTACTGCCAGAGCGTGCTCGGCCCGGTCGAAGGCGACGAGGGCGAGTACGGCGGTGAGCTGCTGCGCTCGCTGGATGTGTTCATCGAACAGAACGGCCACTGGGAGAAGGCGGCGCAGGCGCTCTACTGTCACCGCCACACCCTGCGCTATCGCATCAAGCGCGTGGAGGCGCTCACCGGCCGCGACTTCTCCCACGCGCGCGATCGCATCGAGTTCTGGCTTGCCTTGCGTGGCAGAGAGCTGGCACGATGAATCGATGAGGATCGGCATCCCCACCGAGATCAAGTCCGACGAGTACCGCATCGCGATCACGCCCGCGGGTGTGCGTGAGCTGTGCTCGCGTGGGCACGAGGTGCTGATCCAATCCGGGGCGGGACTGGGCAGTGCGCTCACCGACGAGCAGTTTGCCGCCCAAGGCGCCACGATCGTGGCCCACGCGCCCGCTGTGTTCGCGGACGCCGAGCTGGTCCTGAAGGTCAAGGAGCCACAGCCCTCCGAGATCGAGCTGCTCAGAGAGGGGCAAACGCTCTTCACATACCTGCACCTCGCCGCCGAGCCGACTCTGGCCGAGGGCTTGCGGCGCTCCGGCGCCACCTGCATCGCCTATGAGACGGTGGAGGACGCCAATGGGCGCCTGCCGCTGCTCGCGCCGATGAGCGAGGTCGCCGGCAAGATCGCCACGCAGGCCGGCGCTTTCATGCTGGAGAAGCCGCTAGGCGGACGCGGCATCCTTCTCGGCGGCGTGCCCGGCGTGGCCGCGGCGACCGTGCTCGTGATCGGGGGCGGCGTGGTCGGGATGAACGCTGCGTTCATCGCGATCGGAATGCAGGCCGACGTGTTCGTGTTCGACCGCTCGATCGACCGTCTGCGCGAGCTGGAAGTCGCCTTCGGCGGGCGCGCCTCCACCGTGTACTCCTCGACGCTCGCGATCGAGGAGATGCTGCCCCAGGCCGACCTTGTGATCGGCGCCGTGCTAGTCCACGGCGACCGTGCCCCGCACGTGATCTCACGCTCCCAACTGGCCGGGATGAAGCGCAACGCGGTCCTCGTTGACGTCTCGATCGACCAGGGCGGCTGCTTTGAGACCTCGCGCCCCACCACCCATTCCGACCCCACCTTCGAGGTGGACGGGATCACCCACTATTGCGTCACCAACATGCCCGGCGCGGTGCCGATCACCTCGACCTATGCGCTCACCAACGCCACCCTGCCCTATGCGATCGAGCTGGCCGGTGGGATCGAGCAGGCGATCCAGCGCAGCGACGCGCTGCGCGCCGGAGTGAACGTGCGCGCTGGTGAGATCGTCCACCCGGCGGTGGCGCACGCGCTCGCCACGCCTCCCTTTGACTTCGATGGGGAGCGTTCAGGACGCATCGCACGCAGCGCAAATCCCCCCAACACGTAAGCCCACCGAGAACCACAGGCAACACCTCAAGGAGGCAGCGACATGTCAAGCGGTCCACAAGTGCTTCGCAACCTGATCGCTGGAGACTCGCCGTTGCGCGGAGAAGGGGACACGATGGCTGTGCTCGACCCCGCCACCGAGACCGAGCTGTGGCGCGCGCCCATTTCGAGTGCCGAGGAGGTCAACGACGCCGTGCGCGCCGCGCGCCGCGCATTCGAGGGCTGGTCAACCGCCACGCCCGCCGAACGCTCGCTCGCGCTGCTCTCGCTTGCCGCGGCGGTCGAAGCGCACGCCGATGAGCTCTCGCGTCTGGAGGCCCACAACGCCGGCAAGCCGATCGAAGCGGTCGCACGCGATGAGATCCCCGCGATGGCCGACAACCTGCGCTTCTTCGCGGGCGCCGCGCGCTGCCTGGAGGGACGCGCAGCCGGCGAGTACATGCAGGGCTACACCTCCTTCGTGCGCCGCGAAGCGGTTGGTGTGATCGGCCAGATCACCCCGTGGAACTACCCCTTGATGATGGCGATCTGGAAGCTCGCCCCCGCGATTGCCGCCGGTAACACCGTCGTGCTGAAGCCCGCCGAGACCACGCCGGTGACGACCGTGCGCTTCGCCGAGCTGGCCGCCGACATCCTGCCGCCAGGCGTGCTTAACGTCGTGATGGGTCCCGGCGAGCCGACCGGCCAG
The DNA here is from genome assembly GCA_963715535.1 of uncultured Solirubrobacterales bacterium. GTDB lineage: Bacteria > Actinomycetota > Thermoleophilia > Solirubrobacterales > Solirubrobacteraceae > Palsa-744. Next base: position 1,383,277 of record OY970251.1, on the reverse strand, counting down.
GCGCTGCTCGAGCATCCCGACGTCGACATGATCTCGCTCACGGGCTCGGTCGCCACCGGCAAGCACGTCGCGCGCACTGCCGCCGCCACGCTCAAGCGCGTGCACCTGGAGCTCGGCGGGAAGGCGCCGGTCGTCGTGTTCGACGATGTGGACATGGAGTCGGCGATGGCCACGATTGCCGCCACCGGCTACTACAACGCCGGGCAGGACTGCACCGCCGCCACGCGCGTGCTCGCTGGCGCCGATGTTTACGACGAGGTGGTCGCGGGTCTCGCCGCGCAGGCCAAAGAGCTCGTGATCGGCGACACGCTCGAGCCTGCCACCACGCTCGGCCCCGTCAACTCCGAGCGCCAGCGCGCGCGCGTGTCGGGCTTCATCGAGCGCGCGCCCGCCCACGCCGAGGTGGTGACCGGCGGTGTGCGCCCCGTGCGACACGGTTTCTACTACGAGCCCACCGTCGTCGCCGGGTTGCAACAGGACGACGAGATGATCCGCGATGAGATCTTCGGCCCGGTGATCACCGTGCAGCGCTTCACGGACGAGGCGCAAGCAATCGAGTGGGCCAACTCGACACGGTACGGGTTGGCCTCCTCGGTTTGGACACGGGATGTCGGGCGGGCCCTGCGCGTGTCGCGGGCGCTGCGGTTCGGGTGCGTGTGGATCAACGACCACATCCCGCTTGTGTCGGAGATGCCGCACGGGGGGTTCAAGGAGTCCGGATACGGTAAGGACCTGAGCGTGTATTCGCTTGAGGACTACACGGTCGTCAAGCACGTGATGGCCTCGCTCGAATAGCACCCCCGCTGGGCGTGCGTCGTGGCTCAGCCGAGGCGCGGTCTTGCCAGCGTCTGGTAGATCGACACGAACTCCGTCTTGAAAATGTTGCGCGCCGAGCGCAGGTACAACCGCCAAACCCGCAAGCGCTCCTTGCCCGCCAGCTGCTCGGCGCGCTCGAGGTTCTCGTCCAAGCGCTTGATCCACTCGGTGAGCGTGTCGTAGTAATCCTTGCCGAACTCCTCCACGTGCTCGGTCACGAAGCCCGCCCGCTCCAGTCCCATCTGGATGCGCGACAGTTGCACGGGGTCGCCGTCGGGGAACACATAGCGTTGGGTGAAGTCGCCGTGGTAGCCCACGTTCGGATACAGGTGCGCGATCCCGTGGTTGAGCAGGCGGCCGTCGTCGCCGAGCAGGCTCCTTAGTTTCTGCGCGTACACGTCGATGTTGCTTTCACCGACGTGCTCGACCATGCCGATCGACGCGATCGCGTCGTAGCGCTCGCCATGCAGGTCGCGGTAGTCGGCCACGCGCACCTCCACCTTGTCGCTCAGCCCGGCTTCGGCGATTCGCCGACGCGCCAGCTCGGCCTGGTGCAGGGACAGTGTGATGCCGACAGCGTTCACTCCGTACTCGCGCGCTGCATGGATCGCGAACGCGCCCCATCCGCAGCCGACGTCGAGCACACGCTCGCCCTCTTTCAGCGCGAGCTTCTTGCACACGAGGTCGAGCTTGGCGAACTGCGCCTCCTCCAGCGTTTTCGCGCCACGCGAGAAGATCGCGCAGCTGTAGGTCATCGACTCGTCGAGGAAGAGTTCAAAGAACTCGTTCGACACGTCGTAGTGATGGCGCACCGCCTTGGAGTCACGCTGCTTGCTGTGGCTGCGGCCCTTGAGTCGCAGCTCGCCCTTGGGCGCGCGCGGGGGGATCGTCAGCCCGCATGCCCGCAGCGCGGCGGCGGCGATGCGCGCGCGTGTGGCGATATCGATCTGGGGCTCCTCGAAGTCGTCGATCAGGTCGATCGCGCGGTCGAGGTCGTCCACCTCCAGATCCCCAGCCACGTAGGCCCGGCCGAGCCCCAGCTCGCCCGGGGCGCGCACAACGTGCGCCACGGCCTTGGGCGAGCGCACGATGAAGGTCGGTCCGTCGCCGTTTCCGCTCGTGGAGGGCAGCTCCGTGCCGTCCCAGAAGCGCACTCTGAAGCCGCGCTTGGGAAGCGCGTTCGCCAGCTCGCGCCGCAGCGGCTCAGTATTGGCGAACGGCATCAGGCAGACCCTTGGCTATCCGGCCAGTGTTTCGCAAGCAATAAAGCGGTAATCGCGCATGGTGTGGTGTCTCCTCGCGTCAGCGCGGCGTGCTACCTTCCAGCAGCGAGCACACCGATGAGCACCCATTCTATCCAGCGTCCTCCAGCGTCTCCGCCCGCCCCAGAGGACGCCCATATTGAACAGCCCCGGCTTGACGGCCCAACGCCCGAGGATGTCCAGCCCCCCGCCTTCGAGAACCTTGATCGCTTCCTCACCGGGCTGATCACCGTCGGCCCGATCGTCGCGCTTGGCTTTGTCGCATGGCAGCTGTGGAATGGACTGCTTCACAGCTCGGACCTCATCGTGTTCGCGATCATGTATCTGTTCACGGCGCTTGGCGTCACCGTGGGCTTTCACCGTCTCTTTACCCACAGATCGTTCAAGACATACCCGGCTGTGCGCTTCGTATTCGCCGTGCTCGGCTCGGCCGCGATCGAGGGCCCCGTCATCTCGTGGGTTGCCGACCACCGCAAGCACCACGCCTTCTCCGACCGCGACGGCGATCCGCACAGCCCGCACGTGGACCATGGCACGGGCCTGCGTGGCGCCCTGCGCGGCCTCGCCCACGCCCACGTCGGCTGGCTTTTCATCCACACCGCCCGCGGCCACCGCGAACGCTACGCGCCCGACCTCTGCGCCGACCCGGTCGTCTCGTTCGTGGACAAGACCTTCTTCGTGTGGGCGATCGGGGGCCTTGTTGTCTCCTTCTGGCTCGGCTACGCGATCGGCGGGACCTGGACCGCGGGGCTCACCGGCCTGCTGTGGGGCGGCGCGGTGCGCATGCTCGTGCTTCACCACGTGACCTACTCGATCAATTCGCTCTGCCACTTCTTCGGGCGACGCAGCTATGAGACCGGCGACCACTCGCGCAACCTCGCCTGGCTCGCCCCCTTCTCGCTCGGCGAGGCGTGGCACAACAACCACCACGCTTTCCCCACCTCCGCTTTCCACGGTTTCGGCCGGCGCCAGCTCGACATCTCCGCGCTTGTGATCCGCGGGTTGGAGCGCGTCGGGCTCGCTTGGGACGTGGTACGGATAGCGCCCGAGCGCAAGGCAGCAAAGAGCTTCACCGCCTGAGGCTGCTACGGTGCAGGCACGGATGACAAATGTCATCCGCGAGGTTCTTGTCTTTGTTGGTGCTCTCTAGGGCGCGGATGGGGCCAGTACGAATCTCCCTTCCGCATCGCGGCCACAGGGCCGCACAAAGGAGCATCACAACATGAAGTCCGAAACTTTTGCCGACCTCGGCGTGTCCGAGGTCGTCTCCCGCGAGCTTGCCCAGCGTGGCATCGATAAGCCGTTCGCCGTGCAGGGCATGGTCATCCCCGACGTGCTCGCCGGACGTGACGTGCTCGCCCAGTCGCCCACCGGTTCGGGCAAGACGCTCGCTTTCGGCGTGCCGCTTGTCGAGCGTCTGAAGGACAGCGATCCGCGGCCCTCCGCGCTCGTGCTGGCGCCTACGCGCGAGCTTGCCCTGCAGATCGTCGAGGACCTGCGCTCGATCGCCCACATCCGGGCGCTCTCGATCGCCGCGGTCTACGGTGGCGCGGGCATCGTCAAGCAGGCGCGCATCGCCGCGCGCGCCCACATCCTGGTCGCGACGCCCGGACGCCTGCTCGATTTGATCGACCGTCGCGACATCTCGCTCAAGCAGGTTCGCCTGCTCGTGCTCGACGAGGCCGACCGCATGCTCGACATGGGCTTTCGTCCGGTGGTCGAGAAGATCGTGAAGATGACCCGTCCCGAGCGTCAGACACTGCTGTTCTCCGCCACGCTTCAAGGTGAGGTGGGCAAGATCGCCGCGGCCTATACGACGAACGCCGCTCGTCACGAGCACGCGCACTCCGAGGAGCGCAAGGGCGATGTCGAGCACCGCTTCGTTTCCGTATCCCACGAGGGCAAGGTCAACCGGCTCGTCGCGGAGCTCTCCGAGCCGGATCGTGGTCTCACGCTCGTGTTCGTGCGCACCAAGCGCGGCGCCGACAGGCTCGTCAAGCGACTGGCCGCCAGCAGCGTGCCGGCGGTCGCGATGCACGGCGACAAGTCCCAAGCCCAGCGCGAGAAGGCGCTCGCTCGCTTCGAGTGCGGTCACGTCAACACGCTGGTCGCGACCGACGTCGCCGCGCGCGGCATCGACGTGTCGGGCATCACCCACGTGATCAACTACGACATGCCCGCCACCCGCGAGGACTACGTGCACCGCGTGGGACGCACAGCCCGCGCGGGCGCCTCGGGCATCGGCGTCACGTTCGTGCTGCACGACCAGGCGCGCGAGTTCGCCGGGATGGTCGGCGGGCTTGGCTTGCAGCGCGAGCTCGAGCTCGGCGGATTCCCTAGCGACTCCACACGCCCCGGTCAGGGGGCGCCGCGGGGTCAGGGGCGCAACTCGCGCAACCGCAACCCGCGCCGCGCGCGCGCGCGGGCCGGCTCCTAGCACCCTCCTGGCGTGCGCCGCTCGCTCCCAGCGCTCTCCTGGCGCACGGGCGTACCCTTTCGGGTATGACCAAAGTCCTCCCGCCCGTCCGCGAGATCCTTGCGGAGCGGGCCGGCGAGGAGATGACGCTCAACGATTCGCATCTCAATCCTATGCTGGGGCGGATCGTGCGCACGCTCGGGTTCGACAAGCAGTGGGTCTCGGGCGAGGGCGCGCACCTGATCGACGCCGAGGGCGAGCGCTATCTCGACCTGCTCGGCGGATACGGGGTGTTTGCGATCGGGCGCAACCACCCCGAGGCGATCGCGGCGCTCAGCGACACGATGGCTGCACACACCGCCAATCTTCCTCAGCTCGGGGTGACGCTGCTGAGCGGGGTGCTCGCCGAGCAACTGCTCGCGCGTGCCCCCGGCTCGGTCGCCGCGATGGTGCCCGCCAACAGCGGCACCGAGGCTGTGGAGGCCGCGATCAAGATCTCGCGTGCGGCCACCGGGCGCGCACGCGTGCTGTTTGCCGAGCACGCCTTCCACGGGCTAACGCTCGGCTCGCTGTCGCTGAATGGCAATGACGAGTTCCGCGAGGGTTTTGGGCCGCTCTTGCCCGGCTGTGAGGCGGTGCCGTTCGGCGACATCGACGCGCTGGAGCGCGCGCTTGGGGGTGGCGCGGGCGCAGTCGAGCGAGACGGCACTCGTTCCGATGGGGGTGGACGCGATGCCGAGCGCGGCGATGTGGCGGCGTTTGTCGTCGAGCCCGTGCAGGGCAAGGGCGTCAACCTGCCGCCCGACGCCTATCTGGTTGCCGCGCAGCGGCTGTGTCGCGAAGCGGGGGCGATGTTTGTATGCGACGAGGTCCAGACTGGCATCGGGCGCACCGGTCGCTTCCTCGCGCTTGAGCATTGGGGTCTTGAGCCAGACCTGATCTGCCTCTCAAAGGCGCTCTCCGGCGGACTCGTTCCCGTCGGCGCGGTGCTCGTCTCGCGCGCGGCGTTCGACAGCGTGTTCGACAGCATGGAGCGCGCCGTGCGTCACGGCTCCACGTTTGGCGGCAACGATCTTGCTGCCGCGGCCGCGCTGGCGACGCTGCGGGTGCTCGACAACGAGGGGCTGGTGGTCCGCGCTGAGCGCCTTGGCGCGCTGCTGCTCGAGCTGACCCTTCCGCTGGTCGAGCGCTATGAGATCGTCTCCGACGTGCGCGGTCTCGGGCTGATGTGGGCGATCGAGTTCGGACCGCCCGAGGGCGGCGCGCGGCGCTCGATCTACAATGCCGCCGAGCGCGCCCAGCCGGGCATCTTCTCCCAGCTGATCGTGGGGCCGCTGTTTCACGATCATCGCATCCTCTGTCAAGTCGCGGGACACCGCATGAACGTCGTCAAGGCGTTGCCGGCGCTCGTGGTCGAGGAGGATGAGATCCGCCGCTTCGCCGCCGCTCTGGAGGATGTGGTGGCGCGCGCAGAGCGAGTCCCCAGGGCATTCCTGCGCTTCTCGATGAGCATGAGCCGGCGCGCTTTCGCGGCACGCCGATAGGGCTTTCCGCGTTTCTCGGCGAGTGTGGGCCGGTGCATTCCGGTGGCGTTTGGGGGATGGGAGCTGAGTGTGATGTACTCTTTTTGCGCAATTCACTATTGTAACTACAATCCGTAGCTACTATCGCGAATCGTATAAAAAGTATATATACGCCCACCCCTCCGGATCGGCGCATCGTCCCCCCGGATCGGCTCCATGGGCGGCAAGTCTCTAGCCTGTCCGCCCGTGCTCGTTCCCAGAGATGACATCCGCAACGTGGCGATCGTCGCCCACGTCAACCACGGCAAGACCACGCTCGTGGACGCGATGCTGTGGCAGTCCGGCGCGTTCCGCGAGGGCCAGGACGTGGCAGATCGCGTGATGGACTCGATGGACCTCGAGCGCGAGAAGGGCATCACGATCCTCGCCAAGAACACCTCGTTGCGCCACAACGACGTGAAGCTCAACATCGTCGACACCCCCGGCCACGCCGACTTTGGCGGCGAGGTCGAGCGTGGGCTGACGATGGTGGACGGAGTGCTCCTGCTTGTGGACGCCTCGGAGGGTCCGCTGCCCCAGACGCGCTTCGTGTTGCGCAAGGCGCTGGAGTCGCGCCTGCCGGTGATCCTCGTGATCAACAAGGTAGATCGTCCCGACGCGCGCGTCGGTGAGGTGATCGACGAGGTGTACGAGCTGTTCCTCGATCTCGACGCCGACGAGGAGCAGATCGAGTTTCCGATCGTCTACTGCAACGCGCGCGCGGGGATCGCCACGATGGAGCACGACCCCGACGCTCCAACGCCAATCGAGGGGACGCTGGCGCCGCTGCTGGACCTGTTGGTGGAGCGCATTCCGGCGCCGATGTACGACCCCGAGCATCCGCTGCAGGCGCTCGTCACCAACCTCGACGCCTCCCCTTACGTGGGGCGTCTCGCGATCTGCCGTGTGCGCAATGGCTCCATCAAGCGCGGCCAGCAGGTCGCGTGGTGTCGCGCCGACGGGAGCGTCGAGCGTGTGCAGGTCTCCGAGCTATACGTCACCGACGCGCTCGAACGCGTCGATGCGCCGGAAGCCGGCCCAGGCGAGATCATCGCCGTCGCGGGCATCGCCGAGATCACGATCGGCGAGACGCTCGCCGATCTGGAGGATCCACGCCCGCTGCCGGTGATCACCGTCGATGAGCCGTCGCTGTCGATCACGATCGGCATCAACACCTCGCCGCTGGCGGGCAAGGAGGGCTCGAAGCTGACCGCGCGCCAGGTGCGCGAGCGCCTGGACCGAGAGCTTGTCGGCAACGTGTCGCTGCGCGTGATCGACACCGAGAGGCCCGAACAATGGGAGGTGCAGGGGCGCGGCGAGTTGCAGCTGGCGGTGCTCGTGGAGATGATGCGCCGCGAAGGCTTCGAGCTGACCGTCGGGCAGCCGCACGTGGTGATCCGCGAGATCGACGGCCACCGCAACGAGCCGTTTGAGCGCCTCTCGATCGACGTGCCCGAGGACTATGTAGGGGTCGTAACGCAGATGCTGGCGCTGCGCAAGGGGCGCATGGAGCACATGACCAATCACGGCACCGGCTGGGTGCGGATGGAGTACATCGTGCCCGCTCGCGGGCTGATCGGCTTTCGCACCGAGTTTCTGACCGAGACGCGCGGCACGGGGTTGATGCACCACGTGTTTGAGCGCTGGGAGCGCTGGGCGGGCGAGCTGCGCACCCGCACCACGGGGGTGCTGGTTGCCGATCGCGGCGGCGTCACCGTCCAGTATTCCCTGGTGAGCCTCTCAGAACGCGGCACCCTGTTCGTGGGTCCGGGTGAGGAGGTCTACGAGGGGATGATCGTTGGGGAGAACTCGCGCGCGGACGATCTCGACGTCAACCCGGTCAAGGAGAAGCATTTGACGAACATCCGCTCCTCCACCTCGGATGTGTACGAGCGCCTGCAACCACACCGCAAGCTCACGCTCGACCAGGCGCTGGAGTTCGTGCGCGACGACGAGTGCGTCGAGGTCACACCGGAGACGGTGCGCATGCGCAAGGTGGCGCTGGGCAAGACCGATCGCTTGAAGGCCGCACGCCAGCGCAAGTGAGCATTGGCGGCGGGACGGTCTGTCGATGACGCGAGCCGGATCTTTCGTCCAGCTCCAGTTTCGTCTGCTGCGACTCGGGATAGGGTGAGGCAGGTGACGAATGCGATCGAGATCAGCGGCCTACACAAGAGCTACGGGGAGATCCAAGCCGTACGTGGCATCCACATCTCGATCGAGACCGGCGAAACGGTTGCGCTACTGGGGCCCAACGGAGCGGGGAAGTCCACGACGATCGACATGATCCTCGGTTTGGCCAAGCCGGATGTGGGCACCGTGTCCGTGCTGGGTGGCTCACCCACCGAGGCAGTCGACGCGGGCTGGATCGGTGCGATGCTGCAAACGGGGGCGTTGATCCGCGATCTATCGGTGGGGGAGCTGATCGCGATGGTCGCATCGCTGTACCCGCAGCCGCTGGATGTTGCTGAGACGCTCGAGCTGACCGGCCTCACTGAGATCGCCGAGCAGCGCACGCAGAAGCTCTCCGGCGGGCAGACGCAGCGCGTGCGCTTCGCGGTGGCGCTGGTCAGCAATCCCAAGTTGCTGGTGCTCGATGAGCCCACCGTCGCGATGGACGTGGAGGGCCGTCGCTCTTTTTGGGGTGCGATGCGCGAGCAGGCCGCACACGGCAGGACGATCCTGTTTGCGACCCACTACCTGGAGGAGGCCGACGCGTATGCGGACCGCGCCGTGCTGATGGCCCACGGGCTGGTTGTTGCCGACGGGCCGCCGACCGAGATCAAGGCGATGGTCGGCTCGCGCACGATCCGCGCGACGCTGCCGGGCGCAGACCTCGACACGCTCGGACGGTTGCCCGGTGTGAACGAGGTGGAGCGGCGAGGCGAGGCGGTCGTGCTCGCGTGCGCGGATTCCGATCTGGCGATTCGTGCGCTACTGGCCGAGCACCCCGAGGCGCGTGACATCGAGATTGCGGCGGCGGGCCTGGAGGAGGCCTTCATGCAGCTCACCGGCGATGCCGGCGCCCAGGCGGAGGGAGTGCTCCAGTGAGCCGCTCGATAAACGCGAATCGCTGGCCGTGTAAGCGGCTGGCGGCGATTGCGATCCGTTGGGATGTGGCGCAGCAGTGAGCGGTGCACTTTCCTACACGCGCTACGAGCTGCTGCGTACGCTTCGCAACCGGCGCTTCTTTGTGCTCTCGCTGGGATTCCCGCTGGTGCTGTTTTTCCTTATTGCGGGGCCGAACCGCAACGTGCACGATCTGCAGAAGACGGGCATCTCGGCGCCGATGTACTTCATGGTGGGCATGGTCGCGTTCGGGACGATGAGTTCGATGCTCTCATGTGGAGCGCGTATCGCCGCCGAGCGGGCCGTCGGTTGGAATCGCCAGCTGCGCATCAGCCCGCTGTCCACGCGCTCCTATTTCCGTGCGAAGGTGCTCACGGCCTATCTGATGGCACTGCTCAGCATGATCGTGCTGTACATATCGGGGGCCTCGCTTGGGGTCAGCATGTCTCTGAGCGACTGGCTCGAGATGACCGTGCTGATCCTGCTCTGTCTGGTGCCCTTCGCCGCGCTTGGGATTGCCATCGGCCACATGCTCACTCCCGACTCGATCGGCCCGGCGATGGGTGGCGGGGTGGCGTTGTTTGCGTTCCTCGGGGGCACCTGGTTTCCGATCCCAAGCCACGGCTTTCTGCACGACATCGGACAGCTCCTGCCCTCCTACTGGCTGGTGCAGGCCAGCCATGTTGCCCTTGGCGCCCATCCCATGAGCACCAAGGGATGGATCGTGATCGTGGCATGGACGGTGGTGCTCGCCGCTGTGGCCAGGCGCGCATACCGCAACGACACCGGACGCGTATAGCTCAGCCTCGCATCCGAGCGCTTCTGCCTCCTCATACGACGGCCAGTCCCTATAAGGTGCGGGCCATGAACAGATCTACTAGAGGATTGAACGCAGTGTCGGCGGCCGTGTGCGCGGTGCTCGCCATGGTCGTGCTTGCCGTGCCGGCCGGGGCCGCGACGGTCATCCACTTCCAGAAGGAGGGTGTGCAGGCCTACGAAGTGCAGCTGCACAAAGGCGAAGTGCATGCGCTGACGTTTCATCCAGGGACGACGACGGGGCACTTGCACGTCTCGATGAACAACGGCACGCACTTCACCGTTGCGTATGCGTCATCGGAACAGGGCAAGCTCGTCGCGCAGGCACAGGCGGGTCACGCGCGCGTGCAGATCGCCACAGTCCAGGTCAAAAAAGCCGCCCCCGCCAAACACAAACTGCGCTACATCGCGGGCGGGATCCTGATCGTGGTGATCGTCGTGATTTTGATCGTGCTGCTGATCGGCCGGCGCAGAGCGCTCGCCGAGGATGGCTCGCCGCAGTCTGGGGAGAGCGCCGCGCCGTAGCGTCGTACCGGGGTTAGCCATCGGATAATAATAAGACTCAGTCTTGTGATAGGGTCGTCGCGATGCGGCGGCCCACGAGTCTTGCAGTAGCAGCGGTGGCAGTCGCGGGGGCAATCGCGCTCACCGGCTGCGGCACGGCCACCACCGCCTCGAACGGGGGGATCCTTGCCGTCGGGGCCGAGAACGAGTACGCCAACGTGATCGAACAGATCGGCGGGCGCTACGTGCAGGTGAGCGCGATCGAGAGCAACCCGAACACCGATCCGCACACCTTCGAGGCGAGTCCCAGCGTGGCCGAGACGGTGGCGGCGGCGAAGCTGATCGTGCAGAACGGCGTGGGCTACGACACCTTCATGAACAAGATCGAGTCAGCCAGCGAAAACAGCGCGCGCCAGACGATCGTTGCGCAGAAGTTGCTGGGACTGCCGGAATCGACCCCCAATCCGCACCTCTGGTACAAGCCGGCGACGATGCCTGCCGTGGCCAGGGCGCTGGTGGTGGCGCTGTCAAAGCTGGCGCCGGCCCACTCCGCTTACTTCCAAGCCAACGCGGCCCGCTTCGACCGGTCGCTGCAGCCGTGGTACGCCGCGATCGCGCGTTTCAAGGTGCGCTACCCCGACACCCCGGTGGCCACGACCGAGCCGGTCGGCGACTACATGCTGGAAGCCGCCGGGACGAAGAACGAAACGCCGTTTGCGCTGCAGGCGGACATCATGAACGGGGTCGATCCGGCGCCGCAGAGCGTGACGCTGCAGCAAGGCCTTCTCAAAGGTCGCGGGGTGAAGGCGTTCGTGTACAACCAGCAGGTGACCGATTCGCTGACCGAGTCGTTCCTGGCGGAAGCTAAGCAAAACGGCGTGCCGGTGGTGGGCGCATACGAGACGATGCCCACGCCGGGATACGACTACCAGACGTGGATGCTGGCCGAGGTCAGGGCGCTGGAACGGGCGGTCGCCGACAAAGCGTCCACGCAGAAGCTGTGATGGCCGAGGCGAGCATCGAGCAAGCAGGCGATGCCGCCGAGCCTTCGCGACTGGCTGGGTCCGAGCCGATCCTCTCGGTGCGGGGCGTGGGCGTGCGTCTGTCCGGTCGTCAGATTCTCGATGACGTGAGCTTTGCGATCGCGCCGGGCCAGTTCACGGGGCTGATCGGCTCAAATGGCGCCGGCAAGACGACGCTGCTGCGCGTGATCCTCGGGTTGCAGGCGCCGAGCGCCGGCGGGGTGCTTGTGGCGGGGCGCCCGCGTTCGCGGCGCGAGTCGTCGATCGGCTATGTGCCGCAGAAGTTCCTGCTCGACCCCGACATGCCGATGCGCGCGCGCGACCTGGTGGCGCTCGGCCTCGACGGCAACCGGCTGGGGTTCGCGCGCCCTTCGCGCGCTCGCCGGGAGCTGGTGGAGCGGGCGCTCGAGTCGGTTGGAGCGGGCGGGTACGCCGATGCGCGTGTGGGCACGCTCTCGGGCGGCGAGCAGCAACGTGTCCTGATCGCGCACGCGCTGATCGGCAGGCCGAGGCTGCTGCTGCTCGACGAGCCGCTGGCGAACCTCGACCTGGGGGGCGCCGACGAAGTCGTCGCGCTGCTGTCGGAGATCGCCCGGCGTGAGCGGATCGCGGTGCTGATCAGTGCGCATGAGATGAACCCGCTGGTGAGCGCGATGGACCGGATCGTGTATCTGGCCGGCGGCCGCGCCGCGAGCGGCACGACCGAGGAGGTCGTGCGCGCGGACGTGCTCAGCGCGCTGTATCGCCACCACGTGGACGTGCTGCGCGTGCACGGGCGCCTGCTGGTCGTGGCGGGCGCAGGCGAGCCTTCCGACCTGGGCGGGCACGAGGTCGCGTTTCCGGCGGCGGGGGAGGTCGTCTCTTGAGCCCGGGCCGCGATCCGGGCGTCGTCGAGCACGCGGCGGATGCTCCAGCGCTGGAGCGCTCTCGGTGAGCGAGCTGCTGGCCGTGGCGCAGACGGGCTTCTTCGCCGACGAACCTGTGCGAGTGGCGCTGGCCGTGGGCACTGTGGTTGCGATCGTCGCCGGCGCGGTCGGCGTGTTCACGGTGATGCGCGGCCAGTCGTTCGCGGGCGAGGCACTGGGGGATCTCGGCGCCACTGGCGGCTCGGGTGCATTCCTGTTGGGGATCGGCCCGCTGTGGGGCTTTTTGGCGATGGGGATCGCCGCGGCAGGGGTGATGGAGCTGATCGGCATCCAGCGCCCGCGCGGACGCGACCTGGCGACCGGGATCGTGCTCGGCGCCGGCCTTGGCCTGGCGGCGCTGTTCTTGTATTGGGATGCCACCTTGCACAACACAACCGGCGCCACAATCACGATCCTGTTCGGCTCGGTGTTCGCGATCTCGAGCTCGACGTTCCCACTAGTGGCGATTCTCAGCGTCGTGGCGCTGGGCATCGTGGTGGCCTTGTATCGCCCGCTTCTGCTGAGCACGGTCAGCGCCGAGATGGCGGCGGCGCGGGGTGTGCCGGTGCGTGTGGTGGGCGCCGCATATCTACTGGCGCTGGCGATGACCGTTGCGCTGGCGGCGGTAACGATTGGCGCGATCCTCTCGACGGCGCTGTTGATCGGCCCGGCGGCAAGCGCCTTGCGTCTCACCAGGCGACCGGGCCGCGCGATGCTGGTGGCGGGAGCGATCGGAATCGTGACTGTGTGGCTGGGAGTGGCGCTGGCGTATGAGAGCTACTACTGGCCGCCGGCGGGGCATGGCTGGCCGGTGAGCTTCTTCGTGGTGACGCTGATCTTCCTGTTCTACATCGCGTCGGGTGTGCCCGCCTGGCGGGACCGCCACCGCGCAGACGCGCGCGAGGTGGGCGGGCTTCGAATCGAGCCGACGGGATTGCGGGAGGGCTGATCGTGTTCTCGGGCTTCATGGTCAACGCGTGGATGGTGGCGAGCATCGTCGCCGTCGTGGCGGGCCTCGTAGGGTTCTTCGTGGTGCTGAGGGGCTCGGCGTTCGTCGCCCACGCGGTGCCCAACGGCGCGTTCGCCGGCGCCGCGGGGGCGAGCCTCGTGGGGGTCAGCACGATCGTCGGTCTGGGCGTGTTCTCGCTGCTAGGCGCGCTCGGCATCGGTGTGCTCGGGCGCCGCGGACGCCACGACGCGGTGACGGCGCTGGCGCTGGTGACGATGTTGGGCCTGGGAGCGCTGTTTTTGAGCTTCAGCGTCGAGTACGCGCCGCAGATCTACTCGCTGCTGTTTGGCGAGGTGCTGGGCGTGAGCCCCAACGAGCTGGCCCCGACCGCGGGCCTGGCGATCGTGTGCGTGGGTGCGGTCGCGCTGCTGTACAGGCCGCTGATGCTCTCCTCTGTGCTGGGGGAGGTGGGTGAGGCGCGCGGTGTGAGTCGCTTCGGCATGGAGATGTGCTTCCTGGCCGTGGTCGCGCTGGCGACCACGATGACGGTGCCGGTGGTGGGCACGCTGCTGATCTTCAGCCTGATGATCGGCTCCCCCGCGGCGGCACGCTCGTTCACGGCCAGCCCGTCGCGCGCGATCGCGCTGTCGGTGGCGATCGCGCTGGTGACGGTGTGGGTGGGGATCGCGGCCTCCTATGAGACGAACTATCCGATCGGCTTCTTCGTCGGGAGCTTCAGCGCTCTGTGGTATGCGCTGGGTCGCGCGTGGGCGGCGTGGCGGCGCGGTGAAGGAGGCGCCAGGATCGACGCGCAGGCCGACGTGCACGCACCCGAACGCCACACGATCCTCACATGAGCACCACCACCCAGCAACCATGGGTTCCTATGAGCACACTGATTGCGGCCTGCGCGATCTCTACCATCGCGTTATGAGCGCACACGCTCAAATCACAGTCTCCTCCCCCCAGAGCCACGAGTGGATCGAGCGCGCCGAGGCGACATTGGCCGAGGCCGGTCACAAGCGCGGCGGCGCGCGGCGTGCGGTGCTCGAGCTACTGGACGCCCAGGTGTGCGCGCTGACGGCTGTTGAGATCGAGGGCGCGCTGGGCGAGGCCGAGCGGCGTGTGAGTCGCGCGAGCGTGTACCGGATCCTCGAGGAGCTCGAGGGACTGCGACTCGTCCAGCGGGTCGAAACCGGCCAGGCGATGGTCCGCTACGAGCGCGTGTGTGCCGAGGAGGAGCACCACCATCATCTCGTGTGCGACGGCTGCGGTCTTGTGATGCCCTTCTCAGACGACGCGCTGGAGCAGGCGATCTCCAGCCTCAGCGAGAGGGTGCCGTTGAGGGTGTCCGAGCATGAGATCGTGCTGCGGGGGTCGTGCTCGGACTGCGCCGCGTAGCGGCCGCTGTGGACAGTGCGCCGCCCCACAGGTAGCTAAGTACGCACGCGAGCGCGAACACGGCGACCACCAGCAGCTCCGGGCCCGAATCCTCGCTGAGGGCGCCGATCGCCCCTGCGGCCAATCCACCGGAGAGCGCCGCCAGCCAGGCGGGGTCGAGGTGTACGGGCGCTAGCACGCGATCGCGGCGACGCACGGCAATCCACGATGCGACCAGCGCGAGCGCGGTCGCCAGTGGCATCAGGTGGTTCTTCAGCTCGTCCCAGGCCGCGCCGTAGCGACGCCCGACGATGTCGCGGATGTCTCCCGGCGAGCGGGCGTCGAGCACGCTGCCGGTGAAGTGGCCGCTGCCGTGCGCGGTCGTCAGGTCGATTGCGGCAAGCGCGGCCAACCCCAACACCGGAGCCGCCATCACGATGAGCGCGCGTCGCCGGTTGAAAGCGCCGGGCAGCAGCATCACGGTTGCCACGGCGGTACCGGCGCTGACGAGGATCACGCCGCCGACGCCCGCGCCGATGCGCGCCGAGCCCTCGACGATCGCGAGCAGTATCCCCGCGCAGGCTATCGCCGTCGCGGACTTGCGTCCTCGCACAGCTGGGTAGAGCGCAGCCGCGACCGCACTGAACACGAGTACGGCAAGCCCCGACTTCAGCTCGTTGCCGATCCCATAGAAGCGTGCGCCGAAAGCCGGGTTGGGGCCAAGCAGCGAGCGCATCAGCAACTGCGTTCCGGCGAGCGCGTCGACGGTCAGCGCGAGCACGGCCGCGACAGCGGGTGCGATTGGCGCGCGTGGCCAGGAGATCAGTCGATCGGTGAGTGCTCCGAGCGCGAGGCAGATCGCCACGATCAGCGCGAACTCCACGTTGCGGCTCGGCTCCAGAGCGGCTGGAACCAGTACGGCCACGGGGCTCCACATCATCGCGAGCGCCCCTGTGCGCATCGCCCAGCCGGTGCGCACGCGCCGTGCCTGCGCACCGCCGCCACCCGCTCCCAATGGGATGAGCACGAGCGCGAACAGCAGCGCCCACGCCAGCAGCAGCCACTCGAGCGCGGGGATCCTGCGTGAGTCGATCACCGCAAGACGTGCCTTCAGCCCCCGCAGGCTCGCGCCGTCGAGGCGGCCGTCGAGGTGCACCGGCTTGCCGCGCATGTCGGGTGGAATCGGCAGTCCAAGGTGATCGAGGATCGTCGGGCCGACGTCGATGGAGGCGATGAGTCCGCGCTCATTGGTGGTCTGTGAGGTGAGCGTCTGCCCGCCTGGGCCAAGACCGGCAAACGCGCTCCACAGCAGTTCCTGGCCCAGGGTGTCGGGTGAACTCTGGATGACAGTGAGTAGCTCCCCGGATGGGCGCGTAGCGGCCAACGTGCGCAGGTCCGCGAAGCCCGCCGGGCCGGTCGGCAGGTCGGCGACGACCAGGTGATGGTTTCTCTGTAGAGCCGAGATCCGCGCAAGCAGGGAGGCGGGCGAACCGAAGGAGACGGCGGCGATCACTCCCGCTCGGTTGGCGGCCAGTGGCCAGGAGACTGTCACGGTACTGGCGACATTCACTTCGCCTTCTCGCGAGCGCGGGAGCCTGCTGAGGCTGTAGGGAGCCGCGTATGCGCCCCCGCCTGGGATGGAAGTGGCCAATAGTCCGGGATCGAGCAGTTGTGGAGCGCCTGTGGCGCGTCTGAGGGCGGCGTTCCAGGATGAGATATGTGCGCTCGTCCCGGGCCCGAGCGTGAGGGAAGACAGTGAAGGAGGGTAGGCCGGGCTGTAGGCCGAGTAGGAGACCCGTGCGCCCTGCGTGACGTCCAGCAGCAGCTGGTCGGCCTTGTAGGTGCCCTGGGTGGCGCTCAGTATCCCGGTCGACAGCGTTGGCACCGATGCCAGCTCGCGCTCGACAGCGTCTCCTTCAGAGCGAGCAGGGGACTGAGGTCCTGCGGGTAGGAAGACGACTAGTGCTGAGCGCTCACTGCCGCCAGAGGCGGATGCGCCAGGCGCGGATATGGCCGGCAGCGTCAGGCACAGCAGAGCCGCAGCCAGCGCGCAGCGCGCTGCGCTCAGCCTTCTGTCCCCCCGCGTGTGCCTGCGGGTACTGGCTTTTCATCGACGGAGAGCGCCGCGAACTCGGCTTCGTCAGCTGGACTGAGGCGCGTGGCGCCGCCCTCGATGTTCAAGCGCGGCAACAGCCGATCCAGGCGGGCGGGGATGGCCCACGTGACCTCTCCAAGGATGTTGAGCACCGCCGGCAGCAACAGGCAGCGCACGATGACCGCGTCAAGGAACACGGCCGAGGCAAGGGCCAGGCCGAACTCCTTGATGACGCGGCTTTCGCCGAGCATGAACGACAGGAACACGCAGATCATGATCGCCGCCGCCGCAGTGACGACGCGTCCGGTGAGCGCCAGTCCCTCGCTGACCGCACGGCGACTGTCGCCGCCTCTGGTCCACTGCTCATGGATGCGCGAGACGAGGAACACCTCGTAGTCCATCGAGAGCCCAAACACGATCGCAAACAACATCACTGGCACGAACGACTCGATCGGGCCCGCTTTGACATCCATGATCCGGTCGAACCAGGCCCACTGGAAGACGACGACGATCACTCCGATCGACGCGCCGATACTCAGCAGATTCATGGCCGCCGCCTGTAGCGGAATCACAAGCGAGCGGAACACGATCATCAGTAGTAGCGCCGAGAGCAGCACCACAACGCCGATGAACAGTGGCAGCTTCTTGCCGAGCACTGCCGCGAAATCCACTGCTCCGGCGGTGACACCGCCAACGTAGACATGCATCCCGGTGCTCGACTCCACAGGTGGGATCGTCTCGTCACGCAGTTGGGAGACAAGTTGGGTCGTCTCGTATGCCTGCGGGGAGGAGGTCGGATACACCGAGATCGTGGCCACGTCGCCGGCCGGGTTGAACTTGGCTGGAGCGACGGCCGCCACATCGGGCACGCCTGTCATGGCCGCGCGCAGCTTTTCCACCGCCGCCTTGCCGCCGGCGCTGGGTGGTGTCGTCAGCGCTCCGCTTTTAGTGGCTTCGCTGCCGGGGTTGGCCGCGCCCGGGACCTGAGCCACGATCTGCAGTGGTCCGTTGAACCCCTTGCCAAAGCCTTCCGCGAGCAGCTCGTAGGCCTTGTAGGTGGTGAAGCTCTCAGGGTCGTTACTCGCGTCGCTGGATCCCAGTCGCAGGGCGGTGGCGGGCGCTGCGATCAGCAGCAGCACCAATGTGGCGGCGATCGCGATAGGCCACGAGTGAGCTTGCACAAACTGGCTCCAGCGCAGCCAAACCTGCCCCTGGCGTGCGTCGGTGGCCTTGACGCCCTGGCGGCGCGCACGGCGTCTGGGCCGTACCACGCGGTTGCCGGCGATTGTGAGCAGCGCAGGCAGCAGCGTGAGCGAGCCGAGCATCACCAGCAGCACGGCGATCGACGCCGAGATGGCCACGCCGTAGAGGAAATCGACGCCGAGCAGCATCATCCCCAGTAGCGCGATCACGACCGTGCACCCGGCGAACAGGACCGCGCGACCGGCCGTGTCCATGGCTTGCACGACAGACTCGCGCACATCGCCAAAGCTGGGGCCAGGGGTCGCGTAGGCCTCGCGGAAGCGGGTGAGGATGAACAGCGAGTAGTCGATGCCCACGCCGAGCCCGATCATTGCGGCAAGCTCCGAGGAGAAGTTGGGTGTGTCAACCACATGCGTGAACAGCGCGATCAGCCCAAGGCCGGTGCCGAGTCCGAACAGCGCTGTGAGGATCGGCAAGCCCATCGCGATCAGCGAGCCGAAGGTGATCAACAGCACCACGATCGCCGCCATCAGGCCGACCGCTGTTGTCAGGCCGAAGCCTTCCTGCTCGGTCTGCTCGATCGCTTGTCCGCCAAGCTCGATTTGTATGTCGGGCGTACGCGCCGCCTTGGCGGCATCGACCACGCCTTCGCCGGCGCTCTTGGGTAGTTCGTTGGCCTTCTGGTTGAACACCACCGTCGCGAAGGCGATCCGCCCGTTGGCGGAGATCGCCTTGCCGGCCTGGCTTGCGGCGTACGGGCTGATCACGCCAGTTACGTGCGGCAGGCCGTCGACCTTCGCGAACAGCGCGCTCATATGGCTGCGCACGGCCTGTTCTCGCACGTCGCCGTGGGCGACCTTGAAGACAATCGTGTCGCGGTCGCCGGCCTGCGCCGGGAAGCTGCGGGCCAAGAGGTCCGATGCACGCTGCGCGTCGGAGTTGGGCAGGGTGAAGTTGTTCGAGTAAGCCGCCCCCCCGGCGGACTGGGAGACGACGTTGACGGCGATCAGCAGGAAGACCCAGCCGATCGCAATGTACAGACGGTGGGTTGTGGACCAGCGAGCGAACTTGAGCATGGTGGGAACCTATTGGGAGTATTGAGAGCGGCCGCCGCGGGCGCAATGCGGCGGCGAGGACGGGAGCGTTCCGCTCAGCTTACGACGCTCCGCGCTCGAGGGCCTCAATCGGTCGGCCAAGTTTGCCGGGAGGGACTGTTCCGGCAGCCGAGTGAACGGTGCTCTGGCCGTGGTCGTGTGAGCGGTGCCCTGCCCGCGGCCGGACGCTAAATAGAACGGACGCGCGCTCTCGTTTTCGTCGTGTTGAGTAGATGCTCGATGTCGTGTGGGTCGCTTGTGAGGATCGTGTCGCCGTCGTCCACCAGCAGCGACACCGCCGCGTCGGCGATGTCCTGAGTCTCACTGAGGGCCAGCAGAGCGCCGCAGTCGCGTGCGCGTTGCGGGTCCAGCTCACACTCGACGAAGCCCGCAAGCGCTCGGGCCAGTCTGGCTTGGCGAGCAGGGTTACGCCACACCTGAGCCACGCACGCGGAGGATGTAATCGCCTCCGCGCCGCTCTCGGCTGCCGCCACGAGTAGCGCCGCAACACCGCGGTCGCCACGCTCCAGGGCGATCAGTGCGCCGCTGTCGAAGACGAGGGCAGCCATCGACGGGCCTCGCTGAGCTCCTGCTCGGTGAACGGTCCCCCGGTTTCATGAGCTATCTCCTCGGCCACGGCCATCAGCGCGTCGGCGCGCAGACGCGTCGCCGCTGCCGTCGCGAGCCAACCGGACACGCCTTCAGAGCCGGCGGCCTCGCGCACGCGCCGGTAGAGGTCGTCTTCAAGGCTCACGCTGATCTTTGCCATGTCCCGCATAGTAGCACCAAAGGTACTACCTGGTCCGGCGGAAGGGGCGGAAGGGGTGGAGAGGGTGAGTTGGGGCATGGGAACGATTCTGCACGCTGCTTGGGACGGAACTCGAAACGGAGCGCCTCGGTGGGGAATCCATGTGAATCGCGGTAGGACTATCCTCGACGGCCACAGTGATCGGCGAGCGAGAGTGAGGGCACCATGGCTAAGACACCGCGTGTAGGCGAGCAGGCGCCGGACTTCGAGTTGCAGGGCACGGGCGGGCCGTTCAAGCTCTCAGAGCATCGGGGCGAGCGCGTCGTGCTGTTGTTCTATCCGGGGGACAACACGATGGTTTGCACCAAGCAGTTCTGCTCCTATCGCGATCGGGCCGAGGATTTCGCCTCGTTGAACGCCACGGTTGTGGGGATCTCGTCGCAGAGCGTCGAGTCCCACGAGGGATTCGTGGCCAAGAACAACCTCAACGTGCCGTTGCTCGCCGACGAGGACAAGGCGGTGGCAAAGGCCTACAGCGCCACGATGCCCGGGGTCGGCTCGACCGCCCGCGCGGTGATCGTGATAGACGAGCAGGGCGTCGTCGGTCACCGCCACGACCATCGTCTGGGACTCGACTACCAGACGGTGGACGAGCTCAAAACGGCGCTGGAGGCGCTGTCAACTCCTGCGACTGGGTGAGCGAACACCCAGTCGCAGGTTATACACACAGGGTCTTGGAGCGTGCGATGTCCGTGAAGGAAGCTTGTGCTCCGCTACTGTGCCATGCCAGCCGTCGAGCTGTGGCGCAGTGCGATGATAGTGACCGCCCAGATTGCGGCGTCATAGCACGGCGGAATCTCAGCCCGGCAGGATGATCGGGTGACACTTGTCCTTGACTTGGTGGCGGGCACCTTCGTGCTGCACGTAGGTGATCGACTGCTCACCAGCGGTGGCTCTCCATGGGACCGACTTGCGAACAAGAGCGTCGTCCTTCTCGGGAGTGACGGATGGGCTTGCTTCTCTTACAGCGGCCTCGCGTATATCGACTCCACACCCACAGATCAGTGGCTTGCAAAAGTTGTCGGTGACCTCCCTCCTGGGCCGCCGCCGTTCCGCCCAGGTGCAGGCCCGACCATGATGTTTGGCGGGAGGACGCCACGACTTGGTCATGCGCTCAACGCTGTTGGGCCTGCCATCGAGCGCGATTTCGTCCGGCAATCGTCGAAGTCGCGTTGTTCCGGCCTGAGCGTCGAGGTCTCTGGCTTTATCGTTGGACGGGATCGGCGCCTGGAAAGAGCCAGGCCGTTTATGCGTCGCTATTACCACGCAGGAACGGATCAGAGCGGGCTAGAGCGTGACGATTCTCCACGGCACTGGGACTGGCGCAGTCGGTTCCGACTGGACAGCGTCGGAGTCAACGCCGGTGAGACTAAGCGTGCTGCGCTCCCCGCGCTTGGTTCCGCGGGCAGCCTGGACGACTGCGAGCGCATCCTCGTCGATTGCGTGCGTCAGCAGGACAGCGATCTTGTTGGCTCCGACTGCATGTCCGTTGTGTTGAGTCGCGACGGGGGAGTGCGTGTCCGGTTTCTCCCAGATCCCGAAAACGACTCGGGTCGGGAGGCTTACACGCCCTGGATAGTGGCTCCTGGTGTAGTCGCGCCCCCGATGGAACTGACGGGAGCACCGCCGCACCTCGTCGCAGGGCCGTACCGGGTCGACTTCGAGCGTATTCCGCCTCTTGACGGTTCGCCGCCTTTCACGGCCTCTAGCCAGCCCCGCCGCTCGTTCCCGTAGCCCGGTCCGTCGAATTCCTTCGCCCCGTTGACTCCTATGCCACGACCCACGCACGGGCCGTGGCGCGTTGTAGCGCCTTGGCCATATGGCACAGCACGCGTGCCATATTGACGGCGCCGTTCGCCGTGGGCTGGGATCCCCTCCTATCAAAGTCTATGAGCTATTATCAGGTCTGTTTGATAAGTCCTTATACATCGTGATACGGTCTCACCCGTATGGACCCGCTCGCGAACCCGTACTCGATGAGTGCCGGGAACCCCCCGAAGGCTTTGACTGGTCGCGAGGCTCAAACGGAGCAGTTCAGGACGCTGCTCGGTCGTCTGGGTCGCGGGATGAGCGAGCCGAGTATGATCGTTTTCGGGTTGCGGGGCGTTGGCAAGACGGTGTTGTTGCTCGAGTTCGAGGGTATCGCGGAGGGTTTGGGCTGGACGGCGCCGGACCCTATCGAGATCCGGTCGGATACCGATTTCAGGGCTGAGCTTGCGGATGCCGCCTACCAGGCCTTGTTGCGACTGGATCGCCGCTGGGCGCTCGGCGAGCGGTTGAAGTCGTTCACAGGGTTGTTGAGCGGGTTCAAGGTTGGTGCGTCAACCGACGGCAGCGTGGAGTTCTCGTTTGATCCGGGCGCTGTTGCCGGCGCGAGCGGCAATCTCGAGCGCGATCTAACCAGCTTGTTCGTGGCGCTCGGCGAAACGGCCCGTCAGCACGACACCGGCGTGGTGTTTCTGATCGACGAGATGCAGTTCCTGGGGCGTGAGGAGATCGAGGCCATAGCTGCCGCCATGCACAGGATATCCCAGAAGCAGCTGCCGATCGCTCTGGCCGGGGCAGGGCTGCCCCAGTTGGCGGGTCTCATTGTCAACGCCAAGTCCTACGCCGAGCGTCTGTTCTCCTGCCCAGAGCTTGGACCTCTGAGCGTGCAGGCCACTCGGCAGGCATTGGTCGAGCCGGCCGCCGCGGAGGGCGTCAGTTATGCGAAGGATGCTCTGGAGCGGATAGTCGAGCTCTCAGGTTGCTATGCGGCGTTCGTGCAGGCCTATGGCAAGGAGACGTGGAACATGGCGCCCAGCTCGCCGATCGAGTTCGCTGACGTGCAGGCTGCCGAACCTGTCGTGCAGAGCAAGCTCGACAGTGAGTTTTTCCACGTACGCTTCGAGAAGGCAACTCCAGCCGAGCGTCGCTACATGGCTGCGATGGCGGATCTCGGTGATGGCCCATGTCGCACGGGCGAGGTCGCCAAACGGCTCAGTATCGGCGTGTCCTCAACTTCTGTACACCGAGACGCCCTCATCAAGAAGGGACTGATCTACAGTCCAGACCACGGGAAGGTCGACTTCACGGTCCCCCATTTCTCTCCGTTCATGCGCCGCCGCTACCCACTTGGATAAACGCTGTCCGACTGCCAGGACGAGCGTATTCCCCCGCTCCATCCGAGGAGTAATTTCTAATTGGGTATCACCTATCCATAGACAACACTATGGGTTGCACCAAGCAGTTCTGCTCCTGTCGCAACCGTTCCGAGGACTTCGCTTCGCTGAACGCCATGGTCGTGCGCCTGGGTGTTCTGAATCGGCTGGCTGCCTCTCGGCGAGGGCGGCGGTACCGCATGGCAGCCGCCACCCTCGCCCGGAGTCCGACCGCCTCAGGTGAAGTTGACCGTGAGGGGCACCGATGATCTCGGCCCGCCGGCCAGCTTGAACGACGCCTGGAGTTTGATCGTCAACTTGTGACGATGCCTGCGCATTGAGGCGACGCTGGCCTTGGTGAGGGTCGTGCGCAGCGTCACGCGCTCGGCCTTGGCGGTTTGACGACTCACGGAGGCCACGCCTCTGCCACTCAGGGCGAGCTTCCCGGCTCCCGGGACCTGCACGACGAGCGTGACGGACTTGCCCCTCACGCGGTGGCTGACGATCCTGATCGCACCGGTTTTCTTGTTGGCGCCGGCACTCGTGGCGTCAGGTGACTGAGCCGGGGCGTTCGGCACGTTCACGACGACCGTGGTCGTGTCCGTGCCCGCATGTTGAGAGCCGCCCGATCCGCTGCCCGCTTCCTTTGTCGTTTCTTTGCTTTCCGAACCGTTGTCCTTGGTTTCGGAGTTGCTGCTTTCTTTGCTTGTTTCTTTGCCTGTTATGCCTTCGGCGTCGCTCAACACGCCAAGCGTGACGGCGTCGAGTCCGTCGAGCGCTCCCAGCCTCTTGCCATCGGTCAGTGGAGTCGTTAGTGCCGTGGCGTTTTCGGGGAGCTCCGTTGTCGTGGTGTCGAGTTCTTTGGCAAGCGTCGCGGGAGTCATCCCGAGTTCACCCGCCAGTTCGCTGACGGTCGTCTTGTTGAAGGGTTCGCCCGTCAGGGTGGTGCCGAGCAGTGGTTCCGAGTTCAGCTTGGCGAACAGCTGGGTCAGCAGCTGTTCGGGGGTGCCGCTCGAATTCAACAGCGTGTCGAGCAATTGGCTCGGGTCGAGCGAGCCCAGCGAGTCTGAGAGCTTGGTCGTCAGGTTTTCGCCTTTGAGCAGGATGGGCAGTTCGAGCAGTTCAAGCGTTGACAACAGGCTGTTCAGTTCGGCTTCCAACGTCGGCACGACTTCGGCTGGGTCGAGCAGTTCTCCCACCTTTGCGTTCTTGTTTGTCATGCTTTCGATGGTCTTCTTCAGCGCTTCTTCGAGCCTGCCGGCAGGCAGTGTGCTGAGGCCGGGTAGTTTCGAGAGAGCTTCGGTGAGCTGTGTTGTGCTCAGTTCGCTGAGGGGGATTTCGGCGAGCAGTTTTTCGACTTCGCCAGAGGGGAGCGCGGAGATCGTCACCGGTAGGCTGGCACTGGGTTTTAGTGGCCCCGCACTTGCCGGCGCCGTGGGCAGGGCGGCGAGAGATGCAACCAGCGAGGCACACAGCGTCGCGATGGCTGCCCGGTGGACTGAAGGTTGCCGGCTGACGCGATGCCGTTTGAGCCGTGCGTGCATGGGTAGTTACCTCCTCCGTAGAGACTACTTACGTGTCTTTTACCGGCAAGGTTTGACAGCTGGTTCGATTAAACAAAACTCTCTCGAACAAACGGCTAATCCGGCTAGCTAAATGTTTCTACTTTAAGGATCGCCGGTCTCGTCATCTGGCGTGCACCGTGCCCGCGCGGTGGTGAACACGCCGGCAGGGTGGTGAACCCGTCGATGGCAATGAGCCCGCCTGCAGGATGGTGAACCGGTATGTAGGCCGGCGACGGGGCGCCGAGCCCCCGCCCGATGCCCGGCGAGCGTCATCCTCCGCGTGGAGGGCAGGGCTCAGCGACGCGAGGGCGGCGGAGTCTCGCGCTCGGCGGGGCGCGCTTCGGCGGCGCGCTGTGCATGCAGCTCCATCAGCTCCAGCTGCATGTTGCGCGGACGCTCGCCCGGACCTGGGTGTTGTCGGCGCCAGGTGCCGTCGGTGTGCAGTTCCCAGGAGCTCTGGTTGTCGGCAAACGCTCGTTCGAGCGTGTCCATCAGCTCGTCGCGCAGCTCGGGCGAGCCAATCGGCGCGGCGAGCTCCACGCGGTGGTCGAGGTTGCGGGGCATCAGGTCCGCCGAGGCGATGTACACGGTGCGCTCGCCGTCGCGCTCGAACGTGTACACGCGCGAGTGCTCGAGCAGACGCCCCACGACCGACACAACCCTGATGTTCTCAGAGACGCCGGGGACGCCGGGACGCAGGCAGCAGATTCCGCGCACGTTCAAGTCGACTCGCACGCCCGCCTGCGAGGCCCGATACAGCGCGCGGATGCAGTGACCGTCCACGAGCGCGTTCATCTTCATCGCGATCCGTCCCGGCGAGGCGGGCGAGTGGGCGGCGATGGTCGCGTCGATCTGGGCGATCAGACCCTCGCGCAAGTGCGCTGGGGCGATCAACGCCTTGCGATAGCCGGCGGGGCGGCCGTAGCCGGTGAGGTTGTTGAACATGTCGGTCACGTCGGCGCCGATGTCCTCGTCGATCGTGAACAGGCCGAAGTCGGTGTACAGGCGCGCGGTGGCGGAGTGGTAGTTGCCGGTGCCCACATGCACGTAGTTGCGCACTCCATCGCCCTCTCTGCGCACCACGAGCACGCACTTGGCGTGGGTCTTCAGTGCAGGTTGCCCGTACACCACGTGCACCCCCGCCTCCTCGAGCGCCTTGGCCCAATGGATGTTCATGCGCTCGTCAAAGCGCGCTGTGAGCTCGACCAGGGCGACCGCCTGCTTGCCGCGCTCCGATGCCGCGATCAGCGCCGGCACCAGCGGCGAGTCGTCGCTCGTGCGGTACACGGTCTGCTTGATCGCGAGCACATTCGGATCGGCCACCGCCTGCTCGACAAAGCGCTCCACCGAGGTGGCGAACGAGTCGTAGGGGTGGTGCACCAGCACGTCGCCTTCGCGCATCGTGGCAAACACATCGGGACGCTCGCCCTCGTGGCGCAACAATCGCGGGTGGGTCACGGGCGTGTAGGGCGCGTTGCGCAGCTCCGGCATCCCTGGCAGCTTCACGATCTCCCATAGGGCTCCCATGTCGAGTAGCCCCAGCACGGGGTACACCTCGTCCTCGCGCACACCCAGCAGCCCGATCAGCTCCTCGCGCAGCCGCTCCGAGCATCGTGCGCCGATCTCCACGCGCACGATCTCGCCGAAGCGCCGGCGGCGCAGCTCGTCCTCGACGGCTTGCAGCAGATCGGCGGCGTCGTCTGAAACCTCCAGGTCGGCGTCGCGGGTGACCCTGAACACGTCGTAGTCGACTATCTCCATACCCGGAAACAGCGCGTCGAGGTGGTGGGCGATCACGTCCTCCAGTGGAACGAGCGTCGCGTGAGACGCCCCCTCGCTCGCGCTTGACGCCGGCACAGTCACAAAGCGAGGGAGGATCTCGGTTGGAACCTTCACGCGCGCAAACACGGTCTCCCCGCCGGTGGGGTCGCGCACGAGCACCGCGAGGCTGAGCGACAGGTTCGATATGTAGGGGAATGGGCGTCCGGGCGCCACCGCCAGGGGAGTGAGCGCCGGGAAGATCACGCCGCGGAAGTGCTGTGCGAGGTAGGCGCGCTGCTCGCCGTCGAGCTGGTCGAAATCGAGCACGTTCACGCCCTGCTCGGTCAGCGCGGGGCGCAAGTGAGCTTCGAAGCAGTCGCTGAGGCGCCCACCGAGCTGGATCGCCCGCTCGCGGATTCCCGCGATCGTCTCCGAGGGCGTGTGCCCGTCCTGGCTGGGATTCTCCACGCCGGCGTCGATCTGGTCGTGCAGTCCAGCCACGCGCACCATGTAGTACTCGTCGAGGTTGGTGGTGTAGATCGCGCAGAACTTCACGCGCTCCAGCAGCGGGGTCGCCTCGTCCTCGCCGAGCTGCAGCACGCGCTCGTTGAAGTCAAGCCATGAGAGCTCGCGATTTATGTACAGCGAGGGGTCATCCAGACGCCGATCGCGCTGGTCTGCCTGCTCGTGTCCGTCACTCGTCGAGGTGCTCAAGTCTTCTATGCTCGCAGAAGATCATGGCCATGGCCCGTCAGCTTTGGTTGCTCCGGCACGCCGACGCAGAACCTCACGGCAGCCATCCTGACGCTGAGCGTCAGTTGACCGAGCGCGGCTGCGACCAGGCGCGCGTGGCTGGGGCGGCGCTCACGCGGATGGCTGTCGAGTTCACGGCGATTCTCGCGAGCCCCAAGGCGCGCGCTCACGAAACCGCGGAGTTGGCGCTCGGGCAGATGAGCGAGTCCCAGCGCGAACTGCTCGAGTTGCATCCGCCGCTCGCCGGTCGTCTGCGTGCGCGCGAAGCGCTCGATTTGCTGGCGGGTGTGGGTACCGAAGGGCCGCTGCTGCTCGTCGGTCACGAGCCCGACTTGTCGGGCATCGTCGGTGAGCTCACCGGCGCCAGCGTGGACCTGAAGAAGGGCGGGTTGGCGGTCGCGAGGCTAGGCGGCGCCGGCGCTGAGCTCATACTCGTGCTGCGCCCCGCTGAGCTCGCGCTGATCGCGGGCGTCGCCGTCGCCGGCGTTTAGCCGGCCCGACTCTTGTCCGGTGCGTGGCTTCTCGGCGTTCTCGGAGGCGCCGCTTTCCACCGGGCCGCTTTGCGTGTCGTCGAGCTCGATGCCGCTGCCCGTGCTTGCGCCAGGGCGATCCGCCAGGTCCGGGCTCTCTGTGTGCTCCGTGCCGTGACGTTCGGCGGCGAAGCGATAGCCGATCCCGAAGTGGGTGTGGATGTAGCGCCACTCCGGTGAGGCCTTCTCGAGCTTCTGGCGCAGCTTGCGCACGAACACGTCCACCGAGCGGTCGCCGCGCACCATCGCGTAGCCCCACAGGCGCGAGTAGATCTCCTCGCGCTCCAGCACGCGTCCTTCGCCACCCGCGAGCAGCTCGATCAGCTCGAACTCGCGTCGCGTCAGCTCGAGACTGCGCCCGGCCACGAACGCCTGGAAGCGGTCGGAGCGGATCTGCACCTCGCCCGCGGACACCGGCTTTGACTCGGTGCGTGCCGTGGCGCGGCGACGACGCCTCACGAGACCCTGCACACGCGCGATGACCTCCTCGGGGTGGCAGGGCTTGGTGATCCAGTCGTCGGCTCCCAGTCGCAGCCCGCGCACGCGCTGGGCCACCGTGGAGGGACCGGTGCAAACGACTATCCCGAGCTCCGGCAGGGCGCCACACAAGCGCTCCAGCCATTCCCAGGCCTGCGGACCCAGCACCGTGAGGTCTACGACCAACGCGCTCAAGCGCATCGAGGCGATCGCGTCGGTGGGCACGGCGCTTGCGAGCACGCGATGCTCCCAACCGAGGCGGTCCATGCGCTTGCCGAGGACCTGGATGAAGCCGCTGTCGCGGTCGAGCACCGCGATGCGCAAAGAGGACGTGCTCCCCGCGCTCGCTGTCACCCCTTCATCCGTGGAGAGGACGCCAGTCGTCATCTAACGTGGAGTTTATAGGCATGCGGGAGGCAAAACACAAGCCGCGCAGACGATAGTCACAGGATCTTCACAGGCGTTCACCCTGTTTGCGCGACGGCGCCCGCTCAGCGACCGAGTGGGTTGGACTGATCGGAGAACTCCCGAAACAGGCCGGTGACCACGAACGCGACCTGCTCGCCGACGTCCACAGCGTTGTCGCCGATGCGCTCGAGCGCCCGGGCGACGAGGATCATGTGCATCGCCCACTCGCGCGTGTCGGGGTCGTCCCCGATCTCGAGCGCCGTGCGGAAGATCTCGCGGTTGAGACGGTTGATCTCGCGGTCCTGCCGAGCAAGGTCTTCGGCGAGCCCGACGTCGCGCCCGGAGAAGGCGGCCTTGCACTGCACGATCTCAGAGCGCGCGTGGGCGCCCATCTTCAGGATCAACTCCAGCACCTCGGGGCGAACCGGCGGCTCATAGCCCGACAGCGGGATCAGCTTTGAGATGTTCACGCACTGGTCGCCCATCCGCTCCACGTGCACGATCACGTGCAACAGCGCCGCCACCAGCCGCAGGTCACCCGCGACGGGAGCCTGGGTGGCGAGCAGCGAGAGGATCCCCTGGTGGACCTCCAGATAGCGCCCGTCCACTCGGTCGTCGTCGGCGATCACCATCTGGGCCAGCTCCACGTCCTGGTGGGCCAGCGCCTCCAGCGTGCGGTCGAGCTGCTCGAGCACGACGTCGAGCCCTCCCAGGGCGCGCGTCTCCAGCTCCTGCAGCTGCTGCTGGAAATGCTGGCGGCCCTGCTGAGCGGTCAGCCGCGAGGCTTGTCCGGTGTTGACTTCAGAGCTCATGTGGCGCTGACATCTTAAAGAGAAGGGTAAGCATGCTCAGCCGAACTTTCCGGTGACATATTCTTCGGTTCGCGAATCCTCGGGATTCGTGAAGATCTTCTGTGTCGGGGCGACCTCCACCAGCTCGCCGCTGAGCATGAACGCGGTGCGGTCGGCCACGCGCGCCGCCTGCTGCATGTTGTGGGTGACGATCACGATCGTCACCCGCGTCTTGAGTTGCTCGATCAGCTCCTCGATCTTCAGCGTCGCGATCGGGTCGAGTGCCGAGCAGGGCTCGTCCATCAGGATCACCTCGGGCTCCACCGCGAGCGAGCGCGCGATGCACAGGCGCTGCTGCTGGCCGCCTGACAGCCCGGCGCCGGCCTCGCTGAGACGGTCCTTGACCTCCTCCCACAGTCCCGCGCTGCGCAGCGCGCTCTCGACCTTGTGGTGTAGGTCGGCGCGCCCTCGCGAGGCCAGCCGCAGTCCCGCGGCGACGTTGTCGAACACCGACATCGTGGGGAACGGGTTGGGCTTCTGAAACACCATCCCGATCGCACGCCTGACCGCCACCACGTCGACGCCCTGGTCGTAGATGTCAAAGCCGTCGAGCAGCACCTTGCCCTCGGCGCGGGCGCCGGGCACCTCCTCGTGCATGCGGTTGATGCAGCGCACCATCGTCGACTTGCCGCAGCCCGAAGGCCCGATGATCGCCGTTACCTCGTTCGCTTGGAAGTCGAGGTCGATGCCCTTCACCTGCTCGGCATCCCCGTAGAACGCGCGCAGCTGCTCGAGCCTCACGGCGAGCCCGTCGCGTACGTTGGCGCGCGGGTTGCCGGCGGCGGAATGCGTCGCCTGGGGGGTCTTCGGGGTTGGGCTTCGGCCGGGCTCGAGCATCTGTGTGTGCGACTCCTCCGCGCCCATCTTAGGCTCGTCGGCTCTCACCGTCGGTCGGTCGAGGTCGATTGACGGCTCCTTGGCGCTGATCGTCGGCTCATCGGCACTCATCTCAAGCTGCTCCTTCTGGCGAGTAGACGTGCGGCCAGGTTGAGCAGCAGAATCATCGCGACAAGCGCCAGGGCTGCTCCCCAAGCACGGTTTACCACGGCGGTGGTGGGAGATGTGACGTCTGTGTAAATCTGCATCGGCAGCGAGTTCATGAACCCGTTGAGGCTGAAGTTAGTCTTCATGGTCGCCCCGGCGGTGAACAGCAGCGGCGCGGTCTCCCCGGCCGCGCGCGCTACCGCCAGCAATATCCCCGTGAGCAATCCCGGCAACGCGGTGGGGAGCACGATCCTGAAGATCACCTTCCAGCGTGGCGCTCCGAGCGCAAGTGCCGACTCGCGCAGCGATCCGGGCACCAGCAGCAGCACCACCTCGGCCGAGCGCGTCACCACCGGCAGCATCAAAAGCGCGAGCGCGAACGCGCCCTTGTAGGCGGCGTAGGAGGTGCCGGTGCCCACGATCAGCGCGATGTAGATGAACAGGCCGAACATGATCGACGGCACCCCGGTGAGCACGTCGACGAAGAAGCGCACCGTGTGGGCGAAGCGGCTGTTGCGGCCGTACTCCACCAGCCACACCGCCACCCCGAGCCCGAGCGGCACCGAGATCACAGAGGCAAGCCCCACGATCTCGATCGTGCCGAGGATCGCGCTCTTGATGCCGCCGATCGAGGAGCGCCGCGAAGAACGTGTTGCCGGTGGGGTCGGTCGTGAAGAATTTGATGCTCCACGAGCCAAGGCCCTTGCTGAGCAGGTAGTAGAGGATCAGCACGAGCGGCACGAGCGCCACGACTGTCGCGGCCACAACCGCACCGCGCGCGATGCGATCCTTGCGCCGGCGCGTCGGGCTCACCGAGAAGCGCTCGAAGGTCTGGGCTGAGGTGCTCATAGCGCGTGAGGCCCGTCGTGGGCCGGTCGATGGCTGCGTGTCCAGAGTTGTCTGCGACGTGGGCTTCTCGTATGTGTGCGGCTCGTGCTCATCAGCTGAGTCCCGCCCGAGGGGCGCGCTCGGCGAAGTCCGCCGCGGTGCGCTTGGGCTTGGTGGAGCGCGCCGCGCGGATCACCAGCAGGCGCGCGATCACGTTGACCAGCAGCGTCAGCACGAACAGCACCAAACCCGCGGCGAACAGCGCCGAGCGGTGCAGTTCCTGGCGCTTCGCCGAACTCGTTGGCGATCGAGGCGGCGAGGCTGTAGCCCTGGTCGAACAGGTGGGTTGGCATCTTCGGGTCGTTGCCCACGAGGATCGTGACGGCGATCGTCTCGCCGATCGCACGCCCGAGGCCGAGCATCGCCGCGCCGGTGATGCCACTGCGGCAGTAGGGGAGCACAGCGGTGCGGATCATCTCCCAGCGGGTGGCGCCGAGACCGAGGGCCGCCTCCTTGTGGTCTGTGGGAACGGTGCTCATCACCTCGCGCGAGAGCGAGCTTACGATCGGCAGGATCATGATCGCGAGCACCAGCCCGGTGATGAAGAAGTTGGGGATCGTCGCCAGGCCGCCGCCCACGAACGGGACGAACGAGAGGCGATCGGCGACCCACTGCTCGGCCGGCTGCAGCTTGGGGGCGAGGAAGAAGATCCCCCACAGCCCATACACCACCGAGGGAACAGCCGCCAGCAGCTCGACCATGATCGTCACCGGGCCGCGGATGCGCCGCGGGCACAGCTCGGTGATGTAGAGCGCTGTGGCGACCGCCACCGGCACACCGATCAAGAGCGCGAGTCCCGATGTAATGAGTGTGCCGAGCAGCAGCGGCAGCGCGCCGAAGTGGTTGGCGCTCACGTCCCAGTTGCTGCCGAACGTGAACCCGAGCACGCCGAACTTGGAGAACGCTGGGCCCGCTTCGCCGACGAGCTTGACGAAGAAATAGACGATCAGCGCGAGGATCGAGGCGGCCAGGGCCGTGAGGCCCCAGCGCAGCGCTCGGTCGGGGAGGCGCGCGAGCGGCGAGCGCTCGAGGATCGAGTGCTCGCCGCTCGCCGCGGATGCAGCCTCCATCGAACTACCTAGCCGCCGGCCGTCCAGCCACGCTGTGCGTGGCTGGACTCCGCTGTCATCGCCTCACTCACGATGACCCGGACTGTATTTGGCCGGTGGTCTCGTGTCATCTCAGCCGGAGATCGTGGCTCCGTTGCACTGCAGTGCGGCAACCGCTTCCTTGGACTTCGTGAGGATCGCGGCGGGCAGCGCGGCGTAGTCGGCCTGGCTGAGGATGCTCTGGCCGGAGCCGAGGCCGTAGTCGAGGAACTTCACGACGCCCTTGGCGGCCGCTTCGCCGCCGGGCACGCCGGCCTTGCACATGTCCTTGTAGACCACCACGAACGTCTGCGAGGTGATCGGGTAGGCCGTTGGCGCAGCCGGGTTCTTGATCTTGATGCCGAGGTTGGCCGGCACCACGACGCCTTCGGCGGCGGCGCTGGTGGAGGCGAGCGTCGGTTCGACGTAGTTGCCCGCCCTGTTCTTCACGCTGGCGTAGGTGAATTTGTGCTCGAGCGCGTAGGACTGCTCGACGTAGCCGACGGCGCCGGTCGTCTGCTGCACTGCGCCGGCGACGCCCGCGTTGCCCTTGGCGCCGGTGCCCGTGGGCCACGGCACGGTCTTGCCTTCGCCCACCTTGCTCTTCCATTCCGGGCTCACCGACGCCAGGAAGCCGGTGAAGCCGGCGGTGGTGCCCGAGGAGTCGGAGCGATGGACCACCGTGATCGGGGTGCTCGGCAGCGTCACGCCCGGGTTCAGCGCCGCGATTACGGCACTGTTCCAGGTCTTGATCGTGCCAAGGAAGATCTGGGCGATTGTCGGACCGTTGAGCTTCAGGCCGCTCTTCACGCCCGGGAGGTTGTAGGAGACGGTGATCGCGCCCAGGAACATCGGGATCTGCTGGACGGGCCCGACCTTTTCAAGCGTCGCGAATTCTTCGGGCTTCAGTGGCGGGTCGCTGGCGCCGAAGTTGACTGTCTTGCCCTCCAGGGCCGTGATGCCGGCGCCCGAGCCGACGGGGTTGTAGTTGACGGTTAGGCCTGAGATGCCAGAGCCCCACTGCTGGTAGACCGGGGCGGCGAAGGTGGAGCCGGCGCCGGAGATTGTCGCGGACGAAGATGCGGTGCTGCCGGTGGAGCTCGATTTGCCGCACGCGGCGAGGGTCAGCGCGAGCAGCGCGCAACTCGCGAGCACGCCGATCTTGTTCTTGTTCACAACTTCTCCTCTGAATGGGTTTTTGGACGGCGAAAAGGGCGTTTTGACCCCTACGCCGGCTCAGTGCTCGTCTAGTCTCATCAATCGACGGGGTGCCCGTTGTGAACATCTCGTGAAAGCTGCCCCATTGGCTGCGGCTGGAATCGGTAGCCGAATCCGGGGTGGGTGTGGATGAAGCGCCGGTCGGGCATCGCCTCCTCCAGCTTGTTGCGGAGCTTGCTCACGTACACATCCACCGAGCGATCGCCGGCGCGCAGTTGCCCGCCCCACACCGCCGCATACAGCTCGTCGCGCGTCACGATCGCTCCGCCCCGGCGCGCAAGGGCGACCAGCAGCTCGAACTCGCGCACCGACAGTGTCAGCGCGCGACCGGTAGCGAGCACCAGACCCTCACCGAGCCTGATCTCGAGCTCGCCTGCATAGATGGTGCTGGAGCTGTCTTGGTGCACGGCCACCACGCTGTAGGTTCGCGCGTGCAGGCGTGTCAAGGAGTTGCAAACTCGTGATCGAGTCGTGAAGAAGTCGTGAAGGACGCGACGCCGGGGTTGCCGGGCACATACCCTAGCCGGATGCCCTTTTTGCGCCGCTCGGCCGACGCCACGCTCGTCACGCTCGTGGAGAACGCAGGCAGCAACATCCTTCGCTCCGGTTTGCTGTTGCGCGAGCTGCTGGCGGAGCTGCCCGAGCGCTCAGGCCTCGCCGAGGATTTGAAGTCCTTCGAGCAGGAGGGCGATCGCATCACCCACGACATCATCCACCGACTCAACGGCGGCGGAAGGCGTTTGCGGCTGCCGTTCAACGCCGGCGACGGCTTTGCGCTGGCGACCGCGCTGGACGACGTGCTCGACCACACCGAGCAGACCGCCGCATTGCTGTACCTGTACGGCGTGGAAGCGCCGATGGAGCAGGCGGTTGAGATGGCCGAGGTGCTGGTGGGCGCCGACGAGCAGATCGTCAAGGCGCTCGAGCGACTCGGCGCGGGCGGCGAGCCGGGGCCCTACCTGGTCGAGATCCATCGCCTGGAGAACGAGGGCGACCGACTGTTGCGCGACGGGGTCGCCTCGCTGTTCGCGGGCGGCGCCGCGGACCCGATGGTGGTGATCCGCTGGAAGGACATATTCGAGTCGCTCGAGGCCGCGGTGGACGCATGCGAGACGGTCGCGCACGTGATCGAGGGGATCATGCTCAAACGCGGTAAACGCCATTAGGGGAACGTCGTAGCCGGGGCGGTGTTGCTGACGGGGCGAGGCGCTCGCTATCCGCCCACGTTGAACACGCCGCTGTTGAAAGTCAGCAACCCCGTCGCGGCGGCATAGCCGAGCGGCTTCAGGCCGAACAGGTTCTCGACGCTGCGCAGCAGCGAGAAGTGGTCGTATTCGCCGATCACGTTCAGGCTGCCGGGCTTGACGTACTTGGAGATCAGCAGTAGGCCAACCTTGCCGCCGCCAGTGGACGTGGAGGTCTGCGTGCCGGTCGGGCCGGTGGCGCCGGTCGGGACGGTCGGGGTGGTGGAGGCGGGCGCGGTGGCGCTCGGCGTCGTGGAGGTTGTGGTGGAAGTGCTCGTTGACGTGGGCGTTGTGGCGGGAGTCGTCGCCGCGCTTGTCGTCGGGGCGCCCGTTGCGGTGAGGTTCGGGTACGTGCTCGTGATGCAGCACCCGCTCGAGTCCGCCCCGGGGCCGCTCTGTGGCGCCTGGTCGAACGTGATCGCGATCAGCCCCCCTTCCCTGTAGGCGGCGGACGCCTCGATCTCCGGGACAACCTTGCGCAGGAACGCTTCAGTCGGCGCCGGGCCCGCGGGCGCCCCGGGGGCGCACGGTGTCGGAGAGCCGTCGTCGCAGGGGTCAGGCGCTATATAGGCGAGCGAAGGAGTGGTGCTCGCCGCCTTCAGGTCGGTCGCCAGCTGGGGGAGCCCGACGTCGTCCCGCACGCATTGCGGCCCGCCGGTCAGCGAGCTGAAGTAGACGAACGGATTGCGCCACGTCACGTAGGCGTCGCCGGCGGTCGGGGCGTTGCTGGGGTCGCTCGCGCCGAGCGTGGGGTGGCGGCAGCTCGCCGGCAGGGCGGGCGCTCCCGCTTCGATGTCCTCCACGTAGGCCTTCCATGTCTTGCCGGCCGCCGTCAGCTGGTCGGCGAGTGTGAGCGTGCTCGCCGGATACACGCAGCCGCTGCCGAGCGTCTGGTCTTCGCCGCCGAGGGTGCCGGGCGTCAAGCTCGTGTATTGAGGACAGTCGTCCGCCGTCTGGGGTGTCGGGCCCTGGCCGCTGATCAGCGCGATCGCGTTGGCGAGCTCCCCGCCGCTGACGGCGTAGTAGTTCTCCAGCAGCTCGCCCTCGCCGGTCAGGGTCTTGGCCAGGTAGGGGGCTGACGAGCCCTGGCCGAAAGCGGTCGTCTCGCCCTCGTCGGAGAGCACGATCAGGAACACGTGCTTGATCGGCGGCAGTCCTGAGCCACTCGGGGTCGAGCCGCCACCCCCGCTGCCAGCTTCGCTCGTGCCTTCGCCGTCGGCTTTCTTGGCCGGTTTGGTCGTGTTCGCGGGGGTTGTTTCGGCGCTTGAAGCGGGTTCGGTTTCGCTCGTTTCCGGCGTCGGCGTTTCTTCGCTGGAGGGTGGCGTGGCGCTTTCGCTCGCCGGCGCCTTGCTCGGCGCGCGCGCCGGTGGCGCGAGCGCGACCAGCGTTGGCGTCGCCGCCGTGCTCGGCGCCACCGGGCTGACGGCCGACCCGACGAGCACGCCGAATGCCAGCAGCGCCATCACCGCGACGGCCGCGACGGCCGGCGTCGGCATCGGCAGGCCGGCCGGCTCATCCCGATCGGGGGGTTGCCCGCCGTCCTGCCACGCGTCGAGCGGCTGGCGCAGGCGGTCGGTGGCCGCTTCGATCAGCTCCAGGATCGTCGCCGGAAGCGCCCCCCGACGCGCGCCGCAGTCCAGGCAGTAGCGCTGGTCGTGAGCGAGGTGAGCGTCGCACTCCGAACAGCGCGAGTGGCTGAGCCCGTCCACGGGTGGGTCGGGTGTCGAGAACGCGACTATCGTCGTAGTGTCGCGTAGCAATGTATACGCGATGTGAAGAATCTGATGCAATGCGCAGCGCCGGATGCGATAACGAACTCTTTACAACTGCGCCCATAGGCGCAGCGCCGGATGCGATAACGAACTCTTTACAACTGCGCCCACCGCCGAGCGGATACTGGCTGACGACGCGCTTGTTCGCGCTCCCGATGCTCACCCTGCGCGTTTCACCAACGGCGGCAATGGAATCCAGCACCCCGACCACTGACGAATTTGACTCCGCCGGCGAGTTCGCTGCGCCGGTCGCGGGCGCCGAGGCGCGCAAAGGCGCCCTGGCCGGCACCGGCGAGACCGGTGCGCCGCGTACCGCTCCGCTGTCGATCTCGCGTGAGCAGTGCTCCGCCTGTGGCGCAACGCTGGCGCCCGATCAGCGCTACTGCGTCGAGTGTGGCGAGCGTTGCGGCGCTCCGCGGCTGCCTTTCACCGATCGGCTCGCGCAGAGCGCCCAGCAGCAGCCCAGCTCGCGTCCCCGCCCCGCGCGTGCTCGCATGTCGGTCAACAACACGGCGATCGCCGGCATCGGCACGCTGCTGCTCGCGATGGGCGTCGGAGTACTGATCGGACGCTCTGGCAACGGCTCGAGCGCCAAAGGCGGGACTCCCGCTATCCAGGTGGTGACGGTGCCGGGCGCCGGCGCCGCCGCGGCGACGCCGAGCGGCGAATCCTCGACCTCGACGAGCGCCACGAGCGCCACTTCGGGCAAGAGCTCCTCCAAAGGCGCGACGACGACGAAATCCACTGGCGCGGCAACGAAAAAGGCCGCCGCGCCGCCGGCTAAAGCAGTCGTGAAAGTGGGCAGCCCCGGCAAGGGCCCCGGCTATCAGAAAGGCAAATTCACCGGCAACTTCTTCGGTGGATGAGAAGCGAGGCACGATGACGAGCAACGAGACACAGACTCAGGCACCCGCCCCGTCCGCCGTCGATCTCGCGCGTCGCCGCGACGAGCTGACGGCGCGCTCGGCCGAACTGCAGTGGGATCTCGGGGGGCTGGCTTACGAGATGGCGACGCGCAACCACATGCGCGTCGACGTGCTCGTGCGCCGCGCCGCCGCGCTGCAGGAGGTCGACAGCGAGCTCGGCGAGGTCGAGCGCATCCTGCGCATGGAGCAGACCGGCGCCGCGGGCACGTGCGCGTCGTGCAAAGCGCCGCACAGCAGCGGCGCCGCCTACTGCTGGCAGTGCGGCCAGCCGCTGCTCGAGCACGTGCCGAGTCACGCGATCGGTGCATAGAGCCGACGCCGCGAGGCGCCGGAGATGACGCCTCAGCCGAAGCGGCCGGTGACGTAGTCGCTCGTACGGGGGTCGCGCGGGCGTGTGAAGATCGTGCTCGTGTCGTCGTGCTCGACGAGCACGCCAGCCTTGCCGCGATCGGTGTCGCCAAGACTAAAGAACGCGGTCTTGTCGGCGATCCGCGCCGCCTGCTGCATGTTGTGGGTGACGATCACGATCGTGTAGCGGTGCTTCAGGGTCAGCATCAGCTCCTCGATCGAGCCGGTGGCGATCGGGTCGAGCGCGGAGGCCGGCTCGTCCAGCAGCAGCACGTCGGGCTCGATCGCGATCGCGCGGGCGATACACAGCCGCTGCTGCTGCCCGCCGGAGAGGCCGAGCGCGCTCTCGTGCAGGCGGTCCTTGACCTCGTCCCACAGGGCCGCCCCGCGTAGCGCGCGCTCGACGCGCTCGTCCAGCCGCGCCTTCATCTTGAGGTTGCGCGGCGCCCATGCGACGTTGTCGTAGATCGACTTCGGAAACGGGTTCGGCCGCTGGAACACCATCCCGATCCGCCGTCTGACCTCGACGGGATCGACGCCGGCGCCGTACAGGTCGTGGCCGTGGTAGAGGATCGTGCCGTCGATCGCAAAGCCGGGCACCGAGTCGTTCATGCGGTTGAGGCTGCGCAGGAACGTGCTCTTGCCGCAGCCCGACGGGCCGATGATCGCGGTGATCAGGTTGCGCTCGATGTGCATGCTCACATCGGAGATCGCGCAGTTGGCGCCGTAGGAGACTGACACGCTCTGCACGTCGAAGATCGCCTGGCGCTCGTGCGTGACGCGAGCCCTGTCGTCAGGTGCCGGGAGCGCGAGCGCCGGTCCGCCGGCACCGGCTGCGGTGGTCGTCGCGCCGGCGGATGGCGGCGGGGCGTCAATTATCCGCACCCGCCGGCGGACGGTTCGCGTGGGACGGTCGGCGGTGTCGGTCATCGGGGGCATCTTCGCATCTCCAGTTCTTGTTTTGCTCAGCCTCGGCTCATGTCGGCCGATCCGCGGTTTGCCAGCAGCATCCGCGCGCCGAGGCTGCTCACGAGTATGAACAACAGCAGCACGAGCCCCGCTCCCCACGCGCGCGCAAACCCATAGGGGTCGGCCGCCTCCGAGGCGCTGAAGATGTAGACGGGGATGTTGGGGATTGCCTGGCCGAAGATGCGCAGCGACACCGCGTTGCCGAAGATCGAGCAGGTCAGCAGCAGCGGCGCCGTCTCGCCGGACGCGCGGGCGACCGCCAGCACGCTGGCCGTCAGGATCCCGCCGCGTGCGCTCGGCAGCACCACGCCGCGCACGGTGCGCCAGCGGCTGACCCCGAGCGCGTCGGCCGCTTCGCGCAGCCCGCGCGGCACGCGCAGCAGCGCCTCCTGGCTCGCGCGCGCGATCAGCGGCAGCATGATGATCGACAGCGCCATCGCCCCGGCGAAGCCGCTCTGGTATTTGCCGACGACGAGCAGCCCGAAGATGAACAGCCCGATCACGATCGTCGGCAGTCCGTTGAGCAGGTCGAGCGCCAGGCGGACCGTATACGCGACCCGCTGTCCGGCGAACTCGGTCAGGTAGAGCGCGATCAGCACGCCCACGGGCAGCGCGATCAGCGTCGCGAGCGCCATCAGCACCGCGGTGCCGACGATCTCGGGCGCGATCCCTCCGCCGGGGGTTTCGAGAATCAGGGGTGGGCCCTTGGTGAAGAATTCGACGCTCAGCGCGCTCGCGCCGCGTGAGGCGACGGAGTAGACGACGATCGCGAGCACCCCCACCGCGACCAGCGCCGACGCGGTGTGGCAGGCCTCGACCATCCGGCTGATCGCCTGGCGGCGGCGCAGGTGGCCGGTCGCCGTCAGCGGGCTCGCCGGATCGGGCAGCTCGCTGGCGAACGTGCCAAAGGGGTCGCTTGGGTCCCAGTCGCGACCGCCCACGAGGTCGTGCCCGTCGTCCGGCGGCCGGCCCAGGTCGAGCGGCTCGCTCATCGCGCCGCGGCTGTGTGGACGGAGAACCGGCGCACGATCAGCTGCGCGGAAAGGTTTGCGAGCAGACCGATCACGAGCAGCAGCGCGCCCAGGTAGAACAGCGAGGAGATCTGCAGTTTCGTGGTGGCGCTCAGATACTGGTCGGCGATCCGGCTCGCCAGCGTATCGCCGGTGCGGAACAGCGAGGCGTGGATCGCGTTGCCGGCGCCGACCACCTGGGTGACGGCGATCGCCTCGCCGAGCGCGCGGCCGAGCCCGAGGAACGTCGCGGCCACGAGCCCCGAGCCGGTCGAGGGCAGCATCACGCCGCGCACCATCTCCCAGCGCGTCGCTCCGAGCGCCGTCGCTCCGTCGCGCAGCTCGTGCGGCACCGTCAGGAACAGGTCGCGGCTGATCGAGGCGATGATCGGAACGACCATGATCGTGAGCAGCAGGCTTGCGTTGAACAGCCCCGCGCCGGTGGTCTGCGGCGACCCGAAGATCGGCAGAAAGCCGAGCGCGCTGTGCAGGAACGGCTCCAGGTGCGAGCGCAGGAACGGGGCCAGCACGATGATGCCCCAGAACCCGAGGATCACGCTGGGGATCGCCGCGAGCATCTCCACCAGCGGGCCGATCACCCCGCGCACGCGCCGCGGGGCCACGGTGCTCAGGTACAGGCCGATCGAGATCCCGAGCGGAACCGCGAGCACGAGCGCGCCGATCGAGGTGACGGCGGTGCCGTAGATTAGCGACGCGGCGCCGAACACGTTGAAGTTGGGCTTCCATTCGCTGCTCGTGAGAAAGCCCAGGCCGAAGCGCGATATCGCCAGGCTCGCGCCGCCGATCACCTGGTAGGCGATCGCCACGATCGCCGCCATTCCGAGCAGTGCGGCGAGCGTGCATAGGCCGTACAGGACGGCGTCGCCGGCCCGGTCAACCGATCGGGGACGCGGGCGGCGGCTCGCCCTCGAGGCAAAGCGAGTGGCGATCCCGCCTGTGGGTGGGTTCGCTGATCCGGTGCCTGCGCTCATGCGGCTGCGGAGCTTATCGGGGGGTTACGGCGCCACGCACCCCGTTCACAACATCTACACATCTGCTTTTACAAAAATTACACATCGCCGACGACGATGTTCACAAGATTGCTACAGCTGGTGGCACAAGCGATGGGATGCTCTGCGCGGCCGGTAACACGACATTCACCAGGAGGACATTTGACACGCGCAAGACATCCAAAGATCGCCATCGTGGCGGTGATGGCGTGCCTGGCAACGGGCATCATGGCCAGCAGCGCCGCGGCAGCGGGTTCGCTCACCGGGGCGGGCTCCACGCTGGTCGCGCCGCTGGAGGCATACTGGGCGCAGGAATTCGAACACCTGTACGGCGACAGCGTTGCCTATTCGGCCGTCGGCTCGGGGGCGGGAATCGCTCAGATCTCTGCTCGCACGGTCGACTTCGGAGCCTCTGACGCCCCGCTGACGTCTACTCAGGAGAGCGAATGCAAAGAATGCGTTCAGATCCCATGGGCCCTGACCGCCACGGGCATTGCGTTTCACCTGGAAGGGATCCGCAAGCTCGACCTCACCGGCCCGATCATCGCGGAAATCTTCCTCGGGAAAATCACTAACTGGGACAGCCCGGCGATAGCCAAGGTCAACAAGGGCGTAACACTGCCCAACCTGAAGATCACGCCCGTGTTCCGCAGTGACGGGTCCGGGGACACGTACGCGTTCACCGACTACCTCTCACGCATTAGCTCCACGTGGAAGAGCCAGGTGGGCAACTCCACCGCGGTCAACTTCCCGACGGGCGTGGGTGGCAAGGGCAACGCCGGCGTGACCGCCGTCGTCGAATCGACGACGGGCTCGATCGGCTACATCTCCGCTTCGTACATCATCGCGCACAAACTGGGCGCCGCCGCGGTGGAGAACGCCAACGGCAAGTTCGAGTACGCGAACCTGAAGAACATCGAAGAAGCGGCCAAGTCGGTCAAGAGCGTGCCGGCTAACAACGAAATGCACATCGTGGACCCGTCGAAGAAGTACAAGCTCGCCTACCCGATCTCGACGTTCACGTACGCGATCGTCCCGAAGAGCGCTCCCCAGAAATCACTGCTGGCGAGCTGGATCTACTACGCGATGACCGGGGGCCAGAAGTTCGGTGCGGCGCTCGACTTCGCGCCGATCCCGAAGGTAGTGCTGAAGGCCGGCGAAAAGACAGTCAAAGAACTGCAGGGCTAGCCGGTAGCAGCATCCGAGCCACGGGCGGGGGGCGGCCCCCGCCCGTGGCGGTTTATGGCACCATCCCAACACCTTTCAAGCTAACGGAGCACTACTATAAGGTGGTAGCCGGGGCGCTGGTGGAGATGTGGGCGCCGCCGGGATTCCCTACGAAATAGATCTGGAATGGCACGTTCGTGCCGCTGTTCGTGCCCGCTGCTACTTCCGGGATAACCGCCCGTCCGGCCGCCACGATCTTCGACGCGCGGCGTGCCACTGCGTATACGACGAGGTTCTGCTGGGTCGTTTGCGAGTGGTTTGCCACAGTTCCCGACAGGGTCGCTTCCACGCCGGCTTCTGTACTGAGATGCGTGCCCACGATGCTCAACTGGGGGACGCTCCCCGACGCCTGTGTCGCGTCTCCCACGAGCGCGCTCGCGGAGACCGGCGTGCCGCTCGCGGTCACCTGATCATCGACCCAGATCGTTTCCTGACCGGGCTGTAGCAGCGAGACGGTCGTCAGCGAGGGCTCGAGGCCCGAGGCGTTGTTCTGGTAGAGCACCGCGCCGTGCGCGTCGCGCACAGTCACCTCGATCGGCGCGTTCTCCAGGGCATGCGAGGAGGTGTTGCGCAGCGTCACCACCACGGCGGTCGTTTCGTGCGAGCGCACGATCGTGCTCTGCAGCACTCGCACGCTCGGGTTCTCCTTGCTCACCGACACGCCCTGCGTGGAGAGCACGTCGTGCTTCGCCGCGCGCTGCAGCCCGGCGCTGCGTTCCTGAGTGCTCTCACAGCCAGACAGCACAAGCGCTATCGCGACAGCGCCACACGCCGTCCTGGCTCCTCGGGCACGCCCCGCCCATCCCCAAAAACACAGGCGCAACGGGCGCCCCGTGCTCGGGCGCGGGCCGCCGGCGCGGTATCTCACCCGAACGCCCCGCTCACGTACTCGCGCGTGCGCTGCTCGCGTGGGTGGTCGAAGATCTGCGCGCTGGGGCCGTACTCGACAAGCTCGCCGAGGTGCATGAACGCGACGTGGTCGGCCACACGCATCGCCTGCTGCAGGTTGTGGGTCACGATCACGATCGCCACGCTGTCGCGCAGCTCCACGATCAACTGCTCGATCGTTGCGGTTGAGATCGGGTCGAGCGCCGAGCACGGCTCGTCCAGCAACAGCACCTCTGGACCCGCCGCCAGCGCGCGCGCGATGCACAGCCGCTGCTGCTGGCCGCCTGACAG
This sequence comes from uncultured Solirubrobacterales bacterium, assembly GCA_963715535.1. Lineage (GTDB taxonomy): Bacteria > Actinomycetota > Thermoleophilia > Solirubrobacterales > Solirubrobacteraceae > Palsa-744. Next base: position 1,340,028 of record OY970251.1, on the reverse strand, counting down.
TCGGAGCGCCGGATGGTCGAGGTTGCCCGCCACCTCCTCATACAGTCCCGCGCGCTGCAGCGCGTCAACCACCGCTCCCATCAGATCGTCGCGCGAGCGCCGTTTGCGCCTGCGCGCACCGCGCTCGCCGTGCTCCTCGCGCAACGCGTACGCCACGTTCTCAAAGATGCTCATCGGGAACGGGTTGGGCTGCTGGAAGACCATCGACACGCGCCGGCGCAGCGAGTTGACCTCGATCTCGCCGATCTCCTGCCCGTCGAGCGTCACGCGCCCGGCGCGCGCCGCCCCGGCGGTGATCTCGGTCAGGCGGTTCAGCGAGCGCAGCAGCGTCGTCTTGCCCGAGCCCGAGGCGCCAATCAGCCCCAGCACCTCGCCCTTGCGCACCGGCAGGCTCACGTCGCGCACCACCCAGCGGTCGCCGTAGGCGAGCCACACGCCTTCGATGCGCATGCGCTCCTGCACTTCGATGGCCGGCTCCCGCGGGCTTGCCTGTTCCTCCTCGGGGGAAGCGGCCGCCGGGGGAACGCGACCAGTCTGCTCCAGGGTCAACTGGGTCCCGTTCGACAGCGCCCCTGCCACGGTCGGCTCGCGATCGAGCACGATCCTTCGCACCGGTGGGGGCATCAGCGGATCCACGGCAAGCTCCCCGTCAACACTCTCCAGCGGCTGGAGGCGCCAAGGCTCTCTCCCGAGCCGGCGCGGCTGGAATTGAGTCGCATCACGACCACGTTCAACGCCAGCACCATCAGCAACAGCACAAACGCCGCCGCATACGCCTTTTCGTGCGCGTTGCCTTCGCCCGCCGGCGAGTTGAACAGCACATAGCTGGTCAGCGTTCCGCCCGTGCCCCGCAACGTCGAGAGCACTGGCGCCCCGCCCGCGCCTTCCAGGCGGAGCGTCGCGCCCAGCAGAATCACCACGATCGCCGTGTCGCCCACGATGCGCCCCACGCCGAGGGTCACGCCGTTGGCGATGCTCGGGCGCACCGATGGCAGCAGCACTTTGCGGATCGTCGTCGCCTTTGTCTTGCCGAGCGCGTAGGAGGCCTCGCGCATCTGCGCCGGCACCTGCATCAGCGCCTCGCGCGTGGCCGCCACCACCAGCGGCAGCGCGATCAGCGACATCATCGCGCCCGCCGTGAGGAACGAGCGGCCGAACACCGATCCCCCCGCCGAGGTCTGCGAGAGGAACGCCAGCGCCGGGCGCGCAAACAGCACCAGGCCGAACATCGCCAGCAGCACGCTCGGCGCGCCCGCGATCATCTCCACGCCCGACTCCACCAGCCGCGCCAGCCACGCCGGGCGCTGATACTCGCTCATCCACACCGCCAGGCAAACCCCCAGAGGAGCGGCGATCGCAATCCCCACGGCGGTCAACAGCAGCGTGCCCTCGATCGGATCGAGAAATCCGCCGGAGGCCGTCTGGTTCTGCGAGGGGCTCGGGTGTTCCAGCAGCAGGCTCGGGCGCAGATACGCAATTCCCTTCACGAGCATGAACAGCACGATCGCGCCCGCCACCAGGCACAACCCGATCCCCACCGTCCAGCACAGCGCATACGCGACGCGGTCGACCAGCGGCCAGCTCCCGACCGAGTCGCGCTTGCGACTGTCGCGGATCGTGCCGGCCGGAGGCGACAGGGCTTGCGGTGAGCTTGCCATCAGGCTCTTATCCCGTAGCGCTTCATCGGCTGCTTCGCCGCCCAGCCGGCCAGCGACAGCAGCGCGCACGACACCAGCAGCACAGCCGCCATCGCATACAGCGTCTGTTCCACCGGCACCACCGTGAGATCGTCGATGTAGTGGATGATCGTCGCCGCCAGAGGCCTGACGGGCTCGAAGAAGAACGTAGTCCCGTCGAGCGGGTTCGGCGCGAAGCCGCGCGATCCCGCGACCATCGCGAGCATGATCGCCTCGCCCAGCGCGCGCGCGGTGGCGAGCACCGCTGCCGCCACGATCGCCGGGCGCACGGCACGCAGCGACACGCGCCAAGTTGTGCGCCAGCGGTTGACCCCCAGCGCCGCCGAGCCCTCCGTCCACGCTTTCGGCACCGACTCCAGCGCGCTCGCGACGATCGCCACCATGATCGGCACGATCATCACGGTAAGGATCAGCGTCGCCACGCTCAGGTTGGCTCCGGTGAGCTGCACCACGTACTCCACCGAGTGCTTGCGCTGCCGGGAGATCAGGTTGTGTTCCACCCATGGGGCGATCGCGAGGATCCCAATCAGCCCGTACACGACCGACGGCACGCCCGCCAACAGGCGGATCGTCGGGTCGATCGCGCGCCTGACCTGGGCCGGCGCCAGCTCCACCACAAACACCGCCGCCAGGATCGACACGATCATGCCGAGGATCACCGCGAGCCCCGAGGTCAGGATCGTGCCCCAGATCAGCGGCCACGCTCTGAAGTGGTACACGTAGTTGGCCGGATCCCTCGGACCCTGGATCATCGCGGTGAACTGCGTGTCCACGTCCCCGCCGCTGCCGAACCACGCCAGTCCGTTGTGCTGGAAGGACGGCCACGCTTTCGAGAACACGGTGATCGCGATGCCCGCGATCACCACCAGCACGCCCACCGCGAGTGCGCGCAGCGCCAGCTCGGTGCGCCGCTCGGCGGCGGCCGCCCCGCCGCCGAGAAGCCCTCTCATCAGTGGATGGCGATCCACTCGGAGCTGATGATTTTGCGTGCAATCGCGTTTTTCGAGCTGGTGATCCATTCGATGAACTTCTTCGCCGCGCCTTTCGGGGCTCCCTTGGTCACCATCCAGAAATTACGCACGCCCTGGTACTGGCCCGACTTGGCGTTCTGCAGCGTGCACGGGATGCCCTGGTAGCTGACCGCATGGACCCCGCTCGTGAACGCGAACGACACGAAGCCCACCGCGTCTTCGTCGGTTTTGACCTTGTTCTGCACCAGTCCGTTCGATTCCTCGGCCTCCGCGCTGGGGGAGATCTTCAGGGTTTCGCCGAGGAAGATGTCCTGGAAGGCGGCCTGCGTACCCGAGGAGGCGATGCGATCGACGAGGTCGATCGGGCCTGAGATCTTCGCGCCCGGCACTTCGCTCCATTCGCGCACGGCGCCCGTGAAGATCGCCTGCACCTCGTTCTGGTTGAGGTTTGCGATCGGGTTCTTCGGGTTGGTGACCATGCACACGCCGTCGCGCGCGATCTTCGTGAACACGAGCCCTTTCGGGTCGCCTTCTTCGGGGTTGCGCGACACGTCGCCGATGTCCACGCGCCCGGCCGCCACGTCGGACACGCCCACGTCGGAGGTGCCCTGCCCGATCTTCGGGGTGGGTTCTTTGGTTGCTTTGTGGTACGCGGCGGCAAGCTGGGTCATCAGCGGGAAGACAGAGGTCGAGCCGTCGATCAGCAGGGCGCGCGCGCCGGCGACGGCGGGCACGGCCAGCGCGAGCGCGGCGATCAACGATACGGTCATGGTGCGGGTGGGTGCTCGCACGTGGGGCTCCTTTTGCCGGATGGACGCTGCGGGTGCGGACGCCCACGGGCATGCCGAGCCCGAGGGACATCAGCGCAGTGTCTTGGGTCCGCTCGTACCGCCGCGTGAACAGGACGTTCTCAAGTTGAGAAGAATTGGTGAACATCGCCGCGACTGGGGAGTGTTGGGGGTGAACTTCTCAGGTCGTTCACAAGTCGGGCCCCGGTGGCGGTCAGCCTAACGACTGGTGGCACTTCGCCGACCGAAGCCGTAGGGCGACCAACGGCTCGGTCGGATATGCCAACCTCGCGACGTCGCGCAAGCACGGGTTCTACATGGAAAAGAAAAAAGACGACCACACCTACTGGGTTCCGATGCAAACGGTCAGTCCGGAAAAAGGCAACGAAGTCGGGACGACCTATGTGGAACCGGCCGAAGCAGCAAAGAACCAAAAAAATCTAACCCCGTTACGACGACGACTACGACGCCTACAACGCCCCCAAGCAGCGCGTTCTCGATAGCGAGCGCAAAAGGTCAAGGGCAAGGGCATCGTCCTGTCGCTCGTGTTGCCGCCTTTGGCCTGAACGGCAGCCGACATTCTGAGGAGACATGACAGACGACGAAAACACAATCCCGCCCGAGTCTTCCCAGGGCAATGGCCGTCCCGCGAGTCCCGTGCGCCCGCCGAAGGGCGGTCAGGTGCGCTCTGGTCTTGCGCACAGGCGCAATCCGGCGCTTGTGGCCGCCGGCGATTTCGCCACTGGCGTGCGCCGTGTGGTATTTCGCGACAAGATCGCGCTGTTCCTGATCCTGGCATCGGCGGCGCTGTTGATCGCGTTCTTCTCCTTGCTCGGAGATATCGGGCCGTCGAGTCACGGCTCAGAACTGCCGATCAGCAGGGTGCTGGAGCTTGCTCAGCACAAGCAGGTCGCGACGGCGACAGTGTACGACCACGACAACCGCGTCGAGATCACGCTCAAGGAGCCCGCCGGCGAAGCGTCGAGCGCCGCGTCGAACAGGTGGAACCGCGGGTACCGCTACGACGAGCGCGAGCGCCCCGCCCGAATACTGGGCAGCCTATCCGGCCTCCGGGGTGCAAACACAGCAACTGCTACAGAGCCTTGCCACGGCCGGCACGGTTGTAACGGTCGATCAGCAGCCCGGCAAGGCGCAGCGCGCGATCCTCGTGCAGTTCCTGATCCCGATAATGCTGCTCGTCTGCCTGTTCGCGTTCTTCATGCGCTTCGGCGACGACGGCGGAGCGGGCGGGATCGCCGGCTTCTCGAAGTTCACGGGCAAGGGCAAGCGCAAGGGCAAGGGCACGCTGCACCAGATCACGTTCGCCGACGTGGCGGGCGCGGGCGAGGCGGTGGCCGAGCTGCGCGAGATCCGCGACTACCTGGCCGATCCGTCCAAGTATCTCGCCGTCGGCGCCGCCGCCCCCAAGGGGGTGCTGCTCGTCGGACCTCCCGGAACGGGGAAGACCCTGCTTGCGAAGGCCGTCGCCGGCGAGGCCGACGCCTCCTTCTTCTCGCTGTCGGGCTCGGATTTCGTGGAGTCGCTCGTCGGCGTCGGGGCGGCCCGTGTGCGCGACCTGTTCGCCAAGGCGCGCAAGACCGCGCCCGCGATCATCTTCATCGACGAGTTCGACGCCGCCGGGCGCAAGCGCGGCGCCGGGATCGGGCAGGGCAACGACGAGCGCGAGCAGACACTCAACGCGCTGCTGGTGGAGATGGATGGCTTCGGCGGCGACGGCGGGCTGGTCGTGATGGGCGCCACCAACCGCCCCGACATCCTCGACCCGGCGCTGCTGCGTCCGGGGCGCTTTGACCGGCAGGTGACGATCGACGTGCCCGACGTGCACGGGCGCCTCGAGATCCTGCGCCTGCACGGCGGCAAGCGCCCAATGGGACACGACGTCTCGCTGGAGGAGATCGCGCGCTTGACGCCCGGCTTCAGCGGCGCGGAGCTCGCCAATGTGATCAACGAGGCCGCGCTCTTGTCCGTGCGCGACTCGCACGAGCTGATCGAGCAGGCGACGCTCGAGGAGGCGATCGACCGCGTCGTCGCCGGGCCCGCCAAGAAGCACATCCTCACGGAGCACGAGCGCTGGCTGATCTCGATCCACGAGGCCGCACACGTTGTCGTTGCGGAGGCGCTTGGTCAGGCATCGGTGAGTCGCAAGGTGTCGATCGTCGCGCGCGGGCGCACGCTCGGCACCGCAGCGCACATGCTCACCGACCGCGACCAGCTGATCCAGACAGAGCCCGACCTGGAAGCGCAGCTGACGGTGATCGTGTCCGGCACCGCCGGCGAGCGGATTGCCTTTGGCCACCTGTCGAGCGGCGTCAGCGACGACCTACATGCGGCTACGAGTCTGGCTCGCACGATGGTCACCTCGTTCGGGATGTCATACGCGCTCGGGCCCGTCACGATCGGCGAGAAGGGCGGCGAGGTATTTCTCGGCGCCTCGCTGCAGGATCTCGGCTCGGTCGGACCCTCGACGCTCGACACGATCGACCGTGAAGTCGAGCGGCTCGTCGGCGACGCCGAGGCGAAGGCCGCCGCGATCCTCGACCGCAACTGGCAGGCCGTCGAGGAGACCGCGCACGCGCTGATCGAGCACGAGACGCTATCGGGAGTAGCGCTCGACGCTGTGCTCTCGACCGTGCAAGACATGGACTTGGGCGAGCTGCGCCAAATCACCCGATCGGCCTCCGAGCAGGACCCGGGGCACGGGCCTTGAAGGTTGCCGCCGCCGCGGACCCGATCGCCGCGGCGATCACCGCGGTCGGCGCCTCCGGTGGCGGCTCCACGCGGCTCGCCGGCTATGGGCTACCGCTCGCCGTACCGATCCTGCTGGCGGGCGCGGGCGCCTCGATCGGTCGCGGCCGACGTCGGTCACGGCGGATGGCCTTCGCCCGTCTTTCTGTAGAGAGTCACATTTCAACCCCTTCCTCAAGGAGGCGAACATGAGACAACGCATCTCCCGCCACAGTGGCCACGTCGCGCTGGCGATCTCGATCCTCGCGCTCGTCGGCTCGAGTACCGGGCTGGCCGAAGCGGCCCGTCGCGCTGTTGCCGGTGCGATCGACGGACATCGGATCAGCACCAAGCCACACGCCGGCGGCCTGCTGCTGCTTGGCAAAAACAGGAAGTTCGCCGCGTCGGCGATCCCGACCGTCAGCAACGCCACGCATCTCGGCGGCAAGACACTGACCGATATCGAACCGAGCTGCCCGCCGGCGACGGTGAACCTCGGCACGTGGTGCTTGATGGACTCGCCCTACCCGCTCACAAACGCCGAGGCGGGCGAGAACAACTACTTCTGGGCGTCCCAGGCGTGCGTGAAGGAGGGTGGCTACCTGCCCACGGCGGCGCAGCTGATTGGAGCCGCCAATCGCGTCAAGCTCGAGTCGACGATCCACGACTCGCAGCTCACCGCCACGATCCCGCTCGACCCGAGCGTGGGCCTGAAGGATCAGCGCGAGATGAGCGCCACGCTCGTGACGACCGCCGCCGGCTCGGATGCCGCGGGCTCTGAGGGTGTGAGCGTCGGCTCGACCGGCGACCCCCGTACCGGCGAACCGAACCCGGTGCCGCTGCCGGCGGTGCCGGCACCTTCGACGTTGCAGTATGTGACGGTCTACTCCAACGGCACCAAGGGCGGATTCGCGGGCTCCCAGCCGGTCTCCGAACCGGAGAACTTCCGCTGCGGGTACAACGAGATGCCCGGCGCCAACTCCAACGAAGAACCGTGAGGACAACGATAGGCAAGCATACGTTCACAGAATCGTCACGAGTGGGGGGGTGGTGAGGGTGGACGATCTCGGCGTGACCGAGCCCGCTGCACCCAGCGAGCCGGTGACCGCCGTCACGCAGCCGTCACCGAACCCGTCCCCGGCGGCTGGGGAGGAGTCCGCGACGGCTGTCGCCCAGCCGATCCCAAACGTGGCGAGCGAGCGGTGCTCGCAGTGCGCGGCGCCGCTCGTGCCCGACCAGCGCTACTGCTTGCAGTGTGGCGCGCCACGCGCTCACGTGAGCGGCCCGATCTCCGGTGGACGCCCCGGTGGGCCGCCGCCGGCCGCAGTCTCATCGGGCATGACTTCGCCACAGTCGGCATTGTCGCCGGAGGTCCCGCAAACCCCACCGTCCAATGTTCCCGGTGCGCCCCCGGGTGCGCCGCCCGGCTTCGGCGCTGCTCAACCGTCCAATCGCAACAACACCCTTGCGCTGCTCGCCGGCGTGGGGGTGCTGCTGCTTGCGATGGGCGTCGGGATCCTGATCGGACGCGCGAGCTCGGGCTCGGCCAAGGTGCCGCCCGCGCAGGTGATCTCGGTCGGGGGCTCCACCGCGGGCACATCCACCACGGCAACCACCCCCACCACCACGACAACCGAAACGCCTGCCGCCGGCTCTGCCAAGAAAAGCTCGAAAGCGAAAACGAGCTCCCCCTCGGGGGCCGGCTCCTCGGTCAGCAAACCGGCGCCGCCGGCCGTGCTGAAAAGCGTGAGCAAAAACCAGAGCGGGTCCAGCTACGAGCAGAAATCCAAGAACCTCCCGGACGTGGTCGAAACGGGATGAGCACCGCCAGCCCACAACAGCCCCACTCGCAGCTGCGCCATCGCCGCGAACAGCTTGCCGAGGAGGTCGCCGAGCTGCACTGGAACCTCGGCGGACTCGCGTACGAGATGGCGATTCGCGACCACTTCCGCCTCGACGTGCTGATCCGCCGCGCCGCGATGCTGCAGGAGCGCGACGCGGAGCTTGCCGAGGTCGAGCGGATGCTGCACATGCAGGAGAGCGGCAGCGCCGGCAACTGTCAGAGCTGTGGCGCGGTGCGCAGTCGCGGAGCAGTGTTCTGCTGGCAGTGCGGCACGCAGGTGATGGAGCGCACGGTCGCCAACGGCAATTTTGGGAGACAAGATCCGCTTGAGGGCCGGATGACGCCCACGTCGCCGGTCGCCGAGCCGGCCGGTCGAGGCCGCGCATCCGACAGCGAGCATAAGGGGACGGGCCATCGCCCGGCGACACACCCGATCGAGGTGCTCGTTGCGACCTCTGAGTCAGAGGATCGGCAAGCTAGCCTGTCGCCAGACGATCTTGCTCGCCCGGCTCAAACGAACCCGTGAGCCTCGACCCGCTGCGCCGCTGGGAGCAGCGCTTCGGCGCGCTGCCACTGCCATCACCGCTCGTGTGGACTGTGCTCGTGGCCCTGTTTCTCGGGTTCGGCGTGCTGATGGGTCGCGCCGCGGGGAGCGACGCGGTCGATTCGCTTGCCTCTGAGCGCGCGCCACTGAAGGTGCTCGTCGCGCAGGGCGCCGCGGGCGGTGCCGGCACCACCCCCAGCTCGACCACCGCCGAAGCGCCCCCGCCGGCGCCTGAAGCGGAAACGACCCCCGAACCCTCGCCGGCGCCCGCGGAATCCCCGACTCCTGCCCCAGTGAGCAAAACATCCTCCTCGTCCTCGGGGACCGGCGGCGAATCGCAAGAATCCTCGGGCGCCGGCAAAGGCGCCTCAAAAGCAACCGCCTTCAAGCTGTCCTCGATCAAGCACGTGTTCGTGGTGATGCTCGACGAACAGCCCTACGCAACCGCGTTCGGGCCGGCCTCGCCCGCCAAATACCTGACAGGGACCCTGGAGAAACAGGGCGAGCTGCTGCTGCGCTACTACGCCGTGGCACACCAGGGGCTCGCCGACGGGATCGCGCTGCTGAGCGGGCAGGGCCCCACCGAAGCCACCGCCGCCAACTGCCCAACCTACAGCGAAATCTCGCCTTCGAGCAGCGGCAGCGACGGGCAGGTGCTCGGCAAGGGATGCGTGTATCCGTCCTCCACGCAAACGCTGATGAGCCAGCTCGCGGGAAAGCACCTGAGTTGGAAGGCGTATGTCGAAGGGATCGACGAAGGCTCGGGGTCCCCGGCCGCTTGCGCGCACCCGGCCGGCGGCGCGGCCGACTCGAGCGCCGCGGCGCTGACGCCCGGCGGCACGGCGCCGGCCTATCAGACGTGGCGCAACCCGTTCGTCTACTTCTCCTCGGTGGCCGGATCGTCCGAGTGCGCCTCCGAGGATGTGGGGATGAGTGCCTTGAAGGGGGACCTGGCAAGCGAAAAAAGCACGGCCGGCTTCTCTTACATCGCCCCCGGTCCGTGCGAGGACGGCAATCCCACGCCGTGCGCGCCCGGTAGGCCCGCCGGCATGCTCGCGGCCGACGAGTTCCTGAAAAAGATGGTTCCCGAGATCCTCGCCTCGAAGGCATACAAGCAAAACGGGCTGCTCGCGATCACCGTCGATCAAGCGCCCTCGAGCGGCGAATACGCGGATTCGAGCTCCTGCTGCGGGCAACCGAAGTTTCCCAATCTGCCGGCCCCGACGGGAGCCGCGGCGCTCTCGGGCACCGGTGGCGGCCAGGTCGGGCTGCTGCTGCTCTCGCCGTTCATCAAAAAAGGCGGCGGGCTGTCCCAGGAAACGTATAACCACTTCTCGCTGCTGGCCACCGTGGAGGAAGTGTTCGGGCTGAGCAAGCTCGGGTATGCCGCAGGCTCGGAAGTAAAGCCCTTCGGCGCTTCGCTGTTTTAGAGCGCTCAACCTTGCGTCTGTTGGTTGGCGGCTGCTAGTTTCGGAAGCCTGAACCGCTAAGCTTCCATAAGGCCGGTATTTATGGAAGGAAGCGATGTCGGGTCGCGAGTACACGATTGAGTGGAGGGATCGCAGGGTGGCTGCTTGGGTTCCGGACCCTTTGGCCGAGTGCGATCTTGGGTTGAGCGAGGCCACGGTTCGGCGTACCGAGCGTGCCGCCGGGGCCGCTCGTCGGGGTAGCGACTCGCTGCCGGCCGATTGGGGGGCGTTGGCACGGTTGTTGTTGCGCGCCGAGGGCGTTGCTTCCTCCTATGTGGAGGGGGTGACCGCGCCGCTGGCGCAGGTGGCGGCCGCCGAGCTCGACCCGAGTGTGGGCGAGAGCGCCACGTGGATCGCCGACAACGCGGCCGCGACGCTCGTCGCGATCGAGCAGGCGCGCACGACGCCGCTCGATGCTGGAGCTCTTCATCGTTGGCATCGTCGTCTGATGACGGGCGCTGGTCATCTGGCGGAGCATCAGCTCGGTGCTTGGCGCGGGCTGCCCGGCTGGATCGGTGGCACGAGCCCACTGGACGCCGCCGTTGTCGTGCCGCCCCCGAGCTGATCGCGCCGCTGATGGCCGACCTGATCGTGTTCGCCAACCGCGGCGACGTCGATCCGGTGACCCAGGCCGCTGTCGCGCACGCTCAGTTCGAGCTGATCCATCCGTATGCGGACGGCAACGGGCGCGTGGGACGGATCTTGATCGCGTGGGTTCTCTCGCGCCGTCTGAACCTTGCCACGCCACCTCCGGTGAGCGTCAGGATCGCGACCGACAGGGGCGGGTATCTCTCGGGTCTGACGCTGTTTCGCTTCGGCGAGATCGATCCGTGGGTGGCGTGGTTTGCCGAGATCGTCGAAGGCTCGGGCGACGCCGCGACCAGTCTCGTGGGCTCGGTCGCCAGATTGAGCGAGGAGTGGAGCGAGCGCATCGCCGGGGTGCGCTCCGACGCGGTCGCCCACCGTGTGCTTGCATTGCTGCCGGCGCACCCGGCGATCGGCGGGGAGATCGTCGCGGGCGAGCTGCATGTGAGCGAGAGGGCCGCGCGCACAGCGCTTCACACGCTCCAAGCGCACGGCATCCTCGAGCCGTTCGCGCGCGCCCAGCGGGAGACCGGTCGTCCTCGGCACTGGTGGGTCGCCTCCGAGCTGCTCGCGCTCGTGGGCGCGTGGTCGCGCTGAGCCGCGCGGTGTGTTTCACACTGCGGCATGCGCTAACGACGGCTTGGGTTGGGGTCTGAGCGTCCGTCGTTGTGTGGCAGCAGGACCTCTGCCGCCTCGGCCGGCGTCACGCCTGGGTAGAGCGCTCTCACGGCTCGCTCAGTGAGACGCTCTCCGGGAGGTGCAGCGGGTCAGAGACGGCAGCGCCGAATCCGGGGCCGCCGGGACACAGGGCCCGCAGCCACATCCCGCCGCTCGGCGGGCCGAGCGGCGTTGCGTCAAGCTCCCATTGGCCGGCCGAGTTTGTTGTGGTTTCGCCAAGCGTTCGCTCGCTGACGACTTCTCCCTTGCGGCTCACCGTCCGCGCCTGAACCAGGACGGGCGCATCGCTGAGCGGGGTGCCGTCGAGCAATTCGAGCGCACCCGAGAGCGCTTGGGCCTGGCCGCTCGGCGTGCTGCCGGGCGCGGGGGTGCCGCTGGGTTCCGGTGCGGTCTGTGCTTCGGGCGGGATGGACGGCGCGGTTAGAGCGAGTGTGGCTCTTGTTGGATTTGGCGCCAGTGCTCGCACTCCGGTGCGGATCGCGGGCAGCTCGCCGTAGAGCACGTTGCCGGGACATTCGGTGGCGTCGCCGTCGCGGTGGCCGGCGATGCGCGGCAGCGATACGCGGGCGTTGGCGGGGAAGCGGCTATAGGAGGCCCCAGCCGGGTTCACCTTCACCGTCACGCTGCCCTGCGCGGGAACGCCGTGCAGCGAGAGCTTCCATGCCAGCAGCGCTTCCAGTGCGTCGCGCGCCGCTTTTGAGATGGGGACCGAGCTGAACGTGCCCAGCACGGCGATACCGGTGGAGACGAGGTTGTAGCCGCCGGCCTGCGCTCCAACCACGGGCTCGTCGATGCCTCCGGCGCGCGCCTCGAAGATCCGCCCGTACAGGTCGACGACGAAGTTGTAGCCGATGTCGTTCCATCCGTTGACATAGCGGTGAAACACGTAGATCGCGCGCAACATCGCCGGGACTTCGCCGGCCGCGTAGCCGTTGGGGTTCTCGGTGTGGTGGACGAAGGCCATCTCCACCGCTCCGTATGCGGGCGCCACCTTGGGCGGCGCCATCCCCCGAGCCCAAGCCTTGCGAGCGACGATCGGCGGCTGGCCGGCTCCGGCGGGCAAGCTCTGGCCTGGCAAGTGGCAGGCTTGCCGCCAGTGCGAGCGGTGCGGCGCTCCCGGCACGTTCGCCGGCTCCCACGTCGCCGTTGACGTTGACGAGGTGCAACTTCGCGTCGCTCACTCTGCCCGCGGCGCGAATCTGAACCGACGTGGTCCCTCCAGTCCAGATCGGCTCTCCCACCTGCCGATCTGTCTGTGGGCGCACGTCCGGTCCGTGGCCGTTCGTCCCCGCTGAGACCCAGCTACTCCAGCGACCGTCTCGGCCGCGGAAGCGCAACGAGATATTCGCCTGGGCGGGCCCTTGCCATTCGAGACCGACAAGATCCGCGGGGGAGGCAAGCTCGATCGTCGTGGCGGTCGGTGCGAGTGCTCCAAGTCGACGCTGTGCGAGTGTCGGCGACGGCGGTCCGCCGAGCAGCGCAAGCGCCGTGCGAGGCCGCAGCAACCCGCTGCCGACTGCCCCGGCGGAGGCAACCAGCAACGACCTGCGCGTGATCCGGCGCGCGCTCATCGTCGTATATGACACCACGAGACCGGCACGGGTTGCGCCTCGGTTCGTGAGAATCCGCTAAGAACCTATCGCGCCGCATGTGGCACTCGCGGCGGCGTGTCCCCGCGCGCAGCCTGGATTGTCAGCTAATGCGTTGCACGGCATGTCGATATCGCTAAGCGGTTTCTCACGCCAAGCTGACCCGCGATTTAGTTGGGCGCTCGATCGGTTACTCGCATGTTCATTGTCGGCGCGCTCGCGCGAGCGTGATGCACAGCATTGCGTCTGCGTCCAGGCCGTTCGCCCCACGTTCTCGCCGCCTTCCCCTGAGCTGTTCGCGCCGGTTGGGCTGGCTTGCGATGGGCATCGTGCTTTTTCTCGCCGGCGCGCTGCGCCTGTGGAAGATCCAGGACGTGCCGGGCAACGTCTTCTACGACGCGGCCGTGCGCAGCATGGGTGGGTCCTGGCACAACTTCTTCTTCGGTGCGCTGGAGCCCTCGGGGACCGTCTCGATCGACAAGCCCCCGGTCGATCTGTGGCTGCAGGTCGCCACCACGGGGGTATTGGGATTTGGGCGTGTGGGACTGCACCTCCCCGAGGCGCTCGGCGGGATCGCGGCGTGCGGTCTGCTTTTCGGCGCATTGCGGCGACCGTTCGGGTTCGTGGCAGCGCTGGCGGCGGCGCTTGCGCTCGCGGTCTTGCCGGTGTCGGTGCTGACCGCGCGCAGCGACACGATGGACTCGGTGCTCGCGGCATTCGAGGTAGCTGCGCTATGGCTCTCGTGGCGGGCGCTCGAGAGTGGGCGCATGCGCTGGTCGGTGGCGGCCGCGGCGGTGATGGGCTTGGCTTTCAACGTCAAGCTCGCGGAGATGCTGATCGCGCTGCCGGCGATGGCGTTGCTGTGGCTGTGGGCGGCAGCCCCGGGGAAGCGCATCCGCAGCACTGCTGGTCTTGGCGCGACATTTCTCGTCGTGGCGTTGTCCTGGACGGCGATCGCGTCGCTGACGCCGATAAGCGGGCGACCCTTTCCGATCGGATCCTCCAACGGGAGCATCTGGCACGTGACGCTCGTCTACGACGGCCTGAGCCGCCTATCCAGCAAGGGCGCCACCGGGATGGCCGAAGGGGGAGTGGGCCCGCTGCGTCTGCTTCAGCGCCGGCCCTCTGCAGTACTGGACTCTGATCGGCATCGCGCTGCTTGCGACGTGCTTGCTTGCGCTGGTGGCGCTCGCCGTGCTCGTCGCTTCAGACTGCGAGCGACTGCGAGCGGCTCTGCGCGAACCGGCGGGACGACTTGTCGCTCGGAATATTGGTGTGGTTTGCGACCGGGCTGATCGCCTTCAGCGCGATGGAACGGCTACAGCCGCGCTATCTGGAGGCGTTTGCGCCGGCCGTATGCGCAGTGTTCGGTCTTTCGTTTAGCGCGCTGTGGACGGTCGGTCTTGGCCGCCGCTCCAGTGACTGGGAGCCGCCCAGTAACGTGGCGCTCCACTCCAACGGAGGTGGGCAGTCGAGTACGACAGCGCTTGTCGTTCGCATCGTGCTCGTGTGCCTTGGCATCGGCCTGCTGGCGATCGCGCTGAGCAAGGACTCCTACATCGTCGGTCGCGCTCGCACCGACTCGCTGCTTAAGCGACTTCAGCACGCCTTCGCTCAGCAGCTACCTGCGCACCCACCGCGACGGCGCTCATTACGAGCTCGCAAGCGCCAACGTCAACGACGCGATCGGGCTGATCGCACGCGACGATCAGCCGGTACTCATCCTCAACAGCGTCGATGGATCGCTTACGCGCACAAGAGCCTTGAGGCACAAGTGGCTAAAGGTCGTGTGCGCTTCTACTTCGCCACGCCAAATGTCGTGCCACGAGGGACGCCACTGCCCTAGTAACCAGATCTGGGCATTCGCGCACAGCACACCTGTGCCGTATCAACCCGGTCTTCGACGTTTCACCGTACCCTGATCGTCGTCAGGCCTGACGGTAGGTCACGGTGCCCGCATCGAGTGTGCGAAGCGCATGGTCAGGGAGTACGGTGGCGCCAGGTCCACTCCATCGGGGTTTGCCAGATATCCCGGCATTGAGCCCGGCTGACCGGTGTGTCCGTATTGCCAGACGATCCGGTTGGTGTGCGGGTCGATCACGATCACGCGATCGTTGCGGTCGTCGTTGGCCAAGATGTCACCGTTCGGTAGCGGTAGAGCAAGCGAGGGATGGTTGAGCGCTTGCGAGCCGGTTGGTTCATAGCGCCAAAGCAGTTGGCCGTTCGGCGTAAACGTCTCGATCGCTCCAGGGCTGGTGTAGTCGGCTGAGAGAAACACGCCGGGACGCACCTCGTTGGTGTCGGACGGATAGGTGAAGCCCGGCGGATGAGTATCGCTAAGAGGCTGTCCCCGGGCGCTGAGCACGTCGATCCAGTCCCCGTCGATCTCGGTGACGACAGTGTTGCCGTCTGCCATCGGAAACGCGCCATTTGGGCTGCCGTAGGACACGCCCAGTTCGTGATTGCAGTTGCCGGTCTGGCCCAGCTGTTGGGTCAAACGGTGTTCGGGCGGGCGAATCACGATTATGCGGCAGTTCTTGATATCCGCCGCGAGCAGTGCGCCCCCAGGCGTGAGCATCGCATCGTCAGGATTGTGCAGGTAGCCAGATTCTGAGCCCGGAACACCGGGGTGCCCGTAGCGAAAGGCGATCTTCGGGTGAGCCACATCGACGACGCTGATCGCGTAGTCGTCCTCCTGGGTCACGACGATCTGACGCCCGTCGGGCGAGTAGAAAGCGTCGTCGGGCAACAGGAACGATTGGCCCGGGATCAGATCGCCGGGTTTCGGGAAGCGCCACAGAACCTGGCCCGCGGGGCTCACTTCCAGCAGTCGATTGTTGTCACGGTCGGCGATCAACACAGGGCCGGGCAGCGCCCCTGGATTGGAGTCGGCGATCAGATTTGTGCCCTGCGGGCGACTCTGAGCAATTGTTGACGTCACGGTCGCGGTGAGCATCTCATCGTGCACTTGGCCGCTCGCATCGCGCCCACCCGCGACCACGATGTGTCCCGCCAGTGAGACCGCGGCGAGGTCGGAGAGCCCAACCGGGAGCAGTCCGACCGGCCTCACCTTGCCGTTTGGCGATATCGAGAGGATCGTTCGCGTCTGGCTCGTGGGAGAGGATCCGCGTCCGCCAAAGACGAACACGGTCCCGTTCACAGCGGCCGCCGTCGCATGCGTGAGCGGCTGGGGCAACAGGCCGATCTTCGTGAGCGTCCCCGTGGAGGAATCGAAGCGGTAAATGTTGCGGCTTGCGCTTTCGCCGCTGGTGCCACCCGCGATCACGAGCGCTCCGCCGACTGCCGCGACCGCGGCGTAGCGCAGGGGCTTGGGTAGCAGTCCGGCCACGTGTGCCCGCCCACCGGGGTGCCACGCGAGGATCGTGTGCAGCGGTGTCGTGCCCGTGTAGCCACCCACGATGTACACGGTGTCTGCGATCGTGGCGCTCGCGACGTCGGAGGCTGGCGTGGGAAGTTCCCCAGCCGGCCGTGTGGTGCCGTCGGCATTGACCTTTGTGACCAGTGGGAACGAGCCGATGACGCCACCGCCGAACAGGTATGCCGCTCCGCTTGTGAAGCTCGCGGATGCGTCGTGCAGAGCGCCCGGCAAGCTCCCGATCGTGTGTGCCTGTGAGCTCGTGGCGCTCACGATGCCCGCAAGCGAGGTTTCTCCCTGGTCGATGCCGCCAATGAGCAGGAATCTGCTCGGGGATATCGCCACGGCGGCGGCGTCTTGCTCCCCTGTTGGGAGCGTGCCAGTTTGTTCAACCGTCACTTGCACAGGTGTTGCGCTCGCCGAGTGCTCCGTTGACCGCGAGGACTCGCTTGCCCCGGGAGCACGGTGCGGCTTCGACCCTGCGCCACCCGAGCTCGCGGCGAGCGCTACCGCGACGAGCACGCCAAGCGCGATTGGGGTCGCCCAGCGACGCCGGCGCTGCGCTCGCGCACGCTCGGACTCGCGACGGCGCCTCTTGCTGCGTGCATCCGCGCCAAGAGTCGAGCGGTCGAGTTGGTCGTCGTCGTTGGGCATTGTGGAGCCCCAGGTGTGCGGGCACCGGCAGCCTCGTGCCGATGGCTAAATCCAGCCGTAAGGCCCCGTGAGACTTCGCTTAGTACAGCGTCGGGCGCCCTGAAGACAGCGATGCATGAATACGAGCATGGCGCTGGTCAAATGCCAACGGTGGCCGTGGCTGTTGCGTTGGGGTCTGAGCGTCCGTCGTTGTGTGGCAGCAGGACCTCTGCCGCCTCGGCCGGCGTCACGCCCGGGTAGAGCACTCTCACGAGAACGATCGCGCAAGCGCCGCCGACGAGCTGCGCCGCGACATATCCCGGTACCGATGCGGGTGCGATTCCCGCGAATGTGTTGGAGAACATGCGCCCAACCGTGATTGCGGGATTGGCGAAGCTGGCTGAGCTTGTAAAGAAGTAGGCGGCGCCGATGTACGCGCCGACCGCCGCCGGGATCGTGTGTGCGCGTTTGGTGCGCGCGAGCGAGAAGATCACGAGCAGCAGACCGGCGGTGGCAATCGCCTCGGAGAGCAGGTGCGCGGGCGAGGCTCGACGATGGGTGGAGATGCTTACGGCGGCTAGAGAGAACATGGCATTCGCGACGACGGCGCCGAGTACGCAGCCGGCTACTTGCGCGGGTATGTAGGCAAGGGCGTCGCGCCGGCGGATGCCGCCAAAGCTCGCGTCGGCGAGCGAGACGATCGGGTTGAAGTGCCCGCCGGACACCGGGCCGAACATGAGGACGATCGCGAACAGCCCGGCCGCCGTGGCGGCGGCGTTCTCGAATAGCTCCAGACCAACGTCGTTTGGCGAGAGCGTCTGCGCCGCGATGCCCGAGCCGATCACCAAGGCAGCGAGGAATGCGGAGCCCATCAGCTCGGCCAGCAGGCGGCGGGCAAGCGGTGGCGTGTCGGTCATTCCGCAACCAGCAGCTTGTCGGCAAACTCGTCGGGGAGCCCTGCCTCGCGGACTTCGGCGGCGACCGCGTCGACGTCGTAGGCGACGCGGTCGATGCTCACATCCACGCTGCCGGCGCTCGGGGCGAGAACGGAGAACGCGCCGCGCGGGTCCCCATCCTTGGGCTTGCCGACCGAGCCGCAGTTGACGAACAGCACCCGGCCGTACTCGTGCACCCACGGCTTATGGGTATGGCCGAACACGAGCACGGGGTCGCCCTCGGCTGCTGCGAGGCGTTCGTACAGGCGGGCCGGCTTGTCCTCGAACAGGTACTCGTTGACCTTCCGGGGCGAGCCGTGGACCAGGTGAACGTCGATATCTCCGACCGCGAAGCGCAGGTCGAACGGCAAGCCGCGCATGAAGTCCTTGGAGTCCTGGCTGGTGTGCGCGAGCGTCCAGTCCACCGAGCACTGTCCAAGCTCGCGGTCGTGCTGGGTGACATATGCGCAACCGCAGTCCTCGAGGTCCCGCGCGATCGCGTAGTCGTAGTTGCCATAGATCGTCGGGATCTCGCGCTGGGCGATCAGGGCGCAGACCTCGTTGGGGTGCGGGCCGTAACCCACGAGGTCCCCGCCGCAGAAAACGCGCTCGATGCCAAGCTCCTCGATTCGCGCGAGCACCGCTTCAAGCGCGGGGAGGTTGCCGTGGATATCGGTTATGACCGCGACACGATCCGCCTCGACGCTCACGATGCCTCCCGTGCGACGGAAAGAGCGCAGGTGTCGCGGCGCAGGTATTCGTGGGTGTGGCAGCGCGCAGGGCCCAACCGCGGATCTTCGCCGGTCGCAGAGCTGGTGAGCATCCCCGGATCCTATTACATAGATATACGTCAGTGTTATTGATATAAGTAGATCGATGCCTGTCGATTTGGAGCTGGCCCCCAAGCAGAAGCGAGCCGCCGGCGAGCGCTGTTGCGAGCCCGTTGTCTATCCAGATGTGCAGCGCGACCACGCGCTGCGGATGGCCGAGGTCGCCAAGGCTCTCGGCGATCCGATCCGCCTGCAGCTCGTGGACGTGCTGCGCAAGCACGCCGGCAAGGTCTGCGTCTGCGAGCTGGTGCCTCTGTTCGACATCGCCCAGCCGACGCTCTCCCATCACCTCAAGAAGTTGCGCGACGCCGGGATCGTCGACTCCGAGCGTCAGGGTCTGTGGGCCTACTACTACGTGATCCCCGATGCGCTTGAGGAGCTGTCCGCGTGGCTGATGTGACATCACGAGCATGAGCGGCGCGGAGATTGGGCTGGCCGTCTCCGTCTTCCTCGCCTGCACCGTCGAGGCGGTCGAGGCGCTGACGATCGTGCTCGCCGTTGGCACCACGCGCAGCTGGTCCTCGGCGATGAGCGGCGTCGGCGCGGCGACGCTGGCTCTGGCCGCGATCGTGGCGGCCCTCGGACCAGCGCTCACCGCGCTGCCGATCGGTGTCTTGAGGGTGGTCGTGGGCGGTCTGCTGTTGATCTTCGGCCTGCAGTGGCTGCGCAAGGCGATCCTGCGCTCGGCGGGTCTGAAGGCCAAGCACGACGAGCTGGAGATATTCCGTGAGGAGGCCGAAGCGGCTCGCGCGCTGGGCGGCAAGCCGGCCGGCTTCGACGGCTACGCCTTCACGATCTCCTTCAAGGGGGTGCTGCTCGAGGGCCTGGAGGTGGCGTTCATCGTGCTCACGTTCGGCGCCAATCAGAAACACGTCCCGCTGGCTGCCGCGGCTGCCGCTGCCGCTGTGCTCGTGGTGATCGCCGCCGGAGTCGCGGCGCGCGCTCCCTTGGCCAGGGTGCCCGAGAACACGATGAAGTTCGCGGTCGGCGTGATGCTCAGCTCCTTCGGCATGTTCTGGGGCGCCGAGGGCGCGGGGGCGAATTGGCCGGGCGGCGACGCCGCGCTGCTGGCGCTGATCCCGGGTGTGCTGTTTGTGGCGAATGCGATCGTGTGGACGTTGCGTCGGACGGTGCCGCTGGCGGTGTCGAGCAGTCGGCGTCGGTCGAGGCCGGCAAGTTGACGGGGGTGAGCGTATGAACCGCGTGCAGGCCTTCTTTTTGGGCGTATGGGACTTCGTCGTGGGCGATGACTGGCGCACCGCATTGGGTGTCGTGCTCGCGCTGGGGCTCACCGCGCTGGTGGCGGAAACCTCGGTTGCGGCGTGGTGGATCATGCCGTTGGCGGTGCTCGTGCTACTGGCGCTCTCGATCAGGCGCGCGGCGAGGGGCGCCACACGCAGCGGCTGAAGCAAGCTCGGCTATGCCGCCGGTTCGGAAGTAAAGGGGTTCGGCGCTCCGTTGTTTCTCCGGATAACCTCAGTGATCGACTCGGGCATGTGCGGTTCCATTTGCCGTAGGCCGGGGCCGATCGCACCGGCGCGTCGTCGCGACCGCGGAAGACGAGCGTCGCGAGCAGGGGAGGGCCGTTATCCACATCGATCCATACATCGTTCTCGGCAGCGCCATCATCGGCTTTCTGGTCGGGATGACCGGCGCCGGCGGCGGCGCGTTGATGACGCCGATGCTGATCCTGCTGTTCGGGGTGACGCCGTCCGCGGCCATATCGAGCGATCTCGTGGCGGCTGTCGTGATGCGCCCGATCGGCGCAGGCGTGCACTTCAGGCGCGGCACCGTCAACCTGCGCCTGGTCGGCTGGATGGTGCTCGGCTCGGTGCCGATGGCGTTCCTCGGGGCCTACCTGCTTGCACGTGATGGGCAACAGCAAGGCCGCTCAGGAAAACATCGAGGTTGCGCTCGGCACGGCACTGCTGATCGGGGCCGCGGCGATGGTGGTGCGCTACGTGCTCGACCGGCGAACAGGGACGAGCCGCACGGCGTTGGTTCACGACATCGTCCCCCGCCCGCTGCCGACGGTCGCGATCGGGGCGATCGGGGGGATCATCGTCGGTATGACCTCGGTCGGCTCTGGATCGCTGTTGATCGTGATGCTGCTGTTTCTGTATCCGATGATCGGCGCCAAGCAGCTGGTCGGCACCGACCTCGCCCAGGCGGTCCCGCTGACGCTGGCCGCCGCGCTCGGGGCGCTTGCGTTCGGGCATGTCGAGTTCGGCGTCACCGCCTCGCTGATCCTCGGCAGCGTGCCGGCCGTGTTCGTCGGCTCGCTCGTCTCCTCGAGCGCCCCGGACCGCTACATCCGCCCGATGATCACCTTCGTGGTCGCCGCGTCGGGCCTGAAGTACGTGGGCGTCGGCACGACCGCACTGGGCTGGCTGTTGTGCGGGATGCTGTTTGCGGGCGCGGCCGTGTGGCTCCTCTACATACGCCCCGCTCAGAAGACCGCCGCCGCCGAGGAGCGCGACCCCGAGATTCCGCGGCCTGCGGAGTCGCCCGTTCGCGAGCCGGCGAGCGTCGACTGAGCTTTCACCGCGCGGCGGCGAACGCCAGCTGCTCGTAGGTAACCGCTTCGCGCGTGCAGGCCGAGCGCTTCAGCACCCACTCCAACGCGAGCATGTGGCTTGGGATGCTCGAGGTCTGAGGGATGCAGGTCCAGGCGCAGCGTCGTGCCCGATATGAGCGCGCCGGCGCGCAACAGCGCAGGGGACAGCGCGCGGCGCAGCCGCCCGGTGCTCGACAGCGCAGATCGGCGGTCCGAGCAGGTCGCGGGCTGAGCGGCCTTCTGCGCCGCGGGATCCTGGGCAGACGTCGACACGCCGCCAGAGATCGGCGCGGTGGGATGCCGCGCACGCGCCGGATGGGCGCGGTGCAGGCCCAGTAGCGCCGCCCACCAGTGAAAGCGCTCGCCGAGCGTACGCTTGAGCGCGGGTGTGTAGGCGTAGCCGGGCGCGACGAAGCCGCGCGGCTCGATCCCGGCGAGCTTCATCACGCGCCAGCCCGCGTCCACCGCGCGACGCGTCTCGTTCGGGTCGAGGCCGAGGAACTCGCTTTCATGGTCGGCATTGAGTGTGCGCAGTGACTGATAAGGGCCGCTCCGCGAGCGCCGCGAGCGCAGGTGCTGGAAGCCGTGCTGGGCGATCGCGTCGCCGCCGCGCTCGCGCTCGATCAGCCAGCTCACCATCTCCGGCGAGCGCTCCGCGAGCGGGTGCAGGTCGCGCGCGGGGATCACCAGCAGCGTCACGTGATCGACGCCGTGATCGTCCAACCAGTCGCGGATCAGCGCGCAGCGCTCGAACGTCGCCGGCTCGATGTCGTGCAGGGCCACGGCGATCGTGCGGCGCGCGCTGCTCATGCGACCAGACGTCCGGCTGTCGAGCGAGGGTCGCGACGGCCGGCCCCGAGTGCGCGCCGGTAGCCGCCTGCCAGGCGCTCCAGAGCGCGCTCCCAGGTGCGCTCGCGCACGGCGGCGAGCGCCGCCTGCGCCAAGCGCTCGCGCAGCGGCGCGAGCCCGCCGAGTCTCACCAGCGCGTCGCCAGCTGCCCGCTGTCGGCTTCGCGCAACAAGCCCGTAACACGGTCCTCGACCAGCTCCAGCGGGCCGCCCGCGGCGACCGCGAGCACCGGCAGCCCGGAAGCCTGCGCCTCGAGGATCACCTGACCGAACGTGTCGGTGGCGCTCGGGAAGAAGAAGATGTCAGCCGAGGCGTAGGCACGCGCCAGCTCGCTCCCGTGCAGCCAGCCGAGGAAGCTCGCGTGCTTCCCCACGCGCTCGCGCAGGCGTTCCTGCTCTGGTCCACCGCCGGCAAGCACGAGGTGCAGGCGCGGATCCTGCTCGCGCGCGCGCCAGGAACGCCTCGGCAAGCAGCTCCGCGCCCTTCTCGTGGGTGATCCTGCCCGCATAGAGCACGTTCACCGGCTGGCATTCGCGTCCGGGACAGACGCGGGTCGGTGCTCGGGCGCTCGCCGTCGAGCCTCCGGGCACGCCATCCCCTCCATCCAAAGCTCGCGCAGCTCGTCGCTACGCAACGAGGGATCGAAGCGCGAGGTATCCACGCCGCGGTCCCAGCGCAACAGCTTCTCCGGCGCTCATCCCGATCGAGGCGAGCGCAACGTCTGAGGCGGGGCTGGGGGAGAGCACCAGATCGCAGGCGTTGTAGAAGGCGCCGACGGCCATCTCCATCGCCTCGGCCAGCTGCTGCTGCCCAGAGCGCAGCTTGCGCGTAGGCGGTCAGCTCGGTGTGGTAGCTGCCGATCAGCGGCAGGCCGAGCGCGCGCCCGAGCAGCACGCCCGCGACCCCAGTCGGGCCGGGCGAGCAGACGTGAATCGCGTCGAAGGCCCCGTCGGCCAGCGTCTGCGCCGCCGCCGAGAGGCTTGGCACGCCGATGCGCAGACCCCGGATAGAAGGGCACGTCGAACTCCGCGACGGCCGACAGGCGCCGGTCGACTTCGGGGTCGGTCGCGACCACCTCGATCTCAAAGCCGGGCACGCCGCGCTGGCGGATCTCCTCGATCGTGCGGCTGACCCCGTGGGTCGAGCCGATCCCGTCGGCGAGGATCGCGACGCGCGGCGGCTCGCCGTCGGCGCTCACCCCAGTGCGCGCGAGCTTGGCCTGCTCGTTTGCCAGAAACGCGGTGGCGGGCGCGTAGGGAATCGCGGCGATGCAGCTCTCGAACAGCCGCCGCGACGCGCTGCTGTGTTCGGACAGGTCGTGCCGTCTCCTGTCGGCTCGCCCTGCCGGTCGCGGCGCTCGCCCACATCGCCTCGATGGCCCGCCCTACCGCATCCGCCAGCTTGCGCTCGTGCATGCGACACGCGCGGCGATACAGGTCTGAGTGGCTGAAGCCCTCCTCCTGCATGTGTGCGATCAGCCCATGCTCGCCTGTGCCCGTCAGGGTTATCGAGGTGGTCGAGCCCGACCGCCGCAAGCCACGCGCGCAACAGGCAGCGTGCGTCGGCTGGCGTCAGGTCCGCGCCGCCGGCGCCCTCGCGCGCGTCGCCCTCGCGCAGCAGGCGCTGCACCATCGTCATCACGCGCTACGTGGGTCCGGGTGGCGTGGTGGTCTCGCCGCCTGCGTCGTGCCCAAGCGAGCGTGCCGCCAGTGCGATCGCGGCGTGCGCCCACTTGGCCGCGCTGCCCTGTTTGCCGTGGGCGGTGACGCGCCCGGCGCGCATGTGCTCCAGGAACTCGGCAGGGGAGGCAGCGTCGGGCGCTTCCGTCCAGGTGCGCCCGATGTCAACCCCGGCGTGATCGTCGCTGCCGCCGATGCCGGTGCCGTCGAGCGTGGCCACGTACATCGCCGCCGGGCGGTTGAGCTCGCGAGCGCGCGCCCCGTTGCGCGTCTCCCAGATGTCGAACAGGTTGGCCAGCCGGCGCCGGTGACGTGCCGTCAGCGGCGCCCCAACGGCGTAGTAGGGGTGGGCAAGCGCGCACGCGATCTCCTGGTCGTAGAGGTACATAGCGCACAGCTCGACGTCGCCGCTGTTGGCCTGCAGCCACTCGTGATCCTCGACAGTGATCCCGTAGCAGAGAACGTGCACGGCCTGAGGCTCGCCTCGGAAATGGGCGGTCAGCTCCTCGGAGATAAAAACATCCGGGCGGTCGGCGATCTCGAGCACACCGTCGATCGTGTCGTGATCGGTAATCGTCACGAAATCCATCCCGCGGCGCTTGGCAAGCTCATAAACCTCCTGGGGAGGAGTGGCACACTCGGGCAGCCCAACCGCGCGTTGCACACCAAGCTTTGACACTTGTGAGGCTGTGGAGTGACAGTGCATGTCGACACGAGTAGCCATGCCAATAGGTTCTCCCTGCAAATGGCCAACTTTGTGACCAGTCGGGAACTATTGTGTGAAGGTGGTGTGAAGCGGTGAAGTCCGAAGAGGTGACGAATGGAAATTCACACGCTTCGCAACGCCGCCGCCGGGGCAAGCCGGGCAGCACGCACCGCCGGATACAGACCGGCCAGTGCGCCGAGCAACAGCGCGATCGCGATCCCGCCGGCGATGGACAGCAAGGGCACGACCACGATCCAACCCTGGGTCTGCGCGTAGCCGGCGGTGGCGGCTGCACCGAGCGCGATCCCCGCGCAGCCACCGAGGGCGGAGAGCAGGATGGACTCGCCGAGGAACTGCACGCCGATGTGCACCGCGCGCGCTCCGAGCGCGCGGCGCAGGCCTATCTCCGGGCGGCGCTCGAGTACCGAGATCACCATCACGTTCGCGATCCCCACGCCCCCCACGAGCAGCGCCACCGCACCGAGGCCGAGGAACACGGCGGTGAGCGTGCTCTGCGCGTCCGCGCGCGCCTGCAGCGCGTCCGAAGGACGGCTCACCGTCGTCTGTTCGGGGTTCTGCGGGTCCGCGGTCGCCGCCAGCAGCGAATCGGCTTCACGCACGCGTTCGGGGTCGGCGCGCACGTACAGTGTGCTTGCGTGCCGGCTCGTCCCGAATAGCGTGTGCGCGATCGGATAGCCGATCAGCGCGGCGCGTTCGATTTCGGGCGCCAGCGGCAGCGTGCCAATGACACCTGCCACCGTGAACCATTGGTCGCCGAGATACACCTGCACCGGGCGTCCGTTCAAGCTCAGCGCCTGCACCCCCAGGCGCTGAGCCGCGACCGTGCCGAGCACCACCAGCGGATAGCGTTCGTTCGCGGAGTCGAGGAAGCGCCCCGAAAGCATTCGCCCGCCGAGCGTGCCCAACAGTCCCGGGTCGGCGGCGTACACGCCGATCCCCCCGGTTTCCGCCGCTTCGATATAGGGGTTGCGCCGCGCGCTCGCCGCGGACACCGTCGTGATCGCGGCCGCCGAGAGCACGCTCGGCAGGTTGCGCACCGCCCGATCGGCCGCTTCGGGCAGCTGTGCGGTTTCGCCGAAGTTCGTCTGGCCGGGCGCCACCGTCAGCAGGTTGGTGCCCAGTTCGTTCAGCTCGGCCTGCAACCCCGCCCTGCTCGAGTCCGAGATCCCGAGCACCGCCACCATCGCCGCGATCCCGATCGCCACCCCCAGCGCCGACAGCGCGGCGCGCAGCCGGCGCGTGCGCAGGCCGACGCTTGCCACCCGCAACACGTCGGCGCCCAGCAGGCGGCTGCGGGGGAGCTCGTCCGCGATCACGCCGGCGTCCCCACGAGCTCGTCCGCGATCAGACCCCCGTCGCGCACCTCCACCCGCCTGGGCAGCGTGGCGGCGATCTCATGGTCGTGAGTGATCACCACGACCGTCGTGCCCTGCTCATTGAGTGCGTGCAGCAGCTCGAGGATGCCCGCGCCGCTCGCGCTGTCGAGGTTGCCGGTGGGCTCGTCCGCGAGCACGATCGCCGGTGTGCTGACGAGCGCCCGGGCGATCGCCACGCGCTGGCGCTCGCCGCCAGACAGCAGCGCCGAGGTGTGCTGTGCACGGTGGCTCAGCCCCACCCGCTCGAGTGCCGCGCGGGCCGCCCTGCGGCGCTCGCGGGCGGGGGTGCCTGTGTAAAGCAGGCCGGTCGCCACGTTCTCCACGGCCGTGTGAGCCTCCAGCAGGTGAAACTGTTGGAACACGAACCCGATCCGCCACGCGCGCAGCGCGGCCAGCTCGCTGTCGGAGGCCTCCGCGACGTCGACGCCGGCGATCCGCACCAGCCCGCTCGTCGGTCTTTCAAGCGTGCCCATGATGTGCAGCAGTGTCGACTTGCCCGACCCCGACGGGCCGATGATCGCGCACAGCTCGCCCTCGTCCACCTTCAGGTCCACCCCGCGCAGCGCCTGCACGCCGCCGGAGTATTCCTTGACCACCTCGATCAGCTCCAAGACCGGCACACGAGCGCTTGTATCGCCGTCCGGGCTCATTCGGACTCGATCACCGTCAGACCTTCGTGGACGCCGGGACCTTCGACCTGCACGTTGCCGTCGGCGAACATCCCCGGCGTCACCGTCAGTGCGACGCGGCGGCCATCCCGCAGCGTCTCGATCGCGTAGCCGCCCCCCGCCGTGGCCGTTAGTGCGGTCGCGGGGACCGTGAGCACTTCGTGGCGGATGCTCTTGACCAACTCAACGCTCACCGGCGCCTCGTCGAGGTGCGCGACCGAGTGCGCGAGCGCCAGCGTCACCGCGATCGTGGCCGATTCCGATTCCCCGCTCGAGCCCTTTTCGCCGCTGGGGCTTTCTTTGGTTTCGGCGACGCTGCCGACTTCGGCGATCCGCCCCTGCACCACCCGATCGCTGGGGAGCGTCACCGGGGCCACCTCGCCGACGTGGGCGAGTGTCTGCTGTTCGGTCTTGAGCTTGAGCGTCACGAGCTGCTGAGTCGAGGTCGTGTCGAGCACCACCATGCCCGCGCCGGCGCCAGCTTCGTCTTCGCCTTTGGCGGGAGGTTCTTTGGAAGCTGCCGGTTCTTTGGCAATCGGTTCTTTGGAGGCCGGCTTCTTGGTCTTCGGGTTTTTTGCTGCCGGCTCCTTGTCGGCTCCGCCCGGCGGGTCCTGGCCCAACACGACCTTCACGGCGGTGACGCGCCGCGCGCCGGGGGCGAACACGATGCGGCCCAGTTCGACCTCGCCCGTCTCAGACAGGCCCTCGGCGTGCTGCCAGCGGCGCACGGCCGCGGCGGTTGCTTCGCTGAAGTGTTCGACATCGACGATCGCGCCATAGGGGTCGTAGCCGAGGTCGATCAGGTTCTCGTTCAGCTCTGTCACGTCGGGGCCGTCGCCGATGCCCTGCTCGAGCGTGCGGTACGCCGGCACCGATCCGTACATCAGCGCCACGGGCTGGTTGTTGACCCGCCACAGCGTCCCACCTCGCCCGATCGTCTTACCCACCGCCGGCAGCCACGTGAACGTTCCCGACAGCCGGTCGTACAGTTCGAGCGTGGCGCCGTAGCCGAGCGTGCCGTTGACGGTCGAGCTTTCCGTGAGTGTGCGCCGCGTGATTTCGGCCGTGGTCTGCCCCGCGGGCACGCCCGTGCCGGCCGTGTCGCGGGGCGCAGAGCCCGAGTCGGCCAGCACGACCGCGGCCACGACGATCACTGCCAGCAGGACCGCCGCCGGCGCCACCAGCCGCTTGCGCCGGCTGCTCACCCGCCGCTGCCGGTCGCAAAGCCGGGCCCGCCTGCGTGACCCCCGCCCGGTGGCATGGGCAGCAGCTTCTGGCAGGTGCTCTGCGCCTTCTGGAAGCCCGGGCTTTCGGGGTTCGGCGCGCCTTCTGCGCCCGGATGCGCATGGATCCGGATCTGGATGCCCCCGCCCTGCGTCGAGGCTTCCACCTTGATCCCGTGTTCGCGCATGCACTTCGCGAACTTCCGCACGCCTTCTTCCTGTTCGACCTTCTGCTGCGGTGAGAGGTTCGCCTTCTGCGGTTCGGGTTGGTAGCGCGCGCAAGCCTTCTGCGCGGCTTCCATCGTCGCGGGACCCGCGTTGCCTCCCTGGATCTTGAGGCCGTGGGCGCCTCCGGAGTGCGAGACGGATTCGGCATTGATGCCGTGTTCGCGCAGGCACTTGGCGAAGTCGGCGAACTTCGCTTCGGCCTTCTGTTCATGGGACCGTTCGTTTGCCGCTGCGTTCGAGGGCGAATTCGACCCTCCGCAGGCGGCCAGAACAAGGCTTGCGGCGATCACCCCCAGAATGACCGGTGGGATAGCGAGTCGTGGCGTCTTCATGTGGTGGTCCTCCTTGATGGACGGTCTGCGGCGGGCGGTCACCTGGCGAGCTCTCCGCGCAGGGCGAGCGACGCGACAGGTCGGGCGTCTACCCCGGTTTGTACGAAATCGGCGGTTACACCACGGTGAGCGCGGCTGTCACCGCGCTGTAACCGCAAATCGGGCACGCTTGAGGATGTGATGAGACGGTCCAAGCCGCCTGTCCCAGATGGTCTGGAGCGCCGGGGGATCAGAGCGCGATGAGGGTGCTGCTGGTCGAGGACCACGTCGAACTGGCCGAGACGGTGGCGACAGGTTTGCGCCGTGAGGGAATCGCCGTAGACGTCGCCTTCGACGGACGCGACGCACTCGCCCATACGGCCCTCACCGACTACGACGTGGTGGTATTGGACCGTGACCTGCCCGACGTGCACGGCGACGAGGTGTGTCGCTCGCTTGTGGCGCAGGCACGGGACACCCGCATCCTGATGCTCACGGCCGCCACCACGATCGAGGATCGCGTGGACGGTCTCAGCCTCGGCGCCGACGACTACCTGCCAAAGCCGTTCGCGTTCGCTGAGCTGGTCGCGCGCGTTCGCGCGCTCGGCAGGCGCGCACACCCGCCGCTTCCGCCGACGCTCGTGCACGGCGAGCTGCGGCTGGATCCCGCCCATCGCGTTGCCACGCGCGACGGACGGCGCCTTGCGCTCAGCCCGAAGGAGTTCGCGCTGCTGGAGTACCTGCTCGCCGCGCAGGGGCGGGTCGTCTCCTCGGAGGAGCTCCTGCAGCGGGTGTGGGACGAGGCGGCCGATCCGTTCACCACGACCGTCAAGGTCACGATCAGGCGCCTGCGCGCCAAGCTCGGCGAGCCGCCTGTGATCGAAACGGTGCAGCAGGCCGGCTACCGTATTTAAGGACTGCGATGAGTGCCTCCGACCCGATCGCCTCGCCGCCGCCGCCCGCCCGATCGTTGGCGTCGCGAGCGCGCCGGCTCGGCCGTCTAGGAGCGCTGGTGGCGAGCTGGGTTCGCTCGTGTCTACCCCGTCGCACCGTGCGGCTGCGGCTCACGCTGATGTATGGCGTGCTGTTTCTCCTCTCGGGCGCCGCGCTGCTGGCAACCACATACCTGCTGGTGAAGGGATCGGGCAGTGAGGAGGTGACCTTCTCGAAGGGCGGCGCGCAGGGGTCGATCGTGGGGAGAGTGCCGGGGATCTCGCCCGGAGGGGCTCAGATCTTTCAAGTCCACGTCCAGGCTCACGGCACCGCGGCGCACGTATCCGAAAGCGCTCACGGCGCGGCCGTGCCCGTGCCCGAAAGCGCCGGTGTCTCGGGGAACGTACCCGAAGGCACCCGCACTGCGGGGCCCGTGTCGGTCACTCCACAGCAAGTGCAATCTCAAGTGCGCCAGCTACATACGCTCGCCACCCAGCAGCACAGCGCCGAACTACACCAGCTCTTGATCATGTCCGGGATCGCGCTCGCGATCATGGCGGTCGCGTCAATGGGATTGGGTTGGCTGATCGCCGGACGTGCGCTGCGCCCGCTGCACAAGATCACAAGCGCCGCGCGTGAGATCTCGGCCAGCAACCTGCACGAGCGCCTCGCGCTGGAGGGCCCCGACGACGAGCTGACCGAACTGGGCGACACCTTCGACGGGCTGCTCTCGCGCCTGGAGTCCTCCTTTCAATCCCAGCGCCAGTTCGTGACCAATGCCTCACACGAGCTGCGCACGCCGCTCACGGTCGAGCGCGCGCTGTTGGAGGTGGCTCTCGCCGACCCCGACGGCGACTACGAGTCCCTGCGCGCAGCCTGCGAGCGGGTACTTGCGAGCAGTGAGGAGCAGGAGCGGCTGATCGAGGCACTCCTTACGCTCGCAAGCAGCGAGCGCGGCCTGGAGCGGCGCGAGCCGCTTGATGTGGGAGCGCTGACCAGCGAGGCGCTGGATGCGCGCCGAGCGGAGATCGAGCGTCGGGGGCTGAGCCTGGATGCCACGATCGATCCGGCGCCGAGCTTGGGCGACCCGCGCTTGATTGGGCGTTTGGTGGCAAATCTGCTGGACAACGCGCTGCGCCACAACGTGGCCGGGGGCGAGGTCGAGGTTGTGACAGCCACCAGGACCGGGCACGCCGTCCTCTCGGTTTCCAGCAGCGGGCCGGCGGTGCCTCCCGAGGAGGTGCAACGCCTATTCCAACCCTTCCAGCGGCTCGCCCCCGATCGCGCCGGCCACCGCGAGGGACACGGCCTCGGGCTCTCGATCGTGCGCGCGATCGCCACCGCCCACGGAGCGAGCATCACAGCCAGCGCGCGCACGGACGGTGGGCTCGCGATCGAAGTGAGTTTTCCGGCGACGGGCTAGCTCAGCCAGTGACAGGCGCTCCAAGCAACACGGCAGCCATGCCCGCGATCCCGGCAAACAACAGCGTGGTGACCACCCCGCGGCGCAACACAAGCAGCGCGACCGCCGCCGCCCCAAGCACGAAGCACTGCCACGTCTCACCGATCGCCCCCGCAAGCGGTACCGCGGAGCCGACGATCGCCCCTGCAGCGGCGGGCGCGGCGCCTGCGAGGAACCCGAGTATGCGCTCGTTTGCGAGTAGTCGCTCGAAGCGGGCGGCGCCGATCAGGATGAACGAGAACGAGGGCGCAAACGCTACAAGCGCGGCCAGCAGCCCGTCCCAGATGCCGCCGGCCGAGTAGCCGACCGCCGCGACCGTCTGGGTCACGGGCCCGGGGGTCACTTGTCCGAGTGCGACCGCGTTCAGGAACTGCGTGTGGGTCATCCAGTGGTAGGTGTTCACCGCGTCGGCCTGCATCAGCGGGATGATCACGAAGCCGCCGCCAAACGCGAGCGCTCCTACCTTGAACGCGGTCCACACGAGCGCACCCGTACCGCCGGGATCGACACTCGCGAGCAGGGCGGTGCGTACCGCCAGTGGCCATGCGAGTAGCGGCCAGGCGTGCATGCCAACCGTGCCGCGTCTGAGTCCACGCCAACCTAGCTCGAGCGCGCCGCAGGCAAGCAGCACGAGCACCAGCTCGGGTCCGACAGTCGCTGCCGCGGCTCCACCAGCGAGCGCGTAGAGCGCGACGCGCAGGCGCAGTTGCCCGTGTGCGCGAGCGAAGGTCGGCGCCGCGACACCGATGCCTGCGCGTACGGCCACGGCCGCCACCGCCGCGCCCGCGCCCATGCCGGCGCCGCGCACCCACAACGGCGGCGAGCCGGACAGGAACAGCGTCGAGAGCGCGAGGATCGCGACGAGCCCCGGCAGGATGAAGCACAGCCCGCCGATCAGCGCTCCCAGGTTGCCGCGCAGGCGCCACGCGCAGTAGATCGCCAACTGGGTGGACGCGGGACCAGGCAGCAGGTTCACCGCGGCGAGCGCGTGCTCGAACTGGGTTTCGGTGAGCCATCCGCGCTTGACGACGCACAGCTCGCGCAGCAGCGTCACGTGTGCGGGCGGGCCGCCAAAGCCGATGCACCCGATTCGGCCCCACTCGCGCACGACCTCCCCGAGCGATGGAGCATTGTGCACCTCGGCGGTCGCCATCCGCCGGAGGGTATGCGCTTCATGGCGCTCACTGCCACCCGTTCGCATATGCTCCCGCCGCGATGTCGCTAGTCCTCATCAGCGTGCCCCTGGCCTCGGCGGTCAGCTACTTCCAGGCGATCGTGCTCGGTGTGCTGCAGGGTGTCACCGAGTTGTTCCCGATCTCGAGCCTCGGCCACACTGTGCTGTTCCCGACCCTGTTCGGCTGGAACAAACTGGTCGACGCGCAGTCCGAATCGGAATCGTTCTGGCTCGCGTTCGTGGTGATGTTGCACGTCGGCAGCGCGCTCGGCCTGCTCGTCTACTACTGGAGCACGTGGGTGGAAATCGTCAAGGCGTTCTTTGCCACGCTGGGAAAGCGCCGCGCCGAGACCTCGACCGAGCGCTTGGCGTGGCTGATCATCGTCGCGAGCGTTCCCGCCGGGATCATCGGACTGGCCTTGGAGCACCAGTTGCGCACGCTCACCGCCAAGCCGGAAATCGCGGCGATCTTCCTGATGGTCAACGGCCTGATCCTGTTCGCCGCCGAGCGCTACCGCCGCCGCGCCGCGGTGCGCGAGCTGGCCGCGCGCGAGGGTCTGAACCCCGAGGGCGGGCGTGAGCTCGACTCGCTGGAGTACCGCGAGGCGCTGGTGGTCGGCGTGGCCCAGTCGACCGCCCTGGTCGCCGGCATCAGCCGCGACGGCGTCACGATGGGCACCGGTCTCGCGCGCGGCCTCGACCACAGCGACTCCGCTCGCTTCGCGTTCCTGCTGGCCACCCCGATCATCCTCGCGGCGGGCCTCGTGAAGCTGCCCGACCTGCTCGGCCACCTCGGCAACGGCGTGCGCGGGCAGGCGCTGGTGGGGTGCGTCGCGGCGGGCATCACGGCCTTCTTCACCGTCGCCTTCCTCGTGCGCTGGTTCAAGACCCGCACGCTGATCCCCTTCGCGATCTACTGCCTGGTGTTTGGCGGCGCAATGGTCATCTACACGATGGCCTGAGAGCTCGCCGGATGGTTGTCGGCGCGGTGGCCTGAGGGTTTCGCCGGGAATGGTTGTCCGCGCGGTGGCCTGAGCGCGCCAGGGGAGGCGCGTGCGGTCGTTCTGGTGGGTGGTCGCGATGGGGTTTGGCTTGCAAGCGACACAGGCGAGGACTCCGTGCACCATCATTGAGGCAGGTGGCCCCGCCGAAGACCCCAGCGAAGATGTTCGAGACCCGCAGCCAGGCCTGGGAGGAAGTGGGCCTGCTCCAACAGGTGAGCCCGGGGGCGGTGCGCCGCGCCCGCTGGGAGGCGCTCGTGCTGGGAGTGCTGTTTGTGGGCGTGGTGGTGCTCTACGAACACCGCCGCGAGCTGCTTGGGCTCGACAGGTACGGTCACGGCAATCTCTCGTGGCTGGAAACGCCGGTGGCGATCGCAACAGTGCTGCTGCTGGTGATCCTCGGGTGGGCATTCGCGCGGGACATCGGTCGTGCGTTCGGGCCGGCGCTGTTCAGGCGTCTGGACCCCGCGATCGCGGGCACAGTGGGCTTCGTGATCCGCCTGGCCACGGTCGCGGTGGCGGTGATCGTCGCGCTGAGCATCGTCGGCGTGGAACCCCGCACGCTCGCGCTCGGCGGCGCCGCCGCGACCGTGATCCTCGGGCTCGCCGCGCAGCAAACGCTCGGCAACGTGTTCGCCGGAACGGTGCTGCTCAGCGCGCGACCTTTTCGAGTGGGCGACCGTGTGCGCTTGCAGGGCGGGCCGCTCGCCGGCAAGATCGAAGGGACCGTGAGCGCGCTCGGGCTGCTCTACACGACGTTCGTCACCGAGGACGGCCCCACGATGGTGCCCAACAGCGTGGTGCTCAACGTCGCGGTGCTCGCCGGAGGGCGCGCGGGGGAGAGTCAGTAGCGGTTGTTGTTGTTCGCAGCGCCACATGTGGCGCTGCGCGGACGGCACATGTGCCGTCCGAGGGACGCACATGTGCGTCCCCAGACCGTGGCGCATGCGCCACGGTCTGACCCGGCACATGTGCCGGGTCATGGGGCGCGCATGCGCGCCCCATCTCGGTTAATAACTACATGTGCGCCCCGGTCCCATATGGTCAGAACCGCCCCGGTCCCATATCGTCAGGAACGCGTCACGCGATAGCGCAGGAACAGGCTCGAGCTGTGCTCGAACGCGGCCACCAGCTCCAGCGTGACCGGCGGCTCGAGCTTGCGCCCGTCACGATCCGCAGCGCCGCCCCGGTTGGGTCATCGCCTGCGAGCATCGGCGAGAGCGACAGGAACAGCTCGTCCACCAGTCCGGCGGCGAGCAGCTGCGCGTTGAGATGGGGGCCGCCCTCACCCAACAGCGTGCGCACGTCGAAGCGCTCGCGCAGCTCCGCCAGCGCGCCGCGCAGATCGAGCGCTCCGTCGTGCTCGGCTCGTATGTAGTCGATTTCAGCGTCAATGTCGGAAACAGTCTGAGTGGAAGGGGTTATGACAACCACGCGCGCACCGGGTTCACTCAACAATGGAATCTCAGGGGGTAGGTGAAGGCGCTCGGACACGATGCACGCCAGCGGTTCTTCGGCGAGCCCACGCTCGCGTCTGACGCGTCGGCCCGGCTCGTCGCGCACCAGCCGCCGGTAGCGCTCGGCGCGGATCGTGCCCGCCCCCGCCATCACCGCGTCGACCGCCGTGCGCAGCCCATGAAACAACTGTTTGTCGGCCGCTCCGCCGAGCGCGCCCGAGCGTCCACCGATGCTCGCGCGCCCGTCGACGGTGCTGATCATGTTGAGCAGAACATAGGGCCGCCCACCCCGCCCGCCCGCCCGCGCACCCGTGCGCTCGGCAAGCTCGCTCAGCCCCAGCTCCTGGACAATCCGCTCGACCGTGGCCGGAGCGCCGGGGGGCAGCAGGCGCGCCAAGCTCAGCGGGGGCTCTGACGGGGCGGGTTGCACGTTGGGAGGCATATACCACTTGCTAACACTTGCGCGCAGCGACCTGATACCGTCGTGCGGTCTGGCCGGGCAGAAAACCCGGCGAAAAGCAGTGCAAGCGCTCGCAGGTCGAAGCTCTAGAAGCATCCTCCGCGTAGCAGCACGCACATATCGTGGAGGAAAGTCACATGCCTACCGGCACAGTGAAGTGGTTCAGCGATGACAAGGGGTTCGGCTTCATCACCCCCGATGATGGCGACAAGGACTTGTTCGTCCACCACACCGGTATCAACGGCGAAGGCTACCGTTCGCTCCAGGAGGGCACGAAGGTGTCCTACGACGCGGAGCAGGGCGACAAGGGCCCCAAGGCCGTCAACGTCGCAACGCTCTGAGCTTCTGAGCGCACTGAGCAGCAGCGAGCGTGTCACCGGGGCCCCGCGGGGCCCCGCAGACGTTAAGCGACGCGCACTCGCGGGCGCCGGGGGGCGGCGCATGGAGGTCGCGATCGGCGCGGGCGTGCTGTTCGCGATCGTGGCGTGCTGCGTGCTGATCGTCATAGCCTCAGCCGACCGTCCGAGCGTGCTGGCGGCTACGACCACGCAGGGCTACTTCCCGCATTGGATGGCCGGCCCGCTCGGCGGTCTGTGGCCGTCGCTTACACGCAACGGCAAGGGGCTGAAGTACCTCTTCAGCGCCCCGATCGTGCTCATGTACGTGTGCTATGTGGTGGGTTTGAAGTACGTGCCGCGCCTGCCCGCGCGCTGGGCGATCGCGGCGATCGTGGCAGTGCAGGCGATCATGTTTCTCTCACCGCCGCTTGCGCTCACCGACATCTTCAACTACGTCAACTACGGGCGCATGGAGGTTGTGCACAACCTCAACCCCTACACCACGATCCCCGTGCTCGAGCCTCACAACGACCCGAGCTACGTGCTCAGCAACTGGCACCAGCTGCTGAGCCCCTACGGGCCGCTGTTCACCTTGATCACCTTCGCGGTGGTCCCACTCGGCGTGGCCGCGTCCTTCTGGGTGCTGAAGGGGATGCTGATGCTCACGAGCCTCGGCATCGTCCTGCTGGTGTGGCACTCGGCTCGCCTGGTTGGCCGCGACCCCGTTCGCGCGATCGTGTTTGTGGGGCTGAACCCGATCGTGCTCGTGTGGGGGCTCGGTGGCGACCACAACGACTTCCTGATGATGTTCTGCGTGGTGCTCGGCTTCTATCTGCTCTTGCGCGCCAAGTACGGAGGGGGTGGCAGGCAGGTTGGTCGGGCCGCCGCCGTCCGAGCCGGTGAGGGTGAGGCGGTCGGGTCCGGTGCGCCCGTCGGGCCCGGCGCCTGCGCCTCGGAGGCCGAGCAACCCGAAGCCCAGTGGTTCTCACCCACGCTGATCGGCGCCGGCGTGGCGTTCGCGGCGGCCGTCGCGATCAAGGCGTCCGCGGGGATCCTGCTGCCGGTCGTGCTCGCCGCCCTGCTTCACCGCCGCCGCGAGCTGTTGCAGCTGTTGTTCGGGATGGCGCTTGGGGCTGTCGTGTTCGGGGCGGCAAGCATCGTCGCGTTCGGTCCCCACCTCCCCGATCTGGCCACCCAGGGTCGCCTGGTGACGATGGTGAGCATCCCCAACCTGCTCGGCCTGGCGCTCGGGCAGGGAGGGGAGACAGACACCCTGCGCGTGCTGCTCAGCGGCGTGCTCGTGGCGTGCGTGGCCGCGTGCTCGTGGCTTGCGTGGCGGCGGCGGGATTCAGTCGCCGCGGCCGGCTGGGCCTCGGTGGCGCTGCTCGTGACGCTCAGCTGGGTGCTGCCCTGGTATGTGCTGTGGATACTCCCGCTCGCGGCCCTCTCGGACTCGCGGCGGCTGCGCACCGCGGCGCTTGCGATCGGCGTGTACCTGATCGTCGCGTGGGCGCCCGTCACCGGGTACGTGTTCAACGCGATCGACTTCCATCCCGAAAAGACGGCGCTGGGGCGGCTGCACCAGCGCTATGTGAAGGAACTTCTTTACTGAGCCGAGGAGTGCGCTTCCGGCGTCCGTTGCGCCGGAGCGCCGTCAGGCGTACGCGAGGGCGAATCGCCTCACGCGGCGCCGGGAGGGCCGACTCGACTCTCGCCGTCGGGGAGTTTCCCGTCGCGCCCGATGTAGCCGTCCTTGCCCCCGGCGCACAGGTAGGTCGCATCGCCCTCGCCGACGTTGCGAACCTTGCGCAGTGTGGCGGCGTCCACGCGCGCGGAGCCACCCTCGCCGCAGCCGATGGGTGCTGCCGTCGCCGAACTCCATCTCGATCGTGCCGCTGTGCACGAAATACAGCTCCTCCTGCACGTCGTGGAAGTGGCTCCCGGTTTCATAGCCGGCGGGCATCGTGATCACGTTGACGCCGAACGCGGTCACGCCGAGGCCCTTGCGCATCTTGCGAAAGCCATAGCCCTCGCCGAGCGCGTCGAGGTCCTCCGCGACGGCGTAGCCATCGCCCACGGTCACCTTGGGGTACTCGGATGCCTCCATGTGGATCTCCTTTTGTCGTCGTCAGTGGTCTGCCACGACGCCGCCCTCGGGAGAGAGCGGCCTGTTCTCTGCTTGCCCAGCGCACGAGCCCGCCGCGCATCGACAGCGCGTTCGCGCCGCTTGCACGGAATGCCTGGGCGGCCATGTCCGAGCGAGCGCCCACGCGGCAGTAGAACACCACCGGACGCTCGCGCTCGATCTCCGCTGCCCTCGAGGAGAGCTCCACGAGCGGGATGTGGAGGGACCCCTCGATGTAGCCGGCCTCGCGCTCGTAGCGCTCGCGCACGTCGATCAACTGCAGGTCGCGCTCGGCGCGCATCCACTCGACAAGCCGCTCGGGGTCGATGTCCGTCTGACTGGAGTCCACCGGCGTGCCCATCGGGGGCAGGGTAGCGGCCCCGCGTTCGCAGGGCGAGGTGGGCGCGTCGCTGTCACGGCCATGACGCGCCGCCTGCGCAGGGCCATTAGGATCAACACAATGCACGTGACGCTCAACGACACCTACACGATCCCGCAGGAGCACCTCGACTTCTGCGCCACGATCAAGCAGATCGCCCAGGAGAAGATCGCACCGCGCTCGGCGGAGATCGACGAGCAGGCCGAGTACCCGTGGGACATCCGCAAGGTGCTCGCCGAGCAGGACATCCTCGGGCTGCCGTTTCCCACCGAGTACGGCGGCACCGGCACCGGCACTCTGATGCTCAACATGGGGGTCGAGGAGATCGCCAAGGTCGATGCCGCCTGTGCGCTGATCCTGATGGTGCAGGAGCTCGGCACGCTGCCGATCCAGCTGTTCGGCTCCGATGAGCTGAAGGCGCGGTTCCTGCCCAAGTGCGCCAGCGGCGAGTGGTCGCCGGCGTTCGCGCTGTCCGAGCCTGAAGCGGGGTCCGATCCGGCGGGTATGCAGACGACCGCTGTGCTCGACGGCGATACCCGGTCGGGCACAGACGAATGGGTCATCAACGGCACCAAGAACTGGATCTCGAACCTGGGCATTGCCGATTTCTACATCACCTTCGCCGTGACCGACCGTGAGAGCAAACGGATCACCGCGTTTGTCGTGGAGGCGGATCGGCCTGGTTTCAGCGTGGGCAAGCTCGAGCACAAGCTCGGCATCCGCGCCTCGCCCACTGGCCAGCCGATCTACGAGGACGTGCGGGTGCCACAGGAGAATGTGATCGGCGAGGTCGGCAGAGGACTTCGCGTGGCGCTCGGCACTCTGGAGCGCACGCGCCTCGGCGCCGCCGCCCAGGCGGTCGGGATCGCGCAGGGCGCGACCGACTACGCCGTCGCCTATGCGCGCGAGCGCAAGCAGTTCGGGCAGGCGATCAACGAGTTCCAGGGCATCCAGTTCAAGCTGGCCGACATGGAAACCAGGACCGCCGCCGCGCGGGAGCTGCTGTACAAGGCGTGCGCGATGGCCGACCAGGGTCACGCGCAGAGCGCGAAGTACTCCTCGATGGCGAAGGTGTTCTGCTCGGACACCGCGATGGCGGTCACCGTCGAGGCGGTTCAGGTGCTGGGCGGCTACGGTTATGTGAAGGAGTATCCGGTCGAGCGCATGATGCGAGACGCCAAGATCACCCAGATCTACGAGGGCACCAACGAGATTCAAAGGCTCGTGATCGCCCGCACGCTCAAGTAGGTATGGGATGCGTGTGTCGAGGTCGCAAAAAAGCGCCTTCGGCAACGCTCGTCGCGTCGCCGCGGCCGCGCTGGTGGCCTTCTCGATCGGCCTCGTCGCGCTGGTCGTCGGCCAGGGACTCAGCTCGATCGGCGTTGTCAAGGCAGTCGAGGAGATCGCGCTTGGCGTGATCTTCGTCGCCGCGGTCTCCGCTGCGTTTGCGTTCACGGCGGTGCGACTCGCCAACTGGCGAGACCCGGAGTCCGAGGCCGAGTTCGACGAGCTCATACGGCATTCGGAGGAGGTGGCGCGCGAAGGGCTCGTGGTGGACCCCGACGAATCGGAGTTCATGCGCCTCGACCCGCTCAACGACGAGGACTTCGAGGAGCTGGTGCGCGACGCGCTCGACGACCTGCCCGACCTGCTGCGCAACGCGCTAAAGCACGTGGCCGTGGTGATCTCCGACGGAGGGCGCGCGCGCGGCGCCTACGGTCTCTATCAGGGGGGCACTGTGGCGCGCGAGGACGTGCACGATCGGATCGTGATCTTCCGCGACACGCTGCGTCGCGATTTCAGCCACGATCCCGACCTGCTGCGCGAGCAGGTCACGAGGACCGTTCGCCACGAGCTTGCGCATCACGTCGGCTTTGACGAGCTGGGCGTGTCGCGGCTGGACCTGTGACATAGGGCTCGGCTAGAACGAAGGTCCAGACGCCGCCGACCCGTCGGGTTGTGCCCGTATGCTGCGCCAAGGATGCGACGACCCCTGATTCTGTGTTTGTTGGTGCTGGTGGGCCTGGGCGTCGGGGCGGCTGCGTGTTCGAGCTTTGCGCTTGCCTCGCCGGGGTGGACCGCGCCGGGCGATTTCCCGCTGCCTGCGAAGGAACCTGGCTCTCTGGGCCAGACCGGCTATCAGATCGGCTATCAGGCAGGCGGGACTGCGACAATTGTCTATCTCGAAATCCTCTCGCTGGCTCCTCTGCAGACTGTGCTGCACGCGGGAGTGATCCCGGCGGGCGGCGCCTATCAGGAGCAACTGCGGATTGCCTCAACCGCCGGCTCGATCCCAGCCGAAGCAAAGCTTGCTGAGGCTCCCAGCGGGGCGGCGGTGCTCCAGTGGAGCGTGTTGCAGGGCAGCGAACCGGAAAGCTCGCCGCTTGCTTACGTAGCGAGTTATCGCACCGCGGGCAGCGGTGTTTGGGAAGCGCCGGTGACCGTCGCGGAGGACTCGACGCGCGTAAAAAACATCAGTGCCACGCTC
Organism: uncultured Solirubrobacterales bacterium; assembly: GCA_963715535.1. Taxonomy (GTDB): domain Bacteria; phylum Actinomycetota; class Thermoleophilia; order Solirubrobacterales; family Solirubrobacteraceae; genus Palsa-744. The sequence continues at coordinate 1,299,910 of OY970251.1, read as the reverse complement.
GCGCCCGCGATCTCGGCCGACGGGACGGCCGCGGCGGGTGTTGACCATCTCGATCCTGCGCTCTCACCGGCGGGCTACGAAATCGATGTCGCCGTGCATCCACCCAGCGGTACATGGGAAGCCGCCACGCGGATATCGCCGGGCGCCGGTCCCGGCTACCAGTCCAGCGAGGACTTGGCGCTCGGCTTCGACGCAACCGGCGACCTCACGGCCGCGTATCGCATGAGACTCCCAAACGAACGTTACACGCTCGCCGCCAAGCGCCGACCTGCCTCAAGCGGCGTGTGGGGCTCGCTGGAAGACGTGACCGGCTCGGCCAGCACCTCTGACGCCGAGGGACCGGCGCTCGGTGTCGCTCCCGACGGCAGCGCCGTGATCGCTTTCCAATATGTGCACTATGTGCCACCCGAAACACTCGATGTCAACGCCGTAACGCGTTACGGCGCCACGGGCCCATGGACGGCCCCGGTGGATGTAGCGCTCGGAGGTGTCTCGAGTGGGCCGCTGGCGGTGGGGGTGTCCCCCGAACACGAGGCGAACGTGCTCTACCGGTTCCAGGGTCACAGCTCCGAGGAAGACTGCGTCGGCGCCGTACGCGCTTCTGCCGGTGGCGACTTCTTCAGCGCTCCCCAGTGCGTGTCGCCCACTAATTTCGAGCCGGGTGCGGCAGGCGGCGTAGCTTTCCTCGGCAACGACGCCTATTTTGCCTGGTCGGGAGAACCGAACGGCGAAAAAGTAGACGTGGTGCAGGGCAGTCGCTGGCTCGGCAGCGCTTCCCAGCCAGACAGCTTCAGCAACCTCGATGCGCCAATCGAAAGCGCGGAGCTCGATCAACTGCTTCCCGACGAAGATGGCAGCGTGGCCGCATTCTGGACGACGCGTGTCGAAACCGCTCCGAGTCAGTACGAAACCAAACTCAGAGCGGCCGCCTTCGACGCCGGTGGGCCGAACCTGCTTGGCGCCGCCGTTCCCGCGGGCGCGGTGGCCGGCCGGCCGGTTGCGATGAGCGCGAGCTTTGCCGACCTGTGGTCGGGTCTTGGCGCACCGCCGAGCTGGAGCTTCGGGGACGGCACGGGCGCCGGCGGCGCACAGGTGAGCCACGCCTACGCCGCACCCGGCGTCTACACGGTCACCGTGACCGCCCACGACGGGCTCGGCAACGCGACGAGCAGCACCTATTCGATCGCCGTCGCCGCGGCGCCCTTTTCGCCGCCGCCGCCCGCCCCGGTGCTCAAGCTGATCGGCTCGAAGGTGGTCGGTCAGAGGGTCGTCCTGTCACTCGCCTGCACCGGTGCGCCGTGTACGGGCGAGGCGAAGCTCGCCACGCGCGAGAAGCTGATCTCGGGCAAGCTGGTGGCGGTCCAGTCCCGTCACCGCAAATCGCGCACGACGTACAAGGAGGTGACGGTGGGCGTCTCACACTTCACGCTCGCCCCGGGCCAAACGCTCACGGTGGCGGTGGCGCTCAACGCGACCGGGCGCGGGCTGCTCGCGCGCTTCAGGAAGCTCCCCGTCAGCCTGACGATCGCGGCCAGACCCGCGATCCCCGCAAGGCACCTCACGATTCTCCCGCCCAAGCGCAGCACTAAGCACCGCAAGCACTAGCTCGCACGAGTGCCGGCGTGCGGACTCGGCGACGTCGTCGCGCGGGACGGGTCGGTAGCCGCCGTCGATCTCACGTAGGATTTGCGCTACTCACGCTTCCGCCAGAGGGGTCCCCGGTCGCTTCGCGCCGCCGATCCGCTCCGGTCAAGAACCTACCCAAGGAGAACGCTACACATGCCTGAAGCTGTGATTGTCGACGCCGTGCGCACGCCGATCGGGCGGGCCGTGAAGGGCTCGCTGAAGACTGTTCGCGCCGATGACCTCGCCTCGATCCCGCTGAAGGCGATCGTGGAGCGCAACCCGCAGGTCGAGCAGAGCACGATCGGCGACGTGATGATGGGATGCGGCTACGGGGAGGGCGAGCAGGGCTACAACATCGGGCGCATCGCCAGCCTGATCGCCGGCATCGACTATCGCGTGCCCGGCACCACCGTGAACCGCTTCTGTGCCTCCTCGCTGCAGACGATCCGCATGGCCTTCCACGCGATCAAAGCGGGCGAGGGCGACACCTACATCTCTGCCGGCGTGGAGGCAGTCTCGCGCGCCGGCCGCGGCGGCACGCAGTTCGAGTTCCACCCGCTCGTGGACGGCTCGCCGGGCTCGCTCTACAACGTGTACATCCCAATGGGGATGACCGCCGAGAACGTGGCTGAGGAACGCAAAGTGAGCCGCGAGGCCCAGGACGAGTGGGCGCTGATCTCCCAGACGCGCGCCGTAGAGGCTCAGGCCAGCGGCCACTTCGACAAGGAAATCATTCCCGTCACCGTGCCCGCGCACAAAGATGTGGACAGGGAAGGCAACGAGATCGACGTGCCCGAGACGGTTGTAGGCAAGGACGACGGCCCACGGCCCGGCACGACGCTCGAGAAGCTCGCGTCGTTGAAGCCGGTGTTCAAGGAGAACGGGACGGTCACGGCGGGCAATGCGTGTCCGCTCAACGACGGTGCCGCCGCGGTGCTCGTGATGTCCGAAGAGAAGGCCTCCGCGCTAGGTCTCAAACCGAAGGCGCGCATCATCGCCTCCACGGTCGCCGCGATCCGCCCCGAGGTGATGGGCCTTGGCCCGATCCCGGCGATCAAAGCGCTGCTGGAGAACACTGGCATGAAGATCGAGGACATCGACGTGGTGGAGATCAACGAGGCGTTCGCCGCGCAGATCGTGCCGTGCATGGCCGAGCTGGGAATCACCGAGGAGCAGCTCAACCCGTTCGGCGGCGCGATCGCCCTCGGCCACCCGTTCGGGATGACCGGTGCGCGCATCATGACCACGCTGCTCAACAACCTGGAGAGCAAGGACGGCAAGTACGGCATCGAGTCGATGTGCGTCGCCGGCGGCATGGGCATGGCGATGCTCGTCGAACGGCTTTCCTAGCGCAGCGAAGCGGATCGTTGGTGTGTCGGCGCGCGGCCTCGGCGCGCCGATACAGAGGATCCGCACGGGTCGAGTCGTGCGGAATATGTGGACTTGCTAAATCCCATATTCCTGATAAGGTTTATGAGCAATGTTCGTTTGGCGTTTGCAATCGCTCACGGTTCTTCCTCCTCCGTGCGGTTGTGCGTCCCGAGCCAAGGTAGTGCGGGGCGGCGCCGGCGGACTGTGCGAACGCATCCGAAGTACCTCTCCCTCCACCTGAGAATCATTCCCGTGCTTCTCAGGTACCTCCCATAGCGTCGCTGGGCCGGGCCCCCACCGGCCCAGCGACGTTTCTATCTTTTGGTGGCGCCGGTGCCGAGGTGCGCATCGGCCCGATTGGTCAACTGAGCTGTGCCCGGCGCTGGACGCTTAGCGCGGAGGCATGCGCAGCGCGCCGTCGAGGCGGATGACCTCTCCGTTGAGCATCCGGTTCTCGACGATGTGAGCCGCGAGCTGCGCGTACTCGGCGGGGGTGCCGAGTCGACGGGGGAACGGCACGCCCGCACCGAGCTTCTCGCGTGCCTCCTGTGGCAGCGCGGCCAGCAGCGGCGTGTCGAACAGGCCGGGAGCGATCGTGTTGACGCGGATGCCCTGGCTCGAGCAGGTCGCGAGCGGCGGGCAGCGTCATCCCCACGATGCCTCCCTTGGAAGCCGAGTAGGCGATCTGGCCAACCTGCCCGTCGTAGGCCGCGACCGAGGCGGTGTTGATGCACACGCCCCGTTCGCCGTCCTCCAGCGGCTCCGCGGCGATCATCGCTGTGGCAGCGAAGCGCAGCACGTTGAAGGTGCCGATCAGGTTGATCTGGATGGTGGTCTCAAACGGCAGCAGCGGGTGCGGGCCGCGAGAGCCCGCAAGCTTCTGGGCCCAGCCGATGCCGGCGCAGCACACGGCGATGCGCAGCCCGCCATCCGCCGCCGCGGCCTGCTCTACGGCCGCCTGCACCTGGCCCTCCTCGCGCACGTCGCAGGCTACGAACTCGATGCCGAGCTCGGAGGCGAGCGCGGTGCCCTTCTCGGCGTTGACGTCGGCGATCGTGACGATCGCGCCCTGCTCGTGCAGGCGTCGCACGGTAGCCTCGCCGAGACCCGAGGCGCCGCCGACGACGATTGCTGAGCTGCTCTGGATTCGCATGCGCGGGGAGACTACCGGGGTGGGCGTGGCGAGTGGATGCCGGTGTTTGGGTTTGCTGTTCGTTCCCGCTGTCAGAGCTGGGCGGTGGCGCTTCGCGACGGGCGCGAGAGCGTCAGGGCGAACAGCTCCTGCGGATCGGTCAGCCAGCTGACGATCTCGAGGCGCGCGGCGGCGAGATCCTGCTCGACGCGCTCGCGCGTGAACTTGGCGCTGATCTCGGTGCGCATCTCCTCGCCCTGCTCGAAGTGCACAGACAGGTCGAGGTCGCGCACGGTGGTGGTGTGCTCGCGGCGTGCACGCAAGCGCATCTCGATCCACTCGTGCTCGTGGTTGAACAGCGCCACGTGGTCGAAGTCCTCGGGGTCGAAGTCGGCCTGCAGCTCGCGGTTGAGCACCGACAGCAGGTTGCGGTTGAACTCGGCGGTGACCCCCTGCGCGTCGTCGTAGGCCTGCGTGAGCACCTGCGGGTCCTTCACCAGGTCGGTGCCCATCAGCAGGTGATCGTCGGGGCCAAGCAGCTTTGAGATCTCGCGCAAGAAGCGCCGGCGGCTGCCGGGTGGGAAGTTGCCGATCGTGCCGCCGAGAAACACGACCAGGCGTGGACCCAGCGCCTCTGGCACACGGTCGAGATGGCGTTCGAAGTCGCCGATCACCCCGTGCACGCGCAGACCCGGATACTCGCTTGTCAGCTCGCTGTGCGCAGTCGCGCACCATGTCCTCGGTCACGTCCACGGGTATGTACAGCTTGAGCGTGCCGGCGCTGTGCAGCGCGTCAAGCAACACTCGCGTCTTGGCCGCCGTGCCCGAGCCCAGCTCCACGAGCTCGCTCGCGGCGGTCGTGCTCGCAAGCTGCGCGGCGGTGTCTTGCAGGATCGAGCGCTCGGTGCGCGTGGGGTAGTACTCGGGCAGCTCGCAGATGCGGTCGAACAGCTCCGCTCCGCGGGCGTCGTAGAAGTGCTTTGGCGGCAGCTCCTTGAACGGTCGCGTGAGCCCGTCGAGCACGTCGTCGGCCAGCGAGCGTTCCTGGCCCTCGTGCAGGTAGGAGTCGATCGTGATCGCGCTCCTGCGGGTCGGTTACCGGCTCCATCGGCTCACATCCCGTGCCAGGCGCACGCCGGCGAAGATCTGGCGGCGGATCGGATGGTCCCAGTTGCGAAACGTGACGGTGGCCACGCGAGGGCTGGTCGCCCACGAGCCGCCGCGCAGCACGCGGTAGTCGCCTGCGAAGAACACTTCCGAGTACTCGCGGTAGGGATGCGCCACGAATCCCGGGTAGCCGTCGAAGCGGCTGCCCGTCCACTCCCACACCTGTCCCACACCGTCGATGACACCGTCGCTCGCCGCCTTCTCCCACTCCGTCTCGTCCGGCAGTCGTGCTCCCGACGCGGTGGCGAACGCGTTCGCCTCGAACCAGCTCACGTGGCAGACGGGCGCGTCGGGATGTCCGCTTGCCACGCTTGGGTCGTGGGTGATGTCCTGCTGGAGCTTCCACGCCCAGCCTTCCTCCGACCACCACTCGCGCCGCTCATATCCGCCGCCCTCGCTGAAGCTCAGCCAGCTCGCGTTGCTCACCGGCCGGCGCGCGATCTGAAAAGCGGGCGGCTCGACGGTGTGGCGCGGTCGCTCGTTGTCATAGGCGAATCCCTCGGGGCCGGCGCCCATCTCAAACGGTCCCGCCGGCACGTCGATCCACTCGCTTGCGCTCGCGAGGGTGTCCTCGCCGGTGAGCGGTCCCAAATGTGGCTCGCCGACGGGCAGCAGGCCCGCGAGCGCCATCGTCTGGCGCATCGTCTCCGTGTGCTGCAGCTCGTGGCGCAGCACCAGCTCGTAGATCGTGCCGTCACCCACGCCGCGTGCGTCGAGCGCCTGGACGCTGCGTGCGCGCACGTCGCGCAGATACTCGCGTGCCTGCTCGGGGTCGAGCAGCTCGACCTCGCCCCGCACCGAGCGTGGTGTCTCAAACGCGTCGTACAGCTCCGCGAGGTCCGGTCTCAGCAGCGGCAGCCCGCCGTAGCGGTGGGCGAGCCATAGGTCCTCGTATGCGGCGATGTGCGCGAGATCCCACACGAGCGGGCTCATGATCGGCGAGAGCACCTGGCTCAATGTGTCCTCGCTCAGATGACCGACCAGTGCGAGCGTCTGCTCTCTGGCGGTGTCGAGCGCCGCCAGCGCCTCCTCCCGATCGGCTGGGAGGGGGTGTGGGGGAGCGATGGGGTCGCGGGACGCGATCATGGCCATAGCTTCGCCCGATAACTGTAGAAGGTCAGGGGGTCATCGTCTCGGCCGCTTGCAGGGCCGGTCCATAGGTGGGGTCGCGAAGCAGCGCCTGGCGAATCCCCTCGCCGAGAATCCCGCCCTCTCCACGCGAGGCGCCAAGGATCGTCCATTCGCGTTCGCGTCCTTGCTCGTCGCGGCTGCGCGCGCGCAACCCGCCCTCGCCGCGGCGCAGTCCCAGGCGTCGACCCGAGGAGGTGGAGATCGCGACGCTCTGAAGGCCGCGCACATCCAGTTCCGGCGCCTGCTCCAGTCGGATCGAGATCGTGCGGCCCTCGACATCCGCCGTCTCGAGGGGTGCGCCGCTCCCGCCGGTGGACCAGTCCGCCTTGGCCATGGCCACGCCCGCGAGCGTGCGACCGTTGGCCCGCAACGGCTGCATCTCCCAGCCGAGTCGCGACGCCAGCCAGCCCACGATCAAGAGCGCCGCCGCGGTCGACTCGCGATGGTGGCGCACCGTGATTGACTCGACTCGCGCAAGCTCCGCGCGCATCGCCGGGGGATCGAATGCCGAGGCCACCCGCTCGCGCCACGGAGTGCTTCGCAGCCATGCCAGGTCGACCACGTACGCGCGCCGCCCGAGCTCGCACGCGCGCCGCATCGCGTCGCCGAACGACGGGTCCTCCACCGAGTCCACGAGCACCGCCTGCGAGAGCTCCAGCAATGCGTCGACCGCCTCCTGGTGCCCATGGGGCGACCACAGAAGCGTCGCCAGATCGGTCACCACCAGCGGGTCGGCGATCGTCACGAGATCATCGAGATGACGCTCGCCGATCTCGACGATACACGTTCTCGCGCAGCAACCCCAGCTCTCCCTCGCCGGGCTCGCGGTCGGCGGTCACGATTACGCGTGCATCCAGAGGGTGCGATCGGGCTCGTAGGAGAACACGACCATGCGCGACGCGTGATAGCGGCCCACGCCGCGCAGGCGGTTGGCGATTTCGCCGAGAAGGCGCTGTCCACGAACGCGATCATGTTCAGTGCGCGCGCGGGCGCGAACGCTCCGTTCTCGGTGTGCCGCTGGTTGACCAATCTGCGCAGTGCCGCTTCGATCGCGTCTGGGGTGGTCCCTTCCTCGCTCCACACCGCATCCGGCTGGTGGAGCTCATCGGATTGGGCGGATCGAATGTGGCGATGGTGAGGTGCAGCGGGTCGCGAAGGGGGAGAACGCTCCTGCTAGGTCCCATCAGATCGCGCGCCACGCCTGGTCGTCGCACAGGATCTCTGTGCCTCCTCAGGTCCCTGTGAGCCCGCCTCGTACTGCGGCAGCGGTCCCGGCGTCTCAGACCAGGCATTCAGGATCGGGTCGCAGATGCGCCATTGCGCCTCGACCTCGTCGTCGCGCGTGAACAGCGTCGCGTCGCCTCGCATTGCGTCGGTGATCAAGCGCTCGTACGCCTCCGGCGATTGCGAGAGGAAGGCGGTGCCGTAGAGAAACTCCATGTGCACCGGGCGAATCACCATGCGCGAGCCGGGGATCTTCGCTCCCAGACGCAACGACACGCCCTCGTTGGGCTGCAACGTGAGGATCAACTGGTTGGGCAGCACCCCCAGCGAGCCGCCCTGGTCGAACGCGAGATGGGGCACGGGCTTCAATGTCACCGCGATCTCGGTCACTTTGCGCGCCAGGCGCTTGCCGGTGCGCAGGTAGAACGGCACCCCCGCCCAGCGCCAGTTGTCCACTTCCAGGCGCAGTGCCGCGAACGTCTCCGTGATCGAATCCGTCCCGATGCCCGGCTCTTCCAGGTAGCCCTGCACGTCCTCACCGCCGGCGTGCCCAGCCGGTACTGGGCCCGCACCGCCATCTCGGCGTATGTCGCGCTCCAGCGGCTGGGGGATCGACTGCAGCACCTTCACCTTCTCGTTGCGCACCTCATCGGCGGTGAAGCTCACCGGTGGCTCCATCGCCACGTGGCACAGCAACTGCAGCATGTGGTTCTGGATCAAGTCGCGCAGCGCCCCCGCGTTGTCGTAGTAGCCCGCGCGGGTGCCGATCCCGATGTCCTCGGCGGCGGTGATCTGCACCTGGTCGATGTAGTTGCGGTTCCACAGCGGCTCGAACATGCCGTTGGCGAAACGGAACGCCATCATGTTCTGCACCGTCTCCTTGCCCAGGTAATGGTCGATGCGGAACACCTGCTGCTCCTCGAACACGCCCAGCACGCGCTGATTGAGCTCGCGCGCCTCCGCCAGCGAGGTGCCGAACGGCTTCTCGATGATCGTGCGCACGTCGGCGCCCTCGCGGTGGTCGAGCCCCTGCTTGCCGAGCGCCTCCACGATCACCGGGAAGAAGGAGGGCGCGGTCGACAGGTAGAACGCCCTGTTCAGGTTCTCGCCATCGTGCTCGTCGAAGCGGTCGAGCACCTTCTCCAGCCGTGTGTACACCGAAGGATCGTCAAACGTGCCGGGCACGTACTTCACGTGCTCGAGCAATCGCTTCAGCACGTTCTCATCCGGTGCGCGCCGCGAGAACGCGCGAATCGCCTGCTCGCACTCGTCGCGGTAGTCGGAGTGCTCCTTCTCCGCGCGCGACACGCCCACGAGATGAAAGCGTTCGGGCAGCGCTCCGTCGCAGGCGAGGTTGTACAGCGCCGGCAACAGCTTGCGCTTGGCCAGGTCACCCGTGGCGCCGAAGATCACCAGTGTCGTGGGGGCGACCGGCAAACGCTCCAGGCCGGCGACAAGCGGATTCTCCTGCGGTGCGGTCGTCGCGACGGCCGCCATCGATGCCTACCGGCGCTTCCCGGTCTGCTTCGAGCCCTGCTTGGCGCGCCCCGCAGGTGTGCCGCGACCCGTGGTCTTTCCGGCGGTCCTAGCCGTCTGCGCGGCTCCCGAGTTGACCTTGACCGCGTGGCCGCCGAACTGGTTGCGCAGCGCCGCCAGCACGCGGTGGGCGAATTCGCCGTTACCGCGCGAGCTCAGCCGCTCGTATAGCGACGCGGTGATCACCGGCGTCGGCACGTCTTTGGCGGTCGCGTCCTCGATCGTCCAGCGCCCCTCGCCCGAGTCCTCGGTGAAGCCTTCGATCGCCTGCAATTCGTTGCCGTCGGCTTCAAACGCGCGCGCGGCCAGTTCGCACAGCCACGAGCGCACCACCGACCCCTGGTTCCACAGGTGCGCGATCTTCGCGTTGTCAAGCTCATACTCGGACTTGTCGAACACGTCGAAGCCCTCGGCGTAGGCCTGCATCAGCCCGTACTCCACGCCGTTGTGCACCATCTTCACGTAGTGCCCAGCGCCGGACGGGCCGAAGTGCATCCAGCCGCGCTCGCCGATCGCCTTCACGCTGTCCTGGGAGGTGGCCGGTGCAAGCACGTCGAGGATCGGCGACAGACCCTTCACCGCCGGCGGCGGGCCGCCCACCATCATGCAGTAGCCCACGTCGATTCCCCACACGCCGCCCGACACGCCCACGTCCACATAGCGGATGCCGAGCTTTGCCAATTCCTTGGAGCGGCGCTTGTCATCGGTCCACTTCGAGTTGCCGCCGTCGACGATCGTGTCGCCCTTCTCGAGCAGCTTCGCCAGCTTGTCCACCGTCTGCTGGGTGGGATCGCCGGCCGGCACCATGATCCACACGATTCTCGGCGCCTCGAGCTTTTTGACGAGGTCCGCAAGCGAGCCGGCGCCGCGCGCGCCGTTCTTCACGGCGCCCGCCACGGCGCCCTTGTCGAAATCGAACGCCACAATCTCGTGCTCGGAATCGCGGCGGATGCGATGCACCATGTTGCCGCCCATCTTCCCCAGCCCGACGAATCCGATCTCGGTCATCCTCGGCATCCTAGCCTGCTCGTGTAGGTTTTCGTTTCGATGAGCCCCGACACACCCACGCGTCCCGACCGCAACCTCGCGCTCGAGCTCGTGCGCGTCACCGAGTTTGCCGCGCTCGCCGCCGCTCCGCTGGTCGGTCGAGGCGACAAGGAGGCCGCCGACCAGGCCGCCGTGGACGGCATGCGCTATGCGCTGCACTCCGTCGCGATGGACGGCACCGTGGTGATCGGCGAGGGGGAGAAGGACGAGGCGCCGATGCTCTACAACGGCGAGCGCATCGGCGACGGCTCGCCGCCGGAGGTGGACATCGCGGTCGATCCGCTCGAGGGCACCACGCTCGCCGCTCACGGCATGCCGTCGGCGCTTGCCGTGATCGCGCTGGCCAGCAAGGGCGCCATGTTCGACCCCGGTCCGTGCGTGTACATGGAAAAGATGGCCGGTCGCCCGGAGATCGCCGATCTGCTCGACCTCGACCGTCCGCTGGCCGAGACCGTGCGGCTGATCGCCGAGCGCAAGGGCCAGCCGATCGGCGACGTGATCGTCGTCGTGCTCGACCGCCCCCGCCACGAGACGGCGGTTCGCGAGATCCGTGAGGCCGGCGCGCGCGTGCGCCTGATCCCCCACGGCGACGTGTCCGCCTCGCTGCTGGCCGTCACCGAGCGCTCCCCGGTGGATCTCCTGTGGGGCATCGGCGGCACCCCCGAGGGCGTCATTTCGGCCGCGGCCATCAAGTGCCTCGGCGGGCAGCTGCTCGGACGGTTGTGGCCGCGCGACGAGACCGAGCGCAGTGCGGCGCTGGAGGCCGGCTATGACCTGCAGCGCGTGCTCACCCGCGACGATCTCGTCGCCGGCGACGATGTGTTCTTCTCGGCCACCGGCATCACCGACGGCGACGTGCTGCAGGGCGTGCGCTATCCCTCCGTGGGCGGCGCCACCACCGAATCGCTGGTCACGCGCTCGCGCTCGGGCACCGTGCGGCGCGTCAGGGCCACTCACGACCGCGCCAAGCTGCGTGCGCTTGGGGGCGAAGGGCGCTTCGGGTAGGCACTCGGGGTGAGAGCGCCGGTTCGCCGGCGCACGCCGTCAGGCCGCGAGGCTGCCGGTCTTCGACTCGGCCAGGTCCAGCCGTGCCAGCGAACGCAGGAAGCCGTGTGTCACGAACACGTGGATGCGCGCCTGCGTGGCGTTGTACACGTGCATCCCGAACCCCGACGCGATCGCGGGATGGAAATTGGCGACTTCCACCTCCGCGTGCAGCCGCGCCTCGCCGGCATGCCTCTCCGGTAGGCGACGCACGTCGATCTGCAGGTGCCCGTGCGCACCGCGTCCACTCCTCGCCAGCAGGATGCCCCGCTCGATCCGCCAGCGCACTAGTCCGTGCTCGCCGTCCAGCTCGTATTCGGGCGCGCCGAACGTCAGCAGCTTCAAGGGACGCGCGAGCAGCACCACCGAGCGCTCGGTGTCGCTGTACGCAACTCGCACCAGCCCCAGCGTCACGCGTGTGAGAAAGCGCCAGTAGGTGCGCGCCAGACGCTCCATGTGCATTGGCGTCCAAAGCTCGCGCAACCTCGCCTCCGGCAGTGTCACCTCGGCCGTCTGCACCGAGCGCATCGCGCCACTTTGCTTATCTTCGGAGGTGTGATCCTCGAGCTCTGCGATCGTCGCGATCTTCGGCTTGCGACTCATCCTCCAAGGCTATACGCGACACTATGTCGCCCACGATCTCGACCCGATGAACTCGCCTAGCCCCCAATTTGACGCTGCCACTTCTCAGATCCTCGCCCATGTCAAGCGGGCGCACGGAATTGTCGATGAGCCCGCGTCGTGTCCTTCACTGGTGATATCAACCTTCTGTGAGAGACCAGCCTGGAGACCACGGAGACCGAGTGCCGGCCGAGCAGGGTGACACCGAGCGCTTGAAGCGCGCCGCGCGTGCCGCACAGCAGCTTTGCGACGCGCTGTGGGAGTCGCTCCACGACGAGCTGCGAAACCCGAGCGAGGAGCGTGTCAGGGAGCTCTCCGAGCGGCTTGCCGCGGTGTCCTCGACGGTTGCGCTGCTCGTCACCGCTGTCTCTCCGACCGCAGACCGATCCGCTGGAGCGTCTTCTGAGGCCTCTTCCGAATCGGCCGTCACGCCCACCTCTGCTGTCACGCCGACCTCCGCCGTCCCGGCTCGTCGCGCACCAGTCGCGCCTGCCTCTGCCGTCGCGCCTGCCTCCACAGGTGTCTCCAGCGGCGCCGACGCGCGACGCTCAACCGATGGCCCTCGCGGTTCAAGTGCATTCGGCGGCGCTGCGCCCGTCGGCGATACATCCAGGCCACCCGGGATCGAGCGTCGCACTCCGCCGGCCCCCTCGGAGTCCGCCCTTTCGCGGCCCGAGCCTCCGTCTCTAGTTGCCGTGCAGCCGATCCCCACGCGTGCCGGCGACTACACGTTCACCAAGCTCGTCGACGAACGCGAGCCCGACGCTCCCTCCGAGCCGCTCGCTGGCCGTCCAACCGATCCGATCCAGCCTGAGATCGAGATCCGACGACGTGCGCCGCGAGGAAGGGCCCTCCGCGTGGGTCTCCTCGGTCGGACGGCTGCTCGCACGCCACGCGCAGGACGGGCTCCCGTTTGCGGTGCTGCTCGTTGAGATCGTGGACGTGGCGCGTTGGAGCGCGCAGAGACCCCACACGACCTGCATGGCCTCGTGGCCCAGGTCGAGAGTGCGCTCGGCCGCGGGATGCGCGCCACCGACGACTCTCCCGCGAGACTCGCGGACGCTACTGGCTGGTGGCACCGGAGACCAACGGCACCGGCGCACGGATGCTCGCCGAGCGCCTGGCGAGGCTGGTGCGTACCTCCGCCAACCACAGGGGTGTGCCGATGGAGGTGGCGATCGGGATCGCCGTGTGTCCCGAGGACGGTACCGAGGCGCCCGCTCTGGCGGCGCGTGCGGATCTGGGCGTCTACTCGGCGCGCGCCACCGGGCGCTCGATCGTCCACACCGACCCGCCGGCTGTGAGCTGAATCAGGTAGCCGGGGAGGTGCCGCCGCTGGCCACCGCTTCGGGGCTCGGCAGCGCTTCGGCGGGCACACCCAACAGCGGGTTGTTCGGTGCGCTGCCCACGACCTTGGTCTTCACGCGCACTGTCTCAGTGATCGTCAGTGCGCTCGCCGCGCCCCACGTGAGATCCCATGTGGCGCCATGTGCGTAAGGCCCGCGGTCGATCACCGGCACCGTCAGCCGGTGGCCCTTGTAGTTGACGAGTACCAGCGTCCCGCACGGCAATGTGCCGATTGGCCACGCCCACGATCACCGGGCTCATCGTCTGTCCGCACGCCGTCTGCTTGCCGTAGAAGCCCGGTCCAAACCAAGTCGCTACCTGCGGCTTGGTGCTTGGCGTGGTGGGCGTGGTGCTTGGTGCGCTGGCCCCGCCGCTGCTCGACGCGGCAGCGCTTGTCGCCAATGCGGCAGGGGCTTGCGCAACCGTGCACAGGAGCGCGGTGGCGACAGCGAGCAGCGTCTTGTTCGCAAGCGTTCGATTCATCTGTTCTCGACGCCTACGGGGTGAGCTGACGGGCTCGCGCGACACTTCCGCGCTACGGCCTACTCAGGCCGATTCGCCCCCGCGAGCCTCTGTGGCTCGCATTGGGTCCCCCGCTCCTCGCAACCTGGGTCGCGAGAACTCGGCGTTCGCGGCAGTATACAAGCCCGTCCTCGGAAGGTTCTAGGGGCGGCGCAACAGCGAAAAAACGTCCTTCAACAGGCGCCCGCCCGCCGCAAGACCCGAGCCGGCCAGCTCGCCCACGATGTCCGCCACCGACTCCACCAGCTCCGCGCCACTCGGCGGATGCACGGTTGCGCCCAACTCAACCTCCTCCTCCGGCTCATAGCCCTGCTTGGGAGCCGGCGGCTCGGTCGGCTTTGCGACTCGGCCTGGGGACGCGTCGCTTGGTCTCGGCCTGCTTCTTGGCCTTCGCGGGCCGCTTGACGCCAGTGGGTTTCTCAGTGGCGGCCGACTTCTTGCTGGCCGTCGGTTTCGTCGCGGCGGCTGCTGCGAGGCCGGCTTGGTCGCAGCGGTCGCGCGGCGTCTGCACTTCCGTCCTGGTCGCCGCGCCGCTCCGGGCGGCCGTCCTGCGCGCGCTTGCGCGTTGCGGTCTTGCTCGCGGCAGCGCAGCCAGGATCCCGCCCTCGGGGATCGAGTCGACCTCGCGTCCGTTGCGGTTCTCATCGGCGCTCATCGCGCTGCAATCATCGCGCACCTGCCCCCCGCGTGCACGCGGGGGGCGTCCCCGCCGCGGATCGGTTTCGGCTCGCGGAGCCCATCGTGCGCGATTTTTCGCCGTGACATGTGTCGAGAGGCGTTAGGATAGTCGCGTACATCTGAGTTGTACTGTCGGGAGGGTTTCGGCCACATCCCCGGCTAAGGTAGTCCTCGAACAGCACTCCGAGGGGGTCCCGTCGGCGGGTCCTGCGCCCTCGGGGAGCCTCACGACGGAAACGGGAAAAAGCATGTCAGTGGTGGAACTGCAAGAGCTGGAAGAGGTCAAGAACCTGCTGACCAAGGGGCAGCAGGTGGGAGTGCTCACGTTCGCCGAGATATCCACCGCGACCTCCGATCTCGATCTGGACGAGTCCGACGTCGAGGAGCTGCACGGCTACCTCGAGAAATCGGAGATCGAGCTCGTCGAGGACATCGATCCGGCCACGGCCGCCGGCTCTCAGGTCGAACGCGCGCCCGACAAGCGCGGACGGCGCAAGGCCAAGACCGCGCTTGATCTCAAGCCGGACATGACGACCGACTCGCTTGCAGCTGTTCCTCAAGGACATCGGCAAGGTGCGCCTGCTCACCGCCCAGGAGGAGGTCGATCTCGCCAAGCGCATCGAGCGCGGCGACCTCGACGCCAAGCAGAAGATGGTCGAGTCCAACCTGCGCCTGGTCGTCTCGATCGCCAAGAACTACCGCAACCAGGGCCTGCCGTTCCTCGACCTGATCCAGGAGGGCACGCTCGGGCTGGTTAGCGGCCGCCGAGAAGTTCGACTACCGCAAGGGCTTCAAGTTCTCCACCTACGCCACCTGGTGGATCCGCCAGGCGATCGCCCGCGCGCTCGCCGACAAGGCGCGCACGATCCGCATCCCCGTGCATGTCGTGGAGAAGCTCAACAAGATCGGCCGTGCCGAGCGCAAGCTTGTAACCGAGCTCGGCCGCGAGCCCACCGCGGATGAGATCGCCGAGGTCACCGGGATCGACCCCGAAGAGGTCGACTCGATCAAGCGCTCCGCTCAGGCTCCTGTGTCGCTGGAGAAGCCGGTCGGCGACGAGGAGGAGTCCGAGTTCGGCCAGTTCATCGCCGACGAGCGCGCCGAGTCGCCGTATGAGCGCGCCGCGGAGATCCTCACCAAGGAGGCGCTGCGCGAGGCCTTGGAGAACCTCTCCTACCGCGAGCGTCGCGTGCTGGAGCTGCGCTACGGGCTCGGCGGCGAGCATCCCCGCACGCTGGATGAGGTTGGGCGCACGTTCAACGTCACCCGCGAGCGCATCCGCCAGATCGAGAACCAGTCTTTGAAGAAGCTGCAAAGTCTCGCGGAGGCACAGAAGCTCCGCGACGTGCAGCGCTGTCAAACGCTCAAGCTC
This sequence comes from uncultured Solirubrobacterales bacterium, assembly GCA_963715535.1. Classification (GTDB taxonomy): domain Bacteria; phylum Actinomycetota; class Thermoleophilia; order Solirubrobacterales; family Solirubrobacteraceae; genus Palsa-744. Next base: position 1,284,092 of record OY970251.1, on the reverse strand, counting down.
CAGCATGCCTCAGCCGATGCAGTGTGCATGTTCGACGTGCACGCAGCGCTGCGCAAGCTCGTGGCCAGCGATGGCTCCGACCTGCACCTGAAGGTCGACTCGCCGCCGCTGTATCGCGTGCAGGGCGTGCTCGGCCCCGACCAGAGCAGCGCAGCCGCTTAGCGCGGAGGACACCGAACACGCACTGCACGAGCTGCTCAACGACCAGATCAAGCTGAAGGAGTTCGCCGAGGAGCACGAGGTCGACTTCTCCTTTGAAATCGCCGAAGTCGCACGCTTTCGCGTCAACGCGTTTCGCCAGCGCGGCCTGATCTCGCTTGCCTGTCGTGCGATCCCCACCAAGATCTCCACGATCGACGAGCTTTCGCTGCCGCCTGTCGTGCGCGACCTCGCCGAGGAAGAGCGCGGGATCATCCTGCTCACCGGCACCACCGGCTCGGGCAAGTCGACAACGCTTGCGGCGATGATCGACCACATGAACGTGACGATGAACAAGCACATCGTCACGATCGAGGATCCGATCGAGTTCGTGCACAGCGACAAGCGCTCGGTCATCAACCAGCGCGAAGTCGGCATGGACACGAAGTCCTTCGAGCGTGCGTCTGCGTCGCGTGCTGCGCCAGGACCCGGATGTGATCCTCGTGGGGGAGATGCGCGACGAGGAGACGGTGCGCACCGCGCTGTCAGCCGCCGAGACCGGCCACCTCGTGCTCTCCACCGTCCACACCGTGGACGCCCCAGAGTCGATCAACCGCCTGCTCGACTTCTTCCCGCCCCACCAGCACAACCAGGCCCGCTCGATGATCGCCGGCACGATCAGGGGCGTCATCTCCCAGCGGCTCGTGCCCGGGGCAAACGGTGGGCGCGTGGCAGTGTGCGAGATCCTGCGCATGACCGGCCGGGTGCGCGACATGATCGTCGACCCCGACCAGACTGGCCAGCTTGGCGAGGCGATCTCCGCCGGCGCCTACTACGGCATGCAGACCTTCGATCAGGCCCTCTTCCACCACGTCAAGGCCGGTCGTGTCACGATCGAGGAAGCGCTGCGGGTGGCCAGCAGCCCGCACGACTTCAAGCTGCTGTTGCAAGCCGAGGGGCGCAAGGGCACCACGATGGAGGATGTCGCCCAAGCTCAGGCACGGCGCGAGGGTGGCACCGCGCCAGAGCCTGGCGGGGCACCTCAGCCGGTCGCTCCGTCGCCCGCACTAGCCGTGCCGGCACCGACAAACGGCACGCCTGGCCCGCCTGTTTCGGTCGGTTAACGGTCCGTTTGTCGCTTGCGAGCAGGTCAGCGGGCGTCTCTGTGCCCGCGCTTCCGCTACTTCAGTTGGTAAAGTAACGGTTGAAATGGCCGTTGACGACACTTGTCCCGTATGTCGCACCGCTGAGGTGGTGTGTGGCAAGTGGACGCTGCTGCTGATACGCGACTTGGCCGAGGGGCGCACTCGCTTCTGCGAGCTGGAGCGCTCGCTGGCGGGGATCAGCCCGCGTACGCTCTCGCTGCGTCTGCGGGCGCTCGAGGACGAGGGCATCGTTAAGCGTCACACGTTCGCCGAAGTCCCCCCGCGCGTCGAGTACGCGCTCACCGAAAAGGGCCTCGCGCTGCTGCCGTTGATCGAGGACATGCGCTCCTACGGCGAGCGCTGGCTCGGCTGCGAAGACGCCGTCTCAGCGGTGCTCGGCGGCGAGCCCGCCGTTGCTATAGCGTGAATATCCGGTTCCGCACTGGGCGGCTGACCGTCTCCGACGCGCAGGCTTCGTAGTCGCCGGAAGGTCCGCGAGTGATCCCGGCAGTGTGACCAACCGCCCGACCTTGGTCTCAATGCCGATCGCGCAAGCCGATTGAACATCTCCTGGGCCTCCAGTCGGGCAAGCCCGGCGCCAACGCAGAAGTGCGGGCCGTTGCCAAACGCGAGGTGGGAAGATCGAGTACGGGTCAGGTCCAACCGGTCGGGGTCCGGACACTGTGCGGGGTCGCGGTTGGCGGCGCCGAGCACGATCAGCGCCTGCTGTCCGGCCAGCACTTGGCTTCCGTCTAGCGCGAGGTCCGATAGAGCGACGCGAGAGGCCACCTGGACAGGACTGTCATAGCGCAGCAGCTCGTCAACCGCTTGCATCGAGAGCTCGGGATGGCGCGCTAGCCAGTCGAGCTGGTCAGGATGCTCGAACAGCGCGAGCGTGCCGTTGCCGATCAGGTTCGCGGTTGTCTCGTGGCCAGCGGCAAGCAACAGCAAGCACATGGTGATGATCTCGTCTGTCTCGAGCGTCACGCCGCCGTCGGGCGGATGGATCAGTGCGCTCAACAGATCCTCGCCCGGATCGAGTCGTCGCTGTGCGACGATCGGCACGAGGAACAGCATCACCGTCATCGCCGCCGTGCCGATCTCCTCGAGCTCGGCGGGAGTCGGGTCCAGCTCAAGCATTCGCGCGAGCGTCGGGGTCTCGGAGCTCAGAAGTTCAGCGCCCTCGAGGCCGACGTCGAACAGCTCGGCGATCACCGCGAGGGGAATCGGGTAGGCGAGCTCGCTCATCAACTCGACCGACTCTCCATCGGCGAGCGGCGCAAATGCGCTGTCGACGGTAGCAGCGACGCGTTGCTGGATGCCGCGCACCGCTCGCGGAGTGAAGAAGCGGTTCACAGCGGTCCTCAACCGCGTGTGGGTTGGTGGATCGCTCGTCAACAGCGACTTGCTCCAAAGGCCCGGAGCGAATCCTTCTTCGCCCATGGACGCAAGCATTTGGGGGCTGTTGCTGGGATCCGAACTCCACCTCGGGTCACGCAATACAGCCGTCGCGTGCTCGTTCGACAGCACGAGATGGGCGCCAAGTCGCTCGTTCCATTGGACGGGCGCCCGCTCCCGCGTCGCGTGGTAGGCAGGATAAGGATCGTCTGTGGGGAATGGCCAGGCAGTCCAGTCAGGCATGGCTGCTCACCGCCTGTCGCTCTTCGCGGTAGGCGCGGTCGAGCTTGCCCATCGGAGTTGCGGGGTCGGCGTCCTCGAAATACTCGACGGCGATGGTCCTCCAATAATTTGTTCCACGCAGCTCGGAAATCAACGACATCACACCGATGTCGATTCGGCTCATCACGGTGTATTCGGGCGGAGACGACAGATGGCAAAACGCATTTGCCAGGCGGCTGGTAGGCGAATAGCGCAGCTCGATCAGTTTGGCCACATACTCGGGGGTGACTGTGAAGGGTTGCTCTCCCCAGTACATCTCGATCGGCTCGCGCCAATATTCGAAAGCTTCCTGAGGGGTCAGCGAGCCCGATGGCTGGAAGAACCCGCCCTCCACACTGACTCGCCATGTCTGCTCCACGTCGCCTCTCAAGCATTCGCGCATAACCAAATTCAGCGAATCGACCTGCTCGTGGCGAAATCGCTTGACGCAGCCGAAGTCGAGAAAGCTCACGCTCCCGTCGTCGTGAAAGAGGTAGTTGCCGGGGTGCGGGTCGGCATTGAACACGCGGTGGTAGTGATAGGCGCCGTAGAGGAAGCGGTGGATCGCCTCGGCCCAGTTGTCCCGCAGCTCCTGATCGGCGGTAAGCGCTTCGCTCCAGGACATGCCCCGCACGAGCTCTTGGGTAAGTATCCGATCCGTGCAAAGCTCGTCTACCACCTCTGGGACGTGGATGAACGGATGCCCGCGGTATAGCTCGGCGAACTCTCTCTGATTGGTCGCCTCGAGCCGGTAATCGAGCTCCTCCTCAATACGTTCGCCAATCTCCTGCGCTGCGCCCTTGAGGTCGAGGCTCAGTTTCTTCGGGGATAGGCCGCTGATCAATCCCAGGAATGTGACGAGCAGCTCGGTGTTCTTCAGGTCCGCTTGAATCGCCGCAGCCACACCGGGGTACTGGATCTTTACCGCAAGGGCGCGACCGTCGTGCAGTCGAGCTCGGTGCACCTGGCCGATCGAGGCTGCCGCCAGCGGCACCCAGTCGAACTCCGCAAACGCGCTCTCCGTAGCCCTGCCAAGCTCGTGCTCCAGCACTTCGCGTGCAAGTTCGGGGGCCATCGGCGGTGCGTCGTTGCGCAGTCGTGTCAGCGCCGCCTGATAGGTCGATTGGAACTCTTCCCCCACCACTGGGCCGAGCGAGACGAGCGAGAGCATCTGTCCGGCCTTCATCAGGGCGCCCTTGGAGCGGCCGAGTAGCTTCGTGTAGCGCTCCGCTGTGCGGGCGTGGAACTTGCTGCTGTCTGCACCCGTGAGCTTGCTGCGCAGCTCGACCACGACCGCCTCTCCGGCGGTGCGCGCGGTCAGGGCCGCCAGCGGAGCTGTGCGTCGCAACCGCCCCCGACCGATGCCATCGCCTTTCGGGGTCGCGTCATCTGCGCTTGGAGGGAATCGAGCATCGGACACCAAAACATCTCCTTGTCATCGTCTACTGACTTCAACTAAGTGTATACTTAGTTGAGCCTATGTCAAGCACGACCCGCGAACGCATCGTTGACGAAGCCATGCGTCTGTTCAGCCGGCATGGCTACGCTGGCACCAGCATCGCCAAGATCGAAGCGGCCGCTGGGCTGACCCCGGGTGCGGGTGGCCTCTACCACCATTTCTCAAGCAAGGAAGCGGTGCTCGCGGCCGGCATCGAACGCCGGCTTGCGCGACTCGACGCACTACGGGAGATCCGCCGCGTGCTCACGCCACTCGGAGATCTAAGGGCTGAGCTGACTCTGACCGCCCGCTACATTCTCGCCGAGCTCGACAGCGAGTCCGAGCTGCTACGCATCCTCTCCTCCGAAGCGCGCAACCGCCCGCAACTGTTGACGACTGCGGTTGACCAGCTCGTGAACTCGACGTTCACCGGTTTTGCCATCTGGATCGGAGAACGCGCGGAACGTCCGGTCGCTCAAGAGGAGGCGACCGCGATCGCGGCCGTCGGACTCGGTTCGCTGCTCTCCTCTCGCTTGCTGGGAGATGTCCTTGGCATCCCAGCCCCGGTTAACGATGAGGCGTTGGTCGAGACATGGGTCCGGATGATGCTTGCCACACTGACCTGAGCTGAATCCGCGCGTATTGGCATCGCGCAACGCGCCCTGCGCCGAGCAGGAGCCCTACGGCGTGCGGCGAAAGTCAGCCAATCGTGCGCTCCCTCCAGTTGCAAGCGGCCCTCGCCGAGTTCATCGCTCAGGCCGCCGCACGGCTGCACGCGGACGTGCTTGCCGGCCAGGAGGTGCCGTTCGAGCTGGCCTCGCACTCCGGTCGCGGCCGTGGCGCGGCACCTCTTTACAGCTATCGCCCGCTCACCGGCGAGTTCATCGCCGAGCGCTTCCCCGAGCTGCGCCGTCTGCACGCCTATCCCGCCGCCGCCGATCTGCTCGAGGGTTTCGAGGCGCTCGACCGCTATCTGATCGCGTGCGGTGGAAACCCGGCCGGTCACGGCGCTCGCGCTCGCGCTGACGCCGCGTTGCTGGTGCTGCTGCAGGAGGTCTTCGACCAGCAGACCGACTTCGACGCTCGAGACCCGAGCAGCGCTTGATCGCGCTTTCGAGCGCCTGGACGGCTCGACGTTTGCCGCGGCGGGTGAAGTCACGCTCGTGGCGACCTTGCACGGCTCGACGATCGCCTCCTGGAGCTGGCGCTGGCGCGCGGCCTGTTGATCGCCCATCCCGACGCCCTGCAGGGCGCGCCCGAGCAGGCGATGCGCGCGGGCGCCGATGGCGACGAGCACCTGCTCGTCGTGTTCAGCGCCCAAGTCGCCGATCCCCGCGCGGCGATCGCCCAGGGCGAAGATGTCGTGCGCGAGCTGTTGCGCGCGCTGCGGCTGTTCGGCGACGGCCGCATCGCGCTGGGCGCGCTCGCCTGGACGCGAACCGGCTCGGCTCCTTGGGCGACGTTCTCGCTCGGCAGGGCGGCAGCCCTCACGGCATGCTGTTGTGACCGCCGAGCAGGAGGATGAGCTGCGCGCGTTCTGCAATCTCGTCTCCCGCCGCGCCCCGCACGGCAACGAGATCGCGTGGGCGCTGCGGCGCTTCGAGCTGGGCTGCGATCGCGCCTGCGAGTACGAGGGATCAGCGATCATCTGCTTGCCCTGCGCGCATTGCTCGCGGCGCCCTCCGAGCTCGAGCCCGCAGGCGCGCCCGACGGCTTGCTCGCCGGGCGCCTGGCGGCGCTGTGTGCGACGCCCGAGCACGCGCCGCGCTTGCGGAGCGCACGCTGAAGGCAATCGCGCTCGAGCGCAAGACGATCGCCGGCAAGGCTGTGGAGCACGCGCGCGATCTCGCGCTGGCGCGCGAGCTCTCAGACCACCTGCGCGCGCTGTTGCGCGACGTGGTCTGCAATCACCTTCCGGCCGATCTCGGGTCGCTTGCCGACGAGCTGCTGCTGTCCGGCGAGGAGCCGAGCGAGGACCATGTCGGAGGTCCCGAGACCTCGTCAGCCGTAGAGGTGCTCGGCGACGGCGGCGAGGCCTCCGAGGTCCTGCACGTCGCCGTCTAGGTGAGGCACGAGCAGCGGGTCGGGTTCGCCAAGCGCCTCGCGAAAGTCTCAGCGACGCTCGTCGCGGTCGCGCTGTGGCGAGCACGTCGAAGTCGGCCAGGTTCTCGGCCACCCGCGCGGCAAGCTAAGCCCCGAGCTCGCTCTGAGAGCAGCTGCGTGACCTGCTCGGGGGTGTGCCCGTCGAGATCCGCGGTCGTGCACGCGGTTGACGATCAAACCGTCGAAGCCCATCTTCTCGCGCGCGAGCTGAGCGTGCAGGAACACCGCCTCCCGCGCCGGCTCGTGCTCGGGTGAGGTCGACGATCAAAAAGCCCGTGTGCGGATCGCGCAACAACTGCTCGACGCCTCGTGCACGCTCGCGAAAGCCGTCGGTGAGCGACGGCGAGCGAGCCGAAGAATCCCGATAGCTCGCCGAGCAGGTTGACGCCTGTGACGCGGGCAAACACCGCGAACATCAAGCCCGCACCACGCCCGAGCAGGCCGCGCGTGACGCCGCCAGGCGAGAGCAACACCTTCAGTGCGCGACCCTCCAGGAATCGCGTCAGGCGGTCGGGCGCGTCGAGGAAGTCGAGCGCATCGCGCGAGGGAGGGGTGTCGAGCACGATCGCGTCCCAGCATCGCGTCGCGGTGCAGCTCGAACAGCTTCGCCACAGCCGTGAACTCCTGGGAGCCGGCCACGGCGGAGGACAGCTCGCGGTAGATGCGGTTCGAGAGGACCTCATCGCGCGCGCGCTCGTCGGGAGCCAGGCGCGCGATCAAATCGTCGAACGTGCGCTTGGAGTCGAGCATCATCGCCCACAGCTCGCCGCTCTGCCTGCACGCCGTGCTCGGCGAGCGTGTGCGGCTCGATCCGGTGCGGCTCGCCCGGAAGCTCGCGCAAGCCCAGCGCGCCCGCAAGTCGCTTGGCCGGATCGATGCTGACGACCACCACCTTCTTGCCGCGCATCGCCAGCCCGAGCCCCGAGCGCCGCCGAGACGGTGGTCTTGCCGACCCCGCCGGCGCCCACGCACACGCACACCTGCTTCCCCTTCAGGCGCTCTCCATGGCATGTGACGTGGTGGCACCGGGGATCGTAGGGGCACGCCCGCGCCACGGCCGAGCGGACGTGGCACGTACCGGCGGGTACCGACGGGCACGCAGCAATCCCCATCAACAGTGCAGGAATCGCTGATAGCCGTGCGAATACCGAAGCTCGACGGCTTTCCAAACTCGACCATCGGAGCCTGCCGTGACTGCACGGGCCAAGGTCATCGCGTTCGCCAATCAGAAGGGCGGGGTGGCAAAGACAACAACGACGCTCAACCTTGCCGCCGCATTCGCGGAGGAGGGTCATCGCGTTCTCTGCGTCGACATGGACCCGCAGGGCAACCTGACGATGTCCCAGGGCATCGACCCCGACACGCTGGAGCTGTCGATGTACGACGTGCTCACTCAGCGCGCCACGATCAGAGAGGTGATTCGCAAGCGCGAGATCGACGTGGCGTGCGCCTCGATCGACCTGGCCGGCGCGGAGATCGCGATGTCGACGATGATCGGTCGCGAGCGTTCGCTGCAGAAGGCGTTCGAGCCGATCATGGAGGACTACGACTTCATCTGCATCGACACGCCGCCGAGCCTCGGACTTTTGACGATCAACGCCCTTACCGCCGCCAACAAGGTTATTGTGCCCGTGCAGTGTGAGTATCTTGTCGATGCGTGGGCTCATCCAGTTGCAAAACACCCTGGCAATGATTCGCGAGAACCTCAACCCAGACGTCGATATCGAGGGTATCCTCCCGACGCTGGTCGATTCGCGCACGATCCACGCCAAGGAGGCGATCGAGATCCTCGAGGAGAACTTCGGCGACCGCGTGTTCGCTTCGCGCATCCGCAAGACGGTGCGCTTCGCCGAGGCTCCTGTGAAGGGAATGTCGGTGCTGAAGTACGAGCCGGATGGTGTCGCTGCGCAGTCCTATCGCCAGCTGGCACAGGAGGTCTTGGCTCATGGCAAACCCTAAGCGAGCGTCGATGCGCGAAGGCCCGCTTGCGGCCCTGTTTCGCAAGACCGAGGAGCTGGAGAAGGACGAGTCCGTCGAGCAGCCGGCGTCTCGACGCGCCGACGCCCGCCGGCTGGCCGTCGAGCCAGCGCCAGGCGCTGCCGCTGCCTCCGCGCCGAGCCCGCGTCTGCCACGAGCCTGCTGCACGCATAGCATCCGCGCGAGAGCGGCGTGCCGCACCCGTCGCTGCGCCCGAGCCTCGACGAGGACCAGGCCGCGCACATCCCCAGCCCGCAGGAGCGCCTGCGCCACGCTTTCTCCTCGGAGATCCCCGAGAACCTGATGGAGCGCCCGGCGTTACGCGCGAACGTGACGCTCCGCACGGCGACGAGCGCCAGGTACCCGCACGCGAAACCGTTCACATGCGCGAGGAGCAGCGCGACGTCCGTTTGGCGCCGCGATCCCGGTGACCCAGCCGGTGATCCGCGTCGTGGGCGTTGGCGGCGCCGGCACGAACGCGGTCAACCGCATGGTCGAGGCCGAGGTCGAGGGCGTCGAGTTCCTCGCGGTCAACACAGACCTGCAGTCGCTGCAGCAGTCCACGGCCGACATCACCTTGCACATCGGCGCCGAGCTGACCCGTGGCCTTGGGTCGGGCTCGGACGCGAACGTCGGCAGGCAGGCGGCGATGGACGACTACGACCGCGTCAAGGCCCTCTTGAAGGGCTCGGACATGATCTTCATCACGGCGGGCGCCGGCGGTGGCACCGGCACGGGCGCCGCGCCGATCGTGGCGCGCATCGCACGCGAAGTCGGCGCGTTGACCGTCGCGATCGTGACAAAGCCCTTCGGCTTCGAGGGCTCGCGTCGCGCCGAGCAGGCCGACCACGGCGTGGAGGCGCTGGCCGAGGAGGTCGACACGCTGATCGTGGTGCCCAACAACCGCCTGTTGACCGTGCTCGACAAGCAGACGGCGATGGTCGAGGCTTTCCGCGTCGCCGACGACGTGCTGCGCCAGGGCGTGCAGGGCATCTCCGACCTGGTCACGCTGCCGGGCCTGATCAACCTCGACTTCGCCGACGTGCGCACGATCATGTCCGACGCCGGCAACGCGCTCTGCTGGGCATCGGCATGGGCTTCGGCGAGAACCGCGCCCCGAGGCGGCCGCCCAGGCGGTCGCCTCGCCGCTGCTTGAGACCTCGATGGACGGCGCGCGCTCGATCCTGCTGTCGATCACCGGCGGCCGCGACCTGTCGCTGTGGGAGGTCAACGAGGCCGCCAAGGCGGTCTCCGAGGCGGCTCACCCAGACGCGAACATCATCTTCGGAGCGATGGTCGACGAGAAGCTCGACGACCAGGTGTGGGTGACGGTCGTGGCCACCGGCTACGGCGTCAAGAGACTCACGTCCCGCAGATGCGCGAGCCCGAGGGCGAGCCGCGCATAAAGCGCACCGGCCCCTCGGCCCGCGAGCACGCTCTTCGACGCGGGACAGGCAGTCCCGTCGCGGCGGTCTTTCCGTCAGCGACATGGACGTGCCCGAGTTCATCCCAACTTCTGAGCTCTTGAGCGCATCCTGGATCTGCGTCCTCGCGCGCTTGTGTGCGTAGCACAGGGCTTCAACTGTCGTCCCTGACTGCTCGGCTGATGCTCAGAGTCGCTCACGTGAATCTGACGCTGGAGCAGCTGAAAAGGGGGTCGTGGCGGCGGGCCATCCGCTGACCGCGGAGGCGGGAGCGCGGGTGTTGCGCGAAGGCGGCAACGCCGTCGATGCGGCTGTGGCGGCGATGCTCACCTCGTTTGCCGCCGAGCCGCTGCTGACCGGCCTTGGCGCCGGGGGATACATGATGGTGGCCGGCGGCGGTCAACAGCCGGCGCTGCTCGACTTCTTCGTGCAGGCGCCAGAGCGGGCCACGGACGGCAGCGCGGCCGAGCTGGAGGCGGTGGACGTCTCCTTTGGGGACGCCGTGCAGGTGTTCTACATCGGCGCGGCCTCGTGTGGGATATATGGAGCACCGGCGGGCGCTTGCGAGGCGATCAGGCGCTGGGGCACGATCGAGCTGGCCGAGCTGGCGGCACCGGCGGCAAAGCTCGCGCGCGAGGGGGTGGTGCTCAACAAGGGCCAGGCCTACATCGCGAAGATCCTCGGCGACCTGCTCTGCTCGACGCCAGAGTGCGCGGCACTTTGGGCGCCGCATGGCGCGGGTGCTGCGCGAGGGCGAGCTGCTGCGCAACCCCGAGCTCGGCGACGCGCTGCTGAGGCTCGGGCAGGAGGGCGCCGAGCCTTTCTACAGCGGAGACATCGCCGACGCCGTATGCGCTGGCTGGGCGAGCGCGGTGGCTCGCTCACAGCCAGCGGAGCTCAGCGCCTATCGAGGCGATCGAGCGCGAGCCGCTGCTCGATGCGCTATCGCGACCGCGAGGTGCTGACCAACCCACCGCCCTCGGCCGGCGGCACGCTGCTGGCATATTCGCTGGGCCTGCTCGACGCGCAGCCGTCGCCGCCTGCGCTCGAGGCTGTGATCGGCGCGATGGAAGCGGCCCAAGAGGAGCGTACGGCCGAGTTCGTCCAGGGTCTTTCAGATGAGGATTTTGGGGCGTGCTTCCTCTCGTCACGACTCGGGTCCACGACCCACATCTCGGTGCTGGACTCGCAGGGGCGTGCCTGCTCGGTGACGTGCACCAATGGCGAGGGATCGGGCGTCGTGGTCCCGGGAACGGGCATCCACCTGAACAACGTGATGGGCGAGGAGGACCTGAGTCCGCTCGGCTTCCACAGCCATCCGGCGGGGCGACGAATGCCGAGCATGATGGCCCCAACGATCGTGATGCTGGCCGATCGGCGATCCCCTCGATCGTCGATCGGTGGGGAGGTCGAGCTGGTGCTCGGCAGCGCCGGCTCCAACCGAATCCGCTCGGCGCTGCTGCAGACGATTGTGGGAGTTGTCGATCTTGGTCTGCGCGCACCCGAGGCGGTGAGCGCGCCGCGCGCACATTTCGAGGGAGGGATCGTCTACCACGAGCCGGGGATCGAGCCGACGAGCGAGCCCGGAGCCGAGCGCGAGCTGGTGCGCTTCCACGATCTCAACCTGTTCTTCGGCGGCGTCCAGGCTGTGCAGCGCAAGGCGCGGAGCTGATCGGCGCGGGCGATCCGCGGCGGGGTGGGGTGGCGGTGAGCGTGTAGCGCTCAGCAGAAGTGCACCTTGCCGTTGGAGCGCGCGCGCAGCTGCGCGCGCTCGACGAGCTCCATCTGCTTGATGGCGGCGCGAAACAGCAGCGTGAGCAGACGCAGGCGCGCGTTCTCAGAGCGCAGCTCCAACAGCTCCTGCTTGGCGTCGGTGCCGAAGTCCACGGTGCCGGCCATCGCAGTAGGCGCCCATCGCGTCGAGCTCCTCCTGGCTCGAGCGTGCGGTCGGTGGCCTGCTCCACGAGCTCGCCGTAGAGCTCGTGGGCCTCGCTGCGCAGCCTCGCTGTCGAGAGCCTCCTCGTGCTCGGCAACGAACTCGACCACCCCAGCCGGATAGGGAAGGTCATCCTGGCGCTGAGCAGGCGAAACACGCGCGTGCCGCGCACCAGGATCGTGAAGTCGCCCGTCGTCCTCGCGATCGAGCACGCTCTCGATCTCGCACGCGCAGCCGACCGGCTTCAGCTCGTCGTCTGAGAGCCACACGATCCCGAACTCGCTCTCGCCCTCCAGGCACTCCTCGATCATCGTGCGATAGCGCTCCTCGAAAATGTGCAGCGGAACGCTCTCCGTCGGCAGCGCGACGATCCCGAGCGGGAACAACGGAAAGTCTTGGACGGGGGCTTCTGGCCACGTCTTCCAGTCTATGCAGGTAGAGACCGCAGCCAGACCGTCCGGCCGGCCACTACACTTCCGCGGATGGAGAACGAGCTGATGAAGCGTGTGATGTGGTCCGGGCTGCTGACCGCCGTCGGTGCGCTGGCCAGCATCATTACCCAGCGGGCGGCCGCCCAGCTGTGGCGACGCGTGTTCGACGAGGAGCCTCCCGGAGTGAGCGACGCGCCCTACCCGCCCCCCGGCAGACGGACGCCAGCAGGGCATCGCCGCAGCGATAACCGAGGTAACTGAGCGCGCGAGCCTGCTGATTCGCGAGGAGATCGAGCTCGCAAAGACAGAGATCACCGAGAAGACGACGCGCCTTGCCAAGGGCGCGATCGTGGCGATCGTCGCCGGCGTGTTCTTCTTCACCGCGCTCTTCTTCGTCCTGATCGGGTGCGCTTGGCTGCTCTACTACGAGCTGCCGATCGGCAACGACTTCACCTACTTCTGGGGCTTCTTCGCGATGGCGGTGATCCTTGTGGTGCTAGGCGTGATCGCCGGCCTGCTGGCGCACAGGGCGGTCAAAGTCGGAGCGCGCCGCCGACGCCGGACATGGCGATCGAGGAGGCGCGCAAGATCCGCGAGACGGTCAGCGCCTCCTCTGGAGGCCACGCCGTCACGCCGGGGTTTGCGGCCGCTGCAGCCGAGCGCGCCGCCAGTTGTGCTCGTGCCGTCCGCGTCCGCCGCGTCACGCGCACGTCCGCGTCGACGGCGCCAGCCGAGCTCCGCGGACCGCAACAACCCGACAGCCAGGATCTTGGAAGGGGGACAGTCGATGGCACAACGCTCGACAGCTGAGATCCGCGACTCGATCGAGGCCAACCGTGCTGAGTTGGCTGTGTCGCTGAACAATCTGCACGGCGAAGTCGCGCGCATCACCGACTGGCGTGGGCACCTCGAGCGCCACCAGCGCGAGATCGCTATCGGCGCGGCCGTGGTTGGCGTGCTGTTGCTCGGGCGCCGCCGGCGCAAACGTCGCCGCGGCTAGCTCGTAGGCCACAAATAGCGTCGCAACTAACTGCCGAGGTCGACTGCGATCCGCCGCATCGGGCGGCGCGAATCGTTGGGGTAAGTCTCGAGTCCCCAACGAGGAGGCAAGCATGTCGCAAGACACCGAGAAGCAGGAGCCCGTCGTGCAACCGGCGGGAATCGTCGAGCGGCTTGTGCGCGACGACGTGGATCGCAAGCGATTCCTGAAGGCCGCAGGCGGCTCGGGCGCCGCGAGCTTTGGTACGTTTGTGCTTGCCGCGTGCGGTAGCAGCAAAAGCTCGACCACCGCATCAACGGCGACCGCGGCTACCAGCACCCAGCGTGCTTCCAGTGCGAGCACGACTGACATTGCGATTCTCAACTATGCGCTGACCCTCGAGTATCTGGAGAGCCAGTTCTACCAGAAGGTAATTGCCGCCAAACTATTCAGCGGCAAGGCGGGAGCGCTCTTGACGAACTTTCGGCGGTCAAGAGGACGAGCACGTCTTGGCGCTCCACGGCGCTGTCGCGAAAATGGGCGGGACGCCCGCAGCAAAGCCCGTAGCGAAGTTCCCGATCGAAAACGCCGAACAGGTGGCTCAACTCGCCTATACGCGTCGAGAACCTCGGAGCCGCGGCCTATCTCGGCCAGGCGGGGAACATTCAGAGCCCCGAAGTGCTTGGCGACGGCGCTTTCGATCCACTCGGTGGAGGCGCGTCACGCCTCGACGCTCGGCACGCTGGTGAAGAAGCCGGTGACTCCAAATGGAGCATTTGCCATACCGGATGACATGTCCACCGTCCTGGCGGCCGTGAAGCCGTACATCGCCTAAAGCGCAAACGCGAAAAGGAGCTTCTGAGATCATGGTCGAGAACACACTCGCTCACCCGGAATTGGCCGCATTCGAGGTGCACGGTATGACTCGTGCGAGTTTCATGCTGCGTGGCGCATTGGCTGCGGGCGCGGTCTATGGCACCGACCGCTGTGGCCCCGTTTGTTGCCCAGGCGCTTGCCCAAACCGGCGGCGGAGATGCGGAAATACTAAATTTCGCGCTCACCCTGGAGTATTTGGAGTCCGCCTTTTACACCGTGAAGGGAAAAGAAGTGGGACTCAGCGGTCAGGCCAAGACCTATGCCAAGGAATTCGGCATGGAGGAGGAGCAACACGTCGCGGCGCTGACGGGCGCCATCAAGGAACTCGGCGCAAAGCCGGTCGCAAGATGCCCACTTTCGTGTTTCCCGGGAACCAACGAAAAGAGCTTCCTTGCGCTGGCCTCGGTTCTGGAGAACACGGGTGTCGGCGCCTACAACGGCGCCGCTCCGTCGCTTGAAAAGCAAGCACGCTGCTCGGTGTCGCCGGCAGCATCGTGCAGGTGGAGGCGCGCCACGCGGCGGCGATCAACCTGTTGGTCAACAGGAGCCCCACGCCCAACGGTGGATTTGACCTGCCTTTGACAAAGACGCAGGTGCTGGCCAAGGCTGGGCCGCTGATCAAGTCCTGAACGGCCAAGCTCAGGAGCAACAGGGCCGCAGTTTGGCAGCGCGCTCGACTCGCAGAGGTACACCGGCGGCCGGCCGGTGTAGGTGCCGATTACCGGTCCGACCTCGGAGGTGAAGAGCGGCTCTGAGCCGAAGATCTCGCGGCAGCGGTCCATCAGGCGCTCTGCCTGCTCAGTGGCCTGGATGTGCTGCACCACCCAGCGGTCGGCGCCGCTGTCGTGCAGTTCCTGGGCGTACTGCACCATGCGCTCGAACGCGCGCTTGGCGGTGCGCACCCGCTCGACAGGCGTTGATTTCGTAGTCGAGCGAGAGGATCGGCTTGATTTTGAGCGTGCTGCCGATCCACGCCTGGGCGTTGCCGATGCGCCCGCCGCGGCGCAGGTACTCGAGTGTGTCCACGCAGAACCAGATTTTCAACGCCTTGCGTGCCTCGCGCGCTCGCGCGGCGACCGCGTCCTTCTCGGCGCCCTTTTGCGCGGCCGCGGCAGCGGCCAGCAGTACGAGCCCGAGGCCGCCACAAGCGGTTTCCCCGTCGATCACCTCGATGCGCTCGCCCAAGCCGCGCTCGACCAGCAGGCTCTGCGCCTGGCGGGCGGACTCGCAGGTGCCAGAGATGCCGCCCGCAAGATGGATCGAGACGATGTCCTGGCCGGCCTCGAGCAACGGCTCCCACACGGCGAGGAAGTCGCCGATCGAGGGTTGTGAGGTGGTGGGCAGCTCGGGGTCGGTGCGCAGCCGCTCGTAGAAGGCGTCGAAGCCGTCGAGCTCGATCTCGCGCCGCTGGTCGTCCTGCCAGCCGACGTACAGGCTGACCTGGTGGATGCCTTCTCTGTCCGCCAGCTCGCGCGGGAGATAGTTGGTGGTATCGGTGACGACCGCTACCGGACTTACCCAAGACGGTTCTCGATTTGGGTAAGCCCGCGGGCTGCAGCCTCGTGGGGAGTCGGGCTCGGGCGAGCCGTATCCTCGCGCTCTGGCTCCAGTCCGAGCGTCTCGGCCAGCTCGCCGGACTCGTACATCTCGGTGACGATGTCGCAACCGCCGACAAGCTCGCCGCCGACGAACAGCTGGGGGATCGTGGGCCAGCCGGAGATCGCTGAGAGCTCCTGGCGGATGCGGGGATCGGGCAGGATGTCGACCGCGGCGAACGGCGCCTCCAGCGACTGCAGCATCGCGACGGTGCGCGCGGAGAAGCCGCAGGCGGGCGCCTCGGGGGTGCCCTTCATGAAGAGGATCGTGTCGTGCTCGGCGATCGCCTCGGCGATCGCGTCGCGGATGGGGTTTGACTCGGTGTCGGACATGGTTGACTCCTGGCTTGGTGGTCCTATGTGGTCGCCGCGGCGTGCTGCTCGCCGTCGACGGCGGCGCCCGCGCTGCCTGCGGTTCCTCATGTGCTTGCGTCTTCAGCGAAAGCGCATGGATCGGACCGCCGATCTCATCGCCGAACACGCCATAGACAAGCTTGTGCTGCTCGATGCGGCTGCGCCCTGCAAACGCGGGCGAGACGACTGTCGCGCGGAAGTGGTCGCCGCCGCCGGTGTAGTCCTCGACCTCGGCTTGCGCCCCTGGGATGGCGGCCTCGATGCGCTGCTTGATCTCCTCGGCTGTGGGCATCGGCTCCCAGCTTAGCCAAGAAAACGACGTCGCTATACTTTGGAAAGCGATGATCTCGATCACCGACAAGGGTGCAGAGAAGGTTCGCGAGTTCCTGGAGGCCCAGCAGGCCGATGTGACGCTCGCGGGATTGCGTGTGGGTGTGCGTGGAGGCGGTTGCTCGGGATTTCAGTACCAGCTCGCTTTCGACGAGCAGCGCGAGAGCGATGTCGTCTTCGAGAGACCACGGGCTGAAGCTGCTCGTGGACAACGAGAGCCTGCAGTTCGTGAGCGGCTCGATCATCGACTACCAGGAAAGCCTGCAAGGGCGCGGGCTTCAAAGTCGAGAACCCCAACGTGGTCGCCGCGTGCGGCTGTGGGTCTTCCTTCAGGGTTGCCGAGGAAGAGCAAGTCTCAGCGGTCTGAGCTTGCCTGCTTGTTTAGCTTGAGGGTCTAGTCAGATCTTCGTGGCTCGCGCTTCTGGGTCCTGACGGACTCTCGGCAGCGCGCTCCGCTTCCACCTCGCTCCACGCATCGGGGTCGGCACGCAGGGCCTTGTAACCGGCCGTGAGCCGGTCGAAGAACAGGCGACGTTTGAGTTCGTCTGTCGTCTCGTTAAGAGGCCGGCCCATCGGTTGGCCGGTCGCGCGTGGTGGCTCGTGTGTCGGCTTGCTCATTTCCTAGCCCGGTTCGTTGTTCAAGGAGCGCCACAGATAACGACACGCGAGTGTGCGGTGCGGGCGCCAGCGCTCGGCCAGGCGTTCGATCGTCTCGCGGTCTGGCTCTTCGAGGGAGTAGGCGCGTTCGATCGCGCGGCGGATGCCCAGATCGCCGGGGGCCATCACGTCGGGGCGGTGCAGGTGGCTCATCAGGAACATATGCGCGGTCCACTCGCCGATGCCCTTGACGGCCACCAGCTCGGCCATGACGTCCTCGTCTGAGAGGGAGTCCAGGCGGTCGAGCTCCAGTTCGCCGGAGAGGATGTGCTCGGCCAGCGAGCGCATGAAGCCCACCTTCGAGCGCGACAGACCGACGGCGAGACGCAGCTCTTCGGGATCGTCCGCCAGCAGCTCCTCGGGCTTGGGGGTGTGGCCACCGAAGCGCTCGGTCAACCTGCCGTAGATCGCGGCGCCTGCCTTGAC
This sequence comes from uncultured Solirubrobacterales bacterium, assembly GCA_963715535.1. Classification (GTDB taxonomy): domain Bacteria; phylum Actinomycetota; class Thermoleophilia; order Solirubrobacterales; family Solirubrobacteraceae; genus Palsa-744. The sequence continues at coordinate 1,266,624 of OY970251.1, read as the reverse complement.
AGAGAGCTGCTGGTTGACGACCGCGTGCAGCAGCGCCCCATAGTGCTCCTCCGGGTCTGCTTTCTTGCGCTGGAGGGCCCGAGATCACGCCGCACATGTCGATCAGCTCGGCCATGATCGGGTCGGCGGCGCGCAGCTCCTCGACGGCCGGTGCCTTGCTTGCGAGCGTGCGCATCGTCGTTCAGCTCGCGGACGAAGCTGAGGTTTCCAGGGCGATCGGCTCGCCGTCGAGCGCGTTCAACGCCCGCTCCAAGGAGCATGCGATGCAGGTGAAGCTTGGTGTGTCGCGCACCGTGAAGCGCGAGGCCTCGGTCGTGCGTAGGCGCTGCACCAGATCGAGGAATGTGCCGACGTCATCGGTGTCGAACGCCACCACGAACTCCTGATCGTCGAGGCCGAACGAATAGGTCGTGTGGTTGTCCACGCCCGGGTATTCGCGTCCCACCGTGATGTGGCCCTGCATGATCCGCCAGCGCTCCTCGGCAGGTAGCGCGTACCACTCGCGCGACTTCACGAATGGGTATACGAACACGTACTTGCCTTTGAACCCGCGCGGGTTCACGCGCTCGTCTTCGGAGTATTCAGAGCTCTTGCGCATCCCCAGGAACGAGTAGGGCTGCTCGGCCCACTTCATCAGTCCGCTCTGGGCCAGGACCACGTGAAACTCGTGGATGCGGTCGAGGTTCTCGGCCTCGGAGATCAGCAGCAGCTCGGCGTCCCCGCGTGTGCCCACGAGCGAGAAGGACTGCAGCAGGTGCCCGTCGGCGAAGTCCTCGCAGGCGGCGGCGAACTCGCGCTTGCCCTCCGCTCGGGTCTCGGCATCCAGGCGACGCCAGGCCGGATCGAGCTTGAGGAATGTGTACTTGACGAAGTGGCGGTCGGTCATCTTGGGGTCCTCGCGGGCACGGCCGAGTATATGGCCACGCCGACGACTCGCTCGCCGGGCGGGGACGCTCGCGCGCCGAACCGTGCTTCCCTCGGGCGATCGACGCCGAGTCGCGCCGCCCTGGGGGGCATATAGGCATTCGTCTCTTGCTCACCACTGCTCTATAAAAAACAGAGACTTGACATTTGACCAGGGGTCGGCTATGGTGCCGATTGTTCGGTTCCGTCTTGGGGCCGGGCCAAACATAAGGTTGGGTTTTGGGTCGGTCTTCGTGGTTGACACCAACAGTATTGACGGGGACCTTGGGAGAGGGACCGGGTCGCAACGAGAGGAAGTTGTTGTTCGCGTGGTTTCTTTGGGGAATAACGTGCATGAGAGTCGGTGTGTCGCTGAACGGTCCTTTATAGGACGCGTCAGCGTTGCTGACGCGTCTCTCTCTCTCTCTCTCTCTCTGGGACAGTTGCCTTCTAGGGCATAGCTACCTTCGCCGCGCCGGTAGTGCGCGGTTCCCCGGGCACAAGGCTCGGGTTGGCCTCTCGCGTGTAGTAGGCGCGTCTAAATCTTCTTGTTGTTCCGCCCTCGTGGGTTGTGTGCCTGCGGTGGTTTTGTGCTGCCCGGGCTCCTTGGGCGGTCGTCTTGTTGATTGTTCGAGGAGGGGATGGGTGTGATGGGTGCTCGCGGGCTTTGGTTGATGGTCGTGGCTTTGCTGTGCGGGCTGGCCTGTCTGTTTGGGGCTGGTGTAGCTACCGCCGGCGCCGTGACGCAGTTCGGCAGCCAGGGAAGTGAATTGGGGCAGCTCAATGAGCCTTCGGGCGTGGCGGTCGGTCCGACGGGCGAGGTCTATGTCGCGGATACGGGAAATAAACGGGTCGAGAAGTTCGATGGGTCAGGGGATCCCTTGTTGGCGTGGGATGGGTTTGGTGGGTTTGAGTTTCCCAGGGGCGTCGCGGTCGATGGCGATCCGCTGAGTGACTCTTATGGGGATGTGTATGTGGTCGATTCCCCTCTCGACAAGGTGGAGAAGTTCGATTCGGAAGGTGTGTTCCTGTTGATGTTTGGCGGGCATGTCAATGAAACGACCGGTGGTGACGTGTGTATCGCGGGCGAAAAATGTGTAGAAGGAGCAGCAACGGAGAACGGTGGTGACGGCGAATTCAATTTGCCTTTCCAGGCAAGCTCTATCATCGCTGTGGGTCCGGAGGGTCGAGTGTATGTGGGTGATCAGGGGCGTGTGCAGGTGTTTGAACCGTCGGGTGTTTGGCGGGAAAATGTTTCGTTGTCGGGTTTGTCGAGCACGGCGCGTCCGTCAGCGCTCGCGGTTGACGCTGCCGGGGATATTTATGTGAAGGATGAAGGGGTAGATGGTGTGCGTGAGTTTGAACCGGATGGCACGGAAAAGAGCGTCCAGTTCGATGTCGGTAGTACGACCGTCACCGCGCTCGCGGTGGGGAATAACTCGGGTGACGTATATGTCGGTGATTCCGCCGGCGGGTTCCACGTGTTGGAGTATGATTCGACCGGTAACGAGCTCGCGAGCTTCGGTTCGAACACTGTCGTTGGCTCCAATTCTGGGATAGCGCTCTCGGAAACAACGAAAGAGCTGTACGCCTCTGCCTTCTACCAGGAAGAAGGTTGCGATAACGGTCCTTGTGGGCGTATTAGCAGTGTATGGGTATTGCCATTGCCGCCACCGGGTCCGGTGATCGCGACTGAGTCTGCTACGGCTGGTTCGCATGGGACGGCGGTGCTTGAAGCATCGGTTGATCCCGAGGGTAACGAAACTACTTACCATTTCGAATATGTCGATGATGCTGGTTATGGGAGCGGTGGTTTTGCGGGCGCGACGAGCACTGGGAGCGTCTCGATCGGTTCGGGTCTCTTCGAAGATCATCCGGTGACGGTCGATTTGACTGGTTTGGTCGCGGGTGAAGTCTATCATTATCGGGTGGTGGCGAAGGATTCGTCGGGACGCACGACGATGGGGTCCGATCAGGTGCTCGATGAGACGCCGCCGGCGTACATCGAAGGTCCTTGGGTGACCAATGTGGCCGCGACGAGTGCGACATTCAGCGCGCAGATAAACCCATTGGAATCGAACACGGAATACCGGTTGGAATATGGTACGAGCACGGCCTACGGTCACACGCTCTCGGGTGATGTCGGGGAAGGATCGAGTAGTGTGTTGGTCAGCTATCACCGCCAGGAACTGCTGCCTGACACTACCTATCATTACAAGCTGGTGGTGAGTAACGCGTTTGGGGTCGTGGAGGGCGCCGATCACACGTTCACCACCCAGCTCGCCGGTAGCGAGCTCACGCTGCTCGACGGTCGTGCGTGGGAACTGGTGTCTCCCGCGAATAAAGCCGGTGGTCTGATCGGTCTTAGCTTTAATGGGCTACGGGCGGCTGGTGATGGTAGTGGGATCACGTATCTTGATTTTGGTCTGGCGATAGGAGAAGGTCCGGTGGCAAGCGGTAGTCCGCTGACTGGGTCCCAGATTCTTTCGGTGCGTTCGCCGGGTGGGTGGCGGTCAAAGGATATAACGCTGCCGCAGAATGCTCTTCCGGAAGAGGGAGCTTCAGAAGAACTGACTGCTTTCCCCGCTAATTATGGTATTTTCTCGCCGGATTTGTCTGCGGCTGTGGTGAATCCAGGTCCGTTTACGCCGTTGTCTACTGGTGCTTTGGAACGGACACCGTACTTGGATGATGTGGCAGCTGATAGTTTTGTACCGCTTCTCACGCCCGCAAATACTCCGGTCGGAACAAAGATCAACACTGAAGGACGCTATGGCAGTGTGCATGTCGCGGATTCGACTCCTGACAAGAGCCATGTACTTATTTCTACGTCGTCGTTGTTGACACCTGAAGCGGTCGGTGGCGAACCGGGGGAAACAGAAGGCCCGAATCTGTATGAGTGGAGCGGTGGACGGTTGCAGCTAGTCAATATCCTGCCGGACGCGGAAGGCGGACCCGTAAATTACGCGTGTCTCGCCGGTAGTTCGCTGTGTGCTCCAGGGGGATCAAGTTCTCCAGGGCATGCGCGCGCCATCTCAGACGATGGCCGTTGGGTAGCCTGGACACGTAATGACCCTTATGGTTCTAGTGGCGAACTCAATTATAAGGGTCTCTATGCTCGCGATATGGTTGCTGGGAGGACCGTCCGGGTGGGTGGTGCTCATGCGTTGTATCAGACGATGAGTAGAGATGGGTCACGGATCTTCTTTTTGGAAAACGGTGATCTTTACGAGTTCGAGACGGGTACTGACACACAGGTGGATCTTACTGGGACCCATGGTGCGGGAGAAGCAAATGCCGGGGTGAGGGAAGAGGTCTCGGATGTGAGCGAAGACGGCTCGTACGTGTATTTTGTCGCGACGGGCGTGTTGGCGAATGGTGCTGTGAGCGGCGAAGACAACCTGTACCTGTTGCACGAAAGTAGCGGAATGTGGTCGGTACGGTATATAACGACACTGTCCGGTGAAGATGAAAACAGTTGGTACGGTGCCTTCAATGAAGTTCAGCCATCGCTAAGCGATGTCAGTTCACGAGTATCCCCGGATGGGCGTTATTTGGCGTTCATGTCAGAGCTGTCTTTGACTGGCTATGACAATCGTGATGCTGTCAGTGGGCAGCCCGATGAGGAGGTGTACCTTTATGATGCGGTCGCGGATCGTTTGGTGTGCGCTTCTTGTAACCCGACCGGAGCGCGCCCGGTAGGCGTCCTTGATCATGAAGGGGGGCGTGGCCTGCAAATCGAGGAGGGGACCACGTGGGGCGCTCATACTAGTGGTAGCGGTGATAGTGGTGTTCATTGGTTGGCTGGGAGTATCCCGACCTGGATGGAAGAGGATGGTGTTGAGCAGTCGCGGTATCTGTCTGATAGCGGCCGACTGTTTTTTGATAGTCCGGATGCGTTGGTGCCGCAGGATACAAATGGTCTCGAGGATGTGTATGAGTATGAGCCTGTCGGTACAGGTGGTGTGAGTGGGTGCACAGAAGCGTCTTTGACGTTTAGTCAGCGTTCGGCGGGGTGTGTGGATTTGATTTCTTCGGGTACGTCGGCGAGCGAATCGGTGTTCTTGGATGCGAGTGAAACTGGTGATGATGTGTTTTTCATTACTGCGGGTAAACTCGTACCGGAAGATTATGATGCTGCGTATGACGTGTACGATGCGCATGTTTGTTCGGTGACGGTGCCATGTGTGACTGAGCCGGTGTCGCCGCCGCCATGTACTTCTGGGGATTCGTGTAAGGCCGCGCCTTCGCCGCAACCCGAAATTTTTGGTCCGACGCCGAGTGCGACGTTCTCTGGTGTGGGTAACGTGGCTTCCTCATCTTTGAGTGGCGCGCTCGTGCCGAAGTCCTTGACGCGCGCGCAAAAGCTGGCAAGCGCGCTGCGGGCGTGCCGTAAGAAGGGTAGGAGCAAGCGAGCTGTGTGTGAACGGCGGGCTAGGGGGAGATATGGGCTCAGGCGGTCTCAGAAGTCAAGGGCCAAGGCGACGAGCAAGGGCAATGGGTGATGATCGTGCGGTCTATTTACAGGAGCGTTCTCGCGGCTGTGGTTGTCGTAGTGTTTTTCGCGTTGGTTGGTGTTGGGCAGGCTTCCGCGGCGATGCCGTGGTGGCACGTGAACACTAATTCCTCCCCGGCGAGCACGGTCAGTGAAGGCAGTATTTTCGTGGAAGCAAGCGATCTGGGTGACGCCATGGTCAACTCGGTCGAATATCCCGTGACGATCGTTGACAAGCTCCCTGCCGGGGTCACACCGACAGCGGTCCATCCGGAAGGGAACTCCGCTATCCATGATCCAATCGGTGAACTGGTGAAACTGCTCACTAGTTGTGGGATCGCCGGGCAGACGGTGACGTGCACATATGCAGGGTTTCCGTTGTTCGCCTATGAACACATCATTCTCGCGATTGCTGTGAAAGTCACGCCCGGTGCGGGCACCGGTATGAACGAAGTGAGCGTGACCGGTGGTGGTGCACCGTCGCTGGTGCGCCGCCACCCACTCGCGTTGAGTGATTCAGCACCACCATATGGTGTGGAAAACTATGAATTGACCGCCGAAGAAGAAGGCGGTGTACCAGACACACAAGCGGGATCACACCCGTTCCAGTTGACGACGACGCTCACGTTCAACAGCCAGATGGCAGAGTTCAAAAGCGATAGAGCCGGGCAGGAAAACCTCTTTTTCTCGCAGTCGCGCCCGGCTACATTTACGAAGGATCTGCGTTTCGATCTACCGCCGGGTCTGGTGGGTAACCCGACACCGCTGCCGCAATGCAGCCTGAAGGCGTTTGTCGCGGCGCCACCGGAATGTCCTGAGGATACTGTGATCGGTGTCTCGACGGTGATCGCCGCAAACCCTGAACAGGGAACTTACGCGCCGTTTGTCGAATCGGTCCCGTTGTATAATATTGTGCCGAACGTGGGTGAGCCGGCTCGCTTCGGGTTCAATGTCGTGGCCGGCCCAGTAATCCTTGACACGTCGGTACGTACCGGTGGGGATTATGGTGTCGTGGTGAGCGTACCCGATATCACACAGTTGGCTGAGTTCATTGGTACGCAGGTAACGTTCTGGGGTGTTCCTGCTGACCATCGTCACGACACGACACGCAGTAGCAGCTGCCTTGACCAGTTCGACGGTGAAACCTTTCCTCCCACGGAACTGTCATGTTCGCTGGAGGGTAAGCCGCAACCGTTCCTGATCATGCCGACCGCGTGTGACGGGGCGCCGCACACGACCGTCGAAGGCGACTCCTGGGCGCAACCCGGTCAGTTCACCAGACCAAAGGAATACGTTTTCCAGAACAACGAAGGCGAACCGCTGTCAGAGGATGGTTGTAACCGGTTGAACTTCGAACCGACGATCAGTGTCGCGCCGGACGGTCAACAGGCGAGCACTCCTTCGGGTTTGACTGTCGGGGTGCACGTTCCCCAAGAGGCGAGCCTGAACCCTACCGGACTGGCGGAGTCCTCTGTGAGGAACACGACCGTCACCCTCCCCTCGGGGGTAGGTTTGAACCCAGCGGGAGCAGACGGCCTATCCTCATGCGGACTGGGCGAAATAGGCTTGGAAAGCGCGAGCGAACAATCATGTCCTGAATCCTCGAAGGTGGGGACGGTCGAAATCCACACGCCGCTGCTACCAAACCCACTCGTAGGTGCAGCGTACTTGGCCCAACAGGACGCGAACCCGTTCGGGAGCCTGGTCGCTTTGTATATCGCTGTGAAGGACCCGATCTCGGGTGTGATCGTCAAGCTCGCGGGCGAAGTCAAACCGGACCCCGTGACAGGCCAACTCGTCTCGACGTTTAAGGAAACACCACAACTACCCTTTGAAGAACTCAACCTGCACTTCTTCGGTGGGTCCCGCGCACCATTGGGGACACCCGCACTGTGCGGCGGGTACACAACGACAGCATCGATAGAACCATGGGCCGGGAACGCCGCCGTTGACTCCTCCTCGGAATTCGAGATCACAAGCGGCCCCAACGGCACCCCGTGCTCTGACCCGTTGCCGTTCGACCCGTCGCTGACGACCGGTTCGACGAACCTGCAAGCCGGCGCGTTCACACCATTCACAACGACGATGAGTCGCGAAGACGGTAACCAGAACCTGCAGGGCATCGTGCTGCACATGCCCCCAGGACTATCGGGACTGTTGAGCGGTGTGAAGCTATGCGGCGAAACAGAAGGCAACGCCGGTACGTGTAGCCCTGAAAGTGAGATCGGGGAAACCATCGTCAGCGTCGGACTGGGCGGAAACCCCTACAGCGTGAAGGGCGGGAAGGTATACATCACCGGTCCGTACAAGGGAGCACCGTTCGGCCTCTCGATCGTGAACCCCGCGAAGGCAGGCCCGTATAACCTCGGCGATGTCGTGGTGAGAGCAAAGATCGAAGTCAATCCGATCACTGCCGCGCTGACGATCACCACCGATGATTCCGGACCGTATGAGATCCCGCACATCATCGACGGGATACCACTACAGATCAAGCACGTATACGTGAACATCAACCGGTCAGGATTCACATTCAACCCGACCAACTGCAACCCAATGGCCGTCACCGGCGACCTGCAAAGCACCGAAGGAGCATCCCAAGCACTATCGGTACCATTCCAAATAACCAACTGTGCGACACTGGCGTTCAAACCAGGGTTCGCGGTATCTACCTCCGGGAAAACATCGAGGGCTAACGGTGCGAGCCTGTCGGTGAGACTTACCTATCCTAAAGCCCCGTTCGGGAGCCAAGCAAACATCAAGAGCGTCAAGGTGGACCTACCCAAGCAGCTCCCCTCACGATTGACGACGCTACAGAAGGCGTGTCCCGCGAAAACATTCGAAGCGAACCCCGCCGACTGCTCAACAGCATCGATCGTCGGACACGCAAAGGCCATCACACCACTGATCCCCGTCCCACTGGAAGGCCCCGCATACTTCGTCTCCTACGGCGGCGCGAAGTTCCCCGAACTAGTCGTCGCGCTACAAGGCTACGGCGTAACGCTAAAGCTGCATGGCGAAACGTTCATCAGCAAAACCGGCATCACCTCGAGCACATTCCACACAGTCCCCGACGCACCCGTAGGCAGCTTCGAACTGACACTACCTCAAGGCAAGGACTCCGCACTCGCCGCCAACGGGAACCTCTGCAAGAGCACACTGAAGATGCCCACGGCATTCACCGCACAAAACGGCGCAACAATCAAACAATCCACACCGATCAACGTCACCGGATGTGCGAAGCAGAAGCCGAAGAAGAAGGGGAAAGCCACCCATAAGTCCAAGCGGGGCAAGAAGAGGAAATAGGTGTATCAGTCATGCCCTCCCACGCCAAGGAGTCACTCGCACAGGTAAAAAGGCAGGGCGCCCACATAGAGGAGATGCAACGGCGACGCCTGCTGTCGGGGATGATCGAAGTGCTCGCCGAGCATGGGTTGGAGGGCGCGAGCGTCGGGCGTATCTGCAAACGCGCAGGCGTCTCACGGCGCACATTCTACGACCTGTTCGAGGACCGCGAGGACTGCTTCCTGGCCACGTTCGAGCTGGTGATCCAGCGGCTCACGCACCGGGTAGCGGCCGCCTACACGCGCCCAGGCCACTGGCGTGAACGAGTTCGCGCTGCGCTCACCACGCTACTGGAGTGCTTCGAAGTCGAACCCGCGCTCGCGCGCCTCTGCGTTCTAGAGACACTCAAAGGCGGACTACTGGTACTGGAACGCCGTCGTCAAGTACTCGACGCGCTCGCCGACGCAGTCGGCGAAGGCCGTAGCGAATCCAAGGAAGGCCGTAGCGAGTCCAAAAGCATGATGCCCCCGTCACTGACGGAGGAGGGCATCGTCGGAGGCGTGGTCGCGGTGATCCACGCACGCCTGGTAGCAGGGGAGGCGCAACCACTACTCGGTCTGCTCAACCCACTAATGAGCATGATCGTACACCCCTATCTCGGTACCGCTGCGGCTCGCCGCGAGCTCGAGCGCCCCGTGCCCGAAGGGGTCATGCTCCCCAGATCAAACGGTCATGTCGCGGTCTCGGCAAGCGACCCGTTCAAGGATCTACCGATTCGTCTCACGTTCCGCACCGCACGTGTGCTTGCCACGATCGGCGAGCACACCGGCGCATCGAACCGGGAGGTAGCGGATGCCGCGGGCGTCGCCGACCAGGGCCAGATGTCAAAGCTTCTACGGCGACTCGAGAAGGCGGAGCTGATCGAGAACCACGGACAAGGACAAGCCAGAGGCGAACCCAACGCATGGCGGCTCACCACGCACGGACAGGATGTACTGCACGCCGTCGGCGGCGATGACGGCAAATAGAGCACCCGATTTACCGCTCCAGCCCGACGTGTGTCTACTCCACGGACCGCCCGGGCCCCGTGGAGCGTTACAGTTCATCCGTGCGGATCGCTCTGGTGTCGCCGTACTCGTGGACCTACCCCGGCGGCGTCACGCGCCACATCGAGGCGCTGTCGGCTGAGCTCGCCTCCCAGGGGCACGACCCGCAAATTCTCGCGCCCTTCGATCCCGACGATGCGCTGTCGCGACACTTGCACCGCGGGGCGCGCCCGCAGCGGTGTGAGCCGCCCGAGAACTTCGTCGCACTGGGGCGCACGATCGGCGTTCCCGCCAACGGCGCGGTCTCCAACCTGACGGGATCGCTTGCCGCGGTGCTCGCGTTGCGCCGTGAGCTGCGCAACGGCGACTATGACGTCGCGCACATCCACGAGCCGATCGTGCCGCTGCTTGGCTACGACGCACTGATGTCCTCCGGGGAGCTGCCTCTGGTGGGCACGTTCCACACCTACTCCACCAACCAGATCACCAACGGGATCGGTGCTATCCCCTTCGGCGGGCGCTGGCGGATGAACCGTCTGCACGCGCGCATCGCTGTCTCGGAGGCCGCCGCTTGGACAGCCAGGCGCTTCTACGGCGGGCACTACCGGATCGTGCCCAACGGGGTGCTCCTACCCATGGCTGGGGATGAGCAGGCAGTTGAGCGCGACGACGACGAGCCGTTGCGCATCCTGTTCATCGGGCAGGCCGTCGAGCGCAAGGGACTGCCGGTGCTGCTGCGCGCGTTCGAGGCGTTGCGAGAGCACGTCCCCGCCACGCTCACGCTCGTCGGCGCCTCGGCGGCCGAGATCGCGCCGATGCTGCTCGACGATCGTGGGGTGCGTGCGCTGGGGAAGATCTCCGAGGAGCGCAAGCACGCCGAGCTGGCACGCGCGGAGGTGCTGTGCGCGCCGTCGCTGCGAGGGGAGAGCTTTGGAATGGTGCTGACCGAGGCATTTGCCGCCTGCACGCCCGTAGTGGCATCGGATATCCCCGGCTATCGCGACGTCGCGCGCGATGGGATCGACAGTTTGCTCGTCCCGCCTGGCGACGCGCTCGCGCTCGCCGAGGCGTTGCGCACGCTCGCGCTCGACCCGGCGCGGCGCGCGGGGATGGCGGTTGCCGCTCGCGAGCGCGCCGAGCGCTTCTCCTGGGCGCACGTCGCCGAGGAGGTCGTCGACGTCTACGAGCAGGCGATCGCCGTCGGGCAGCCCGCCACGCGGGTGGCGCGCGCGGCGGTGCGGTGCGGCCTGGCTCCGGCCGACCTGCGCCCGCCCGCACGTGCGCGACGTCTGCCGAGTCTCGAGCCCGCGCCGCCGGTCCGTCATCGTGCTGTCCGCGTGCTCTCGCGGGTCGCGCTGCTCGCCACCTCGCTGGCCGGGATCGCGCTCGCCTACCTGGCCCTGCAGAAGATCGGCGTCACGAATGTGGCCGCCAGCCTTGTCGCGTCCAGCCCCGGTCTCGTCGCCGCGGGTGTGGGGGTGATGTGCGTGTCGATGTTCGTGCGCGGCATCGCCTGGCACGCGATCCTCAAGGCTGCGCCCACGTGGCGCACGGCGCGTCGCCGCGACGCGCTGCAGGGAACATTCATCGGCGTGCTGATGAGCGCTACATTGCCCGCTCGTCTGGGCGAGCCCTCGCGCGCGCTGATCGTTGCGCGCCGCATCGGGCGCGCGCGAGAGACATTGCCGGTCGTGCTCGGCACGATGGTCTCGCAAACGCTGCTCAACCTACTGGCGCTCGCGATCCTGGGCGCGGTGATGTTCTCGAGTGTGAGCTTCGCCGGCAAACACACCGATGCGCTGCTCGCGGTTGGGCTGGCGCCGCTTGCGGTGCTCGTCGCGTTGCTGCTGGCCCCGGTACTGGTCCCGCAGGCCGCGGTCTCACGTTCGCGACGCCTGGGGCGGCTGTTCGCGAATGTGCGCGGCGCGCTCGTGCGCGTGCGTGCGGGCCTGCGCGTGTTTCGCAATCCGCGCCAGGCGGCGTCGGCGACGGTGCTGCAGCTGTCCGCGTGGGGCCTTCAGTGGCTCTCCTGCTGGCTGCTGTTGATGGCGCTCGGGTTGGGCGGCAAGGTTGGCTTCGGTGCGGCCGCGGCGGTTCTGTTCGCGGTCAACGTCACGGCGGCGATCCCCGCCACACCGGCCAATGTCGGCGTGTTCCAGGCAGCGTGCGTGGCGGTGCTTGCCGGTGCCTACCATGTGCCCACCGCCGACGCGCTCGCTTACGGGATTGTGCTGCAGGCCGTGGAGATTGCCACCGCGGTCATTATGGGCACGCCCGCGCTTGTCAACGAGGGACTGTCATGGAAGGACGTGCGCCTGCGCACGATGCACGCCTCCCAGGTCAAGCTGTCTCCATTGCCGGGCGCTTCGCGCCGCGTGTCCTCGCAAGTCCAGTCCTGACCCTACGGCTTGGGGCCCGGCCTTTTCGTTCGGAGGTATTGGAGGAGCGAGTCCCCCGGCGCAGAAATCGGGATTCATGAGCGACGCCTGGGTCTACATGCTTCGTTGTTGCGACGGCTCGTTGTACACAGGTTGGACCAACGATCTAGAGCGACGGCTCGCCAGGCACATGGCGGGCAAGGCGAGCCGCTATACAGCCAGCAGATTGCCCGTGGAGCTGGCTTTCGCAAAACCGATGCCCGATCGAGGATCGGCGATGCGCGAAGAGGCACGCCTCAAGAGCCTGCCCCGAGGAGACAAGCTGGCAATGATTGAGACGGCCAGGGGCTCAGGCCGCGACTGAACCGGCGATATGGCTGGGCTCGGGCACTGGCTCCCCGAACTCGCGCATTGCTTGGATGTGCATCGGGATCGCTTCGCGCATGAGCTGTTCGACTTCCTCGAGGGTTTTGCCGGTTGCGATGCAGCCAGATAGATCGGGCGAATACGCCCCCCACCCGCCGTCTTCGGTGGTCTCGTAGATAACCAGATACTCGGTCACCGCAGTTCCTCGATTCCAGACTTACGCCTTATGTCGGCTAGTTGGCCGATGGACATCGTATCGCTTCGCTTGCCCGTCACGGTAAGGATTGCCACATAGTCGTGATGCTTGAAATTACGATGACTTCCACGCTGGCGCACCTGCTGCCATCCGTGTGCTTCGAGAATCGCGATCGCTTCGCGAACCTTCTTTGCCATACCTCCTCATCCGACAGGAGGTCGTGAACGGGACGCTTACGTCCGCTCCTCAGGAAGCGATCGCGGGCTGATCCTCTTCCTCAACGGAGCCTTCAGGCGGGTCGTCCTCGCCAATCTCTCCGAATAGCGACGGATCGCGATAGGACCCCTTGATCGTGTCATCCGGCGACCCGTCCGGCAGCAGCCGCCCTTGGCGCGTGCCGAAGTAGATCGCCTGCGGGTGGTGCGCGAGGAGCGCGAGCGTGGACTGCTCGGGGATCGGAGCGTAGCCGTCTGAGATCGTCATGCCGATCTGCTCCAACCCGAGCAGCTTCTCGACCTTCAGGTGCTCCGATTGCTCGGGCACGGCCGGGTAGCCCCACGAGTAGCGCCGTCCCTGCGTCGAGGGGATTGCCAGCATCTCGCGCGCCTTCCAGTGCAGCCACTCGGCCAAACCCTCGGCTGTCTGCACGCCGAGGCCGTGCACAAACAGCTGCTCGGCGAACTCGCCGTCGGTCTCGAGCTTGGCCATCAGCTCGGTGACCTCCGAGCCGACCGTCACCGCCTGCACCGCGATCACGTCGAGCTCCGCGGGCGGTCCGCCTTGCGCCGAAGGTTCACCGCTGGCGCCCACGGCGGGTCTGTAGAAATCGGCCAGGCAGATGCGATCGCCCTTGGGCTGGCGTGGGCACACGAATCTGGTCAGCTCGGTCTCGCGGTCCTCAGGGTCGAGCACCACGATGTCGTTGCCCTGCGCGTAGCACGGGAAGAAGCCCAGCAGCGCGCGCGGGTGCAGATAGTCCTGCTCGGCCCACATGCGCTCCAGGCGCGGGCGGAAGTTCTCATCGACCAGCTCGCGCCACGCCTCGCCCTTGACGCCTTTGCCGCCCCAGTGCAGCTTGAACAGCACGTGCGTGTCGAGGTGGGAGTACACCTCCTCCATATCCACGGGCACCTCCTGCACACCCCACCAGGGAGGGGTGGGGATGGGGGCGCGCGTGGTGACGTTCGAGCGCACCGTGTCATCGGCGAAATTGAGCTGCTCGACGGGCTCCTCGCCCTTTTCACGAAATGCGGTCGCGCCGGAGCGGAGCTTCTCAAGCAGCGCCTCGTGCGCGCCGTCGTCAATCAGCTGGTCCATCACCGACAGTCCCTCAAACGCGTCCTTGCAGTAGAACACGCCAGGCGCATACTGCTCGGCGGACTCGCGCCCGCCGGGGTACAGCGCGCGGTAGCTGAACGCACGGTTGATCGCCGCCCCGCCGATCAGCACTGGGTATTGCATGCCCTTTGAATGAAGCTCCTGGATGCACGCCGGCATCTGCTTGCTTGTGGACACGAGCAGCGCCGATAGCCCGATCGCGGTCGCTTCGTGCTCCTGAGCGGCGTCGAGGATCGTCTGGATCGGCACCTGCTTGCCGAGGTCGATCACCGTGTAGCCGTTGTTCGTGAGGATCGTGTTGACGAGCGACTTGCCGATGTCGTGCACGTCGCCGAACACCGTGGCCAGCACGACCGTTCCCTTCGTGTATCCCTCGATCTTGTCCAGATACAGCTCCAGGCGCGCGACCGCCTTCTTCATCACCTCGGCGGACTGCAACACGAACGGAAGGATCAGTTCACCGGCGCCGAACTTGTCGCCGACCTCCTTCATCGCCGGGAGCAGCACCGTGTTGAGCGTGGGCACCGCGCCGATCTTCTCCACTGAGGCGTCGATCCAATCCTCCACGCCCTCCTTGCGCCGGCGCAAGATGTGGAAGTGCAGCGCCTCCTCGGGCTCCATCCCCTCGGTGGGGTTGGCGCTTGTCTGAGCCTCCTGCTCGCCCTTTGACTCGAAGTGCGCGATGAACTGCTCGAGCGCGTCCTCGCGGCGGTTGAACACGAGATCGTCCGCCAGCTCGCGCTCCTCGTCTGAGATCTCGGAGTACGGCGTGATGTGGTTGGGGTTGACCATCGCCAGGTCGAGTCCCGCCTCGACGCAGTGGTGCAGGAACACGGAGTTGAGCACCGCGCGGGCGCCGGGCGAGACGCCGAAGGACACGTTGGAGACCCCCAGCGATGTCTTCACGTCGGGGATCTCGGACTTGATGCGCCTGATCCCCTCGATCGTCTCCACGGCCGAGGGTCGCCACTCCTCGTCGCCCGTGGTCAAGGTGAAAGTGAGGCAGTCGAAGATCAGCAGCTTCGGGTCAAGGCCGTGCTCGTCGCAACACAGTCCCTTTATTCGTTCTGCGATCTCGACCTTGCGCTGCGCCGTCTTGGCCATCCCGACCTCGTCGATCGTGAGCGCGATCAGCGCGGCCCCGTGCGCGAGCGCGACCGGAACCACGCGGTCGAGCTTGTCGCGGCCGGCCTCGAGGTTCACCGAGTTGACGATCGCCCTGCCGGGGATCTGCTCGAGTGCCCGTTCGATCACCTCGGGCTCGGTCGAGTCGATCTGGATCGGCGGCTCCTGGGTCAATGAGATGCGCTTGGCCAGCAGGCGCATCTGTTCGTCCTCGTCGCTGCGCTCGGTGAGGGCCACGCACAGGTCGAGCACGTGCGCGCCGCCGGCCACCTGGTCCTCGGCGATCTGCACGAGCCCGTCGTAGTCGTCGGCGAGCAACAGCTCCTTGGCCTTGCGCGAGCCTTGCGAGTTGACGCGCTCACCGACCATCGTCGGACGCGGCTCCTGCACGAGCGTGGTCGCCGCGATCATCGAGGAGAGGTGAGGAGGCCGGGGGGCGGGGCGGGGTTGTACTGGACGTCCGGCCACGCGCTCGGCGATCGCACGGATGTGCTCTGGAGTGGTGCCGCAGCAGCCGCCCACCACGCCAACGCCGTAGCGCTCGACAAACTCTCCGAGCGCCTCCGCCAGCGGCTCCGGCTTCTCCGGGAAGATCGTCTCGCCGTCGGGCCCCTGCAGGGGCAGGCCGGCGTTGGGAATGCACGCCACCGGCACCGGGCAATACTCGCCAAGGAAGCGGATCGCGTCGCGCATGTCCTGCGGGCCGGTCGAGCAGTTGAGCCCGATCACGTCCACCCGCAGTGCCTCGAGCGTGCACAGCACCGCGGAGATGTCGGTGCCGAGCAGCATCTTGCCGCCGTTGGGCAGCAGCGACACCGAGGTGTGGATCGGCAGGGTCTTGCCGGTGCTCTTGAATGCCGCGCGCACGCCGAACACCGCGGCCTTGACCTCGAGGATGTCCTGGGCGGTCTCGACGATCAGCAGGTCGGCACCGCCGTCGATCAGACCGGCCGCCTGCTCGGCGAAGATCTCGACCAGCTCGCCGAAGCGGATCTGTCCAAGGGTGGGGTCCTCCGATGCGGGTAGGAATCCCGTGGGACCGATCGAGCCGGCCACGAAACGGTGCTCGCCGGCGGCTTTGCGCGCGATTTCCGCGGCCTTTGTGTTGACCTCGACCGTGTAGTCGGCGAGCCCCCACTCCTCGAGCTTCAGGCGCGAGGCCTGGAAGGTGTCGGTCTCGAGCACTTCCGCGCCCGCCTCGAGCATCGAGGAGTGCACGCCTTCGATCACGTCGGGGCGGTTGAGCACGAGCGCCTCGTGGCACTTGCCCGCAAGGCCGCCGTAGTCCTCGGCGGTCAGCTCGAACTGCTCCAAGGTCGCGCCCATGCCCCCGTCGTAGACGACGACTTTGCTGCGCAGCGCGGCTGGATAATCGCGTGCCATCGGCACGGATGCTAGCAGCGTTCCCGCAACCTTGACACGGCTATGTCAGGGTGAGTGAGGACCTGTGTCAGGACGGGCGACGACTCCGTATCGGCGCGTCGATCCGCTCGTCGGACGAGCGCATCGCGCCGGCTTCACGCGACCGTCGGGGAAAACCCCTTGTGTCCCTGAAGGCACGACGTCATTTGCCCGCTTGAGACGACAGGAGCGCGCCCTTGGTGCGACATGCGCGTGTGACGTTCGGGGACGGATCTACATCAGTCGTCCAGTGCCCCTGGAAGTTTTTCCCGCGTAGTGCATGCTCCCGGCGCACCCGCTACCGGCACGACCCAGGAGGCGCACCGCATGGCACTCGCAATCGAGGTACCCCGATGACTCCCGAGCTAACCATAGGAATGGGCGGCCGCGTCGCCTCTGCCAAGTTGGCCGAGCCCGTCGCCGCCGTCGCCACCCCCTCAGAGCAACTGCTCCACGCCGACACGGCGACGCTTGCAACCGGCCCGACGGTCGCTGAGCAGGCTGAGTCGGCGTCCGGGAATGACGCCGCCGAACATGTGCTCGACTCATCCGCCACCGAGCATGCCGTCGTGGCGGTAATCGGTCTCGGCTACGTTGGTCTGCCCACCGCCATCGCGTTGCGCAACGCGGGCTGTCGGATCGTGGGGATCGACATCTCGACCGAGCGTCTGGACGCCATCAGAGGCGGCGCTGCCGAGCTCCTGTCATCCGAGCTCGAGGATTTGCGCTCGCACCTGAGCGGAGACGGTTTCCTGCTCACCGACAAGATCGCGGCGCTGGACTCCGCCGATCTTGTCCTGATCTGCGTGCCCACGCCGATTGACCGGCAGCGCCGGCCGGCGCCGCAGATCCTGCGTAGCGCATGTGCGGCCGTGGTTGCCCACGCGCGCCCTGGTCAAACGCTTGTCCTGACCTCCACCACCTATGTCGGAACGACGCGAGAGCTGCTGGTGCAGCCGCTTCAGGAACGTGGACTTCTCGTGGGCGAGGATGTGTTCGTTGCGTTTGCGCCGGAGCGCATAGATCCTGGTGTCGCCGACCACGAGCAGCTCCTCACCCCACGCGTGATCGGCGCTGTAACAGAGACCTGCTTCCGGCGTGCGGCCGAGCTGTTGCGCCATACCTGCAAGAGCCTCTACCGCGTCTCCTCGCCGGAGGCCGCCGAGATGGTCAAGCTGTACGAGAACACTTTCCGCGCGGTCAACATCGCGCTCGCCTTCGAGATGGCCGAAGCCTGCCGTACGCACGGCCTGGAGCCGATCGAGGTCACCGACGGCGCCGCCACCAAGCCCTATGGCTTTCTCGCGCACTATCCCTCCGCCGGTGTCGGCGGGCACTGCATCGCGGTCGATCCCCACTACCTGCTGCATCCCCTGCGCGAGCGCGGCCGTCCCGCGACCGTCGCCGAGGAGGCGCTGCGCAAGCTCGCCGGGCGTCCTCGCCACGTGGCCGCGCGTGCGCACGAGGTGCTCGTTGAGATGGGCAAGCGGTTGTCCGACGCACGCGTGCTGGTCGTCGGGGTCTCCTACAAGCCCGGCGTGGCCGACACCCGCGAAGCGCCCGCACGCGAGCTGATCGGCTTGCTGCGCGCGGAAGGGGCGAATGTGGACTACCACGACCCGCTCGTCGCGCAGATCGAGCTGGGCGGGGAGGCACTTCACAGCGTCGATCCCGATCCGCGCAGCGACGCGGGCGGATTCGGCCCCGAAGACTACGACCTCGCGATCCTTGCGACCGTGCATCCCAGCCACGAGTACGGGTGGCTCGAACGCTGCCCGGCCGTGCTCGATTGCACCTACCGAACGCCCGTCGGGCGGCTGCGCTTTCTGCTGTGAGAAATCCCTGCTCGCCGGACCTTCGCCACCTGACTCCATCCACGTTCGACCCGTCCCCGCTGTGACAACCACCCTCCCACTGTGATCAACCTATTCCTCGCGGCCGTTCTGCTCGCCGCTAAAAAGATCTTCTCCATCGTGATGCCCTCCCAGGAGGCGGTTGTCAATCGCGTCCTGAAGGGGTTCGCGGTCGTCTATCTGATCTGGCTGATTGCGGCGGTGGTCGCCTACAAGGCCGAGTTCATCCAGGTGATGTTCTCCAACCTGTTCTTCGGCATCTACAGCACGTGCGTGACCGCCTACATCCTCTCGCGCTTCCTGTTCAGCCTGTTCTACCGTTCAAAGCCCGATGCGGGCATCGAGCCGCACGTGGCGATCGTGATGCCCGGCTTCAACGAGCAGGAGGCGATCGCGGCGTCGCTCACCTCGTTGCTCGAGCTTCGCTACCCGCCCGAGAAGCTGGAGCTGGTGGCCGTCAACGACGGCTCGACCGACGCGACGCTCGCCGAGATGCAGCGAGTCGCCGCCGGCGCCCCTGGCCGCGTGCAGGTGATCGACTTCCCCGAGAATCGCGGCAAGCGCGCGGCGATGGCTGCCGGGATTCGCGCAACCAGCGCCGAGGTGATCGTGTTCGTGGACTCCGACTCGGTTGTCGAGCCGGACGCGCTGCGCAAGCTCGTGCAGCCGCTGGCGGACCCGCGGGTGGGGGCGGTGTGCGGACACGCCAATGTGCTCAACGTGCGCGACACCTGGCTCACGCGCATGCAGGCGGTGCGCTACTTCGTCGCATTCCGTGTGGTCAAGGCGGCCGAGTCGGTGTTCAACGCGGTCACCTGCTGCTCGGGCTGCTTCTCGGCCTACCGTCGCGAGGCGATCCTGAAGCGCCTGGAGTGGTGGGAGGGGCAGACGTTCCTCGGCGTGGAGTCCACCTTCGGCGACGACCGTTCGCTGACCAACTGCGTGCTGCGCGACTGGCGCGTGCTGTACGAGAAGAACGCCATCTCCCACACGATCGTGCCGAGCACCTTCCGTGCGTTCGTCAAGCAGCAGACGCGCTGGAAGCGCTCGTGGACGCGCGAGTCGCTGATGGTCTCGCGCTTCATCTGGCGCAAGCACCCGATCGCCGCCGCCTTCACCTATCTGAGCATCGTGCTGCCGCTGATCGCCCCGATCGCGGCGCTGCACTCGATCTTCTGGGGAGTGCTCGCCCACAACGGCTCGCTGCCGTTGATCTACATCGCCGGCATCTACGCGCTGGCGGTCGTGTACTCGCTGTATTTCGTGCTGTTCCAGGAGAACTACAGCGCGATCTGGCTGTACGGGATCCTGTTCGTGTTCTTCTACCTCGCGATAATGCTGTGGCAGACCTACTACGCGATCGCGACCTGCCGCACGGCCGCTTGGGGCACGCGCCCGGCGACCGCCGGGCTCGCCGGCGGCGATGGAGGAGCCTGAGATGGGTGCCCACGACTTGGTGGCCGCGAGGCCTGTGCCCGAGATGAGCGTCCACGACCGGACGGCCGCGAGGATCGCGCCCGAGATGAGCGTCCACGACTCGACGGCAGCGGGTGGCGCGCCGGAGATGGCACGCCTGCGCTTCGGTCCCCTGAAGCGCATCTTCGCGATGCTGCTGCTGCCGCTGTCGGTCGCGCCGGTGATGCTGCTCGGCCCCTCGCTGCTGCGTGCGCCGATAACGCTCGCGCGCGAGATCGAGGGCGATCTACGCCGCTGGGACCCGTTTGCCGTGCAGAGCGCCTTCGCCGACGGACCCGTGCGCGGATCGACCAGCGCGTGCGCGGGGCGTGCTCCCGACCGCGTGCGCGTGCGGCGACTCAAGGGCCCGCGCGTGAGGCTCAGCTGGAATGCTCCCGCGGGGGCTGCGCCGGTCGCCTACCGCGTGCTGCGCGCCGGACGCACGGTTGCCCAGACGCCCAGCACCGCGATGGTCGTCGCGGTGAGGCTGGGCAAGCGCGTGACATTCACGATCGAGGCCCGCTACAACAGTGCCCCGCACTCCTGCCCGGTGCGGCTTTCGCGCACGATCGTGTTCCGTCCGCCCGGGCGCGTGACGGGATTGCGGATTCTCGCGCGCGTGGAAGGGGGGATCAGGATCGGCTGGCGCGCCGCGCCGCCCGGCGACGCGCGGGTGGCCGGCTACCGCATAGAGCGCGACGGCTCGGTGGTGGCGCAAACCCACGCGCGCAGCTACGTGGTGAAGCTGAACGCCTTCAAGGCGCACCGCGTGACGGTCGCGGCGGTTGACGCCAGCGGCCGTGTCGGTCGCGCCGCCAAGGCGCTTGAGATCGGCGCCGGGCGTTCGATCCGCGCCGCCAACGACACGGGGCCGAGCGTGCCCGGGCAGCTCACCGTCTCGGAAGTCAGCGACGCCGGCGCCACCGTGTGGTGGCTTCCCAGCTCGCCCGGGGGCGCGCGGATCGTGGGCTATCGCGTGTACCGCGACGGCAGCCTCGTCGGCCAGACGCCGAACACCTCGATGCGGCTCTCGCACCTTTCCTCGCTGCACACCTACACGATCACCGTGAGCGCCGTTGACGCGGACAAGCGCGAAAGTGCCCGCTCTGCGCCGTTTCGCCTATCGACCACCCACATTCCCCCCGATGGGCCCACGCAGCTGGCGGCGCTGAAGGTGACCGACACCTCGGCGACGCTGAGCTGGACGGAAGGCAGCGCCATCGACGGCACGCTCGTCGGCTACCTGCTGATCAAGGACGGCCAGGCCGACCGCGTGGTGTCCGGGTTGACCGCCACGGTCACGCTCGCCTCCGAGCGTCACTACACCTTCACGGTGCGCGCGCTCGACTCGGCCGGCTACCTGAGTGCCCCCGCGCCCAACCTCGAAGTGTTCACCACCCACACCCCGCCGCCCGCACCGACAGGTCTCACCGCCGGCGAAGTCACGGCCTCCTCGGCGACAGTGAAGTGGTCGCCGAGCACCGCCGTCAGCGGAACGATCGTCGGCTACCGTGTGTTCCGAAATGACACGCCCGTCGGGCAGAGCGCTTCCACTGAAATGACGCTCACGAGCCTCGCGCCCTCGACCGCCTATCAGGTCACCGTGGAGGCGGTGGACTCGCTCGGCGCGATCAGCTCGCTCACACCCCCGCTTCAGATCGAAACGACCAACCCCACGCCCACACACGGCAATGTGCAGGCGTTCCTGCTGGCGTCCACCGACCAGAGCTTTGACGATCTGCAAGCCCACTACGAGCAGATCGGCGTGGTGTACCCCACCTACTTCAACTGCGGCACTCACGGCTCGGTCACCGGCGCGGACGACCCGCTGATCACCGGTTGGGCACGTGCGCGCGAGGTCGCGGTGATGCCGCGCCTGAACTGCCAGAACCCCACCGACGAGGACGAAATCCTCAACGAACCGAGCGTCCGCGAAGCGACGATCAACCAGCTTGCGGCGCTCGGTCTCCAAGACGGCTACGCCGGCTTTCAGGTCGATTTCGAGGGGGCGCAGCCAAGCGAGCGCGCCGCATTCACCGCGTTCATCACCGCGCTCGCCGAACGGCTGCACGCCCAGGGGGAGAAGCTTTCCACGATCGTGACGGCGAAGTACTACAACATCATGTCCGGGCGCGCCGCGATGTACGACGATGCGGCCCTCTCAGCGGTCTCCGACTACGTGCTCGTGCTGGATTGGGGTCTGCACTGGACCACCTCTGCCCCCGGGCCACTGGACGAACTGGGCTGGTTCACGCGCGTGGCCGACTACACCGCCACGCTGCCCAACAAAAGCAAATTCGTGCTCGGCATGCCGATGTACGGGATCGACTGGCCCAACGGCGGCGGCGCGTCGAACCCCGGCACGCCGCTTGAGTACGACAACGTGATGGCTGAGGCCGGCGAGTTCGGCGCCACGCCCGAATGGGAACCCACCGCGGCCGAACCGCACTTCAACTACGTGGACGCAAGCGGCGTGCAGCACTCCGTGTGGTACAGCGACCAGCAGTCGATCGCAGCGCACGTCGCGGTCGCCGAATCGCTGGGCCTGGGCGTGGGTCTGTGGCATCTCGGCAGCGAGGACCAAAGCATCTGGGAACTGCCCGGGCTTGGCGGCTGAGCGCCTCTACTCTCGTGTCGTGAGGCTCAGATCGGTATTTGCTGCCGCGCTGATTTTCGTGCTTGCAGGCGCTGGTGCCGCTAACGCGAGCGGGGGAGGGGTGCGCGCGTTCGTGCTCGCGGGCGCGCCGGACTCCTTCGCGGACCTGCAAGCGCACGTGGCGCAGGTCTCGGTGGCGTACCCCACCTACTTCCAGTGCGCCTCCTCGGGCTCGCGGGTGTTGGGCCACGACGAAGGGGACCTCGACGAATACGCCGCCGCGCACGGCGTGGCTACGATGCCGCGCTACACCTGCCAGAACGGGGCGCAAGTACACCGCCTGCTGGCCGACCGCTCGCTGCGCGCGCACCTGCTCTCGCAACTGCTCGCCCTCGGCGCACGCACGCCCTACCGCGGGCTGTGCCTGGACCTCGAGAACGACCTCGCCGCCGACCGCACGCCGATGGGCACGTTTGTGGCGGCGCTCGCGCGCGGACTGCACGCGCTCGGCAAGCGCCTCGCGGTTGTCGTGGACGGCGTAACCCACGAAGATGCGCGCGCCTCCACCGGCTTCTACGACGACGCGAAGATCGCCGCGCTCGCCGATGAAGTGTTCGTGCTCGCGTGGGGCGTGCACTGGGAACACTCCGCCCCCGGCCCGATCGCCCCGCTGCCGTGGGTGCGCGAGGTGGCGGCCTACCTACGCTCGCTGCCCCACTCGCACCGTTTCGTGCTGGGCGTGCCGATGTACGGGCTGGACTGGGTCGATCCAAACGGTCCGAGTGAGGGTGACGGCGGGAGCGTCGCGGGAGGCGCCGGAGCGGTGGCCGACGGCGGCGCCGCGAGCGCCTACCAGTACTCAAACGTTGTGCATCTCGCCGAAACGGTTGGCGCCACGCCCACGCGCGATGCCGCCTCAGATGAAATGACCTTCACCTACACCCGCGCCGGCGCGCGTCACACGGTCTTCTACCTCGACGCCTCGGCGGTCGCCGCACGCCTGCGCGCAGGTCTCGACGCCGGTTTGAATGTGGGCGTGTGGCGCCTGGGCAGCGAGGACCAATCGCTATGGGCCTCGCTGCCCTGACGCGTTCTACTTGATGAACAGCATCTCCGAGTACTTCGGCAACGGCCACAGATCGTCGGCCACCAGCTTCTCCAGGCGGTCGGCCACGTCGCGCACGTCGTCCATCGCGGGAATCGTCGTGTCGCGCATGTAGGTCGGCCCACTTCATCGCCGAGCTGTCGGGCTGGTTGTCGCAGAGGTTGGCGTCCTCCAGCTTGACGATCGCGTATTGAAGCTCCTTGACGAGCGGCTCGACCTCCTCGACCAGTTCGTCGAGGCCGGTGGCTTTGAGCTCGTTGAGATGGCGCACCGCCGCCGGCAGCAGCATCGTGCGCGCGATCTGAGCGGCCGTCTCGGACTCGATGTTGATCTTGACCGCGTACTGCTCGGTGAACACCTCAAGGCGCGACTCCAGCTCGCGCTTGGAGAGCACCTTGTACTTCTTGAAGGCCGCCAGCGTCTGCTTGTCCACGAGCCATGGCAGCGCGTCGGGGGTCGTGCGCAGGTTCGCAAGGCCGCGCTTCTCGGCCTCCTTGTGCCACTCCTCGGAGTAGCCGTCGCCGTCGAACACCACCTGCTTGTTCGCCGATCCAGCCGTCCTTGACGACCTTCGTCACGGCCTTCTCGAGCGTCGCCCCTGAGGCTTTGAGCGCCGTCTTCAGCTTGTCGGTCAGCTCGTCGATCGACTCGGCCACGATCGTGTTCAGCACCGTGTTGGGCAGCGCCGGCGACTGGCTGGAGCCAAGCGCACGGAACTCGAACTTGTTGCCGGTGAACGCGAACGGGCTCGTGCGGTTGCGGTCGCCGCCGTGCAGCGGCAGCGGCGGCAGCACCGGCGTGCCCAGGCCCAGGAACGATCCCGGCTTGGATGCCTGCGCCTTGCCCGACTCGATCGCCGTGAACACCTTCTCCAGGTCGGCGCCGAGGAAGATCGAGATGATCGCCGGCGGCGCCTCGTTCGCGCCGAGCCGGTGGTCCTGGCCGGCGTTGGCGATCGACGCGCGCAACAGCGCCTGGTGCTTGTTCACCGCCTGGATCACCGCCGCGCAGAAGAACAGGAACTTGAGGTTCGCCTCGGGCGTGTCGCCCGGATCGAGCAGGTTCAGGCCGGTGTCGGTGCCCATCGACCAGTTGTTGTGCTTGCCCGACCCGTTCACGCCCGCGAACGGCTTCTCGTGCAGCAGGCACACGAGCCCGTAGCGGCGGGCGGTGTTCTGCAGGATCTGCATCGTGATCATCTGATGGTCGGCGCCGACGTTGGAGTTCTCGAAGATCGGCGCCACCTCGTACTGGTTCGGGCGCGACCTCGTTGTGGCGCGTCTTGATCGGCACGCCCAGCTTCGCCAGCTCCACCTCGCACTCGAGCATGTACGCGAGGATGCGCTCGGGGATCGAGCCGAAGTAGTGGTCGTCCAGCTCGTGGCCCTTCGGCGGCTTCGCGCCGAACAGCGTGCGCCCGGTCGTGAGCAGGTCGGGCCGCTCGAAGTAGTACTGCTCGTCGATCAGGAAGTACTCCTGCTCGCAGCCGATCGTGGTGAACACGCGCGCCGCGTCGTCCATGCCGAGCAGCTCCAGCGCTCCAACGGCCGCGCCCGAGAGCGCGTCCATCGAGCGCAGCAGCGGGATCTTGTTGTCGAGCGCCTCGCCCGTCCAGGAGGTGAACGCCGTCGGGATGCACAGCAGTGCGCCGTTGGGGTTCTCCAGGATGAACGCGGGGGAGGTGGGATCCCAGGCGGTGTAGCCGCGCGCCTCGAACGTCGCGCGGATGCCGCCCGTCGGGAAGCTCGACGCGTCGGGCTCGCCCTGGATCAGCTCCTTGCCGGAGAACTCGGCGATCGCGGTGCCGTCGCCGGCGGGGCCGTAGAAGGAGTCGTGCTTCTCCGCGGTCGAGCCGGTGAGCGGCTGGAACCAGTGGGTGTAGTGGGTCGCGCCCTTCTCCATCGCCCATTCCTTCATCGCCTGCGCGACGGCATCGGCGAGCGTCGTGTCGAGCGCCTCGCCACGCTCGAGCGTGCGCTGCAGCGCCTTGAACACGTGCTTGGGCAGACGGCGGCGTTGCACCGCCACGCTGAACACGTTCGAGGCGAAGATCTGGTTGCCGGGAAGCGTCAGGTCAAGCGAGCCGAGCGCGCTCCCGTTGGCGCTCCACTGCGCGGCTGTCACATTCTGCTGGCGGCTCTTTGGCATGGGTAGGCTCTACTCCTCCTGTTTTGTCCTAGGCATTGGGGCGGCCTCGCATCGTAGCCCCCAGCGCGCGCGCGAGTGTCGCTCAGGTGGCGAAAGCTGGTGCGCTATCTTTCGACAGGCGTCCAAATCGGGAGCGACACCGCATGTGCAGCGCTCGTCGCTCGGCGCATGATGCTCGTTTATTGCTGGAGCGCATGCGCGGTGTTGCCCGACCGGCGCACGATGCTGTCGAGTCCCTGAGCCGTAGGAGCCGGTCGCATGCGGCCTGTGCCTGGGACCGTGGCGCATGCGCCATGGTCTTCATCCAAGAACGGAGGCGCGCATGCGCGCCTCCGCGGGACGGTGCATGCACCGGTCCCGGACATCGGTGCATGCACCGATGTCAACAACAGAAATGACTATTCGGAGCGGGCTGTTCCTGTCATCGAAGGCCGGGTGCGGGCCTGGCTCGATCTCGCCCGTTTCCGGGTTGACGTGCGTGCGCGGGGGAGCGGGAGCGACCGATGCGATCAAGCTGCCCGTGGCCAGCCCGCCGCCGGCCAAGCGCGCGCGCGCCTTGCCGTCGAGGCCCGCCGCCACCGTGTAGTGCACCGTGTGCACCCCGGCCTTGACGGGCGTCACGTGCCATATGAAGATGCGGCTGGCGTGTGGGGCGAGCGCTCCGAGCGCCCAGGTGTTGACGAAGGCCGTTTCGCCGCCGCCGGGCGGGTTGACTTCCTCGGTTTGTACCGGCGGGCTGGTGGCGACCCTTCCCGGCCCTGTGTTCACGATCCACACGGGCCGCTTGTTCACGGCCAGTTTTGGATAGGTGCTCGTGTAGTAGAACGAGTCGAGCGTCACCGCGATGTTGGGGATCGTGCGCGCGCCCGCGTTGCGCACGACCAGCGTGAAGCGCTCGTCGCGCGCGATCGCCTGCTTGGCGCGGGAAGCGCGCCCTGAGGACTTCCACCGGATAGGTGGCTGCCACTTCGTGCGCGTTGCGCTGAGCGCCGCCGCAGCCGCTCGTGAGCAGCGGCAAGAGATCACGCCGCACACGACGAGCGATACCCCCGGTAAGCAGCTTTCCCACCCTCACAGCGAGCGTCACGATATCAGTGCCGGTGGCGCCCGCGCGGAGCGGCCCGCGGCGTTCGGCCCGCGCTGCCGGCGGTGCCTGCGCCGTGGGTTGGGAGCGTTTGTCCTCAGCGCTGGTGGCGTTCGGCCTGCCGATCGCGTAGAGTTGGAGACGCGGGTCGTACAGTTGGGGGCGCAGATATCGGTCGTCCCCGAGGAGGGGTTGAGATGGTGCGCAGTGCAGCCGAGCGGGCTTTCCTACCGACTAGGAGTCTGCTCGAGGAAATCGGGGACATGATGATCCTGACCGGCAGGACGATTGCCTCTGCCCTGCGCCCGCCCTATCCCTATGGCGGCGAGTTCGTCTCGCAGTTCCTGTTCGCGCTGCGCCTGTGCTGGTTTCCGCTGCTGATCTCCACCGTCGCGATCTGCTACGCCGCGCCCGGCCTGCAGGCTGCCAACTTCCTCACGATCTTCGGTGCGCTGGACCGCTTGGGCGGCATCTTCGTGCTCGCCGCCATCCGCGAGATCGGCCCCAACGTGACCGCGATCGTGCTCGCCGGCGTCGCCGGCACCGCGATCACCGCCGACCTCGGAGCGCGCAAGATCCGCGAGGAGCTCGACGCGCTGCAGGTGCTTGGCGTGGACCCCGTCAAGAACCTCGTGGTCCCGCGCTTCCTCGCGTCTGATGCTCGTCACCGGGCTGTTCAACGTCTACGCGATCCTGTTCGGCCTGTTCGGCGGCATCCTCGCCGAGCTCGTCAACGGTCAGCCGCTCGGTCCCTTCTGGGACACGCTGTTCGCCAACGCCTCCACCACCGACCTGTGGGGCTCGGCCCTGAAGACGACCATCTTCGGCGCGATCATCGCGATCGTCTGCTGCTACAAGGGCATGACCGCCTCCGGCGGCGCCGAGGGCGTCGGCCGCGCCGTCAACCAGGCTGTCGTCGTCACCTTCCTGGCGATCTTCGCGTTCGACTACGCCTACACGCAACTGCTTGCTGGCGACGCACCCCAACATCCTCGTCATCAAGTAAATGAACGAACTTCTCGTCACACCGCGCGAATGGCTCGCCGCGACTGGCGAGTTCGGCCGCTTCGCCGGCAACGTCGTGCGCGACGTCTGGGGCCTGCGCGTCTTTCACTTCTTCGGCGAGGCGCTGCGCCAGTCGGGCATCCTGATCGTCTCCTCGACGCTGATCATCTGGGCGCTGATGTTCGTGCTCGGCCTGGAGTGCGGCATCGAGGGCGCCTACTTCCTCGAGGCCCAGGGCGCGCCCGCCTACGCGGGCGTGTTCACGGCGTGGTGCGATCTGCGCGAGATCATCCCCTACGCGTTCGGCTACATGATGGCCGCCAAGGTCGGCACCGGAATCGTCGCCGAGCTCGGGCGCGATGCGCATCTCCGATGAGATCGACGCGCTCGAGGTGATGGGCATCAACTCGATGACCTTCCTGTGCGCCACGCGCCTGCTGGCAGCCTGGGTCGTGCTCCCGTTCATGTACCTCGCCGGTGTCGGCGCCGCCTTCCTGGCCTCCTACATCGCCGTCGTCCAGCAGGTCGCCACGGTCTCGGCCGGCGGCTACCTGCTGATCTTCTGGCAGTTCCAGAACCCACCGGACTTCCTCTACAGCCTCATCAAGGCCATGTTCATGGCCACCGCGATCGTGCTCGTGGGCTGTTACTACGGCTACAACGCCAGTGGTGGGCCCGTAGGCGTGGGCACCGCCACGGCCAAGTCGATGGTGTTGAACATAATCTTGGTGCACTTGATCGGAATGCTCGGCACCCAGGTCTTCTGGGGCGCCAACCCGAAAGCCCCGATCGGAGGTTGAAAGACATGGCCACGCGCGAGGAGGGGACACCCCTGACGAGGCGAGGAGGACCCCCTGCCGACCGGGAGACTCACGTCGCCGAGGACGCACGACGCTCGGTCGCCCAGGGCACGACCCACCATCGACGGGAGCCGGAGCGGGAGCGGGAGTCCGAGTTTCACACGGGGTCAATCGCCCCACGGGCGTGCCCGACGCGATCGAGTTCATCGGCGTCCACAAGTCCTTCGGCTCCAATCATGTGCTGCGGGGTCTGAACATGGGTCTGCCCGAGGGCCAGATCTCGATGATCCTCGGTCCCTCGGGAACCGGCAAGTCGGTCTGCATCAAGCACATAGTCGGGCTGCTCTATCCCGACGAGGGCGACGTGATCGTGCAGGGCCGCTCGATCCCCAGCCTGCCCGACGCCGAGCTGTTCGAGATTCGCAAGAAGTTCGGCGTGCTCTTCCAGGACGGCGCCCTGTTCGGCTCGATGAACCTCTACGACAACATCGCCTTTCCCGCTGCGCCAGCACACCGAGAAGGGCGAAGAGGAGATCGCCGAGATCGTCAACTCGCGCATGCGCGAGGTCGGGCTCGGCAACGCCGGCGAGAAGATGCCCAACGAGCTCTCCGGCGGAATGCGCAAGCGCGCCGGCTTCGCCCGCTCGCTCGTGCTCGACCCCGAGATCGTGCTGTTCGACGAGCCCGACTCGGGACTTGACCCGGTGCGCACCGCGCTTCTTTGCGAACTGATCAAAGAGGTCCACGAAGAGAACGGCGGCACCTACGTCGTCATCACCCACGACATCATGTCCGCCCGGCGAGTGGCCGAGCACATCTCCGTGCTGTGGCGCGGACAGATCGTCGAGTCCGGCCCCGCCGCAGAGCTGTTCGACTCCGAGAACGCCTTCGTCCGCCAGTTCCTCTCGGGCGAATCGCAGGGCCCGCTGGGCATGGAGTAGCCCAGAATGACTGCCGGTACGTCGTCTGGCTGGTCCTCGCACCCCCTTTTGCGAACGCCTAGATAAAGGTTAGGTACCTAAATAAATCGTTCGGGTCCAGCAAAGGGTTGAGACGTGCGGCTTGAAAGACCTTCTGAGCCGCCGCATCCGGCGCTTGGCCACCCGGACACGGCGCTAGCCTTCAAACGTGACTACGGGGAGGCTCTTCTCAGGGTTGGCGCTAGGCGCGGCGCGGCGCCCGTTGCTGACGTTGGGGCTGTTCGCTGCGATTGGCATCGCCTGTGCAATCGCTGCGCTCAGCCTGCGCCCAACGGCCGCCACCAGACACGCTTGTCGGCAGCTCCAGCGCCACCTACAAGAACACCCAGAGCTTCTACAAGCACTTCGGCGAAGAGCCGGTCGAGGTGCTCGTCAAGGGAGATCTGCGCAAGCTCGTGCTCAGCTCCGACATCGACCGGCTCGTCGGGCTGGAGGGCTGCATGTCGCCGAGCCTGCCGGCGGCGGCTCTTCCCAAGGAGGGAGGTGTGAACGGGCCGTGCGGGCAGCTGATGCGCAGCAAAACGGTCAAGGTGGTGTTTGGTCCCGGCACGTTCCTCAACGAGGCGGCGGTCTAGGTGGACGAAGCGCTCGCCTCGCGCAGCGCCCAGGCCGAAACGCAGGCCAAGCAGGCACAGAGCGCCGTCTACCGCAAGGCGCTCGCAAGCGGGCTGGGTATGCAGCAGGCGAGGACGCTGGGCGCCGAAGCACGCAAGGCGACGATGGCGGGCTTCGCCGCCGAAATCAGCGCGCTTTCAATCCGCTATGGCCTCACAGCGCTCCCACCCTCGACGACCACGAATTCGTCTCGAAGGTCGTGTTCGATCCGACCAAGCCATCGGGCACTCCAAACCAACGCTTTGCCTACCTCTTCCCCAGCCGCGAAGCGGCGCTCGTCTCGATACGCCTGAAGGCCGGGCTCTCCGAAGCGCAGCGCTCGCACGCAATCAGCCTGATTCGCCAGGCGGTCGGCGATGAGCCAGTGGCACCTGCAAAATGGCGAGACCTACCTGGTCACCGGCGAGCCCGTGATCGTCAGCGACGTCACGAGCTCGATCTCGCATTCGATCGAGTTGCTGCTGATCGCGGTACTGCTTGTGATGGGACTTGTCCTCAGCCTGATCTTCAAGGGACGCCCGCGCTTGTTGCCGCTCGCGATTGCACTGCTTGCCGCGGCGCTCACGTTCGGCGCGCTCGCGCTCTCGGGCGCTTCGCTGACGATGGCCTCGGTTGCTGTGCTGCCGGTACTGGTCGGCCTGTCCGTCGACTACGCGATCCAGTTCCAGTCGCGCGTCGAGGAGGCCCGTGCGGAGGGCGCATGCGACACGCTCGAGGCGATTCGCCGAGCCGCGCTTCACGGCGTACCCACGATCGCCACGGCTGTGCTTGCGAGCATCGGCGGCCTGCTTGTGCTGACGCTCTCGCCGGTACCGATGGTGCGTGGCTTCGGCTTGCTGCTCGTGCTTCGGCGTCGCGATCGCGTTCCTCTGCGCTTTGACGGCCGGCTCGGCCGCGCTGGTGCTTCGCCGCTCGTAGAGCTCCAGCGCATTTCCGGAAACGCCTTTGCCGGCGTCCGCGTCGGCGGGACCGGGAGAGCAGGGAAAGTCCGCGTTGCGTCCGCGTCCGCGTGCTGCTCGCGGTCGGCCCACGCCATTTTCGCGGCATGTTGGCCCCGGCTTGGCAGGGCGCGCGCGAGATCCTCACCGACAACGCCGCCAGCCGCTTCGTCTCGAACATGGCGCTCGACCGCGCTGTGCGCCACCCGGGCCGCGTGCTCGGGGTCGGCCTCGTGCTGGCCGCGCTCGGATGGGGGCTGGACACCCAGACCCAAGTGCAAACCGACATCTCCAAGCTCGCCCCGCAGAATCTCTCCTCGCTTCACAACCTGGACGAACTCGAGCGCGTGACAGGGGTTGGCGGTGAGATCGACCTGATGGTCAGCTCGAATGCGCTGACCAAGCTCGCGACGATCGAATGGATGAGCGCGTACGAGGGCACGATCCTCAAGCGCTTTGGCTATAGCTCGGCCAAGGGCTGTGGCACATGCGCAGCTGTGTCCAGCATTCTCGCTGCCCGACCTCTTCCACGAAGAAGAAGGCGCGGCCGCACAAAGCTGACACCAGAAAGCGGGTCAACGCACTGCTCGCGGCGCTGCCGCCCTACTTCTCCGAAGACGTCATCACGCCCGACCGTCATGTGGCGACGCTCGCGTTTGGCATTCGCTTGATGTCGCTCCAGCAGCAACAACACGTGATCGAACAGATGCAGCTCCAGCCTGCATCCGCCGGCGGGCGTCAGCGCGCGGCTCGTCGGTCTGTCGGTGCTGGCCGCCCAGGCAGGAGCACAGATCGCCTCCCCTTGGCGGCGCGTGGTCGACGTTGCTCGTGGCGCTCGCCGCGGTTGCGTTGATTCTGCTCGTCGCTCTTCAGGGGAGACCGTCGGCGCGCGCTGGTGCCGCTCGCGCCGATCGTGCTCGCCACCGGCTGGTCGGCGCTCGTGCGTGTTCGCGCTGCGCATCCCGCTCAACCCGATGTCGGTCACGCTCGGTGCGCTCGTGATCGCGATCTCCACCGAGTTCAGTGTGCTGCTCTCAGAGCGCCATCGCCAAGAGCGCCTGGCTGGGCACTCCACGGTGCAGGCGTTGCGTCGGGCCTACCGCTACACCGGCGCTGCCGTCGCCGCCTCGGGTGTCACCGCGATAGCGGGTTTTGGCGTACTGGTCTTCTGACATCGCGATGCTGCGCGACTTCGGGCTCGTCACGCTCGTCGACCTCTCGGTTTCGCTCGCTCGGCGTGCTGATCGCGCTGCCTGCCGCAGTGGTGCTCGCCGAAAGCGAGCAGCCGCTGAGCGAGCGGATCCGCGCCGGCCTGGGCGCGATCACGAGGATCGGCCCGCGGCGCGCGAGGCGGCGCGGGCAACCGCGCCATGAACCGGACCGGCTCGCCGGAACCTCCGACCGATGACGGCTCGCCTCCGGACGAGGCACGAGGGGACTGCCGGCCCGCCAAGCGGCGGGGTCGCGGGCGCGCGCTATGGCCTCTTTGTGGTGATCTACTCGCGCGCGATCCTGCTGATCGCTTTCACGTCCACGTCGCGCTCAGCTCGCACAAAGGCGCCACCAGCATCCATCCGGGTGCTCGCATCCCCCCGTTCGCGGCTCCGCTACGCGATCGGTGGGCCCGCGGGCGAAGTGGACGTCGCGACCCACGCCAACGATGGGTCGGCCGGCAAAATACCGGCGTGCTCAGAGCGCGGGCAGGGGATCCTCAACATCTGTGAGCTCTACGAACGGGGACCGGTGGTTCTCGCGCTGTTCTTCCAGGCCGGCTCCTGCCCGAATGTTCTTGACGATCTGCAGCAGCTTGCACCCGCCTTTCCACAGGTCGGCTTTGCCGCCGTGGCGGTCAAAGAAGGAGCCTCTCCGGTCGCCCACTTGGTGCGCGCAAAGCATCTTGACGGTGCCGGTTGGCGTGGACGGGGAAGGACGACTCGGGGAGCTCTTCGCGATGGTCAGCTGTCCGCAGATCACGTTTGTCTATCCGGGTGGCGTCGTGCAGAGCGCGGCGCTGCTGAGCACGCCGTCGCTCGCCACGCTGCGCACGCGTGTGCGGACTACTGGCGGCCTCGCGCGCACGCGGCTGGAGGCGAGGCAGACATGAGAAGCGTGGCCACGCGTGAGGAAGTCGGGACACGCATGAGGCCGGGGCACGCATGAGTAAGGCGCGCGCGCGAAGCGGCGACGACCGCTCTGCCTCGCAGGCGGCCGACGACGAGGACCCGTGCGCGGCTGGTGCGAGCGCGAGGTCCAGCAGGAGCTGCCCGGGCTCGGGCTGATGTGCACGACGATCGAGCTCGCCCCGCGCAGCTCGCTCACGGGCAGCTCGCCGCCGGCGGTGCTGGCGCGCCTGCGCGAACTGTCCAACCGCTGGCGCGGAGCGCGCGCGGTGAACGTCCGCCAAGAGCCGATCCCTGCCGCCTACAGGGTCTTCTTCCGCCACATCGGTCTCGACCCGGATGTCACGAGAACACCGATCGAGGCGGCGGTGCTCGAACGGATGCTCGAAGGCGGCTTCCTCTCCGAGGGCTTGCTCGCTGACATCCTCACGATCGGGCTGATCGATACCGCTGTGCCGGTGTGGGCGCTGGACGCCGACACGGTCAACGGGTCCGCTCGGCATCCGCGTGACCCGCGCGGAGGAGCGCCTCGGTCGAGGTCCGCAAGGCCCGAAGCTTGGGCGCGGGCAGACTCGTCGTGGCCGACGCTGACAGTCCGCTGGCAATTCTCTTCGGGCAGCCGGCCAGAGGTCCACGAGCCGAGTTCGCCAGCACGCGCCGGCTCGCGCTATTTGCGGTACAGGTCGCGGGGGTGCCCGCGCTGCACGCCGAAGAGACGCTGTGGGCGTGTCGCTCGGCGCTCTCAGATGTCCCTGCGTAGATCCATCGAATTCTCTTACCACGACATCCCCGATAGCTGTAAGGCTGAGCGTTGTGAACGGTTCAACCGTGACGAAGACCGCCGCCACCGGTGCCCAGGTGAT
Source organism: uncultured Solirubrobacterales bacterium (assembly GCA_963715535.1). Lineage (GTDB taxonomy): Bacteria > Actinomycetota > Thermoleophilia > Solirubrobacterales > Solirubrobacteraceae > Palsa-744. The sequence continues at coordinate 1,232,532 of OY970251.1, read as the reverse complement.
CCTGCTGACGCTGGCCGCCGGCCAGTTCCTGATGGCGCTCGACAGCTCGGTGATGAACGTCTCGATTGCGACGGTCGCCGAGGACGTCGGCACCACGGTCACCGGGATCCAGGGGGCGATCACGGCCTACACGCTCGTGATGGCGATGCTGATGATCCCCGGGGCGAAGGTCGGCGCGCTGATCGGTCGCAAGCGCGCGTTCATGATCGGCTGCGTCATCTACGGCTGCGGCTCGTTCACGACCGCGCTCTCCCAGAGCCTGCCGGTGCTGCTGTTCGGCTGGTCCTTCCTGGAGGGCGTCGGCGCCGCGCTGATCCTGCCGTCGATCGTCGCGCTGGTCGCCGGCAACTTCCCGGCTGAGCGCCGTCCCGCCGCCTACGGTCTCGTGGCGGCCGCCGGGGCGATCGCGATCGCTGTCGGCCCGCTGATCGGCGGGCTCGCGACGACCTATGCGTCCTGGCGCTGGGTCTTCGCCGGTGAGGTCATGCTCGTGTTGGTGATCCTGCTGCTCGCGCGTCGCGCCGAGGACGCTCCTCCCGACCGCCGACCGAAGATCGACCTGATCGGCGCTTTTCTTTGCGCCGCCGGCCTTGGCGTGTTCGTCTTTGGCGTGCTGAAGTCCGGCTCCTGGGGCTGGGTGGTGTCGAAGTCGGGCGCGCCCCAGTGGTTTGGGATGTCGCCCGTGCCGTGGCTGATGGTCGCCGGGCTCGTGCTGGTCTGGTCGTTTCTGCACTGGGAGGCCGGCATGGTCGCGCACGGCAAGGAGCCGCTCGTCGATCCGGCGCTGCTGCGCAACGAGCAGCTCCGCGGGCGGGCTGACCATGTTCTTCTTTCAATACCTCCTGATGATGGGGGTTTTCTTCCTGATCCCGCTCTACCTGTCGGTGGCGCTCGGGCTGTCGGCGATCGCCACCGGGGTTCGGATCATGCCCATGTCCCTGACCCTGCTGGCGGCGGCGCTGGGAGTGCCGCGGCTGTTCCCGGACGTCTCGCCGCGGCTGGTTGTACGCGTCGGGATCCTCTTGATGCTGCTCGGGTTGCTGGTGCTGCTGGCGGCGATCGATATCGATGCGGGGGCCGAGATCGTGACCGTTCCGCTGCTGCTCGTCGGACTCGGCCTCGGCGCGCTGGCATCCCAGCTCGGCGCCGTGACGGTCTCGGCCGTGCCCGACGAGCAGAGCTCGGAGGTGGGCGGCGTGCAGAACACCGTGACCAACCTCGGCGCCTCGCTGGGCACAGCACTCGCAGGCTCGATCCTGGTCGCCGTGCTGACGGCATCGTTTCTGACACACATCGAGATGAACAACGCGGTCCCGCAGAGCGTCAAGGACAAGGCGAACACCGAGCTGTCCGCCGGCATCCCGTTCATGTCCGACAAGCAGCTCCAGGCCGCCACCAAGGAAGCGGGCGCGAGCAACGAGGTGACGCAGGCGGCGCTCGACGCCAACGCCCAAGCTCGCCTCGACGGGCTCCGCGCCGGCCTCACGGTCCTGATCCTGATCGCGGCCCTCGCGCTTTTCTTCGTCGGGCGAATGCCGACGCGACAACCCGGCTCCGAGCCGGTACCGGCCCGGGCCTAGACACGTGGGCGCCATTCCCGCCGACGAGCCACGACCGCTCGGACAGGCGCTAGAAGCGATCCCTATTGGCGCACGACGATGCGTTGTCGCGCAGGGCGAACGCGACCGCTGGGCACTGTGGCCTCATGCTCGCCGGCCCGCGGCTACCCGAACCAGCGCGCCCAGGTTCTCAGAGGTGAGTGCCACCGCGCGTGCCGCCGGCGACAGGCCTGCCTCGCGTGGCAGCCGCACGCGCAGCGCGCCGGGCATTGATGTGAAATGCAACGGTGGGTCCAGCACCAGCGCCTCGCCGTCGAGGCCGACCTCGACGGGGCCGATGGAGCGGACCTCGAACTCCTGCGCAGACCATGACATCAGGCCGGGATAGCGCGCGGCTTGGCCGACCAGCTCGAGCGCTATGAGCTTTGACACATCGGCGCCACGCACACGGGCAGCCACGATGCCGAGCAGGCCCGTGTCGATTCGCTCGCGTGTGCCGGCGCCCGAGAAGTGCGTGAGCTCATACGGGTTGTTCGACACCAGCACGAGCGGAGCATCGTCGCAGTCTGTACCGTCCGGAGCGGTGAACTCGAGTTCGATTGCTTCGGCGTCTGGGCCGAGCATGTCCGGGAGCATGTCTGTCCACGTCCCGAGCTTGGCGTCGCGATAGGTCTGGGACTGGACGACCTTCGCGTAGACGCCGAGCGACGCGTTGTTGACGAACACGCGGTCGTTCACGCGCGCGAGGTCGATGCGCCGCTCGATGCCGTCGGTGAACGCGTCCAGCGCACCCACGACGTCGTCCCGGTCCAGGCCGAGGTCAAGCGCGAAGTGGTTTCGTGTTCCCGCTGGGATACAAACGTGCGCGACGTCGCGTCGTGCGGCGACCGTCGCCACGAGCGCTTGCGACCCGTCGCCTCCGGCCATTCCGATGACCTCCGCGCCCCGCACGATGGCGTTCTCGGCGAGCTCGAGCAGATCGTCGCCCGGCTGTAGGACGATCGGCTCGATGCCTCGCCGTCGAGCCTCCCCGGCGAGATCGAAGCGCTCCGCCTTTCCGCCGCCGGACTTCATGTTGATGATCAAAGCTCCCGAGCCGGCGGCACCCACCGGCACGACCGCGGCGGCCATCCCTCCGAGCGCCGCCACCCCATCCCGCCCCAATGCGTAACGCGCGGCCAATCCGAACAGGGTGAGCAACAGGAGCAGCGCGGCCAGCACCAGCAGCCCTTGCCAGTGGGTCGCGAGCACCACGATCAAGCCCGCTCCAGCGAGAAGCGCGACCACCGCACCGAGAGCACGTAGCGTGCCGCGCTCTGTCAATGCGAACCAGATGGCAGCGTTCGCCAACAGGACGAGCCCGACCGCGAGCACCGCGACTGGGACGTCACCCGCAAGCGCGACGGCAGCCACCACGGCCATCGCGGCTGGTGTGATCAGCGCGAGGATTGCGGCGATGCGCCGCAGCACAGGGCGCCACGCGGCCCAATCTCTTTGAGAAGTGACCGACGCTCTGGGCATGCTGGTCATGTTCACAGATCCCGCCCACCTTAATCGGACTCTTGCTTCAGCGATGCCCTCAACTCTCGTTAGGCGCCTATCACCCGGATCTCACCTCTTCGGTTGCGGCAAGCTACTGAAATGGCTCGGATAAATACCGATGCGGTTGGATCTGCTCGGATTACAGTTTGGAGGATTGGCGGGCAAACTGAGTCTTGAGCAAAGGAGGTCCGCATGGCTGATCAAGGGGAATTCACCCCCACGCGAACGCGGGACACGAGCGCCGGGGTAGAAGGCGGCGGCTGGCTTTTGTTTGCCTCGATCATGATCGCGATCGCCGGCGTGCTGAACATTATCTGGGGGATCGCGGCGATCAGCAACTCGAAGTTCTTCACCCAGAACGCGACCTACATCTTGAGCGGTCTCAACACATGGGGCTGGATCGTGTTGATCATCGGGGTACTCGAGCTGTTCGCCGCGTATTCGATCTTGGTCGGCGGCCAGTATGGCCGATGGTTGGGCATTGTTGTGGTGAGTATCAACTCGATCGCCGCCTTGATGTCGATCCCCGCCTACCCGTTCTGGTCGCTGTGCCTGTTCGCGATCGACATTCTGATCATCTACGGGCTGGCCGCCTACGGCGGGCAGCACAAGGACGTCATCTGAGCGGCCCACACTCAGAGGAAGCCGACCCAGCATGGCGCGTGCCGCGAGAAACAGCTCGCGCGCCGTGCATGCCGGGCCTGGCGACTTGGTGCACACCGGCTCGTGAGGATGCAGACAACCCGCCATAACGAAGGGAGAGCCCGATGGACATCTTCGAGGTCAAACAGAAGGAGACTGTCGGCAGGGAGGAGGTTGCGGAGCGCCTGCGGCTCCTCGCCGACATGCTCGCTCGTAACAACGACTTGGAGTTTGACCGCGGTGGAATGCATTTCACTGTTCACGTCCCCGATCGGCTCCAGCTCAAGGTGGAGCTGGAGGTAGAGACCGACGAGCGCGAGCTCGAGATCGAGCTGAAATGGTGATTGCTCGCGATGGCCGCGCTCCAGCCAATCGCGCCCTCGGGCGGAATGGCCGTTGCGTAGTTAACCCTATTGCAGTCTGTGGTCATCCCAGGACGACACCCATTGTCGTCCACTTATTCTTGTCTCAATGGCGGCTATGGAACCCACAGCCGGCCGGTTGGCCGTCGATGCCTAAGTCTGCGGCGGCCTCGATCCTGTGACGCGCTGGGCTTTTCGGGTGGGCGTGTTGGGCCTCTCGCTGCTCGCCTTGGCCGCGTGTGGCTCAGGCGGCGGGGCGAGTGTGGCCGGCAGCCTGAGCCAGGCCGCCTCCAGCCGTGCGGATGGCGCCACCGCGAGCACCAGCGGTACCACGCCAACCGCCACGCAGGCCAAGACCGAGATCCAGGCCTCCCGGGACCAAACGGCGACCGCGTCGGCGCAAACGACGTCGGCGACGACCGCGGCCGCTAAATCGACTCCCACCACTACGAGCACCACACCGACGCAGACGGAGACGGTTACCCAGACCAAAACGGTCACCGCACCGTCGAAGACAACGACTGTGACCACACCTACACAGACACAGACACAGACAAACACGGTGGTCAAAACTCAGACCGTCACTACCCCGACCACTCCAACCGCGACGACTACGACGTCGACGAGCCACGCTCCCGCCGCGGCGGCAGCCGCCGGTGCCGCCGCAGCCGCAAACAAACAGCCATCCTCGGAATCGAGCAGTCTGCCGGGGTGGGCTTGGGCACTGATCGGTGCTGCCGTTGTCGGCGGCGCGATCTGGATCGTCAGTCTGATTCGGCGCGGCCGAAAGGACAGCTCATCGAGCGACGGCACGGGAGGCCCGGGAGTGTCGGGAGGCGAGCTGCCGCCGCCCGACGCGCCGCCTCGAGCATGAGCGCTCCCGACTCCCCAACTGCTGCCCTGGACCATGGCCCCCGGGCCAGCTAATATCCAGGTGATCCCCGTGGGAGGAGCGGAGCATGGCCCCATACGAGCAGTTCATCGTTGAGCGCGTCCAGTCCGATCGCGTCGGCGAGTTCGCTCGTCTCGACGGCGATCCGATCTTCTACGATCATCGCTCTCACAGTCAAGTCTTCGGCGATGAGCGGGCGGCGCGCGAAGCGCTGAGGGTACAGATATCCAAGCTCGAGCGCGAGCTCTCGGGCCTTGTTGCGCGTACCTTTCCGCACATCTCTCCGCGCGACGCGGGCGGAGAGGCGTTTCAGTGGCCCGCGCCTGTTGACCCTGGCCGAGCTGGAGCGTCTACGCGACCGGCTTGTGCTGCGCGTAGGGGAGGTCCGCGGCCAGGTCGCAGAGCGCGACGCGCTCGAGCATCGCTCGCGCGCGCTGCTCGAGCGCATGAAGCTCGAACCCGGCCACTACAAGTTCGTGCGCCTGCCTGTCGCCGATCTCGGCGACGGGCATTGTGGCGTATGGGAGGTGCGTCCCCGCCTCGGCTTGATCGGGATGCTCGCCGGCTGGTGGCAGGTCAAGCTCTCATCCGGCTGCCCGTAGCTGCGTCAGAGTAGGCCCGCCCACTCACCCGCCGCCTTACGCCGATCGCCGGGTCACGGCGATCGAGGCGTTCGGCGGCCGCGCGGCGGCGAGTCAGGCTGTGATCCGGTTGTTCGTGGCGGCGTAGCCGGCCGCGCTCCCGGCACGTGCCGTCAGCCACGGGCCAGGGGCCCGCATCGCGTCGGTCGAGGGCATCGGCCCGGTGGCCGGTAGCATCGCGGCGAGCGTATGACGCTGACGCTCGGTCATCGAGCCGACCGTCTTCTGCTCGGACATCGGGATCTGGGAGAGGAACTTGCGGCAGCGGGTCTGGCCCCAACGCCGCTGACTCATCAGCAGGTCCGCGACCGCCATGCTGTCGGCCTCCCACGGGCACTCAGAATCACCTCGGCTACGCCGATCTCGCCGCCGGCCACACGTCGCTTGAGCTCGGCTCGGGCGAGCCGAACCTGGTTGGCGCGTTCGAGGGCGCGCATGTGCTGAGGGCCGGCAGGGGCAATGGTCGCGGTCGCATTCATGTGTGCTCACTCCCCGTCGCCGCCGCGGGTGACCCGTGGCGCGCAACAAGCTTGGCTGGTTGACGAGTAGCGCGTCCGCACGATCGCCCGCTTGCTTCCCTCGCGAGGACTGTCGCGAAAGTCCTCCGGCACCCCTCTACCGGCTGACCTGCAGGCGAGCCTCGGACGGTCATGCTTTGCGTCCTGAGAAGCTAGCCAGCGAGGCGCCCGGGTCAACCGTGTTCCTCCGGAACGTTCGCTAGAAGCGGGCTTTTTTGAAGATGTCGCTGCTTGTGAAAATGCGTGGACAAGCAGCTTCGAGTCCCGCATTCGAAGGCTCGCTTCGACTAGTCGAAGCGCTTGCGCTTGGGTGCAGCTAGCTCGCGGCTGCCGGCAGCGCGGCCGTGCTCAGCCTCGAACTCGCGCTTGACCGTCGCGAACACCTCCAGCGCTCGATCCAGCGTGGCGCGATCGTGGGTTGCCATCACGCTCGTTCGCAGCAGCGCGCCGCCGGGCGGCACGGCGGGGTGCAACGCGCAGTTGGTGAACACGCCCGCGTCATACAGCGCGCGCCACAGCAGCGCAGCCTTCCAGTCGTCGCCGACGAGCACCGGCACGATCGGCGTGACGATGCTCTCGCGTCGGGCTGTCGGCTCGGGGCCGATGCGCACCGGCTCGCCTGAGCAGCGTGCGGTAGCCGATCGCTTCCAGGCCCTCGGCGAGATAGCGCGCGTTCTCCAGGGCCGTCGCCGAGCAGCGCCGGGCCCTCCGACGGAGCGGATGACTGCGCAGCGCCGAGAGCGCCGCGCCCAGCGCCGCCGGCACGGCCGAGGCGGTGAACAGGAAAGCGCGGCTGGAGATGCGCAGGTAGTCGATCACCTCCGCCGGGCCCGCCACGAAGCCGCCGCAGGCGGCGAAGCGACTTGGAGAAGGTGCCCATGCGCAAGTCCACGTCGATCCTCCACGCCGAGCAGCTCGCGAGGCGCCCGCGCCACGCGCTCCGAGCACGCCGGCGCCGTGCGCCTCGTCCACCATCAGCCGCGCGCCGTGGCGCTTGCACAGCTCGACGATGTCCACCAGTGGCGCCACGTCGCCCTCCATCGAGAAGACGCCGTCCACGACGACAAGCACGCCGCCGCCGTCGCTGCTTCGGCGCGCTGCAGCGCGCGCTCGAGCTTGTCCATGCGGTTGTGCCTGAACGGGCGCATCTTGGCTTTCGAGAGCAGCACGCCGTCGAGGATCGAGGCGTGGTCGGCGGAGTCCACGATCGACCGTGTCCTTCGCGTCGAGCAGCGTGCCGAGCGTGCCGACATTGGCCTGATGGCCGGTCGTGAAGACGATCGCGTCGTCGGTGCTCCATCCACTCGGCGAGCTCGCGCTCGAGCTCGAGGTGCAGTGGGGTCGTGCCGTTGAGCAGTCGCGAGCCCGTCAGCCCGGTGCCGTAGCGAGCGAGCGCGTCGCGAGCGCCTTGCATCACCCGCTCGTCGCCGGTCAGCCCGAGGTAGTTGTTGGAGGCGAGCATGATGCGCGGGGCGCCCTCCATCTCCACGACCGGCATCGCCGGCGACTCGACCGTGCGGAAGTAGGGCATCAGGTCGGCCTCGCGCGCCGCCTTCAAGAGCTCTTCGCGCTCGTAGCCGCGGACCTTCGCGAATACGTCTGTGGTTGCATGTCAGCGTGTGACATTGGCGTCTGGGTTGCCTGTCGAGGTAAGCATCGGCTCTCTTCCTATAGGGTGGGCGGCGATGGCTGTCGAGTCTGCGGACAAGACAACGAGCGTGGAGATCCGCCCCGTCACGAGCCGGAGCGAGCTGAACACGTTCATCAAGCTGCCGTGGCGGCTCTATCGTAACGAGCCCAACTGGGTCGCGCCGCTTCTGATGGACGTGAAGAAAAGGCTCGACCAGAAGAAGAACCCGTTCTTCAAGCACACCGAGGCGCAGTACTTCCTCGCTTATCGCGACGGCCGGCCGGTGGGCCGCATCAGCGCGCACATCGATCGCAACCTCAACGAGTTCCAGGACAACCAGCTGGGGCTTGTTCGGCTGGTTCGAGTGCGAGGACGACCCTGACGCCGCACGCGACTTGCTCGCGACCGCCGAGCGGTGGCTGCGCGAGCGCGGGCGCGATCGCATGGTTGGGCCGATGGACTTCACCACCAACGACGAGTGCGGTCTGCTGGTGGAGGGCCACGAGCGTCCGCCGATCATCCTGTGTCCCTGGCATCACCCCTACTACCAGCGCCTCTTCGAGCAGGACCTCGGCATGGCCAAGGCGATGGACCTGTACATGTGGAGCCTGCACGTCACCGGTCGCGAGAACGTGCACCCGGCGATCTGGGAGTCCGCCGACAAGCTCGAGGCAGATCACGGGATCGTGTGCCGCAACTTCCGCAAGAAAGAACTGCACGCGGAGATCACCCGTTTCCTTGAGGTCTACAACGCCGCGTGGGAGCACAACTGGGGCTTCGTGCCGCTCAACGAGGAGGAGGTCCGCCACATGGCCAAGGACCTCAAGCCGGTGCTGGATGAGAACTGGGCGATGGTCGCCGAAAAGAAGGACACCGGCGAGGTCGTAGGCGCGGCGCTCACGCTGCCCGACTTCAACCAGGTGCTCGCGAAGATGAACGGTCGGCTGCTGCCCTTCGGCTGGATAACCGCGCTGCGCGAGCGCAAGAAGATCGACTCGGTGCGGGTGTTCGCACTAGGTGTCAAGCCGGAGTACCAGCACACCGGTGTCGCGGCGCGCTTCTACCAGATGCACTTCGATGCGGCCGAAACCACCCCGCAGAAGGGTGGCGAGATGGGCTGGATCCTCGAGATCAACAAGCCGATGAACCGCGCGATGGAAGGCATGGGCGGCAAGATCGTGCGCCGCTACAGGGTCTACGAGCGCGAGCTGTAGTCCAACGCGCGCTTCGGCTCTGTGCGCTTCGCACGAGTCGGCTCCTGTGCTCAGGTCAACGGTGGTCTGTGAGACCCGGCCCGTTGGTCCGACGCGCTCTCTACACTGGGCGCGGTGATCGATACAAGCAGCACCGAGGTCGTGGATGCCCATCCGGTGCTTGCTCCTGAGCCTGTCTTCAAGGAGCTCGCCGTGCGCTCCTCGGTCCCGGGAGTTCAGGCCGCCGCGGCGGCCGCGGGCGGGTTCGTCGCGGGCGCGGCGGTGCTCGGTCTCGTGCACCGCCGTCACAGCAAGCGGGTCGCGCTTGCAAGCGCTCGCTCGCGACGGCGCATCGGCCGCGCGCGGCAAGCGCTCGAAGTCGATGGGGGATCTGATGGAAGTGGTCGCGACCCGCACGCTGCTCGTCGACGTTCACCTGCTGGGTCCCGTTGGCAGGGATCGCTGAGGCACCGCCGCCGGGCTTTCGCGCACGCTCGAGCGGTGCGGACGTGCGTGCGACCGGTCGCACGAGCGCTTGGCGTCCGCGGCGAGCGTGGAGCTGCGCGTCGAGGTCACGCCGGCCTGGGCGTTTCGCCTGCCGCGCGCGAGCGGCATGGATGGGGTGCTGCGCTGTCGCGAGGGGGTGCTCGAACGGTTGCTGCACCACGGCGAGCAGCCGGTGCACGTGCGCGTCGCCCAGACGGCGCCCGACGCGGTGCTGTTTGGCGCCCGCTCACCGACCCCCGAGGCAGCACGCCATGGGATCGAGCGGATGCGCTTCGCGCTCGGCGTCGATGACGACCTGAGCGAGTTTCACCGTGAGTTCGCCCACGATCGGCTGATCGGGCGCTCGATTCGCACGCGGCCATGGCTGCGGGTGAGGCGCCGGCCGGAGCCGTTTGAGGCGCTGGCGTGGGCGATCTGCGAGCAGCTGATCGAGTACGAGCGGGCCGCGGCGATCCAGCGGCGCATCGTGGCGGCGATGGGTCCGCGCTGGGATGGCTGGGATTCGGCGATGGCGCCGCGCAACGGGCAGAGCGACAGACGCTCGGGCGCCCTGCGCGACGTCCCCTCGCCGGCCATGCTCGCGGGCGCCGCCCCGGCGCGCCTGGAGTCCTTCGATCTCTCCGGATCCCGTGCGCGGCTGCTGGTACGGGTGGCCCGCGAGGTTGCCGGCGGTCGCGCGGACCTGCACGACCCCGATCACGAGCGCGCATGGCGGCGATTGCGCGCGATCCCGGGAGTCGGTCCGTGGACCGTCGAGATGCTGGCGCTCCAAGGCCAGGGCCGCTACGACCAGCTACCGGCGGGCGACGTCGGCCTGCTCAAGTACGTCGGGCGGAAGCTGAGCGGTGGAGATCGGCGGGCTCGGGCAGGCGAAGAGGACGTGCGCGCGTTCTTTGCGCGATACGGACCTTGGCAAGGGCTCGCGGCCCTGCACGTTGGGGCGATCTGAGTCGCGGGATAGGTCGATGGCCGCGTTGGCGGGGTTGGGGGAGTCCTTGGCAGGGTTGGGGGAGTCCTTGGCAGGGTTGGGGGAGTCCTTGGCAGGGTTGGGGGAGTCCTTTGGTAGGGCCGTGGGGTCCTTTGGCAAGGCCGGGGGTCTATATAACTTTTCGAGGGTCACATTTATAGCTACATATCGTAGTCACGATAGTGAATTACAAAAAAAGTATGTAGTTCCCCCAAGCTAGCCGGAACGCGACCCCGACCGCTCGCGCTCGACGAGCAACGCGAACGTCGGGCACGCCTGCGCGGCGCGGCGCGCGTGGGACACCAGCTCGGGTGGCAGTGGACGCTCCTCGACGATCGGATAGCCCCACTCGTCCAAGCTGATCCACTCGGGCAATAGCTCGGCGCACATGCCGTGGGCCTCGCAGGCGATCGGGTTGACTCGCACGCGTTCGCTCATCGAACGCTCCCAAGTGTGGCGGTGGCGCGGCCCATCGGTCTCATGCCGCCGTCGCCATCCGCGCACGGGTGGGCAGGGGCAGCTCAGGACGTCGCATGCACGCATCGCACGCGCCATGGCGGATGTGGTCGGCGAGCTCCTCTGCGAACACGTTCGTCGCGCTGCCCACGAAGCGAGCGGTGCCGTCAGGGTGGGCGCAGGCGCCGCGCCGACGTACGAGCCGCCCAAGCTCCTCGATGCGAGCGGCGGCGTTGCTCGAAGCGGTGCCGCCCACGATCTGCTCGAACGTGTCGGCGAGCGCGCTCAGGCCGTGCACGCACGGTCCGCACTGTCCGGTGCTTTGATCGGCCAGCCAGCGTGTCATGCGTGCGGTCTCGGCGACCGGGCAGGCGCGCTCCGACAGCAGCAGCACCACACCCGCGCCGAGCGAGGCGCCGTGCGGGGTCAGGTGAGCGTCTGACAGCGCGAGGCTCGGCAACGCGCCGGCATCGACCCACGTGCCCGCATAGCCGCCGAACAACGCGGCGCGCACACGTCCGCGGGTGCCGCCGGCGGCCTCGATCAGCGAAGCGACCGAAGCTCCGTGCTCGACCTCGTACACGCCGGGGTAGGCGAGAGGCCCCGACAGCGTCACGAGCGTCGAGCCTGGTTGGCCTGCGGTGCCGAGCTCGCGAAACCAGAGCGGGCCGTGACGTGCGATCAGCGCGAGATGGGCAAGCGTCTCGGCATTGTTGACGAGCGTCGGGCGCCGCTGCACGCCGCGCTCGAATGGCATCGGTGGGGTGAACGTGGGCTTTGGTCGCCCGCTGTTGAGGTAGCTGACGAGCGCCGACTCGTGCCCCACCACATAGCCCTCGGGTACATCGCGCAGCACGATCCGCAGCCGACGTCCCTGAAGTCGGCTGCGTTCGTCGAGCGCATGGCCGACGCGCTGGAGCCCGGCGCCGGCGGATTCGCACACGCATACGATCGCCTCCTCCGAGCCGATCGCGCGCGCTGCAAGCTCGGCTCCGTCGAGCACGAGATGGGGCAGGGTCTCGAGCAGCGTGCGGTCCTTCAGGCTGGCGGGCTCGCCCTCGGTCGCGTTCACCACGACGATCGGCTTCCCGCGCGCGGCGACGACCGCCCGCATCTTCGTGGCTGTCGGGAAGCCGCCGCCGCCGCGACCGCTGAGTCCGGCCTGCTCAACCCGATCGATCAGCGCGGACGCTCCACGCCGCTCGCGTCTACGCATGGCTGGCATCTCGCCATGCGTTTCAAGGTGCATTTGCAAGCTCATCGCATCCTGCGTCGGCACGTTCCGCAGCAGTCGCGGAAGCCCGGAGGCCGGGGTGCGCCGCGCTGCGGTCGGGCCGAGATCCGCCGCGGTGGAGTGCCGGTTCATGTCATCGCCCGGCTTCGGTTGAGGGCGCGGAGGAATGGCTGCTCGAGTGGCCGAGCAACCCAACGGGGGTGCCGGAGCGACGCGCCCATTCCTTGCCGAGCGGCCCGCCCGGGAGCCACAGAAGCAGTCCGAGCGTGAAGACCCCGGCTGTACCGAGCGCCGCGCCGCGGCGGGCGAGCTGCTCGGGCCAGCCGTCGGCGACGCGTATCAGCACCGCACAGACGACCGCCGCAAGACAGCCGATGCTGAGCACCAGCAACCACGTGCTTTTCACGTCGCTGCCGGTGCCGAGGCCGTGTAGCAGCGCGATCGGCCAGCTCGCGTAGGCGAGCCAGTGAGCGGTTCTCCAAATCCTGTGACCCAGCCGGCGGCGCAACACGCTCGTGAGGATCACGGCGAATATCAGGTCGAAGGCGAGTGCCCCCAACCCGACCCAGAAGGGACGGTAGGAGCCGGTGAACGGGATCACCGAGTTCACGAGCGAGATCGGCGCGAACGTGTCGAGCACCGCGGTGAGGATGTGCAGGCACAGGAACGCAAGCGCCAGCAGCGACACGTTGCGGTGTAGCGAATCGATGACGAACCTTGGCCAGGACTCCGTGCTCCAGCGACGCAGGTCCACGACGCCGAGCACGAGCGCAAGCGTGAGCAAGATCAACGCCACCGCGCCGCTCGAGCGGGTCAGATACCAGTAGGCGCTGGAGCCGGCGACGGCAAGGGCTGGGCTCATCCCCGCTCTCCCGCTCGTGGCCAGGAGCCGACGGTCAACACGTCGCCGTCGCGACCGACGAGCCGGGCGGGTAGTCCGCTCTCCGCAAGCCACTCGGGGGCTCGGGCGCCACGTACGATCGCCGCGGTCGCGGCGATGTTCGCATCGGTGCAGTCGAGTCCGGCAACGCTCGCCGTGCGCCACACCTCCTCGACACATGCGCCCGTGCTCGGATCGATGATGTGGTGCACCGCGCGTCCCGCCTGGATCCAGCGTCGCACCGTTGTGCTCGAGGTGGCAACGCCACCGGCGGAGATCGAGATCGTCTGGCCGGTTGCCCGCGGTCCACTGCGATGGTCCTCGGTGACATGTATCCGCCAGCCGCGCACGGGGCTCGGTCCGGCCGTGGAGATGTCGCCGCCGAGGCTGACGAGAGCTCCATATCCGGTCGCATCGTGGACCGCGCGGCTTGCGCGGTCGGCGGCCCACGCCTTGGCCGTTGCTCCTAGATCGAGCTTGACCCCCGGAGGCACTCTGAGCGTGGCGCGGTCGCGGTCAAGCTCGATCGAGCGCCACCCCGCGCGCACCGTGGCTCGTAGGTGCGGCGTACGTGGGGTTCTCGCCGGCGGCTCGTCCTTGGCGTGCTCCAGCAGCGCCCAATCGCGATCGTAGCCCGCCAGCTCCAGTGCCACACCCAGCGTCGGATCGACGTCGCCGTCGGTCAGCTCGGCGGCGCGCACGGCGACCTGGAGGGCTTCGATCAGCAACGGGCTGACGCTGAGGACCCGTCCGCTTCGGGCGTTTGCGCGCGTGAGTTCGGAGTCAGTGCGAAAGCGGCTGCACGCACGGTCGACCGCGTCAAGCTCACGCTCCACGAGCGAACGTGCATCGTTGAGCGCTCGCGCATCGGTGACCAGCAGCTCGACGCTTGTGCCGAGCGCCTGCCAGCGAGCGCGTGAGGTTTCGGTGCTCATACGCCTCTCACGACCCTCCCGATACGACCGGCGCCGAGGTTTCCGGCGCCGGTTCTTTGGCCGGTGCGCTTTCCTGCGCGGGCGCCGATTCTTTGCCTGCGGATTCCGGTGCGGATTCCTGTGGCGGCGGGGATTCTTTGGCGGGGACGGATTCTTTAGCGGGTGCGGATTCCCGGCCCGGTGTCGCTTCTTCGCCCTGCGCGGATTCTTGGGCGGGGGTGGCTCGTTCGGAGCGGTCGGTTTCCTGCGTGGTGGTCAACTGTGGCGCCTGAGCGGGGGGCTGCAGTTTTCTGGTGGCGCCTGTGGAGGTGTGCGTGTCGTCGGTCGAAGGTCGCGCGCCGGTTGTCCCTGGAGCTTTCGAGCTCTTGACGGTGCGCCCGGGAAACGCGTTTGCGGCCACCTCTGAGAACACGGCGGTCAGCGCCACCGAGCCGGCGATCAGCCAGCGGTTGGCGCGGCGGAGTCTGCGCAGTGCCGCGTCGCGCACGCTTGTCGGTTGACGTTGCGTGACTACTTCCCCACGATCGCGCTCTGGACGAAGAAGCGGTGATGGTGCAGCGCCCCGGGTGCCGACCAGGCTTTGGACTGAGGGAGCAGCAGGAGCGCCAGCACGACGCCTGCGACGAGCACGCCGGCGAGTGAGATCGTGCGTCCGGTGCGACCGGCGGCATAGGGGTTGTACTCCAAGCGACCGCTGCGTCTCACGGTGAACACGTGTGCCAGGTCCGGCAGATGGCCGATCGTGTGGATCGCGGTCACGGCGATCCACAGGAAGAAGCTCGCCTTGTGCAGCAGACGCAGGGTTCCCGAGGAGCCGGGTCCCACGAGCAACAATGCCACGCCGGTGGCAAACACAGCGGCGGTGGAGAGCACCACGAGCGGCGCCAGCAGGCGCAACGGAGTCGGCGGCGCCCCCCGTCGGCGATAAACGGGGTTGGCGGTGTAATAGCGCCCGAAGCGGTATCCGGCGCTCGCCAGCTTCAGTGCGACGGGTGGGATCAACAGCAGTCCGATGAACAGGTGTGCGGAGAGCAACGACCCGATGCGCACGATCGTCACTCCGAGCGCCGCGAACAGGGCGATCAGCAGAACGCCGGTCGTTGCCGTCAGGCGCTCGTTGCCGAGGATCCCGCCGTCGAGCAGACGTTGCAGTGGCTTTCTGGGGGAAGTGCGTGGCTCTGAGCGCTCGGGTGCGCGGCGTGCGTTGCCTACAACATCGCTCTCAGCTCTGTCCAGTGACGGCATTTGCCGATCGGCGACCATGCAACGATGGTGCTGTTGGTTGCTAAGTGTGTGCTAATAGGATGATGAGAAAAGTCATCGAAACCGCTTGTGGGAGAAGGATGACCAGAGTGGAGGGCCTATCCTGGGGGGATGCCCGACCTGGCTGAGCCGGCCGCCAAGCAGGCGCTTATGCCGTCGATCCTGTTGGTGGAGGACGAGCCGGGGATCGTCAACTTCCTCAAGCGGGGATTGCAAGCGGAAGGATTTGCTGTTAAGGCCGCGCTTGACGGAGTCGAGGGTGAACGTTGCGCCCTGTCCGAGAGCTTTGACATCGTCGTGCTCGACCTGATGCTGCCCGGCGTGGGTGGCCTGGAAGTACTGGCCAAGCTGCGTGAGTCAAAGCCGCAATTGCCGGTGATCGTGTTGACGGCACGTGGGGATATCGAGGATCGTGTCGCCGGTCTGGACGCGGGTGCCGTCAACTATCTGGTGAAGCCGTTTTCGTTGGCGGAGTTGCTGGCGCGTGTGCGTGCTCAACTGCGTGTCGCCGCGCAGACCTCGACGACGATTCTGAACAACGGTGACATCGAGGTGAACCTGTTGACGCGCGATGTGCGTCGAGGGGGTGGCTCGGTGGCGCTTTCAACCACTGAGTTCGAGCTGCTGGTGTACCTGATGCGCCATGGCGGGCAGGTGCTGTCGCGCGAGCAGATACTGAGCACCGTGTGGGGCTACCAACACGATCCCGCGACGAATGTGGTTGACGTGTACGTTGGCTATCTGCGACGCAAGCTTGGTCGTCCCGGCAGTCCCGCGCCGATCTTCACCGTGCGCCGAGTCGGCTATCGGCTTGGCAACGGTGAATAGCCGGCGGCTCGGCGACGGTGATCGGGTCGAGGAAGCTTGTGCCTGGCGGATTGCGCTGGCGTTTGGTCGGATGGGTGGCGCTGGTGCTGCTGCTGTCCTCTACCGCTACGTTTGTCGTCTTCTACGCTCGTGCCGGAGCGCATGGAAGCTTCGGAGCCGATCCCGATTTCTCCGACGATGCGCGCACTTTCGTGCTTGCCGGGGCTCTGGCCCTATTGGGCGGACTGGTTGGTGCATGGCTGGTCGGCACGCGCATGTCCAGACCGCTGCGGCGGATGGCGACGGTCGCGGCCAGGGTCAACGCCGGCGACCTGCACCCGCGCATACACGGGGTCGAGCGCGAGGCCGACGAGCTGCGGGTGCTGGCGGATGCCTTCAACCACATGCTCGATCGCCTCACCGAGGCGTTTGCTGGGCAGCGCGCGTTTGTGGCCGACGCATCTCACGAGCTGCGTACCCCGCTGACTGTGATCCGCGGGCAGCTCGAGGTGTTGGCGGGGCTCGAGCAGCCCTCCGAGCAGGACGTGCGGCGGGTCGAGCAGCTTGTGCAGGCGGAGGTCGCGCGTATCGCCCGCCTGGTGGATGACCTGCTTCTGTTGACGAAGGCCGAGCAGGCAGAGTTCTTGCGCGTCCAGCCGGTTGAGCTGCCGCGGTTTGTCGATCAGCTGTGGGACGGGATGAGCCTGCTGGCCGCGCGCCGCTTCGAGTTGGGGCCGGTGCCGGTGGGAGTGCTGCGGGCCGACCCCGACCGGCTCGCGCAGGCGCTGCGCAACTTGATCGGCAACGCGATCGAGCACACCGTCGAGGGGGAGGGGCTTGTGTGTTTGCGCGTCCAGGCGCTTGCCGGTGGGCGGATCGAGTTCGTCGTGGAAGACGACGGTCCCGGTATCGATCCCGATCGGCGTGAGCGCGTGTTCGACCGTTTCCATCGCACCGACGCGGCGCGCGATCGGGCCTCGGGCGGGGCGGGCCTGGGTCTTGCGATCGTGCGCGCGATCGCGGAGGCCCACGGTGGAGGAGTGCTCGTCGGGCAGGCGCGAGCAGAGGGCGCGCGGATCGAGCTGGAGCTTCCGGGCTTTCTTGCCGGCGGCGCTGGAAGCACCGCGGATGGGGCCCTGCCGGCCCCCGGATCGTAAACTGGCAATTGAAATTGTTCCGTACAAGGACACATTGGTCCGCGATCTTGCATACTGTGTGAGAATGACTGCCGATGTTCTGAACTAGAGGTCGCCGGAGCTATGTCAGCCAAGAACGCGGTACTGGGACTTGTGATCGAGCGGCCGGGCTACGGGTATGACCTCGCGCGCCGTCTGCGGGAGAGGTTCGGCTCCTCGGGCTTTGCTCCGACGGGCGTCTACTCGGCGCTCGATCAGCTCAGGGCCGAGGCGCTTGTGCGCAACGCCGGATCGCGTACCGATGGTGCGAACGAGCGCGCCGCGCCGCGCACGATCTACGAAGCGACGCCCAAGGGGATCGACCACTTCGAGCGGTGGATGCTCGGCGGCTCTTCGCTGGCGCCGGTGCGCGACGAGCTGTACATGAAGATAGCTCTGTCCAAACCTCACAATCTGTCGCGGCTGATTGAGCTGGCCCAGACACAGGAGAGCGACTGTCTGGCGCGACTTGAAGATCTGAGGCGACCTACGATGCGTTCGCGCAGCGCACCGAGAGTATGGCCGGATGTGGCGTTGCTGCTGGTGCGCGATGCCGAGATCAAGCAACTGCAGGCCAGGGTCGAGTGGCTTCAGAAAGCACGAGTGGTGATGGACAAGCTCAATGGCGCTCAGGGCAAGAGCGCGGCACGGGGAGACAGGGTCGCTTGAGCGAACAGGTGACGCTCTCGCTGGAGCGGGTCAGCAAGAGCTATTGGCGTGGACCGCATGAGACTGCCGTGCTGAGAGACATCTCGCTGTCTGTGTATGCGGGAGAGTGCGTGGCGGTGTGGGGGCAGCGTGGCTCGGGCAAGACGACCCTGCTCAAGGTGGCGGCGGGCTTGGAGGCGCCTGATAGCGGTGCCGTCAACTTCAGAGGCAAGGATCTCCGCCACAGGTCGAGGGCCGAGCTGGTGCGTCTTCTGCGTGAGGAGATCGGTTGGGCCAGGAGGACTGGTCCGGAGAGCAGTGAGCTGGAGATGCTCGACTATGTGGCTCTGCCGTTGCTCAAACGGCAGACGTTGCGTCGCGCACGCGAGCGCTCGGCGGCGGCGCTCGCGCGGGTGGGGGTCGCCGAATGCTCGAAAGGACGCTGGGAGGATCTGACCGACGGCGAGCGCACGCTGGTGTCGATCGCCCACGCGATGGTCAGACAGCCGAGCTTGCTCGTGGTCGACGATCCGACCGCCAACCTCGATGTGCTCCAGCGCGAGGAGGTCATGGGCTTGTTGCGCAACACGGCCGAGCGCGACTGGCTGGGAGTGCTGATCACGGTGCCCGATATGCCCTCGATGGTGCACGCGCACCGGATCGGCTCGCTGAGCGATGGACGTCTGCTCGTGCCGGCCGGAGGCCCTGAGCGGGACAACGTTGTCGAGTTCCCCGTACGCGGACGAGCGACGCCGGGTTGAGTTTGTGAGTCACGAGTTCTCAGACGAGCGGGAAGCGCGAGGAGAGGGTCGCGCCGGGGAGTTGGGCGCCGACGGCGCTCACGCCGACCCGATCGGCGCGAGCGAGATCCCGGTGGGGCGATCGGATGAGCCGCTCGTGTCGATCACACTGTCGCGCAATCAGATCGACCATGTGATTCGCGCGGCGCTGGGAGACGATGCCGGACCGAGCATGTCGGTGCTTGTGGCCGGTTCGGGCTTTCATCGAGATCACGCACGACACGCGCTGAGCATGAGATACCGCTCGCTGCAGGACAACAGGCGGCTGTCGCGCTCGCTGCTGTCGGGTCTGTTGGTGCTTTCGTGCTTTCCATCGGAGGGCGCCGATCTGGGGATCAAGGACATCTCCCAGGAGCTCGAGCTGAATACGAGCACCGTGCATCGCTACGTGCTGACGCTGGTGGCCGCAGGATTGCTGGAGCGCGATCCAGATACGCGCCGCTACAGGTTGCTTGCCGAGTAGGAGTCGCGGAGCGCGAGCGAGGGGTGGCCGTGCGACAGAGGGGTCGCGCGCGGAGCTCTCCTTATGACTCCGCGCGCGACCGTCTCCGTGGCGTCCAGATAGGGAGAGGGCTGGACGCGCCTGTCCCGTTGGATGGGCGCCGTCCTCGCCGCCCTCGGGTCGGGGGGCGGCGCTGAGACCGTGGCGGCGCGCTCGGGGCAGTCTCGGGCTTGTGTGCAGACCTGCTCGCGCCAGTCGATGCTCCTCTCTGGGCCTTCCTCTCTATCCAAGTATGCTCCCGGCGCCATCGTCAACATCCATCCGCGTGCACCACCCATACCAATGTGGGTTTCCCGCAGCGTGGATGTTCCGCGATACTCAGAGCGGGTGGGGAGTGTCAGGAAGCTTTGATCAGCCCGCGCTTGAGCGCGTAGGCGACCAGCTCGGCGCGCGAGGAGAGATCCAGCTTCTGCTGGATGTGCGCACGGTGGGTCTCGACCGTGCGCACCGACAGGTACAGCTGCTCGGCGATCTCTGCGTTGGTGTGACCGAGGGCGATCAGGCGCAGCACGTCGACCTCGCGCTCGCGCAGAGTCGTCGGGGGGCCCTGGCGCCGGCTCTGAAGCCAGGCGCGCGCCGAGGCGCGGGTTGAGGTAGCTCTCGCCGCGTGCGGCGCGGCGCACCGCCTCGACCAGCTCGTCGTCGGCGGCCTCCTTGAGCACGTAGCCGATCGCCCCTGCGCTGAGCGCGTGGCGTGCGAACGCGGGCTCCTGCTGCATCGTGAGCACCACGATCTGGGTATCGGGGCTGTGCTCTCGAATCTCGGGGATCGCCTCAAGGCTCGACCCACCGGGCATGTTCAAGTCGAGCACGAGCACAGTGGGACGGTGTCCGCGCACGTAGCGCTGGGCGCTCTCGATGTCGCCCGCCTCGGCGACCACCTCGAAGTCGCTCTCGCTTTCGAGCAGCAGCCGCAGGCCGCTGCGCACGACCGCGTGATCGTCGGCCAGCACGATGCGGATCGTCTCTTGTGCGCTCATATCCCTTGGCCGGGTAGGAACTCGTTGGTGAACGGCGGTAGGCCGGCGGTGTTGGGGTTGGAATCGATCAGTTTGTGCTCGAACATCCAGCTGCCGAACGCCGCCCACGGCGACGGTTCCTGCCAGCCATAGGGCTTTGATTGATTGGTGGGCAGCGTCGCGGGCAGCGTCTCTTCGATCGAGGCGAGCTGCAGCCTCGGTTCGGCCGAGGGGTTGGCTTTGACGATCAGTGCGGCCGCCGCGGCAGGATTCGCGCGCACCTGCTGCTCACCGCGTGTGAGCGCCTGCAGGAAGGCACGCATATCCTGCCCGTCGGGTGCGCCTCTTCTTCGCGCACGACCAGCACCAGCTCGTCATAGCTGGGCACGCCGGCCTGGTCGATCGGGATCACGACCGGGTGCTTGTGCATCTGTTCCAGCTGGATCGCCTCGTAGTTCCAGTAGCCGCCGAGCGTGGCTGCGACCTTGCCGGAGAGCATCGCCGGCACGAGGTTGAAGCCGACGTTGGCTTCGGTGACGCTGCTCGGGTTCACACCGGCCGCCTGCAGCGCGGTGTGCAACTCAGCCGCCTGGTAGCCGATGCCGGCTGTGCCAACGCGCTTGCCGGCGAGGTCGGCCACCTTTTGCACGTGTGCCGAAGGGAGCGAGATGATCGAGGTCAGCGGGCGTTGCACGAGTGCGGCGATCGACACCAGTTTCAACCCCTGGTCGCGGGCGAGCAGCAGCTGGGGCTCGTAGGAGATCGCCATGTCCACCTTGCCGGCGGCGAGCAGCTTCAGCGGTTCGGCGGTTTCCGAGGGCACGATCGGCTGCACGTCGAGGCCGACCGCATTGAAGTAGCCGTGTGAGATCGCCGTGTAGATGGGCGCGTGGTCTGCGTTGGGAAACCAGTCGAGCATCACAGTGAACGGCTTGGTGGCGGGTGCCGTGAGCGTGTCCTGCTTGGTTCCGCAGGCGCTCAGCGCGAGTCCGAGCGCCACCGCGAGCAGCAGGGCGAGTGTGCGACGGGTGGACTGGCTTCTGCTCAAGGCGACTCTCCTTGTTGGTTGTGGGCCTGCCGGCCATGGATTTCTCGATTGCGCTGTCAACGGTCGTAGGTCCAGGGAGCGAGCTTGCGTTGGGCGAGCGCGAGGGCATAGAAGCAGGCGATCGCGAACACGAACAGCACCGCGGTGGCGGCGTATGCTCGTGAGGTTTGCAGAGCGGTCAAATCCGAGGTGATCTCCCGGCCGAGCCCGGCGTAGGGTCCTGAGCTGGGAGTGGAGGTCTCGGCGATGAACGCGCCGATCACACCCACGGCGAGCGCGATCCGCGCGCCGCTGAGCGCCGCCGGCAGCGCTGCGGGCAGCTCAGCCAGGCGGAATGCCTGCCAGCGCGAGGCATCGAGTGTGCGCAGCAGCTTGAGCTCGTCGGGATCCACGGCGGCGAGTCCGTCGACTGTTGTGACGACCACCGGGAAGAAGCAGATCAGCGCGATCACGAACAGCTTCGGGAAGATGCCAAAACCCCACCAGAAGCACAATGGGACCGCGATCACGGCGATCGGCACGGCCTGCGAGCCGACGGCGTGGGGGTAGACAGCACGCCGCAAGGGCGCCCACAGATGAATTGCCACGGCCATCGCAAAGCCGCCCGCCAGCGCAAGTGCCAGCCCGAGCAGGACCTCCTCGGCGGTGATCTTGAAGTTGGCCCACAGCAGGGCTGAGTTGTTCCACAGCGCGCTAGCCATCGCGTGCGGCGCCGGCAGCACCAGCGTGTTGACGCTGCCGAGGTCCACATACAGCTCCCACACTCCCAGCACGGCCAGCGCCAGTAGCACCGGGGGAAGCAGGTGGGCGAGTCCGCGTCTCACGCGCCTCGCCCCTGTCCCAGTGCGTGCAGCGCGCGCTCGCGCAGCGCGATCACCTGCGCATTGGCGCGGGCGCGCGGGTGAGCGACGCCCACCTCCAGCTCGGCGACCACGCGTCCGGGGCGCGGGGAGAGCACGACCACGCGGTCGCCGAGCACGACCGCCTCCTCGACGTCGTGAGTGACGAGCACCACTGTGCGCGGCTCGCGTGCGAGAGCGTCGGTCAACCAGGCCTGCATTTGCGCGCGGGTGATCGCGTCGAGCGCGCCAAACGGCTCGTCGAGGCACAGCAGTGGCTTGCCGGAGAGCAGCGTGCGCAGGAACGCGACGCGCTGGCGCATCCCTCCGGAGAGCTCGTGCGGGCGGGCCTGCTCGAAACCCGCGAGGCCCAGCTGCGCGAACAGCGCGCTCGCGCCGGCTCGTGCACGCGCGCGCGACTGACCCGCAATGCGCAATGCGAGCGCGGCATTGTCGAGCGCGCTCAGCCACGGCAGCAGGAGGTCGCGCTGTGGCATGAGCACGGCCGGCTCGCACGCGACCGTGCCGCCGTCGGGCTGTTGCAGCCCGCAGATCAGCTCCAACAGCGTGGTCTTGCCGCAGCCGCTCGGTCCCACGATCGCAAGCACGCTGGCGCGCGGCGCGCGCAGGGATATGCCGGCGAGCGCCTGGAGCTCGGCGCCGCGGCTGTCCTTGAAGGCACGGGTTACTCCGTCCAGGCGAACCCCGTCGTTTGTGTGTCGCATGTCCAGCGCGCGCATCTGGGAAGGCGTTCCGTCTGTCTGGTGTGCCGGGCGCTCGCGGGACTTCAGTTCGGTGGGCACTGCGCTCCCTCCGCGGGCATTACCCCACAGGTTCGAAGGGTCGGTGCCGGATCTTGCACCATCTCAGCCGGCTTCCGCCAGCTCCCCTGGTTTTTGCTTGTTCCGATGCTAGCGCGGGGCGGCTCAGGCCGGTGCGCGGCTGGGCTCGATGGGGGCGTCGTAGTTGCGCAAGATAAATCGTCCCATGAGCGGCACTGTAAATGAATACCTGCCCTGACGGTTCTTATAGATCAGGCCGCGTTCGGCGAGGTTTGCGAGCATCTGGTTGGCGTGGCTCGGTGAGAAGGTCTTGGCCAGCAACCGGGTGCCCTTCTCCACCAGTTCCTGGATCGTGAATTCTTCGTCGGAGCGGTCGAGATTCGCGACGACCCAAAGCATTTCCCTCTGACGATCGGTGATCCTTGCCCAACGGCCGGCGAAGAAGTCGGCGTCCAGCTTGCGCTGGATCGCATCGACCGGAACCACCCCGGGCTCCTCTCTGGCGAGTTGCTGGATGAAGACATCGAACACCTCGCGACAGATGAACTGGATGAAGAACGGGTAGCCGGCCGACTCCTGGCATATCGTCTCGACAGAGTCCGGGTGGAATTTGATCGGACAATTGGCGACCTCGATGGGCTTCACGATCGCCTCCTTGCTTTGCTCGTCATCCAGCTTGTCGAGCGTGATGACCCTGAACATGCGCTCTGCGTAGGTGCGTGCGTCAACGACCTTCGGAAAGAGGGTCGGCAGGCCGGCCAGCACCAGCATGAACGGTATGCCCTTCTTTTGGATCGATTGAAAGACATCAAGGAGGACTGAGAGCGGAAACTGCTCCTTCTCGGCGTGATCGGACAGGTTCTGGGCCTCGTCGTAGGCAAATATGACCCGACGCGGCTCCTGGCGGCATAGGTGCTTCCAGGCGAATTCGAGGGTGACCTTGATCTTGTCGGAGATCAAGCCTGGGGTCGAGTTGTAAATGGATGCCAGGACATCGTGAGAGAGGGGTATTTGACGTGGTTCGCCGGCGACAGCGAAGCCTGGTGGATTCTGCTGATGTTCCTCCACCATCAAAGAGGACGTGATCAACGAGAGGTCGGCAAGGATTCGCTGAGCAAGCGCCGTCTCGCTGATACTCGCCGACTCGGAAAGGTCCGCTCCGGCCCAGAGCCAGTCGCGCTGAATAGCGCGTGGCTTGAAGGTCTCCAAGAGGACCGTCTTGCCTACGCCTCTCAGGCCTGTGAGGATAAGGTTGTCGAGGATCTCCTCCTGCTCCAGAAGCTTTTCGAACTCCTCATACTCGAGTTCGCGCCCCGCAAGGTGGGGCGGCATGTGACCAGCTCCTGGTCGGTAGGGGTTCTTGAACTCAGCGGCGGGACCCAACTGCTTATTCCTCCAAAGTCTAAACTTAGGTCGAGAACTTAATTTAGCACATCGGCTAAACGACTATTAAAATCTAGTTCCTGGTCTGCTTCCCGCCTCACATCAGACGTTTGTCGCCACTCTGAGGTCCTAAGAGGACGCGCCGACGACCGGACGGGTGAGTGCCTTGACGAAGTCCTCGAGCTGGGCGGTGGTCCAGCACTCGAATGCGGTGCAGTACTGCTCGTAGGCGGCGATCACCGAGTCGCCGTAGTTCCAGTACAGGCGCGGCTCGGGGTTCAGCCAGAAGGTGCGCCCGGCGCGTGCGGCCACCTGGCCGAACAGGTCGGCGCGCGGATCGCGGCCATTGGTGCGGGCGTCGCCGAGCACGATCACGGTGGCACGCGGGCTCATGTCGTCGGCGATCAGCTCCAAAAGCTCCGACCACACGCGTCCGTAGTCGGTGTAGCCGGAGATGTCGGCCACGCCTGCGTCGCTGGATATGCGTTCCGAGACGGCGCGGAAGTCGCGCTCGTGCTCGAACACGTCGGTGACCTCGCTGATGCGCTCGATGAACACGAACGAGCGCATCTTGCGAAACGAGTCGTGCAAGGCGTGCAGCACCGAGAGGAAGAACACCGAGGCGGAGGTGACGCTCGTGGAGACGTCGCACAGCACGTAGATCTCCGGGCGGCGCGGACGGCGCGGGCGAAAGCGCAGCTCGACGGGCACGCCGCCGGTTTGTAGCGAAGCGCGCATCGTGCGGCGCACGTCCACGTGCGCGTGGTGGCGGTGCCCGCGATTCTGCTTGCCTTGTGTGGCAAGGCGCCGGCGCAGCTGTGCCACCACGCGGTGCACCGCGGCGAGGTCGGCCAGCGGGCCGCTCGGCAGTGCGCGGTCGAGCTCGCCGAGCGGGCGTGCGGGAGGCAAATGCCCGGAGCGCTGCACCTGGCGGCGTTCGAGCTCGCGTCGCATCAACGCCTCGAAGCGGCGCAGCGCCTCGCGCGGGACGCCGTCGCGGCGGGGATCCTCCGGGGGAAGCTCAGGTTGGGGCTCGGCGCGCAGGCCGAGCGCGCGGCGGATGCGCTGCACGTCCACGCCGATCACGCCGCTGCCCTGCTCGGCCTGGCCGAACGTGGCGATCGCCATGCGCGCGAGGTCACGCATCGCACCCTCGTCTCCGTCGCGCAAGGCGGCCGCGATCTGCATGCGCAACGCGTCGAGTTCGGTTTCGGTGACGTCCACTCCATCGGACTGCGACCCCTCTTGCTCGCTGATCCCCTCGCGCACCGCGGCGATCTCCACCGCGCGGAAGAAGAAGCGGTCGAACACCAGCTCGAAGACGCGCCGGTCGTCCTGGCTCTTGGCGAGCGTGGCGGCAAGCGCCTCGCGGAACTCGCCCTGCGCGGTCCAGGGGATCTCGCGCAGCACCGCAAATGCGTCGAGCAACTCGGAGGTGCCGACCGCGACCCCCTCGGCGCGCAGTTGCTCTCCCAGCTCCAGCAAGCGTGCCGCCATTCCCTCCGGGGGACCGTCGTTCGTGGGCACCCTGGCGTGGGGCGCGGGATCGCCGGCGTTGGCGCTCTGGCCTTGGGGATGCTCAGGCGGGAGCGGCATCGGCGGCCTCGGCGAGCTTCAGCCCGACGCGCTCGGCGACGATGTCCATGTCGGTGCGGTGCTTGACGATCACCGACATCGTCTCGTTGAACACAGTGGCGTCGATGTCCTTGGCGCCGAGTAGCAGCAGCGCGCGTGCCCAGTCGATCGACTCGGCGATCGACGGGGGCTTCTTGAGGTCGAGCTCGCGCACCATGCCGACCACCTCCACGAGCCGCCGCGCGACCGCCTCGGCAGGTCGGGCGCGTGCAGCTTGACGATCTCGAGCTCGTGCTCGAGCGCGGGGTAGTCGAGCCACAGGTACAGGCAGCGGCGCTTGAGCGCCTCGGTCAGCTCGCGCGAGTTGTTGGAGGTGAGCAACACCACCGGGTGGGTGGTGGAGGTGACGCGTCCCAGCTCGGGGATCGAGATCTGAAAGTCGGAGAGCACCTCCAGCAGCATCGCCTCGAACTCCTGGTCGGTCTTGTCGATCTCATCGATCAGCAGCACCACCGGCTGCTCGGAGGCGATCGCGCTCATCAGCGGCCGCGCGAGTAGGAACTCCTCGCCGAAGATGTCCTCCTGCACGGCCTCCCAGCCGGTGCCCGACGCCTCGGCCTGGATGCGCAGCAGCTGCTTGCGGTAGTTCCACTCATACAGCGCCTTGGCCTCGTCGAGGCCCTCGTAGCACTGCAGGCGGATCAGCTCGCGGCCGAGGTATCGGGCGAGCGCCTTGGCAAGCTCGGTCTTGCCGACGCCCGCCGGCCCCTCCACGAGCACGGGCTTGCCGAGCTTGGTGGCAAGGAACGCGACGAGCGCGGTGGACTCGCTTGGCAGGTAGCCGACGGAGCGCAGGCCCTCGCTGACCTCGGTGGAGGAGAGTGGTCCCTCAGGGGGCATCGTCGGGGGAATGATAGGGGGCCTTGAATGTGACCCGCTGTCGATCAGCTCGCGCGCGCGATGAACAGCGTGAGGTTGGCCCAGTCTGACTGCTCGGGCCGTGCTGTCAGCTCGCGCGAGAGGACGTCCAGGATCGCGCCGAACTCACCGTGGTCGATTCCGACGACGATGCCAAGGCCCGCATGTTCTCTGCCCGCCTCCGCCCAACGCCTCGCGATCACCGTGAAGTCCTTGACATCGAACGTGATCATGGCCCTCCTCTCAGCGGCGGCCAGCTCGAGCAACTGTTCGTCGGCCAAGCCATCGAGCTGGCGCTCCTCATCGGCGGAGCGCACGTCGTGTCCCAGGGCGCGCAGCGGCTCCGCGACGCGTCGAGCCGATATGTGAGCGTCAAGGAATAGTCGCACTTGTCTCACGGCGTTCGCCGTGGTGTTTGCTCAGGAACGACTGACGGCTATGAACGGGAATTCGCGTTCCAACTGCTCGATTGGCCGTCGATTTTCAGCTATGGCTTCGTCGATCTCCTCGGGGAACCGCTTGTAGTAGCCGAGGGCGAGCTGAATCTGGCGCTTGCCGGCCGAACCGTCTTCGGCCATGCGCTCCACCGAGCCGATATCCTGATAGGCCTCGACGATCTGCCATACGTCAAACGCGGTGCCCATCACCCAGGCGCGGCGGTCCCAGTCGGTGCCGCGAAAGGCGATCCCCGGGAATAGGCGCATACGCAATGCCTCGTCGGCGAGCGCCTCCACCACGGCGCCCTTGCTGCGCCCCGTGCGCCGAGCCTCGCGCTCGACGAGCGCCTCCATGCTCTTTGAGATGCGCATGCTGAACGGTGCGGACTTGGCTGCCATACCAGGAGTGTAACACGGAGATTACACCGTAACAGTCGCAACTCAGCCCTCGTTTGCCCCGTCTGGTGGGCGCTCTATCGGCGGCGGGTCCTCGAAGGAGAGCTGGTCTGAGGGCGCCGGGGGAAAGCGGGGGCGCTTGCGCGCGGATCCGATCGCCCGCCGCGTGCTCGCGGGCGGGGAGGACGGAGGGAGGCTGGGTGTTGGGGGGGATGATTGGGGCGTGCCCGCGGGGGGTTGGGCGCTGCGCTCCACCACCGAGGTGGTCTCCTCAGAGGGGTCGATGTCGTGCTGAGTGGCTGCAACAGGCCGCGTGTCTATAGGCGAGGCACGTGGCACACCCCGCGCGGAGGGGGCGAGCACAGTGACATCCTCGCTCGCGTGGGAGCGCTCGTCGGTGGGCCACTCGCCAGAGGGCCGCGGGCCGAGTCCTCGTCGCCTGTGCCCGCGGACGAGCGGCGCCTCGGGCGTGGCGGCGGCGCGCATCCGCCAGCCGGCGAACGTGAGCACACCGGCGGCGAGGAACGCGAGCAGGAAGCCCCATTCGATCCCAACGGGGTAACCGTGGCCGGCTGGGCGCGAGAACACGCGGTAGAAGATCAACAGCGTCGCCCACGCGCCCGCGACCATTACGACCGCGCCGTCGCTGCCGGGCATGTGGAAGTCCTTGCGCTCCGCTCGCGCGAACATCAGCGCGATCACTCCCGCCGCCACCAGGAACACGGCGGCCTCGACGAATGACACGTCGCCGAACGCGCTGATCGAATGGGAGTTGATCGCGTGCGTCTTGGGGTTGAGCGACTGTAGGTCATACCAGGGGAAGAACATCGTCACGAGCAGGGCGACGGCGGCTACCGCGGCGAGGCGCTGCTCCGGCGCAAGCGCCCCCCAGGCGCGCGTGATGCGCGTCATGCGCGGGCGCAGAGGGGGTTGTGCGGCATTGGTCGATTGTATGGCGCGGTGTGGCGCGAGCGGCCGGGACCTCGATGGGACCGCTTTGAGGCACGCGAAGGGCTGGAGGGCTCGCCGATGGCCCCCGGCGACAGGACGGTCTCGGTGGGCGCTTTCGGACGGGGCGGAACCAGAGCGCCAGACACTGCGCAAATACAGCCGTTTCTGGCCGTCAAGAAAAATCTCGCCAGGGGGTTGACTTTTGCTGTCGCGTTGGTATAAAGTTGTATACGTAAGGACATCCCTCTTGGGATGTTGTGCCCCGAGAGTGCGTAGCGCCCTCTGGGCACGGGTCGAAAATAGGTCTGGTTCGGGTTGCCTTCACGGGTTTACCTGCAGGAGCCAGTTTGGGGTTATCGGAGAGGGAGCCGGGTCGCTTCAATGAGGGAGCCTGAGTTTCGCGTGCAAGTTTTGAGGCATAGCGTGGATGAGAGTCCATGCGCCGCAGACGAGTCCCAAATAGGACGCGTCAGCGTCGCTGACGCGTCTCTCTCTCTCTCTCTCTCTCTCTCTCTGGGACAGTTGCCTTCTAGGGCATAGCTTCCTTCGCCGCGCCGGTAGTGCGCGGCCCGCCGGGTATAAGACCCGGCTTGATTTCTCGCGCGTAAGTTACAAGCGCGTAATAGGCGTCCGTTCGGCCGCTTGTTCTTCTACCGCCGCGGGCTTGGTGTCCGCGGCGGTCTTCTGCTGCCCGGGCTCCTCGGGTGGTCGTCTTGTTGATTGTTCGAGGAGGGGATGGGTGTGATGGGTGCTCGCAGGCTTTGGTTGATGGTCGTGGCTTTGCTGTGCGGGCTGGCCTGTCTGTTTGGGGCTGGTGTAGCTACCGCTGGCGCTGTGACGCAGTTCGGCAGCCAGGGAAGTGAATTGGGGCAGCTCTACCAACCTGAGGGCGTGGCAGTCGGTCCGACGGGCGACCTCTATGTCGCCGATACTAGAAATAACCGGGTCGAGAAGTTCGATGGGTCGGGGGATCCCTTGTTGGCGTGGGATTGGTTTGGTGGGTTTGAACAGTTTCCCAGGGGTGTCGCGGTTGATGACGATCCGCTGAGTGACTCTTATGGGGATGTGTATGTGGTCGATCCCGCACGCGAGGACGTGGAGAAGTTCGATTCGGAAGGTGTGTTTCTGTTGATGTTTGGCGGGCATGTCAATGAAACGACCGGTGGTGACGTGTGCATCGCGGGCGAAAAATGTGTAGAAGGAGAAGCAACGAGAAACGGTGGTGACGGCGAATTCAATTTGCCTGGTGCGGCAAGCTCTATTATCGCTGTGGGCCCGGAGGGTAGAGTGTATGTGGGTGATCTGGGGCGTGTGCAGGTGTTTGAACCGTCGGGTGTTTGGCGGGAAAATGTTTCGCTGTCGGGTTTGTCGAGCACGGCCCGTCCGTCGGCACTCGCGGTTGACGCTGCTGGAAATATTTATGTGAAGGACGAAGGAGTGGATGGTGTGCGTGAGTTCGAACCGGATGGCACGGAAGAGAGCGTTCAGTTCGATGCCGGTAGTACGACCGTCACCGCGCTTGCGGTGGGGAATGCCTCGGGTGAGGTGTTTGTCGGTGATTCCGCCGGCGGGTTCCATGTGTTGGAGTACGATTCGGCCGGTAACGAGCTCGCGAGCTTCGGTTCGAACACTGTCGTTGGCTCCAATTCTGGGATAGCGCTCTCGGAAACAACGAAAGAGCTGTACGCCTCCGGCTTCTACGAAGAAGAAAGTTGCTATAACGGGCCTTGCGGGCGCATTAGCAGTGTGTGGGTATTGCCGTTGCCGCCGCCGGGTCCGGTGATCGCAACAGAGTCTGCTACGGCGGGTTCGCGTGGGACGGCGGTGCTTGAAGCATCGGTTAATCCCGAGGGTGACGAAACTACTTACCATTTCGAATATGTCGATGACGCAGGTTATGGGAACAGTGGTTTTGCGGGTGCGACGAGCACTGGGAGCGTCTCGATCGGCTCAGGTCTCTTTGAAGATCATCCGGTGACGGTCGATTTGACCGGTTTGGTCGCGGGTGAAGTCTATCATTATCGGGTAGTGGCGAAGGATTCCTCTGGACGCACGACGAGGGGGTCCGATCAGGTGCTGGATGAGACGCCGCCGGCGTACGTTGAAGGCCCTTGGGTGACCAATGTGGCTGCGACGAGTGCGACATTCAGCGCGCAGATTAACCCACTGGATACGAACACGGAATACCGGTTGGAATATGGTACGAGCACGGCCTACGCTCACACGTTGTCGGGTGATGTCGGGGAAGGATCGAGTAGTGTGCTGGTCAGCTATCACCGTCAGGAACTGCTGCCTGGCACTACCTACCATTACCGGCTGGTGGTGAGTAACGCGTTTGGGATCGTGGAGGGCGCCGATCGCACGTTCACCACCCAGATTGCCGGTAGCGAGCTCACGCTGCTCGACGGCCGTTCGTGGGAATTGGTGTCTCCCGCGAATAAAGCCGGTGGCCTGATCGGTCTTAGCTTTAGTGGGCTACGGGCGGCTAGTGATGGTAGTGGGATCACTTATGGTGATTTTGGTCAGGCGATGGGAGAACACCCGGTGGCAAGCGGTAGTCCGCTGGATGGATCGCAGATTCTTTCGGTCCGTTCGTCGAGTGGCTGGCGGTCAAAGGATATAACGCTGCCGCAGAATGCTCTTCCAGAAGAGGGTTCTTCAGAAGAACTGACTGCTTTCCCCGCTTCTTATGGTGGTCTTTTCTCACCGGATTTGTCCGCAGCCGTGGTGCATTCAGGTCCGTTTACGCCGTTGTCTAGTGGCGCTTTGGAAGGGACACCGTACCTGGCTGATGTCGCAGCTGATAGTTTTGTGCCGCTTCTCACGCCCGCAAATACTCCGGTGGGCACAAAGATCACCACTGAAGGTGTGCATGTCGCGGATTCGACTCCCAACAAGAGCCATGTACTTATTTCTACGTCATTGTTGTTGACACCTGAAGCGGTCGGTGGCGGAGGCCCGAATCTGTATGAGTGGAGTGGTGGACGGTTGCAGCTAGTCAGTATCCTACCGGAAGCGGAAGGCGGCCCCGTAAATTACGCGTGCGTCGCCGGTAGTTGGGGGGGGTGTAGTCAAGATGTATCGGGCTTCCCGGGGCATGCGCGCGCTATCTCAGACGATGGTCGTTGGGTAGCCTGGACACGCAATGAGCCTTATGAAGCCGTTGGCGCTTATAAGGGTCTCTATGTCCGCGATATGGTTGCTGGGAGGACTGCCCGGGTGGGTGGTGCTCACGCGTTGTATCAGACGATGAGTAGTGATGGATCACGGATCTTCTTTGTGGAAAAAGGTGATCTTTACGAGTTCGAGACGGGTACTGACACACAGGTGGATCTTACCGCGACCCATGGTGCGGGCGAAGCAAATGCCGGGGTGAGGGAAGAGGTGTCGGATGTGAGCGAAGACGGCGCGTACGTGTATTTTGTCGCGACGGGCGTGTTGGCGAATGGTGCTGTGAGCGGCGAAGACAATCTGTACCTGTTGCACGAAAGTAGCGGCGCGTGGTCGGTACGGTATATAACGACGCTGTCCAGTCAAGATGAAAACAGTTGGTACGGCGCCTTCAATGAAGTTGACCCACGGCTAGAGTACGTGAGCTCGCGAGTGTCGCCGGACGGGCGTTATCTGGCGTTCATGTCAGAGAGGTCTTTGACTGGCTATGACAATCGTGACGCTAATAGTGGTCAGCCCGATGAGGAGGTGTACCTTTATGATGCGGTCGCGGATCGTTTGGTGTGCGCTTCTTGTAACCCTACTGGAGCGCGCCCGGTAGGCATCTTCGATCATCAAGAACTGCAAATCGAGGAGGGGAATGCGTGGCGCCTTCCTGCTAGTGGTAGTGGTGATAGTGGTTTTCACTGGTTGGCTGGGAGTATCCCGACCTGGAACGAAAGTGGAGAAGGTGTTGAGCAGTCGCGGTATTTGTCTGATAGTGGCCGATTGTTTTTTGATAGTTCGGATGCGTTGGTGCCGCAGGATACGAATGGTCTTGAGGATGTGTATGAGTATGAGCCTGCCGGTGCGGGTGGTGTGAGTGGATGCACGGAAGCGTCTTTGACGTTTAGTCAGCGTTCGGTGGGGTGTGTGGATTTGATTTCTTCGGGTACGTCGGCAAGCGAATCGGTGTTCCTCGACGCGAGTGAAACTGGTGATGATGTGTTTTTCATTACTGCGAGTAAACTCGTGCCGGAAGATCATGATGCTGCGCTTGATGTGTATGATGCGCATGTTTGTTCGGTGACGGTGTCGTGTGTGACTGGGCCGGTGTCTCCGCCACCGTGCACTTCTGGGGATTCGTGTAAGGCTGCGCCTTCGCCGCAACCGGAAATCTTTGGTCCGACGCCGAGCGCGACGTTCTCTGGTGTTGGCAACGTGACTGCTACTTCCGGGACGGTCGTGAAAAGGAAGTCGTTGACGCGCGCGCAAAAGCTCGCAAGCGCGCTGCGTGCGTGCCGTAAGAAGGGTAGGAGCAAGCGGGCTGTGTGTGAACGGCAGGTCAGACGAAGGTATGGGGTCAGACAGGTTCACAAGGCCAAGGCGACGAGCAAGGGCAACGGGTGATGATCGTGCGGTCTATTTACAGGAGCGTTCTAGCGACCGTGGCTGTCGTGGTGTTTTTCGCGCTGGTTGGTGTTGGGCAGGCTTCCGCGGCGATGCCATGGTGGCACTTGAACACTATTTCCTCGCCGGCGAGCACGGTCAGCGAAGGCAGTATTTTCGTGGAAGCAAGCGATCTGGGTGACGCGATGGTCAACTCGGTCGAATATCCCGTGACGATCGTCGACACGCTCCCTGCCGGGGTCACACCGACAGCGGTCCATCCGGAAGGGAACTCCGCTATCCTCGATCCAATCGGTGAACTGGTGAAACTGCTTACGACTTGTGGGATCGCCGGGCAAACAGTGACGTGCACGTATGGGGGGTTCCCATTGTTCGCGTATGAACACATCATTCTCGCGATTGCTGTGAAAGTGGCACCCGGTATGGGTGCGGGTTTGAACGAAGTGAGCGTCACCGGTGGTGGTGCGTCGTCGCTGGTACGCCGCCACCCACTCGCGTTGAGTGATTCAACGCCGCCGTATGGTGTGGAAAGCTATGAATTGACGGCCGAAGAAGAAGGTGGTGGATTGGACACTCAGGCGGGATCACACCCGTTCCAGTTGACGACGACGCTCACGTTCAACACCCAGATGGCGGAGTTCAAAAGCGATAGAGCCGGGGCAGAAAACGTCTTCTTCTCTCAATCGCGCCCGGCGACGTTTACGAAGGATCTGCGTTTCGATCTACCGCCGGGTCTGGTGGGTAATCCGACGCCGTTGCCGCAATGTAACCTGAAGGCGTTTCTGGCGGAGCCACCGGAATGTCCTGGGGATACTGCGATCGGTGTCTCGACGGTGATTACCGCGAACCCTGAACAGGAAGACTACGCACCGTTCGTCGAGACGACCCCGTTGTATAATATTGTGCCGAACGTGGGTGAGCCCGCTCGCTTCGGGTTCAACACC
Source organism: uncultured Solirubrobacterales bacterium (assembly GCA_963715535.1). Taxonomy (GTDB): domain Bacteria; phylum Actinomycetota; class Thermoleophilia; order Solirubrobacterales; family Solirubrobacteraceae; genus Palsa-744. The sequence goes on along the minus strand of OY970251.1, from coordinate 1,198,587 downwards.
GTGGCCGGCCCAGTAATCCTTGACACGTCGGTACGCACCGGCGGGGATTATGGTGTCGTCGTGAGCGTACCTGACATCACACAGGGGGCTGAGTTCATTGGCACACAGGTGACGTTCTGGGGTGTCCCGGCCGACCATCGTCACGACACGACGCGCGGCAGCGGCTGCCTTGACCAGTTTGATAGTGAAACTTTTCCTCCCACGGAACTGTCGTGTTCGTTGGAGGGCAAGCCGCAACCGTTTCTGATCATGCCGACCGCGTGTGACGGGGCGCCGCACACGACCGTCGAAGGCGACTCGTGGGCGCAACCCGGCCAGTTCACCGCACCAAAGGAATACGTTTTCCAGAACAACGAAGGCGAACCGCTGTCAGAGGATGGTTGTAACCGGTTGAGCTTCGAGCCGACGATCAGTGTCGCGCCGGACGGTCAACAGGCGAGCACTCCTTCGGGTTTGACTGTCGGGGTGCACGTTCCCCAAGACGCGAGCCTGAACCCTACTGGACTAGCCGAGTCCTCTGTGAGGAACACGACCGTCACACTCCCCTCGGGGGTAGGTTTGAACCCCGCGGGAGCAGACGGCCTATCCTCGTGCGGACTGGGCGAAATAGGCTTGGAAAACGCGAGCGAACAATCATGTCCTGAATCCTCGAAGGTGGGGACAGTCGAAATTCACACGCCGCTGCTACCAAACCCACTCGTAGGTGCAGCGTACTTGGCTGAACAGGACGCGAACCCGTTCGGGAGCCTGGTCGCTTTGTATATCGCTGTGAAGGACCCGATCTCGGGTGTGATCGTCAAGCTCGCGGGCGAAATCAAACCAGACCCCGTGACGGGCCAACTCGTCTCGACGTTTAAGGAAACACCACAACTACCCTTTGAAGAACTCAACCTGCACTTCTTCGGTGGATCCCGCGCACCATTGGGGACACCCGCACTGTGCGGCGGATACACAACGACAGCGTCGATAGAACCATGGGCCGGGAACGCTGCCGTTGACTCCTCCTCAGAATTCAAGATCACAAGCGGCCCCAACGGCACCCCGTGCTCTGACCCGTTGCCGTTCGATCCGTCGTTGACGACGGGCAGCTTGAATATTCAGGCTGGTGCGTTCACGCCGTTCACGATGACGATGTCAAGGGAAGACGGCAACCAGAACCTGGATGCGATCCAGTTGAAGATGCCTTCGGGGTTGCTTGGCGAGCTATCTAAAGTCAAGTTGTGCGAAGAAGCACAAGCCAATGCCGGAACATGCGGTCCTGAAAGCCTGATCGGCGAAACGACCGTCAGTGTCGGACTCGGAGGCAACCCGTATACGGTCAAGGGTGGCAAGGTCTTCATCACCGGCCCCTACGACGGTGCACCCTATGGATTGTCGATCGTGAATCCGGCGAAGGCGGGACCGTTCAACCTGGGTCAGGTGATCGTACGCGCGAAGATCGAAGTCAATCCTGACAACGCGGCGATCACGATCACGAGCAACAGTACTGGTCCGTATGCGATCCCGCAGATCATTGACGGTATCCCATTGCAGATCAAGCACGTCAACGTCTCGATCAACAGGCCAGAATTCACGTTCAACCCAACCAACTGTGCTCCCCAGGAAATCGGAGGATCACTCACGAGCAGTCAGGGAACCATCTCGACCTTGCATGTTCCCTTCCAGGTCACTAACTGTGCGGTGTTGAAGTTCAAACCGATCTTCTCGGTCTCTACGAACGGGAAAACATCGCGGGCTAACGGGGCGAGCCTGAGTGTGAAGCTGACCTATCCCAAAGCCCCATTTGGATCCCAGGCGAACATTGGGAAGGTGAAGGTAGACCTGCCAAAGCAGCTCCCTTCGCGATTGACTACGCTACAGAAGGCGTGTCCTGTGGGCACCTTTGAAGTGAACCCGGCAGCCTGTCCGCCAGATTCGAGGATTGGTAGCGCTACAGCAACCACCCCGGTCCTACCAGTCCATTTGAAAGGACCCGCGTACTTCGTTTCCCATGGTGGACAGAAGTTCCCCGAACTGATCATCGCGCTCTCAGGACAGGGTGTTACCGTCTATTTGCATGGGGAAACGTTCATCAGCAAAACGGGGATTACGAGCAGCACGTTCCGCACGATCCCAGACGTCCCGATCGGCACGTTCGAATTGAACCTCGGCCAGGGTCCCGACTCAGCTTTGGCGGCCAACGGGAATCTCTGCACAGCCAAGCTAGTGATGCCCACGATCTTCGTCGCGGCGAACGGGATGAGCATCAAACAATCCACCCCGGTCACAGCCACAGGATGCTCCAAGCACGAGACCAAGAAGCACAAGACCAAAACCAAGCACAAGAAGAAGAAATGAGATGCGTAGCAGTGGAAGGTCGCCGTCTGCGATTGCGGCGGCGCCCAGCGCGCTAATACCGTTTAGTGGCGACTTGGAGCGTGCGCAGGTCGCGGACATCCAGCGCGCTCGCCTGCTGGCGGCGATGACGGAGGTCGTGTGCGAGCGTGGCGCAGGGCATGCGACGGTCGCGCGTGTTGTGGAGCGCGCGGGTGTGTCGCGGCGCACATTCTATGAGCTGTTTGACGATCGCGAAGATTGCTTTTTGGCCGCGTTTGAGGAGGGGATGGAACGGGCCTCTCGGTATGTGCTCGAGGGCTATGACCCCGGTGCAAAATGGGCTGGACGGCTCAGGACCGCGCTCACCGGCTTGCTTACTTTCCTGACGTGCGAGCGTGACGCGGGCCGGCTCTTGATCGACGGCTCGCTTGGAGCGGGTCCCCGGGCGCTCGAGCGCCGCGGGCGCGTCCTCGCCCAAATAATCACCGTCATTGACGAGGGGCGCACCCTGAAGGGCGCGCCCTCTGGGGCGCATCCTCTGGGGCGTAAGCAGGCAGGCAAGGAAACCGGGAATGGCGAGGGACTGTCACCTCTCACGGCGGAGGGCATCGCCGGCGGCCTCTTCGCCGTGATCCACTCGCGCCTGATGGAGGACGGCGACGCCCCGCTGGTGGAGCTGGTGGGCCCGCTGATGGCGATGATCGTGCTTCCCTACCTCGGCACCGCCGCCTCGCGCAGGGAGCTGGCGCGACCAGTACCCAAGGCCCCCAGCGACGCCAGGAGCGTCGCCTCAGATCCGTTGCGCGATCTCGACATGCGCCTTACCTACCGCACGATCCGCGTGCTGCTCGCGATCGGCGAGCTGGGCGGGCAGGACCCCCACCCGTCCAACCGCCAGGTCGGCGACGCCGCGGGCATTCGCGACCAGGGGCAGGTCTCAAAGCTCCTCGCGCGCCTGGGGCAGCTCGACTTGATCGAGAACGTCTCGAGCCCCCGGGTCAAGGGCGAGCCGAACGCCTGGACGCTCACGACGCGCGGGGCCAAGGTACGCGAGGTGCTGTCGGTGTAAATCCCGCGGCCTGTGCATGTGGCGCCGCCGTTGCTCCCGTAGGGGCGCCTCGTGCTTAGGCCCGTATGCCGCCGGCCGCGCCCATGCGCTTGACCAAGAGCTTCGCGTCCTTCTCTGAGACCGCGCGCAGCTGGCCCTGGAACGCAAGCTTCCAGTGCTCGGCCGGCCACTTGCGCACGTGCTCCAGCTTACTCGCGAGCTTCTCCGCCGCCACCCACTCGTCCTCATCGAGCACGATCTCGGGCTCGGTGGGAAAGCGCCACGGGTAGGCGTCGGCTTTGCCGGGCTTGCCCGGCCACAGCTTCGTGCGGTCCTCATACAGCTCGCCGGTGACCTTGATCGAGCCGGCGAACGACATCACCTTCGTGAGGTAGAGCACGATCCGGTCGCCCGGCTCGATCAGAAGCGCACGCGGGCGGTTGCGCTCCTTGATGCCGATCACGCTGAAGCCGTGCTCGCGCGTGGTCTCGTGGTTTTCCGGGGAGGCGGTGAGGATCCAGGTTTGGGGGGCTGTGGTCGGCACGGGGCGGTGATTGTATGGCGGACCGGGTATCTGGTGGCAGGGTATGAACGACGCTCAGTTGAGAAACGGCGCCGGGCGTACCGGCTTTTCTCTACCGGAGTCGGGAGTGGCGAGCCTACGCTCGAATTCGTCCACGAGATTAAGCAGTCCTACGGCTTCCCACGCGCGGTTGCGCCGGCCGACCGTGACCTGCTTGAGCACTCCGGCGGCATCGAGGTCGTTCAGCGCCTTGTGGGCAGCGCTGTTGCCTGCTCCGGTGAGCGCCATCGCGTGGCTCAAACGCAGGATCGGTTGCTCAGGCAATGCCTGGATCAGCCTGTGCGCGGTGCTGTCGCGGCGGGGATTGCCGGCCTGCGCGAGCCAATGGCGCTCTAGCCCATCAAGCTCCCGGGCGAGATCGCGGGCCGCGCGGCACGCCTTGATCACGGTGAGCGCAAAATCCAGACACCAATCTTCGAGGTTGCCGGCTCGATATGAAGTGAGGCCGCGAATGTAGCCGTCGCTGTTAGTGGCGAGCACCAACGACACCGGTGGCACGAAGTGTGGAGCGAGCGCCGCGCGACGGTAGACGACGTGGATCAGGCAGCGGCCTGTGCGGCCGTTGCCGTCGGGGAACGGATGGATCGTCTCGAACTGGGCATGGGCGATCGCGGCCTGCAGGGTTGGTGACATGTCGCGGCGGTTGATGAATGTGGCGAGGTCGGCGAGCAGGCGCCCAACCTCGGTCTCCGGCGGCGGGACAAACACCGCTCCCCAGGGGTTGTGGTTGTTTCCCCCGATCCAGTTCTGACTCCTGCGAACGACGCCGGCGATATGGGAGTCGGGTGTCTGCTCCATCAGCACGCGGTGCACGTCGACGATCGCTGCCGGTGTCAGCTCCGGGAGCGCCGATGTGACCGTGATCGCGTACTCCATTGCGGCGATGTTGCCCAAGATCGACTCGGCGGTTGCGTCTCGGTGCTGGTCCTCTCCGGCTATGGAGGCTCTGGCAAGCCGTCTATGCGACATCACCAGACCCTCGATGCGCGAGGAGGCGACCGACTCCTGGCGCAACAGTTGGCGAGACAGCGCCTCCAGACCAGTCACGCTCGGCAGATCGTCGTTGAGCTCTCGCACAGCCTCGTCGGCCTCCTGTAGGGCTCTGGAGGCAGAGGCCGGCAGCACCGGGTCGATCTCCGCGACCTCCTCAGGCACGTAGGCTTCGTAGTCGAACTGCCTTCTGAAGCCCGGCGCCGCCGGAAGCGAGGGATCGGGCGTCCAGCGACGTGTCACATGCTGTCCCAAAGTTGGATTAGCCTAGCAGCTTAGGCCGACTTTTTAGATAAGTTGGACTATGGATCGAGCTTATTGTGGGTTATGCACACGCGTAAGCGCGGCCCGCGCTTTCGCTTTCGAGGGCGCCTTCACCACGATCGAGCCGGTTGCCACTTCTTCGTTGCCCGCGAGGTCTTTCGCTCGCAGCACCACCCCATAGGCGCCCGCCTTCGACGGCGTCACCCACAGCAGCCGCGGCTTGCCGCCTTCGACGGTCACGTTGTTGCTCCACACCGTTTTTTCGCCGAGCTTGATCGTCATGCTCACGCTTGACACCTTCGACAGTTCGATCCGCACGCCCGCGCGTTCGCTTGCGCCCACCGTCGTGGTCAGCAGCACGATCGCCGGTGGCGTCTTCTCGTATTCGCGGAATTTCGTGGCGGTTGTGCAGTAGATCTGATCGCCCGGTATCGGCCCCGTGGTCGGCGTGAGCGGCTCGCCCTTGCTCGTCTTTTCGCACAGGTGTTCGAGGAATTCGGCGAGCAGTTCGTGGTAGCTGAGATCCGATTCGGAGTGCTGGTCATACATCGACCACGCGCCCGTGTCGTAGTGGGGCGTCTCCGCGCGCGCCTCAGCGTCGCCAGCTTCAAACAGTTGCTGGCCGACCGGGTCGCCCGTCAGCTTCGTGTATTCATACAGCCCCACGAGACTCTGGATGAAGCCGTTGAGGATGCGCTCGGTGGGAGCGTATGTGTACTCCAAGTATGTGGCTCCCGCGGGGGTTGCAACCCGTACACCCACAGGGGGCGGGGTCTTGAAGATCCCAAGCGCCTGTTGCGCCGCGGTGAGATAGGCCTGTTCGTGGGTCTTCGACCACGCGCGCGCGAGCACTTGCAGCGCGGTGCCCTGCGACAGCCCGCTCGTCCACGGCGGCGAGCCGCCGTCGAAGTGAAACATGTATTCCCACGCGATCCCGCCGGCACGCTGGGTGGCGAGCGCGATCGCTTCGTTCAGCACTTCCTTCAGCGCGGTTGTTTCTTTGTCCAGGAAATACGCGTTGGCCTTGCCGAAGGTCGCCAGCCACTGGATCTCGATGCCCTGGCCCGGGTAGTACTCCCACACGATGCGGCTGCCGGTGAAGTACACGCGCTGATCGGCTCCCAGCAGCGGTTCGGTGGTCCACCACTGGCGGTTGCGTTCAAGCGTCGTGAACACGACCGGCAGACGCGACGGGATGAACTGACCCGCGCTTGCCATCGCTTCGACGTTCGACAGCACCGCCCCCAGTTCCGCCGCCCGGGTGCCCGACAGTTTGCGCAGCGAGCTCTTGGCCGCGCTGTAGGCGCCCTGGTACTTGGTAGGAGGCTTCGGTGATCGCGCCGCTCTGCTGCAGCTTCTGAAGCGCGGCGGTCACCGTCACGGTGCGGCTCGCGCCGGCCCCACCCGGCAGTGCCCACAGGGTGCATACCGCACTCAGGAGCACAAGCAACGCGAGCGCGCGCCGGATCTTGGGTGAACGCATCGGCCTGATGCTAGGCTCATTCGCGTCTCGCGCCGCAGCAAACGTTGCAGCGCGCCGTCTGGGTCTCGGCAATGAGGGCACTCTTGAAGAACACCACCATCCGCGCATCAGTTGCGCTGCTCCTCGCGATCTGCGGCGTTTGCTTGCTCTCGGCTTGCGGCAGCTCCTCCGGCGACCCCAGGCGCTGCTCAACGAAACGTTCTCCGCGCCCAAGCAGATCGAAAGCGGCAACGTCAACCTGTCGCTCTCCCTTGGCTCCGCGGGCTCCAGCACGGCCGAGAAGTCGCTCGCGGTGCATCTCACCGGCCCATTCGAAAACGCGGGCACCGGCAAGCTCCCACGCTTTGCGCTGCAGCTCGGGCTCACCGCCAACGGTCACGCGTTGCCGGCTGGCGCCACCTCGACCGGCTCCTCGCTGTACGTCGAGATCGCCGGGACATGGTTCTCGCTACCGCAGAGCACCTACACGGCGCTCAAGCAAAGCTACGCGCAGGCCACCAAACGGCCTCCAGCACAAAGGTTCGCTCGACGTTCGCCTCACTTGGGATCGAACCCGGCAAGTGGCTGTCCGATCCCGCCAAGTCGGCACCACCACGATCGATGGCGGTCGAACACGATCCATCTGACCGCGGCGGTCGATGTGGCCGGCTTTCCTCGCCAACGTCACCAAACTCTCCCAGGCCGGCAGCGCGCTCGGGTTCAGCTCCGCGGCTCGCGCCGGCGGCTCTCTGTTCACGCCGAGCGTGATCGAAGAACTGGCCAAGTCGATCAAAGTGGCCACCGTCAACGTCTACACCGGCAAGAGCGACCACATGCTGCGTCGCCTGGAACTCGACGCGACCGTCGCGCCAATGCCGCAGACGAAGGCGATCCTCAGCGGGCTGAGCAGCGCCAACGTCAAGCTCCAGCTCGAACTCTCAGACCTCAACCAACACAGACGATCGCCGCGCCAAGCAAACGCCGAGCCGCCTCCCAGCTGTTCCCGGCCCTGGAGCAGCTGTCGGCGCGATCGAGGGCACCTCCGGGGAATCAAATCCCAGCGGCGAGCTCGAACAGCTCACTAAATAAGCGTCAACGGCCTTCGGGGTCCAGTTCGGTCAAGGTGCGTCGCACCTCCTCCTCGACGTCCATCGGCTCTTCGCCATTGCGCATCCTGCGTTCGTTGCGCGCAATCACCAGTTGGCGCACCTCTTCGGTCAGCGCCACGTCGTGTTTGCCGATCGCGTGCCTGTGCCTGCTCTGATCGAGCAGCGCCAGCTCCGCGTCGATGTCGAGCGCCTGCCCGCCGCCGCGCACGAGCCTGTCGCTGCGCGCCTGCAGCATCTGGCGGATCTCCTGCTCGCGCTCGGCCTGGGCCAGCGGCGAGTTGGGTGGCGGCGCGTTGGACGGACCCGCCGACAGCCCTCCCTCGCCGATCTTGTCGTACATGCTGCCGCCGGCCAGGAACGACCCCACGCCGACGAGGACGAACATCACCACCGCGCCCACCACCACGAGTGTGATCGGTTCCATCGTATGATTGTGGCTCACTTGCCGCGTTCGTGTCCGCTACCCTTAACGGCCGGAGTTGACTGACTAGTCAATCTATACACGCGCACGCCCGAGGAGAACCCCAGCACATGGTCGATTTCACGCTCACCGACGAGCAGAAGAACCTTCGCGAAATGGCCCACGACTTCGCCGAGAAAGAGATTCGGCCGGTCGCCTGGGAGTACGACAAGGACGGCACCTGGCCGGCGGACATCATCCAGAAGGCGTGGGATGTTGGTCTGATGAACACCCACATCGACGAGCAGTACGGCGGACCCGGCGCCGGCTACCTCGACGGCTGTCTGATCGAGGAGGAGCTCTCCTGGGGTTGCTCCGGGATTCAGACCTCGCTCGGCTGCAACGGTCTGGCCACCGCCCCGATCGCCCTGGGTGGCTCGGAGGAGATCAAGAAGAAGTACCTCGGGATGCTCACCGAATCGCCCAAGCTCGCCTCCTTCTGCCTCACCGAGCCCGACGCCGGCTCCGACGTCTCGGGGATGCGCACCACCGCCGTCAAGAAAGGCGACAAGTACGTCATCAACGGCTCCAAGTGCTTCATCACCAACGGCGGCTACGCCGACTACTACACGGTCTATGCCAAGACCGACAAGGACGCCGGCCACCGCGGCATCTCCGCGTTCGTGGTCGAGCGCGACTGGGGCGTTGTCGTCGACAAGAAGGAGGACAAGCTCGGCCAGCGCGCGTCGAACACCGCCACGATCTCCTTCAACGACGTCGAGGTTCCGGCAGAGAACCTGCTCGGCGAGGAAAACGCCGGTTTCAAGCTCGCGATGATGACGCTCGACCGCACCCGTCCCGGCGTGGCCGCGATGGCCACCGGCATCGCGCGCGCGGCGTTCGAGTTCGCCACCGACTACTCGCGCGAACGCGTCCAGTTCGGCGTGCCGATTGCGATGCACCAAGCGATCCAGTTCATCATTGCCGACATGGCCACCGAAATCGAGGCCGCGCGTCTGCTCACCTGGAAGTCGGCGTACCTGTTGGACAGCGGCCAGCGCAACACGCTCGTCTCTTCGCACGCCAAGCGCTTCGCCGCCGACGCCGCGATGAAGATCGCAACCGACGCCGTGCAGGTCTATGGCGGCTATGGCTTCATCAAGGACTACCCCGTCGAGAAGCTGTTCCGCGACGCGAAGATCATGCAGCTGTACGAGGGCACCTCGCAGATCCAACGTCTCGTGATCGCACGCGAAACGCTCTTGCCGCGACGTGTCGAGGAGCCGGCAGCGGTCTAGTCGCCCGTCGGTCCTGCCCGCCCCGCCCAGCAACCCAGAGGAGATCCGTATGTTCGTGTTCAAGGCCGCCGTCGTCGGAGCGGGCACCATGGGCGGGCAGATCGCGCAGACGATCGCCGCCGCCGGCTTCCCGGTCGTGCTCAAGGACATCAACCAGGATCTCGTGCAGGCGGGCCTCGACGAGGCTCGCAAAGTCACCGAGGGCCAGGTCGGGCGGCTGGTGAAGAAGGAGCGCATCACCGCCGAGCAGGGCGCCGCGCGGATCGAGGAGATCCTCGGACGCATCGAGGGCACGACTTCCTACGAGCACTTCGGCGACGTCGACTTCGCGATCGAGGCGGTGCCCGAGCGGATGGCGATCAAGCAGGCCGTGTTCGCCGAGCTGGACGCCGTCACGCCCGGCCACGCGATCCTGGCCTCCAACACCTCATCGCTGTCGATCGCCGAGATCGGCGAAGCCACGTTGCGCCCCGACAAGGTCGTGGGCTTCCACTACTTCTATCCCGCCTCGGTGATGCCGCTCGTTGAGATCGTCGAGGGCGATGAGACCTCCCCGGAGACCGTCACCGCGGCGCTCACCTTCGCCCAGGCGATCCGCAAGCAACCGATCGCCTGCCTGGAGGTTCCGGGCTTTGTCGTCAACCGCATCCTGATGGCGGGAATGTCTGAGATCTGGCGCGAGCAGGAGGAGAAGAAACTCTCGATCAAGGCGATGGACGAGGGAATCGGCGCCGCCGGCGTGGTGCCGATGGGCCCCTACTTCCTGGTCAACCTGCTCGGATCTGGACACGGTGCTGCACGTGGCCGAACACGTCGCCGACGCCTACGGCGAGGAGCGTTTCTACGTGCCCAAGGGCATGCAGAAGCTCGTCGCCGAAGGCAAGCTCGGCGCGAAGACAGGCGGCGACGGCGTCTACAGCCCCAGCGGCGAAGCCAACCTCAAAGGCGAGAACGACCCCGACGTGGCCGAGATCGTCGAGCTGCTCACGCTCAAGACCTTCGTCGAGGCAGCGCTGGTGCTGCAGGAGGGCGTTGCCACCCATCGCGACATCGACTTCGGGATGATGGCCGGCGCCGGCCTCGACCCTCGCCGCGGCCTGATGCCGCCGTTTATGAAGGCTGATGTCGGAAGGACTCGACTCGGTGCTCGAGCGCTTGGAGAACGCGGCCGAGCGCCACGGCGAGCGCTTCGCCCCGCCAGCGATCCTGCGACGTCTGGTCGCCCAGGGTCGGCTGGGCCAGAAGAGCGGCCAGGGCTTCTACGCCTATCCGCAGCCCGACGCAGAGCAGCCGGCTGAGGTGGTCAAGCTCGAGACGCGCCCCGACGGCGTCGCGATCGCGTGGCTTTCGAATGGCCAGATGAACTCGATCTCACCGCAGGTGATCGAGGATCTCGGCAAGGTCTGGAGCAAGATCAAGGATTCCGGCGACGTGCATGCGCTCGTGATCGCCTCCTCCAACCCGTTCCTGTTCAGCGCCGGCGCCGACATCAAGGCGTTCACCTCGATGGACGCCTCCTCCGGCGAGCAATTGATCCACGCCGCCCACGCGCTCTTGCGCGACTTCGGCTCGGCTGGAATCGCCACGATCGCCGCCGTCAATGGGCTCGCGTTCGGCGGCGGCTGCGAGCTCGCGATGGCGTGCGACGTGCGCATCGCCGCGCGCTCGGCCATCTTCGGCCAGCCGGAGATCAAGCTCGGGATCATCCCCGGCTTCGGCGGCACCCAGCGTCTGCCGCGACTCGTCGGTGAGAACAAGGCGCTGGAGATGAATCTCGTCGGCGACCCGATCCTGGCCGAAGAGGCCTTCGAACTGGGGCTGGTCAATCGCATGGTCGAGGATCACGAACTGCTCGACACTGCCCTTGCGTGGGCTCGTAGACTGGCCGCGCAGGCTCCGATCGCGCTCGAGCAGATCAAGCGGGTCTCAGGAGCCGGCGATCTCGACGCGGGCATCGAGGCGGAGAAGCAGGGCTTTGCCGCCGCGCTTGGCAGCGAGGACGCCAAGGAGGGCATCTCGGCCTTCCTGGGCAAGCGCGCGCCGCGCTTTCAGGGCCGCTAAGCGCTCCGCATTGCATCTGAGAGTTGCCGCGATCATTCAAGATAGTGCGGCCCGACTGCCGACGATCATTCGTCCATGTCAATCCCAAAGGTTGGACCCGAGACGGCGAGACGATCGATGGGAGGGGAGCCATCTCCCTCGGCGCGGATGGAGCTGGAACGCCACTCAAGCGTCTCGGCGAGACGCTCAACGAGCGCACCGACGAGGTCGTTGAGCGGCATTCGTCAGGCGCAACGAGGAATCGGGCGTGGTGCTCGAGCCGATCGTCGAAGAGAGCTTCGTCAAGGTCGGCACCGTCTCCACCGTCGCGTTCGCCAGGTGGATGGCCGGCGAAAGCCCCGAGGTCGCGCGCGAGGTGGGCCACGAGTCTTGGAACATCTTCGGCCAGCTGGCCGCGCAACGGGCCGCGCCGCTCAACGAGGTCACCAAGCGCTGCCTGCGTTGGCGCGACGCCGCCGCGGATGTGATCTGCGAGATCGGCCAACGCGCTCGAGCTTCCTGAGACAGCTGCTCGACCGGGCGCTGTCGATGCTCCAGCGCAGCCTCGACGTGACGCTCGTGCGCATGTGCCAGTCCTTCGAGGTCGAGCGCCGTCGCGCTCACGAGGAGTTGCACTCGCCGCCAGGAGGAGCTTGCCTTCATGGCCACCCACGACGCGCTCACCGGGCTTCCCAATCGCACGCTGATCCTCGACCGCGTCGAGCAGATGCTGGTGCGCGCGCGTCGCAACCAGACTCCGGTGGCGGCGCTGTTCATCGATCTCGACAACTTCAAGCGCATCAACGACACGCTCGGGCACGGCGTCGGCGACCGGCTGCTGCGCGCGGTCGCCGCGCGCCTGGAGGGGTCGTGCGCGACATCGATGCGCTCGGGCGCCTCGGCGGCGACGAGTTCGTCGTCGTCGCCGAAGGCATGTCGCTCGCCGCCGGCCCGGAGCTGATCGCCGAGCGCCTGCTCGGCGCGCTCAAGCAGCCCTTCAAACTGAAGGGCGCCGAGAACACGCGCCTGGTCGTCACCGCCAGCGTTGGGGTCGCGATGGGCGATCGGGCCACCGCCGAAGAGCTCTTGCGCGACGCCGACATCGCCATGTATCGCGCCAAGTGGGACGGCAAGAACGGCTACGTCGTGTTCGAGTCCGGCATGCAGGACGTGGTCCAGAGCCGAGATGGAGCTCGAGATGGACCTGCGTGACGCCTTCGACAAAGAAGAGTTCTTCGTCGTCTATCAGCCCACGTTCGACCTGCGCGAGATGGTGCCCACGGGCATGGAGGCTTTGATTCGCTGGCGCCATCCCACGCGTGGCGTCGTGCAACCCGATGACTTCGTGCCGTTGCTCGAGGAGACGGGCTTGATCGTGGAGGTCGGAAGATGGGTGCTGGGCGAGGCCTGCCGTCAAGGCGCCGAATGGCGCGAGGCCGGCCGCCATGTGGGCGTCGCCGTCAACGTCGCGGCCCGTCAGCTCGACCGCGACGAGTTCGTCGACGAAGTCCGAGAGGCGCTGAGCGATTCCGGCCTGGAGCCCGACGCGCTCACGATCGAGATCACCGAGACCACGATCATGGCAACGCTGAGGAGACGGCTCGCCGCCTTGCGATCATCAAGGAGCTGGGGGTGCGTGTCGCGATCGACGACTTCGGCACCGGCTACTCCTCGCTTGCCTACCTGCAGCGCTTCCCGGTCGACGCGCTGAAGATCGACCGCTCGTTCATCTCCAAAATGAGCACGACGCGAAGGCGAGACGCTGATCAGGACGCTTGTGCAGCTCGGCAAGTCGCTGTCGATCGAGACGCTCGCCGAGGGCATCGAGCAAGCTCGCGAGCTCGCTGCTACGCGAGGAGAGCTGCGACACGGGCCAGGGCTTCCTGTTCGCCCGTCCGCTCGACGTGGAGGAATGCCAGTCCTTCCTGGAGAACTGGGCGGCGTCGAACACGCTGGCGCCGCCGGATGCTCCTCGTTTGACGGCCTGAGCTCGGCACAAGCGTCGAACGCGCCGAGGACTGTCCCGGCGGTCCTCAGGGGCGCGCTGTCGCGGCCCTAGCCGATCTTCACCCCTAGCCGAGCTTGACCAGATCGCGTCGCGGCGCGATCTCCCAGCGTGCGGCCAGCTGCCGCAAGCTCCTCTTCCAGCGCCCAGCGGTCGGCAAGCGGCTCGCCCTCGTATTCGACGCTTGCCCCCTTCAGCATCATCGAGCCGCTGTTGTCGCCGATCGCTCGCAGCTCGGCCACCTCGGCTCGCTGAGTCAGCGGCTCGGCAGGGCAGCGAGGCGAGCTCGGCGCGCTTGTCCTCGATCGACGCGGGCGCTTGCCTGCCGCTCTCCTGGATCAGCGTGGGCGCGACACAGTGCACCGCCGGATGGGCGAGATTCCACTGGCAGGCGAGCTGCAGCAGTCGTGAGCCCGTGGCGTTCGCGCGTAGGGGCGCATGCGCTCGAGCTTCTCCACACCCGCCTCCACCCATCCGGCGGGGCGAAACTTGCGGTGGTCGTACTGGGCGAACTCGTGGCCGCGGCGCACGTCGTCGTGAAACACGCCGCCGTAGTCGACCACGCGTGTGATCAGCCTCACGTCGTGGGTCGCGGCCGCCTCTAGCACCAGCTCGCCCGGCCACGGCTCCATCGGGCTGAGGATGATCATCGCCCAGTCGATCAGCTCGCCGAAGCGCTCGAAGCAATCGATCAAGTCGAGCGTGAAGCCGTTTGCCGGGCCGGGAGCCACACCGAGCAGTCGCGTGAGTCCCGCCTCGCGCAAAGCTTGCATTCCCTCCCACACGCTTGCGCTCGTGTAGCCCGTGCGGTCGGGGTTGTGCAGCATCAGCAGATCGAAGCTGCTCGGCGCCGAGACGCTCCAAGCTCCGCTCTGCGGCCATGCGTATGTAGTCGCCGTAGTCGCGCTCATCGCGCAGGCGCGGGTCGGTGAAGCGCGGGAAGCCCTTCGCGCCTTCGCGCTCGCCCTCGTAGAAGTCGTGTCCGATCGCGCCGATCAAACAGAAGCTGTCGCGATCCACCCCCTCGATCGCGCGTCCGAGCAGGCGATCGGCCTCGCCCGCGCCGTAGGCGTCGGCGCTCATCACGGTGTCGATCCCGTTGCCGGGCCGCAACAGCGCCAGCAGACGCTCGTCCTCCAGCGGCTCGCCGAAGTGCATGAAGCGCCCGCCGCTCCAGGTGCCTATCGCCGTTCTCGTCGGGTCCATCGTCAACTCGACGACGAGCCGAATCCGGTCGCGGTGCGAGCCCGCAGCGCTGCTTCAAGTCGCTCGAGCGCATGGCGCACGACTCTCTCCTCGGGCTCACGCGCGAGGCGGAAGCGCCGCGTCGGCGCTCTGCGGCCACGCCGGCGCTCAGCTCGCTGCAGCTCCTCGATCCGCTCGCTTGCAGGTCCTGGCGCGCTCGTTCGGCAGCTCGCACAAGCGGCCGCATAGGCGCGGTCCAGCTCGATCGCGGCCAGCGCGACCGAGCCCTGTCGAGGTCCAGCCGCGCACGCAGCGCGAACTCCTCGCACAGCAGCACGACTCCCGCGCGCCGACAGGAGCAGCGCAAGGCGCTCCTGCGGGCGCAACACGCTCGCGCGCTTGCCTGCTCGCTCGGCTCGAGAGCAGAGTTCGCGTGCGCTCACTCCAAAGCCCGTCGGCGACGTGCTCGCCCTCGCCGAAGCCGGCGCGCACGACCAGCGCCTGGGCGGGGAGATCTCGTGGATGTGCGGGGCTCGCGCCGGCGATGCGATGCGCGAACAGCACGCGGTTGAGCACATCCGTGGCTGCTGCGCCTCGCGCTCGGGATCGAGCTGCTTCAGCCATGCGTGCTGCCTGGGTCTCGACGACAGCGCGACCGGGATCCACCATCGTCGCGCGCGCGACCGGCACCGGAGTTGGTCCTGGCTCCGGGTCTGACACGGCGCGTGCGCGTGCGCTTGCCGAGCATGCCGCGGCGCTCGGCCCCGACGTCGCGAGCACGACCACGTGCTCGGGCTCCCTGCCGTCTGGCGCGACGGTCGCCTTGCGCAGCAGATAGCGGCCGTCCGCCGGGCCCGAGCTCCCAGGGAAGCTCCATCTGCACGAAGGTGAACAGGCGCGTGGGCACACGCGCACGGTACCCTTTGGCCGATGTCCGAGGGAAACAAGGCTGGCCGCGGGGCTGCGCGAGCGTCTTGACCACCGGCACCGAGGACAAGCTCGGCAAGGCGCTGGTCGATCTGATCGAGAATCCCGCTGATCATCGGGCACGATCGGCCGGGCGTTCGACGCGCGCGAGCGCGCCGCCCAGGCCCAGGAGCTGGCGCTGAGCGCATTGAACATGCCGACCGCCGCCGACATCGAGCGTCTCACGCGCCGCTTGCGCTCGGTATCTCAGCGCCTGGAGGGCATCGAGGACGGCGTGCATCGTCTCAACCGGGCGCTGAGGAGGGGGTCGAACGCGCCTGTCGCCGTCGAGGAGCAGCTGAAGACGCTCAGCGGCAAGTTGGCCGCCGAAAGGCAACTCCGCGGCCACGCCTAAAGCCGCCGCCGCGAGCAAGGCCGCGAAGGCCACGCCGAAACGGACGGGGACGACACCCAAGCGCACAGCGACAGCCAAGCGGGCGGCAGGCAGCCGCTCGGCGCACGCCTCGAAGATCGACAAGAGCGCCTGAGCTATACGGCGAGTGCGGCGGCCGCCGCGCGGCCCATCGCCTCGACCGCCGTTGCGAGCGTGTGGTCGTCAATGCGGGTGCGAGCGCCGGTGGCGTCGAACGTGTCGGTGACGACCAGCAGGCAGCCAACCTCGATCCCGGCGGTGGCGCCCACCGCGAACAGGCGTGGAGGCCTCCATCTCCACGGCCATTGCGCCCGCCGCACTCCAATCGCGCGCGCGCCGGTCGTCGCACTCGTAGAACAGGTCGGTGCTGACAATGCGCCCTTGATGATGGAGTCGCCCATCGTGGGGCCGTCCATCGACGTGTCTGCCGGCATGCTCGTCCGCCTGTCCGTCGTCGGCCTGCCCGCTCGTGCACCCGTGTGCCGGCCCGCCATCGAGCACTCCCGCCAGCGCGTCGGCCAGCGCCGGGTCGGCGCGTGTGAGCTCGCCCGCGCCCAGCGCCGCGCTCGTGCCGTCGGCGGCGATCGCCTCGCGCGCGACCACCAGGTCGCCAAGGTCGAGCGCCGGGTCGAGCGCCCCGCAGGTGCCCACGCTGATCGCCCGCGTCACGCCCAGGGAGATCAGCTCGTGCAGCACGATCGCCGCGCTGACGGGCCGCCCATGCCGGTGCTCTGGACGTGAGCGGCTCGCCGTCGGCGGCCACGCCGGTGTAGCCCCACAGGCCGCGGTTGTGATTGAACATGAGCGGGCTCTCCAGCAGGAACTGTGCGAGCGCGAGCGCGCGGCCCGGGTCGCCCGGCAGCAGCACCCGCTCGGCCAGTGCCGCGGTGGGGCGCAGGTGGATCGTGTTCTTGGGGCGGGCCTCGCTCGGTGGGCCGCGGCATCGCCCTCGCTCGAGGTCAGCGGCATCGCTTTCGACCTGTTGGATCTGGCTCGACTGTGATTCACGGCCGGCGACTTTAGACTGCCGCTGATGGCGACGTCCACGACAGATGAGCCGGAGGGCGCCGATGAGCCCGCACCCGCCACGCCGGCGGCGGATGCCCACGAGCCGACGCTCGCCGAGGTGGCGATGCGCGCCGGCGTCTCTGCCGGCGACGGTCGGCGCTGGGTGAAGGATGGGCTGGTGCCCCAGTACGAAGGCGTGTGGACGCCGGCGGCGGCCTCGCACAGGTGCGCATCGTTGGCGCGGCTGCGCGAGCGCGGGCACACGATCGAGCAGATCCGTGCCGAGCCAGCGAGAGCGGGCAGTCTGGCCGGCTATGTGCACGGACATGTCCCCGCCGCAGGAGGTCGCTACACGCTCGAGGCAGGCCGCGCGCGAGGCGGACATCGACGAGCAGCTGATCGAGCGCATCTGACATGTCGCTCGGCTTGAGCACGCTGTCGGTCGACTCGATCACCGAGGAAGACATGGAGATGCTGCGCTACATCGCGGCGATGCTCAACTCCGGGCTCTGCCCAGAGGTCGCGTTGCTGCAGCTCGCGCGCGTGTACGGGCAGACGCTGGCCCAGATCGCCGACGCCGAGGTGCGGCTGATCCACATCTATGTGCACGAGCCCATGATGCGCGAGGGCATGCCCGGCGTGCAGATGGCCGAGGCGATGGAGGGTCTCGCCGGCGAGCTGCTGCCGTTTGCGGCTGCCGTTCATGCGCTATTTGCACGGCCGCTTTCTCGGGCACTTCATCGAGCAGGACGTGATCGGCCACATGGAGGCCGAGCTCGCTCGGTGGCGTCCCCGAGGAGGGGCGGATGCGAGTGGTGATCGCCTTCGCCGACCTCGCCGGCTATACGCGCCTGACCGAGGAGCGCGGCGACGAGCAGGCCGTCGGCGTCGTGGAACGCTTCGTGGAGGCCGTCGCAGCGCACACTGCCGATCGACGCGCGCGTGATCAAGACGCTCGGCGACGAGGTGATGGTCATCGGCGCCGACCCGCTTGCGCTCACTCATGGGCGGTGGACTTCAGTGCGGCGCTTGCCCCAGGACGTGCCGGCGCCGCGTATCGGCATCCACACCGGCGAGGCGCTGTATCGCGACGGCGACTACTACGGGCGCGACGTCAACCAGGCGGCGCGTGTGGTCGCCGGGCCGCCGGCGGCGAGGTGCTGGTCACGCGCCAGGTGGTGGATGCCGCCGCCGCGGTCCGGACGGTCTTGCGCTTCGAGCTGATCGGCGAAATCGGCTTGAAGGGCTTCTCCGAGCCGGTCGAGCTGTTCCACGCGTTTCCTCGGAGGAGTAGGAGCGGCTGGCACGGCCTGCCCTGAGCATCGTCGAGCTGGACGATCGTGACTGTTGCCGAGGCCGGTGGTCTGACTGCCGCCGAGGTCCGCGAGCGCGTGCGAGCCGGTGGCCTGCTTTCTTCGGGCCGCGGCGTCGTCGCGATGCTCTCCGGCGGGCGCGACTCGGTCTGCCTGCTCGACGTCGCGGTCGCGCTGTGCGGCGCCGAGCGCGTGCACGCGCTGCATGTCAACTATGGGCTGCGAGCCGAGTCAGACGAGGACGAGCGCCACTGCCGCGAGTTGTGCGGGCGGTTGGGGGTGGAGATCGAGGTGGTGCGCGCGAGCAGGGAGCGCAGGCCACCGGCAACCTGCATGCGTGGGCGCGCGAGCTGCGCTACGCGGCGGCGTGAGCTGGCGCGCGGCTGGACGAGCTCGCGGC
Organism: uncultured Solirubrobacterales bacterium; assembly: GCA_963715535.1. Taxonomy (GTDB): domain Bacteria; phylum Actinomycetota; class Thermoleophilia; order Solirubrobacterales; family Solirubrobacteraceae; genus Palsa-744. Next base: position 1,179,827 of record OY970251.1, on the reverse strand, counting down.
CCGCGGCGCGCGCGGTGTGGAGCTCGCGCGGCGGGGGAAGGCGCTAAACGATGCCCCCGCGCGCGCGGGGGCATCGCCCTTTTGACTCTGATTGCGACAGGCCACACCGCCACCGACCAGGTCGAGACGATCCTCTACCGCCTGGCCGCCTCGCCTGGCCGCCGGGCGCTGCTTGGCATGGTCCGCCAGCGAGGGGCGGCTTGTGCGGCCATTGTTGGGGCTGACGCGCCAAGGACACGGCCGCCTACTGTCAGGAGCTGAAGCTCGCGTGGCACGAGGACTCGAGCAACGACAGCGAGCTCTATGCCCGCGCCCGCGTGCGTCACGGGCTCGTCAAGGCGCTCGACGCCGTGCACCCGGCGGCGCAGGCCAACGTGCTGCGCACCGCCGCGCTCTTGCGCGAGGAGACCGAGCTGCTCGACGCGTTGGTGGACGCCGAGCTGGCGGGCCGCGCGAGCATCGCGATCGAGCGTCTGCGACGAGCTGGCGCCCGCCTTGCAGCGGCTCGTGGTCATTCGCCTGGCCGAGCAGGCAGGCGGCGAGTTTGCTGCCGCAGGCCGGCGAGCGTGTCGGCGAGATCCTCGCGCTCGGTGCGCGGGGCGGTCGCGCGGAGCTGCACGTCGGCGGGCTCGCAAGCGCCGTGATCGAGGGCGGCGAGCTGCGCATGGTCGCGATCCAGCCGCGCGAGCAGCGCCCGCCGCACCGCAGGACCGCCTCGGAGATGGGTACGGCCCGGTGGCCAATACACTCCCTCGCGTGGTGCCCATACCAGAGCGTGTCGCCTCGGCGGCCTCCGAGGAGACCTCCGAGGTGGGCGAGGTGCTTGTCGGCGCGGAGGATCTGAGCCGGCGCGTGCGCGAGCTTGGCGAGGCGATCTCGCGCGATTACGCCGGGCGGCCGCTGCTACTCGTCGGCGTGCTCAAGGGCGCGGTCTTCTTCTTGAGCGACCTGATGCGCTTCATCGACATCCCCGTCGAGGTCGACTTCATGGCCGTCGCCTCCTACGGCTCGGCGACCGACTCCTCCGGGGTGGTGCGCATCCTCAAGGATCTCGACATCGCGATCGAGGGTCGCGACGTGCTGATCGTCGAGGACATCGTCGACTCCGGGCTCACCCTGCAGTACCTGCTGCGCAACCTCGGCTCGCGCAATCCCGCCTCCCTGGAGGTGTGCGCGCTGCTGACCAAGCCCGACCGCCGCAAGGTCGACCTGCCTACCCGCTACGTCGGCTTTGAGATCCCCGACCGCTTCGTGATCGGCTACGGGCTCGACTACGCCGAGCGCCACCGCAACCTGCCGTTCGTTGCCGTGCTTGAGCGTTAGAAGACCATGGGCACGAACTTCTATCCCAATAACTCGACCGCATGCGAGCCGCGGCGCATCCGGTCCTCGGCGTGCGCGCGCGTGGTCGGAAACGGCCGGGAATTCAGGCCTCTCGTGGTACGCTGATGGACTGGCGGTCGGCACCTCCAACGTCGTCGGCAGCCAGGATCCAAGCCCATGAGCCGATTCTTCAAGAGCGCCGCTTTCCCGATTTTGATCGTGGTCGTGCTCGCCTTCTTCATCTCGAAGGTGTTCGTCTCGCCCGCCCAGAAAGGGCCGGAACACACCTACCAGACGCTTGTCACCGAAGACATTCCCGGCCACCAGGTCAAGTCGGCCGAGCTGAAGGTCAAAGACAACTCGGTCGCGGTCGAACTGAACGAACAAAGAAAAATACGAAGTCGGGTCCGTCGACCACAGGCCCCGACAGCTCGAGGCCGAACTGAAGAAGCTCCGGCACCAAGTTCAACGTCGAATCCAACAAGACGAGCATCTGGCCGTCGCTGCTCACGTATCTGCTGCCGCTCGTCCTGATCCTCGGCTTCTGGTTCTTCCTGATCAACCAGGTCCAGGGCGGAGGCTCGCGCGTCATGTCCTTCGGCAAGTCGCGCGCCAAGCGCCTCTCCGCCGACTCCCCCAAGATCACGTTCCGTGACGTCGCCGGGGTCGACGAGGCCGTTGAGGAGTTGCACGAGATCAAGGAGTTCCTCGAGAACCCCAAGAAGTTCCAGGCGCTCGGTGCGCGAATACCCACCGGCGTGCTGCTGTATGGCCCTCCGGGGACAGGCAAGACGCTGCTCGCACGCGCCGTAGCCGGCGAGGCGGGCGTGCCGTTCTTCTCGATCTCGGGCTCCGATTTCGTCGAGATGTTCGTCGGCGTCGGCGCCTCGCGTGTGCGCGACCTGTTCGAGCAGGCCAAGCAGAACTCGCCCTGCATCATCTTCATGGACGAGATCGACGCCGTCGGCCGCCACCGCGGCGCCGGGTCTCGGCGGCGGCCACGACGAGCGCGAGCAGACGCTCAACCAGCTGCTGGTCGAGATGGACGGCTTCGAGGCCAAGGACAACATCATCATGATCGCGGCCACCAACCGGCCCGACATCCTCGACCCCGCGCTGCTGCGTCCCGGCCGCTTCGACCGCCAGATCGCCGTCGACCGCCCCGACCGCAAGGGCCGCGCCAAGATCCTCGAGGTTCACACGCGCGGCAAGCCGCTCGCCAAGATCATCGACATCGACGCGCTCGCCGGCCAGACCCCAGGCTTCACCGGCGCGGACCTCTCGAACCTGATCAACGAGGCCGCGCTGCTCTCCGCCCGTATCGGCAAGCGCGAGATCGGCCAGGAAGAGCTCGAGGAGGGGATCATGCGCGTGATCGCCGGCCCCGAGAAGAAGACGCGCGTGATGAGCAAGAAGGAGCGCCTGATCACCGCCTACCACGAGATGGGCCACGCGATCGTCGGCCATTTCCTCGAGCACTCCGACCCGGTCCACAAGATCTCGGTGATCTCGCGCGGCCAGGCGCTCGGCTACACGATCTCGATGCCCCAAGAGGACCGCTTCCTGACCACCCGCGCCGAGCTCAACGACACGATGGCGATGACGCTGGGCGGTCGCGCCGCCGAGGAGATCGTCTTCGAAGAGATCACCACCGGCGCCTCCAACGACCTGGAGAAGGTCACCGCCACCGCCAAGCAGATGGTGATGCGCTTCGGCATGTCCGAGAAGCTCGGCCCGCGCGTGTTCGGCCACGAGCACGGCCAGCCGTTCCTCGGTCGCGAGTTCTCAACCGAGCCCGACTACTCCGATGAGATCGCGCGCGAGATCGACGACGAGGTGCGGCGCATCGTCGAGTCCGCCCACCAGCGCGCCAAGACGATCCTCACCGAGCACAAAGAAGACCTCACCAAGATCTCTGAGATCCTCGTCAAGCGCGAGACGATCGAGAAGGAGGAGTTCCTCGCCCTGCTCGACGGCAAGAACGAGGAGGAAGTGTTCGGCGCCGAGGAGGCCCCGGCGCCCGAGCTGCCGGTTCCGCCGGCACAGGCGGACCGGGCCGGTCGCGAAGCGCCGCGCCCGCTACCGCGCCCAGGATTGGCGGGTGGCACCGCCGACATGCCCGGGGCGGACCCCAGCGGACCCTCTCGTCACCTGGAGCCTCCTCAGGTGCTCGAGCCTCCGAGGCACGCGGGTGGTTGAGTGCATGGGCGACTATCGCGTCATGGGGGTCGTCAATGTGACCCCCGACTCGTTCTCGGATGGTGGCTTGTTCCTGGACGAGCAAGCCGCTGTTGACCATGGCGTCGAGCTTGTCGAGCAAGGGGCGCATATCCTCGACGTCGGCGGCGAATCGACGCGCCCGGGGGCTGAGCCTGTCGGTGTGGAGGAGGAGCTGCGCCGGGTCGTGCCGGTCATAGAGGGCTTGGCTCGGCGAGGTCGGCGACGACACAGATCTCGATCGACACCTCCAAGGCGGCCGTGGCGCAAGCTGCGTTTGGCCGCCGGCGCAACGCTTGTCAACGACGTCAGCGCGCTGCGTGCCGATCCCGAGATGGCCGCTGTCGTGGCCGAAAGCGGCGCCGACTGCTGCCTGATGCACATGCTCGGCGAGCCGCGCACGATGCAGCGCGAGGTGGATGGGTCTTCATACGACGGATGTTGTTGACGAGGTGCAGGCGTTTCTGGAGGAGCGCATGGCGTTCGCGGTGGGGGAGGGCATCGCGGAGCGATCGCATCCTGCTCGATCCCGGGATCGGCTTCGGCAAGACCGTCGCGCACAACCTGGAGTTCTTGCGCCGCCTGGATGAGCTCGTGGCGCTTGGGACGCCCGGTGGTCGTCGGTACTTCGCGCAAGAGCTTCCTCGGGCGGATGGCGGCAGCGAGGAGAGGCGCCGGCGGCGGGGCGCGGGTCGCCGGCGAGTCTGGCGCACAGGCCGTAACGGATGTAGCCGATCGCCTGGCAGGCACGATCGCCACGAACGTGATGGCGCTGGAGCGGGGCGCGGCGTGTTTCGCGTGCACGATGTCGCCGCGGTGGGCGGCGCGCTGGCTGTGGCGGCTGCTACGTTGAGCGGCAAATGGACGGCGAGGCCCACGACGAGCTGAGCGACGAGGAGCGCCGGCGCCGGGCGGAGTCGCCGGGAGGGGAGCGGGTGAGCTGCCCGAAGAGGAGGCAGAGGAGCGCGACCCCTTCGAAGAGGACGAGACGACGAGGAGGCGGCTTTGAGACCGTCACGATCGAGATCAGCGGCCTCTCGCTGTACACCCACCATGGGGTGAGCGAGGCCGAGCGCGAGATCGGCCAGCGCCTGTTGATCGACCTGCGCCTGGACGTGGGCGAAACCGACGCCACCGTCACCGACCGTGTCGAGGACACGGTCGACTACGCCGAGGTCTGCCAGCTGGTCGCGCTCGTGGCCCAGCAGCGCTCCTACAAGCACGCTCGAGCGTCTGTGCAGCGCGATCGCCGACCGCCTGCTCGCCGACTTCGAGCTGGAAGGGGTATGGGTGAAGGCGTCCAAGCCCGAGCCGCCGATCCCGCTGCCGGTGGAGGACGTGTCGGTGGAGGTTTGGCGCGAGGCCGGGGAGTAGCGCGGCTCGCGGGGCCGTGCGTCTTCCAGAGCTCGAATAGCCTTTCGTCTCGATGCCCATGCGCAGCGGCCTGCTCGGCCTTGGATCGAACGTCGGTGACCGTCGCGCGCACCTGCAGGCGGCCGTCGACGCGCTGCCGTCCGTCGGCGTGCAGGTGGTGCGTGCGTCTTCGGTCTACGACACCGACCCGGTCGGTGAGGTGCTCGAGCAGCCGAGCTTCCTGAACGCCTGCCTGCTCGTGGAGACGGCACTGGAGCCATTGGAGTTGCTGCACGCGGTAAAGCGACTGGAGGCGGAGCTGGGGCGCGTCGCCGGCGGTGTGCGCCACGGGCCACGGGCGATCGACATCGACGTCCTGCTGCTTGGCGATGTCGAGCTTGCACATGAGCGGATGAAGCTGCCGCACGAGCAGGTGCTCTCTCGCCGCTTCGTCTTGATCCCCGCGCTGGAGCTCGACTTCGAGCTTGCCACCCCCGACGGCAGGCGCCTGTCGGATGCGCTGGCGGTGCTGGGAGTGGGTGGGACCTCGGGCGAGGGCGTTCGCTGGGCTGGAGCGCCCCCGCGGGTCGATCGCGTGGAAGGATCGGCCGGCATCGGCGTCAAGTCCTAAAGGGCCATAGCCGGCCCGGGCGGGGCGGGTCGTACGAGGAGAGGCTGGTTCTCGGCGACCCGTCCCGACTTTCTCGCTGACACGTTGGCCAGCAATCACCAATCTCCCCCGCCTTCGCGCTATCCACCGACCGCGTGTTCCTGCTCAGACGCATCAAGGAGCCCACGACACGGTTCTTGCCACCGGCGACGCGGTCGCCTACGGACTGGAGCGCACCGTGTGCCCCCCGGCCGGCAGCCACTGCGCCGGCAGCGTCCCCGCGGGCACTTCGCCCACCTGCGGCTCGAACCAGCGCGTCAGGCGTCAGTGCCTTGTGGGCGGGTGGCCTTCGATCAACGGCCGTACGTCCGCGATCGTCATCAGCAGGCGGATCGAGCTGCCGATCTGCAGGTCGGCAGCGTTGGGCTGATCGCCGCCGAGCACGCCGTCGGCGATCCACGCGTCGATGTGCTCCAGCTGCGCTGGCAGCGCCGCAAGGTCGGCCTTGGCTTTCTCGTCGTCGGCCTTGTTGCGCCTGGCCATCAGCTTCGCCGTCAGCGGTAGCGCCGGGCGCAGCATCGGCCGCGGCAGCGGCAGCTTCGTGTCGCCCGCATAGCTCTCCATGCAGGCGGCGTCGCGCAGCCAAGCCGCGTCGAGAATGCGCCGCGGCACGCTCTGCAGCACCTCGTCGCCCCAGCGCTCGGCCTCCAACACACGTGCGCGTGCGACGGCGTCCGACAGTGGCGGCAGCAACGGCGGCTCGGGCGCGAGCGCGTCGAGACGGCGCATGATCGTGCGCGAGCCCGCCAGGCGCTCGCCGTCGATGCGCAAGCCGGGCACCGTGTTGCCTCCGTAGCGCAACGGGCCGATCGCCAGCTGGGTCAGTGGCAGCAAGTCGATGCGCTTGTAGTCGATCGACTTCAATCGCAACGCCACCTCGACGGCCGCGCACGGGTGCGATCCGGGCAGTGCATACAGCTTCACGTTCACGTCCCGGAGCATAGGCCCTATTGCCCGGCGCGTGCGTCCTGGCTGGCTCGCCGACCAGGACAGGGCCCCGACTTGGTAGGTGTCAGTGCAGCGGGCGCGCTAGGCCCATAATCCTCGGCCATGCTGCTTGTCGTCGACGTCGGCAACACCCAAACGCATTTCGGCACCTTCGCGGCGAGGAGCTGCTCGAGCACTGGCGTTTTGCCACGGTGCGCGAGTCCACCGCCGACCAGCTCGGCGCCGCGCTGCGCAACCTGTTGGAGCTGCGTGGCCTCTCCTTCGAGGATCTGTCGGCCTCGATCGTCTCCTCCACCGTGCCCCACCTGGAGCCGGAATGGACGGCGATGGCCGCGCGCTATCTCGGCCACGAGATGCTCGTCGTCGGTCCAGGTCTGAAGACCGGCATGGCGATCCGCTACGACAACCCGCGCGAGATCGGCGCCGACCGGCTCGTCAACGCCGTCGCCCTGCGCACGCGCTTCGGCGGGCCCGGCCGTATGCGTGGACTTCGGCACCGCCACCACCTTCGACGTCCTCTCCGCCGCCGGCGAGTACATCGGCGGCTCGCTGATGACCGGCATGGAGATCTCCCTGGAGGCGCTCACCGAGCGCGGCGCGCGGTTGCCCAAGGTGGAGCTCGCCCCGCCGAAGAGCGTGATCGCCAAGAACACGATCGACGCGATCCGCTCCGGCGTCGTATTCGGCTACGCCGGCGCCGTCGACGCGATCCTGCGCCGCATCTACGACGAGCTCGGCGCGCCGCGTCGCGGTCGTCGCGACAGGTGGTCTCGGGCGTCTGGTGGTGCCCTTCACAGAGGAGATCGACGAGGTCGACGATCTGCTGACCCTCACCGGACTGCGCCTCATCCACGAGATGAACGCGGCGTGACGTAGCGCATCGGATCGCGAGATCAGGGGCAGGTCGGCTCGATCGGCAGCCGCGCGCGCGAATATCGCGGGAACGAACGCAATCCCCACAATAATGGGCCGATGGCAACGCAAGCCCGTCTGACCGACCCCTGGCAGCTCGGCCCGCTGAGCGTTCCCAACCGCGTGATGCTCGCGCCGCTGGCCGGCATCGGCAACTGGTTCGTGCGCCTGCAGGCCAAGCGCCACGGCGCCGGCATGGCGGTCTCGGAGATGCTCTCCTCGCACGCCATCTTTCACGGCAACGAGCGCACGTGTGTGGAGATGCTGCGCATCGACCCGCGCGAGCGAGAGCAACGAGGGCCCGGTCTCGATCCAGCTGTTCGGGCAAGACCCGGACGTCATGCGCGTCGCGGCCAGGGAGGTCGCCGAGGCCGGCGCCGACGCGATCGACCTGAACATGGGCTGCCCGGTGCCGAAGGTCTGCAAGACCGGCGCCGGCGCCGCGCTGCTCGACGACCCGGACGTCGCGGTCGCCGTCGCCCGCGCCGCACGCGAGGGCAGCGGCCTGCCGGTCACCGTCAAGCTGCGCTCCGGCCGGCGCCCCGGGGACACAAGCGGCTTCGCAGCTTGCCCATCGCCTCGTGCGCGAGGCGGGCGTCGCGGCGATCGCCTTTCATCCGCGCTCGGCCGCCGTCCACCACAAAGGTGTCCCCGACTACGGCCTTGCCGCGCGTCTCGTGCGGGAGCTGGACGCGCCCGTGATCCTCACCGGCGGCCTGCACGACACCGAGAGCCACGCTCTGCCGCCTTCCAGCAGACCGGCGCCACCGCGGTCATGCTCGCGCGCGGCTCGCTCGGCAACCCGTGGCTGTTCGAGCAGTTGCTCGGCACACGCACTGAGGATGCGCCCACGCGCGCCGAGGTCCTCGCCGAGCTCGACTGGACGATCGATCGCGCGGTCGAGCATCTGGGCTCGCCACGCGCCACCCGCTACCTGCGCAAGTTCTACCCGTGGTACGTCGCTCGCCTGGGTCTCGAGCAAGCGCTCACGCCAAGGCTTTGGGAGAGTCCCTGCAAAGAGCCGCCACGCTTGGATGACGCTCGCTATACTGCTGCGCTCGCTGCGCCCGCCGCGACGGCGGCAGTCCCTGCCTGAAACGGCGGGTTTTCATCACTCCCAAAGCCAACCTCGCGGAGTCAGTTCCCGCCCACCCACATGCCGAAGGACGTCATCCTCACTCCCGAAGGGCTTGAGAAGCTCCAAGAGGAGCTCGAGCTGCTCTCCACCGCCAAGCGCCGCGAGGTGGCCCAGCGGATCAAGGAGGCACGCGAGTTCGGCGACATCACCGAGAACTCCGAGTACGACGACGCCAAGAACGAGCAGGCGATGCTGGAGAGCAGGATCGCCACCCTGCAGGAGAAGCTGCGCATGGCGAGCGTGATCGACTCCAAGGAGATCTCCACCGACGTCGTCGGCGTCGGCTCGGTCGTGCACGTCAAGGACGAGAAGACCGGCAAGTCGGTCAAGTACACGATCGTCGGCTCCGCCGAGGCCAACCCGCAGGAGGCCAAGCTCTCCAACGAGTCGCCGGTCGGGCGCGCCCTGATCGGGCACAAGCGCAACGAGATCGTCGCCGTGCAGGTTCCGCGCGGCCCGGCCCGCAAGCTCAAGATCACCAAGATCGACGTCGGCCTCAAATAGGTCTGGAGCTGTAGCCCGCGTTGACGGAGTGGGATGGCGGCTGAGGGTGTACGTGTCGGCTGGAGGCTGCATGTGTTCTCACTTTTTGGACGATTGACGATGGTGACTACATATCGTAGCTACCAAGGTATGGCGATGAAAAACGAAGTACCACACACCGCTCGTCTCCTCCTCGGCCGTGGCTGACCTGCACTCCTCCGACGACTCTCAGAGCCAGAGTCACGGCCTGCCCGAGCTGATCGCCGAGCGCCGCGCCAAGGCGCTGCGCTGCGTGCGGACGGGGCCGAGATCGCCCCCTACGCCTTCCCGGGGTCGAGCCGATCGCTGACGTGCGCGCCGCCTACGAGCACCTGGAGGTCGGCCAGGAGACCGAGGACCCCCATCGCGTCGCCGGGCGCATCGCCGCCCGCCGCGGCGCCGGCAAGGCCGCGTTCCTCGACCTGGTCGACCGCAGCGGCAAGATCCAGCTGCACGCGCGCGCGGACGTGCTCGGCGCGGACGCGCTCAAGCAGCTGCTCTCGCTCGACCTCGGCGACCTGCTCGGCGTCGACGGCGCGCCTCTGCGCACGCGCCACGGCGAGCTCACCCTGCGCGTGGACGGCTTTCAGATCCTCGGCAAGGCCCTGCGCCCGCCGCCCGACAAGCATGCCGGCCTTGATCGACGTCGAGACGCGCCAGCGCCGTCGCGAGCTCGACCTGATCGCAAACGAGGACGCCCGCAAGCTGTTTGCCGACCGCGCTCGCATCGTCTCGGCCGTGCGCGCGTATCTCGACGGCAGAGGGCTTCCTGGAGGTCGAGACGCCCGTGCTTGCAGCCGCTCTACGGCGGCGCCATGGCACGTCCGTTCACGACCCACCACAACGCCCTGGATCGCGAGCTGTACCTGCGGATCGCCACCGAGCTGTACCTCAAGCGCCTGATCGTGGGTGGTCTGGAGCGCGTGTACGAGCTCGGCAAGAACTTCCGCAACGAGGGCCTCTCCACCAAGCACAACCCCGAGTTCACGGTGGTCGAGTGGTATGAGGCCTACGCCGACTACAGCGACGAGGCCGCACGCCTGGAGGCGATGGTGGCGGGCGCGGCCGCCGCGGTCGGCTACGAGGGCGAGCTGGACTTCGGGGCGCCGTGGCGGCGAGTGCGCTTCACCGACGCGGTGCGCGAGGCCACCGGCATCGACCTGCGTGTGCTGCGCGAGGCCCCCGAGCTCGTGTCGGCCATCGCCGAGTGCGACCTGGGCGTGCCCACCGAGGGGCTCACCTGGCCGCAGCTCGCCGACGACCTGCTCTCCAAGTTCGTGGAGCCGAAGCTGATCCAGCCCACGTTCGTGCTCGACTACCCGATCGAGCTGTCGCCGCTCGCGCGCGCGCATCGCTCCGAGGAGGGTCTCGCCGAGCGCTGGGAGGCGTTTGCCGGGGGCATGGAGATCGCCAACGCGTTCTCCGAGCTGACCGACCCCGACGAGCAGCGCGAGCGCTTCGAGGCCCAGCGCGCGGCTCGCGCTCGCCGGCGACGAGGAGACCCAGCCCCACGACGAGCTGTTCCTGGAAGCGCTCGAGCAGGGCATGCCGCCCACGGGTGGCGTCGGCGTGGGAATCGACCGGCTCGTGATGCTGCTCACGGGGCGCTCCTCGATCCGCGAGGTCGTGCTGTTCCCGGCGATGCGCAACTAGCGCTCCCCTGGGGGTCTTTTAGGGCATGCACATCCAACGCTCGCCAGGCGGCAACGGGGGCCGGATACCCGGTTGGTAGACTGCCTGAAAGGCGCCACAGGACCGTAAGCGCGAGGCTCGCGGTCCGCACAGGAAGGACGTACCCCATGTTCGAGCGATTTACAGAACGGGCCCGGCAGGTCGTCGTTCTCGCGCAGGAGGAGGCGCGCACGCTCAAGCACAACTACATCGGCACGGAGCACATCCTGCTCGGCTTGCTGCGCGAGGAGGAGGGCCTTGCCGCGCGTGTGCTCGAGTCGCCTGGACATCACCGTCGAGCGGGTGCGCGCCCAGGTGGTCCGCATCGTCGGCTCCGGCGAGGAGGTCACCTCCGGGCAGATCCCCTTCACCCCGCGCGCCAAGAAGGTCTTGGAGCTCGCCCTGCGCGAGGCACTGTCGCCTTGGTCACAACTACATCGGCACGGAGCACATCCTGCTCGGCCTGGTGCGCGAGAACGAGGGTGTCGCCGCCCGCATCCTGCTCGACTTCGACGCCGACACCGAGAAGATCCGCAACGAGGTCATCCGCATGCTCTCCGGCCCCGGCGGCCGCCGTCAGGGCTCGGGCGCCGGCGCAGGCTCCGGCTCCGGTCCAGGCGAGGGCAAGAAGTCCTCGAAGCTGCTCGACCAGTTCGGGCGCAACTTGACCAAGCTCGCCGCCGAGGGCAAGCTCGACCCTGTCGTCGGGCGCGAGACCGAGATCGAGCGGATCATGCAGATCCTCTCGCGCCGCACCAAGAACAACCCTGTCCTGATCGGCGAGCCCGGCGTCGGCAAGACCGCTGTGGTCGAGGGCCTCGCGCAGCGCATCACCAACTCCGATGTGCCCGAGCTGCTCGAAGAACAAGCAGATCTACACGCTCGACCTGGCGGCGCTGGTCGCCGGCTCGAAGTACCGCGGCGAGTTCGAGGAGCGCCTGAAGAAGGTGATGAAGGAGATCACCCAGCGCGGCGACATCATCCTGTTCATCGACGAGCTCCACAACCTCGTCGGCGCCGGCGCCGCCGAGGGCGCGATCGACGCCGCCTCGATCCTCAAGCCCGCGCTCGCGCGCGGTGAGCTGCAGACGATCGGCGCCACCACGCTCGACGAGTACCGCAAGTACCTGGAGCGCGACTCCGCCCTGGAGCGCCGCTTCCAGCAGATCCGCGTCGAGGAGCCCACGATCGAGCAGACGGTGGAAATCCTCAAGGGCCTGCGCGACCGCTACGAGCAGCACCACAAGGTGCAGATCACCGACGAGGCGCTGCAGGCTGCCGCCGACCTGGCTTCCCGCTACATCTCAGACCGCTTCCTGCCCGACAAGGCGATCGACCTGATCGACGAGGCCGCCTCGCGCATGCGCATCAAGTCGATGACCTCCCCGCCCGCCAACCGCGAGTTCGAAGAGGAGATCGAATCGACGCGCCGCGAAAAGGAGGCGGCGATCGAGGCCCAGGAATTCGAGAAGGCCGCCGCCCTGCGCGACGAGGAGCGCAAGCTCGCCGGCAAGAAGCGCGAGCTCGAGGAAGAGTGGGAGTCCGGCGAGTCGGTCGAGCGCCCGTCGATCGGCGAGGAGGAGATCGCCGACATCGTCTCGATGTGGACCGGCATCCCCGTCTTCAAGCTGACCGAGGCCGAGACGCAGAAGCTGATGCGCATGGAGGAGGAACTCCACAAGCGCGTGATCGGCCAGCACCCGGCGATCGAGGTCATCTCCAAGGCGATCCGCCGCTCGCGCGCGGGCCTGAAGGACCCCAAACGCCCGACCGGCTCGTTCATCTTCCTCGGCCCCTCCGGCGTCGGCAAGACCGAGCTCGCGCGCACGCTCGCCGAGTTCCTGTTCGGCGACGACGAAGCGATGATCCGCATCGACATGTCCGAGTACATGGAGAAGCACGCCGTCTCGCGCCTGGTCGGCTCGCCCCCGGGCTACATCGGCTACGACGAGGGCGGCCAGCTCACCGAGGCCGTGCGGCGCAAGCCCTACAGCGTGCTGCTGCTGGACGAGATCGAGAAGGCCCACCCCGACGTGTTCAACATCCTGCTGCAGATCCTCGAGGACGGTCGCCTGACCGACGCTCAGGGTCGCACCGTGGACTTCCGCCACGCGATCGTGATCATGACCTCCAACATCGGAGCGGCCGAGATCGCGCGCAACACGCCGCTTGGCTTTGCCGTCTCCGACGATGAGACCGGGATCACCTACGACGACATGAAGAACCGCATCATGGGCGAGCTCAAGAAGGTGTTCCGTCCCGAGTTCCTCAACCGCATCGACGACGTGATCGTCTTCCACAAGCTGCAGAAGGAGGAGATCCGCCAGATCGTCGAGCTGCTGCTTGGTGCGCATCCGCGAGTCGATGGCCGAACGCGAGCTGCAGCTCGAGCTGACCGATCCCGCCAAGGACCTGCTTGTCGACAAGGGCTGGGACCCCGCGATGGGCGCCCGTCCGCTGCGGCGCGCGATCCAGCGCTACATCGAGGACCCGCTCGCCGACTTCGTGCTGCGCGAACAGCTGATGCCCGGCGCCACCGTAGTGGTGGACCCAGCTCCCGAGGGCTGACGACAGCGAGGTGCGCCTCACGATCGTCAAGCCCAAGAAGGCAAAGACCCCCGTGGGAGTCGGCGCCGGCGGCGGCGAGCCCGAGCCTGAGGTGGAGCTGCCGGCGGGCGAGGACGCGCACAACGACGACGACGAGCACCCGGTCGAGCCGTAGGCGCGGCGAAGCCAAGCGATCCCGCGGGCGATTGATTTTTTGGATTAGCAGGTCGTTCCCGGGTAAAGCTCTGGGGCCTGTGGCGCTTCGCGAGAGAACCGTCGGGAGCGGCGCGTAACCTGGGTCGATGGCCCGCGCTCAGACCGTCCATATTTGCTCGCAGTGCGGGCTCTCCTCGGCCCAGTGGCATGGCCAGTGCCCAGGCTGTGAGGCTTGGAACACGCTTGTGGAGGAGCGCTCGGCGGGGGGCCGGCAGATCATCGTCGAAGTGGCGTGCCCGCGTGCGCGCGGAGGCGGAGCCCGCTCGGGCGCGCACGGCGCCACTTGTGGCGCTCTCGCAGGTCGCGGCCGCCCCGCTGGCGCGTCTGCAGACGGGCATCGGCGAGCTCGACCGCGTGCTCGGCGGCGGGCTCGTGCCGGATCGCTGGTGCTGCTCGGCGGCTCGCCCGGGATCGGCAAGTCGACGCTCACCAACATGGCGCTCGGCAACATCGCCGGGGCGGGGCACAAGACGCTGTATGTGAGCGGCGAGGAGTCCGCCGAGCAGGTGCGCCTGCGCGCCGAGCGGCTCTCGCCGAGCGCGCTGGAGGTGCCGGTGCTTGCCGAGACCGATCTCGACGCGGTGCTCGACACGATCGCCTCGCACGCCCCGAGCGTGTGCGTGATCGACTCGGTGCAGACGCTGCGCTGCGCCGAGCTCTCCGGCGCCCCGGGCTCGGTCGGGCAGGTGCGCGAGGTGGCCGCGCGCATCATGGACCTCGCCAAGGCGCGCTCGATCGCGGTGGTGCTCGTCGGGCACGTCACCAAGGACGGCGCGCTCGCCGGGCCACGTGTGCTCGAGCACCTGGTCGATTGCGTGCTGCAGTTCGAGGGCGAGCGCGAGCGTCCCTATCGCGAGCTGCGCGCGCTGAAGAACCGCTTCGGCTCGACCAACGAGGCCGGCCTGTTCGAGATGCGCCAGGGTGGGCTCGTGGAGGTGCTCGACGCTTCCGCGCGCTTCGTCGCCGAGGCCACACGCGCGCCCGGCAGCGTGGTGCTCGCCGCGATGGAGGGTTCGCGGCCGCTGCTGGTGGAGGTGCAAGCGCTTGTCGCTCCCTCCGAGCTCGAGCAGCCGCGGCGCGTGGTGTCGGGGCTCGACCGCAACCGGCTTGCGCTGGTGCTCGCGATCCTCGGTCGTCACGGGGGCGTCTGGCGTCGCCGGCCACGACGTGTTCGTCAACGTCGTCGGCGGCGTGCGCGTCGACGAGCCCGGGGTGGACCTGGCGATCGCTTCTGGCGGTTGCCTCCGCGGCGAAGGGCGTGGCGCTATCGAGTCCCCACCCGCCCTCGCCGTGCGGATGCTTCGGCGAGCTGGGCCTGACCGGCGAGCTGCGCTGGGTCGGGCACCCCGAGCGGCGCCTTGCCGAGGCCGCCAGACACGGCCTCGCAGGCGTGCACGCGCCCGCCGGCAGCGGCGAGGGTGCACGCGAGGCCTCGACCCTGCGCGAGGCGCTGGCGGTGGCGCTTCCCGCCGTCGCGCGTCGCCCTGCACGCGTCGCCTGCGTGAGGCGTCCGCGCCCGAGGTGTCGTCCGGCGCCACGAGTTTGCCTCCGGACAGGTACGGTCGCTCGATTCGCTCCCTTAGAACAGGTTAGGGGCGCGATAAAAAAAGCCTAAATGCCCTAGAATGTCTAGTTGTGGCCTCACGATCCGGCGAAGAATTCGACACGGACGCGCGACCCGAGCCCGGTCTGGTCAGGGCCCTCGAGATGGTCGCTCCCGGCACGGCGCTGCGGGAGGGGATCGAGAGCATCCTGCACGCTCGCACAGGCGGTCTGATCGTGATCGGCGATCCGGAGGAGCTCAGCTTCCTCTTCTCGGGCGGCATCAAGCTCGACATCGACTACACCCCCGCCTTCCTCTACCAGGTAGCCAAGATGGACGGCGCGATCATCGTCAGCACCA
This sequence comes from uncultured Solirubrobacterales bacterium, assembly GCA_963715535.1. Classification (GTDB taxonomy): domain Bacteria; phylum Actinomycetota; class Thermoleophilia; order Solirubrobacterales; family Solirubrobacteraceae; genus Palsa-744. The sequence continues at coordinate 1,164,407 of OY970251.1, read as the reverse complement.
ACGCCACCAAGATCGCGATGGCAAACGTCCAGCTGATGCCGGATCCGACGATCCTCTCGCACGAGACGGGCACCCGCCACCGCACAGCCGAGCGCGTCTCCAAGCAGACCGACGCGCTTGTGATCGCCATCTCCCAGCGCCGCGAGGTCGTCTCGCTTTACGTGGACGGGGCGAAGTACATCCTCGAAGACATCACCGTCGTGCTCTCCAAGGCCAATCAGGCACTGGCCACGCTCGACAAGTATCGCCAGCGCCTCGATCAGGTCTCCACGCGGCTCACGGCGCTCGAGTTCGAGGGGGGCGTGACGCTGCACGACGTGCTCACGGTGTTGCAGCGCTCGGAGCTCGTCACGCGCATGGCGGTGGAGATCGAGCGCTACATCGTCGAGCTCGGCAGCGAGGGGCGTCTGATCGAGATGCAATTGGAGGAGACGATCCTCGGCACCACCGCCGAGAAGGCAGCGCTCGTGCAGGACTACCTGGCCGACTACGGCGACGAGGCGTTCGCCTCGGCGCTCGACCAGATCGGTCGCCTGGCCCACCAGGACCTGCTCGACTTCGGGCGCATCGCCGAGCTGCTCGGCTATGACCGCAAGCTCAACACGCTCGACTATCCGGTCTCGCCGCGCGGCCACCGCATCCTCGGCCGCATTCCGCGCCTGCCGAAGCTGGTAGTCACGCAGATCGTCGCTGAATTTGGCGGACTGGATGAGCTCTTGGCGGCGACCGACGCCGAGCTCGAGGCGGTCGAGGGAGTGGGGGAGATACGGGCGAAGGACATCCGCGAGGGCCTTCGCCGACTGCAGGAGATCAATCTCGTGGATCGCTACCTACAGACTTGACTTGCACCCAACAGCCGGTCCGTGGCCGGCCCCGACACAAAGGCCGGTCCCCATTGCCGGCGCGACGAAGGAGGACACCATCCCAGTATCAACAATTGATGAGACATCGTTCATCGAGGAGCTCGAGGCGACCCGCGAGGTCGAGTGCATCGAGTTCGAGCTCGGCGACCACGTCGTGTATCCCCATCACGGCGCAGGCAAGGTTCTGAGCAAGGAGGACATGGAGGTGCTCGGCACCACGCGCGAGTATCTGACGATCAAGATCCTCCACAACGACATGACCGTCAAGGTCCCCACCGAGAACGCGGCCCTGGCGGGCCTGCGCCGCGTGATCGACGAGGAAACGGTCAAGAAGGTTCTGGATGTCCTCACCGCCGAGGTGTCCGAGATGCCGAAGAACTGGAACCGGCGCTTCAAGCACAACCGCGACAAGATCAAGACGGGCGACATCTACGAGCTCGCCGAGGTCGTTCGCAACCTGTCGCTGCGTGAGAGCGAAAAGGGCCTCTCCACAGGCGAGAAGCAGATGTACACGCGCGCCAAGAAGATCCTCGCCTCAGAGCTCATGTACGCGCTCGACAAGGACGAGGACGAGGCTGAGTCCTACCTGGACGAGCTGCTCGCGAACTCCGCGTCGAGCCAGATGGCCGTAGCCGGCAAGTAACGGCCGCTTGGACCGGCAGCGCTGATCGTTCGCCGCCGGACTCGGCGAGCGTCTTGGAGCATCGCGTCCCAAGGCGCTCGTCGAGCTCGCGCGGGCGGCCACTGTTGGAGTGGAGCCCCGAGGCGCTGGTCCTGCGGGGCGGCCGCTATCTGAGAGGATCGGATCGTGCTCGCGCCGTCGAGGAGATCGAGCGCATCGTGGTCGCGCTCCACCGGCTAGAGGTCCCCGGATGGAACGCGATTGGCGTGCACGGCGGGGCGTCGCGCTCGGAGTCGGTGCTCCGCGCTCTGGCGGCTGCCGGGACGGCAGGCGATCCGGTGCTCGTGCACGACGCTGCGCGACCGCTGGTCAGCAGTCGAGTTGATGAGGCGACGCTCGCGGCCGTCGAGGCGAGGGTGTCGATGCGGCGATTGCCGCCACGCCCGTCACCGACACGATCAAGCAGGCCGACAGCGAGGGCGTGGTGACGCGAACGCTCGACCGCGCCGGCCTGTGGGCGGTGCAGACGCCGCAAGTGTTTCGCCGCAGGCGCTCTGAGCGAGCGCTTGATGTGTCCGACGATGTTCTTGCCCAAGCCACCGACGACGCGTGGCTGGTGGAGCGCGCCGGAGGGCAAGTCGTGATCGTGCCGGCGCCAAAGGACAACCTGAAGGTGACCACCGCGCTCGACCTCGACCTCGCCGAGCTGCTGCTGGCTCGGCGCCAGAGGTAGCGCTCGCAGGCCCCTGCTTCTTGCCATGGCAGGATCCGGCAGGGCGCGTCCTCGATCCACGCCGACCCTGGATATCGAGCTCGTGGCAGCTACCCTGGCGTGGGCCACGATTCCCCGATCCCAACCAACTGACCGAGAATGCTCACCGACTACCACCTACACCTACGCCCCGACGAGCTCGGCGCGACCCCCGCCGAGTACTTCACCCAGGCCAATGTCCAGCGCTATCGCGATACGGCGAGTGAGCGCGACATCTCCGAGCTGGGCGTGTCCGAGCACATCTACCGCTTCGAGCAAGCGCTCGAGGTCTGGCAGCACCCGCTGTGGCGCGAATTCGCGCACGACGACATCGACGAGTACTGCCGCTTCGTGCGCGAGGAGACCGACCTGCGCCTGGGCGATCGAGGCCGACTTCATCCCTGGCGCGGAGGACCGCATCGCCAACCTGCTGGAGGCGCGCGACTTCGACTATGTCGTCGGCTCGGTGCACTTTCTGCGCGACCACGCGCTTGACATGGACGACTACAGCGTGTGGGGCACCGGGCGCAGCGCCGAGGACATCTGGCGTGCCTACTTCCTGGCGCTCGGCGAGGCCGCGCGCAGTGGCCTGTTCGACATCCTCGCGCACCCCGACCTGGTCAAGGTATGGGGTCGTGACCGTCCCTTGCCCGAAGGCGACCTGCGCCGCTATTACGAGCTTGCGATCGACGGGATCGCCGAGTCGGGAGTGGCGATCGAGGTGTCCACCGCCGGATTGCGCAAGCGCGCCCAGGAGATCTACCCGGCGCCCGCGCTGCTTCAGATGTGCGTGGAAGCGGGCGCGCCCGTAGCGCTGTCGAGCGACGCTCATCGTCCCGAGGATGTCGGCGCCGACTACGACCGCGCGCTCGAGCTGCTGGAGAGCGTCGGCGTCAGCGAGCTGTGCGTGTTCGAGCGCCGCGAGCGCCGCCTGGAGCCGATCGCCTGCGGGTGTGGTCGCGAGCAGCCCGGCTATGGCGCGGGTGCAGGCCGCTGCGTAGCGGCGGGTAGGCCACAGGCTACGCGGCCGTCGGGTGTGCGTCGCATGACCCTCACCGGCATCGGCTACGACTCCCATCGGCTGATCGCGGGCCGCCCGCTGATTCTCGGCGGCGTGGAGATCCCCGGCGAGCTGGGCCTCGACGGCCACTCCGACGCCGATGTGCTCACCCACGCGGTGATCGACGCGCTGTTGGGCGCCGCCGGCCTCGGAGACATCGGCGAGCATTTCCCCGACAGCGACGAGCGCTACCGCGACGCCGACTCGATCGAGCTGCTGGAGACGGTGCTCCCGCGTGTCTCGCGCAGGGCTTGGAGCTGGTCAACGTGGACAGCACCGTCGTGATGGAGCGCCCCAAGCTTGGCCCTCACCGCGAGGCGATCCGCGAGCGCCTGGCCGGCGCCCTCGGCCTGGCGCCCGGACGCGTCAACGTGAAGGCCACCACGGGCGAGGGGATCGGGTTCGTCGGGCGCGGCGAGGGTGTCGCGGCGCTTGCGGTCGTCAGCCTGCGTATCGCCGACTGAGAGAGAACCGAGGGGCTGGTCTGAGGCGACCTGCTCTGACAGGCTGAGATGAGCATCGGCGTGGCGCTACTGTTGCTCGGCTATGCGAGAGATCCAGCTACACGACACGCGCAGCGGGGAGCGGGTTCCGCTGCGTCCGCGCGACCCCGGCCGAGGTGGGCATCTACGCGTGCGGGCCGACCGTCTACTCGCGCATTCACATCGGCAACGCGCGTCCGTTCGTCGTGTTCAGCGTGCTCAAGCGGTTTCTGCAACACGAGGGCTACGAGGTGACGCTTCGTCGTGAACGTCACCGACGTCAACGACAAGATCTACGACGCCGCGCGAGCAGCGCAGGCGCCGTCCCAGCACCGAGTTGGCGACGGAGATGACCGCCAACTACGTCGCCGACACAGATGCGCTGGGTCTTGGACGCCCCGATCGCGAGCCGCTCGCATCGCAGACGATGGACGCGATCGTCTCCTACATCCGGATCTGATCGACTCCGGCCACGCGTACGAGAGCGGCGGCGACGTGTTCTTCAGGGTGCGCTCCGACCCCGGCTACGGCTCGCTCTCGCACCGTCGCGTCGAGGATCTCGACCAGGGCGAAGGCGTGGAGGGCTCTGAGCGCAAGCAGGACCCGCTCGACTTCGCTCTGTGGAAGGCGCGCAAGCCCGGCGAGGACGCTTGGTGGCCCTCGCCGTGGGGCGACGGTCGCCCCGGCTGGCACATCGAGTGCTCGGCGATGGCCGAGGAGGCGCTCGGCGTCGGCTTCGACATCCACGGCGGCGGCTCGGACCTGCTGTTCCCCCACCACGAGAACGAGGCGGCGCAGACGCGCTGCGCGCGCGGCGCACGAGCTCGCACGGATCTGGATGCACAACGGCATGATCCAGCTCACCGGCGAGAAGATGGCCAAGTCGGTCGGCAACATCGCGCTGCTGCACGAGGTGATCGAGCGCTACGGTCGCGACGCAGTCGTGATGTACCTGATCTCCGGTCACTACCGCCAGCCGCTGGCTTTCGGCGAGGCGGAGCTGGAGCAAGCTCGCGCGAATGTCGGTCGAATCCGCGAGGCGGGTCGTCGGCTGGGCTCCGGTCGCGACTGTCTATGGCGATCCCGGAGAGGAGGAGCACCTGCGCGCGTTTCGCGACGGCTTCTTCCATTCGCTGGCCAATGACTTCAACACGCCGGGGGCTCTAGCCCAGCCTGTACGAGTGGATTCGGGGTGCGGGTCATCTTGGCGGTGGAAGGCGACGCCGACCTTGGCGAGATGCTCGGCGTGCTCGGTCTCGACGAGTTGCTCGCACCGGTAGCCGAGGCTCCCGCGGAGGTGCTCGATCTCGCCCAGCGGCGTGAGCGGGCGAGGGCCGAGCGCGATTTCGCGAGGGCCGACAAGCTCCGCGAGGAGATCGCCGAGTCTGGCTGGGAGGTGCGGGACGGCCCCTCGGGCCCCGAGCTGCTGCCGCTCGACGCGCTCGTGATCCTCTACGGACGCAACCCCGTGCGCGAGGCGCTGCGCGGACGCCGTGCTCGTGGCGTTGCTCAAGTGTGGGCGAGCGCAAGCGCCGCGCACGAGCCCTGGCTGGCAGACGTCAGCACGAAGGTGTGCGGCGCGGATGAGCTGGAGCGTATCTGTGGCTCCTCCGCTCACCAGGGCGTCTGCGCGGAGGTGGGCGGCTATCCGTATGTCGGCGCGCATGAGCTCCTAGCCGTCGACTCGCCTCTGATCGTGGCGCTCGATCAAGTTCAGGACCCGCAGAACCTCGGCTCGATCTGCCGCACCGCCGAGTGCGCCGGCGCCACGGGCGTGGTCATCCCAGAGCGTCGCGCGGCCGAGGTGACCCCGGCCGCCTGCAAGGCCTCGGCGGGAGCGGTCGAGCACATGCGCATCGCGCGCGTGCGCAACATCGCCGACTTCCTGGGCGAGGCGCGCGATGCCGGATGCTGGTCCTACGGCGCGAGCGCGCCCGCGAGCGCACTCCGATGCTGTCGGACGGAGCGGTCGTCAGAGCGATGCGGGTGGCGTGGCGGCGCGAGAGCCGGCGCGACGGGGCTCAACCGACGGTGCCCTACACCGCCCCCGACTACAGCGGCGGGGTGGTGCTCGTGCTCGGCAGCGAGGGCAGCGGCTTGCGCCCTCGCGTGGCCGGCGCTTGCGATCAGCTCGTGTCGCTGCCCCTGCGAGGACAGCATGGAGTCGCTCGGAGTCGCGGCCGCCGCAGCAGCGCTCCTGTATGGAATCTTGCAGTCTCGCGATGTCGCTCTTGACAAGGCTCCATAACTGTGCGAAGCTGCCGCGCATAACGCTCAACCTAAGGTTGACTTCATAGCTTTGGCGCCAGGGGAGGAGTGCGCCACTGAGCATGTTTTGGCTGGAATAAGCCAAGAAAGGATCTGCTCGTGGCACGTACCTTCCATAACACTCAATCTGAAGTTAAGGTTGATGATGGCTTCTTGATCGCCCTCGCAAAGCAGGGAGATCGCATTGCCTATGACCGTCTCGTGCGCCGCTACCACGGCTTCGTGCGGTTGAAGGCCTCGTCGTACTTCCTCGCCGGGGGCGACTCCGAAGACCTGATCCAAGAGGGCCTTGTCGGTCTCTACAAGGCGATCCGCGACTACCGCACCGATCGTGAGTCGAGCTTCCGCAACTTCGCCGAGCTCTGCATCACGCGTCAGATCATCACCGCGGTGAAGACCGCCACGCGCAACAAGCACACGCCGCTGAACCAGTACGTCTCGTTCTCCTCGACGCCCGGCCGCGGCCGGCGACGACGTGCCGACGCTCGACCAGACGATCGCGGGGCCGTCGGTCAACGACCCGGTCAACCGCGTGATCTCCTCAGAGGAGCTGCGCTCGCTCGTCGGCTGCCTCTCCACGGCGCTGTCGGAGCTGGAGAGTCGCGTGCTCTCGCTATATCTCGACGGCTGCTCATACGAGCAGGTCGGCGAGCGGCTGGGCTGCGACACCAAGACGGTCGACAACGCCCTGCAGCGAGTCAAGCGCAAGGTCGGCGCGCACCTGCGCACGCGCCTGGTCGCCTCCTGAGCGAGTCCACTGCACCCTGGAGACAGCGGCGGTGGGTCCGGTGAAGGCCCGACGGCTGGTTTGCCCGGTCAGCTGGGCCTATAGGGGCCGGGCTTGCGCCTCGGCTTTCCGCCGGGGAACGCCAGGCGCAGGATCGTGCGCTGCACGTTGCCGAGCTGCTTGCTGAAGGGGCCGGTGTTGTAGGGCAGCCCGTAGCGGTGGCACACGTCCCGCACGCGCGGGGCGATCTCCGCGTAGCGGCTGGAGGGCATGTCCGGGATACAGGTGGTGCTCGACCTGGAAGCTCAGGTTGCCGGCGATGAAGTGAAACAGCGGCCCGCCTTCGATGTTCGCCGAGCCGAGCAGCTGGCGCACATACCAGCCGCCGCGCGTCTCCTCGGCAACCTCGGCCTGCGCTGAACGTGTAGGTCTGGTCGGGGAAGTGCCCGCAGAAGATGATCGAGTAGGCCCACACGTTGCGCACGATGTTCGCGGTGAAGTTGGCGGCGAGCGTCGACTTGAACGCGCGCCCAGCCGCCGCACCGATGCCTCTTGCAGCAGCGGTTCGCCTGGGACTTCGCGGCTCGGGCCGTGGTCCCATCGGTTCCCGCGGGTTGCGGCTGCGTGGGCCGCGGCTCTGCTCGCCTGAGGCCGCCGTCTGCTCGGGCCGTGGCCGCCCGAGCCGCGCCGGCGATCGCCGCGGAGAGCAGCGGGAAGGCGATGTAGTCCTTGACGGCCTGCCTGCGCGCCTTCACGCCGATCGCCTTCAGCTCCTCGAGCAGCTGCTCCTTGGACTTTTCACCGGCTTGGATCGCGTCGAAGTTGAGGTCGTGCAAGGCCACGCCCCACTCGAAGAAGCCCATCAGCAGCAGGTTGTAGAAGGGCTGCAGCAGATAAACGGGATGCCATTTCTGATGGGGGTCGATGCGCATGATCTCATAGCCCAGATCGCGATCCTTGCCGCGGATGTTCGTGAACGTGTGGTGCTCGTAGTTGTGGGAATGGCGCCAAGCATCGGCCGGTGAGGCGGTGTCCCAGTCCCAGTTCTGCGAGTTGATGTCGGGGTCGTTCATCCAGTCCCACTGCCCGTGCATCACGTTGTGGCCGATCTCCATGTTCTCGAGGATCTTCGCGATCGACAGCGAGGCGGTGCCCGCCAGCCACAGCGGCTTGTAGCGCGAGCCGAGTCAGCATCGCGCGCGCCGCCAGCACCAGCTGGCGGTGCAGCTTGATCGTGGAGCGTATGTAGCGCGAGTCGCGATCGCCCAGGTCGGCGAACACCTCGTCGTGGATCGCGTCGAACTCGCGGCCCAGCTGCTCCAGTCTGCTCGGGTGTGAGGCGCGCGAGCGGGCTCTCGGGCTCGCGGGATCGGCTGCCGAGCGCTGGGGCGGGCGCGCGTTCCCGGTTGTGGAGGTGTTGCGCTTCCCTCTCGGTCGGCGTCGACTCCTGCCGGGGCGGGCGTTGCGCCCCGGTCGATGCCGGTGTAGGGATGTTGGGGGGGATCGAATGGCTTCTCGGCGTGGATCGTTGACATGCGGGCTCCTTCGGTAGGTCGTGTCTTCTATCGGTTAGAGGTCGATCTCGACCGCGCCCTCGGGCGCGTTGATGCAGGTGCGCAACATCTCCCCGGGCTGACCGTGCACGAGCCCGGTGCGCAGATCGCGCACCTGCCCGGACCGCAGCTTCCCCACGCAGGTATGGCAAATTCCCATGCGACACCCGATACGGCAAGTTCGCGCCCGCCTTCTCCCCGGCGACAAGGATCGGCTGCTCGCCGTCGCTGCAAGCTTCAAGCTCGCTCTTGCGAAAGCGGATCGTGCCACCCGTCCCGCGCTGCCCCTCGCCAACTGTCGTGCTTGGCTGGAAGTGCTCGATATGCAGCTGCTCGTGCTCGCCAGCTTCGCTCCACCGCTGCTCCATCCCCTCGATCAGCCCCGCGGGCCCACAAACGAACGCCTCGCGCTCCCGCCAGTCCTCACAGAGAGCGTCGAGTTGGTCCAGGTGTCACGCGACCCTGCTCGCCTGTCAGTCGCAGATGCAGTCGGTAGCCCGGATGGCTGGGCGTCGAGCTCGCGCAGCTCGCGCGCGAAGATCACCCCGTCGGCCGGAGCGGGCGCAATGCACGTGAACCACGTCCTCGATCGCTCCGCCGGCGGCAAGGCTCCGCAACATGCTCATGATCGGCGTGATGCCGCTGCCGGCGCTGATGAACAGCAGGCGAGCGGGCAGGGGCTCGGGCAGCACGAAGGTGCCTTCCACGCCGCCGAGTCGCACGATCGTCCCCGGACGCACGCGCCCGAACAGGAAGGGCGAGACCTTGCCGCCTTCGACCAGCTTCGGCGTGATCGAGATGCATCCGTCGGCGCGCTTTGGCATCAGAGGTAAGCGAGTAGGCGCGCCAGTGATGAACCCCGTCCACCTCGATCCCCAGGCGCAGATACTGCCCCGGTCGATGGCCCTCCCATTCCCAGCCGGGCTTGATCGTGACGGTCACGGCGCTCGGCGTCTCGCGCTCGATCCGTTCGATCCGTCCGCGTAGCTCTCGCGTCGACCACAGCGGATTGACCAGCTCCAGGTAGTCGTCGGGCAGCAGCGGCGAGGTGAACGACCGCACCAGGCCAAGGCCGCGGCGGCGCCCCGCGGGCACGCGTGGGGGCGCGCCGCGTTCAGCCATGGAGGTGCACGGGGAGGAAGTGCCGGGACGCGCAGGGGACACGGACGCGAGGGCTGCGGAGGAGGAGGACGCCGAAGTAGGGCGCGGAACGTGGATTTCGGGGAGCAAGCTCATCTGACCTGGATCAATGCTACCTCAAATGAGGTTACATGCAAAATGGTATCCTGAATCGAGGTGGCGGGATCGCGAACCGATACGGCTGACATACCCCGAAGAGGCGCGCACGACTCCTCTCCAGGGCATGACGAGGAGACGGCAGGGGACGGGCTGACGATCGAGCAGCTTGCCGCCGAGGTGGGGATGTCGGTGCGCAACATCCGCAACCACCAGTCGCGGGGCCTGTTGCCCGCCCCGGAGGTGCGCGCGCGTGTCGGCTACTACGACGCCGAGCACGTTGCCCGTCTGCGTCTGATCCTCGACCTGCAAGCCGACGGCTTCAACCTGGCGGCGATCGAGCGGCTGATGAGCTCCTCCGGTGGCGTCGCCTCGCGGCTGCTCGGCTTGCGCAACGCGATGACCACGCCTTATGCGACCGAGTCGCCCGAGGTCGTCACCGCGGAGGACCTGGACGACGCTTCGGCGAGGTCGACGCCAAGAGCGTCGAGCGCATCCGCAAGCTCAAGCTACTGATCCCTCTGGGCGACGACCGCTTCGAAGTGCCCAGTCCCGCGCTGATGAAAGCGGCCGAAGAAGTCACCGCGCTTGGGTATCCCTCTGCCGGCCGCCCTGGCTCTGGTCGAGCGAGTCAGCGCGCGACTGCGAGTCGATCTCCAAGGCCTTCGTCAGGCTGTTCCTCAGGAGAGCTGTGGGAGCCATTCGAGCATGCCGGTCAGCCCGATGAGCGCTGGGACGAGATGATCGAGGCGATCGACGCGCTGCGTCCGATCGCCTCGGAGGCGCTGCTTGCGATCTTCAAGCAGCGGATGACAACCCAGGTCGAGCGCGCCTTCGGCAAGGTGCTCGACCAGCAGGCCAAGCGCTCCAACTGAGGATCGCCGCGAGGAGAACTCAGAGCTACCGCCCGAAGGCGAATCTTAGAGAGCGGTCCCGCCAGATTGCGGTATCCGACTCGGCGGGGGCTGGGAGAATCGTCCCGGTCCCCGCCGTATCGGTCGCTCGGAGCGCTCGTCGGGCACACGGCTGACCTGGAGCGTCATCGGGGCGTTGCAATTCGGACAGCAGTCTCCGGCCGCCCACACGAGCAGCGCGTCAGTACAAGCATGACAGTGCGCACAGCGCACTCGTTGGTGCATCAGTGGCCAACCATCTTCATGGGCAACTAGGCGCATACCCGGATCGTCCCTACTCCAAACGGTCCAAGTCGGGAACGGTGGGCGGCGATATGGGCGACCCCCGGTAACAGACCGATCTTGCCTTCCGAATCACCCGCTTCGGAGGATGCGCTCACCGGTGTGGGCTCCTACGTTGTGGTTGCCGGGAGCATCAGCGTCGCTCCCAACCAATCGGCCCATCGAAGGAGGCAGCAGCATGCAAAGTGGCTACGACGCACCAACCGGGTCCGCTCCGCGGCGGGGGTCGGGAGCGGACGGCGACTGGTACGAAGGCGAGGGGTGGGTGACCTTCGCCGGTGTGATGATCGCGATCGTCGGTGTCCTCAACTTCATCTACGGGATAGCCGCGATCTCGAACTCGCGCTTCTTCGTCCACGAAGCCACCTACATACTGAGCGACCTCAACACCTGGGGTTGGGTCCTGACGATCACCGGGATCATCCAGTTCTGCGCCGCCATCGCGATCTTTGGACATATCGAGTGGGGGCGCTGGATCGGGATACTGACGGCTTCGGTCAACGCGATCATCCAACTGATCTTCATCCCGGCCTACCCGTTCGGCTCGCTGGCTCTGTTTGCAGTCGACATTCTCGTGATCTACGGCCTTGTCGCCTATGGCGGGCGCCAGCGTGGGGGAGCCGTTTGAGCAGCCGCCTCCGACTACAACGAATCCAAGGTCGTTGCCTCGCGCAGTCATCCGCGCCGTCGATTGGTCCGTGATTTCTACGTACTCGACATGGGTAGTCGATGCGTTGCTCTGCGCGCCGGATCGCTGATGAGCCAGAAGGCCCCAGGCCGTAGTTTTGACCGATGTCGCTGGCCGTCAAGAGCGGGCGCCCGCTTCTCAACGAGGGGTTTGTGCGGCGGACCAGACTGCTCGCGAAGCTCGCCGGCGACCCAGACACCCCGCTGGTCGCGATCGTGGCGCCCGCCGGCTACGGCAAGACCAGTCTCGTGGCCGAATGGGCTGAGCGCGAGCAACGGCCGAGTGTGTGGCTCGCGCTCGAGCGATGGCACAACGACGCGGTAGGGCTCGCGCGCGCGCTCGTGCGGGTGCTCCAGGAAATCGAGCCATTCGAGGAGAGCTTCGCGACGGCGATCGACCGAGCCGAGACGCAATGGTCGGATGCCGGTACGTCTATCCGCGGACTTCCGCCGGTTGTGCTCTCAGCGCTTGCGGCAAGTCTTGAACGCCGCCACGTCCCGCTCGTGCTGATCCTCGATGACGTTCATGCGATCACCGACGCGGGTGCGCTTCATGTGCTCGGCACCGTCGCCGAGCATCTGCCGCGAGGATCGCAGCTCGTGCTGATCTCACGCACGCGACCCGCGCTGCCACTGGGCAGACTGCGTGCCCACAATGCGCTTCTCGAGCTGGGGCCGCCGGAGATGGCGATGACCTCGACTGAAGCGGCCTTGCTGCTTCAGGCCGCGCACGTATCGGTCGGATCGGCCGAGGTGGGCGCGCTGGTGAGGCGCACCGAGGGATGGCCGGCTGGGCTGTACCTGGCTGCGCTGTCCGCTCGCGACCAGGCAGACCCCGCCGCCGAGCTCGAGCGCTTCCACGGCAACAGCCGCGTGGTCGCCGAATACCTGCACGACGAGTTTCTCTGCGAGCTGTCTGTCGAGGAGCGGGAGCTCCTGGTCGGCACGTCGATCCTCGAGCGACTTTCGGGAGCCCTCTGCGACGCAACGCTCAAACGCACGGGTTCCGCTCTGCTACTGGATCGACTCGCCGCGAGCGGCCTGCCACTGACGTCCACCGACGCCGGCCACGAATGGTTTCGCTGCCACCGGCTGCTGCGCGAGGCGCTGACGGGTGAGCTGCGCCACGCCGATCCCGAGCGCATCCACACGCTTCACCTGCGTGCAAGCGCCTGGTATGCCGAGCACGGTGAGCTTGACCTGGCGATCGGCCACGCGGTCGCCACGGGCGATGCGCGCCTCGCGGGCGAGCTGATGTGGCAGAGCCTTCCGCGTTATCTTGCGGCCCGTCCGGGTCTGGCGTCAATGGGCCGGGATGCCGCCCGTGCCTATGAACTGGTTGCCCAAGACAGTCCATGGCGCTCCATGTTCTGCCTGCTGCGAGGCGTCGCCGATCATTTGACGGGCGATCGCGAGAGCGCGCGCGAGCACCTGGAGAGCGGCATCTGTGCAAGCACGAATGTGGCCCCCAACATCGAGCCGCTGTGTCTCTCCCAGCTGGCGATGATCGCTGTCGAAGAAGGCGATTGGGAACGAGGCGTCGACCTGATCGCTCGCGCGGTGCGCCAGGTCGAACATCATTCGCTATCCGGCTATCCGGCCTCCGCACTCACATTCGCGGTCTCCGCCGACGTGCGCTCGCATGTAGGCCACGTCAACGAAGGCAAGCGCGACGCCCGCCGCGCATCGCACCTGCTCACCGGACTTGGCGACTCCATCCCGTGGTATGAGGCGGAGACCCGGATCGTGCTTGCGCGAGCAGTCCTGCGCCTGGCCGACATCGGCGCGGCGCGCGCGCTGCTTGCCGAGGCATCGCAGTTCGCGCGTCGTGTTCCCGATGCGGTGGTCTTCGGAGGTTGGCTGGACGATGGGTGGGGGCTGGTGGACTCGGCATCCGCCACGGCGCTCGCCGGACCGGCGACACTCACGATGGCCGAGCTGCGAATCCTGCGCTTCCTGCCAACCCACCTCTCCTTCCGCGAGATCGGGGCTCGCCTGCACGTATCGACCAACACCGTCAAGACTCAAGCTCACGCGGTCTATCGCAAGCTCGACGTCCGTTCACGCTCAGACGCGGTCACGAGGGCGGCGGAGATCGGCCTACTCGACGGTTGAGGATGCGCAACTAGAACGCGTAGCCGAGGTGCGCTGACATCTCCTCGGCACTTGCCACGACCAACGGCGCCAACCGCTCGAGCGCCTGCGCCCGCGAAAAGGTCAGCTTCGAGGCAGCCACATCCACCGCGCCGATCACCTCGCCCGAGCTCCCCTGCAGTGGGGCGGCGACACATCTCTGCCCTTTGACATATACCTGCTCGGCAAGCACGAAATCCTTCTCGCGGATGCGCTTGAGCTCGTCGAGCAGCTTCTTCCCGGCACGGGTGCTCTCCGGCGATTGCGCATCGTCGAGGATTGCCTCGACGGCCTTGCGCCGCTCCTCGGGTGTGCGGTGCGCCAGCAGTGCTCTCCCCATGGCAGTGGTGGCGGCGGGAAGACGTGACCCGCGTCCGAGTCTCGCGCTCACTTCCGTCTGCCCCTGCCATGCGCTTCTCGCGCGGTCGACGTACACGATGTCGGCGCCGTCGAGCACCGCGATGCTTGCGGTGCACATACTGCGATCGCGCAGGTCCGCCAGACAGCTGTAGGGAAGCTCGCGAAGCGAAGTGGAATTGACAGCCGAGCGACCCGGATCGCCCGCACGTATACCAAGCCGGTACTTACGTTTGGGGCCCTGCTCCAGATAGTCGAGCGCCACCAGCGTGGACGCGTAGCGATGAGTCGTCGGACGGCTCATTTCGAGCGCGTCCGCTATCTCCGCGATCCCAAGCCAGGGACGCTCGGGACTGAATGCCCTGAGGATCGCCAGGCCACGCTCCAGTGACTGAGAGTAGCGGCCCTCGTGAGATGTGGGGAGATGCAAGATGCCTCCGCGGATAGGGGACATGGTGGTCATCGAGTGGACTCAGCTTCCCTGCGTTTTGCGTGGTCTCCATGTCGCTCTCTCGGTGCGAGCGCAAGAGGCGATGGTGCTCCATCTGGGTCGATCCGGGCTAGTCAGCCCTGAATCTTTCAGGGCTGAATCAAGCATCGAACTCGGCTGGGAGTCCTTCGAGCCGCTCACGAACTCCCTGCAGCCATTCGATGCGCGCCTTCCAGAAACCCAGCTCGGCGTCGCGGGATACCACTCGCACCATCCTGTCCCACTCGGACCCCTCGCGGACGTCGGCTTCCGAGGTGCGCTTGAGATCGTGCACTCGTCCAAGGCACACCAGCTCCTGTCCGTGCACGAGCTCGATCATGCGTGGTGCGTCGCGTGGACGGCACAGCGCGATCCTGAAGTGCAATTCGTCGCGCAGCGGCGGCTCGGCAACGGTCGACAGCAGCCATTCCTCAAAGGAGGCAATCCCTAACGGCGTGGCCTCATAGATCGCTCGTCGTCCCGGTGTGCCGTTGCGCAGCGGATCGCCATTCTCATCAACCTTGCGCACGAGTCCCTCGGTCTCAAGCTTCTCCAAAGCCCAGTAAGGGTAGGAGTCCGCGAGGCCTGCGAATCGCAGCTGCCGACGCACCCCGGAGGCGATCCGATAGGCGTAGTCCGGCTGCTCGATCACGAGCCCGAGCACAGCATGCTTAGCGGACACCGGTCTTGGACCTGCTTTCCAACCAGTGGACTTCGTACAAGAGTGTGACGATAGTCGAAGGGTGCACTCGCAAGCCAAGGATTGCCTAAACGATCCGGCTCGAACGGCGCATTGGGATATCGCTACGGCGATCTCAAATCTCGACCGTTGTCTCCGGCGAGTGGGCGGGCCGCCTGTCTATCGGGCCAACGCTGAGGAATCCGACTTTCACGCGATTCCGCGGCTTGCTTGCACACGGCCCGGACAAGTCGGAAACAAACGCCTGTCAGCTCAGGCGTAGACACCCTGAAATATGCCCACAGTTCGCAAGAGCTCGATCTGTCGCGTCTGCTCGATCGAGCCCCGCAGCGGCTCAGAACAGATGCTGAATCCGCCAGCTGAGCGACGGTCGTCCAAGTGAGTGGGTGGTCACCGCGCGGGTGTGCGCACCGCGCACCGTCACGACGGCCAGTGGCTCGCCTGCCGACAACTGGGTCTTTGCTTTGGGGCGCCCGAGGTCCACCTGGACGGGGAGAGTCAGTCCGGGCCAGCCGATTCCCCGCAGCGCCCTGCTCGTCACGACTGTGGTCCGCCGCCCGCCGGTCGAGCTCGCGCTGAGCACGCTCGTGCCGGCGGGAATGAGCACCTGTGCTCGCAGCGTCGCGGCCGCGGAGTCGCCGAGCGCTCGGGCGCTTGCGAGCGCGGCGTCGATCGGGGAGCCTTCGTGCTGACCGAGCACCACGCCCAAGACTGTCACCGTGCGCCCGTCGATCGCAACATGCTTGGCAAACACCAGGCATCCACCGGCGGCCGCGTCCGAGCCCGTCTTGACTCCGACATATCCGTCTTCCCCGACGAGACTGTTGTAGTTGGCGACCCGGCCGGCGACCGGCAACGCGGCCGAGGGCTCATCGACGATCGCGGCGAACACCGGCTCGCGCATCGCCACCGCGGCGAGCCTCAACTGATCGCCGGCGGTGGACACAGTGCTCTGCTGGAAGCCGCTCGGGTCGGTGTAGGTCGTGGACTTCATGTCCAGCGCTTTCGCGGTGGCGTTCATGCGCGCCACGAATGCCGCGATCCCGCCCGCGTCATGTACGGCCAACATCGCCGCCATGTTGTTTGCCGAAGGCAGCAGCAGCGCCTCGAGTGCCTGCCGCTCGCTGATCCGCTCGCCGGCCTTCACCGGCAGGATCGACTGATCGAGGTTCATCCGCTGCCGCTCTTCGCCCACCTCCGCTGGGGTGACCGTCATCGTGAAGCCTTCCCGGCCGACGGCCAGCGGGTACTCCCGCAGCGTCAGATAGGCGCTCATCATCTTCGCCACACTGGCGATCGGGACCGGGGTGGAGGCGCCCGCGGTCCCGAAGCTGCCCACTCCCTCGACCTCCACGGTCGCCTGGCCTTCCCGGGGCCAGCTCAGTGGCGGCAGGCTCCCGGGCACACGGACGTCCGCGGCCAGCGTCCGGTGCATGACGATCGCCGGCGTGCTCTCGGTGTCGATCCGCCAAGTCACCGCCACGACCGCAAGAACCAGTGCGAGTGCGGCGAATGTCCTCCAACGCAAGCGTCGAGAGGATCGGTGTTTGACTGCCGGCAGCACCGTCGTTGCCACGGCCTGGAGACGCTAGCGCAGTCAGCGGACCGTCCGTAGCACTCCCGTGGCGACAGGCAGCACCGCGGCCGGCGGCGCCGCGCGTGGGACGTCGGGATTCTCCGGCCACCACAGCGCCAAACCGGTGAGGGAGCTGCGGATGATCTCACCCGACGTCACGCGGTAGGGTACGGAGAGCAGGCTGACCGGAATGGGCGCATGGCCGCGCTGGCGCGGCCAACTGGGCGTTCCGCTCCGCGATGGGCCTCCCTTGCCGTCATCCACAGGAGGGTCGCAATGCGCGTTGACGTTGATGGTGTGGGCATCGAGTACGAGATAAGCGGTGAGGGCCGCCCGGTGGTCTTGCTGCACGGCTTTCCCGACACCGGAAGTCTTTGGCGCCATCAGGTGCCGGCGCTGGTCGAGGCGGGGTTCAAGGTCATCGTGCCCGATCTGCGCGGCTACGGCCGGTCGGACAAGCCCGAGGAGGTGCAGGCATATGCGGTGCCCGTGCTGGCCGGCGACGTGCTGGCGGTGATGAGCGACGCCGGTGTGGAGCGCGCGCACGTGGTGGGGCACGATTGGGGCGCGGCGCTCGCGTGGGGGCTGGCGACGCTTGCCGGCGATCGCGTGGACCATCTCGTCGCGCTGTCGGTCGGGCATCCGGCGACGTTCAGGGCGGAGGGCTTTGAGCAGTACGAGAAGTCGTGGTACATGCTCCTGTTCCAGTTCGCCGGAATCGCCGAGCAATGGCTCTCGGACAACGACTGGGCCAACTTCCGGGTGTGGGCGCGTCATCCCGACACCGACGC
The DNA here is from genome assembly GCA_963715535.1 of uncultured Solirubrobacterales bacterium. GTDB lineage: Bacteria > Actinomycetota > Thermoleophilia > Solirubrobacterales > Solirubrobacteraceae > Palsa-744. The sequence continues at coordinate 1,146,936 of OY970251.1, read as the reverse complement.
GGTGATCGCCGAGCTGGAGGCCAATGGGTCGCTCACGCCCGGGTTGAACTACTACCGCGCGAACATACCGCCGGAGGCCTATGTGCTGCCTCGCATAAAGCTACCGCCGATCCAGTCGCCAACGATGGGCGTGTGGAGCTCGGGCGACATAGCGCTCACCGAGGCGCAGATGACCAAATCGGCAAGCTCAGTGGCCGGCCCGTGGCGCTACGAGCGCCTCGACGGCCCGGGACATTGGATGCAGCTGGAGGCGCCGGATGAGGTGAGCCGCTTGCTAGTAGAGTTCCTGCCCTCATGATGAGCGGAGGCTGAGCGGCGCATGGCCAGGATCCTCGTTTTGGGTGGCGGAGTGTGTGGACTGTCCTCCGGGCTGCTCTTGGCGCGCGATGGTCATGAGATCACAGTGCTCGAGCGCGACACCGATCCAGTCCCCGACTCTGTCGATGGGGCGTGGGAGGAATGGTCGCGCGAGGGCGTGGGCCAGTTCCGCATGGCCCACTTCCTGCAACCTGCTGGGCGCGCGGTGCTGGAGGAGGCGCTCCCCGACGTCTTTGACGGGCTCGTGTCGGCGGGCGCGTTGCGCCTGGATCTGATCGCGCTGCTGCCTCCCACGCTGACCGATCGCGCTCCGCGACCCGGCGACGAGCGGTTCGTGACATGCACCGCTCGCCGGCCGGTCTTTGAGCGGTGCCTGGGAGAGGCCGCGGAGAACGAGCCCGGCGTGGAGGTGCGTCGTGGCGCGGTTGTGAATGGGCTGACAGTGCAGACCGCCAACGGCACGCCGCACGTGAGCGGCGTGCGACTGGACTCGGGCGAGACCCTGAGCGCCGACCTGGTGGTGGACGCGACGGGCCGGCGCTCGCAGATGCCGCGCTGGTGCGCCGACGCGGGCATCGGGCCCCTGCACGAGGAGTCCGAGGATTCCGGGTTCATCTACTACGGCCGCTATTTCCGTTCGGCGGACGGGTCCACGCCGCAGCCGATCGGCCCACTGCTTGCGCCGATGGGGACGTTCTCGATCCTCACACTCCCCGCGGACAACGGCACATGGGCGGTGGCTACCGCCGTCTCCAGCGGAGATCGAGCACTGAAGCGAATGCGAGACCCCGAGCTGTGGAGCTCGGTCCTGGAAGCTTGCCCGCTGCACGCGCACTGGCTCCAGGGCGAGCCGATTGGCGACCACGAGGCGATGGGCGGGATAGTGGACCGCTACCGCCGTCCGCAGCGCGATGGGCGACCCCTGATGACCGGCGTCGCGCTGCTGGGCGACGCCTGGGCGTGCACCAACCCTTCGCTCGGTCGCGGAATGACGCTCGGGCTGCTGCACGCGCGGTGTCTGCGCGAGGTCGTGGGCTCGCACCTGGAGGATCCGTTGGAGTTCGCGCAGGCGTGGGATGCGGCCACCGAGGAGCGCCTGACGCCTTGGTATCGAGAGACGGTCGCGGAGGATCGCGCCCGGCTGAGCGAAATCGAAGCGCTGCGCGACGGGTTGGAGCCACCACAGCCGAGCGATCCCTCGCAAGCGCTGCGGGGAGAGCTGACCGCGGCGATGCTCCACGACTCCGACCTTTTCAGGGCCTTCCTCGAATCCCGCGGCTGCTTCACGCCGTTGAGCGAGACCTTCGCCCGGGACGGCGTGCCCGAGCGCATCCGCGAGCTGGCGAGCGGGCACGAGCGCCTGCAGATGCCCGGCCCCGACCGCGAGGGTCTGCTGAAGCTGCTCGCGTGATGCGTCGGGAGGACTTGCCGGCGCAGCCTGCTGTTTCCAATGGTGCGCTCTTTGACCGCGATCGGCCCTAAGAAGGTCTTGAGCCCGAGACGGGATTTGGACGACCCCAAGCCGGAGACGGGATTCGAACCCGTGACCCCCTGTTTACAAGACAGGTGCTCTGGCCAGCTGAGCTACTCCGGCGCGGAGCATCGAGGGTAGCGGGAAGGTCGCTGTAACGTGGCCTCGGCCGATGGGTATCCCCTGTATGACGCTGAGGTCGATCCCAGTTGAGCACACGGCAGGTGCACAACACCACGGCTCCGAGCAGTCCGGCTCCTCGGCGCGTGGCACGCCCGAGCTGAGTCCCTTCCGCGAGCGCTCGCTGAGTCGTGGCGTGAACCCGTTGCTCTACTGGCTTGCGCGTGCGATCCTGATTCCCTTCTTCCTGCTCTACTTTCGCCTTGATCGTGGTGGGCGCGAGCGCATACCGAGCTCCGGTCCGGTGCTGCTGGCGGCCAACCATCGCAGCTTTCTCGACCCGTTCGTGATCGGCGCGCTCACCCGCCGCCCCGTCTACTACATGGCCAAGCGCGAGCTGTTCGAGCGTCGCTGGCAGGCGTGGCTGCTCAACGGCCTCGGCGCTTTCCCGATCGATCGGGGCGCGGGGACAAGGATGCGATGGCAACCGCCCGCGCGATCCTCGAACGGGGTGACTGCGTGGTGATCTTCCCCGAGGGCACCCGTGTGCGTCCGGGCCCACTTGGCCAGCCTCACCGGGGGGTGGGCCGTCTTGCTCTGCAGACGGGCGCTCCGGGTCGTGCCGGTCGCGGTGATGGGCACCGAGGACGTGCGCCGGGGTTGGCGGATTCGCCCTCGCAAGGTCCGCATCCGCTGTGGCCGCCGCTTGGCTTTCCGACCGTGCCCGAGCCCTCGCCAACGATTGCCCTCGGCGTGGCCGAGCGCATCTGGGCCTGTGTGAGCTTGCAGTGGGAATGGCTTGGCGGCGCCGAGCGCCCGCTGAGCGCAAGCGGCCTGTCAAGAGCCCAACCGGACGCACGCGCGTGCCGCGTGAAGATTGGGCAGGAAGCGTCGGAGGATAGGGTGCGATGAGTGGCCGACCAACACGCAGAAGTCCAAGGCACGACTCGACGCCGAGTTCTCCGAGCTGTACCGGGCTCATCTGCGCGATGTCTACAGCTACTCCTACTATCGGGTCGGCAATCACCACGACGCCGAGGATCTCACCGAGCAGACCTTCCTGCAGGCCTACCGTCATTTCGAGCGCGCCCAGCGCGAGTCCACGGGCGGCCGTTGCGTCCGTGGCTGATCCGCATCGCCCACAATCTTGCCGCCAATCTCTATCGCGATCGCTCGCGCCGCCCGTCCTCGCTCGATCGACGACAGGCTCGAACTGGCGGCTGCGCACACGACCGAGGAGCTGGTCGAGGGTCGCGACGAGCTCGCCGGGTGCTCGAGGGGGTGCAGCGTCTGCCCGACGACAGACGCGAGGCCTTGATCATGCGCTTTGCGCTGGGCATGGACAATCGCGAGATCGCACGGGCCATGGGTCGCTCCGATGGAGCCACGAAGGTGCTCATCCATCGCGCGATCAAGCAACTCGAGGAGATCGTCGACGTAGCGATGCGGATGCCGACGAGCTGCCGAAAGGGGAGACGCGGAATGAGTGAGGCCGTCTCAGGACTCGAGGGTCTTCTCCACAAGGCGCTCTCGCCGGTAGAGCCGCCCGAAGATCTCGGTAGGCGCCTGGAGAGCACGCTCACGAGTCTCACGGAGAGCGCCGTGGAGGAGCTGGAGGCATGGGAGCTCTCGGCTATGCGCGACCCGCGCAACTGGGTTCGCCCGGCGGCGGCGGTGGTGGTTGGCGGCAGCGCGGGCGTCGCGCTCGTGCTCCTGCGCGCGCGCCACCGCGCGCGTCCGGGGCGCACGACCCGCTGGGTGCTCGCAGCGCCGCCGAGCGTGCGGTTGGCGATCTGCGCGAGCACACCCGCCGCCTGCTGGGCGATCGCTGATTTCCCTCGGACACCGACGTCTCCCGTGAGCGCCGGTCGTTGGGGCGCAGTTCACTCGGGTTCCCCTCCCCCCGTAGCGCCGGCACGCGCAAAAGGCCGGACAGCCTCCTGCTAGCGTCTGCGCGGCTCATGGCCACCTGCTATCGCCACCCCTCGCGCGAGACGGGCGTCGCATGCTCCTCGTGCGGGCGTCCGATCTGCCCGGATTGCATGACCACGACGGCCGTTGGCATGCGCTGTCCGGAGTGCTCCAAACAGGGCACCCGCGTGATGACGATGCGCAACATGGCCACCCGGCCACGGGTCACGTTTGCGCTGATCGCGATCAACGTGATCGTGTTCCTGGCCGAGCAAGGGCAGTTGACGATTGAGGGCTCCAGCATCCATGGTCCCGTGATCGACAACGGCGTGCTGGAACGCTATGCGGTGGGCGTGGAACACCAGTACTGGCGGCTGGTCACAAGTGGTTTCCTGCACGAGAACTTCTCCACATCGGTTTCAATATGTACCTGCTCTACCTGCTCGGCATGATGCTCGAGCCGGCGCTCGGATCGGTCAAGTTCGCCGCCATCTATTTCACCTCGATGCTGGCCGGCTCTTTCGGCGCGCTGTTCGCCACCAGCGCGCCGAGCCTGGGAGCCTCGGGCGCGATCTTCGGGTTGATGGGCGCCGCCGTGATCGAGCTGCAGCGTCTCGCCGCATGAGCGTCATGGAGTCGGGCATCGGCGGTGCTGATCGTCATCAATCTGATCCTCAGCTTCACGCTGTCCAACATCTCTGTCGGCGCTCACATCGGCGGGCTGATCGGTGGAGCGCTTGCTGGACTCGCGATCAGAACCGCCGATGACCGTCATCGCTCCTGGCTGGGTCTTGCCGCGTGTGCGGCGCTCTCCGCGGTGTCGGTCCTCGGCGCCATCGCCGTGGCGGGCTCCTCGGCCTCCGGGATCGCCTGAGGGCCGGGTATCCTGGTCTGCGTGACGCTCCTCTCCGATCCGGAGATCGATGCCAGCCTCGTCGGCGGCGATTGGCAACGCGACGGCCAGGCGATCGCGCGTGAATGGAAGCTCGACGACTTCGCCGCGGCGATCGCCTTCGTCAACCGCGTGGCCGACGCCGCCGAGGCGGCCAACCATCATCCCGACATCCATCTCCACGGCTGGAACAAGGTGCGTCTCGAGCTCTCGACCCACTCCGAGGGCGGTCTCACCCAGGCCGACTTCGACATGGCTCGCGCATCGACGCCCTGGCCTGAGCGGCCTGAGCCTGCAAAGCCGACCAGTGCCCCTGCTACGGTTGTGCCGTCGGCTATCGATGAACGAAGAAGAAAAACCTCCTCGAAGTAGATCGGCCCGGACGGGCGCCGATCGGGCGTGAACGGGCTCAAGCTCATACTCGCGGTCGTGCTGATCGCGATCAACGCGTTCTTCGTCGCCGCCGAGTACGCGCTCGTGCGCTCCAGGCGACACGCGTCTGGAACTCATGCGCGAGGAAGGCTTGCGTGGGGCGGCGCTTGCCCTCAGCCAGCTGGACCGCATCAACGAATACATCTCTGCCGTGCAGATCGGTGTGACGATGACTTCGATCGCGATCGGCGCGCTCGCCACCCCCGCGCTCGCGGACATTCTCAAGGGGGCGCTCGGGAGCACGCCCAGTCATGACGTCGCGATCGTCGATATCCGTGGTCCTCGCCTTCGCGCTGATCGCCGCCACCAGCTGATCGCGGGGGAGATGGTGCCCAAGCTCTACGCGATCGATCGCGCAGAGTCGATCGCCCGCCGGATCGCCCGGCCGCTGCAGGCGTTCAGTGTGCTGTTTCCACCCGGTGATCATCGCGCTCACGGCCATCTCGGGTCGGATCCTGCGCTTGCTGGGCGTCGAGATGAGCACACATCGGGGAGGGAGGCTCGCCAGACGAGCTCAAGCGCCTGATCGCGGAGTCCTACGCCGGCGGCCAGCTCGATCCGGGCGAGGCGGGGATGCTCACGGGTGTATTTCACCTGCACGAGCAGGAGGCGCGTCAGGTCATGACTCCGATTCCAGCGGTCGTCACCGTGGATATCTCCCAGGACGCGCAAACCGCGCTCGAGCTGTGCATCTCAAGTGGCCACACGCGGCTTGTCGTGATCGAGGGCGACGATCGCGATCGCGTGCGCGGGCTTGTGCACGCGTCCTCACTTGCCAAGCGGCTGATGCACGACGGACCGCATGCCTCGATCGAGCCGATCATGCACGACGCGCCGATCGTGCCCGAGACCAAGCCGCTGGACGATCTGCTCGCCGACCTTCAACGCCAGCGCACCTCGATGGCGGTCGTCGTCGACGAGTACGGGCGCGTTGTGGGGATCGTGACGATCGAGGACATCATCGAGGAGGTGGTCGGTGAGATCGCCGATGAGACCGACCCGGCCGCCGGGCGAGGTTCGTCAGCTGGCCGGCGGAGACCTGTTCGTGCGCGGTCATGTCTCGATCGCGGACCTGCTCGACTACGGCGTCGAGCTGCCGGTGGACAGCGACGCCTACAACTCGGTCGGGGGATTCGTGTTCGCCGAGATCGGACGCCTGCCTCGCCGCGGCGACACGATCAGCTCGGGAGACTTCTCGATCAGGGTCGAGTCGGTCCACCACAACCGCGTGGAGGCGGTGCGCATTCGCGAGCGTCGCCCGGTGCACGATCGCGAGAAGGGCTCGAGCGGTCCGCGCGAGACCGCTCGACGCGAGTCGCCGCCGGGGTCCTAGCCCGGCCCAAAGACACGCTCGGCCCGCGGGGAGCGCCTCAAAGACACGCTCGGCCCGCGGGAGCACCCCAAAGACACGTCCGGCCCGCGGGGGGAGCGGGCCGGAACGTGTGCACTGGGAGGAGGCGGTATGCGTATCTGTGTCGCACACGCAAGTATGCCCCGCTGATGAAGCTAGCCTAAAAGTCTGGTGAGGCTAAATAAATTCTCACCGACCAGCCCTCATGGGCGGGTCCTCCGCTGGATCGTTCAATAGGCGAGGAATCCGCGCTTGGTCTTGCGTCCCAGCGCGCCCTCGTCGATCAGCTCGTCCACGCGCGGGGGGATCGTCTCGCCGATCGTCTCGCCGATCGCCTTTGAGACGTCGAGACCCACGAGATCCAGCAGTGCGAACGGCCCCATCGGGTGACCGGCGCCGAGCTTCATGCAGGTGTCGATGTCCTTGGGGTCCATTCCGGTCTCTTCAAGCAGGCGCACCGCGTTGAACAGGTAGGGGAACAGCAGCCTGTTGACGACGAATCCAGGTATGTCGGGTATCTCGACGGCGGTCTTCTCGAAGGTCTCGCACAGCGCCAGAGCGCGGCTGCGAGTCTCCTCCGAAGCGGCCTTCGGGAACACGAGCTCCACGAGCTTCATGCGCGTCACCGGGTTGAACACGTGCAGGCCCACGAACCGCTCAGGGCGGCCAGAGGCCTCCGCGAGGCGCTCCACCGACAGGGAGGAGGTCGTCGAGGCAAGTACCGCCTGCTCGTCGAGGAGGCCGTTCAGCTCGCCCAGCAAGCCGGCCTTTATGTCGTGGTCCTCGACAACCGCCTCGACGACGAACGAGGACTGCGCCAGCGCGGCGGCGTCGGTGACGATCTGCACATGCTGGGGATCGACCTCGGCTTCCAAGCGGCTGAGGGTCTTCTCTACGGTTGCGCGTGCCCGCTCGGCTGAGCTGTCTGAGCGTGCGAGCAGCAGCACGGGTCCGTGATGGGCAGCGGTGGCTGCCAGCCCGCAGGCAATGGCTCCGCTGCCGACTATGGCTAGGCGTTCGTTCAAGGTCTCTCGCTCCTCTGGCGGCGGTAGGGACATAGCGATGAATGTGGCGATCCGGGCGTGACTGTCGGTTGGTTCATCCGGCTGCCGGCCCGGGCACCTCGATCCAGCAGCACCGGATCCTGGTTGACTGACCAGTCAATCTAGTGCTGCTGAGCGGTACAGTAGAGGTAGCGAACGCGCGGCGTCTTTACCAGAAGCTCGCATGCGCCCGCTTTCTGAGCACACGCCGGGCGAGATGCCGCGGCGCCACCGGCAACAGACAAGCAAAGGACTTCAATCATGAGGCAAGCAGAGGGCCGCGAGGTCGTAATCGTCGAGGCTGTTCGCACACCGATCGGTCGCGGACACCTGGAGAAGGGCTACTACAAGGACACCCATCCCAACGCGCTGCTCGCGAAGGTCTACACCGAGGTGATCGACCGCGCCGGCATCGAGCCCGCCGTGGTCGAAGACGTGGTCGCCGGCTGCGTGCAGCAGTTCGGCGAGCAGGGCCTCAACGTCGCCCGCAACGCGTGGCTGCAGGCGGGTCTGCCGATCGAGACTCCCGCCACGACCGTCGACCGTCAGTGCGGCTCCGCCCAGCAGGCGGTCAACTTCTCCGCTGCGCTGATCGCCGCGGGCGTGCACGACGCGATGATCGGCGGTGGCGTGGAGCACATGGGCCACTTCCCGTTCTCCGCGGCGATGAAGACCCAGCAGGAGTTCGGCTTCGCCTTCACCCCGGAGCTGATGGCCAAGCACAACATCGTCGGGCAGGGCCTCGGCGCCGAGATGATCGCCGACGAGTGGGAGATTCCGCGCTCCGAGCTCGACGAGCTGGCGGTGCGCTCGCACAAACTGGCCCACCAGGCCACCGAGGAGGGCCGCTTCGAGCGCGAGATCGTGCCGTTTGCGGTCAACGGCGACACCTACGTCACCGACCAGGGCATTCGTCCCGACACCAACCTCGAGGCGCTCTCCCAGCTCAAACCGGCGTTCAAGCCCGACGGCAAGATCACCGCGGGCAACAGCTCGCAGATCTCAGACGGCGCCGCCGCGGTGCTGCTGATGAGCGCCGAGAAGGCCAAAGACCTGGGCCTGACCGCACGCGCGCGCATCGTCGATCAGACGACCGTCGGGTGTGACCCGGTGAAGATGCTCGAGGGGCCGATCCCCGCCACGCGCAAGATCCTCGAGCGCAACAGCATGAAGATCGACGACATCGACCTGATCGAGATCAACGAGGCGTTCGCCCCGGTCGTGGCGGCCTGGAAGCGCGAGCTCAGCCCCGACATGGACCGCGTCAACGTCAACGGCGGCGCGATGGCGCTCGGCCACCCGCTCGGCTCGACCGGCGCGCGGTTGATCACCACGCTGTTGCACGAGCTGGAGCGCTCCGACAAGGAGATCGGCTTCGTCACGATGTGCTGCGGCGGGGGTCTCGGAACAGCCACGCTGATCCAGCGCGTCTGAGCTAGCCCTTTGGCCCCGCGCCGGTCCAGTCAACCGCGACCGGCGTGAGGGCCAGCAATGCCTGCCAGGTGGCCGCTTCGGTGTGGCCGCTGGGGGCGATTCCGTGGGCGCTCTGAAACTGCTCGAGGTTGGCTGTGGTCGCCGCGTTGAAGATGCCCGTCGTTTCCTGCGTGGGGATCGCGGCGGCGAGATGCTCCTGCATCCACAGCACCGGGTCGCCTTTGTTGCCTTCGCCCAGTTCCGGCCATGACGGGTTGGGGGTCACGCCGGCGAGTGGGGCCAGTGGTGTCGCGAGTGCCGCTCCACAGGCTCGCGGGGGTTTCCTGGAAGTCCCAGAAGGAGGTGCCGGTCGCGCCGTAGAGCGGGGCCTCCTCGCGGAAGCGCACCAGTTCTTCGGCTGAGGGTTTCGAGTAGGTCTGCCCGAGCGGGAAGATCGGGCGGCCATAGACGCGGTTGGCGATGAAGGTGTTGGCATACACCGTGTCCACCGAGTTGCCGATGTCCTTCCAATACATCTGCGGCGCGTTGAACTGCGCGCCGTTCGGGACCGAGAAACACCGAGTAGGGGAACGAGGTGTGGTCGTACACGTACGGGAATGACGCCAGGCCAAGGGGATAGCTGGGACCGATCTTCGCGCGCAGGTCTTCGATGTAGGTCTGCGCCGCCCCGTAGCGCCTTCGTATTCGCCCTCGGCGTCGATCACCAGGCAGTCGGCGCCCGCCGCTACCGCGCGCGCGCCCATTTCGGCCTCGCCCGCGGGGTTGGTGCCGTACACGTACTGCCATGCGCACACCTTCAGCCCGTTGGCGTGCAGCGCTTGCACGAGTTCGGGGCTGAACTGGCTCCAGTAGTTCGACGAGCCGTCTGAGCTCTTGACAAACAGCGTGGTCACGTCGGCCGCGTGGGCCTGCGCGACGATCGAGGCGAGGTTGCCGCCGTCGGACTGGCTCACGTACCAGATCCACATTCCCTGGCCTTCAAACGCGCTGCCGGTGGGCGTCGTGGCCGGGGCGGGCGCCGGTGGTGGCGGGGGTGGTGTGGGCGGGTGCAGCGCGTAGTTCACGACCTGCATCGGACCGAAGGAGTTGGTGTGGCGCCCGTGGCCGATCAGCACCATGATGCGCCCCGAGTGGGCGCCGTGGGGCACGTGCACGATCGTCCCTTGCGCGGAGTTGGCAAGGTGGGCCGTGGGAGAGTTGTCGGCGATGCGCGCGTTCCAGCTGTGCGGGAACGCCACGACCATTCCCGTGCGCAGGCCGGCGCCCTTGATCAGCAGCTCTCCCCCCTGGGAGACCTGGCGCGAATTGGTCGAGCAGTGGATCGCCGGCGTGCACACGGCGCTCGTCAGCGTATAGGGGTCCCGCTTGGGCTTCGCCTTCCCGGCCTTGGTCTTCGCTTTGCCCTTCGCCGTGGCGGGGCTGCTCGCGGGTGCTTTTGCTTTTGAGGTGCCCAATCCACCGCCGCCCGGGGCGGAGGCGCCTCCGGTACCGCCGCTCGCATTCGGCGTGGCGGCGCTCGCCGTCGAGGAGAGCGCCGGCTGGACGAGTGGCGCGCAGCTCACGCAGAGCGCCAGGGCGGCGGCTGCGACTGTGCCGCGGGTCGATCGCTTGTGGATGATTGCGCTTGCCGCGAACATGCTCCAGGGTGCAGTCGTTTGGCAGGACCGTAGAGCCTACGGACGTCTCAACAGGCCCGCGCCAGAGAAGTTGCGTTGGGCGAATTCCTGCAAGCGCGGCGAACCAGCGCTCAAACTGTACTACGCGAGCCCAGTGAGCAACAGCGGCTCGCCCGGCGGGACTCGGCCGCGGTCCAACGCCAGGCTCGTCCGGCGCGACCCGAACGCGGTTCCGCAAGTCTGCTCAGTCCGCGCCCCAGCGAAACCCGATCGCCGCGGGCTCGGGTGCGAGCGGGCTGCTCGGCAGGCCCGGCGGGGGCTCGGGCAGGTTGTAGGCGCTCGGCGCCACGTCGTTGGGCGCGTCGGCGTGAAACAGCGAGGCGAGATACTGGTTCTGCCCGCGCCCCACGCCCAGCTCGAACTGGCCGCCGCCGTAGTTGCCGATGCCACGTTCGGCGCAGTAGTCGTAGGCGCCAAGCAAATTGCGCAGCCCGCCCAGGCGCGAGGGCTTGATGTTAACCATCCGCGGCGGATACGGCAACGCTTGAATGTCGGCCACCGAGTGGATCGGGGCATCCCAGGAGAAGCGCTCACGGTGCGCCGCCAGCGCCGCGTCGGTCTCGGGCGTGAGCGCCGGGTCCTCGATCCACGCATCGGGGAACGCCTCGGCCACGCGCCGGTAGAGCACCGGATCGGGCGCCTGATCGACGACTGAGCCCGAGTAGTAGCCCTTGAAGTCGACCGAGTCCACCGCACCGGTCGCCACGAGCTCGGCGATCAACGACTCGCTCCACGAGCTCGTGGGATCGAGCTTGAAGCGCAGCGAGGAGTTCGAGCTCGAGGCGCCGCCGCAGCGGGTCGACGCTGGGCGGCTCGCCCAGGCGCAGCGACACCACGAAGCGCACCGCCCGCGGCGTGCGTCCCAATGTCTCGTGCAGGGTTGTGTCCGCCTGGCGCAACGCCAGGTCGAGCGCGGCCGACTCATACGCCCACACGCGATAGCGCCGCGACACCTCGCGCTGGGGCTCCTGCGCAAACAGGTCGAGCGAGGCGATGTGCTCGGAGAACGAGCCGATCGTCCATTCGCCCGCCAGCGGCAGCGCGGGGCCGGCAGCCTGCAGGATCTCCTGGTCAACCGCGTCATAGGTCACGTCCTCGCCGAGGCCCTCCCGCCCGGCGCCTGTCAAGTGGATGACGGTGCTCTTGCGCTCGAACTCGCTTGACACGAGCGCCCGCAGGGGCTGCAGCGAGTAGCTCTCGATGCTCAGCGGCAATCCCGCCAGGCGCTCCCAGGTGCTCGAGGACTCCGCCACTGCCGCCAGCTTAGACTGTGGGTGTGGCAAGCAACACCAAGGGCCCGCGAGGTCGTTCGCGCAAGCCGCGCCCGAGCGGCTCGCTTGCCGGCGAGCAGGTGCAAGCCGAGGCGCACACCACACCGGGCAAGTCGAAGGCCGAGCCGCGCAAGCAGAAAGAGCGCTCCTCGCGTGGCGAGAGCGCGCGCGGCGGGCGCACCGCCCGGGGAGCGGTGCCGGTCACCCCGACCTACGGGGAGCGTCCCGCGGCTCCCTGGCATCCGTGGCCGCTGTCCGAGCTGCTGATTCTTGTGGGCGGCATCGCGTTCGTGATTGCCCTGATCCGCCTGCGCCACGGGATAACGGCCGGAGGGCCGCTGCTGCTCGCTTCGATCGTCGCGGTCGCGCTCGGCACGATCGAGGTTGCCTGGCGCGAGCACAACAGCGGCTTTCGCTCTCACACGCTGCTGCTTGCGCTGATGCCCGTCGTGGTGTTGCACTCGGCGGTGGTTCTGGGATACACGTTCCTCGCGAAAGCCTCACAGGTGGTCAACCTCGGCATGTTCGCCGTCGACATCGCCGTGTTCGTGTTCCTGTTCAGGCTGTTGCGCGCCCGTTTCCTCGACGCGCGCGCTCGGGCCGCTACGCGACGTTGAGCGAGGGCAGCGGGCGCTCGCCCTCGTTGCCGCCCTCTCCGCGCGTCTCGCCACTCACGCCAAGGCGCTCCAGGCGTGCGATCTCGCGCTCGCCTTCGACGCGCGCCGGGTGATCGTCGGGGAGCCCCGCGATCAGGAGCGCGATCCGGTTGCGCAGCTGCAGGGCGAAGTGTGGTGTCGATGCGCCCATCAACTCACGCACGTCCTCGACACTGACCTCGCCCGCGCTCTCTCTGCGCAGTCGGCTCGGATTCTCTGCTTGGCTCATGTTTCGGTGGGTGGCGTCGATTCGCTGGAGGTGGTGGTGGACGAGGAGATTTCGGTTTCTGCCGCCGGGCGAGAGGATACCTCCAGAGCCGTGTCGAGTCTCGCCTGGGTGAGCGCGGAGATGGCGCTTTCGTCTCCGATCAGCCAGCCGTGGTTGTAAACGGTGTGCACCGGCCCGGAGGACGGTGTGCCGGGCTTCAGGTCGCTCAGGTAGCCGCCCAGCGCCGAGCCGACGCTGTTGGGGCCTTCCAGTAGCAGCAACGGCGCGTAGTCGCCACGGGCCGAAAGGGTCGCCGCCGCCGGTCCGTCCAGCGGCCGCGCCGCGTTCGCAAACACAAACCCGTGCCCCGGTTCCAGAACCCCCCAACCGAACGATCCGTTGGTGAACCGTGCCACCGCGATCGCATTGGCCGCCGGGGTCGCTCCCGCGATGCGGGTCACCGTGCCAAAGCCTTCGAGCTGCCCCTTCACGCGTTCGCTGACCACGGTGCTCGGCCCGACCAGGTAAATGGACGTGTGCCCAAGTCGCGCCAGCTCTGTGCCGGTCGCCCGCGGTATCCGCAGCCTTTCCACATAGAGGATCGGCGCGCCCGTCTGGGCGGCCAGGCCCGCCGCCGGCATCGTCATCGCCGGCGGACCGTCGGCGGCCGTCACGATCACCTGGCGCGGGTCATGTCCATGCAGAAGGCTCGACAGCCGCTCGATGCTCACCGCCAGCGCCGCGGGGTTCGCGGCCTTCACGACGCGCGTCGAATATCCCGCCGGCGTCGCGCTTGCGCCCACCTGGATCACCTGTTCGCCCGCCACGCCGCTCGCCGTCGGTCCCAGTGCCCGAGTCCCAGAAGGGGCCATCTCGTGTAGCGCCCGGCTGCTTGCTTCGGGCAGCGTGGAGCCTTCGCTGTAGAGCAGCGGCGCGTGCAGCGGGGCGCCCGCGAGCACCGATGCCGCCAGTGCCGCCGGCCAGTCGCTCTCGCTCACCACCACGACCGCCTTTGGGCGGGTCGCCCTGGTGAGGCCGGGATAGGCGGTCACGGCGACAGCGGCGGCATCGGCCGCCGGGTTCGAACCGCCGAGGCGGGTCGTGTTGGTCGTGGACACGCTCATGGTTCCCCGAGTGCTGAGCAGACCGCTCGAGACGGCGGGTGGCCGGGTCACTTGCGGCAGCGACTTGCCGCAGCCGGCAAGTGCCAAGCAGAGGGCGATCGTGGCGGGCGCCACGCGCATGGAGGGTCCACGCATCGCCTCCACGCTACCCGCAGCTCCCGACGAGTGCCGCGCCAGGAGCGGGTGCGTGACGCCCAAGGAGCGAGTGTGGCGCTCCGGATATGAGCGCGAAAGCCCCCGTGGACCGTAGGCTGTGTGCGCCTCTCAACTGCAATTCGTCGCCCAAAAACACCGTATTTGCGGGGAAAAGCTGCGAAAACACGTGCAACGCGTGCAACCGTCATTGCACTCTGATAGCTTGTCGCCCCGAACGCCGAATCTTTGGCCAGAAGCCAAAGAACGGGGGACCCAAGTTGTTGGGGCGAATCCCACGGTAGATCCGTGAGAAGCGCAGGCTCTTTCAGCGCTAGCCCGTCAGCTAACCCCGCAGGCCGACGAAAGAGGTTGTTTTGCGATTTAGAGCCGCGGGCTCAACGCTATTCAGCATGCTGATTCTGGCCTGCACGCCCGTATCGGCACTCGCCACCACCGGTGGCGTATCGACCGGGGGCTCCGCGCCCGCGGTCACGGCTCCCACTACGACATCTCCCAGTTCGGTGGGCGGCGCCACTCCCACGACGAGCACCCCGGCCGTCAAGAAGCCGCACGCTCCGATCGTCTCGAAGTCGGCGAACATCGCCTACAAAGGGCCTGTCTACGAGAAGACCGCGACCGGCGAAGTGGTTCCCTACGTGGCCCCGCAAACCGCGGGCGAAGTCACATCTTCCACCGGCGGCGCGACCGTCGGGGTCGTGGCCGACACCAAGCCTGAGCTGCTCGTGCCCGGGAGCACCGCCCGCTTCGTGGGCGGTCTCGCGGCCGCCCCGATGAACGCGCCGCTCGCCGTCCAGGAGATCGTCTGGGCAGGCAACCAGATCGTCGGGCTCCCCTACATCTACGGTGGCGGGCACGCATCGTTCATCTCGCCCGGCTACGACTGCTCGGGCACCGTCTCCTATGCGCTGCACGGAGCGAGCCTGCTCTCCACGCCGATGGACTCGAGCGAATTCATGAGCTGGGACTCGGCTGGCGTGGGCACGTGGGTGACGATCTTCGCCAACGGCGGCCACGCCTACATGACGGTCGCCGGGTTGCGCTTGGACACAAGCCCCGCCAACGACCCCTCCAACCTGCCGGGTCCCCGCTGGCGCCCGCTGCGCCCGGAAAACGCGGGCTTCACGGTTCGCCACCCGACCGGGCTGTAGCGGCGGTCGGGTTGACGGACGGATCCGTTGCACTCAAACTGCCCGCTGCGAGCCCTTCAGGTGTGCTGAAGGAATAACTAGGCTGGCATGCGAGCAGGGCCACGGACTTGATGTGCGCGGGCCTGCTCGTAGAGCGGCTCGGGCGCCATGTCCAGACCGTCATCTGGCCAGACGATCGTGCCGGATTCGATAGAGACCCGCGCGAAACGCGCCGGATCGCGCAGCGGCTCGAACACGCCGTTCCACTCACGATCGGTGAAGCCGACGTCGCCGACCGTGCCGTCCCTGAACGTAAGGCGCAGTCTGTACTCGCCGATGACCTCGACGTCGGTGACGGGGACGAGCTTGCCGGGAAAGACGTTGCCCATGGATCGAGTCTAACGAAGTGGGTCGATCGGGTTCAACTGCTTTTCGTTGACGGCGAGCTCCCAGTCTGCGCGCAGCTCCTCCGCGTGCAGCTCGGTCCATGCCTGTACGAGGCGAAGTTGTCGCCTCGGAAGCTCGCCGGCGATGATCTCGCCCCTCAAGTCCAACGAGGCTTCGTACTCGGGAGGCTTCGTACTCGGCGTAGTACGCGTGGAAGTGAGGCAGTGAGTGGTGGACCTCATCCCAGTACATCTTGATCGTGATTCCGTAGAAAAAGCTGAGCTTTGGCATGTGTGGCTTTCGGATCGATTTGGGCAGAGCACCGTACTCAGCCCGTGCGACGGAACTCTTGGTCCGTAAAGCGTGGTAAGAGCAGTAGAACGCGATCACCGGCGGCCGATCCATCCCGCGGCCGGCCAGGCCGGCCCGCATCCCGCTCCCATCGCATGCCCAAAAATCACGCGCTGCCACTTGACATTCGCGCATGTGTGCTGTATAAGATGACCAATGTCTTGACATCCGGTTGGGTGTCGGGATAAACATAGGACTGGGTTTGGGTCGGCGTCGTTGTTGACATCAAGCATTTTGGACGGGACCGTGGAGAGGGACCGGGTCGCAACAGAGAGGGTTGTTGTTCGCGTGTTTTTCTTGGGGAATAACGCAGTTGAGAGTCATCGTGCTCGTGGCGGGTCCGTAATAGGACGCGTCAGCGTCGCTGACGCGTCTCTCTCTCTCTCTCTCTCTGGGACAGCTGCCTTCTAGGGCATAGCTCCCTTTGCCGCGCCGTTGGCGCGCGGCTAGCCGGGTGGATCGCCTGGTTTGGTTTTTCCTGCGCGCAGAGTGCGCGTTCGTTGTTTTTGTTCTTGCCCCCACGCGGGACGGTCGCCCTTGACCCGGCCTCCGTTCTGCCTTATGCGGGTGGGTTGCTCCTGGATGCCATCTCCCTATCAGGCGTCCAGGGGTCCACCCCGTCTGGGGGGGTTTTGTGATGATGGCCGCTTCCAAGCGCCGAACTACCGGGGTGCAGGGCGTGGCGCGCGCTCGTGGGGCGCTCGCGGGGGCACGGACGAGGTCTTATGAGGAGTTCGCGCGCGGGCAGGTCGCCGAACTGCAGCGCGCACGAATTCTCACGGGGATGGTCGAGGAGTGTTGTGAGCGGGGGGTGGGGAGCGTGAGCGTCGCGCATGTCGTCTCGCGCTCGGGTGTTTCGCGGCGCACGTTCTATGAAGTGTTCGCCGATCGTGAGGATTGCTTTCTGGCTGCGTTCGAGCTGGGCCTCGCACTCGCACGCGAGCGTGTACTCGACGCTTGCGAGACGCAGGACTCGTGGCTTGGGCGTGTCAGGGCGGGCCTGATCGCGTTCCTGGGGTTCCTTGAAGATGAGCCGCGGTTGGGACGGGTGCTTGTGTGCGAGTCCGTCTCGGGCGGGCCGCGCGTGCTACAGCGCCGGGCCGAGGCGATCGAGCAGCTCGCGCACCTGGTGGACGAGGGCCGCAGTGAGTCAAAGTGTCCGTGCCGGTGAGAGACTGACCCCCCTTCGCCGGTTGAGAATTGACCCGCCTGGGGCGGTGGCGGAGGCGCCCGGGGTCTGGTTAGCCTGGTTCGGTCGCTGTTACCGAGACCGGGAGAAGGAGCGTGCTGGACGTGGAGCGGTGGGCAGAGCTGCGCCGGGAGCACTTCGTTCGCGGGGTGTCGATCAAGGAGCTGATGCGCCGCACTGGGCTGGCTCGCAACACGATCCGGGTGGCGTTGCGCTCGGATGCCCCGCCGGGTTTTCGCTGTCCTGAGCGGCCGTCGAAGCTGGACCCGTTCAAGGCGGAGATCTGCGAGCAGCTGCGCTCGGACCACACGCTGACTGGGGTTCGGATTCGTGAGCTGATCGAGCCGCTGGGCTATGCGGGCGGCAAGTCGATCGTCGATGACTATTTGCGTGAGATGCGCCCGCTGTTCGCGCCGAAGCGCACGTTCCAGCGCACTGTTTATCGGCCTGGAGAGATCTGCCAGTTCGATCTGTGGCAGCCCAAGCGTGAGGTCCCAGTCGGCCATGGTCAGGCACGCAAGGGCTACGTCGTGGTTGCCTGCCTTGGCTATTCGAGGGTCGGTGCGGGCGCGCTGGCGTTCTCCAAGGAGGCACCGGATCTGCTCTGGGGCATCGCTCGCTGCTTGTGGTCGCTGGGAGGCTTGCCCTCGACGCTTGTGTGGGACAGGGAGGGCGCGCTGCACGCTCACCGCGGGCGCCCGACGGATGTTTATGCCGCGTTCTGTGGGCAGCTGAAGCTCGACTGGCATTTCTGCGGGAAGGGCGACCCCCAGGCCAAGGGTGCGGTCGAGAAGCTCCAGCAGTATTTCGAGACGAACTTCGAGCCCGCCAGGACGTTCGCTAACCCCCTGGACTTCCAGCTGCAGCTCGACGCGTGGTTTGAGAAGGCCAACGCACGGTTGCATCGCGGGCTGCGTGCGCGGCCCGTCGACCGGCTCGCCGAGGAGCACGAGGTGATGCGAGCCCTACCCGAGCAGCCCGATCTCGACCGGCGCTGGGTGACGCGTGTCCCGCCGGATCCTTATCTGCGTTTCGATACGAACGACTACTCGCTTGACCCGGGGTTCGTTGGCCGGCGCGTGGAGGCCCGGGTCTCCCAGCAGCGCCTGAGCGCGACGGTGCTCGATACCGGCGAGCTCGCCGCCAGCCATGACCGTTGCTTCGCTAAGCACCGCACGATCACGGCGCTCGAGCATGCTCGGGCCCTGAAGGCGCTACGTGTCGAGCGTGCTGGTCCGGAGATCGAGGTGCAGCAGCGCTCCCTGGATGTCTACGACGCGCTGATCGCATGAGCGAGAGCAGCGAGCTCGCGTTCCTGTTCAAGGCGCTGAAGGCCCCTGCGGCCGCTCAGGCGTTCGGGAAACTCGTCGAGCGAGCCCGTGCTGAGGAGTGGACCTACGAGAAGTTCACCCAGGCGCTGCTCTCGACCGAGCACCAGGCACGCGAGGCCCACGGCGCCGAGAGCCGCATCCGTCAAGCACGCTTCCCATTCCGCAAGACGCTCGAGGAGTTCGACTTCACCTTCCAGACCTCGATCAAGAAGCAGGTGATCGAGCATCTCGGGCAACTCGACTTCGTTCACGCCCGCGAGAACGTCGTGCTCCTCGGCCCGCCGGGGACCGGCAAGACCCACCTGTCGATCGCCTTGGGCATCCGCGCCTGCCTCGCCGGGGAAAGAGTGATCTTCCGCAGCGCCACCCAATGGGTCGCGCTGCTCACCGAGGCACAACGCAACGGAGACCTCGAGCAGCAGCTACGCAGCTTGGACCGCTACCCCCTCCTGGTCTGCGATGAGATCGGCTACATCCCGTTCGACCCGCAAGCCGCGAACCTGATGTTCATGCTCATCAGCCGTCGCTATGAGAAAGCAAGCCTGATCGTCAGCAGCAACAAGAACTTCTCCCTCTGGGGCGAGATCTTTGGCGACGACACCGTCGCCACCGCGATGATCGACCGCCTCGTCCACCACGCCGAAATCATCAGCCTCAAGGGCGAGAGCTATCGCCTGAAGAACCACGACCTCGGCAGCAGGCCACCCCGCCAGAGCCCCGAAGCGGCCTGACCAATCACCCGCGCCACCCCCGCCGAGGACCGCACAGGCGCCTACAGAGGCCCTCTCCTGGCGCCCGGCCGGCGAAACCACACAGGGGGGGTCAATTCTCAACCGGCGCTACAGGGTCAATTCTCAATCGGCCTTGACATCAAAGACCGCAGGCGAGCTATCGCCCCTCACGGCGGAGGGTGTCATCGGTGGCGCGCTCACGGTGATCCAGTCCCGCTTGTCAGAGCGACCAGGGGCAAGCAGGTCAGGAACGCACCGACCGCCGTGTGCTACGCACACAAGGGAGGGAGGACGCAGACCGATCGACGGCCAAGATGCGCCCGCGGATCGGCCAGCGCAGCCCATGGTCGCTCTGACAGGTCCGCTGATGAGCACGATCGTCCTGCCGTATCTCGGTCCCGTCGCCGCGCGGCGGGAGCTGGCACGCTCGGTCGCCCACGATAAGGGCGCCACGGGCAACGGCTCATCTCCCGCAACCGGGGGCGTGCTCCTGGCGGATCCATTCAAAGCGGCGGGGATGCGTCTTACCTACCGCACCGTGCGCGTGCTGATGGCGATTGCCCAGAGCCCGCAAGCCTCGAACCGTCAGATCGGGGAGACGGCCGGCATCACAGACCAGGGACAGATCTCAAAGCTGCTCGGTCGGCTGGAACGCATCGGCTTCGCCAGCAACACCGGGATCCACCCCGGCAAGGGCGCCCCGAACTCCTGGGCGCTCACCGACAAGGGCCGGCGGATCGCCGAGAGCATCCGCGTCAACACCGAAGGCAGCACACGATGAATTCTCCGATTTCACTGAATCACATCTCAGAGCAAGGAGCCCATCCAGTCATGTCCACGCACTCCCGCCTGTCCCGCGCGCTTGGCTTCTCCCGTGCCCCTCATCACCGTCGTGGTGTTCGCGCGCTGCTGTTGGTGGTCCTCTCGTGCGGCGCGCTGCTGGGGGTTGGCGCCGTGCCGGCGGCCGCCAAGATCGCCCACAAGTCCGAAGGCAGCTTCAACGCCAGCGAAACTCCCGGCGGCTCGTTCGGGTATCTGCTGGCGCTCTCTATTGACAATTCGACGGGTCCGAGCACCGGCGACGTGTATGCCGGCGGCTTGAGCTTCAGCAACTTCAGCGGCTATGTCTACAAGTTCGAAGCGAACGGTAAGTACACCGGTGTCGAACTGAACGGATCGGAAACCCCGGGTGGGTCATTCGCCTTCCTCAGTCTCAGCACCGAAAGGGCCAGCCGCGGCCTCGCCGTCGACAGCTCAAGCGGCGCAAACAAGGGTGATGTGTATGTCGCCGACGCCGAACACCTCGTCATCGATCGCTTCTCCGAATCGGGCAAGTTCCTCTGTCAGATCACCGGCAAGGGATACGCCTCCCTTTCAAGCGCCGAAAAGGCGGCCGAGTGCGCGGGCTCCGCGAGCAGCAAGACCCCCCAGGGCGGCTTCACGGAGGGCTCTCACAGCGAAGCGGTCCTCGGTGTGGCTGTCAACCCGCTCAACGGCGACGTCTACGCCTCCGACCCCGGCCATGACGTCATCGACGAGTTCAACGAAGCCGGCAAATATATCGGCCAGATCTCCGACTCGCACCTTACCTCTCCCGCGGCCTTGGCCTTTGACTCCAGCGGTGACCTCTACGCCGACAACGGTGCTCTCCTCGAAGGCGGAAGCGTTGTCAAGTTCGACGCCGCCGGCTCCTTCGCCGCTGTGCTTGACAGCGGCCCGGCGGGCTACGTGGCGGTGAACCCGTCGATCGGCTCGGTCTTCGTCCTTGACGGCAACGCCTACGGTGGTGGAAACGAAACTTCCGAATACGACCCGTCGGGAAACATTAATTCCAAGTTCGGTAAGGACGAATCAGGTGCGATCGGCGTCAGCGCTTCGAGCGGAAGGATCTACCTCGGCCCGCTCACCTCGGGAAGTGTGTCCATGTATGGCCCAGCCGTCGTGATCCCAGACGTCACCGCCACTGCGGCCACCGGAGTCGCACAGTTCGCTGCGACGCTGAACGGCGAAGTCGACCCGGCTGGTGGCGGGAACGTGGAAAGCTGTGAGTTCGAATACGGCACGAGCACCTCTTACGGGCAGACCGCGCCCTGCTCGCCGGCCACCCCGTACGCCGGCGTGACCAGTGTCAGCGCGGGCCTGTCCGCTCTTTCGCCGGAAACCACCTACCACTTCCGGGTTGCGGCAAGCAACTCCAACGGGATCGTCAGCTACAGCTCCGATGAGACGCTCACCACGGCTGCCCTGGCGGTGTCCGGCCAGGCCACCAAAGTGACGGCGACCAGCGCGACGCTGGGCGGGACGGTCGACCCGGATGGCGCGACGATCACCGAATGCCATTTCGAATACGGCACGACAACGAGCTACGGTGAAATCCAGCCCTGCGCGAGCACGCCGTCGGGCTCGAGCCCTGTTGCGGTGAGCGCCGACATTACCGGTCTTGTGGAAAACACGACCTATCACTTCCGGCTCGTGGCGGCCTACTCGGACGGCTCAGACTCCGGCTCCAGCGCCGGCTTGGATGAAACGTTCACGACGTTGAGTCGCCCGCTGATCGATGCTGCCTATACCACCAGCCTGACCGAAAGCTCGGTCGATCTGAACGCGGAGATCGACCCGATGGGCTTCGATACGACCTACCGGTTCGAGTGGGGCACCAGCACAAGCTACGGCAACAGTGTGCCCGTACCGGACGCGGACATCGGCTCGGGCTCGAGCGATGTGCTCGTCAGCCAGCATCTCAGCGGCCTGAGCGCAAACACGACCTATCACTGGCGGGTAGTGGCGACCAACTCGATCGGTATCACCGAAGGCCAGGACCACACGTTCGTCTACCAGCCGCCCACGTCCTCCGGCACGGGTTGCCCCAACGAACAGCTGCGGGCGGAGAATGCCTTGTCGCTCTCGTTGCCCGACTGCCGCGCCTACGAGCAGGTCTCACCGGTCGAGAAGAACGACAGCGACGTCGCCAACGCCTTCGCGGGCGACGTTAATCAGCAGGCCTCGGTGGACGGGGAACGGGTCTTCTATGAATCCGTTGGCGCTTTGCCTGGGTCGCCGGAGGGATTCATAGTGAATCAGTATCTCGCCTCGCGGGGAGCGAGCGGTTGGTCGACGCGACCGGTCGATGTCACGCTGACTGCGATCCACGTTCCTGGGGGGCCATATGTGTTCTATTCCCTGCCGCTCTCGCCCGATCTGTCGACTGGTGTCATCAGGACCGACCAGGCGCTTGTCGCCGGCGCCCCAGGCCCCGAAATTTGGAACCTATACGTCGGCAATCTCCTCACCGGCTCCTACGAACTGGTGACGGACGTCAACCCGCCGAACGAGACCGGCGCCAACTCCGAAATGATCCCTGTGGGGGCCTCGACCGACTTCAGCCACGTCATCTTTTCTGCCAACGACGCCCTGACGCCAGAAGCACCGTGGCCCACCCACGGCCTCGAACATAATCTGTATGAGTGGGTGGAAGGCCAGCTGCATCTCGTCGGCCTGATCCCGACTTCGGGCACGAGCTGCACCGGGGCGCAATGCACCCCCGCGGGCGGGGTGGAAGCCGGAGGGCGAAATCCGGCGACCCCCAACCTTGTCGAACACGCGATCTCCGCCGACGGCTCGCGCATCGTCTTCTCCACCGGCGCCGAAGAATCTGAAAAGGAAATCTATGACCGCCTGAACGGCACCACGACGGTCGAGGTCTCCGCCTCCCAGCGCACCCCTGCCGAACCCGGTAGTCCGAGCGCGCACTACCAGGATGCGAGCGTCGACGGTTCCCATGTCCTGTTCACCAGCGAAGGGGCGCTGACCAACGACGCCGTCCCCGGCAGCGGGCTGAACCTCTATGACTACGACGTCGAAACCGGCCAGCTGAGCGATCTCACCGCTGCTGCCGACGCCGGGGTCCAGGTCCTCGCCGGGGTCAGCGAAGACGCTTCACACGTCTACTTCGTGGCCGATGGCGTGCTCGCCGCCAATTCGAACTCGAGCGGCGACACGGCGGTCGCTGGACAGCCGAACCTCTATCTCTGGAACGGCGGTCAGACGACCTTCATCGCCACCACCTCCATCACCCAAGAAGCCTCAGAGCAGCCTACCCGGGTAACTCCAGACGGCGCCCACTTCGCCTTCAACTCCACGGCGAGCCTGACCGGCTACGACAACAATGACGCCAACACCGGCGAACCGGACACCGAGACCTACCTCTACGACGCCGCCGCGAACCGGCTGATCTGCGCGTCGTGCAACCCCACCGGGGCAAGGCCGATCGGGCCCTCGGAACTCCACTGGATCGGGTCGGAAGTGTACCGGCCGCGCAACCTCAGTGCGGACGGCAGCCGACTGTTCTTCACCTCGCGCGATGCTCTGCTGCCGGGCGCCACGAACGGCCTGTGGAACGTGTACGAGTGGGAGGCTGAGGGGTCCGGCAGCTGTGAGAGCTCAACTGATAACGGCGGCTGCCTGTACCTGATCTCGGACGGTAGCGGCGCCTCGAATTCCTACTTCACCGACGCGAGTTCGAGCGGCAACGACGTCTTCTTCGTTACCGGCGCTTCGCTCGTGGGCCAGGACGAAGACAGCTACGCCGACCTCTACGACGCGCGTGTCGGCGGTGGCTTCGCTTCGCAGGACAAGCCGGTCGTGGCGCCGGCGTGTACGTCGCTGGAAGGGTGCCTGTCGCCATTGAGCGAACCGCCCGCGCAATTGAGCGTGGCCTCGGCGGAACTTCATGGCTCCGGGAACCTCCTCACCCCGCCTGAAGCGCCCATAACAGCGGTCAAAAAGACAGCCGCTCAGATCCGAGCTGAAAAGCTCACCAAGGCGCTCAAAGCCTGTAAGAGGGAGCCGAGGAAGAAGCGAGCTAAGTGCCAGAAGCAAGCGAGCAAGAGCTTTGGAAAGGCCAAGTGATTATGTTTATTACTAATAAGTCTCTAAGGGCCGGGGGAACTTTTTCCAGCTTTGTGCTGGCGCTGAGCTGTGTGGTGGCGGGCGTGTGCCTGCTCACGGCCGGCCCCGCGATGGCGTCCGCGCCGATGCCGGCCTGGGGCATCTTCACCACCTCGCAGCCCACCAACTTCGTGCCGGGCGAACCTGCTTCTTACGAGATCAAAATCACGAATGTCGGCAGCGGCCCGACCGATGGCAGCGACGTGACGATCACCGACACGCTCCCGAACGGGCTGACGCCGACGTATTGTGGAAGTCTCCTATGGGATCATGAAAGTTCCTGCTCGATCTCGGGCCAGACCGTCACCTGGACCGTTAAGGGCGTGTTCGAGCCCGGTGAGATCGGATACCTAATAATCAAGGTGGCCAAGGTGGAAGTGGCGCCGACCGTCGAAGGGACCGTCACCAACACGGTGGCGGTCAGCGGCGGCGGTGCGCAGCCCCTCTCGACCACCGAACCGACCACGATCGGCTCGGCGCTGCCGTTCGGGATTGCGAGCTTCAGCACTCCGGCGATCTTCCCGGAGGGCACGCCGGACACCCAGGCCGGCGGGCACCCGTATTCGTTTACGACGAACATCTCCTACAACACCACCGGAAGCGAACACGAAGACTTCCTTGGAGACCCGAGCGCGCTCAGCGGCGAAGCCAAGGACATCCAGTTTGACCCGCCGCTGGGGCTGATCGGCAACCCGCAGGCGCTCCCAGAGTGCACCCAGGATGAGTTCCGCGAACAGATCTGCCCGGCAAGCTCCCAGGTCGGAGTGAGCCAAATCCTCTTCTCCGGTGGCATAATCTGTCCTCATTGCGCCGGCGTAGGACCGATGGCAACCGCGGTCTATAACATGGTCCCGCCGCCTGGAGTCCCGGCCCAGTTCGCCTTCGCCTACGACATCGGTGGTATTCATGTGCGAACGCGCTTGAACGCGCGGCTCCACAGCGGCGGCGACTACGGCTTCACCGTCGCGATCAGCGGCGTCTCGCAGACGAGCTCGGTACGAGAAACCCCGGTCACCCTCTGGGGGGTGCCGGCGGACCCGAGCCACGACGACCAACGGTGCAAGGGAATCTGGGGGCTAGAAGCGGTGTGCGCTGGCCCTCCGGGCACCATTGAAGGCCCGAACCCTTCGACCGCGCCGCTCAAGCCGTTCCTCACCATGCCGACGGCCTGTCCGGGCACCCCGTTGCGGGCGTCGATTGAAGCCGACTCTTGGCAGGACCCTGGCAATTTCGTCTCCGGAGGGGAAGCGACGCAGGCTGCAGTGGAAGGTTGTGGCAAGCTTCCTTTCGAACCGGGTTTGGAAGCGCAGCCGACGAGTACGCTCGCCGATTCGCCGAGTGGCCTGAACGTCGATCTGCACCTGCCCCAGCCGGAAGGCTGTAAGGAAGAAGGCGGGGGGGTGGAATGTGAACTCGCTGAGGCTGAGTTGAGGGATGCGACGGTGACGTTGCCGGCGGGGATGGTCGTTGATCCGTCTTCGGCGGATGGGTTGGAAGCGTGTTCTGAGGCGCAGGTTGGTTATCTGGCGGCGAAGAGTGTGGAAGTGGGCTATCAGCAGTTCACGCCTGGAGCGGCGGAATGCCCGAACGGGGCGAAGGTCGGCACTGTTGAAGTGTTCTCGCCGCTCGTGAATCATCCGTTGCTTGGTGGCGTGTATGTAGCGGCGCAGGATGCCAACCCGTTCAAATCGTTGTTGGCGTTGTATGTAGCGGTGTACGATCCGGCTACGGGCGTGGTTATCAAGCTGGCGGGGAAGGTCAGCCTGGACCCGGTGACGGGCCGGCTCACGACGACGTTCGATGAAAACCCGCAGTTGCCGTTCAATGATTTCAAGCTTGATTTCTTCGGCGGGTCGCGTGCGGCGCTCACGACACCGTTTACGTGCGGGTCGTATGCGGCCAGCAGTGTTTTGACGCCGTGGAGCACGCCGGAAGGCAAGAATGCGGAACCGTCGAGCCTGCCGTTCGGTGTGAGCGGACCAGGTGGTGGAGCGTGTGTGGATAGTGAAGCGCAGGCACCGAACGCTCCCGCCTTTGAAGCGGGCACCGCGAGCCCTGTCGCGGGCAGCTACTCCCCGTTCGTGTTGAAATTGAAGCGCGAAGATGCTTCGCAGCGTTTCAGTGGGTTGAATGTGACGTTGCCGCCGGGGTTGATCGGGAAGATCGCGGGGATCGAACAGTGCCCGCAGGCGGCGATCGAAGCGGCGCAGGGGCGCAGTCATGAAGGCGAAGGCGCTGTGGAGCTTGCGCACCCGTCGTGTCCGGCCGGCTCTGAAGTGGGAGTGGTGCACGTCGGTACTGGCTCTGGTGCTCCGCTTTACGTAGCGGGTCACGCGTACTTTGCTGGTCCGTATGAGGGCGCGCCGTTTAGTTTGGTGATCGTGACGCCGGCGGTCGCGGGCCCGTTTGATTTCGGGAGCGTGGTGGTGCGGGCGGCCTTGTTTATCAATCCGACCACGGCGCAGGTGATGGTCAAGAGCGATCCGTTCCCGAAGATCCTGGATGGCGTGCCGCTCGATATTCGTGATGTGGACGTGGATATGAGTCGTAGTCAATTCACGTTGAACCCGACGAGTTGCGCGGCGATGGCCGTGACCGGGGAAGAGTCCAGCACGGCCGGGAATACCGCGGTGCTCTCGGATGGTTTTCAGGCTGGTGGTTGTGCGACATTGCCGTTCAAACCTGGTTTCACGGTCTCAACATCGGCGAAAGCTACGCGTGCGGATGGTACGAGCGTCACGTTCAAAATCACCTATCCGGCTGGTGCTCTGGGCAAAGAAGCGTGGTTGAGTGCCGCGAAGTTCGAATTCCCCAAGCAGTTGCCGGCACGTCTATCGACGATCCAGAAGTCGTGTCCGGTGGGGACGTTTGACGCGAACCCCGCGGCGTGTCCGGGCCCCTCGAGGATCGGCACGTCGGTCGTGCGCACCCAGTTGTTGCCCGTAGCGTTGGAAGGCCCGGTGTATTTCGTATCGAATGGCAATGCGAAGTTCCCTGAAGCGGTGATCGTGTTGCAAGGCGATGGCGTGACCGTCGATTTGCATTCGGAAACGTTCATCAATGAAAAGACGGGTGTTACGAGCGCGACGTTGCCGGCGGTCCCTGGTGTCCCGTTTGAAGAAGCGACTGTCACGCTGCCGGCGGGCCCGTATTCGGAGTTCACGGCGAACGCGAACCTCTGTGCGACCAGCAGGACCGTCACGGTCAAGCGGAAGGTGACCGTCAAGAGCAAGGGGCATAAGAAGACGCTCACGCGCAAGGTCAAGGAGAGTGTTACGAGCCCGTTGGCGTTGAGTATGCCGACGGTCTTCACGGGCCAGAACGGGGCTCGGATCGCGCAGAAGACTCCTATCGGCGTGACGGAATGCCCGAAGGTCGTGAAGTCAAAGACGGTCAAGAAGCACAAGAAGCACAAGAAGAAAAGCAAAGGGAAAGCGAAGAAGAAATGAGGCAGCGACTGGTTGTCGCGGTCATATCTTTGGCCGCGACGGTCGGCTTCGCCTCATCGGCGCAGGCCGCCGCACCGTGGTGGCATGTGGATTCTGGTTCGCGTCCGGCGAGTATTCCTGTGGGTGGTAGTGGGGAGCTTGTCGTGACGGTCGAGAACGTGGGTGACGCGCAGGCGCTCGGTCAGGTCACGGTCGCGGACGTACTGCCGGGCGGGCTGCGGGCGACGGGGATCGCCGGTTTGCAGCCCGCGCGCCAAGAATGCGTCGCGGTGAAAGGCGAAGGAGGGAGGTACAAGAACTCCACGTGCGCTGAAGAAGTCAAAGAAGAACCTCCGCCCGGCTCGGGGAAGTTCGAAAAAGGGGGTTTCGAAAGGGTTCCCACGCCGATAGGGGAAACCGTCCCGATTTCGTGTTCGCTTGAAGATTTGAGCTGTGAAGGAAGGGGCCCGATCGCCCCGTTTGACGCGATCGAAATACGGATCATGGTGCAAGCGCTTGCGGGCGCGGAGAGCGGTGAAGCGAACACGGTTAGCGTGTCTGGTGCAGGCACGCATCCTGTTCAGCTCACGCGGCCGGTCACGATCGGTCCGAGTGGCGGGTTTGGTGTGGAAGGTTATGAGCTTGCGGCTGAATCTGAAGGTGGTGGGCCTGTTACGCAGGCTGGTGGGCATCCGTTTCAGGTGACGGGTTCGATCCTGCTCGACCAGGGAGAAGACGCCGCGTCGCTGACCAGCATGCCGGATGCGGGTCCGGTTGTTCCTGGTCGGGAAGTGGTGGCTCGTTTGCCACCGGGGTTGATCGCGAACCCGAGTGCTGTGCCGCGGTGTTTGGCTTACCAGTTCACCGAAAGCGTTGGTGGTGGCGAACAGGATCGGTGTCCCTACCAGTCGGCTGTGGGTGTCGCGTCTGTCACGTTCGATCGGGGTGGGGTGACGCGTACGGTCGCGACGCCCGTGTTCAATATCGAACCCGAAGCGGGGGAACCCGCAAGATTCGGGTTCTACGTTCCCCTGGAGGGCGTGCCGGTGTTCTTGACCACGAGTGTGCGCAGCGAAGAAGATTGGGGTGTGAACCTGTCCTCGAGTGAGATCCCGCAGAACAGTGGGATCAGTGGTGTGCGTGTCACGTTCTGGGGTGTCGCGGGCAGTGCTCTGCACGACGATGCCCGCGGATGGGGTTGTCTTGCCGAAACGCGCGAACGCAACGATGTTTATGAAGAAACAGGATGCGACCATTTCGAAGAACGGGAACCACCCGCGTTCGTGACGCTACCGACGTCCTGCACCTCGTCGCTCGCATCGAGCTTGGAAGCGGATTCGTGGGGTGCACCCGGAGCGTTCCAGAGCTTCCAGGCCACCGAACCATTGCGACCGTTGACGGGTTGTGCAAATGTGCCGTTTTCCCCGGCGATCTCGACTACGACAACTACTGCTTCTGCGTCTTCACCGTCGGGGTTCTCCTTCGATCTGAGCTATGACCCACAAGGTTTGACCAGCGGTAGCGCGATCGCAGAATCGAACCTGAAGGATACGGTCGTGAGCCTGCCCGAAGGACTCACGATCGACCCCTCCGCCGGTGTCGGACTTGGAGCCTGCAGCGAAGGACAGTATGCGGAAGTAACGCTCAACAGCCCTGCAGCCGCGGGATGTCCAGAAGACTCAAAGCTCGGGACCGTCGAAGTGGAAACACCGCTGTTGTTCACGACCGTGTACGGGTCGTTGTATGTGGCGCAACCGTATGCTAACCCGTTCAAATCGTTGATCGCGGTGTATGTGGTCGCGAAGAGCAGAGCCGAACGCGGAGTGCTCGTCAAGCTCGCGGGAAAGGTCACCCCAGACCCCTCGACGGGCCGGTTGACCGTCACGTTCGAAAACGATCCGCCACTACAATTCGACCGGTTCAATTTCCATTTCAGGGAAGGGGCGCAGGCACCGTTGATCAGTCCCTCAACGTGCGGGACGTACACGACGAGCGCCAACCTGTACCCCTACTCCGCACCGGAAGACCCCCTGACCGACACCGCGTCGTTCCAGGTCACGTCCGGCTCGGAAGGCTCCGCGTGTCCGGGGAGTGTTCCGCCGTTTGCGCCGACGATCGGTGTGGGCACGTTGACCAACCATGCAGGCACGTTCAGCCCGTTGTATGTGGACCTGTCTAGGACGGATGCGATGCAGTACATCTCCTCCTACTCCACTGTGCTACCAGTCGGTTTGACCGCTGATTTGACGGGTGTGCCGCAATGCCCACAAGGAGACATCGAAACGGCACGCGCAAAGACCGGGATCGAGGAGGAGCAGGACCCGTCGTGTCCTGAAGCGAGCCTGATCGGGCATAGTCTGGTCGGGACGGGTGTCGGTGCGATCCTCGACTACGTGCCCGGCAAGCTCTACCTGTCAGGCCCGTTTCGCGGCGATCCGCTATCGGTCGTGAGTATCACGAGCGCTGTGGTAGGCCCGTTTGATCTCGGGACCGTCGTCGTGCGTTTCGGCTTGCACATCGACCCGTATACCGCGCAAGTGTCGATCGACCCGTCGGGCAGTGAACCGATCCCGACGATCATCGACGGGATCGTCACCCATGTCCGCGACATCAAGGTCAGCGTCTACCGGCCGAACTTCACGATCAACCCCACCAGCTGCGATGCGCGACCGATATCAAGCACGCTGACCAGCAGTCTCGGACAGGCCGCGAGCACATCGGCGCCACTGAAGGCTGAAGCGTGCAACGAACTGGCGTTCAAACCCACGTTCAAAGTGTCCACGAACGGCAAGACCAGCAGGGCTGAGGGTGCGAGCCTGAACGTGAAGCTCACAATGCCGGTACGGCTCGGCACCCAGTCGAACATCAAAACCGTGAAGGTCGAACTGCCAAAGCAGCTCCCCTCACGCCTGGAAACGTTGCAGCAGGCGTGCACCGAAAGACAGTTCAACGCGAACCCCGCCGAGTGCCCGAAAGCATCGTTCATCGGACACGCCACGGTGATGACGCCGATCCTTCCCGAACCATTGACGGGACCCATGATCTTCGTCAGTCACGGTGGCGAAGCGTTCCCGAGCCTGATCCTCGTTCTACAGGGTTATGGGTTCACGATCGACATCGTCGGCTCCACCTACATCAGCAAAGCCGGGATCACCAGCACCACGTTCAAGGCGATCCCCGATGAGCCCGTCGGGGACTTCCAGCTCACCCTCCCACAAGGCAAATACTCAGCACTAGCCGCCACCGCCAACCTCTGCAAACTCACACGCGTGATCCACCTCAGCAAGACGGAGGTACGCGACGTCAAAGGACAACGACGCCGCATCGCGATCAAGACCAGCAAGCGCATCGCCGCAAAACTCCTGATGCCAACCACCTTCATCGCTCAGAACGGCGCGAAGATCAAACAGAACACACCAATCAGCGTCACCGGATGCGCCCGCCACAAGACCAAGAAGCGGAAGGCTCGCCGGCGATCTACTGGCTGAGAGGTCAACGCGCGTGGCGCGCCCCGTGTCAGCTACGCTGTAGCCCCACGTTCCCGCCCCACAGGAGGACTTAGATGGCCGGTTTGACCGGGCGCATGTCAACCGTCGTGAAGGCCAAGGTCTCCAAGCTCTTGGATCGCGCCGAAGACCCCGCCGAGACGCTCGACTACAGCTACCAGAAGCAGGTCGAACAACTGCAGAACGTCAAGAAGGGCATAGCGGACGTGGTGACCGCCAAGAAGCGCCTGCAGTTGCAGGAGACGACGCTCCAGCAACAGGTCGTCAAGCTCGACACGCAGGCCCGCCAGGCCGTGTCCTCCGGCCAGGAAGACCTCGCACGTACCGCCCTTGAACGCAAGAACATCGCCCAAACCGAGCTGCAGGGCCTCGACACGCAGGTCGCCGAACTGGAAAGCCAGCAGGAGAAGCTGACCGAATCCGAGCAGAAGCTGCGCGCCAAGATCGAATCCTTCCGCACCAAGAAGGAGGTCATCAAGGCCCAGTACTCCGCCGCCGAAGCCCAGGTGAAGATCTCCGAAGCGGCCACGGGCGTGGGCGAGCAGATGGCCGACGTCGGCCTCGCGATGCAGCGCGCGGTGGACAAGACCGAAAACATGAAGGCCCGCGCAGACGCGGTGCAGGAGCTCGAAGCGGCCGGCACGTTTGACGACGTGACCGCGCTCGGGCCCGGCGAAGACGACATCGATCGCCAGCTCAAAGCGCTGTCGAGCAAGTCCGCGGTGGACGATGACATGGCGAAGCTCAAGGGGGAAATCGGGTCTGGCGCCCCACCCACCCCGGGCGCCGGAGAGCTGGGTGAGGGCGCCGCACCGGCTGAGGCCGAGGCGGCCGGCGATGCGAGCCAGGAGCAGTCGGCATGATCGTGCGCATATCCGGCGAGGACCAGTACCGCCTCGACGACAACCTCCACGACCAGCTCGACGCGCTCGCCGGCGTCGCACACGAAGCGGTGGACGCCGCCGACGAGCAGGGCTTCGCGCGAGCCCTCACAGAGGTGCTCGACTTCGTGCGCGCCAATGGCAGCGTCGTCGGCGACGAGGAGATCGAGACCTCCGACGTGATCCTGCCGCCCGGCGACACCACGCTGGAGGAGGCCGCGCGCGAGTTCACCGGCGAGGGTCTGATTCCCGACTGAACGACGCGGAGGGCCGCTCGGCAAAGGTGGGTGCGCGTCGCTCGGCCGCATCCACACGGGCGGCCCACGCGTCGGCGTCGGCCTGCTCGGCGCGCGCGAGCATCTGTCCGTCCTCCAGCACGGCGATCCGGTCGGCAAGCGCGCGCGCCTCCTGCTGGTCGTGGGTGACCAGCACGGTCGTGGTTGCCGCGTCGGTGAGGATCTTTGCCACGTCGCGTCGCAACCCCGCACGCAGCGGCGCGTCCAGTGAGCTGAACGGCTCGTCCAGCAACATCACACGCGGGCGGATCGCAAGCGCTCGCGCGAGCGCCACGCGCTGCTGCTGGCCACCGGAGAGCTGGTGGGGGTAGCGTCGCTCGAGCCCTGCCAGCCCAACCAGCTCCAGCAGGTTCACCGCGGCCCTGCGCTCGCGTCGTGGCAGCCCGAAGCCGACGTTGCCGATCGCGGTCAGATGGGGAAACAGCGCGCTGTCCTGAGGCACATAGCCGATGCCGCGATGCTGAGGGTTGACGCTGTGGCGCCCGTCGTCCAGCGCGCGCCCGCCGATGGCGATCGTGCCCGCGTCGATCTGTTCAAAGCCCGCGATCAGTCGCAGTAGCGTTGTCTTGCCACTGCCCGACACGCCCAGCACGGCCGTGATCGACGCGTCGGGAACCGTCAGCTCGACGTCGCTCAGCACCGGCGTCGTGCCGAAGCTCTTGGCGACCCCCCGGAGTTCGATCGTGCTCATGCTGAGGTCTCTCCCGATGGTTGCTGTGTGGCCACGGGTCTCACGAGGGTGCCAGCTGAGGGACGTTGCGCCCGCGATCGAACCACAGTGCCAGCACAGTGGCGGGGATCGCGGCGAGCGCGACGATCACGAGCGCGTACGGGGCGGCCGCTCCATAGGCGACTTCGCTCTGGTACGCCCAGAACTGGGTGGCCAGGGTCTGCACCCCGATCGGCGCGAGGATCAGGGTCGCGGTTAGCTCGGTCACCGCGATCACGAACACCAGACAGAACCCGGCCAGCAGCCCGGGTGCGAGCAAGGGCAGGGTGATGCGAAAGAACACGGCAATCGGCCCCCGTCCCAGCGAGCGGCCAATGTCGGCAAAGCGCGCGGGCGCTTGGGCCACCGAGGTCTTCACGCACACGAGTGCGAAAGGGAAGTGCATGATCGCGTAGGCGGCGATCAGCAGCGCGCTCGTCTGGTAGAGCCCGAACGCGTAGCGAGTTGTGAAGAACACGAGGCTGAGCGCGACCACCACCCCTGGCAGTGCGAGCGTCACGAATGTGGCGCGTTGGATCGCGAGTCGTGCGGGACCGGCACGCCGGAAGGTCATCATCGCCACCGGCAGCGCCAGCGTCACGGCCGCGGTTGCGCCCAGCGCGCTGTATCTGAGCGTGTTCCAGGTGGCCTCGCCGACGGTGGCCGTCGCCGGCAGCGTCGAGTGCCGGCTGTGGGCCATCCAGTAGGCGAGCGTGACGAGCGGCACCCCGATTGCCAGTGCGATCAGCGCTGCCAGTGCCAGCAGGATCGGGACCGTGGCCAATTTCAAGCGCCCCCGCATCGCGGCCCGCTGAGGCGCGGTCCGAGGCACCGCGCGGCGCGGCACGATCCCGTCCACCGCCAGCACGAGCAGCGCGAGGCACACCAGCGGCACCGACATCGCCGCGGCGGCGCGCGAGTCGAACTGGAACTCGGTGAAGATCTCGGTCGTGAACGTCTGATAGCGCACGATCTCAAACGTGCCGAACTCGGCGATGGTGGTGAGCATCACCAGTACGCACCCGCCCAGCACCGCTGTGCGGATCAGCGGAAGCGTGACCCGCACGAAGGTGCGCACCCGGCCCGCGCCCAGGCTGTGCGCCACATCCTGCATCGCGGGGTCGGAGCGGCGTAGCGCGGCGGCGACGGGCAGGTAGACGAACGGGTATGTGCCGAGCGTCATCACCAGCGTGGCGGCCAGCAACGGGTCCATTGTTGGGGCAAACGAATGCCACGCATAGCCCACCACGTCGTCGGGGATCGCGACGGGCAGCACCAGCAGCACCGTCCAAGCTCGCCGTCCGGGAAGTCGGGTTCGCTCAGTGCACCACGCGCTCGCCACGCCGATGCTCGCGGCGAACACGGCGACCAGCAGCGACAGCACGACCGTATGACCAAGCAGGTACAGCGCCCGATCGCCGAGCAGCACATGATGGATTTCGTGCCATCCCGCGCTGCGGGCGTCGAGCACGAGCAGCGCGAGCGGGCTCAACAGCAGCGCGGCGATGCACGCACCGAGTGCCATGGTTGTGCGCCCCCGACCGGCGCGAGCACGCGTGCGCTCCCAGGCGGTGCTCTCCACGAGCCGCGCGGCCAGCGCGTCGCTCATCGCCGGTCTCGCTGCTCGTGGGAGTGCGCCAGCATCGATCCGCGCCTAGAGGAGTCCGGATTCTTCGAGCAGTTCCTTGGCGTTCAACCCGGTGCCGAGCTGGGCCGGGGTGAAGTTCGTGGGCTGCAGTCGGCTGAGCGGAGTGAGCTCGGGGTTGGCGGCCACGCCTGGGCGGATCGGGTACTCGAAGCTGTTGCTGTGCGCCAGCACTTCCTGGCCCGCCCGGCTGGTCAGGAATCTCCAAGAGCTCCTGGTCGGCGGCCTGGTGCTTTGAGGTCTTCAGGATCGCCGCTCCGGAGATGTCCTCGACATAGCCGGGATTGCGGGGGGCGAAGTAGGCGATGTTGGCTTTGATCGCTTTCCTGCCGATTTCGGCCATCAGCCGGTAGTAGTAGTAGTGGTTGATCAGACCCATGTCGATCGTGCCCTGACTGACGTCGCTTGTGATCGTCTCGTTGTCGGGGACCTGGTCGTTGCCTTCGGCGTTGAGCTCCAGGCCGATCAGCCAGCGCAATGCTGCCCTACGGCCGTAAGAGCGCACGATCGAGCTGATCACCGGCCACATGTCGGTCTCCCCGGGCGCGATCTCGATCTTTCCCCTCCACCTGGGGTCGGCCAGTTCCATCACCGACTTCGGTAGCTCGGAGGGCTTGAGCTTGCTCGTGTTGTAGATCAGCACGCTGATCCGCGCCGACACTCCGACCCAGTCGCCATTGGCGGCGTCGTCCTGCTTGGGCACGGCGGCGAGCGTGGCGGGTGCGACCTTGGACAGCATGTGCTGGTCGCCCAGCTGTTCGAGCCAGTTGGAGTTCTCGGTGTAGAACACGTCGGCCGGGGTCAGCTCGCCCTCCTCCTCGAGCTGGGCGGTGAGCACGTCCTCGTCGTTCTGCTCCACTCGCACGTGGATGCCGGTCTGCTTGGTGAACGCCGCGATCATCGCGTCGGTCGTCTGCTCGTGCTGTGCGCTGTAGAGGACGATCGTCGTACCCGACCCCGACGTGCCGCACCCGGAAGCGACGAGCGCGAAGATCAGCGCCAGCAGGGCTCCCACCGCCGCCAAGCGTCGTGTCCAACCGTCCCCATCCGCCATCCCGTCCTCCAAGGAGCGTGACCGTTCGGTTCCTTCGATGTTTCGGAGGATGGAAACGTAGCACTCTTATGGCGCGTGGCGTGCTATGCGGTTGAGTGGTCGAGAGCGCAGGAATGCGCCGCGTCCACGACCGTCAGATCGGGATTCCCCACAAAGGGAACCATCGCTCCAGTTCCGGCTCGATCGGAAGTTCGGAGGCCATCTGTGCCTTCAGCTGCAGCTCGCGCTCGGTGTTGCGCTCGGTGGGCCGGGTCGAGCTTGAAGCGCCGCCACCCGACGCGGGCACGAACGGGTACCAGAAGCCGCGCTTGTAGTTGTAGATGAAATACACCGGCGCGCCCTTGGCGTCCTTGAACGCGAACACCGCACACAGCAGTCGCTCGCCGTGGCCGGCTGTCTCGATGGATCCCGACACCGCGTTGATGCCCACAGCGAGGTCTTCCACCGCGGAGCCGCGCAGCACCATCCAGCGATAGCCAAAGCTGTCGTCCTCGGTGTGCACCTTCGTGCCGCTCTCCCCGCCGGTGGCGACGACCACTTCTTCCATTTCCTTGATGACCGTTTCGAACTCGCTCGTTTGCAGAGCCTGGAACACGATCGCGGCCGCGCCCGCCGGCTCGATGTTGTGCTCTGTCTGCAGCGCGATGTACGCGGTGGAGATCGCAAACAGGCGGTCGGGCGCCGGGCCCTTGACCTCGTGGCGGCCCGTGAGGATGTCGCGGAGTCCCATCGATCAGCGCGCCGGTTCTTGATCGTGTGTCATCGGTGCGTGGCGCGGGCAGGCAGTGGCTCGGCGGTTGGCCGGTGGCCTACGCGGCGCTCTGCAGCTGGGACTCCAGCCGGCTGAGTGCGTCCAGACGCTTCTCGAGCGAGGGGTGGTCGGAGAACAGGTTCATCAGCGACTGCTTGGTGCGCGCGGGCACGATGAAGAACGCGCTCATCCCTTCGGCTTGGCGCAGGTCCTGGCTGGGGATGCGCTCGATCGTGCCGCTGATCTTCACGAGCGCGGAGGCCAGCGCGCTGGGACGGCCCGTGAGCACCGCCGAGCCGCGGTCGGCGGCGAACTCGCGATAGCGCGAGAGCGCCTGCAGAAGCATGAACGAGATTGCATACACGAGCACCGAGACGACCAGCACGAGCAGCACGCCCTCCTCCTCGTCGCGGCTGCGCCCGTAGCCACCGCCGAAGCCGCCTCCGAAGAACAGCGAGAACTGGGCGACCAGCGCGGCGAGCGTGGCGAAGAAGCTGGCGAGCGTCATCACCATCACGTCGCGGTTGATCACGTGCGTGAGCTCGTGGCCGATCACGCCTTCTAGCTCCGCGGTGTCGAGCACGCGCAGGATGCCGGTGGTGGCGCACACGGTCGCCGACTTCTGCGAGCGGCCCATTGCGAACGCGTTGGGCATGTTGGTGTCCATCACGAACACACGCGGCTTGGGCAGGTCGGCCTGCACGCACAACCGTTCCACGATCCCGTGCAGCTCGGGCTGTTCCTCGGGCGAGACCTGTTTCGCGCCGAGCGTCGCCAGCGCGATCTTGTCGGAGGCGAACAGCTGCATCGCGAGCATGAACACGGCGATCACAACGATCAGTCCCGCGGCGGCGCCGGCGGCGAACAGCGCGGCGACGAACACCAGATAGACGACCCCCAGCAGGAACATCGTCATCAGCATCCGCAGCTGCAGGCCGGTGTCTTTGCCGAAGTTGGAATGTCGCTTGGCCATCTCGACTGATTGTAGAGTCCGCGGGTGGCGGTGTCGCCGCTCGGCACACGGCCCGCTCGCCCGCCGGCGACTCGTCGGGCGCCGTTGCGTAGAGTCCGTGTA
Source organism: uncultured Solirubrobacterales bacterium (assembly GCA_963715535.1). Taxonomy (GTDB): domain Bacteria; phylum Actinomycetota; class Thermoleophilia; order Solirubrobacterales; family Solirubrobacteraceae; genus Palsa-744. The sequence continues at coordinate 1,109,465 of OY970251.1, read as the reverse complement.
TGCACGCCGGCAGGGAGCGACCCACCCCGTGAAGCCCGAAGTCATCGTCTTCGGCATCTCCGTGAAGACCTTCGGCGTCACGTTCGCGATCTGCTTCCTGGCATGCGGGGCGATCGTCGCGCGACGGCTGCGCGAGCTCGGCAGACCGGTCGACTGGGCTTATGAGATCGTGTTCGCTGCGCTGATCGGCGGGCTGCTCGGCGCGCGTGGCTACTTCATCCTGCAGAACTACAACGAAGTCAAGGGTCACCTGCTCAGCCACATATTCTCGGGCTCGGGCCTGATCTGGTACGGCGGCGCGATCGGCGGCGCGATCGCGGTGATCGCGTGGATGCGCTGGCGCAAAACGCTCGATCTGATCACAATCGACATGTGCTGCACGGTGCTCGCGCTCGGCTATGGGATCGGACGGATCGGCTGTCAGGTCTCGGGCGACGGCGATTACGGGATTCGCTCCAAACTGCCGTGGGCGATGGGCTATCCCCATGGCACGGTGCCCACCCCGCCCGGCGTGACCGTGCAGCCGACGCCGATCTACGAGACCGTCGCGATGTGTCTGCTCGCCTACGTGCTGTGGAGCCTGCGCGACCGCGTGCGCCCCGGCACGATCCTGGGACTGTACCTCGTGTTCAGCGGTCTGGAGCGCCTGCTGGTCGAGTTCGTCCGTCGCAACAAAGAGGTGCTCTACGGTCTCACCTCGGCGCAGCTTGAGAGCATTGTGCTGATGACGATCGGGATCGTGTGGCTGAGCGTGATGGCGCGCAAAGGCGGCTTCTCGGTGCCGGGCGGTGGTCGCAAGGAGGCTCTGGCCGAGAGAGTGCGCCCACAGGTCAGTACGGCGTAGGCAAGCGCGGTCAACGCCGCATAGGGGAGCCTCAGCTCGGGGCGGCGCGGGCGGCGTGCGAATGAGGCGCGGCCCAGCAGGAGGTCTATCGGCGGCTTCAGGCAGGCTTGAGCATCGATTTGTAATACAATAGATTGCGTTGCATTGCCTTTTTTGTTGCATTGCCCGTGGAGGTTTGATGTCTCGATCGACGACCAGCATTCGCCTCGAAGATCGGCTGCGGGAGCGGCTCGCCGCGCTGGCGGCTGTCGAGGGCACAACCATGACCGAGCTGATCGAGCGGTTTGTGCGCGAGGGGCTCGACTCCGAGGCGCACCCGGGGATCGTGTTCAAGGGCGGTCCGTCGGGGCGGCGCGCGGCGCTGGCCGGTGGGCCGGATGTGTGGGAGGTCATGGGCGCCCTGCGACATACCCACGGCTCCGAGGCGGAGCGGGCCGCCGCGCTGGCTGGGCAGTTCGGCATCCACGAGCGCCAGGTCGTGATCGCGCTCGACTACGCCGCCGCGCACCGCGAGGAGATTGAGGCGCGCGTCGAAGCGAACGAGCGCGCCCTGCTCGACGCCGAGCGCATGGCGATCGAGCGCGAGCGGTTGTTTGCTTGAAGTTCCTCGTTGACTCGATGCTGCCGCCCGACACGGCCGAGCTGCTGCTCGCCGCCGGTCACGACGCGACGACCCCCGCTCGGCTCGGCGCGCACAATCTCCCCGACGACACGCTGATCGCGCTTGCCGCCGGCGATCGTCGTGTGATCGTGACGGAGAACGCCAGCGACTTCGCTGCCGTCACGGTGTGTCCGGTGCTGCTCGTCCGCAAGTCCTGGTGGCCCCAGGAATCGCTCGCCGCGAAGCTGGCGGTCGCGATCGAGCGCTGGGCGCGCGTCGACGAACAGCCGGGTAACTGGGCGCACTGGCTTCCAGCCGATCTGCGCTGAGCGGCGTGGCCGGCGGGCGGCGTGCGAACGAGGCGCGGCAACCACACACGGCACAAATGTGCGCTTGCGCCGAGTTCCGGCGCGGGCGAGTCGCCATAATCACCGCATGGCCACCGGCACCGCCCTTTCGCACGTGTTCCCGTTGGGCAGTCGGCTCAACGAGCGGGGCCGCGTGGAGGTGGGGGGGTGCGACACGATCGAGCTCGCGCGCGAGTTCGGTACGCCCGCGTATGTGGTCGCCGAGGACGATCTACGTGCACGCGCGCGCGCGTTTCGCCAGGCCGGGCGCGACGCCGGCCACGAGGACTTCCATGTGGTGTTCGCCTCCAAGGCGTTTCCCTGCACGGCTGTGCTCGGCCTGTTTGCGCAGGAGGGGCTGTGGTGCGACGTGGCCTCCGGCGGCGAGCTGCACCTCGCGCTTCACGCCGGCTTCGCTCCCGAGCGGATCGTGATGCACGGCAACGCCAAGTCGGAGGGCGAGCTGCGGATGGCGCTGGAGCACAGGATCGGCTTGATCGCGATCGACAATTTCGACGAGATCGAGCGACTCGATCAACTCCTCGATTCTTTCCAGTCGGCGCATGCGCCGACTGGCCGGCCGGCACATGTGCCGGCCGGGACAACGCCGCATGCGGCGTTGTCTTCCCGGATGGGGGATGGGACAGACGACCCGCGTCAGGGTGTGCTCCTGCGTGTGACTCCCGACGTGCGGGGCGACACTCACGAGAAGATTTCCACCGGGCAGGCCGACTCGAAGTTCGGTTTCTCGATGGTTGATGTGCCTGCGGCGATCGAGCGGATTGAGGGTGTCTCGGGACTGCGGCTCGACGGCGTCCACGCCCACATCGGCTCGCAGCTGCTGGAGCTGGACCCGTTTCGGCGCGAGGCCGCGGCCCTGGCGGGGATCCGCGAGGTGGCGGGCGGGTTCTCCACCTACGATCTCGGCGGCGGGCTCGGCGTGGCCTACACCGAGAGCCAGCATCCGCCCGAGATCGAGCGATGGGTGGACGCGCTGCTGGGCGCCGCCCACGACGCGGGGATCGACCCCGGCCGGCGCGTGCTGGTCGAGCCGGGGCGCGCGCTCACGGCCAACGCGGGCGTCACGCTGTACACCGTGGAGAGCGTCAAGCGCAACGTGTCAACCTGGGTGGCGGTGGACGGCGGCATGTCCGACAACCTGCGCCCGATGCTCTACGGCGCGAGCTACGAAGCCCATGTGGCCGATCGTCCCTGCCTGGGCGTTGACCCCGCGGGCGGCGGCCCCACGCGCTGCGTGCTCGCCGGCAAGCACTGCGAGTCGGGCGATGTGATCGTGCGCGACGCATTGCTCGACAATCCCCGTCCGGGCGACGTGATTGTCACGCCCGCCACCGGCGCCTACGGGTTTGCGATGGCCAGCAACTACAACGGCGTGCCGCGCCCGCCGGTCGTGTTCTGCAAGGACGGCGACGCGCGCGTGGTGGTGCGCCGCGAGCTCTTCGAGGATCTCACGGCCCGCGATGTCGTCTGAGCCTGCTCAGCACGCCGCGATGACCTCCGAGCGCCCCGCATCCTCCCCCGAGCCCGCCGCGGGCTCCGGCGGGCCGTTCAACGTCGGCCTGCTCGGCTTCGGCACGGTCGGCTCGGCGTTCGCCACGCTGTTGTCCGAACGTGCCGCCTACGTCGAGGCTCTCACGGGCCGCACGCCGGTGCTGGGCGAACCGCTCACCACCAGCAAAGGCAGCTTCGCCGCGATCCTTGACGACTCGGACTTGATCGTGGAGCTGATCGGCGGAGTCGAACCGGCGCGCGAATACGTGCTCAGCGCACTACGCGCCGGCAAGCACGTGGTGACCGCCAACAAGCAGCTGCTCTCCCACCACGGCGAGGAGCTGATCGAGGCCGCGCGCGCGGGCGGCGCGCAGCTGCGTTTCGAGGCCGCCGTCGCGGGTGTGGTGCCCGTGATCCGCGTGCTCTGCGAGTCGCTCGCCGGCGCCCACGTCGAGCGCATCCACGGGATCGTCAACGGCACCACCAACTTCATCCTCACCGAGATGACTCGCGGCTCGAGCTACGAGCAGGCGCTCGCCGAGGCCCAGCGCCAGGGCTACGCTGAGGCCGATCCCTCCGACGACGTCAGCGGGCGCGACGCGGCCGCCAAGATGGCGATCCTCGCACGACTCGCGTTCGCCACGCCCGTCCACATCGACCAGGTGCCCTACGAGGGGATCGAGCACTTGCAGACCGACGACCTCCAGTACGCGCGCGAGCTCGGGCTCGGGCTCAAGCTGATCGGCACCGCCGAGCGGCGCGATGGCGGACTGTCGGTGCGCGTGCACCCGGCGTTCCTCTATTCGGGCCATCCACTCGCCTCGATCAATGGCCCCTTCAACGCGGTCACCGTCGAGTCCGATGCGATCACCGAGATCACGATGTCCGGCCCCGGCGCGGGCGGCCGTGAGACCGCGAGCGCCGTGCTCGGCGATCTCGTCAGCGCGATGCTCCCGCTGGGCGCGCCCTCCGCGCCGCTCGACCCGCTCCCGCTCGTGCAGGACGTGGAGAGCGGCTTCTACATCCACATGGAGGTTGCCGACACGCCCGGCACGCTCGCCTCGATCGCCGGCGTGCTCGGCGAGCAGGGCGCCTCGATCAAGTCCGTCGCCCAGCACGGCCTCGGCGAGCACGCGCGCCTGGTGATGGTCATCCATCCGCTCGCCGAATCGCGCGTGCGCGAGGCCCTCACCCGCATCGCCGCGCTCGATTTCCTACGCTCTACTCCACGCGCGATACGCGTGATCGAAGAGGAGTTCATGTGATCCGTGTGCGCGCACGAGTTCGTGTGATTTTGGATGCCGCCCGGGATCGGGTCGACCAGAAGGAGTCTCTGTGAGCAACGTGGTGTCTATGGGCAAGAGTCATGTGCCGCTGATCGAGCGCTACCGCGACCGCCTTCCGTTCGAGGAGGGCGATCCGATCGTGAGTCTCCAGGAGGGCTCCACGCCGCTGCTGCGCGCGCCCGTGCTCTCGGAGATGGTGGGCGCGTCGGTGCGCCTCAAGCTCGAGGGCGCCAACCCCACCGGGTCCTTCAAGGACCGCGGCATGACCTGTGCGGTCTCGGCTGCCGTGCGCGACGGCGCCAAGGCCGTGATCTGCGCGTCCACCGGCAACACCGCCGGCAGTGCCGCCGCCTATGCCGCGCGTGCGGGCATCACCTGCGCGGTGATCGTTCCCGAGGGAAAGATCGCCGAAGGCAAGATGGCCCAGACCCTGATGCATGGCGCGCGCGTGATCTCGCTCGCGGGCAACTTCGACCAGGCGCTCGCGCTCGTGCGCGAGCTGGTGGAGAAGAATCCGATCGTGCTCGTCAACTCCGTCAACGAATTTCGCATCGAAGGCCAGAAGACCGCGGCGTTCGAGATTCACGAGGACCTCGACGGGCGGCTCGATGTGCTCTGTATCCCTGTCGGCAATGCCGGCAACATCACCTCCTACTGGCGCGGTTTCCGCGAGATGGGCGCCACGCCGCGGCTGTTCGGCTTCCAGGCCGAGGGCGCTTCGCCGCTGGTGCGCGGCGAGGCGTTCGAGCACCCCGAAACGGTCGCGAGCGCGATCCGCATCGGCCACCCCGTGCGCGGCGACGATGCGCTCCTCGCGGTAGGGGAGTCCGGAGGTGCGATTCGCGCGGTCTCAGACCACGAGATCCTCGCCGCCTACCGCCTGCTCGCCGCCAAGGAAGGCATGTTCTGCGAGCCCGCCTCGGCGGCGTCGGTCGCCGGTCTGCTCAAGTACGGCGTCGACGGCGCCGAGCAGATCGTGTGCGTGCTCACCGGTCGTGGCATCAAGGACCCCCAGACCGCGATCGAACACAATGGCGGCGCCGTGATCCTGTGCCAGCCCGACATCGGTGCCGTCGAAGAGGCGGTTCTTGGTTAAGGCGGAGGCTCTCGGCAGAGTTGCAAGCCCCCTCCGGCGCGCCATATGCTCATTTCCGACCTAGGGGGAGTGGGGTATATATATAAAAATTGCGGGGACTACAATAATAGATACAAATAGTAGCAACTATAGTAGTTTTCAAAAAATGTATAGGACGGACAGCGGGTGATTCGCAGGCGGGTGGTGCGTGTGCCCGCGTCCTCGGCCAACCTTGGCCCCGGCTTCGACTGCCTCGCGGCGGCGCTTGGCCTGCACCTGGAACTGGAGGTCTCAGAGACGGGACGCTTTGCCGTGGACACCGACCTCGATGTGCCGCTCGGCCGCGAGAACCTGTGCGTGCGAGCGTTTGAGAGCCTCCACAGCGCCGACGACTTCACGTTTCGCATCAACTCGCAAATCCCACTCACCGGCGGGCTCGGCTCCAGCGCATCGGCGATCGTCGCGGGCCTGCTCGCCGCCGACCACCTGTTCGAGCTGGACATCGACTCGCTCGCGTGTGCCACCGCGATCGAGGGCCACCCCGACAACGTCGCCGCCGCGCTTCACGGCGGCTTCGTGATCTGCGCCGACGGCATCGCCACGCGCTTTGATCCACCCACCGGCCTTGAGGCACTCGCGGTTATGCCCTACGAGGCGGTGCGCACCAGCGAGGCGCGCGCCGCGCTGCCCGCCGCGGTCCCGATCGAGCAGGCCGTCTTCAACATCGCCCACGGAGCGCTGCTCACGCTCGGACTCGCGTGCGGCGACTGGGACCTGGTGGCACGAGGGCTGGCCGACCAGCTGCACGAGCAGCGCCGCTCGCATCTGTTCCCGCGCTCCTACGCGCTCGCCCGCAAGGCACGCGAGCTGGGAGCGCTTGGGGCCACCATCTCAGGCGCGGGACCCACGGTGCTCGTGTGGTGCTTCTACGAGCAGACGGGTGCGGTTGTAGACGCGTTGCGCTTGGAGATCGAGGGTTGGGCTACGCTGCTGCGTGCTCCATTTGAGGCGCAGGGTGCCTATGTGGGAGAGTTGTAGAGTCGATCATGGCTATCGGTCCAGATTCAGATCAACACGCCCACGAACAAGCCGCCGTCGAGGTTCCCGGCCTGGAGATGCTGCGCGGCGCGATCGGCGACCCTGCTGAGGACGACGGCTACTTCCCGAAGGGACGTTCGCTGTTGCGCATGGTCCACGAAGAGAAGGCAGTCGGGCTCATGTACGGCCAGCGCGCGCTCTGCGTGGGCGCTGTCAAGCCACTCAACTACGTCGGCACCAGCGAACACACCCACAACAAGCGCACGCCGTTCAGGCGGCTCGCGCACACGGGCGGCATGTTCGAGGTCGTGTTCTTCGGCAGTCGCGCCCGCGCCGACCACGTGCTCGCCGCGGTCGACACGATGCACGAGCGCGTCGTCGGCGAGCTGCCTTGCGAGGCCGGAGCCCACTATCCGGCGGGCACCCCCTACTCGGCATTCGATCCCGACTTGATGCTGTGGACAGTCGCGGTGATCGCCGACTCGGCCATGTGGTTCTACGACCGGCTCGTGCGCCCGCTCACGGGCGAGCAGCGCGAAGCGCTGTGGCAAGACTATCTGCGCTTCGCCGAGCTGTTCAAGATGCCGCGCGAGGGCGCGCCCGGCACCTATCGCGAGTTTCGCGATTGGTACGACGCCCAGCTCGCCGGCCCCGACCTGCACCTCACCGAGGAGGCCCGCTACATGGGCTACGCCTCGGCGTTTGAGATTCCGATGCCCAGCAACCGCCAGTTCGGCAAGCGCATTCACGACCTTGCGATGCTCGGCTCCCTGCCAGAGCGCGTGCGTGAGCTGTACGGGCTCAGCTACACCGCCAGGCAAGCCCGCGCCTGCGCCGCGGTGCTCGCCAGTGCGCGGCTCGCTCGCATGCTGGCGCCACGCTCGCTCACCCACGGCTCGTGCATCCCCGAGTTCGAAATGGTCGCGGCGACCGAGCGACGACGGATCGAACGGGGACAGCCCACCCCACAGCTGGCGGGGTGAGCGGCTGACGCACGCGCTCCGCGAGGCCCGTTGCGGGCGCTCGACGAGCCGCTGGCGCAGGAGCGCTCAGCCCAGCTTCTTCAACCGCTGCCGAGCATCGCCCATGCCCGGCAGACGCCCGAGCATTTCATCCGCGACGGCCACATAGTCCGCGCCGAGATCGGGACGATGATCGAGGATCGACACCGCCCGCTCAGCCGACTCCGCATACGCGATCGAACCGCGCACCGACGTGTCGAACACCTTCTCGCCAAAGCGCTCCTTCAGCGACACCTTCGCCTCGCGCGAATGCACCGTGCGCATGTCCGCGAGGTTCAACAGCACCCCCAGCAGCTCGAGCTCGTCGTTGAGGCTGTCGCGAGCGATTTCGATCACCTCCATCGCCTGCTCGACCCCCTGCAGCGCAAAATACTGAGCCTCCGCGGTGATCAGCGCATAGTCGGCCGCCACCAGCGCATTCACCGTCAACAGACCCAGCGAGGGTGGGCAGTTGACCAGCACCACGTCCCACTCGGCGCCCAGTTGCGCGAGCGCGCGCCGCAACGTCATCTCACGACCGATCTTCCCGCCAAGCATCAGCTCGCACTCGGCGAGGTTCAAGCTCGCCGGGATCACCTGGTCGTGGATCGCCTCCGTCACCGTCGCAGTGCCCGCCAGCACGTCGGCGATCGTCGGCTCGCTCTCCGGCGGCAGGTCGAAATAGTCCGACAGGTTGCCCTGCGGGTCCAGGTCCACCGCCAGCGTCCTCACATCCACCCGTCGCAGCACATCCGCGAGGGTGCGCACGGTGGTGGTCTTGCCGGTGCCGCCCTTCTGTGAGAGCACGGCGATCGTCTGGGCCATCGCGCGATAGTACGTGCAACGGCGCTCAGCCCGCGCTCAGGCCGCAGCCGGCTCGCGCTCAGGCGGCGAGGCTGCTCGCGCTCAGGCGGCGGCGCAGCTCGCGCTTAGCCCGCGGCGTGGGTCGCGCTCAGCCTACGGCGCCGACCTCGACAGGTCTCAGCCGAGCGTCTGCGCCTGGGCCGGATCGGGTCGATCCGCGCGCTCCGCGCCGGTGCTCACGAACGTCAGGCGATAGCGCCCCACAAGGATCTCATCGCCGTCGTTGAGCGTTCTCCACTCGATGCGCTCGCCATTGACGAACACCCCGTTGAGGCTCCGATCGTCAAGCACCCTCACGCCGTCCGGCTGGCGCACCACGAGTGCGTGACGTCGCGACACGGTCGGATCGTCGAACCTCACGTCAGCCGCAAGGCTGCGCCCGATCCGGGTCCACTCGCGCGTCAGCGCCACCACCTTGGTCTCGTCGTCGTCCTCGTACAGCACATACTCCCCAGGCTCCAGCAGATCTTCCCGTGCCCTGGCGATCCACTCCTGGCTCCGCTCGGACTCCGGTCGGGCCCGAGCATCGCCGGAGTTGGGGGCCGCGGTGAACAGCGATGCCCGCACGAAGTCGCGACTGCCGCATTCAGGACAGTCGCGTAGGGCGTCCAGCGAGGTGAGCGTCAGCACGTACCGGCATCGCTGGCAGCGCCACGATCCGGCGCCGGCCATTGTTCCCGAAGTAAGCGACTCCATGCTGCGCCTCCCGTTGTTGTCGTTCCCGAGGGGTCGGGAATCGTCTGCAGGGTGGAATCTCGTGGCAATCATAACGAGAGTGTCAAATGGGCTTGGGCTTGTGTGAACGGGGTTTGAGGTCGGCCAAGGAAGCTCTGAACTGGGGGAAAAGAGGCTTGAGCTCGGGCGAATGGGGCTGGAACTGGGAAAGAGGCTCGAGCCTAGGCGAATGGGGCTCCTTGACCGTCTATCTCGAAGCTACCCTAGGGTACCGCCGCCCAAACGATCTGGTGCGAAAGATCCGTGAAGATTTGCGCGCAAATCGCGCAGGAGCCCGCTCCGGGATGGCGAAATCAGTGGCATGGCAAGCCCCCGTGGAGATGCGGAGCAACTCGAGCGCCACCTGCTGGTGATGGGTGTTGGATCGCTCACGGCCGGTCGTCATCGCTGTGTTGACTGCGAGCGCACCCCGCTGGTGGGCGAGCGCATCCACATGTACGAGCGTTCTTCGGGGATCGTCTGCGAGCTGTGCAGCCAGCTGCGCCGCGGAGCGCCGCTTGCGAGCGAGATCGTGCGCCACAGCGAGCTGGGACACACCGTGCGCCTCACCGCCCGCGCCGCATAGCGCCGGTTGCCCACGCCATCCCTTTAGCCGGATCATTAGACTCCGCGCCGTGGACCCCGTCACCGTCTCGATCGTCATCAGCGCTCCGCGCGAGCAGGTCTTCGACTACCTACAGGACATCGCCAATCACCCCGAGTTCACGGACCACTATCTGGTCGACTGGCGCCTCACCCGGGAAGACTCGGTTGGCCGCGGCGCCGGCGCCCGTTTCCGTGTGAAGGCCCCCGCCAACCGCTTCAGCTGGGCCGACTCGACGTTCACCGAGGTTTCCCGTCCGCACCGGATCGTGGAGGTCGGTCGCACAGGCAAGGCCAACCGCATCCGCACGCTAGGCGTCTACGAGCTCGATCCTGCCACCGGTGGCGCCACGCGCGTGCAATTCACGCTCGAGACCCAAACCTCGGTCCTGTCGGACAAGCTGCGCGACGCGATCGGCGGCCGCACGTGGCTGAGGCGCAAGAACACCAAGGCCCTACGGCGCTTGCGCTCGATTCTGGAGCGGGGCGAAAGCCGCGGAGAGCGCATCACCCTCGCCGGTGGCTAAACTGCCCGCTCGCATGACTCGCCTCCTCGCCAAACATCGCTCGGTTGCCCGCACGCGGTCGCTCGGGGGCGCACGTCCGCTGAGCAAGCTCGCTCTGCTCGGCCTGCTGCTCGTGCTCGCGCTCGCGCTCAGTGCCTGCTCGGACAACTCGCACTCGCGCGTCACCACAGGCACCTACGCCGGCGAGTCCGGTCAGAACGCGCCCTACCTCAACGTGGGTCCGCTGATCTACGAGGTGCAGCTCTCGCGCCAGCTCAATCCCTACGACACCGAAGACGCCTCCTACCTGGCTGATCTCACCCCCGCGCAGGCCAAGCTCGAACCGGGCGAAGAGTGGTTCGCGGTGTTCATGCAGGTCTACAACGAAAGCTCGGTGCCCCATCCGGCCGCAACCGACATCTCGATCAGCGACACCCAGGAAAACGTCTACACCCCGATCGTTCCGCCGATAACCAACGAATTCGCCTACCGCGCCGGCCAGGTGCCCCCGAAAAGCCGTATTCCCGCACTCGACACGGTCGCCGCCAACGGGCCGATTCAAGGCGCCGTCCTGCTCTACAAGATCAAGGTCGTCTCGCTGGACAACCGTCCGATCGAGATCAAGATCGTAAATCCCACGAACCCCACTCAGACGGCCTCCGCCGAGCTCGACGTCTAAGAGCCCTCGGCGACTCCGACGATCGGCTCGTTCGGCCAGGCTCTCGACAGTCGGCGCTCCAGGCTCAACTCGGCGCTCAGCGAAGCGCCGCTTCGATCACCTGCCGGGCGACCGGCGCCGCCGTTTCGCCGCCCGCGCCGTCTTTCACAAGTAGCACCCCCACCGCGATACGGGGACGCAACGCCGGGGCGAACGCCGCAAACCACGCGTCCGTGTTCTGAGGGTCCGTAGACCCGGTGCTGCAATCTTCGGCGCTCTGCTTCGATTCCGAGGATTCGCCTGTCCCGGTTTCGAGGTCCGCCGTCGATTCGTTGCTCCCACCGGATTCCGAGCCGGCTTCGCCCGAACCCTTTTCATCCTTGCCGGCACAGCGCGGTATGCCGAGTTCCGCGGTGCCCGTCTTGCCCGCGACCGTCACTCCGGGGATCGCCGCCGAGGTGCCCGTGCCTTCGCGCACCACGCCGATCATCAGCCGTCGCACCGTGCGCGCGGTCGCCGCGCTCATCGCGCGCGGACGCGGGGTGGGGCGCGTCGCTTGGAAGGTGGGACTCGGCCGCAGGCCACCGTTGGCGACCGTGGACGCCACCGTCGCCATCTCAAGCGCGCTCGCCTGCACCTCGCCCTGTCCGATCGCGGTCGAGCCGAGATCCAGTTCGCCCTGGATCTGGGCGGCAGGGGGGAGCGTGCTCTCCGAGGCGCCCGCCACACCCGGTTCGTGGTTGAAGCCCAGGCTTTCTGCCGTCGCCACCAATCGTGGCGCTCCCACCTTCACGCCGAGTGGGGCGAACACCGAATTGCACGACACCGCAAACGCCAGCGCAAGGCTGCCCCCGCAATCCTCTCCGTTGGCGTTTTCGAGCTTCACGCCGTCGAGCGTGGCGGAGGTCGCGTAGGGAAACACCGTGTGTTCGTTGGCCACTTTGCTTTCCAGCACGGCCGTCACCGTCACCATCTTGAATGTCGATCCGGGTGGCTGGAGGCTGTCAATGCCGATGCCCGCCACCGCCAGGATCTGCCCGTTGGAGGGGTCGAGCGCCACAATTCCGCCGAGCTGTTCGCCGAGCGCGGTCGCCGCCACCCGCTGGAGCGCAGGGTCGATGGTCGTGCGCACGGGCGCGCTGGGCTTCGCGACGGTGCTTGCGAGCACGCGTGCTCCGGTCAGCAGTTCGCCGCCAGGCTTCCCGCGCAAGCGGCTGTCAAGTGCCAGCTCGAGTCCGCTGGTGCCGACGATCGCGTTGGCTGGCACGCCTTCGGCCTCCAGCCCGTCGAGCCTCGACACTGGGATCGGGCCGACTTCGCCCACGACCGCCTCGGCGGCGGCTCCCAGCGGCGATGCACGCTCTCCGGCGCTGCTTGCCGGCCCTTCGGCGAGCACGGAGCCGTCGCGCGCAAGCAGCGCGGCGCGTGGCGGTAGCGTTGTGCGCCTGCTCAACTTCTCGCCCGCGCGCAGACCCGGGAACGCAAGTGCGCCCGACCACGCCACGCGCGAACCCCCGGTTTCGTCTCGCACGCGCACGCGGAAGCTCTCCGCCAGCGTCCCGAACAGCCGTGTGTGCACGTGCACCGGCACCACCACCACGCCATTGCCTTCGGTGTGAGTGCCATCTGCCATCGTCGCGCTCGTGGTGGTCGCCGTTCGCGCGGCGACCAGATAGTCGGCCGCAAACACGCTTGGCGAAGTTCTGCGTTGGGCAGCGGCGTCGATGTCGCCGTACATCGTCACATAGTCGTTTCGCGTCCACGCGCGCACGAACTGCTCGGCCATACTCTGCTGAGCCGAGCCCGTGTGGTTGGCGCCAACGATCGCTCCGATCGCGAATGCGATCGCCGCGAGCGCGATCATGGGTCTGGCCCGCCGTGCGCGACGGACGCGCTCGCCGCCGCCGCTCGATCCTGGCGCTCGTCGCGCTCCGGGGGTCGGCGCCGCGCTCACAGCTCGCATCCCACATCGTGAGTGGGTTGAGTGTTTCGAGAGGAGTTGCTGTGTCCGGCGACGTCGATCACGTAGCGGCACGGTAGAACATGAGCAGTGACACAGCTCGACTGGATCATCGTCATATTCGCCGCCCTGCTCGCGATCTTCGGGTTCCGGCGAGGCTTCATCGTCGCAGTGCTCTCTTTCGGGGGCTTCGCCATTGGTGCATTCCTCGGAACGCGGCTGGGTCCTCTACTGCTCTCGCATGGATCCTCCTCCCGATATGCCCCAGCTTTCGGCCTGATCGGCGCACTGATCGCCGGCGCGATCCTCGCGACCGGCTTCGAGGGCATCGGTCTGAGGATTCGGCGCGTACTCGTGCTTCCCGGCCTCGGCCTGATCGACGGCCTGCTCGGTGCGCTGCTCAGCGCCGCCCTGGGGCTTGCGATCGCGTGGGTACTGGCGGCGTTGATCCTGCAGGCCACGCCCACCACGCAACTGCGCGCGGACATCCAACGCTCGGAGATCCTGCGCGAGCTGAACCGACTGCTGCCGCCGAGCGGACCGATCCTGGGCGTGCTCGCGAGCCTCGACCCGCTGCCACAGCTCGCCGGTCCGCTCCCCAGCGCCGCGCCACCGTCGGCGCTGATCGCACACGACCCGGGCGTGCGCGCGGCCGCACACAGCGTCGTGCGTGTGCTCGGCACCGCCTGCGGTCTGGAGATCGAGGGCTCGGGATGGGTGGCCGAGCCGGGGGTGGTGGTCACCAATGCGCACGTGGTCGCGGGCGAGCAGGACACCACCGTCGAGGTCGAAGGTCGCGAACCGGCGCTGTCGGCTTACGCGATCGCGTTCAACCCCAACGTTGACATCGCGATCCTGCGTGTCCCCGGACTCGGTCTCTCGTCGCTGACGCTCGCCGACAATCCGTCCGCCGGCAGTGCCGGAGCGATCCTCGGCTATCCCGAGGACGGGCCGTTCCAGGCGCTGCCCGGCCGCATCGGCACCACGCAGACGATCGTCACCGACAACGCCTACGGTCAGGGACCCGTCTCGAGACTGCTCACCCCGCTGCGCGGACTCGTGCGCCCTGGCAATTCCGGTGGGCCAGTGGTGGGCACCGACGGGCGCGTGCTCACCACTGTGTTCGCCAGCACCACCAGCCGCGGGCCCGCGGGCGGCTATGGCGTTGCGAACGCCACCGTCGCCCAGATGCTCGCGGGCGCGGGGCAAATGGTTGGCACGGGGGAATGCAGCCCTGGGTGATCAGGCCGTAGACGGGCGCGTTCGTGGGCGGGCGGGTTTTTTCACGGGGGTCGACTCGACCTGCTTGGAGCTTTCCTCCTCGGCCGTGACACGCGCGGTTCGCCGGCGGTCGCCGGCGGCGGCCTGCTTGCTCTGCACTGGCGTTTCGAGCAGCGGCTCGGCTGCCGCCAGGCGCCGCACCAGCTGCGTGCGCACGTGTTCCAGCTCCTCGGCGCTCAACAGACGCGGCCCCGCGTGTCTCATCTGCTCTAAGGGAGCCGGGATCAGACCGGGGTGGCGAGCCTGGATCTCCGAGAGCGTCTGCTCCAGCGCGGCTATCTGGGCGCGCAGCTCGCGGCGACGCTCGGCCGCCTGCGCCGCGGTGTCGGGGGCTCCTGCGACGGTGTCCGCGGGCGGTTCGGGGGACACGTACAGCGCGGCGGCCACCTCGCGGGGATCGACGCCCGTGCGGCGTGCCTGGCGTGCGGCGTCGGCGGCGATCTGCCCGACGGCCGATGGCTCTGGTGCGATGCTTGCCACGAAGGTCCCGGTGCCCTGGCGGCTGTCGATCAGCCCCTCCTGCTCCAGGCGCTGATACACCGCGCGCGCGGTGTTCGCGTTGATCCCGAGCATCTCCGCCAGCTCGCGCAGGCCGGGCAGGCGCCGCCCTGGCGCAAGGCGACCGTCACCGATCCTCGCGCGCAGCGCCCACGCGAGCTGAACCCCGATCGGGATCTCCCCGTCGCGGTCGATCGCCAGGTCTTCGAAATCCGGTTGCGATTCGGCAACGGGCGCACGCTTAGGTGCTCCCGCGGCCGGCTCTCGAGCAGCGACATCTGACAAGTCCAAGTGGCGCCGGTCATGTGTTGCCATGGACCTCACATTAGACCGTTCCAGCCCAAATACACAAAGTGCTAGTGAACTAGTACACTAGACCAATGGATGGGTGGGAGCACGGGGAGTTGGACCGGACCGGCGCCGGTGCAGCCGCATCGGAACTGGTCGCTCGGGCGCTCGCACCGGCCAGGAGCTTCCTGGAGGAAGTCGGCGACATGATGCTGCTCACCGGCAGGACCATCTCCTCGACGGTGCGCCCGCCCTATCCCTACGGAGGCGAGTTCGTCTCGCAGTTCCTGTTCGTGCTGCGGGTTTGCTGGCTGCCGCTGCTGGTGTCGACCTTTGCCATCTCCTATGGCGCTCCCGGGCTGCAGGCATCGAACTTCCTCGCGCTGTTCGGGGCGCTCGACCGTCTCGGCGGGCTGTTCGTGCTCGCGGCCGTCCGCGAAATCGGACCGCTCATCACCGCGATCGTGCTCGCCGGCGCGGCCGGCACCGCGATCACCGCCGACCTCGGGGCGCGCAAGATTCGCGAGGAGCTCGACGCGCTGCAGGTGCTGGGCGTCGATCCGGTCAAGAACCTGGTGGTGCCGCGCTTCCTCGCGCTGATGCTCGCCACTGGGCTGTTCAACATCTACGCGGTGCTGTTCGGCCTGTTCGGGGGCCTGCTGGCGGCAACGGTCAACCATCAGCCGCTGGGGCCGTTCTGGGTGACGTTCTTCGACAACACCTCCACGACCGACCTGTGGGGCTCCACTCTGAAGACGACCGTGTTCGGGGCAATCATCGCGATCGTCTGCTGCTACAAGGGCATGACGGCTTCCGGCGGCGCCGAGGGAGTCGGGCGCGCCGTCAATCAAGCGATCGTCGTGTCGTTCCTCGTGTTCGGGGCGTTCAACTACGCGTTCACGCAGATGTTGCTCGCCACGCACCCCAACATCCTGGTGATCAGGTGAGCCTCCCCTACACCAGGAAGGGTTCGTGGCCCCTGAGAGGGGCATGGGTTGGGGAGGCATTGTGTGAGGAGATGGGCAGGTGAGCGAACCGCTGTCCACGCCGCGCGACTGGCTGGGCGCCACAGGGGAGATGGGCCAGTTCACCACGCGCGTCCTGCGCGAGGTCGTGGGTCTGCGCGTGTTCCGCTTCTTCGGCGAGTCGGTGCGCCAGGCGGGAATCCTGATCGTCACCTCCACAGTTGTGATCTGGACGCTCGTGTTCATCGTCGGGCTCGACGCGTGCGGTATCGAGGGCGCCTACTTCACCGAGTCCACCGGTGCGCCCTCCTTCGCCGGGGCGTTCGCGGGATGGTGCGACCTGCGCGAGGCCGTTCCCTACGCGTTCGGCTACATGATGGCCGCGAAGATCGGCACCGGCATCGTGGCCGAGCTGGGCGCGATGCGCATCAACGACGAGATC
This sequence comes from uncultured Solirubrobacterales bacterium, assembly GCA_963715535.1. Classification (GTDB taxonomy): domain Bacteria; phylum Actinomycetota; class Thermoleophilia; order Solirubrobacterales; family Solirubrobacteraceae; genus Palsa-744. The sequence goes on along the minus strand of OY970251.1, from coordinate 1,092,982 downwards.
GATGCCCTCGAAGTCATGGGCATCGATTCGATGTCCTATCTGTGCGCGACGCGTTTGCTGGCCGCGTGGATGGCGCTCCCGTTCATCTACATGAGTGGGGTGGGAGTCGCTTTCCTCGCCTCTTACATCGCCGTCGTCCACCAGGTGGGCACGGTGTCCTCGGGTGGTTATCTGCTGATCTTCTGGCAGTACCAAAACCCGACCGACTACTTCTACAGCCTGACCAAGGCGATGACGATGGCCACAGCGATCGTGCTCGTGTCCTGTTACTACGGCTACAACGCCTCCGGAGGGCCGGTGGGCGTGGGCACCGCCACGGCGAAGTCGATGGTGCTCAACCTGGTGCTCGTCACGCTGATCGGGATGCTCGGCACACAGGTGTTCTGGGGAGCCAACCCGAGGGCTCCGATCGGCGGGTAGGCGCGCCTGTTGGCCTGCCTGCCCACCCACCCGCTACGCTGGCGCAATGTCGAAGACGCTGGTGATCGCGGAGAAGCCGTCGGTGGGGCGCGACCTCGCGCGCGTGCTGCCCGGGCCCTTTGCCAAGCAGGACGAAGGATGGCTCGAGGGCCCCGAGTATGTGATCACCTGGGCGGTGGGCCACCTCGTGCAGCTCGCCGAGCCCGACGAGTACGACGCCAAGTACAAGCGCTGGCGGATGCCCGACCTGCCGATCGTGCCGAAGAAGTTCAAGCTCGTAGTGCGCGACGAGCGCTCGCGCAAGCAGATGTCGGTGGTCACCGCGCAGCTCGGGCGCGAAGACGTCTCGCTGGTCGTCAACGCGTGTGACGCGGGACGCGAGGGCGAGCTGATCTTCGCCTACCTCTTTGAGAAGGCGAAAGCCAAGAAGCCGGTGCAGCGACTGTGGCTGAACTCGATGACCACCGCCGCGATGAAGAGCGCGTTCGCGTCGCTGCGACCCGCCGAGGACTACGCGCTGCTCGAGCAGGCGGCGCGCTCGCGCTCGGAGGCCGACTGGATCGTCGGCATGAACGCCACCCGCGCCGCGTCGATCCGCCTGAAATCCTCTTTCGACGGGGCCGTGTCGCTCGGGCGGGTGCAAACACCCACGCTCGCGATCGTGGCACGCCGCGAGGAAGAGATCAAAGCGTTTGTGCCCGAGCCCTACTGGCTGGTGGACGCCACATTCGACGCGGGACCGCTCGACGGGCAGCCGCCTGCCGCGGCGGGTGAGAACGGCGACGGCGACGGCGCCGCCGCGCGGGTGTACGAGGGCCGCTTCCACATGGGTGCAAAGCCGCGCATCGCCACCGAGCAGGAGGCCCTGGCGATCGTCGAGGCGTGCGAGGGCAAGCAGGGCACGATCACCAAGCTCGAGAAGAAGGAGCAACGCGAGCGCGCTCCGATGCTGTACGACCTCACGAGCTTGCAGCGCGAGGCGAACACGCGTTACGGCTTCTCGGCGCGGCGCACGCTTGCAGCGGCGCAGCGGCTGTATGAGGAGCACAAGGCGCTCACCTATCCGCGCACCAGCTCGCGCTATCTGACGACCGACATGGTCGAGGAGATCAAGCCTACGGCCGAGCTGCTGCGCGAGCAGAAGGAATACTCCGAGGCCGCCGCCTACGTGACCGGCCTCGACGTGCTGCCGCTCGCGCGCGTGGTTAACAACGAGAAGGTCACCGACCACCACGCGATCATCCCCACCAAGGCTCAGCACGCGGTGGATCGGATGGGCGATGACGACAAGCGCGTGTACGACATGGCGGTGAGGCGTTTCCTCGCGGTGTTCCATCCCGAGGCGGTGTTCGAGAACACTCGCATCGAGACCACCGTGCTGCCGGCGGGCGAGGGCTCCGGCGGCTGTGTGTTTCGCACGCGTGGCAAGCTCCTGCTCGTGCCGGGCTGGCGCGGGGTGTACGGGCAGATGCCCTCCGAGTCGAAGACCGCCGCCGAGGAAGACGAGGGCGTCGACCAGCAGCTGCCAAAGCTGAACGAGGGCGAACCCGCGCAGACGCTGGAGATAGCAAGCGAGCGCAAGGAAACCAAGCCGCCACGCCGCTACAGCGACGCATCGCTGCTCGGCGCGATGGAGACGGCCGGCAAGCTCGTGGACGACGACGAGCTGCGCGAGGCGATGAAGGACTCGGGGATCGGCACCCCCGCGACACGCGCGGCGATCATCGAGCGCCTGATCCAGGTTGGCTACATCGAGCGCGAGGGACGCGCGTTGGTAGCGACCGACAAGGGACTGAACGTGGTGCGGTTGCTCGGCGAGCACGCCCTCACATCCCCCGACATGACCGGCCAATGGGAGCACCGTCTGGGCAAGATCGAGCGTGGCGAGGACTCGCGCGAGAAGTTCATGGGCGACATCGCCGGGTTTGCCGAGCAGACCGTCAAAGAGCTCGATGAGAAACTGAAGGACGTGCGCATACCGCGCGCGAACCTCGGTCCGTGTCCGATCTGCGGACACGACATCAAAGAGAATCGCAAGGGCTTCTCGTGCTGGGCGCGCGACGATCCAGGATGCGGATTCGTGATCTGGAAGGGCAAGTCCGGCAAGCAGCTGTCGGTGGCGATCGCCAAGGAGCTGATTCACAGCGGCTACACCTCCAGGGCGGTTACCGGCTTCAAGGCGCGCAGCGGCCGTGGCTTTCGCGCGCACCTCGCCCTCGGCCAGGACGAAGAGGGCAAGTGGCGTGTCGAGTTCAACGAGCCGTGGGCGCAGGAGGGCGCGAAGCCCCCCGAGTCTGAGGCCGACACGGCCGAGGAGGCCCAGGAGGCGGTTGCCGCAAGCGCAGCCTGAGGCGCCGTCGGGCGGGTGCGCGAGGATGGGCTCGTGTCGATCTCGCTCGTGACAGGACCCGCGAACGCGGGCAAGGCGCATGTTGTGCTCGACGCGGTCAGGGGTCACGTCGCGCGTGGGGAGGAGCCGCTGCTGGTCGTGCCCACCGGCCTCGACCAAGCGCGCTACCGACGTGAGCTTGCCGAGACCGGGTTGGCGCTCGGTGCGCGAGTGGAGCGTTTTGAAGGGCTGCTCGCGGTCGTGGTCGCGCGCGCGGGGCTGGGCGAAGCCCGGATCGGCTCGCTCACGCGTGAGCGGATGCTGGCGCGTCTTGCCGATGCGCGTCCCGGCATGGCGAGTGCACTCGCGCGGCTGGTTGCGGAGCTTGAGACACAGCGAGTCACGCCCGCGCGATTGCGAGGCGCGCTGAGGGCGGCGGAGACCGGCGCCGGCGAGCAGGCGACGCTGGCGGCGCTGTGCGATGTGTACGAGCGCTATCGCGAGGCGCTCGCCGAGCTGGGACGTGCCGACCACGAGTTGCGTGTGACAAGGGCGCTGGATGCACTGCGTCGCAAGCCTGTGCTGTGGGGCTCCACGCCCGTGCTGCTGTACGGATTCGACGATCTCACAGAGCTGCAGCTGGACGCGATCGAGACGCTCGGCGCGGTCGTCGGAGCGCGCGTGACGGTTTCGCTGGCATACGAGCCGGGCCGTGTCGCTTTCGCCGGACGCGCGGCGGCCTTTCAGCGGCTCGCACCGTTTGCGGACACTCCTGTCGAGCTTGCCTCGCGCGCCGAGTACTACGCGCCCGCTTCACGCGAGGCGCTGCACCACCTGGAGCGCTCGCTGCTCTGCGACAGCGCGACACGGGTGCAACCGGGCGATGCCGTGAGGCTTTTGGAAGGAGGCAGTCCGCGGGCCGAGCTGGAGCTTGTGGCGGGGGAGGTGCGTGCGCTGCTCGACAATGGTGTGCCGGCCGGGGAGATCGCGATCGCGCATCGCGCGCCTGAGACGATCGCGGGGTTGCTCGGCGAAGTGCTGGAGGATTTTGAGATCCCCCACACGTTGCGCGGGCGCGTGTTCTTCGCACACACGGCGATCGGCCGTGGCCTGCTCGGACTGTTGCGTTGCGCGGTGGGTTCGACCGTCTCAGACGGCGAGGCCGCTCAGCGAACGGGCGGCGATACGCGTCGAGGCGGGCAGCTGGGCGATCTGCTGGCGTGGCTGCGCGCGCCGGGCGTGCTGGACCGGGTGGAGCTGGTCGATCGCCTGGAGGCGAGCGCGCGCAGGCAGGGCGTCACCGGCGCAGAGCGTGCCCGCGATCTGTGGGAGGCCGAGCACTGGCCACTCGATCGGATCGATCGCGTGCGCGAGGCCGCCGCCGAGGGAGCTCGGGCATTGGCGGACGCGCTCGTGGTGGAGCTGGAGCGCTTGTTCCGCGCTCCACGCCGCGCCGTGGCGGCAGTCTTGAACGAGTGGGAGCTCGAGGACGCGCGTGCGCTGGCGGCGGGCCGTCGGGCGCTGGAGCAGCTGCGCGAATTGGCGCGCTCGGCTCCCGCGCTGGCGCCGAGGCCCGACGAGCTGTTCGAGGTGCTGCAACGGCTCGAGGTCCCCGCCGGCGAGCGCGTCGGGGCCGGAGCCTCCGAAGAGCACGCAGCGGGGCTGCCCGGCAGGGTTGCCGTCGTGGACCCGCTGTCGCTGCGGGCGCGGCGCGTGCGGATGCTCTACTTGTGTGGGCTGCAGGAGAATGTGTTCCCGGCGCCGGCGAGACCGCACCCGCTGCTCGCGGAGGAGGACCGCCGCCGTCTCGCACACGCTTCTGGGCTCGTGCTGCGGGCCGAGCCCGACGCGCTTGCCGCCGAGCGCTACCTGCTGTACGCGCTTGTCTCGCGTCCGGAGGAGCGTCTGACGCTCAGCTGGCACACAGCGGGCGAAGACGGCGCGCCGGTTGCGCCGTCGCTGTTCGTGGACGACGTGTGCGACCTGTTCGCCGACACGCTGCGCCGGCAGACGGTGCGTCGCGCTGGGGGAGCCGCCGGTTGGCCGGGTCCTGGAGCGCCGGCCGGTGCACTCCGCGCACGCGAGCCGGCCGACGCACGCGAGCCGGCCGAGACAGGTAACGGGCGCGCGCCTGAGGCGGCTACGGCAAGCGGCACGCGGCCTCGCCCGATCCAGCCGCTGCGCGAGGAGCGCGTGCTCGGCGAATTGCGCGAACGCGCATTGTGGTCGGCGTCTTCGCTTGAGAGCTGGGCAGGCTGCCCGGTGAAGTGGTTCGTCGAGCGATTGCTGCGTGGCGAGGACATCGATCCCGACCCCGAGCCGATCGCGCGTGGCGGTCTCGCGCACGCCGCGCTCAAGCAGACGTTGGAGCTCCTGCGCGAGCGCACGGGCTCGGCACGCCTGTCGCCCGCGAGCCTGGGTCTCGCAAAGCGACTGCTGCGCGACGCGCTGGTCGAGCAGGAGCCCAACTACCCGCTGTCCTCCGCGCCCGAGCGTGTGCCCGGCGCGCGGCGGCGACTCGCGGTCGAGCTGGAACGCTATTTGGAGTGCGCGGCCGAGCAGGACAGTCCGCTGGAGCCCACTCATCTGGAGCTCGAGTTCGGGTTCGAGGACGAGGCGCTGCCGCCGCTGGATCTTGGCGAGGGCGTGCTGTTGCGTGGACGCATAGATCGTGTTGACGTGGGACCGGGCGGTGAGGCTGTCGTCTACGACTACAAGGGTCGCTCCGCTCCGCCGAGCGCCAAGTGGCTCGGCGACGGCGCATGGCAGGTCGCGCTCTACATGCGCGCGGCGCGGGACCTGCTCGGACATGCTCCCGTGGGTGGCTTCTATCAGCCGCTGGCCGGCAGGGACATCCGCCCGCGCGGAGTGCTCGACGGCGACAGTGGGGTCGAGCTCGATTGCGTGCGCACCGACAGGGTTGACAGCGACACGCTGGAGCGGTTGCTGGAGGATTGCGTGTCCGCGGCACGCGCGGCTGCCACGCAGGCCAGGGCGGGCGCGCTGGAGCCGCGACCGGACACCTGCGCCTACGGTGGCGGGTGCGCCTATCCGACGATCTGCAGGTGCGAGCGTTGAGGGAGCTGACCGACGAGCAGGAGCAGGCCATCGCAAGACGCGAAGGCTCGCTGCTGCTGGCCGCTGGCGCCGGCAGCGGCAAGACCTCCGTGCTCGTCGAGCGGTTCGTGCGGGCCGTGCGAGACGACGGTGTGACGCCGGGGCGCATCCTCGCGATCACATTCACCGAGCGCGCCGCGGGAGAGCTGCGCGAGCGGGTCAGGACGCGCCTGTTGGAGCTCGGCGAGCGCGACGCGGCACGCGAAGCGGAGGCGGCGAACGTGTCCACGTTCCACGGCTTCTGTGCGCGACTGCTGCGCGTGCATCCCTTGCAGGCCGGTGTCGAGCCGGGCTTTGAGATCCTCGAGGAGAACTTCGCGGCCCGGCTGCGAGCGCTCGCGTTCAGCGATGCGCTTGCGGGTTTTCTGGATGGGGAACGCGCGGAGGCGGTCGATCTCGTGGCGGCCTACGGCGCCGATCCGTTGCGCACGATGGTGCTTGGAGCCTACGCGCAATTGCGCAGTCAGGGCCAGCGCGAGCCACGGCTGCCGTCCCCGCGGCAAGGTCCTCGCGACGGGTCCGAGTTGCCAGAGGGGGCCGTTCAAGGAGAGTCGGTGGCATTGCGCGAGGAGCGGGCAGCGCGTGCGTGTGGGCTGATCGGCGAGCTGATGGGGGGCTTCGATGTCGCCTATGCGCAACGCAAGCAAGCGCGTGGAGCACTCGACTTCGACGATCTGGAGTTGGACGCGCGCGGACTGCTGCTGCGCCGCCAGGACGTTCGCGAAGCGTGGGCCGAGCGCTTCCAGCTGCTGATGGTGGACGAGTTTCAGGACTCAAATCCGCGCCAGCTGGAGATCCTCGCCGCACTGGACCGAGACAACCTGTTCACCGTCGGCGACCAGCTGCAATCGATTTACAGCTTTCGTCACGCCAACGTCGGTCTCTTTCGCGAGCGTCATGCGCGTCTTGCCCAGCAGGGTGCGAGCCTCGCGCTGACGCGCAATTTTCGCAGCCGCCCGGCGATACTCGCGGCGGTCGAGCGCATCTTCGCGCGGCGCATGGGCGAGCGCTTCACGGCGCTGCGGGCGGGCCGTGAGAATCTGGATCTGGGGGACGCCTCGCATGAGGACTCGATCGACTCGCCCGCCAGGGACCCCGCGGAGCCGATAGTCGAGCTGCTGCTCACCGACAAGCGAGGCTGGGACGGCGTGCCCGTCGAGCGGGAGCTGGATGGCCTGCCCGAGGCGACCCCCTGGCGCCGGGCCGAAGCGGGCCTGCTTGCCACTCGGGTGGCCGAGCTGGTCGCGAGTGGGCAGGCGGGGGCGGGAGAGGTTGTGGTGCTGCTGCGCTCGCTTGGCGATCTGCCCGTGTACGAGGGTGCGCTTCGCGCTCACGGCCTGTCCACGCTCGCGGGGGTGGGAGGCTTCTGGGGCCACCAGCAGATCGGCGACCTGCTCGCGTGGCTGAAGATGCTCGCAAACCCGCTCGATGAGCCGGCGCTCTACTCCGTGCTCGCCTCGCCGCTGGTGGGCCTTTCCAGCGACGGATTGGCGCTGATCGCAAGCGTCGCTCGTGCGCGGCGTCGCGGCGTGTGGCAGACGATCGGCGAGGGCGCCTCCGAGCTGGACGGCGTGCTTCCCGTGCCCGATCGCGAGCGGGTGGCGGCGTTTCGCGAGTTGCTCTGCGCCGAGCGCGCGGCGATGGCTCTGCACCCGATCGCCGAGCTGTTGCGACGGGCCGTGGCGGCAACCGGCTACGACTCGCACGTGCTCTCGCTCGAATGGGGCGAGCGAAGGCTCGCCAACATCCACAAGCTCCTGAGCATGGCGCGGCGCTTCGAAGCGCGGGAGGGACGCGACGTGCGTGGGTTTCTGGACCACGTCGCGCACGCGGAAATCGGGCGTGAGGCCGATGCGCCCGGCGGAGAGGGAGAGCTCGACGCGGTGCGTCTGATGAGCATCCACGCGGCCAAGGGACTGGAGTTCCCGGTCGTGTGCGTCGCGGACCTTGGGCGCGAGCCGAATCTACGGGTACCCGACCTGCTGGTCGAAGGCGCGCCCCAGGGGGCGCAAGCAGGTGGGCGCGTGGGGTTGCGGCTGATCGTGCTCGGAGATCCCGAGCCGACGTCCGCGCTCGACTACGAGCAGCTGCGCGACGCGCGACAGGCCGCACAGGTTGAGGAGGAGGATCGTGTCCTGTATGTGGCGTGCACCCGCGCCCAGAATCGCTTGCTGCTGAGCGGCGCGGTCGCGTTCGATCGCTGGCCGGCGCCGAAGCCGGGAATGGCGCCGATCGCGTGGCTGGCGCCCGCGCTCGTGAGCGACGCGCCGAAGCTCGCGGCATCCAAGCAGCGCCCTGAGCGTGCGCTCACGGTTGAGGCCGGAGGCGGGCTGCGTGTGCGTTGCGTCTTCAACTCAGCGCCGGCGGGCGAGAACACGGATCGCACCCGAGAGCCCCTGGAGGTGGCCGGCAAGCAGCCGGGCTCATCGACGAAGCCGCATGGGGCGCGAGCGGCCCGGTCGGATCCCCACCCGATGTCGGATCCCCAACCGCTGTCGGACCCCGACGCGACCATGAGCTACACCTCGCTGACAGAGCTCGAGCGCTGTGGCTATCGCTACTACCTCGAACGGGTACTGCGGCTTCCCGAGAATCGCGCGGCGGCGCATCCTGGGCGGCCCGGCAGCGAGGAGGTGGGGCTCGACGCACGTGTGCGCGGGACGATCGTCCATATCCTGCTCGAGTCGATCGACTGGACACGCCCGCGTGCGCCCTCCGAGCGGGACGTGGCGCTCGTCGCCAAGCGGATCGGTGCCAAGGTCGGGCCCGAGGAGCGCGGGGAGATCGCGGCTTTGATCGGCGGAGCGCTGGCAGCGGGGCCCGCACGGGAGCTTCGCGCGATGGGTCGCACTCGCGCCGAGCAGCCGTTCAGCTTCTCGGTGGGTGCCGAGGAGCCGCTGGTGACGGGTGTGCTCGACCTGGTCGTAGTGCGCCCGGACGGGGACGAGCACGATCGTCGACTACAAGAGCGATCGGCTCGTCGTCGGCGAGGACCTGGAGCGGTTGGTGTTGCGCGACTACGGCTTTCAGCGACTGCTGTACGCGCTTGCCGCGATCGAAGACGGCGCGGTTGAGGTCGAGGTGGCCCACTGGTTTCTGGAACGCCCCGCGGAATGGGTCTCGGCCCGGTTTGTCTCAGGGGAAAGAGAGAGCCTGCGTGAGCAGCTGTGCTCGCGCCTCGCGCGAGCACGCTCCAGAGGGTTTGCCGTCACCGACTCTCCACATCGCGGAATCTGCCTCACGTGCCCCGGACGCGGAGGGCTGTGCTCCTGGGGGGAAACCCGCACAATGACCGCGCGGTCCGCCACATTGGAATCTGACGAAATAGGGGCTAGTCTGGACGGTTGAATCGTTTGCCCTTGCAATTAGGCGGGGCAACGAGGCAGAGGAGGAGCTGATGTTGACGGCGACCGACAGATCAGCGGCGGCGACGGCGGCGACCCAGGTGCTGCCCAGCCCGTCCGACCTCGAGCTGTTCGCGCGCGTGCGTATCGACGGAGACGCTCATGCGCGTGAGCTCTTGATCGAGCGCTATCTGCCGCTTGCACGCCGATTGGCGCGTCGCTATCAGCACACCGACGAGCCGATCGAAGACCTTGTTCAGGTCGCCTCGATCGGCCTGTTGAAGGCCGTCGATCGCTTCGACTGCTCGCGCGAGGTGATGTTCTCGAGCTACGCGGTGCCGACGATCCTCGGTGAGCTCAAGCGTCACTTCCGCGACCGCACGTGGTCGGTGCGAGTTCCGCGTGACCTGCAGGAGCTCGCGTTGCGGGTGGACCAGACGGTCACGAGATTGTCGCTGGGGCAACGTCGCTCCCCCTCGGTTGGTGAGATCGCACGCGCCGTGGGCGTCTCCGAGGAGCAGGTGCTGGAGGCGCTCGAGGCGATGGGCTCCTATCGGGCCAGCTCGCTCGACGCGCCGCGCTCGGGCCGCGATGAAGAGACTCAGAGCGTCGCCGAGACGCTTGGGAGCGATGACAGCGGCTTCGAGCGAGCCGAGGAGCGGGCGATGCTCGACTTGTTGATGATGCGTATCACCGAGCGCGAGCGCACCGTGTTGAGGCTCCGCTTCCGCGACGACCTCACCCAGGCGGAGATCGGCGAGCGGATCGGCGTCTCCCAGATGCAGGTATCGCGCTTGATCCGTCAGGCGCTTGCGCGCCTGCGTGCCGGAGCCGAGCCTATTGGTTGACAGATGGATTTGACAATGTCCCCTCTATGGTCAAGATATATCCAAATGCCAAGGGCAATGTGGATGGGGACTCTCAGCTTCGGGCTGGTCAGCATGCCGGTGAGGCTGTACAGCGCGGTCACGCGCAAGACAGTGCACTTCCATCAGATCCACTCGCTTGACAGCGGGCGCATCCACCAGAAGCACGTGTGCTCGCTCGACGGGGAAGAGATCCCTCTCGGGGAGATCGTCCGCGGCTATGAGATAGCGCCAGACCGCTATGTGCCGGTCGAGGCACGCGAGCTGGCGGCCCTCGAACCGCTGTTCACGCGCACGATCCAGGTCGAGGACTTCGTGGACCTGGAAGAAATCGACCCGATCTACTTCGACCATCCCTACCATCTGGTCCCGGGTCGCGGGCGGCGCTCATTCCTACCAGCTGCTGCTGCAGTGCGATGAGCGACACCGGCAAGGTCGCGATCGGGCGCATGGTGATGCGCTCCAAAGAACGGCTCGTCGGCGATCCGCTCGCGCGAGAACGCACTGCTGATGGTCACGATGAACTACAGCGAAGAGGTCAAACCGACGGTCGGTCTGCGCGAGCTGGAAGGACCCGAGGTCGAGCTCGAGCGAGCGCGAGCTCGACGTCGCACGCAGGCTCGTGGCGTCGATCGCCGAGCCGTTCGACATCGACAAGTACCAGGACACCTTCCGCGAGGCGGTGCTCGATCTGGTCGACCGCAAGGCCGCCGGCGAGCCGCTGCCACTGGAAAGCGAAGCCGAGCCGCCGCCCGAGTCGCCCGATCTGATGGAGGCGCTGGAAGCGAGCCTCGAGCAGGTCAGCTAGAGCCGAGCGTCAGCACCAACTGCGAGCCGCCGCCGTGATCCTCCGGCTCGATCGACACCGCGCTCGGCGATCCGCTCGAGCACGTTGCCCACGACCGGCAGGATCGCATCCCGCACGAGCGCACCGGCGCCTTCGCTCGTGAGGTCGCTGTACGCGCAGCTCGGCCTCCTGCTCGTCGGCCTCAACGCTGAAGGTCAGTCGCCCGTCGCTCGTGTGAGCGGGGGCATGCGCGCACAGTGCGTCACACACCAGCAGTGCCTCGTCGAGGCGGTCCATCGGCCAGTCCGCACGGGCCAGAACCATCGACACGACTCGCCACAGCACCGGGCCCATGAGCGGGCCACTGCTGACACGCACGTGCGTCACGTTGCCGGTGGCTTGCTCGCGCGGATGCGCCGCTTGTCCGTTCACGCGCGGTCGCCGTTCATGCGGGGTTGAGGGCTCACCGCCGGCGCAACGCCCATGTCCGTCGAAACGTCCACACCCGGCAGACTGTCGGGGAGCACAAAGGTCATCCGCACCTCCGTGTGTTCCTTGTCGTTGTGTCCCAGCTGTAGCTGCTCGGCCAGTGCGGCTATCAACGACAGGCCGAGCCCCAACCCGGGGCTGTCAGGGCGCGGTCCGATCCCGCGTCCCCAGTCGCGCACGAGCACCGTGAGGCTACCGTCACGCATGCTTGCCACGACCTCCATTGGGCCCTCCTGGCCCTCGGGATAGGCGTGCACGACCACATTGGCGCACGCCTCCGTCACCGCGAGGCGGACGTCTGAGAGCTTCTGCTCGGGCACCGCAAAGGCCTCGCCGAGGCCCCCGAGCGCGTGCCGAACTATTGCGATGTTCTCCGCTCGTGCCGCGAGCGTGAGCTCCATATCCGGCTCCATTGCCTCTCCATGGCCGTTGGCCGTGCCGATGTTGCTTTGCGATCTCGTCAATGATGATGCCCGCAGAGGACGGATTCCACACCTCCAAGACAGATTGGAGTGTGTATCCGCGGCGCTCGCGATGCTACCCTTTCAGCTCCGCCTCAGGTGCCGACCCCCCACGCCCGTGAACGCGTCGCAGTCCCAGGGGACGCGTCGTCCAACGGGAGCACTCACATGACTTCGCATACAATGCCATCACAGGCCGCTGGACTCTACGACCCCCGCTACGAGCACGATGCATGCGGTGTGGGCATGGTCGCGCGCCTGGACAATCGGGCCGACCCACGAGGTAGTCACGCGCGCGCTCACGGCGCTCGAGAACCTCGAGCATCGTGGCGCCTCCGGGGCCGATCCGCTCACCGGCGACGGCGCGGGGATCCTGATGCAGATGCCCGACGAGCTGCTGCGTGCGGTAGTCGGGCTTCGAGTTGCCGCCCGCGGGTCGCTACGGAGTGATGATGTGCTTCCTGCCGACCGAGCGGCCGGCTCGCGAGCGAGATCGAGTCGCTGCTCGAGCGCACCGTCGCGCAGGAGGGCCAACGGCTGATCGGCTGGCGCGACGTGCCGGTGCGCCCGGAGCACACCGGCGCCACAGCCGCCGCCGCGCGCCCGGCGATCCGCCAGCTGTTCGTCGGCGCCGAGCAGGAGCGAGACTTTGACCAGGATGCCTTCGAGCGCAAGCTGTATGTGATCCGGCGCGTTGTCGAGCAGGCCGTCGCCGCCTCTCAGGATGCGCACAGCGGTTTCTACGTCGCCTCCAGTTCCTCGCGCACGATCAACTACAAGGGCATGCTGATCAGCTATCAGCTCGCGGCGTTCTATCCCGATCTGCAGGACGAGCGCTGCAAGAGCGCGCTGGCGCTGGTGCACTCGCGCTTCTCCACCAACACCTTCCCCAGCTGGGAGCTCGCGCACCCCTACCGCGTGATCTGCCACAACGGCGAGATCAACACGGTGAAGGGCAACGTCAACTGGATGCGCGCGCGCGAGTCCGAGCTGTCGAGCGAGCTGTTCGGCGAGGACCTGGCGAAGATCCTGCCGGTCGTGACACAGGGCAATTCCGACTCGGCCACGTTCGACAACGTGCTCGAGCTGCTGATGCTCGCCGGTCGCTCGCTACCCCACGCGGTGATGATGATGATCCCCGAGGCATACCGCAATCGCGGCGATCTGCCCGAGGAGCTGAAGGGCTTCTACGCCTTCCACTCCTGCCTGATGGAGCCGTGGGACGGGCCCGCCTCGGTCGCCTTCACCGACGGGCGCGTGGTGGGCGCCACGCTCGACCGCAACGGCCTGCGCCCTGGGCGCTGGGTGATAACCAAGGACGGTCACGTCGTGCTCGGCTCGGAGATCGGCCTGCTCGACGTGCCGGCCGAGGAGGTCGTGCGTCTCGGACGGCTGCAGCCCGGCAAGCTGTTCCTGGTCGATCTCGAGCAGGGTCGCGTCGTCGACGACGGCGAGGTCAAGCACCAGATCGCCACGCAGCAGCCCTACGGCGAGTGGTACGCACGCAACGCGGTGCGCTTCGCCGAGATGGAGCCCTCCGAGCAGGTCACGCTCTCAGACCAGCCGCTGCACCGTCGCCAGCGCGCGTTCGGCTACAGCCAGGAGGACCTGCGCGTGCTGCTCGAGCCGATGGCGCGCGAGGCAGCCGAGCCGATCGGTTCGATGGGCAACGACCTTTCGCTGGCGGTGCTCTCCGACCAGGCGCCGCCGCTGTTCTCCTACTTCAAGCAGCTGTTCGCGCAGGTCACCAACCCGCCGATCGATCCGATCCGCGAGGAAATCGTGATGAGCCTCTCGACCAGCCTCGGCACCGAGCGCAACCTGTTCGACGAGACGCCCGAGCACGCCCACAAGCTGGTGCTCGACCAGCCGATCCTGCTCAACCGCGAGCTCGAGACGCTGCGCCACATCTCTCACGACGTGTTCTCCTCGCGCACGCTCGACATCACCTGGCCCGTCGTCGGAGGGCCGGCCGGGATGGAGCGCGCGCTCGCGCGCAGTCTGCGAGCAGGCGCACGAGGCGATCGCGCGAGGGCGTCAACATCATCATCCTCTCCGACCGGCTGCTGGGCCCCGGGCGGGCGCCGATCCCCTCGCTGCTTGGCGGTCTCCTCCGTGCACCACCATCTCGTGCGCGAGGGCACGCGTCTGCGCGCCGGCATCGTGCTCGAGTCGGGCGAGCCGCGCGAGGTCCATCACTTCGCCACGCTGATCGGCTACGGCGCCAGCGCGATCAATCCTTATGTGATGCTCGAGACGCTCGATGAGCTCGTCGCTCAAGGACGCATCGTGCGTGCCGCCGCGGACGCCAACGGCGCAGCGCCGGCGCCGCTCACGCCGAGGAGGCCGCCAGCAACACGGTCAAGGCGATCGGCAAGGGCCTCTTGAAGACGATCTCGAAGATGGGCATCTCCACGATCCAGTCCTACCGCGGCGCGCAGATCTTCGAGGCGGTGGGCCTCGAGCCGCGAGCTGATCGACCGTCACTTCACCGGCACCGCCTCGCGTATCGGCGGCGTCGGCCTGGAGGTGCTGGCGACCGAGGCGCTCGAGCGCCACGCGCGTGCGTATCCGGCACCGCACGACGACGCTGCTGCCGGTCGGCGGCGTGTATGCATGGCGGCGCGACGGCGAGCACCACATGTGGAACCCTGAGACGATCGCGCTCGTGCAGCACGCGGTGCGCTCGGCCAACGGCAACGTCACCGCGGCTCTGGGTGGCGACGCGCAGGCCGGCGCCGAGGCGCGCGAGAGCCCCGCCTTCCAGAAGTACCGCGAGTATGCGGCGGCGGTCAACGAGGACGCGGCGCGCAAGGCCACGCTGCGTGGCCTGCTCAGATCGGACGACCGAGGCGTCGCGAGCCGATCGCGCTGGAGGAGGTCGAGCCGGCCAAGGAGATCGTGCGGCGCTTCTGCACCGGCGCGATGAGCCTCGGCTCGATCTCCCGCGAGGCCCACGAGACGCTCGCGATCGCGATGAACCGCCTCGGCGGGCGCTCGAACACGGGCGAGGGTGGGGAGGACCCGGCGCGCTTCACGCCCGACGCCAACGGCGACCGCCGCCGCTCGGCGATCAAGCAGGTCGCCTCGGGGCGCTTCGGCGTGACGATCCACTACCTCGTCAACGCGGATGAGCTGCAGATCAAGATGGCCCAGGGCGCAAAGCCCGGCGAGGGCGGCCAGCTGCCCGGCGCACAAGGTCGACGCCTACATCGGCTCGATCCGCCACACCACGCCCGGCGTGGGGCTGATCTCCCCGCCGCCCCACCACGACATCTACTCGATCGAGGATCTCAAGCAGCTGATCTACGACCTGCGCTGCTCCAACCCGAGGCGCAGGTGTCGGTCAAGCTCGTCTCCGAGGTCGGCGTCGGCACGGTCGCCGCCGGCGTCTCGAAGGCCAACGCCGACCGCGTGCTGATCGCCGGCCACGACGGTGGCACGGGCGCCTCGCCGCTGTCCTCGATCCAGGCGGCCGGCATCCCGTGGGAGATCGGCCTGGCCGAGACCCAGCAGACGCTGCTGCTCAACGATCTGCGCTCGCGGATCGTGGTGCAGACCGACGGCCAGCTGAAGACCGGCCGCGACGTGGTGATCGCCGCGATGCTCGGCGCGGATGAGATGGGCTTCTCCACCGGCGCCGCTGATCGCGACCGGCTGCATCATGATGCGCGCCTGCCATCTGAACACCTGCCCGGTGGGGATCGCCACCCAGGACCCCGAGCTGCGCAAGCGCTTCAAGGGCACGCCCCGAGCACGTGGTGAACTTCTTCTTCTTCGTGGCCGAGGAAGTGCGCGAGATCCTCGCCTCGCTGGGTCTGCGCACGCTGGATGAGGCGATCGGCCGCGTCGACCTGCTCGGCGCCGAGCACGCGATCGAGCACTGGAAGGCGCGTGGCGTCGACCTCACCCACATCCTGGCCCACATCGAGCTGCCGCGAGGACGCGCCGCGCCGGCGCGTGAAGGCCGCCGCCGGCGGTGCTCGAGGACGCGCTGGACTGGGAGCTCGTCGAGCGCTCGCGCGCGGTCATCGAGGCTGCGCCTGTCGCTGGGACTGCCGGCAGCGACGGGCAAGCGGTGCGCACCGACGCGATCGCGCGAGGGCTCAAGGCGCGCACGTGGAGATCGAGCTGCCGATCCGCAACGTCAACCGCTGTGTCGGCGGCATCCTCTCGAGCCACATCGCGCGGGCGCGTGGCGCGAAGGGCCTGCCGCCCGACTCGATCGTGGTCGACTTCGAGGGCTCCGCCGGACAGAGCTTCGGCGGCTGGCTGGCGCCCGGCGTCACCTTCGACGCTGGAGGGCGACGCCAACGACTACGCCGGCAAGGGACTCTCCGGCGGTGTGCTCGCGGTGCGCCCGCCGCGCGAGCATGGCGTCGCACTTCGTCGCGCAGGAGAACGTGATCGTCGGCAACACCGTGCTCTACGGCGCGACCGCCGGGCGCGCCTTCTTCCGGGGCCTCGCGGGCGAGCGCTTCGCGCGTGCGCAACTCGGGCGCCTGGACGGTCGTGGAGGGCGTGGGCGACCACGGCTGCGAGTACATGACCGGCGGGCGCGTGGTCGTGCTCGGCCCCACCGGCCGCAACTTCGCCGCCGGGATGAGCGGCGGGATCGCCTACGTGCTCGACGAGGACGGAGCTTCCCCGCGCGCTGCAACATGGGCATGGTCGGCTTCGAGGAGATCTCGCCGAGGCCGACGCGATCGAGCTGCGCGCGATGATCGAGGAGCACGAGCAGCGCACCGACTCGCCTGTCGCACGCGACGTGCTCGCGCGCTGGGAGCAGCTGCTGGCGGCGGGCGCGTTCGTGAAGGTGATGCCCCACGACTACAAGCGCGTGCTGCGCGAGCTGGCCGAAGCGCGAGGCGGGCAGCGGCCGCCGCAGCGCCGAGTGGCCGGCGGTCGGCGCCGGCTACGCGCCGGCTCGACGCGATCGGTGCCCGCGCGTGCCGGCGAGCCCGAGAGAGTCGCCGTCTGATGGGCAAGCTCGGCGGCTTCCTGCAAATCGAGCGCCACGGGATCGCCTATCGCGATCCGCGCGAGCGCGCGCACGACTACCAGGAGTTCGTCGCTGGAGCGCCCCGTGCGAGGAGCTGCGCGACCAGGGCGCGCGCTGCATGGAATGCGGCGTGCCGTTCTGCCACAACGGCTGTCCGCTGGGCAACCTGATCCCCGACTGGAACGACCTCGTCTACCGCGACCGCTGGCAGGAGGCGATCGCCCAGCTGCACGCCACCAACAACTTCCCCGACTTCACCGGCCGGCTGTGCCCGGCGCCGTGCGAGGCGGCGTGCGTGCTCGAGATCCGCGAGGGCGACGCGGTCACGATCAAGCAGATCGAGCTCGCGATCATCGACCGCGCCTTCAAGGAGGGCTGGGTGGAGCCCGAGCCTCCCAAGCACGAGACCGGCCAGTCGGTGGCGGTCGTCGGCTCCGGTCCCGCGGGCATGGCCGCCGCCCAGCAGCTGCGCCGCGTCGGCCACAGCGTGACGCTGTTCGAGCGCGACGAGGCCGCCGGTGGGCTGGTGCGCTTCGGGGTGCCCGACTTCAAGATCGAGAAGACGGTCGTGCAGCGGCGCGTCGAGCAGCTGGTCGCCGAGGGCGTGGAGCTGCGCTGCGGCGTCGATGTCGGCGTCGATGTGAGCGTGCGAGGAGCTGCGCGAGCGCTTCGACGCGGTCGTGCTGGCGACCGGCTCGCGCGTGCCGCGCGACCTGCCGGTCCCCGGACGCGAGCTGACGGGAGTCCACTTCGCGATGGACTACCTCTACCAGCGCAACCGCTTCGTCGCGAGCGAGTACGGCCCCGAGCCGAGCGTGCCCGCAGCCCGCCGTCGGGCGAGCCGATCACGCGCCGCCGGCAAGCACGTGGTCGTGATCGGCGGCGGTGACACCGGCGCCGACTGCGTGGGCAACTCGCTGCGCGAGGGCGCCGCTTCGATCGTGCAGCTCGAGCTGTTGCCCGAGCCGCCCGAGCACCGCCCCGACGACGCGCACGCCGTGGCCCGAGTGGCCGCTGAAGTACCGCTCTCACTACGCGATGGAGGAGGCCCGCGACCGCGGCGGTGGGCGAGCAGGACTACTCGGTCACCACCACCCACTTCTCCGGCGACGATGCACGGCAACGTGGCGGCGCTGCACATCGCCCAGGCCGAGCCCGCGCCGCCGTTCGCGCCGGTGCCCGGCAGCGAGCGCGAGCTGCCCGCTCAGCTCGTGCTGCTGGCGATGGGCTTCCTGGATCCCGAGCAGTCGCTGCTCGACCAGCTTGGCGTGGAGAAGGACCCGCGCGGCAACGTCAAGGCCGTGAAGCCCTACACCACCTCGGTGGAGGGAGTGTTCGCCGCCGGCGACGCGCGCCGCGGGCAGTCGCTGATCGTGTGGGCGATCAACGAGGGTCGTCAGTGCGCGCGGATGGTCGACCGCTACCTCGCGGGACTACGCAACGGCGTCGCGAGCGCCAGCGTGTCTCACGACGAGGGCGTCGCGGGCCACGCCGACGCCGACGAAGGCCCCGAGGGGCCGCCGCAGCACGTCGGGCCGGGCATCCCCGCCGGGTAGCAAGGCTCCACGTTGGCCGCCCGGCCAACATGTGCTCGACGACGCTCCGCTTGTGGTCTGGCGAGTGACGATACGAGCGCGATCTGTCAACGGGACGCCGCCGCGAGCGACGGGAGCGCCACGCCGAGCGCCCTCCCGCGCGTCTGCGTCATCGGCGCCGGCTCCTCGGGCATCGCCGTCGTCAAGGCGCTGCGCGAACGCGGGATCCCGTTCGACTGCTTTGAGAAGTCCGACCAGGTCGGCGGCAACTGGGTGTTCGGCAACAGCAACGGGATGTCGGCCGCCTACCGCGACCTGTTCATCAACGTCTCGCGCGAGCGGATGGCCTACGCGGACTACCCGATGCCGAAGTCTATCCCGACTTCCCCCACCACACGCACATCAAGGAGTACTTCAACGGCTACGTCGACCACTTCGGCCTGCGCGAGCACATCACGTTCGAGACCGGCGTGGAGCACGCGCGCAAGCGTGAGGACGGGGTGTGGGAGATCAAGCTCGACACGGGCGAGACGCGCGCGTATGACGCGCTGCTGGTGGCCAACGGCCACCACTGGGACCAGCGCTGGCCCGAACCCGCGTTCCCCGGCGCCGATACGTTCGAGGGCACGCAGATGCACGCGCACTCCTACGTGGACAACTCGATCTTCGCCGGCAAGGACGTGGTGGTGCTCGGCATGGGCAACTCGGCGATGGACATCGCCGTGGAGTCCTCCTATGTGGCCGCCAACACCTATCTG
The DNA here is from genome assembly GCA_963715535.1 of uncultured Solirubrobacterales bacterium. GTDB lineage: Bacteria > Actinomycetota > Thermoleophilia > Solirubrobacterales > Solirubrobacteraceae > Palsa-744. The sequence goes on along the minus strand of OY970251.1, from coordinate 1,073,874 downwards.
GCGGCGCGCAAAGGCGCGTGGATCATCCCCAAGTACGTGTTCGGCAAGCCGGTGGACCAGCTGCCCAACAACCCGCGCATCCCGTTCAAGATCCGCCAGCGCATGATCCACCAGACGATCAAGACGCTGACCGGATCGCCGGAGCGCTACGGCCTGCCCAAGCCCGACCACAAGTTCGGCGAGGCCCATCCGACGGTCTCCGGGCGCATCCTCGACCGCATCGCGCACGGCACGATCGCGCCGAAGCCGAACATCGCATCGCTCGAGGGCGACCGCGTGCGCTTCGCCGACGGCAGCGAGGTGCACGCCGACGTGGTCGTGTACTGCACCGGCTACAAGATCACCTTCCCGTTCTTCGACGACGGACTTCCTCGCCGCGCCCGACAACCACATCGAGCTGTTCCGGCGCGTGTTCCATCCCGACATCCCCGGCCTGTTCTTCATCGGCCTGCTGCAGCCGCTCGGCGCGATCATGCCGCTGGCCGAGGCCCAGGGCGCCTGGGTGGGCGACCATCTGCGCGGGGAGTACGCGCTGCCCGCGCCGGCCGACGTGCGGCGCGACATCGCCTCCGACCAGGCCGCGATGCGCAAACGCTACGTCGCATCCAAGCGCCACACGATCCAGGTGGACTTCGACGACTATCTGTACGCGCTTGAGGCCGAGCGCCGCGCCGGGGCCGAGCGGGCGCGGGCGCGGGGGTATGCGCTGCCTGTTCCGGCGCACCCGGCTGTTCCCGTCGTTTAGCGCCGTCAGCGCTCCTTTTATTTGGATTTGCTGTTCGTACCCGTGGTCGTTTGACGCTGATCGGCCATGCCAGGTTGATCTATCGGCCATACCAAGCTAAGATATCGGCCATACTATGGAATCCCTGCGACAAGCGGCATCCGAGCTGTCGATTCCCGAGCGCACGCTCAAACGAGCTGCTGCCGAGGGCCTGATTCGGGGAGAGCGCATCAGCCCACGCCGCTTTCGAGTCCCCTTCCATGAGGAGGCGTATCTACGTAGTCATTGGGGATTGCTGCACATGCTGCGTGAGGCACTGCGGACAGAGCCCAACGTCAGGCTCGCGGTGTTGTTCGGTTCGATAGCTAAAGGCGACGACTACGAGGACTCCGATGTGGACGTGCTCACGGTCCTCGACGATCCGAGCATTGGAAGGGTCGTGGCGCTCACAGAACGACTCTCATTCCGTCTAGGTCGCGATGTGCAGCTGATACGGCTGACCGATGCCGAAAATTCGCCCGTGCTCATGACCGACATCATCGAGCAGGGGCGTGTGCTGATTGACCGAGGGGGTCACTGGTCCGGCTTGCGAGAGACGACCGGAAAGTGGCGGCGGCTCGCCCGTCGCGTGGAAAGGTCGTTGCCGGAGTCACTGGACGGGCTCGAACTTGACGATCTCCTCTCGTGACCGCGGCTAACCCGACTTCAGCTCCCCTGGAGGCCAATGACCCGGAGCGCGCCAGGGCGCTCAAGGCCAAGATCCGAGATCGGATGAGCGACGTGCGGCGCCACTTGCTCGCGCTGCGCGCGGCGATGGCTGAGTTTGAAGATGACTTCGAGCTGGACGCCTTTCGCAAGGCGTATGCCTCGGAGGATCCGGCGGAGCTCAACCGCGTCAAGGCGGTCGAGCGAGGCGTGGATCAGCTCTACAACTACATCGCCGAGCTGGCTGCCTTCGGCCTGGAGCTTGCCGAGCTTCGTGGGCGCAGAGACGATACGAACGCGCGACGGGACCTTGAAGCCTTGCGCGAGGCCGGTGTCCTTTCGGGTGAGCTGACCGGTCGTCTGCAACGGCTGCGAGAACTGCGACGCATGCTGGTCCACGAATACGCGACGGCCACGGCCGAGCAGGTGCACGAGTCGGCGAGGCTTGTCGCCGAGAACTTCACGGCCTTCTACAACGCATATCGCGAGTGGATCAAGCGGGGGTTCCAACCGGATCCTCGGTGACACCGCGCTCAGGGCCGGCCGAGCGGCGTGAGGCTACGTATCGAGTCCCATTGCGAGCACGAGCGCCGCGTTCAGATGTCGAAGCGTGACCGGGTCGAGCGTTCCGCGACGGCGGATCAGGCGGTCCTTGGCGACATTGACGATCCAATCGCAGTTGGCCACGCTTGGCTCGTCGACACCGTGAGCGCGGGTCAACCCTACCTCGGCGACGTGGTCGCGCACCTTGCTCGTGACCGCGACACAGCTCAGTCGGCCGAGGACGGGTATCGCCACCTCGCGGGTGACGACGACCACAGGGCGAACGATCGCGCCGAGGTCTGCGTCCCAGACCTCGCCTCGCGCTATCACGCGAGCGCTTCGCCGGCCAGTACAGCCGCGGCGTCGAGCATCAGTGTCTCATCCTCAGTGAGCGGGGCGGCGTAAGCGTCGCGATAGGAGGCCGCGATACGCGACTCGCGCGATGCGCTGCCGAGCAGCCGGATGCCGGCCCTTACGGCCTCCGCCCGCGTCCGGAATGAGCCCTCGGCCACCGCCGAGTCCAGCGTCTTCAATTCGCCTTCGGTCAAACGCACCGCGATCTGGGACATGCGCCAAGCATACCAGACTGGTATGCACTACAAACGCTTTGGGTCGATCTCGATAACTGGCTCCGCTGCGTAGCTCCGACGGACTTGCGATCGGTAGGAGCGTGGTGCTACCGTGTGCTTGTGGCTGCTACCAAGCTTTCCATAGCGCTTGAAGAGCCCGTGGCTCAAGCTGCGCGGCAGTCCGCTGAGCGCAGGGGCATCAGCCTGTCTGCCTGGCTCAACGAGGCGTCCCGCAACGCGCTCCGAATCGACGAGGGTAAGGCCGCAGTCGCCGAATGGGAGGCCGAGTTCGGTCCTCTGAGTGCTGAAGAGCTTGCCGCGGCAGACGCGGTGCTGAACGCACATGGCGTCGGCCATCGTAAGTGAGCGGTGTCACCTACGACGCCGGGGCGCTCATCGCCGCTGAGCGAGGTTCACGCTCGATATGGGCGTTGCACTTGCGCACGCTCGACCGCAAGGAACCCTTGACCGTGTCGGCCGGCGTGCTCGGCCAGGTCTGGCGAGGTGGGCCACAAGCACAACTCTCGCGGCTCTTGCTCGGCTGCCGCGTGGAGTCGTTGACTGAGGCCGGGGCACGGGCCGCCGGCTCCGCGCTGGCGAAGAGTGGGTCGAGCGACCTGGTCGACGCTGTCGTCGTCGTAACCGCGCTCGCGCGTGACGATCTCGTTGTGACAAGCGACCCTGACGACTTGATGCGGATCGCGACTGCCGTCAACGGCAACCTCAGGATTCACGTGATCTGAGGCCCGGAGGCTAGGCCCCGGTCGACTCCGCAAAGAGGGGGGGTTGACTTTTGCATCGGCTTTGGTATAAGGTACCCATGTGGTCGTTCCGCACGGGGCGTCTACCAAACATAAGGTCGGGTTTTGGGTCGGTCCTTGTTGGTCGACACTGAACGTAAGCAGGGCCCTTGGGAGAGGGACCGGGTCGCTTCTGAGAGGGAGTTGCATTTCGCGTGGTTTCATTGGGGAATAACGTGCTTGAGAGTCCGTGTGCCGCTGGACGGCCCTTTATAGGACGTGTCAGCGTCGCTGACACGTCTCTCTCTCTCTCTCTCTCTGGCCGGGCTGGCTCTCAGCTAGGTTCGGGCCAGAACCACCGCTTTGCCGGGCACGAAGCTCGGCTTGGTCACTCGTGCCCCACAATGGGGTACTCGCGCGTAAGAGTCGCGCTTTCAGCTTCTTGTTCTTCGTCGCCGCGGATCGTGCGTCTGCGGCGGCTTTGTCATGCCCGCGGTCCCGTGGGTTTCGTGTGGATCGCTCTCTAGGAGGGGATGGGTTTCATGAATGCTCGTAGACTAATATTGGCTCCTCTTGCCATGCTCTGCGCGCTGGTGGCGCTAACGGCAGTGTCCGCGACGCCGGCGCTGGCGGCGAGGGGGCACGTCTTTAGCAGCTCGTTCGGGAGCTCAGGTTCGGGCAACGGCCAGTTCTCCGAACCGGATGGGGTTGCCGTGAACGAATCGAGCGGCGACGTGTACGTCGTCAACCGTGGTAACGATCGCGTCGAGCGGTTCAGCTCCGCGGGCGTCTACGTAGGCGAATTCAACGGTAGTGGCTCGGACGCGATCGTGGAAGTGAAACCTGCGCCGACGGGCCGGTTCTCATCCCCGAGCAGCATCGCGGTGGACAACGACCCGGGCAGCCCGTCGTTCGGCGACGTTTATGTCGCCGATGTGGGCCACGAAGTTATCGACAAGTTCAGCTCCTCCGGGGAATACATCGGCCAGCTCACAGAAACGTCCTCAGGCTCGAAGCTCGAAGAAATCGAGGGTATCGCAGTGGATACCGGCGGCCTGCTGTGGGTGTATCAGGGCAACAAGGCGATCGACGAATTCAGCGGGGCCATAGCGAACGAATTTCTCTCAAGCCGCGAAGCGCAGCAGTTCGGTGGAGCAAACCCCGGGTTCGCGGTGGATTCGAGCGACAACCTCTATGTCAAGACGTACTTCGCTGGCATCTCTAAGCTCAATGAGGCCGGAGGAGTCCTGGTCGAAGAATTCGACAGCTTGCTCAGGGCACCCAGCTCGTCGGAAGTGCCGAGTGCGGTGGCTGTCGATTTGTCGAGCAACGAAGTCTACATCGACGACGCGGACAACGAAGGCTCCGTGGGACGGTTCAGCTCCAGCGGGTCGTTCGTCGAGAAGTTCGGCTCCGAACACTTGACCAAGGGCAGCGGGATCGCGGTCAATTCCACAACCGGCGAAGTCTTTGTCGCCGACGCGGCTGCCGACAAGCTCGACGTGTTCGCGTTGGAACCGGAATCAAAACCACTCGTCGAAGATGAGTCCCAGTTCGAAATCACCGACAGCAGCGCAGAGCTCACCGCGCAGATCAAGCCGAGGGGCCCCGCGGCAACCTATTACTTCCAGTACGGCACGGCCAGTTGCTCGAGCGCGCCGTCCGCCTGCACCGATTTGCCCGCACCGCCCGGACCGGAAGTGGGCAGCGGCTTCCAAGCGAGCAGCGTGAGCGCTCGCCTACAGGGTCTGACGCCGGAAACCATGTACCACTACAGGGTCGTCGCCGTCAACGAACTAGGAAGCGAAACGGGCGCCGAACGGACGTTCACCACCCAGACGGCCAGCACCGCCTCCTCGCTTCCCGACGGTCGCTCCTGGGAACTCGTCACTCCTCCGAACAAGCAGGGCGCGGGCCTGATCGCCATCGGCAACGAACAGGGCGCGGACATTCAGGCAGCGGAAAACGGCGACGGGATCACTTATAGCGCTACCGCTCCGATAACAGCCAACCCCGAAGGCAGCCGTTCGCTGGAAGTCACGCAGGCGATATCGACCCGCACGGCGCCCGGCAGTTGGGAAACGCAAGACATCGCCACTCCCCACAACGAAGGGCCGACAGGCATAGCCGTCGGCCACTCTGCGGAATACAAGCTCTTCTCCGCCAATCTCTCGGTGGGCCTCGTCGAACCAGTCGGCGACACACCGCTACCACCGTTGGCCCCAGGCTCTGAAAAGACGATCTACCTGCATAAGGCCGACGGTTCCTACGAAGCTCTGGTGACCGCCGAAAACGTTCCAGCCGGGACCAAATTCGGCGGCGATGGAGAAAGTGCGGGCGGCGTGAGCTTCGTCACTGCTACGCCGGACTTCAGCCATGTGATCCTCCGCTCCGACGAAGGCGTGAAACTCAGCTACCGCATCGGGCGACAACGGCGGCGGGATCTACGAGTGGACTGCGGGTCAGTTGCTGCCCGGCAGCGTTCTGCCTGGCGGCGAATTCACCGATGCTAGCTTGGGCGATCGTGGATCCGGAGGAGCTGGTGACGTCAGGCACGCGGTGTCGAACGACGGCTCGCACATCGTCTTCGAAGCAGCAGGTCCGCATCTCTACCTGCGCGACATGTCAAGCCGAGAAACAGTCCAGATCGACGCTGCGCAGGGTGCCCCGGAACCCGAACACACTGAGGCCGTCTATCAAACTGCCAACTCGAAGGCTCGCGTGTGTTCTTCACGAGCCCCGCCCAGCTGACAGTCGCCCCCGCGGGATCGTCAGGGACCGAGGACCTCTATGTCTTCGAAGCAGACACGCAAGCGGCAGCCCGCTCGCAGGCAAGCTGATCGGACCTGACAGTGGACGGGAACGGAGGCGAAGGCGCGGACGTGCTCGGCGTCATCGGCGCGAGCGAAGACGGAACCTCGGTGTATTTCGTGGCAAACGGCGCGCTCGGCGCAGGCTCAAAGCGAGGAAACTGCGAACGGACGCAGTGAACCGTCCCGCGAGACGTGCAATGTCTATCTGGAGAGCTATGACGAAACAACCGGCGCGTGGACGGCCCCGGTCCTGGTCGCGACGATTTCCGGGGCAGACCAGGCCGAGTTGGGGTGGCAGCACGTCAGACCTCAATGAGCTGACCTCGCGTGTCTCGCCTAACGGTCGCTATCTGGCGTTTATGTCTGAACGGAGCTTGACTGGCTATGACAATCGCGATGCGGCAGTGGCGTGCCCGGACGAGGAGGTGTTCCTCTATGACGCGAGCAGTAACCGGCTGGTGTGCGCGTCGTGCGACCCGACCGGCGCGCGCCCGACCGGCATTCACGAGGACGAATGGATATGAGGAACAGATCGTCGACTTCGCGAAGAACTGGCGCGAACGGTGGTTGGCCGCGAACATCCCTGGATGGACGTCGGAAAATCTCTCGGCCGCGCAGTATCAGTCGCGTTATTTGTCGGACGAGCGGTCGGCTGTTCTTCAACAGCAGCGATGCGCTTGTGCCGGGCGACGTGGATGGCACGCAGGATGTTTACGAGTACGAGCCGCAGGGCTTCGGTAGCTGTCGGAGCGCTCAGCAGAGCGCGGGCGATGTGTATGACGAAGCGATCGAGGGTTGTGTCGCTCTGATTTCGGCGGGGACGTCGGCGGAAGAATCGGCGTTTCTGGATGCGAGCGAAACGGGCTCAGACGTGTTCTTCCTGACCGCTTCGCGTTTGAGCTCGCAGGATGTCGACACGAGCTATGACATTTACGACGCGCACGAATGCAGCGCCTCATCGCCTTGTGCGCCGGCGCCTGCCCAACCGGCGCCGCCGTGCGATACGGGAGATTCGTGTAAGCCCGCGCCCTCGCCTCAGCCGGCGATTTTCGGTGCGCCTTCGAGCGCGACGTTCACTGGGTCGGGCGATCTTTCGCCGTCGTCTGCGGCGCCGAAGGTCGTTCCACGGGGGCTGACGCGGGCGCAGAAGCTCGCGCAGGGCGTTGAAGAGGTGTCAGTCCAAGCCGAGGCGAAAGCGGCCGGCGTGCAGGGCGCTGGCGAGACGGACGTACGCAGCTACGCGCTCGAAGGCCAAGCGGTCGCGAGTCGCGCGACCCCTCGCGAAGACGCGGCGGTCCAGTGCTATGAGGAACGGAGGGGGACGATGAGCAAGGGTCTGTTGAAGCGAATATGCGTGTTGTAGCTCTGACTGTCGTATGTATGTCTTTGGGTGCTGTTGTGGGTGGAGGGCCGGCGTCGGCACAAGTCGCTTGTAGCGAATGCAGTAGCTGGTGGGGGCTGACAGCGGCCTCGATGCCAACCGACCTCGCTCCCGGTGGGGAAGGCCAAATATCGATAATGGCAGAGGATCTCGGCGATCAGGGGGCGAGCTCGACTGTCGTGCTCAGGGACAAGCTTCCCGCTGGGCTGACCGCGCAGAGCGTCACCGTTGGTCTCGGTGTGAGCAGCGATGCCAACGAATTCCTCGGAGCCCTCCTGTGCAACGTCCAGTCCGGTGAAGTGACGTGTACCGTGACCGAAGAAATCCTGGCGCTCTTCCGAAGCACAGAATTCAAACTCGAACGGCCATACAGTCATCTCGAAGCGTGGATCAATGTCAAGGTGGCCGAAACGGCGAAGTCCGGTGAAATGAACGATGTCAGCATCAGCGGTGGCGGGGCGCCGGCCGTGTCGGTGCAGAGGCCGCTCACGGTGAGCACGCAGCCGACGCCGTTTGGGGTGGAACAGTACGAACTGCGCCCGGAAAATGAAGACGGGTCGATCGATACGCAAGCCGGCTCGCATCCGTTCCAGCTGACGACGGTCAACAATTTGAACCAGAGCGTCAACGCGCCCCCGGAAGCTGTGAAGGATCTGCGTTTTAACCTGCCGACGGGTCTGGTTGGCAACCCGACGCCATTCCCGCAGTGCCCGATGGCGAAGTTCAGTGTCATCGACGACGGGGGTGAGAACCTCTGTCCGGATAACACGGTCGTGGGAGTCGCATCGGTCACGATCAAGTTTCTCGATGGCGAGCCATTCGTATATACGGTGCCGTTGTTCTCGCTCGTTCCGTCGGTCGGCGAACCGGCGCGCTTCGGGTTCGTCGCCGGCGACGTTCCGGTGTTTCTCGACACGTCGGTTCGTACCGGCAGCGATTATGGGGTGACGGTGACGGTGCCGGACATTACCGAGCTGACAGGATTCATCGCCAGCCGTGTGACGTTTTGGGGTGTGCCTGGCGATCCGCGTCACGACGCCGTTCGGGGTTGGAACTGCCTCAGCCCGATTGAAGGCTCACCGCCGTGCCTGGCGCTTGGAGAGGCGTCGCCACCGCCATTGTTGAGCCTGCCAACAGCGTGCGATGGGCCGGTTCGCACCAATCTCGAAACGGACTCTTGGCAGAACAAGGGGGTTTTTCTCGCGCCTTTCGAATACACGTTGCAGGAAGCGTCCGGCCGGGCGCTTGAAATGGATGGTTGTAACCGGCTTCCCTTTGCTCCGTCGATCGGCGTTGCGCCCGACGGTCAGGCGGCGAGCACTCCGACGGGGCTGAACGTGAAGATCCACGTGTCCCAGGAATCGCAGCTCAACAGCGAAGGTCTGGCGGATGGAGAGGTCGGCGACACGACCGTGAGCCTACCCGAAGGCGTCGCGCTGAACCCGGCGGCGGCCGACGGTCTACAGGCCTGCTCGGAGGCGCAGATCGGTTATCTGCCGAGCGAGAGCTCGCCCGGCAAACTGCGTTTCACACCGGACCTGCCCTCCCCGTTCTGTCCGGAATCCTCGAAGGTCGCCACCGTCGAGATCAGGACGCCGTTGCTTCCCAACCCGTTGACGGGAGCGGTGTATCTGGCCGCACAGGACCAGAACCCGTTCGGTTCGCTGTTCGCGCTGTACATCGTCGCGCAAGACCCCGTCTCGGGAACGCTCATAAAGCTCCCCGGCGAAGTGGTCGCGAACCCCGTCACCGGACAACTAGTCTCGACGTTCGAAAACACACCTCAGCTGCCTTTCGAAGAACTCGAACTGCACTTCTTCGGCGGAGATCGAGCGCCACTGTCGACTCCGTCGCGGTGCGGCACGTACACGACCGACGCGTCCTTCACGCCGTGGTCCAGTTCGACGCCCGTCGAAAGCTCCTCGAGCTTTGATGTCACGAGCGGTCCCAATGGTGGGCCGTGCCCGGGCGCGGCGCTGCCGTTCGCCCCGTCGTTGACAGCGGGTACCACGTCGATTCAGGCGGGTGGGTTCAGTCCGTTCACGATGACCGTGAGTCGTGAAGACGGCGAGCAGAACATTCAGCAGATCCAGTTGCACATGCCCGCGGGATTGTCGGGCTTGTTGACGGGTGTCGAACTGTGCGACGAAGCGCAAGCAAACGCCGGGACGTGCGGCCCCAATAGCCTGATCGGGGAAACGACTGTGAGCGTAGGACTGGGTGGCGACCCGTATAGCGTGACGGGCGGGAAGGTGTACATCACAGGTCCGTACGAGGGCGCTCCGTTCGGGATCTCGATTATGGTTCCCGCGAAGGCCGGCCCCTACAACCTCGGTCAGGTGATTGTGAGGGGCACGATCGCGGTGAACCCGATCACTGCTGCGTTGACGGTGACGACCAACAGTCAAGCGCAGGGGTATGCGATCCCGCACATCCTTGACGGTATCCCATTGCAGATCAAGCACGTGAACTTCGTCACGACTCGGTCTGGGTTCACGTTCAACCCAACCAATTGCGACCCTATGGGCGTCACGGGCAGTATCGCTAGCGCCGAAGGGTCCTCCAGTGCTGTGTCCGTGCCGTTCCAGGTGACCAACTGTGCGACCCTCGCGTTCAAACCAGGATTCGCGGTCTCCACGTCGGGAAAAACGTCGAGGGCGATTGGTGCGAGCTTGAAGGTAAAGCTGACGTATCCAAAAGCGCCGTTCGGGTCGCAGGCGAACATCAAGAGCGTGAAGGTGGACCTGCCGAAGCAGTTGCCGTCCAGGTTGACGACTTTGCAGAAGGCGTGTCCGGCTAAAACATTCGAAGCGAACCCCGCCAGTTGTCCTGTAGCGTCGATCGTGGGGCACGCGACCGCGATCACTCCGTTGATCCCGGTGCCGTTGACCGGTCCGGCTTATTTCGTGTCCTACGGAGGCGCGAAGTTCCCCGAACTCGTCGTCGTGCTGCAAGGCTACGGTGTGACGCTCGACCTGCACGGGGAAACGTTCATCAGCAAAGCCGGGATCACCTCAAGCACGTTCCACACGATCCCCGACGCACCCGTCGGCAGCTTCGAACTCACACTACCCGAGGGCAAATACTCCGCACTCGCCGCCAACGGCAACCTCTGCACCTCGAAACTCGCGATGCCCACAGCGTTCACAGCACAGAACGGGACCGTCATCAAACAATCAACCCCCATCAGCGTCACAGGCTGCTCGAAGGCCAAGAAGAAGAGCAAGAAAGCCGCCAAGCACCACAAGGGGAAACCGCACGGAAAGAAATGACATGGCCGTCAAGACAAACGCGCGGTCCAAGCGGGCGCCGCTCGAGAGGATAGGACGGGCGTCCAACTCCCATGCGGGGGCGGACGGCCTTGGGCGCGAGCCCCCGATCGGGGACGACTCGAGGGGTGCAAGCAGGCGCGTTCTGGAGATCCAGCGCGCGAGGATCCTCGCGGCGATGGTCGAGGTCAGCGCTGAGCGCGGCGCGGCGAATGTCACGGTCGCGCATGTCGTGCAGCGGGCCGGTGTGTCGCGCCGCACGTTCTACGAGCTGTTCACCGACCGCGAAGACTGCTTCCTGACCGCGTTCGACGACGGGAGCGCGCGCGCCTCGCATTACGTGCTCGACTCCTACGATCCAAAAGCGAAGTGGGTCGAGCGGGTCAGAAGTGCGCTCACCGCCCTGCTCTCGTTCCTTGACGCCGAGCACGGTATGGGGCAGCTCCTGGTGGTCGGCTCGCTCGGCGCGGGCCACCACGCGCTCGAGCGCCGCCGGCGCGGCATCGCCCAAATAATCGCCTTTGTCGACGAAGGGCGTGCGGAGTCAAAAGCGGGCGAGGCACTGCCACCCCTCACGGCCGAGGGGATCGTCGGCGGCGTTCTCTCCGTGCTGCACGCGCGACTGCTTGACCCCACACCGCCGCCGGCGACGCACGTCTCGCGCGCCGCGGATCGCGAGGAGGGCTCGCCTGCCTGTCCTCCGCAACGGAGGGTCTCCGAACAGGGGCTGATCGAGCTGACCGGCTCGCTGATGAGCATGATCGTCCTGCCCTACCTCGGCCCCGCCGCTGCGCGCAGGGAGCTGGCGCGGCCCGTCCCATGCTCGCTCGCCCTCGCGCCTGCCCATTTGGGAACGACCGATCCTCTGCGCGAGCTCGACATGCGCCTCACATATCGCACGGTGCGCGTTCTGCTTGCCGTCGCCGCCACCCCCGGCGCCTCCAACCGTCACATAGCCGACGGCTCCGGCATCACCGACCAGGGTCAGATCTCAAAGCTGCTCGCGCGCCTGCACGGGCTCGGGCTGATCGAGAACGCGGGCGCCCCCGCCACGCGCGGCGCGCCCAACTCCTGGGTGTTGACGGATAAGGGTTGGGAGGTGCAGGCAGCGCTCTCACGCAATGGTGCTTGACGGCCACGCCATGACCCACCTCGTCTGTGCTTCGACCGGCAACCGGGGCACCGAGGGATACGCCGCTGACTTACTGGATAAATGGTATAATTCTGCCATGGTTACTACCATCGATTCTGCCGGACGGATCGTCGTTCCGAAGCGACTGCGTGAAGAACTCGGGTTCAAGCCGGGGCAGGAGCTTGAGCTGAGCGCCGTAGACGGACGTCTCGAGATCGAGCATCAAGCCACTCCGATGCGTCTGGAGCGGCGTGGCGGGCGGCTGGTGGCGGTCACAGACCGCGAGATGCCCACGCTCACGGCCGAGATGGCACGTGAGACGCTGGAGCAGGTTCGCCGTTGACGCCAGACAGCAGCGTCGTGATCGCCGCCTTCGCGAGCTGGAATGAGAAGCACGAGGAGGCAATTGAGGCGTTGGGTGAGGTTCGCGACCTCGTTGCCCATGTGGAGCTCGAGGCCTATTCGGTGCTGACCCGCTTGCCGGAGCCGCTCCGGGCTGAGCCCGGTCTCGTCGCCGAATATCTTCGCGAGGACTTCTCAGGCGAGCGTATGGCTCTGCCTGAGCGTGAGCGCCGCACACTGGTCGAGCGACTTGCCGGTCTTTCGATTTCGGGTGGCTCTGTCTATGACGCCAGTGTGGCCGCGACCGCCGACCACCACGGGCGATCCCTGCTCAGCTGCGATCGTCGCGCCGCAAGGACTTACGAGAAGCTCGGGATCGACGTCGTGTATCTGTAGAACGCGCTGGGAAAGCCCGTGTGACTGTGACTCGCGCCGGAAGTGCCGCTCCGGCTCGCTAGCGTGTATGCGTGACCCAAACGTTCTGCCGCCACAACCGTTTCGTCCAGCGCTGCCCGATCTGTCGCGAAACCGTTCCGGGCCAGAAGCCCAAGCCTGCCGTCAAGCCCAAGCGCCAGACGAGCGCCGGCGCTCGGACCGGCGGTAGAGCGGGCACATCCTCCGGGACACGGGCTGGGGTGACATCGCGAGGCGGCACGAGCACAACGCGGCCCACCGGGCGCACCTATACGCGTCGCACCCAGGAAGTGCGGGTGCATCGCGAGACGCGCTCCGAGGACGACGGCTACCGCTGCGAGCTGGTTCCCGGCTTGCACTCCTCCGAGGACGCGCTGCGGCTGGTGCGGGAGATCGGGTTTGCCAGCGGGCGGCTGCTCACGCTCACCGCCGCGCCCCTCAGCCTGTACGCCGAGGCGCGCGAATGTGACGACATCGAGCAGGCCACCTGGATGTGCTTCCTTGCCGCCTACCTCTCTCCCCTGCAGGGCGCGCAGTCCTTCGTCGGCATCCGTCAAGCGCTGCTCTCCAGCTGGGCATCGGGCACGATCCCCGACATCGAGGAGGTCCCGCTCGGGCCGCGCAGCTCCCACGACCCCGCCCGCGGAGGCGAGACCCTGATCGCCTACCGGCGCTTCGCCGAGCACGCAGGATCGCAGGAGCGAGCGTTCACCGGCGAGCCCGAGTGGACCCCACAGCGACGCTTCGAGCGCGTGTTCGAGCGGCTCGCGCTACCCGGCTTCGGGCGCATGGGACGCTATGACCTGCTCGTCACGCTCGGACGACTGGGGCTGTACGGGCTGCGCGCCGACTCGCTGCATCTCGGCACGCGCACCTCGCTCATCACCTCCGATCCCACGCCACCGGCCGCCAAGCGCGTGTTCGGGATCGGCGATCCGATCCATGTCGAGCGGCGTGCCTCCACGCTCGCTGCAGCGCTCTCCACGCCGATCGAAGCGCTGGATCTGGCGCTCGCCAACTGGTCCTCGGAGGAGCGCGTCACGCTCGGCTTCCCGGCCGACACGCAGCGACACGCACGCGGTCGAACGGGCCGCCGCCGCGCTCGAAGTCAAAAACCCGATTTAGCCCCGCCCGCAGCGGCGGATCGGCCATGGAGCCGTGCGTGCACAAGCTCGTGGGGAGCGGAAGCGCCCAGGCAAAAGTACCGTCCACCCCGGGGCCTAAAGTCCTGGCCATGCCGCTCTGCTTCATCGAGCCCCACGACGCCATCAGAGTGATCGCGGACTCCGTCGGCCGCGAGGCCCGCCGGCAACTCGTCGGTGAGGTCGTGCGCGCATGGGTCGACGACCTGCCCGACCAGGAGCTCTCCTTCCACTACGCCCAGGCGATCGCCGACCTCGACCAGGACGATCTGCACCTGCTCGCCGCCTGGCACGCGTCGCTTGGAGGTCGGCCAGCCAGTCCCCAACACCGCATTCCTCGTGGGCGTCTTCCCAAGCCTCGGCGAGAACCGCCGCGAGGCGCTGAAGATCGCCGCCGGCTTCAAGGGCGAGGAGGCCTTCCAAGCGGGCCTCGCCGAGGAACAGGCGCTCGACACGGTGCTCCCCCGCCTTTCCCGTGAGCGCGCGATCGAGCTAGCCTCCGAGTGCATCCAGCTGTATCAGTGGGACCGCCTGGGCTCATACAACTAGACTGGGCTCATGGAGGAAACGACAATCACCGTCGATGACGTGATGGACGCCCTGTCCAACGTGATCGATCCCGAGCTTGGCCTCGACTTCGTCGAGCTGGGTTTGATCTACGGCGTCGAGGTCAGCGGGGGAGACGTCAACGTCACGTTCACGCTCACCACTCCCGGCTGTCCGATCGGCCCTCAGGTAACCGAGCAGATCGAAGAGTTCGTCGGTGAGCTCGAAGGCGTGGAAAGCATCGAATCGGAGATGGTCTTCACGCCCCCCTGGTCGCCCGAGAAGATGTCCGAGGACGCGAAGTTCGCCCTCGGATATTAGTCCTGGGCTTGTCGGCCCCCTGCTTTTTGCGGGCTAGCTCCACCAGCGTCGCCAGCTCCGCTTTGATGCTCTCCCCGACCGACTCGATGTCCGGCAGTGCGTCGAAGTCGCCCAGCAGGCCGAAGTTCATCTCGCCCGCGTAGGACATGATCGCCACCGCCAGCGCATGATTCTCCGGTAGGAACGCCACCGGGAACACGCGCTCCATGCGGCGTCCCAGGACGTACAGCGGAAACTGCGGGCCCGGCACGTTCGTCACGATCAGGTTGAACAGGCGCGTGGAGAAGTTCAGGCGCGAGGCCTGCGCGAGGATCGTGGGCGGGGCGAAGTTCTGCGCGCCCGCGATCACCTCCGCGCCCAGCGCCTGCTTTGACTCCTTCAGCCCGTCCATCGCGTGCCTGACGAAGTGCAAGCGCTGTAACGGGTCGGCGATGTACACGGGCAACGGTCCCCGCATCACCACGATCCGGTTGCCCCCCTCGTGGCGTTCGCCGACGGTTCGCACCGACACCGGTACGAGCGCGCGCATCTCCATGCCCTCGGTGCGCACCCCGCGGGCGATCAAAAACGAGCGCAGCGCGCCCGTCACGACCGCCAGCACCACGTCGTTGACGGTGCCGCCGAGCACGTTCTTCACGAGCTTGAAGTCATCCAGTTGCGCCGCGATCCCCACAAAGCGCCGGTGCGGGCCGATCTCCACGTTCAGCGGTGTCGCCGGCGCCGGGTTCAACCCCGCCCACACGATCTCGCCGATGCCCTCGGCCGCCTCACGAGCTCGCTCGAGCGTGCGCTCCGGGTGGGTCAGCGCGTCGACCGCCCCACTCACCATCTCCACGCCCGCGCGCAGCGCTCCACGCATACCAGCCGCCACCAGCTCGGTCGTGTCCGGCTCAGGATTCGGTTTCCACGCTCTGCCGGAATGACGCAGCGGAGCCCGGCTCCGTGCTCACGTCGAACAGCACCGTCGCGAGATCCACGCCCGCGATCCCGTCGATCAGCGAATGATGGGTCTTTGATATCAGCGCGAAACGGTCGCGGGCGGGAGCGCCATGCCCGTCCATCATTGGATCGAGGCCCTCGATCAGCCACATCTCCCACAGCGGCTTCGAACGGTCGAGCGCCTGCGAGAAGATGCGGGCCGTCAGGTTGCGCAATTGCTCCCAGCTCCCCGGGGCCGGCAGCGCCGTGTGGCGCACATGGAACTCGAGGTTGAAGCCAGGGTCGTCAACCCACACCGGGCGCCCGCTGTCGAGCGCCGTGTAGGCGAGCTTGTGGCGGTAGCGCGGCACCAGATGCACACGCTTGCGGATCTGTTCGAGGAACTCCTCCATCGGCGGCGGCGGACCCTCCAGCAGCGTCAATCCACCCACGTGCATGTGCGAGTTGGCCCCTCCTGGTGCAGGAAAGACGCATCCACCGCGGTGAGCCTGTCGAGGTGACGCTGTGCCATCGCCGTCAAGCGTAGCTGGGACACCTACAGATGGGCTTATGGGGGTGGACGGCCACGCGGACACCGTCGAGAAGCTGCTGCTTGCCGCGCCGCGCGGATATTGCGCGGGCGTCGATCGCGCCGTGCAAACAGTCGAACGGGCACTGGACCTGCACGGTGCGCCCGTGTACGTGCGCAAGCAGATCGTCCACAACAAGCACGTCGTAGAGTTGCTCACCGCCCGCGGCGCCGTATTCGTGGAGGAGTCTCGGATGAGATCCCGGAGGGGGCCCTCACCGTCTTCTCCGCTCATGGCGTCTCGCCGAAGGTGCGCGGCGACGCCCAGGCGCGCCGGCTCGACACGATCGACGCGACCTGTCCGCTGGTGACCAAGGTCCATCGCGAGGCAGTCCACTTTCGCCGAGGACGGCTACACGATCGTGCTCGTCGGTCACGCCGGCCACGAGGAGGTGCAGGGAACGATGGGGGAGGCCCCGGAGCACATCGTGCTGGTGGAGAACGAGCAAGACGTCGATGCGCTCGTCGTCGAGAATCCCGAGCGCGTCGCCTACGTCACGCAGACGACACTCTCGGTGGACGAAACAACGCGATCGTCAACGGCTGCACGAGCGCTTTCCCTCGATAAAAGGCCCCCGCACCGATGACATCTGCTACGCCACCACCAACCGCCAGGCCGCCGTCAAGCAAATGGCAGGCGATTGCGACCTGATGCTCGTGATCGGCTCGCGCAACTCCTCCAACTCGGTGCGTCTGGTCGAGGTCGCCCGTGACTGCGGCACCGAGGCCTACTCTGATCGATCAACGCAGGCGAGCTGCGCGAGGAGTGGCTTTCAGGCAAGCGCGTCGTCGGCGTCAGCTCCGGCGCCTCCGCGCCCGACGATCTGGTCCAGGATCTGCTCGACTTCTTCCGCGTCCGTGGAGTCGCCGACATCTCCGACTTCCACGTGATCCGCGAGGACGTTCGCTTCATGCTCCCAAAGCAGATCCGCGAAGCTGTCGCCGCGGCGTCTTGACGCGCACGCTTGTAGTCTCAGACCTGCATCTGGGGGCCGGCTCCGGCGCCGACGTGTTGCGCCGTCCGGAGCCGCGTGGCGCGCTGATCGAGGCGCTCGAGGATGTCGATCGGCTGGTGCTGCTCGGCGACGTGCTCGAGCTGCGCCACGGACCCGCGTCGCGACGCGCTCAGCCGCTGCGCGGCCGTTCTTCGAAGAGCTTGGCCGGGTGCTTGCCGGGCGCGAGATCGTCGTCGTTGCAGGCAATCACGATCATGCGCTGGTGGAGTCCTGGTTGCGTCGTCGTGACGAAGCCACAGAGCCTGAACCGCTCGGGTTGGAGCAGCGCTTCCCCGCGCGGGACGCGTCCTCGATGCTCGCCTCGCTCTCCTCGTGGGCCGAGTCGGCACGTCTCAGCGCCGCCTATCCCGGGCTGTGGCTGCGCCCGGACGTATATGCCACCCACGGTCACTATCTCGACTGTCACCTGTCCGATCCCTACGATGGAGCGGCTCGGCATCGGTATGACGGCACGTGTGCAGAGCCGCCCCACCGATGAGTTTGCGAGCGTCGGCGACTACGAGGCTGTCACCGGCCGGTGTTTGCCTGGATCGACGCCGTCGCGCGCCAGGCCCCGACCGGAGAGACGCTCAATGGCCAGTCCACGGTGCGTGTCTGGCGTGCGCTCGCGGGCACCGGATCGAAAGCCGCAAAAACCAACGGCGATGGAGGCGGCGCCGGCATGCGCGACGGGCTCGTCGCGTTGGCCGCGCTCGCCCCCGAGATGCGCAGGCGCTTGCTGGTGGGAGCTTTCCCGCTGGCGATCGCGGCGCTCAATAGCGCCGGCATCGGCACTTTCAACGCGGACATCTCAACGCCCGAGCTGCGCCGTGCCGGCCTGCGGGCGATGGGTGAGGTGGCCGCACGGCTCGGTCTCGGCGATGCACATGTGATCTTCGGCCACACCCACCGCGCGGGACCGCTGCCCGGCGACATCGAGCGGGAGTGGCGCGGTCCAGCCGGTGCGCGCCTGCTCAATGCGGGCTGCTGGACCTACGACTCGTATTTTCTCACCGACAAGCCCGGTGAGAGCCCCTACTGGCCGGGCAGCGCCGTGCTGGTCGACGATGACGGACCGCCCGTGCTGCGACGGCTGCTTGAGAACCACTCGCCGGCCGAGCTCAAGCCACTCCCGGCGTAAAGCACGTCGCCAGGCATTCGACGCCGGCGCTCGGTTGCAGGTCGAGCACTCCCCGGGTGTGGCGCTCGTGCTCGACCAGCAAGTACGCGCCCGGGTGCTCGACGGTCACGGTGCGCTCTCGGACCGGTGCACCCTGGCCCCCGGTCGCACTGACCGTTACCGTGCAGGCACCGGCCTGCCTGCAGTGTGCACTTTGGGCATGCCCTTCAGGGTGCGCCCCAAAGGGCGCGAGCACGGCCCACACGCTCCCGGCCTCATAGGGTCCCGACCACGCTCCCGGCTGCTCGGCGGTCTGGGGTAACAGTCGCGCGTCGTGTGCGTCCTCGGGACGCAGTGGGGTCAGCGGCTCGCGCTCCACCCCCAACAGCTCCTGGATCGCAAGCTCGGTCTCGAGGTAGCCACCCTCGCCGTAGTGATAGTCGAACAGGCGCGCACGCCCGTCGAACAGGTAGCGCGCGGGCCAGCCGCGGTTCTCGTACTCCCGCCACAGCTCGAACTCGTTGTCGATCAGGACGGGGTGGTCTATCTCCAGGCGCGCCACAGCGGCGCGCACGGCCTGCTCGTCGCGCGATGGCTCAAAGCAGCCGCAGTGCACGCCGATGGCACGCAACCCATCGGCCTCGTATCGCGCGTGCCATGCCTTCATGTAGGGCAGCGTCCTGATCGAGTTCGGCCGGCAGAAGTCCCAGAACTCGACCAGCATCGGCTGCCCCCGCTTGAGAATGCTTGCCTTGGCGCCGTTCGTGTTTACCCACGGAAGCTGTGTGGGGAACAGCGGCGCAGCAATCGTGTCTGTTGGGGCACGCAAAGCACGCAGCTCCTACCCAATAGACCCAACCATCTCCAGTTGAATCAGCCGGTTGAGCTCGACCGCGTACTCCATCGGCAGCTCCTTCGTCACAGGCTCGATGAAGCCGTTCACGATCATCGCGGCGGCCTCGTCCTCGGTAAAGCCGCGCGAGCCCATGTAGAACAGCTGATCGTCGCTTATGCGCCCGACCGTCGCCTCGTGCGCCACGGCGACGTTCGGGTTCTGGATCTGGATGTCAGGCCACGTGTCAGAGCGCGATTCGCCGTCCATCATCAGCCCGTCGCACTGCACGCGCGACTTCGAGCCGGCGCTGTTGTTGCCCATCTTCACGAGGCCCCTGTAGCCCATGATCCCGCCGTCCTTTGAGATCGACTTGGCGAGAATGTTCGAGGTGGTGTTGGGCGCCAGATGCACGACCTTCGCGCCCGTGTCCTTGTGCACGCCCTTGCCCGCCACGCCCACGTTGAGATGGTCGGCGCGCGCGCCCTCGCCCATCAGGTAGGAGCCTGGGTAGAGCATCACGTACTTGGCGCCCATCGAGCCGCCCACCCACTCGACCGTGCCCTCGGCGTCCACGATCGCCCGCTTGGTGTTGAGGTTGTACACGTCCTTCGACCAGTTCTGCACGGTCGTGTAGCGCGCCTTGGCGCCCTCGTGCACGAAGATCTCGACCACGGCGGAGTGCATCGAGTTGACCGAGTACGTCTGGGCGGTGCAGCCCTCGATGTAGTTCACCTCCGAGCCCTCGTCGGCGACGATCAGCGTGTGCTCGAAGGTGCCCTCACCGGCGCCCTCCATGCGGAAGTAAGCCTGCAACGGCAGATCCACCTTCACGCCCTTGGGCACGTACAGGAACGAGCCGCCCGACCACACGGCGCCGTGCAGCGCTGAGAACTTGTTGTCCTGCGGCGGCACGCACTTGTTCATGAAGTACTTCTGCACCAAATCCGGGTACTCGGTGATCGCGGTGTCCATCGAGCAGAACAGGATCCCGAGCTTTGCGTACTCTTCCTTCAGGCCCTCATACACCGGCTCCTGGCGCCACACGCCCACCACGCCGGCCAGGTGCTCGCGCTCGGCCTGGGGGATGCCGAGGTCCTCGTAGGTCTGCTTCATCTCCGCGGGCACGTCGTCCCAGCTTTTGAAGCGCCCGGCGGTGGGGGGGAGTAGAGCACCAGCTCGTCCAGATTCAGGCCGCTGAGGTCCGGGCCCCACGTCGGCACCGGCTTGCGTTCATAGATTTCAAGCGACTTCACGCGCTTCTCGGCCATCCAGTCGGGCTCGCCCTTGACCTTCGAGAGCTCGCGCACCACCTCGCGCGAGATGCCTTTGCGCGCCAGCAGTTGCCCCTGCTCGTCCTCGACGATCGGGCTGGGCTTTGCGATCTTCGTCTGGTCTAGCGTCGCCATAGGGCTCCCTTTGTGAATCCTGTGCTGTGGACTAGGAATTGTATCGAGACCGTCATGCCGAGCCAACTGGCCAGCTGTTATCGCCGGTGACGGCGCCCTTCACCACCTTCAACCCCAGCAGTGCGCACTTGCGTCGGGTCGCCGACACAGGAATGCCCAGCAGCTCGATCGCCCAGTCGGCGTCGAGCTTGCCGACCTCCTCGAGCTCCATCCCCATCAGCTCCTCGGAGGCGATCGACGCCGAGGCTTGGGAGATCGCGCAGCCGTGGCCGTGGAAGCGCAGGTCCTCGATCTTCCCGTCCTTGACACGGATGTGCACGCCCAGCTCGTCGCCGCACAACGGGTTGTGCTCGAGCCCCTCCATGTCGTGCGGATCCAGCTCGCCGAAGTTGCGCGGGCGCTTGTAGTGATCGAGGATGTAATCGCGGTAGAGGTCGTCCATTGCCTTTGTCTGTCGAGTGCTTGTATTTATGGGATAGCTGGTCGTGCTGGTCGGTCCTCTAGAGGCCGAACACCTGTCTGCCCGCGATCAGCGCGTCGATCAACGCATCCACGTCGCTTGGCTCGTTGTATACGCCCACGCTCGCGCGCGCTGTCGCTCCGACCCCGAGGCAGCGCATCAGCGGTTGCGCGCAGTGGTGCCCGGCGCGGATGCACACGCCGCCACGGTTCGCCAGCTCGGCGATGTCGTGCGCGTGCATGCCCTCGATCGTGAACGACACCAGGCCGCCGCGATTCTCGGCCTCGGGCGGACCGACGAAGCGCAGGCCCGGCACCTCTTGCAGGCGCTCGAGCATGTAGCCGGTCAGCTCGCGCTCGTGCTGCGCGGACCTGCTCCATTCCGAGCGCGGTCAGGTAGTCGACGGCCGCTCCGAGCCCCACCGCCTCCGCGATCGGCGGCGTGCCCGCCTCGAACTTGTAGGGCAGCTCGTTCCAGGTGGCGCCGTCGAAGTCCACCGAGGCGATCATGTCGCCGCCGGTCAGGAACGGCTCCATCTCCTCAAGAATCTCCGCGCGACCGTGCAGCACACCGATGCCCGTCGGTCCGAGCGCCTTGTGGCCGGTCCACGCGTAGAAGTCGGCGTCGAGCGTGCTCAGGTCCACCGGCATGTGCGGCACCGCCTGGGCGCCGTCCACCAGCGAAGTCGCGCCCGCGGCGCGGATGCGCGCGGTCATCTCCGCGACCGGCACGATCGTGCCGAGCACATTCGACACGTGCGTAAACGCCACCAGCTTCACGTCGCCCCTCGCCAGCTCCCGGTCGAGCTGCTCGAGCGACAGTTCGCCACGCTCGTCCACCTCCAGGTAGCGCAGCTCAGCGCCGCGTTCCTTGCACAGCTGTTGCCACGGCACGATGTTCGCGTGGTGCTCCATCTGGGTTGTGAGCACCGCGTCGCCGGGCTCCACATTGGCGCGCCCCCACGCGTAGGCCACGAGGTTGATCGCCTCGGTCACGTTCTTGGTGAAGATCGTCGTCTTCGGCTCCCAGCCGACGAAGCTTGCGACCTTCGTGCGCGCGCCGTCGTAGGCGGCGTCGGCCTCTTGCGCCAGCGCGTAGACCCCGCGATGGACATTGGCGTTGCGCTCGCGATAGTAGGCGCTCATAGCCTCGATCACCGCCGTCGGCTTCTGCGAGGTGGCGCCCGAGTCGAGGTAGACGAGCGGGCGCCCGTCGAACTCGCGGGCGAAGATCGGGAAGTCGTTTCGCACGTCGAGTGCGATGCCGCCCGGCCGAGCATTCGCCTCAAGCCCCGCTGAGATATGGGCCGCGTCGCCACCATGCATGTCGATGGCGGTCGCCGAAGGCTGCTGAGGGGTATATATACTTTTTGTGTCAGCTACCATAGTGACTACAGTATGTAGCTCTTATCGTAAGGCGAGCAAAAACGGACATCACACCTCCGCGCTGGTCTGCTCTCTACCTGGCGGTCGCATAGGCCTCGATGTCGTCCTTCGCGCGCGCCAGCTTGCTCGCGACCTTCGTGCGCACGAGCTCTTCCAGCGGCTCGTCTTCGAGCTGGCCGAGCACCGGCTCGAAGAAGCCCTCGACGAGCAACCGCACGGCCGAAGGGCGATCCAGGCCGCGGCTTGCCATGTAGAAGATCGAGGACTCGTCGAGTTCGCCCACGGTGCCGCCGTGCGAGGCCGACACGTCGTCGGCGGACACGAGCACGGAGGGGATCGCGTCCAGGCGGGCCTTCGGCGAGAGCATCAGCGTGTGGATCTGCAGGTAGGTGTGCGTCTTCTGCGCGCCCGGGTCGATCTGGATCAAGCCCTCGAAGCTGGCTCGGCTGGAGCCGGTGGCGGCGCCGCGCCAGTGCACGTCCCCACCGGAGGGCCCGGTCTCGTGCAGGTCCACCGCGAACGTGTCCAGATGCTCCTGGGCCTCGGTGAAGAACAGCCCGCGGAAGGCCATGTCGCCGCCTGGCTCCATCACAGCAAGCTCGAGATGGTGGCGCACCAGATGGCCACCCAGCAGTGCCGGCAGCCAGTGGCAGTAGGCGTCGCGGCCCACGCCCACGAAGCGGGTGGAGGCGTCGAACACGTCGCCTGAGCCCCAATCCTGCACTTGCGCCAGGCGGCAGCGGGCGTTGTCCTGCAGGTACATCTCGAATGCGCCCGCGTGCAGCGACTGTCCTTCCTCGAAGTCCTTGGCCAGGTCGTGCTCGTGCAGCTTGAAGTCGCTTCCGCTTGCCGCCCATCGACGAGCGTGCGGCCGTACTGCGCCACGCCAGGGCCGCCGATCGCGTAGACGATCTCAAAGGGGTCCTCGACGAGCAGCCCGTCGGGCACGTACAGGAACGCCCCACCACTCCAGAAAGCGGCGTTGGCGGCCTCCAACTTGTGACGGTCGATCGTCAGGCGCTTGGAATACCACTGCTCGAACAGCTCCTTGTGCTCTTTCGCGGCCTGCTCCAGCGAGCACAAGATCACGCCGCGCTCGGCCAGCTTGGGATCCAGCTCGACGTGCACGATCGAGCTGTCGAGCTGCACGATCCGCCCCGCGCGCGGGCGGTCGGGGATCGCGCTTGAGACGAACTCCGGCACGCCGGCGTCGGGCGCGTGCTCGCGTGGTGCCGCGCGCGCCGAGATCCAGCTCGGCGAAGCTCGTGGTCCAGAAGCCCGAGCGACGCCACACCGGCAGCTCGCTGTGCTCGAAAGCCTCACGCGCAGCCGTCGCGCAGCTCGGCAAGCGACTGCGGCCGTCGCCCGCGCCGGCACCCGCCAGCGCGTGGTACAGCGATGCCTCGCGATGGCGCCCCGGCTTGACCGCGACACCCGTGGCGATGCCGGCTGCGTCGCCGTCGCCCACGGTGGCGGTGGCGAGAGCCATTGGCCGCGCTCATGCCGCCAGCTCTCCCGAGTCGCCGAATTCCTGGCGGATCTGGTCGTAGCCCTCGCGCTCCAGGCGCTCCACCAGCTCGACACCGCCCTCCAGCACGATGCGCCCGTCCATCAGGATGTGCACGAACTGAGGCTTCACGTAGTGCAGGATGCGCTGGTAGTGGGTGATGATCAGCGCGCCCAGCCCCTGCTCGTCGTGCAGCTTCTGCACGCCCTCGGCGACGGTGCGCAGCGCATCGATGTCAAGGCCCGAGTCGGTCTCGTCGAGAATCGCGACATCGGGGGAGAGCATCGCCATCTGCAGGATCTCCGCGCGCTTCTTCTCGCCGCCGGAGAAGCCGTCGTTGAGGTGGCGGGAAGTGAAGGCCCTATCGACGTCGAGCAGCTCGATCGCGTGCTGCAGCTGCACGCCGAACTCCTTCACGCGGATTGGCTCCTCCCTTTTCGCGTTGATCGCCATGCGCAGGAAGTTGGCCACCGACACGCCCGGAATCGACACGGGGTACTGGAAGGCGAGGAACAACCCTGCCTTGGCGCGCTCGTGCGACTCGGCCTCGGTGATGTCCTCGCCCTTGAACACGATCCTGCCCTCGGTCACCTCGTAGGAGGGGTGGCCGAGCATTGTGTTGGCGAGCGTCGACTTGCCCGAGCCGTTGGGGCCCATCAGGGCGTGAATCTCGCCCTTGTCGATGCTCAGGTTGACGCCCTTGAGGATCTCGCGATCCTCGGTGCGCACGTGCAGATTGATGATTTCGAGGTCGGCCATGGTTCCTTTGCTCTAAGCGGGGACGGGGATGGAAACTGGGAGAAGCGCTACGCGGGGATCGACGGGGAGTGGGGCGGAGGCGGTTATCGGGGAAGTGGGGAGCGGCGTGGAGGTCGCGTTGGCCGTGCCGTTCGTGGCGGCCATGAGGGCCTGTGCTTCGTTGCCGGCCAGGAGGTCGGCGAGGGTCGTCTCGCGCAGCGTGCGCACGATCGAGAAGCGCACGCGCGTCCACAGCAGCTTGGTGGGGCACACATGGGTGGGATCGGACTCGCGCGAGCACACCACCCGCCCGTCGGAGGCTTGCGAGATGCACTCGATCGGGGCGATCGAGCCCTCCAGCGCCTCGACCACCTCGGCCATCGTGATGTCCCGCGCGGGGCGCGCCAGCAGGTAGCCGCCGCGCGAGCCCCTGCGACTGTCGATCAGGCCCGCCTTGCGCAAGCGCGCGACGAGATGCTCCAGGTAGGCAAGCGGCATGCCGTCGTGCTCGGCGATCTCCGCCAGCGGCACAACCGACTCGGCGCCGTCGGAGCTCTCGCCGGCTCGCCGAGCCAGCTCCACCATCACGCGCACGCCGTACTCGGCCTTTGTTGAGAACATCATCGTCTGAATACCTACCTGCCGGCTAGGGTATCAGCCTCGAGTTGATGCTCGCGAGTCGGCAGACGGGCGCATGGGGAGAGAATCGCGCTATCAGGCGCTGCAAGCAGCCGATGTCGTGGGCGAGGCTTTCGGGGGTGATCTGTTCGACGCCGAAGCCCACCCGCTCGACGCCGTTGCGGTCGATCAGCAGCACCGTGATCCCCGCTTCGGACGCCGTCTTCCCGGCGCTCACCGGCGAGATCGCATAGGCCCGCCACACGGGTTGCAACTCCTTCGGAGTCCCCGTCAGATATTCGACCTGCCCGCTCAACGAGGTTTCGCCCAGGAAGCGACTCACGCTCGCGCGCGTGTCTGCCCGCGGATCGGTGCTCACGAAGATCGTCGCGACGTCGCGGGCTGCCTTCGACTTCGTCGAGCGCGCCGCGCACCTGGTCGGCGACCAGCACGCACGTCCGACAGTTGGAGAACATGAAGGCAAGCATCACCACCCGTCCGCGATAGGCGCTCAGCGACACGCGCTGTCCGCGCTGGTTTGTCAGCGTGAAGTCGTGCGCTCGCACGCCCTGGCGGGAACACGGCGCCGTCGAAGTCGCCGCTGTGGGCGGACGGGTTTGCCCGACGAGTCGCCGCTGGCCGCCGCCAAGCACGATCGCCAGCACCAGCACGATCGCCAGGAGGCGCAACTCGAGACGGTCAGTAGCGCACGAAGCGGAGTTTGGGGACCGCACGCACGGCGACCGCAGGGTATGGGAGCCGCAGCATGAGCGGAGCTTGAAGCCATTCAAATTCGAGCGCAGGCGCTATACTTTTTGAAGTTCCATGAATTCCGACTGCAATTCAGGAGATTTCAGATGAGCCCGTCGAGCGCGGACCTGCTGCGCCAAGTGAAGAGCGAAATCGAGGAGGTCGATCCCTCCGAGGTCAAGGAGCTGCTGCAGGAGGGCGTCGCGATCATCGACGTGCGCGAGACCGAGGAGCTTGCCTCGGGAATCCTGCCAGGCGCCAAGCACGTGCCACGCTCCTATCTGGAGACGCGCATCGAGGGCATCGTGCCCGACCGCTCCGCCCATGTGATCCTCTACTGCGCCTCGGGCAACCGCTCCGCCTATGGCGCCCGCACGCTGCGCGACGACCTCGGCTACGAGCACGTCGAGTCGATGACCGGCGGCATCACGCTGTGGAAGGATCGCGGCTACGAGGTCGACGTGCCACGCACGCTCTCTGCCGAGCAGCGCGACCGCTACTCGCGCCACCTGCTGATCCCCGAGATCGGCAACGAGGGCCAGCAGAAGCTGCTCGACGCGAAGGTCCTGCTGCTCGGCGCCGGTGGCCTCGGCTCGCCAACGGCTCTGTATCTCGCGGCGGCGGGCGTGGGCACGCTCGGGATCGTCGACGACGACGTCGTGGACCTCTCCAATCTTCAACGCCAGGTGATCCACTCGACCCAGCGCATCGGCATCCCCAAGGTCGACTCCGCCGAGGAGGCGATCCACGGCCTGAACCCCGACGTGAAGGTCGTCAAGTACCCCGTGCGCCTGGACGCCTCCAACATCATGGAGATCATCGAGGGCTACGACGTGATCGTCGACGGCGTCGACAACTTCCCCACGCGCTACCTGCTCAACGACGCCACCGTGCGCCTGAAGATCCCTGTCGTGTCCGCCTCGATCCTCGGCTTCGACGGCCAGCTGTCGGTCTTCAAGCCCTATGACGGCCCCTGCTACCGCTGCCTGTTCCGCGAGCCACCGCCGGCGGAGCTCGCGCCCTCCTGCGGCGCCAACGGCGTGCTCGGCGTGCTCCCGGGCACGATGGGCCTGCTGCAGGCCACGGAGGTCGTCAAGCTGATCCTCGGCATCGGCGATCCCGCGATCGGGCGGCTGCTGCTCTATGACGCGCTTGCCGCCACGCTCACCGAGGTCAAGGTCCACCGCGACCCCGACTGCCCGATCTGCTCGCGCCCGCCGGATGAGATCTCCGACGAGGAGATGGGCGTGTTCCCCGACTACGAGGCATTCTGCGCGGCAGCAGGGTAGCCTCCTCGCTCACGATGGCCAAGATCAAGATCCCACCGGTACTGCGCCCTTCCGTGGGCGGCGAGCGCGAGGTCTGCGCCTCCGGCGAGAACGTCGGCGAGATCCTGCGCGACCTGGCCGACTCGCATCCGGCCACCGCCGATCAGCTGTTCTCGGCCGACGGCGAGCTCAACCGCTACGTCAACGTCTACCTCAACGACGAGGACGTGCGCGTGCTCGACGGGCTGGACACCACGGTCGCCGAGAGCGACACAGTGGTGATCCTGCCGGCGATGGCCGGCGGGCGCTGAACGTCCAACTTCTCGCCCAAGGCTAAATATTCCGACCGGGCGAACGACTATGTTCCCGTGCCAGATGGGAACCGGTCGTCACTCTCAGCCTGCGCAGCTCTGATCGCTCGTCGCTGTGCCTCGCGCTTGCGTCGCTCGCCGGTCGGCCATGATGGCCGCGCCGGCTGTCGCGGGCGCCCATGACACCGCTCCCGAATACTCGCTGTCGGTCGTCGAGGGCGCCGACACGCAGCCCGAAGACTCGATCGAGCACGTCAGCGGCAGGTGTCAACGCGAAAGCCGAAGTGATCGTGGGGCTCGTCCACAATGGTCTTGTCGTGGAACAGAACAAAGGCGAAGGCGGCACGTGGCTCTCGCAGGTACCGCAGGTGGGGGACATCGTCACGTTTGAATCTCCGGCTTCACGCACCGCAGTCAAATACGACGGACTGCCCTCGCTGGAACCCACGGTATGCGCCGGCTCGACCAACTTCTCCGGTCAGCGCACCCCGGGTATACCGTCGAAGGCGGCTACTACACCGTGACCGTGGGACCAATCGAACACAACTTCTACCACTCGCAGACACACTCTGGCCCAGATACAAGTGCTTTCCGGGTCGAGCTTCGGCGGCGACTTTCTCGACGCCGCTCGTCAGTGGCGACACCGTCTACGCCGTCGAGTCGCTGACCTCGCCGCTCGCGGGTGGCGCCACCTTCACCTACTCCAGCGAGAACGACCGCCCGGTCGGCGGCTGTCCGCCCCCTCCGCCGCCTCCTCCTCCACCGCCGCCGCCACTCGCGCTGGCCGGCGCGTTCTCGAAATTCACGCGGACTTCGATCGTCAAGCTGCTTCGCTCCGGATGGCCGACCCATGTGACGATCAACCAGCCCGGGACGATCGTCGAGGATCTCTACCAGCACACCGGAGTCCTGCCGGCGTTCGCGGCGACAAGCAAACACAAACGGCCGCGCAAAGAGCCCAAGGCGTTGCTGCTCGGGCGGGGCACGGCTGCAGCCAAAGCGGCCGGCACGGTGACAGTCACGATGCATCTCACCTCTGTCGGGCGACGTCTGCTCAAGCACGCGCACAGCGTCAAAGTGGTGCTGATCACGACGCTCACCGCAAGCTCGGGCGCGAAGCTTGCGCTCGGACGCCACTCCTTACGCTTCACCGCTAGGTCCCGTGCGTCGGCCCGTACGACTCGTGGATGCCAGGCTTCGGACCTGTTCGGTAGGCGCCGATCGAAGCGTGCGCGCCGACCAGGGTGTGCTTGTTGAAGCGCGTTCTCCGAGCAGCGTCGCTGTTGCTCTCCGCGATCGTTTGGCTGCAGCCTCCCGCGGTCCTGCCCCTGCCCTCACGCACCGGCACCGACGGGCCGCCGCGACCATTTGGCGCCGAGCCGCCGGCGGGGTCACAGCCGGCCAATACCGATCCCACGGTCGTTCGGGCGCAGAACCATGCGCTGTTGTACGGCCCGTTTCCAAGCGGGGGGCTCGCGCGAGGGGTTTCCGACGGAGATTTGATGCTCAGCGAAAACGCCGAAGTGCGCGCGCAGACGATGAGCAGGACCCGCGCGCTCGGGGGCAGCGTGGCGCGCATCCCCGTGGACTGGCGCAACGTCGTGGAAGCCACCCCGCCGGCGGGCTTTCAAGCGCGCGACCCCGCCAGTCCCGCCTACCACTTCGCCCAGCTGGACGCGGCCGTGCGCAGCGCCGTGGACGCCGGGCTACAGCCGCTGCTGGTCGTCTCCCACGCGCCCGCCTTCGCCGAAGCGCCACACCGCTGGCCCTACGCCTATCTCGGCAGCTGGGCACCCAGCCCGGCGGCGCTCGAAGAATTCGCGGCGGCGCTCGCCAGCCGCTACGACGGCGCCTTCCCCGACCCGTTGCACCCCAGCGCTGTGTTGCCACGCGTGCGGCTGTTCCAGGCTTGGAACGAGCCCAACCTAGCGCGCTACCTGGAGCCGCAGTGGGTGGCGGTGGGCCGGCGCTGGAGCGCGTTCTCGCCGCTGCTCTACCGCCAGATGCTCAACGGGTTCTATGCGGGAGTGAAGTCGGTGGAGCCAAGCGACACGGTCATCGCGGCGGGTATCGCCCCCGAGGGCGAACCCGCGGGCGTGGGGGCGATGGCGCCCGTGACGTTCCTGGAAGGGCTGCTGTGTCTGGGTGCCGCCAGGCGCAAACTGTCCGCAGAAGCCGCACTTGGATGCGCTGGCGTTCCATCCGCTGTCTGTTTTCAACCCCGACGTCCCGGCGGTCTCCCAGACTCGACGTGGCGATCTCCGACATCGCCAAGGTCACCGGCCTGCTCGCGCGCGCTGAGCGTCTGCATACGGTGCTGCCCTCAGGCCCCAAGTCGCTGTGGGTCACAGAGCTCAACTGGGACAGCTCCCCGCCCAGTTCGACCGGCGTGCCCGACTCGCTGCAGGCCGCGTGGGTCTCGCGCGCGCTTCACCGCCTGTGGGTGGCCGGTGTGAGCCTCGTCGACTGGCAGTTCCTGATCGACCCCTACGGCGGCACGCAGCTTGCCTCGCCCGACGGCAGCATCGGGCTCTATCCACGGCCGGCCGGGCTCTACTCGCCGGGGCCGGGCGGCAACACCGCGCTTGCGCGCCCCAAGCCGTTCTTGCGGGGCTTCACGTTGCCGTTCGATCCTTTGCGGGTGAACCGGGGACAGGTGCGTGTGTGGGCGCTGCTGATGCACGGCGACCAGCCCGCGCTCCTGCAACGTCAGGGGCGCGGAGGGCGCTGGCACACGATCGCCCGCCTACACGCCGATCGCTATGGCGTGCTCAACCGGCTGCTGCGGTTGAGCGGTCCGGCGCGTCTGCGGCTGCGGACCGCGAGGCTTGTCTCGGCGTCTACGTTGGTATCTGGGACTCAAAGTCCTCTGTGAGGGCGGCGTCGATCACAGTCCGTGCATAGACGCACGCGTCCCATGCTCCATGCCGAACAAGTCGTAATCAAAGCTCCACGCCGTGCTTCTCCAGCCACGCTAGGAAGCTCTTTACAAGCCGAGGAATATGGCCCAAGAGGAGACGTACCTGCCTGTGTACCTCGTCAGCTTGGACGTCGGGCGAGGCGTGTTGTAGGTGGTTGCGAGTGCGATACAACTCCGCGAAGGTCTCTGCCTGTTGCTGTGTGAAGCCACCGTCGGCTCGGATCGCTTCGACGATTCCGGGGAGACCGTGTGTGCCCTCACTCGGCTTGGTACCGGTCAGCTTGGCAGCTGCTCTCAGGGCCTCAGCCGTGTTGTTGACGAGCGCAAGGTAGCCGCCCGTCACGGTGTATACGCGATTGATGTCGTCAAGATTGGACGAGTTGAACGCATTGGTCCATATCTCTGCATCGAAGTCCTCTCCAAACTGATATGTGGCCTTGCGCAGCGCTCGGCTTTGGGCCGAGAGTCGAGCTAGCTTGGTGCTGAGGCGGTTGAGTTCCGCGGTATCCGCTGCGGGAGGGCTGGGTGCTGCTGACTGGTCCTCGGATTGATGGTCGGTCATGGATCTGTTGCCAGCAGTTCCTCAACCGATATGCGGGCGCGCTGGCGCAGGGCTTCGTGCTCTCGATACGCCTGTTGCTCGATCTCGGCTCGGTGTGTCTGCAGCTTCTCCCACAGTCCGTCGCGGTCGAGTACGACTCGGCCGTCGTCTATGACCTGCAGTAGCAGCAGAGGAGCGCGGTCGCGCACCCTGTTGAGGCGCGCCACATCGACCTCGCGTCCCAAGCCGCGTTCCAAGCGCGTAGCGAGCTTCACCGCTGCCTCTGGGCGATCCTCGGCGAGAGCAACCATCACATCGACGTCGGAGCTTGGTGTGTCGGCGCCTCTGGCGGTTGAGCCATACAGGACAGCGAGTCGAACATTGGGCTCGGTTCGCAACAGCTGTCTCAGCTTCGCCAACAATGGCCAGTGCGCGATCGCATAGCGGTACTCGTCCTGGTTGACGCTCTGCCGACGAGGACTCAGGCGCTCACAGCGGAGCGTGCCGTCGGCAGCCGCGCGACGCATCGTTCGCGCATCGACACCCATCTCACGCGCCAGGTCCGCAAGTGCCACCATGTTTGAAAGCGTAGCGCCTCGTATGACCGCTAACGGTTACATCTCAAGATCGTCCTCTTCCGATCTCGTGGAAAGACTTCTATGGCGCTATGCCGCGACGGACTCCGAGGCGGGCGCGACATCCGCCATGCCCGCCGCCGGCACATGGCTCATCGCGTGCTCGGCCAGCGCGGTGATCGTGAGGCTTGGGTTCACGCCCACGTTCGCGGGGACCGCCGAGCCGTCGCACACGAGCAGGTTCTCGTAGCCGAAGACGTGCTGGTGGGCATCCACGACGCCACTGCTCGGCGTCCGCGCCGATCACCGCTCCGCCGAGGATGTGGGCGGTGGTGGGGATGTTCAGCGCCGCCTCGGTGAACGAGCTCTGCGCGATCCCGCCCGTGCGCTCGGCGAACCATTCGGCTGCCTTGTTGGCGACCGGTATGAAGGTGGGGATCGGCCGCTCGGGATCCTGTTCGGTGCTCAGCCACAGCGTTTTGAAGGGCCCCTGTTTGGGGCGCAGCGCGATCGCGTTGTCGAGCGTTTGCATCACGAGGATGATGATCGTGCGCCGCGACCAGTTCTTGGGGCGCACCACCTGCACGAAGCGCTTGGGATGACGAATGATCTGACCGAGCAGCTTCAACGGACGCGTCGCGCGCGTGCCGTCACCCGTCAGCAGCGTGTTCAGGCGGCTCATCGAGTCGCCGTCGTTGCCGTAGGTGACGGTCTCGATGTGCGTGTGCGCGTCGGGATAGATGCTGGAGGTGATCGCGACCCGTTTGATCAGGTCCTCCGGATAGTCCTCGGGCACGGTCACCGCCAGGATCGCCTCGCTGTTGGTGCGCACCAGCTCGCCGAGACGGCGGAGATGCGTGGCAGCGATCCGCCGACGCGGCAGCGTTGCAAGAGCGTGTTCGTGCCCAGCGGGCCGGCTGACACGACCACGCCGCGGGCGCGCTGCACCTTGCGTTCGCGGCGCACCCACGCGCCCGAGCGGATGCTTTCGACCTCATACCCGTCGCTGCCATCGCCCGCGCCGAGCGGACGGATGTCGATCACAGTGCGTTCCGGGGCGACCTTCGCGCCGCGCTTTTCCGCCAGGTAAAGGTAGTTCTTCACGAGCGTGTTCTTCGAGCCGTGCGGGCAGCCCACCATGCAGCGACCGCACAGCCGGCAGCCCGTGCGATCGGGTCCCTCGCCGCCGAAGAAGGGATCGGGCACGCGCTTGCCCGCCTCGCCCTCCGCGCCGAAGAACACGCCGACGGGCGTCTTTTTGTAGGTGTCGGAAACACCCAGCTCCTCACCGAGCTCGCGCAGCAGCTGATCGGCGGGGTCGTCATGCGGGTTCATCGTCACGCCCAGCATTCGCTGCGCTTCCTCGTAGTGAGGGGCCAGCTCCGCCTCCCAATCGGCGATCCCCGCCCACTGGGCGTCCTCGAAGAACGGCGTCGGCGGCACGTACAGGGTGTTGGCGTAGCCGAGGCTGCCGCCACCCACGCCACACCCGCTCACGACCGACACGTCTTTGAAGGTGGTCAGGCGGAAGATGCCCTTCCAGCCGATCTTCGGGCGCCAGAAGTAGCGCTTGTAGTCGGCGGTGGACTCTGGGAAACTCGTGGTCGGCAAAGCGCCGTCCGCACTCCAGCACGCCGACGCGATAGCCCTTCTCCGAGAGGCGCAGCGCCGAGACGCTGCCTCCGAAGCCGGAGCCGATCACAAGCCAGTCGTAGTCGAAGTCCCCTACCATCCTCGCACCAGCATATTGGTTGCGCAGCCAGTCTGCCAATTAGGCTGGGCTGTCTCTGGGTGCTACCGGCATCTGGCGCTATATTCCGTGAAGTAATGGCTGTGGGCGGGTCCAGAACAAGCCGTGCGGAGGTCGCTACGGCGACATCGTCCAGTCGATCGGCAACACGCCGCTCGTGGAGCTGCCGCGCCTCTCGCCCAAGCCGGGCGTGCGCATCTGGGCCAAGCTCGAGTCGCGCAACCCCACCGGCTCGGTCAAGGATCGTGTGGCGCGCGCGCTGATCGAGGACGCCGAGGAGAAGGGCGCGATCCTCCCAGGACAGACGATCCTCGAGCCCACCTCCGGCAACACCGGCATCTCGCTCGGCATGATCTGCTCGCGCAAGGGCTACCGCCTGAAGGTGGTGATGCCCGAGAACGTCACCCCCGAGCGCACCCAGCTGCTGAAGATGTACGGGGCGGAGATCGTCTATTCAGAGGGCTCCAAGGGCTCCAACGGGGCGGTCGAGAAGGCACTCGACATGGCCGAGAGCGACTCCTCCTACTACATGCCCTATCAGTACGGCAACATGGCCAACCCGAACGCCCACTACAACGGCACGGCGCTGGAGATCTTGGAGGAGCTGGACGAGGTGTCCGCATTCGTCGCTGGGCTTGGCACGGGCGGGACGTTGATGGGCAACGGCCGCCGGTTCAAGGAGACCTTCGGAGATGCCTGCAAGATCGTCGCCGCCGAGCCGATGCAGGGCGAGCCAGTGCAGGGCCTGCGCTCGCTCGACGACGGCTTCATCCCGCCGATCATCGACCTCTCGCTGCTTGGACCGCAAGATCTTCGTCACCAACACCGACGCGATCCTGTGGACGCGCAAGCTGCTCGACGAGGAGAGCGTCTTCGCGGGCGTCTCCAGCGGCGCGATCGCGCGCGTGGCCGTGCGCATCGCCGGCGAGCTTGACGAGGGCAACGTCGTGTTCATCGTCGCCGACGACGGCTGGAAGTACTTGTCGAGCGGCATCTACACGCTGCCCATCGAGGAGATCGAGAACCTCGACTCCACCGTTTGGTGGTAGACAAGCCGTGGACAACTCGCACGGGGTGGTGAGCCCCGATGGACATCGCGCCTGAGCTGCTCGAGCAGATCGTCGCGCACGCTCGCGCGGAGGCGCCCAACGAGTGCTGCGGGGTCGTGGCGGTGATTCCCGCCTCGGAGGGCCGGCAGGCGCAGGCGATGCGCGTGCGCGCCGCGCGCAACGTGCACGCGAGCCCCAAGCGCTTTGAGATCGACGGCAAAGACGTGGTCGCGGGCGATCGACGAGTTCGACGAGGCGGGCTGGGAGATCGGCGCGATCTACCACTCCCACACCCACACGGCGCCCTACCCGTCGCAGACCGACATCAACTTCGCGGCCAGCTGGCCCGGCGTCGAGTGGATCATCGTGGGGCTCGCCGACCCACGGCGCCCGAGATCCGCTCCTACCTGATCGAGGAAGGCACCGTCCGTGAGGTGGAGATCGGGCAAATCGCGGTCTGAAGATCGCGTCCACCTCGTCAAGGTCGCCTACGCGCGCAATCTCGCCGAGGCGGAACTGATCCAGGGTCTGCTGCGCCAAGAGCACATCCCCAGCATGCTCAAGCGCAACGGCGGCTTCGACGTGCCCGATCTGATCGCCGCCGGCGCACGCGACGTGCTCGTGCCCGTGTCGCAGGCCGACCGCGCGCGGGATTTGCTGGCCTAGACGAGCACCGGCTGGCCCATCGGCTGCCCGGCTTCGCGCGTGATCGACTCGATCTCTTCGGCGGCGCGTTCGAACTCGCCGTCGGAGAGAACCGGTGTGCCCTCGAAGGGCAGTTCGCGCTGGAGCTCGAGCCAAGAGCTGCAAACGCCGTACTCGTCCTTGACCTTGACGGTCACCGGACGGGGAATCCTGTAGGTGCGCAGCAACAGCACGTGCAGGGGATGGCGGCGCTTCCATTCGAGGCGCTTCTCGGCATAGTCGGTGCTCCACACGTAGAACGGCGATAGCGCATCCACGCAGCGCGGATCGGAGATCGTGAAATGACCCGCCACTTCGGCCCAGGCCCTGATGCGCACGCGCTCGGGCTGCTGGATGCCGCCTTCGACGCTGAACGCGTTCACCGACGGCTCGCCGTCGTTCCACACGCCTTCCTCGAGCGCCCTGCGCAGCTCGGGCTGGTGGGACTCGCGCACGAGGTCGTTGCGCTGATGGTCGAACGTGGGATACAGGAAGAAGCGGTCGTGATCGAGCTTGAAGTGCTTTTCGGGCTCGCGAATACCGCCCTTGCGCAGGGTGATTAGCTGCTCGCCTTCGGCGAGGGCGCGGACGGTGACCGCCCATTCCTTGAGAGCAATTGGCATTTTGAAAGACCTGACTACGAGAGATCGTCTGAGAACCGTGCGACCCCGTCCGTGCCGCCTAAAGGCCGTGGCACGGGGTGTCGCTGCCCTTAAAGATACGAAATCCGAGCGGAAATCCCAAATCCCCTGCAAATGGAGGGTTTTTTTGGCGGTTATGGCCTGTTGGAACCGAACGTAGGGTGCCTTGGGGCAGGCTGAACAGGGCGATTCCCGCGGATTGACGATTGAGGAGACCTACAGACGCCGGCCCGCAAGGCCCTCGGCGGCCTCGATCACTGACGCATAGTCCTCCGCGCCGTGCCCACGGCCCATCGTCGCCGCCAGCAGGTCGCGCGCGTGGGCCGCCGCCGGGAAGGGCATTCCCGCCGCTTGCGCTTCCTCCAGGCACAGCCGCACGTCCTTGAGCAGGTGCTCGGTCTTGAACAGCGTCGTGTAGTCGTGCGCGCGCATCGCCCCCGACTTCATCTGCATCTGCGCCGAGGCGCCCGAGCCACTCTGGGTCACCGCCACGAGCGCGTCCAAGTCAACGCCGGTCGCCTTGGCGAGCAGCAGCGCCTCGGCCACCGCCGCGGCGTTTGCCGCCCCGAGGGAGTTGTTGATCAGCTTGAGCATCTCGCCCTGGCCAAGCTCGCCGACGTGCACGATCAGCTCGCCCATCGTCTCCAGCAGCGGCTTCGCGCGCTCGAAGTGCTCGGCCTCGCCACCGACCATGATCGTCAGCGTCGCCGCCTCCGCGCGCGGCGAGGAGCCGGTCACGGGCGCGTCGATCATGCCGACCCCGCGCTCCTTCAAGCGCGCGGCGATGCGGCGCGTGTCGGTCGGGGCGATCGTCGACATGTCCACGCAGAGCAGCCCGTCTTTGGCGCCGTCTGCCACTCCGTTCCCGCCGCACAGCACGCTCTCGACCTGGGCGCCGTCAACGACCATGCTCACGACGATGTCGCTGGCTGCGCCACCTCCGCCGGCGTGTCCACGGCAGTGACTTTGTGCTCTTCGGCCCAGCGCTGGGCCTTGCCCTCGGTATGCGTCCAGACCGTCAGCGGATAGCCCGCCTTGGCCACGTTGGCGGCCATCCGCGAGCCCATGATGCCGAGGCCCAGAAAGCCAATTCGCTCAGTCACGTCGTCACTCTCCAGGCTGGTCAGGCGATAGTCAGATCGGCCGGTCGGTCGGATCGAATGCTGCTCAGGTCGACTGTCCATCGGGATCGGGCCGCTCGGGTGGGCGCCATATCCACCGCCTCCGGGTGTTTCGATGCGAAGTCGCTCACCGGCTGAAGCCTACCCGTCGTCTTCGCCGGCAACCCTCGTGGCTCGCCATCGAGGCCGATCAGCGTGTCGCGACCTGGCTTGCCCGGCCTGCCACCGTTTGCGCCGGGCGGCGCGTGGCGGCGGCGCTCGCCGATCAGCGAGAAGGTCATGTCGCTGAGCGCCTCGCAGCTCGCGTACGACCCCGTCGCCGCCCCTGTGCTTGCCCGCTCCGCCCGAGTCGCGTCGCAGCGCATACTCGCTGACGAGCAGCGGCAGTTCGCGCTCGAGCGCCTCGATCGGGGTGTTCAGCGTGTTGCTCATCGCCACGTGCACGCCGCTGGGCCCGTCGCGATCCTCGCAAGCGCCCTGCCCGCCGCCGAGTGTCTCGTAGTAGCTGAAGTCGGCGTTGCCGAGCGTCAGATTGTTCATCGTCCCCTGACCCAGCGCTCTGCCGAAAGCGCGCGAGCACGAGGTCGGCCACGCGCGAAGAGGTCTCCACGTTGCCGGCGGCCACGGCCGGGCAGGGCTCCGCTGGAGTCGGCGGGCGGCTTGGCGTTCAACAGCGAGCCCTCCGGCACGATCACCTCCACCGGACGGTAAGCGCCGGCCGAGGGCGGAATGTCGGGATCGGTGAGCACCCGCACCGCAAACCAGCAGGCAGACAGCGTGACCGCAAGCGGGCAGTTGAGGTTGCCGGCGATGGCGCCAGGCCGAGCCGCTGAAGTCGAGCGTCAGCCGCTCGCCGGCGACCGTCGCCTTCAGGCGCAGCACCAGATCGCCCTCGGGCGCCTCCAACACGTCGTGGGCTTCGCGCACCCCGTCTGGCAGCGCCGCGATGCACGCACGCGTGCGCCGCTCCGCGTAGTCGAGCACCTCCTCCATCGCTGTGGCGAGTCGCTCGCACCCCGACGCGCTCGGCCAGCTCGGAGAGGCGCAGGGCGCCGACGCGGTTGGCGGCGAGCTGCGCCCGCAGGTCCGCTCTGCGCTCCTGCGGCTGGCGCATCTGCGCGACAAGCTCGTCGATCGCCGCCTCGCTCAGCTCGCGGGGATGGATCACGACGCCCTCTTCCTCGAGCGTGCGGCTGTCGGCCGGCATCGACCCAGGTACCAGCCCGCCCACGTCGGCGTGATGGGCGCGGCTGGCGGCGAAGCCGATCAGGGACCGCTCGGGGAGGCCCCCAGGAGGAGGCTCCGAGGGCTTTGCGGAGGGCGCCACCTGGGGTGTTGGGTGCTCCGAGACGCGATGCCCCCGCGCGCGCGGGGGGCATCGGCAAAAACGGAGTCACAACCGTGATGTCCGGCAGGTGCGTGCCGCCTTCGAAGGGATCGTTCAGCACCCAGGACACGCCGGGTCGCTGCTCGCGCTCGAGCACCGCAAGCACCGCGGCGGGCATCGAGCCGAGGTGCACGGGAATGTGCTCGGCCTGCATCACCATCTCGCCATGACAGTCGAACAACGCGGTCGAAGCGTCGCGACGCTCCTTGATGTTGGCCGAGTGCGCCGAGCGAACGAGCGCGCCCCCATCTCCTCGCACGCCGCCCTGAGCGCACCGACGATCACCTGCAGCTCGATCGGGTCGAGCGAGCTCACGCGCCTTGGCCCTTCGGTGCTCGTCCGTTGCGTGCGTTTGCTCGGCGTCGCTCCAGCGGGCCCTCTCCAGCACGACCGTCCCGTGCTCGTCCACCGCTCCGCTCCAGCCGGGCGGCACGAGCAGCGTGGACTCCGGCATCGCACACAGCGCAGGCCCGCGCACGCGTGTTCCCACGGGCAGCTCGCCGCGCCACAGCTCCGCCTCGAGCCACTCCCCGTCGAATGCCACCAGCTTGCTCTCGCGCGCCGGTTGCTCTATCGCAGCCGCCCGTCAGCCGCAGCGCGGGTCGTGACCCGATCGCCGACACGCGCACGTTCACCAGCTCCACCTCGGCGTCCGCGTCGCGATAGCCATAGCGCTGCTCGTGCTCGACTTCAAAGGCCTCGCGCAAGCGCAGGGGATCGCACAACGCGTGGGAGTCGACCCTCGGAGTGTCAGTGACGGGAACGACATCTCCTCCAAACCAATCCCTGGGTCGATCCCCTCGTCAACCCTCAGCTCAAACGACTGGCCCCAGGTATCGCAGCTCGTAGCGCACCCCGATGCGCTCCACGGGACTCGTCGAGCTCCGCGCACGCGCGCTGCGATCAGTGCCTCCAGCGTCTCGGCGATGTTCTCGCCCGTAAAGCTTGCGCCACTGAGCATGACCGTGCTCGACGCGTCGCGCCGCGGCGCCGCGGCGGCCAGGCCGAGCGCGCTCAGCACGCCGCAAGCGCGCGGGCACAGCACGCGCTCGATCCCCAGCTCGCCGGCCATCGAGGCGGCGTGCAGCGGTCCGGCGCCCCCGAACGGCATCAGCGCGAAGCGGCGCGGGTCGATCCCGCGCTCCACGGTCATCACCGCCAGCGCCCGCCTCATCTCCGTCTCGGCGACCCGCACGATCCCCTCGGCACAGGCGAGCGGGTCGAGCCCCAACTCGTCCGCCAGCGCTCCCACGGCGCGCTCGGCGCCGTCGCGGTCGAGACTCACGCCGCCGGCCAGCGGCACGTCGTCCAGCAGCCTGCCCAGCAGCAGGTTGGCGTCGGTCACCGTTGCGCGCGTCCCCCCGCGCCCATAGCAAGCGGGCCCGGGATCGGCCCCAGCCGACTCCGGGCCGACGCGCAGCGCCCCGCCCGGTCGCGCCACGCGATCGAGCCGCCGCCCGCGCCCACCGTGTGGATGTCGAGCGCCGGCAGCGCGAGCGGGCGACCGCCCACGCTGCGTTGCGCCGTCTCCGCCACTCGTCCTTCCGTCGATTACGCACACGTCGCACGAGGTGCCGCCCATGTCGAAGCACAGCACGTCGCTGCTCGCCCGCCTGCCTGGCTGAGCAGCAGCGCCCCGCCGACGCCGCCGGCGGGGCCGGAGAGCACCGTCAGCGCCGCGTGAGCGGCGGCTCTTCGCGCATCGGTGAGCCCGCCCGAGGACTGCATCACCTGGACCTCGGGCAAGCGCTGCTCGGCGGCACAGCTCGCCGAGCTTGCGCAGATAGGAGGCGAGCAAGGGGGAGAGCGCCGCATCGACCTCGGTCGTGCATGCACGCTCGTACTCCCTGAAAGTGCCGACAAGCTCGTGCGAGAGCGACAGGTGCACTCCGGGCAGGCGTCGACGAGATCAGCTCGCCGAGCTCGCGCTCGTGCTCGGGATGGGCGTAGGAGTGCAGCAGCACGACCGCCACTGCTTCGGGTTCGGCTGGCCGCAAGCCGCTCCAGCAGCGTCTCGGTCGCCTCGACGTCGAGCTCGCGCAGCGGCCCGTCGGGCCCCATTCGCTCGGGAGCGCCGAAGCGCAGCTGCGGCGGCACCAGCGGTCGTGGCCCCGCCTCGCACAGGCGATACAGGCTTGGGCGAGCCTGGCGTGCCAAGCTCGACGATGTCTGTGAACCCTTCGGTCGCGACCAGCGCCGTGCGCGCGGGTCGGGTGGGCCTCTGATTCGAGCAGGGCGTTCGTCGCGACGGTCATCCCGTGGGCGAAGCGTCGGGTCTGACTCGGGCTCGGCGCCGGCAGCGTCGAACACCGCCGCGATCGCGGCCATCACCCCCTGCTCCTGCGCGCCGGGCGTGCTCGGCGCCTTGGCGGTGTAGACGGTTCCGTCGTCGCCGACGAGCACCGCGTCGGTGAACGTCCCACCCACATCTACCCCGAGCAGCATGCCCGGGAAGGCTACTCAGGCTGGCGGCGAGGCGCTCGCTGTGCTCGGTGTCGGCCAGGTGCTGGTGGGAGGGGCAGTACCCGTTGTGCGGCAACGGCACGCGCTGGCAGGTCGAGCCCTTGCGCGTCGTCGCGCGGCAGGTGGGCGGCTCGTCGGTCACGGCCGCGTGCGCCTCCAACGGGTTCTCGGCCAAGAAAGCGCTGGGCAAGCCCCATATAGCGGCACACGGTCTGCAGCACCCGCTCCTGCGCGCCCATCGGGAAATAGGTCCTGATGTCGTAGAACAGCGTGCGGGCGGGCTTGGCGAAGTAGTGGCGGTCGGTAGCCAGCCGCTCGACTGCCGACTCGCACGCGTCGAGCACGTGCTTGTGGTTGGAGGCGGCTCCGGCGTCGGGCCTAGACTCCGTGATGTACGGAGCCAACTCCCTGTATATGGCTCGGCTGAACTGATACATAGTTCTGCTCTCTTCAACACCGGTCTCATGCCAAAAGGACCGGACTTGTTGAGTATCCAAGCCATTCCTAAGCGGCACAGAAGTAATTGATTAAGCTCGGGTTAGCTTTTCGCCCGTTGCGCGTTTTTTGAGGATGTCT
The DNA here is from genome assembly GCA_963715535.1 of uncultured Solirubrobacterales bacterium. Taxonomy (GTDB): domain Bacteria; phylum Actinomycetota; class Thermoleophilia; order Solirubrobacterales; family Solirubrobacteraceae; genus Palsa-744. Next base: position 1,032,626 of record OY970251.1, on the reverse strand, counting down.
CACCCCATTTTGCGGCGTATCGGCGAGTTAGTTCGCCTGGCGCCGCTCAGCGCCAATCCTGCCAGTCGAGCTCCAGCTCGCCGCCGCTCTGCACCACCACGTGCTTGCCGTCGAGCCGCCGTATCGCACCTCCAAATGAGATCGCTGCGCGTATGTGTGCGTGCCGCGACTCTCCTCGCGCATCAACGCCGAGCGCGCGATCAGTCGTGCCAGCGGGTGCGGACTATCGAGCAGTTCCGTCAACCCCTCGGCCGAGCGCTCGATCCCCGCGTGCTGCCACAACGCCGATCTGATGTCCTGCTGGTCGTTGGGAGATCCATCCGACCGCCAATCTTGTTCGCGCCCACTCGCCGGCCTCGAGGTGCCGGCCTCGATCGCGGCTTGGCTGAGCTCCCGCGGCGTCGTCGCCGAGCGCGGGCTCGTCGAGCGCCGCCAGCGCCGCGCGGCGACCGAACACGAAGCACTCGCTCAACGAGTTCGACGCCAGCCGGTTGGCTCCGTGCAGGCCGGTGCAGGCCGTCTCGCCGACCGCATACAGCCCAGCTACGGCGGAGCGCGCATGCAGATCGGTGACGATCCCTCCGATCGTGTAGTGCGCGGCCGGCGCCACCGGCACCAACTCGCGCATCGGGTCGAGCCCCGCCTCGCGCAACGCGCCGACCACGTTGGGAAAGAGGGCCGGGTCGATCGCGCGCATGTCGAGGCTGACCGAGCGCTCCCCGCTCTCGCGCAAACGGCTTTGGATCGCGCGCGAGACCTCGTCGCGCGGCGCCAGCTCGTCGACGAAGCGCTGCCCGTCGCCGTCCAGCAGCGTGGCCCCCTCGCCGCGGATCGCCTCGGTGATCAAAAAGCCTTCCCTGCCCTCCACGCCGATCACCGCGGTCGGGATGGAACTGCACGAACTCGAGGTCCGCCAGGGTCGCTCCGGCGGCGTGCGCGAGCAGCAGCCCTTGGCCGATCGAGCCGGGCGGGTTGGTCGTGCGCGCCCACAGCGCGGCGGCGCCGCCGGTGCTCAGCACGTAGCCCGCGCGCCGTCACGATGCGCCCGAGCGCGCGACGGATCGTCCGGATCTCCGCTGGCGTGGCAAACGACGCCTGTGCAGCGCCCGTCCTCGCATCAGCAAGCCGGCTCACGCGCGCCCCCTCGATCACGCGCACGCGCGGGTGCCCCACGACCAGCGCCGAGAGCTCGCGCAACAGCCGCCTCCCGGTCGCGCTACCGCCGGCGTGCACGATCCGACGTACCGAGTGTCCGCCCTCCAGCCCGAGCGCCAAGCGCCCGTGGCGGTCCGCGTCGAAGTGAAAGCCGAGCCGCTCCAGATCGCGCACGCGCTCGGGCGCCTCGCTGACGAGCGCCTCGGCGGCCGAGCCGCGCACCGCTCCGCGTCCCGCCCGCTCGGTGTCGCTCAGGTGCAGCTCGAAGCTGTCGTCGGTCGGCGAGCACCGCCGCGAGCCCGCCTTGCGCCCAGTAGCTGGCCGTCTGCGCGAGCGGCATCGCCGACAGCAGCGCGACGCGCGGCGCCCTCGTTGGCCGCGCACAGCGCCGCATACAGCCCCGCCGCGCCGGCCCCACCACCGCCACGTCGACATCGGCGCGTGTCGTGCGCCCGACGCCCCGGCGCGCTCATCGGCCGCTCATCCGGCGAGCTTCACCAGCGCCGCCGCGAGTACCCCGAGCGACAGCACCACAACGAGCAGCAGCGCCACCACGAGCGCCTTCCATTTCGGCTGTGCCGCCAACCGCGTGCGCGCGGCCGTCCCGCAGCGCAGGCACCAGTTCTGATCGGGTCTCAAGGGGCCTGGCAGCTGGCACAGCGGGCACACCTCGTCTGGGCGACAGCCGGCGCTGCACGTCTGGTCCCCGCCGGCGGCCGCAGGATCTGGTGGTTCGTCCTCCTGCGTCGTGCGCTTGGCGCCGGAGCAGGAGCCGCTCTCGGTGCAGGCGTCGGTGCGGGCGCAGACGCCGGTTCGGGTGCGGATGCGGGTGCCGGTGCCGGGGCATATGCTTCGGCGGGGGCGCTGGCGCTGGTGCAGGCTGGGGACGGTTTGGTGCGGGCCCGAGTGGAGTCGGCCACCGCGTGCTGGTGGCGCTCGGCTCCGCGCGCCTGTGGCCCCACCGGCGCGGTTGAGATCGGGCGGTCGGCGTTCGCGTCGAACGCCAGCCCGCAGCCCGGACAAAAGCGGTCGTCGCTGCCATGGATCGCCGCACAGCGCGGGCACGCCGCGATTCCCACTTCGCGCAGCACCGTCACCGGCCGGCGTTCGCGCACACCCGTTCCAGCCCGCGCAGCTCGGTGTCGAGCTGGCGCAGCGTCGCCAGCTTCGCGAGCACCAGCGGGTCGTTGCGCTGGCCGAAGCGGTGCAGATCGAACACCAGCCCGCCGAGATCGCGATAGGCAAGCTCGCGCGCCTTGCGCAGGAACCGCGCCCGACGGCGCATCTGCGCGCGCTCGGCAAAACCGGGCTTCTCGGACGGCTGCTCGGTCTCCGCCTCCGGTGTCTGCTCGGGCGCCGGCTCGGTCCCCTGCGGCGCCTGCTCAGCTTCATCCGCTCCTGCCACGGCTCCCATGCTATCCGGCCTTCGCGACGAGTAGCTGCCATGCGCGCGCCACACGCTCGGCCATGCGCGCGGCCGAGAACCGCTCGGCGTGCGCGCGACCGGCGACACGCGGGTCCTCCGCGGCCAGGTGCGCTGCCGCCACGGCGCGCCAGCGCTCCAGCTCGAACGGCGCGCAAAGGGTCCCCGCCGCCCCGTCCGCCAGCGCCTGGGCGTGGATACCCACGGGCGTGGCCAGCACCGGCACGTCGCATGCCAGCGCCTCCAGTACCGCCAGCCCGAAGCCCTCGCGCTCGGAGGGCACGATCACCGCGTTGGCCGCGTTCACGTACAGCGGCACGCGCTCGGGATCCACGCCGCCGAGGGTGAGCAGCTGGGCTTTCAGCGCCTCGGCGAGCGCCACGGCGCGATCGTAGCGCTTCTCGGGGCGCGCCGGGTCGGCTGGGAACAGCAGGTAGGGGCCGTGCGGGTCGAGACCCAGCTCCCCGCGCGCGCTCGCGCGCGAGATCGGCTTGAAACGCCGCGTGTCCACGCCGCACGGCAGCACCTGCGCGCGCGTGCGGTTGCGCGCGCCCGGGATTCGCTCGATCAGCTCCCGCGAGACGGCGGCGAGCAGGCCCACGCTCGGCAGCGCCGCGCGTGTGACCACGCGCGTGCGCGGGTGGCGCACGTCGGTGCCATGCAGGGTCAGCGCGCGCCCGCGCGCCTTCACGGCGAGGGCAGGCCAGGCGGTCAGGCCGAAGTGCGCGTGCACCACGTCGAAGCGCTCGCCCGCGTAGCGGCTGCGCAGGTCGCGCGCGGCCCGAGCCAGCGCGGGCACGCCGGGTGGGAACTCGTACAGCTCCACATCGCACTCGCCAAGCTCGCGCAGCGCGTCCACCTGGTCGCGCACGAAACGCCCGCGCTCGGGATGAGCGACGTTGGCGAGCATGTTGGACACCACGAGCGCGCGCACAGCCGCTGACCGTAGCGCTCCGGCTCGCGTGGGGTCGGTTTGACTTCTCTTTAGCTACCCACTTGACATCTAGTACACGATGCGCTATAAACTCCATGTCCTGTCATCCCCCTTGGGATGTGGGCGAACATAAGGTCGGGTTTGGGTCGGTCTTCGTGGTCGACACCAACAGTTTTGACGGGGACCTTGGGAGAGGGACCGGGTCGCAACGAGAGGGAGTTGTTTTTCGCGTGGTTTCTTTTGGGGATAACGTGCTTGGGAGTCCGTGTGCTTCTCACACGAGCGTAATAGGACGCGTCAGCGTCGCTGACGCGTCTCTCTCTCTCTCTCTCTCTCTGGGACAGCTGCCTTCTAGGGCGTAGCTCCCTTCGCCGCGCCGGTAGTGCGCGGCCCGCCGGGTATGAGACCCGGCTTGGTTTTTCGCACCCGCATGGGTACTCACGCGCTGTAGGCGCGCTTTCAGCTTCTTGCCTGCGCCCCGCTATGGGGTGTTCTTTCGCCGCCGCGGGTCGTGTGCCCGCGGCGGTTTTTGCTTGCCCCCCGAATGGGGGGTGCTGCCCGGGCTCCCCCATGCGGGGGCAGGCGGTCAGGTCTTGTTGTCCGGGTCTCTTTGAGGAGGGGATGTACTCGTGAGTGTTCATCGGTCTGTATTGAGGGTCCTGGTAGGAAGCGTGGCAGTGCTGCTCATGCTCTGCGTCGGTGTCGCGGGCGCAACGGTTCCCAAGCTCGCCTCGGACGGCAACTTTCACGCAGAAGGTGGCTCTGGCATCGCGGTCGATCAATCGAGTGGCGACATCTTCACCACGGGTTTCGCCAGCCTCTCCGAAACGGGAACCCTACAGGCGGGGCTCGGCCAAAAGTTCAACGCCTCGGGTGAAGTGCTTTCGCCGCCTTCGCCCTTCACCGAAGGACTCAAGTATGGCGTGGCTGTCAATCCAACGAACGGGCACGTGTACGTCGCGAGCCCATTCGGCCAAATCGAAGTTGACGATCCGAACACGGGCGCGCAGCTCTCGTCATTCGGCGTACCAGGGTACTTCGCTGGGGTCGAAGAACTATTCGGAAACGAGGCGCAGATAGTTACGGACGCGGCAGGCAATGTCTATGTGCCCAATGCGCATGAAAACGAGGTGCTGGAGTACAGCGAAACTGGGACGCTGCTTGAAACCTTCACGGGCGCCGGTGTCCACGCTTTGAAGGGGCCGACCGGTGTCGCGGTCACTCCGTCCGGAAACGTGTGGGTCGCCGACGATGGTCACAATCGAATTGAGGAGTTCTCGCCGACCGGTGCGTTCCTGGCCGAATTCGAAAGCGAAGGCGTGCGAGCGCTTGCGCTCGATGCCCATGGCGATGTGCTCGCGATCGTGGATAACAGTGCGGACAATTGTGGTGCGGTCAGTCCGCCGTGTGAGCACCTGGTGGAGTACAGCGAAAGCGGCGCGCAGCTCACAGATGTCGGCGCCGGCTACTTCGGTTCGCACGTTGAGCAAGGTTTCAGGGTGAGCATGGTGGCGGTCGATTACGCAACCGGGCGTACGTACGTGACCGACGGCCTCAAAAGCACGGTCTGGGTGTACCAGCCGCCGCTGGCGCCGGCGATAGGCGAGGAGTCGGTCGCCGAAGTCGGTACCTCCGAAGCGAAGCTCGGGGTTCTGATCCACCCGGGTGGGATCCAGACGACGTATCGCTTCGAATACGACACACGCGAATACCGCGAAGGCGAAGCGCCTCACGGTGTGAGCGTTCCGTCCCCAGAAGGCAGCGCGGGCGAAGGTTTCTCCGTGCGGACGGTATGGGCGTCGGCGAAGGGGCTGGCGCCGGGCACGACCTATCACTACCGCGTGGTCGTTACGAACGGGCTCGGCTCGGTCGTCGGTCCCGATCAGACGTTTACAACCGAGAGTGCAGCGCAAGCCGCGTGTCCCAACGAACAGGCTCGCAGTGGCTTCTCGTCCGATTTGCCCGAATGCCGGGCGTACGAGCTCGTCACTCCGCCGGGCAACACCTCGGCGCAGCCTGACACCAACACGGCAAGTAACTTCGACTCCGAAAACGACTACGGTGGATACGAAGGCAACTCTGCGGCCGGCGACGGCAATCGCTTTGCGTACATCTCAGATGAAATCATGCCCGGTTCCCAGTCGGGCGGTCTGGAATTCATCGCTACGCGTGGCCCGAATGGGTGGACCTCCGAAGATGCGCTGCCCCTTCGGCCTTATACCGGCAACCGGTGTCCATTCGCTACCGCCAAACAGACCAACGTATTGAAGTATTCCCCAAACCTGTCACAAGCGGTCGTCGTGGACAATGAGAACAGCATGTCGTCCGGTTATGCCAACGAATTCTCCCAAAGATGCCGCGGGGAACTTGTGGAAGTTGTGAGCGGCGAATCGTATGAAGAAAACCTCTTGATACGCGACAGCGAAGACGGTTCCTTCCGGCTGGTCAACCTCACGCCACGGGGAGTGATCGCGACACCGGCCACTTTCGTCGCCGCTTCGGCGGATCTCAACCTCATCGTGTTCTCTGAGTTCGCGAAGCTGACGCCCGACGCGCTGAACAGCACGACGAATCTGTACGAATGGAGTGAAGGTACTCTGCGTCTCTTGAAGCTCGAGCTGCCTTCCGGGGCTCCCGTCGCGGGTTCGGTTGTGAGCATCTCATCCAACGGTTCCGATGTGTTCTTTACCGCGAACGGCAATCTGTACGCGCGTATCAATGGAGAACGCACGGTTCAGCTCGACGAAGCGCGGGGAGGGTCCGGTCCGAGCGGCGGTGGCGAATTTGCCGTTGTGAGTGAAGACGGTTCGCAGGTGTTCTTCACCGACGACGCTACGGCGGGTTTGACGAAAGACACGCTCGCGGGCAGCGGTAAGAACCTGTACCGCTACGACGTGAGCACCGGTGCGTTGAGCGACCTCACGCCTGTCACTGAAGCCAATGCGGCCCTTTTGGGGATCAGCGAAGACGGCTCGTACGTGTACTTCACCTCCGAGGGCGTGCAGTCAGGTTCGGAGACGAACCAGTTCGGCGAAACCGCCCAGAACGGCCAGCCGAACCTGTATGTCGACCACGAAGGGACGACTACCTTCGTGCTGAACGCGATCAGATACGTGTCTGCCGCGATCTCGGCGAACGGCGCCTTCCTCGCGTTCGAATCGGAGGACAGTTTGACGGGATATGACAATAACGGAAATTCCGAGATCTATCTGTACAGCGCCGCGACGAACCGGGTTGAGTGCGCGTCGTGCAACCCAAGCGGTGAAGCGCCTACTGCCGCCGGGGCACGTATGCCCTTCAAATGGGTGCACCTCGTCTCGGACAATGGCCAGGTATTCTTCGATTCAACCGAAGCGCTGCTACCGCGGGACACGAACGGCCAGCTCGACGTCTATGAGTTCGACTACAGCGGCGGGCTTCATCTGATCTCGACGGGCACGAGTTCCAGCATGTCGGTCCTGCTTGACGCCAGCCTAAGCGGAAACGACGTGTTCTTCCTCACGCGCCAGAGTCTCGTGCCGCAAGACAGCTCCCAGGAAGCGAACAAAATCTACGACGCGCACGTGGACGGCGGTTTCCCCGAAACGGCGCTCCCGCCGGCGTGCACCACGGCCGACGCGTGCCGCTCGGCGACCACGCCGCAGCCGTCCATCTACGGCGCGCCGTCGAGCCAGACGTTCTCGGGCGCCGGCAACGTCTCTCAAGCACCGGCAACCGCGGCGATCAAAACAAAGACGCTGACCCGCGCCCGGAAGCTCGCAAACGCGCTCAAAGCGTGCAAGAAGGACAAGTCCAAATCGAAGCGGGTGAAGTGCGAAAAGACCGCGCGTAAGAGCTACGGCGTGGCGAAGAAGCAAACAGCTAAGCGATCCAGCAACGACCGGAGGGCAATCCGATGACCACCTTCAAAGCTCTCCATAGGTTCGCACCCGCGCTGATCCTTTGTGCCCTTATGGGCGCCGTGTTCGCCGTGATGGCCGCCGGCGCGTCGCCGGCAATGGCCGAAAGCCATCCCTTCCTGTTTAGCTTCGGCTCCTTCACGAACCCGAACGGTATAGCGGTTGAAGAATCGACGGGTGACGTGTATGTCGCGGACATCGCTACCGATACGGTGTCGCGATTTGACGCCGATGGCAACCCGGTCGAATTCCCGGCGCTTCACTCCAACGCACTGAGCGGGAGCGCCACGCCGGCCGGTTCGTTCGACTTCCCGGAAGACCCTGACACCCCGGCGGCGGTCGCGGTCGACAACTCCACCGAACCGTCCGACCCCTCCCGCGGGGACCTGTACGTGATGGACGCGGGCCACAACGCGATCGACAAGTTCAGCCCAGACGGCACGTATCTCTCCCAGATCACGGGGCCCTTCGAAGAAGGGGCGATCGGGCTGGCGCTCGCCGCGGACGGGGATTTGCGGGTCGCTGTGCGGCTTCCTGGAATCCTAGGAAGGTCCATGACCGAGGGCGTCGACTTGTTCGACAACTCAACGGCGAATAACTTGCTCAGGCAGCAGGAAGGAGGTCAGGGGGTGGAAGCGGGATACGATCAAATCGTCCAGACATCGCCCGACGACAGCTTCGCCGCCGGTCCAACCGGCGACTATTACACCCTCTTCGATTGCGGTTGCGTGGAGAAGTTCGGTCAAGTCCTGACCGGGCTTGGGCGGGTTGACAACGGTCCTGGCGATATCGCCATGGCTGTGGATCCGGCGAGCGGTCACCTCTACGTGGATGACCAGTCCTCTGTGGTGGAGTGGGACACGGGAGGGTTGGACGGGTACGTTCACCCTAATAGCGGCGAAGAAGACATCGGTACGGGCGCCGAAGTGTCGAGTTTTGGCTCGCTGCAGCTCTCGGCGTCCCCCGCGCAACAGGGCGGGATCGCGGTGAACGGCTCGAGCGGGGAGATCTATGTCGCAAACCCGGCGGACGGAAAAGTGTACGTGTTTGCGAGCGATACTCCCGACGTCGCTGCGGGTAAGGCGACGAATGTGACCGAGACGGGAGCCACGATGCAAGGCAGTATAGATCCACGCGGCGTGCCAGTCACGTCGTGTGAATTTCAATATGAAAAGGCGCCAAAAGAAGCGGGAGGATCGGGTCAATACTTGTTTTCGTTGCCTGTCACCAGTTTCATTCACGGCCTTCCCTGTGCGCAGACGGCGGCGCAGATCGGAGCGAGCACGAGTCCGGTGGCGGTATCTGCCGACCTCAGTGGGCTTGCGCCGGGGGTTCTATACGATTTCCGTCTTGTTGTGGGCAACGCCAACGGCACGAGCGCGAGCGAGGGCATGTTGGTGACCGAAGACTCGGGCTTTGGCATCTCAAACTTCGGGGTTTCCTTCCTCAATCAGGATGGTGCCCCCGATACGCAGGCCGGTTCGCACCCCTACGAAATGGTTACGACTCTTACATTCAATACGAGGGCGGCGCCACGATTCCCGTATGCGGACTCGCCGTACGAACTTCGACCTGTGGGCAACGCCAAGGACATCGTCGTTACCCTGCCGCCAGGGCTGGTCGGCGATCCCAACGCGACGGGAAAGAAGTGCAAGCTCACCGAACTGGAGGAAGGTCCCTGGTTCAACTTGAATGTAGAACCTGACACCGATTGTCCGCTTGAAGCTAAGGTGGGTCAAATATACCTAGAAGCTTACTCGTACGGCACGGGCTATTATACGCTGAATAACATGGTGCCGCCTCACGGGGTCGCGGCGCAGCTCGGCGCGCGGCTGATCTTCCCCGACACGTTCATCAACGTGGGCCCGGTCGCAGGCGGACAGTACCCACTACGAGCGGAATCTCTTGACATTCCAACGCTCGTGCCAATCTACCGAATCAGGGTGGCGCTGTCCGGGGTGGTTGGCGGCAGCGAAGATCGCAAACCCTTCCTGACACTGCCGACCGGGTGCACAGGGCCGCTGTGGTCCTCGATCTCCGTCGACTCCTACCAACACCCCGGTCGCTACGTCGGCATGAGCGAACCCACACGCAATGCCGGCGGCGAACCGGTGCGGATGACGGGTTGCTCGAAGCTGACGTTCCCGGCGGCGATGACGGTCGCGCCGGACGTCACGAACGCGAGCAGCTCCTCTGGCTTGACAGTGGGTGTGCATGTGCCGCAGACCGCGGCATTCAACCCTGACGGGCTTGGCGAGTCCGCACTGCGGGACACGACAGTGGCGCTGCCGGCGGGCGTAACGATCAACCCGGCGGGTGCCGATGGCCTGCAGGCCTGTTCTGAGGGTTTGGCGGGCTTCACGGGCTTCACAGAATTCAATCCGGAATCCGAACATGGTGTGCAGTGGGCCACGTTCTCCCCTGAAGCGATCGATTCGCTGCAGTCGGGCACGAACTTCTGTCCGGACGGCTCAAAGATCGGTACGGTAAAGATCAAGACGCCACTGTTGGAAAATCCGCTTGAAGGCGCGGTGTACCTGGCCTCACAGAACGAAAACCCGTTCGGGAGCCTGGTCGCGATGTACCTGATGATCGAAGACCCGGTGTCGGGCAGCACGGTCAAGCTTGCCGGCGAAGTGCACCTGTGCGAAACCACGGGAGAAGTCCTCAAAGGCGTGACGTGCCAAGCGCCGGGCCAGATCATAACGACGTTCGCGAACACGCCGGACCTGCCGTTTGAAGAACTCGAACTGCACTTCTTCGGTGGGGAACGCGCACCACTCTCGACTCCCTCACGTTGCGGGACATACACAACACAGGCTTCGTTTACGCCGTGGGACGGCAACTCCCCGGTGAACACGTCCTCCTCGTTCCAGATCGAACATGGTCCGAACGGGGGCCCGTGTCCCGGTGCGAGCCTGCCGTTCAACCCGTCGTTGACGGCGGGCACGACGAGCAATCAGGCCGGTGGGTTCACCCCGTTCACGATGACGATGAGCCGTGTGGACGGCCAGCAGAATCTGCAAGCGATCAGCCTGAAAATGCCTGCCGGCCTATCGGGTCTTTTGACCGGGGTGGAACTGTGCGGTGAAGCACAGGCGAACGCGGGGACTTGTGGTCCAAACAGTCAGATCGGGGAAACGGTCGTGAGTGTCGGCGTCGGCAACGACCCGTTTAGCGTGACGGGCGGCAAGGTGTATTTGACCGGCCCGTACAAGGGCGCTCCGTTCGGTCTGTCAATTGTGAACCCGGCGGTCGCGGGACCGTACAATCTTGGTCAGGTGATCGTGCGGGCGAAGATCGAAGTGAATCCGATCACGGCTGATTTGACGATCACGAGCGATAACGAAGGGCCGTACAAGATCCCGACGATCATCCAGGGGATCCCGCTTGAGATCCAGCACGTGAACGTCACGATCAACCGTCCCGGGTTCACGTTCAACCCGACGAACTGCGCTCCGATGAGCATCACTGGAGCGTTGGACAGCACCGAAGGCGCCGTCGATGCGTTGTCGGTGCCGTTCCAGGCGACGAACTGTGCGAGCCTGAAGTTCGAACCGAAATTCGCGGTTTCCACGAACGGGAAAACGTCCAGGGCGCGGGGCGCGAGCCTCGCGGTCAAGCTCACTTACCCGTCGGGCTCGTTGGGCAAGGACGCGAACATCAAGTCGGTCAAGGTCGATTTGCCCAAGCAGTTGCCGTCGAGGCTGACGACGCTTCAAAAGGCGTGCACGGTCGCTACGTTCGAAGCCAATCCGGCGTCCTGTCCGGCGGACTCGCGGGTTGGGCATGCCAAGGCGGTCACTCCGCTGATCCCGGTGCCATTGGAAGGCCCCGCGTATTTCGTATCGCATGGTGGTGCGAAGTTCCCCGAACTGATCGTCGTGCTGCAGGGCTACGGCGTCACGCTTGACCTGCATGGGGAAACGTTCATCAGCAAAGCGGGGATCACCTCGAGCACGTTCCACACGATCCCCGATGCACCGGTCGGAAGCTTTGAATTGACATTGCCCGAGGGACCGTTCTCGGCGCTGGCCGCGAACGGCAACCTGTGCAAGAGCGCGTTGAGTATGCCGACCGCGTTCACGGCGCAGAACGGTGCGGAAATCCACGAGAGCACGAAGATCGCCGTGACCGGTTGCGCGAAGACCAAGAAGAAGGCGAAGAAAACCAATGCCAAGAGGTCCGGGAAGCACAAGAAGAAGAGGCGATGATGGATGGTTTCGCGCAACGGTAACCACGCCGGTTCTGTCGATGGTTCTGTAGATGGCCGTGTGCGCGAGGGTGCGCACGTCGTTGAGATGCAGCGTCAACGCTTGTTGGGCGCGGTCGTGGAGTTGGTCCACGACCGCGGGGCGCGGGGATTGACTGTCGCGATGATCTGTGGGCGTGCGGGCCTGTCGCGCCGCACGTTCTATGAGCTCTATGAGGATCGTGAGGCGTGTCTGTTGGGCGCGTTCGAATACGAGGTCGAGCAGGCGAGGAGCATCGTCGAGCGGGCCATCGCGAGCCATGCGCTCACGCAAGGAACACATGGCGCCCCCCGGGTGCTCGGTTGGAGGGAGCGGATCAGGGTTGGGTTGACAGCGTTGCTGTCGTTCTTTGACAGCGATCCCGGCGCGGCACGGTTGCTGGTGGTGGAGGCGCTGTCCGCGGGAGAACAGACTTTGCAGGCTCGTCGGCGCGTATCGGGCCAACTCGTCGCGATCATCGATGAGGGCGGCGGGGAAACCAAGCGGGGTCGCGAGCCGCCACCGCTGACGGCAGAGGGCATCGTTGGCGCCGTCTCGAGCGTGATCCACGCGCGCATACTTGACCGCGATCGGCGACCACTCACGGAGCTTGTGGGGGCGCTGATGGCGATGATCGTGCAGCCGTATCTCGGTGCAGCGGCGGCGCAACGCGAGCTTGAGCGCCCGCTCGATGTGCAACAGCACCCGATCGGCATCCAGAGGCTGCACGCGGACCCCTTCAAAGATCTCCCGATGCGATTGACCTACAGGACGGTGCGTGTGCTGTGCTCGATCGCCGAGGCGCCGGGTGCGTCTAACAAACAGGTCGCCCGCGCGGCCGGGATCGAGGACGAAGGCCAGACGTCGAAGCTGCTCAAGCGACTGCACAAGTACGGGCTGATCGACGATTCCGGAGTCGGGCCGGCGAAGGGGATGCCGCGCGCTTGGTCGCTCACCGAGCGCGGGGAAGGGATGCTGCAGGCGGTCGGGCAGGGGTGAGGCGCTGCGCTCAGTCGATACTGCCGGGCTCGGCGATCCATTGGCTGGTGAAGCCGAGGACGGTCGCGAGCTTGTCGAAGTGATGGTCGTAGTGGAGGACAGCGAAGCCGCGCTCTGCGGCTGCTGCGGCTGTGAGTGCATCGGGAACGCGCACGCGATGTGCGCCTGCGGTGCCGCGTGCGGCGAGGTCTTGCACGGCGCGGATCGCGGCGTTTGTGACCGAACGGGTGATCGGGGCCTGTCGCAGGTCGGCCACTGCGGCGGCGACAGCGTCGACATGGTTGTGGTCCGGTGCGTCGTAGAGCAGCTCCAATGTGATGACCGGGCAGCCGATGATCTCTGCGGCTTCGGCCGCAGCCTTCCATTTAGGCGCGACCGCGGGGTTGTGGGCTCGTGCCCAGGCGGACGTGTCGGCAACCCACGGGCCGTCGCGCCAGCTCAGCGCCACGCGCGATCTCGGACGGTGCGCAGACTGTCGAGGTCGAGCCCGGAGGTTCCGTCGGCGACGCTGATCAGGAAGTTGCGAGCACGAAGAGCCGCGTCGGCTGTACCGTTCTCGCGCCGCGAGGCCAGGATCTCAACGATCGGCTCGAGTTCATCCTCGGGCAGTTCGTCCAGCAGTTTCTGTGCCTTCTCACGCGTCGTCATACCTCGAGTCTAGAGCACAGAACACGCATCACTCAAGCAACTGCACGGGTACTGGCTGATCGACTACACGAGAGGGGGCGGGAGGAAGGACACGATCTGTGCGTACACATCGTGCTACTTTGTGTGCGCAATGGCTGAGGGAAGCAGAGGGCAGTTGTCGATGCGTCCGACGAGGGCGACACTTGAGCGTCTTCGCCGGCGAGCGCGCCTGTCTGGGCAGCCGCGGACGACTCTTGCGGAGCGCTATTTGGACGAGGGCCTGTTGATGGACGAAGTCCCCGGGGTCTACTTCGTCGATGGGGCGTTGGGTCGTCGTCCGGCGCTGATCGGGTCGGGTCTGGATGTGTGGGAGGTCGTGAAGGTATTCAAGGACAGCGGCTCGATCCAGGACGCCGCCGCCTACCTGGAGGTGGAGCCGCGCTTGGTCGAGATCGCAATCCGCTACTACGGTTCCAGTCGCGAGGAGATCGATGATTGGATCGCGCGCGTGCGCGAGCTCAGCGAGCTCGAGGAGGGCAGGTGGCGTGCGGCCCGGGAGGCGGCCAGTGCGTGAGACTGTTGCTGGATGAGCATTTCTCTCCTGAGATCGCCCGCCAACTGCGCACTCGTGGCTACGACGTCATTGCCGTCAAGGAGCACCCCGAGCTGGTCGGCAGGTCTGATCGCGTGCACTTCGCGTCGATGCCCGAGCAGTGCCGCGCGATCGTCACACAGGACCTCGGCGACTTCCGTCCGCTGCTCGGCGAGGCGATGCGAGCGGGAGGCAAGACCTATGGCCTGGTTTGCGTGCCCGCACGTGTTTCGCTGAGTCGTGGGGCGATCGGCCTGATCGTGGCATCGCTGGAGCGGGTGCTGGGGGAGCATCCCGGAGACGAGGATCTGATTGACCGTGGCGGTGAGGTTTGGCTGGTGGATCTTCGGATCGCCCCCGAGAACGCATGACCGCTGTCCGGCTCCGCGCTCGGGCGGGCGTACACCACGAGCGCGTGCATGAGCGCTGACCGTTGCGCCCGGGCCCGTGCGGGGTCGGCTTGACTTCTCTTCAGCTACCCACTTGACATCTAGTACACGATGCGCTATAAACTCCATGTCCTGTCATCCCCACTGGGATGTGGGTGAACATAAGGTCGGGTTTGGGTCGGTCTTCGTGGTCGACCACCAACAGTTTTGACGGGGACCTTGGGAGAGGGACCGGGTCGCAACGAGAGGGAGTTGTTTTTCGCGTGGTTTCTTTTGGGGATAACGTGCTTGGGAGTCCGTGTGCTGCTGGAGCGTCCTTTATAGGACGTGTCAGCGTCGCTGACACGTCTCTCTCTCTCTCTCTCTCTCTCTCTCTGGCCGGGCCGCTCACCAGCTAAGAGCTGGTCGGTCCCGTCGTCTTGCCGGGCAGAAGGCCCGGCTTGGTTTCTCGCACCCGCAAGGGTGCTCGTGCCCCGCGATGGGGTGCTCGCGCGCCGTAGGCGCGCTTTCAGCTGCTTGTTTTTTGACCGCCGCGGGTCGTGTTCCCACGGCGGTCTTCTGCTGCCCGGGCTCCCCCATACGGGGGCAGGCGGTCAGGTCTTGTCCGGGTCTCTTGAGGAGGGAGTTTGCTCGTGAGCGTTAAGCGGTCTGTATCGATGATCCTTGCGGGGAGCGTGGTTGCCTTGCTTGCGGTATGCGTTGGCGTCGCGGGGGCAGCAGCCTCCAAGCTGGTCTTGAACGGCGACTTTCACTCGGTGGGCGGCTCTGGCGTCGCGGTCAACCAGTCGAGCGGCGACGTATTCGCCACGGGATTCGTCAGTATAAATGAAGGTAACCCGGTTGAAGGGGCCAGTGAAAAGTTCGATGCCTCGGGCAAAGTGCTCTCGCCGCCTTCGCCGTTCGCGGAAGGACTGCATTACGGTGCGGCTCTCAATCCGACGAACGGGCACCTGTATGTGGCAAGCCCCTTCGGGGAAATCGAAGTCTACGATCCGACCACGGGCAAACTGATCTCGTCGTTCGAAGTGCCGCTGTCATGGGTTATGCCCATCCCGGAGGAAATATTCGGGAACAACGTGCAGATCGCGACGGACGCCGCCGGCAATGTGTACCTTCCGAACCCGCCTGGGAACGAGGTGTTGGAGTACAGCGAAACCGGGACGCTGCTCGAGTCGTTCACGGGCTCTGGCGTCCACGCTCTGAAGCGGCCCATGGGTGTCGCGGTCGACTCCTCGGGCAACGTGTGGGTGGCCGATGCCGGCAACAACCGCATCGAGGAGCTGTCGTCGGCGGGGGTCTTCCTGGGCGAATTCGAAAGCGAAGGCGTGAGGGCGCTGGCGCTCGACGGGCATGGCGATGTGCTCGCGATCGTCGACAACAGCGCGGATAACTGCGAAGCCATCAAACCACCGTGTGAGCATTTGGTGGAGTACAGCGAAACCGGCGCGCAGCTTACGGACATCGGCGCGGGTACTTTTGGGTCGCCCAACGACGAACCGGCTGGGACTGGAGCACGGATCAAGGAGAGCATGGTGGCGGTCAACCAGGCCACCGGGCGCGTGTATGTGACCGATGGCTTGAAAAACGTCGTGTGGATCGCCGAAGCGCCGTTGGCGCCCGCGATCGGACAGGAGTCGGCCGCTGAAGTGGGCACCTCCGAAGCGAAGCTCGGTGTTCTCGTCCAGCCGGGTGGGATCCAGACCACGTATCGCTTCGAATATGACACGCGCGAATACACCGAAGGGGAAGGGCCGCATGGTGTCAGCGTGCCGTTGCCGGAAGGCAGCGCGGGCGAAGGCTTCTCTGCGCGTGTGGTGTGGGCCTCGGCGAAGGGGCTTACGCCGGGCACGACCTACCATTACCGCGCTGTCGTCACGAACGCGCTCGGCACGGTCGCGGGCCCCGATCAGACATTTACGACCCAGGCCGTCGCACAAGCTTCGTGTTCCAATGAACAGTCTCGCGGCGGTTTCTCGGCGGGCTTGCCGGAATGTCGCGCTTATGAGCTTGTCACTCCACCGGGCAAGTCCTCGGCTCAGCCTGACACCTTCACGGAAGCCTCGTTCAACGAAGAACTCGGCAACGATTATCTGGGTGGGCTTCCCGACAGCGCCGCAGCCAGTGACGGCAATCGGTTTGAGTATGAATCGGCCGAGGTCATGCCCGGCGCGCAGACGCCCGGTCTCGAATTCCTGGCTACGCGCGGCCCGAATGGGTGGAGCTCCGAAGATGCGTTGCCGCTTCGGCCGTATACCGCAAATCGGTGCACATTTCCCGTCTCGTCACAGACGGTAGTGGTGAAATATTCGCCTGACCTATCGAGGACCATACTTGTGGACAACGCCAATCAAGGTAGCAAACAGGAGTCCGAGTTCTCCGAAGGCTGTCGCGGGGAAACCGTGGAAGTGGTGAGCGGCGAACCGTTTGAACAAAACCTCTTGGCGCACGACAATGAAGATGACACCTACCAACTGGTCAACCTCACGCCGGCCGGCGTAGAGCCTGAACCAGCGACGTTCATCGCCGCGTCGGCCGATCTCAACGTCGTGGTGTTCTCCGAGCGCGCGAAGCTGACGCCCGATGCCGTGAGCGGCGCGGAAAACCTGTACGAATGGAGCGAAGGCGCCCTGCGTCTCTTGAAGCTCGAGCTGCCTTCGGGCGTGCCCGTCGCTGGTTCGATCGCAAGTCTCTCAGCAGATGGGTCCGATTTGCTGTTTACCGCAAACGGCAATCTGTACGTGCGTGTGCACGGCGAACGTACTGTGCAGCTCGATGAAGCACGGGGAGGGTCCGGGCCGGGTGGCGGCGGCGAACTGGCGGCCGTCAGTGCCGACGGCTCGCAGGTGTTCTTTACCGACGATGCCACGGCAGGTTTGACGAGCGACACGGTCGCCGGTAGCGGTGAGAATCTGTACCGCTACGACGTCAGCACCGGCCAGCTGAGCGATCTCACGCCCGTCGCTGACTCCAAAGCCAGCTTCAAGGCCATCAGTGAAGACGGCTCGTACGTGTACTTCAGCTCCGAAGGCGTGCAGTCTGGCGGGCAGGCCAACCAGCTCGGCGAAACGGCTCAGAGCGGCGATCCTAACCTGTATGTCGAGCATGACGGGACGAACGCATTCGTCATGAACGCGACGCTCATCGCCCCTCCCCCTAGTGGCGGGCAAACAGATGCCATCTCACAGGCCGGCGCCTTTCTCGCCTTCGATTCGACGGACCGTCTGACGGGATATAACAACAATGGGGACTACGAGATCTATCTGTACAACGCTTCGGCAAACGGGTTCGTGTGTGCGTCGTGCAATCCGAGCGGCGAAGCGCCGACGGATCGCGGTGGGGCTCTCGGCTATGTGCCACATGCGGTTTCCGACGGCGGCCAGGTGTTCTTCGAGACCAAGGAAGCCCTGTTGCCGCGGGACACGAACGGCCAGTGGGATGTGTATGAGTTCGACTACAACGGCGGGCTTCACTTGATCTCGACGGGCACGGGCACGGGCGCATCGGTCTTGGCCGATGCGAGCGTGAGCGGGAGCGACGTGTTCTTCCTCACGTCTCAAAGTCTCGTGCCGCAGGACAGCTTCCAGGAAGCGCACAAAATCTATGATGCTCGCGTCAACGGCGGCTTTCCGGAAGCGGCACTACCGCCGGCGTGCACGACGGCCGACGCGTGCCGTTCGGCGGCATCGCCGCAGCCCTCGATCTTCGGAGAACCGTCGAGCCAGACGTTCTCCGGTACGGGCAACC
This sequence comes from uncultured Solirubrobacterales bacterium, assembly GCA_963715535.1. Lineage (GTDB taxonomy): Bacteria > Actinomycetota > Thermoleophilia > Solirubrobacterales > Solirubrobacteraceae > Palsa-744. The sequence continues at coordinate 1,014,632 of OY970251.1, read as the reverse complement.
TCGTGCCTTCTGCCACGGCGATCGTCAAACCGCGATCGCTCACACGCACGCAGAAGCTGACGCGAGCTTTGAAAGCGTGCCGCCGGGAGAAGAACAGGGGCAAGCGCGTGGTGTGCGAACAGCAGGCGAGGAAACGCTACGGGGCGAAAGCGTCTCGCTCGAAGCGGTCCGGTAAGGCAAACACGAGCAAGAGGGGCGGCAAGTGAGCATGTTTTCGAGGAGAATCGCAACGGCAGTCTCGCTCGCGGTCCTGGCGATTGTGGCGATGGGAACGGGCGCCGCTCCGGCACTCGCGGCGGGGGAAGCTCATCCTTTCGTGACGAGCTTCGGCTCGTTTGCGAACCCAAACGGTCTCGCGATCGACGAATCGACGGGTGATGTGTATGTCGCGGACATCGGCACGAACACGGTCTACAAGTTCGACGCGGACGGCAACCCGGTTGAATTCTCAGCGCTTCACTCAAACGCGCTGAATGGCGCCGGCACTCCGGCCGGTTCGTTCTCCTTTCCGTCGGCGCCCGACACGCCGGCGGCGATCGCCGTCAACAACTCGAACGACTCCTCCGATCCCTCCCGTGGCGACATGTATGTCATGGACGCGGGCCACGGCGTCATCGACAAGTTCAGCTCCGACGGCACGTATCTCTCCCAGATCACTGGACCGTTCGAAGAAGGTCTGGTCGGTCTCGCGATCATGCCCAGTGGAGATCTGCAGGTCGCGGTGCGGTTCACTCCAAACATATACGAAGGGGTCAAGCCATACGAGCAAATTGACCTCTTCGATAACTCAACAACCAACAACCTGCTCAGGCGAGTGGTACCCGCTGAGACCGGTCGCGACACGCCTGAACCTAGTGTGGAAACTCATTTTCCCGAAGATGGCTTTACTACGGGCCCGACTGGGGACTATTACACTCTCTATGGGTGTGGATGTGCTGAGAAGTTCGGTCAAGCCATGTCCGGGCTTGGACGGGTCAACAGTGGCCCTGACGATATTGCTGTAGCTGTCGACTCGGTGAGCGGCCACCTCTTCATTGACGATCAGTCGTCCGTGGTGGAGTGGGATACTGGAGGATTGGACGGGTATTATCGACCTTCGGGTGACGAAGAGCTCCCTACCGGCGCCGAACTATCGAGTTTTGGCTCGCTGCAGCTCTCGGCTTCCCCTTCTCGAGAGGGTGGGATTGCCGTGAACGGTTCGACCGGGGAGATCTACGTCTCAAACGCCATGGACGGAAAAGTATACGCGTTCGCGAGCGATCCCCCAGGTGTCTCGGCGGGTGGCGCGACGAGCGTGACCCAAACCAGCGCTACGTTGCAGGGCAGTATCGATCCCCGTGGTGTGCCAATCACGTCGTGTGAATTCCAGTACGAAAAGGCGCTGAAAGGAGGCGCTGGTCTCGAAGGAGAACAGGCCTTCTTTGCGGCGCCGGTGACTACTTTTGCTCACAGGGTTGTATGTGCGCAGGCCCCAGGGCAGATTGGAGCGGGCACAGCGCCGGTGGCGGTATCTGCTGGCATCGGTGGTCTCACACCGGGGACGCTCTACGATTTCCGCGTCGTCGCCGGTAACGCGTCGGGTACGACATCGAGTGAGGGAATGGTCGCGACCGAAAATGCGGGTTTTGGCATCAAGAGCTTCTCCGTTTCGTTCTTGAACAGCGATAGCTCTCCCGATACGCAGGCCGGCTCGCACCCGTACGAAATGGTCACGAGTCTTTTCTTCAATACGGAGACTGTGCCGAGACTCTCGTATGCGGACTCGCCGTATGAGCTCCTGCCGGTCGACGCCCCCAAGGACATCGATGTCACACTGCCGCCGGGGCTTGTCGGCGATCCTAATGCGACCGCAAAAAAGTGCGCGCTGAGGGAACTGGATGAAGGTGAATTTTTCAACTCCGGGAATGGGCTCGGCGAACGGGAGTTCGACACCGGGTGTCCGCATGAAGCAAAGGTTGGCGAACTGTACCTGGAAGCTCTCGGTTATGGTTCGGGCTACTATACGTTGAACAACATGGTGCCGCCTCGCGGTGTCGCGGCACAGCTGGGGGTGCGGACCATCTTCCCGGAGTCGTTTATCAATGTTGGTCCCGTGGCGGGTGGACAGTACCCGTTGCGAGCTGAATCGATTGACATTCCGGACGTCGTGCCGATATACAGGATCAGGGTCGCGATGTCCGGTATCGTCGGCAGCGGCGAAACTCGCAAACCTTTCCTGACTCTGCCGAGCAGTTGCACGGGACCGTTGCGGTCGTCGATCTCAGTTGACTCGTATGAGAATCCCGGCAATTTCGTGGGTCTGAGCGAACCGACGCGCAACGCCGATGGCGAACCGGTGCGGATGACGGGTTGCTCGAAGCTGACGTTCCCCGCGGCGATCTCGGTTGCGCCGGACGTCAAAAACGCGAGCAGCTCCTCCGGGTTGACTGTGGGTGTGCACGTTCCGCAGACCGCTGCGTTCAACCCCGATGGGGTGGGTGAGTCCTCACTGAGGGACACGACCGTGGCGTTGCCCGCGGGTGTGACGATCAACCCGGCGGGGGCCGGTGGTCTTCAAGCCTGCTCTGAAAGCTTGGCGGGCTTCACGGGCTTCAAGGAACTCAACCCGGAATTCGAAGGGGGTGTGCAGTGGGCGACATTCTCACCGGAACCAATCGAATCGTTGCAGCCGGGCGTGAGCTTCTGTCCCGATGGGGCGAAGATCGGGACGGTGCAAGTCAAGACCCCGTTGTTGGACAACCCGCTGACGGGTGCTGTGTATCTGGCGTCTCAGAACGCGAACCCGTTCGGGGGCCTGATCGCGATGTACATGATGGTCGAAGACCCAGTGTCTGGCAGTACCGTCAAGCTCGCGGGTGAAGTGCGCCTGTGCGAAAGCACAGGACAGGTTCTGAGCGGTATGACATGTCAGGCGCCGGGTCAGCTCATCACGACGTTCAAGAACACACCAGACCTGCCGTTTGAAGAACTAGAACTGCACTTCTTTGGTGGGGAACGCGCGCCGCTCGCGACACCGTCGCGTTGCGGGACGTATACGACGAACGCGTCGTTCACGCCGTGGGACGGTAACGCGCCCGTCGAAACGTCCTCGTCGTTCCAGATCACCTCGGGTCCCGACGGTAGTCCGTGCCCGGGTGCGAGCCTACCGTTCAACCCGTCGTTGACGGGCGGGGCGACGAATGTCAACGCGGGTGCGTTCAGTCCGTTCACGCTGACGATGACTCGTAAGGATGGCGAACAGAACCTGCAGTCGGTGGAAGCGCACTTGCCGCCGGGACTGTCGGGGATCCTCTCGAACATCGAACTGTGTCCCGAACCGCAGGCAAATCTTGGCGAGTGTCCCCCGAACAGCTTGATCGGCGAAACGACGATCAGTGTCGGTGTGGGCAGTCAACCGTTCACGGTTTCCGGCGGCAAGTTCTATTTGACCGGACCTTATAACGGCAGTGGTGCTTGTACGGTGGGGCAATCGGGGTGTGCACCGTTCGGTATCACCTTCGAGGTTCCCGCGAAGGCCGGCCCGTTCGATCTAAAGCGCAACACAGCGAACCCCGCAGGCGAGGATCCCTGCGACTGCGTGATCGTCCGCGGCAAGATCGAAGTCAACCCGATAACTGCCGCGATCACGATCACGAGCAACCCACCCGGTACTCCGGATGCGATCCCGACGAGCATCGAAGGGATACCCTTGGAAATCCAGCATGTGAACGCGATCACAACGCGCGGGGACTTCCAGTTCAATCCGACGAACTGCAACAAGATGCAGGTCACCGGGACGATCCATTCGAGCGAAGGCTCGACAGACACTATCGGCGTGCCCTTCCAGGTCACCAACTGTGCGGTGCTGAAGTTCCAACCGAAACTGGCGGTCTCCACGTCAGGAAAAACATCCAGAGCGAACGGTGCGAGCCTGAACGTGAAGCTGACGTATCCTAAAGCGCCGTTTGGGTCGCAGGCGAACATCAAGTCGGTCAAGGTCGATTTGCCCAAGCAGTTGCCGTCGAGGTTGACGACGTTGCAGAAGGCGTGTCCGGCGAAAACATTTGAAGCCAACCCCGCCGGTTGCTCGGCGGCGTCGATCGTGGGGCATGCGACCGCGATCACACCGTTGATCCCGGTCCCTTTGACGGGTCCAGCGTATTTCGTGTCTTATGGTGGTGCGAAGTTCCCCGAACTCGTGGTCGTCCTCCAGGGTTATGGCGTCACGCTTGACCTGCACGGGGAAACGTTCATCAGCAAAGCGGGGATCACCTCGAGCACGTTCCACACGGTTCCTGACGCTCCCGTTGGCAGTTTCGAGCTGAACCTGCCGCAAGGCAAGTACTCGGCGCTGGCGGCCAACGGCAACCTGTGCAAGAGCAAACTCGCGATGCCGACCGCGTTCACCGCACAGAACGGCATGGAGATCCATGAGAGCACGAAGATCGGCGTGACCGGTTGCGCGAAGTCAAAGAAGGCGAAGAAGACCAAAGCCAAAAAGGCCGGGAAGCACAAGAAGAAGAGGCGATGATGGATGGCTTCGCGCAACGGTAGCCGCGCCGGTTCTGTAGACGAGGGCGTGCGCGAGGGCGCGCACGTCGTTGAGATGCAGCGTCGGCGCCTGTTGGGCGCGGTCGTGGGGTTGGTTCATGATCGTGGGGCGCGAGGGTTGACCGTCGCGACGATCTGTGCGCGCGCGAGCCTGTCGCGTCGCACGTTCTATGAGCTCTATGAGGATCGCGAGGCGTGTCTGCTGGGCGCGTTTGAGTACGAGGTCGAGCAGGCGATGCGCATTGTCGAGCAGAGGGTGCTGGGCGAGACTCGCTGGAGGGAACGAATCAGAGCGGGGTTGACAGTGCTGCTCTCGTTCTTTGACGGCGACCCCGGAGCGGCACGGTTGTTGGTGGTGGAGGCGCTGTCCGCTGGCGAGCAGACGCTGCAGGCGCGCCAGCGCGTGCTGGCTCAGCTCATCGCGGTCGTCGATCAGGGTCGTGAGGAAGCGAAACAGGGCCGTGAGCCGCCGCCGCTGACGGCCGAAGGTGTCGTTGGCGCCGTCTCGAGTGTGATCCATGCACGGATACTGGACGGCGATCGGCGGCCGCTCACGGAGTTGACCGGGGCGTTGATGGCGATGATCGTGCAGCCGTACCTCGGTTCGGCGGTGGCGCAACGCGAGCTGGAGCGGCCACTCGAGGTGGAGCAGTACCCGATCGGTGTGCAGCGGCTTCAAGCGGATCCGTTCAAAGACCTGCCGATGCGATTGACCTACAGGACGGTGCGCGTATTGTGCTCGATCGCCGAGGCGCCGGGGGCGTCCAACAAACAGGTCGCGCGGGCGTCGGGGATCGTTGACGAAGGCCAGACATCGAAGCTACTCAAGCGACTCCACGGCTACAGGCTGATAGACGACACCGGGGTCGGACCGGCCAAGGGGATGCCAAGGGCCTGGTCGCTCACCGAGCGCGGAGAAGGAGTGCTGCGAGCCGTCGGACAGGGATGAGAACGGTGGGCTGGACGCGCGCACGAGCGCTGACCGTGGCGCTCTGGGATGATGAGCCCTGTGACGATCCCCGCGTCAAGCGATCCTCGCGCCCGTCCGATCGGCGTGTTCGACTCGGGCGTCGGTGGGCTCACCGTGCTGCACGAGCTGCTCGTGCGACTGCCGCGCGAGGATTTCCTCTACCTGGGCGACACCGAGCGCTTCCCCTACGGCGAGCGCTCGCCCGAGGAGCTGGCGCGCTTCTCATCGGAGATCGCCGAGGAGCTCCTACGCCGTCGCGCGAAGCTGCTGGTGATCGCGTGCAACAGCGCCACCGCCGCCGCGCTGCCGATCCTCGAGCGACGGATGATGGACACCACGCTCGGGGTCGACGTGCTCGGCGTCGTGCGCCCGGAGTCCCTGCGTGCGGTCGCCGCCACGCGCAACGGGCGCATCGGCCTGCTGGCTACGCCCACCACCGTCTCCAGCGGCAGCTACCAGCGCGCGGTCGGCGCGGTCGACCCACACGTGACGCTGCATGCGGTCGCGTGCCCCACGCTCGCGTCGATCATCCAAGCCGGCGAGCAGTTCGACGAGCGGACCGTCACGAGCGTCCACGAAGCGTGCGCGCCCTTGTGCGATGCGGACGTCGACACCGTGATCCTCGGCTGCACCCACTACCCGCTGATCGCGCCGATGCTGCAGCGCATGCTGGGCCCCGACGTGACGCTCGTCAGCTCCGGCGGGGCGCTCGCGCGCCAGGTCGAGCACGCGCTCTCCACGCGGGGCCTGCAGAATCCTCGTGTGCACGGCGAGGGGGAGTATCGCTTCCTGTGCACCGGCGACACCGAGGCGTTCAGGGAGATCGGCACGCGCTTCCTGCAGATGCCACTCGGCGAGATCGAGCAAGTGCAGTTGCAAAGCGTGGGAGCGCTCGCGTGAGCCCGGACGCCTCCTTGCCCACGGAGCCGGTTGTGCGCAAACGCAGCTACGGCCGCACAGTGGCCCAGCTGCGAACCGTTGAGATCGAGCCGGGATTCGTGCGCACAGCGACCGGCTCGGCGCTGATCTCGATGGGCGAGACGCGCGTGATCTGCACCGCCTCCGCCCAGGAGGGCGTGCCGCGCTGGATGACCGGCAAGGGTCGCGGCTGGCTCACAGCCGAGTACGGGATGCTCCCCGCCTCCACTGGAGATCGCAAGGCGCGCGACATCTCCAAGGGCCGCCTCGACGGGCGCTCGGTGGAGATCCAGCGTCTGATCGGCCGCTCGCTGCGCGCCGTGATCGACCTGAACGCGCTCGGCGAACGCACCGTCTACCTCGACTGCGACGTGCTGCAAGCCGACGGCGGCACCCGCTGCGCTTCGATCACCGGCGCCTACGTCGCGCTCGCGCTCGCGTGCCGGCAGCTGCAGAGCAAGGAGCGCATCGAGCGCACCCCGCTCACCGGCACGATCGCGGCGGTCTCCTGCGGGATCGTGGGGGGCACCGCGATGCTCGACCTCGACTACGGCGAGGACTCCAACGCCGAGGTCGACGCCAACGTCGTGATGACCGGCGACGGCGGCCTCGTCGAGGTGCAAGCAACCGCGGAGCGCACGCCGCTCTCGCGCGCGTCGCTTGACGAGCTGCTGGCGCTTGCCGCCGATGGGATCGAGCAGCTGCGTAGTGCCCAGCAGCAGGCGCTCGACGCCGCCTGAGGCAGGCGTGGCAGCCCGGCACCACGACACTTCCGACGGCGAGCGCGCATCGGGCGCCCGGAAGCTGCTGCTGGCCACGCGCAACGAGCACAAGCGACGTGAGTTCGCGCGGCTGCTCCCGGGCTTCCGGGTCGACGCGCTGGCGGATGAGGTGATCCTCCCGCCCGAGGATGGCGACACGTTCGAGGCCAACGCGCTCGGCAAGGCTCGCGCGGCCGCCGCGGCGACCGGCAGAGCGAGCATCGCCGACGATTCGGGCATCGAAGCAGCCGCGCTCGGCGGCATGCCAGGGGTGCGCTCCGCGCGCTACGCCGGAGAGCATGCCTCAGATGAGCAAAACCTCGCCAAGCTGCTTGCCGAGGCGCCCGCGGGCAGTGCGCTCGCCTACGTGTGCGCGCTGGCCTACGTCGATCCCGTGGCCGGCGTGGAGCGCGTGTTCGAAGGACGTTGCACCGGCCGGCTGGCCGAGCATCCGCGGGGCGAGCGCGGCTTTGGCTATGACCCAGCGTTCCTGCCCGACGAGGAGCCGGGCGACGTGACGATGGCCGAGCTCAGCGACGAGCGCAAGGATGCGATCAGCCACCGTGGCCGCTCGGTGCGCGCGCTGGGCGAGTGGCTCACAGCAGGTTGATCGCCGCCGAGGCGCCCACGGCGACGCTCAGCGCCGCATAGCCCGTGTAGCCGGACAGCAGCAGCAGCACCGCCGTGATCAGCGCGACGAACACGGTTGCGATCCAGGCAAAACGGGAGAGCGGCATCGTGCCAGCGTATCCTTCCCGGCGGTGGCCTCACATGCTCCCCAGCCCGCTCGCGACCGTCGGGAGGTCTCCGGTCGCGACGGGATAGCCGCCGCCATCGGCTTTGGCGAGCGCCTGCTTGCGCGCGTCGCCGAGCGCGAGTCCCAGATCGTGCTCGGACTGGACCCCGATCCAAGTGCACTGTGGGCCGCCGCCGCACAACAAGGACAGGCGATGCCCGAGGACACGCCGCCGCGGGCGCGCGCGGCGGCAGCGGTGCGCGCTCACTGCGAAGCGCTGATCGATGCGGCCGGGCCCGCGTGCGTGGCCGTCAAGCCACAGCTCGCGCGCTTCGAGCTGCTGGGCGCGCCGGGCCGCGAAGCGCTCGGAGCCGTCTGCGAGCACGCTCGACAGGCGGGACTGCTCACGATCGCCGACGCCAAGCGCGGCGACATCGACGTGAGCGCCGCCGCGTACGCGCGCGCGCTGTACGCCGGTATCGACACCCCCTTCGGCGAGGTCGAGGGCCTGGGCGTGGACATGGCCACCGTCAACCCGCTGATGGGCTCCGACGCGCTCGCGCCGTTCATAGCGGCCGCCCGCGAGTCCGTCTCAGCGGTGCTCGTGCTCGTGCGCACCTCCAATCCGGGCGCCGCCGACATCGAGGATCTCGAGCTCGCCGACGGCGGGCAGGTGTGGGAGCGGATCGCGGCGCTTGTGCACAGCTCGGGAGCGATCGCGTGGGGGAGGGAGGCCTCAGCGACGTGGGCGCGGTGGTGGGAGCCACCGTCCCCGAGCATCTTGTGCGCGCCCGCGAGCTGATGCCCCATGCGGTTTTCCTGCTGCCGGGAGTCGGCGCTCAGGGTGGGCGCGTGGAGGATCTCGCGCCCGCGTTCGCGCCCGGCCGTGCCGGCGGTCTGATCAGCGCGTCGCGCTCGATCGCAAACGCCCACACGGCAAATGGCGGGGATCCGGCCGATGGGGCCCGCGCCGAGGCCGAGCGCTTGCGCGAGCTCGCCTGGACCCTCACCGATTCCTAGCAGGCGAATCCGCCCGAAAGAACATACGCGGTCGTGGCGGGCCGGCTATCGCGGCTGAATTTATCCAGATTTATCTGCCGTATCGCGACTTGTCCGGTAGCCTCTGTGGAGCGCATGGGCCGTGGGTCGGCCCCAGTCGCAGAGGAACGCGGATGCAGAGGACCAGATGATCATCACGGTCACGCTCAACGCGGCGATCGACAAGTCGCTCTCGGTGCCCAATTTCCGCCTCGGACGGCGCCACCGCACCGTCGAGCAGCGCACGATGGCCGGCGGCAAGGGCGTCAACATCGCGCGCGCCCTGAAGGCGCTCGGTCAGCCGGTGATCGCCACGGGTCTCGCGGGTGGCGCGACGGGCACCCACATAGTCGAGCAGCTCACCGAGGAGGCGATCCTCAACGACTTCGTGCGCATCCGCGAGGAGTCGCGCACCAACACCTCGGTGCTCGATCCCACCAGCGGCGAGCAGACCGAGGTCAACGAACGCGGTCCCGCCGTCTCCGAGCAGGAGATCGAGCTGTTCCGCGACAAGCTGCTCTACCTGGCGCGCGGCGCCGCGATCGTGGTGCTCGCCGGATCGTTGCCGCGCGGCGTCTCCTCGGAGATCTACGCCGAGCTGATCCGCGAGCTGCACAAGGCCAGTGTCACCACCGTGCTCGACACCGACGGCGATCCGCTGCTGCACGCCGTGCGCGCCGAGCCCGATGTCGTCTCCCCGAACATTCTCGAGGCCGAGGAGCTCGTCGGCCACGAGTTCGCAAGCGAGGAGGAACGATTGCTCGCGGTACGCGAGATCGTCGAGCTCGGTCCGAGCGAGGCGATCATGACAATGGCCGACGGCTGCGTCGCCGACGTGCAGATCGAAGGCAGATCGTGCCTGCGCCGCGCACGCATCGAGCAGCGCGAGCCGGTCGCCAGACGCGGTTCGGGCGATGCCTTCCTTGCGGGCTATGTGGCGGCTCGCTACGAGGGTCGCGCACCCGATCAGTGCTTGCGCTTCGGCGTGGCCTGTGGCGCGGAGTCCACCGGACGGCTCGGCGCGGCGCTGATCGACCCGAAGGAGGCCCGGCGCATGATGGGGGCGGTCGAGGTGGGAGAGGTAGAACTACCAGCCGAGGTCAGCTGAGGTCGCCGCTCTCAGTCTGGGTGTCGCATAAGCTTGGCGCCGTCTATGGGTTTGGGGAGACGCTTGGGATGAGCAGCGGTGCCGTTTCGGCGACGAGGACTGTTGTCCCCCATGACTCGCCGGGCGAGCGAGCCGAGCAGGACGCTGCTTCTCCGAGGAAGCTGTCGAGCCCTGTCGGCCGGTGGCACCCGTCGGGGGCGGCTCTTCTTGCGTTGCTGGTGGGATTGGCTGTGACCGCGGCGCTGACGTTGACGTCTTTGTGGCTGTATGACCGCAACGAGAACCGGCTCTTGGGTCTGCGTGCTCGCGAGCTCGGGTTGGTCTTGACGGCGGCGGTCCCGTCGATCCAGACGCCGCTGGCGTCGGCTGCCGAGCTGGCCGACGCGACCGGCGGGGACCCGCAGAGATTCCGTGCGTTCATGTCTTCGTATGTCGGTCCGGGACGCCAGTTTGCCTCGGTGTCGCTGTGGTCCTTGGGCACTTCTACCCTGGCGCCGTCCTTGGTGATGGGCAGCGCTCCAGCATTGGCGTCGTCGCAGCAACGGGCGCGCTCGTTGTTTACGCGGGCAGCGCATACCAAGCTGCTGGATGTGACCGGGGTCCTGGGCACGGCCAATGCGAGCCTTGGCTACGAGTACAGCACGCCAGGCCTGAAGCGTGGCTTCGCGGTATATGCGGAAAGCCTGCTCCCGAAGGACAGGCGATCAAGGCTCTCAAGCGATTCCGCGTTTTCGGATCTCAACTATGCCCTGTACCTGGGCCATTCGCATCGTTATGGCGATCTGCTGGTCACGAATATGCAGCATTTCCCGGTCAGCGGTCGCCAAGCGTCGAATGTCGTGCCATTTGGCGACAGCGCATTCACGGTGGTGGTCACTCCAAACGGCTCGCTTGGCGGCGCGTTCTTTCAGAGCCTTCCCTGGATCATCGGCATCGCCGGCGTGCTGATCACGCTGACGGCGGCGTTGATGACCGATCGCTTGACGTGGCGCCGACTCTATGCCGAGCGGCTCGTCGGCGTCCTCGACCGGGTAGCTGAGGAGAACCGGGAGATGTACGCCGAGCAGCGCAGCATTGCCCAAACCCTCCAGCACGCGCTGCTACCTAACGCGCTACCCGAGTTCGCTGGAGTACAGGTGGGCGCACGCTACGTCCCGGCCGCTTCGGGTATCGACGTGGGGGGCGACTGGTATGACATCGTCGCAGCCGGGGAGGGCCAGGTGCTTGCCATGATCGGGGATGTCTCAGGGCATGGGCTCAGGGCCGCGACGACGATGGCTTCGCTGCGCCATGCGGCACTCGCGTACGCGGCACAGGACCACAGTCCGTCCTCGGTGCTCGCCAAGCTCTCGGACTTCGTCAACAGCGCACCTCACGATTATTTTGCGACGATGCTCTGCATGCTGGTCGACGTTGGGAATCATCGGTTGACTGTGGCCAGCGCGGGCCACATCGCGCCGCTGCTGATCGACGGCGCGCACTCCGAAGGACGGTTTGTCGAGCTCGACGTGAACGTGCCGGTCGGTGTGGCACGCAACTCGCCCTATCGCGAGGCGACCGTGTCCGTGGGAGCAAATTCGACGCTGATAGCGTTCACCGACGGTTTGGTTGAGCGGCGCGGGGAGATACTCGACACCGGCTTGGGCCGGCTGCGAGATGCGGCCACCGGGCGACGGCTTCCTCTCGAGGATTTGATGGCAAAGCTCGCACACGACCTCACATCCGAGGACCACCACGACGACACGGCGATAGTGGGCATCCGATGGCAGAGCTAGACGACGAGTTCGCAACGACCGTGGAGATCGACGCGCACGTTGATCCAACGGGCGCGCAGATCGTAATTCTCTCGGGAGAGATCGACAGCTCAAACGCAGCGTCGCTGCAGGAGAGGATGGCGGCGATCACAGCGCACCATCCTGAGCGGCTGATCTTCGATCTCACAGGCTTGCGGTTCATGGACAGCGCCGGAATTGCGGTGCTGATCGGCACCGCAACGCAACTAAACAGTGTGTCTCTACGCAACCCCTCCCCAATTATTCGGCGCGTCCTTGAGACCACAGGTCTCTCCAGTGTGCTCGTGATCGAATCGTGACCAGCTCACGCCGATTTCGCTGTGAGGCCAAGTCCGTCCGCGCCGCCCGCCATTTCGTCAGGGAAGTCCTGCGCGAGCAGCCGAGCGAGACGGTAGAAGCCGCCGAGCTGATGACCTCCGAGCTCGCCACCAATGCCGTGCGCCACGCACACAGCGACTTCGAGCTCACGATCCACTGCTCGCAACGCGATATACGGATCGAGGTGAGCGACAGCGGGCCAGGTCAGCCCACGCTGCGGTCCCCCACACCACAGGAGCGATCCGGCCGCGGACTGCGCATCGTCCAGGAGCTCTCAGACACCTGGGGAACGGTGCCATCGACGAACGGCAAGATGGTGTGGTTTACGCTGCTCACACAGACGTTTGCGATGGAGCGCGAGGCCCGGCCGGCTTCCTGTGGCGACGAGGTGTCGGGCCCCAGTGTCACTTCTCTCCGGCCAGACAAACCCCCGCGAGGAGTGTCCGGCCATCCACCACGCCGATCAACCCCACGGGCTAACCGCCATAGGTCTAGCCGCCGGCTACGTCGCGGCGCAGGAACACCAGATACGCGGCAAACAGCGCAGGTCCCGCGTACAGCGTGCACACCCACAGCGAGTGGACGATCGGCGCCCAGTCAGTCGGCGTGCGCAGCAGGCCGTGCCAGCCGGCGAACTGGCTTGTGAGCAGATACGGCTGGATGCCTTCCAGTCCCGGGATCCCGGACACGATGTAGAGCAGGATCACAAAGCCCACCGCGCCCACTACCGACGCCGCGCTGTTGCGCGTCGCCGTGGAGAGCAACACGCCCATGGCCACCACCGCCAGCAGCGGGATCATGTAGATCGCGTTCGCCGCAACCACCAGCAGCAGCGCTTCGGACGCCGACACATACGTCCCCGAAAGTGTGCGCACGGGATGAAAGCCCCACGAGGCCACGCCGCCCACAGTCGCCACGAGCGCCGAGAGATACACGGCGGCGGTGGCGTAGCTGAGCGCGGCGAGCGCCTTGGCGGCAAACACCTGCCCGCGGTCCACCGAGCGCGTGAGGATCGTCTTTAGCGTGCCGTTGCCGTCCTCGGCGGCGACGATGTCCCCAGCCACCAGCGAGGCGATCAGCGGCAGCATGAACAGCGAGAGGAACTCCAGCGTCAGCACCGGCGTCGCGAGACCCGACGCCGTGATCTGTTCGGAGAACACCGACAGGTTCCCACCGTGACCGTGGCGCTGGTGCAGGTTCTCGAACACCACGAAGATCAACGGGAACAGCACCGCCAAGCCGAAGCCCAGATAGGTGCGCTTCTGCGCGCGCAGCTTGCGCAGCTCCCAGCGATACACGGTCAGCGTCGAGGGACGTCGCGGGTGGCCCGCTCGCGGGAGAGCGGCCGCCGCGGGGGTTGTCGCGACGCTGCTCATACAACAGCCTCGGCGGCGGGCTTGGCGCCGTTGCTCTCCGTGAGGCGGAAGAACAGGTCCTCGAGTGTGGCCAGCTCCGGCGTCAGCGCGAGGATGCCGATGCCCGCGCCCGCCAGCGCGAGCGACAGCGCGCCCACGTCGCTCTCCTGCGCCTGCAGCGCGATCCCGTGCTCGTCCGCCTTCACACGCTCAACTCCCGGCTGGGCACGCGCGAGCTCCAGCGCGCGTGTGTCCTCGGTGGTGCGCAACCGGTAGCCCGCCCCGCCCTGACGGCGCAGGTCCGCCAGCGCGCCCTCGTAGACGACTTTGCCGCGATCCACGATCGCCACGCGATCGCACAGTTCCTGCACCTCGGGCAGCTGGTGGCTGGAGAGCAGCACCGTGATGCCTTCCTCGGCGAGCCGGCGTATCAACAGGCGCATGTCGCGCATCCCGGCCGGGTCGAGGCCCGTCGCCGGCTCATCGAGGATCAGCAGGCGGGGTCTGCGCAACAGCGCCGCCGCGATCCCCAGGCGCTGGCGCATCCCGTGCGAGTAGCCGCCCACCCTGTGCTTGGCGCGCGGCGCCAGCTCGACGACCTCCAGCACCTCCTCGATGCGCGTCGCGGCTTCGTCGCCGTCGAGCGCGGCCAGCAGCTCAAGGTTCTTGCGGCCGGTCATATACGGGTAGAAGCGCGGCGCCTCCACAAACCCCGCGACGCCCTCGAGCGCACGCGCGCCCTCGCGCAGCGGGTCTCGCCCGAACAGCTCCACCACGCCTTCGGTGGGCGTGATCAACCCGAGCGCCATCCGCAGCGTGGTTGTCTTGCCCGCGCCGTTGGGGCCGAGAAAGCCATACACGTCGCCGGCCCTCACATTCAGGTCGATGCGATCGACCGCCAGCACCTCTTGGTAGCGCTTGACAAGCCCACGCGCCTTTACCGGCTGGGCCTCGGGGTCAGCCACCTACAAGCCTCGCGCGAACGCCTCGATCGACGCCGGCGTCACTGAGCCGGCTAGCAGATAGCGCATGCCCGTGCGCTCGAAGGTCAGCAGCGTGCCGAGCGGGGTGGACAGCTCGCTCGCGCTCGTACCGTCGATGCTCACCTTCGGCAGACCTTCAAGCTCGGAGGGGATGGCTTCCTTGGAGCCCGCTTTGACGGGGCTTTCGGCCAGAACGATCGCGCCGAGGCCCTTGCCGCTGGTGCTCACGTGCGGCTTTTCGCCGTCCGAGGGCGAGCCGGAGGCGCCCGGGGCGTGCTTGGTCGGGAGCGTGACTTCCTCGACCTTCGCGCTCGCCGGCGGGGTGAAGTCGAGCGTGGAGCTTTCGACGGGGCCGTAGGAGACTTCGGTGGCGGCCAGTTCGATCGTCGGGGAGGCGCTGGTCGTGGAGTAGATCGCCGCGCGCAGCGGCACGCCGTTGGCGGCGTCCCACGACAGCTCGGCGCCGCCGATCAGCCCGCCGTTTTCGCGCGGCGAGACGCGCACGGTGTAGGCGGCCTGTCCGGCCACGTCGCTCGGTGTCGCGGCGGAGATGTCGGCGTGCTTGGAGGCGTGGGCGATGCCTTCTTCGATTTCGGCGACCGTGGGGACTTCGTGACGAGGGGTGTTCGAGCACATTGGCGGACACGCAGAGCCGGGAGATGGATGGCTCGCTGTCCCGGAGCCACTGGGCTCAGAGCTGCCTTCGGAGCCGGCGTCGCCCGATCCCGCCGGCGGCGTGTAGCGGTAGAGCGTGTTCGTGGACGCGTCGTACAGCGACAGGTCTTGCCGTCGTAGAGGATCTGGGTGTCGCCTTCTTCGGACTGCAGTTCAAGCCGCGCGCGTCCTTCCGAGCCGATCCACAGGCGCCCCGAGGCGCCCGCAATCAGCGGATTGGAGGCTGAGCTTGCCGGCTTCGCCGCCCGAGTCGGCAAGGTTCGCGCCTTCGAGCAGATGGTCGGTGAGCTGGATGCGCGCGCTTACGCCGCTGATCTTCGGCGCGTTCAGCGCGTCGTGGACGGCGTCCGCAAGAGGCTTGGGGGGCGGTGTGGGTCCTGCGCCCAGCGCCATCGCGAGGGCGGTCGCGCCGATCCCCACAGCCACCACCACGCCGCACAGCAGCAGCAGGCGCGACAGGGGCAGACGACGCAGGATGTTCACGTGGGCAGGTTCCTGTATTCATGCGGTTATCGACCTATCACCAGCGTAGCGCCGCTCTTAGGCATTAGCTAAAGGCTTGCGAAGACATCTCTCATGAGACCGCAAAGCCGGAGCCTCATGTATCGTGCCGACCCGATGCCACACACAGAATCAAAGTCCCGCGCGCGGATGATCTATCTCGCGGTGGTGCTCGCGTTCGCGTTCGGGCTGGTCGCTCCCGTGCTCGTGCTCGTCCACAACGGCAACAACAAGGCCGCCACCGGGCCCGGGGGAGTCCGTCTGACCGCCGAGGAGCAGCACGGTCGCGTGCTGTTCTCCGACTCGTGCGCGTTCTGCCACACGCTCTCCGCGACCAATTCCGTCGGACGGATCGGCCCCAATCTCGATGTTCGGCTCGGCAAGGAGATCACGACCGAAACGGCTCGCCGGGCGTTCGTGTTGAACGCGATCGTCGAAGGCCGTGCGCTCGGCCTTGGGAACATGCCGGCGAAGCTCTACCAAGGCAAGGAAGCCGAATCGGTGGCGGACTTCGTGGCTGCCGTCGCCGGGCGCTGAGAGCTCGCCGCGCGCAGCTCCCGAGGCGCAACAACCCACGCCAAGGTGGCCCGTAGAGCTCGCTGAGGCCACAGCATAAGGTCCGCCGCGGCCACTGTTAGCATCGCCGCGATGCCACGAGCTTCGAGGCCCGCGCGTGGTGGGCCGATGTCGAGGATGTGCGCGAGCGGATCGAGCGTCGTCGAGCACGCGAAAGCAGGGCCTATCGCGACAGCGGCAGTCGCGCCGGAGGACCCACGGGAGTGACTCCGGCACTGCATCGCGGAGTCCGCGAAATCCGACCCGGACAGCGACTTGATGCTCGTCGAGACGGCGGCTCCGCCGGCGCGCGAGGCGCGGCGCAAGCGTCCACGTCCACGCCGCCGCACGGCGTGTGGGTCCCCGCCCCGACATGATCGCCGCCTGGGCGGTCGCGCTCGGCTTCCTGTTGGTGGTCGTGGCGATACTCAGCGCGCACAGCTGAGCGAGCACGGTCGGCGCGCACGTTGAGTGTGCACGGCATTGCATGCGAGATTTGAACACCCATGGCTCAGCGCGCGCGGCTGAGCGCACGGGCGACTTTTTAGCCAACCGTCCATAGGCGGGCCGTTGGCCCATCCAATACGCTGCGCCACTGCATGCCCGATCGAGCTGCCAAAGACCGCCGCTGACGTCAAGGCGCTTGTCGACGAGCGCGACATCCGCTTCATCCGCTTCTGGTTCACCGACATCCTCGGCCAGCTCAAGTCGTTCTCGATCAACGTCGCAAGAACTCGACGATGCATTCGAGGCGGGCATGGGCTTCGACGGCTCTTCGATCACCGGCTTCAACGCGATCGAGGAGTCCGACATGATCGCGCTACCCGATCCGAGCACGTTCGCGGTGCTGCCGTGGCGCCCCGAAGAGCAGGGCGTGGGGAGGATGTTCTGCGACATCCTCACGCCCGAGCGCACGCCGTACGAGGGCGATCCCCGGCACGTGTTGCGCCGAGCGCTCGAGCGTGCGCGGGGATGGGCTTCGACACGTTCAACGTCGGCCCCGAGCTCGAGTACTTCCTGTTCAAAGACAGCAAGTCCACCGAGGTGCTCGACGAAGGCGGCTACTTCGACCTGACCACGCTCGACGCCGGCACCGACGTGCGCCGCGAGACCGTGCTCGCGCTCGAGCAGCTCGGCATCCACGTCGAGTACACCCATCACGAGGTCGGCCCCTCCCAGCACGAGATCGACATGCGCTACGCGCCCGCGCTGAAGATGGCCGACGACTGCATGACCTACCGCATCACCGTCAAGGAGTACGCGGTCAAGTACGGCTGGCACGCCACCTTCATGCCCAAGCCGCTGTTCGGCGAGAACGGCTCCGGGATGCACACCCACCAGTCGCTGTTCGCCGACGGCAAGAACGCGTTCTACGACCCCGACGACCAGTACTTCCTCTCCGACGTCGGCAAGGCGTTCATCGCCGGTCAGCTCAAGCACGCACGCGAGATCTGCTCGATCTTCGCCCAGTGGGTCAACTCCTACAAGCGACTCGTGCCGGGCTACGAGGCGCCCGTGTACGCGGCATGGTCGCGGCGCAACCGCTCGGCGCTGGTGCGCGTGCCGCTGTATCACCCCGGCAAGGAGCAGGCCACGCGCATGGAGCTGCGCTGCCCCGACCCCGCGTGCAACCCCTATCTGACCTTCGCCGTGCTGCTGCAAGCGGGTCTGGAGGGGATCGAGAAGGGCTATGAGCTGCCCGACCCGATGGAGAAGAACCTCTACCACCTCACCGCCGAGGAGCGCCGGCGCCTGGGCATCGAGCAGCTGCCGGAGTCGCTCGGCGAAGCGATCGAGATCACGCGCCGAGTCGGAGCTGATGCTGCGCACGCTCGGCGAGCACACGTTCAACCGCTACATCGAGATCAAGCGCCAGGAGTGGGAGGACTACCGCGTGCAGGTCACGCAGTGGGAGCTGGACCGGTACTTGTCGATTTTGTAGGAACCTCGCAGGCGATCGGGCGTGGCGGGGCCAGGCTCCAGTGCATCGCCTGCAGCATGTGCCCGAAGGCGCTCGGGTGTCGTGGGGCGATCGTGTGCAACAGCGCGATCGCGCTTGCGCTTTCGCGCTCGTAGCGCTCCTCGCCCGTCAGCTGCGCGAGGCGCAACAGTCCCATCGCGGCGCTCGATCCTCCGGCGGGGATCGGCGAGTCCTCGAGCTCCTTGCGCCTTGCGATCAACTGCTTCGCCGTCGGCGGCGGTCGAGAAGAAGCCCCCGTGCTCGGCGTCTGAGAAGCGCTCGATCAGCTCGTCGGCGAGTCTCCTCGCCTCGGTAAGCCAGCGCTCCTCGCAGGTCGCCTCGAACAGACGCGATCAGCGCCTCCAGCAGAAATGCGTAGTCCTCCAGGTAGGCGCCGATCTTCGCCTCGCCGTCGTTGTAGGAGCGCAACAGTCGCCCCCGCTCGTCGCGCAGGTCGCGCAGCACGAACTCGGCGCACTCAACGGCGGCATCCAGGTACCCCTCGCCGGCCTCGGCCAGCGCTGAGATCATCAGCGCGTTCCAGCTCGTGATGCGCTTGTCGTCGAGTCCCGGCCTCGTGCGCTGCGCGCGCACTTCGAGCAGCCGCTCGCGGATGCGCGTGCGGGTCTGCTCATCGGGAGCGGGTCCACGGTCCTCGAGCACGTTCAGGCCCGGCTCGGGATGGTGAGGGTCCACGAAGTTGCCTTGCTCGCTCGCGCCGAACCAGCGGATCGCGGCCTCTGCGTCCTCGCCGAGCGCCTGCTCCAGCTGCTCGACGCTCCACACGTAGAAGCTCCCCTCAACACCGCCGGAGTCGGCGTCCAGCGCGCTGTAGAAGCCGCCCTCGGGGCCTCGCATCTCGCGCAGCGCCCAATCCAGTGTGTCGTGGCACACCTCCAGCAGGCTTCGGTCTCCCGAGAGCTGGAAGCCGTGCAGGTACGCGCGCGCGAGCAGCGCGTTGTCGTAGAGCATCTTCTCGAAGTGCGGCACCGTCCAGGTTGCGTCCACCGCGTAGCGGTGAAAGCCGCCGCCCACCTGGTCGTGGATGCCGCCGCCGGCCATCTAGCGCAAGCGTGTACAGCGCCATCGCCGCCGCGTCTCTCTGGGGCGCGTCGGCCGCGGACGGCGAGATGGTGGCGGACTCAGACGGGGAGGATGGGTCGTTTCCTTGATGCTTGGCGGCTCGGCACATCAGGAACTCGAGGACAGACGCCTGCGGAAACTTCGGCGCTCCGCCGAAGCCGCCGTTGACCGCGTCGAAGACGCCTCCCAACCCATCCACGGCGGCGTCGAGCGCGCTCTCCTCGAACGGCTCCCTCGGCCGGCCGCAGCAAGGCGCCGCCCGACGAGCCGCTCGCGAAGCTGCTCGCCGCTTGCCTGGATCTCCTCGCCACGCTCCTCCCACGCCTCGGCCACGGCGAGCAGCACCTGCGTGAAGGACGGCATCCCTGGGCGCTCCTGTGGCGGAAAGTATGTGCCGCCGTAGAACGGCAAGCCATCGGGGGTCAAGAACACGTTCAGCGGCCAGCCGCCGTGGCCGGTCATGCCCTGCACGGCCTCCATGTACAGCGCGTCCACGTCGGGGCGCTCCTCGCGATCGACCTTCACGCACACGAAGCTCTCGTTCATCAGCCGCGCGGTGCGCTCGTCCTCGAAGGACTCGCGCTCCATCACGTGACACCAGTGGCAGGAGGAGTAGCCGATCGAGACGAGCAGCGGCACGTCGCGCTCGCGGGCCAGCTCGCAGCGCCGTCGGTCCCCAGGGCAGCCAGTCGACGGGGTTGTCCGCGTGCTGGCGCAGGTAGGGAGAGCTCTCGCTGGACGAGCGCGTTGGGCATCGCCCTCAGCGTAGTGGCATTCGGCGGGCTGGCATCGCGCCACGGCGCAGGTGCTCCAGAGGAGAAGCTTTCACTGGGCTCGGCGTCACGGGAACTTGCGCAAGCGCGGGCCGGCGAAAGCGCACGTCCAGCGCCGGCCAGTTCCTGTCGGGCGTGCTCGCCGCTGCGCGAGCTTCACCTTTGCCAGGTCCACGTCGAAGCGCCGTCCGCCCAGCGTGCCGGTGACGTGTGCGCCGCCGCCGATGCGGACCGTGCCGCGTGCCGCCTGCGAGCCTTCGACGCGCAGGTCGGCTGGCCTGCAGATGGCCGTCCTGTGACCGGGAAGCTGCCGGTGATCTGCACGCCGCCCACGAACGACAGTCGGTGCAATTGAAGCGCCGAGGATGTGATCCGCGCAAAGCCGCCGCGCAAACCGCCGAAGCTCGATCCGCTCGGCAGTTCCTGCTCGGCCTGGAGTGTGGCGCCGATCACCTGTCGTTCGAGGTCGACGATCGTGTCGAGCACCACCGCGAGCGTGCTGCCCGGCGCGTCCCGCGACTCCGCCCACCGCTTTGACGAGCGACGAGCTTCGTCGGGGTGATCGGCGTGGGCGGAGAACGGGTTCTGGCGTCGCCGCGCACGGTTGCACGGCGGCGCCCGAGAAGAAGGCCTTCACGGCCGCCTGCGCGCAGCCGCTGAAATCGGTGCCGAGCACCGAATGGCCCGTATAGGGCACCACGACCAGCTGCGATCCGGGGATTCGCGCCGCGACCGCTTCGGCTCCCGAAGTGGGCGTGCTCAAATCCTGGGCGCCGGAGAGGATCAGCGTCGGCACGTTCGGCAGCGGGGCGATCGCCGGCGGCGCCGGTGCCGCGTTCGGCCATTGCGCGCATCCGGGCACCACGCTGTCGGCCCACGCGACGCTCGCGTTGAACGGGTAGAAGCCGATGTCGGCAGAGCGTGGCAGCGCGCTCAACGCTTCGGCGAGCCGTGTGCTCGCGGGCTGCCGAGCGCTGCCAGGGAAACGGCTCCTCTTCGCAGGTGGTGTCCGCGAACAGCGCTTCGTCGACGCCGTCGGAACTCGCCGAAGCGGGTGCCCGGGGCGCTTACAGGTGCATTGGCGCTTGCCCAACCGCTGCGTCTCGCTTGCGGAGGCGCTCTCTGCTGGGTCAGCGCTCGCCAGCGGGCTGCCCGGGCAGGTTCGGGATCAACCCCTCCGAGAGCAGGTCCAAGCGCAGCAGTGGAGCTGGGTCGCCGCGCAGCGCCGATTGCACCGAGGCCGGCAGCAGCGCCCGCAAGGCCGGGTTCAAGTCGCCGGCTCCGATCAGGTCGAGCAGATCCACGTTGGACATCGTGGCGCGGTGGCGGTGTCCGGAGCCGTCGTACACGTAGCCGTTGAGTGCGTGCTTCTGCAGCGTCGCCGCCAGGCGCGCGATGTCGCCGAGCGGGTTGGCGGTGATGCCGGCGCAAGCGTGTGCGAGCACAGCTCTTCGAATACCGGCTTCATCGCCTTGAACGTCGCGAGCGAGAAGGGGTCGTCGCGTTCGGCGGGCACCACCGAGTCGAGCACCAGCGCTTCGACGTTCTGGGGGTAGCGTTCGGCGTACTCGAGCGCCACCTTCGTGCCGTAGGAGATCGCCGAACAGCACGAGCTTTTCGTAGCCGGCGGCTTGGCGGATCGCCTCGATGTCGGCCACCGATTCCTGGGTCGTGTAGGAGCCGCGCGCGGGGCCGATCTGCTGTGCGCAGCGTTCGAACGCCTGCCCGATCGCGCCGAACGACTTCGGCTGCTTTCGAGCGCCGAGCAGGCAAGCGGGCCGGAGCTGCCCGTGCCGCGCTGGTCGAACACGAGCAAGTCGCGCGAGCGCGAGCGCGGGCGCGACCTCCTTGGCCATCCCGGCCGCCAGTGGAGCGCCGCCTGGCCTGGGCCGCCGGCGAGTCCGACGACCGCCGTGCGGGCGATCTTGATCGGTCGGCGTGGCGCTGGCTTGCAGGCGCTCGACGCTCAGAGCAACTGTGCCGGGCGCGCCGCCGTTGCGGTCAAGCGGCACGGTCAGCGTTGCGCAGGAGAAGTCGGCGGTCGAGCCGCGCACGGCGCGAATGTCGAGGGCGCCTGCCGATGCCGGCGTTGGGCTGCGGCGAGGGCGATGCGAGAGCAGCGGCGTGCCGAGCGCGAGTGTCAAGTATCCGCCGCAGCACAGCGACAGACGTTAGCCGCGTTGCCTGAATGCCACGTGAAGAACCGCGTGTCGCGCACCCAGAACCGGCTTCGGCGCGGTGGCGCGCCGCGAGCCGGCGAGCTATTCGCCGCGGGTTTGCGGGCTGGTGAGCTTATTCGCCGCGGGATTGTGGGCCGGCGAGCTATTCGCCGCGGAATCGCGGGGCCGCAAGATGCCGTGCGAACCGAGGGCGTCGTCCGGGTTTCCCGACAGCACCAGCGTCGAGGCGCCGGCTCGGCCACGCCTGCCCGGACGACGCGAGATGCACGTGCTTGCCCGCGAGCACTCCGCTGAGCGCCCCACCCGCGTGCGATCGTGCAGCGTTCCGTGCGCGGCTGCCGACCCGCCGATGCGCAGCTTGGCTGCGCCCGCGACGATCGCTGCCGGACACGGTCACGCCGGGCACGTAGGAATAGCCGTGCAGCACTCACCGCGCCGTTGACGATCCCGCCCCAGCCGGCAAGCAGCCCGCCGGTGCGCACCGAGGCATCCGGTGAGCGACTTTCGTCTTCGGCCGTGTTCGGCGGCTGCCAGCAGCAGCTGCCGATCGAAGTCCGCGAGCGTCAACACGGCCGCGTCGAGCGTGCGCCCGGCCATGCCGTGGCTGCCCTGCGCGGGCGGCACTTCGCGCGAGCTTGCGTGGCGGCAGCGGGGTCGGCAGGCTAGGAGACGGGCGGCGTTCGCGTCGGTGCATTGCTGCGACCGGCTTGCCCGCGAACAGCGCCTGCAGCGCGTTGCTGCGCGCAGGTGGTCGGGTCTGCGCCGAGCACCGAGTGGCCCGTGTTCGGCACGACCAGCAGTTGCGCGTCGGGTATCTGCGCCGCCACCTCGCGCGCGTTGGCGGTCGGTGTGCGCAGATCGTCCGCGCCGCTCAGGATCAGTGTCGGCACGTTCGGGAGCGGCGCGTCGTCCACTTCCGGGGCCGCCTGCGGTGAACGGCCACTGCGGCGCAGGCCGGCACGTCGCTGAGCGCCAGCGCGTTGGCGCGGCGTGAACGGGGCGAAGGCCTTGGCGGCTGTGTGCCGCAGCGCGGCGACGCGCTTCGCGCAGGCGCGTGATTGGGCTCGACGAGCGATTCCAGGGGAACACGCTCTCGTCGCAGATCGTCGAGTAGTACAGCGGCGTGTCAAAGCCCTCGGCAAGCTTTCTTCGGGTTCGCTTTCCGAGCTTTCCGCGCGCGCTCAGCAGACGCGCGAGCGAGGCCGTGTCGCCGCGTACCGCGGCAGCGCACGGCGGCCGGGAATTCGGCGCGCAGGATCGGGTCAAGTCGCCCTCCATCAGATCCCGAGCAGGTCGTTCGAGGAGATGCGACGGTCGTGTGGGGCCTTGCCGTCGTTCGCTGACCACGCGCCCACGCAGCGCGCCCGCCGCCGATGCGCTTCACCAGCCGCGCGAGATCGCCCACGGGTTCGGGTGTGATGTGCGCGCATGCCCTCGCCGAGCACAGTTGGCGCAGCACGCGTCCGACCGCCGCGAAGGTCGTCTCGTCGAGCGGTTCGGGACCCGAGGGCGGCACGACCGAGTCGAGCACGAGCGCCTCGACGTGGCTTGGGTACTCCTGGGCGTAGCGCTCGGCGACCTTCGTGCCATAGGAGGTGCCGTACAGCACGAGCTTTTCATAGCCCCCGGCCTGGCGGATCGCCTCGATGTCGGCGACGGTGTCGGCGGTCGTGTACAGGCCACGGGTCGGGCCGATCTGCCCGGCGCAGATCGCCACCGCGTTCGGCGGCGATCGCCGGTGAGGTGTTCGAAAGCCGGGCACGACAGCGGATGGGACAGGCCCGTGCCGCGCTGGTCGAACACGATCAAATCGCGTGTGGAGACGATCGGGCCGAGCATCTGGGCGAAATCGTCTCATGAACGGGATCGCCGACTGGCCGGGGCCGCCGGCGAGCGCGATCACCGCGTCTTTGGCATTGTCCGGTCGGGGAGAGGTGACGGCGCATCGCCAGCGTGATCGTCCCCGGGATCGGCTCCGCTCGGGTCGACCGGCACCGTCAGATGACCGCACGCGACCTGTTCGAGTCGCCGCACGGCGTCCACGCGATCTGGGCCTGTGCGGCGGCCGGACCACAGCGCCGCGCAGGCGAGCATCGCCAGGAATGCGCTCGCGAGTGTCCCGGCGGCTCGTCGCACCAATCGGAATCTAGCGGACCGTCGGGGGGCGTGCGCCGAGCACCGTCGGCGTCACTGGTTGCCCTTGACGACGCTCGCCTGCGCTTCGCGGCAGCACCGCGTCGGGACGCGTCTGCCGATAGGCTCGCACTTGCCATGGCTCTCGACCGCGAAACGATCGATGCGCCTGGTGCGCCCGCGGCGATCGGCCCCTACAGTCACGCGGTGCGCGCCGGGTCGCTGCTGTTCTGCTCGGGTCAGATTCCGCTCGACCCTGCCAGCGGGGAGCTGGTGGGCGCGACCGCGGCCGAGCAGGCGCGCCAATGCCTGGACAATCTCACTGCGGTCTGCGACGCGGCCGGCGCGTCGCTTGCCGACGCGGTGCGCCTCACGGTCTACATGACCGACCTCTCGGAGTTTGCCGAGGTGGGGGAGGTCTACGCGACGTTCTTCGACGACTCCCCGCCGGCACGCGTGGCGGTCGGTGTGGCGGCCTTGCCCAAGGGCGCTCAGGTCGAGATCGACGCGATCGTGGCCATCTCGTAGTCCTCAAATTCTTGGGGAAGACCGGGCCGCATGGGGCCCGGTCCCGACCCGTACATGTACGGGTCGGCCGGTCGTGCATGCACGACCGGAACGGAGGCGTGCATGCGCGCCTCCGCCATCCGGCGCATGCGCCGGATGGAACAGCATCATCGACCGCGCAACTCCGCGCGCTTGACTTTGCCGCCAGCGGTCTTCGGCAGCTCCCGCGTCATCGACCGCGCAGCTCCGCCCGCTTGACCTTGCCGCTGGCGGTCTTCGGCAGCTCCTCCACGAACTCCA
This sequence comes from uncultured Solirubrobacterales bacterium, assembly GCA_963715535.1. GTDB lineage: Bacteria > Actinomycetota > Thermoleophilia > Solirubrobacterales > Solirubrobacteraceae > Palsa-744. Next base: position 989,455 of record OY970251.1, on the reverse strand, counting down.
CGATCCGCGGGTACTTGTACGGGGCCGTCTCGCGCTTGACGTGCTCCTGCAGCTCCCGCGCCAGCTCGGGTGAGGGCGCGTAGCCCGTCGCGCAGCACCACCACCGCGCGCACCACCGCGCCGCGCTCCTCGTCGGGGGCCGCTCACCGCGGCGGCCTCGGCGACCGCCGCATGGGCGACGAGCGCCGACTCGACCTCGAACGGGCCGATGCGATAGCCGGCGGAGACGATCACGTCGTCGGCGCGGCCCTTCGAAGTGCAGATAGCCGTCCTCGTCTTCGCTCACGCGGTCGCCCGTGTGCCACGGCCCCTGCTTGCGGCGGTCGGCGATCGTCCAGCTCCCGTCCGGTTCCCGCCGCACCCCCTCGCCAAGGTACCCGAGGAAGAACGTCGGCACGCTCGCAGGGTCGGCCACCAGCTCGCCGTCGATCACGCTCAACCGCACCCCAGGCAGCGCCTTTCCCATCGAGCCGGCACGGGCACGCACACCGATCCCCATGCCCGTCATCTGCCCGGTCTCGGTCTGTCCGTAGCCGTCGCGGATGTCCAGCCCGGTCGCGTCCCGCCACACCTTCAGCACCTCCGGGTTCAGTGCCTCGCCGGCGGCCACCATGCCCCTTCAGGCTCGGCAGCGCTCGCAGCTGCGCACGCTTGGCGATCACGCGGTACTCGGTGGGCGCCATGCACAGCACGCTCACCTGCTCCCGTTCGATCAGCTCGAGCCGCTCGTGCGGATCGAAGCGCGCGTCGTGCAGCAGGGCGGGCGCGCCCATCAGCCAGGGCGCCATGAACACGTTGCGCGCCGACTTGCTCCAACCGCTCGCCGCGGTGCACCACACCAGCTCGCCCTGCTTGCGCGCCGAGCCAGTGCTCGGCCTGGATGCGCTGGCCGTACAGGTAGCGCTGGCGCGTGCACGACCGCCTTCGGCTCGCCCGCGGTGCCGCTCGTGAACGTGATCAGCGCCGGGTCGTCGCAGCTCGGCGTGGGGCTCGAGCGATGCCGCGCGCGGGGGGGATCAGTCTCGAAGTCCGTACGGGTGCGTGTCTCGGCGCTCGGCGGACGGTGCGGCGCGTGCCCCGCGCGCGCGAGGGCATCCTCGTTTGGAAGCACCACCACAGCATCTCCTCGCCACATCACCGGGCAGTCGCGCTCGCTCGATCTCCGCGCGGTTGCGCTCGTCGGCCACGATCAACGTCGGACGTGCCACGCTCCAGGCGCAAGCGCAGGTCCTTGGCGCGCAGCTGCTCGGTGCACGGCAGCACCACCGCACCGATGCGAAAGCAGGCCATCATCGCGAGCACCCACTCGGGCCGGTTGCCGATCAGCGTCATCACGACGTCGCCACGTCCAACGCCGCGCTGCACAAGCGCTCCCGCCATCGCGGCGCTGGCCGCCTCGACCTCGCCGAAGCTCCACTCGCGCCGGGCGCCGTCGCGCGCTCAGCTCGACGAGCGCCAGCCCTCGGCGACGGGCGAAGAGGTCAATGCGAAGTTCACGCGCTCGCAGTCTGCCAGGCTGGAGCGATTCGACGGTGCGCGGGCCAGTTCGTCTCGCCACACCCAGGTATCCTGCAAAGACGCCCCGATTCCCGACCTGGAGCCCCACGAATGGCCGTAGCCCCCGCCCCCTTCACCGAGAAGACCGACGAGCAGAAGGCGATCACCGAGATGGTGCATCAGTTCGCCGACGAGCAGATCCTCCCCAACGCCGAGCACTACGACCACGAGGACCTGTTCCCGAGCCGATCGTCGAGCAGATGAAGGAGCTCGGGCTGTTCGGGGTCACGATCCCCGAGGAGTACGGCGGCATGGGCCTCGACCTCACGACCTACGCGATGATCGTCGAGGAGCTCTCGCGCGGCTGGATCTCGATCTCGGGCGTCATCAACACCCACTTCATCGGCTCCTACCTGCTGATGAAGTTCGGCTCCGAGGAGCAGAAGCAGAAGTACCTGCCGCGCATGGCCACCGGCGAGATCCGCGCCGCCTTCTCGTTGTCCGAGCCCGAGCTCGGGCTCCGACGTGCAGGCGATCAAGACCGCCGCCAAGAAGGGCGAGGACGGCAGTACGAGATCAACGGCCAGAAGATGTGGGTCACCAACGGCCTGATGTCCATCGCTCGTGTTCGTGCTCGTCAAGACCGACCCTGACGCTCAGCCGCGCCACAAGGGCTTCACCTGCTTCATCGCCGAGAAGGAGGGGGGAGTCTCCGAGAACACGGGCGACTACGCCGGCCTGATCGTGCCGGACAAGCTCAAAAAGATGGGCTACAAGGGCGTCGAGTCCACCGAGCTCGTGTTCGACGGCTACCGCTGTCCGGCCGAGAACATCCTCGGCGGCGAGGACGCTGGTCTCAACAAGGGCTTCGCGCAGATGATGGACGCGCTGGAGGTCGGTCGCGTCAACGTCGCCGCGCGCGGTGTCGGCATCGCCCAGCGCGCGCTTGAGCTGGCGTTGCGCTACTCCCAGGAGCGCAAGACCTTCGGCAAGCCGATCGCCGAGCACCAGGCGATCCAGTTCAAGCTCGCCGACATGGCCACCCAGGTCGACGCCGCGCGGCTGCTCACGCTTGCGCGCCGCGCGCCTGAAGGACGCCGGCGAGCGCTCCGACCTGGAGGCCGGCATGGCCAAGCTGTTCGCCTCCGAGGCCGGTCGCTTCTGCGTGGAGGAGTGCTTCCGCATCCACGGCGGCTACGGCTACTCCAAGGAGTACGAGATCGAGCGTCTCTACCGCGACGCGCCGCTGCTGTTGATCGGCGAGGGCACCTCGGAGATCCAGCGCATGGTGATCGGCAAGAAGCTACTGCAACGCCACAAGATCTGATGCTCGTGGCAGATACCCGCAACCTAGGAAGGAGGAGGCCGATGAGCGGCGACGCGAAGACCCTGATCGAGACCGCAGCGCGGCGCTTCGTCGAGGAAGTGCCGGCGCTCGCGCCGATGAAGCTCGTCGTCGGCGTCGAGTTGCACGGTCGCGGCGACGTCCAGCACTTCCGCCTGCAGATGCCTGAGATCCAGGTCACCAAGGGACCCGCCGACGACGCCCGCATCAACGTCGAAATGCGCCGCGAGTTCTTCAACATCATGGCCGCCGAGGGCAAGGTCCCCGACTGGATCGAGGCCTTCACCTACGGCAAGGCCAAGGCCACCGGCCCCACGCAGTTCCTGAAGCTGATCTCAACCGTCGTCGACAAGCACCAGGAACGCGAACGGCTGAAGTCAGCGCGCAAGCATTCGTGACGACGCTGAGCGTCTAGGCGTTCGCTGAGCAAGCCAGACAAGGACGCACCGACCGCAGTGTGCTCTGCACACAAGGGAGGGAGGACGCAGTATGGCGCCGCTCAGCGGGCGTCTAGTGGTAGGCGAGGATCTGCTGTGCCAGGAACGCCAGCGAGGCCAGCATGAAGACGCACATCACGATCAGTGAGAAGTTTTCGCTCACGGTCTGCGATACCATAGCGCCACAGCGCGGCCGCAAGGGTTGTTCCTGGTCGGCTCAAGGGACCTTGTACGCCGCTGAGCTGCCGAGCACGCTGCCGTTCGCGTCGAGCGCCCGGCGTCTCCACGTATGCCGCGCTGCTCGTCAGACGCTCGCCGTGCGTTTGAAAGCCGCTCTTGGGGACGGTCGCGAGCGGCGTCAGCGAGCTGGGGAGGTGCCCGCCGAGCACCTGCCAGGAGGCCACTTCGGTCGCGCCGTTCCAGCTCGTCAGCACCGTGATGCTCGAGCCGCTGCGCTTTGGCGACGATCGCCGGCGGGCTGCTCGGATGCCCGCTCCAAGGAGAGAGATAGGTGCGGAAGTCCTGCACGTTGGGCCCGAGCGTCGCCGTCGAGCAGCACTCCGCCGGCCGAGTTGTACTCGGTGAAGTTCGGCAGATTGCCGTAGCCCATCAGCCAGTTGCCTTCGGGCGAGGTTCAGCATGTTGCCCTGTGCGGGCGCCAGCAGCGTCTTCGTCGGGTTCGTGAACGCCTTCACGAGCGACACGGTCTTGGTCGGCGTAGTCGGGCTTCGAGCAGCACGCCGCGCGACTGCTTCTCCTTCGGTGGCGTCGAACCGTTGTCGAACACCGAGATCAGCCCGCCCGGCTGCCATTCGGCGTCGTGCTGCCAATAGGTCTTCGCGCCCGGGCCGAGCTTGAAGGTCGAATGCTCGCCGCCGAGCTGCCAGTTGAACGCGCCGGTCTTGATGTTCACGTCATACAGCGCCCACGAGTTGCGCGCCGAGATCAGCACGTCGTCCGAGGTCCCCGGATCGACCGAGTTGACGTGGATGTAGTCCCACGGATAGCCGTTGTGCGGGATCGGGTTGTTGGAGTCGTGCAAGCGGGATGTGCCCGAGCGCGTGCCACTCCCACATGACCAGGCCCGTCTTGACGTCGATCTCCTGGATCACCGAGTCGGTCAGCACGCCGCTTGAGGCGCCGTGCACCGAGGCGAGGTTCATGTGGATCGGGTCGAACGCGTCGATCCACGCGGTGCCCTGCGGGGTCAGCCTGATCACGTGCAGGTCGGCCTTGTAGCCGTTGCCGGCCCTGACGTTCGCGACAGCGTTGGTAGGAGCTGTTGTAGATCACGTCTTCGCCCTGCCCGAAGCCGACCTTCAGGATGCGCCCCTGCCACCATGTGAGCACCGGCTTGCCTTCGTACTGCTGCACCTGGAAGTTGGTCGACTCGTCGCCCGCCGGCAGCGGGTGGAACCAGACGAGCGCGCCGTCCTGTTCTGAGATCATCGGTCCTGGCGTGCCCTCGCCCTGGTAGGGCGCGAGGAACAGGTCGCCGGGGCCGCGCCCGGCCTGTGCGGGCGTCGTCATCTTCACGGTCGAAGGTGTCAGCGTCGGCGCCGAGGCGTAGTGCTGGATCGCGTGCGGATTGCCAGGGTTGTTGGGGAACTCGGCCTGGCTCACCGACTGCCTGGTGGGCGACCGTGAACACGGTCGTCACCGGCTTCTCGGGAGTCCCGGAGCCGACGCCCGACCAGCGCGTGCACGGCCACCTGCTCGCCGGCCTGGAACGGCGTGTTGGGCACGAAGCTCTCGCCCGTGCCCGTCGAGTAGCGCTCGAGTTTGCCCGAGTGGTTGCCGCTGCGCGAGCCCACCACGCTCACGTCGGCGACGGTGGTGCCCGGTTCGCCGAGGAAGCTGATCTGCGTGTCGGGGGAGGCGTCCTCGGTGCCCGGCAGCGGCGAGACGGCGACCGAGTTGGCCTGCGCCTCGGCCTCGATCGGCCGTCGGCGTCAGCCCGTTCGCCGCCGCGTGTGACGAGCTCGCTTCGCCGCATGCGCACAGGCCCGCGCAGAGTCACCGCCGCAAGCAGCGCTCAGCCGCATGCGGTACCGTCGAATCGTTGCTCATCCGCCGCGTATCGTCGTCGAACCATTGCCGTCGTGAACTTGCGTCGTCGAACCCTGTCCATCGGCCAACGTCGTCATCGAGCCATGGTGAGAAGCTCGCGAAGTCCCGATCGCGCGGCCGTTGGCGTCCAGCGCCTGCAACCTCGAAGCTCTGGTAGCTCGCCGGCACCGGGATCGCCGTCTCGAACCCGGCCCTGGCGGCGCTTGCCACGGCGCTCAGCCTACCGGCGCCGGATCCGCCGAGTACCCGCCAGGACACGACTTCGCGTGGCGCCGTTCCAGCTCGCGTACACCGTGGTCTTGCCGCCCGTTGGCGAGCGGCGCCCGCGGGCGCGGTGAGCGGCAGGCCGACCCACGGCTCCAGCGTCTCGCGGTAGCTCAGGTCAGGGCCGGGGAAGTTCGCCTCCAGCAGCTGCTGGCCCGAGCGGCTGTACTCCGAGAAATACGGTTCCGAGCCCCAGCCGACGAACGTGTTGCCGTTCGCCAGCGGCTGGGTGTCGCCCATGTATTCGGTTTCGAACTTGTCCCCGCCGGTGATACTGGGCCACGAGCGTCGCCGTGCGCGCGTCTGTGGTTCAAGATTGAGCACGAGCCCGCGAGAGGCCCCGGTCGCCGGGACCGAGGTGCCGCCACCGGTCAGCTGGCAGCAGTGATCGTCGAACATCGTGACCGTAGAATCGGAATGCCCGCCCACCCCGAACGCGACGTCGTGCTGCCACTGGAAGTCGGCGCCCGGGCCGAACGTGAAGCTCGATTTCTTGCCGCCGAGCGTCCATTCGATCTTGCCGGTGTCGATGTTGACCAGATAGGCGGCCCAGGTGTTGCGCATCGAGACGAGGAAGTCGCCCTTGCCGGTCAGGGCGATCGAGTTGACGTGGTAGGCGTCCCAGGGGAAGCCGTTGGTCGGCACGCTGGCGTAGGAGTCGCCCAGCGGGATGTGGTCGAGCGCGTCCCAGCTGCGCAGCAGCTTGCCGGTCTTGAGGTTGTACTCCTGCACCGCCGAGTCGATCAGCGCGCCGTTGTAGGCGCCGCCGTAGCTCGGAGAGGTCCTTGGCGATGTTCTTGTTCGCCGTCACCCAGGCGTCTTCGCCTGAGATCGTCAGCTCGTGCAGCGTGAGCACCCAGCCGTCGGCGCCTTTCAGTCGGGCGACCGGCTGGTAGTGCTGGTTGACGACCACGTCTTCGCCGCTCTCGGTTTGAGCCGGTGTTCGTGACAACGCCCTGCCACCAGGCGAGCGCCGGCTTGCCTTCGTAGGTCTGCAGGCTCAGATTGGAGGCGACGACCTTTTCGGGCACCGGCTGGAACCAGACCGGCTGCAGGTTGTGGTCGAGGATCAGCGGGCCGCTCTGGCCGACGAGCGGGGGATAGTTCAGGTTGTAGAAGTTGGCGGTGAAGATGTAGCCGCTCGCCAGCTTGCCGGTGAGGATCGGGCCGTCCTGGTGGAGCTTCGGCGGGTGAAGCGTGGGCTCGGTGACGAAGCTGTAGGCGCCTTTGGTGGTGTAGGCGCCGACCGGAGCGCCGTGCGAGCCGGCGAAGGCGAGGTCGAGCGCGACGGAAGCCCGACGATGACGAGCCGCGATCGCGAGTGCGAACCGGTCGAAGCGCGCCGCCGCCGGCGCGCCAGTCGAGTCTTTGGGCAGTGCGCGTGAACGTGACCAGCGCCGCCGCCGCAGCCAGCCCGGCGCCGATCAGGTAGGCCAGGCGGAAGCCGTCGGTGAGCGCCTGGGGCACCAGTGCGCCGGTGCCGATCAGGTGGCTGGAGCGCTGGGTCGCCAGCGTCACGAGGACCGCCAGCCCAAGCCCGCCGCCGATCTGGCGCGAGGTGTTGACAAGGCCCGAGGCGAGCCCCGCCTGCCCCTCCTTGGCGCCCTGGGTGGCGGCGATCGTTGAGGGCACGATCGACATCGCGATCCCCGCCGCCGTCAAGCAGTCCCGGGATCATGATGTAGACGATCGGGCTGCCGCTGGAGCCGATCCGCGAGAGCAGCAGCATCCCGCCCGTCAGCATGATCAGCCCGCCGCCGAGCACGGGGCGCACTCCGAAACGGCTAACGAGCTTGCCGGTGCGCGAGGCGACCGCCATGATCATCAACGTCATCGGCAGGAAGATCAGGCCCGTGTGCAGCGGCGAGAGCCCCAGCACCTGTTGCAGGTACAGCGAGCTCACGAACCACATCGGAAACAGCGAGGCGCTGAACAGCAGCACGATGTTGTTGGCGATCCGCAGCGGCTTGGTCAGCTCCTTGAAGGGGATCAGTGGATCGCTGCCACGCGCGTCTCGATCACGCACGAACACCGCGAGCAGGGCGATGCCGGCGATGATCGGGCCGAGCGCGGCCAGCGTGTCCCAGCCGGCCAGGCCCGCTTCCACGACGCCGAACACCAGCACCATCTGGCCGATCGTGAGCGTCAGCGCGCCGGCGAGGTCGAAGGTGCGTCCTCGGGCGCGGCGGCGCTCGCTCACGACGGCGTAGGCCACGATCGCGGCCGCGATCCCGATCGGGGGGTTGATCAGCAGCACCCAGCGCCAGCTCAGCTCCTGGGTGATGAGCCCCCCGAACAGCATTCCCGGCGGCGCCGCCGAGGCCGTTCATCGCCGCCCACGCGCCGATCGCGCGATTGAGCTTCGGCCCGGGCGCGAACGAGGAGGTGATGATCGCCAGCGAGCACGCCGCCATCAGGGCGCCGCCGAAGCCCTGCGCCGCGCGAGCGACGACCAGCGTCGCGCGGTCCGCCGCGAGGCCCCCGGCCAGCGAGGCGAGCCCGAACACGAGCAGCGCCACCACGAACATGCGGCGCTGGCCGAAGTGGTCGGCCGCGCGCCCGCCGAGCATCAGGAAGCCGGCGAAAGTGATCGCGTAGGCGTCGACGATCCACTGCAGTTCTGGCGCCGTGAAGCCGAGGCTCAACTGGATCGAGGGCAGCGCGACGTTGACGATGCTCAGGTCGAGGATGACCATGAACTGCGCGACGCAGCACACGCCCAGCAGCCATGCCTCGCGCGAGCCGAGCCGGCGCTTGGACGGTCGGCTGCCGTCGCTCCTCGGGTCTTGTCGGTGTCACGGTGCTCATGTCAGCGCTCCACCGCGCGCACCAGACGCCGGCGCAACCAGTGCCGCGGTTCGGGGCTCCGCAAGCGATTGGCGCCGGGGACGCCTGGTAGGGTGGGCGCCGAAGTCCGTGAGCGACGACAGGAGGCCGGCCGATGAAACGAACGTCACTGGCCGCCATGCTAACGCTGCTGGCCGTCCTTGCGGCCACGCTGGCGGTGGCGGGGTGCGGCGGTAAAACAACGAGCAGCTCGACCTCCACGTCAGACGAGCGGCGCCACGAGCACGACGGGCACCGCTCCGCACAAGCACTCCACCAAACCGGCCTACTAGAGCACCGGCCTCATCCCGGATTTCTGGGCGGACGGCAGGGCGGCGGCGTACGTGCTGACCTTGGCCGGCTTCGAGCCGCCGAGCACGTGGCCCGCCGCGTCCAGCGCCTGCACCGCCGCGTAGGCGTACTTCTTGGGCAGGATCGTCGAGCTTTCGAAGTCGCTCGCCGGGATCGTGGTCTGCGCCGTGAGCGATCCGGGATGTTGCTCCCGCAAGCACGCGCCAGGAGGCCACTTCGCTGGCGCCGTTCCAGCTCATGTGCACGATCGTCTCTTCGCCGGTGTTGTTCAAGTTGGCCAGCACAGTCGCCGGAGGGCTCAGCGGGCGCCCGCTCCAGGGAAAGCGGAACGCCCGATAGAAGGACATGTCGAAGGGCAGGTGGGCGTCGAACAGCAGTGCGCCCCCCGGGGCGAACTCGCTGATCGCGGGCACGCCGCCATAGCCCACCACGGCGTTGCCGTCGGCCAAAGTCTGCATGTTGCCCTGGCTTGGGGCGAGCAGCGGCGGATCGGGGTGCGTGTAGGCCGAGATGAGATGCGCTTCGTGGGTCTTGAAGTCGAGCGCGATCCGCAGGCCGCGCGACTGCTGGTGGATCGGCGGGTTCGAGCCGTCGTCGAAGAAGGTGACTTCGCCGTCGGCGAGGATGCGCCCGTCGTGCTGCCAGGCGGTTTCGGTGCCCGGGCCCCATCTTGAATGAGCTCTTCAGGCCACCCAGGCGCCAGAGGATGTTGCCGCTGCCGCCTTCCAGCTGATAGCCGGCCCAGGTGCTGCGCGCCGAGATGAAGAGGTTCCCGGATTGATTGGCGTCCCCACCCTCCACGTCGATCGAGTTGATGTGAAACCAGTCCCATGGCGTCGGCCGTCTTCGGCGCTTCGGGTCTCCGACTCCGAAGCGCCCACATGGTCGAGGCTGTGCCATTCCCAGCGCACGAGCCCAGTCTTCATGTCGATCTCCTGCACGGCGGTGTCCAGGATTATCCCGTCGCGGCTCCCTCAACCGACGAGAGGTTGCAGCGGATCGCGTTGAAGGCGGTCGTGTAGGAGATGTCGTGAGGGGCGATCTGGAAGTCGTGCAGGTCGGCCTGCAGGCCGTTGCCTCCTGGGACTCTGGCGACGGTCTGGTAGCGGGAGTTCATGACGACGTCTTCGCCCTGGCCGAAGCCCAGCGAGAGCACCTTGCCATGCCAGAAGGTCAGGTCGCGCTGCCCTTCGTAGCTCTGCACGTTCAGGTCCTCGGCGGTTTCGCCTCCCGGCAGACGGTCAAACCACACGAGTCGGCCCTGGGGGGTATAGATCAGCGGCCCGTACTGGCCCGGCCCGGGTCCGTTGGTCGTGAGGATGTCCCCTGCGGCGGGATCGCGATCTGGCGACGGTGACGCTCAGGACCGGGCTTGGACGCCGGGCAGCGTGTCGAAGCTCTGGTAGTCGGCGGGCGCCGCCTGCGGGTTGGGGAACGGCGCGACATTCGCGCGTCGAGATGGGGTGTCGACGCGAAAGCCGAAGGTGACCCGCTTGCCGGCGTCGGCGGCTCGCTGTGGGGTCGGCCGGCATCGATCGTGGCGCTCACGTGTCACGCGCTCGCCGGCCGTCGAACGGGGTGTCGGGCAGGAAGCTCGCGCCGTCACCCTGGGAGTAGGCCTGCAGCCGGCCAGAGTGACGCCCGCTGTGTTCTCCGACGACCGACACGTCGTGGATCTGCTCGGCGCCACGCCTAGGAAGCTGATCTGCGTGTGCGGGTTGGCCGTGTCGGTTTCCGGCGCCGGTGACACGTCGACGGGCAGTCCTGCGAGCTTGGCGCTGTGGTTCAGCGTGGTCGGCAGGCACGACGGCGATGCGGCCGCGTGGGCGTGTCGCTTTACCGCCGGCCCGACAGTGCGCCCGTGGCCAGCACGACCGCCACGGCAATCGCGACCGCGGCTGCAAGCAGGGCGAGGACGAAGCGGGTTCTGCTCATGCCAGACGGCCGCCGTGTCCCGAGCTCGGCCGTCGCGGCACTAAGCCGTCGCGGACTTCACTGCGTCAGCCTCCTCGGCGCGCCAGCTCTGCAGCGCGCCGAGCGCGCCGTCGATCACGCGCCCGAGGAAAGTCTCGCGGTCGTTGACGTGCGGCAGTGGCTCGGCGGGCACGGGCACCTCGAGGAACTCGCACAGCGGCTCCCAGCCTTCGGTCACGTTCCACACGAGCAAGCGCTCAGGCGGCACGGTCGCCTTGACCAGCTCGTTGTGGCGCTCGAACCCGGCGATCAGCTGCTCGGGTCAGCTCGTGCCCGGCGGCGAACGGCGCCTGCTCGATCCAGAACATGCGCTCGACCAGCTTCAGATAACGAGCCCAGCGCGGATCGACCTGGCCACGGGCGCTGGAGAGCAGCCGGATCAGCGACTCGCCGTAACACATGTTCCAGATCGTCTCGCGGAAGCTGGGCTCCCACTTCTCGGGGTCGCGCACGCTGAGCAGCACCTTGGCGTCCGGGTAGAAGTCCATCAGCTCGCGCCAGAAGTAGCCGCCGGGCCAGTCCACCGTCGCCTGGGAGTCGCCGAACACCTCATCCCACGGTTCGGCGCCGTCGAGCGCCCGGTTCCATACGTCCACCTGGTCGAGGTCGGCGATGACGTTGACCCAGTGGTAGCACGGCTCGAAGCCGAGCGTCTCGAGCGCCACCTTCTGCGTCAGCGTGCCCGTGCGCGGCATTCCGGCTCCGATCACCTTCATCTGCTTCCCTCCAGGCTCCATGGCTGTTGTAGTCCCTGCAGGCTAATCATGGACGCCTGTCGAAGGGTTTGTGAAGAAACATGTCGATAGGATGAAGAGTCTATGAAGAAAAGCCCCCAGGCGCCGCTCTTTCGCGGTTGCCGACGGGTTGCTCACGTATCCTCGTATTTCGCCCGGCCCATTCGTCCGCCCTATGAACCGAGAGACTCCAGGGGGTCCATCTTGAAGGCTATAGCCGACCTCCCCGGCCTGCAGAGCACAGCCACTTGCTGGGACGACCAGAGCCCCAGGCTCCCGCACATCAGCCGTCTGGCGCTGGCCGATCCCGAGACCTCGTTCACCCAGCAGGACGTGCTCGGCCTGCTTGGCCTCTCAGACGACGAGTTCGCGCAGCGCATCTTCAGCCGCTGCGGTGTGCAACGGCGCAGCCTGACGCTGACCGACGAGTTTCTTGCCACCACCGTTCAAGGTCGCACGCCGGCGATCGAGGAGCATCTGCTCGGCTATGCGGTGCGGGCGATCGACGAGCTCGAAATCGATCCCGCGGGAGATCGGCGTGGTCGTGAGCGCGACGCTCTACTCGCTCGGCGGCCCCACGATCGCCCACCGGCTCGTGGACCACTACGAGATGGACCCGTCCACCGACAAGTACCACGTCGTGGGCGTCGGTTGTGCGAGCGCTGTGCCGCTTATGCGGCTCGCCTCGCAGACCCTGCGCCGGCAGGCTTCCCAGGCAAGAAGGCGCTTGTCGTCGCGGCCGAGAGCATGACGGGCATCCTCATGGGGGCGGCCGAGGATGACGAGCGCAGCAAGACGGTCGGCTCGTCGATCTTCGGCGACGGCTGCGCAGCGGCGTGATCGAGTTCGACGAGGCATCCAGCCAGCCCGTCGCTGGGCCCGGTGGTGCTCGCATCCAAGGTGCACCAGGTGGCGGGCACGCTTGGCGCCGTGCGGATGCAGCTGACCGCCGAGGACAGCTATCTGCACTTGATCCGCGAGCTCCCGGACGTCGCGAGCGAAGGGCTGCTGAGCTGGTCGACGATTTCCTCGGCGAACGGCCTGGAGCGCGAGGCGATCGATCACTGGCTCGTGCACCCGGGTGGACGGCGCATCATCGAGAGCGTGCAGGAAGCGCTCGAGCTCTCGCACGAGGATGTCGCGGCCAGCTACGACGTGCTCGCCGAGCACGGCAACATGGGCACGCCGTCGATCTTCTACGTGATGCAGCGTGCGGTGGACCTTCGCAAACCGCAAGCCGGCGATCTGGGCTTGATGGTCACCGTCGGCCCCGGGGTCACCGTCGGCCTGATGCTCCTGCAGTGGTGAGCGGCTGACCCGCCAGGCGGGGGTGCAGCAGATCGAGCACCGCGTTCACAGCAGCCGGTAGGGCGAGTGTCGGCGTGAGGCGCAGGTCTGGATTCTGTGGCGGTTGATAGGGGTCGTCCACGCCGGTGAACCCATCCAGATTGCCGGCGCGCGCACGCGCGTAGAGGCCCTTGGGGTCACGCTCCGCGCACAGTGCAACCGGGGTATCGATGAACACTTCGAAGAACGGAAGCCCGTCGCGCTCGTGGCGTTCTCGGACCTCGCGCCGGGTGTGTTCGTATGGAGAGACGAGCGCAACCACCGCAATCGCGCCCGAGTCGGCAAACAGGCGGGCAAGCTCGCCCACTCGACCCACGTTCGCTTCGCGGTCCTCGCGGCTGAAGCCGAGGTCGCCGCAGATCCCGCAGCGTAGGTTGTCGCCGTCGAGCAGATAGGCGCTGCGGCCCTGCTCTACCAGGCGTTCCTCCACTGCTGCGCCCATCGTGGACTTACCAGAGGAGGGCAGGCCGGTGATCCAGATCGTCGCGCCGCGGGCATCCAGCGCCTGCCAGCGTTGCTCACGTGAGAGCGAGCCGTCCTGCCATGTCACGTTCGGGCTAGCGTCCATCGGTCGGGAAGCTCACCTCCAGGGATCTTTGGGAACCGTTAGCACGCGGTTAGCGTTTCTAACATAGCGGTCGGTCAAGAGTTTCTCCGGACCGCGTAAGGCTCTTCTAAGAAGTTCCTCCGGGCTTAAGCAACAGCCAGCGTCGTTGCCGTCGTAGAGCTTGATGATGCTGACGCGCTCCCTCTGGCGCCGCGGCCAGGCACAGCCCGCACAGCACGCACTCGTCGAGGTTGCCCTCGACGATGCTCAACGCCGCCCTCGCCGGTCTGGGCGAAGATATCCACCGGGCACGCGTCGCTGAGCTTGACGGCAAGCGCGGCGTCGGCCGCCGCCTGATCATCTACCTCGACGGCGATGAAGATCCCATCGGCCCTCATGCTGGGCTCCTCTGGCGCCGGTACGTTCGGCGATCTTGGACTTGATCAGCCCGGGTATGTCCTCGATACGCTCGGCCACGGTGATCCCGGCCTGCGCAAGGCGTGCGATCTTCTCGCTGGCGGTGTCCTCCTTGCCTTCCACGATCGTGCCGGCGTGGCCGAAGCTCATGCCGGGCATCTCGTCCATGAAGCGCCCCGCCATGAACGCGACGATCGGTAGGCGCGATTTGTTCTCGGTGACCCAGCGCGCGAGCTCGGCCTCCATGCGTCCGCCGGGCTCGGTGTAGATCACGATCCCCTGTGTCTGCTCGTCGGCCTCGAACAGCGGCATCAGCTCGGCGTAGCTGGAGCCGATGATCGCGTCGCCGCCGATCGACACGGCCGTTGACTGTCCGAGTCCCGCTGCGCTCAGCGTCGAGGACATCTCGGTGGTCATGCCGCCCGAGCGCGAGATCACGCCGATCGGGCCGGGCGTGTAGGCCTGCGCGGCGTTGCGTGCGGGGCCGCCGATGCCGCCCATCTTGATCACGTCGGGCACGATGATGCCGAGGCAGTTGGGGCCGATGATGCGCGCGCCCCTGAGCGTCGCCAGCTCGACCATCTCCGCCACGTCGCGGCGCGGGATGCGCTCGGTGACGATCACGATCAGCTTGATCCCGTTCTCGATCGCCTCGAACACCGCGTCCTTGGTGAAGGCGGGGGGGACCGTCACGACCGAGCCGTAGATCGGCGCGCCGTGGTGGGCGACCGCCTGGGCGACCGTGTCGAACACGGGCACGCCGTGGACGTCGCGGCCGAGGCGCCCTGGTGTCACGCCGCCGACGACCTTCGCGCCGGCGCCGTAGTCGAGGCACTCGCGCGTGAGATTGACGGCCTCGCGGCCGGTGATGCCCTGGACGATGAACGTCGTGTCTGCGTCGATCAGGATGCTCATGCTGCTACCTCGGGTTGGTTGGGTTCGATCTTCTCGACCGCCCTGCGCGCGGCCTCGTTGAGCGAGACGGAGCGGTCGGCGTAGTCCACGCCGTACTTCTCGAGGATCTTGAAGCCCTCCTCCTCCCACGCGCCTGGGATGCGGAAGATCGCGATCTTCTCGGCCGGGTCCATGCCCAGCTCGAGGCAGGCCTTGATCACGCCGCGCGCGACGATGTCCACGCGCGTGTTGGACACGATCGACATCATCACCGCGATCTTGTCGACGCCGGGCTTCTGCAGCACGAGCTTGGCCAACCCGCACGCCTTGGCGACCGAAGGGTTGCCACCGATCTCGCAGTAGTTGGCCGGCTTGCCGCCGTGGGCGCGGACCGCGTCGAACAGCGTGAGCGAGCCGCCGCCGGCGCCGATCACAAGGCCGAGGTTGCCGTCGAACTCGGTCACGTTGCCGGCCACGCCGCGATGATCGGTGGCGTCGACTTCCTCGCCCGCCAGCTCGAAGGGCGTGGCCTCGCGCGCCTGGCGCGTCTCCTCGTCGCCCACGCCGAGGTCCTCCAGCAGCTTCTTGTGGCGGCCGCGCGCCTCGTTCTCGATGTCCATGTGCGCGTCGAGCGCCACGAACGAGCCGTCCTTGAGCTGCCCGAGCGGGTTGATCTCGGCGAGCGTCATGTCGTTCTCCACGAACAGCTTCGCCAGGCGCGTGACGATCGGCACGAGCTTGTTGAGCGCCGAGCCGGTCACGCCGGTGGAGGCGATCACCTCCTTGGCCTGGAAGTCGCTCAGCGGCAGGATGTTCGAGAAGTGTCGGCGACCCACCTTGTCGGGCTGCTCCTCGGCGACCTGCTCGATGTCGATGCCGCCCACGGGCGAGAAGATCATCACCGGCTGCTTGCGCGTGCCGTCCCACACGACGCCGGCGTAGTACTCCTGGGCGACCTCGGCCTTCGGATCCACGAGCACGCCGCGCGGCATGTGGCCGTTGATCTCCAGGGCGAGGATGTCGCGCGCGTACTCCTCGGCCTGCTCGGGCGTGTCGGCGAACTTCACGCCGCCGGCCTTCATGCGCCCGCCGGTCAGCACCTGGGACTTGATGACTGTGGGGCCGCCGATGCGCTCGGCGATCTGCCGCGCCTCGGCTGGGTCGGTGGTGAAGCCGTAGTCGGTTACCGGGATACCGGCGCGCTTGACTACCTCGCGCGCCTCAAACTCGAAGAATCTCATCGCGTCCTTGGTTGCTTGGGGACGGGGCGTCGGAACCCTATCGGGACGGCCGTCTGCATGCGCTCGTGGCGGGGTCGCCGGGAACGCTCAGGCAATCAGCTTGAAGGTGGGGTGCTGGGCCGAGATCGCACTGCCGTGGGCGTTGCTCGCCTTCAGCGACAGGCGGTATGTGCCTGGCGGGAGCGGTTTTTTGGGGGTGAGTACGCCTTCGAAGTGGATCTTGTCGAGGCCCGCGTGTCCAGAGAGAGTCGTGCTGCCGCGGTAGGTCGTCCACAGCGAGCATCGTTTGCCTTTCGAGTGTTGGCTCGACCTGGTCATGCAACGCTTGCCGGTCGTCACGCCGGATCGGCTCTGTTCGAAGCCGAGCGTCACGGTCGCCGCTTCGGAGAGCTCGAAGGAGATCGTGGTGGCGGTGGGAGCCTTTTTCTTCGTGCTGGACTTCGCGATTGTGGCGATGTGCTTGCCGCGCATGAAGGTGGAGAGGCTGAGTTTGAGATCGGCAACCTTCGGGTCCGCGCTTCCATGGTCCGCGCTTCCTTGGATTAGAGGTGGCCCAGTCGATGCGGCGGCCGAGGAGGTCGTGAATGTGACCGGTGCGCCGCTGCTCGGACCCTGGATGCTGTCCGCCATAAGGGTGATGGTGTAGGTGGTGTCGGGCGTGAGGCCCGCGGCGGTTGCCGAGACCGGAGCCGCGTTGCTTGTGGCGCCGAGCTGCTGCGGGCACGGAAACACCGTTATCCCTGCGGGTGCAGGGGAAAGGCTGAAGCCACAACTCGTGAGTTGCCAGGCATTCGGATTGACCGTGCCGTTCAGAGTCGCCGTCGTGGCCGAGATTGCACTCGCGGCCTGCGTGGTCACTGTCGGGGGAGGCGCGACCCATCTGAGGCCCACCGACGGAATGGAGCCTTCGGCAGTGGGCACGGGCGAGTAGTTGGACACCGACACAACACCGGCTGGGATACCCGACGCGCCGCCGCCCCCACCGCCCCCACCGCCGCTGTAGATGACTATGTCCGTGGGGGAGAGCTGTTCGACTGTGCCGCGGCCCCCGCCTCCAGCGCCTCCGCCGAAGAGTCCGCCTCCGCCGCCTCCGCCGCCCCCACCACCGAGTGATCCCGCGCCCAACCCTTCTCCTCCACCGCCCCCCTGGCCGATTGTTCCGGCACTTGCACAGCCGCCAGTATTCGAGGGTGGTTCGCAGCTCTCCGAGTGTTCTCCTGCGCTTCCACCCGCCGACGCGGTGCCACGTCGGCCGCCTGTTCCTGGTGTGTCGTTCTGTGAGTCGGTAACTCCTTCGCCGCCGGAGAATTCAGCCGCGCCGCCCTGTCCTCCAGCGGGCACACCGAATTTCGAATAACCGCCTCCGCCGCCCCCGCCACCGCCGCCCGCAACGAGGAGCCGTGAGGCCAGCGATGCCGCTTGACTGCAGGCACCGGCGGAGCAGGTACGTAGGTCCGAAGCTCCTCCACCTCCTCCGCCTCCCAGGGAGGTCCCGAGGAAGTGACGATATCCGCCCGCTCCGCCTCCTCCGAAGCCGCCCAAGCCGGGATCGATTTCGGCCGCGGTCTCCCCGTCTCCTGCGACCTCGGCGTACAAGGTCTGTCCAGGACTCACGGCAAGCGAGGCGGCCACCGTGGCGCCGGTCCCGCCCCCGAACCCTCCGTTGCCAGGGGCGCCGTATCCGCCGACGAGTGTCACCTGCAGGCTCGTCACTCCGGGTGGCACGACGAATTCATGCTCGCCTGCCACTGAGAATGTCTGGGTAGCTGTTTCGCCAGCCGCGGCTAGCGAGGGAAGCCCAAGTGCAATCGTTACGCACGCACCGGCCACGCCGATGCGAAGCCGGTTCCGGGCTCGCATCGCGTGACCTTAGCGCGCGTTGTGGTCGTTCCAACCTGAACGGATGGGACAACCACGTTGCTACATGACCTCGATCGTCTCGTACACGTCCACCTTGCCGCCCGCGGCGATGATCGGGCAGTCGGTGACGAGGCCCGCCGCCGCGTCGAGGCTGTCGGCGGCGATGACCGAGTAGCCGGTCAGGCCGGACCCTGCCCCGCCGTTGCTGCCGGAAGCGCTCACGGACGTGGATGCGCCGACTGGGTTGCCGGGCGCGACGACCGCCGAGCCAAGCTTGCCAAACCACTGTCCCCAGGCGGCCATCGCCTGTTCGCGCTCGGCCTCTGTTGCTGCCATGCCGCCGCCCGTGTATGCCAGTAGGTAGTTCGCCATCTTCTTGCTCCTTCTGTTGGATTTATGTATAAGTTTTGTCCTCGCTGCCCCACTGGGAGCGCCGATTGAGTCGCTGCCCCACTGGGAGCGCGCCAATCGAGTCCCCGGACGGCATCGCGAGCATCTGTCAGGACGTCTGTGCGGCACGCTCGTTCAGATGTGTCTGGAATGCCTCCAGCACGCCTTCCCAGCCGTGTCCGTGCGAGTCGCGAGATTCCACTGACTCGAGGCCCGTGTGTTCGAGCACGACGGTCGTTCGCTCTCCCTCGCCGCGAAAGTCGACCGCCACGGTGCTTGCGTGGCCGAGCTCGCCGTCTTCCTGTTCCCACTGCCAGCTGTAGACGAGCCGATTGGGGCGGCTCACCTCGCTGTACTCGCCTCCCGCCGTGTATTTTTTGCCGCTCTCGGGGTCTTCCATCGAGATGCGATAGCGCCCGCCGACGCGCAGATCGACCTCGGCGACGGGTGTGATCCATGCGGGGTTCGCCTTCCACCAGCGGCGCAGCACCTCGGGATTGGTCCACGCGTCGAACACGTCCTCGGCGGGGGCGTCGTATGTGCGCTGCAGGCGCAGGCTGGTCTCGTTCGGCTTGGTTATCTCGGTCATTTCGACTCCTTCGCTGGTTTGTTCTCGTGCTGTGGCGCTCCCTGCGGGGGCTGTTGGCGCTCTTTCTGCTCGCGTAGGTACTGATCGACTGTGTCGAGCTTTCGCTCCCACAGCTCGCGCTGATTTGTCATCCACGCGTACGCCTCGTCCAGCGGCTGCTCGCGCAGCCGCAGGCGGTGCGTGCGCCCGTCGATCACGCGTGTGATCGCGCCCGCCTCCTCCAGCAACTTCAGGTGCTTGCTGATCGCGGGCTTGGACACGCCGAAGTCTCCCGTCGCCTCGCCCACGGTCATCTCACCGCCGGCGAGGCGCTCGAGGATGCCCCGGCGGATCGGGTGCGAGCAGGCGACGAAGGCACGGTCTAGGAGAGCATTGTTAGCCATATGGTTAACAATAGCAGGGTCTGGTGGTCTCGTGGGCTCTCATCTGCTGTTGGCCGCTCGCCTGTCGAGGAGTCCTTGTCGCTGACATAGGTCCGGGTTGCCGAGTACGATCCGCGCTGTGTACACACGTGTCTGGCGATGGTGGCTGGTTGGAGCCTTATCCCTGGCGCTCATCGGCGTGGGCACTTCGTCGGTTAGTCCGGCCGGAGCCGAAGAATCGACGGCGATCAAGTGTGGGTCAGAAGCGAAGAAGACGACCGAAGCGATCGAAAAGGCGGTCGAAAAGGGCGGCACCTACGTCCTTGAATGCTTCGAACACCCTGATATCCCGGTCCCCAAGCCAAAGGAAGCTTCCGGCAAGCTGGCTGAAGGCTTCAAGGTGTCCTCCAAAACCAGCGTCACCTTCATCGCGGAGTACGGCACGCTGCCGACTTTCGAGAACGAAGGAAACCGTCATTCAAGGCTGTTCACCGTCGCCAAAGGCGGCACGTTGACACTTCAAGGTGTTGTTCTCAGCGCGACGACGAACGGTCCCAGCGGAGTCTCGGCCGGCAAGGCCAAGCTCACAGGCGAAAAGAGCGAACCAGGCGAAGCCGGCGAAGAAGCAGAAGAAGAAAAGGAATCTTCCTACGAAAAGCTAGGCACGGAAGGCAAAGAAGGCAAAACTTATTACGGGGAAGAAACCAGCGCTGACGGCACCGCCGGCACCGCAGGTGGCAGCGGCGGGTTCATCGGGAGCGCCTCGGCCAACGCACCGGTCGTCCAGGGTGGTGCAATGAGCAACGCTGGCACGGTCACGCTCACCGGCGACTACTTTCAGGGAGATCTTCTGTCAGGAGGGGCCGGCGGCAACGGTGGGACCGGCGGCGGAGGAGGTGCGGGCGGCAAAGGTGGGACGGGCGGAAACGGCACGAAAGCCAAGTGTGAAAACTCAAACAAAACGCCGACGTCATACCTGCAGAATCCTGGCAGTGGCGGTGAAGGTGGGCGTGGCGGCGACGGCGGCGCAAGCACCCCCGCGGGCAGCGGCGGCGAAGCTCAGGGTGGCGGGATCTACAACACCGGGACGCTCACCGTCCAGCGAACCAGCTTTGAATACGACCAGGCCGAGGGGGGCTACGGCGGCAACGGGGGCACAGGTGGCTCAGGAGGCAATGGCGGGGACGGCGGCTTCGGCAAGGAAGGTGGCGAGGGCAACGCGGGCGGCATCGGCCAGCCCGGCGCCGCCGCCGGCAGCGGAGCGAACGGTCTCGGCGGTGCGATCTACAACGCCGGAGGCAAACTGAGCATCGAAGGCTCGGTCTTCGAAAGCGATACAGCCAAAGGGGGCGAATCCGGGCAGGGGGGTGAAGGCGGGAAAGGGGGCAAGGGCGGCAGCGGTGGACTCACCTTCGGATTCACGGTCTGCGAAAAAGAAGCGCCCCAGCTGATGGAAAGCCAAACCAGTCCCGACGGTGGCGAAGGCGGCTCGGGAGCAGCCGGCGGCAAGGGCGGCAACGGCGGCAACGCCGAGGGCGGCGCCGTCTACAGCACCAATACCATCACGCTCATCGGCCTCAACACGGTCTACCAGAACGCGGTCGAAGCAACTCTGGGCGCCGCCGGCTCCTGCGAAGAAGCATCTCCCTGTGCAGGTAAGGGCGGTGAAGCGGGTGAAGGCGGCAGCGCGGGTGTTGGCGGCAAGGATCCAGGTGAGGTCGGTCAACCAGGCTCGGCGTCCGGCACCAACGGCGGAGCGGGCAGCAATGGCCTCGCCCTTAACAAGGATCTGTTCGGCGCCGAGAGTGGTGGAGAATTCGTAGAAGAAGAAAGAAAGCTCGAACCGGAAGGGGGTGCCTTCATACCCCCTGTAAGCCCGCCTACGACCTTGACGTCCGGTTCCTCCGGCTCCAGCTCGAGCAAATCCTCCAGCTCGAGCAAAGGCGGGGGTGACGACGAGGACAAAGAAGATGATGACAAGCCAACCGACAAGCCCGAAGGCAAAGCGGCTACCAAGCAGTCCGGCTCCACGGTCAAGGTCGAAACCGGCGAAACGGTCAACTGCCCAGCCGGCGGTCAGGACTGCACCGCCGAAGTAACGGTCACGATCAGCGAAGAGATGCCTGCGGGCGAGGCGAGCAGCAAACATAAGGCTCCCAAGCCCAAGATCGTCACTATCGGTCACGCAAAGATCGTCGTGGCGCCCGGTCGCAGCGCCAAAATCGTGCTCAGCCTCAATAGCAAGGGTGCCGCACTGCTACGCAAGCGCCACCGACTCAGCGTCCACGTGACGACCATCGTTACCGAGCCGGGTGCCGGCGCGGTCAAGCACACTGCCACGATCCCGATCGCGCAGCCCAAGCCGGTCAAACACGCCAAGAAGCGTTAGCGACATGTACTTCGCGAGTCGGTCGGTCGGGAGTGCGCCCCAGCGACTGGTAGCCGCCGGACCGCGGTGGCAGAGGCCGGCGATTTTCGCGGGCTTGGCTGTCGCGTTCGTCGCGCTGAGCGTGACCCCGGCTTTTGCCGCGAAGGGGGCGCCTGTCTGGCCCGCCGCGAGCAGGCTCAAGCTGCCTCCGGGCGCAGCCGCGCCCGCTGAAACGCAGGATCAGGCCCCCACGCTCAATTCGGTGGCCTGCACCAGCCCTGGGTCTTGCGTTGCGGTGGGCAGCTACAACGACACCCGCCACAGCTCCAGGGGCGTTTACGACAGCCAGGCGATGGTCGTCACCGAGAAGCGCGGGGTTTGGAGCCGGGCGAGCAAACTGATGCTGCCCGCCGGCACGAACCTGCAGGCGGGCGACCAGTCGGCAAGTCTCGCTTCGGTGGTGTGCACAGGCCCGGGAAGTTGTGTCACCGTTGGCTCCTTCACCCGCGGTGGCAGTCTGTTGCAGCCGATCGTCGCCAGCGAGACGAAAGGAATGTGGGGCCGGGCAAGCGAAATCGCGCCACCCTCCAACGCGAACGCTACGACTGCCAACGGCGTGGGCCTTGACTCGGTGGGGTGCACCAGCCAGGGGAACTGCGTCGCCGTCGGCGCCTACGACTACAACGGCAGTGGCCAGCAGGCGATGGTCGTTGTCGAGGCGCGTGGCGTGTGGGGTCCGGCGAGCAAGCTGACGCTGCCATCCAACGAAAATACGAGCCCGGGCGACCAGGACGCTGTGCTCGCTTCGGTTGCGTGCACCGGTCCGGCGAGTTGTGTCGCCGTCGGCTCCTACGCGGACGCCGGCGGCAGCCAGCAGCCGATGGTCGCGACCGAGGCGGGCGGGGTGTGGAGCCAGGCCAGCGAGCTCGTGCTGCCGGTCGGCGCGCTGGAGACGACTGAAAACTTCGGCGAATGCGGCACGGTGAGCTGTGCGCAGTACGCCAGTCTCGCATCGGTGGCGTGCACCAGCATGGGGAGTTGTGTCGCCGTGGGCTCCTACGCGGACGCCGGCGGCAGCGTTCAGGCGATGTTCGTGTCCGAGGCGGGCGGAATCTGGGATCAGGCCGGCGAGCTGAAGCTGCCGCCGGGCGCGAAGACATCCGGCGGCACGCCTGGTGAAAATTTGGCGCTGGGCCTGCATTCGCTGACGTGTACCAGCCTCGGCGCCTGTGTCGCCGTTGGCCAGTACTACGCCAAGAGCAGCGGATACGAGGCGATGGTCGCCACCGAGACGAATGGCGCGTGGGGGCGGGCGAGCAGGCTGGCGCTGCCGCCCGGCGCGGAGCCGAAAGGGCAGTTCGCCGGGCTCCATTCCGTCGCGTGCACCAGTCCGGGTCGCTGTGTTGCCGTGGGCACATACTTCGCCCGCCACAACAATCCCTCAGTGATGGCGGTCAACTCGACCGGATCAGGTCGGCGGACGAGAGGCCGGTCGTAGCGCGAGGGGCCGGTCGTAGGGCGAGAGGTCGGTCGTAACGGGAGAGGCCGGGACGCCGGTCGGTCGCGAGCTTGGGGGACGCGTGATCTGTTGGACCACGCGTCCCCAACGACGTCTCGCCGCCTCGTCCACGCGAAAGCATAGGCCGCCCGCGCCGGTGGGACTTCATGTCGCCGGGGATGCCCCGGCGACCGCTATTTCCGTCTTTTCTCCAGTTTGATCACTTTGAGCACGCCTTTTTTCGACGGTTTGTGGCCTTTGAGCTTCACGGTGCCCGTCGCGGTCTTGAAGACCGAGCCCGAGAGGTAGCTGGCGCTGGCGGTGCTGCTCAGTTTGTAGCCGCCGATCGCGAGCAGGCTCTTGCCATGGATATTGAGTTTTATCGACAGCGTGTCGACGCCGAGGGCAAGCGAGTTGAACGAGGCGGTGCCGATCGTCTGGACCACGATCTTCGTTTTCTTTTTTTTGCCTTTACCCGTGGTCTTCTTGAACTTTGCGAGCAGATCGAGGTCGCCCGTGCACTTCACGTTCGCGCAATCGACGACGACTGACAAGTCGCCTTTGCCGTTGACCTGGTCGGTCTGGTTGGGGATCGTGAGCGAGGACACCGCGGGTGGCGGTGGCGGCGGTGGCGGTGGCGGCGGAAAACGTGCGCGGGGCAGCGCGTTGAGGTCGGCGACCTCCATGCCTCCGGCGTCGTTGAACGTGAGCCAGCCCTGACCGTCGGCGGCCACCGCAAGACGGGGAATTTCCGAGTAGCCAAAGCCGATTGTCGCGATGTTGCGTTCGCCGGGGAAGCGTCTGCCCCCCGTTGGTCGATTCCCACAGGCGCATCACATATTCGCCTTCGCCGTTGATGACCGGCTGAGCCACGTACAGTAGCCCGTTGTCGGGGTTCTCATAGATGTCGCCCGAGTCGAACAGCGTGCCCGCGCTCGTGGGGATTTTCGCGATCGTGTACCGGTCCCCCGAATTCGTGGGTTGTTTCGTTGAACTTGCGCACGTCGACCGCCGAGGGCTGAGCTTCAGGCGATTCTCCGGGGGCGATATCGGTGGAGAGCATGAACAGCCCGTCGGGACCGCTGGCCAGGCGTGGCACATAGCCGTTGCTGACCTTGAAAGGCCCTTCCCAGCCGCTTTCTTCGTCGTCGCCATTGCCCGCCTTTAGCGTAGTACCGGTAGAAGAAGACTTCAGGCGTCGGGAGAGGAGAGGTTGTAGTAGGCCTCGATCTCGGGATAGATCGGCGTTTTTGGTGCCGGATGTCTTCGACTGTGCCCGTGGCATAACCCGAGCGTCGAGCTGGCCACTTCGCCTGCGCCGGGGTTAGCAAAGGTGAAGGCGGTCGTTCCCCCGGAGGTGATCTCGTTGGCAGTGAAGCCGAATCCGAGCCCTACGTTGTTTCCGGCGATCGCCGAAATAGTCTTCGGTCGGTTCGGGGCCCGCGGGCGTGTTCGGGTCCAGCAGCACATCACCGATGCCTGCCCTTGTCGGAGAGGCTTGTCGGGATCTACTTCGGGGCCGAGAACTTTTCGCCGCCGTCGGTCGACGTCCAGATCAGCGTGTCATTCGTCTTCGTCGTAGCGGGGTCCGACGACGTAGACCACCCCGGCGTGGGACCCGAGGACGGGGAACGGCTGGATGATGTCTTCGCTCGGTGCCAGGCTGGCAGCGGGAGGGTTGATGGGGTTGGTGCAGGTGCCTCCGCGCGGGATCTTGCAGAAGCATGACTTCCGGTTCAGTGGCCGGGTTGGAGGCGGGCTGCATCCAGGCTACGTAGCCGGTCCCGTTCGCTTCGGTGACGATCGCGTTCGTGCTGGCGTTGGAGCCGAGCGTGAACAGGTTGGTTGGCCTGCGCGCCGCCGGGAGCAGCACCGCGAAGGACATACCGAGCAGTCCAGCCGCCACCGGCGCGAATGCCCTCGGCATGGATCCCGCTTAGGAGTGAGTTGCGAAACATGCCGTCCCCTTCTGTTGGTTGCCACCCGCCGACGCTGGCGGACGCTCAAGTGGGGCCGAGTCTACCAGCGATATTGCGGCTGTCGAGCGTCAGCGAAGCTGTCCAAGCAAGGCAAAAGCGCCGCAGAGGCGAAAGCGGTCAATCAAGCTGGGGAGAAAGCGGTCAATCAAGCTGGGGAAGCTCATCCGCGATGTGCTCGGCGAGTCCCGCAAGCTCTGGGTCTGAGCCCGAACGGGCGAGGATCTCGGCATCGTCGGGTCTCAGCCGCTCCAGCTGGGTCTTTACGACCTCCGGCACCTCAGTCGGCGTACCGGGAGTTTCGCGCTCGGCCTCTTTGACCGCCTCTGGCGTGCGCGCAAGGAGGTCGCAGACGATCTCGCCTGCCCTGGTGCGTGAAAGCCCCCAGGTGGCTGCCTCCTCCAGCAGGTGCTCGTATGTCACCCGGTTCGTGCGGTGCACGTTGTCGATGTGCATAGCAAGCCGGTCATCGCCGTACACGAGCGTCGAGAGCAGGTCATACAGCGGCGCCAAGCGGAGTGCTCCGCCGCGGTCGTGCAACAGCGAGAAGTTCTTCGCGTGGGCGTCGCCGTTGCCGATGACCACGTTGAGCGTGACGGCCCTCAGCAGAGACTCGAGCGAACCGGGATCGGCCTCGCTGAGGATGGCCGCGAGCTTGCGCAAAGAGGGACCGCCGTCCTCCTCGTACTTCTGCGCGGGCAGCATCCCCGTCGCTTGGCAGAAATCCTCTTGATGGACGCGTTCCACGTCCCCGTTGGGCGCGAGGAGGCGGTCGTAGCGCGACACGATGATCAGTTGCCGTTCTCCCGCCATGATCGTTTCGACGTCGGCGACGTCCATGCCGAGGTTCTTTGCGATTCGCATGCAGAACGCCTCGTTCTCGACGGTCTTTGGGTAGCCGCGTATCTCCGGCTTGAGGATGTGTGTCGAGGGTGTGCCGTCAACGGGTCGGCCCCATTGGCCGTCGGGCAGGCGGGTGAGCAGCAGCTTCTCTTGGACTCCGGCGAGCGAGATTCGGACTCGTTGATCGACGCCCAGCGGCGCACTGCGAAGATTTTCGACGAGTCGCTGGATCTCCTCCTTGCTCAGCGGCTCGGCCGTCAGCGTGGTGGTCGCCGGCGGGACTTGCTCGTCCTCTGGTTGAATCACTAGCGCGCCCGCGCAGTCGCGCCCAAGTGCGCCGGCCAGGGCAAACGTGTCGTCGGCACGCAGCCCCAGGTCCTGCGCGATCAGTCGCCTCGCGTCCTCCTCGGGAAGCAGTCCGTCGAGAAACGCGCGAACCGCGCCGTTCGGGAATCGCTCCTTTCTGACGGTGAGTTGCAGCGAAAGCAGCGGGGTGCCCGCGGGAAACGACTGGATCGCCTCATCCGTGTATTGGAGGCGCATACGGCGGCGCTCCAACTCGACAGTGGCGACCTTGGCGCCGTACAGCCAGATGGCCAGACGGTCGCCCATCACCAATCGGCGTGTTGCAGCGTCGCTCGCACTCCCAAGCGGCGCAGGATCACGATGAGACGACGCAGCTGTTCGGTCTCCTGGCCTTTCTCGAGCCGCACATGTAGCTCCGGTCGAGGCCCAATTGCTCTGCCAGCTCTGCTTGGGTGAGGCGGCTTCTATGCGGTAGTGCCGGATCGCCTGGCCCATGGAGGCTGCGGTGTAAATGCGAAACGGCTGCTCGTCAGACGTTACGGATGTGCTCATATTCCGACATTAGCACAATCCTACCCGATGTGTTGATTTTCGCAATCAACGCAAGATTTGCACGATGTGCGGAAATCGTCACATTAGTGTTTCCGGTAAGTGGCTTCTGAGCTGCGCCCCCGTAGGGCCTTCTGAACTACGCCCCAGCCGGCACGAACCCGTAAGCCTCCGCCAGCTCCGGGTCCTTGCGCGCCAGCATCTCCGCCAGTTTGACCATCACCTGGCACTGCTTCCAGGTGGCGTCGTCCTGCATCTTGCCGTCGATCATGTGCACGCCGCGCCCGTCTGGAATCGCCTCGATCACCTTCTTGGCGAAGATGACCTCCTCGGGGTCTGGCGAGAACACCTTCTTGGCGATCCCGATCTGCACGGGATGCAGCGACCACGCGCCCACGCAGCCGAGCAGGAACGCGGCGCGGAACTGCGTCTCGCAGCCGAGCTCGTCCTTGATGTCGCCGTAGGGGCCGTAGAAGGGGAGCGCGCCGACCGCGGTGCAGGCATCCACCATGCGCGCGATCGAGTAGTGCCACGGGTCCTGCTGGTAGCTGGGGCGTGGCAGCGTCGGGTCCTCGGCATCGGGGTCGGCGATCGTGCGATAGCCGGGGTGCCCGCCGCCCACGCGTGTGGTCTTCATGCGCCGCGAGGCCGCCAGGTCGGCCGGGCCGAAGCTCATGCCCTGGATGCGCGGCGAGGCGGCCGCGATCTCCTCGAGGTTCGCGACGCCGAGCGCCGTCTCGAGGATCGCGTGCACGAGGATCGGCTTCTCGATGCCCGCCTTTGCCTCCAGTTGGGCCAGCAGCCGGTCCACGTAGTGGATGTCCCACGGGCCCTCGACCTTCGGGACCATGATCACCTCGATCTTGTCCCCGATCGCGCCCACGATTTCGGTCAGATCGTCCAGCACCCACGGCGACTCCAGGGAATTGACGCGCGTCCAAAGCGCCGTGTCGCCCATATCCATCTCGCGACCCACCTTGATCAGCCCGGCGCGCGCCGCCTCCTTGCGGTCCACCGACACGGCGTCCTCGAAGTTGCCGAGCAGGATGTCCACCGTCGGTGCGATGGCAGGCACCTTTTCCACCATTTTCTCGTTCGAGAGGTCGAGGAAATGGATCATTCGCGACGGCTTGAAGGGGATCTCTCGTACCGGGCTCGGGCGCGCCGATCGCAAGGGGCTTGTCGAAGGCTCTGGGGTTGCGCAAGGCTCTTCTCCTGGTCTGACGGCACGGTGCGGGCGCCGTGTTGATGTGCGGCTCTAAACGCTATCGGGTTGCTCCTCATAGAGTTCCCCGTCCGGCTTCAACGCCCATCCACGCACACCACAGGAGACACCACCCCACCCATGAGCGATACCCACACCTTCGAGACCGAGCAGGCCGCCCGCGAGGCAAGCGGCGCCCACCCCTATGGCCGCTACCTGGAGGAGTTCGAGGTTGGCGCCACCTACAAGCACTGGCCCGCCAAGACCGTCACCGAGTCAGACGACCACCTCTTCTGTCTGATCACGATGAACCACCACCCGCTTGCACCTTAACGACGTCTACGCCGCCAAATCGCAGCAAAAACGCAACGTCGTCGTCGGTCCGCTGGTCTACTCGCTCGCGCTCGGCATGTCCGTCTCAGACGTCTCCGGCAAGGCGATCGCCAACCTCGCCACCGAAGAGCTCAAGCATCCCGCTCCCGTCTTCCACGGCGACACGCTGTTCTGCGAGTCCGAGGTGCTGGAGAAGCGCGAGTCCCAGTCAAAGCCCGATCGCGGCACCGTGAAGGTCCACACGCGCGTCTACAACCAGGACGGGGTGCTCGTCGCCGAGTTCAAGCGACTCGTGCTCGTTCCGCGCCGTGATCCAGGTCCCGGCCAACCCCGTCCCGGCGCCGAGGGCAACGTCGAGTAAGACGGGTCCCGGGGGTCCGTCCAACGGGGCTGCACCGAATGCGTTGTCAGCTGGAGGCGCAGTCCGTTGTCAGCTGCAGGTACAGTCCATCGGGGTGGGCCGCCGAAAAGCACGGAGCGCCGCAAGGGCAAGTTCTGGAGCCACATGCTCAGGGGTGCGATACGCTGTCGTGAACGCCCCCGAGGGCGTTTTTCCGTTCCCTAGCGCCATTCTGCGCGGCAGCGCCGCCAGGCGCTCGCCCACCGCGACACCGCAAGGAGCCACTCGCACGTCATGGAGACCACCGCCGCCGCCGCCCCCAACACCAACAACGAGCGTCTGCTGACGTGGGTCGAGGAGATCGCCGCGCTCACCGAGCCCGAGGCCATCCACTGGTGTGACGGCTCCGCCGAGGAGTACGACCGCCTCTGCCAGTTGCTCGTCGACGCCGGCACCTTCAAGCGGCTCTCCGACGCCAAGCGCCCCAACTCCTACCTCGGTCTCTCCGACCCCGGCGACGTCGCCCGCGTCGAAGACCGCACCTTCATCTGCTCGCCCACCGAGGAGGAAGCCGGTCCGACCAACAACTGGCGCGAGCCCGAAGAGATGAAGGAAGCGCTCAAAGAGCTGTTCACCGGCTGTATGCACGGCCGCACGATGTACGTGGTGCCGTTCTCGATGGGTCCCGATCGGCTCAGACAAGAGCCAGATCGGTGTGCAGCTCACCGACTCTCCTTACGTGGCGGTCTCGATGCGGATCATGACCAGGATGGGCTCCGCGGCGCTGGACGCGCTCGGCGAGGAGGGCGACTTCATCCCCTGCCTGCACTCGGTCGGGATGCCGCTCGAGGACGGCGCCGAGGATGTCTCATGGCCGTGCAACGCCGAGAACAAGTACATCGTCCATTTCCCCGCCACTCGCGAGATCACCTCCTATGGCTCCGGCTATGGCGGCAATGCGCTGCTCGGCAAGAAGTGCTTCGCGCTGCGCATCGCCTCGGTGATGGCGCGCGACGAGGGCTGGATGGCCGAGCACATGCTGATCCTCAAGCTCACCTCCCCCGAGAAGGAGGTCAAGTACATCGCGGCGGCGTTCCCGTCCGCGTGCGGCAAGACCAACCTCGCGATGCTGATCCCCACCCTGGAGGGCTGGGAGGTCGAGACGATCGGCGACGACATCGCCTGGATGAAGTTCGGCGAGGACGGTCGCCTGTACGCGATCAACCCCGAGGCCGGCTTCTTCGGCGTGGCTCCCGGGACCGGCGAGCACACCAACCCCAACGCGATCAAGACGATCGAGTCGAACACGATCTTCACCAACTGTGCGCTCACCGACGATGGCGACGTGTGGTGGGAGGGGCTCACCGACGAGCCACCTGCACACCTGACCGATTGGCGCGGCAAAGACTGGACGCCCGCCTCCGATACCCCGGCCGCGCATCCCAACGCCCGCTTCACCGTCGCCGCCGCGCAGGACCCGGCGATCGCCGCGGAGTGGGAAGACACAGCCGGCGTTCCCGATCTCCGCGATCCTGTTCGGTGGCCGTCGCTCCACGGTCGTGCCGCTGGTTGCCGAAGCGTTCGACTGGGAGCACGGCGTGTTCCTCGGCGCGACGATGGGCTCAGAGAAGACCGCCGCCGCCGCCGGCACGGTCGGCGAGCTGCGCTTCGACCCGTTCGCGATGCTGCCCTTCTGCGGCTACAACATGGCCGACTACTTCGCCCACTGGCTGAAGATCGGAAAGCGTTAAGCCGACTCCGAGAAGCTGCCGAAGATCTTCTACGTCAACTGGTTCCGCAAGGACGCGGACGGGCAAATTCCTGTGGCCAGGCTATGGCGAGAACTCACGCGTGCTGGCGTGGGTGTTCGCGCGCTGCGGAGGTCACGGCGCGGCCGTGGAGACGCCGATCGGCCACATGCCGCCTGTTGGTCCCGACGGCCTCGACACTCGCGGTGTCGACGTCTCAGATGAGGACATCGCCGAGCTGTTGCGCGTTGACGTCGCCGAATGGAAGGCCCAGTTGCCCCACTTCCACGAGCACCTCGGCAAGTTCGATCGTCTGCCCAAGGAGCTGCACGAGCAGCTGCTGGCGCTCGAGCAGCGACTCTCCGCCTAGCGTCGCTTCGCGGCAAACGGCGCAGCCCGCACGATCCGGGTGCGCCAATCCGCGCCCGCACGTCTGAGCAGCGGGTTTGAGGACCGTTCTAAAGCGGCTCGACCGCCGGCTCGCGCCGGCGCCAGGTGACGGTCACCGCCACCGCCTGGGTCGTCAGCGCGCGAGCGTCGCGAGCAGGAAGCTCTCGGCGATCCCGAATGCTTCCAGCGACACTGCCAGCACGAAGCAAAACAGTGCGTACGCCACCAAGCCCAGCACGAATCCTCGCATGATTCGCATGCAGCTCCTGCTCCCCGTGCTGGGCGTGCGTGAACACCGCAAGCACGCTCGCGATCACCGGAAACGGCGCCAACAGGCCGCTCAATTTCGCCCCCAGCTGACCGCGACCTGCCGTCAACACCAGCACGAGCGCCAGAGCGCTGAGCGCACGCAAAGGCAGATCCCACGACGGAAGCTCGCACCGAGCCGGCACGCTCCCCGCGTGCGCCTGTGGCAGCACCAAGATGCGTCAGCGCGATCGCCACCAGCACCACCGCGAGCGCCGCATCGGCGCCCAATGTGACGGCGCTCAGCGCCGCTGTCATCACAAAGAACGCCCCCCATCCCAAAAAAAGACTCGCCCACCAGCGCACACGGCTGGCCAGATGCGCGTACACCACGATGAACGCAAGCAGCGACACTAGTCCCAGCAGCGTCCCCGCCGCCGCGTCGGCGGCGAACGCGGGGCCGTGATCGAGCGCGAACACGAGCAGGATCGGACCAGCCACCACCGGCAGACCACCCACCAGTCCGCCGATCCGTCGCGCCATAGCGCCTCGCCGCGAGCGAAGCCCCCATCACGAACGTCGGCGCCAGCAATATCTTGGCCGCGAGCACCCCCACGGCTCAGATGATCATCGAGCTATTAGCGGTCCACTGGGCAAGCGAGGCAAGGATGCAGCGAGTGCGGTGTGCTGTGCACATAAACGAGTGAAGACGCAGCATCGCGCCGCCCAGTGGACCGCTAATCGTGTTCGTGGGCTTCGCTGCTGCCGACGCCGGCGGGCGCGACTCCTCGGCCAGCGAGGTGATCGTCAGGCCACCCCTTGCGGCCGATTCCAGCACCTCGGTTGCCTCCTCCAGCGAGCGCGCATACAGCTCCACGAGCAGGTGCACCACGATCTGGTCCTCCTCGTGCTTGTGGAAGCGCACGTGCGTGAAGAACTCCCGCACCCCGTACTCGCCGAACGCCGCATAGGAGAGCGCATCGCCGGCCTCCGGCCCGGAGCAGATCTCCACGTCGTCCGCCTCGACGGTCACGGTGCACGACGCCACCCACGGCGTGCCCGCGATCATCCGCTCCCAACGATCCTCGATCGGCTCCACGCGCCCGCCGGAGAAGCCGAGATGGGGCTGGTCGTGCATGCAGTCCAAGCACTGCACCACCGCCTCCTGCAGCTCGTCGACCACTTCCGAGCGCTCGCCCGTTTCGGGGTCGATCTTGTGGATCCCCTCGTAGTGCACCTGCACCTCGAGGTTCTGCGACCAGCAGCGATAGCACCGCAGCCATGCTCTCGCGGTGGTCTCGGGTGCGGGTCCTCCCTCCATGGGACTCATTGTATGCCCACCCGCAGGCCGGCCCGCTACCCGAACGTGAACGCGTAGCCGGACACGCCAGGGGCGAAGCGCAGCGAGAGGCGGTGCCGCTGGTCGCCTGGCAGCGAAACGAGCGAGTACAGGCGCTCGTTTCGCACCGTCAGCACGCCATTGTGCACGTCCGCGCCGGCGAGCTCGTTCGGTATCGGCTTGCCGTCGAGCAGCACCTGATCTGGCGCGGCTTTTCGCCCGCGGAGCTGAGCACCAGATACACGTTCTTGGCCTCGAACTCCATGTCGATCCCCGCGCTCGAAACCGCCGTGGCGGGTTGTGCGGCGATGTTCCAAGTGCCGCTGTAGTCGAATTCGTTGAGCGCCAGACTGCTCGGCACGCTCGTGCCGTAGTCGTGCAAGCCCGACTTGGGACCGTTGCGCCACCCCTGTGCGCGGTTGGTGCCGAGATATGTCTCGGGAGTGGCAACTTCGCTGGGCGTCACCACATCGGTCGGGTGGGCCATCCCACCGACGTTCGCGCCGGCTTCGGCCAGCAGTCGCCCTGATCGCCGTTTCGGTCTGCGAGTAGTCGCCCTCGCCCGCCGTCGCATAGCGCACGTCGCCTTTGGAGTCGATCAGGTAGTCCGCCGGCCAGTACTCGTTGCCGTACGCGTTCCAGGTCCCCATTTCGTTGTCCTGCACCACCGGATAGCGCAACCCGAACTGTTCGATCGCGTCTCTTGACGTTCGATGCCTCGTGCTCGAAGGCGAACTCCGGCGTCTCCACGCCGACGATCGTCAGTCCGTCCTTGCGGTAGGCGGCGTCCCACGCCTTCAGGTAGGGCAGTGTGCGGATGCAGTTGATGCAGGTGTACGTCCAGAAGTCGATCAACACCACTTTCCCGCGCAAGCCCGTTGAGCTGTCAGCGGCTGATGCGCCCCTGGCGTGTTGAACCAGTCCTCGGTGTCGGCGAATTCCGGTGCCGGCCCGAGATTCTTCAGCTTGGCGGCGTCCGCGAGCAGTGTCGCCTGGCTCGCGTTGCGAGGCGCGGTGGCCGTTTTCGAGCCCGACACGAACTTCGCGGTGTGCCCGGTGACCTGTGGCAGGCGGCTTTCCACCGCCTTGGATTTTTCAAGGCCCGCCGTCAGGTTCACGTTGGGGATGTGTTCGGCCACGTACTGGTCGAAGTCCACGTCCACGCCGACGACGATCGCCACCGCCGTCACGATCATCACGATCGCCGAGCGTGCGCTGCAGCGCCGGCCCGCGTCCCGGCCGCGCGCACGCGATCGAACAGCTTGCGCCCGCCGAGCGTCGAGCGCGAACAACACCGCCGCGCTGCCCAACGAATAGGCGATCGCGACCGCCACGGTACGCCCGCTCGCGGCGCTCACCGAGATCACCGCGGCGAGGATCGGCCCCGCGCACGGGGTGTACACGAAGCCCAGCGCGCCGCCCACGAGCAGCCCGGAGCGAAAGCCGTCGCCGCGTCGAGCGCGGCCCACCCGAGCGCCGCGATCCGCGACATGCGCGCCTCCAGGCGGTCGGCCAGGCCCGGCACGATCAGCGCCAGACCTGAGGCGAGCAGCACCGCGACGGCGATGTCGCGCAGCGGGTCCGAGCCGAGTCCCGACGCCGTCCACCACGTTGGCCACGCCTACGATCACCACCGTGAACGTCACGGTCAGGCCGATCACCACGCCGAGTGGGCGGCGTCGTCCGCCCACGCCGCCTGATGCCAGCAGCGCCGGCAGCACCGGTAGCACGCATGGCGACAGCGCCGTGCCGGCGCCGGCGAGGAACGCGAACCCGAGCAAAACGATCATTAGACGTCAGAGCCTAGATGACGTGCCTACGGACGTTGTGAACGGTTGAGGAGGCATCCGGGCCTCATCCCAGGCTGTGGGTCTGCGAAGGCTCACGACCTAGGAGGACCCGGATGCAGATCCACGGTAGAGCGAAGCTCGGACCGGCTGGAAGGCTCGCGCTGACTCAGGCGGTGATCGATGGGATGACGTTGAGGCAGGCCGCTGCGCGCTTCGGTGTCTCGGTGGCAACGGCTCACCGCTGGTGGCATCGACGGTTGGATGCCAGCCCGGATGAGCTCGCCTCGGGAGCCTGGCTGTTCGACCGTTCCAGTCGTCCTCGGCGCAGCCCGCGGCTGCTCGACGCGATCGAGCAGGAGCGGATCTGTGAGGTCCGCCGGCACACCGGATGGGGACCACGGCTGGTGGCCGGCAGGACCGGGCACCCTCACTCGACGGTGTGGAAGGTGCTGCATCGCCATGGCCTCTCTCGGATCCCACGTTCTGCGCGTGAGCCCGCCCGACGCTATGAGTGGCCGTGCCCTGGAGATCTGCTGCACATGGACACTGCACGCCACGCCCGCTTTACGCGCCCAGGGCACGCCGTCGCGGAGAAAGATAAAGGGCCGGGTGGGATGTATGCATTTTGATCGACTACCATAGTGGCTACAAATTGTAGTCTTTATGGTGAATTGCAGAAAAATTGAATACCACGACACGGCGTCGACAGCGCTCAGCGTCTAAGCATTATGTAGACGGTGGCGATCGCGAACGCGATCTGGCCGAAGGCAAGCGCCGTGCCCAGATCGATCGCGCCGAGCGCTCCCGGCGAGTGCGGCAGCGAGCACGAACGCGCCGAACATCGTCGCAGGTCGCGTGCGATCGGGCTCATGCTCGCCGTCTTGGCGCGTCAGCGTTCGCCCGCTCCAGCACGCGCACGAGCGCCTGCGCGTCGAGCGCGATGTCCTGCTGCTCGAGCAGACGCTCAGCCGCGTGGCGCTTCCGCCCAGCGCTCGCAGCCCCCGCTCGCCGTGCTCGGCGACAAAATCGAGCAGCGCACCCGCGCGTCGCGCGCGCAAGCGTCGGCGGCGACGTCGGTGCTCGCCGCGGTGCTCCTCAAGCGCCCGATCAGCTCTCGATCCCTTGGGGTGGAGGTAGCGAGGAGACAGCCAGCACCCGCGTGGGCCTGCGCGCTCGCCCGAGCGAGCGCAGTGCGGCGCTCAGATCGCGCCTGCTCGCAAGCGCGATCTGGCCGAGGTCGGCCTTCGTGACGACGAGCACGTCTGGAGTCTCCATGATTCCCGACTTCAAGAACTGCAGTACGTCGCCGCTGCCGGGCTGCACCACCACCACGACCGTGTCCGCGACGTCCGCCACCTCTGTCTCGGCCTGTCCCACGCCCACCGTCTCGATCACGACCACGTCGAACGCCGCCGCCAACGCCTGCGCCGCCACGCGCGTCGCGGGGGCGAGACCGCCGAGCCGCTCGCCCGCGGCGGTGGAGCGGATCAGCACGCCCCTGTCCGCCGGATCGAACTCGATGCGCGCGCGGTCGCCGAGCAGCGAGCCGCCCGAGCGCTTCGAGCTGGGGTCCACGGCCAGCATCGCGACGGTCTTGCTCTCGCCGTGCTCGGGCCGGCGCCAGGCGTGTAGCAGCGCTGAGAGCAGCGTCGACTTGCCGGCGCCAGGGGGCCCGGTCACGCCGACGATGTGTCCGGATGCCTCGCCGCCGAGCACGGCGGGGGAGAGCTCTCGCAGCAGCTCCGCCGCCTGCTCGCGGTCGGCAGCGGTGCTGCTCTCCAGCAGGTTCAATGCCGCCGGCGCCGCGCTCAGGTCGCGTTCGCGCAGGCGCTTGCCGAGGGTGGCTCCCGCCGAGCCTTCGCTCGGAGGGTCTGCCGTTCTCGGCGGAGGAGGGGCGGTTGCCCGGCTCAGTGGGCGTGCTCGTCGCTCACGCGGAGCCGTTGGAGGAAGGGCCGTGTCCGTTGCACTCGGCCCCCACGATCCCAACGATGTCGTGCATGATCCGCGAGATGTCGAAGTCCTTCGGGGTGTAGACGGCCGCGACGCCCGCCTGCTTGAGCTGGGCCACGTCCTGCTCGGGGATGATCCCGCCGACCACGACCGGCACGTCCACATCGGCGTCGCGCAAAGCGTCGATCACAGCCGGGATCAGCTCTCTGTGCGAGCCCGAGAGGATCGACAGCCCGATCACGTGCACCCCCTCCTGCAGTGCCGAGGCGGCGATCTGCGCCGGGGTCAGGCGAATGCCTTCATAGACCACGTCCATGCCGGCGTCGCGCGCGCGCACCGCGATCTGCTCGGCGCCGTTGGAGTGCCCGTCGAGACCGGGCTTGCCCACGAGGATCTTCGGGCGCCGACCGAGCTTCTCGGCCAGGGCGGCGACTTCCTCGCGCAGCTGTGAAAGCTCGTTGTCCGCCGGCGCCGCGCTTGCCTCGCCGACGCCGGTGGGCGCCCGATAGCTGCCGAACACCTCGCGCAGCGTATGCGCCCACTCGCCTGTGGTCGCGCCCGCACGCGCGGCGGCGATCGTCGGCACCATCAGATTCTCCTGACTGTGCTCCTCGGCGGCGACCCGTGCCAGCTCGGCGAGCGCCGCGTCAACCGCCTGCTGGTCGCGCTCGGCGCGCCATCTGCGCACCGACTCGATCTGCTCGGCCTCCACCGCCGGGTCCACGACGAGGATGCCGCCCTCGGCATCGTCTGTGAGCGGTGAGACCTCGGTCTCGGTGAAGCGGTTCTGCCCGACCACGATCTGCTCGCCCGACTCGATCCGCTGGATGCGCGCACGATGGGAATCGACCAGTGCCGCCTTCATGTATGGCACGGCTTGCACCGCGCCTCCGTGCTCGGAGACGACCGCCATCTCCTCGCGCGCACCCTCCAGCAGTTCGGCGACGAGCTCCGTCCATCACCTTCGAGCCCTCGAAGATGTCCGGGTACTCGAGGATGTCGGTTTCATAGGCCAGCACCTGCTGGATGCGCAGCGACCACTGCTGGTCCCACGGGCGCGGAAGCCCAAGTGCCTCGTTCCACGCCGGCAACTGAATCGCGCGGGCGCGCGCGTCGCGACCAAGCGTCACCGCGAGTGCCTCCAGCACGATGCGCTGCACGTTGTTCTCCGGCTGCGCCTCGGTGAGGCCGAGCGAGTTGACCTGCACGCCGTAGCGGAAGCGCAAGCGGCGCTCGTCGCTCACGCCGTAGCGCTCGCGCCCCAGCTCCTCCCAGAGGATGCTCATCGCGCGCAGCTTCGCGTGCTCCTCGACGAAGCGCACGCCGGCGTTCACGAAGAACGAGATGCGCCCGAACACGTCGGCCATCAGCTCATCGGCACGGTCGCCGAGGCGTTCACGTGCCGCGTCGAGCACCGCGATCGCGTTGCTCATCGCATAGGCGATCTCCTGCACGGGTGTGGCGCCGGCCTCCTGCAGGTGATAGGAGCAGATGTTGATCGGGTTCCACTTCGGCACGTGCTCGACCGTGTAGGCGATCATGTCCGCGATCAAGCGCATCGAGGGCGCCGGGGGGAAGGCATAGGTTCCGCGCGCCAGGAACTCCTTGATGATGTCGTTCTGGGTCGTGCCCTGCAGTTGCGACCGATCGACCCCCTGATTTTCGGCGGCGACGATGTACAGCGCCAGCAGCCACGCCGCGGTCGCGTTGATCGTCATCGACGTGTTCATCTCCCCGAGCGGGATACCGTCCATCAGGGCAGCCATGTCGCCGCGGTGGACGACGGGCACCCCGACCTTGCCGACCTCTCCCCGCGCCAGCTCGTCGTCGGGGTCATAGCCCGTCTGCGTAGGCAGGTCGAACGCCACCGACAGACCCGTCTGTCCCTTCGCGAGATTGCCTCGATACAGCTCGTTCGACGCCTTCGCGGTCGAGTGGCCCGCGTAGGTCCGCATCATCCAGGGACGGTCGCGCTCGGGCAGGCGTGGGGAGTGCTCGCTGCTCATACAGCGCAATTGTATGGTCGCGACGCCTTCGCGCGGTGTCGTGGAGGCCATCCTGCGCGGTTGTCGCGCTTGCAAACGTGCTCCCGGGCTTGCGCGAGCGCGAGCGGGCTTTATCCTGGAGGGCCTATGAGCCAGACAATCGAGTTGCCGCGCACAGGCCTTCCCGGGAGCGGGTTCGGGGACTCCTGGAGGGTGATCGTGCGCAACGACGACCACAACACCTTCGATCACGTTGCCCGCACGCTCGCGCGCTTCATCCCGGGCGTCACGCTCGAGCGCGGCCACGAGATCGCCAACATCATCCACAACTCGGGTCAGGCGATCGTCTTCAGCGGCCACCAGGAGGCCGCCGAGCACTACTGGGAGCTGCTGAAGGGGGCGGGGCTGACGATGGCTCCGCTGGAGCAGTGCTGAGAAGGCCGTGGACGCGGCGCGGAGCGTCGTCCTCGAGTCGCTCATGTGCTGTTGCACATTTCGCTCCTTGCGTCCTAGCTCCGCTTGGTCCACGACCTTCTCAGGGGCTTATTTGAGTTGAGTATCAGACCCGGCAGCGCGCGCTCAGGGGAACTTCGGTCGCTCCGCTGGCCGGCGGTGGGTCCATCTTGCACCATGTGAATTGACGGGTGGGCTGCGTCGAGCACCGCCACGAACCGGTAGGTGACGTTGGCCGCGCGGACCGTGCAGCGAAACGCCTGACGACCGGCGCTCGGGGCACCCGACGTTGCGCAGCGCACGCTCTGAAATGGCCCGTGAGTTCTCCGTTCTGGACCCGCCGTGCGCGTCCGCCGGCGATCGCATCTTCCAGGGCGAGTTGGCGTGCGACGCCGGCGCGGCAGCGGGCGGTGTGCGGGGCCTGGTCCTCTTCGACGACGATGTTACCCTCGCGATTGGCTTGCACTTCCGCCTGCGTTCGGACTTCGTCGGGCCGGAGGCGCCTTCGCTGTCGTGGCACGAAACCACGTCCCGCGAGGATCAGCACGGCGAACGCGAGGATCGTGAGCAGCCAACGCGCCCACAGTGGCGGGTGGCGGGCGGCCAGCGCCAGCGCCCGAGCGACCCATCGCGCATCGGGGCCGTCAGTGCTCCGAGGACTCATCGCTCGCGGCGCGAGCTCAGACGTAATGGGGGTGGGGGCGTCGCTTGGCTGCCGTCGGGCGCATCGCCCGAATGCCCGTTGGGCCGTCGCTCGGGATGGCCGTTGGGCGCGATCGGCATCACCGGCTCGCCCTCGATGCCGCCGCCGGCGGTGAGGTCCCACCATCCGTAGAGCACCGGTATCTGGTACCAGCCTGGAATAGCGCACCCTGAAGTCGGTCATCTCAGGGCCGTCCCAATAGCGTTCCCAGTCGATGTGCTTGGCGAAATGGGCGAACTGCTGGAAGCGGTAGCGGTCGTCTTTTGAGCGATACACCGCATAGGAGCTCGCGCCGTAGCGAAGCGCCACCGCGGCGACCTCGCCCAGCGCCTCCTCGAAGCCGTCCGCGCGAAAGCCCGTCGCATACCAGGGGACGATCACCGTGCCTCCATCTCAGCCTCCAACCTCGGCGTGTATCGCTCCTGGGTCCGTCGGCCCTCGGTCTTGCCCTCGCTGTCGGACTCCGCGCCGACGAGGATCGAGATCTTGCCCAGGTGCTTGTTTTCGAGCATCAACTGGTGTGCTTCGGCGACGCCCTCGAAGCCGAGCGTGCGCCACAGCACCGGCCGGATCTGACCTGACTCGATCAGCTCGTTGGCCTTCATGCACTCATACGCGTTGGCGAAGTGCGAGCCGAGGATCTCCTTCTGCTTCATCCACAGGTAGCGCACGTCGAAGTCGAGGTTGAAGCCGGTCGTGCCGGCGCAGATCACGACCTTGCCGAACGGCTTGACCGTGAAGACGGAGGTGGGGAAGGTCGCCTGACCGACATGCTCGAAGACGATGTCGGGAGCGTCGCCGAGGATCTGCTTCACGCGCTTTGAGAACTCGCGCGAGACGAGGAAGCGCGCCTTGTCCTCCTCGGGGGTCTCGCCGCCCTTGCGCATCATCCCCGCGAACTCGGCCCGGTCGATGTAGTCCACGGCGCCGAGGCGCTTGACCAGCTCGCCCTTCTCGGCGGAGGACACCACGCCCACGCAGTGCGCGCCCGCCGCGGCGCACAGTTGCGTGGCGAACACGCCCAGGCCGCCCGCGGCGCCCCAGATCAGCACCTTCTGGCCCGCCTGCAGTTTGCAGCGGGTCATCAGCATGCGGTAGGCGGTGAAGTACACGAGCCCATAGGAGGCCGACTCCGACCAGCTCAGCGCCTGTGGCTTTGGCAGCAGCTGCTGGGCCTGCACCTTCGTGAACTGGGCGAACGACCCCCAGGTCGTCTCATAGCCCCAGATCTTCTGCGAGGGCGCCGCCATCGGGTCGAGGCCGTGCACCTCCGGGTCCTCGTAGGAGGCCTGGTTGCAGTGCACCACCACCTCGTCGCCCGGCTTCCAACGAGTCACGCCCGCGCCGACCTTCCACACGATCCCGGAGGCGTCGGAGCCGCCGATGTGGTGGCCGTACTGGGGGTGGTCGCCGTACTTCATCACCGACACCGGCTTGCCAAGCGCCGCCCACACGTTGTTGTAGTTCACGCCCGCGGCCATCACGCGCACGATCACCTCGAAGGCGCCCGGCTCGGGAACCTCGATCTCCTCCAGCTGGAAGGCGTCCTTCGGTTCGCCCTGGCGCTCCTCGCGGATCACCCAGGCGGCCATCGTGCTCGGCAGCTCGCCGGGCTCGGTGTCCACGCTTGAAACTCGTTGAAGATCGATTGCCACGGTGCGTCTGAACCTCCGTTGATTGAAGTACCCACCCACCCGAGGACGGGCCCGCAATCCTACCTGGGCGATCCGGGAGGCGCGCATGAGCGGGTATGCCAGGGGCTCGAGGCGCCAAGCGGCGGCCCGCGGCCTGGACCTCGGCGCTATGCAAACGGCAGCTCGACCACCACCGCGCTTGCGCCCTGCTCTGCCGACGGAGACGGTTGCGCCCGGCTCTGCCTCGCGACGCACGAGCGCCAACCCGATCGGGCCGAGCGTGGGGGAGAGGACGGAGCTGCCCAGGCTCCCGACAGACCGCTCGCCGAGCGTCAACGCAGCGCCCGGCTCGGTCGGCTCGGACAGCCGCAGGCCACGCAGATGACGGTTGGGCTTGCCCTTGTAGTACAGACGCGCCACCGTCTCCTGGCCGACGTAGCAACCCTTGGTGAAGCTCACCGCGCGCTCGTTGAGGCCCGCCTCCTGGGGGATCGTGCTCTCGTCGAGGTCGATCCCATAGCGCGGGTCGGCCATGCTCGACGCGCACGATCTCGGCTGCCGCTTCGCTCACCGCGACGGCGCCGGCCCCTTCGAGCGCGCCGCGTCGCATCGCCAGCGCGTTCCGGCAGTCAAACAGCGCGTCGACTCCCAGTCCGTGCGGATCAGGCGCACCGGCGTCCGACCCAGGCGGCGCGAGCAGGTGGCTGTGCTCGGGCGTCTCGACCAGCGCCTCGATCGAGCGCGAACGCCTTCGTCGCGACCCGTCGGCGTCCGGGCCGACGAGCGACAGCAGCGAGGCTCGAGCGTGCGCTTGTGCAGCTCCGACCTCGTAGCCGACCTTGAAGCGGCGGATCATGTCGAACAGCGCTTGCAGCGCGCAGCGCTCGGTGTCGAGCAGCAGCTCTGCTGCGGCTTCGCGTCACGCGGGATGCTCGCCCACCGCGAGGATGCGCAGGTCGCCGAGCATCTTGCCCTTGTGAGTCAGGAAGGCCGCATAGCAACCTTCGCCGGGGCTCAGGCCGACGAGCTCGTTCGTCACCTGGCCGTTCAGGAACTCGACGGCGCCGGAGCCCGTCAGCGCCAGCTTGCCGCGCTCGGAGCGGTCCACGAGTCCGCAGCGCTCGGTCAACGTCGCATACTCGCCCGCGAGCGCCATTGTGTCTGTCGCCGCCACAGCTCCGAGGATATCCGCGCGATCGCAACAGCTCCTCGCTCGCGAGAGGGCATGAACGCTCCGGTCCCTCCGTGGGCCCCGCTAGGCTTCAACGCATGGGCCTCGCGGACACCTTCCAGCAGATCGTCGACTCGCTCCCCGACGACTGGACCGACATCGAGCTCGACCTGCGCCTTGCCGACGAGTCGCGATACATCGACGCGTCGGTGTATCTGGTCACCTGCAACGCGCGTCCCTACTCCCACCACGACTGGCATTGGCGCCTGCTGGTCGCCCACCGCTTCGGCCACGCCGCCTCCGCGCCCACCGTTCACGGCACGCTGCGCCTGCTCGACGAAGCCGGCATCGAGGGCGAGATGGCGCTGCGCGAGCACCGTGCCGGACGCGTCGAGGTCACGCAGATGTGGGGTCGCCCGCAGTCGGTGCGCGAGGAGTTCGCGCGCCTGCGGGCGCAGTAGCCGCGTCCGGGGCCCGCGTTTGGGCGCGACCAGGGCGACGCGATTCGATGGCACACGTACTCGCGTTCATCCCAGACCTGCTGTTCGGCTCGCGCGTGCAGGCGGATTGCTCGCGGGCGGTCACGACGGTGGAGCTGATCGGCGATCCAAGCAAGACAGAAAGCCTCTTGCAGGGCGCGAGCGTCCTGGTTGTCGA
The DNA here is from genome assembly GCA_963715535.1 of uncultured Solirubrobacterales bacterium. Lineage (GTDB taxonomy): Bacteria > Actinomycetota > Thermoleophilia > Solirubrobacterales > Solirubrobacteraceae > Palsa-744. The sequence goes on along the minus strand of OY970251.1, from coordinate 946,866 downwards.
CCTGACGGACGACGACTACGGTGGCATCTCGTTGATGGAATCGCTTTCGGCGCGGGGGCTGCTTGTCGGAGTCGGCACGCTCGCCTTCTATTCGCACGTAGACGCCGAGATGCGCCTGCGCGCCAGAGACGCCGGCTTCGACATGGTCGTCGCACGCTCCCGCATGGCTCGCGAGGGGGCGGCACTGATCGGACAGCTGGCGGGGGAAGGCGGCGACCGCCAGGCCAGGGCGTGACGTCGCGCTATTGGTTTATGGAAAGCGTTTCGAGCAGCGTGTCCCAGTAGCGCTGTCCGACCGTGAATTCCAGTCCGTTAATCTTGGTGACGAGGCGTTCCACCCGCTGCAGAAGGCCCCTGTCGGAGGGGCTCACATAGGGCTTGAGTATCCCTGGAGATGGGATTTCGACATTGATCGATTCGACGTGATTGTCGAACTGTTCCGTGTCGGACGGAACAGTGGCAAATCCTCCAGCGATCCATGTCCGCACGTCCCCACAGACGTCTGGAACCTTGAGAGCCATCATTTCGCGCAGCCCCACGATGAAATTGAGCCCGCGGTGTACGATCGAGTGGTTGCTCCACCTGAGCGGGCTGACGGCGTTGATGAAGATGTTCGCGTACTTCGCGTCTGTGTGGTAGGCGGTCGCCCATAGGGCGCCTGCCACCTCATAGCTCAGTCGCTGGTCCGATTCGTTCTGCGGCGACCCCACCCCTACGTGTGGGCATTCAGCGGCGAACTTCTGGTTGAGGCGGCTAGACTGGCTTCCAGCTTTGGCCAGGTGCTGACGATGCCGTTCAGGGAAGAGTACGCGGCGACAAGAGCGGCGTGCGTCGAACTCTCGTCTTGCTGAGAAGCGGCAAGAGCCTTGGTTGACATCGGCCCGAGCGCCAGTGCGACAACAGCAACAGCAAAATATCTCCACATTGCCAACTACCTCCCCAATTCCCTACCATATCCCGATTTCCTACTACGGTAGCCTATCTGGGCGGGTGTGTGGCAGGGACCCGTCGCGTCGGCTCCGACAAGCGATCGGCTCTGTCGCGATCTTGGCTCGTGGCCCGAGGGCGAATGCGGCTCGAGTGGCGGGAATGCTCGAGCTGGAATGCTCAGCTGGGAGGCAACGCCTGCCCGCCGCCGACCCAGCGCTTCGCGCTGTGTGCCCCGGTGCTCTCGGCCTCGGCGGGATCGAGCGGTACAAGCGCCGCGTTCGGAACTCGCTCTGCCAAGGCCACCTTGTGGCCGGCTCGCTGGAAGAGCGCGATGCGGATCACGACGCCGTGGCAGACGACGAGCGCGGGTAGATCGCCTCGCTCGACGTCGGCGAGCGCCGCGGCCACGCGCACGCCCTGCTGGGCGAACGACTCGCCGCCGGGAAAGCGAAGTCGGGGCGGCCCTCGATGAAGCCGGCGAAGCCGTCGGGGTCTTCGGCCTGCACGTCGCTGAAGAGACGGTCGGTCCAGTCGCCTGCGTCGGTCTCCATCAGGCGGGCTCCTCACGCGGCTCCAGGCCGAGGCGTGTCGCGACGATGTCAGCCGTTTCGCGCGCGCGCAACAGCGGGCTGCACCACAGCGCGACGAACGGGATCCCGTCGCCTGTCCCCGCCGCGGCACGCTCGGCAAGGTCGGCCGCCTGCTCGCGTCCCGTGTCGTCCAACGGGACCGGCAGGTGACCTTGGAAGCGGCGCTCCAGGTTGTAGGCGGTCTGGCCGTGACGGGCCAGGTAGACGCTTCGCCGGAGTCATCGTTGGCGAGGCGGGCGCGCAAGCACCGGTCGAGCTGTTCTTGGCCGGTGGCTAGCGACGACTAGCCGCTCGCGGGCACGGGCTCTGCGGCCTCGCCGGCTTTGCCTATGAACAGGTACTGGTAAAGCAACGCCGCCACCGCGGCCCCCAGCACCGGTCCCGCGTACCAAACCCAGCCGTTGGCCCAATGGTCGCCCACGAGCTGCGGGCCGAACGCGCGCGAGGGGTTCATCGCGGCACCCGTGAACGGACCGCCGAACAGCACGTCGATCGAGATCGTGAGGCCGATCGCAAGGCCCGCGACCGCGCCGAACGGGCCGCGCTCGTCTACGGCCGAGCCAAATACCACGAGCACGAGGAAGAACGTGAGGATCGCCTCCAGCAGAAAGCCCGAGCTTGCGTTGACGCCGTGGCCGAGCGCCGGCACGCCGAGGTTGACCGCTTCGGTTATTTCTCGCGGCAGCAGTTGCTTGACGAACAGCGCGGCCAGCGCAGCACCGCCGAACTGGGCGATCCAGTAAACGCCTGCGAGCGCCGGCTTGATCCGGCGGGTGATCAGGAAACCGAACGTGATCGCCGGGTTGAAGTGTCCGCCGGAGATGTAGCCGAGTGCGCACACCATCACACCGATCGCGAGCCCGTTGGCGATCGCCACGCCGATCAGCGCGGTGTCGTGAATGCCGCCGGCGGCGGCCGCGGCCCCGGCGCCGATGAAAGTGAGGGTGAACGCGCCGATCATCTCGGCCACGGCACGACGCAAGGTGTCTTGGGACATGCGCGGAATGTAGGGATGGTGCCGGACGGCACATGTGCCGTCCGGCCTGGCAGCTGCATGCACTGCCAGGTCCAGCAGGGCCGCATGCGGCCCTGGCTCGGGGAGCGCATGCGCTCCCCGCCATGCCGCCGCACATGCGCCGGATGGAACAGTGGGAATGCCCACGGCCCTCGGCGCTGCGCCGGAAGACAGAGGGTCATAGACTCAGGGCAATGCGCCGTCGCGTCACCTTCTCGCGCAACCTCACGCTCTCGCTGTCGCGCACGTGCCAGTGCTACTGCAAGTACTGCGCGTTCGCCACCCACCAGGCGCACCTGTACTCGCCCGAGGAGGTCCTGGAGATCCTCGACGGGGCCGCCAAGCGGCAGGTCAAGGAGCTGCTGGTGCTCACCGGCGAGCGCCCCGAGGTCAACCCGCAGGTGCGCGAGCGTCTGAGCGAGTACGGGCACGAGGACTTCACCGCATATGTCGTGTGGACGTGCGAGCGGGCGCTGGAGCGGGGCCTCTTGCCGCACACGAATCTGGGTGTGCTCTCCCGCGAGGATCTTGGCGCCTGCGCGAGGTCACGGCCTCGCAGGGGCTGATGCTCGAGTCGGTCTCCGAGCGGCTGATGCAGACGGTGCACGCCGGCTCGCCCACCAAGCATCCCGCTCGTCGCCTGGAGACGATCCGCGCCGCCGGCGAGCTGCGGATCCCGTTCACGAGCGGCATCCTCGTGGGCATCGGCGAGACCGCCGAGGAGCGCATCGCCTCGCTGGAGGCTTTGGCTGCCGTGCACGCCGAGTACGGCCACATCCAGGAGGTGATCCTGCAGAACTTCGTGCCCCACCAGAGCTACTACGGGCAGGAGCCCGCCGAGATCGCCGACGCGGCCGCGCGCGAGTACTGGCGCACGGGGGTGGAGCGGGACGCGGGTGGCGAGGTGGCAACTCGAGGGCACGGCGATGGGTTGCACGACGATGAGCAAGGCACGGGTGCCGAGGGGGGCAGCACGCACGCCGCGGGATCCGGGCTGCCTGCCCGCCCGTCGCTGCCGCTACCGAAGTGGGCCACACGAGGGCGCCGGGCCGGTGTCGATCGAGGACATGAAGCTGCTGATCGCCGAAACGCGCCGGTTGATGCCCGACGTGGGCATCCAGATCCCGCCGAACCTCGCCGACTGGTGGAGCGAGCTGGTGGCGGCCGGCGCGACCGACCTCGGCGGCCTGTCGGCCAACGGCGACCACATCTCCCCCGAGCACCCGTTCCCCTCGCCCCACCAGGTGCGCAAGCGCCTGCAGGCCGACGGCTTCGCGCTGACCGAGCGGCTGTGCGTGTACCCGCAATACATCGATCCCCGAGTGGGTCTCCCAGGGCGTGCTCGACACGATCAAGCTCAAGTACTGGAGCTTCATCCCGCGGCGTGGCTCCGGAGCTCGGCGAGCCGCACCGATCCGCCTGCCCCGATCCGCCCCGAGCTTGTCGCGCGGCGCGATCGAGAAGGGCCGCGACGGCGTGGCGCTGAGCGCCGAGGAGCTGACCGCGATGTTCGCCGAGACGCGCCCGGAGGCGATCGAGCAGATGCGCGTGGCCGCGGACGAGCTGCGCGCGGAGCTCGCGGGGGACACGGTCACGTTCGTCGTCAACCGCAACATCAACATCTCCAACGTCTGCACCGTCGGCTGCGCCTTCTGCGGCTTCGGCCAGGGCAAGCGCTCGCCCGACGCCTACCAGCACGACGAGGCCGAGTTCGTGCGGCGCGTGCTCGAGGCGATCGACTACGGCGCGAGCGAGCTGTGCATCCAGTCCGGCATCCACCCCGACTGGGAGCTCGAGGACTACCTGAGCTGGCTGCGCCTGGCGAAGGCCACCGCGCGCGAGGCCGGCAGCGATCTGCACCTGCACGCCTACTCGCCCGATGGAGATCGCCCACATGTGCGACATCTCCGGGTTGCCGCCCGTCCGAGGTGTTCGCGCGGCTGAGCGACGCCGGCCTTGGACTCGACCCCCGGCACCGCCGCCGAGGTGCTGCACGACGGGGTGCGCGAGCGCATCTCGCCCAACAAGCTGCCGGTGGCGCGCTGGGTCGAGATCATCGAAGCCTCCCACGCGGCCGGGCTGCGCTCCACCTCGACGGTCATGTTCGGCCACATCGAGGAGCCCTGGGAGCTGGCCGAGCACATGCGCGTCGTCCGCGAGCTGCAGGAGCGCACCGGCGGCATCACCGAGTTCGTGCCGCTCTCGTTCATCCCGTTCCAGACGTTGCTCGGGCGCACGCACGGGGTGGAGGAGATCTCCCGCGAGGAGAACCTCAAGCACACCGCCGTCTTTCGGCTTGCGCTCGGGCGCACGATCCCAAGTCTCCAGGCCTCGTGGGTGAAGATGGGCCTCGACGCCGCCACCGAGTCGCTGCGCTGGGGCGTCAACGACCTCGGCGGCACGCTCATGGAGGAGTCGATCTCGCGGCTCGCCGGCAGCTATCACGGCACCAAGCTCGACCCCGACCAGCTCGTCGCCGCCGCCCACGAGGCGGGACGACCGGCGGCCGAGCGCACGACGCTCTACGACATCAGGCGGCGCTACCCCGCTGGGCGAGAGGCTTGCTGCACCGCGGCGGCGATCGCCGCCGGGTGATCGTAGGGCTGCATGTGCCCTCCGTAGAGCATCACGCAGCCGGCGTGGGGCAGCGCCGCGGCGAGACTTGCGGCCGTGGCTCGGTTGACCAGCTCGTCCTGTTCGCCCTGGATCACGACCGCGGGCCTCGATGTGCGCTCAGCCCCTTGTCGATCTGGGCGATCACGCCGTTGGGCCGAGGATCTCCCCGGACCACGCTTCGAGGTTGCCGTGCGTCATGTTGATCTCCAGCACGCGCCGGCGATGCGCGGCCACGACCGGCAACGGGTGAAACGCTTCGGCGTCCGCCTGGTTGACCGACACGGTGATCAGCAGCTGACCGAACGTCGCGTTGGTGACCTGCCGGATCACGGGCAGCTGCAGGAACTTCACCAAGTGCGCCTGCGCATCTTGCTGAAGGCTGTCGATTTTCTGCCCGGCCGCGGCCGCGTCCACGAGCACCAGTCCGCGCACTCGCTTGGGGTAGCGCTCGGCGATAGCCCAATGAGATGGTCCCGCCGTAGGAGTGGCCCACGAGGATCGGCCGCTCCACGTGCAGCTTCGCCAGCAGTTCGTGGATCGACTTCCAGCTGGCGGTCAAACGGCACATAGCCGCCGGTCGAGTAGCCGAAGCCGGGGCGGTCGATCGCGATCGTGCGATGCCCGGCCAGCAGCGGCGTCACGTCTTCCCAGTCCGCGGCGGTCCCGGGCAGGCCGTGGATCAGCACGACTGGCGTGCCGGCGCCCGGGTGTTCGATGTAGTGGATGCGCAGCTTGCCCACTTGGATGAACGAGCCGGTTGGCTTGGGCTCCGCGGGCAGACGTCCGTAGGTCCAGTTGAGCACGACGACCGCCAGCGCGAGCACGCCGATGACGATGAGCAGCATTCTCTTGAGAGAGATTCGACCGAGCACGGGCCGGATAGTAGTGCGCGGATCACTCGACTATTGGCGCGAGCGCTCCTCCCCGAGCCGCTCGAAGATCTCGGCCAACTGACGGTGGTAGGCGATGCCCCCCACGAGCGTCGTGTGGGCGCCACGCCACCTGTCTTCGATGGCCCCATTCGGCTCGCACTCCAGCGCCTCCATATATCCCTCCAGCTCAGCGAGCTTCGCGCGGTGCCAGGCGCCTCTCCCCGCGAATACCGCCTGTGGATCGGCGCCGGCGAATACCTTCAGCATGCCCTCGTCGCGATACTGCGAAGGTGGCGCACCGGGAGCGTCCGCCCACGCGCGCAGCGCCTCACGCCCCGCGTCGGTGAGCGCATAACGCTTACGTCTGCGCCCGCCATGCTCTTGGCTGTGTGAGAGATAGCCGCCCTCCGCCAGACGCGCCGGCTCGTCATAGAAGGTCGTGTGCGGGACCGGCCAAAAGTTCTCGATCGTGTGCTCGAGCGCCTGCTTGAGCTCATACGGCGTCGCCTCGCCGAATGTCTCAAGCAGGCTCATCACCGCATACGAGGTGGTAGTGAGACGAAACGTCTTGCTTTGGGGAGGCTTGTCTTGGGTGGGCTTGCTTTCCATAGTTCGTCCAGTATAGTTCGGCTCGAACTATACAACGTGCCTCCCGCGCCGGTGGGAGCGTGCCTGCGCGAGGAGCTCAATCGATGGCCGATCAACCGCATGCAGAGAACATCCTCTCCGACGTCTCGGACCACGACGCGCCGCACCCAGGTGTGGCCTCCGCGAGTGGCGCGCCCACTCGCTTGGACTACGACGTGGCGATCGTTGGCGCGAGTCTCGCCGGATGCGCCACCGCGATCCTGCTCGCCCGCTCGGGCGCCCGCGTCGCACTCGTGGAGAAGAGCCCCGACCCCCAGTCCTACAAGAAGATTTGCACGCACTACATCCAGTCCTCGGCCGTCGCGACGCTCGAGCGGCTGGGGTTGATCGAGCCGATGATGCAGGCGGGAGCCATACGCTCGCGCATCCGCATGTGGACGCGCTGGGGAGTGATCGAGTCACCTTCCAGAAGCAGGGTCCCCGCCGGGATCAACCTGCGCCGCGAGAAGCTCGATCCGCTGATTCGCGAGCTGGCCGCCGAGACTCCCGGCGTCGAGCTGATGCTCGGGCACACCGTGCAGGAGCTGCTGCGCGAAGGCGAGCAGATATCCGGCGTGCAGGCACGCGACTCCCACGGACAGACGATCGATCTGCGTGCACGACTGGTGGTTGGCGCCGACGGTCGCGACTCGCGCGTGGCGAAGCTGTCGGGGGTGCCCGCGCGAAGCGTGCCGCACGCGCGCATCGCATACGGTGGCTACTACGAAGGACCGGCCTACGACGGCGCCCCCTGCGCCACGCTGTGGATGATCGATCCCAACATGATCGGTGCGTTTCCCACCGACGACGGGCTCACGTTCTACGCGGTGATGCCCACCAAGGAGCATCTGCCCGAATTCCGTGCCGACGCGAAAGCGGCGCTCGAGAAGATGGTCTCGGAGGTCCCGCAGGCGCCCCCGATCCTCGCCTCGCGCCTGACCCAGCCCGTGCAGGGGAAGATCGACATGACCAACGTCATGCACACACAAACCGCGCCCGGCCTCGCGCTGGTCGGTGACGCCGCGGGCGCGCTCGATCCCCTGTGGGGCATTGGTTGCGGCTTCGCGCTGCAGAGCCTCCGAATGGCTCGCCGACAGCGTCACGCCGGCGCTGAGCGGCGCAGAGCCGTTGGAGCGGGGGCTCAAGCGCTATCGCCGCCGCCACGCCCGCGGGCTGGGGGGGCACACCAAGATGATCCTCGACTACGCGGGCGGGCGCAAGATCAACGCGGGAGAGAAGTTCATCTTCTCGGCAGCCAGCTACGACGAGCGCACCGGGAGGATGTTTGAGTCCTTCGGAACGCGCCACATCGGGCCGGTGCGGATGCTCGCCACGGCAGTGCCGCTCGCGGGGGTGGCGCACGCGCGCCGCGCTATCGGAACAGGTCCTCGTCGAGGGGGCGCAGCAGCGCAGCCGCTCCCGGCCCCTCCGTCCTCGCTGACGAAGCGCTCCAGACCCTCGACGATCACGACCGGCTCGCGCGAGTCCTTGGCGCGCGCGAGATCGGCGGTGGCGGCGATCATGTCGGCCACCGCCAGCCAGGTGGCCTGCAGCTCGCGCCCCACGCTGTCGGTGCGCCCGCGCCAGTCCTCGAGTGGGGTGAGGCCGGCGCAGCCGATCGCAACGTCGCACTGCCCGTGGCGCCAGGCGCGGCCGAAGCTGTCGCTGATCAGCACACCGACGCGCGCTCCCGTCAGCTCGCGCAGGCGCGCGCGAATGCGTCGCGCGGAGGCGTCGGGATCGCGCGGGAGCACGATCAGCGTGTCGTGAGTCGGCCGAGTTGGAGGCGTCGACGCCGGCGTTGGCGCACACGAAGCCGTGGTGGGTGCGACAGATCAGCACCCCATTGGCCTCGCGCAGGATCTCCTCCGACTGGTCGAGCACCACCTGCACGGCGCGTGGGTCCTTCTGGGGCCGCGACCGCCGGGGGCGATGTCGGCGGCCAACTCCAGCGCGCGTGGAGTGGGCTCGACATCGCGTAAGTCAACGACCGCGCCCTCGGACTTGGAGACCGCCTTGTGGGCGATCGCCACGATCTGGCCGTCGCGCAGTGGACGCGCAGGCTGCTCGGCGTTGAGCGCGGCGACGATCAGCTCGGCGAGGTCGGTTCCGGCCGCACCTCTCCCAGCCCCGGCAGGCCGCTGACGGACAGGCTGCTCAAGACGAGCTCAAGCTGCCGGCGGACAGGCCGCTGATCGTGTCAAGCCGCCCGCGATGTCCCGCCGGGGGTGGTCCTCGCGGCGTCGGCGGCCACCGCGGGGTTGGGCGCCGCCGCGCGAGTCAACACCGCGCGTGTGCGCGGCGCTCGCACGTGCTCGCCCGCGAGGCGCTCGCGCAACACGGCCAGGTCCTCGCCGGTGTCGATGTCCAGCAGCAGCGACGCGGGTCTGCTCGATCCGCCAGCTCGCCGCGGCTTCCTCGGCGAGCCGCTCGTGGCGCGCACGGCTGTCGGGCCCGAAGCTGGGGGAGATCGCGTCTGGTGGCGTGAGCAACAGCCCGTTGGTGCCGCTGCCGTGGCGGTCGGGCACGATCACCACTCGATTGGGCTCTCCGCCAAGCAGCTGTGTCAGCTCATCCGGGTCGAGTGTGGGGCAGTCGCCCGGCACGCACAGCGCGCGCTCGAAGCCCTCCTCGAGCGCCTTTGCGAGGCCCAGCGAGGCGGCTGCGCTCTGGCCTTCCTCGGTGGCATCGTCCACCACGATCGCACCGATGTAGCGGGCGGCGGCCGCCACAGAGGGCTCGCATGTGACAACGATCGTGGCGTCGATCGCGGAGCATTCGCGCAGCGAGCTCAGCACGTCGCCCACCATCGCTCGGGCGAGATCGGCGCGTAGCGAGTCGGCGACGCTCTCGCCGAGTCGCTGCTTGGCGAGCGGGAAGCGCTTCACGGGGAGGATCGCGGCGGTGCGCACACCCAAGAGGCTATCCGGCGAGCGACTCGGCGAACGCGAGCGTCTGCCCGGCCACGCGGGCACGTGAGTGGTCGTCGGTCATGGCTGTGTCGATCTCGAGCGTGGCCATGCCGGCGATCGGCTCGTCGGCGACCATCCCGTCGAGCAGCCCGGGCGCGACGGTCTCGTAGAAGGCGGCCACGCCGGCGGCGCTCACCGGCTGGTCGTACGCTGCCAGGAACGCGGCGGTCGGCCCCTTGACGATCTCGCCGCGCACGACCGGGCTCACGCACACCACCGGTGCGGCGTGCTCGGCGAGCGCGCCTGAGAGCACGTGCAGGATCGGCCAGATCGAGATCACCGGGTTGCTGGGTCCGACGATCACCGCGCGCGCGTCGCGCAACGCCGCTAGCGTCTCCGCGGTCGGTCGGGCCGGGCGCGCGGGCGTGTGGAACTCCACCTCGCGCACCACACCGCGCGCTCGCTCGCGGATCATGAACTCTGGAAGTCGCGCCAGTCGGCGTCGGTGCGCACACGCGTGCGCAGTGGCTCGTCGCACATCGGCAGCACGCGCGCGCGCACGCCGATCGCGTCGTTCAGCTTGGCGAGCGCCTCGGTGGGGCGCAGGCCCTGATCCTCCATGCACCGTCGCTTCAGACACCACGCGAGGTCGCGGTCGCCGAGGTTGAACCACACGTCGTGGTCGAGCGCGCGCAGCGCGTCCATCACCGCGAACGTGTCGTCGCGCAGGCCCCACCCGCGCTCGTCGATCTCATCGGCGAGCCAAAACGACACCAGATCGGGGTCGGGGGAGACGTGCGAGCCGTAGATGTCGATGTCGTCGCCGGTGTTGGCGATCACCATCAGCTCCTCGGGACCCACCACGTCGAGCATTCCGCGCGCGAGCTTCGCGCCGCCGGTGCCGCCCGCGAGTACCACGACCGGGGAGCGGCTCACTCCCACGGGTCGTCCGGCAGGCCCGTCACGCGGATGCCCGCGTGGGTTTTGTGCTTGGCGTTGATCGAGATCATCATCGCGGTCATCGACTCCGCGATGCGCGCCATCTCAAGGCGCCCGCAATCCACACAGCGCAGCCCGTCGATGCGCTCGATCAGCTGCGCGGCACGACGCTTGTCATCGCGCGAGTCACCGCACACGAGCACGTCCTGGCCCAGCTCGTGGTCGAGGGCGGTGAGCGACGCGGCAGACACGGTGTGCAGCGCCGACACCACTTTCACGCCCTCGGGCACCATCTCCAATGCCGCCTGCGCGGCCGAGCCCTGCCACACGCCGAGCATCCGCGTCGCGCGACCGCTCACCGCCGCCGCCAGCGGCACGGTGGCGTCGATCAAAAGCTGTCCCGCGCGCAGCGAGCCCTTCAGATTTTTGAGCGTCTCGGACTGGCTGCGGAACGGCACACTCAGGATCACCGTCTCCGCCGCCTCCACGGCCTGTGCGTTCTCGGTGCCCGTGAACCCACCCTCGGGCACAGCCTCGCGTGCCCGCTCGGCCGCCTCAGCCGCGCGGCCGGCATCGCGCGAGCCGATCACGATCGGCACTCCCGCGAGCGCGAGTCGCACGGCAAGCCCGAACCCGAGCGCTCCCGATGCTCCGACGATTGCGACGGGATCTGTGGTGGTGGCGGCCACGGCGGCGGAGTATAGGCTTACACGGGTGAGGCTTCCGTCGGCGGTGAGTATCAGGGAGGTCGGTCCGCGCGACGGCTTTCAGAACGAGCCCGAGACGATTCCCACCGAGCGCAAGGTCGAGCTGATCGAGATGCTCGCGCGCACGGGCCTTCAGCGGCTGGAGGTGACGAGCTTCGTGCGCGCCGACGTGATCCCGCAGCTCGCCGACGCCGAGGAGGTGCTGGCGCGGATCGACGTGCCCGAGGAGGTCGCCGTCGGCGTGCTGATCCCTAACGAGCGAGGGTTGGAGCGGGCCCTGGCCTTGCTTGAGAAGGTCGCCGAGGAGCGCTCGGCCGGCGCGTCCGCGGGTCGGCGCGGGCGTGCGGCGTTTGACGAGGTGAACGTGTTCATGTCGGCCTCAGAGACCCACAACCGCAAGAACGTCAACCGTTCGATCGAGGAGTCGCTCGACGGCCTGGAGGTCGTGCTGGGACGCGCGCGTGAAGCCGGCTTGCGCTGCGAGGCGGTCATCTCCACCTCCTTCGGCTGTCCCTACGAGGGTCACGTGCCACCTGAGCGGGTGCTCGAGATCGCTCAGCGCCTGCGCGACTTCGGCGCGCAGGAGATCGGCTTTGGGGATACCACCGGCATGGCCAATCCGGTGCAGGTCGGCGAGCTGTTCGGGCTGTGGGCCGAGGGGCTGGGGGATGTGCAGTTGACAGCCCATTTCCACAACACCCGCGGTCAGGGGCTCGCCAACGTGCTCGCCGCGCTGCAGGCGGGTATCGCGAGCTTCGAGTCGAGCTTCGGCGAGCTCGGCGGTTGTCCTGTGCCCCCCGGCGCCACCGGCAACATCGCCAGCGAGGACCTCGTGTCGATGCTGCACGAGATGGGCATCCCCACCGGCGTCGACCTCGATGCGCTGCTCGTGTGTGCGCGTCGCGTGCAGGAGGTACTCGGGCGCCCGTTCGGCTCGCACACGCTTGTGGCCGGGCCCGTGGATTGGCGCTAGATCAAGGCCAGGTTTCGAAGATGGCCACCGCCAACTTCCCGAGGAATTTGAGGATTGGCCTCTCGTCTTTTCGGTGCCTTAGGAGATCTACGCTTGATGCGGATCTCTTTCAACCTACGCTGATCTCCTGTTGCAGTGCGCTCTCGCGCATCGCCGCCACGCAGTACTCCTGCACCGCCACCTCCATCTCCAGCGTCTGCGCAAGCGCGGGACGCGCCGAGGCGTCGATCACGCGCTTGGCGCGGCCCACCGCCACCGGCGAGTTGGCCAGCAGCTCGTCCACGAGCGCCTGCGTGGCCTGCTCCAGCTCCTCGGGCGCCACCACGCGGTTGAGCAGCCCGATGCGCTCGGCCTCGGCCGCGTCGATCGTGCGGCCGGTCATGATCAGCTCCTTCGCGCGCCGAGGCCCACCACGGCGGGCAGGCGCGTGGAGCCGCCCACGTCGGGGATGATCCCGAACTTCACCTCCGGCAGCCCCAGCTGGGCGTCGCTGGAGGCGATCCGCAGATCGCAGCCGAGCGCCACCTCCAGCGCGCCGCCCACGCATGTCCTGTGGATCTGGCAGATCACTGGCTTGGGCATCGCTTCGGCGAGGTTCGGGCATTCCAGGAACGTGTTCCTGAACGGGCGCAGGTTACCCGGTGTGCTGGCTGAGGCCATCAGCTCGCCGAGGTCCACGCCGGCCGAGAACACCGGGCCCTCGCCGCGCAGCACCACGCAATGCACCGACTCCTCCGCGGCCGCCGCGCGCAGCGCGTCGGCGAGCGCTCGCAGCAGCTCCTGGCTCATCGCGTTGCGCTTCTCCGGGCGGTTCAGCACGATGTGGCGCGCTGCCCCGCGGTCTTCTGTGGTGACGATGCTCATCGGCTCAAGTCCCTCATTTCGGTGTGTGTCGATTCGGTGTGGCGCCGTTGGCCTCGGTCAAACGGAACAACAGGTCCTCCAGCGGCGGCCTGACGGTCCTGGCGGCTCAATGAATGCTCAGCTCAAATCCAGCACCGGCGTCGGCGCTTCGATCTAGCCGTCGTGACCCTCGCTCGGCACGATCGCGGTGCCGACTGCGAAGAACTCGATCGTGTGGCTGCCCCAGCCGTGGCTCTTCTCCTGCAGGTCGACGCCCACGATGCCCTCCGCGCTCAAGGTCTGCGCCTCGGACTGCATCCGCTCCATCGCCAGCTCGCGCGCGTCGTACAGCGCCTGCGTGAAGTTCGACAGCTCCACGTTGCGCCCCGTCTGGGCCATCGACTTCAGCATTCCGCGGTGGGCCACGTGGTAGACGCAGCTGCCCATCACCATCCCCACCGGACGATGTCCGGTGCGCAGCAGCGTCCAGAAGTCCTGGCCCGAGAGGTCGCTCGTGAATGGCCGGCCGTTGGGGGCACGGTGCAGCACGCCCTCGCGGTGCTTCACCGCGGTGCCGATCGCGATGAACTCCGCCATGTCCTGGCCCCACTCGTAGCGTCCGATGTCCAGGCGCACGCCCACCACGCCGTCGGCGCCGAGCTGGTCGGCCTCCTCCTCCATGCGCGTCATCGCCAGCTGGCGCGCGCCGTACATCGCTTCGGAGAGCACCGTCATCTCCTGGCTCTTCTTCCAGCCGGCCACCTGGATGCCGATGTGGTAGATCGAGCTGCCCACCACCAGACCCACCGGGTCGAAGCCGGCCTGCTTGATCAGCAGGAACTCGTTGACGCTCAGGTCGGAGGTGAACAGGCCCGCGCGGTTCTGCTGCAGGCGCGCCCGGCCCGCCTCGGGCACGCCCTCGAGCGAGGTGGGGTCGTAGGCGCTCTCGGTCTCTTCGATGTCGCTCATGCTTGCTGCTCCTGTTGGTGGGCTCATCGTCGTGTTCTCTCCTCGGTTCGAAGGTTGCTCAAGAGCTATGCCGTTAGATCGATCGTCGTCTCGGGCGCGTGTGGGATCGTCGCGCGGTCCTCGCGGATCGCGGTGCCGATCGCGTGGAAAGTCACCATCAGCCCGCCGCGGGCGTAGGCGCCGGCGCCAAGCGTCGATCCGCTGGATGCCGTGCGCGATGCGCACGCCGATCACGCCGCTCGCATCGAGCCTGGCCGCCTGCTCGGTCACGCGTGCCACGACGATCTCGCGCGCGCTGTAGATGCCCTGCGTGAATTCGGGCAGCTCCTGGTTCTGGATGAAGCCCATGCCGCCACACCCATCATCTGCGTCGAGTACGACGCGCCCACGAAGAACACCGAGCTCCATGCCACCACCCCCAGCGGCTCCACGCCCGCGCTGAGCAGCTTCGCGTAGTCGGCCACCGACAGCTCCGTCAGCACCGGCGCGCGCCGCCGGCTGTCGGACGTCGCCGGCTCTGTGCGCTGCCCTGGCTGCGTCCGGGCTGGCGCCTCTGGCGATGGCCGTGCCGATCACCACGTACTCGATCGAGTTTTCGGCCCAGTCGTGCGCGCCGGTGCGCAGATCCACGCCCACCACCGCGTCCGCGCCCACGTGGCCCGCCTCCTGCGCGAGGCGTCGCAGCGCGAGCTCGCGCACCTCGTTCCATGCTTCTGAGAGCGCCTGCATCTCGAACATGAAGCCGCCGCCCATCGCCGACGGCCACGGCGTGTTCTGGTAGCCGACCTGATAGATCGAGCTGCCCATCACCTGCGACACCGGTTTCAACCCGAGCTGGTGGCACAGCGCGAAGTCGCCGACCGACAGGTCGGAAGTGAACGCGCCGCCCTGCTCGCCCAGCTCGCGCAAGCGCCGCTCGGCTCCCAGCGGGATGCCGCCCTGCTTCGACGCGTGCCAGCGACTGCGCCTGCTCGTGCGGGGCTCTCGCCCGGGTCAGCCGGCTCGTCGTCCTCTTCGACGTCAAGCGGCGGTTCGTTGCCGTGTCATCATCCCACGAGCCTTCTCCAGCGCCGTGCGTGCCTCGGCGCTGCGCTCGGCCTCCTCGCGCAGACTCGGCAGCCAGCGCGCCCACCCACTGCCCGCGTCGAGCGCCTCGCGCTTGATCGCGATGCCACCGACCTTGCGCTTGCGGAAGCCCTCCACGCGCTCGCCGTCGACGCGTCAGCTCATATGAGGTCTCGCCGAGGTTCACCTTCAACGCGGCGCACGCTGCTTCTCGCCGCGTCCCAACAGTCCGCCGCCGCGGCGCTCCACGCGCGTCTGCGCGGGCAGCGAGCTCTCCAGCTTGCTTGCCAGCACCTCCACCGAGATCCGCAGATCCGAACCGTCGGCACGCAGGCCGGCCGCGGAGAGATCGAAGTCGTCGTCCACGGACATGCTCACCAGAGCCTACTCCGACTGTCTTGGCGCGCGCGTGCCATCCGGACGCTACCGATAGGCTCAGCGACCGATGAGCGATCTGCGCGACGCAACCGAGCGCGCGCTCGCGGGTGGCCCCGAGCGCCACCGCGAGAAGGCACGCGAGCAGGGCAAGCTGCCGGTGCGCGAGCGCGTGCATTTGCTGCTCGACGAGGGCTCCTTCTCCGAGGAGGCGCTGCTGGCCAACTGGAATCGAGGATGGGCTTGGCGCCGACGGGGTCGTGACGGGCGTGGGCACGATCGATGGCAGGACGGTCGCGCTGATGGCCAACGACCCGACGGTCAAGGCCGGCTCGTGGGGACCGAAGACGGTCGAGAAGATCCTGCGCATCCAGGAGCGCGCCGCCAGCCTTCTGATCCCGATGGTCTATCTCGTGGACT
The DNA here is from genome assembly GCA_963715535.1 of uncultured Solirubrobacterales bacterium. Classification (GTDB taxonomy): domain Bacteria; phylum Actinomycetota; class Thermoleophilia; order Solirubrobacterales; family Solirubrobacteraceae; genus Palsa-744. The sequence goes on along the minus strand of OY970251.1, from coordinate 931,013 downwards.
CCGCCGGCGCGCGCATCACCGAGCAGGTGCAGATGTTCCCCGGCCGGCGCGGCGCGGGGCGAATCTTCTTCAACCAGGTGCGCATGTCCGGCGTGGTTCCGCAGGTGTGTGTGCTGTTTGGGCCGAGCGCCGCCGGTGGCGCCTACATCCCCGCGTTCTGCGACATCGTGATCATGCGCGACGGCAACGCATCGATGTATCTGGGCTCGCCGCGCATGGCGCAGATGGTGATCGGCGAGGACGTCACGCTTGAGGAGATGGGCGGCGCGCGCATGCACACCGGCGTCTCCGGCTGCGCGCACCAGCTGGTCAACTCAGACGAGGAGGGCATCGCGTTCGCGCGGCGCTATCTGTCCTATTTCCCGTCCAACCGCGAGCAAGCTCCCCCCGACGCCCAGTCGGCAGCACCCGTGACCTTCTCCGGTGAGGGCAGTCCCTTTGACGGCTGATCCCAGACGACGAGAACAAGCCGTTCGACATGCTCGCGCTGATCGACGCGCTGGTCGATACCCCACAAGGGGGCACACCCCATAGCGGGGCGCAGGCAGGCGAGGGCTCGCTGCTGCAGATCCACTCGCGCTGGGCCAAGGAGCTCATCGTCGGCTATGCGCGCCTGGATGGTCGCGCGATCGGGATCGTCGCCAACCAGCCCAAGCACAAGGGCGGCGTGCTGTTCTCCGACTCGGCCGATAAGGCCGCACGCTTCATCTGGACCTGCAACGCCTTCAACATCCCGCTGCTGTTCCTCGCCGACGTGCCCGGCTTCATGATCGGCACCCAGGTCGAGCGTCAGGGCATCATCCGCCACGGCGCCAAGATGATCAGCGCCGTCTCGGAAGCCACCGTGCCGAAGATCTCGGTGATCGTGCGCAAGGCCTACGGCGCCGGGCTCTACGCGATGGCCGGCCCCGCCTTCGACCCCGACTGCTGCATCGCGCTGCCGAGCGCCTCGATCGCGGTGATGGGCCCGCAGGCGGCCATCAACGCTGTCTACTACAACCAGCTGCAGGCGATCCCCGACGACGAGCAGCGCGCCGCCAAGACCGAGGAGCTCAGGCGCGAGTACGCCGAGGACATCGACATGCTGCACCTCGCGTCCGAGCTTGTCATCGATGCCGTCGTCGAGCCCGAGCAGCTGCGAGCCGACTTGATCCGGCGCTTCGCCCACGCCGAGAGCAAGCGGCGCGAGTGGCCCGCCAAGCGCAACCCCGTGACACCCGTCTAGCATTCGCGCAATGGACGCCACCGACCTAGCATTCGCGGGCATCGCCGGACAGGCGGAGCTGATCGCCGCCGGCGAGGTCTCCTCGACGGGAGCTGGTCGAGCTCTATCTGAGGCGGATCGAGCGCTTCGACGGGCAGCTCAACGCGTTCAGGGTCGTGTTCGCCGAGCGCGCGCTGCTCGAAGCCGACCAGGCCGACGCGCGCCGGAGGGCCGGAGCCCCACCCGCCCAGCGCCCGCTGCTCGGCGTGCCGATCGCGATCAAGGACGACATCGACGTCGCCGGCGAGATCACCGCGCTCGGCACCAACGCCCACAGTGGAATACCCGCGTCCGCCGATGCCGAGGTCGTGCGCCGGCTGCGCGAGGCGGGCGCGATCGTGATCGGCAAGACCAACGTGCCCGAGCTGTGCATCTGGCCGTTCACCGAGACGCCCACGTTCGGCGCGACCCGCAACCCATGGGACCTGCAGCGCGCTCCCGGAGGGCTCCAGTGGCGGCAGCGGCGCGGCGGTCGCCGCCGGTCTTGTCGGCGCCGCGCTCGGCTCTGACGGTGCCGGCTCGATCCGCATCCCCTCCGCGTGGTGTGGGCTGTTCGGGCTCAAGCCCCAGCGCGGGCGCGTGTCGATGGCGCCCAAACCCGAGGCTTGGCACGGGATGTCGGTCAACGGCGTGCTCAGCCGCTCGGTCGATCGACACGGCGCTGTTCCACGATGTCGGCTCCGGCTCGGCTCCCGTCGACCGCGACCGTCCCGAGCCTCCCGTGCGTCCATTTCTGGACGCCGCCCGTACCGCGCCCGGCAAATTGCGGATCGCGTTCTCGACGAAGATCCCGCCGCTCGTGATCGCGCGTCTGGACAGCGACGCGCGCCGCGCTTTGGATGAGACCGTCGAGCTGCTGCGCTCGCTCGGGCACGAGGTCAAAGAGCAGGACCCCGACTACGGCCTCGACACGATGCCCGCAGTGCTCGTGCGCTACCTGCGCGGGATTCACGACGAAGCCCACGCCCAGCCCCATTACGAGCGCCTGTCGCGCCGCACGCGCTCGATGTCGGGACTCGGATCGCTTGTGCCACCGGCGCTGCTGGAGCGCTCGCGCGCACACGAGCACGCGCTTGCCGACAAGCTGAACCGGGTGCTCGAGGACCACGACGTGCTGATCACGCCCACCACCGCCCAGCCGCCGCCGCGGATCGGCCAGTACGACGGGCGCGGAGGTCTGTGGACGTTGAACGCGGTCACCGCGCTGGTCCCCTACAACGCGCCGTGGAACGTCACCGGCCAGCCGGCGCGCCAATGTACCTGCGGGCTTTGGCGCGGACGGCCTGCCGCGCGGCGTGCAGATCGTCGGGCGTCACGGCGACGAGGCCACGCTCCTCTCGCTTGCAGGGCAGATCGAGGCGGAGCGCCCCTGGGCGCAGCATCGCCCCGACGCGTTCTCGTGAACGCTGCGTCAGGGCGGGGGCGTCCGTCGCCTGACGGGTCTGCGGTTGAACGATGCACTCGCGCAGGACGATCTGCTCGCGCTGGCGGTCGATGTCGCCCAGCGCGCCGGCGCGCGGCTGCTCGAGCGCTTCCAGGCCGGCCGCGAGCCCGCGCTTGCAAGCAAGAGCACGCCCACCGACCTCGTTAGCGAGGCCGATCTCGCCTCGGAGCGTCTGATTCGCGACACGCTCGCGCGAGCGCGGCCCGCGGATGGCTTTCTCGGCGAGGAGGGCGGGGGAGAGGAGGGCTCCAGCGGTCTCACCTGGGTCGTGGATCCGCTCGACGGCACCGTCAACTTCTTGTTCGGCATTCCCCAGTGGTGCGTCAGTGTCGCCGTCGCCGACACGCACGGTTCGCTGGTGGGCGCGATCTTCGACCCCTGTCGCGACGAGCTGTTCGTCGCCACTCGCGACGGGCGACCGCTGCTGAACGACGCATCGATCGTCGCGTCCGATCGCGTGGACCTTGCGAGCGCGATGGTGGCCACCGGCTTCGCCTACGACGCCGACGTTCGCGCCGCCCAAGCCGAGGTGCTGGCGCAGGTGGTGCCGCGTGTGCGCGACATTCGCCGCTTCGGCAGCGCCGCGCTCGATCTCGCCTGGACGGCGTGCGGACGCTATGACGCTTACTTCGAGCGCACCATCAAGCCGTGGGACATCGCGGCGGGCACGCTCGTGTGCGAACGCGCGGGACTCACGGTGCGGGAGCTACCCGAGCGCGAGCGCCTGCCGCTGGGTGTGCTTGCCGCCGTTCCAGCGCTTGCCGGGCCGCTGTTCGAGCTTGTTTCCTGACTGATGCGGCGGGTGGTGTGTGGTTGCAGGACATAGTGGACTGATGTCTCGGGAGATACTGGACACCAACGCGGCGAAAGGTGGCTGGTATGGGGACGGGACGACGGTCGGAGGGGCTGGCGCGCTACGTCGTGGACGCCGTGGTGCTGGAGGGACGCAGCGCTCGCGAGGTCGCCAAGGCGCACGGAATCTCTAAGAGCTGGATCTACGAGCTGATCGCCCGCTACAAGGCCGGGGGCTACCAGGCACTCGAACCGAGGTCAAAGAAACCGCGCTCATGCAAGCACGGCACGCGCCAGGAGACGATCGACGCGATCCTCGCGCTACGCGCCCAGCTACACGCTGAAGGTCACGATTGCGGCGCAGCGACGATCGCGTATCGCCTCGCGCAGAAGATCAAGGACGTACCCTCACGAGCAACGATCTGGCGGATCCTGGGACGCGAGGGATTGATCGTCCCCGAACCACAGAAGCGACCTCGCAGCAGCCTGATCCGCTTCGAAGCAGACCTACCGAATGAGACATGGCAGACCGACGTCACGCACTGGCAGCTCGCCGGTGGACAGCACGCCGAGATCCTGAACACGATCGACGACCACTCCCGCCTATTCCTTGCCTCCGAGGCCTACCCCACCGTCAAAGCCCCAGACGTCGTGGACACCTTCCACAAAGCCATCGAGCTGCACGGCCTACCAGCGTCGCTGCTGAGCGACAACGGCGCCGTGTTCACGGCCACACCACGCAAGGGCAAGGTACTCCTGCAAACAGAACTCGAGCGCCTCGGGATCACCAGCAAGAACTCCCGCCCATACCACCCCCAAACCTGCGGAAAGATCGAGCGCCTACACCAAACACTCAAGCGCTACCTGGCTCGCCGCCCCCCAGCCAAAACACTCGCAGAGCTGCAAACCCAGCTCGACGCATTCGTCCACTACTACAACAACATTCGCCCCCACCGCGCCCTCGACGGACGCACACCCCTACAGGCCTACAACAACCGGATCAAGGCCAGACCAGCTAGCCAGCCGACCGCAGGAACCCACTTCCGAGTCCGCCACGACAAGGTCAACACCAACGGCAAGGTCACCCTGCGCTACCACAGCCGACTACACCACATCGGCATCGGAAGAGCCCACAAGCACCGCCAGATCAAGCTGCTGATCGCCGACCGCGACATCCGCATCATCGACCCCCACAACGGAGAACTACTACGCCAACTCACCCTCAACCCCAACCGCGACTACCAACCCCAAACCTGAACACCGTCTACGATCTCCCGAGACATCCGTCCAGGATGTCCCGAGACACAACAATGATGCGGCGGGTGGGAATCGAACCCACACGCCCTTTCGGACAATGCCTTTTGAGAGCATCGCGTCTACCGTTCCGCCACCGCCGCAACGATTCAATATTACGCGGGTCTGGCGAGCGCGTCCGGGTCGGCGCTGGGATCCAGCTTCTCGAGCTCGACGTTCCAACCCTGGGAGAAGCCGCGCATCGCGAACGCGATCAAGAGGATTTGCACGGGCACGATCACAAGGGTCAGCACGCCCAGCAGGCCCGCGTTGAGGTTGGGGGCAGCATAGCCCGCTTTGTTGCGTTCAAACCAGGCGGGGGCGGACACCAGCGCGAAGATCAACAGCAGCAATCCCAGCGCCGAGGCTATCGGTAGCACCCCTCGGCTCCAGCGTGCCGCGTAGTAGGCCATCAGCAGGTACACGACCGCCCACACGAGCAGGATCGGGATGCCGCCTGACAGCGTGCTCCATCCCCCGATCGTCACGATCAGGATCAGCGCGGTGGAGACGAGCAGCAGCAACACGACCGTCGCGCGGGTCGTTTGGACGACCGCCTTGCCGCGATTGGGATGCGTCACAATCACGCCCGCCGGCCTCGTGTTCCCCGAAGTTGAAGACATCTCACCCATGACCATACAATCTTCGGCGGTCCTCACGCAACCCGCGGGCGTGGTGGAATTGGTAGACACGCTGGCCTTAGGAGCCAGTGGGCTTCGGCCCTTGGGGGTTCAAGTCCCTCCGCCCGCACTGCAACCACACGCCTCAGCCCGCACTGCCGCAGGCATTCCGAGCCGCCGATCCGCCGGCGTGCCGGCGGTAACGGTTGACGTGGAGCCGTCAGCCGGAGACCAGCGCCGAGGGACGCGCGAGCGCGTTTTCCGCGGCGCGCACCGACTCGACGAAGATCTCGATCCCTGTGAGTAGCAGTTTGCGCGAGATCACCAGTGGCGGCAGGAAGCGTGCGACGTTGCCGTAGTGGCCCCCGACCTCGATGATCACGCCCCGCTTGAAGCACTCGGTCCGAACTTGCGCCGCCATCTCCGGCCATGGCTGCTTGGAGTCGCGGTCGCGCACGAGCTCGATGCCGATCATCAGCCCGCGCCCGCGCACGTCGCCAACGGACGGCAGCGTGGGTTGCGCGTCGCGCAACAGCTCGAGCGTGAGCTCGCCGAGGCGCGCGGCATGACTTGGCAGATCGACCTCCTGCATGAACTCGATCGCGGCGAAGCCCGCGGCCATCGCGACCTGGTGGCCGCGGAACGTGCCGATGTGGGCGCCCTGCTTCCACGTATCGAGCTTTGAGTCATAGGCGATGCAGGAGATCGGATAGCCGATCCCTCCGAGCGCCTTGGAGAAGGTCATCACGTCCGGCGCGATGCCGTCGTGTTCGACGGCAAACATCGTGCCGGTGCGCGCGAACCCGGTTTGGATCTCGTCGCAGATCAGTGGGACGTCGTGCTTGTGGGTGATGCGGCGCAGCTCTGTCAAATAGCCGTCGGGCGGGACGATCGTGCCACCCTCGCCCTGGATCGGCTCGACGAGCACGGCAGCCGGGCTGGGGATGCCGCTGTGGGGATCTTCAAGCGATGTGTCGAGCAGACGCGCGCACGCCAGCTCGCACGAGTCGGGCTTCAGGCCGAGCGGGCAGCGGTAGCAGTAGGGGTAGGGCATGAAGTGCACGGGGGTGGAGGTGGGGCCGCCGAAGCCGACATCGCTGGTGACCGAGAGGGCTTCGGCGGTCATGCCGTGGTAGGAGCCCTGGAAGGCGATCACGGCCTCGCGGCCGGTGTGGGCGCGGGTCAGCTTCAGCGACGCCTCGATCGCGTCCGAGCCGGTGGGCCCGCCGAAGTGAAAGCGCGCGCTCTCGCGCAGGTGCCCGGGGAGCAGGCCCTTGAGCTTGCGCATCAGGCGCAGCTTGGCTGTGGTGGGGAAGTCGAGCGCGTGCACCAGCTTGTCCTGCTGCTCGGCCGCGGCCTTGACGACATCGGGATGGTTGTGCCCGACGTTGAGCACACCCGCGCCGCCGAAGAAGTCGATGAACGTGTTGCCGTCGACGTCGCGCATCGTGGCGCCGCGACCGGCCTCGATCGCGATCGGCACGCTGCGCGGATAGGAGCGCGCGCTTGACTCCAGCTCCTCCTGCTCGGCGAGCAGCACGCGCGAGCGTGGTCCCGGCACCTCCCCCGAGAGCGCGGGGGCCGGTTCGAAGTGCATCTCCTCGAAGCTGTGCTCGCTATCGCTCATCGTTCAGGTCTCCGGCGACTATAGCTTCCCGTGCGCCTTTGCCTGACCCGAATCCGCGGATGAGGAGGGGGCGTCCTCGAGTCTGGAGAGGGGGGGCGTGCCCGGGGTGTCACGCAGTTCGCGCATCACCGGGAACGGAGCGACTTCCCGTAGCGTGTCGTGCCCGGTGAGGATCATCAGCAGGCGATCCACACCCATGCCGCCACTGGCGGATGGGGCAAGGCCGTACTCGAGCGCGCGCACGTACTCCTCGTCGTGCGGGTGCGGGGCGTCGTCGTCATCGAGCTGGCGCTCTTTGCGCTGCTCGACAAAGCGCTGATACTGCTCGACGGGGTCGTTGACCTCGGAGTCGCCGCTGACGAGCTCGATGCCGCCGATCACCGCGTCGAAATGCTCGGCCAAGCGTGGATCCCCGGAGTGGGCCTTTGTGATCGGGAAAGACTCCAGCGGGAAGTCGTACACGAGCGTGGGCCGGTTGAGCGTGGGCTCCACGAGCTTTGAGTAGACCGCCTGCACAACCTGCGCCCAGCTCGCGTCGGGGTGCACGCGGTCGTCCAACAGCGCCGCCAGCCGGTCGCGGTCGCTTGCGAGGAAGTCCACGCCGCACACGCGCAGGATCTCCGCCTGCATGGTGGTCTTCTGCCACGGCTCCGCGAGATCGATGCTCTCGCCGCCGCGCTCGATCGTGGTGCTGCCAAGCACACGCTGGGCCACATAGGCGACGAGCTCTTCGGTGAAGCGCGCCACGTCGGTGTGGTCTGAATAGCTCATCAGCCACTCGAGCATCGTGAACTCGGGGCTGTGGCGGTAGGAGATGCCCTCGTTGCGAAAGCACTTGCCGAGGTCGTACACGTTCTCCAGGCCGCCGATCAGGCAACGGTTGAGATACAGCTCGACAGAGATGCGCAGCGACATATCCTGGTCGAGTGCGTTGTGGTGGGTCAGAAACGGCCGCGCCGAAGCTCCTCCCGCTTGTGCTTGCAGGACGGGCGTTTCGACCTCGATGAAGCCGCGCTCGGCCATGAACGCGCGCAGGGCGTCGATCGTGTGCGCGCGCGTGCGAAACAGCTCGCGCGTTCGACTCGTTGGCGAGCAGGTCGAGCTCGCGGTAGCGATAGCGCGTGCCCGTGTCGCCGAGACCGTGGCGCTTGTCGGGCGGTGGGCGCAGCGCCTTGGTGAGCAGCGCGCACTCGTGCACGCTGAGCGCCGGCTGTCCGCGCTGGGTCACATACAGGTAACCCCGTGCTTCCACGATGTCGCCGATGTCGAGGTCGAGGATGTGCTCGTAGGCCTGCTCCCCAAGCGTGTCGTGGTGGACGTGCAACTGGATCTGCCCGCTGAAGTCGCGCAGGTCGAGGAATGTCGTCTTGCCGTGTCCGCGTCGTGAAATGAGGCGTCCCGCCAGCCGGTAGGCGAAGTCCCGATGCTCGCCGGCCTGCAGCTCCGCCGGATCGTGGGCCGCATAGAGCTCGGCGATCGGGGTGCGCTCGGCTGAAGGGATGTGCGGGAACGGCTCGATGCCCCGCGCGCGCAGGCGCTCGGTCTTGGCGAGTCGTTCGTGGGTTACGGCGTCGTCGAGCGCGTTATCGAACATGTGGGATCACCACAGGAAGGTACCATTGGGTCCGCGCCAATCCGTGCGCTGAGGTCGGGCAAGCATCGCTACTGGCGTGGGGGCGGTCGTGGCGCTCTTGTGTTTTTACAGTGGTGTTTCTGTAGGCGAGCGTCGATGATGCGCCCGTGAGGCACACCAAGGACCCAGAGATCGACGAGCAGGTGGGCGTGTTCGGCGAGAACATGCGCGCGGCTCGCTTGCGTGCGGGCCTGTCTCAGGTCGCGCTATCGGAGGCGACGGGGTTGGATCGCGCGGCGATCAGTTTTCTGGAGCGCGCGGAGCGCTCGCCCGACCTTTCGACGCTGGTGCGCGTCGCGGCCGCGCTCGGCGTGGCGCCCGCCACGCTGCTTGATGAAATCGGCTCGTCCGGCACGCGTGCGTCCGGTCCGTCAGTGGATCCTGGTGGGTCAGTGGACCCTGGTGCGCACGCCGGGCCCGCGCCGCGTCTCGGCGCGAACCTACGGGCGGCCCGTAAGCACGCGGAACTTTCCCAGGAGGCGCTCGCGTATGAGGCGGAGGTCGATCGTGCGGCGATCAGCGTGTATGAGCGCGGCGGACGTGGGCCGAACTTGCGCACAGTGTTGAAGCTTGCACGCGCTTTGGAGTTGCGTCCGGCGGCGTTGTTCGTGGGCGTGGAGTAGCTCAGAAACAGATCGAGATCAGAAGCTCAGCTCGGCGGCGCGGATCGCCGCGCGCGTTGGCTTGAAAAGCTCGTTGGCGTACTCGGTCAGCTCATCTTCGAGCAGCAACTGCAGCGCCGCCTCGGTTTCGCGTAGTTCGAGCGGGTCGGTCGGATCGCGCTCGCAGGCAAGCGCCACCTGCTCGCGTGTCATACCCGCGCGGCCTTCGCTCACAAGCGTGTGGAGTGCGACTGCCGCCAGCGCGTCCGGATGTTGGGACGCGGAGCTGTCTTGTGAAATCACCACATTTTGAAATTACACGACGCATCGGTTGGATGCGCCGCGACGAGCGCAAAAGGGGCTATCAGGGCGCTGTCTCGCGCTCGACCTGCCAGCCGGCGTTGAGCGGGCTCAGGAAGTAGGGCGGCTCGTCGGTCGCCAAGCGTTCGTCGTAGATGTAGTTCTTGGCGTAGCCAGTGCTTATGCCTTCGGCGCCTCCAGTGCCGACCGGTCCGCGAAACTTCTGGGCGATCGCGCCGTCGATGCTCAGTTCGCCGAGCGGTTTGCCGCAGTTGAAGTTGTCCACCAGGAACGAGTGGCTCGTGGAGAGGATCGCGCCGTATACCCATGGGTTTTCCAGGCTGCCGGATCCATTGGTTTTGGAGCTGCAGGGGTGGTAGACGCGCACGTATTCGCTCGCGATCAATCCAAGTGTCGTGGTGCCGGACGGGACTTCCCCAAGTTTGCTGATGCTCGTGGGATAGATGTTGCCGTTGATGATCAGATCGTTCTGCGCCCCGATCGTGAGCGGTTCGCTGTAAGTGCCGCTCACATAGACGGTGCCACAGTTGATTTCTTCTTTTTCTTCGGTGGAGCCGTCGGCTTTGGTCGGATTGTAGGTGTATGAGCAGTTATTGCCGGCCTGCACATAGACGAGGCCGTTTTTGGGCCATTTGATCGTTTTTTTGATTTTTTTCTCAACGCCTTTTTCTTCTACCCAGTATTCCGCCGTGATTTCTTTGGTCGTGCCGTTGAGGACCAGGTGCGTTGCGCCGGTGAAGACGTTTTCTTCTTCGACGTAAGAGAGCAGGCTGGTGTCGCTCTGCGGTGCGATCAGTTCCGCGCCTTTGGTCGGTTTTTTGGTTGGGTTGTTGTACGTCGGTTCGGAGGATTTAGAGCATTCAGGCCAAGGTCCGCCGTTTATTTCGACAGCGTCTTCGTGTCCGGCGCGCCCGAAGCTGAGTTCTTTGCTGCACGTCACATTGGTGGCATCGTCGGTGTGCATCGGGCCTTCGACGCTGTCTGCGGGGGAGAACGTGATCACCTGGCATTTGGCTCCTTTCGCTTCGCGTTCGGCGTAATATTTTTCGCATTCGCTAATCGAGTCGCCATCCAGACTGGGATCTTCGATTTCGTATTGCGTGAAGTAGACGTAGTTCAGGAAACCGACCACGTGAAATGTGGCGATCTGCGAATGTTTGTCGTTGCCGGCGTAGCCGATCGATTCCACCGAGAATGTGTTCGCGTTGGCTCCGCCCGACTGGATCATGCTGCCGAAGGGGTTGGACGTGCTACATTCTTTTGTGCCTTTGGGCGCGGTGGTGGCCACCAGCAGTTTAATCGCGTAGTGCCCGTTGTAGTTGTCTTCCTTGGTCGCCGAGGTTTCCTGCGGAACCGTGTTTTCCGGTGTCTTGCAGGTCTCCCAGTAGTCGGGATTGGCCTGGAGCTGGTACTCGTACTCCTGGATGCCGGCCGTGGAGGCATAGTAGGCTTGCTTGGCGATGATTTCGTTGGTGGAGAGCTTGCTGTCGTTTGTGACGGTCGCGTAGCCCGCGACAAGCAGGAGACTGGTCACGAGCATTACGCCGAGCGCGATGATCATCGTGAACCCCGCCTCGGATCGGGCGCGAGCGCGGATCTGGGGTAGGTGGAGGGGATTGATCATTCGCATGGTTTTTCTTCGACGGGGGTTTCGGCGTTGGGGACGCTGAGGGAGAGCGTCACCTCGTTTTTGAAGTTGACCGCACGATGTTCGTTTTTGAACTTATCGACCGGCAACTGATTGAAGGCGATTTCCACGCCGGCGGTTTCTTTGGCATTTTTAGAGCCAAGTTCCCGTTCGAGTCCTTTTTCTTCAAGTTTGACTTCTTCCAGCGTGCCAAGCGCTTCGGTCGACTTGGCCGATTTGATGGTGCCGGCGGTCCGGTTGTATTTGAAGTATTTAAAGATCGGAAGTAGTTCCTTCTTGCTTTCTCCGTTTATTACTTCGGTCTGGGAGATGTTTTCCCCGAGTCGGACTTCGCCGGTCTTGGTCAAGGGTAGGGTCCACGTGAAGCTCGGCCACGAGCCGCCTGTGTTCTTGTATGAGATGTCGGTCAAAAGTCCGGTGCTTCTCTTCCACACTATTTCATGCTCGAATGCTTCCGAGATCGCGGCTGCTTTGCTGGTGGCATTGATAAAGATCAGTCGGCTTTCTTCGAGTTCTTTCGTTTTGCTGCCCGAGACTTCCTTTTCCTTGCTGGCTGCCTGCACCGGAGCGAAGCCGGACGATAGGCAGGAGGTCTCCAGCTCTTCGGTGAGCTTTACCATTGTGATGCGTCCCAGCTGGGTGGCTTGTGAGGTATCGGAGATTTTTGCGGCTTGCTGAACGGATATGTCGAGGATGGCGTAAAGTGCGCCCACCACGACTACTGCGCTGATCATCGCCACCAGCGTTTCGACCAGGGTGAAACCTCGCTGATCGCGCGTGAAACGGGTGATTGTCGGTAGGCCTCTCATGGGCAGGAAAATTTTGATGTGCTGTTCACTACTTCGACTGTGTCTTTTTTTGAGGTGCCCGTCAAGTATTCTTTTTTGGCGGTTTCTTCGGTATAGAGGGAATCTATGTGTTCCGCCGGTTCCGTGAGATCGTAGGCGAGCGTCTGTGTGTGGTATTCGGTTTTTGGGGTTGTCGTGGTGTATTCGATGCAGAGCTTTGCTTCGCCAAATGGCTGGTAAACGTGTTCGAGATGTCCTCCGGCATTGGTTTTCTGCTTGTGTTCAAGGTTGGCCGCGGATGCGTTGTTGGGCGCCTGAGATGCGCTGCATGCGGTGTCGGTGATCTTGACCGGAACGGGCGTTTTGTCGACCGTAGTCGAGCCCGATTTGCCGGTATACACGGTGAGTGCCAGGTAGGACATCGGTACGCTTATTGCAGGTGTTGTTTTCCCGGGAAGCACGGGCGTTACGCCGTTGGTCACCGATTTGTCGATCGTTTCGGCATTGTTTGCCTCGCAGTCACCCGCGTACACCTGCCACCTCTTGTTGTGTTCGAGGTTGGTCGAGCTGTAGGGGAACGGGAAGAGATCCCCTTTGATATAGCTCGTGGTCATCGGGGTGGTCGCCACTTTAACGTATTCGGTTGTGACGGTCTTGTACTTGTTTTCGCCACCGGATTCGTATTCGAATTTGGGGGCGCCCACCGTATATTCACTATTTGGGTTATGTGCGCCTTCATAGGCGGCTACGAAAGTGTTGCCTTCGACCGGCGTGCCGTTGTACATAAATTCCGCTGTGATCGCGCCGCCTTCGTTGAGGACCATCTGATCGTGCGTAGTTATGTTCGGCGCAACCGTGACTTCTTTGGTCGGCACTTTGGTCGAGCCGCTTTCGGTTACGTACCCCGATAGTTCTTTGACTTCGACCTTGGCGGTCGTTGCGGGGATCCCACCAAAAACGATGCAGCCGGACGCGCCGGTGGTTCCTTCGAGCATGGTCGGTTCTTTGGATTCCACGCCCGTGTATTTGATGGTCGCATTCACGCCGGAGAGATTTCCTTCCGGTAGGGCGCCGTTGGTGGCGTCGATCTCGAGCGCCGAGCCGTCTGGCGGCGTGACGATGCTCGACTCGCTCACGGCTTTGCGTGTATGCAGCTGCGGCCAGGTGACCGAGGAGGTGACCCTCAGATAGTCGCCGTCTTCCTTCGAGCCCGATTCGGTTGCGCCTATACCTGAGCAGTCCGAGCCCGGTTTGGCTTCGTTGAAGTACTGGGCGGCTTGCTTGATGGTGTAGGTGGTGCCGTCGACCGCGAGGGTGTATGTGCGCTTGTGTTCTTCGAGGCTTCCCCCCTGGCCGGCGAGTTCGTCGAGCGTGTTCGCGGGGTCGCTGCGCAAGTGCTCCTGCGATTGCGCTGCCAGCAGCTCGGCCTCGTCGTGGAAGCGCTCATCGGCCGATGCACGGTCGAGGACCTGAAAGCCGGTGAGCGTGCCCACGGCGATCAGACCGACGAACAGGGCCGTGATCACGACTTCGATCAGCGTGAGGCCGTCCTCGTTTTGCGCGATGTTTCGAAAGAATGTGCGGAATGTCACAAGGGTGTCCATGGCGGGTCTGGACACCTTTTCGACCGGAGCTTCGACTTGCTTGAGTCTTGGGGCGAGCAGTCGAATACGCGCGGGGTGCGCGGTGGGCTACTGGCTCAGCGAGAGCACTTCAAGCAACGTGTTCCAGTCGCCCTGCCCATGCACGAATTCCAGTTCTTCAAACTGACGTGCCACATGTTCCACACGCGCGAGGAGCGCTTTGTCTGCGGACTGCAGGTAGGGAGACAGGAGCTTGCGTGGCAGTTCCTTGATTTCGATCGCTTCCACGCGCCGGTCGAATTGCTTCGTATCGGCGGGGACGCCCTTGAAACCGCCGGCGATCCACGAACGGACATCCACGCAGATGTTGGGCACCGGGAGCACGACCATTTCGTGCAGGCTTCGCGCATAGGCGTGCGCGCCACGGGTGACAGCGGGATTGCTCCATGTCAGCGGATGCACCGCTTTGAGGAAGCGCTGGATCACCGCTGCATCCGCGTGATAAGAGGTGGCCCACAGCGCTCCGGCGACCTCGTAGCTGAGCTTCTGCTCTTCTTCGCTCTGCGGAGAGCCGGTGGCAATGCCGGCGCATTCGCTCTGAACGCTGTGGTCGAGCCCGTGTATGTTCGCTTCGACCGACGACCATTTGCTCACGACGGCGTGCAGCGCGGCGTAGGTGGCCAGCAGATAGGCGTGGGTGGAGGACGTGTCCCGTTGTGTCTCCGCCGCGCCGGCGGGCGCCGCCCCCAGCGCAAGCACCGTTAGAGCTATCGCAAAGCATCTCAGCATCCCACTCAAGGCTATCCTAGAAGACGAGCGACTCAACGCGGACGCTTCATCTCACGCCGACGGACAGGCGTGTAGAGTTTCGCAACCGCTCGGCTCAAAGCGGAATCGCCTGCAAAACAGACGTTTCTGGGGGACTGGTGTAACGGTAACATGGGGGTCTCCAAAACCCTTGCTCGAGGTTCGATTCCTCGGTCCCCCGTCGGATGGTCTGGGCGGAATGCCTGGAAAAACGGCGGTTTTGCCGGGGGGAGCCTCCGAAGCCGCCAACCGGCTGAGACACATCGCGCCCCGAAGCAGACTCATGAGCGACTGGCGATGCGATCGATTTCAGGCTGAGTCAGTCGCGGTAGTGGCCTGTGCTGTGCAACCCGGATCAGCCAGTGCTCGCCCCCGCCCGCTTGAGCAGCAGCAGGTAGAGGTGTTCCTGAATGGTCGCTGGGAAGGGCCGCAGGGCGCCGCTGCTGGTTAGCGTGACCTCCGCGGGACCGTAGACGAAGCCGAGTATGTCTATGTAGAAGGGAAGCTTGACGTTGCGCACCGCGACCGTTGCGGTGATTCGCCATCCGAAGCTTCCCGCCGCACCGGGTGCTGGAGGGGTGCCGTGCGATATCGACAGAGAGATCGAGTTTGGGTTGATGATCGCCGGGGAGGTCTGTTCCTTGAGGATCTCATCCTTGAGGAGCAGGCCGAGATAGCGTGAGAGGCATCCGCGGACGTGGTTGCTACGGATCGCCATGAGCTCCCTGGCGGCTAGAGCAGGGGTTTGCGCGACACTGACTTCGGAGCTAACGCTGAAGTGAAGGATTTCGTGTTCGAGCTTGAAGTCCTTGGAGCTTTCGTTGACGAGCCCACTGGGTGAGCTCAAGGACTCTCCCGCGCAGTGCGTCAGTTCGTGTTCGAGTTGCTTTTCCGCGGGCGTCTTGGGTTCGCGGCTGTCTCTCGAGGTTGCTTTGAAGCCAGGCACGTCTGCCGCTGTGAGGTTGACCGCCCGAGCAAACGCGAGCGCCTGCACCCTTGTGAGCGGTCTCGCCGTACCAGCATGTGTGCCTGCTCCGGATCGACTGTGTGTGCCGGCGGCTGCGACATGTGTGGTCGTCGCGACGGCGTGATAGTCGCTCTTTCCACAGGACGCAAGCAGTCCACCTGCCGCCGTGAGCGCAAGGATTACGATCGTTCGGCAGATCACCGCAGGGATTGTGTCAGACGGCGTGGTGTGCTCGGATGCGAACCAAGGTTGAGCGCTGGCCTGTCACCGGCATGGATCCTCGCTTGAGGCTCAGTCTCGCGGGCTTGCGTTTTCGGTGTGCGAGTCCGTGGCGTCGGCTCCCGTCCTGGTCACGAAGACCGAGGCGCCACCGCCGGCAAGCGCCTTCCTGACGAGTCCCGGGGCGAGCAGCCGTGCGATGCCCGCCAGTGCGTACGGACGCGGCACATAGCGCTCTGCCTTCCCCCGCAAACCCACCTCTACGATGGCCTCGGCAGCACGCTCGGGGGTCGAGACGATCCAACGCGTGAGGTGGCGCGCGGTCAGCTCGGCCGCGGGGAAGCCCTCGGTCTCGATGAAGCCGGGAAGCACGAGCCCTACGTGGACCCCGTGCGGACGCTCCTCCGCAAACAGCGCATCGCTCCACCCGGTCAGCGCGAACTTGCTCGCCGAGTAGGCGCCGGCGCCCGGTCTGGCGATGCGTCCGGCCGTGCTGGACACGTTCACGATCGAGCTTGGGGCAGAGGAGCGCAGCAACGGCAGCAACGCCTCCGTCAGGCGCACCGTTGCGTCGAAGTTGATCTCCATCGTGCGACGCACGTTGGCGTGACCGCCCTCGGCGAAGCTCGCGCGCCAGGAAGCCCCGGCATTGTTGACAAGCAGCGTGAGGCTCTCGTGGTGGGAGCGAACATGCTCGAGCACCCGGGTCGGAGCGTCAGGTGCGGTCAGATCTACCGCCAGGATGCTGGTTTGCCCTGGCAGGGTCTCGGCTAGCGCGCGCAAGCGATCCTCACGGCGAGCAACGAGTACGAGCTGTGCACCCGGCTCGTGTGCCAAGCGTCGCGCGGTGGCCTCGCCGATACCGCTCGATGCTCCGGTTACAAGCGCGACCAGCGGCGCCGATCCCGAGGCGGTTGGATGGTTGTGTGAGGAGTGTCTGCCCATAGCTCAGCGATGCACCCGCGTGACGGTGTCTGCGAGTGGCCGTAAACAATACGACCACGTTGCCGTTGGCGGCTTACCATTTACCGAATGCCGGTCAGTGAGGGTGCCCAGATGCGTGTGGATCGGCGGCCGCGTTGAGCGCCGCCGATGGTGTTCAGCGAACGCTGAGGGTCACCGGCAGGTTGACGATCCCGCTCTCGGAGATAGTGGTGCGTGCGAGTCGCTCATCTGGTCCGGGTGGGCAGCACGCCAATGTCACCGCTTCCCGTGTGCAAGCAAGCTTTGACGTGCTCGCCTCGCCAACCCTGACCGACGCGCAGCGGGAGCGTCTACTTGCCCGCGTTGGGCCGCGCGTGGTCGCGATTGCGCAGGACGAGCGCTCGCAAGCTCGCAATCGCGAGTTGGCTTTGACTCGTTTGGGCGAGCGGCTCGCGACGGCGCTCGCCGTCCCCAAACGCCGTCGCGCTACACGCCCGACGGCCGCCTCGCGCGAGCGCCGCCTCCAAGCCAAGCACCGGGGAGCCGAGCGCAAGCGAGACCGTCGGCCGCCTGAGCAATAGCCGAGAAGACCGTTGAGCGAGGCTCGATCTGGCGTCAGCTGGTCTGGGCGAGGGCGGCTTCGCGAGGAATAGGGGACGAGTCTGCGTGCTCGTTGGAGCCAGCCGCCGGTGCCGGCACGGTCTCAGTCTCGCCGCGCAGACGCCGATATGGCCACACGACGTTGCAATAGGACAGCACACGCCGTCGATCTTCCTCATCGCAGCCGACGATCGCCGCGCCGATGCGCCACTCATTCCCGTGCGCCAGACATGAGCGCACAGCCACCTCGAGGCGTGTCGGAACCGGCTCTCCGGCGACAGCCGGAAGCTGGATGGTGAGGTTTGCAAGCGTCCCGAGAGGTAGCGGACGCGAGAGCTCGAAACCGACCCCGCTGGCCGTGATGTCGTGCATGCGCCCCAATAGGGAAGGATCCTCAGTGGGAAGATCGCCGCTTGGGAGGATTACCGCCGCGGCTGCGATCGGAGTCCGGTACTCGCCACGCAGTTGCCGCCTACGCCCGACAAACGCAAGCGTGCGTGTGATCCGGCGCAGCTCGAAGGCGCCGAGCACGGGCACGAACCAGGCGGCGAAGCCATGCATCGTCGGTAGCGGTCCCGCCCCCGCGTCATCTGCGATTCTCAAAATGAGTCCCAAGGCCAGCAGCACGGCCAGTACGAGCAATCCGCGAAACTGGCGTACCGCCTCCCAGCCGCCTCGGTCGATGCCCTCCTTTGGCGTCACTCGAAAGCTCGCACGGCCAGGCCGAACGATGCAGCGCAGCGCACGCGCAAAGATCTCCGCGGTGCACAGTTCATAGTGAGTCGCCTCACCGCTGCTCTGCTGGCCGCGGCACAGGGCAGAGCCGGCAAGCACCATCAGCACAGTGGCTGGGGCCCACAACGTCGCCAGAGCCAGGGGAGCGATTCGCAACGGAAGCGCGCCCGTCCACAGCACGGCCGCGAGCACGAGCACCATCAGCAGACGCATCGGGCCCGCCAGATAGGAGAGCAGGCTCGCGAGGTAGCTCATGCGCTGTCTGATGGTCAGCTCGCGTGCACGAAGCGGGCTCTCAGGCGTGGTGAACACGGCGAGATTGCCGCGTGCCCAGCGGTCGCGTTGAAGAAGATAGGCGGCAAGGTCGTGGGGAGCGCGTCCCTGCGCGATGATGCGATCGTCATAGTGCGTGTGCCAGCCGCGCCGGTGGAGCTTGATCGTCGTGTGGAAGTCCTCGGCGATCGTGTCGGTCGCCACACCACCGATCGAGAGCAACGCCTCACGTCGTATGAGCGCGCACGAGCCGCACCAGAAAGCGGCATCGTGGTGATCCTTACCAAGGCAGATTGCCGAGAAGAACACCGACTGCTCGTGGCGACCAAGGTCGTAGTGCTGGATCGAGTCGTGGTTTGAGAAATCATGGGGCGTCTGGACGAGCGCCACCTCGGGGTCGTCGAAGTAGCCGACCATCGTGTCCAAGGCGTCTGGCAGCGGCACATGGTCGGCGTCGAGCACAAGCACCAACTCGCCATCGGTCAGCGGCAGCGCATGGTTGATGTTGCCGGCCTTCGCGTGACTTTTGTCAGGACGCGTCATGTAGCGAGCTCCCCATTGGCGGGCAAGCTCGGCGATCTCAGGCCGACTGCCGTCATCCAGTAGCCAGGTCGTATGCGGGTAGCTCATGAGCGCACAGCCCGCGAGTGTGGCCTCGAGCACGGAGGCCGCCTCGTCGTAGGTGCAGATGTACACATCGACGATCTTCCCCGGCGAGGCCGGCGGCCGCTCGCGGGGTGTCACATCCCAGGTGAGCCATGCCAATGTCGCGAGATTCCAAAGGCCGTAGCACTCGGCCAGCAGCAGGCAGCCCCATAGGAGGAGATTCGATCGATGCCAGCTCCAACCGATCCGCCAGGTGAGATATGCCGTGGACCAGCACAATGCCAGCACCACGAGCGCGCGCAGCAGTTGCGGATGGCGCGCCCACCAGGACCCCCAGCTCCTGGCGACTGTGGTCGGCTCGGAAGGACCCTCGGTGAGCTTTTGTGGCATCGGCAGGCCGAGCAGGGCCCAGCCGAGCATGCTGAGTGCCACACGCGGCTGGAGCGCGGATGGCCACGCGACGCGACGACGAGCCGCACGCATCGGCGGTACCCGGCGAGGTGGCAGACGACTGCGCAGATGTTCGCCGGCACTGGACATGGGCAGCTCATCGGCGCTCCGCCTGCTCCGGTTGAGTTGGGAAAGGCCTCGTGAAAGGCGATTTGCGAGTCTTAGCGGCATGTACCACGTCGAGTTGCGCCAGTTCCCCCACAACTTCTGTCGCTTCAACCTCACCGAGCTGGAGCTGCGCGAGGCCGTTCTCGATGCGTGGGTGCGAGGCAAGTGGATCGAGCTCGGCGAACGCAAGTGGAACCCTCAGCAGGCCAAGCTGACGGTGCTCGAAGGCCCGCGGATAGCGCTCGAGCGGCTCTCGATGGGGCGCGGCTGGCATGTCGCCGCGCGGGAGGGCAAGGAGGTCACCGAGCAACTGCTCGCAGCGACACGCAACGCGGCCGGCCCTGACACCGTGAACGCGCCTACGAACGAGCAGGGGAACTCTGGAGGGGCGGGTGCGGGCGGTCTCGATCCCGCGGTCGCGGCACTCATGGCCGATCTGCTCGTCCTGCTGGGCGAGGACCCCGTATCCCTGATGCGTGCCTGGCAACTCGCGCTGGAGCGTCATCCGGAGCGCACCCCGAGCGAATGCCTGACGCTTGCCGAAGGACTCGTGCGCGGTTGATCTGACGCTAGACTTCGCCTACCAGCGTGGTGGGCGTAGCTCAGTTGGTAGAGCTCCGGGTTGTGGTCTCGGCGGTCGCGGGTTCGAATCCCGTCGCTCACCCTCAGGAAGGACCTGTAATCGGCGTGTTTTGTGTTAGTAGAGAGTTGTTACAAACGCGTCGGGGTACCAATGGGGTACCAAACCGTTGCCGTTCGTCAGACACCGGCCGCGCGGTGCCGGCCCACGACGGTCTGTGAGACTAGCGGGCATGACGTTGACGCCCGACAGTCATAGCGGCGCGGCTGAGGCCGACAGTCATAGCGCCGCGGCTGAGGATCTGTCGCGAGCGGGCGTTCGTGACGCTCCGGTGGAGATCGTCGAGTACGACCCCGCATGGCCGGCTGCTTTTACCGCCGAGCGCGAGCGGCTCATGCCGCTGCTGCCGGCCGGGGCGGAGTTGCACCACTTCGGTTCCACCGCCGTCGTGGGCTTGGCGACCAAGCCGGTGATTGACATGGTTGCGCTCGTGGACGACCTCGATGCGCCAATTGCGGCACTGGTGCAGCACGGCGGCTACCAATATCCCGAAGCGTTCAACGCGACGCTCATCCACCGGCGCTTCCTGTGCTACCCGACGGCCGCTTACCGCACTCATCACCTGCACCTCCTGGACGAGCGCTGGGAGCTTGAGCGTCGGCTGGGCTTCCGCGACCGCCTGCGCGCTGACCCGGCGCTCGCGCGGGAGTATGCGGCACTGAAGCGCGCGCTCGCCGAGCGCTACCGCAACGACCGCGAGGCATACACTGAGGCTAAGGGCGAGTTCGTCAAACGCTGCGAACGGCCGGCCGTACCGGGCTCCCCCGCCATAGGCAGGCATGTGGCAGAGCCGCGACGGAACATCGAGCTGAAGGCGCGCGACCCTGCCCCCGATCGCTCCCTGCGTGCAGCTCTGGCGCTTGGGGCACGCGACGAGGGATGGTTGCGCCAGACCGACACATATTTCCGGGTTCCGCACGGCCGGTTGAAGCTGCGCGAGGAGGACACGTCTGCCCAGCTCATCGCCTACGACCGCGCCGATGAGGCGCTCGCGCGCGAGAGTCGCTACCGGCTCGTGACGATCGACGATCCGCACGGCTTGAAGGCAGCTCTGAGCACTGCGCTCGGCGTGCTGGTGGTCGTCGAGAAGTCACGGCGACTATTGCTGTGGCAGAGCGTGCGCATCCACCTGGACGACGTTCGCTGCCTGGGGAGCTTCATCGAGATCGAGGCGGTCGCCGACCCGGCATCTGACCTGACCAGTGAGCGCCGCGAAGCCAACGAAGTGCATGAGGCGCTCGCGATCTCTCCCGAGCAGATCATGGCGGTCAGCTACAGCGACGAGTTGCTACGCAGACCAGGACAGCAGGTCGGGGTAGCGCCCCGCCTGGCCGACCAGCTCGAGCGCGACGAGCCAAGCTAAGTTCTGCTCGTAGCGCGTGAGGCTCTCTTGCGTGAGGCTTTCTTGGTGCGAGGGGTGCTTCTGCGTTGCGAGGCGGGTATCTCCGCTTTGGCCACAGCCTTGGTTTGCCGCACGATCTCTTTCTCGAGAAAGGAGCGCATGCGCTCCTCCTCGCGGCCGATCGTGTGAGCCAGTCGCTGCGTCTCCTTGTCACCTAGCACTCCCGCGAGTGTCTCGATCGCGGCGTAGGTCGCGATCTCCTCAGCCTCGCTGGCATACTCGGTCTTGGCGTTCTTCAGCTGCTTCTCCTCCTCGCCTGTGCCTCGAAGCGCGTGCAAAGGACCTTGTGCGAACGCTACCGCCTTCTGGGCGCCGCTCAGCACCGTCTGAGCGGCCTCAGTCACCGAGGCGGGCCCGGGCGTGTCGACTGTCGTTGCCGCGCCGCCGAGCTCTTTGATGCGTTTCTTGACGTCGCGGCCATGACGCTTGGTTTCTGAGAGGTGCTGCTTCAGGCGCTTGTTGTACGTGGGTTGGACTGTCATCGCGATATGCGCCTCCAGCGTGGTCTCCAAGCGCTTCTCAAGGCCAAACGCCTCATTCAGATACTGGACCAGCTTCTGGTTCCCAGCAGATAGCTCAGCCATGTCGTCTCCTTCCTACAGGCGCCCGCGGCGCCCACGATAGGGACCCATGAACAGCACGAGCACGACGAGCAGAAGGAGCAGCACAAAGGGGCTCACAAAGGCACCGCCCGCGATGCTTAGAACGACCAACACGATGATGAGAAGCAGCAGCAGATCCAAGAGATCCTCGTTTCTGTTCGGTTTAGGAGATGAGCGGTGCACTACCCGCAATACGGGTCCTTGAAGCCTCGTCGCGCTGCCACGGCGTTCATTTGCCCGCATCCCCTGTCTGGAAGGTGTTCCTCATCTCCTGAACAGGTAGAAGCGTCTTAAGAGAAAGCGAGGTCCCGATGCATGCCGAGCTACGCCTGGGACCGACAGTCGGGAAGGATTGAACGGGGCCTGAAGTGGGAAGAGATCACGACAAGGCGGGTGACCTTCACACTCCCCCGGTCCCGAGGTTACGCTGTGGAGGGCGGTCCAATTTGCGGTCCAAATTGAGGCATACTCAGACGCATCCAACGGCACTAGAACCAAAATACGTACCCACTCAACCCAGGGCAGATCATCGCCTCCACCAAGTAGGGTTAGATCGTCGACCCTACGCTACCGTGATCTTCTGCGATCTGAGCCTATATGCTCGCGCTCACCGTGGGAATCTCTCCGTACCTGCGCCACCTGCGCGAGCGGGTCGGCCACGACTTGGTGCTGCTTCCGTCGGTGGCCGTGCTTCCGTGGGACGAGGATGGTCGCCTGCTCATGGTTCGCGAGGCCGAGACGGGTATGTGGCAGACCGTGGGCGGGGCGATCGAGCCTGACGAATCTCCAGTAGAGGCCGCGGTCCGCGAGGCGTCTGAGGAGGTCGGCGTCGTCGTTGAGCTCACCGGCATCCGCGGCGTGACCGGTGGACCTTCGTTTCGAATGACCTATCCAAATGGTGACCTCGTTAGCTACGTCTCGACGATCTTCAATGCGCACGTCCTCGAAGGGGAGCCGTGCGCTGACGGGGACGAGACGATCGACGCTGCCTGGTTCGCGATCGGCCAGCTCGCAGACATTGCACTGTCTGACTTCACGATCGCCTTGCTCAGCGACCCGGTCGTGGCCGTTCTCGGTAGCGATGCCGGTCATCGCGTCGGGAGTTGAGGATGCCGTCACAGATCGACGCAGCTGTCTCACGTGCGAGAGCGTCTCTGGCTGCTTCAGGTTTGACCGTTGTCGGTGAGGACCTGGCGCGCCCCTGGGGTGGGTTCCTGCTAATCGCCCAATCCGAGGTCCAAGAGTTCATCCGGACTTATTTCTCAGATGCGGGTCTGCGGAATGGGCATGAGCAACTGACGCTAAGCCCCAAGCTGCTCTTGGTCGCCCCAAGACAGCGTTTGTCGTGGCAATACCACCGCAGACGCAGCGAGATATGGCGCATAATCGAGGGACCCGTAGGCGTCAGCCGAGGACCTGATGACGAGGAGACGGCGATGTGCAGCTACGGCGCCGGCGAGATGCTGCGCTTGGAGCTTGGCGAGCGTCACCGCCTGATTGGACTCCGGACCTCGGGAATCGTCGCCGAGATCTGGCAGCACACGGACACGACCTCGCCGTCAGACGAGTTCGACATCGTGCGCGTATCCGACGACTATGACCGAATCTGACTCTCGTCGTTCGCTATCTCAGCCAGGCAAGCCCCACGAGCTGAAAATAGTTGCTTCTCGCCCTGAGGATCGACAACTTCAAAGAACCTGGACAAGTGTGGACGTCGATCGTCGTCATGTGGTCAGGACTCGTCGACTACTTGTGGCGCATGCAGGGACTCTTCGTCCTGCGCAAATCGCAACG
The DNA here is from genome assembly GCA_963715535.1 of uncultured Solirubrobacterales bacterium. Classification (GTDB taxonomy): domain Bacteria; phylum Actinomycetota; class Thermoleophilia; order Solirubrobacterales; family Solirubrobacteraceae; genus Palsa-744. The sequence continues at coordinate 907,271 of OY970251.1, read as the reverse complement.
GCGTTGCGGTGCCGAGACGACCAGGGGAGGAGGGGTCGCGACCGAACAGCAGGGCTACATTCCAGTCCATCAGCAGGCGCAGCTTGCGTCCGAGACCAGGCATCAGCAATAGGTGGTAGGTGCGTGCCAGCAACCACGCCGGCAGTCCACGCCAGCGTAGGCCGAGTGTGATCGCAACGGCCGTGTTGTGACCGAGCTCCGCCACCACTCCGGCCGTGCGATAGCGGAAGGCCCGCAGCGGCCTATGCTCGAGCGCCGCGGCGAGGTTGGACGCGGCGAGTCGTCCCTGGCGGATTGCGTGCTGGGCCGTTGGTGGGCATGCTTGTCCGCGCCTTGCCGGGTCTGGCACAGCGGCACAATCGCCGATCGCCCACACGCCCGGATGGCCTACGACGCGCAGCTCCCTATCGACGGTGATCCTCCCACCATCCTCGAGCGGCAGTCCAAGGGAGGCGACGACTGGGCTGGGTGCCACTCCGGCGGTCCATACGACGGTGCGCGCGGGAACCTGCTCGCCACTCGACAGGGTTGCGCCACGCGCTGTTACTGCCGTGAGCGTTGTGTGCGTGTTGATCTCGATCCCGCGGCCCAGTAGCTCGCGCGCGGCGAACGCGGACAGGCTCGCTGGCACCTCGGGCATGATCCGCTGTTGTGCCTCGACGAGCACCCAACGCATGCCATCCGCACGACAGCGCGGGTACAGCTCGATTGCCTGGGCGGCGAAGTCCTGCAGCTCGGCAAGACCCTCGAGGCCCGCGTAGCCGGCGCCCACGAACACGAAGCCGAGATATTCGGCGCGGCGCGCCGGGTCCTCGAGGGACTCGGCGATATCAAGACAAGTGAGCACCTGGTTGCGCAGTGCGGTCGCATCGGACAAAGACTTCAGGCCAGTCGCATACTCAGCCAGTCCTGGGATTGGCAGCGTGCGCGAGACCGATCCCAGCGCGACAAGCAGATGGTCGTAGCCGAGGGCGAGGCGCTCGCCGTCGACACGGCGCACAAGCAACGTTTAGACTCCTGGTCGATGCCCGTGACGCTCCCGATCAATAGGCCGGTTCGCCTGAGTTGCGAGCGCAAAGGCACCACAACGTGGCGCGGGTCGAGCGTGCCCCCGGCAGTACCCGGCAGCAGGGGCGTGTAGAGCATGAAATTCGCGTCGTTGACGAGCGTGACGCTAGCCCCGCCGGCTGTAAGTCGCTCCAGCGCCCTGGCGGCGTAGAAGCCGCCAAAGCCGCCTCCGGCAATCACAACGTGTCTGGCCATGCTTTGACGGTAGCTCTAAAAAGGCGTTGAGACCAATGTCACAAGCGTGTTACAAAGTCCCGATGGCGTTGACGCTCCACTGTGCCGCAACACTCACTGTCGCTCGCCCTCCCTCCAGGGCAGGGGCGTGTATCGGCCTCAGCGACGGTGGAGCGCGCGAGTCGTGATCTGGCTAAGGGCGGTGCCTATCAGCGAGCCGCCAATGACATCCCCGGGGTAGTGCACGCCGGTGTGGACACGCGAGTAGGCCACGAGTGCGGCGAGTGTGCGTAGCGGGATGCCGGCCGTCGGCATTACGGCACCCACTCCCGTCGCGAACGCAAATGCCGCCGCTGAATGCCCGGAGGGGAATGAGGTCGATACGGGCATCCTCACGCGACGCTCAAGAGGCACCTCCTCAGCCACGCGATCCGGGCGCCGACGACGGCTGAGTGGCTTGATCGCGATGTTGACGATGGTCGCGGTGACGGCAACGGAGACGAGCCCCGAGCGAGCCGCACGGCGACCGGTCGCACCGCCGGTGAGCGCAAGCACCGCCGCCGCGGTAATCGATAGCCGCGAGTAGTCGGCGGCGTGGGAGAGGCGACGCATCGACTTGTCGAGTGCCGGCGTTGGCGTGCCGGCGATCGTCGCGTAGAGCGCGGCGTCGATGCGCTCAGCCTCTTGCATCCAGCGGCGATACCTCGACATGGGCCGATCGGCGGGGGCGGTGTCAGGGTGGCTCATTGCAGCATCCTATGAGGCACTTGATCGGTGGCAAGCATATGGCGATGTGCCATCGCGGTCAGAGACATTTTTGACGAGCTGAACCACGTGGTTGCTGGCTTTGCGGGCTTGCCCGACCGGATTGGTTGCGATGAAGGGGGCGGACCGTCAAATTCGCCGCTTGGGTCCGAGCGGACGGGACTTGCGGTGCGGCCGGCGTTTGGCGAGGTTCGGCGGCATTCGGAGACGGAGTAGGAGACACGGCTCGACTTGAGCGCTCGAACCCATGAACCTCTGTGTGCGACGTTTGGCCGAGGCAGGGTGTTGGAGACGTCGCGCTTGCAACCGGGTGCCGTGCCCGTGGGTTACGGAGTTCGGATCAACGTTGAATAGCACCGACCAGGCAAGGAAACATGGCTCCAAACGATAAGACGCGTTCGTCGAGGACACGCTCAAAGGCGCAGACGCAGCGACCGGGACAGGATAGGTTGCCGCGTGGTCACGTAACCGAGATCCAGCGCGCCAGGATGCTTAGCGCGGCAGTCGAGGCAATCGAGGAAAACGGATATGCGCGCCTAACGGTCGCACAGGTGATCAACCGTGCGAAAGTCTCGCGCAAGACGTTCTATGACTTGTTCGTCGATCGCGAGGACTGCTTTTTGGCGGTGTTCGAACGGACGCTCGATCAGGTGAGCGCAAGAGTCGTGGAGGCCTACGCACAGGAGTCGTCGTGGCGCGAGGGGGTACGCGCCGGTCTGGCGGCGCTGTTGATCTTCATCGACGAGGAGCCCGAGCTTGCGCGGCTGTGCGTGGTAGACGCACTCGGCGGTGGTCCACGCGTGTTGAAGATGCGCGCACATGTGCTCGATCGACTGCGCACGGTGATCGATGATGGGCGCGCTGCCGCAACCACCAGACGCGAGCCGCCACATGTGACCGCCGAAGGTGTGATCGGCGCCGTATTTGCGGTTATTTATACGCGTATGCTCGAACGTAGTTCCAAGTCATATATCGCGCTGCACGGGCAGCTGATGAGCATGGTCGTACTACCCTATCTTGGCACCCGTGCGGCAAGTCGCGAACTGACCCGTCCCGCCCCCCAGGTGCGCCGGCGCGCCAAGGCCGAACGGGGGGTTGGCAAGGACCCGATGGCCGGTCTTGAGATGCGCTTGACCTATCGAACGGTGCGCGTGCTGAGCGCCATCAGGGAGCATTCAGGCGCGAGCAACCGTGAAGTAGCCGATGGATCGGGTATCGCCGATCAGGGTCAGATATCCAAGTTGCTCTCGCGCCTCGAGCGCCTGGACCTGATCGAAAACGTCGATCAAGCGCAGTCAAAGGGGGCGCCCAACGAATGGCGTTTGACCGCACGAGGGGAGAGGGTGGAGCGGGCTACGAGACCGATGTAGAAGGCGTAGATTGCTCTAGCTTGGGGTGGTTGCCGGCGATGCTCTTGAGGCGGGGGGTGATTGGGTGCTGTGGAAGGGTCGAAGCCAACGTCGTCGGTCGGGGGAGGCACAGGAGCTGCTGGCGGCGGCTGGAGGGGTATTCGACCGATCGCTCGATCGACGTCAAACGATGCGCACGATCGCGGACACAGCGGTGCCGAAGCTGGCAGAGATGTGCGTGATCGATCTGCTGAGCGAGGACGGCACGATCGGCGACACTGTGGCTGTGGCAGTGCGAGAGGAGGTTGTGGAGTGGTTGGTGGCGCTGCGCGCAAGTCATCCACTCGATCTGGCCGGAGAGCACCCGGTGGCGCGGGCGGTCCGCTCGCATGGGGTGGTCGTAGAGCAGGATCTAACGCTCGCGGGCACGCTTGAGCGGATCGCGCCTGAGCTCGAGTCTCGGCAGTTCATCGTGCGCAGTGGCTATCACTCGGTTGTGGCGACTCCACTGATTGCCCGTGGTCGCCTTCTGGGCGTATTGTCGTTCTACCGGCCGCGAAACGGCCAGCCCGATCGCCCCGAGCACTTGGCACTGATGCGCGACCTCGCGGATCGTGCGGCGATAGCGCTTGACAATGCAAGCCAGTACGAGGCACGCACGCAGCTGGCGCGAACGCTGCAGAGCAGCCTGCTTCCGGAGAGGCTGCCGACGCTCGAGCATGTCGCGCTTGCTTCCGCATACCATCCGGCGGACGAGGAGAGCGAGGTTGGCGGCGACTTCTATGACGTGTTCACCACACCCTCGGGCTGCTGGCTCGTGGTGGGCGATGTGTGCGGCAAGGGTCCCGAGGCTGCAGCGGTGACCGCGCTCGTGCGACACAGTGTGCGCGCGTTTGCGTTCGTGCGGTCCAGTCCCGCCCAGGTACTCGGTGCCGTCAACCAGGTGATGCTCGGACATTCCCTGGCCTATCGATTCGCGACCGCCGTGGTGGCGCGTCTGGACTTGAGCGCAAGTCCAGTGAAGGTGGTCGTTGGGGGAGCAGGTCATCCTCCACCGCTGTTGTTGGACGCGAGCGGTTCGGCCGTCAGCGTGAACGCGCGCGGAATGATGCTCGGTGTGCGTCCGGGCTCGAACGTGGTCGAACACCAGCTTGGCGCTTGTCCCCGGCTCCACGCTTGTGCTCTACACCGACGGGCTGCTCGACGCCGGTGCGCCACAGCGAGGATCGACCCCCGAGGAGTTGTGCGTGCTGCTTGCCGAACATGCGGACGCCGGTCCTGAGCAGGTCGTGCAACGGCTGGAGCGTCAAGCCCTCTCGCGCGGCGCGGGTCGGCTGCGCGATGACGTGGCGATTGTCGCCGTGCGTGTGGAGGGCTGATAGCGGATTGGGATTTCGGGGGGACCGTCGGTCGATCCTTATGACGTGACAGCTCGGGCGGTACTCGGCGGTGTTGGCGTCATAGCGGGCGATCTCGCTCGCCCGTTTCGCTTGTCTGTGGATACCCGATGCCTTGAAGCTGTCCCGTTTGGCGAGTGCGGTCGGATCAGGGGATGTTGAGGACTCCGTGGCACTCTGCTCAATCCTGTTTGGCGATTTCGAGAAATCGTGTGCTGCTCTTTGAACGCGATGCTTGACCTGCCGGCCATTCCAACCGCGACGGCAGGTGCTTTTGGGGTCGCCGTCGGATCGTCCGTGCTATTGGTGGGTGTCTGTCGTCTGCGCGCCCGTCGCCGCCGGCAGTATGTGCGCCTGAAGGTGATCCCATATCGCGGCGACGATCCCACGGAGCAGGCGATCGTAGGTATGTTCGAGGCTCTCCACAAGCAGCTGCTGTGTCGCTGGTGGCAGAGGCTGTTCACGGGTCAGCCATCGGCAAGTCTTGAAATCCACTGCGATAGCGAGGCGTGGCTGTCGCTTACATGTCCAGTTGGAATGCAGCCGTTGATGGAGGCCGCGCTGCGCGCTGCCTACCCGAACTGTCGCGTGCGGTGCGCGCCCCGGGCGCTTGGAGCGCCACCTTGCGTGTTGCGCTTGAAGAAGCATTCGGTGTTCACCAAGCGGGCCAAGCTCGTGGACCGCTTCGAGCGCGATCGCGCGCCGGCAGTAAACAGCCTGATCACGACGATGCGGGCGTGTGCATCGCCGGCATTCGTGCAGATCGCGTTGACGCCCACGCCGGCTCTGTTCGAGGGTCATGCAAAGCGTGTATACAAGCGCCACGAGCACCACCTCTCGCGCGTGCGCAAGTTGAATCTGCCGCCCCTTGACCGATCGATGGTCGAGGACGAGGAGCTGAAGGGCGGCCTCGAGGTTCAGCACCGCCCGCTTTTCTTCGCGGATCTGCGTGTCGTTGGGGCGAACAGGTCGGTTTGCGAACGGATCGCCTCCGAGCTACGTGCAGCTGGTGCTGAGAATCGGCTGGTGGAGCGCGGTACGCCGATACGTCATGGCTGGTTGGGCATGTACACGCGGCGGGTGCAGCGCGGTGAGGGCAACCCACTACCTTCTATTCGCAAAGGGGTGTTTGCCTCGACCGAGCTCGCCGGTTTGTGGCATGTACCGTCAGTCGGATATTCGACCGTTCCGTTCGCCCGCAACCCGCTTCCGCTGGCGCCCGCACCACCGGCAATCATGCGTCCGGGCGAAGGGATGGGAACGCTACGTGACACCAACGGTCCAGTCTCTATCCACCCCCAGTTGAGACGCCAGAACACGGCGGTGCCAGGTACCGTGGAGCAGGGCAAGTCGAGCTACCTGGTGGCGACCGTAGCCGAGGATCTACTGCGTGAGCACTGCGCGGTCATCGTGCTCGACCCCAAGGGCGACGCGGCCGAGGCTGCTGTCGGTCTCGTGCCGCCTGAACGCACGTGCACCCTGCTTGATTTCGCTCATCCGACGTGCGGTTTCAATCCGCTTGCGGTCGATGCGCCGGCTGACACGATCGCCGACTACGTCGTATCGGCATTGAAGAATCTCTTTGACGACGGGGAGATCAAAGCGTCGTCCGATCGCTATCTGCGCAACGCGATCATCGCGGTGCTCGCCTATGACCGAGCGAGCACGCTGTGGGATGCCGCTCGGCTGCTTTCGGTTGGCGAGGAGGGCTATTCTTATCGCTCGCGCGTGGCTGGACGCTTGCGCACCCAGCCCGAGTTCAAGGAGATTTCCGAGTTTTTCACGGGTGAGCTTTCGGCGCAGCTAGCCGATGCGCGTGGCATGACTACGGCGAAGCTCGACGCGCCGGTGAACAAGCTTGCGCGACTGCTCAACTCTCCGTCGATCAAGCGTGTGCTGCTGAACGACTCATTGCGGGTGAGCTTTGACAGCGTGATCGCAAATGGCGAGGTGTTTGTCGTGAAGGGCGCCTTGGGGGCGATGGGCGCCGGCAACACGAGCGTGTTGATGCAGTTGCTGGTTGGAATGCTTGACGCGGCGCTCGCACGGCGTCAGGATGGCGTCGCGGGCGATCTACGTACGGCGATTGCGCTGAAGGTGGACGAGGCGCCGCTCGTGCTCAACCGTGGTTTTGCCGAGACGATGGCGCTGAAGCGCTCCGCTGGTCTGGAGACGGTCGCTTGCTGGCAGACCGACTCGCAGTGGACCGATCCCGATATGCGTGCGCAGCTCGATGCGCTGTTTGCTCATCGCGTGTACTTTGCGACTGCTTCTGTGCGCGATGCGCGCGATGCCGCAAGCTTGATGATGGCGGAGTTCTCGGACGCCATACGGCCGGGCATTCGAAACCTGTCCGACCTCGGGCGTCCCGATGTGCGGTTGCATTTGCCGCGGCACAGTGCGATCGCCAGCTGGGTCACGCCTGAGGGCAGGCAGGCGCCATTTGTCGCGCAGACGCTGCCGTTGAGCGTCGACGAGCGGCGTCTGGCTTTGCATGCCTCAAGACAGGCTGAGCGGGGAGGACGCTACCGCGAGGACCTCAGCCAACCGCATTGGGAGCGCGAGCCGCGGCCGCCTACCAAGCGGGCTCCCGAGTCGGTGGGTCCGGTTAGCCGCATGTCCGACCAAGCGCCCGAGTCCAGGTCCAGCGCAGCAAACCGAACGCCTGTCGGTGTGCTCCCCTCGGCGGCAGCGGAAAGCTATCGGGAGCTGGTGGATTTGAGCAATGTCCACAGCGTGCGGTGGGCCAAGGCAGGGGCGGCAACGGTAGTGCTCGAGCCCGAACCGCTCGACATCGAGATCCTTGCGCTGGTCGCCTCCATGCGGCATGTGCTCAGTAGCCAGATCCATCGACGTTTCAATGGGGGACGTGCCGCGACCACGACTCAACGGCGTCTGAAGCGACTATCGGATGCGGGCTTGGTGGCGCGCTTTCAGTTCCACCGTCGGGACGGTGGAGGGGCTCCTATGTGCTACTCCATAACGCCCGCGGGACTCGAGCTTTGCGAGAAGCACCATGGATCGCCCGTAAGTCGCACGACTGCTGAGCAATCTCATCTTGGCGATCGTGCCGCGGCTCAATCTGCTTCACGCAAGGATGATCGACTGTTGGAACAGGCGCGTCACGACGTTCGTGCGGCGGGCTGGGCACTGGCTGTGGAGGGTACGCTGACTCGTGGGCAGCTGGCTTTGGCTGGCCCGGAGGATTCTGTCATCACGCCCCCGTCTCGCTCGAGGTCCGGTGAGCGACGCGCGTTGTGCCTCTCCGATCTGTGCTTGCCTGGCGGTCGCACTCCGCACGACTTCCTGCGCACTGCTGCCGCCGATTCACGAGTAGAGGTCGAGCGCTTTCAAACCCTCCGTCCCGACGTGACGCTGGCCTTGAAGAACGGACGTGAGTTGCTCGTCGAGCTGGACGATCGTCTGCCAGAGGGGTTGGGCGCCGCGAAGCTCGAGCGCTACGACCATTTTCTTGCCGGTTGGTCGACTCAACTCCAACGCTACGCTCGTCCGGGCGCCGAGTTGCCGCTCGTGGTCTTCGTATGTCGCGATCGCGAGCGTGCCCGCGAGTGCGCTCTTCGCGCAGACCGCGTGTTGACCGCTTGCAGGGCTTATGCCGGGGAGTATCCGTCGGAGTGGGAGTACACGGGACGCGAACGCGTCGTGTTTGCCTCTGAGCGTGACGCTCATGAGGGGTTGCATTGCGCGTGGGGTGTTCCGCGATTGCCTCCAGAGGTACGAGTTACAACAGCCGGAGGAGATCCTCGTCGGCGAGGTACCCAAGTCGAGCTCCGCGAGTTTTGGTCAGATTTGACACCACAGGGCGTCTAAGGGCGCGAACTCATCTGAAGCTCATGGCAGCTCACGAGGGTGGCTACACGGGTTGGTGAGGAGACGGACGTGCGGCCCGACCAATGGGAGCAGGCCAACCAGATGCGTAGGTCGGAAACAAACCTATGGAACTATACCTGTGGATTTGACAGGCCGGGGGTTGTCCAGGATTATGGACCGGGTCGTCAGCGCGCGGACGGCATGGTCTGACCGGAGACGTCTCGCGGACTAGCGTCTCCAGGGCGGCCAACCCTCACAGAGGGCCGACTGGGCGCGACTGTGTCAGCCGGAGAAGGCCTCTCTTGGCTCCGGTCGCCGTCCCGGTCGGCCCTCGTGCAGGCGTGCGATCACTGTGCCATGACCTGAGCTTTGGTTACCGGGTTGTGATTTTATTTGGTGCGTCTTGACATGCATTCGACCTTGTGCAAAGATTCCCTCTGATCCGAGATCCGGAACAAGGATCGGATCAATATACGCAGTTCGGTCAGGCGATATCTGATCCGGATGCATTTTGGGATGTTCATCCAATCAAGGGCGAAGGAGTTCAATACTTCCCAGGAGCCGAATGGGCGGATAAGGGAAGAGGGTTCGTATGCGCAGTCGGCCCCCCGCTGCGATCTCGGACAAATCTCAGCGTGACGTTTGGCTTCACGCCGAGCATTGGGCCCGTGCGGCGGTGTGGTACGACCTGAGCCATGGTCGCCGCACGGAGCCCCCTAAAGAAGTCTGTGTGTGTCCGCTAAAGGTGTGGCTTTAGCAGCCGTCTGGCTATCCATTTGAGTCGGTTGCCTGGCCAGTCCACGCGATGCCATCCAACAGCAGTCCGGGCCGCACTTCCAGCTTGAGCGCAAGCTTCAGCACCGTGCGCAGGTTGGGCTCGCGCCGCCCGTTCTCATACACGCTGATCGCGGCACGATCGACTTTGGCGTCGAGTGCCAGTCGCTCCTGAGAAATGCCCGCGCGGATGCGCGCCCATCTCAGATTCACGCCGAACATGGCTGCCGGATCGCTTACGGGCCGATCGGCATGAGAAGGTCCTTCGCGGGGTGAGCCTCGTGGCCCTACACCGCGCAACAGCTCGTCTGGACGGAGCTCCAACGCGGCGCAAATGCGCAACAAGGTCGGCATATCGGGAGCGCGCTCGCCGCACTCCAGCCGGCTGATCGCCGCGCGGTCGATTGGCACAGGCGGTGATACCTGGGCTTCTGTGGCGGACGACAAATCGGCTTGGGTATATCCGGCTCTCAGGCGCGCCCGGCGCAAGTTGCCGCCAAAGGCCCTGACCTGCTCGGCGATCTCCCAATTGTCGGCTCCAGCCATGCTTGCATCATTCACGGCTGATTACAAAAGAGCCACTGAACAAACACCACAATTATACCGAGCGCCACTGCCCGCCCCCCGCCGGGCCGTCGCTTCGGCATGCACGCATCCAGTCCGGCGTACGCTCAACGCACGCTTGCGTCGACGAATGGCTGCAGCGCGATGTATTCGGCAATATCGGTGAGATCGGGGAGCTCTCGCGCTTGCTCGCTCGCGACATGCACAAAACACAACTCAAACAGGGCTGCTGTGGTCGCCTCGACCGCGATTGCCATCTGTGGTTGGCCATCTGCAATGAGCCCGGGCTCGAGCATCGCGGCGTACCCGTTCATCGCCTGGTAGACCATGGCCGCCGCCTTCGGGCTTGCCGTCAGGGCGTCGATCAGTGCAAGATGAGCGTAGGCAGGCTCGGAGGCCAGAAACTCGAGCAACGCCGCAATTCCGCCGCGCACGGCGGCCGGCCAATCTTCGTTGGATTCGTACGCCCGCTCGACGATGGCGAGGGCCTTGCGGTGGCCGAGCTCGTATGCGACGAGAAACGCATCCTCCTTGCCGGAGAAATGCTCGTAGAACGCTTGCACCGACACTGCCGCCTCCTGGACGATCTCGGGAATCGTGGTTGCTCCATATCCCTTTGCCGCGGACAGGTTTGCCAGTGCGTCCAGAATCCGCTCGCGCTGGTTGTGGACAACGAAGCTGCGCGACACGTTGCCTTCGCCGCGCGGCAGTCCTCTGCGCTCGATCGCGCGTGAGCTGAGCGACAATGTGCCAGGCGCGCGTCCACCGACAGCCACCGTGGCGCCGGCGTCGCTTGTTGTGGGTTGCGTGAGCATAGCGTCCGATTCCAGCTTGTAGCGGTTGACCCACGCGGCCACTTCTGGCGCGATCTCCTGAAGATCGGCACGTCGGGGTCGACGCACCCTAGCTCCGCGCCGTGCTCTTGCGTACAGGATGCGCAGAATCGCGCCCACCAGGGCTCTCGAGAGGCGTCCGCCGTCGGCGGGCTCCTCGCCAAGTGCTTTGCCGAGTGGTCGGGCGAGCGTTTCGAGCGTGCGCTCGCGGCGTTCAATCCCTGTGGGTCCCGCTGCCGTCAGCTCTACGGCCAGCACTCTGAGGGCGGGTGGGCTCTCGAGCGCCAAATCAAACAGCTCATTCACCAGCGCGTCGACTATCTGTGCCGTCCTCTCGGCGTCAGGCGCGTCGACAGTCTCCGATGCGTCGGCCCCATCCAGCGCTCCGGTCGCTCGCTCGACTCGCTCAACCCATTCGCGTGCGATCTCGTCGCTGAGTGCGAAGAAGCACGCGTGCTTGTCCTCGAAATGCTCGTAGAAGGTCTTGCGCGACGCCACGGCCTTGGCAATCACATCGGCCACCACGGTCGTCCCATACCCCTGCTCGCCAACGCTGGCAAGCATCGCCTGGACCATTCTGGCGCGAGGATCAGCCATGGCTCGTGTGCGCTTGCGTGCCTTTCGGGGCGCCCGTTGGCCGCCCGGGGGCGGACCCGCTGTACGTCGATCGGTCTTGTCCACTAACCCACATTGTGACTACCAAGGCCGATCAGTGCTAACTGCTCACTTCCGTGTCTAGCTCTTGTCAGTCGATCTGGAGCTTGGATGGCTCCGGAACGCTCATGAATCTACCCCGTCTAACGGGCTATAACCCCCGTCAAGGGTGCAGTTGCCCGTTGCGAGCGATGCGCCGGGTTGCAGTCGCCCTGCCACCACAATCTCACGCGACTGCGAGCTCTGCGCGAAATTCCCGTTCTATGCGTAGAGGATGCGGTGCAGTCGGGGGCGCGTCCGCGGGCTGAAATTGCCTTCTCGAGCGCGGATGATCGTTCCTGCGGAGAATCGCTAGGCTTTCGGACCTTCCTTCTTCCGCATCCATGAGCCGTTTGGCCGATATCGGCCTTTCACAACTTCCCTCGCGAGAGTTAGAGACAAGCTGGCGCCTCGTCACCGAGGTTGCTTGAGTCGCGTGTTGTCGCTGCCGCTTGCCCAGTCGTGTTCACCTGACCCTCGGCGGTGGCAGGTATCGCGGCGACCAGTTCGACGGCGCTGGTGCCAGCGCCTACCAGCTCGTCGTGTCCGACAGTGCTCTCTTGAGCGATACCTGGCCAACTTTATGCCGCTGAGCTCGGCTCACATAGAGCTTTCCGAGACCCCCTAAAGGGGGGCTCGGAGGTCGCTGGCAGCCCTCTACGCGCTTGCGTCATGCCACTTGACGACTCGCCGGCGTGGACCTAGAAGGCACCCAACACAGCAACCTGGCCGCCGGTCCAAACGCGCGGCTCTGACCGTTAGGAGCACCCCATGCCATCCATGCACACCTCCTCGGCACCAATCGCACAACGTCCAGACTCGCGCAGAGGAGCCCACATCCGGCCATTCTCCAGGTCCGCGATGCCCGCCCGGCGCAGCGAGGGGATCGTCCTCGGTCGCCCGCTTGTCGGCTATCTCGATGCCGGCGGGCGCACACGCGAGTTGCTCGCGCTGCCCGGTCACGCCGGCAGTGTGCTCGTGCTCGATCGAGACGCCGCTACTCTCTGCGATCGCCGACTCGTTGCGCACCTCTCCGCGGACGAGCCTTGCGAGAACACTGAGATTGTCTGCCGGCACTATCTCGAGGATGTCGACGGACGCTGGTGCCGACGGGTGCGGCGCGAAGATCTTGAGATTGCGCCGATTGCCGAGCGCGAATCTCAGGTCCGCGCTACCGGTCCACGTGCCTCCGAGGAGTGCGTCGTGGACCGTGATGGCAACGTCTATCGCCTCGGAGCGTCTGCGGGGGAGAAATCTGCCGCGCAGCTACGCTGGCATCGGGGTTCCGCGGGCGCGAAGAACGACGAGTGGGAGCAGGTCGCTCTACGCGATGTCGTCGCCGCGCTGGAGAGCTACGAGCCAATGCGCACACTCACCGAATGTGCGCTTGCCCACAAACACGATTATCCCGGTGTCCTGTTCAACGCGTCTCTGTATCGAGCTCGAGCGACTACGTACAAGCCCGATCGTTCTCAATCGAGCTTTGCGCGAAGCGGTGCTCGAGTCGATCGAGCGCTGCGGCGTGAGCATGAGCGAGATTGCGCTGCGTTGTGGGGTTGTGAAGCGCGATCGCCGTGGTAATCCAAGCGGCGAGACCAGCTGGCTTGCTCGACGCATCGGGATCATGCCCGAAGGTGGAGAGAAAGAGATCACGCCGTGGGTCCACAGTGACGTGCTCGCCGTCATCGCGCGCGAGGGGCTCGGCCTCAGCCCGCGCGAGGTCGAGCTCCAGTGAACGCTTGCGTCGCCCACTCGGCGTCGCCGCTCGAAGCCGACCGGAGTCGGGAGGCGATCCTTGTCGTCGAGTGCAGCGCGGCGATCGGGCGCGAGCTCGTTGAGCAGCTTTGTGCCGACCGCTATCGCGCGGTGCTCGCACACACCGCCGAGCATGCTCGTGCTCTTGCTCGCGCTCAGCCGATCCGAGCAGTGCTGCTCGGTGAGCTCGACTCGCGGCGTGGAGCGCTGGACCTGCTCGATGAGATTCGTAGAGCGGAGGGTGACATAGCTGAGGTGTCGGTTTGGGAGGAGTGCCTGCCCACGATAGTGCTCAGTCCGAACGCAGAGCAGCTGGAGATGTTGCGGGCGTTTGAGATGGGCGCCGACGACTTCATCGGGGGCGAGCTTTCCTATTTGGAGTTGCGCGCTCGTCTGAGGTCGGTGTTGCGTCGCGCCGAGGGTTTGCGTCCAAGGCGATTTTTGCGGGTCGGGCCACTCGAGATCGACACGTGTGCTCACGTTGCGCTCGTCGCCGGGGCATCTGTCGATTTGTGTCGCTTGGAGTACGAGCTGCTGGTCTACCTCGCTCGCAACTCGACCGGTGTCTGTTCCAAGCAAGAACTGCTTCTCGCGATCTGGCACCAACGCCTCGGCGCCGGTGCACGCACCGTTGACAGCCACGCCAGCCGTCTGCGGCGCAAGCTCAGCGCGGCGGGCGCCCCCGGGCTGGTAGTGAACGTGCGGGGCGTTGGTTACCGCCTGATCTGAGCTCATGCGGGGGTGTCGGCCGTCGGCTGATCTGACCCCATATGTCGAGCGTCGCGCCGCCGGCTGATCTGACCACAACCATCTTGACGGGCTCAGCTACTCGTTGAGCCCTCATATCGCGGGCCCCACTGGCCTGTCGAGACAGCGGGCCTCACCGGTCCGTCGAGATCGCGGGTCCCAACGGCCCGTCGCGCTCACCACAGCGGCGAGGCCCCCGGGTCTCGCCGCTGCTCGTTAACCACCACGACCGGCGCTGGCCGGTCCACAGAAAGGAATGGCTGATGCAATCGCCTCCCTACACAACAGAACCGGCGGTAAATCCGCTTGCGCCTCTGGCCGATCTGGCCGGCTGGCTGATGTCAACCACCGTGCACGTGACCCTCGGCCTCATCGCCGGCATGATCGTTGCGCGCGTAATGCGCCGGCGTCACCTGCGCTGGACCTGGGCGGCTTCGGCGCTCGCACCCGTCGTATTCGATCCCACGATCTTCGCTGGATGGTCGCTCACGCTGGCCACTGGCGCCCTGTGCGCAGCGGTGCGCGGTCGGCGCTGGCACCGCGAAGACCTGATGGCAGGCGGCGACCTCGCCGAGATCGCCGCGCGTCGGGATGGCCCACTCGACGCGTTGCGCTCACTGTCGCGGCAGCTGTGGCGGCGCATTGTTCCGTTGCCCGCATTGACAGCGTTGCGAGACGGGCAGATCGTGCTCGGGCGCACCGAGTCCGGTGAGACGATGTCGATCCCGTTCGGGGCCGGCGACGGCGGTAGACACACCCTGATCGTCGGAGCCACCGGCTCGGGCAAGACGGTCACCGAGACATGGATCGTGGCGCGAGCGGTTGAAGCTGGGCTTGGCGCGATCGTGATCGATCCAAAGGGAGACCCCCGCATGCGCGAGCATCTGCTCGACGCGGCTCGGCAAGCTGGTGCTCGGTTTGTCGAATGGTCTCCACAAGGACCGTCTGTGTACAACCCGTTCGGTCATGGCGCGGCAAGCGAGATCGCCGACAAGGCGCTTGCCGGGGAGCGCTTCACCGAGCCTCACTACCAGCGCCAAGCCCAGCGCTACCTAGGACACGCGGTGCGCGCTCTGCGCGGCGCGGGAAACGAGGTGAGCTTGCCGGCGCTTGTCGAGCAGCTCGACCCCTCGCGCTTGGAGGTGCTCGCCAGAGCGCTGCCTGAGCTCCAGGCGCAGGCGACCCACGACTACCTGGACTCGCTCACGCCTCGTCAGCGCGCCGACCTGGGCGGTGTGCGCGATCGGCTGGCGATCATGGCCGAGTCCGACGTGGCGCCGTGGCTTGATCCCTCCACACCCGGCGCACACACGTTTGACCTGTTGAGCGCCGTGCGTGAACGGGCTGTTGTGTATTTCAATCTCAAAGCCGACGCTTGGCCGCTGCTTGCACACATGCTCGGCGTGGCGATCGTGCAGGACCTGCAAACCACGGTGGCGGCGCTGCAGGGCTCTCCGGTCGCCACGGTCGTGGTGATCGACGAGTTCGCGGCGATCGCGGCCGAGCAGGTGGTACATCTGTTTGGCAGGGCTCGCTCGGCGGGCATCAACCTGTTGCTGGGCACCCAGGAGCTGTCCGACCTGCGTCTGGAGGGACGCAGGCAGCTCTTGGAGCAGGTGCTCGGCAATCTCTCCGCGCTGGTCGTCCACCGGCAGGTGGTGCCTGAGTCGAGCGAGCTGATCTCGCGAATTGCGGGCAGTCGCGGGGTGTGGCGTACCTCGCAAAACGACAGCGGCCGCTGGACGCGCACACGCTCCAGCGCTCCGCTGCTGGCGCCCGATGGGATCCGCGCTCTGCCACCGGGATGGGTCGCGGCGATCGAGCCGGGTCGGGGCGCCAACGTGCGCATCGGCCAGATCTACTCCTCGGTCGTCCGGTCCAGCGGAAGGAGGCCCTCATGAGCCGGCACGCATACGCACCGAAAGACACGCAACCGGGCAGTCGCCAGGTCCACGACAAGGAGGTCCGCATGAATCGATCCACACACCCACCCACACCCGAGCAGATCGAGCTTGCCCGCTGGACGGCTTCCCTGGGAGCCGTTACAGCCGAGGCATTGGCTCGCCGTCGCGCTGTCAGTGTCGCGTCGGCTCGCGCGAGACTGGTCGCAGCCCAACGCGTCGGCCTGCTCTCACGCGAGCGTCCGTTGTCTGGGCGTCCCTCGCTGTTCAGCGCGACGCGGGCCGGTCTGCGTGCCTGTGGTGCGCGTGGCATACAGTCGTGCAAAGTAAAAGAGGGAACCGCAAATCACTTGATCGAATGCGCGGCGGTTGCCGCGGCGCTCGAGCGTTGCTACCCAGATCATCGGGTTGGCGGCGAGCGCGAACTGCGTCGCGACGAGCAGGAGCACGACCGTCTGCTCGCCAGCGCACGGCTCGGCTGGGCGCACGCGCCCGACAAAGGTCGGCACCGGCCCGACCTCGTGCTGTGGCCGAACGCCGTCGGCGAGCTGCCGGTCGCCGTCGAGGTGGAGCTGACGATCAAGGCGCATCCGCGGCTGGTAGAGATCTGCCGCGCGTGGGCGCGCAGCCGGACGGTCGCGGGCGTGTTGTATTTCGCGCCGGCGAACGTCGAGCGAGCGCTTTCGCGAGCGATCGAGGAGGCGCAGGCATCGGAGCGGATCGTCGTCCTGCCTCTGGACTTGCTGTCCGGGACGGGCGCTCGCAACGCTTAGCCGCGGCCCCTGCGGGGAGTGCGTGCAATCCGGGTTCCCTGGTCGCCGAGGCTGTTCAAGCGCCGGCCCAGGGGACACGGGAGGAGAACCATGCGCAGGAAATTCAGCCCGTCAAATAGGGCTAAACGCCACGTTTGAGCGTCTCGCGACGAGAACCGTCCCAAGCGCTGCGTAGCTTCATCGACCAGGGGCGAGCCAACAGCAAAGGAGAACACCATGTCCTATTCAAACATCAATCGCGTCGTGCTCGTCGGCCGTCTCACCAGCGATCCAGAGTTGCGCTCGTTGCCGTCCGGCACAAGCGTGTGCAGCTTGCGCATCGCCAGCAACGCCACTCGCAAGAGCCCCGAAGGCGAATACACGGAGAAGCCCAACTTCTTCAACGTCAATGTCTTTGGCGCAACGGGCGAGTCGGTCCACCGCTATATGAGTCGCGGTCGCCGTGTCGCAATCGACGGGCGCCTGGACTGGCGCGAGTGGGAGACCTCGGAGGGAGTCAAGCGCCAGGCGGTGGAGATCGTCGCCGAAAGCGTCCAGTTCCTTGACGGTCGCGGAGATCACGGCAGTGCCAACGGCTCCTCCGATGAGGAGGACTCGCCCGACGACGCGCACGAGGAGGGACGCGAGCTCGTAGGCGTGGGGTCCGGGATCGAGGACGACCTCGTCTTCTAGCGTCGTTAAACAGCGCGTTCAACGCGGCGGGATGTCCACTGTGGCATCCCGCCGTCATCTCCATTGGCGCCTGGGGCGCCCTTTCGTGTTTAAGGGCCCAACGAGGTAAGAGCCCAATCGACCAACGAGGGCAACGGCCCAATCGGATTCAAGGCGCGTAAACTGCCGACCGCAGCGTCCTTCTATGGCGCTTGCATACCTTCCCGAGCCCACAAGGAGCCCTTCCCGGTGCCAGTCAACGCCAAAGCGATCGGAAAGACTTATGCGCCCACCACCTACGCGGTGGGTCGAGAGAAGATCAAGGAGTACGCACGAGCGGTTGGCGAGACCAACCCGATCCACCTCGACGAGCAGGCTGCTCGCGACGCCGGCTATGCCGATGTGGTCGCCCCGCCGATGTTCGCCGTGGTGTACAGCTCCCCGTCGGTTGCGCCGTCGCTGTTCGATCCAGAGGTCGAACTGAACTTCGCGATGATGGTCCACGGCGGCCAGGAGTTCCAGTGGGGTCCGCTCGTGGTCGCGGGTGACGAGATCACCACCACCGCGTCGGTAAAGGACATCTCAGAACGCGACGGTCGCGGCTACTACGTGTTCGAGTCGGTGTCCGTCAACCAGCGCGGCGAGCAGGTTTGCCGTGGAATCTGGACCAACATCGTGCGAGGAGTCTGACCAATGGCCGATCTTTCAGTTGGAGCACAGATCCCCGAGGTGCGGGTTACTCCCGACAAGTACCTCACCAACCGCTATGCCGGTGCCTCCGGCGACTTCAACCCGATCCACATTGACGAGGAGTTCGCCAAAGCCGTCGGCCTGCCGGGACGCATTCTGCACGGTCTCTGGTCGATGGCGCAGGTTGCGCGCGCCCAGACCGAGGCGGCGGGCGGCCCTGCCACGCTCAAGCGACTGTCGGTGCAGTTCCGCGGCATGGGCGTGCCAGAGCAGGAGGTGCTCGTCACCGGCACCGTGCGTGAGGCAAGCGGTGGTCGTGTGGTGGTTGACACCGTGGCCGAGCAGGCCGGAAACCAGATCATCCGCAACGCCGAGGCCGAGCTGCAGATATAGCTTGGCCGCCAGCGTGGCGCCTACAATCGAATCCATGCTCACACCACGACAGGAGCTGATCCTGCGCAAGGTGGTGGAGGACTATCTGCATAGTGGCCAGCCGGTGGCATCCAAGACGATCGCCGCCGACCCGAGCCTTGACTGTGGGCCCTCTACCGTCCGCAACGAGCTTGCGCTGCTAGAGGAGCACGACCTGCTCGCCCATCCGCACACCTCGGCTGGGCGCGTACCCACCGACGCCGGACATCGCTATGTGGTGGACATGATGCTCGACGCCGGTCAAGAGCCTTTCGCCTGTCAGTCCGCTGGCGCTGTCGCTGACACGCAGCGAGATCGAGGAGGCGATGCGTGTCACGAGCGTCGCGATCTCCCGTGTCACGAGCTTGCTGGCCGTTGTGTCGGCTCCGTCACTGAACACCGCCACGATCCGTCATATGGAGGTACTGGCGTTGCAACCGCAGGTGGTGATGGTCGTCGTGATCACCTCGACCGGCGGCGTATCCAAGCTGCTGACCACGTTTGACGGACCGGTCGATCAAGGGCTTGTGGGATGGGCCGGCGAATACCTGAACGAGCGGCTTGTCGGTTATGGGCTGGGAGCTCGGATGCTGTCAAAGCGTCTGGAGGACCCCAGCCTCGGGGTCAGTGAGCACTCGTTCGTCGATCGCCTGGCGCCCGCTTTTGGGAGCCTCGCTGCCGAGACGGAGGACACGCTCTATGTCGACGGCACGGCTCACCTGCTGGCCGATCGGCGTTTGCACGACGCGATCCAGATCAACGAGCTGATGAGTTTGCTCGAGCGTCGCGTGGCGCTCCTACGCGTGCTGCGCTCGGCGTTGGGCGAGCCCGATGTTTATGTGCGCATTGGCCGAGAGAACGAGATCCCGGCGATGCGCTCGCTTGCGTTTGTCGCGGCCGGCTATGGGCTCGCGCGGCGCAAGCTCGGCACGGTGTCTGTGATCGGCCCAGTCCACATGGACTATGCCGGTGCGATCGCCACAGTGCGTGAGGCGGCTCATGAGCTCTCGCGCTTTGTCGAAGACGCCTATGCCGAGCGTTGATGAGCGCGAGGAGGAGTCGATGAGCGCAACCACCCCCCGCGATCCCTATGAGGTGCTTGGCGTATCTCGCGACGCCGCCGAGCAGGAGGTGAAGAAGGCGTTCCGCAAGCTCGCCAGGGAACTCCATCCCGACGTCAACGCGCACGACCCGAACGCCGAGGAGAAGTTCAAGGAGGCGGCCGAGGCATACGAGATCCTGTCCGACCCCGAGCGCCGCGCCACTTACGACCGCTACGGACACGAAGGCCTGCGCTCTGGCGGCTACGCCCCCGACTTCGACTCGTTTGGCTCGATCAGAGACCTGTTCAACGCGTTCTTCGGCTCGGGCAGCCCGTTCGGGGGGAGCTCGGGGCCGGCGCTCGGCGGCGATATTGCCGTAGCGGTGGAGATGACGCTGATGGAGGCCTCGCAGGGCGTCACCGTGGAGGTTCGCTACGAGGCAATCGACCGCTGCGAGCACTGTCACGGCAACGGCGCCGAGCCGGGCACCCCGATCGAGCGCTGCTCGCGCTGCGAGGGCGCCGGACAACTGCAGAGCGTCGTACGCACGCCTTTCGGGCAGATGGTGCGCACGAGCCTGTGCGATGCCTGTCACGGCGACGGGCGACTACCCACCTCGCCATGCCGCGAGTGCCGTGGCCTCGGACAGCTGGCGGTCGAAGCGCAGCGAGCAGGTGAGTGTCCCGGCTGGTATAGCCGACGGTCAACGCATCCGTGTGAGTGGGCACGGTCACGCGGGCGAACATGGCGCTCCTCCCGGCGACCTGTATGTGCTTGTGCGGGTTCGTGCCGATGAGCGCTTCGTGCGCGAAGGCGACGATCTGATCACCGCGCTCGACGTCGCCGCACCGTTGGCCTCGCTGGGCGCCACGCTGGAAGTTCCAACGCTGGAGGGCTCCGCATCGGTTGAGGTTCCGTCCGGCACGCAACCCGGGAGCGTGCTCACCGTGCGCGGGGAGGGGATGCCTTCATTGCGTGGAGGGCGCCGTGGCAATCTGCGCGTGGTGGTCAACATCGTGATCCCGCGTCACCTTGACGACAGGCAGCGCGAGTTGCTCGGCCAGCTCAACGAGACACTCACAGACCACAACCTGAGCTCTGAGGAGTCGATTTTCGCGAAGTTGCGACGGGTGTTGCGCCACCAGGCCACGTGATCGGTATGCCACACCGGTGGCCGGCGCGTGATTCGTTTGGCGGTGCGTGTGCGGCGCGCCGACGCCGAGCTCGTGCTTGCCGAGCTGCTGGAGCTTGCGCCCGGCGGAGTCGAGGAGATTGAGCTGCCGGTGGCGGACGGGGGAGAGGCGATTGTCGAATACGCCGTGTACGGCGCTCCCGGCGAGCTGCCCGACCTTCCCGATCTGCGGGCGGCCGCGGGAGGTGCGCTGGTCGAGATATCGACCAGCGAGATGCCTGACGACTGGTCTGAGCGCTGGAAGCAATTTCATCGGCCGGTGTTGATCGAGCCGCCCGCCCTCGCTGTTCCCGCGAGCGTCGTTCCCGCGCTTCACGTACGCCCGCCGTGGGAGGCGCCCAGCGGAATCCTGGCGCCCAGGAGATCGTGATCGACCCGGCACAGGCGTTCGGCACCGGCGCGCATGCGACCACCCGCATGTGCCTTGAGTTGCTGCTGGAGCTCGCCGCGAGCGACGAGGAGCGCGGCTCCGTCCTCGATGTCGGCTCCGGCTCGGGTGTGCTGGCGATCGCCGCCGTCAAGCTTGGTTACCTGCCGGTGCTCGCGCTCGACAACGACCGCGAGAGCGTGCGTGCGATTCTGGCCAATGCGGCCGTCAACGACGTGGAGATCGAGGCGCGTCGCTTTGACCTGCGCAGTGAAGCAGTGCCTTGGCCCTTGGGGAATGGGGATTGGAGTGGCGTGCCCCCGATGCTTGACGCCTCCGTCAATACCTACCCACAGGGAAACGGGGTCGCGCGGACGGTGGTGCTCGCCAACCTGCTGCGACCCCTGTTGCTGGAACTGGCGGACACGATGCCGGCCTAGGCACGCCCGCCGATCTCGATCTGATTGCGAGTGGGTTGTTGCGCGAGCAGGCCGACGAGGTTGCGGTAGCGTTCGCTACGCGTCTTGGCCTGCGCGAGCGAGCGCGTCGTGAGCAGTGGGGAGTGGTCTGCCCTGTGGCTGACGCGGGCTCAGGCAGCTCGGTAGCTGCACGCGCCACGGCCCTGAACAGCAGATCGATCGCCGGACGCTCGGCGCCTTGCACATCGAGCAAAGCGCGCGCGGCGATCAACGCCGCGCCGATCTGCTCGAGCGCCTCGCCATTCGCTCCCGGCCGCGGGTCGCGAGATACCGCGATCGCCAGCTCGAGTGTTCCCTTGGCTTGATCGACCATGCCCGCAAACAGCGCGGGTCCGGCAAGACTCGCATAGCCATATATGCGGGCGAGACGACCCGACATCACGATCTGCTCCCTGCCGCGTGGCGGGGATACGGGTGGCAGCCCTTGTGGTCGACCAAGCTCGCGATCGTCCCACCCACGATGGCTCGTGTCGCCTGCTCGTCAAGGCCTGCGTGAGCGGCTATGCGTAGCGCGAGATACAGGCCGCTGGAGGTGAGGCCGTAGGGCGGGTCGGAGGCAAACACGATCCGCTCGACCGGCACGCGCGCCAGCAGCTCGATCAGATCCATCGGGAAGAAGCACGAGGTGTCATAGAGGACGCCCGGATGGTCGGCCAACCGCGAGGTGAGGATGCCCTGGTCGCAGATCGCGCCGTGGGCGAGGATCAGTACCACCTTGGGGTGGCGCAATGCGAGGTTGGCCAAGCCGTCGGCGATCGGCGGCATTCCGCGCCCGGCGTGAATCAGGATCGGCACGCTCGCTTCTTCCGCGAGCGTGAAGATGCCGTCCATCTCCGGACCGTCGAACGCAAACGCCTGCGCGCGCGGGTGAAGCTTGATTCCCCGCGCACCTTTCGCGATACAGCGTTCGCCCTCAGCCAGGGGGGCTTCGGCTGGATCGAGCCGGCAGAAGGGAATCAGCCGTTCCTCGCTTTCCCCGGCCCACGCCAGCACGCGATCGTTGGGCACGCTGTAGGAGGGCTTGCGCTCGGGGTCGTGAAGCGGGAACACGCACGCTCTGCGCGCATCGGCAGCGTCGAGTTGTGAGAGCAGCGTTCGCAGGTCCAGCGAACGGCCGTCCTCGTCGAGTCCGAGGTGCGTGTGTGCGTCGAACACTTCGCCACCCGTTGGGCGCAGTCGCTCGCCTTCCGCCAGGAAGGGAGCGAGTGCATCGGGATACAGAGAGGCGCTCAATCGCCACTCATTCTGCCGATTGTGCGGCCACGGCGACGCCCGGCATGCGCCTCCCGCGGCTCGCAACCGAGCAGAAGGCGATGAATCTACACATGTCTCGCCTGCGGTCGGCGTATCCTGAGTCGAGGATGACGATTCTCGATGACGTTCAAGCGGAAGCCTGACGAGCGCGATGCGCGCGGGCGACAAGCAGCGCGTCGGCGCGCTGCGCATGGTCCTCTCCGAGTTGCAGAAGGCGGAAAAGGACGGTTCCGGGTGACGAGCTGGCCGTGCTGCGGCGTGAGCGCAAGCGTCGCTTGGAGGCCGCCAAGGCGTTTCGCGACGGCGGACGCGAGGATCTTGCCGGTGGCGAGGAGGCCGAGGGGGAGTTGATCGGCTCCTACCTGCCGGCCGAGCTCTCCGACGCCGAGCTGCAAGCGATCGTCGAGCGGGCCCTGGCCGAAAGCGGCGCGCAGTCGCCCAAGGACATGGGTCAGGCGATGAAGAGCGTGATGGCGGCTGTCGACGGGCGTGCTGACGGCAAGCGGGTCTCTGGCCTTGTCAGGGCGGCGCTCGGGGGATGAGGATCGCAGATCGAGCTGCCGGGCGAGGTCGCCGCCGAGCTGGCGGGCACCCAGGACGCGGTGCTGCGTGCGCTGGAGGGGCATCTGCGCTGCAAGGTGTTCCTGCGCGGAAACCTGCTCACGCTCGAGGGCTCCGAGCAGGATAGCGCGCATGGGCGAGCGGGTCATACACGAGCTCTCCGAGCTGATCGGCCGTGGCCATCAGGTCGGCGCCCGGCACGATCGCCGCGGTGACGGGCGCGCTGGACGCGCACGAATCGCCGCGCGCGTGTCTTGGAGGACGTCGTGTGGAGCCACCGCAGTCTGAGCGTCGCTCCCAAGACCGTCAATCAGAAGCGCTATGTCGACTCGATCCGCTCCAGGACCGTCACGTTCGGCGTCGGTCCGGCCGGCACCGGCAAGACGTTCCTTGCCGTGGCGATGGCCGCCGCCGCGCTCTCGCGCCACGAAGTCAATCGCATCATCCTCACGCGTCCCGCTGTCGAGGCCGGTGAGCGGCTTGGGCTTCCTGCCGGGAGATCTGATGGCGAAGGTGGACCCCTACCTGCGCCCGCTGTTCGACGCGCTGCACGACATGCTCGATCCGGAGAAGGTCTCCCAGCATCTCGAGCGTGGCGTGATCGAGATCGCGCCGCTCGCGTTCATGCGTGGTCGCACGCTCAACGACTCGTTCGTGATCCTCGACGAGGCTCAGAACACGACGCCCGAGCAGATGAAGATGTTCCTGACGCGGCTCGGCTTTGGTTCGAGGTGGTCGTCACGGGCGACATCACCCAGGTCGATCTGCCGCGCGAGCAGCGCTCGGGGCTGTCGTGGTGGGGGAGGTGCTGGATGCGATCGAGGGCATCGAGTTCGTGCGCTTCGGCGGCGAGGACGTGGTGCGCCACAAGCTCGTGCAGCGGATCGTGGAGGCATACGACGAGCACGGCAGGCGCGCGACCGACGAGGCTGGGCGACATGAGGCTCCCGCGCGTCCGCTGCTCCGCGCGATCCGGGCCGGGCGCCGTGGCGAGACGACGATGCCGAGGGGCAGGTCGTGGTTCAGCGTTTGGCCGAGCGTCGAGCCTGAGCCGCTCGCATCGATGCTCGAAGTCGAGGTCTTCGGCGCGCAACTGCTCGCAGGGCCGCTTCCTCAGTGGGGGGTAGAGCGGCTGTGCGCGCTCGCGCTCGCATCGGCGGGGTCGAGGAGGGACATCTCGCCGTCGAGTTCGTGGGTGCCGAGCGCATGGCCGAGCTGAACGGCGAGCATCGCCGCAAAGACGGCCCTACGGACGTGCTGTCCTTTCCCGTCGATGGAGCCGATCCGCACGCTCCCGGAGCAGGCGTTCCGCGCGAGCTTGGCGATGTCGTGATCTGCCCCGCCACACCGTCGATGTGCGCGAGGCGATCGTGCACGGGACGCTGCATCTCGTCGGCATGGACCATGAGACAGACGACGGCGAGATGCTTGCGGTGCAAGCCGAGATCCTGCGCTGGGGCGTCTCGTGAGCGACGCAGCTCACGGAGCCGGATACAGCAGTGACTCGTCAGCGGCTTCGTCGCGCTGGCGGGCCGCCCCAACGTCGGCAAGTCCACGCTCGTCAACGCGATCGTCGGTGGCAAGGTAGCGATCGTCTCCGATCGCCCGCAGACCACGCGCCGGGCGATTCGCGGCGTGCGCACCGAGGGCACCGGCAGATCGTGCTTGTCGATCTGCCCGGCGTGCAACGTCCCTCGCGACATGCTCACCGAGCGCATGGCGGGACGCGTGCGCCTGGAGCTCGAGGGCTCCGATGCGGCACTGCTGGTGCTCAACGGTGAGCAGGGGGTCGGCGCCGGGGATCGTTTCATCGCGCAGGCACTTGCCGAGGTGGATTCCGGTCACGATCGCGTCAACAAGGTGGACCGGCTCGACCGCGCGGCGACCGTGGCGGTGCTGGCAGGCTGCCGCTGAGCTCGACGTTGGCGGCGAGATATTCCCGATCTCCGCGCGTACCGGCAAGGGCGTGGCCGCGCTTGTGGAGCACCTCGCCGAATCTGATGCCGCAGGGCCCGTTCATGTTCTCCCCGCAGGCGATCTCCAGACCAGCCGCTTGTCGTGCTGCTCGCCGAGCTGGTGCGCGAGGCGGCGATCAGACGCACTTTCCAGGAGCTGCCTCACGCCGTCGAGGCGATCGTCGAAGAGATCGAACGCCCGCGCGAGGGTCTGGTACGGGTGCGCGCGCTGCTCTGGGTCGAGACCGAGTCCCAGAAGGGGATCGTCGTCGGCGCGGGAGGGCGCATGATCAAGGCGATCGGCTCCGCCGCTCGCAAGGAGATCGAGCGGGAGCTTGAATGTCATGTCCATCTTGACCTGTCGGTGCGCGTGCGGCGTGACTGGCGTGGGGATGGGGGGTTGCTCGATCGGCTGGGGATCACCTGAGGACGATCGACCCGGTTGCCCGTCCCGCGGCGCTAGAAGCTTGCGCTCGAGCTGGACCGAGATGTCTCGCACTCCCGCCAGATCCAGCTCCGGGATGAACGCGAAAGGCATCGTCAGCACACTCGGCGGCATCCCCTCGGCAAACCGCTGACGGCGCAGACGCGCTATCTGCGCCAGTTGGACGCGGGCGCGTTCGTTGACGGTGCCGCGCCATTCGCGTGGCGTTGCTTGCGCCACTTCGCTGTTGGCATCGAGCTCTGCCGATTCGCTCGACGTCGAGTGCGGCGATTCGGCTCCAAATCCTGCCGGCTGAAGCGTCTCGGCACAGTGCCATTGACGATCACCGCGTCGAGGTCGCGGTCCAGCTCGCGGCGCAAGCCTTCCTCCAGCTCGAGCGTCTCGGTGACCGCCATCTCGCTCGCGTGGGTCACAGCCACATATCGCCGATCGCTCGCGCGTCTTCGAGCAGCTCCCGGCGCAGCGCCTGTGCCTGCTCGGCCAGCGGCCCGACGCGCACGATTGCGGAGAACGTCTGCGGCGAGCGCAACATCGCAAGCGCGTGGCCGCTGGCGGGCGCGTCGAGCACGACGAGGTCATAGGCGGGTGACGATGTTGTTGTCGTGTCGTGTGCTCACGACGCGATCGCTCGATCCGCTCTTGGACACGCGCTTGCTCCGCTCGCGCCCTTCGCACAGCTCGCGCAGCTTGACCATGCTCACCAGCTCCTTCGCGCCCGGGGCCGCGGCCGCGAAGTACTGGAAGGTGCTGCTCGATGCGAGCAGGCGCGCCGAGATCCGACCGGTGAGCGTTTGCAGCCATTCGACCAGCGCGCGGTCTGGGTCGATCGATGTGCTCCAAGGCCCTCCTGCAGTTCGATCTCCTCGCCATCGTGCTCGGGCTCGGTCGCCGCGACGGCTGTGCTCGTTGCCGTCTGAGCCATCGCCCGGTCGGCCTCTGGGCCGTCTCGTCGCCGGCGAAGAGGTCGGCCAGTGTTGCTGGGCGCCGAGCTCGACCACGATCGTGCGCAGCCCCGGCGGGCCGCGGCGAGCCCGAGGGCGCAGGCCACGGTGCTCTTGCCGACGCCGCCCTTGCCGGTCACGACGATCAGCTTTCTTCCAGCAATGAGACCATTGTGCTCCTGCAACCTACAATTCGGCGGATGAGCGCATCGCTGCCAGCTGACCAAGTGGAGCAACTGCTCGTCTACGACGAGCGCGGTCTCGTGCCGTGCGTGGTGCAGGACTGGAGCAGCGGCGAGGTGCTGACGCTTGCCTACATGAACGAGCTTGCGCTGGAGCGCACGCGGGCCACCGGGTGAGCTGCACCTGTGGAGTCGCTCGCGCCAGGAGCTGTGGCACAAGGGCGCCACGAGCGGCAACACCCAGGCGGTGCGAGCGCTGCGTGTCGACTGCGACGGCGATGCGCTGCTCGCGCTCGTCGAGCCGGCCGGTCCGGCGTGCCACACGGGCGAGCGCAGCTGTTTCTATCGCGGCGAGCTGGAGCCGGGCGCTCCGCACGAGACGCTGCCGGCGCTCGAGCGCACGTTGCGCGAGCGCGCAAGCGAGCGTCCCGCGGGCTCCTACACGGTGGAGTTGCTCGACGATCCCAAGCGCATCGGCGAGAAGGTGATGGAGGAGGCCGAGGAGGTCTCCTCGCGCCGCGCGCGAGGAGACCGACGAGCGGGTCGACGAAGAGGCCGCCGACCTTGCCTATCACCTGCTCGTGCTGTTGCACAGTCGCGGGCGTGGCGCTGTCTGACGCGGAGCGGGTGCTCAATGAGCGCCGTCGGTAGCGCATTGCGGCCAGACGGCAAGTCGGCGAGCGTACCCACAACCTGATTCCCTGTGCAGGAGACGTTCATCGCCGACTGCGAGACGCCGGTCTCGGCATTCCTGAAGCTGCGAGAGCTGGCGCCGGGCGAGCCCGCCTTCCTGCTGGAGTCAGCCGAGCAGGGTCAGCGCATGGGACGCTACTCGTTCATCGGCTTTCGCCCGCGCTCGGTATTGCGCTGGTCGCTTGGCGATCCGGGCGATCCCTATGCGTTGGCGGCCGCCGCGGTCGCCGATTGCCGCCAGGCGCCGCTGCCCGACGGGGTCGGCGTGGGTGCCCGCTTTCATGGGGGGTGCCGTGGGCTTCTTCGGCTATGACCTGGTGCGCACGGTGGAGCCGCTGGGC
Source organism: uncultured Solirubrobacterales bacterium (assembly GCA_963715535.1). GTDB lineage: Bacteria > Actinomycetota > Thermoleophilia > Solirubrobacterales > Solirubrobacteraceae > Palsa-744. The sequence goes on along the minus strand of OY970251.1, from coordinate 879,442 downwards.
GAGCCGAACTCGGATGCGCTCGGTCTGCCGGACATGGCGCTGATGCTGACCGATGCGCTTGTCGCGTTCGATCATCTCGAGCACACGATCACGATCCTGGCCAACGCCGATCTCGACGCCGAGCCGGACGCCTGAGCGGGCGCGAGCAGGCGGCGGCACGCACGATCGCCGAAGTGCGCGCATGTCTGGCCGGTCCCGTGCCGCCCGGCGCGAAAGCCGGCGAGCGTGCGGCGCCGCGCTTTGAGTCGAACATGACGCGCGAGCGCTTTGAAGCGATGGTGGCGCGGATCGTCGAGTACATCTATGCGGGCGATGCCTTCCAGGTCGTGCCTTCGCAGCGCTGGTCGGCCGAGGTGCCGGTCGAGGCGTTCTCCATATACAGGGGCCTGCGCACCGTCAACCCGAGTCCCTACATGTACTTCTTGGACTTCGGCGACTTTCAGATCGCGGGCGCGAGCCCCGAGCCGCTGCTCACCGTCTCTGGCACGCCACGTGTCCACGCGTCCGATCGCCGGCACGCGCCCGCGCGGTTCGAGCTCCCGAGCAGGATCGGCGCATTGCCGACGCGCTGCTGGAAGACGAGAAGGAGCGCGCCGAGCACGTGATGCTCGTCGACCTCGGGCGCAACGATCTGGGACGTGTGTGCGAGTACGGCAGCGTCGCTGTCGACGAGCTGATGGAGATCGAGACCTACAGCCACGTGATGCACATCGTCTCCTCGGTGTCTGGCACCTTGCGCGAGGACGTGGGCGCGATGGACGCGCTGCGCTCGGTGCTGCCCGCCGGGCACGCTCTCGGGTGCGCCGAAGGTGCGCGCGATGCAGATAATCGACGAGCTGGAGTCCACCAAGCGCGGTGGCTACGGCGGCGCGATCGGCTATCTCAGCTACACGGGCGACCTCGACACGGCGATCCACATTCGCACCGTCGTCGTCAAGGACGGGGTCGCGCACGTGCAGGCCGGCGGCGGCACCGTGGCCGACGCCAAGCCCGAGTACGAGTACGAGGAGTCGGTGAACAAGAGCAAGGCGGTGCTGCGCGCCGTCGAGCTTGCCTGCGAACAGCCGGATTGGGCTTGATGCCATGATTGGGGCTTCCGAGCGACAGATGTCGTGCACCCGACGATTGCGCGTGTGTGTCGGCATGGCGGGTCTAGACGATGCGAGTGCTCGTGATCGACAACTACGACTCGTTCACCTACAACCTCGTCCAGTACCTGGGCGAGTTGGGGGCCGAAGTCTGCGCCGTGCGCAACGACGCTGCCACCGTCGAGCAGTTGCTCGAGGACTCCTACGAGCGCTGTGTGATCTCGCCGGGCCCTTGCACTCCCAACGAGGCCGGCATCTCGCTGGAGGTGGCCCGGCGCATGCCGGAAGCCGGCGTCCCCACGCTGGGTGTCTGTCTCGGGCCACCAGTCGATGGCCCAGGCGTTCGGCGGTCGTCGTCAAGCTGCATGAGCCCGTGCATGGCAAGGCGACCACGATCGAGCACGACGGGCGCACGATCTTCGCGGGGCTCGCCTCGCCGCTGAAGGTTGGGCGCTATCACTCGCTTGTCGTCGACGAGCAGCTGCCAGATTGTCTGGAAGCGACCGCGCACGGCGGCGGGGTGCTGATGGGCTTGCGCCATCGCGAGCTGCCGGCCGAGGGCGTCCAGTTCCATCCCGAGTCGGTGCTCACCGATGAGGGCAAGAAGCTCCTGGCGAACTTCCTCGGGCTCGATGTCAAACGGATGGCGTACATGCGTAAAACAATATGTGCACTGGATGTTTCGGAAAAGACATCGCCCCACCCGAAGCTCGCTGGCCAGCTGATGCCCAACCCGATCCTCACGCGCGCGATTGACGCGGTCGCCTCGCGGCGCGACCTGAGCCAGCAGGAGGCCGCCGAGGTGCTGGCCGAGATCATGCACGGCGAGGTCTCGGAGACCCAGATCGCGGCGCTTTCTGATCGCGCTGCGCACAAAGGGGGAGACGGTTGACGAGCTTGCCGGGCTGGCCGGCACGATGCGCGAGTTGGCGGCGCATGTGCCCACCGAGCGCCACGACCTGCTCGACACCGCCGGCACCGGCGGGGGACGGCGCACCTTCAACGTCTCCACCACGGCCGCCCTGGTAGCGGCGGGCGCGGGTTGTGCCGTGGCCAAGCACGGCAACCGCTCGGCGACCAGCTCGTCTGGCTCGGCCGATCTGCTGGAGGCGCTGGGCGCGCGCATCGACCTCGATCCGCGAGGCGTCGCGCGGTGCATCGAGGAGGCCGGGCTTCGGCTTCATGTTCGCGCCCGCCCACCACCAGGCCACTCGCTTTGTCGTGCCGGTCCGCAGCGAGCTGGCGGTGCGCACCATCTTCAACTTCCTCGGGCCGCTGACCAATCCCGCGGGCGCGAACGCAGCAGCTTGATGGGCGTTGCCGATGCGAGTTTCCTGGAGACGATCGCGGGCGCGCTGGCGCGCCTTGGCGTGCAGCGCGCGCTTGTCGTCGCCGGCGAGGACGGGCTTGACGAGGTCTCCACCTCGGCGGCCACCCAGGTGGTCGAGGTCAACGGCGACGAGCTGAAGCGCTACGTGCTCACGCCCCAGGACGTCGGCATCGAGCTTGCCGACCCGTCCGATCCGTTGCTTGGCGGTGGCTCGCCGGCCGAGAACGCCGCGGTGACGCGTGCGGTGTTCGACGGGCGAGCAGAGTGTGCGCGCCGATCTGGTGCTTGATCAACGCGGGCGCCGCGATCTACGCTGCCGGTGCGGCCGATTCGATCGCAAGCGGCGTCGAGGCCGCGCGTGCGGCGATTGCATCGGGGCGGCGCGTCGGCCGCGCTCGAACGTTACGTGCAGGCCAGCCGCAGGCCATGCGCCCGGCAGGCTGGCGGGATGAGCCCCGTGCCAGCCTCGGGGCAGGCGACTTCGAGTCAGCGCCACTGTGCTCGAGCGCATCCTCGCCGAAACGCGTGCGGAGCTGGAGCAGCGCAAGCAGCAGTGAGACGCTCCAACGTGCTGCAGAGCGACACGGATGCTCGATGGACGTCGCGTCCGTGCGCCACGCGGCGGGACGCTTTCGCCAGGCGCTTGAGCGTCCTGGGATCGGCGTGATCGCCGAGTTCAAGCGTCGCTCTCCCTCGGCGGGAAGCCTGCGCGACGGGACACCGATCTCGCTGCGATCGCCACGGCCTACGAGCGTGGCGGGGCGAGTGCGTTGTCGGTGCTGACCGAGGGGCCCAACTTCGATGGGTCGCTTGGCCGACATCGCGCCGCTCGCGGCGCATGCGGGTTGCCGATCCTGCGCAAGGACTTCATCGTCGATCCCTATCAGCTGTATGAGGCTGTGGTCGCCGGCGCCGACGCGGTGCTGCTGATCGTGGCGGCGCTCGAGCAAGCATGAGCTTGCATCGCTGCACGATCGCGCGCTCGGGCTTGGCCTGGACGTGCTCGTGGAGGTGCACGACCGCGAGGAGCTCGCGCGTCGCGGAGCAGCATCGGGGCGCGGCTGATCGGCGTGAACAATCGCGACCTGCGCGACTTCAGCGTGGACGTGCAGCGGACCGAGCGGCTGCTGGAGGAGATGCCGGCCGGCGCGACGGTGGTGTCCGAGTCGGGATCTCCAAGCCCCGGAGCAGCTTGCGCGAGCTGGAGCGCGCGGGGGTCGCGGCGGTGCTCGTCGGCGAGTCGTTGATGCGGGCGCCGGAGCCCGCACGGGCTCTGATCGGACTGTTGAGCGGATCGTCCTTCGCCGGCGTGCCTGCCGGGAGCGCAAGCCCCGATTCGGCATGACCTGCTCGACGTGTCGGCTACAATCTTTTATAGAGTCGCATGGTCCTCTTTAGTTCTCGTTGATCGCCATCGCGTCATCCTGACTGTCCATGAAGCGCATGTTCGCCATCCGCTCTGCCCTCGGCCCTGATCGGCGGAGGGATCGTCGTCGCCGTGGTCGCGGCCACGCCGGCGTCTTGGCTCCTCGCAGAAGACGGTCACCGTCGTGCAGCAGCCTCGACGCCGATCGCGCCCTCGAATGCCTCGCAGCAGAGCACGCGGCCTGACGCCGCATCAGATCTACGAACGCGACGCGCCCGGAGTCGCGCTCGTGACCTCCACGATCGTCAAGCAGACCGAATCGCCGTTCAGCCTCGGCGGCGAAAGCCAGGAGCAGGGTACGGCCACCGGCTCTGGCTTTGTGATCAACTGCAACGGCACGATCCTCACCAACTACCATGTGGTCGAGAACGCGGTCAAGATCGAGGTCAGCTTTGAACACGGCAAGACCGTCGAAGCGAAAGTGATCGGCAAGGATCCCTCCAACGATCTTGCCGTGTTGCGCATCCCCACCGAAGGTCTCACGATGCACGTGCTCACGCTCGGGAACTCCAGCAAGGCCAGGTCGGCGATCCGGTGCTTGCGATCGGCAATCCCTTCGGCTATGACCGCACGCTCACGACTGGTGTCATCTCCGCGCTGCAGCGTCGAGATCACCTCGCCCAACGGCTTCTCGATCGACAACGTGCTGCAGACCGACGCGCCGATCAATCCCGGCAACTCGGGTGGGCCGCTGCTCAACGAGCAGGGCGAAGTGATCGGGATCAACTCCCAGATCGAGACCGGCGGCAGCGGCGACGGCAGCGTGGGGATCGGCTTCTCGATCCCGATCGACACCGCCAAGTCCGAGCTTCCGGCAGCTCGAGAAAGGCGGGACCGTCAGCGGCGCCTATCTCGGCGTCAGCACGATCAGCGTCGACGGCTCGCTCTCGGGACTGAACTTGCCGGTCAAGAGCGGCGCGATGGTCGAGACGGTCGAAGCCGGCACGCCCGCCGCCAAGGCTGGTCTGCGCGGCGGCAACCTCGAAGCGCAGACTCGACGGGGGGCAAGGTGGCCGTCGGCGGCGACATCATCGTCGGGTCGATGGCAAATCGATCGCGAGCGCTGAAGATCTTTCGGCGCTGATCGGGTCCAAGAAGCCTGGCGACACGATCTCGGTCGAAGTGATGCGCGCAACCGGCAACGGCACCTATGAAAAGAAGACGATCAAAGTGACGCTCACGGCCCGGCCCAACTCGATCAAGAACCCCGACACGCCCGAAGGGTAAGGACCTGCCCGCCTGTTGCGGCTCGCTGATGCAGGCGGCCTGTGCTCGCAGAGCTGTAGTGGGCTCGGGTCGCCGGCATGCCGCGCCGGCCCGCTACCGTTGGGGCATGTCCGAGCGCGACACACAGGTGAAGATCTGCGGGATCACCCGCCTGCAGGACGCCGAGCTGGCGCGTCGAGCTGGGGGCTTGGGCTGTGGGCATGGTCTTCTTCGATGCATCTCCGCGGCAGTGCTCGCTTGCGGAGGGGCAGCGCATCACGACAGAGTCTGCGCCGCAAGGTGGAGCTGTGTGGGGTGTTCGTCAATGCGCAGATGGAGGAGATCGTCGGCGTCAGCGAGCAGCTCGGACTGACGCTGCTGCAACTGCACGGCGACGAGGGACCCTCCTTCTGCGGTGAGGCCGCACGCCGCACCGGTGCGCGCATAGTCAAGGCGCTGCAGGTATCCGGATATGGCCGACATCCAGGACGCGGCTCGCTTCCACACCGACTTTCATTTGCTCGACGCACGCTCGACAGAGCCTGGACATGAGCAGTTGCGCGGTGGCACAGGGGAGACCTTTGACTGGGCGCTGCTGGCCGGGCGGCGCTCGAAAGTGCCGCTGATCTTGAGCGGTGGGCCTGAATCCCGAGAACGTGGGCGAGGCGATCGAGCGTGTGCGTCCGTTCGCGGTCGACACCGCCAGCGGCACCGAGAGCGCGCCTGGGATCAAGGATGCGGCAAAGCTGCGCGACTTCTTCGCTGCCGTGGATCGCGCCGCCTTCGTGCGCCACGCGCAGCCGATAGTTACTGAGCAGCCGATGGTCCCTGAGCAACCAACGGTCCTCGGCGATTCGATCGGTCCCTCACGGGTCGTCCGATGCCCACCGAGACGTCTCGCCCGGCGAGCCGCCGCGGAGGCGACACCGCCGGTAGGCTCGCCCACGTGAGCACAGTCGAGCACCGCTTTGGGCGCTACGGGGGCCAATATGTTCCTGAGACGCTGATGCCGGCGCTGGCCGAGCTGGAGCAGGCATGGCTTGGCGCGCGCGAAGATCCTGCGTATCGGGCCGAGCTCGATCTGCTGCTGCGCGATTTCGCTGGGCGTCCCACGCCGCTGTACCGTGCCGAGCGCATCTCCGAACGCGCTGGTCGGCGCCGTCTATCTCAAGCGCGAGGACCTCAACCACACCGGCTCGCACAAGCTCAACAATGCGCTTGGGCAGGCGCTGTTGGCCAAGCGCATGGGCAAGCGCCGCATCATCGCCGAGACCGGCGCCGGCCAGCACGGCGTCGCCACCGCCACCGTTTGCGCGCTGCTCGACCTGGAGTGCGTGATCTACATGGGCGCCGAGGACACGCGCCGCCAGGCGCCGAACGTGCAGCGCATGGAACTGCTTGGGCGCGCGCGTGAACGCCGTGGACGCGGGCGCGCGCACGCTCAAGGAGGCGACCTCCGCGGCGATCCGCGACTGGGTGACCAACGTCGGCGACACCCACTACGTCATCGGCTCGGTCGTCGGTCCGGCGCCCTACCCGGCGCTGGTGCGCGATTTGCAGCGGGTGATCGGCGACGAGGCGCGCGCGCAGCTGCTGGAGCGCGAGGGGCGTCTGCCGGCGCGCGTGATCGCGTGCGTCGGCGGGGGCTCCAACGCGCTTGGCATCTTCACCGCCTTTCTCGACGACGAGAGCGTCGAGCTGGTCGGCGTCGAGGCCGGGGGCGACGGGATCGACACCGAGCGCCACGGCGCGCCGCTGACGGTGGGCGGCCGGGCCGGCGTGCTGCACGGGGCGCTGTCGGCGGTGATGCAGGACGAGGAGGGTCAGATCGTCGAGGCGCACTCGATCTCGGCCGGCCTTGACTACCCGGGCACCGGGCCCTCAGCACGCGTACCTGCGCGACAGCGGCAGGGCGCGCTACGAGGCCGATCACCGATCGCTCAGCGCTCGCCGCGTTCCGCGAGGTCGCGCGCCTGGAGGGGATCATCCCGGCGCTGGAGACCGCGCACGCGCTCGCCTGGACGCTCGCGCAGACCGATGGCGAGCTGGACCTCGTGTGTCTGTCAGGGCGCGGGGACAAGGATCTTGGCCGAGGTGCTGGATGCGGGCTGATCTTGTTTTTGGGAGACAAGATTCGCCTGTCGCCTTGAGGTTTCCCGTGTGGCCGGTCGCGCTGTGCCGCGCGGGCCAGCCGGCCCTTTTTGTCTTGGGACGCGGCTGTGAGCGCTACCGCGACCACCGGCATCGACAGGATCGCCGCGGCTTTCGCGAACAGCGGCAAGCGGGCCGCGCTGATGCCTTACCTGATGGGCGGCTTTCCGACGCTCGAGCAGTCGGCTGAAGATCGGCCAAGCTTGCGTGCCGCCGGCGCCGATCTGCTGGAGCTGGGCGTGCCCTACTCCGATCCGCTTGCCGACGGTCCGGTGATCCACGAGGCCGGCACGCGTGCGCTTGCGGCGGGCGCGAGCCTCACGGGCGTGCTGGAGGTCGCGCGGACGCTTGCGCCGAGCGTGCCGGTGGTACTCATGTGCTACGCCAACATGGTCTTTGCGCCCGGGGCGGAGGCGTTTCGTCGAGCGCCTCGCCCAGAGCGGCGCCAGTGGGCTGATCGTGCCCGACCTGCCGCTGGAGGAGGCGCCACAGGATGCTAGGCGGCTTGCGACGCGCACGGGCTTGCGCTGGTGCCGTTGGTGGCGCCCACCACGCCACCCGAGCGCCTCGCCCAAGATCGGGGAGCGAGCGCGCGGCTTTCTCTACACGGTGTCGGTCGTGGGCACGACCGGCGAGCGGGCGGCGCTGTCCGATCGCTTCGCCGAGATCGTGGCCGCGCGAAGGCCAGCACTGCCGCGCCTGTGGCGCTTGGCTTCGGCATCTCGACTCCCGAGCAAGCGCTTCAAGCGGCGCAGGCCGGGCGCCGACGGCGTGATCGTGGGCACACGCCTGGTGCGCGCCGCGGCGGAGTCCGAGGATCCCGCGGGGCCGTCGGCGAAGTCGTCGGCGAGCTCGCTGCGCTGGCGAGTTTCCGCGCTCACGACGCGCGCGACTGCCGGCCCGAGCCCGGTGAGCCGCGGCGTCGCGCTATGCGGCGTCCTCTCGCGCAGGCTGTTATAGGATTCGCCGCGCAATGGGACTGGTACTCACCGTAACCGCCGGGCTGGTCATCTGGATCGTGCTGTGGGCGCTCGGCGCGAAGGGCTTCGACTCCTTCATGCTCGCGACGCTGGTCATCATCGTCGGCGCGTCGCTGAAGATCCTCTCCGGCTATCTCCCTGGCCGTCGCGGCGACTAGCGCCACGGTGCGCGTGCGCTGGCTGGGCCCGGGTCGCCGCTCTCGCCTTCGCACCGGCATTGGCCGGGTGTGGCGGTGTCGGCAGCTCGACCGCGGCCGATAACGTCGGCAGTCAGCTGACCGATCTATTCGAGCTTGCCGCTGCAGGGTCCCGAGGGGGGAATCTCCCGCAGATCGTAGGTGGGGAGAAGCTGGCGCTCTCAGACGCCGCCGGGTCACGTTGGCCGCTTCACCGTCAGCTACACCTCGCTTGACGATTCGAGTCTCACCACGGGCGAGTGGGAACCGGGGGCCACCGCCTCCAACGCCAAGGCCGCGGCACAGGACCCGACCACGATCGCCTATCTGGGCGACTTCAACTCTGGGGCCACCGCGATCTCGCTTGCCGCTCACCAATGCGGCCGGAATCCTGCAAGTCAGTCCCGCTAGCCCATACGTCGGTCTGACGTCCTCTTTCGACGCCAGACAGGGCGAGCCGGAACGCTTCTACCTGTCGGGCAAGCGCACGTTCGGGCGGGTTGCGCCCGGCGATCGGTTCAGGCCGCCGCGCAGGTGGCGATCTGATGCGCGAGCTCGGCGTCCACAAGCTGTATGTGGTCGATCGACCAGGACCCCTTCGACACGCCGCTGGCGCAGATCGTCGCGGGCGATGCCGAGCAGGCCGGGATCAAGGTGTTGGACGAGGACACGATCATCGATCGCGCCCGGCTCGACCTTCACGGGCGAGGTCGCAGAAGATCGCCGAAAGCGGCGCGAAGGCCGTGTTCGTCAGCGCGACCGCAACCAGTGAAGCGGCGGAACTCTGGCGCGAACTGCACGCGGCGGCGCCACGCTTGGCATTGCTTGCCTCGGCGACGATGCTCAACAGCGTGTTCACCTCGCACCTGGGGGCGGCGGAAAGCAGCACGTTCATCGGCTCGCCGGTGCTTGCCCATCGATCTCTATCCGCTCTGGCGCAGGCGGTGCTTGGCGAGTACGAAAAGCGCTTCGGCGCTGTCGCGGAACCGTATGTGCTGTACGGCTATGAGGCGATGAGCGTCGTGCTCGCCACGATTCGTGCCGCCGGCTCAGACGGCGACGATCGCCAGGCGGTTATCGACAAGTTCTTCGCCACCCACGAACGCCAGTCGGTGCTCGGTGTCTATTCGATGCAGCCCAGCGGCGAAACGACGCTGTCCAGCTATGCGATAGACCGCATCGTCAACGGCACGCCGGTGTTCTGGCGGGCGTTCGACACCACGGGTTGACGCGCCTCGGGGCGCCTCGCGCAGCGTCTCCGGTCAATCGCCGTCGAGCGTGGAGCGCAGCGCCACGTCCAGCTGTGGGTAGCGGAACTGGTAGCCGAGCACCAGTGCCTTCGCCGGCAGCACCCGTGCGCCGCCGGTCACGATCTCGGCCATCTCGCCGTACAGCAGTCGCAAGGCGGCGCCTGGGACCGGCAGCAGCGAGGGACGGTGCAGCGCACGGCCCAGCTCCTTGGAAAAGTCACGGTTGCGCTGTGGCGCGGGGGCTGTCGCGTTGACGGGTCCGTGCCAAAGCTCGCTGTCGACCGCGCTCAGCACGATCCCCACCAGGTCATCGACATGGATCCAGGAGACGAACTGGCGCCCGCCCGCGACCGGGCCACCCACGCCGAGCTTGAACGGCGGCAGCATCTTGCCGAGCGCTCCACCGTTACGGTCGAGCACCACGCCCGTGCGCACCGATGCGACGCGCATTTCAAGCGCCTGCGCCTCCAGCGCCTCCAGCCTCCCAATCGCGGCAGGTCCGCGCGAGGAAATCCTGCCCGGCGGGCACGTCCTCGTCGATCGGCTCGTCGCCATGCGCGCCGTAGTAGCCGATCGCCGAGCTGCTCAGGAGCGTTCGCGGACGCTCGGCCTCGCTCGAGCGCCGCGAGTCCCTCCACCAGGTGCTTGGTGCCGCTCACACGGCTGTCGCGGATCGCCTGCTTGGCGCTTGCGCTCCAGCGTTGGGCCACGTTCTCTCCGGCCAGGTGCACTACCACGTCGCGTCCCGCCAGCGCGGACATGGGCGCCGGTTCGCCCAGCAGCTCCCAGCGAGTGGCCTGGTGTATTCCCGGGAGCTTCTCTCGTGCGCGCCCGGGGTCGCGTGTCAAGACCGTCACCTCGTCGCCGCGCGCCAGCAGCGATGCGACCACCCGCGGGCCGATCAGGCCCGTTGCTCCTGTGAGCGCCACCCGCATCAGCGGTCCCTTTCTATCTCACTTGCGGCGAGCCCATCGAGCGACACCCAATAACTCGGTCGCCCATCCATCCGTCGTCAGGATTCGCGTGAACTGCTACTCGCCCATCCCCGTGAGCGTATCGCCATGGGCGAACCCGACCTCTTGGCCCGCCAGCGCGTTGCCGCTCGCGCGTGCCTGCTCGGCGACCGCGCTTGCGACAGCGGGGGCCACGTCGCGATTGAACACCGAGGGGATGATGTAGTCCTCGCGCAGCTCCCGCTCGTCCACGATCGCCGCGATCGCCTCTGCGGCTGCCATCTTCATCTCCTCGGTGATCGCTTTCGCGCGCACGTCCAGAGCGCCACGGAAGATCCCTGGGAAGCACAGCACGTTGTTGATCTGGTTGGGGTAGTCCGAGCGACCTGTGGCCATGATCCGCACGTATGGCGCGGCCTCCTCGGGAATCACCTCGGGGTTGGGATTGGCCATCGCGAACACCATCGCGTCCTCGTTCATCTTCGCGAGCGCCTCCACGGGCAGCGCGCGCGCGCCGGACAGCCCGATCGAGCAGGTCGGCGCCCTCGATCGCGTCTGCCGGCGCTGCCGGTGCGCTGCTCGCGGTTGGTCGACCTCCGCGTACCAGCGCTTGACCGAGTTCATCGTGCCGTCCTCGTAATCCGCGCGCGTGGTGCTCAGCGCCCCGCGCGAATCGGCAGCCGACGATCTCGCGCACTCCCGCCTCGAGCATGATCTTCGTGACGGCCACGCCCGCCGCGCCGAGACCGATCACGAGCACTTTCAAATCGGCCAGGTTGCGAGCCAGTGAGCTTGACCGCGTTCAGCAGCGCTGCCATGACCACCACCGCGGTGCCGTGCTGGTCGTCGTGGAACACGGGGATGTCAAGCTCGGCCTTCAGACGCTCCTCGACCTCGAAGCAGCGTGGCGCGGAGATGTCCTCGAGGTTGATCCCTCCGAAGGAGGGTGCGATCAGCTCGACGGCGCGCACGATCTCGTCGGTGTCCTTCGTATCGAGGCAGATCGGAAACGCGTCGACGCCCGCGAACTCCTTGAACAGGCACGCCTTGCCCTCCATCACCGGCATCGCCGCCGCGGGCCCGATGTCGCCGAGCCCGAGCACCGCGGTGCCGTCGCTCACGACCGCGACCGTGTTGCGCTTGATCGTGTACTGGAACGCCTTGTCGGGATCGTCCTTGATCGCGGTGCACACACGCGCCACACCTGGGGTGTAGGCCATCGACAGATCGTCGCGCGTCTTCAGCGGGTGCTTGTTGTGCTGCTCGATCTTCCCGCCCACGTGCATCAGGAAGGTGCGGTCGGTCGTGTCGATCACCTCGACCCCGGTCAGCGATCCGATTGCGCCGAGGATGCGGTTCCAATGCTCGCGGTCGGATGCGTCCACGACGATGTCGCGCACACTGTGGGCCGCGTCCGCCTCTACGAGATCGACGGCGATAACCATCCCGCCCTGCTCTGCCGATCACGTCGGTCACCTGGCCGAGCATGTCCTGCCCCTCGTCGATCTTGACGCGGATCGTCAGGCGGTACTGCGCGCTGGGTGTGACGCTCACTGGATGCAGACTCCTCGAGTAGCCGACGCCGTGGTCGGGCGGCACGGCATGTTATTTGCTTCTCAATAAAGTGCTCGGGGTGGAGCGCCGCCTCTTTCTGATCGACGGTCCCAGTCTCGTCTACCGGGCCTTCTACGCGTTGCCGGAGTCGATCGCGACGTCCACCGGCGAGCCGACCAACGCGATCTTCGGGTTCGCATCGATGCTCGTGAAGATCGTCACCGACCATGGAGTGCAGCCGACGATGGTCGCCTGGGACGCCGGCACCTCCGGGCGCACGGAGGTGTTTGCCGACTACAAGGCGGGACGTCGCTCGCGCCCGGACCTGTTGAAGATGCAGTGGTCGGCGATGGACGAGCTTGTCGAGGCGTTTGGCTATCGCAACGTGAAGGTCGAGGGCTATGAGGCCGATGACGTGATCGCCTCGCTGGCCGAGCAGGCGCGGGGCGCGGGCGTCCCCGTGACGATCGTCACCGGCGACCGTGACGTGTTCCAGCTGATCGACGAGCAGGGCCTGGTGCAGGTGATGGCCACCGCCCGCGGCATCACCGAGACCAAGTTGTACGACCACCAGGCGGTGGTCGACCGCTACGGACTGCCGCCCGAGCTGATCCCCGACTTCTACGGTCTGAAGGGCGACACTTCCGACAACATTCCAGGGATTCCCGGCATCGGCGAGAAGACGGCCAGCGAGCTGATCCAGAAGTTCGGCTCGCTCGAGGGCGTGCTCTCCCATGTGCGCGACATCGGTGGCCCCAAGCGCAAGCAGAGCCTGATCGACCACGCCGAGGACGCGCGCATGTCAAAGCTTCTGGCCACCGTGCAGCGCGACCTGCCGGTCGAGTTCGACCTCAAGAGCGAGGCGGCGCGCGAACCGGACCGCTCGCGCTTGCGCGAGGTGTTTCGTCGCTGGGAGCTGCGCGACCCATTGCGCCGCGTCGAAGAGGCGCTTGGCGAGGCGGAGCTCGCGAAGGGCGCCTCTGCCGATGAGGTCACCCTCACCGGGCGTGTGCGCGAGGGCTCCGTGGCTGACATCGCGAACCTCAAGACGGCCAGTGGCACCCGGCCGCTGGAGCTGTGCCTCGCCGTGCGCGCCGCCGAGGTGCAGGAGGGCGAGCTGTTCGCCCTCGGCTCGCCCTGGCGCTTCGCGATCACCCCCGACCCTCCCCCGGCGGGGGCGGCGCAGGGCAAGAAGGCGGCCGCGCGCGCCTCGCGCGCTGGAGTGCTGATCGGCGTCTGCGCCGACCCGCGGGAGGTCGTGCGGGCTTGCGGCGAGCAGGCGGTGGTCGCCCACGACGCGAAGACGCTCGGCGCGGTGCCGTCGCAGCTCGCACACGACACGATGCTCGGCGCCTTTCTGCTCGAGCCCGCGCGACGCGGCTACCCCTTCGCGGAGCTGTGCGAAGAGCGCGGGTTCGCCGCTGAGGTCGAGGACCCGCTTGCGGGCGAAGCGTTGCTGCTCAGCGCGCTCGCGGCGTGGCAGCGCGAGCAGATCTCAGATCGCGGCCTCGAGAGCGTGATGTGCGACATCGAGCTTCCGCTCGTCGCGGTACTGCGCGAGATGGAGCTGCTCGGCGTGCGCCTCAACCTCGAGTGCCTGCAGGAGATAACCGGTCGGGTGCGCGAGGAGATCGCGGGCCTCGAGCAGCGCATCTACAAGCTGGCCGAGGAGGAGTTCACGATCGGTTCGCCCCAGCAGCTCGGGGAGATCCTGTTCGTCAAGCTCGGCCTCTCGCGCAAGCGCCGCGGCAAGACCGGCTTCTCGACCGACGCGCGCGTGTTGCAGGCGATCCGCGAGGAGCACGTGATCGTGCCCTGTATCGAGCGCTGGCGCGAGCTCTCGACGTTGATAAAGACATATCTGGACGTGCTGCCCGAGCAGGTGGACGAGCGCTCGCGCATCCACACCACGTTCCTGCAGGCCGGGGCCCAGACGGGGCGCCTGGCCTCGACCAACCCGAACATGCAGAACGTCCCGATCCGCACGCCCTTGGGTCGCGAGATCAGGGGCTGCTTCGAGGCCGAGCAGGGACGCTTGCTGATCTCCGCCGACTACTCGCAGATCGAGCTGCGCGTGCTGGCGCACATCGCCCAGGAGCCGGTGTTGGTGGAGATCTTCAAGCGCGGGGAGGACGTGCACACGGCGACGGCCTCACAGGTGTTCGAGGTCGACGCCGACAAAATCGACCCGGGTATGCGCTCGAAGGCGAAGATGATCAACTACGGGATCGTCTACGGGCTCTCCGATTATGGACTCGCCGACCGCCTCAACATCCCCCTGGAGGAGGCCAAAGCCTTCATCGACGCCTATCTGGAGCGCTTCCCGCGCGTGGCGGCCTTTATCGCCGAGACGATCGAGTCGGCCAAGGAGGAGGGTCACGTCAAGACGCTGTGGGGCCGCCGCCGCCAGATCCCCGAGCTGCAGGCCCGCAACTATCAGGTGCGCACGCTCGGCGAGCGGCTGGCCGTCAACACCGTGATCCAGGGCACGGCGGCCGACATCATCAAGCTTGCGATGGTGCGCTGTCACGACGCTCTGCGCGAGAGCGACTTCTCCACCCGTCTGATCCTCACGATCCACGACGAGCTGCTGTTTGAAGCGCCACCCGAGCACATCGACGCGGCGCGCGAGCTGATCGAACGGGAGATGACGGGCGTGTGGGATCACTCCCCGCCGCTTGCCGTGGATGTGGGAGTCGGGCGCAACTGGCTCGAGGCCAAGTGAGCCGCCTGCTGGCGGTCGGGCTGGTGGCGGTCGCCGGCGTGCTGGTCGGCGCGCAGCCGGCGGTCAACGCGCGTCTTGGCCGCGCCGTTGGCGCCGTTCCCGCCGCCGCCGTCTCGTTCACGGTCGGCACGGTTGCGCTGCTGCTGATCGTCTCGCTCTCAAGCGTTGGGTTCGGCAGTCTCGCCAATGTCGGCAAGGCTCCCTGGTGGGCGTTCGTGGGCGGCCTGCTGGGGGCGGCTTATGTGACGGTTGCGATCCTCACGGTGCCCACGCTCGGCGTCAGCGCTCTAACGGCTGTGGTGATCACCGGCCAACTCACCGCCGCTGTGCTGATCGACCGCTTCGGCCTGCTGGGGATCGCCAAGCAGCCGATCGGCACCACGCGGATTCTCGGCCTCGTGCTGCTCGTGGCGGGTGTTGCGCTGGTCGTGCGTCGGTAGGATTCGCCAGCGGTCGGGGCGCTTTGTTGTGAGGCTGCTCAGGCGGTCGCGAACGGCATACCGAGTTCGACTGGCTCGTCGCCCACGGTCGCGCGTGGGCCCTCCATGCGGGCGCAAACAGCCCCTTCGTTGAAGCCCACGGACGGCAGCTGGAAGGCCGCGTTGAAGCGCGAGCGCAGGTTCTCCACGGCGATCAGGTTGACGAGCTCGACCAGTTCGGCGTCGTCGAAGCGCAAGCGCAGTTCGGCGAACAGCTCGTCGCCGACCTGCACCGGGGTCAAGGTCATGCCCACCGCCAGGTCGAGCACCAGCCGCTCGGTCTCGTCGAAGTGCGGGCTCTCGCGGTAGCGGTAGAGCTCGCCCACCTGCTGCTGGCTGACGCCCCACGCCAGCGCCTGCTGGGAGCCGATGTCCTGACACATCTCACAGCCCTGCATAACAGCGGACTTGAGTTGCACGAGCCCGCGTAGGTGCGCGTCGACGCGCGGTCTGCGGGCCACCGCGCTCTCGAACAGCCCATAGCCGACGAGCAGTGAGGTGCGATGCGCACGCACGGGAATGTCAGGCGTGAGCTCGCGCTTGCCGGTCAAGCGTCCGAGTTCGCGGCGGACCATGCGGTAGATGATTCGCACAAGCGGACTGGCTTTGTTGGCGGGAACGCCTTCGATCCTGCTCATCTCTGGCTCCTTCGGTCGTCGATCGCGCAGCGTCGCGCTGTCTGGCTGGGTCCTACCCACGATATGGTGGTTGTGGTGCCCCGTAAAGGACCACTTTGACATCCAATATGGGAACCAATTCCGGACCGGAGTTGCTGCTGACGCTCGACCGCGAGGCACGTCGTCCGCTGCGTGCCCAGCTCGAGGATGGTCTGCGAGACGCGGTGCGCTCAGGGCGTTTGCTGGCCCGCGCCCGGCTTCCGGCGACGCGTGTGCTGGCGGCCGACCTCGGTGTATCGCGACGGCTGGTGGTCGATGCCTACGCGCAACTGCTGGCCGAGGGCTATCTGCTTGCGAGGCCGGGCGCCGGCACGTTTGTGGCCGAGACGGCGGCTGCGCCGTCGGAGTCGACCGTCGAGGTCGCCCAGGGCATGCCCGCGTTCGACTTCTTCCCCGGATACCCGGACTTGGCCACGTTTCCCAGGAACGCATGGCTGCGCGCCATGCGTGAAGTGCTGCGAGAGGCCCCAGATCGGGAGTTCGGCTATCCCGACCCGCGCGGCGCGCCCGAGCTGCGCTTCGCGATCGCCGCGCATCTGCGCCGCGTTCGCGGCGTGGTCGCCGATCCCCGAGCGATCGTCATCTGCTCAGGCGCCGCGCAGGGCTTTGCGCTGCTTGCGAGAGCCCTCGGAGAGCCGCGTATCGCGGTTGAGGATCCGGGTCTGCCACCGCATCGCGCGATCATGATCGCCCACGGAGCTTCGCTTGCGGCGCTCCCTGTCAACGCGGAGGGAGCCAGCGTCGCGGACCTGCCCTCGCTGGCCCGCGACGGCGGGCGGATCGATGCGGTGCTCGTGACGCCCGCGCATCAGTCGCCGACAGGGGTGGGGCTGTCGCCTTCGCGCCGTGCCGCGCTGCTCCGTTGGGCGGGCGATACGGAGGGCGTGATCGTGGAGGACGACTACGACGCCGAGTATCGCTATGACCGCCCGCCACTGGCCGCTATGCAGGGGCTGGCGCCAGATCGTGTGGTGTACATGGGGACGGTCAGCAAGACGCTCGCTCCCGCTCTGCGCTTGGGTTGGCTTGTGCTTCCCGCGCGCCTCCTCGACGCCGTGGTTGGGGCCAAGGCGCTGTCCGACGGTGGCTGTCCGACGCTGGATCAGCTCGCGCTGGCGCGGCTGATGGAGAGTGGTGCCTACGATCGGCACATGCGCACCGCACGCCGGCGCTACCGTGCGCGGCGGGACGCGCTCGTACTGGCGCTGGCACGTCATCTCCCCGGCGCTCGGGTAACCGGCCTGGCGGCCGGGCTGCACGCGATTGTGCGGCTCGAGCGTCCGGTCAACGGGCTCGAGATCGTCAGCTCCGCGCGAAGCCGCTCGGTGGGCGTGTATCCGCTTGGCTATGCCTTCATGGAGCCAAGGCCAGTTCACGACGGTCTGATCCTGGGTTACGCCAACCTCGCGGAGCCGGCGATCGAGGAGGGCATCCGACGGTTGGCGCAGGCACTGGGGGAGATCGCGTCCTGATGCAAGGCGCGCAGACGGTGAGGACTCAGGCGGTGGCCGTCGCGGGGATATGCACCGGCCCGCCGGTTTGGCGTGGCCTCGCACCCACAAACGACGGTGGGGCGATATCCAGGTAACGGTTGAACGCCCACGTGCACACGCGCTCAGAGGCGAGCGTGCGAGTCAGCACCGTGACCGCCGGAGTCGGCGTGAGCTGCCCAATGGCGCGCTGGGTGTTCAGCAACCAGCGGTACTTGCGCTCGTGCGCGTCGGAGAACGCGCCGTAGCGGCGAGTGCCTGCTCGCGCGTGGCGTGGCCTTCGAGCACAGGACGCAGCTCGCGGGCGCACGCGATGCCGAAATAGAACGCCGTGCGAATCCCCTCCGCGGTCAGCGGCAGACAGTGTCCGGCCGAGTCGCCGACGAAGAACACCCCATCCTCGATCGCGGGTCGCAGTTGGTGGGGGATCCAATTCCCCTGGTAACCGCCGGCCGATAGTCCCAGATCGCTCGGCCAGGCGTACGGTCGGCTCCTTGACGTGATGGGAGGGCCAGAACGAGCCGACGCCCACGCGCACCTCGTCGGTCGCCGGAAAGCTCCACGCGTAACCGGCTCGTATGTACTTGGGGTCGATCCACAGCTCCAGCTCCTCGCCTGTGCCGTCCGGATGGACCTCCAGGCCCCGCGAGAGGCGTGCGTTCGGGGGCTGGATCGCGGCAGCGTTGGACAGCACTCGACGCCAGCCGAGCGCATCCACGATCAATGGCGCCGTGAGGTCTCCGCGGTCGGTGTGCACGGTGTGCCCGTCGCGGCCGCTCACCGTCGCCGTCTCGAACTCGGTGTCGCTCGGCGGGGCCTGGCTCCACAGCAGCGCGCACAGCTCGCGATAGTCGAACGTCGAGAACGTCCAGGGCAACTGCCAGCGCGCCGTGGCCCAAGGCGTGTGCACTACCAGCTCGCCGAAGGTCTGGCGCAACGAGCCCTGAAGATCCATTGCTTCCAGCCAGCCGGTCGGGATGCCGCAGGCCGAGGTCTGGCGCTCTCCGATCTCGTAACGATCGATCACGAGCACACGTGCGCCGGTTCCCGATAGCTCGCGGGCAAGCGCAAGGCCGCCAAACGAAGCCCCACACACGAGCACGTCGCAATCGCGTTGCAACGGCGTGCGCTGCGCCCCGCGCTTGGTCGCTCTAACCGGCATCGACGGTCAATGATATTTACCCCATCGATTCCCACGGGCCCCGTGCGGATGGCACGGGGGGTCGCTGGGCCTGGCGGAGCCTGTCGATCGCAATCGAGCCACACCGCGGCTGTGGGGTCCAGGCCCCAGGCGACGATGCTGCGCTAGGCTTCGACCGGTGCAAACCCTTATAGAGAATCCCCAGGCCCATGTGGTCGAGGGGTCAAACGGACTGCTGCTCGAAATCGACGGGCAGATAGTCCCCAACTACGACGCCACGATGCAGCCCTTCGAGGAGGGCGAGGTCGTGACGGGCAATGTCGTGCGCATCGACAAGGACGAGGTGCTGGTCGACATCGGCTACAAGTCCGAGGGAGTCATTCCCGCCGGCGAGCTGTCGATTCGCAAGTCGGTCGATCCGCGTGAGGAGGTGTCGCTCGGCGAGGAGGTCGACGCGATGGTCCTCACCAAGGAGGATCAGGACGGACGCCTGATCATGTCCAAGAAGCGCGCCCGCTTCGAGAAGGCGTGGCGGCGCATCGAGGCCGCCGCCGAGTCGGGCGAGCCGGTGATCGGCTCGGTCATCGAGGTCGTCAAGGGCGGTCTGATCATCGATCTCGGGGTGCGCGGCTTCCTGCCCGCTTCGCTGGTTGACATCAGGCGCGTGCCGAACCTCGACGAGTATCTCGGCACGCAGATCGAGACAAAGGTGATCGAGCTCAACCGTTCGCGCAACAACGTGGTGCTCTCGCGCCGCGCGGTGCTCGAGGAGGAGCGCAAGGAGGTGCGCCAGCAGATTCTCGACCGCCTGCAGCCCGGCCTCGTGGTGGAGGGTCAGATCTCCAACATCGTGGACTTCGGCGCATTCGTGGACCTCGATGGGATCGACGGCCTGATCCACATCTCGGAGCTTTCTTGGTCGCACGTGAATCATCCGAGCGAGATCCTCAACATCGGCGACACAGTGCAGGTGAAGGTGCTCGACATCGATCGCGACCGCCAGCGCATCTCGCTCGGTCTCAAGCAGACCCAGGAAGACCCGTGGCAGCGGATCGTGGACACCTACAACGTCAACGACGAGCTCGCCGGCAAGGTCACGAAGGTCGTCACGTTCGGTGCGTTCGTGGAGGTGCTCGACGGTGTCGAGGGCTTGGTGCACATCTCAGAGCTCGCCGGCCACCATGTCGAGAGCCCGCGCGAGATCGTGCACCCGGGCGATGAGATCCGCGTGAAGATCCTCGAGATCGACTCCGAGCGTCGGCGTCTGTCGCTGTCGGCCAAGCGCGTGGAGGATCAGATCCTGCCGCTGCCCCGGCCCGATGCGCCGGCCGCTTCGCCGGCTGAGCCGGAGGCTGTCGCCGAGGAGCAGGTCGTGCTGGAGGATTCGCTCGACGTCGCCGTGGGAGAGGACGCCGGCGAGCTTGCCGCCGATCAGGCCGCCGCCGAGGTCGTTGCGCAAGCGCCTGCTGTTGAGGCAACTGCCGTCGCCGAGCCCGTCGCGGAGGCACCTGCTGTGGAGGCGCCTGCCGTCGTCGAGCCCGCTGTCGAGGAGTCCACGGTCGCCGAGCAGGTGGTCGAGGAGCCGGCTGTCGCGGAAGCTGCGACGACAGAGGCGCCCGCTGAGGAACAGGCTGCCGCGGAGGAGTCTGTATCGGAGGCGCCCGTCGCCGAGACAGCCGAGCAGGAGCCTGTCGCGGGGGCCGCATCCGAGGAGCCGGCCGCCGAGGCCGATCAGTCCGCGGACGAGCAGTCCGCCGGCGAGCAGACACAAGACTGACGAGGGTCCGAGGGCCGGTGCAGCCCGTGGCGCCGTTCGTCGGACTCACCGGCGGTATGGGAGCGGGCAAGTCGACTGCTCTGAGGGCACTGCGAGGGCTCGGTGCGCAGGTGCTGTCGACCGATGCGGTCGTGCACGAGTTGTACCGCGACAAACGGGTACTGGATGCGATTGTGGAGCGTTGGGGCTCAGAGGTCGCGCCGGACGGGGTTGTCGATCGGGCGGCGGTCGCGGCAAGAGCGTTCGCGGGCGGCGAGGAGGACCGTGGATGGCTGGAGAGCCTCTTGTGGCCGCTCGTCGGCGCGCGGATTGCCGCGTGGCTCGAGTCCGTGCGTGCGCTGCGTCCACCGCCGAAGGCCGCGGTCGTGGAGGTGCCGCTGCTGTTCGAGGCGGGAATGGAGGGTGGCTTTGACGCGACGATCGCCGTGATCGCGCAGGAGGACACGCGCGCTGAGAGGGCTGCCGGACGCGGCCACGCACTTGCCGACGAGCGTGCGGCGCGCCAGCTCTCACAGAAGGAGAAGGCGCGGCGTGCGACGTTTGTGGTGCACAACGACGGCACCGAAGCCGACTTGCGGCGCGAGCTGGCCGACGTGCTTGGCAAGCTATCGGGATGAGTGCGCAACGGTCTCCGGCGGCCGCTCGCGGTCGGCGCGGCCGCGCCGTCTATGCGTCGAGTCGACGCGCGCAAGGACATGGTCCCTTCGCGCGTGGTGCGCGCCGGTTCGTGAAGGCGATCGTGGCGTTTGCGATCGTGGTCGCGCTCGCGGTCGCGCTGGTGGCGCGCATCGAGCACGCACTGCCGGGCAAGAGCTTGCCGCTCAGCGACGTGACGGTGATTCGCGAACAGGCGAGCGAAAAGCATCTCGACCCCGCGTTGATCGCTGCGGTGATCTACGCGGAGACGAAGTTCGAACCGCGAACCTCCTCAGCGGGGGCCTTGGGACTCATGCAGCTGTTGCCCACGACCGCCGAATACATCGCTCACCTGTCCGGCGGTGTGCGGTTCACGACAAGCGATCTGGCCACGCCGAAGATCAACGTGGCTTATGGCAGTTGGTATCTGCGCTATCTGCTCGATCACTACGAAGGCAACGAGCTGGAGGCGGTGGCCGCATACAACGGCGGCCTGTCGAACGTCGACGGGTGGGTGGCGGCGGCAAAAGAACAAGGACACAGCTTGACCGCGGCTGAAATCCCCTTTCCCGAGACGCGGGCGTACGTCGAACGGTGATGCGCGTCCAGGCCGAATACCGCAAGCTGTATCCGCGCCAGCTCGGGCTAACGTAGAGCGCGATGCCACCGTTCAAGCTCGATCCGGCGTTCACGCCCACCGCCGACCAGCCGAAGGCGATCGACGCGCTGTCGGAGGGCGTGCGCGGGGGCGATCGCTTCCAGACCTTGCTCGGCGCGACCGGCACCGGCAAGACGATGACGATGGCCGGTGTGATCGCCGAGGTGCAGAAGCCCTCGCTTGTGATCGCCCACAACAAGACGCTCGCCGCCCAGTTGTGCAACGAGTTCCGCACGTTCTTCCCCGAGAATGCGGTCGAGTATTTCGTCTCCTACTACGACTACTACCAGCCCGAGGCGTACGTGCCCAGCCGGGATCTCTACATCGAGAAGGATTCGGCGATCAACCAGGAGGTCGATCGCCTCAGGCACGCCGCCACCGCCGCGGTGTTCGCGCGGCGCGACGTGATCGTGGTGGCGTCTGTGTCGTGCATCTACGGTCTCGGCTCGCCCGAGACGTATGAGATGAACATGCAGATATTGCGTCGCGGCGAGGAGATCGACCGCGACAAGCTGCTGCGCAAGCTCGTCTCGATTCAATACACGCGCAACGACACCGTGCTCTCTCGCGGCACATTCAGGGTGAAGGGGGAGACGCTCGAGGTGTTCCCGGCCTACGCCGAGACTGCGTTCAGTGCGACGTTGTTCGGCGACGAAGTCGAGCGCCTGCAGCACTTCGACCCGCTCACCGGAGAGTTGATCGCCGACGACCTGGAGCATGTGGCGATCTGGCCTGCTACCCACTACAACGTCAAGGAGGGCACGATCGAGGACGGGGTGGCGGCGATCGGCAGGGAATTGAACGAGCGCTGCGAGCAACTGGAGGCCGATGGCAAGCAGCTCGAGTCCCACCGCTTGCGCCAGCGCACCCAGTACGACATGGAGATGCTGCGCGAGATGGGCTTCTGCTCGGGGATCGAGAACTACTCGCGCATCCTCGACGGGCGCAAGCCGGGCGAGCGGCCGTACTGCCTGATCGACTATTTCCCCGAGGATTTCGTGTGCTTCATCGACGAGTCCCACCAGACGGTGCCGCAGATCGGGGGCATGTTCGAGGGCGATCGCTCGCGTAAGAGCACGCTCGTGGACTATGGCTTCAGGTTGCCGAGCGCGATGGACAATCGCCCGCAGACGTTTGACGAGTTCCTCTCGATCACGCCGCAGCTCGTGTTCGTGTCGGCCACGCCGGGCGAGTACGAGCGCACGCGCTCGCAGCGAATCGTGGAGCAGATCGTGAGGCCCACCGGGGTGGTGGATCCCGAGATCGACGTGCGCGAGACCAAGAACCAGATCGACGATCTGATGAACGAGATCCGCAAGCGGGTGGACGTGAACGAGCGCGTGCTCGTGACGACCCTCACGAAGAAGATGAGCGAGGACCTCTCCCAGTATCTGCTTGAGATGGGCTTCAAGGTGCGCTACTTGCACTCGGAGATCGACACGCTGGAGCGCATCCAGATCATCCGCGACCTGCGGCTCGGCGAATACGACGTGCTCGTCGGCGTGAACCTGCTGCGCGAGGGACTCGATCTACCCGAGGTGTCGCTGGTGGCGATCCTCGACGCCGACAAGGAGGGTTTCCTGCGCGGAGAGACCTCGCTGATCCAGACGATCGGCCGCGCGGCGCGCAACGTGAAGGGGAAGGTGTTGATGTACGCCGACAAGGAGACGAAGGCGATGAAGGCCGCGATCGAGGAGACCGACCGCAGGCGCGAGATCCAGGTCGCCTACAACGAGGAGCACGGGATCACCGCATCGAGCATCGTCAAGGGGATCTCCGACATCGCCGAGTTCCTGCAGGCCGAGTCGAAGGTGCCGAAGGGTCGCCGGCGCTAGAAGGCGGCGAGGGCGAAGGCGAAGGAGATGCCACAGCACGAGCTCGAGCGGATGGTGGTGGAGCTCGAGGAGGAGATGATCGCCGCGGCCGACGACCTTCGCTTCGAGTACGCCGCGCAATTGCGCGACGAGATCAGGGAGCTACGGCGGGAGCTGCGTGAGGTCCACGCGAGCGAGGGGCTGGCGGCGCAGACGGAGACAGACGAGACCCCGGCGGGCGAGGTCGCATAGGATGACGTGCCGTGGAGCTTGACCGTCAGCAGATCGAGAGGCGTGACTTCCCGATAGTGCGCCGTGGGTATGACCCGGCGACCGTGGACGCCCACCTGCGCGCGCTGTCGGCCGAGGTGGAGGAGTTTCAGCGCGAGGCCGAGCACCGCGGCCAGGAGTCGCTCGCCTCGGTGGCCGGCACACAGGTGCAGGGCATCCTCGAGGCCGCTCAGGCCACGGCGGAGACGATCCAAAGCGAGGCGGCTCGGGACGCACAACGGGTGCGCGAGGCAGCCGACGCCGACGCGCGACGGACCCGCGAGGAGGCGATCGCCCGCGCACGCGAGCACGTGGCGGCGGTCTCCCAAGCAAGCGAGGTGCTGCTCGCCCGGGTCGGCTCGATCGATGGGGAGACACGAACCTTGGTGGAGAGTCTGCGCGCCGGCGCCGGCCGCCTCGCTGGCGATCTCACGACAGTTGAGGCCGAGATGGAGGCGCTGTATGACGCGGCGGCGGGGCGCGTCCCGAGCGGCAGGGGTGGCGTGGCCGTAGGCGGGCCGCCCGCGAACGCGGATCTCGGCGAGAGCGGCGTGAACCGGCTCCAACCGGTGGCAACGCCGGCTGAGGCATTGGTCGGATCTCACGCCGAGCCGGACGTCGAGTTGGCGGCTCAGTCCTACGTGGACGCGGCCACAGAGCCGGAGCCGCTCGCGGGCGAGCCTCCGGCACACGAGGAGCCGCTGTTCGTCCCAGAGGAGTCCGGCGAACAGACGCTCGCCGGCGACCTCGATGGTGCGCGCCTGGTGGCGCTCAACATGGCGCTCAACGGCGATTCGCGCCAAGACACGGGTCGGTATCTCGCGGAGAACTTCGAGATCGCCGAGCCCGAGCGTCTGCTGGACGAGGTTTACGCGGCTATCGAAGGGTAGGGACGCTCGGGAAGCTCAGTCCCCCACGGTCAACGGCTCGCCTGCATGTGACTCTCCTGCGACCGCGCGCAGCGCCATGTTCTGATGCTTGGTGACATACCAGTAGTGGATGAACAAGGGAATGATCAGTAGGCCACCGGGGAAATAGAGCAGGAAGGCCATTGTCGGGTCGATCTGCTCGTGACGCTCGACGCCGGCGAGGCGTTGTGCCCGCTTGATGCGTTGCCCGTAGTTGTAGACCGACAGCAGCGGGGGGACGATCAACCATCCGCCGATGAGCACCGCGAGAACCGACTGAGCGGGACTTGACTGCGCGAGGTTCTGGTCATCCTCGGCAATTCCGATGTCCTTGAGCTCGTCGTTGACGAAGTAATACCAGCAGAAATAGTAGATCCCGAGCGTCAGGACCGTCAGCCCTAGGCCTACCCAAAAGCTTCTGATCTTCCCCGCTCCGCCTTTGCCGAACTCGACTTCTTGTGCCATGTCCCACCTCCTTACGTGTCCAGGTCTTTTCAGCCATCGCGTAGTTGATCGCCTGCCACTTGTGGCGCGAGTGTATGCGATAAAGACTCAGATTTATCGCCTGATCGGGATTCGCCGTATCCCTGTGCCCCTTGGCTGGAGAACAAGCAAGGCGTCAGAGCAGAGATGTCCAACGCCCGCGTTTGACGGTGGACGATCTCGATGTCGCTGCGCTTCTGGTCAGCGCCGCTCAGTACTTGCCGGAGATCAGGTTCCAGGCGCGGTGCAGCTTGTCGGACATGCCAGGAGCGCCCTCGGCCGGGTCGTCCTTCATGACCGCGGGATTCTCGCTCGGCGCTGGCAGGTCGCCGCAGGCGGCGGTGTCGAGCCTGAGCGTGACCGCGTGCTCGTGGATCGCCTCAACGTCGTCGGCGTCGGCGAAGCGGTGCTCGTCGTGGCCTACGTGCTCGGCGATCACGATCCCGTCGAAGACGTCCTCCTCGGGCACGCTGAGCACGTGCGTGACCTCGCCGATCTGCTCGCCGTCGCTGCTGTAGACAGGGGTACCGGGGTCGAGCACCTCGTAGGAGATCGGGAGGCCAGGATCTTCCATGGGGCTGAGCATATCGCGGGTCGCCCGATTTGGTGCGTCAGTTCAGTACGGTGGAGTGAGCCTGTCAAACATCGGGAAATGGCGCACGTTGGTCGTGAGCAGGTCGGCGTCGGCGACGATCGCGGTGGCCGCGATCAGGTAGTCGGCGTCATCGATGCCGCGGGACTTGCGGTGCTTGCGGGCCAGCGAACCGGCCGTGCGCGTGATGTCCTCGTCCACGCCGAGCCAGAGGAGCGACGCGAAAAAGCGCTCAAGAGCATCAGCCTCACTCGGCTTGACACCAGCGAGCAACTCGAAACGAACAAGCTCGCTAGCGGCGAGTGTCTCGCCCTGTTCGACCAAACCGGTCATGAGTGCGACGGCAGGTGCCGTGCCGCGTAGATGGTCAACCGCGACGGTCGTATCGATGAGCTTCACTGCAGGCCGAGGCGAGCGAGGCGATCGTTCAAGTCGCCGCGCATGGAATCTGCGTACTCTGCACCGGTAAAATTACGTCCCTTCCACAAGCCGGCGCTTGCCTGCAGTGCCCGAATGCGGTCAGCCTTGGTCTTCAATCCATAGGACTCGCGGACCGCGCGACGGATCAACTCCGATCGCGACGCACCAGCGGTTCGCGCCGCATTATCGAGTGCCTCAAGTTCTTCCTCGCCTATGTATACCTGAGTACGTGGCACGACATCAGTATACACCATATGGTGTCGCCAAAGATAGGCTGCACGCGAACGTCTGTTCGTACTTCTACAATGGCTGCGCACATGCCCCAGAGCAACAAGATCGTCGTGAGCGGCGCGCGCGAGCACAACCTGAAGGACATCTCCCTGGAGCTGCCCAGGGACGCCCTCGTCGTGATCACCGGTCTATCCGGCTCGGGCAAGTCGAGCCTCGCGTTCGACACGATCTACGCGGAGGGCCAGCGTCGCTACGTGGAGTCGCTGTCGGCCTACGCACGCCAGTTCTTGGGCCAGATGGACAAGCCCGACGTGGACTCGATCGAGGGATTGTCGCCGGCGATCTCGATCGACCAGAAGACGACCTCGCGCAATCCGCGCTCGACGGTGGGGACCGTGACCGAGATCTACGACTACCTGCGTCTGCTGTGGGCGCGCGTGGGTAAGCCGCACTGTCCTATCTGCGGGCGTCCGATCGCAGGCCAGTCGGCCGAGCAGATCATCGATCAGACGATGGAGTTGGCGGAGGGGACGCGCTTCATGGTGCTGGCGCCGGCGGTGCGGGGTCGCAAGGGCGAGTACGGCAAGCTGCTGGAGGAGATGCGCGCGGACGGCTTCGCGCGCGTGAAGATCGACGGGCGCATCAGGATGTTGGAGGAGTCGATCGTGCTCGACAAGCGCTACAAGCACGACATCTCGGTCGTGGTGGATCGCTTGGCGATGCGCCACGACGTCCGCAAGCGCCTGGCGGACTCGATCGAGACCGCGGTGGGTCTCGCGGACGGGTTGGTCGAGATCGAGGTCGTCGGATCCTCCAAAGCTGGTGATGATGGGGGAGGGGATGGCGTGCGGGACGCGGGAACCAGCCGTGCGCATTCGTCGGGTGCTTTGGGAGTGAAGGCGGCCCTCCTCGCAGATAGTCCCGGGCGAGAAGCCGCCACCGGGCTCGCTGTTCACGTTCTCCGAGAAGTTTGCGTGCCCTGAGCACGGACCGTCGCTGATCGAGTTGGAGCCGCGAATCTTCTCGTTCAACTCCCCCCACGGAGCGTGTGAGCGCTGCACGGGCCTGGGCTCGCAAATGGTGATCGACCCCGATTTGGTCGTGCCCGATCCGACTCTGTCGGTCGGCGAAGGAGCGATTGCGCCGTGGTCGAACAGCGCGTCCAACTACTACGAGCAGGTGACCGAGGCGATCGCCAAGCGCTACAAGGTCGACCTGGGGGCGCCATGGGAAGACCTCCCGCAGGAGCATCGCGACCTGTTTTTGACGGGAACCAACGGGGAGCCGCTGCAGATCACCTACCGCAACCGCTTCGGGCGCACGCGCTCCTACGGCACCCGCTTCGAGGGAGTCATCTCAAACCTTCAGCGCCGCTACCGCGAGACCGACTCGGAGTGGACGCGCGAAAAGATCGAGGAGTTCATGTCGCTGCGCGCGTGCCCGGAGTGCGGCGGCGCGCGTTTGCGCCCGGAGTCGCGGGCTGTGCTCGTCGCGGGCACCCGGATCGAGGACTTCTGCGCGCTCTCGGCCCGCCGAGCGCTCGCGTGGCTGGATGAGGTTGAGCTCTCGGAAACCGACCGCCACGTCGCGCGGCTGATCCTGCGCGAGATCTCAGAGCGCCTGCAATTCCTCGAGAACGTGGGGATCGGCTACCTGTCGATGGATCGTGCGGCCTCCACGCTCTCGGGAGGCGAGGCGCAGCGCATCCGTTTGGCGACCCAGATCGGCTCCTCGCTCGTGGGGGTGCTGTACATCCTGGACGAGCCCTCGATCGGCTTGCACCAGCGCGACAACGCGAAGCTGATTGCGACGCTTGAGCGCCTGCGCGACCTCGGCAACACGGTGATCGTGGTGGAGCACGACGAGCAGACGATGCGCTACGCCGATCATCTGGTCGACCTGGGGCCCGGTGCGGGCGAGCACGGCGGGTGGATCGTCGCGCAGGGGACAGCGCGCAGGTGCAAAAGGTGAAGCAGTCGCTGACCGGGCAGTTCCTCGCGGGCACACGCACGATCGAGGTGCCGGAGAAGCGGCGCACGCCGATCGGCTACGTGGAGATCCTCGGCGCCAGCCAGCACAACCTGCGCGACGTCGACGTGCACGTGCCGCTCGGCACGCTCACCTGCGTTACCGGCGTCTCAGGCTCGGGTAAGTCGACGCTCGTCAACGAAGTGCTCTACAAGGCGGTGGCCAACCGCCTGCACCGGGCGCGCCAACGGCCGGGAGCGCACCGCGCGATCAACGGCCTCGATCAGCTCGACAAGATCATCGCGGTCGACCAGTCGCCGATCGGGCGCACGCCGCGCTCGAACCCCGCCACCTACACGGGCCTGTTCGACGTGATCCGCGACCTCTTCTCAAAGACCCAGGAGGCGCGCGCGCGCGGATACAAGCCGGGGCGCTTCTCCTTCAACGTGAAGGGCGGGCGCTGCGAGGTGTGCCGCGGCGACGGGCAGATCAAGATCGAGATGCACTTCCTGCCTGACGTGTACGTGCCGTGCGAGCAGTGCGACGGGCGCCGCTACAACCGCGAGACGCTAGAGGTGAAGTTCAAGGGCAAGAGCATCGCCGAGGTGCTTGGCGATGCCGGTCGAGGAGGCGCTGCACTTCTTCGAGCACATCCCCAAGATTCGTCGTCGCCTGGAGACACTGGACGCCGTCGGCCTCGGCTACATCCGCCTCGGCCAGCCCGCTACCACGCTGTCCGGCGGAGAGGCCCAGCGCGTGAAGCTCGCCACCGAGCTCTCGAAGGTCGCCACCGGCCGCACGCTGTACATCCTCGACGAGCCCACGACGGGCCTGCACTTCGCCGATGTGCAGCGCCTGCTGGAGGTGTTGCAGCGGCTCGTGGACGCCGGCAACAGCGTGGTCGTGATCGAGCACAACCTCGACGTGATCAAGTGCGCCGACCGTCTGATCGACATGGGCCCGGAGGGGGGAGAGGAGGGCGGCATGGTGATCGCCGCCGGCACCCCGGAGGAGGTCGCGGCCGAGCGCGGATCGCACACGGGCGAGTTCCTGCGCGACTTGCTCGTGCCCAAGCCGAAGGCCAAGCCGCGCGCGCGTACGGTCAAGGCCAAGAAGGCGAGCACAAACGGCACGTCGTCCAATGGCGCATCCACCGCGAAGCGCAAGGCGAAGTCGGCGGTGCGCGCGTGAGCGAGCTAGCCGCCATGCCACTCTATTCCCACTCCCCACTCCTCGTGTTCCGTGAGGAATGGGCGTTCCCATCCTCATCCCGATACCACTCCTTACTCCTCATGCTCCATGAGGAGTAAGGCTTCCAGGGCGTGGTTGTGGACACAGAAGTGGCGCTGGTATGAGCGCAATTCGCTGCCCTGGAATCGCATGGCGATCCACCGCGAGTTCATGCGCCGCGAAGCGTTCGCGCGCTGGCCGCTCCATGGCGATGTTTTGGGGGCGCTGCGCGAGGGACGCTTGGAGATCGGCGCGCACACGCTGTTTGAGCCCGGCGTGTGGATCACGATGCCCGGCAGCGCGCGTGTGCGCATCGGCAGCGGCACGTTCCTGAACATGGGCGTGATGGTCGCCGCCGAGCAGCTGGTGGAGATCGGCGATCACTGCATGCTTGCCAACGGCTGCTTCGTGTCGGACTGCCAGCCATCGCTACGACGATCCCGAGAAGCCGATCACCTGGCAGGGCTTCGAGAGCAAGGGCCCGACCAGGATCGGCGACAACTGCTGGCTGGGAGCCAACGTGGTCGTCACCAGCGGTGTGAGTATCGGCGAGCGCTGCGTGATCGGCGCCAACAGCGTCGTCACCAAAGACCTCGAGCCGTTCTCGATTGCTGCCGGATCGCCCGCACGGACGATCCGGCAGATCGATTACGCCAACAAGGTGTGCAGCTCCGCCAACTCGCCTGCGTCGATCGAGTAGCCGTGCTCCGGCCCCGGGTAGCGGCCTGAGCGCACGTCCTCGGCGTAGGCGCCGACGCCCGCGTCCATCTCCTGCTGGATGTTGGCGTAGCGCTTGACGAAGCGCGGCCCGAGCCCGTCGCGGATGCCGAGCAGGTCGTGGAACACGAGCACCTGACCGTCGGTGTCGGGTCCGGCGCCGATGCCGATCACGGGCACCTCGAGGTGCGGCATCAGCTCCTTGGTGACGGCGCTCGGGATCGCCTCGAACACGATCGCGAAAGCAGCCGCTGCCCTGCAGCGCCAACGCCTCCGAGGCGATGCGTGCAGCTGCCGTCGGCGGTGCGACCCTGGGCCTTCCAGCCGCCGAGCGCGGTTGAGCTCTGCGGGGTCAGTCCGACATGTCCCATCACGGGAATGCCGGCGCCGATGATCGCGCGCGCGCGACTCGCGGAGGCGGGGCCGCCACCCTCGAGCTTGACCGCGTCGCAACCGGCCTCCTTGACCATGCGCACAGCGCTCGCAACCGCCTGCTCGTCGCTGATCTCATACGAGCCGAACGGCAGATCGCCGATCATCAAAGGCGTGTTCAACCCGCGCCGCACTGCCCGCGCGAGCACCAGCATGTCGTCGAGGTCGACCGGCGTGGTCGAGTTGTAGCCGAGGATCGTGGTGGCGGCCGAGTCGCCGACGAGCACGAGATCGACGCCGCCGGCCTCGGCGGCACGCGCGCTGGGGTAGTCGTAGGCGGTGACCATCACGATCGGCTCGCCGAGCCGCTTCTTCTCGGCGAGCAGCGGGAGGGTCATGGGAAGGCGGCCGGGGTCGGAGGGACGACCGAGGCCGCGACGCCTGCCGGACATCGTCTTGCCTTGGTGTCCTGAGCTGGGATTGCTGGGATGGCTTGACATGGTGAGTCCTCTCTGGCGCTGGTTGACGCCGTGCCTAGCCCCTGTGCGCCGGTCTCGAAAGAGGCCGGCGGGGAGCTGAGCAGGGTCGCCACCGCGTCGTCGACGGTGATGATGCGATTGGTTTGAGCCTCGACGTGCACGACGCGAGGCTCGTAGTGCTCCATCTCCGCACGGTCGTACTGCCCGTAGGAGATGACGATGATCGTGTCGCCGCGGTGCACGAGGCGCGCGGCGGCGCCGTTGACCTTGATGTCGCCCGAGCCGCGCTGCCCGGCGATCGTGTACGTCTCGAAGCGGGCGCCGTTGTCGACGTCGACAACGTGAACCTGCTCGTGCTCGAGGATGTCCGCGGCCTCGAGCAGGTCGGGGTCGATCGTGATCGAGCCGACGTAGTGCAGGTCGCAGTCGGTCACGGTGGCCCGGTGGATCTTTGACTTGAGCATCACGCGCTGCATGCGAGGGTGGCCTCTCTTGGGTCGCTTGCTGACGTTGGGGGCAGGGGGATGGACGGCTGTTGAGCGGCTGCAAATTGCGGTGGTTGCACGGAGTTTGGTTCGCCGCGTGCGATGGCGCGGTAGTGTGATAGGTCGGGTTTGTGGGTCGGATTGCGGCGTTGCAGTGCCGGAGGATCCAAGATCACGTTGTCGATCAGCCGAGTCGAGCCGACCCGGGCCGCGATCGCGAGCAGCGCCGGCTCGCTCCAGGCGCGCGACGGGATCGAGCGTGTCCGGGCTGCACGAGCGCGACGTACTCGGGCTCGACGTCGAACGCGCTCATCGCCTCGCGTGCCGCTGCCATCAGCGCATCGGCAGAGCGCTCGCCGTCTGTGACGGCCGCAGCGGCGGCTGCAAGCGCGCGGGGCATGGCCAGCGCCTGAGCGCGCTCCTCGCGGCTCAAGTGTGCATTGCGGCTGGACATCGCGAGCCCGTCGGCTTCGCGCACAGTAGGGCAAGCCTCGATGCGCACGGTCATGTTCAGGTCCTCGACCATGCGTCGGATCACGATCGCCTGCTGGGCGTCCTTCTGGCCGAAGTAGGCGACGTCGGGCGAGACGATGTTCAAGAGCTTCGTAACGACGGTCGTGACGCCGCGGAAGTGGCCGCGCCGCGCACGGCCCCCTCCAGGCGATCGGTCAGGCCGAGCACCTCGACCGAGGTCGAGAAGCCGGCTCGGGTAGACCTCCTCGGCGGCGGGCGCAAACAGCAGGTCCGCTCCAGCACGCTCGGCCAGCTCGCGGTCGCGCTCCTCCTGGCGCGGGATAGCGGTCGAGGTCGGCGTGCTCGTTGAACTGGGCGGGGTTCACGAACAGCGACACGACAACGACGTCGCACTCGGCGCGCGCGCGGTCGATCAACGAGAGATGGCCCTCGTGCAGCGCGCCCATCGTCGGCACCAGCCCGATCGTGCGGCCTCGCTCGGCGGGCCGGCTCGAGCGCCTCCCGCAACATCGCCCACAGTGCGCAGTGTCCTCATGGGCTTGCAGGCCTCGACGGGCCCAATCGATGTGGAGATCGATAAGTTCATCTGGCTCGGTCCAGTTCCCTGGGGGATACCGGTCGCGACTGGACTCAAGCATACCGCGCAAGAGCGCCGGTGACTACCATCCGCAGCTGTGTCTTCGGCGGAGATCGATCAGCGGCGCGAGGCCCTCAAGCAGGTTTTCGCTCAGGCAAGCGTGTGCATGCGCTGCCAGGAGCTGGCCACCACGCGCAAGAGCGTCGTTTTCGGCGCCGGCAACGCCAATGCCGAGCTGATGTTCGTCGGCGAGGCGCCGGGCGCCAGCGAGGACGAGCAGGGACTGCCGTTCGTCGGTCGCGCGGGCAAGCTGCTGGAGACGCTGCTCAAAGAGATCGGCATGGAGCGCAAGGACGTCTTTATCGCCAACGTGCTCAAGTGCCGTCCTCCCGGCAACCGCGATCCGCTGCCGCTGGAGATCGAGAACTGCCGCGAGTATCTCTACCGCCAGGTCGAGCTGATCCAGCCGCGCGTGATCTGCTCGCTGGGCAACTTCTCCACGAAGCTGCTCGGGACGATCCGACAGGGATCACGCGCCTGCACGGCAAACCTGCAGGAGCTGACGCTCGGCAGGCGCACGGTGCGGCTCTATCCGATCTTCCATCCCGCCGCGGCCCTGTACACGCCGCGCATGCTCGAGACGCTGCGCGAGGACTTCGCGCGCCTGCCGGAGCTGCTGGCGCAATCCGAGCCGCCCCAGCCGATCGAGGGAGAAGCTGATGCGCTCGCGCAGGTGGCAATCGCGCGGGAGCAATCGGAGACCGCAGACCGGACGAGTCCGCGGATCCGGGTCGGGGACGCGAAATCGCCAGGTGGGGCGTCGGCCGCGGCAGCTCGGCGGAGCTGGGAGGCACCGGCTGGGGCGGTGGAGCGAGCCGGAGCCGGGATCAACTCGGTCTCTTCTGAGGCTTCCTCTGAGTTCCTCTGAGCTTCCTCTGAGTTCCTCTGAGCGGACCTTCCTCTGGGCGGGACCGAAGCTCCCAAATTGGGCGGCTTCATGCGGGGGACATCCAAATCGGCGTGGCGTTCGTATATGGAGGTGAAAGGACTCGTGCGGCCGCTAAAGCAGGCGGGACGGTCTGCCGATACCGAGTCTCATCTCCATCCTCCCAAGCACCACGGCCGGCTCGCGATTCCCTCTCCTGCGAGCCGGCCGTTTTTTTCGGCGCTAGCTGGTGCGGTCGTTAGCTGGTCCGCGTTCGCGGATGCCGGCACTGGTTGGACTAGGCTTCTCTCGTGGCGACACGTATCGTCGAGACCTCGGATTCGAGCTCAAACCGAGGCGCTGGGCGCCGAGCTGGCCGCTGCCCTGAAGCCGGGCGACATAGTGCTCGTGCGCGGCGAGCTGGGAGCAGGCAAGACCACGCTTGTGCGCGGCGCGGCGAAAGCTTTGGGAGTCAGCGATGCGGTCACGAGCCCCACTTTCTCGATCGGTCACCGCTACCGGGGCTCGGAGGTGACCGTGTCGCACCTGGATCTCTACCGCCTGGCGGCTCTCGAGAGGAGGAGCCGGAGCTGCTCGACGACTACCTCGCCCCGGAGCGATCGCATTCGTGGAGTGGCCCGAGGAGCGCGGCGCCGAGTTGCGCGACGCACGTCTGCTCGTGACTCTCACCCACGAGGGCGGCGACAGGCGACGATCGAATTGTGTGTGCGCGACGGGTGCGACCCCGAGCCACCGCCGACCGATTCGAGTCCGCCCGAGCGGGCAAGCGCGGTGAGCATCAGGCGCCAGTGATCGTGCTCGGGCTCGACACCGCCACACCAGCGACGGTTGTGGGCTTGCGGCTAGCGGACGGGCCACGCTGCAGGCGCGCGACGACCCTGCGGGCGGCAGCGTCCCGGGCCATGCCACGCGGTTGCTGCCGTTGGCGAACGGACTGCTTCGCGAGGCCGGACATCGACTGGGCCGCCATCGGAGCGGATCGCCGTCGGGGTCGGACCCGGGACGTTCACAGGCCTGCGCATCGGGATGGCCACGGCACGAGGCTTGGCGCAATCGCTCGGTGTGGAGCTGGTCGGGGTGTCGAGCCTGCGGCGCTCTGCCCACAGCGCGCGTCGAGAAGCCGGAGACACACTGGCGTCGTTGGCGGTGATCGACGCACGTCGCGGCGAGGTGTTCGTCGCGGCCTACGACGGCGGACAGGAGTTGATCGCGCCGCAGGCTGCTCGCGCCGATGCGAGTGGCTGAGCTGCTCGAGCAGGCCGAGGCAAACACGCGGTCTCGCAGCAGTGGCATGGCGCTGGGCGATGGAGCCATCCTCTACCGCGAAGCTTTCGAGCGACACGGCGTGCGCGTCGCCGAGGATGGCTCCGCGCTCACCGTATCCAGGCACACGCGATCTGCGAGTTGGGTGAGCGAGGCGTCGCGCGGGAGACGGTCGCTGCCCGACTACCGTCGCCGCCCGGACGCGGAGATCGCGCTGTGAGGGAGCGCAGCCGATGGCGCCGTGCCGGTTGAGGTTGCTCTGCACCGAACGCGGGCACGCCTGATCGGGCCGAGGAAGTGCAGGCGCGCGCCGCTATCGCCACGCCCGAAGGGTCCGTGTCCTGATGTGCGCCTCGCTGGCCGGCCCCGACGCCGAGGGCTCGTTCTCGGTGGATATCCGCGGTCTCACCTATGCCGACCTGCCGCGCGTGATCGCGATCGAGCGTCGCGCCTTCCCGACGCCGTGGTCGCTGGCGATGTTCGTGCTCGAGCTGTCCAAGTCCTCGGGCGTCTGCCTGGCGGCACTGCACGAGGAGCGGCTGGTGGGCTATCTGATCTGCTCGCGCTACGACACCGTGTGGCACGTGATGAACGTCGCGGTAGACGTCGAGCATCAACACAAGGGCGTCGCCTCGGCCCTGCTCGGCGAGCTATACGAGCGGGTGCAAGACGACAGCGCCCGCTTCACGCTGGAGGTTCGCCGCTCCAACGATGTGGCGATCCATCTCTACGAACGCGAAGGCTTCCGCGCGGCGGGCCTGCGCAGGCGCTACTACCAGGACAACGGCGAGGACGCGCTTGGTGATGTGGCGCACGCCGGCGACGCTGGCGGGCTCGTTCGACGACGTGCCCAACCCGGGGCCGGTATGAGCGCGGGTGGCAAGGGGCGCCGTCATCGGCGCGCGCACGAACGTCGCCGCACGACCGTCGCCGCGCGAGCGTTGTACGCGCGAGCTGCGCCACTCAGGCGGTGCGGCGATGACGATCCTCGCGCTCGAGACCAGCTGCGACGACACCTGCGCGGCGGTCGTCGACGAGGACGGGACGATCCGCTCGAACGTGATCTCCTCGCAGCAGGCGCACGAGCGCTTCGGCGGCGTCGTGCCCGAGATCGCCTCGCGCCACCACCTGGAGCTGATCGACCTCGTCGTCGAGCGTCGCTTGGCGGAGGCGGCTACGACGCTGGACGAGGTGGAGCTGGTGGCCGCGACGCAGGGCCCAGGCCTGATCGGTGCGCTGCTTGTCGGCTTCTCAAGCGCCAAGGCGCTGGCGGCGGCGCGCCGGCTGCCGTTCGCCGCGATCGACCATCTGCAGGGCCACGTGTCTGCCAATTTTCTCGTGTCCGAGGCCGGTGAGGAGGCGTTCGAGCCGCCCTTCCTCTGCCTGATCGCGAGCGGTGGCCACACGCTGCTGGCTCACGTGCAAGAGCACGAGGGCTTCCAGACGCTAGGCCGCACGCTCGACGACGCCGCGGGCGAGGCGTTCGACAAGGGCGCAAGGATGCTGGGCCTCGGCTTTCCCGGAGGCCCCGCGCTGCAGCGCCTGGCGGCCGACGGCGATCCGCGAGGCGTTCGAGTTCCCGACCTCCGGCTCGCGCGCACGCGGAGGACGCGGCGCCACGCGCGCCTTCGGGCGCAGCCTCGACTTCTCCTTCGCCGGTCTGAAGACATCGCTGCTCTACAAGCTGCGCGAGCTGGACGAGGCGCAGAGCGCGCGAGCGAGCAGGCCGACCTCGCGGCTTCCTATCAGGCGGCGATCGTCGAGCACCTGATCGTGCGCACAGAGGAAGCGCTGGAGCTGACGGGCCTCGACCGTCTGGCCGTCGGCGGCGGCGTCGCGGCCAACGGCGAGCTGCGCCGACGCTTGCGAGAGCTGGGGGTGAGCGTGCACGTGCCGCCGCCTGTCCTGTGCACCGACAACGCCGCGATGATCGCCGGCGCCGCACGCTTCGCGCCGGCGCTGGCATACCCCGATTATCTGGGCCTCGACGCCTATGCGACGGGCGAGCGCCCGCGGTGAGCGGCGAGGATCGAGCGCGGCGCGCGGAGTCTGGGAGCGCATCGCCAGAGTGAGTCGTGTGTGTCGAAAAAGCGTCATGCCCCCTCGCGCGCGCGGGGGCATCGAGGTTTTGATGAAGGTCGTGACGCTCTACTCCAAGCCGGACTGCCACCTCTGCGTGGAGGCGCAAAGCGTCCTGCGGGAGTTGCGCTCAGAGCTGGGATTCGAGCTGTCCGAGGTTGACATAACCACCGATGAGGCCCTGCATCGAGCGTATTTCGAGCGCATCCCGGTCGTCACGCTGGACGACGAGGAGCTGTTCGAATATTTCGTCGACGAGGAGGCGCTGCGGCAGCGTCTGCAGATCCATCCTCTAGAGTCAGAGAACGATGGCTTACAACGAGTTGAGCAACTCCCGTGAGCACGATTCACGACGGCGACACGCTCGTCGGCGACCGGCTCTCCCTCGGCGTCGCCGCACGGCTGTCGCGCTACCTGCAGGTGCTGACGCAGGCAAAGAAGATGGGCAAGGAGACGATCTCCTCGCAAGAGCTCTCCGACTACACCCACGTCAACTCCACCCAGATCCGCCGCGACCTGTCGGGATTCGGCAAGTTCGGCAAGCGCGGAGTCGGCTACAACGTCGAGTCGCTCGTCTCGCAAATCCGCAAGATCCTGCGCACCGCCGGCCAGCACAACATCGCGCTGCTCGGCGCCGGCCATCTCGGCAAGGCGATCGCCTCCTCGGACATCTTCGCCGACCACGGCTTCAGGGTCGTGGCGATCTTCGACGTGGACGACACGAAGGTCGGCAGCAAGGTCGGCAGCCAAACGGTTCGCCACACCAGCGAGCTGCACCAGGTCGTGGAAGACGAGGAAATCGTGGTGGGCGTGCTCGCCGTCCCCACGCGCGCCGCTCAGGGCTTGGCGGACGAGCTGGTCGATGCCGGCGTGAAGATCATCTTCAACTACTCCGAGTCGCTCCTGGCGGTTCCGCCCGAGGTGACCGTCCACACTTCAAGCCCAGCGGTCGACCTGCTCTACGCGCTCTACTTCTACTTGACCTGATCCCGCGGCTCGCAAGCAGCCAAGCCCGCCTGACCTTGCCTGAGCCGCGTCTGCACCTAACACTAATTTTTCCCCTCCCATACCGGCAAGCTCCAAGGCCCCACCAGAATGACCAGTAAAGACCTAGACAAAGCAGTTGACACGTTCGCGCAGTCGACCGATCTCACGGTCGGCATCGAGGAGGAGTTCGCGATCCTCGAGCCGACCACGCTGGACCTGGTCCCGCGCTTCGAGCAGCTGCGCGCCCGCGCGAGCGAGCGCGACCCGCTGCTGGCGGACGCGATCACGGGCGAGCTGATCTCCTCGGAGATCGAGATCGTCTCCGGCCGCGGCGAGAACCTCGCCGACGCGCTCGACCCGCCAGCGCGAGCGCCGCCGACGGCTGTTCGCCCTGGCCGGCGAAGCAGAGCGCCGCACTGGGAGCGACGGGAACCCATCCGTGGGCCGACTACCGCGAGCAGCCGATCATCGACACCGAGCACTACCGGCGCGTCGAGCAGGGCCTGAAGTACGTCGCCTGGCGCAACAACACCTTCAGCCTGCACGTGCACGTCGGCATCAACGGCATCGATCGCGCCGTGCGCGTCTGCGACCGGCTGCGACCGGTGCTGCCGCTGCTGCTGGCCGTCTCGGCCAACTCGCCCTATCTCGACGGTCGCGACTCGGGCTCTGCACTCGGCGCGCACGCAGAGCTTCACGCGCAACTTCCCGCGCTGCGGCATCCCCGACGCGTTCGGTGGCTGGCGGGCGTATCGCCAGTACATCGAGTTCCTGCTGCGGACAAGCTCGATCGTGGAGTTCACGCAGGTGTGGTGGTCGGTGCGCCCCCACTTCGAGTTCGGAACGGTGGAGGTGCGGATCTGCGACGCGCAGAGCACGGCAGGCGAGTCCGAGGCGCTTGGCGGCTTGATCGTGGCGTGCGTCGCCCAGGCGGCCCGCGACATTGACGAGGGCGTGCCGTTCGCCGATCCCGCCGCCGCGCCTGATCGAGGAGAACATGTGGCGTGCGATCCGCCACGGGCTTGACGGCAAGATGGTCGACCTCGAGCGCGCCGAGGAGTACCCGGCCACAGAGATCGTCGAGCGCTTGGCCGCCTGGACCGAGCCGGTGCGCGCCGAGCTGGGTGTAGAGCTCGCGTTCCCCGAGCGCAACGGAGCGCAACGACAGCGCAGCGATGATCGACGCGGGAGCAAGTCCGCGAGGAGGTATTCGCGGCCTCGGTACGCGAGACAAGACAGACCTATTCCCAGGAGGTGACGGTGTGATGCAGCGAGCAACAGCCCCAGCCGAGCGCGGCGGATGCGCAGGGACCGGGCGAGCCACGAGCCAGGCGCAGCCGAGCGAGGATCGGAGATGGCGCGCGGCCTACGAAGCCGAGCTGAACCGCATCACCAGCGCCGAGATGATCATCCAGACGGCGGTCTCGCTGATCAACATCGCCGGTCGCCGTCTCGGGCTGGCCGCTCCTCCGGCGGCGCGACCCATCCGCAACGCCGGGGAGCGAACGCGACCTGGAGCAGGTGCGCGACGCGATCGACGGCGCCAGCGCGCTGATGCCGATCCTGGAGCGGCGCATGCCAGGCGAGCTGGCCCCTTGCGCGACGCGATCGCCCAGTTGCAGGTCGCCTATGCACGCGAGGCTCAGAGTCCACGAATGCATGTCGCCGCGCCCGCCGCGGTCCACATGCCGCGACCGAGAGGCAGCGTCGCCGAGCAGGCCAAGGCCGCGCAGGCCAGCAGGCAGGCAGGCACAGCCGGTCGCCAGCCCGGGCAGCCCGCGGACGGCGATCAGCAGCCTGGTCCAGGGCCGGCCCAGGCGAGCGGCAGGCTGTGGGTGCCCGGACGCTGAGCGCTGCGCCGACGAGGCGTTTTGCGCCGGCTGGGCGTGTTGATGTGTTCGCAACGAGGGATGCCCCCGCGCGCGCGGCACGTGGGCGACTGCAGTCCCTGCCGCGACCTTGACTGCCTTCCGCCTGGCGCAAACGATAGACTGCGCCCGCCTTTACGCCGGGTCGTGCGCTCGTAGGGAGTGGCCCGTGCGAACAACGTGCGCGCGAATCTCCTCGCGCGGCACCCAACCAGACCGCGGAGGATTTCTGTTGAGTAGCTTTCTGACGAACCATGGGGTCGTCGTTGCCCTTGTGTGCGCCGCCTGTGCTGTGGCGTACGGCCTCGTGACCACCCGCGCTCTGCTCGCGCTCTCGCCGGGCAACGAGCGGATGCAAAGCATCTCACTCGCGGTCCAGCAAGGCGCCCGTGCCTACCTGAACCGCCAGTACACGACGATCGCGATTGTCGGCGTCGTGATGTTCGTGGCGCTGATCTTCATCCAGAACATCGCCGTAGCCTGCGGCTTCGCGATCGGCGGGATCCTCTCCGGCTCGGCCGGCTACATCGGCATGAACGTGTCGGTGCGCGCCAACGCGCGCGTCGCCGAGGCCGCTCGCGGCGGAGTCTCGCCCGCGCTGCGCGTCGCCTTCCAGGGCGGCGCCATCACCGGCATGCTCGTCGCCGGTCTCGCCCTGATGGGTCTTGCCGGCTACTACGGCCTGCTCACAGCGGTCTTCAACGACAGCCAGAAGACCGCTGTCGACGCGCTGATCGGGCTCGGCTTCGGCGGTTCGCTGATCTCCGTGTTCGCCCGTCTCGGCGGCGGCATCTTCACCAAGGCCGCCGACGTCGG
This sequence comes from uncultured Solirubrobacterales bacterium, assembly GCA_963715535.1. GTDB lineage: Bacteria > Actinomycetota > Thermoleophilia > Solirubrobacterales > Solirubrobacteraceae > Palsa-744. The sequence continues at coordinate 838,766 of OY970251.1, read as the reverse complement.
CGCCGACATCGTCGGCAAGATCGAGGCCGGCATCCCCGAGGACGACCCGCGCAACCCGGCCGTGATCGCCGACAACGTCGGCGACAACGTCGGCGACTGCGCCGGCATGGCCGCCGACCTGTTCGAGACCTATGCCGTCACCGCCGTCGCGGTGATGCTGCTCGGTGTGCTCACCTTCCACGAGGCCACACGCGGTCGTCATGTACCCGCTGGTCCTCGGCGGCGTCGCGATCATCGCCTCGATCATCGGCACGTTTGCCGTGCGCTCGAAGGCCGGCAACGTCGAGCGCGCCCTCTACCAGGGCCTGATCGTCTCGGGGATCATCGCCGCCGCGGCGTTCGCGCCGATCACCTACTGGCTGATGAAAGACCTCACCTTCAGCCAGGTCGGCAACGTCGTCAACCCGCCCTCCTGGGGCAAGTTCTACCTGTGCGCGCTGATCGGCATCGGCGTGACCGCGCTGCTGTTCTTCATCACCGACTACTACACCTCGACGCGCTTCTCGCCGGTCAAGAAGACGGCGAAGGCGTCGGTCACCGGGCACGCGACCAACATCATCCAGGGCTTCGGCTCGGGCCTGCAGGCAACCGCCCTGCCGGCGATCGTGCTGGTGCTCGGCATCCTCGGCGCCTGGAAGCTCGCCGGCGGTGGCACCACGGGCATCTACGGCATCGGCGTAGCCGTCATGGGCCAGCTGTCGCTGACCGGCCTGATCGTGGCGCTTGACGCGTTCGGCCCGATCACCGACAACGCCGGCGGTATCGCCGAGATGGCCGAGCTGCCCGAGGACGTACGTAACGTGACCGATCCGCTCGACGCGGTCGGCAACACCACGAAGGCGGTCACCAAGGGTTACGCGATCGGCTCGGCCGTGCTCGCCGCGATCGTTCTGTTCGCCGGCTTCCAGCAGGAGCTGGCGGACAAGTCAAAATCGGCAACTTCATCACCTTCGGCATCAACGAACCGCCGGTGCTGATCGGCCTGCTGCTCGGCGGCATGATGGTGTGCCTGTTCGCCTCGCTCTCGATGGAGGCGGTCGGTCGCGCCGGCGGCGCCGTGGTCGAGGAGGTTCGCCGCCAGTTCCGCGAGCACCCGGGGATCATGGAGGGCACCGAAGAGCCCGACTACGCCACCTGCGTTGACATCGTCACGCGGACAGCTCAGCGCGAGATGATCCTGCCGGCGATGCTGCCGATCGCGCTGCCGGTGATCGTGGGCCTGATCGACCAGAAGGCGCTCGGTGGCCTGCTGATCGGCGTGATCGTCGTCGGCTTCTTCTTCGCCGTCATGATGACCGCGGGCGGTGGCGCCTGGGACAACGCCAAGAAGCTGATCGAGGACGGCGCTTTCGGCGGCAAGGGCTCTGAGGCCCACGCCGCCTCGATCACGGGCGACACGGTCGGCGACCCGTTCAAGGACACGGCGGGCCCGGCGATCAACCCGATGATCAAGGTCGCGAACATCGTCGCGATCTTGATCATCCCGCTGATCACCTGAGAGACCGGAGACGCCGTCGCAGGGCACGAGGGCGTGGCTCGAGCGCTCAAAGTGCCCCGCGGCAGGGCTCTTCATGCCGCAATAGTCCTAAGCTCACGAGAGAGATGAGATGACGGGCAGGCAGCTACATCGCGCCGGCACCACCGTGCTGTCACTGGCGATGGTCGCGATCGGCATCGCGCTCATAGTCGAGGCGCTCGGTGGCAGCGAAGGCGCTCTCAGCATTCGCGTGCTGCTCGGCATCCTGTTCGTCGTCGCCGGCTCGGGACGCATGTACGTCGAGACGAGCTGAGAGAGGGCCGCGCCGAGGATGAGCCCAGACGCCGGACCGGGGCCGAACGGCGCAACGGTGCCCGGCGACGGTACGCCTCGTCGCGGCGCGCGGCCTCACAGCGCCGTGCGGCGCGCATGCGCGCCATGAGCTCGGCGCACGGCGCGCGCACGACGCTGCGCCACGGCCTCGGCTCGCCGATCCTGTTCGCGATCGTCTACACCTCGCTGGCAAGCGCCGTGTTCTTCTCGCTCGGCGTCGTCACCGACCATGCGGCCGGTCTCGACCCCGGTCGTGTTTCTGATCGCCGCGGTCATGTTCGGGCTGACGGCGATGACCTACGTGGAGGGCGCCTCGCATGCACCAGGAACCAGGCGGCTCGACCGTCTTCGCTCGCTACGCCTTCAACGAGCTGGTGAGCTTCATCGCCGGCTGGGCGATGCTGCTCGACTACGTCATCCTGATCGCCGTCACCGCGTTCGCCGCGACCCAGTATCTGCGCGTGTTCTGGGCACCGCTCGGCCACTACGCAGAGGCGCTGCTGCTGGCCTTCGCGATCATCGCGTTTGTCGTGTTCACCAACGTGCGCGGCTTTCACTGGCGTCGCGAATATCGCATCGGCGTGATCGTGCTCGGAGCGCTGCTGCTCGAGCTGATCGTGATCGTGGTCGGGCTGTCGAGTTCCTCGACCCGCACCGGCTGATCTGCCAGGTCGATCTCGGCAGCGCGCCGACGTGGACGGGCCTCGTGTTCGCGCTCACGATCACCACGATCGCCTTCACCTGTGTGGAGTCGGCCTCCGGGCCTGGCGGGCGAGGTCAAGGTCGGGCGCGGCGCCCTGCGGCGGCTGATCGGGAGTGGCACGGTGACGGTCGTGGTCACCTACGTAGGCGTGGCGATCGTTGCGGTCACCGCGTTCCCACTGGCATCGGGCGGGGTGCCCGGACACCACTTCTCCGACGCCCCCGTGCTCGACATCATGGAACAGCTGCACCCGCATTGGCTCTCGCAGGTGCTGACCTACTCGATCGGCGCGATCGCCGGCGCTCACGCTCGTGGCGGCCGCCGACTCGGCGATGCTCGGCCTCTCCCGGCTGGCCTATTCGCTGTCGGTCAACCGCCAGATCCCGAGCGGGCTGGGGCGCCTGCACGCCCAGCGCTCGACTCCCTATGTGCTGATCCTGCTCGCCGGCGTGATCGCCGCCGGGCCTCGTCGTCCCCGAGAGCCTCACGCTTCCTCGTCGGCACCTACGCGTTCGGCGCGATGCTGGCGTTCACGATCGCCCACGCCTCGGTCGTCAAGATGCGCTACAGCGAGCCCGACCGCAAGCGTCCCGTACCGCACGCCGTTCTCGGTGCGCGTGCGCTGGCCGATCGGCGATCGTCGATCGGTCGAGCTGCCGCTGCTGGCGGTGATCGGCACGGTCGTCTGCTCGCTGGGCTGGATCGCCACGATCGTCGTCCATCACACCGCCCGCTACGTCGGGCTCGGCTGGATGGCCGCCGGGATCCCGCTGTATGTCATCTACCGGCGCGCCGACGAAACCTCGCTGCTGCGGCGTGTCACCGTCTCCCGTCGAGGCATTGCGCGCCGAACACCTCCCACAGCGCGAGTACGGCTCGATCCTGGTCCCGCTGTGCGGCACGCGCCTGGACGAGGACATCGTTCAGACGGCCGCGCTGCTGGTCGCCGGCAAGCCGACCGACGATGCCGAGATCGACACCTCGACGATCGAGGCCGTGTGGATCTTCGAGATGCCGATGTCTCTGCCGCTGGACGCGCGCCTGCCCGACGCGCAGGTCAAGCACGCACGCCAAGCGCTGGCGCGAGCCAAGGCGGTGGGGGAGGAGTACGCGGGCGTGCAGGTCGCCACCGCCACGATCAGGGCCCGCCGTGTCGGCCAAGCGATCCTCGAGGAGGCCCGCAGGCGTGGCGTGGAGGCGATCGTGCTCGGCGCCGAGGAGCCCTCTCGGATTCGCGGCGGCTCGCGTCTGGGCGGACGCGGAGGGCCCGCTGGAGAACTTCGTCGGCGACGTCACCAAGTACGTCGTGAACAAGGCGGCTGTCGGGTGATCGTGACGGCGCCGTCTCGAGCCGCGACTATGCCGAGGTCCTGGCAGCAAGGGCGGGTCAGGATTCGCCTGCTCGCGGATGCGCCGCGAGACAGCTCCGGCCGCGCCACTTCGCCGGGCCGAGCGGCGGACCCATCGTCTAATCTCACACGCCTGCTTCGCGATCGCACCATCGAGCTCCCCGGAGCCGGCCTTCCATGTTCGTGTTGATCGTCGGCGCGGGTCGTGTCGGCTCGGCTGTCGCCAAGTCCGCGCTCGCGGCCGGCCATGAAGTCTCGGTGCTCGACGAGGACCCGCTCTCCCACGAGCGCCTCGACGCGGGTCAGAGCGGCAGCTGGGAGGAATCCGACGGCCAGTTCACGGTCGGCACCGCCCTGGAGACCGAAGCGCTCATCCAGGCCGGAATCGAGCGTGCCGACGTGTTCATCGCCTCGACCGACGGCGACAACACGAACCTGATCATCGCCCAGATCGCCCAGCGACCGTTTCGGCGTGCAGAAGGTGCTCGTGCGCGTGATGGACCCGGCCCGCGCCGGCTGGTACGGCGAACAGGGCCTGCACACGATCTCTCCCGACCAAGCACGCGATCGAAATGTTCGAGAGCGCGCTCGCAGAGCCCGTAAGCCGCGCGAGGACAAGAGACAAACATGTACGTGATCATCGTCGGCGCCGGCAAGGTGGGGCGCAACCTCGCGCCGCGAGCTGATCCTCAAGGGCAACGAGGTCACGCTGATCGAGTCCTCGCGCCCGCGCTACCTGCTGATCGAGGAAGAGTACGAGCACGCCGTCCAGTACGGCGACGCCACCGAGCTGTGGGTGCTCGAGCGCGCGGGCATCCAGCGCGCCGACCTGGTGATCGCGGTCACCGGCGACGACGAGGACAACATGCTCGTCTGCCAGGTCGCCAAGGAGAAGTACCTGTGCGAGCGCATCATCGCCCGCGTCAACAACCCCCGCAACTACGACCATTTCAAGCTGCTGGGCATCCAGCCGGCGGTCTCCGCCACCGACCTGATCCTGCGCCTGATCGAGCACGAGGTCCCGCGCTACGGGCTTGGTGCACCTGCTCGCGCTGGAAGAGGAGCGCCTGGAGATCATCGAGCTCGAGGTCAGCGCCGGCGCCCCGGTCGTCGGCGAGCGCGTCTCGGACATCGCGCTGCCGGAAGGCAGCCTGATCATCTCGGTGCTGCGCGCCGGGGGCGGCTTCGTGCCCAAGGCCGACACGGTGATCGAAGCGGGCGACGAGGTTCTGCTGGTGCTGGACCCGGGTCTGGAGGAGGCGATCACCGCGTTCTTCGCGCCTGCGGGGAGTCGGGCGGGGAGTAGGACGGGGCCGTGTGCCGACGCCAGGACGGGCGCGCCAGCGGAGACGCTATTCTTCCTTCCTCGACGCGCTGCTTTCCGGGATAGTCCAATTGGCAGTGACGCCCGGTTCTGGTCCGGGAGATTGGGGTTCGAGTCCCTGTCCCGGAGTACGCTTGCGCCCCGTGTTCACGGGGCGTTTCGCGTTTCAGGGGGTTGCTCGGGCCAGGATTTGGGCCAGTTGTGTGATCGCAGCCTGGGCGGGTGCCCCGGAGCGGGGTATCGTGAGCGCGTGCTTGACGATGCGTTGATAGCTGAGGCTGGCCGTCGGTTGTCAGAGGCGGCGCCACCGAGTTCGCGGGTGATCCTGTTCGGTTCGGCCGCGCGCGGGGAGTTGACGCGGGATAGCGATCTGGATTTCTTGGTGATCGAGCCGGAGGTCGAGAATCCCGCCTTGGAGTCGGTGCGGCTGCGTAGGGTGCTAGGCGATCTGGTGCTCGCCGCGGATGTGATCGTTGCGAGTGAACACCGGGTGCAAGAGTGGCGTGATGTGCGAGGGAGCCTGATCCACGCGGCGCTGGCCGAGGGCAGGGAACTGGCGGCTTAATGGCCAGCAAGCAGGATCTTGCAGAGCAGCTTCTTCGTCGCGCTGACACGGACGCGGCCGGGGCCAGGGCGATGCTCCCGATCAACGAAGTGGCGGATGTGCTCGTCTGCTTTCACGCCCAGCAGGCAGTCGAGAAGGCGCTCAAGGCCGTGCTTGCTGCGCGCGGCGTGGAGTTTCCATTCATTCATGACATCAGTGGTCTGGCCAAACTGTGCGGGGAAGCGGGCGCGCCGCTACCGGGAGAGATGGATGGTGCAGACCTGCTGACCCCCTACGCCGCTGGTCTGCGCTATGACGATGACACGGTGCACGCCGTCGAGCGTGAGACGGCGTCGAGGTTGGCGACCGCCGCGGTCCAGTGGGCGCGGGGCCTGGTTGAGGAGGCTGGGGGTGGACAGAAGTCCTCAACCGAGCCCGAAGCCGTCGACGGTGGCTGACAGGCGAAGGCCGTCCCTGAAGTGTCCGAGGGGTGCGTCGTAGGGCACTGCAGTGGGCTCAAACGCCAGCTCCATCGTCATGGCCGTAGGCGGGTCGCGTGAAACCTCAAACGGCCGTGGTCCGGAGGCTGGGCTGCCTCCAGGCCACTCCGCGACGCTCCGGCTACGCCCGGACCGCCTCCGGTGAGCCCACGCAGCACAGGCCTCCATACAAGAGAGGGTTGTCGGCTACGCCACCGGGCGAGTCTTCCGCAAGTATATACCCACAAAGTCCACAACGCAGCTATACTTGATTGCATGGAGTCTACCGAAGACCGCGAGCCGCTTCTGAACGTGCGTGAAACCGCCGAGCGGCTGGGCGTCCATGAGAATACGGTCCGTAACTGGGCGCGCTCTGGAGTGCTCCCGACGGCCCGAGTACCTGGCTCACGGTTCCATCGCTTCTATGCCCGGGATGTCGAGCGCTTGCGGGAAGACAGGGGCAAGACGGTCTCTTCCCGTGAGAAGGAACTCCGAACGATCGGTCCCGAGCTCGTGGACGCGTCTCAACTGGTCCAGTGGGCGGCGACACGTGACGCGCAGGCAAGATTTCCAGAGCTCGTGCGCCGGTTGCTCGCGGCCACCCCTGGGATCACGAATGTCTCGGCACGCGCGGGCGACGGGGTGGCACTGTCGGGGTGGGATGGCAGAGCCGACTCTGCCGCCACCGCGTTTCTGCCAGCGGGCTCCCTGCGGTTCGAGTTCGGGGTCGACAGCAAACCCAAAGCTAAGGCGGAAGAAGAGTATGACAAGCGACGCAAGGAGCCAAATGCTTCCGACTTGACCTTTGTCTTTATGACACCGAGGCGATGGCGCGATGGGGCATCCTGGGCGGAGGAGAAGGCCGGATTGGGTCACTTCGCCGGCGTGCGCGTTCTTGATGCTGACGACCTTGAGGACTGGCTGACGGAGACCCCGGCAGTCCATCAGTGGATTTCGGAGCAGCTTGGGCGTAGTCCGAAGGATGCTCAAACGTTGGAGCAGTGGTGGGAGCAATTTCAATCTCGGACCAAGCCGGCTCTGCCCACCAACCTTTTTGTTACCGGGCGTGACAGCGAGGTCGGCTCGCTGAAAGAGTTTCTGACCGGACCTCCTGGGACGCTGGCGGTGCAGACAGGTTCACGTGATGAGGCCATCGCGTTTGTGGCCGCGACGCTCGCCGACGCCGATGCCAACGATGTGAGCCCATCGGTGATTGTTCGCTCCGCCGCGGTTTGGGACCGCATGCTGGCTCATCCGGGTCGAGCTACCTTGATCCCGCTGTTTGACGACCCGGATCTGACAGCCGCGCGCGACCGCGGCCGCCATGTCATTTCACCGCTAGGGCGCGACGAAGTCGTGATCGGCAATCCGCTGCCCTTGCCTCGACCGGATCGACTCGGCGCTACCCGGGCCTTCGAGGACACCGGGAAGACGCATGATCAGGCTTATCACCTATCTGCGCTCGCGCGCCGCAGCATGCCTGCACTAGTACGAATGCTGGCAAGGGATCACGCTTTTGCGCAGCCAGCTTGGGGCGAGCCTGCGAGTGCAGCCATCTTCGCCCCCCTCATACTCATCGGCAGCTGGACCGACAGCGAGGGGGATCGTGAGTTCGCCGCCGCCATGACAGGCGAGTCATGGCCCGTGATCGAGCGTGCGCTGCTCCACGCGACGCACACCAACGATCCGCCTTTTGTGCGAAGCGGCAATCAGTGGCATCTGGCGTCGAGCGAGGAGGCGTATCTCGTCCTCGGACACACTCTGACGCACAGTGATCTCGCCCAGTGGCACAAGCTGGTTGTCGAGCTGATCTCGGAGACTGACCCAGTCCTCGACTTGCCTGCCGATGAGCGACCGATGGCTGGCATACACGGCGTCCGTCGCAAGCACTCCTCCGTACTTCGCCGCGGAGTCGCAGAAGGAATCGCCCTAATTGGATCCCACGAGGACGAGCGCATGAGCGACACCAACACGGCTGCCGAGCACGCGAGTTCGGTCGTCCGGGAGATTCTACGTCTCGCTAACGCCGACACGTCGGGGCGAAGCTGGTGGGCACTTTCCGATGTCTTGCCACTACTCGCAGAGGCGGCGCCGTATGCCTTCCTCGACGCGGTTCATGAAGATCTGGCTGAAACGAGTCCTGTGCTGCAGACAATGTTTCAGGATCGAGACAAAGACTCGTTGTTCGGCACCTCGTCGCCCCACTCCGGACTCCTGTGGGCACTTGAGACGCTTTGTTGGTCTGAGGATCACATCCTCGACGCCGCTCGGGCACTCGCGCGGCTTCGATCCGTTCAACCCGGGTGGACGTCTTTCGAATCGGCCGCTAGAGAGCCTTTGCTCGGTTCTCGTCGGATGGATTCGGCACACCAGTGCGTCTCTCGACCTCAAGAAGAAGGTCATCACGGCGATCGCAGACGAGTCGGGTGACAATGGGTGGGCTCTTGTAACGGGACTGTGGCCCAGCCAAATGACGGCCGCGATGCCACCGCACGCTCCGAGGTTTCGTGACTGGAGCCCCGACGATAGAGCCGTTCTTGTGTCGGAGTGGCTCGACTACATCCACTACCTCACACAAAGCGCAGTTGACCTTGCCGGCGAGGATTCCGATCGGTGGGCCGAGCTCGTGGCGCGACTAAGCCCGCTGCCGCCGAAAGACCGCGAGACGATGATTTCCGCATTCGCCGAGTACGTATCGGGCAGGACGTTCGAGGTGCAGGATCGCCTCAACCTTTGGGAGAGGCTTCGCGAGGAGATCGGAAGGCACCGACAGTTCTCCGAGGCTGACTGGTCGATGGACGACGACACTCTAAGAAGACTCGAAGCCATCGCCGAGGAACTTGAACCGCGTGAAACCACAGAGCGCTTCGGGTATCTCTTCGATTGGCACCCCTCGCTACCCAACGTTGATCGGAGAGACTTCGCGGCCTACGAAAAAGAGCTGTTTGAGCTGCGTAAGGCTGCCGTTCAAACCACACTCGACGCTTCCGGAATCAATGGGATCAGAGATCTCGCGGGACGAAGCAAGGCAGCGGGGCATCTTGGGTGGGCGGTCGGGAGCGTGGCGCCGAATGACGTTGATAGCGAGCTGCTCACCTGGCTCGACTCGGAAGACAAGAACGTGCAAGGCGTCGCGGTGAGCTGGGCGAACTACCACCTGAGGGGCGACAATGGCAGCGCTTGGCTCGAGCAGATGCTCAAGAGGGCCGAGGTCGCTCAGGGCGAGCGCCGAGTGGCGCTCGCCCTATCTGCACCTCCGACTGCCGCAATGTGGCAGGTCATTGAGGAAGCGGACGACGATCTCGCCAATCGCTACTGGTCAAAGGCGCATCCCTTGGGGGTGCCACCGACCGACGCTGAGCGCGCCGTCCGGTCCCTTCTTCACCACAAGCGTCCCTGGGCAGCCGTGGACATTCTCGCCGGCTCCCTGCATCACCCCGAAAAAGAGTCCTCAACCGTCGTGGCTCCTGATCTAGTGCGTGAAGTTCTTGATACGGCACTATCAGCCGATCCACGCGAAACACAGATCCAGTCGCTGGGGTACGAGCTTGGAGTTATCGTCGATGATCTTGAGACGCGCGGGGTCGATACTGGCGTGCTCGCACGATACGAGTTTGCGTTCTTCCAGCTTCTTGAGCATCACCGAGCTCCGCGCGCGCTCTTCGCGGCGCTCGCAGATGAGCCGGCGTTGTTCGTGGAGCTCGTTAGTCGGGTCTATCGCAGCGAGCATCAGCCAGACCGCAAACTCGACCAGCAGGAAGCGGCATCTGCGCATCATGCTTGGTGGGTGCTACGTCATTGGGACCGCATCCCAGGACGCCGTGAGGACGGGACCGTCGACGGTCCACATCTAACGAGATGGACGCGGGCAGCACGCCTTGAGTTCGCCGATTCTGGTCGAACTGAGATCGGTGACGAGCTGATTGGCCAGGTGCTCGCTTACAGCCCCATAGGGGCCGATGAAGCCTGGCCGGCTGAGGCTGTTCGCGAGATCGTGGAGGCGACGGGTAGCCAGGCTCTCGAGTCAGGCATCCACACAGGCGTCGTGAACAACGACGGCGTAACGACCCGCGGCGTCTTCGACGGAGGGGACCTTGAGCGCAACAAAGCGGCGCGCTATCGGGAGTGGTCGAAGCAAGTCGCTTCTGGTTCGCCCCGCACCGGTAGATTGCTACGCCGACTGGCCGAAGGTTACGAGCGGGACGCGCGCCGTCACGACGACGAGGCCGCCACCCGGTCGGACAGCGAATGACAGACACCTTCGACTCGGTACCCTGCGCGAAGATGAGCGAGGGGCGGCAGAGTCGCTTCGGCGACGCAGGAATCATGCGGTGGGCCGAGGTTGAACCAGAGGTCAACGACTGGGCGGAAGTCGTCGGCGAGTTTGCCCACGATGATGCTGCCGGATGGCTATTCCGAGGCCAGTCAAACATCAAGTGGGGCCTGGATACGAGCCTTCAACGCGCCTTCAAGAAGGCCAACATCACGTCGTCGGTGGAAGGCATTCACGTCGAGAACTCCTCAATAGGCTTCTTCAAGGACCGTTCCCGGCTCTACCTGCCCGCGACGCCCGCTGAGAGCGATCTCCTGGGGTGGCTCGCACTGATGCAGCATTACGGGGCTCCGACGAGGCTTCAGGACTGGACACAATCCCCCTTCGTTGCCGCCTACTTCGCCTATCGCGAGGATGAGAAAGCAGACGCGGCACTCTGGGCTATCCAGTCGTACTACTGCCGCAACGCCGTCACCCCGGGAACGATTGGTCTGCCCTGGGACCATCTCGGGATCTTCAAGGAATCAGAGAGCGACACGGATGCCGGAGAGCCTGAGGTCATCGTCCAGTCGCTCCTAGCGACGCAGGCAGAACACGAGAACGAAATATTGCGTGAGGCGATTCGCGGCGAAAATGGGTGGCCTCTGCCGATACTCCCTTTCAACGTGGATGCGCGCATGGCGGCCCAGCAAGCCGCGTTCCTGGTCTCGACGAGCTTCGACTTCCGCATCGACGCGCTCAAGGACAAGGCTCTCTGGCCGAAACAGGCAGAGCCCCACCCGTGGGAAGTGGACATGGCGCCCCGTATCGGCGTTACGCGTCTTGACGAGCCTCACCGGCTCATCAAGCGCATCCGGCTCCCTTACGCTTGGCGCGAGCGAGCCCTGCATAGCCTCAAGCGGATGGGCATAACCGAGGCCACCATGTTCCCCGGAGTTGACGGTGCTGGACGCGCGACCGGAGACCAGATAGCCGCCCGCGACATCGACCTGCGGGACTACCTCAACATCGATATCTGAGCCATCTCCCCAATTACGGGCGGCGGTCCAGATGCCGTTCGTGCTCGCTTTGAGTCGCTTCGCTCTCGTCTGGGTGGAGTGGACGCGCTTCGACGGACACGGGGGCCGAGCGCAGCGGACGTGCGAAGCGGACGAACGTGGCCGTTCTTGATGGCGCGCGATTTCATTTCCGATGAAATGTGCGGCGAGTGTCGAGTGTGGTGTGTCGGCGCCCGCGGCGAGCTCGCGGAGCTGGAGGGCTGGGGGGTCGGATAGGACGACTTGGACTCGTTGGCTCATCGTGTTCGTTCCTGTGCTGGTGGGTTGACGACCCGGTTGATCGCGCGGACGATCCCCGGTATCCGGCTGGTGCGGCTGGGCGCGAGCGAGCGGTGGAAGTTCGTGCCGTAGTCGCGGTCGGCCAGCTCGGGGTGCGCGAGCGACGGTGTTTGGGCGCGGCTGCGGCGCATGTTCTCGGCGAGGCGCTGGATGCGGTCGGCGTCTTGCCCTTCGGCGCCGAGGTCGTCGCGGGCGATGAACCAGTCGGTGCCGTGGCGGGCGCGGGTTGCCTCGACGTAGGCGGTCTCCTTGCTGGTTTGCCAGCCGCCGGTGAGCACGACGGAGCGCTCGACGGTCGCGCCCTGCTGGCGGTAGACGTGCTGCGCGTAGGCGAGTCTCAGCGAGTCGAGCTGCTCGCCGGCGAGCTGGACTCTGCGCTGTGACCCGTCGAGCGTGACGGTCACGCCTTGGTCGTGGATGGCGCTGACCTGCCCGCGGGTGCCGTTCTCGACCCGTGGCTGCTCCGGCGGGCGGTGCTGCGCGGTGAACGCGATGAGGTCGCCTTCGCGTAGGCCGTAGTGGACGCCGGGTAGCGGGATCTCGTGGTGTCCGAGTTCGCCGCGCTGTGCGCGTAGGTGTTGGGCGCGGGCGTTGAGCCGGTCGATCTCCGTGTTCGAGGCGTCGGCGATCAACGCGACCTCGCGGATATCGCGCCCGTTCGTGAGCGTGGCCCATGTTTGTACGGCTTGCTCTGCTGCCTGGTCGCGGGTGTCGGAGAGGTGTAGCTGGCCGCGTGAGGCGTAGTGCGCCATCGCGCGCTCTGGTTCTCCTGCGCGTAGTGCTTGCCATGCGCGCTGGTCGGCGGGGTCCTTGGTGCGGTGGATGTCTGCGAGCTCGGCGCTGGGTGCGTGGCCGGTGAGCCGGTCGAACATGCCGCCGGGGCCGATCGAGGGGAGCTGCTTGCCGTCGCCGACAGCGATCAGCTTCGCCCCGGAGCGCTCCACCAGCCCGGTCAGCGCGTCGAGGCGCTTGTGGTCGACCATCCCCGCCTCGTCCAGGATTACTGTTGTGTCCCTGCCGACGTGGATGGCCCCCGTGTTCGCGCGGGCGACCAGCGAGTCCAGAGTGAGTGTCTGCCCGGCGAGCGCAGGGCTGTCCGCGCCGAGCCGCTCTGCGGTGGACCCGGACACCGCGACCCCGATCGTCTCCCGCCCGGCGTACTGCTCCGCACGGGCGGCGGCGTCGATCACCACACCCTTGCCGGTCCCCGCCGGCCCGACGAGGACCGCGGCGCGCTCAGGACCAGTGAGGACTGCGAGCGCGTGGTGTTGCTCGGGGCTGAGCGGTCCGCCGATGCGCTCGGCTACCTCACGCGCAGCGTTATCGCGTGCGACGTGGCCGACGTCTCGGCCTGCGGGTTGGGCGAGCTGTGCGGCGCGGCGCTCGATCGCCTGCTCCTGGGCGCGAACCGCCAGGGTGGTCATCCGCCCGCCCTCAAGCGTCAGCACGCGCCGGTCGCGGACCATCTCCCGGGCGACGGCGAGCGCCTGATCCGGCGCCATCTCCCCGGCGGCCTGCTCCAGCACGACCGCGCGCAGGTCGCGCTCCTGGAAGACGGCGTGCTGCTCGGTCAGCTTCGCCTCGACCCGATCCTCGATCGCGCGCTCGGCGGTTGGCCGCTCGGATGCACCGATCAGTCGCACCGCCTCATCCGGGCCGAATCCGTGATCGCGAGCGGTCTGTGTCCACACTCGTTGTAGGTCAGAGCGTGTGGTCAGCTCCTTGGACCGGCGGTTCTCGAGCGCGAGGTTACGAAGCTCGCCGCGTTCGGGTGCCCGGCCGTAGCGGGCACGGAAGCGCTCCGCCGCCCTGGCGACCTCACGGGAGCGACCGGAGAACGCCTCGCACAGCTCGCGGGGGACACCCGCGATCTCGAAGTACCGGCCATCCTTGCCGGTGCCCTGCTCGATCGTGTATCCCTCACGCATGAGCTCGTCGGCGAGCGCGGAGCGGTAGAACGCGCCGAGCTCCCGCGCGGAGCGGAAGATCGGCCGCGACGCGACCGCCACAATCCGGTCGTCCTCGCGGACAGCGCCGGTGATCACGACATGGCTGTGCAGCTGCGGGTCCGGGGCCTGGGCGCCCTGGACTCCGCGGGCGGTGGTGTGTCGGTACTCGGTGGCGATCACGTCCTTGGCGTGCTCTTCCACGACCTGGCCGCTGTAGCGACGCCGCACGACGGGCACCTGCTCTCGCAGGTGGTGGATGGTCTGCTCGACCGCCCTGGCGTGGGCCTGCTCGATCTGCTCGCGCTGCCACGGGTCGCCGAGCGCCCATACGGTCGAGACGGACTTCGGTGCGCTGAACGTCACGTCGATCCCGCCGCCCCGGCCGCCGCCGGCGCCCTCCGGACGAAGCCACCGGCCGGTGCCTGGGTGATGGCCCTCCATCAGCGCGATGAAGTCCGCGCCATCCACCGGCCCGCCGGCCTGAACCCCGAGCCTCTCCAGGGTCTCGGCATCGGCCAGCCAGCGGCCGGGGGCCTGCGCCATCTCCCCATCGGGGGTCAGGTAGTAGTCCCCGCGCTCGGGCTCCACCGTCTTGCTCTCCAGGTAGCGCGCGTACCCACCGCCCCGAGACGCACCTATGCTCGCCGCAGTCATCACATGGGTGATGACCCTCAACGCGCCGAACCGGCCAAGCAATTCGCACAGCGCTCGCTGTGCCACGGCACAGCCGTGCATGTTGTCTGTACGGGCTTTTTGTCGTGCCGAGGCGCGCGTGGTGGCGCAGCCAGACGCGTCGACCGTCGGGGTCGCGTCGAGCGCTTCGTGGTGGGATGACTCGTTGGTGGTGCGGGCGACTGACCGAGCGAAGCGCAGGTGTCAGGGGCTTGTGGCCTGCCGCGCGGCTTTGCCCTTCGAGAGCGTTTGAGATGTGCGCGCCAATGTCGCGCCCGCGCCGGTTCTTCACGCAATCTCTTGGCCGGTCCGTGCAGGTTGGGGTCTGTAACCGCGATGGCCCCAATATCCCCACGTACGGCAGTCACCCTTTCGGACCGGAAGCAGAGCGCGGCCGCCCTCGCCCTCAGTGTCGAGCAGGCATGCGAAGCGCTGGGCGTGTCGTGGGACACTTGGCGCGCGCATATCGAGCCCGACGTGCGCCTCGTGCGTGTTGGGCGCCGCAAGCTGATCCCGGTCAGCGAGCTGCAGGCTTGGCTTGACCGGCACGCCGAAAGCGTCGGTGTGGGGGAGTAGCGTGTCGAGCTATCTGCAAAGCGCCCCCGCACCGTGGTCGCGGCCGGGGGCATGACACAGGAGGTTAAGCTCCCATGCAATCGGCACCGTACACCGCGGCATCGTCTGGAGGTGATTGCTGATGGCCACCGGAGTGCGTCAACGCCACGGCAACGGATGCAACGGCAAGGGTCGCTGCGACTGTCCGTGGCGTGCCGAGGTCTACTCGAAGCGCGACGACTGCAAGCTGCGCAAGACGTTCCCGACGCAGGCGGCGGCGAAGGTCTGGCGGGCGGATAAGCTCGCCGCGGCGAACAAGGGCAAGCTCCGTGCGCCCACGTCCATGACCGTCCGGCAGGCCGCCGAGGCGTTCATGGCCGGCGCCCGCGACGGCTCTATCCCGACGGCATCGGGCACCCGCTACAAGCCCGCGACGCTCCGGGGCTACAGGGTCGGGCTCAACAAACGTCTACTGCCGACGCTGGGCGGCATGCGCCTGTCGGATGTCGAGCGCCGCGACGTGCAGGAGCTCGCCAACCGGCTGACGAGCGAAGGGCTGAGCGCGAGCACCGTGCAGAACACGCTCGACCCGCTGCGCGTCATCTACCGGCGTGCGATCCGCGACGAAGAGGTCACGGCCGACCCGACCGAGCGGCTTGAGCTACGCCGGCCCGATGGTCGGCGGGAGCGGATCGCCGACCCTACCGAGGCGGCGGCGCTCATCGCTGCTATCGCTGAGGGCGAGCGGGCGCTGTGGGCGTGCGCGTTCTACGCCGGCTTGCGGCGCGGGGAGCTGCGTGCGCTGCGCTGGGGCGACGTCGACTTGGCGGCCCGCGTGATCCACATCTCGCGGGGCTGGGATGCGATCGAGCGCGAGCAGCCGGTGAAGAGTGCTGCGGGCAACCGGCGGGTGCCGATTCTCGAGCCGCTCGCGGGGGAGCTGGCCGCGCACAAGCTCCGCACCGAAGGCTCTAGCGACGCGCTGGTGTTCGGCAGGACCGCCGCCGAGCCCTTCAACCCGGAAACCATCCGGCGGAACGCGCTCGTGGCGTGGGGCTGGCAGGAAGTCCCGAACGAGGAAGCGGATGGTCCGAGGACGATCCTCGCCAAGGTGCGAGACGACGCACAGCAGCCGATCACGCTGCATGAGGCGCGGCACACCTGCGCGTCGCTGTTGATCGCCGCGGGCGTGAACGCGAAGGCGCTGAGCGTCATCATGGGCCACGCGACGATTGCCATGACGTTCGACACCTACGGCCACCTGATGCCGGGCGGGCTGGATGAGGCGGCGGCTGCCGCGAATGCCTATCTGGCAGGCGACGGGAAGCGTCCGGCGCTCAGGCTCGTGGGGTGAAAGCTCGGGCCAATCTTGGGCCAGTCGTGTACTGATTCGGGCGGATTCAGCCGGACTCGGCCGGATAAGCAATCGGACGTTTCGCCTGCACTGGAGCCATATTTGGCTCTGACGCAGGGATTGCGCGATCCACTGCCCACGCTTCGAGTCCCTGTCCCGGAGTTTGTGAAGACCCCGCAGGTCGCGGGGTTTTCGTTTTTCCAGGACCGGTCTACGCAGCCGCGTGGATCGCCCAGTCGCGGTACAGGTCGTAATAGCGACCCTCCGCGGCGATCAGCTCGTCGTGGGTGCCCTGCTCGGCGATCTTGCCGTGCTCGAGCACGACGATCCTGCCTGCGCCGCGGATCGTGGAGAGACGGTGGGCGATCACGATCGATGTGCGCCCCGCCAGCAGCCGGCGCAGGCCCTGCTCGATGCGCGCCTCGGTGTGCAGGTCCACGTTGGAGGTGGCCTCGTCGAGGATCAGGATGCGCGGGTCGGCGATCAGCGCGCGCGCGAAGGCGATCAGCTGGCGCTGCCCGGCCGAGAGCTGGGCGCCGCGCTCGCCGACCTCGGTGTCATAGCCCTGCGGCAGCTCCGCGATGAACTCCTCGGCGCCCACGGCGGCCGCGGCCTGGCGAATCTGCTCCTGCTCGGCGCCGGGACGTCCAAAGGCGATGTTCTCCGCGATCGTGCCCGAGAACAGGAACGCCTCCTGGGGCACGATCCCCATCTGCGAGCGCAAGGAGGTGCTGGAGACCTCGCGCAGGTCGTGGCCGTCCACGAGCACGCGCCCTTCGGTGGGGTCGTAGAAGCGCGCGACGAGCTTTGCCATCGTTGACTTGCCGGCGCCGGTGGCGCCCACCAGCGCGACCGTCTGGCCCGGGGGGATCTGCAGGTCGATGTGCTCGAGCGCCAGCACCTCCTCGGCCTCCTGCGGCGCGGGCAGCCCCGCCTCCAGGGGCGCGCTGACCGACTTGTCCACGTTCCTGCGCGCGACGCCGTGGTTTGTAGGCGAAGGTGACGTCCTCGAAGCTGAGCTCGCCGCGAATGCGCTCCGAGCGCCGGCGCGCCGGGCTTGTCGGTCAGCTCCGGCTCGACGTCGAGCAGCTGGAAGATCTTCTCCAGGGCCGCCATGCCCGACTGGTAGGTGGTGTACAGCTGGGAGAGCTGCTGAATCGGTTCGATCAGATAGGAGAGCGTCGCCACGAACGCGACGACGGTGCCGGCGGTGATGTTGCCCGAGATCGCCTGGTAGCCGCCGTACAGCACGATCCCGGCGATCGCTATCCCGGAGAGCATTTCCACCGCCGGGAAGTAGGCGGCGTTGAGCCTGACGGTGACCATGTTGGCGTCGCAGTTGTCCTCGTTGAGCTCGGCAAAGCGGGCGAGGTGGCGTGGCTCCTGGCCGAAGCTGCGCACTACTCGTATGCCCGAGAGCGTCTCCTGCAGATAGGCGGTGATCGAGCCGATCGTCTCGCGTGTGCGCCGGAAGGCGCCGGCGGAGGTCAGGCGAAACCAGAAGCTGCCGGCGGCGATCAGCGGCAGGATGCAGGAACGTGAGCAAAGCCAGTTTCACGTCCAGGTAGAGCAGCACCGCCACCGCCCCGATCAGGGTCAGACCGGACTGGAAGAGCGTCACGACCGAGTCGGTCACGAGGCTTTCCAGCGCCTCGACGTCGTTGGTGATGCGCGAGATCAGCACGCCCGCCGGGCGGCTCTCATAGAAGCCGATCGGCTGGCTCTGCAGGTGTGTGAACAGGCGGATGCGCAGATCGGCAAGCGTGCGCTGGCCGACCCAGCCGACGAGATACGTTTGCACGTAGGTCATCAGCCACACCAGCAGTGCGGCTGCAAGGAACGCGATTACGACGAGCACGAGCGTTTTGAAGTCGTGGCGCTCGATGCCTTCGTCGATCGCGGCCCTGGCCAGCAGCGGCGGCGCGAGCGATGCGGCAGTACCGAGCACCAGCGCGGTCAACATCCCGGCGACGCGCAGGCGGTAGGGCTTCAACAGCGCCAGCAGTCCCCGCAGGTTGCGTCCGCGACTCTCGCGACTGGCGCGTGAACCGTCCCATTGGGCGCCGCCGCGACCCATGCCGGGGCCGCCGCGCCCGCCGCCACCACCGCCTCCGTCCGACCTGCCCACACCCATCCCGCCGCGGCCACCGTGGGCGCTCATATGCCGCTCACCTCGCGCTCGCGCGTCTCGGTCGTAAGGAAGACCTGCTCGGGCAGGCCGCGTTCCACGATCTCGCGGTACAGCTCGGAGGCATCGAGCAGTTGCTCGTGATTGCCCTGGGCGACGATGCGCCCGTGGTCGAGCACGACGATCTCATCGGCCAAGGCGATCGTGGAGAGGCGGTGGGCGATCACGAACGTCGTGCGTCCCGTCATCGCCTCGGCGAGCGCGAGCTTGATCGACTGCTCGGTGGATGCGTCGACCGAAGAAGTGGCGTCGTCTAGGATCAACACGCGCGGGTTGGCAAGCAGTGCACGCGCGATCGCCAGGCGTTGACGCTGCCCGCCCGAGAGCGACAGGCCGCGCTCACCGATCTCGGTGTCATAGCCCTCGGGCAGTCGCAGTACGAAGTCGTGCGCCTGGGCGCGTCTTGCGGCATCTTCGATCTCCTCGCTTGAGCATCCGGCCGTGCATAGGCGATGTTCTCGGCGACGCTCGCGGAGAACAGGAAAGGATCGTCGCTGACGACCGCCACGGCCGAGCGCAGCGATTGCAAGCCGACCTAGCGCACGTCGGCGCCGTCGAGCATGACCTCGCCCTCGACCGGGTCGTACAGCCGCGAGATCAAAGCCACGAGGCTGGTCTTGCCCGAGCCGGTGGCGCCCACCAATGCGACCGTGCGTCCCGCGGGCACGTCGAGGTCGAGGTCGTGCAGAACGGTGCGCCTCGCGGCGGCCGGTGCTGTGTGTCCATTCTGCGCGGCGGCGTCGGCGCCGCCCTGTACGCGACCAACCTGGGCAAAGGTGCCGACGTTGAGCTCGTCGTGGGGGTCGCTGTAGCGCAGTGTTACTCCGCGCAGTTGCACGTGACCGCTGCCGGCCGGCAGCGGCGGGGCGCCGGGCGGGTCGGCGATCGTAGGCTCGCGGTCGAGTACCTGGAAGATGCGCGCGCCGGAAGCTGTTGCGCGCTGAGCGAGGTTGAGCGTCACTCCCAGCGAGCGCAGCGGGCCCGACAAGCATGTTCAACAGCAGGTAGAAGGTCGTGAACTGGCCCAGGGTGAGGTGGGCGTGAATCACCGCGTTGCCGCCGAGCAGCAAGACAGCCGCGATGCCGAGCTGCGGCAGGAAGCCGATCGCCGGGTTGTAGGTGGCTTCAAGGCGGGTGGCGACCATCGCCTGCTCGAATGTGCGTCCGACGCTGCGGCGGAAGCGCTCGAGCTGACGCGGCTCGCGCGCGAAGGACTTGACGATGCGCACGCCGGAGATGTTCTCCTCGGCGTCCGCCGTCAGTTCGGCGATGCGCTGCTGCACCTCCTGGATCGCAGGGCGCGCGCGGCGACCATAGCGGTAGGAGATCAGCACCACGAACGGCGCGGGCGCCAGCGAGATCAGCCCAAGCCACGGACTGATCACGATCATCACGATGCCCGCGAGCACGATCGTGAGCACGAACTGCAGGATGAACACGAGCCCGTAGCCGAGGAAGAAGCGCACGGCGGGCAGATCGACGGTTGCGCGGCTCATCAGCTGGCCGGTCTGCTGGTGGTCGAAGAAACCTAGCTCCAGCCGTTGCAGCTGGCTGTAGAGGCGCTCGCGCAGGTCGTATTCGACGCCGAGCGAGACGCGGCCCGCGATCATGCGCCGCCAGTAGGTGAAGCCCCAGCGCGCGAGCACGACTGCGATGATCGCCAGCGCGTACACCAGCAGCGTGTGGCGGTCGTGCGAGACAGATTCGTGCCTGTGCGAATGCCGGGCGCCAGAGTTGATCGTTTCGACCGCTTCGCCGGTGAGCAGCGGCAGGATGACGCTCATCGCCATCGCGAAGCTGGCGAGGATCCAGGAGACGACTACGCCGCGCTTGTAGGGGCGCAGAAAGCCGAGTAGTCGGTAGAAGGTAGCTCATAGTTGCTTAGTCAACTATTATTGCATCCCGCTGGATGTCGTGGCTCGCGCTCCGCGCCGACCCATCGCGCCAGACGATGCGCACCTGCTCGATTTCGAGCTCGAGCGGTGAGCGATTTCGAGATCGAGCGGTGCGCACTACGCTTCCCACGTGTCCCTCGATTCCAAACCAGCGACCGCTGCACGCGGCCCGAACGCCGGGCTGTGCGAGATCTGCAGGCATCGCCGGCTGGTGCCCAATACCCGCGGCTCGGTGTTCTGGCTGTGCACACGCTCGCGCACGGACCCAGCCTATCCGCGCTATCCGCGACTACCGGTCCTGTCCTGCGCCGGCTACGAGCGGCTCGGGGACTGAGCCCTCGCTCGCGCGTCTGTCCGCCGGTATCTCCGTGGCCGGCGCCTGCGAGGCCACGAAATCCCGCTGGCGCACCAATACCAGCGCGAGCACCGCACCGACGAACGCGATCCCGGCAGCGATCAGCAGGATGTGGTCGAACGCTTCGGTGAAGCCGACACGGTAGGAGTGCTTGAGCGCAATCTGCGCGGCCGGGGAGAGGGCGTGGAACACCTGCTTGATTTCGCCGGACTGAAGCAGCGTGTTCAAGTGTCCATGGGCCGCGGCCTGCACCGCCGGCAGTCGCGCGCCGAGCGAGCTGGTCGTCGTTCGCAGCACGTCGTGCTGGAAGACTGCCCCGAGACCGGCGATGCCCGTGGCGATGCCGACCTGGCGGAAGGTCGAGTTGATGCCAGAGGCCATGCCGCTGCGCGAGTAGTGCACGACGCCGATCGCGGTGGAGGCGAGCGGCGGGTTGATCATGCCGATGCCCACGCCTGTCACCGCGAAGCCGGGGATCAGCGTGGTCCAGCCGGAGGTCGAGTCGATCGCGGTCATCCCGAGCAGGCCGGCGCCGACGAGCAGCAGTCCGCCGCCGAGCAGGTAGCGCACGGGCATGCGCACGCTCAGGCGGCCGGCGATCGGGGCGGCGACGAACGACAGCAGCGTGATCGGCAGGAAGCGCAGGCCCGCCTGCAGGGCGGTGTAGCCGAGCACGTCCTGGATGTAGAGCGTCAGGTACAGGAACATCGCGAAGATCGAGGCCGACACGCTGAAGGCGACGATGCTCGCGCCCGTGAAGGCAGGCTTGCGGAACAGCGAGAGGTCGAGCATCGGCCGCGACTGCTTGAGCTCGGCCACTACGAACGCCACGAACAGCATCGCCGAGCCGCCCAGCAGCGAGACGATCCGCGTCGAGCCCCAGCCGTCTTCGTTGCCCTCGATCAGCGCGAACACGAGCATGAACAGTGCGCCGGAGAACGTGACAAGGCCGATCCAGTCCACGCGTTTGGCGTTTGGATCGCGCGACTCCAAGACGCGCGACAACGTGATCGCGACTGCCGCGATCCCGATCGGGACGTTGATGAAGAAGATCCATTTCCAGCCGATGCCGGAGGTGATGATCCCGCCGACGACCGGGCCAACGGCGACCGCGGCGCCGGTGACGGCGCCGAACACGCCGAAGGCGGTTCCGCGCTCGCGTCCGTGGAAGGCCTGGGCGAGCAGGGCGAGCGAGGTGGCGTACATCATCGCCCCGCCGACTCCCTGCACGGCGCGGGCGAGGTTGAGCATCAGCGGCGTGGTCGAGAGCCCGCAGACGGCCGAGGAGGCGGTGAACACGATCAGTCCGAGCGTGAACACGCGCCGGCGGCCGATCAGGTCGGCGACCGAGCCCGCCGTCAGCAGGAAGGCGGCGAGCGTGAGCGCGTAGGCGTTGACGACCCACTGCAAATCCGAGAAGGAGGATTTCAGCGACGACTGGATCGAGGGCAGCGCGACGTTGACGACCGTGATGTCGAGCAACAGCATGAAGATCGCCACCGAGACGGCGATCAATGTCCACCACTTGCGCTCCACGGCAGGCTCCCTTCGTCGCGTCTTCAGGACGCTGGACTCATCTCACTGTAGGACGCGATCTCCTCAAGGCGTTCTGAGCACCGTGCTGCGCGTGCTCGTGAGCTCGCGACGCAGCTTGGCGAGCTCGGAAGCGCGGTGCTCGACGAGCTCGAGCTGGCGGTCGAGATGGCCGAGCGCCTCGTTCAGCAGCTCGCGGCGGCGCTCGGGATGCACGTCGTCGCGACGCAGCTGCGCGCGTACGGCCGCGCGAGCCTCCTCGGCGGTGAGCAGGTCCTTGAGCTCGTCAAGCGTCACGCCGAGCAGCTGCTTCAGGCGGATCACCTCGCGTAGGCGCTCCACCTCGGCTGGGTGTAGAGCCGATGCCCCCCGGAGGGTCGCTCGGGCGCTGCCGGCGAGCAGGCCGAGTCTCCTCGTAGTAGCGGATCGTGCGCGGGCGTGGTGCCGGCCAGCTTGGCCACGTCGCCGATGCGCAGGGCGCCTCGGCTCGGCCGTTGCGCTCATGCGCGCACGCCCAGCTCGTGGCGGGAACTTCGGCACCGCGCTGTGCGAGGCTCGCGAGGACGGGCTCCTGCTCGCGCATGCGATCGGCTCGTCACTCCGGCGGGGCGCTCGATCGTCGCGTGGGCGCAGCAGACACACGAACGCGCCGACGCAGCGAAGTGGCGACCAGCACCCACAGGGCGACGTGCATGTTGGCGATGAACGGCGCGAGCTTCTGCTCGGAGAGGCCCGCGGTGACGCCGGAGAAGACGGCGAACAGCGTCGCCTTGGGGACCGCCGAGGTGACGATCGCCAGCACGAACGCAATCGACAGCACGGCGCCTGTGTTCTGCAAGAGCGTGCGCGCGCCGGCGGCGATGCCGCGCCGCTGCGCCGGCACGCGCCCATCATCGCGGCGGTGTTGGGGCTGTTGAACATGCCCGAGCCGATGCCGACGAGCGCCAGCCAGATCATCGACTGCCAGTAGGGGCTGTGGACCTGCAGGGTGGTCATCCGGCGAGGCCGACGGCGCTGACGAGCATCCCGAGCGAGGCCAGCATGCGCGAGCCGTGGCGGTCGGCGTAGATGCCGGCCAGGGGGGAGGCGACGAGCATCCCCAGCGCGAGCGGGATCAGCTTGATGCCGGCTTCGATCGGGCTGTTGGACTGGGCGCCCTGGAAGTAGAAGACGAACAGGAACATCAGCGCGAAGCGGGCCAGCCCGTTGATGAACGACGGCGCCGGTGGCCGCCGCGAACAGGCGGTTGTTGAAGATCGACAGGTCGAGCATCGGCGCGCGCGTGTGTCGCTCGATCAGGACCCACAGCGGCAGCAGCACGACAGCGCACGCCAGACCGCCGATCACGACCGGATCGGCCCATCCGGACAGGCCGCCCTTGGAGACACCAAGCACGAGGCCGGTAAGCCCAACGACGAACGTGACCGTGCCGAGCGTGTCGAAGCCGCGCACCTTGTCGGGCTTGGCCAGCTCGCGCAGGATCAGCGCGCCCCAGGCCGCGCCGGCCAGCGCGAGCGGGACGTTGAACCAGAAGACCCAGTGCCAGGAGATCTCGACGAGCGCGCCGCCGAGAACCGGACCGAGTACCAGGCCGACGGCGGCGACCATCGTGTTGGCACCCATAGCCAGTCCGAGCTGCTCCTTGGGAAAGGCGTCTGTTACAAGAGCGGCGGCGTTGGCGAACAGGAACGCAGAGCCGATCCCCTGCAAGACCCGCCAGCAGATCAACTCGGTGGCGCCGCCTGGAGAAACCGGCGCCGAGCGAGGCGAAGGCGAACAGCAAGAAGCCGCCGATGTAGGCGCGCTTGCGCCCGAACAGGTCGCTGAGCCGCCCCGCCGTCAGCACCAGCACGGTCGCGGCGATCAGGTAGGCGAGAATCACCCACACGAGCGCCAGCAGGCTCGCGTGCAGCGAGCGCTCGAGGCTCGGCAGCGCGATGATCAGCGTGCCGGAGTTGGTCGCGGCCAGCAGCATGCCCAGGCTCGTGCAGGACAGCGCCCACCACTTGTAGTGCTCGTGGTCGGCGCTGACGCCGAAGCGGGATGTGGAAGTTGACGTGAACGTAAAGATCAGGATAGCAGCGGGACGTGCGCACTGGCGACGGCCCAATCGCTTCTGCACGTAAACACCCCCTTGTACGGACACGCTGTGTGGAGCTGCGCGGACACTCGCCTCGCTCGGTCGTGCAAGTCATGTATGAGCGAGCAGCGCGTGGAGAAGTCAGAGCAACAGTGGCGCGAGCAGCTGACGCCCGAGCAGTACGAGGTGCTGCGCCGCGCGGGCACGGAGGCGCCGTTCACGGGCGAGTACGTCTACAACAAGGACTCCGGCATGTACCGCTGCGCCGGCTGTGGCGCCGACCTGTTCAGCTCCGACACGAAGTTCGAGTCGGGCACGGGCTGGCCCAGCTTCACCGAGCCGGCGGTCGCCGAGACGGTCGAGCTGCGCCCCGACAACGGCCTGTTCATGAAGCGCACCGAGGTGGTGTGCCGCAGCTGCGGCGGGCACCTCGGCCACGTCTTCGACGACGGTCCCGGTCCGACCGGCCAGCGCTACTGCATCAACTCGGCCGCGCTGTCGCTTCGCGCCCGAGCCGGACGAGACGTCCGCGGCGCCCGCCGAGTAGCGTCCGCGGCGCCTGACCGCAGAGGTTGCTTGTGAGGATTGGGTCGTCGCCATCCCCGATGGCGCGCACCGCTGGTCCTAGACTGGGCCGCGATGATCATGGAGAACCGCTCCAAGCGGCTGTCTGAGCCCCTGCGCTGGGGGCGGCGCGAGAAGACCGTGGTTGCTGTGTTGCGCCAGCTGCGTGCTGATCGGGTTGATTGGGCTCGGCGCCTTTGCCCTGACAAGCGGCTCGAGGAGCCGAAGGACTGCGTGGACATAACGTTCGCCAGCACCCTCGGTGCGGCTCACGATGCACGCCTGTGGCGCGCGCGCCAAGACCTGTGCGCCGCCCCGCAGGCCTCCAAGGAGATCGCGCAGCCGCTGAAGCAGGCCTGCCGCCGCGCCGGATATCCATTTGAATAGCGCTTCTGCCCACGCGCGCGACGGGCAGCTTCGGTTTTCTCAGGTCTTGCGCCACGGGCAGGAGTGGCCCGTCAGAGCGGCCACAAAGCCCGCCGTTGCGGGCCGTCTATACAAATGTCGAAACGCGCCGGTCAACTGTTGGCCACCGTGTCCCTAGCCGCGTCGCGCCCGCCCCGGTTTCATAAGCGGAGCTAAAGAGGCGAGTCGGCCACCGCGCGGTGCGGGCGGCGGCTCGCCGTATCTACAACGGTAGGAAACGGAGGCATATGTCCATCTTGGCGACAGCCGAATGGCTGTCATACCCATCCTGGCTCAACGCCGGCGACAACGCATGGCAGATGACCGCGGCGACGTTCGTCGGGCTGATGAGCCTTCCCGGTCTCGCCGTCCTGTACGGCGGGGTCATGCAGAAGCGCTGGTCGGTCAACAGCATGATGCTCACGTTCGTGGCGTTCTGCCTCGTACTGGTGGCGTGGTGCCTGTGGGCCTTCAAGATGGGCTTCGGCAACCCGATCGCGCACAGCGGTGGGGGCATCTTCGGCACGAAAGGCTTCCTGGGCACCGCGCTGGGGCGAACCGGGCGCCGTGCTCGGGCATGCCGCCGAGGAGGGGCAGGCGCTGATCCCGTCGATCACGACGGGCCCACCGTTCCACTTCCCGCAGTCCTCGCTCGTGTACTTCCAGTTCGTGTTCGCGGCGATCACGCCGATCCTGATGCTCGGCTCGGTGCTTGGGCGCATCAGCTTCAAGGCGTGGATCCCGTTCGTGCTGCTGTGGATCACGTTCGTGTACACGGTCAACGCGTTCCTGATCTGGGGCGGCGGCTATTTCGCGGCCCACGGCGCACTTGACTACTCAGGCGGTTACGTCATCCACCTTGCGGCCGGAATCTCGGGCTTCGTGGCGGCGGCGGTCATAGGACCACGATTGCAACGAGACAGAGAGGTCGACGCTCCGAACAACCTGTTGATGGTTGCCGCCGGCGCCGGTCTGCTGTGGCTCGGTTGGAACGGCTTCAACGGTGGAGACTCCTACTACGCGGGCGCCAACGCCTCGGCGGCGGTTCTCAACACGAACCTCTGCACCGCGGTTGCGATGCTCGTGTGGATCGCGTGGGACTACATCTTCCGCGACAAGCCGTCGCTGCTCGGCTCGGTCAACGGCATGATCACGGGGCTGGTGGGCATCACGCCCGCCGCCGGCTTCGTGAACGGCTACGGGGCGATCATCATCGGCGTGGTGGCGTCCACGATCGTGTGGATGTCGATTCGCTTCCTCTCGCGTGCTCCGGTGTTCCGGCACGTGGACGACACGCTGGGGGTGATCTATACCCACGGTATCGCCGGCCTCTGCGGTGGCCTGTTGGTTGGGCTCCTGGCCAACTCGAACGTCGTCGAGTACATCGGCATGGGCACCGGTGCGTCCAACCTGCCGGGCGTCTCGGGGCTGCTGGTCAACGGCAGCTGGACGCTGTTGCGCTGGCAGGCCGAGGCCGGCCTGTGGGTGATCCTGTTCAGCGGGACGATGACGTTCATCCTGCTGAAGCTGGTCGGCATATTCATGCCGCTGCGACTCTCCGACGAGGAGCTGGAGATCGGCGATCACGCGATCCACGGCAACGAGGTCTACCCCTCGGACGTGCCCACGCTCGGTGGACCGCACGCGCCGGCCTTGCAGCCGACGCCGGCGGGCAGCGCCGCATAACCGGAACTGGGCAGGGCGCGTCTCCTCTGTGCGCGCCCACCCGGTCTTCGTAGCCACGACCCGAGACCCCGCTTCGGCGGGGTCTCGGCCGTTCAAGGGGTGTAGGCCGTCGAGAAACCTTGGGCGGCCAATGGCTCTCGGAGCGTCGACGGTGACGAGTCGCGAGCCTGTTGAGGCTTAGCTGGTGGGGAGGCCGATCGGACAGGCCACGCCGGTGCCGCCCAGGCCGCAATAACCGCCGGGGTTCTTCTCCAGATACTGCTGGTGGTGGTCCTCGGCGTAGTAGAAAGGATGCGCCGCGCCCACCCGGGTCGGGATTTCAGTCGTGATCTGGCCGTGGCCGCTTGCGGCGAGCATGCGCTGGTAGGTCTCGCGCGAGGCCAGCGCGGCGCGCGTGTTGGGCCTCGTCCTCGTAGAGCATCAGCGAGCGGTACTGGCTGCCGACGTCGTTGCCCTGGCGCATTCCCTGCGTCGGATCGTGTCCCTCCCAGAACAGCCTCAGCATCTCCTCGATAGCTGATGCGTTGGTGCCTCGAAGGCGACCAGCACCACCTCGGCATGGCCGGTGCTGTCCGCTGCACACCTCCTCGTAGGTGGGGTTGGGAGTGATCCCACCGGCATAGCCCACGGCGGTCGTGTACACGCCGGGCGCCTGCCAGAAGATCCGCTCGGCGCCCCAGAAGCAGCCCATGCCGAAAACGGCCTGCTCGACGCCCTCCGGGAACGGTCCCCGCAGCGGCGTGTCGAGCACGACATGGCGCTCGGCGACGGTCATCGGCTGCTCGCGCCCGGGCAGTGCTTCGTCGGCGCTGACCATGCTCGTTTGCCGTGATTTGAACAGCAGCACTGCCGTTCAGCCTAGCGCGCCGATTCGCCGGTCGCGCAACAGCAGCAGAATCGGTTGCGCCCGGCCGGCAAGGTTTGTCGTCAGTGGGAGTGGTGCTCAAGGGCACGCCCATCCAGACCGAAAAGATTGGCAAGCGATGTCAACAAGCCCATCTCAGTCGCTCTCGCGGAGGGGCGACGCCGCCGAGGCCCCTTTGCCGCTGACTTCGGGGCGGCTCGGCGCCACTGCGCTCTTTGGCTGCGTCGCATCGTCGCGAGCAGGCCGCCGATGGCGTGGTCGCTGGCGCTGCTGTTCATGTTCAAGGCATTTGTGTGCCTGGCGGCGTCCTTTCCCGATCAGCTCGACCGAGCCTGTCGCGCTGATCGCCGCCGCCGGTGCGCTGGGGGTTGTGGGCGCGATCGGCGTGTGGCTGGCGGCGCGGCGCATCCCCGCGCTCGGCTTCGAGCTGATGGCCGCCTGCGGCACGCTCGTGACCAGCGCGCTGGTCGCGCATCGCCGGCACGCACGGCGGCATGATGATCGCCGCCTTCTCCTATCCCTGGATCGCGATCTACTCGGCCCACTTCTTCGAGCGCCGCGTGGTGATCGCGCAAGGCCTGCTGATCTCCATTGGCTTTGGTGTCGGCCTGCTGCTGGGCGGTCTGCCGCATGTCGGGATCTACTGGATGATCGTGACCGTCACGATCTGGTCGATCTGCATCGTGCTCGGGCGGCTCAGCGAGAGCTTGCGTCGTCAGGCGGACACCGACCGCTGACGGGCCTGCTCAATCGCAACGGCTTCTGGCGGCGGCCATCCGCGAGCACGCGATCGCCCAGCGCAGCGGCAACCGGCTGACGCTCGCGATGCTCGACCTCGACGGCTTCAAGCAGATCAACGACCTGCGCGGTCATGTCGTCGGCGACCGGGTGCTGGCCGATCTTGGCAGTGCTGGCGCGAGCGTCTGCGTACCGGCGACATCCTCGCGCGCCACGGCGGCGACGAGTTCGTGCTGCTGCTGCCGGCCACGACCCCGGAAGGCGCGAGCGTCGGTGCTGGATCGTCTGCGCGTAGAAGAGCTGCCGGTCACATGGTCGGTCGGGATCGGCGAGTGGCTGCCGGGAGAGAGCCTGGGCGAGTGCATCGCGCGTGCCGACGCCGATCTGTACAGCGTCAAGAACGCGATGCGCGTACGCGATGTGCGTGGCGTCGATTCGCTGCAGGATGTCTCCACGCGTGTTTGACGTCGCCCGTGCCGGGAACACTCATTCTGAGGGCATTGTTCCTCCCTCATCTCCTCCCCGGATCGGCCCGTTTGTAAGCGGGCCGATCTGTGTGGTGGCGAGTCGCCGTCTGGCGGGTGTGAGTTTGCAATCCTCGGGCGGATGCTCGAGAGTTGCTTGTCGGATCGGGGAACCGTTGAGTCGGTAGGCTTGCGTGCGCGAGGCGAGGCGTGACCCAAGCGAGCTGAAGATGACCTACCGGAGTGTGCATAGGTGAGGCGGACCACTGGCTGGCACGTGATCGTGGCCTACGCACTGGTGTGCGCCGCGACTCAGGTGCTGTGGCTCACCTTTGCGGCAATCACAACCGAGACGGCCCGTCACTACGGCGTGTCGGTCGGCGCCGTCGGGTGGCTGGCGGAGATCTTCCCGCTGCTCTACGTGGTGCTCGCGATCCCGGCGGGGATCCTGCTGGATCGCTGGTTCCGTCCAATGCTCACGGCCGGTGCGGTGTTGGTGGCGGTTGGTGGACTGCTGCGCTTGGGGGGTGACACGTTTGCGTGGGTGATGGCGGGGCAGGTCACCGTGGCGGTTGCGCAACCGCTCGTGTTGAGCGCGGTCAGCAAGCTGGCGGGCGAGTACCTGCCTCCCGAGCAGCGCGCTGCCGGCATCTCGGTGGGTTCGGCAGGTGGTTTTGTGGGAATGCTGATCGCGTTGCTGCTGGGACCGACCCTGGGCGGACACGGGCATATAGAACGGTTGCTGGTCGTGGAGGCCGTGCTGGCCGTGATCCCGACTGTGGCTCTGTGCTGTGACTCTGCGCCGGCCGGGGCAGGAGAGCACAGAGCATGCGGGGATCGCCGGAAACGCCGCGCGTGCGCTGTGGGCGCTGCCGTCGATGCGCACGCTGTGCGGGCTGGTGTTCATCGGGTTTGGCGTATTCGTGGCGCTCGCAACCTGGCTACAGACGCTGTTGCAACCTGCGGGCGTATCGGAAACCGCTGCCGGAGCGCTACTCGTGGGAATGGTAATCGCCGGAGTGTTCGGCTGCGCGGTACTGCCTCCAATAGTCGACCGCAGGGGTATCGAGCGAGGGTTCATGCGTACCGCGGTCGTGGTGGGCGCACTGGGTTGCGTGGGCCTTGGTGTCGTTCCATGGCTTGGTGGACGCGCAGTGGTGATCGTGGTAATGGGCGTTTTCCTGTTGCCTGCGCTGCCGGTGATTCTCACAGCAACCGAGCGCCTCGCGGGGTCGGCGGCAGGAACCGCGGGTGCGATCGTGTGGATGGCAGGCAACCTGGGCGGTCTGGTCGTGACGCTGCTCGTGCAGGTCTTGGTCCACGATCCGCTCGCCGCGTTTCTCGCGATGGCGGCGGTGTCGCTGCTCGGGCTTCCGATCGCCGCACGGCTCACCGCGCCGACCGGCGATGAGTTGAGCTCCGGTCCGCTGGCGGCGACCGCGGGCTGAGCGGCGAGGACCGCATCCGTCCGCTGGACGATCGGTCCTAGCCGATCTCGCTGCTGCGCTCGTGATCGGCCTCAGAATCCTCTTGCCCAGTGTCCTCTTCTCGAGGACCCCGATCGCGGAGGATCGTGTGTGCCGGACGCTGATCTCCGTGTGACGCGTGATCGATCAGGGCGGCCTCCGAGGCCTCAAAGCCCTCAGCCTCGCCTCCGCCGGCCTCAAGCACAGGCCGCTGCGCCGGGTCGAGATCTTCATCTCCAGTTAGACCCCCGATCGCCGCGGCTTCCGAGGCAGCCATGTCGGCCTCTTCCTGCTCGTATGGTCGATCGACAGTCATCGCTATCTCTTCTTACCCCGCCAGACAGCCGTGAAACGGCGCTCTGCGATGGTTGCTTGAAAGACGAGCGAATGAAGCTCCGCTCAGCTCGCTTGAGCTGCCGTTGACTGTGAGAGAAGGTCCGCGAACAAGGCCGGTCCCCCGCTGAGCACAGGCTCGCTATGGGCGAACAGCAACGCATCGAAGTCCTCCTCCTCGAGTATCCGCCGCAGGTTTCTGAGCAGCCCGCGGCGGACGCCCGGCGGATCCTCACCAAGAAGTGCGTCCGGCATGAACGTCAGCGATCCCTGAGCATCCCTGGTGAGCCCGTCGCCGAAAGCAAGCGCGCCATTGTGCGCATCCAACAACAACGTGGTTTCCTCCGCGCAGATCGATCCCAGCTCCAATGCCCGCACGCCGTCTGCAAGCTGCTCGTCAAATGAGAACCCCTGGACGGAATGGTCCTCGCCGAAGTGCGTGAGGCCTGCCCTGTGGCATAGCACCGGGCAGCCAAAGCGCTCTACATAGCGTGCGCTGTGACGGTGGTGGTGGCGGTTGGTGAGCACGATCCGCTGGGGCATCGCAAACGTCGCTACTGCCTCAAGACCCTCTTGCGGCACCATCGGGTCGATCAAAGTCCCCGAGTGCAGATCGAAGCTGCTGTGGACCACGTCGCCGATGCCCTCGTGAAGCGCGCCCCATTGTACGATCCCAGGGAGGATTTCCTCGATCATACCTAGCAATGTTGCCCTCGGGGCACTATGTCTAATCGCATATCTCCTCGCTCGTGAGCGGTGAGAACTGCTATGTGCCAACTCGTCCAGCGGGTTGGGGATTCGAGGTCGGGCTGAGGGGAGGGGGGTGCGTTGCGCACCCCGACCACGAGGGCTTCAGGTTGCGTTGAAGTGGCGCCGAGTTTCGGCGAATAGTTGCTTGAACATGACGCCATTCATGGGGCCGCCGGGTCGGCCGAGGAGCGTCGGTTCCAGGGCAGCAGTCCAGGTAAAGCGGCAATGGTCGGGCCCGTCGGACTCAACTATGTAGTCCTCGGCGAGGCGTCGGAACACCGGAAGGTTGGCCTCGGTGGCGTAGAACGCGTACCGACGGCCCTCCTCCCAGATGAAGAAGTACTCCTGCAGCTTCATGGCTCCGCCGAGCACCTTCACCTGTCGGGTTGTTCCGACTCCACGTGGGGGCTCTGAGGTCCAGCCGACCGAGAGCATGCGACACCAATCCAGCGGGTTGTCCGAAACAAGCCGGCGCCAGACCTCGCTAGCGGGACGCGCGATTGCAAACGTCTCCGAGTAGCGCGAGGGGGCAGAGGTCAAGAAGTCCTCATCCGCGTGTTCGAGAGTGGAGGTCATGGGCTGAGATCCTTCGGTCGTCGGTTCTAAAGGCGACGACCGGAATCGAACCGGTGCGGTTGCCATGTCGGTCTAATATAGGGCTTCCGCTGCCTCCGTTTTGGGGGCACGGGCGCGGTGGACCGGCGCCCTTACTCTTCGTGGTCCTCGGCCCGCTTGGCGGTCGCCTCCTGCGCACCGATCGCCTCCAGCGCCGACTCGAGCGTTGGATAGAAGTGGTCGCGGTCGAGCGTCTCCATCAGGCCATAGCGGAGGATCAGGTCCTGCAGCCGGCTGCGTAGCTCGGCGAACGCGAGGTGGACGCCGGCGTCGTTGAGCTCGCGGTCGAGTTGCTCGAGCATCTCTGCGGCGGTGACGTCCACGTCAGTGATCGCCTCGCACTGGAGGACGATCCAGGCCGGCTTTCGCTCGCGCTCCAGGCGGCGGATCTGCTGGCGGAAGGAGCTGGCGTTGGCAAAGAACAGCGGAGCCTCCCAGCGGTAGACCACGATTTTCGGGAGCTGCTCAGCGCCAGGGTAGCTGGCAAGATCGTGCCATCCCTCGACCGCTCCCACACGGCCCAGGACGACGCCGTGTGGCCACCAGTTGCGCCGGAAGAACAGCAGGATCGCGAGCAGCACGGCGACGACGATCCCCTGCAGGACACCCAGCAAGATCACCCCCGCCGTCGCTGTGAGCGATACGCCCAGGGCGCTGGGGCGAAGCTCGAGATATCGGCGCAGGATGTCCAGGTCCATGAGCGACAGGGCGGCGACGATCACGATCGCGGCGAGAGCCGTCTGCGGGAGATCGGCAAGCAACGAGTTCAGGAACAGCAGCAGCACGGCAACCAGGCCCGCGCCCACGAGGCCTGCGACCTGGCTCTTCGCGCCCGCTTGCTCGGCGACGGCGGTGCGCGAGCCACTGGTCGAGACCGCAAAGCCCTGGAACAGTCCGGCGGCGATGTTGGCCGCGCCGATGCCGATCATCTCCTGGTCTGGCTTGACCTCTTCGCCCCGTCGCGCGGCGAAGCTGGTCGCGGTCGCGATCGTGTCGGTCAGCGACACCAGGGAGATGCCGATCGCGGCGATAAGGAGCGGGCCGATGTCTTTGGCGTCCGTCCACGGGATGCTGGGGGAGGGAAAGCCCTGGGAGAGGGAGCCGACTGTGTCCACGCCGTGTCCTGCGAGGCCGAACACCGCGGAGGCAACGGTCGCGCCCACGACAGCGACCAGCACGGCTGGAACGCGCCGGGTGACGCGCGGCAGAATCAGGAGCAGCGCGAGCACGGCGACGCCGACGAGCAGGGTCGTCGTGTGCGTCTGGTCGAGGCCTTCGAAGAAGACGCGAACCTCCTTCAAGAACGAGTCGGCGCTGGTCGAGAAGCCGAACAGCTTGGGCAGCTGTCCGACGACGATCGTGATGCCGAGGCCGTTCATGTAGCCGACCTGGACCTCCTTGGATAGGAGGTCAGCGACGAACCCCAACCGTCCGAGGCCGAGCCCAATCTCGGTGAGGCCGACGAGTATCGCCAACATGCCGGCGAGAGCGATCGCCGTCCCGACGTTCCCGCCGGCCAGTAGCGGCGTGATAGCAGCCAGGATCAGCGGCGAGATCGACGAGTCGGGACCCAGCACAAGCACACGCGAGGGACCAAAGATCGCGTAGCCGACCAGGCAGGCGACCGTCGTATACAGGCCGGTCGCGGCAGGCAGGCCGGCCAGCTGTGCGTAGGCCATCCCCTGCGGGACCAGGATCGCGGCGAGGACGATTCCGGCGACGACATCAGGGCGCAGCGACGCACGCCGGTAGTTGCGGATCGTGCCCACCCCTGGCAGCCAACGCTCCACCGGGCCGATCTCGCGCTCGCTCACCGGAGCACCGCACGCTCCGGGCGCTCGTGCGTCCGCTCCTCGATGCAGGCGGCGACGAACAATGCCCACCCAGTCCCCATCAGGACGCCGGCGATCACGTCGCTGGGATAGTGCACGCCGAGATAGACCCGCGAGCAGGCGACGCTGAGCACGATCAGCGCCGTGAGCGCCGCTGCCCAGCGAACGCGACCGGGCGACATCCCCGCGGCTTGCATGGCCAGCACCGACGAGAACCAGAATGCGCTGACCTGCGTCGAATGTCCGGATGGAAAGCTGGCGCCGCTGACAGCCTGCAGATGCTCCACGGGCGGGCGCGGGCGCCCCACGAGGACCTTGACGAGATCCGAGATCAGGATCGCGCCTGTCAGGCTCACTGCCACGGCCGCCGCCTCCCGAGGCAGACCCGCGCGTACGAGCAGGATGCACCAGACCAGCGCCAGGGGGATGAGCACCCACAAGCTCCCGGCCCAGGTGACCGTTCGGGCCACCACGGTGAGAGCTGCCGTGCGGCCTTCCGCGAGCGCACGCACCGCTTCCTCGTCACCGGACCCGACGATCGCGATCCAGAGCGCGCCCGCCCCCCATCCGACGAGGACGAAGGCGACCAGGCCGAGTGCCAGGCATGGGGCGCTGCGCCTCACCGGCCGGTGGCCACCCGGAACAGCGCGCCCAGGTTCTCACCCGTGAGCGCGACAGAGCGCGCGGCGGGCGCGAGTCCGGCCTGGCGCGGAACGCGCACGCGCAGGGCGCCGGGCAGCGCGGAGAACCGCAACGGGGGATCCAGCAAGAGCGCCTCTCCGTCCAGGCCGATCTCGACCGGTCCGCCAGAGCGGACCTCGAACTCGGGCGTAGCCCACGACATCAGCCCCGGGAAACGACCGGCCTGCCCGACGAGCTCCAGGGCCACGAACCTGGATACCTCCGCCGCGCTGCGAATGCGGACGGCGGCGACGCCGAGCGTGCCGCTGTCGATGCGCTCCCGCGTGCCGGCGCCGCCAAGGTGTGTGAGCTGGTACGGGTTGTTCGACACCAGCACGAGGGCCGCGTCGCTGCAGGTCTGGCCGTCTGGCGCTGTGAACTCGAGGTCGATCGGCTCGGCGCCCGGACCGAGCATGTCGGGCAGCAGTTCCGTCCACGTGCCGAGCTTGGCGTCGCGGTAGGCCTCCGACTGGACCACCTTTGCGTAGACGCCGAGCGAGGCGTTGTTCACGAACACGCGGTCGTTGACCCGGGCGAGGTCGATCCGGCGCTCGACGCTGTCGATGAAGGCGTCCATGG
Organism: uncultured Solirubrobacterales bacterium; assembly: GCA_963715535.1. GTDB lineage: Bacteria > Actinomycetota > Thermoleophilia > Solirubrobacterales > Solirubrobacteraceae > Palsa-744. Next base: position 803,388 of record OY970251.1, on the reverse strand, counting down.
CGCCGATGACATCGTCGCGGTCAAGGCCCAGGTCGAGCGCGAAGTGGTTGCGGGTGCCCGCCGGTATGCAGACGTATGCGACGTCGTGGCGGGCGGCTACCGTAGCCACGAGCGCCTGGGAGCCATCGCCCCCGGCCATCCCGATGATCTCCGCGCCGCGTGCGACCGCGTCCTCGGCCAGTTGGAGCAGATCGTCGCCGCGTTCCAGGACGATCGGCTCGACGTTCCGGCGCCGCGCCTCGCCCGCAAGGTCAAAGCGCTCAGCCTTGCCGCCGCCAGACTTCAGGTTGATGATCAGCACCGCCCGGCCTGCCGCGCGGCTCGTCCCGCCGCCGGCCGGAGCCGGCCTGGTCGGCTTGGGGCCGGTCCTGCCGAGCGCGTAGCGCGCGCTCAGGCCGAACAGGGCCAGCAAGGCGAGCAGCGCGAGAAGCACGAACAGCCCGTGCCAGTTTGCGATCAGCAGCGCCACGAGGCCCGCCGTGGCGAGCACGGCGAGCACGGCCCCGCCGGCGCGCCGCTGCCCGCGCCGCGTCAGGGCATACCAACTGGCCGCCGAGGCGAGTAGCACCAGCCCGAGAGCGGCGGCGGCGAGCGGGAGTTTGCCTGCGAGCGCGATGATCGCCACCAGGGCCATCGCGGCCGGGGCCAGCAGCGCCACGAACGCCGCGGTGCGCGACCGCCAGGGCACTTGCGGGGTCGCGCCGCTGGCCGGGGTCTCGGGTCCGGGGTTCACGCTCAGCCTGCCCCTCGCTTCATCATCGCGCTGCCTCGCGGTGGCGCGCCAACAGCTTGCCGCCCTCCCAGAGGGCGAACAGCAGTACCGCGCCCGCCAGCGCCAGGCCGAACTGTCCCGCGTCGAGGGGCACCGTGCCGAGGAGCTTGTTCATAGCGTCCGTCTGGGTCGCGAGGACCGCGAGCGCGATCTCCGCGGCGGCGGTCAGATTCATCGCGCGGTTGTCGAAGGTCGCGCTCTTGAGCGCGGTGAGCGAGACGGCGCGACTCTGGTAGGCGGCGACGATGATCATGAGCGCAAACGCCGTGAGCCCCATCGAGGAGCCGATCGTCGTGCTGCCGTAGTGTGCCTTGCCGAAATGGATCAGCGCGTCGAGCACCGCTGCCATGTAGAGCCCGACCAGGCCGGCCGTCAGCTTCAAGCTGGGTGTCGCGATCGACTCCTCGCTCGGGCGCGGGTGGCGCTCCATGAGGCCCGTAGTGGCCAGGTCGAGTCCGAGGGCAACACCGAATGGCGCGCTGACGAGGAAGTGGATCCACAGAACCTGCGGCGAGCTGAACGGCTCGCCCCCGGCGATGTTCAGGAGCGTGGCGCCGAGGAAGGTCAGCACGAACGCGACGAGGGTGATCATCACGAACCGCACGTACTTCATGAGGTTGTCGTAGAGCTTGCGACCCTGCTCCACTGCCGCCACGATGGTCGCGAAGTTGTCGTCGGAGAGGATCATCCTGCCGGCGCACGCGGATGTGTGCGCTCTGGGCATCGGACACCGCCTGGCCGGACTCCTTGCGGGGAGGGTCGACCAGACTTGTCAGCTCCAAGCCCTCGACGTAGGCCAGCAGGTCCCCCTCGGGGTCGAAGGAGCCGGCATCGATGTCGCGAAAGCCCGCGGCCATGACCCGCAGCCCCTGCTCGCCCATGCGCGTGATGTTGGCCTGCGCCTGGTCGCTGAGGTCCGCGTCCCAAGGGATGCCGGCGCCAGCCGAGAGGGCGCTTGCCGCTTTGTCCATGACCGCCGGCGCGGCGCCCTTGACGAAGCAGCGCACGGTCTGCTGCGCGCCCGTCCCGTCCCCCACCGGGCAGAAGACCGCCATCAGCTTGTAGGTGGGGTCGAACGGGAGGGTGGCCAGGCGCGGGAAGCGCGCCTGTGTGGCCTCGATGTCCAGGCCGGCCTTGTGGCCGAGGACGAGGAGCGCCGACTCGGTCGGGTCGCCCACGAGCTTGCCCTCAGCCAGCTCGGCGTCGTTCGCGACGATGTAGGGCAGGATCGCGTCCTCGATCGTGTCCGTTGAACCGGCGGCGTGCCGGACCCGGCCCTCGAGCTCGTAACCGCTCCCGGAGATGGAATATCGGTCCGTCGGATCGACCACCTCGACGGCCGTCATCTGGTTCATCGTCAGGGTGCCCGTCTTGTCCGAGTTGATCGCCGAGGTCGATCCCAATGTCTCCACCGACGTGAGGTCGGTGACGATGGCGCCGCGGCGCGCGAGGTCGGTGGCCCCAAGCGAGAGGACGACCTGCAGGACGGTCGGCATCGCCTCGGGAATGGCCGCTGGGCTGCCAGCGAGACGACCGCCGCCGCGAGCAGGATCAGCTGCATGTAAGTACGGAACTGAGCGAGGAAGCGCCGCCAGCCGGGAGGCGGCCGCTCGACGGGCAGCATGTTCGGACCATCGTTGCTCAGCAGCTCGGCCGCCCGCTGCCCGGACAGACCAACCGTCGGATTGACGCCGAGACGGCTGGTCACCTCCTCGCCGCTGAGGCTGTACCAGCGCTCCTCGCCGGGAGCCCGCTCGACGCTGCCGACTACGACCACCTCACCTAACCGCCCCGCTGGCGTCCGGGTGCCTGATGTGGATTCCGCGGCTCGCCCGCGCGGCCTGCCTTCCCGTCGCCCTTCTCGTTGGGGTCCGGAGCGGCTCCCTTCGGCGCTTCGGCTATGAGCTGTTCCTTGACCTCCTGGAGCACCCTGTTCTGCTGAGCGTCCACCTCGGGGTAGTGGGGGTCGATCTCGATCAGCGCGTTTGCCAGAACGCATGCGGTCGCGATACGGGCGAACCACTTGCGGTCGGCGGGAATCACGTGCCACGGCGCCCACTCGGTGCTCGTGTGCGAGAGCATCCGTGAGATCGCGTGCTGGTAGTCGTCCCACAGTGCTCGCTCGGTGACGTCGGCGGAGGAGAACTTCCAGTTGTGGTCGGGTAGGTCGATCCTGCGCAACAGGCGCGAGCGCTGCTCCTCCTTCGACAAGTTGAGAAACAACTTGACGATCCGGAAGCCATTGTCAGTCAGGTAGCGCTCCCAGTCGTTGATCTCGCGATAACGCCGCTTCCACACGCCCCCCTTCCTGGCCTCGGCGGGGAGCTTCTGCCGATCGAGGTTCTCGGAGTGGACGCGTACCGCGAGCACCTCCTCGTAGTGGGAGCGATTGAAGATGCCCATCTCTCCTCGCGCCGGCACGCGCTGGGCGTAGCGCCATAGATAGTCGTGGTCGAGCTCTTCGGCCGAGGGCACCTTGAAGCTGTGCACCGCCACTCCTTGCGGGTTGACCCCGCTCATGACGTGGCGGATCGTGCCGTCCTTGCCGGCGGTGTCCATCGCCTGGAGCACGACGAGCACACCCCACTGTTCTGCGCGGCCAACCGGGTCTGGTACTCACTCAGCAACGCCGCGCCCTCTTGTAGCAACTCGACGCCCTGTTTCTTCTTGTGCAGTCCGCCCCTGAAGGCGGGGTCGAAGTCCTTCGCGAGCCTCACCCGACGGCCCGGCGCCACGCGGAAGGGCTCGATGAACTTCGCAAGGCGCGCCCGACGCCGACCGCTCAACTGGTCTGCCATCTACCCAGCATACGCCTGCGACTATCCGCGGACCCGAATCGTTCGGTAAAACACCTACAACCAACCCTCGAACTCACGTACAATTGTCACATAAATCGCAATTGAGGAGGCGCCCATGGACAACCTGGACAGGGTCACCGGCTGGTGGGTCTTCGCGGGAATTCTAATATCGGTCAGCGCAGTGCTGAACATCATCTGGGGCATCGCCGCGATCTCCGAATCTCACTTCTTCATCGGTAACACCCATTACATCCTCAGCGAACTGAAAACGTGGGGTTGGATCACACTGATCCTCGGCGTGGCCCAAGGACTCGCCGCGGTTTCGCTGTTCGGCGGCGGCTCGTTCGGGCGCTGGTTTGGAATCCTCACGGCAGCGCTCGTCGCAATCGACGCGCTGATGGACATCCCGGCCTATCCATTCTGGTCGCTGTGCATCTTCGCGCTCTCGCTGATCATCCTCTACGAGCTCGCCAAGAGCCCCGAATCGCAGGTGGGCGCCAGGGACAATTGAGCCCGCTCGCGAGGATCGGAACGAGCAGGGTGAGTTGCAGGGCAAGGTTGGTGGAGTCGCGGTTGATCTCGAGGATCTCTTGCCGGATGGCGGGGCGCTCATGGGTAAGCCTCTGCTCGAGCTGCGTGTTGCTCACGACCTGGGCGTCGTGCTCAAGCGTGTCGGCGATCTGATTTTGCTGCGCGGGGCGGATCACGGTGCTCGACTGGGTCCAACGTCTCGCTCGCCACCCGCACCCTCACACTCGACCACGCGGGCATCACGACGCAACGCATCAGGGTCGTGAATTAGAAAGGAACCACGATGATTGAAAGAATCGACGACATGCCCCGGGGCACGATCGGCTTCCGCGCCGAAGGCAAGCTCACCCGCGATGACTACCGCAACATCCTCGAGCCAATCCTGCGTGAAGCCGCGGAGTCCGGAGAGATCCGCATGCTCTTCTCGCTCACCGCGTTCGAGGGACTCGAGCCGGCAGCCTGGTTCGACGACATCAAGACCGGACTCGGGCTCGGCATCGGACACCACTCCGCCTGGAAGCGCTCCGCGATCGTCACCGACGTGGACTGGATCGCGAAGGCATACAAGATGTTCGCCTGGATGACCCCCGGCGAGGTCGAGGTCTATGAAATGGACCAACTGGAAGAGGCCAAGCACTGGGTCGCCGCCTGAAACGATGGCGGTTCGACCCTCGTGGCTCCCACTTCCCCCCGAGGATCAGTGGTCTCGATCACCCGTCGCAGACCCGCGATGCCGCGCTCGATAATCCACGTCTCGACTCGGCTGACGCAGAAGACCGGCTGCAGGATGCGCACGCTGCGGCTCAAGCGCGCCGTCTTCTATGTCTGGAGGGCTGATCTGCCTCTCAAAGAGGTTCGGGCTCTCGCAACGATCTTGCAGGCGTTCCCCGGCGCGGAACTAGTCGCGCCAGGCAGTCCGGATCGGGCACCGCCACAGGGAGCGTGAGCAAGCGCGTCGGGCTCGTGCTCGTCGCGGATCAATCAAACAAAGCGCCCCGGCGCGGCGGCAACCGCCCGGGGCCGGCACAGGAAGTAAGTCCTATGCAGGATCAGCCTAACGAGACGGTCGCAGAGCAGGGCCGTCGCACCGAGCAGACTATTCTCACGCTCTTGCTGAGTGGTGGTCAGAGGATATGGTCGATAGAGGAGCTGGTGTCGGAGATCGGTTGCAGGCTAGAAGTGATCGACTCGGTCGCCGCCCTGCAAGCAGCGGGCCTTGTCCATCGTTGTCATGACTTCGTGTTCGCGATGCGCGCCGCACTGCGCCTCGACGAACTGGACCTTTGAGCGACAGTCGGTTCTCGCAAGCAAGGTGGGAGCGCCGGACTGTCTGAGCACGGACGCACGGAGGCGGGCGGACGCGGACGGCCGTAAGGCCGCCGCCTCCGCCGCGCGCTCGCGCGCGGTCAGAACGACGACCCGCCATGTCTTACGATCCGGTTCTGACCAATGTGCTGCAACGTAGATTCGAGAACGGCGGGCGGTAAGATTTGGACATGGCCAAGCCACGACGCAGCGAGACACCAGCAAGTTCACCTTCGATGCGCGGATCACATCCGGGCGTCTCAGGTCTGCGACCAGCTACGCGATCGCTTGGCGACGTGCTCGCCGAACGCGGTCCCTTGACAGGGCCGATCACGGACGCTGGCACGAAGGCGCTCCTGGCCGCGCGTGGCGAGGAGTCACACGGGTATGGCAGACCCTGAGCGGCCCGAGCCCCGCTCACGCGTCCTCTACGTAGATACCTCGACGCTATTGAAGTTGCTTGTCCGCGAGGCCGAGTCGGAGGTTATCGAGACTGAGTTGTTGCAATGGAGCCAGCTCGTGACCAGTGTCGTCACCGAAGTTGAGCTGCCCAGGGCTATCGCCCGCGCACGTGAAGACCGTTCTGCTGTGGGCCCTGTCCGACTGAGTCGTAATACGCGAGACTCGGCGCGAGGACATGTGCCCCTCTTGACAAACTCGGATGGATGTGTTTAGATGAGTTCATCTCGGCATCCGGTAGTTGGATGTCGAGGAACATAAGGTCGGGTTTGGGTCGATCCCTGTGGTCAACATCAACATTGTTTTGACGGGGACCTTGGGAGAGGGACCGGGTCGCAACAGAGAAAGAGTTGTGCTTCGCGTGTTTTCATTGGGGAATAACGCAGTCGAGAGTCCGTGTGCTGTTGGCGCGTCCTTTATAGGACGTGTCAGCGTCGCTGACACGTCTCTCTCTCTCTCTCTCTCTCTCTCTCTGGCGCCGCTGCCTTCTAGGCGCTAAACCCCTCCGTCCGGCCCGCGCGGGCCGGACGGGCTCCCCCGAAGGGGGTAAGGGGAAGGCTGGGCGTTCAGTCTCTCTTCGCTGCGGTTCTGGCTGGCGGCTCGCCGGACAGAAGCTCCGGCATCGAGGCTCATGCCCGCAAGGGTACTCACGCGCGTATCGCGTGCTTTGTGAATCGTGTTCTCCCACACGCGGGACTCTCGGCCGTGACACGGCTGGTGTCCTGACCTGTTCGGGCTCGTCCCTGGGCGCCGACTCCCTCTGCGCCCAGGGGCCAGCCTGCTTTGAGTGGTCGTGGTGAGATGGCGCAGGCAAGGTCAGCGTCCCGACCCCTCCACGCAAATGGCCGTGCGCAGGTCGCCGATATTCAGCGCGCACGAATCCTCTCGGCGATGTTCGACGTCGCGAGCGAGCGGGGGGCGGCGAACGTGACTGTCGCGCATGTGGTCGAGCGCTCGGGTGTCTCGCGACGCACGTTCTATGAGACTTTCACCGACCGCGAGGATTGTTTTCTGGGCGCGTTCGAGGAGGCTGTCTCCTACACGTCAGAGCGTGTGCTGCCGGCGTATCGCTCACGGGAGAAGTGGCAGGATCGGATCAGGGAGGGCCTCGTCGCGTTGCTGTCGTTCCTCGACGATGAGCCGTTGATCGGCCGGTTGTTGATGTGTGAGTCACTCGCCGGTGGATCGAGGATTTTGAAGCGGCGGGGCGAGCTGATCGCACGGGTCACGACCGTGATCGATGAGGGATGCACCCTGAAGGGCGCCCCCCATGGCGGGGGACATCCTCTTGGGCGCGGGCAGGCAGACAAGCACACCAAGAGTGATTCGACCCTTCCACCGCTGACCGGTGAGGGTGTCGTCGGCGGCGTGCTGTCGGTTATCCACACACGCATCGCCCAAGACGGCCACGAGCCGTTGATCGAGCTGGCCAATCCTTTGATGAGCATGATCGTTCTGCCCTACCTTGGGCCGGCGGCCGCGCGACGCGAGCTCGAGCGCCCCGCTCCCTCATCCACAGTCCGCGACCAGGACAGCGCGCTGCTCTCAGACCCTTTCAAAGAAGCGGGGATGCGTCTCACCTACAGGACCGTGAGGGTGCTGATGGCGATAGTCGAGCTGGGTGACCGGGGACCAGATCCGTCAAACCGCCTGGTCGCGGACACCGCGGAGATCAAAGACCAAGGTCAGGTCTCAAAGCTGCTCGGACGCCTGCAAAGCATCGGACTTGTCTCAAACACAGGTCTTGGCCCGGGCCAGGGCGCTCCGAACGCTTGGACGTTGACCTCGAAGGGGCGGCAGGTCGCAAACATCATTCGCACCCATACGGGCACGCCCGATGGTGGGGCGCGCCGAGGAGGGCATATGCAGGCAAGTACACGCACAGAAGACGACATGTCGGGACACAGCGAACGATGAGCCAATGGGGAGTTCAAGCAATGGGTAGTCGACTTCATTCGAGGAGAGGGGCCGGATCGATGGGTGGTGTACGTAACCTGTGGGTGATCGTCGCGACGGCGGTTGCGGCTGTCCTGATCGTCGGAGTGTCGATCGTCCCGGCGGCGTCCGCCTCGGAAGGCTGCGAAAACGAAGCGCGCCGCGTGGAACAGGGCTCGACGTTCCTGCCGGACTGCCGTGCGTATGAGCTGGTCACTCCGCCCTCCACGGCACCTAGCCCAACCCACCTGTTGTCCGTCAACGGTGGACCGCCGTTGAGCGGCACGGAGGTCACCGTACCGGAAGAATGTGCAGGTCAGTATGGAAACTGCGGTCAGGAAATCCTTGATCTGACGGCCACTTACCGTGATAATGCGGCGGCTAGTAATGGCGATGCGCTGCTCTTCGAATCGTTGGAAGAGCCCGGTCCCTCATTGGCTCTGTGTGGCTGCATCTCTCGCCGCACCGCGAGCGGCTGGGTCGGCGAAGACCCCCTGCCGACGATCTCCTCTGTCTCGGTCTTCTGTCTCGGCTCCGCCGCGGTCAACGTCTGGACCCCGGACCTCGAGGAGACCGTGATGCAAGTCGGCGCCCAGGACGAACGTTGCGGACACGCCGAACCGCCGCTCGTCACAGGCGAACCGGGGGAACTCGATTCCACCCAGAACAACCTGTTCCTGCGCGACGCGGCCGGTAAATACCAGCTCCTCGACGTAGCCCCGCCGGGAGTCGTTCCCCATAACCGCCTGGCAGCGATGTCCGCCGACGCCAGCCACGTCCTCTTCGAATCAAATTCGCCGCTGACCGAAGACACACCCCCCGCCACGCCATATCCCGCTGGTTCCGGTCAAGGAGAAATCAACGACATCAACATCTACGTCTGGGACGCCGCCCAGCCCCACAGCCTCCACCTTCTCACGGTGCTCCCCGACGGCACCGCCGTCCACGGTCCCGGCGAAGGAGGCGCATATCTCGCCGGCGCTGTGAATAAGCTTCAGAACGGCCATGAACCGGAGGGTATCTATTACGAAGCCAAGATTGAAAATGTTGGCGGCCAGCCCGGCGGCTTCGGCCAAAGCGCCGAAACCACCCATGCGATCTCACAGGATGGCGAACGCGTGCTCTTCTATGCCGGCGGACGCACGATCGAAGGCAGGGCCCAGGGATACTACCCCGGCGGCGGCCTCTACCTGCGCGAGCACCCGGGCGCGCAGCAGAGCGCGGCCGGCGAATGCAGTGAAGCCGAGCAGAAGGCCGAACCGGAAAAGGCCTGCACGGTCCAGGTCAACCTGAATCAGGATGGTTCTGGCAAAAATGGCAACGGCCAGTTCCAGTGGGCCAATGCCGAAACGACGAAGATCTTCTTCACAGACGAAGAAAAGCTGACCGAGGACGCGACCGCTGAAGCGGGCAAGCCGGACCTCTACGAATACGACCTCGAAAAGCCCGAAGGCAAGCGTCTGACGGACCTCACGGCGGGCGCCTCCGAACCGGCCGACGTGCGGGGCGTCGCCGGCGCCTCCGAAGACGGCTCCTACCTCTACTTTGTCGCGAAGGGAGACCTCACGGGCGCCCAGCAGAACTCGCACGGCGCTGTCGCGCTCGCGCCCGCCGAAGGCACGGGCACGCTCACCGAAGGCTCCCCCGAGGTCACGGGAGTCAACACAACCTCTGGCGCCTTCCACCCGGGCATGGCGATCAGCTGGCCTGGTGTCTACGAAAATGAAGCCAGTTGGAAAACGGCTTGGTGGATCGCAGCGGTCGGCAACGGCACGCTCATCCTCTCCCAACCGGCCCCCGAATCTGGCACGAAGACGCTGTCCGCCGAAGCGAGGAACCTGTATCTGCGCCACGCGGACGCCACGACGTTCATCGCCGCGCTGAACGCGAATTCGCCCGATATCTGCGACTTCAGGATGTACTGCCTCAGCGCCCGCGTTTCCCAGAACGGGCAGTTCATCGCCTTCAACTCAGTCAACAGCCTCACCGGCTACGACAACAACCCCCTCAAGCCAGATGCCTGCACCAGGGGTCAATCTCTGCAACCGCAATGGCCGTGCATCGAGATCTTCCGCTACGCGGCCGCGGGCGGCGAACACGGCGAGCTGACCTGCGTCTCCTGCCACCCCGACGGCTCCCGACCCGCCGCCGAATTCGCCTACGCGGACATTGAAAGTGCAGCCGTGGAAGCCGGCCCCGGCACGTTTCCGATACACCTGAACCAGAACGTCTCCGACTCCGGCCAGGTCTTCTTCGACACGATGGAGAAGCTCGTGCCCACCGACGAAAACGGAACCTTTGATGTCTACGAGTATTCCGGTGGCGAAGGCGCGAACGCCCAGCTCGATTTGATCTCGAGCGGCGAAAGCGAATTGCCGTCCTACTTCGTGGCGACGACGCCGGACGGCTCGAATGCGTTCTTCGTCACCGCCCAGTCGCTGCTGCACGCTGACAACCGCGCCGACTACGACGCCTACGACGCGCGCGTGAACGGCGGCTTCCGCTCGCAGGATGAACCGATCCAGTCCCCGTCCTGTGAAGGTCTCGAAGCGTGTCGGTCGCCGCTGACCGAACCGCCCGCGGAATTCACGCCAGGCTCGTCGGCGCTGTTGGGCCCCGGCAACCTTGTCGTCAAACCCGAAGCACACGTGGTTGAAAAGACCTGTCTCAAGGGCGACGTTCGCCGCGACGGGCGCTGCGTGAAGCCCCACCGCAAGAAGCGCTGCCTTAAGGGCAGGATCCGCCGCGACGGCCACTGCGTCAAGCGCGGCGGCCCCAAGAGCCATGGGCCCGGACACCACCACCCGCACCGGAGGGCCGGCAAATGACCGGACGCGAGCGCAACGAGGAGAGAACCACGATGAACTCGACCCGCACCACCACGATGAACTCGACCCGCACCGCCGCTCCCACTGTGAGACCGCTTCGTCTGCGCGCTCTCCACGCCATCCTCGCCCTCGCCTGCGCGCTCGCGGGCTCCCTCGCGCTCGCGGCGACACCCGCCGCAGCCAAGGTGATCCACCAGTTCGAAGGTAGCTTCAACGGCTCGGAAAGGCCGACCTATGGAGCGTTCCAATACGTGCTCCCAAGTGATGCCGTCGATCGGTCAAACGGCGACGTCTGGGTCACCGAAGCCAAGTACGGCGGCTTTGCCGGTAAGGCGGACGCGGTCAACGAGTTCAACGACAAAGGCATCTATGCCGGCGTTCAGCTCACCGGCGCCGGCACGCCCCAGAAAGAATTCAACTTCGGCGATGGCTCCTTCCCGGGGATCGCGGTAGACAACAGCTCGGGCGCCCACAAAGGCGACCTCTATGTCTCCGACACGGGCAACGATGTCGTCAACCGCTTCAGCGAATCGGGCACCTTCGAATGTCAGATAACCGGCAAGACGCCCGCCTCCGCCGAAGAAATAACCCACGAGTGCAACGCCGCCGCCGGCAGCCAACCGGCCAGCGGTCCCGGCATCGAACCGTCCGGCCTTGCCGTCGATTCCGCCGGCGACCTCTATGTCGCAGACCGCTTGCACGCGGTCGTCAACGAGTTCGGTCCCAAAGGTGAATTCCTCAAAGTGTTTACCGACCCCCACCTCAGTGAAGGTTCAGGCGTGGGGACAATCGCCGTCAACTCCAGCGGCGACCTCTATGTAACGGTCTTCGGGAAGTACATCATCAAGTTCAACTCGGTGGGGCAGGCCTCCGTATTCGTCGGGGAAGGCGAAGAAGCAGAAGCATATGGTGTCACTGTCAATCCGCAGAACGATTATGTCTACGTGAACAGGAGAGTGGTCAACCCCGCCACCAAACAGAATGAACAGCGGCTTGTCGAGTACGATGCCTCCGGCCAGCTGTTCGACGTCTTCGGCCGGGAAGGAGAGGCGGCGGGCCTCGCCGTCGGCCCCACCGGCAGGCTCTATGCGGCTGAATTGGTCAGTTTCACGGGCGCCGAAGTCGATATCTACAGCCAGGACATCGTCGTGCCGGACGCCACTACCGAAGCCGCCACCGAAGTCGAAGAATCGACCGCGACGCTGCACGGCCACCTCGACCCCGACACGGTGCACGGCGGCACCCAAATCGAAAAATGCCAGTTCGAATACGGCCCGACGGAAGCCTACGGCGAGACGGCGCCCTGCACGCCCGGCCCGAACTACTCGACCCCGGCAGACGTGAGCGCCGCGATCGCCAAACTGGCGCCGAAAAGTCTCTACCACTTCCGCTTGGAGGCGGCCGAGTCCAACGGCATTCCCAGTTACGGCGAAGACCAAGTCCTGATGACGCCCGGCCCGCCCTCGATCGAGAAGCCCTCCGCGGAAGCGCTGGAGACGGCGGTGGTCTTCAGGGCGCAGATCGACCCCTGGGGTTCCGAAACCGACTGCCACGTCCAGTACGTCAGTGCTGAAGCATTCAAGAGTTCGGAATGGACGAATGCGACGACGGTGCCCTGCCACACGCAGGGCCCGTCGGGGCTGACCGAAGATCTCGGCTCCGGTTTCGGCGACGTCTCCGTTAATGCGAGGGTGAGCGGTCTCGCTCGCGCGGCGGTCTACCACTGGCGCTTCCTGGCGGCGAACCACTCCGGCCTAACCGTCACCCCTGACAGCGCCTTCGAAACCTTCAACATCGAAGAAGTCAAACTCGAAGACGTGAAGAGCGGCTATGTGCGCAATATCCCCGGCTACAGGCAATATGAATGGGTCTCGGGCGAACCCTCTACGCAGGCCGGCGAACGCCCCGGGGATGTCGTCACGACCATCGCGCTCAACAAAACGAACGTCGCTTCCAAAGGAGGAGTAGAGCAGGGGGAAGAAGGCGGCCAGGCCACGGCCACCAACACGAGGGATATCGAGACTGCGCTGCCGCCTGGCCTGGTCGGCAACCCGACCGCGCTGCCGATGTGCAGCCACCTGCTTGTGACCCAAGAAAAGTGCCCCCCGCAGACGCAGGTCGGCACGATCTGGATCTACGGCAGTAAAACTAACTTTGGCAGCGGACACGGAGAAGAACAGTGGGCATACCCTGCCACGCCGCTGTACAACGTCGAACCGAACGGTCCCTATCCGGCTGAATTCGGCGCCTTCATCGAGGGCCAGGCCGGCGCGTGGATCCACTTCCACGTACGCAGCGGCTCCGACTACGGCGTGACGGCGGACGCGATCAAAATCATCTCGGCCATCGCGATCGAAGAAGTCAAGCTGGTCGTATGGGGCGTGCCGGCGAGTCACGCTCATGACGGAGAAGGGGAACGGCAGCACTGCGGCAAAGTACCCTGCCCAGATCCCGAACCCGACGAAAAGCCGTTCCTCACCAACCCGACCTCCTGTGCCGGTCCGCAGAGTGCGAGGGTGGAACTCGACAGCTGGCAGGAACCGGAAAGCTGGCTGACGGCAAGCACCGTATTGCCCGGCGGCGGCTTCACCGGCTGCGGCAAGCTCCCTTTCGAACCAACTTTGGAAGCGCGGCCGACGAGCACGCTCGCCGATTCGCCGAGTGGCTTGAACGTCGATCTGCACCTGCCGTCGCCGGAAGCCTGCAAGGAAGAAGGCGGGAAAGTCGAATGCGAGCTGGCCGAGGCCCAGTTGAGGGATGCGACGGTGACGTTGCCGGCGGGGATGGTCGTCGATCCGTCTTCGGCTGATGGGTTGGAAGCGTGTTCGGAGGCGCAGGTTGGTTATCTGGCGCAGAAGAGCGTGGAAGTGGGCTATCAGCAGTTCACGCCGGGAGCGGCGGAATGCCCGAACTCGTCGAAGGTCGGCAATGTTGAAGTGGACACGCCGGCCATCGCTCATCCCCTGCCCGGCGCTGTGTATGTAGCGGCGCAGGGTGCCAACCCGTTCAAATCGTTGTTGGCGTTGTATGTAGCGGTGTACGATCCGGCTACGGGCGTTGTTATCAAGCTGGCGGGGAAGGTCAGCCTGGACCCGGTGACGGGCCGGTTGGCGACGACGTTTGATGAAAACCCGCAGTTGCCGTTCAATGATTTCAAGCTCGACTTCTTCGGCGGGTCGCGTGCGGCGCTCACGACACCGTTTACGTGCGGGTCGTATGCGGCGAGTAGTGTTTTGACGCCGTGGAGCGCACCGGAAGGCAAGGATGCGGAACCGTCGAGCCTGCCGTTCGGTGTGACTGGGCCGGGTGGTGGGGCGTGTGTGGATAGTGAAGCGCAGGCTCCGAACGCTCCCGTGTTTGAAGCGGGTACGGCTAGCCCTGTCGCGGGTTCCTATTCGCCGTTCGTGTTGAAATTGAAGCGCGAAGACGCCTCGCAGCGTTTCAGTGGGTTGAACGTGACGTTGCCGCCGGGGTTGATCGGGAAGATCGCGGGGATCGAACAGTGCCCGCAAGCTGATATTGAAGCGGCTCAGGCGCGCGACCATGAAGGCGAAGGCGCAGTGGAGTTTGCGCATCCGTCGTGTCCGGCTGGTTCTGAAGTCGGGGTGGTGCACGTCGGTACGGGCTCCGGTGCTCCGTATTACGTGTCGGGTCATGCGTATTTCGCCGGTCCGTATGAGGGTGCACCGTTTAGTTTGGTGATCGTGACGCCGGCGGTCGCGGGCCCGTTTGATTTCGGCACCGTCGTGGTGCGGGCAGCGTTGTTCATCAATCCGAGCACGGCGCAGGTGACGGTCAAGAGCGATCCGTTCCCGAGGATCCTGGATGGCGTACCGCTCGATATTCGCGAAGTGGACGTGGATATGAGCCGCAGTCAGTTCACGTTGAATCCGACGAGTTGCGCGGCGATGGCCGTGACCGGGGAAGAGTCGAGCGCGGCTGGGAATACCGCAATCCTCTCGGATGGTTTTCAGGCTGGTGGTTGCGCGACATTGCCGTTCAAACCTGGTTTCACAGTCTCCACCTCAGCGAAAGCGACGCGTGCGGATGGTACGAGCATCATGTTCAAAATCACCTATCCGGCGAGTGCTCTGGGCAAAGAAGCGTGGTTGAGCGCTGCGAAGTTCGAATTCCCCAAGCAGTTGCCGGCACGTCTATCGACGCTCCAGAAGTCCTGTCCCGCGGCAACGTTTAACGCGAACCCCGCGGCATGTCCGGGCCCGTCGAAGATCGGGACCGCGGTCGTGCACACCCAATTGTTGCCTGTACCGTTGGAAGGCCCGGTGTATTTCGTATCGAATGGCAATGCGAAGTTCCCCGAAGCGGTGCTCGTGTTGCAGGGCGACGGCGTCACCGTCGATCTGCACTCGGAAACGTTCATCAACGAAAAGACGGGGGTTACCAGCGCGACGTTGCCCGCGATCCCCGGTGTTCCGTTTGAAGAAGCATCGGTCACGCTGCCAGCGGGCCCGTATTCGGAGTTCACAGCGAACGCGAACCTCTGCGCGACCAGTAAGACTGTCACGGTCAAGAAGAAGGCGATCCTCAAGAGCAAGGGTCATAAGAAGATCGTTACGCGCAAGGTCAAGAAGAATGTCACGAGCCCGTTGGCGTTGAGTATGCCGACGACGTTCACAGGCCAGAACGGGGCTCAGATCACACAGAAGACGCCGATCACGGTCACGGAATGTCCGAAGGTCGTGAAGTCCAAGGCCAAGAAACACAAGAAGTACGAGAAGCACAAGACGGGTAAGAAGCGCGGCTAGTGCCCGACCGGTCGTGGTCTACTCGCTCGCGCTGGGTGGCATCCTCGCGCTGCCCGGCGCGGCGATTCACTTTGCTGGCCTGTGCGGTCTTCGCGTGCGCGACCGTGATGTTCGTGTCCGCGCCGCCTGTATTTGCAGCGGGGGCGTGGTGGCATCTGGATTCCGGTTCGCGCCCGGCGAGCATCCCTGCCGGCGGTGAAGGCGAGCTTGTTGTCACGGCGGAGAATGTGGGGGAGGCGCAGGCGCCTGGTCCGATCACGGTCGCTGACGTGTTGCCGGGCGGGTTGCATGCCACGGGGATCGCGGGGGACATGCCGAAGCGTGGTGGGCAGCTCGGAGAAACAGTCGCGCTCTCATGTTCGCTTGAACATTTGAGCTGTGAAGCGCCGGAAAGGGTTGCTCCGTTTGACATTATCGAAGTGAGGATCACGGTGCAGGCGTTACCGGACGCGGGCACCGGAGAAGAGGACACGGTGAGCGTGTCCGGTGGTGGCACTCCGTCCGCTCGGATAAGCCGTCCGGTCACGGTTGGGCAGGCGGAGGGCTTTGGGGTGGAAGGGTACGAGCTGGCGGCTGAAACGGAAGGTGGCGGTCCGGTAACGCAGGCTGGCGCACACCCGTTCCAGGTGACCGGGTCGATCATGCTCGATCAGGGGCCCGACACAGCGCCGCTGTCGAGCCCGGCGAACACCGGGCCGGCCGTCCCTGCGCGAGACGTAGTGACTCGTTTGCCGCCGGGGTTGATCGCGAACCCGAGCGCGGGACCGCGCTGCTTGTCGTGGCAGTTCGAAGCAGGCCTGGGTAGCGCTGAACAGGACCGCTGCCCGTATCAGTCCGCGGTCGGTGTGGCGTCGGTCACGTTCGATCAGGGTGGGTCTGGGACGCGTACGCTCGCGACACCTGTATTCAACATCGAACCCGAACCGGGTGAACCGGCACGGTTCGGATTCTATGTCCCGTTGGAGGGCGTCCCGGTTTTCTTGACGACGAGCGTGCGCTCGGGAGAAGACTGGGGTGTCAACCTGTCTTCGAGTGAGATCCCCAAGGATGCCGGGATCTCCAGTGTGCGCGTCACGTTCTGGGGTGTTACGGGCAGCGCTCTGCACGACGACGCGCGCGGGTGGGCTTGTCTTGATGAAGCGCGTGATCGCCTGGACATTTACGAAGGGTGCACTCATTTCGAAGAGCAGGAACCACCCGCGTTCGTGACATTGCCGACCTCCTGCACGAGCTCGTTGTCTTCGACCCTGGAAGTGGACTCCTGGACAGTGCCGGGCTCATTCCTGAGCGTCCCGGCGAGCGAACCGTTGCAGCCGCTCACTGGTTGCGCGGGTGTGCCGTTCTCCCCGACGATCTCAACGGCTACGACCACGGGTTCCGCGTCCTCACCATCGGGGTTCGCGTTCGATCTGACGTTCAGCAGGGAAGGATTGACGAGCGGGACCGGCATCGCGCAGTCCAACCTGCAGAATACGGTTGTGAGCCTACCGGAAGGTTTGACGATCGACCCGTCCGCCGGCGTGGGACTGGGGGCTTGCACCCCGGGGCAGTACGCGGAAGCGACGCTCAACTCGCCAGAAGGGGCGGGGTGTCCTGAAGACTCAAAGCTCGGGACGGTCGAAGTGGAAACACCGTTGTTGTTCACGACCGTATACGGATCATTGTATTTGGCGCAACCGTACGACAATCCATTCAAATCGCTGATCGCAATATATGTGGTCGCGAAGAGCCGTGCGGAACGCGGGATCATCGTCAAGCTCGCGGGGAAGGTCACACCGGACCCGGCCACGGGTCGGTTGACCGTCACGTTCGAAAATGATCCGCCCTTGCAGTTCGAGCGTTTCAATTTCCATTTCCGTGAAGGCGCCCAGGCACCGTTGATTAGTCCCTCGACGTGCGGGACGTACACGACGAGTGCGCAGTTGACGCCGTACTCCGCACCGGAAAACCCTTTGATGGACACGGCATCGTTCCAGGTTACTTCCGGTTCGGAAGGCTCCGCGTGTCCGGGGAGCGTTCCGCCGTTTGCTCCGACGATCGGTGTGGGCACGCTCACCAATCATGCGGGGACGTTCAGCCCGTTGTATGTGGATCTTTCAAGGACGGATGCGATGCAGTACATCTCCTCCTATTCCACGGTCTTGCCACTCGGTTTGACCGCTGATTTGACGGGTGTGCCGCAATGCCCCACATCGGATATCGAAATGGCGCGCGCCAAGACCGGGACCGAGGAGGAGCAAGACCCCTCGTGTCCCGAAGCGAGTCTGATCGGACATTCGTTGGTCGGGACGGGGGTGGGTGCGATCCTCGACTATGTTCCCGGGAAGATCTACTTGTCAGGACCCTTCAAGGGCGATCCGCTATCGGTCGTGAGTATCACGAGCGCTGTGGTAGGCCCGTTCGATCTCGGCACCGTTGTGGTCCACTTCGGCTTGCACATCGATCCGTACACCGCGCAGGTGTCGATCGACCCGTCGGGTAGCGAACCGATACCGACGATCATCGACGGTATCGTCACCCACGTCCGCGATATCAAGGTTTCGATCGACCGGTCGGACTTTACGATCAACCCCACCAGTTGCGATGCGCGTCCGATATCGAGCACGCTCACAAGCAGTCTCGGGCAGGTAGCGAGCGCGTCGGCGCCGCTACAGGCCGAAGCGTGCAACGAACTCGCGTTCAAACCAACGTTCAAGACCTCCACGAACGGGAAGACGAGCCGCGCGAACGGTGCGAGCCTGAACGTGAAGCTCACAATGCCGGTACGCCTCGGTACCCAGTCGAACATCAAGACCGTGAAGGTCGAACTGCCAAAGCAACTACCCTCCCGTCTGGAAACACTGCAGCAGGCGTGCACCGAAAAACAGTTCGACACGAACCCGGCGGGGTGTCCGAAAGCGTCGGTCATTGGGCATGCCACAGTGAGCACGCCAATACTCCCCGAACCACTCACGGGCCCCATGATCTTCGTCAGTCACGGTGGCGAAGCGTTCCCGAGTCTGATCCTCGTGCTACAGGGTTATGGCTTTACGATCGACATCGTCGGCTCCACCTACATCAACAAGGCAGGGATCACCAGCAGCACGTTCAAGGCGATCCCGGATGAGCCCGTCGGCGACTTCCAGCTCACGATGCCTCAAGGCAAATACTCCGCACTCGCGGCCACCGCGAACCTCTGCAAACTCACGCGCACGATCCTCCTCAAGAAGAAGGAGATCCGCAACATCAAAGGCAAGCAACGCCGCATCGCGATCGTGACCCACAAGCGCATCGCCGCAAAGCTCGCGATGCCAACACTATTCATCGCCCAGAACGGCGCGAGGATCAAACAGAACACACAGATCAGCGTCACCGGCTGTCCGAAGGCCCACAAGGCCAAGACCCCTAACAAGTCGTCAAGGGAGAAGCGATGACAGAGACAAGGGCAATGAAGAGGAGGATGGGGGCAACGTGCTCATGACGACGGACAAACAGGTCATGCACGTATTGGAGGGAGGGCGCCCTGCTGGTCGCTCCGCGATGGTGCGCTTGGTCGCCGGCGCGATGCGTCGCGGGCCGCTCCTCCTTATCGCTGTCGTCTTCACCTTCGCCTGCACTCTCACACAGGTAGCGCTCGCGAGCCCACCGACCAGCACGCCGGATTCGCCAGTCGGAAGCTCCCACATGGGCCTTGGGCCTCACGCGTCTGTTCCTGCCTGGGCCAGAGGCAAGCGAATCCATTTCTTGGCGAGCGTGAGCCCACGCCTACCGTCACCGCAAAGTGGAACACTAAGATTCAAAGGAGAGGCGCCTCTGCTCGGCGGGACCTTGGAAAAGCTCTGCAACTTCTCGGCTTGCCCGAGCGTACCATTGCTCTACCACGAAGGTTCGGGGGTTCAACACCACCCAAAAATCTATGCGATCTTTTGGGGGAAGAACTGGGAAAAAGCGCCAGGAGCTGAACTGAAGGTGCAGCTGTTGCGCATGTATGAAGGCCTTTCTGGCTCGACGGCCTATATCGGTATTCTCTCACAGTACTTCGACGCAACGGGTGGTCGCGTTTCGTCTCCTTCCTCTGTCACATCTTACATCGATACCGGCGTGGCCGCGCCAAGCTCTGTAAACGACGCAAGGATTCGCGAAGAGGCGGGGAAGGCGATCTCGGTAAATACTTGGCCACAGGAACTCGACAATCAGTTCGTCGTGATTCCCGCCCCGGGGATCCATTCGCGCCTGACCAGTGAGGAGGGTAAGGCGCTCGTGGAGCTCACCAATCCCTTGATGGGCACGATCGTGCTGCCGTATCTCGGTAGCGCTGCGGCACGGCGCGAGCTCGGGCGTTCCCTGCCGGCTCGCGGGGGCTCTACCGCAGAGCCTCGCGCAGTGTTCTCCGATCCCTTCAAAGACGCGGGTATGCGCTTGACATACAGGACGGTCAGGGTTCTGAGCGCGATCGTCCGGGCGCGTCTAACCGTCTGCTCGCCGATACCGCGGAGATCGGCGATCAGGGCCAGATCTCAAAGCTACTCGCACGCTTGGAGCGTGTCGGGATGGTCAACAACACGGGGCTCGGTGCCGGTAAGGGAGCTCCGAACAATTGGACGCTGACCCCGAACGGGCATCAGGTCCTAGCAACGATCAGGGCCCACAC
The DNA here is from genome assembly GCA_963715535.1 of uncultured Solirubrobacterales bacterium. Taxonomy (GTDB): domain Bacteria; phylum Actinomycetota; class Thermoleophilia; order Solirubrobacterales; family Solirubrobacteraceae; genus Palsa-744. Next base: position 783,364 of record OY970251.1, on the reverse strand, counting down.
CGAAGGCCCCCACGGCGGGAACCGCGAGCGATGAAGCCGAACGCACGCACCCTTTTGCTGCCACGGCCAGTGGCCCATCACAAGCTTCACTCTCCCTCTCCCGGACTGCGGCGCTCGCTCGTTCTACTCGATGGGACGCCGGAGCTTGGGTGGAGAAAGTGGGGGACCGTGTCAACAAGACAAAGGAGCCGTTCAGGATGAAATGGGTATTTAGGAGCTCGCTCATGGCCGTGGTGGCCATGCTGGCGATGGGCGCAGGAGCTGGGTCGGCCTCGGCCCACGAATGGCTGCTAGGCGGGTCGCCTGTGACCGAAGCGACGTCCGTGAAAACCTCTCCCAAGCTAACGCTGATCTTGACCGAAAACGGGAACGAAGGCGAAGCGGAAATCAGCTGCAACATGAGCGAGAAGTACGCCGTCAACAAGGAAGGCAAGGGCTCGATCACCGAATTGGGTTTGACCAGTTGTAAACTTTCTAAAGCCAGTCAATTCTGTGAATCGCAGCTGAAATCGGTGAAGGCGATGCACCTTCCCTGGTCAACCCAGATCACCGAACGCTTTGGCGAAGTCGTTCCACTGTGGAACGAACTTAGTGGTTCGGGTCTCGGCCGTCCGGGTTTCCAGTTTGAATGTCGATTCCTCGGCATAAACATTCCTTACAAGTGCGAAGGCTCATATGGGGGTGGGCTCGAAAAAGAAGGCACCCTAGGCGTACGTGAATTTTTCGTGAAGAAAATAGGAACGGAGTTGCCAGGGCAATGCGGGAACGCAGGTGAGAATTTCCTCTGGATCAGGGGGGAAAACAATCTCACAGGCGAAGGCGGGAAAGTATTGTCCTTTAGGTAGAGGATAGTCCAGCCCGGAGTGAGCGCCATCGCGTGTGCTGTGTCTGGGGGCTGGAGTTGGCGTGGGGCGGGCGGCACGGGAGCACGCCGCCCGCCCATGCTGCGATCTCAGCAGCGAACGTCGAGGGAGACTTCCAAGCCAGCCACGATCGCCGGATCAAGAAGTTGTGGTCGGTCACGCATGTAATCGGGGACCAACAGTGCGATCTCGTCGAAGAACAGGGCGAGGCTCTTCACCCAGTTTGGATCACGCCGGATGACGCCCGGATAGTAGAACGCGACGTGCTGATGGTCAGACATGGACCGGATGATGCCATGGGTCGTGCCACCGGACACCATGCACCAGTCCCACACTCGGAGAAATTGAGAACACGACGCGTTATGGAGCACTTAGCCGGGTGCGGGAGCCAGCTTGCACGGCCATTCTCGCATCCCCTGTGGGGATGCGGCCAGGGCTGCGACCGGCCCCGCACCGGGCGGGGCCTCATCCGGAAAAGGAGTGCTCATGTCCTCTGGAATCACAGACTCGGACACCATGTTCTCGGTGCGCGAGACCCCTTGGCACGGCCTGGGTGCCGTCCTCGACGAGCCGCCGGCGAGGGTCGCGGAGGGGATCGAGGCGTCGGTCTTGGCTGGCGCGTGGCGAAGGAGCCAATCGCGATCGACCGCGGCGAGGCGCCGAGCGGCGACTGGTGCAGCTCGTCGCAGCCGCGTGAAAGGGTATGGCCCGGCGGGCGTCAGACGCCCGCCGGAGCCTGCCGAAACCGACCGATGGACGCCACCCGCGTACTCCCCTACTATGGATGGTCAAGGAGCTGGCCCGCGCGGTCGATTCCTTCCAAGGAGCGTTTGCAATGGCTACCCGAACTGACAACGAGATCCGCGAGCTGAGCCCCGAGGAGTGGGACCAGCGAGTAGATGAACAGGCACGCAAGCGCCTGGGCATGAGCGGCGAGCAGTTCGAGCGGCGTCTGAACGCGGGCGAGATCGACATTGACGATAGTCCCGACGTGACGCGCGTTGCGATGATGCTCCCGCTCCATGCCACACACAAGTAAGACACCCGCCGAGGCCGTCGAGCACTACCGCGGCAGGACTGTGCGACTGCTGTCCTGCGTGACGAGCGTCCACGTCGTCGCCCGCGCCTACCACCTCTCGGACAAGCCGCACGAGCTTGAACTAACTGACACGGCGAAGATGCACGGTGGCCCTCTCGATCGATGAATGTGCGATCGGCGCGAGTTAGCGAAATGCTAAGCGTCATCAGACAGACGAGGGTGGCGCCGCCTCATGAACTCTCCGAACATCGGAGCCGTGTAGGCATACACACCGTGATCGTCGCGGTAGGTCAGGTTGTCGGCGATCAGGCGCGTCAGGCTTTGTGCCAGCGCACCCGTTGAGCGACCCGTCGCAGTATCCAGATCGGCCTTGGTGAATCGCTCACCGCCCAGCGAAGCGGCGACACGAAGTGTTCCTTGATCGGCCGCTCGCGCGTCGCGATATCGGGGCTCGAAGAACTCATCGTCGAGACTGCTCTGAATCGCGCGTCGCTCGCGCGTGTAAAGCTCGTCGCTGATCGTGTGCTCGCCGTGGAGGTCGGCTGCGTCCCATAGGGCCTCCCCGAACCACTGGATGAAGTACGGGTAGCCATCGACATCATGCGCCACCCGTTCGGCAACGCTCTCGTCGTAGGTGATCTCGCTGGGCGGTTCCACAAGCGCCTGTGCCGCGGCGCTGAGCGTCGCGGGCGGTACGGCTTGCAGGGGCAGGTTCTCGATCGTCTCGGCGCGGAACAATCGCTCCGCGTTGCTTCGTGCCGCGTGGATGTTGGCGGTTAGAGGCGGCAGACCGCAAAGCACGAGCATGATCGGCAGAGGGGGCTCGTCCTGATCTTGGACGGCGACGATGGCAGACAGAAGGGCGCCGAGAGGGAACTGATGCCTGGCCGGGCGGTCGTAGACGCTGTGCGCCTCGTCGAAGAGCAGCGCGACTCCGCGGTCCTGCGTGCGCGCCAGGCTGCCGACCTCCGCCAGCGCGACACGAAGTCGGTCCTCGAGCACCGACTTCGGCGGCTCCGAGGCCCCCGGACGAATCGCGATTGTCACCTCCTCGCCGATCTGCAGCTCAATCCGTCCGATCGCCTGCAGCGCAGCGCCGGCACCCTTCTTGAGCTTGGCCTTCAAGCTGAGTGCCTCGACTGTTTCTTGTAGGTAGCCGGCGAGTGCAATCGCGAAGTCGGTCTCCTCGCACAGCCTTGCGCTCCAGTCGCGGCGAACGACTACCCAGTCGCGCCGTCGTGCGATGCGCTCGTACTCCTTGAGCAGCACCGTCTTACCGACGCCGCGCAGGCCGGTGATCCGCACGTTGCGTCGCTTCTCCGGATAGTCGTCGAGCAGTCGTTCGAAGCGTCGGATCTCCCCGGCACGACCAGCGAGATAGGGGGGACGCGTGCCGACGCCGGGGCTGTAGGGATTCTTCGCCACACGGCAAAGATAGCAAAGCCCACAGACAATCACAGAACTCTGTGAGGTTCTGTGAATTCAGATCATGTTCTGTAAAAATCGGCAAACGGCTTTCTTGGGGAGAGCGCCGAGCTCGACGCACCCGGCGGTAAAACTCCTGCAAATCGCGACACAACAGGAACTGGTTGTCTCGCTCTGCTGTCAACGGCCTTTCCAGAACCAGCCTCAAAGACTTCGGATCGCGTACACAAAAGCCCTGCAAATCACGGTAAAATTGAGGAGCTGTAGACGGCTTTGGGGAGAGTCCCGGGGAGACAGACGTCTGTCTGCACACTTGAAGACTCAAGAAAGTGCCTATTGCAGTGCTTTCTGGAAGGCGACGACCGGAATCGAACCGGTGTAGACGGCTTTGCAGGCCGCTGCGTAGCCACTCCGCCACGTCGCCAGGGCACTCCGTAGCGTAGCGACCGGGCGCTGATCGGGCGATCCGCCCCGGAGCCGTTACTGGGCCTGTGCTATGCGGCTTATCCCTGGCTTCAAGGCCCGTTATCAAGCTTTTCCGATCTCCTTAGGGTCGCTTTCGAGAGGCGTTAGCACCCGTATATGGCCAGCGTGCACACTGAGATCCCCAACTCGGAGGTGTCTCGTGAAGCGCGTATTTCTTCCCATGATGGCGGCGGCACTGATTGGAGCTGCCGTCGCGAGCGTGTTCTTTGTGGCCTCCGGTGGGTCGAGCAAAGGTACGGTGGCTCGCAGGACCCCAACCCGAACCGTCGGCTCGACAGGTGGCGTGACCAAGGACGTCTCGTCAACCACGCTGAGCGCGACTCAGGTCTATCAGCGCGATGCCTCAGGCGTAGTGTCGATCAAGGTTGTACACGCCGACGGCGGGGACAGCGGCACCGGGATCGTGCTCAACGATGAAGGGCTGATCCTCACCAACAACCACGTGATCTCCGAAGGCACGAGCATCACGGTGAGTCCCGGCAAGTCCGCGAACGTGAGTCGCACCGCAAGCGTGGTGGGTACCGATCCGAACAGTGATCTTGCGTTGATTAAGGTCAACCCCACAGGCCTAGGATTGAAACCATTGAAACTGGTGAGCTCAAGCTCCCTGCAGGTTGGCGATTCGGTGTATGCGCTTGGCAATCCCTATGGCCTCACAGAGACGCTCACGAAGGGCATCGTGTCGGCCCTTGAACGTGAAATCTCGGCTCCCGACGGGGCGACGATCAAGGATGTGATCCAGACCGACGCTCCGCTGAACCCTGGCAACTCCGGTGGTCCGCTGCTGAACGCCGAAGGCGATGTGATCGGCGTCAACTCGCAGATCGCAAGCGACGCTGCGCGCACCGAAGGCTCCCAGCCTGGTAGCACCGGTGTGGGCTTTGCGATTTCCTCGAACACCGTCTCCGAAGTGGTCAAGACGATCGAGTCCGGCGGTGGGAGTGGCACCCAGGGTGGAAGCGGCACTGAGGGGACCGAAGGCGAATCGCGCACGCAGCGCTCCGAGGAAGAATCGTCCACGCAGGGCACGGAATCTCCCTACCAGATAGAAGAGCCTTCAGGGACTCAGGGCAGCGAAGGCGAAAGTCGCGAAGCGAGTCCCTACGGTTACGAATCGAATGCAGGTAGCGGCGTTGAAGGCTATGGCGGAGTCGGCTCGAGCGGCGCAGGGTCCGCCGGTGTGGAATCGGCCGGGGAAGGACACGAAGGCCGGACCGTGATCGTGCCGTGATGTCGAAGGCTTGAGATCCGGGCGTCCCGCGGCGAAGGGGAATGAGCGCCGGCTGCGGGACGATCTGTTCGGAGCGGGCATGGAGGGTGCTGCCAGTCGGGTCTCGGATGCGATCCCGAGCTAGCCTCCGTTGATAGGCTAGAGCGCATCCCAGGGCGATTAGCTCAGCTGGGAGAGCGCCGCCTCGACAAGGCGGAGGTCACTGGTTCGAGCCCAGTATCGCCCACTGACAAAAAGCCCCGTGAACACGCGGCTTTTTGTGTAAGGGGGAGGTCGCCGTACGCCTCGATCACGTCGTTTTCCCACATCCTTCCCACATGGGTCTCAAGTTAGATGCGCGTGCCTGCATACTTCCGAACACAGTGGTGTGGACAACTTCGGGTGGGTCGGCGTGAGCGTTACGGTGCTTCACGGTGGGCAGGCAAGCTGATCCGAGCGCCAGAGCGAGCCAGTGCCACCGCTGCAGGCGCGCCCTCGTACGGATCGTTGTGATGGGTGAGTCGGAAGCGTGGCTTGGGGCCATCGTGGAGGGGTGATCGACGCGGCCACGAGGTCGGCACTGCGGCCAGGATCGCCAATGGCACCGCTGGCCGGTAGGACGACGCTGGCGATCCCGGCGGCGATCTTTCAAACCGCAGGCCGCGGGTTCGATTCCCGCCGGGCGCATTTTCGGAATCCCGCATGGATAGAAGGGATGGGGTGCCTAGGCTTCCTCATGCCGACCGCCGGTGGGGGCAGGGTGGTAACGGAAGTGGTAACTCGGCTCGCGCTCGGGAGGTCCGCGGGCATACGCTTTGTCCTATCGCTATCGCCAGTGACGCGGACAGCTTGAGGGCGCTCGCGGCCTTCTGGTGGTGCTTCAACAGCGTCGGCAAGCTGTTCGCGGTGCCTATGCGTAAGCTCGCCCGCTTAGTTGGCGAGCAGGAGCCGATGGCAGGAGGTTCGGTCACGGTCGGCGTGGACTGTTGAGCATCAGCGAGGGGCTGGCCGAATGGCAGCGCGTTCGCTACGGCGTGAGCGCGTGAGCGATCTGGACGCGCCACCGCTCAAGAACATCATCCGTTCCCAAGGACGTCGCCGACCGTCAGCCCGGCCGCGAAGCGCTACCGGATTGGCGCAGCTTGAATTGCAGTCCGTCCGAGCGCGACGACCTCGACCAGGAACGCGACTGCTGACCTCGCATCGCCCGGTTCAAGCGACGACCTCCACCCGCCTCGAACTGGCTTCCCCGTAGGGGAATCCGACCTGCCCATAGCGGACGCGGAGTCGGAAGGGGAACTGCCCCGTGGCTTGGTGGAACTGGTAGTTGATTCGTAGGCGCCCGTCGGGCCGGGTGCGTGGTGTGCGGATCGGCTGCCATTGGCCGAGGTAGTAGACGAGTACTTCGACGACAATGCCGCTGGTTGGGATGACGCCGAGGACTTGTCCTTCGAGCTGGACGGTGCCGGTAGGGGTGGTGTGTCGCGGTGTGACGTGTAGGCGTAGTCCTGCGGTGACTGTCTCGAGCACCTCAGTTTGCGCCTCATACCCTTCGGATTCGGATGCGCGGTAGGCAAGGTCGATGAGCCGGGATGGTCCGGCGGGAGCGGTCGCGGTTAGCGATCCGTCGGCTCGCGTGACGGTCGATCCAACGAGCCGCATCCCGCTCGTGTCGGCGACCTGTTGCAGGATGTCTACGCGAGCCCCGGGGATCGGTTGTCCGCTCCCGTTGAGTAGGCGACTCGAGACTTGGAACGAGCTATGCGAGTACGGCCTGGAGATGCTGGCGGGATTGATCGGTGCGAGTACGGCGCCGGAGCTTGTGGGCACGGTGTCGGCGGCGGCCGAGACGGCGAGAATGTCGGCAAAGAGCACGAGGAAGACCGCAACGAGCAGGACGAAGAGCAGCGCGGCTGGGGGTGGTGCCGAGGGGCGCATCTGTAATGACTCCTTGTGTTCGGGTCCGGGCCGGGTTGGCCCGCTTACCCCTATGTCGCGGTGAAGCGCGAAATGACCCCCCTCTGAATTGCGCAGGGAGCTTCTACGGCCCCTGAAGACCCGCCGTCGTGCGGTAACGACCAGGGCGGTCGGATGCGAAAGGGGCTTCGATAGCCCGTCGAGGCGGTGGACGTGTTCTGGCTTGTGCCGCTCGTGAACGGTGTCGTCAGGTGGGTTGTGGTGATCGATGGTGGGTTGTGTGGAGTCCTGCGGCGTGTAGTGCTGTGTTCCACGTGCCGAAGCGGGTGGCGACAGTCGTGGCTGTTGGTCGGGTGTCGGTGGGATCGCGTCGTTGCCAGTCGCTCTTGTGTGGTGGTCGTTTGTGCGTCTCAGCCCAGGTTTGGAGTGCGTTGATGATCTGCTCGGTGCTCCAGGTTGGTGGTTGGTTTGAGGTGATGCCGGCGGCTTGGAGTAGTGCGGGCCATGAGCCGAAGAGTCGGGCCACCGTTTTGGCGCTTGGATGATCTTCTGCGGCGTTTCTCCAGTCTGTTTGGCGGGGTCGACGGCCGTGGTGGCGTGCGTGTGCTGTGGCTGCCGCGATCATGGAGGTGCGGTCCCAGTGGGGGCGCTGTGGTGCCTGCAGGCCGATCGTTTTGAATGCCTTTTCGAGTGAGCCGAAGTGCTGAATGATCGTCTCGGCTACCGGGAGTAAGTGCGCGGGGTTCAAGTCACTCCATCGGGGTGCGCGGTCGTGTTGCTTGGCGAATCGGCGTAGCGCGTCGAGAATCCGCGCGTGGTCCCATGGCTCTGTGACGGGGACGCCTGCTTCTCTCAGTCCGGCGCGCCAGGAGCCAAAGCGCTCGATGACGGTCGCTGTTTGTGGCCAGCGACCGTGTGGGTCGCGGTGAGCCCAATCGTTGGTGGTGGGTGGCCGGTCGTGCTCGCGGGTGAAGCGTTGGATGGCGTTGAGGACTGACTGGTCGTCCCATTCGATGCGTGCGGGCACGATCCCAGCTGCAAGGATTCCCGCTCGCCACGAGCCGAAACAGCGCTCGACGGCCGTGAAGCCGGGATGCTCTGGAGTGTTCTTGCTCCATTGGGCCCGTGTCGGTGCACGCTGGTTGGCATTCTCGAATTCCTGGATCGCGGTGATGATCGTCGCTTGATTCCATTGTGATGCGTAGGGGTCGGTGAGGCCGGCCTGCAGGCGCGCCGTTTCGATCGAGTCGAAGTGCTCTATCAGGGTGCTGTGCGAGGGCAACCCGAAGGAGGGATCTTCCAGGTCGCTCCAGCCTGGTGCGCGCCCGTGCTGGGAGGCGAACGCTTCGATTGCGGCGAGAATCGATTCACGGTTCCAAAAACCGTTATGTGCGTAAGCGTCGAGGTTTGCGGCCTGCAGTGCCAGGCGCCAGCGCCCGAACTGGCGGAGTACCTGGTGGGAGCTCGGCCAGCGCGGCCATTCGCGTGCCCACTTGCGCGCGGGATCCTCGCTTGGATCCCACTCTTCCAGTCTGGGCGGCTCGCCTTGCTGCTCTGTCCAGTCGGTGAGCGCTTGAAGTATGCGCTCCTCGCTCCATGACGGTCGCGGATGTCCCTCGTGACAGGCACGACAGCGCTTGGCGTGAGGGCTGACGACTGGATCCCCGCACTCAGGGCACGGGCGCGCACTCAGATACGCACTCACGGTGCTGGGATGAACGTTGAGATGAGCGGCGATCTCGCCAAGGCGTACGCCCTCGGCGTGCATCCGTTTGGCTGCGTGCACCCGCTCGGGCAGGTCGAGATCCCACGGACCCGCACGTCGCCTGCGCAGTCCCGCGTTCTCCAGTGCTTGTGACCATGATCCACAGTGCGCGACGACGGTCCCCCAAGCCGGCCAGCGCGGATATTCTGCGGCCCACCGGCGCGCGCGAACTCGCCCGGTCGCGTCAGCTGCGCGCTCGGGTGGTCCCCACTCAAACGTCCGCGGCGGACTACCAAGCTCGCTTGTCCAGTCCACCAGTGCCGCGATCACACGCTCGGCGTTCCACGTGCCCGATGGCACCCGACGCACCGGACGCCGATATATCGATTTCGCCGAACCCTCGGTCATCGGCGAAAGTCTCCCAAACTGTCGTCACGCCGCGCATCGTCGTGCTGGCCAAAGACGCTCTCGTCAGGGTTCTGCTGGGGCAAGCATTGGCTACAAGTTTGTGTCAGCAAACGAGCATTTGTACGTATCTTTGGAATGATTGTTAGATGTCACCGCATTTCCTGGCGACCGTATGATAGAACCCTCCCGCTATCAGGCAAACGGGTGGGATCGGAGGGGATATGCCGGAGGTATCGCGCAGGTCGGCTAGGTTCGGGATCTTTGTAGGGCAGCGCGATTCGCTCATGGCTACAACATCTCCTGCACGTCGGATTGGCCTGCTAGCGGCACTGCTTACGGTTGCTCTGCTCATCGTGGGGCCGGCTAACGCTGCCGCCGAACCGCTCTGCACGGATACGTGGACGGGGCCCAGCGAAGGCAGTTGGCAGACGGCATCGAACTGGTCAGCAAACGCCGTGCCGACATCGAGCGATGTCGTATGCGTTGGCTCCGGGAGCACTGTCCAGGTCTCTGGTGGCACTAATTACGCGGGCTCCATCCAGGACGAAGGGAGCCTCGTCCTATCCGGCGGCTCGCTTGAACTCGCGAGCGCATTGGAAGCGTCGAGCGTTGCCGGATTGTCGCTCGGTGAGGGCTCACTGATTGTCGTGGGTGAACTGGTGGTGTCGGGGTCGTTTTCGGCTGATGGTGATTCGTCAGTGGGTGGTGGTGGGAGGCTTGTGGTTGGTTCGGGTGCGTCGGGTACGCTTGGGAGTGGCTCTGAATGTTCGGTGCATCTCGCGTTGAGTAGTGTGACGTTCGTGAATGATGGGACGCTCACGTTTGGTGGGAGTGGTGGTGTTGGGGCGGGCGCGATCGCGATGCGGGAAGGCGCGGCGTTCGATAACGCGGGCGCGTTTTACGACAATTCTTACGATTCTGGTTGTGGCTATGGGGTCGGCGGTAGCCACTATACGATTTATGGTACTGGTGGTGCTACGCCGAGCGTGACCAATACGGGAACGTTCAAGGCGGACGCGGGCACGGGTCAGCTCGTGATCGCGGTGCCGTTCAACAATCAAGGCACGGCTGAAGTATCTAGCGGTCTAGTGCGTTTTGTGGGTGGTGGTTCGGGTTCGAGCGGTACGTGGTCGGCTGCATCGGAATCGACACTAGCGTTTGCGGGGGGCTCGCTGTCCGTCTCGGGTAGCACGTGGTCTGGGGCTGGGACGATCAGCGTTGAAGGCATGAGCCTCAATACTGCAGGCCTCGAAGCCGGCGATGCGAACGTGAACGTCGGTAGCGGTTCACTGTCGGTCCCTGAAGGATCGACTATCTCTATGGCGAGCCTAGTGCTGGATAGTAGTTCGATGAGCGTGACTGGCGAATTGGTCGTATCGGGGTCTTTTGCAGCCGAAGGCGAAACCGCGATAAGCGGTTCAGGGCGGGTCACGCTCGCCTCGGGCGCGTCGGGTACGCTTGGGAGTGGCTCTGAATGTTCGGTGCATCTCGCGTTGAGTGGTGTGACGTTCGTGAATGATGGGACGCTCACGTTTGGTGGGAGTGGTGGTGTTGGGGCGGGCGCGATCGCGATGCGGGAAGGCGCGGCGTTCGATAACGCGGGCGCGTTTTACGACAATTCTTACGATTCTGGTTGTGGCTATGGGGTTGGCGGTGGTCACTATACGATGTACAACACGGGTGGTACGTCAAGTGTGACGAACACCGGGACATTCACGGCGAACGCTGGCAGTAGTAGGCTTGTAGTAGGGGTCCCCTACGACAATCAAGGTGCCACAGAATCGGTTGATGGACAGCTCATCTTCATCGCCGGTGGTGTCCCGGAACACGTAGCCGTTGGTATATGGAAAACCAAAGGCAGTGGATCTATCGTTTTGAACTCGGGCACGTTCTTGATCGGCGAAGACGTGAACCTCTCAGAAGTCGAAGTCGAAGGTGCCACCGTGGAACGAGAGCCCGCCTCAGGTCCACCCAAAGGCGCATTGGATGCGCATCCCTACGCGTCTGGAACGGTTACGATCAGTGGAGAAGGCAGCAGCGTGGGCAGCGGGTTCTCGAGCGCGAGCATAGAAGTCACACCAGCTGGCCATGAAGAATGGAAAACGCTCTGCGGGTCGCTGACTCCCAGCCTGATAGGCGAATTCAGTTGCTCCTGGGACACCTCATCGGGGTCCTATCCCGACGGGCACTATCAGCTCCGAGCACAACTCAGCGATAGCGTCGAACCGCCGAACACCGCTTCGACGGCCAGGATCAACATTCTCGTCGATAACACAGCGCCAAGCGGATCAGTTACAGCCGTAAGTTATATCGGTGGCACAGCGGCGAGTGTGAGCGGTACAGCCAGCGACAGCGGGTCTGGCGTGGCTTCCTGGCAGCTACAGATTGCACCAGAAGGCAGCTCTACATGGTCTGATGCGTGCGCCGAGCAAACTGCGCCGATCAGCGGTAGCACCTATGGATGTGCCGTAAGCACAACGAGCCTGGCCAACGGCGCCTATAACCTGCGAGCGCTGATCACCGACAACGCTGGGAACACCTACACGACATCCACGACCAGCACCACCGTCGATAAGACGCCACCGACTGGATCTCTAGAAACGGTCAGCGAAATCAGCTACCTGAAAGGCAGCGTGACCCTGAAAGGTGCTGGCGAAGACAGCCTATCGGGTGTAGCAAGCTGGACTGTGCAGATCACGCCCACCGGAGCGGGCTCTTGGAGTAATGCGTGCACGCCACAGACGACGCCCGTTTCGGGATCGACGTACGAGTGCACCGTGGACACCGGCGACTACAGCGAGGGCGCCTACCAGCTCCGAGCACGAGTCCTGGACAATGCGGGCAACGCATATACCACATCGGCGCAGTCGGTCATGCTTGATAACACGCCGCCGAGCGGCAGTCTTGCTCAACTCGGACGCTACTCCAAAGGCACGGTCGAGGTTAAGGGCCCTGCGACAGACCCCGTCTCCGGCGTCGTGAGCTGGCAGCTTCAGATCACGCCGACCGGCGAGCACTCATGGACAAACGCGTGTCCTTCACAGACGAGTCCCAGCGAAGGCCTGGATGAATACGGTTGCTCGCTGGACACCACCGAACTCGCCGACGGGTCCTACCAGCTGCACGCCGTCATCACCGATAACGCTGGCAACATCTATACCACCAACCCCATCGCGACCGATATCGACAACAGCGAAACCGAAGAAGGCGTCGAAGCGGGCTGCACCGACACATGGACAGGCGATGAAGGCGGCAAATCATGGCAAACAGCAGGCGACTGGTTCGACTGGAACGGTACCCGCCAGCACAGATCGAGCGTGCATCCCGACTGGCGCGAGTGTGCAAATCACGAGTACGGGCAATGAGGTCGGTTCGATCGCCGGTGAAGGCGGCCTCACTCTCACGGGCGGATCGCTAGAGTTGGTAGACGGCTCGACGGTCTCCGAAATCAACTCGCTGAGCCTTGAAGACGGGACCCTCACCGATCCCGGATCACTGGACATTTTCGGTTCGCTTGAGACGAGCGGCTACTACTCGGCATTCGAAGGGTCTGGGAGCATCTATGTCGAGTCAGGTGCGACGGGCGGAATCGACGACGCATCTTGTTCCTTGCTGGTGTTGAACGAAGTAACATTCGTAAATGACGGAACGCTCACGATGGGTGCTAGTGGCGGTTCGAGTGGACAGATCGATATGGAGGATGGTGCCAAGCTGGAAAATATGGGTACTTTCAATGCGGACGCTTATTCCTCTGGCTGTGTTACCGACAGTAACAATGCCGCGATCCAGAGCAACGACGCAAGCACCCTCACTATGGACAATACCGGCACGTTCAACGTAAACGTGGGCAATGGAAATGCCGCTGCAGTGGATATTCCATTCAACAATCGGGGTACGGTGGATGTGCAGAGCGGGACGTTTTCCCCGACCGGCGGTGACCCTTCGATAGCTGGTGGAACGTGGACGACGGCTGGAGAATCCAGCGTGAGCATCCCCAGCGGCTCCTACTCCTTGGCAAACGCAGATGCGTCTGGTGCCAAGTTCGTGATAAGCGGCAACGGCACGCTTGACATACCGAGCGGCACTTCCACCACCGTTGAGGGATTGAGCCTCGCTAACAGTGGGACGTTGGATACGTCGGGAACTGTGGAAATCGGATCGTCACTCTCGACGAGCGGCAGCCCGCTGGTCAGCGGTCCAGGTCGTGTGGTGGTACAGTCTGGTGCCACCGGCACGATCGACGATGCGTCCTGCACATTGTTGACGTTGAGCAACGTCACGTTCGTAAATAATGGGACTGTCACGCTGGGTTCCAGCGGCGGAACTAGCGGCCAGATAGACATGGAAAAAGAAGCGCAGCTCCAGAACGCGGGGACGTTCAACGCCGACTCTTATCCCTCTGGCTGTATTTCCGGCAGCAACAGTGCCTCAGTGTTGAGCAACGACGGGAGCACGCTCACCGTCGTCAATACTGGCACGTTCGACGTGAACGTTGGCAGCGGCAACGCGTTCACAGTCAATATTCCCTTCAACAGTAAAGGGACGGTAGATGTTCAGAGCGGCACTATGCAGCTCAGCGACGGAGGGTCCGGTTCAGGCGATACGTGGTCGGTGGCGTCCGGGTCATCTCTCGGGTTTATGGGTGGCTCATTTTCCCTACCGGAAAGCACTTGGATAGGATCGGGCACCGTCAGTATTGCGGGTGCGACCGTGACCGCAGTCGCCTTGCAAGCGGTCGATGTGAGTCTAAGCAGCGGTTCCCTGGTGCTCCCAAAAGGCTCGATGAGTAGCGTATCTAACCTGGACCTGGGCGATGGTACCCTTAGCGTGTCTGAAACGCTTGATGTTGACTCCTCGCTATCCACCAGCGGCTATAGCACTATTAATGGATCTGGGAGTGTAGTGATCGAGCCGGGTGCGTCCGGCACGATCGATAACTCTGCCTGTTTATTCGTGACGATCACTGGCACCACGCTCGTCAACGATGGTACTATGACAATGGGCGCTAGCGGTGGTCTGAGCGGTGAGATCGTCATGGAAGATGGCGCGAAGATCGAAAACACGGGAACGTTCAACGCCGATGCCTACGCCTCTGGCTGTGTGCCGGGCGATCCCTACATAGGAGCCATCCAAGACAACGGAGGCAGCACGCCTACCTTCACCAACACCGGGACTGTCAATAGCGATGTCGGTAGCGGTAATGCTGCTCTGATAGATGTGCCGTTCGCCAACGAAGGCACGGTAAAGGTGCATAGCGGTATTTTGCAGCTCGGCGCCGGCGGCATCGGCGAACAAGTCGAGTCGGGAACTTGGCTCTCGGAATCAGGTCCCGCTATTACATTCTCCAATGGTACGTTCATGATCTTCGACGGAACGAACATGTCAGCTGTCGTGGTCGAACCTGCCGCCCGTATTGTGTGGATCGCGCGCGGGCTGACGGGTTCGCTGGACACCCTTCCGTCCTATGTTTCGGGTGAGGTAGCCGTTGATGGCAGCGGAGAAAGCGGCATAGGCGGACCGTTTGAAGGCGCGACGGTCGAAGTCGCGTCAGCCGGATCGGAAACCTGGTACACGCTATGCGGCTCGCTTACTCCAAGTCTAATCGGCGGGTTTGAATGCACATGGGTTACGGACGGCGGCGGCTACCCGGACGGTTATTATGAGCTGCGTGCAAAGATGATAGGCGGAGCCTCGGAAACCGTGACGACCTCTCCGATGAGCGTGATGGTTGACAACACCCCGCCTACAGGATCCATTACCGCGCCGCCGTCTCATGGGGTAGGCGGCTCGTTGTTTGTCGCGGGGACAGCCAATGACGGCGGCTCGGGCGTGCAATCATGGCAACCCGAAATAGCACCGGAAGGCTCATCGGAATGGACGGACGCCTGCTCGGCGCAGACCATCCCGATTGCCAAAGAAGAATATGGCTGCCGACTTGATACGACCAAATACACGAACGGCACCTACCAGCTTCGTGCGACGATCAGCGATAACGCAGGCAACACGCACGTGACGTCTGCAGCGGACTTGCACGTTGCCAACGAAGTGGTCTATGGGACGCTTGAAATAGCACCATCGTTTTTGGTCGGTACCCTCACTGTGGAAGGGAAGGCCGAAGCTAAAAGCGGAAGCGTGGAAAGCTGGGAAGTCCAGATCTCGCACATCGGAGCATCTTCGTGGAGTGCTGCGTGTCCCGTACAGAGCACTCCGATCAGCGGTACCACCTATGGCTGTTCGATCGACACGAGTGGTCTCACCGACGGCTACTATGAACTACAGGTAGTCGTAACCGGTGACAGCGGCGACACCTATACCACCGTTCCGGCAGCGACGATGGTAGATAACACGCCGCCGACGGGCGGCGTAACCCCAGTCGAAACAAGTGTGAGCGGGATCTTCGAAGCGCAGGGCGACGCCTATGATACGGGCTCCGGTGTCGCGGAATGGGCCCTTGAAGTCACACCAGCAGGTGCGAGTTCGTGGAAAGAAGCCTGTACGCCACAGACGGTTTCCATCCTCGGCTCGATCTATGGGTGCGACGTGGAAGCCGGAAGGCTCACCGACGGCGAATACGAACTGCGGGCAACGATCAAGGATCGTGCCGGGAATACGTACACCACGTCGGCGGTCAGCTTTACAGTCGGGAACACTGCACCGTCCTCGACCGTCTCACCCAGCATCTCCGGTCGCACGATCGCCGGACACACCCTCAGTGCAGCAAAGGGTAGCTGGAGCGGTGCGTCGCCAATGGCCTACGCCTACCAGTGGCAGGATTGCAACACCTCCGGAGAAGATTGCACCGATATCAGCGGCGCAACCGAATTCACATATCTACTGAACAGCGGAGACGTCGGCAAGACCGTACGAGTTGTGGTGAGCGCAACGAACGCTGCTGGGGAATCCTCGGTATCGTCGGCGGCGAGTACGGTAGTGCTAGCGAACACGCTCGCGAACATAACAGCACCAAGGATCGCGGGCAGCCCAGAGTCTGGAGGTACGCTCATCGCCGGTCCAGGGGAATGGAGTGGGGTCTCACCGTTCGCCTTTGCCTACCAGTGGCAGCTCTGTGACTCCAAAGGCGAATCGTGCTCGAACATCACAGGCGCTACCGCCCAGCACTATACGCTCGGCGAAGCCGACCTGTCGGGTACGTTGCGGGTGATCGTCATCGCGACCAACAGCGAAGGCTCAGCGGACACGACCTCAGCAGCCTCAGCGGTGATCGCTAGCGGCTCGGGTCCTGGGATCCGCTACCTGTATGACGAAGCGGGCCGGCTGCATATCGTTGACGATCCGAGTCAGGGCGCCGCAGTCTATGAATGGGATGCGGACGGGAATCTGCTGTCGATCAAACGCTACTCCAAGGACACGGTCAGCGTACTGGCGGTCACACCCTCACACGCCCCGCCGGGAGCACGAGTGGATATCACCGGCACGGGCTACAGTGCTGAAGCCAGCCACGACAGCGTGACGTTCAACGGCGTATCGGCGACTGTTGACGAAGCGAGCGCGACCGATCTGATCGTGACGGTACCCGAAGGAGCAAGCGAAGGCGCGATAACAGTCACGGTCGGTGAAGAATCCGCCAAAAGCTCCGGAGACTTCGCGCCGAATGTCGCGAGACTGCACGAGGGGCAAGCCACACCGCCGGTCGTGAGCCTCGCAGCCATCACCCCGCCATCGCTAGCCGCTACGAACCCAAGCACGGTCACACAGAGCACCGTACAGCACAGCAGGTCTACTGCGAAGGTCCTAGCCACGCACTGCGCCAAGAAGCAGGCGCGTGCAAAGAAGTGCAAGCGCTCGAGGAGAAAGACCATCACAATGAAGACGCGCATAAAGCCCAGTCGTGCTGGCAAGCGCGAGGTCGCCGGCCGGGCTTGCTCGCGTATCGTTTCAAAGCGAGACGGTAGGCGCCGAGCAAGGTGCGCCACCCGAGGTCATAGCTCCCGTAGGCCGGTTCGCGCACGACGCGCAACCCACCCGCCGGCTGCCAAGACGAGTGCTCAGCACACAACAGCACCATCCGCGCCGGGTGCAACGCCTACAAGCACCTCGACGCCTGTCCAGTCCCCTCCCTCGGCGCAGGAACTGAGCTCATATAAGACGCCGTACTCGGAGACGTGGACGCCGGGTGCTAGTAACCGCAAGGACTACAACTGGGCTACAGGGCGCGCACGCTCGCCGTGGGAACGTCTACCCGGACTCACCGCCACACACGGCGGCACGGGTCTTTCCGGTCAGGCACTCGCGATCGACGGGATGCCTCTCGCGAACGTGACCCTCTCAATCCAAGGGACCAGCAAGCAGGCTAAGACCGATCGCACCGGACGGTTCCTGCTCGACGGGCTACCAGCCGGCCAACACGTTCTAGTCATCGACGGGGAAACCGCAGACGAGCACAGCCTGCAATACGGACGGTTTACAGCCGGAGTGGAAATCACGCACGGGAAGATCAGCCCGCTGGGATATACGATCTGGATGACACCGCTTGAAGCGGCGGGTGAGAAAACGATCCCCGAGTCCTCCAAACACGAAACGGTCCTGACAAACCCCCACATACCAGGTCTAGAAGT
Organism: uncultured Solirubrobacterales bacterium; assembly: GCA_963715535.1. Lineage (GTDB taxonomy): Bacteria > Actinomycetota > Thermoleophilia > Solirubrobacterales > Solirubrobacteraceae > Palsa-744. Next base: position 765,735 of record OY970251.1, on the reverse strand, counting down.
TCGTCTCCCGGCGGGGACCGTGGTGCGCTCCTCAACCGGGGCACTGGTCCGCAAAGTGAACCTCACTGCGATCCCTGTCGATCGCCCCCCGTTCCCGCTGCCATTGTTCACGACAGACGTACCGACGTACTTCACGGTCCAGCCGGGTGGTGCCTATCTGAGCAAGGGCGCGCAGATCATCTACCCCAACTGGGGTCATCTCCCACCCGGTCAGCGTGTCGAGTTCTGGAACTACGACCCGACAGGCAGAGGCTGGTACGTGTATGGCAAGGGGACCGTCAGCGCCAACGGCCAACAGGTCATCCCAGATCCAAACGTGCGCGTCTGGGAATTCACCGGAGCGATGATCAGCAGCGAACTCGAACCCCCAAAAGTCGCCCCAGTAGACGGTGCGAGTGTTAACGCGGGAGATCCCGTCGATCTCGCGACAGGACTGTTCGTCTACCAGCACACCGACCTATCGCTCCCCGACTCGCTGATGTCGCTCGCGCTCACGCGGACATACCGACCAGGTGACGACAACTCCTACAGTTTCGGGATAGGCACCCAGAACGCATTCGATATGCACCTTTGGTCAGACGAAAACTATCGAAAAGCGTTTCTCGTGCTACCAGACGGCAGCAAGATCCAGTATGTGAGAACCAGCTCCGGTAATGGATACGTGGAAGCCGAATACGCGGCCGTTGGAACATCAGGACAATGGCAGGGTTCCACGATGCGCTGGAACGATGATAGTCAGGGTTGGGCACTTGAACGTCGCGACGGTATAAAGTTCATATTTGGCGATGTCGCGCCCCTGCAATACATCGAAGACCGCAACGGTAACCGTATAACGCTCGTGCGCGAAGACGGCCAGCACGGACAGATCGTTCAGATCCGCGGACCACACGATCACTGGATCGATCTTAGCTATGATAGTTACGGTCGCATAATACGAGCCGGCGACGACGCAGGGCAGACCGTAAGATACGAATACGACACGCATGGGCGTCTAGTGCGAGTCATTGACCCGATGGGGCGCGTAACGCGCTATGACTACGACAGCGACAACGAGATGACTAAGGTCATCGATGCACGAGGTGACACGCTGATCGAAAACACCTATGAATATGGTAATAGAGTCGTTGCGCAAAAGCTAGGAGAACAAGGCACTTATCGTTTTTCCTACGGGATAACCTATTGTGGGATAGAAGTGGCCTGTCACGATCGAATCCCAAACAAGGTCGTCACACCTACGGGGCTAGAACGAGAAGTCGTTTTTGATGATGACGGCACGCTGGTCGAAGAAATAGAGAAAGGGGGATCGTCGCCGACGATAAAACGCAGTTATGAGCGTGACGGAAATGAAAACGTAGTCTTGATGAGCGAAGGAGATAAGACGGTAAAACTGACCTACGACGACGTAGGGGACGTCACCAAGGTCGAACAGATAAACAGCTCTGCTTTGAGTGGCGAACATTCAGCACTTACCACGAGTCTGGCCTATAACGAATTCGCTGAGCCGACGAGCATCACTGACTCGCTAGGACGCACGACCAGGTACGACTACGACACAAACGGGAACCTAACCGCGATCACCGACCCCATGGGTCGCAGTACCACGTTTGGCCACGACGGCGAAGGCGAGCTCACTTCCGAAACCGACCCCGACGGGCACACAGTCAGCTACAAATACGAAGACGGACACCAGGTCGGTGTGACCAATCCGCTCGGCGCCGAAACACAAATCTCCTACAACGGTATCGGGCAGCCACTCAGCGTTCGCGACCCCGAAGGTCGCGTATCCGAATTTACCTATGACCAAGACAACGAGCTGACAAGCGAAACAAACCCCGCCGGTGAGAAAACAACCTACGGGTACGACGCCGACGGGAACCTCGTGTCCGTCACAGACCCCCGCGAACACACCCAAACAGCGACATACAACAAAGCCGACCAGCTCGCCTCATCGACCAACGCACTCGAACAGACCACCAGCTACACCTACGATGGGCAAGGGCGGCTAACCAGCACGACCGACCCCAAGGGCCAAAAGACAAGCTACAGCTACGACTCGTTGGACCGGCTCGAATCGATCTCCTTCGGGCCGGTCGACGGTGGCACGCCGACGAGCAGCATCACCTACGGCTATGACGCCGAAGGCAACCTCACGTCCGTCAAAGACTCCCGCGGTGGCAACTACACACTCGGCTACGACCTCGACCACCAGCTGACAAGCGAAACCGGACCCAACGGCACAGTCGGCTACAGCTACGACGCCGACGGCGAGCCTACCGGGATGACGATCAACGAAAAAGAAGCCGCGAGCTACCACTACAACGAAGACGGGCAACTCACCAGCATCGAAACACCAAACGGCAACGTGTCCCTCGTCTACGATCCGGACGGTCTGAACACGCAAACCGTGCTCCCCGACGGCGACAGCGAGAACTACTCCTACGATGCCGCCTCGCAACTGGCCGGGATCGACTATGAGAATCCCGAAGGCGGACAGATCGGAAGCCTGCAGTACGCACGCGACGCGCTCGGACGCGTAACCACGATCTCGGGCAGCCTCGCACGCACCGGACTCCCCGAAGCGATCAGCGACCTCTCCTACAACGCGGCGAACGAGCTGACCTCAAGCGAAGGCCACAGCCTGGAATACGACGCTGACGGCAACCTCACCAAAGACGCCAGCTCAACCTACACCTACAACGACCGCAACCAGCTCACAGAACTCGTCCAGGGCTCAAACAAATGGAGCTTTAACTACGACCCATTCGGCCGCGAGCAAGCAAGACCGCCAACGGCACCACAACGAGCTACCTCTACGACGGCGGGAACGTCGCGAACGAAACAACCGAAGGCAAAACCGCCGAAATGCTCAACGGGCTCGCGCTCGACGAACGCTACGGTCTCACCACCAGCGCAGGCACCGACTCCTACCTCACCGAAGAACTCGGCAGCACCATCGCGCTCGCCAACAGCAGCGGCACGCCCACCACCGAATACACCTACGACCCATTCGGCGCCACCACCAGCACAGGCGATACCACCACCAATCCCTACCAATACACCGGACGCGAAAACGACGGCGACGGTCTGCAATACAACCGCGCCCGCTACTACAACCCAACCACCACCCGGTTCACAAGCCAAGACCCGCTCGGACTCGAAGGCAGCGGCACCAACCTCTACGCCTACACCGCAGACGACCCGCTCAACTACACCGACCCCACCGGCTATAGCTTCCTCGAAGAACTCGGCGAAAGCGTCACCGGCTTCGGAGACATGGTCTCAGGCGGCATCACACGCGACATCCGCAGCGAACTCGGCATCGGACAACCAGACTTCTCCTCCGGAGCCTACGAGGCCGGGGCAGACGCCGGAATCCTCGCGGCGACGATCACACCAGGAGACGAGGAGGCAGCCGCACTAGACGCCGGAGAGGAGGGCGAGCAGTTCGTCTACCGTCTACATGGCGGCGAAGCGGAGCCCTACGGGCGGTCGTGGACTCCTGTCAACCCAACGACGATGGACAACCCCCGAGATAGCCTGGGCCTACCGGACGGCAATACTGCTGAATATCTGAGTAAGGCAAGGGTTAACGACTGGACTAACGTTCTTCAGAAGCCCGCCGATTCGCTTCACGGTAACCAGGGAGGTGCTCCCGAGTATGTGTTCCCGAACCCGGCGCAACAGCTACAAATCGTAAATACAAGTCCATTTCCCTAGGAACCTGATTACCATGGCACTTCCCGATTGGTTTGATAATACGACGCACAAACGCATCATGTCCGTCTTTAGGCAGAACAAAGTCGATGCCCCTGTGTATCTAGCAAAGGAGGTTGATCCGACCGAAGTGTGTTTTGTAGTTGGGCCTGTGGCTGAGCTACCTCAAGTCGCTCTAACTAACGAGCTTATCGATCTGTTGGGCCGCAAGGTTGCGGTTACAACGTGGAGCGATAGCTGGGAGGAGGTTGGTCTAGAGCGTATTGATGTCGATGTGTAGAGATCCTTGGAGAGGAGGAGGCAGCCGCACTAGACGAGGGCGAGAACATCGCGCGAGAGGCGACAGGACCATCGTTTATCGGCTTCCAGGAGGGTCCATCAGCCATCGTGCCGGAGGGCGCAGACGGGCCTATCCCAACCAGGGGCCCCGGAATGCAATACACGGGTGGCGAAGGCGGTAATGGGCTTAACGGCGACGTGACTGGTGTTCGCATCATGGACGAGACCCCGCAGAACCCTGCCCATACGGTTTATATGAACGAGCATGGACAAGCCGTGAATCCCCTAACGGGGCGGACAATTAGCAATGATGATCCATGGAGGCATCTGCCATGATGAGCGATGTAAAGGAGCTAGAGGACCTGGTTGGTTGCGAACTCGGGACGGTGGCATTTGTGAGGAATTACGTCGAATTCATATTCGACGGGCCAGTTCTCCGTAGTCTCACCCCACCCGTAGTGATTGTGGATGGACTCCGTCACGAGTTTCCACAGCCGGGGTCACGGGACGTGCTGTGCGAATTGATAGGACGGGTCGTTGAGGGTGCCGCAGAACTGCCCGACCGGCTATCTGTTAGTTTTGCTGGTGGTTCGGTCGTAGAGATCCCACGAAGCGGCAAGGACGCTGTTTTCGAGGTCGCGGAGCTTGTTCCCGTGATCGGGGGGAAACTTCACGTGGCTTCAATGATTGTATGGGAGAATCTACATTCCGCGCGAGTGGACATAAGTGATGTTGAATTCAGTGGCTGATTGTCTATGAGGTCTTATTACTGGAGACGAGGAGGCCGCAGCACTAGACGAGGGAGAGGCCATCGCGGAGGAGGCGCCCACCGTCCTTCGCCACTACACCGACGATTACGGCGCTCGTGGTATCGAACGTGATAACCTTATTCGCCCCTCAGAAGATGGAAACGTATATCTCACACCCGACAAATACACTAATGGCGTCGATGCACAGGCGGGTCTCAATCTCTCTAAAACTCCCACTGGCTACTTCGAGGTTCCGCTTGACGGTCTCCCCGATGCTGGGGCGCCAACTCCAGTATCTGGTGGAACTGGAACCGAGATACTAAACGCAGGGCCTGTCGATACCACTGGTCTAACCTTTAATCCATTCTAATGTCACAGCTTTTTCTAGTGCTATACGATTACGGTACAGGGGGGGTATGGTCGTATCTGCGTGCCGAGTCACCGGAAGAGATTCAAGCAAAGTTCCCGATGTTGAAGGTCTATAACGAGCCGCCATCATGGATGACCGAGACCGAACGCCGGGATATCGAAGCCAAGACTGCTTACGATATTGAGAAGGCAGAGGATGAAGACCCTGAGTTTTTTGGCCATCTGCTCCGCCCGCGTCCGTCGAGTCCGCCGGACGCACCTTCCTAGGCGACGAGGAGGCAGCAGCTGCTGATGAGGGCGCTACGATATTGCGTCATTACACCACCTATGAGGGCGATGACCTCAAATAGTTCGGAGCGCTCGGCCCTGACGCGCCGTGACGTGCTGTCGGGCGCGGCGCTGCTTGGTGTTGGTGCGGGCTTGGATCATGTCCTTACAGGCACGCTCGGAGGAGGCCCCGCGAAACTGCGGTCCTCGGAAGCCTCGCAGGGCACCGTTCCGTTCTACGGCGCGCATCAGGCTGGGGTTGCTACGCCTGCTCAGGAGTATTTGCACTTCGCTGCGTTTGACGTAACGGGCGGGAGCGCTGAAGGGCTTCGCTCGATGTTGCAGCAGTGGACGGCGGCCGCGGCAGCGATGACCGCCGGCGGGAGCTATGAGCCAAGTGGTTCTCAGGAACCGAGCCAGTCGCCGGTGGAAACGGGGGAGGCGATCGGGTTGGGTGCGTCGCGGTTGACTCTCACGTTCGGGTTCGGTCCGAGCCTGTTTGGGTCTGGCGGGTCGGATCGCTTTGGGCTTGCGGGTAGCCGTCCGGCGGAGCTTGAACCGCTACCCGTATTCCAGGGCGACGATCTCGAACCCGCCCGGTCTGGTGGTGATCTGTGCGTGCAGGCGTGCGCCGACGATCCACAGGTCGCCTTCCACGCTATCCACGTCCTCTCTCGCATAGCCGACGGGACGGCCGTGTTGCGTTGGGCTCAGCCGGGGTTCGGGCGCACCTCGAGCACCAGTACATCGCAGACGACGCCGCGGAACCTGATGGGCTTCAAGGACGGCACGGATAACATTCGCGCCGAGCAGACTGCGGCGATGCGCGACTTCGTGTGGGTTCAGGAGGCGGATGGGCCGCCGTGGATGGTCGGCGGCACGTATCTGATCGTGCGGCGCATCAGGATCGTCTTTGACGTGTGGGACAGCACGACCCTCGAAGGCCAGGAACGGGTGATCGGGCGCGACAAGCTCACGGGTGCCCCGCTTGGCGAGCGCAGCGAAACGGACCCTGTAGACCTGGCCGCGACGCGCGACGGGGAACTTGTGATCCCCGCCAACGCTCATATCCGTCTCGCCAATCCCCAGAACAACGATGGTCAGCGCATCCTCAGACGCGGCTACTCCTACTCAGAAGGCGTCGAACCGGAAAGCGGTGAGATCGACGCCGGCTTGTTCTTCATTGCCTTCCAGCGAAGCCCAAGTCGCCAGTTCATCCCTCTACAACAACGCCTCGCTGCCTCAGATGCGCTCAACCATCACACGCTTCATATCGCAAGCGCCATTTTCGCCTGCCCACCGGGACTCGCCGACGGGAGCTTCATCGGCGAACGCCTTTTCTCGTGACATGCCTACGGCCCGAAAGGCCCGCCGCCATGCTGAGTGACGGTTGGCGCCGTCGGACGCGGATGGGGCGGTGAGGAAGCGCCAAGATAGGAGAAGCCACCGGGCGTGTGCTGTTGGCTTGGGCGTGGTAGCTGGTGTGATCCCCGCGGTCGTGGCGGTTTGGGCGGAGCTGCCCTCCTCACGGGAGCAACAGGCGGCGTGGGATGCGACTGCAGAGTCGCCACGCGATGCTGAGCGTATGGGTGGCGAGACGGGTGCGGGCTGCCGTGAGCGGTACTGACTGCCCCGATAGTCCCACCGGCAAGCAGGACAATGCCAGCGATCCCGCCAGCAAGCTTGGCGCCCGCGCTCGTGCCAGCGACGATCTCCAGGCTACGCTCCCGCACTCCACCTTGCGGCATCGAGACCCGTTGCACGGCCCGTAGAGGCCGGGCAATCAACCCCCCCCAACCGATCAAGCAATCCGGCCGGGGTGTGGGCCAACACGGGAAGGGGAAGCACCGCAAGCACGCGAGCATCGAAAGCGCCACGCAGACCGGCGGCGTCGGTCTTGTGATGCACCTGGCAGGTACGACAATGCCGAAGGTGCGCAAAGGCCTGAGCGACAGCAAGCTCGCTGCGCTCCCTGCCGGACAGCAGCGATCCGATCGTGTGCGAACGGTACCCACAGAGCCGCCCAGTCGTATAAAGCGTGGCGAATTGCTCGCGCTTGCGCTCGCAAGCCCGCGTGGCGTTGCGGGCCTCGTTCTCCGAGAGCTCAAGCGCAGTGGCGATAGCGCGCCAAGAGCGTCCGTCGGCGACGAGCGCGAACACGCGTCGCTCAAGCGGTGTCAGCTCGGCGAGGAACTCACCGATGATCAGATCGTCCTCGCGAGCGAGCAATACCTGCTCGGGCTCTTCCCGCGAAGCTCGCAACTGGCTTTGAGCGACCATCCCCGGCGCGGCCTGGTCGAGCACGTGTGCCCGCACACGGTGATCACGATGCAAGCGCAGTGCACGCAACCGTATCCCCCTGCGCAGAGCGCGATGCAAATGCTCCTCGCAATCAAAGTCCTGTGCTTGTTCGAGGAGCCTGGTGGCGGTCATGTCATACAGGTCCTCGATCTCGTCAAAGCTTGTGCCCGCGCACTCATCGAACTTACTGGCATAAGCAAGCTCGCCGCTGCGCCAGCGAGCAAGTAGCACCGGCACATCGACCCGACCGTCACCTGGTCCGCGTGGTGTATGCATGTTCGCGGCCATCAGGTGACGGGGTCCCTATGAAGTGAGCCAGGCTGAGTGCGTGGTCGTGTTTCCTGTGATGGGATGGGAGGATGGACACGATCATGAAGCGACGCAGGCATACCCCGGAGCAGGCTGTTAGGAAGATCAGGGAGGGCGAGCGCCTTCTGAACGAGGGTCAGGATCTCGTTGAGGTGATGCGCCATCTCGAAGTCTCAGAGGCGATGTTCAACAGGTGGCGAGCGACCTATGGAGGGATGAAGGCCGATGAGGCCAAGCGCCTGAAGACGCTCGAGGTCGAGAACCAGCGGTTGAAGAAGCTCGTCGCCGAGCAGGCGCTGGATATCGACATGCTCAAGGAGCTGGCTGAGGGGAAATTCTGACCCCGGAGCGCCGTCGCAGGGCCGTTGTGGTTCTGCAGGAGCGTTTTGGGGTTTCAGAGCGCCGAGCGTGCCGCGTGGTCGGCCAGCATCGCTCTACGCAACGCAAGCCGCGACGGCCGCCCAGCACCGAGGAGCAGCGCCTCGCTGCTCGCCTGCGCGAGATCGCCTGCGATCACCCGCGCTGGGGTTGGAAGACCGCGCACCAGATCCCGCTGCGCGAAGGCTGGACAATCAATCGCAAGCGCACCCGTCGGATCTGGCGCCAGGAGGGCCTACGACGGCCGGTGAGGACGCGCAAGCGTCGCAGGGTAGGTCCGGGTCAGAAGCAACGGTTGCGCGCCACGCACGCCGGTCACGTGTGGGCCATCGACTTCATGTTCGATGAGACCTCCGATCAGCGCAGGCTCAAGCTCTGCAACATCGTGGATGAGTACACTCGGCAGGCGTTGGCGATCAGAGTCGACCGGACCTGCACCTCCGAGGACCTCGTCGCCGTGATCGAGGATCTCGTGCTCACCCGCGGCGCACCGGAATACCTGCGGGCCGACAACGGTCCCGAGATGATCGCTTGGGCGCTACGCGACTACTGCCGCCTCGCCGGCACGAACACCGCCTACATCGAGCCCGGCTCACCCTGGGAGAACCCATTCGTCGAGTCGTTCAACGGCCGGTTGCGAGACGAGCTGCTGAACATCGAGGAGTTCGGATCGCTCACCGAGGCGAAGCTCATCATCGAGGACTGGCGAATCGAGTACAACACTTACCGGCCACACTCAGCGCTAGACGGACTCACACCCACCGAATATGCAGACACCGTTACCGACAACAAACAACCAGACCACGCATAAACCCTGGACCACCTACAGGGACCCGTCACTCCTGCTCGGGCGCTTCCAGGGCCACTACAACACCGAGCGCCCGCACCAGGCGCTCGGCGATCTCACGCCCGCCGAGCGCTACACGCCCACCGCTCCTGTCGGCACCGATCTCGCAACCAGCGAGCCGCGGAAGGACCCTCTCTACCCGCCGCATTCGCTGATCCGCAAGGTCTCAAAGACCGGCGTGTTCTCCTACGCCGGTCTCGCGATCGCGCTACCGATCGAGTATGTCGGTGCGCGCCTCCGCGTCGTCGAGACCGGCGCGTTGATCCACGTCTATCTCGACCAGCAGCTCATCCGCGTCCTGGCACCCGACTACAGCAAACGCTACCAACCCCTCGGCAGCCAACGAAGGAGAGGCTTCTAGACAGACACACATCAAATGAGACGGATAAACCGTCTCACAACCTACAAGCACACGGCGTCTCACTTGACACGAGAACGAACACATCTAGTCTGTGCGTGCTTTCGGCTGCTTTTGAGCTGCCGGTAGCTGCCGTCGTTGGGTTCGGGACGTAGCCCGCTCGTGACGTGGCTGGCAGCGAGGTCGCTACGAATCCCGGGTGGGGTGTTGGGCTTGCTCGGCGCGAATGTGTATGGCGGACGGCGGGACGCCGAGGGTGTCGGCGATCTTGAAGACGGTACCGAGGCTTGGGTTGCGTTCACCGCGCTCGATGCCGCCGTAGTGCGAGCGGTCGATCCCGCACTTGAGCGCGAACGCCTCCTGGGAGATACCCCGCTCCTCCCGTAGCTCGCGGATGGCGCGCCCGAAGGCGGCGTGGGCGGGGGAGCGCGGTTGCATTGCGGGGGAGCCTGTCCGCTTGACGTTCTATTGTCCACGGGATATAAACCGTGGGGTTTTATAAATCAGTGCCCCGGCGCAGCGCGAACTGCCCGGGGCGTGGCAAGGAAAGGAAGGGGTGAACTCAACCCGTCATTGCAACGCTGCCTCCAGGGTATCTGCTGGTGTCTTGAAGGCGAGGGTTTCGCGTGGCCTGGTGTTCAGCTTGGCGGCGATCTCGTCGAGCTGGGGTTGAGTGAGCTTGGATAGGTCGGTGCCTTTCGGCAGGTATTGGCGCAGGAGGCCGTTGGTGTTCTCGTTGGAGCCGCGCTGCCAGGGGCTCTGCGGATCGCAGAAGTAGACCTTGACGTCGGTAGCGACTGTGAATTTCGCGTGGTCTGCCATCTCGGTCCCGCGGTCCCAGGTGAGCGAGGCACGCAACTGCTCGGGCAAGCGGCGCACGTGCTCACTGAGGGCACGGGTGACCGATCGCGTGTCCTTGCCCTCGACAGGGACGAGCATCACAAAGCGCGAGTGGCGCTCGACGAGCGTGGCCAGGTAAGTGTTGGACGCACCGGAGATTAGGTCTCCCTCCCAGTGACCCGGGATCGCCCGGTCCTCGGCCTCGGCCGGGCGCTCGCGAATGGAGACGGCGCCGACGATCTGACCCTGTCCGCGGTTTCGCTTCGCGCCCTTCGGCCTGCGGATGAAGCGCTGGCGTCGCAAGTGCGCCACGAGCTCTCGCTTCAACGCTCCCCGCGCCTGGATGAACAACGTCAGGTAGATCGTCTCGTGAGACACCCTCATAGTCTGATCTGTGGGGAACTCGGCCTTCAACCAGCCGGCGATCTGCTCGGGAGACCAGTCCTGCGCGAGCTTGGTGGCGACCAGCTGGCGCAACGTGCGATCACCGGCGAGCTTGCAGGCCTGCGGTCGCCTCGCGTCCTGCCACGCTCGCTCGTCGGCCTCAGCAGCCAGGTAGCAGCTCCTGCCGCCGTGACGGCCGATCTCCCGGGTCACAGTCGACGGGGCTCTGCCTATCCACGCGGCGATCCTCCGAGCCGATCTCCCCGCCGCGATCCCGCGCGAGATCTCCTCCCGCTCACGCAGCGTCAACGCCAAGCGGCTACGCCGCCGCTCGGGCGGAGCGACCCCGCCCTGGCGACGGATCGTGCAATAGATCGTCGCGGGCACTCGATCGAGCGCCCGCGCAATGTCGCCGTAGGACTCTCCACGCTTCCAGCGCTGCCAGAGCTCTCTGCGCTCAGCTACCGAATACTCCCTGCGCTTCCTCGCCATCGCAACTCCCTCCATCTCGAGTTCAACATCGTGGAGTGTTGCGACGACGAGTTGAGAGCACCAGGACCTTCCCATGCAGGACGAGACTAGCCATAACCCAAGCGAAGAGGACGAGCGGGCACAGAAAGCGGTCCTCGGGCTGCTACTGCGGCCGAACGATCAGCGACCGTGGTCTGTGCAGGAGGTGGAAGGCGAGGTGGGGGAGACGATTGCCACGGCTGACGCGGTTGCGTCCTTGCATGCCGCAGGGTTGATCCATCGCTGCGGCGATTTCGTGTTCGCGAGTCGCGCTGCGCTGTGCATGGACCGTCTGTCGCTCTAGCTGTCTTGCCCATGGAGGTTGTGAACGCGGCTGATGGGTGGTTGGTTGCCGATCCCTGAGTGTGGTCTGCGCGTGTTGTAGTGCTGGAGCCAGTGTGGCAGGGCCTGGTTGCGGTGGTGGTGTGAGCGGTAGCTGAGGCCGTAGGCCCACTCTCTGGCCATGGTCTGGTGGAAGCGCTCAACCTTCCCGTTGGTCTGGGGCCGGTAGGCCTGGGTGCGTAGGTGCTTGATTTCTCGGGCGGTGAGGAGTTCCCGTAGAGACTGGTTCTTGACGTAGACCCACGCGTTGTCGGTCATGAGGCGCTTAGCGTGGATGCCACGGGCAGCGAACCAGTCGAGTGCTCGAGCAGTGAAAGCGGTCACGGTTGCTGCTCGTTGGTCCCCGAGCAGCTCGACGTAGACCAGGCGGGAATGATCGTCGATGACGGCGTGAGCGAAGTCATAGCCCACACGCGCACGCTTCTCAGCGCCCGTCTTGTTGCGGATCCCGGTCACGGCGTGCCCTGGGCGCGTAAAGCGGGCGTGGCGTGCAGTGTCCATGTGCAGCAGATCTCCAGGGCACGGCCACTCATAGCGTCGGGCGGGCTCACGCGCAGAACGTGGGATCCGAGAGAGGCCATGGCGATGCAGCACCTTCCACACCGTCGAGTGAGGGTGCCCGGTCCTGCCGGCCACCAGCCGTGGTCCCCATCCGGTGTGCCGGCGGACCTCACAGATCCGCTCCTGCTCGATCGCGTCGAGCAGCCGCGGGCTGCGCCGAGGACGACTGGAACGGTCGAACAGCCAGGCTCCCGAGGCGAGCTCATCCGGGCTGGCATCCAACCGTCGATGCCACCAGCGGTGAGCCGTTGCCACCGAGACACCGAAGCGCGCAGCGGCCTGCCTCAACGTCATCCCATCGATCACCGCCTGAGTCAGCGCGAGCCTTCCAGCCGGTCCGAGCTTCGCTCTACCGTGGATCTGCATCCGGGTCCTCCTAGGTCGTGAGCCTTCGCAGACCCACAGCCTGGGATGAGGCCCGGATGCCTCCTCAACCGTTCACAACGTCCGTAGGCACGTCATCTAGCCGGTGCTCAACACCGGAGACGCCGGGTCGTCGTAGCTCTTGACTGCGCGAGTCTCGCAAGGTCTGTCGGCGATCCGGCGGCTGCTTCGCCCGGCAGACGACGGCTACGAACGTCTCAAATCGCGCGTCGTTATTGGACTTATGGTCCGACCCCAAAATTGCTTGGCCGTTTTCGGCCGCTCACGGTCATTAACCATGATGGCCGCCACAAAGCCACCACAGGACGCGCCCGCGCCAGCAGCCGCGCCTCTCTCGCCCCTACTTGATGCGACGGAGGCTGGGCGGTTGCTGTCGGTACCCGCGTCGTGGGTGCTCGCTGAGGCACGAGCGAACCGGATTCCGCATGTGCGGCTCGGTCGCTATGTACGGTTCAGCGCGGACGATTTGGAGGAATGGTGGCGAGCGCGGATGCGGGGGCCGTGGCGTGCGCGAGGTGCAGCCTCGCATACAGCGCGCTCGCTGCTTGTCGATCGACAGGCAGAGCACGGGAGGCGTCCTGACTAACGAGACGACTATCGCGTTGAGGCAGCCGCAGCGCGCGCTACCTTGGGCGGCCGATGGTGGTGCGCGATCAGGGAGATGATGAGTGATGGTGACAGCGAGGAAGATGACCCGACGGCCTTACGGCGCTGGCTCGCTCTACGCGCGTGGGGGCGTCTGGTATGCGCATTGGCGTGCGGACGGTGGCCGGCAGGTCAAGCGTCGTGTTGGCCCGATGCGCGTCGAGGGCTCGCGTGATGGCCTGACACGCAGCCAGGCCGAGGCAGAGCTGCGACGCCTGATCGCGGAGACGAAGCCCGCCCGGATGACGACTGGCGATGCGCTGACGATGGCCGAGCTGGGACGCCGTTACCTCGCGAACCTGGAACGTCAGAGCCGCAAGAAGGCGACGACGACGGCTGTGGAATCGATCCTGCGCGTTTGGCTTGAGCCGTTCTTTGCGGAGCGCGATCTACGCCGGATCACGGCCCAGGACGTTCAGGATTTGATGACGATGATGGAGAAGGGCGAGAGGCCCGGACCGAAGGCGAAGGGGGACCGTCGCTATGGGCGTCCTGTCGGCGCAAAGTCCGTTCGTAACTACATCGGCTACCTCTCGGCGCTGCTTGGGTTCGCCGAGCGCAAGGGATGGCTGCCCGTGAACGTCGCCCGGCATATCGAGCTGCCCGGCAAGCCCGAGTGCGCCGAGATCAGGTTCCTTGAGCCGCTTGAGGTGCGAGCGCTGGCTGACGCCGCTGTCGATGGGCCCTACCGCGAGATCGACCGTGCGATGTATCTCACGGCAGCGATGACCGGTCTGCGGCAGGGCGAGCTGGTGGCGCTTCGATGGCGCGACGTGGACTGGACCGCCGGCCGGATCAGGGTCCGCCAGAACTACGTGCTGGGCGAGTTCGGCACTCCGAAGTCCCGTCGCTCGACGCGCAGTGTTCCGATGGCCGACGAGGTTGCGGGAGAGCTTGACCGGCTCAGCCGCGCAGTGGGGGAGAGCAGTGGCGATGCGCTCGTGTTCGCCGATCCCCACACGGCCGGGCCGCTCGACAAGGCGGCGATCCTGCGGCGCTTCCGCCGGGCGCTCAAGGCCGCGCAGCTTGAGCTGTCGCATCGCTTCCACGATCTGCGCCACACGTTCGGTACGGCGATGGCTGGCACTGGCGTTCCCATGCGGACCTTGCAGGAGTGGATGGGACATCGGGACATCGAGACAACCCAGCGCTACGCGGATTACTCGCCGAGCGCGCACGAGTCGGCATTTGTGGAGGCGGCTTTTGGGTCGGGTGGCAGCAGCCGACCGCTTGCCTTGCAGACGACGTGACGGCGCTCAAAGATGCCTAAGGATCGGACTCGACGCCGCTTCTTGGCGTCCGATGTGCAGCTCGTGATAGAGCGTTCGAGCGAGCACCCCGTCGAGTACGCGATCGTGCTCCTCGTATTGCGGAATGGTCGCTGGCGCACGGTGCGCACCTTCGACAACGCCCACGATCCGAGCGAGCACCACGAGCACGCGTACGTCGGCCTGGAGAAGCAGTCTCCTATCGTCACGTATGGGCTAGTGAACGATGCGATGTATGCCGCCGAACTCAAGCTGCTGGGCGACTGGCGCGATATCGTTCACGCTTGGGAGCACATGCAATGAGCGAGATCACCGACAAGACCGACGAACTGTTCATGGCGGCGTCGCGTAGCGACGACGATCTCGGCTACCCGGCGGATGTCGCGTTCGTTCCCAGCGATGAGGAGTGGACCGACGACGTTCTCTGGCACAACCTGATCGAAGGGCAGGCGACCGTCCTTGTCGGCGAGGACACCGAGCTGCTGCTGGTGCCGCTGCGACGCGGCGTGATCGACCGGCTCACGGGCCGTGTGCCCGTCAGCGTCGCGCCCCGAACGCATGGGCACCCCTCGTCCTACGCGACGTTGAGTCGTCTGGGGCGTCACCCGGTGCGCCAGATGCGCGCCCTCGCGCATGCCTGACTTGCCGGCAAGCACCTGAGCTAGTGCAGCGTTCCCGAGGGGGCTGTCGATCAGCGGCGCTGGTAATGATCGCTCGCGCACCTGCTTTTCGTCGTGGGTGTCGCATAAACCCCCGGTCCGTCCGGCGTGGTTAAGACAATTCTGGGTATGCCCCAGAACTTTCTTGAGTGTGATCGTGAGCAGGTGTTTTTGATGCCGCCGGACCCGCGGGATTGGCTGCCGGAGGGTCATTTGGCGTGGTTCGTGTTGGCGTCGGTCGAGGAGATGGATCTTTCGGCGTTCTATGGGTCTTACCGTCAGGATGGCTGGGGTCGCGCGGCGTTTGAGCCTCAGATGATGGTGGCCCTGTTGCTCTACGCCTACGCGCGGGGTGAACGGTCCTCGAGGGGGATTGAGCGTCGGTGTGTGGAGGATGTTGCCTACCGGGTGATCGCGGCTCAGCAGACGCCGGACCACGCGACGATCGCGCGGTTTCGCGTGCGCCACGAGGAAGCCTTGGCCGAGTTGTTCAGCGAGGTGCTGGGACTCTGTCGGGAGGCGGGGCTCGTGAAGGTCGGGGTGATCGCGATCGACGGTACGAAGGTTCATGCGAACGCGTCGCATCACTCAAACTTCGACTACGAGCAGCTCGCCCGCGAGATCCTGAAGGAGGCCGGCGACATGGATGCCGCCGAGGACGAGCTCTACGGGCAGGAGCGCGGCGATGAGCTGCCTGAGCATTTGCGAACTCGTGAGGGGCGACGTGCTGCGCTGCGCGAAGCCAAGGAGAAGCTCGCGCGCGAGCGTGCAGACAGGCAAGACGCGAAGGTGAAGCAATCGCGGGGTGTGGAGCTCGTGCTTGATCCCGAGGTGATCGTCGCACGCGTTCAGGGCCGTAAGGGGTGGGTGCGCGAGGCACGCCACCAGCTTGAGGAGCACCGGCGGCTAGCGGCTCAGCCGATTCCACGCTCGCGAGCCGAGAGACTGCTGCAAGCAGAGCAGCGCCTTCAGGAGAACCTGCGGGTCGAGCGCGAAGCTAACGACGCTTATGAGCACCATCGCGCGACTGCGGTGACGAAGGACGGCCGACGGTTCGGGGCGCGCCCAAACCCATATGTTGCACCAGAGGTGCCGCCAGGGAAGATAAACGTCACCGATCTCGATTCACGCAATGTGAAGACGCCGCGCAGCTACACCCAGGGTTACAACGTTCAGGCCGCCGTGAACGAGCATCAGATCGTCCTGGCTGCCGAGGTTACGCTCACTTCACCAGACTTCGGTCAGCTCGAGCCGATGGTCAACGCCACCCGCCGCGAGCTAGCGCAGATCGGTGTTAGCGAGACGCCCGGGGTCGCGGTCGCGGACACCGGTTACTGGCATGAAGAGCAGATGGACCAGGTCGTGAATATGGGCACCCAGGTCTTGATCCCGCCCGATGCCGGCAAGCGCGACACACCCCGCCGCGGCTGGGATGGCGGGCGCTACGCCTTCATGCGCACCGTACTGGCTGGTGACTACGGCGGCGGCCTTTACCGAAAACGCAAGGCGATGGTCGAGCCCGTGTTCGCTCAAACCAAGCACAACCGGCGCATCAACCAGTTCCAGCGGCGAGGCAGATCCGCCGCACGCTCGGAATGGCGGCTGATCACCGCGACTCACAACCTAATGAAGCTCCACAAACACCACCTGGCCGCCCAGACGGCCTAAAACGGCACCAGGCTGCACCGACACTCGATCAGGCCCGCAAACCCCGATCTCTACCAGCAGCACCGTCACCGCCGCTGGTGTCAACCCATCGCCTCAATAACTTTGAGCGACACCCACCGTCCGTTGCAGCAGCGTGGTTGCTGGTGGTCTGGGCTTCTGCGATTTCTGGGCGAAGCAGGAGCATGGCGCGTCCGTTGGGATCGTGCCTGGACACCTTTGTGGCTTCTGCATCGGTGTAGACTCGCGGACGACATGCGATGGTTGGCCTTGTTCGGAGGGAACATGTGGGGGGCTGCAGCGGTGGCCGTCGTGCTCGCGGCCGGCGTGCCGATGGCGTTCGGAGAGGCCCCGGCCTCGGCCGCGGGAACCGGCACGGTCGTGGCCTGGGGCTTGAACTACGATGGCGAGTTGGGCAACGGCACCACGACAAAGAGCGACGTGCCGGTGGCAGTGAGTGGACTGAGTGGGGTCGCGGCGATCTCAGCCGGCGAGGAAGACAGCCTGGCCTTGCTGAGCAACGGCACGGTCATGGCCTGGGGCGATAACCAACAAGGGGAACTTGGTATCGGCACGACGACCGACAGCGATGTGCCGCTGGCGGTTTGTGCGGAGGCAGCGACGCCGCCTTGCTCAGAAGGCACAGGGAACGTGTTGAAAGAAGTCACGGCAATCTCAGCCAACGGGTCCCACGGTCTGGCCTTGCTGAAAGACGGCACGGTCGTGGCTTGGGGTACGGACGGGTACGGAGAGCTGGGCGACGGCGACACGACCAACAGCGACGTGCCAGTGGCGGTCAGCCTGCCGCTCGGGGTCAAGGCCACCGCCGTCTCAGCCGGCGTGGAGTACAGCATGGCTCTCGTGGAAAACGAAACAACCAGAGAAAAAACGGTCATGACCTGGGGCGATAACCAACATGGGCAGTTGGGCAACGACACGATGACCAACAGCGACGTGCCGGTGGAGGTGAGCGGACTGAGCGGCGTCACAGCAATCTCAGCCGGTGGGTCCCACGGCCTGGCGCTACTTGAAAACGGCACGGTCATGGCGTGGGGCGAAAACTACGAAGGCCAGCTGGGCAACGCCACCGACACCGAAAGCGACGTGCCGGAAGCGGTTTGTGCGTTGGGGGCAACAGTTCCGTGCGCTCAACATCTGAGTGGCGGGACGGGCGTCGCAGCCGGCTTGTTCCACAGCCTAGCCCTACTTGAACACGGCACGGTCATGGCCTGGGGCGAAAACAGTCACGGGGAGTTGGGTGATGCCACCGTCAGTGGTCCTGAAAGATGTTTCTTTGGTCCCTGCAGCGAGACGCCGGTGGCGGTTGGCGGACTGAGCGGGGTCACGGCGCTCTCGGCGGGCAACGCTCACAGCCTGGCGCTGCTTGAAAACGAAACGGTCGTCGCCTGGGGCGACGCCCCAGGCGACGGCAGCGAAAGCCCGAGCGACGTGCCCGTGGCCGTTTGTGCGGTGGGGGAAACAGCTCCGTGCGCTCAGCATCTGGGTGGGGTCTCGGCTGTCTCGGCCGGTGCGTCCCACAGTCTGGCTCTGGTGAGCGGCGCGGCGCCGACGGTGACGTGTAGCGCGGCCGGCTCGACGCTTTCAGTCGCGACTAAAGGTTCGGCCATCCCCACTGAACCCGTGATCGTGACGGCGAGTGAGGGCAACTATGTGGTGTCTCTCGGTGGCGTCACTCAGTGCACGGGCACGTCTTATTCCGTGAGCACCTACACGACCGTCGCTGGCCCGAGCAGCGGGTCGGTGACCTTCGCGCCTGGTACGGCTACCGGGTTGACCTTTACGGGCGCGAGCGGCGCCGCGAACACGCTCGATCTGGTGGGCGCGCCGACGGGTCTATCTGTGGTTGCGATGAACGGTGACACGTCCGGGAGCCCGGGGCAACTCACGATCACGCCCGCCGGCGGGTCGCCGGGCAGTGACGGCTTCTCCAATGTCACGATCGTCGATGGAGCGCCCAGTGGGTCGACGACCTTCGAGCCTGGGACTACGTCCGGGGTTGCCTTCATCGGCGGGGCTGGTGCCACGAACTTGGTTGACTTGAGGAGTGAGCCCTCAGGTGTGTTTACGGTTTCGGTGAATGCTGACATGCCTGGTAGCCCGGGAAATCTGACGATCACGCCTGCTGGCGGCTCCCCCGGCATCGATAGCTTCTCCAACGTCACGATCATCGATGGCGCAACCAATGGACCGACGACCTTCCAGTCCGGTACCGCGTCCGGGGTCCTCTTCAACGGCTCAGAGGGCGTCGCGAACACGCTTGACCTGACGGGCGAGCCGCCAGGTGCGTTTATGATTTCGGTGAACAGCGACACGCTCGGGAGCCCGGGGGATCTGACGATTACGCCCAATGGTGAGTCGCCGAGCGACGATAGCTTCGTCAACATCACGGCTATTGACGGCCCGAGCAGCGGGACGGCGACCTTTCAGCCAGGAGCCGCGTCCGGGCTGACCTTCATCGGCGGGGCTGGTGCCACAAACTTGGTTGACTTGAGGGGTGAGCCGTCGGGTGTGTTTACGGTTTCGGTAAATGCTGACACGCCAGGTAGCCCGGGAGATCTGACGATCACGCCTGCTGGCGGCTCCCCCGGCATCGATAGCTTCTCCAACGTCACGATCGTCGATGGCGCAACCAATGGACCGACGACCTTCCAGCCGGACCCGAACCTGCTGCCGAGCTCGCTGGTGGGTGCACCGCCACCGTTGGTGTTGTTCGTCGGCAACGACCCGACCAGCGGCGGCAGTGTGATTGACCTCGGGCCGTTCGCGAGCCCCGACTCGATGGGTGAGCAGGTAACGGGGCTGACCGTTGCGCTCAACGGCGACAACGCTGGGGGTCCGGGGCAGGTGCAGGCCGACGTCATGGGAACCCCGGTCGGCTTCGCCGACTTCTACGGTGTCAACACGGTTATCGGGTCGAGCTCGCTGCCGACCACCTTGCAGCCCGGGAGCGCTACCGGTGTGACGCTGATCAACGTCACGCCGGCGGGGCAGGCGGTCGCGTTTACCTCGACGCCGCCCTCACCGGCGACGGTCGGCGGCAGCTACGCGGTGTCGGCGACCGGCGGCGGTTCGGGCAACTCGGTGATGTTCAGCATCGACACCTCGAAGACCACCGCGGGGGCGTGCTCAAGCTCGGGCGCCAACGGCGCCAACATCTCCTTCGCCGGGACGGGCGCATGCGTGATCGACGCCAACCAGGCTGGAAGCAGCGAGTACCAGCCGGCGCTACAGGTACAGCAGACGATCACAGTCACCAACCCATTGCAGGGCACCCCGCCTTCGGCTCCGACGATCACGAGCGTCACCTCGGGTGGCGGCAGTTCCAGTACCGGGAGCACCGCGAGCGTCCTCACGCCGGCCCAGATCGCGGCGCTAACGAAGCTAATTGAGGGCGAGATCACACCGTCTGGCAAGAATGTGACGATTACCGCGCTGCTAAAAAGCGGCGTGGTCTCGATCTCCTTCACGGTGCTCCAGGCCGGAACCGCTGTGATCGACTGGTATGAGATTCCGTCCGGAGCGCATCTTGCGAAGAAGACGAAGCCCAAGCCGGTGCTCGTCGCGTCCGGTCAGCAGAGCTTCTCGACAGCCGGAACAGCGACAATCAAGATCAAACTGACTGCCACCGGCAAGCGGCGGCTCAAGCACGCCAAGCGACTCAAGCTGACGGCCGAGGGCACCTTCACCCCCACCGGCGAGACGCCGGTCAGCGCCACGAAGGCATTCGTCCTCAAGCGATAGAAGCGCTCTTCGTTACCGCAGCGTCGTTTACCGCGGATTGAGCTGTGCCGGATCGGCCAGGGATAAGCCGACAGAGCGGACACGCCTCCCGCTCGCTGACACGCCGGACAGCACCGGTCGGGGAATCGCCGCAGCTGCCTTGGCTGCATTCCGTGGCGCTCCTGCTTCGGTAGGCATGCAGCCGCGCCCCTTAGCGCCCACGACACGCCCGCTCAGGACGGTGGGTGTCGCTCAAAGTTATTGAGGCGATGGGTTGACACCAGCGGCGGTGACGGTGCTGCTGGTAGAGATCGGGGTTTGCGGGCCTGATCGAGTGTCGGTGCAGCCTGGTGCCGTTTTAGGCCGTCTGGGCGGCCAGGTGGTGTTTGTGGAGCTTCATTAGGTTGTGAGTCGCGGTGATCAGCCGCCATTCCGAGCGTGCGGCGGATCTGCCTCGCCGCTGGAACTGGTTGATGCGCCGGTTGTGCTTGGTTTGAGCGAACACGGGCTCGACCATCGCCTTGCGTTTTCGGTAAAGGCCGCCGCCGTAGTCACCAGCCAGTACGGTGCGCATGAAGGCGTAGCGCCCGCCATCCCAGCCGCGGCGGGGTGTGTCGCGCTTGCCGGCATCGGGCGGGATCAAGACCTGGGTGCCCATATTCACGACCTGGTCCATCTGCTCTTCATGCCAGTAACCGGTGTCCGCGACCGCGACCCCGGGCGTCTCGCTAACACCGATCTGCGCTAGCTCGCGGCGGGTGGCGTTGACCATCGGCTCGAGCTGACCGAAGTCTGGTGAAGTGAGCGTAACCTCGGCAGCCAGGACGATCTGATGCTCGTTCACGGCGGCCTGAACGTTGTAACCCTGGGTGTAGCTGCGCGGCGTCTTCACATTGCGTGAATCGAGATCGGTGACGTTTATCTTCCCTGGCGGCACCTCTGGTGCAACATATGGGTTTGGGCGCGCCCCGAACCGTCGGCCGTCCTTCGTCACCGCAGTCGCGCGATGGTGCTCATAAGCGTCGTTAGCTTCGCGCTCGACCCGCAGGTTCTCCTGAAGGCGCTGCTCTGCTTGCAGCAGTCTCTCGGCTCGCGAGCGTGGAATCGGCTGAGCCGCTAGCCGCCGGTGCTCCTCAAGCTGGTGGCGTGCCTCGCGCACCCACCCCTTACGGCCCTGAACGCGTGCGACGATCACCTCGGGATCAAGCACGAGCTCCACACCCCGCGATTGCTTCACCTTCGCGTCTTGCCTGTCTGCACGCTCGCGCGCGAGCTTCTCCTTGGCTTCGCGCAGCGCAGCACGTCGCCCCTCACGAGTTCGCAAATGCTCAGGCAGCTCATCGCCGCGCTCCTGCCCGTAGAGCTCGTCCTCGGCGGCATCCATGTCGCCGGCCTCCTTCAGGATCTCGCGGGCGAGCTGCTCGTAGTCGAAGTTTGAGTGATGCGACGCGTTCGCATGAACCTTCGTACCGTCGATCGCGATCACCCCGACCTTCACGAGCCCCGCCTCCCGACAGAGTCCCAGCACCTCGCTGAACAACTCGGCCAAGGCTTCCTCGTGGCGCACGCGAAACCGCGCGATCGTCGCGTGGTCCGGCGTCTGCTGAGCCGCGATCACCCGGTAGGCAACATCCTCCACACACCGACGCTCAATCCCCCTCGAGGACCGTTCACCCCGCGCGTAGGCGTAGAGCAACAGGGCCACCATCATCTGAGGCTCAAACGCCGCGCGACCCCAGCCATCCTGACGGTAAGACCCATAGAACGCCGAAAGATCCATCTCCTCGACCGACGCCAACACGAACCACGCCAAATGACCCTCCGGCAGCCAATCCCGCGGGTCCGGCGGCATCAAAAACACCTGCTCACGATCACACTCAAGAAAGTTCTGGGGCATACCCAGAATTGTCTTAACCACGCCGGACGGACCGGGGGTTTATGCGACACCCACGACGAACAGGAGGCGTGCGATCAGCGCCGCAAATCGCGCGGGCTTGGTAGCAATTTTGGTAGCAATTTGAGCGGACCCGAGCTGATCTGAGGGCACTGAATCCCAATAAAACCGGGCTATATGGCCTTACCTGAGCGCCAGAGGCGAGTTCGAGCCCAGTATCGCCCATAGCCAGAAAGCCAGGATTTGCAGGGGGTTCTTTCTTTCGTGGTACTTCGGTGGTGCTACAAGTTGCTCTAAACGGAGCGTTGGAGGGGCGTTGAAGGGCCATCGAGCGACCTCTTGGAACAATGACGCAGGCCTTGACGTGGATGGCCGGCTCGCGGAGCTGTCTCGTTCGTGCCCGCTGGCGTTAGGCGGCCCTGATGCCCTCGCGCTTAGCGGCCTTCAAGATCTTTTGATCGAATGACGAGACCGCCGAGCTCGTGTGCTTCGCCGTTGCAAGGCAGTAGGCGTCGGGGAGGCTGATCGGGTGCCGATGTTGCAGGCGTGCTGCTTCGACCCCGATAGCCTCGTTCGGCTGGTGCACGGTGATGCCGAGGACGGCGATCGCCTCCCTCGCGGCGGCTAGCTTCGACACGTCTGCGGAGGGAGCGATCAGCACCTCGGTCAGGTTCACGATGCTGACTGCGCAAGCGTCTTGGTCGTCGCGCCACTTGGTGAACAGCTCGCGAGCGCGATGATGATGCGGGTCGCTGCCGTCAAGCGCCCCGATCAAGACGTCCGCGTCGAGGAGCAGCTTCACCGCAGTTCATCTTCGGCGTCGAGTTGCGCGAGATAGCCGGCAGGGTAGGTGCCCGTCAGCGTCCCGAACGAATCCTCGAAGGTCGTGGACGTGCGGCGAATCCGCAGCTCCCCGTCACCGGCCGGCTCGACTGTGACTCGCTCGCCGGCGTGCAGCCCGACCTCCTCTAGCGCCGCGACCGGGATCGTGATCTGGTTCTTGGTGGAGATTCGCGCCATTCCTTTACTTTAGCGGTAAAGGCACGGTCTTCGTACAGAACGGACGCCGACACCAAAAGCCAGCCGGAGTCCCACCGCGGCCGTGCTGAGGACCATCGCGACGAGCAAGACGGAGCGACGCGCGTCAACGTAGCCCGTGATCGCGCTCGCGCCGGTCGGAGGAAACATCTGCATTTCATCGACGATTGAGCCGGCGATCCCAAGCGCGAGGCTCATCAGGCCCGCAAGGCCGGTGAGCTTGATCGCTCTGTAGGTGGCGCTCCCGGTCCGCTCGCCTGTCGTGATCGTCATGCGCCTACCTCCGTTTCGACTGGACGCTCATGGTTCCAGGAGGAGGTCGTGCTGTCATTACCTGAGAGGTAATCGACGGACGAACGCGGCGGGACTAGAGTCGGCCTCAAATGGCGACCATCACCTCCCAGTCACGGGTCGGGCCGCTGTTGCGTGAGTGGCGCAAGCGCCGGCGGCGCACCCAGCTCGAAGTGGCGCTCGACGCGGGGGTCTCGGCGCGACATCTGAGCTTTGTCGAGACCGGCCGCTCGACGCCCAGTGCCGAGATGGTGCTGCTGCTCGCCGAGCAGCTCGAAGTTCCCGTACGGGAGCGCAACCAGCTGCTGCTTGCCGCTGGCCATGCCCCGGCGGTCCCCGAGCACTCGATTGCAGATCCTGAGCTTGCGCCGGTACGCGAGGCGCTCGATCTGATCCTCACCGGTCACGATCCCTACCCGGCGGTCGTCGTTGATCGCGGCTGGAACCTGGTCGCCGCCAACTCTGCAATGACGATGATGGCCACCTGGGTCGACTCGGCGCTCCTGGAGCCGCCGGTCAACGTGATGCGCGTCGGCCTGCACCCGCAGGGACTGGCCCGCTGGACGATCAACCTCGGCGAGGTGCGCGCGTACTTCCTCGGGCGGCTGGCGCGTCAGGTCGCGATCACTGGCGATCGGGATCTCGCCGTGTTGCTGGAGGAGGTGACGGGCTACCCCGCGCCCGAACACCAGCCCACCGGCGAGACAGCTGCGAGTCACATCATCACGCCCCTCATGCGGATGCGCTCCCCCGACGGGGATGAGCTGTCGTTCTTCGCCACGGTCGCCACCTTCGGCACCGCGATGGAGGTGACGACCTCCGAGCTGTCGATCGAGTTGACGTTCCCCGCCGACGCGGCGACCGCCGAGGCGATGCGAAACCTCTCGTGAAAGGCGTACACGATGAATGCGTCGCGAACTGACCTGGGCCAGGCAAGCCGGTTGCCGGGCTCCCATCTGCTGGGTCTCGGGCATTTCGAGGTTTGGCGTCGGCGCGTGATCGTGCTGCTGATCTTCACTTCAGTGCTGGTGGTGGCATATTGGGTCGCCTGGTCCACTGACCGCGGCATCGTCGCAAGCAGTCACACCGCGCAGTACATCGCCTTCGAGCAGTCCTTCCCGCTCGCGGATGGGTGGCTGCTCACAGCGGCTCTGATCGCGGCACTCCAGCTCTCGCGACGCCGGCCGAGCGCCCTCCTCTGGCTTTTGGCGCTCGGCGGAGCGGGCGTCTATCTATGCGCGATGGACGTGCTCTACGACCTAGAGCAGGGCATCTATTCCAACGGTCATGGCGGCGCGATCGAGCTCGCGATTAACATCCTCACCGCGGTGTTGAGCACCGGACTCCTAGCGTCGGCCTGGGACTTCCGGCACGAGCTGCTCACGGCCTTGACTGACAGCTAGCCTGGGTGTTCGGTGTTGCGAGACGACAGACAGTCTCGCTGTCACTCTGCCTGCTTGCGTCCACGGAACACCGCAAACCCGCGCTCGGGCTCGATCACCACATCTGCGATTCCCGCTTTATCGAGCCAGTCGCGAAGGTCGTCGCGGCGTGGTGGCGTGGGATTACCGCGACGGCGCTCGAGCCCAAACAGCGCCTGCTGCCGCCGGCTTCCCTCAGCAAGAAACGTAGTGCCGACCAGCTCGCCACCAGGCTTCAAGCAGCGCGCAAGCTCTGCCACAGCAGGCTCTGGGTCCTCAAGCATATGAAGGCCGCTATAGCAGACAACGAGGTCCGCCCCACCATCTGGAAACGGCAGGGCGCGCATGTCTGCGATGGCGAACTCAACCTGGTTCAGAGAACGTCTCTTTGCGCGCCGCTCGGCACGCGCAAGCATCTTCTCGGACACGTCCACGGCGATGTAGCGCACGTCTTGGTCGGGTCGAAGGGCGCGCAGCGCGACACCGCCCCCGCACGGCACGTCGAGAATCCTCGCTCCGTTCTGCGCTCGGCGTATCGCGTCCATGCTCGTGTACAACACCGACGCGTCGATCCCCCACACGACACGACCGATCAAACGCATTAGCCAGTCACGCTCGATGTAGAAGTCATACACCCCGCCAAACGGCCCAGCACACACGTTCGGCGAAGTCTGCGCTCCGGTCATGCGCGTGCCGCGGCGAGGCGCTGTTCAAGCTCGCGACCCGGTTAGGATCCGGGCGTGAAGCGTGTGAGGTTGAGTTTTATGAGTACCGCATCCACATATGACCGGATCGGGTCGGCTATCAGAGGACGCGGCACATGGACCCTGTGCTCGCGAGCCACATCTGGGCGGCGCTCGGTGAGGCTCGCACCGTCCTGAACGTGGGAGCCGGCACCGGGTCTTACGAGCCTCCGAATCGGTGGGTGCTGGCAGTCGAGCCCTCAGCGCGCGTGACGGGCGCGCAAGCTGACTGTCCTCACAGGTCTATCTCGTAGCGGTCCCACTCGGTCGCCTCATCAACCTGTCGGGTGCTGGTCAGCTTCATGCCGATATTCTCGTAAAGGCCCCGTGCGGCCGCGTTCTCTCGCCCGGTCCAGAGCTGCACGCGTGACATGCCGGCGGCGCGAGCCGCCTCGAGGGTGTAGTGCATGAGGCGACCGCCGATGCTCCGCCTCTGGGACGACGGGAAGACGAAGACCATCGAAATGTGAAGGGCGCCAGGAATGACGGCACCGGCCCCATCGTCTCTGCGGCACGGCTCTGCCAGGGCCATGCCCACGATGGCATCACCTTCGGCCGCTACATAGGGCAGCGCGTCGGGTTCTTGCAGCTTCTCGACGACCCTGGCGATGCGCTGCGGTGTTGGCGGCTTTCCCCGCGCGATGTTGGCCGCGTGCCACGCGGCCACCGCCCCAGGCAGGTCGCCCGTCCTCATGACGCGCAACTCCATGCCGCGACTCTATAGCGTCGGCCCGGACACGCCCGGTCGCCTCAGCGCGGCTCGGGGGGAGGGTCCTGCTCGACGCCAAGCGCGCGCTGCATCCACGCGACATCGTGCCACGCGCCGAGCTTCCAGCCGATCCGCCGGTAGACGCCGACTGGCTCAAAGCCCATCGCTCGGTGCAGGCCCGCGCTCGCCTCGTTTGGCAGCGTCATGCCCGCGACGGCCATCAGGTAGCCGCGAGCCGCGAGCCGCTCGAACAGGGCCTCGTACAGCGCGCGACCCGAGCCGCTGCGTCGCCGGCCCTGCTCTACGTAGACGCTGACCTCGCATGAGAAGCGGTAGGCCGCCCGTTTCTGGTGCGGCCCGCCGTATGCGTAGCCGACGACGCGGTCGTCGTCTTCGAGCACGACCCATGCGTGTGTGGGCGTCGCCGCCGCGATGCGTTCGGCCATCTGTGCGGGTGTCGGCGGCTCACCCTCGAAGCTGACGGCCGTCTCGCGCACGTACGGCGCGTAGATCGCCGCGCACGCCGGCGCATCGTCCTCGCTCGCATCTCTCACCGTCGCACCGGACATGTTCGGCCATAGGATACGCGGGCGCGGCCACACGCTCCAGCGCGGTGGACCCATATGTTCGGGGCCGGGCAGAGACAGATGCAATCCACTCGGCGCTCCCGGCTGCCACGATCAAGCTCGCGCCACTGCCGGGCCACCATCCGATGCGTTCAAGGATGCCTTGGGCAGCCTGTAAAGTGCTCGGCCGCCATGCACGATCTCGTGATCTTCGACTGCGACGGTGTGCTGGTGGACAGCATCACGCTCGCGTGCGACCTGCTCGCCGCGATGCTGACCGAGGAGGGGCTGCCCACGACAACCGCGCAAAGCCTCCTCCAGTACAAGGAGCTGCTGTTGGCCGATGTCGTGGACCTCGCCGAGCGCAAGCTCGGCCGGGCGCTTCCGAGCGACTGGCTTGAGCGCTACGAAATGCGCCGAGCCGAGATGTTTCGCTCGAACCTCAGCGCCATACCGGGCGCGGCCGAGGCCGTTCGGGGCGTCAGCGCCGCCGGCGTGAAGGTATGTGTGGCCTCGCAGGGCAAGCTCGAGAAGACGCGTCTTTCGCTCGCGCTGACAGGGCTGGACGGACTGTTCTCCAAAGACGCTCTGTTCTCGGCCTATAACGTGCCGCGCGGCAAGCCCCATCCCGACGTGTTCCTCCACGCTGCGGCGACGATGGGCGTTCAGCCGTCGGCCTGCGCGGTCATTGAGGACACCCCGTCAGGAGTCACGGCTGCCGTTGCCGCGGGGATGCGAGCGATCGGTTACGCGGCGAACAGCGACGAGCGCGCGCTTCGCAACGCCGGTGCCGAGATCATCCGATCGCTGGACAAGCTCCCAGAGGTCTTGGGCTTGCCCCGAACGTGAGGACCACCGCTCCGACTATCTAACGCAGCCTTGCATTCAGCGCGTCGTCGGTTCTCGGCTCACGGGAGCACTGCATCGCTCGCCGCACGGCGGCGGCACGTCTCGATCTCCTCGAGCTGGCGTAGGTCTATACCCCACGACGGCCCAGATGACACTTACTGGTTACCGGGCAAGGCCAGACGCTGCGGTTGCTGCCGAGCCGCCGCGAAGCCGCTGAGGGCTTGCTCGTGGACCTATCGGGGTATGTCGTCTCGTGTTATGAGCGCTACAAAGCAGACGCGCGGCAAGCTCGGTGAGTACCGGCGCAAGCGAAGCTTCGACCAGACCCCTGAGCCCGAGCCGGACGGCACGCCGGGGGCCGGGGCACGGTTCGTGGTTCACGAGCATCACGCCCGCCGTCTGCACTGGGACCTGCGCCTGGAGCACGACGGCGCGCTTGCCTCCTGGGCGATTCCCAACGGGATCCCTGAGGATCCCAAACACAATCGCAAGGCGGTGCACGTCGAGGATCACCCCCTCGGCTACATCGCCTTCCACGGCACTATTCCCGCCGGCAACTACGGGGCCGGGGAGGTGAGGATCTGGGATCAGGGGACCTATGAGTGCGAGAAGTGGGAGCCGGGCAAGATCGTCGTCGTCTTCCACGGCGAGCAACTCCAAGGCCGCTATGCCCTATTTCGCGCCGGGAAGGCGGAGAAGGACTGGATGATTCACCGTATGGACGCGCCCGTGGATCCCGCCGCACAGGAGATGCCGGGGTTCATCCAGCCGATGCTCGCAAGGCTCTCCACGCTCCCGGTGGATGAGTCCGAGTGGGCGTTTGAGGTGAAGTGGGACGGGGTTAGGGCGATCACGCGCTCCCAGCCCGGCCGCATCGGCTTCATCAGCCGCAACGACAACGACGTGACTGCTGCCTATCCGGAGTTGCGGGCGCTGAACCGGGCGCTCGGCTCCAACGAGGCAATACTTGACGGGGAGATCGTCGCCTTCGACGAGCAGGGCCGTCCGAGCTTTCAAGCGTTGCAGTCCCGGATGCATCTGCGCGGCGAGGCGGCAGTCCGCCGCCTCGCGCAGACCCAGCCCGTGACATACGTGCTGTTCGACCTGTTGTGGCTGGACGGGCACAGCCTCATGGAGCTCCCCTACAGCGAGCGTCGCGCTCGGCTGCAGGCGCTGAAGCTGGAGGGGGAGCATTGGCGCACTCCCGAGTACCGACCCGGAGGCGGGGCGGCGTTCCTGGCGGCGAGCAAGGAGCAGTGCCTCGAGGGGATAGTCGCCAAGCGATTGGATTCGCCGTACACGCCGGGAGGGCGCGGTGGCAGCTGGCTGAAGATCAAGAACGTGCAGCGCCAGGAGCTCGTGATCGGCGGTTGGACGGAGGGGAATGGCTCGCGCGCGCAACGGATCGGCGCGCTGCACCTCGGCGTTTACGAGAACGGGAAGCTTCGCTATGCCGGCAAGCTCGGAACGGGCTTCGATGCGGAGGAGCTCCAGCGCCTCGCCGGCCTGCTCAAACCGCTCGCCCGCAAGGGCTCGCCGTTCACGGGCCCCCAGCCGCCGAAAGGTGCTCATTTTGTAAAGCCGAAGCTGGTATGTGAGGTCGAGTTCACCGAGTGGACCCGCGCCGGTACTCTCAGACACCCCTCCTACAAGGGGCTACGCGAGGACAAGTCCGCCACTGAGGTTGTCCGCGAGCGGCCAGTCGTCCCCGAGGAGATTCCCGCTGTCTCATCGGCCGAGACGGCCGAGGTGAGCGCGCTGGTCGATAGCGGGCGTCGTGTGCGGGGCGGCGTGGAGGTCGAGGTCGAGGGCCGCGCGCTGAAGCTCACGAATCTCAACAAGGTCCTGTATCCGAGCAGCGGTTTCACGAAGGCCGACCTGATCGACTACTACGCGCAGATCGCTCCGGTCCTGCTGGCGCACCTGCGTGATCGTCCGCTGACGCTCAAGCGCTACCCCAACGGCGTGCAGGGCGAGTATTTCTATGAGAAGCAGTCGCCCGCGCACCGACCGGAGTGGGTGGAGACGACGACGATCTGGAGCGAGCACAGCAAACGTGAGATCCACTACACCCTCTGCCAGGACCTTCCGACGCTCGTGTGGCTTGCGAACCTCGCCGACATCGAGCTGCACCCCTCGCTGTCGCTCGCCGGCGAGCCCGAGCGTCCCACGACGCTCGCGTTTGACCTGGACCCTGGGCCGCCGGCGAGCATCGTGGAGTGCTGCGAGGTCGCGCTTGAGCTGCACGAGATGTTCGAGGCGCTCGGGCTGCGCGCGTTTGCGAAGACGTCGGGCTCCAAGGGGCTGCAGGTGTACGTGCCCTTGAACGAAGCGGGCGTCACCTACGAGCAGACCAAGTCCCTCGCGCACGCGGTCGCCGATCTCCTGCAGCGCCGCAGACCCAAGCTTGTGGTTGCCGAGATGGCGAAGACCGAGCGCGCCGGGAAGGTCCTGATCGACTGGAGCCAGAACGACGCGCACAAGACCACCGTCTCGGTCTACTCGCTGCGCGCCAAGGAGCGTCCGACGGTCTCCACTCCCATCCAGTGGTCGGAGGTCACGGCCTGCCTGGAGGCCCGCGACCCGGACTTGCTCACGTTCGAGGTCCGCGAAGTGCTCGCCCGTGTAGCCGAGCACGGGGACTTCTTTGTCGAGGTGGGCTCGCTGCGCCAGCAGCTGCCGGTGCTCGGGAGCTGAACGGTGGCGCCCCGGTCGATCTGGAATGGCACTGTCACCTTCGGTGAGGTCAGTATCCCCGTCAAGCTGTTCTCCGCTGTGGAGGATCACGCCGTTCACTTCCATGAGGTGCGCCTGCGCGATGGCTGTCGGATCGTGCACCGCCGTGTCGGTAGCGAGTCGGGGCGTGAGGTGCCCGCTGAGCGGATCGGTAAGGCATATGAGACGAGCCGTGGACACCAGGTCGTGCTCGAAGATAAGGAGATCGCCGCCGCGCGTGGCTCGCGGCCGAAGGTCATCGAGCTCGAACACTTCATCGAGACCGCGCAGATCGACCCGGTCTACTACGACCACCCCTACATTGTCGGGGCGCAGCCAGGCGGCGAGCGCGCCTACCGCATCCTGTGCGGGGCACTGACGCGCAGCGGGAAGGTCGGGATCGGGCGCTTCGTGATGCGAACTCGCGAGCAGCTCGTCGCGGTAGGGCCACGCGGCAAGGCGCTCGAGCTATACACGATGCGCTTCGCCGATGAGATCGTTGGCCACGGAGACCTCGACGTTCCCGCGTTGCGCCGTGCGCCCGCCAAGAAGGAGATCGAGATGGCCAAGCGGCTGATCGACACCCTCGCCGGCGAATGGAAGCCAAGCCAGCACAAAGACCGCTACCGCGCGAGCGTGCTAGAGCTGATCGAGCGCAAGGCCGCCGGCCAGGACATCAAGTCCCCCACACGCCAGCCACCGAAGCCGCCCGACGATCTGCTCGTCGCTCTGCGGGAAAGCCTCGACGCACGCCCACGGAAACAGTCCAAGACCCGCAAGAAACGCACGGCCATCAAAGCCAAGAAGAAGACAGGGGCAACGAGCTGATGGCCCACGGACTGTGGTCGGGCACGCTCAGCTTCGGCCTCGTCGCCGTGCCCGTGAGGATGGTCAGCTCAGTACGTGATCGCGACATCCACTTCCACGAGATCGACGAGAAAACGGGCGAGCGAATCGAGATCAGACGCACCTGTGAAAAAGACAAGAAAGAGGTCCCCTGGGAGCAGATCGGGCATGGCTACGAGCTCGACGGCAAACAGGTGGTGCTCTCAGACGAGGAGCTCGGCGCAGCCGCACCGGAGCGCACCCGCACGATCGAGATCGAGCAGTTCGTCGAGCTGCACGCAATCGATCCAGCGCACTTCAACCACTCATACTTCCTGTTGCCGGACTCGGAGTCCGAGGGCGTGATCCGAGCCTACAGGCTGCTGCGCGACGCAATGTCAAGCACCGATCAGGTCGCGATCGGCCGCGTCGTGCTGCGCTCCAAGGAGTATCTGGTAGCGGTCCGCGAGCGCGACGGGCTGCTCTCACTCACAACGATGCTGTTCGCCGATGAAATCCGCGACCCCGAGTCAATCCCAGCTGTCCCTTCGGGACGAGCCGGCGCGCCTCGTCGCGGTGAGGTCGACCAGGCGCTGGAGATCGTCAACGCGATGACCCGCGACTTCGATCCCACGCGCTATGAGGATTGCCACCGCAGCCGGCTGATGAAAATCATCCAGGCCAAGAGACGCACCGGCGAAGTCGAGATACCTGACGTCAAGCCAGAGCCTGACCCCGTACCCGACCTGATGGCCGCGCTAAAGGAAAGCCTCGCCCGCGTAAAGCAGACCTAGCGCCGATGCTGACATGGGAGCTGACTAACGCACGATCTCCACCGCAAACGGCGTGATCTCGCCTTCGCTGCTGACGCTCGCCACCAGCAGCGACGGACGGGTGCCACGCGGGATCGGGAGCGTGAAGCTGATTTGCGTCGGCGTCAGCGCGTAGGCATGGTGGGCGATCGTCAGCGTCGTGGGGGTGCTTGCCGATCCACTGAAGGTGAGCTTGCGCGCCTTCGCCGAGACCTTTCGCGGGAACTTCAGCATCAGACCCGGCAGCGTCAACGGAGCAACGGTGAGTGTCAAGCTCGCCGTGGCGGTGCGCCCGGCCGAGTCACGACCAACCAGCCGTATGTGGTTGACGCCTGAGGGCAACGGTCCGGTCTCGATGCTGGGTCCGTAGCCGAGCGAGATCGCGCCGTCATACCAGTGCAGGCTGTGCCCGGAGAGCGTGTGCGCGAGCTGATCGACAGCCCCTCCGAGGAGCGCGACGGGCGCGTCGGCGGCCACGCTCGCGTTGTGCGCGAAACGCGTGAGGATCGCCACTCTGGGTGGTGCGCCGAGGGCGGTGAACACCCGCGAGGTGGCGATCGCCTCGTTGAAACCGTCGTTCACTCGCACCCGCAGCCTGGCGCGGTGAGAGGCGGTGAGGTAGAAACTGGGCAGCGATGCATGACCGTTGTCGGCGCCCGCGTAGATCGTGCGCCAGCTGCGCCCGCCGTCGCGGGAGTAGTCGATCGCTGCCTTCAGGCGCACGTGTTCGCGGTCCTTCGTGCTCCAGCGCACGAGCACCGAGCGGCCGCGGCCGACGCGTGCGCCGCCGGTGGGTGAGAGCACGCGAACGATCGGTGCGTGTGCCGGGCGGACGCGACGCGCAAGCGCCTTGCCGCCCAGCGCGATCGCGAGGGCGTGCGCATTCGCGCTGGGAATCTCGGCGGTCAGCTGGGTGATCGCACCGCCATTGTCAACGTGGCCGCCGCTCGTCGCATACATCGGCACGCTGCCCAGGCTCTTCCCGCCAGCGGAGGTCGTGGTCAGCGTGTAGGCGGGATCGATGCTGCCGTGATTGATCTCACCACTGACTGCTGGACCGACCGAGGTGATACGCGTGCCCGTCTCGCTGTTGGCGTAGGCGATCACCCTGAGCATGCCGGTGTTCAGCTGCGCGTCGGCTGCCAGCGGGTCGCGCCCGACGCTGCCGCCGCGACTTGGTTGCGAGACGGATGCGGCGCTCGCGCGGCTGGATGCTCCCGCGGTCGGGTTGACCCCGAATATTTCGATCAGCCGGGTCCAGTTGCGCGGCGATATCCAGTCGTTGAAGTCACCGTTGCCGACCTGGGCGCAATAGGACATCGGGTCGTAGGCGGCGGCGAAGCCATTGAGGCCATTGGCGATGAAGTCGTATGGCTCGGAGGTTGTGTTCACGGCGATCCCGTCGAGCTCGCCGCGTTCATCCGGCGGCCAGGCCTCGGCTGTCTGCCCGTTCGCGCCCGCGCCGTTGCAGGGGCTGGCGTGGACGAGGCCGTACTGGTGGAGGACCTCGTGTGCGACCGAGGTCAGTGGGCGCGAGCCGTTGCCATTGACCGCCGAGGTGTTGCCGGGAACCGAGTTGGTCAGACCGTAGGCGGCGCCCGAGGTGACGCCTACCGAGTGGCTGGTATTGCCGAAGTCTTCTTCCATCAGGCTGAGGACTTCTTCGTTCTTTTCTTCCGCGCTTTCGTGTGAGTTGGTGATGTAGCTGATGTCGGCGGAGCTGAAGTAGCCGATGATGCCGAGGTCGCCGTTGGGCAGCGGTGTGATCGCTTCGGTGTCCTGGAAGACCTTTTCGGCGGGGGGTGGTTCTTTGCCGTTTTCGATCAGTGCGACCGGATTCAGGTCGGCGTCATATCCGATGCCAACCTGCTGGAAGGGGACGTTGTCAAGTGTGAACCGGTTGCTGGTGTGACAGGAGGAGATCTGTCCAGCGCCCGGATAGGGCTCCGTTTCGCCGACCAGTTGGATCGTCTGGCCGGAAGGGTAATAGAGGCCCACGGACACGCCCGGTCGAGGTACATACCCTCCGCTGGTCCAGGATTCGGGCAGCGTGAAGGTGTAGGCGTTGGCTTCGCCCTCGAGCTCTGAGTCCGAGACGACCTCGCCGGAGGCATGGGCGTCGGCGAGCGTCGACGGTCCGTAATCGGGCGATAGCGGGCTGCCGGGAAGCGCTTTGCCGTGGCTGTCGTAGCCGTAGAGCAGCGCGACTGCGCCGGGAAGCCCCGCGGGCGTCCCGGCCGCGTCGCCGTACACGCGCACGACGGTGGTCTTGCCGGCGACGAGCGTGACCCCCGCGTAGGGGCGCCCGGACGCGCCCGAGCCGCTCGGTTCCAGGTGGCCGTAGTCCGGCTGGGTGCCCTGGGTCACGTAGATCCCCTGGGTGGTGGTCGGGGCGCTGCGCTGCACATAGATGTGCACGCTCACGCTCGGCACGGAGCCGTCGCTCTCCGTCACGGTGTACTTGGCTTCGCCCGAGCCGCCCGAACCGTTGGTGGCAAACGACAGCGACACGTTCTGTCCGCGCGAGATCGAGCCCGAGCCGAGCGTGGCCGTGAGCCCGTCCGTGTCGCCGCTGGAGGCGAGCGTGAGGGTGCCCGAGCCGCCCAGTTCCTGCAGGCTGGTGATCGTGACCAAGCCGTTGGAGCAGACACCGAGTTTGATCGTGCGTTCGGTTTCTTCCCCTGCGCCCAGTGTCAGCCCGAGCGCTTTCACCACCGCGAAGGTGCCTTTCGCGCTGACGGACCCGCTGACGCCGGTGCTGGTGGCTGTAATCGTGTATTCGCTGCTTGACACGGGAGCGTTGGGCGCGACCTCGAAGATCAGTTCGGCGGCGTCGCTGCCGCCGGGGATCGTGTCGGCGCCGGCCACCGTCACACCGCTAGGGAGCCCCGAGACGGCCAGGTTGACGGTGTTGTCCGCACCGTTGAAGCGCTCGACGTTGACGATTACCGTGGCGGTCTGACTCTGTGCGGCCGAGGAGAATCCGCCCGCTTCCAGGCCGATCTGCGGTGGTGGAGGAGTGCTGGGAACCTCGAAGCTGAGGTCGTCGATCTCCAAAGGGGTGCTGATCGAGAGCGGGCCCTGCACGGCGAAGTAGGCGATCTCTTCGCTCGAGGTAGTGATCGTCATCAGCGTCTTCGCATCAGCCCCGACCGTGGCGGTGTCGCTGGCCACGACTGCGCCGTGGACGTTGTAGCCGGTGAGTGTCACTTCGGACATTCCGGTGCCGTACATGACGCCGTTGACGGTGCCGCCAGGGGCACCGGCGTAGACGCTGACCGAATTGCTGAAGTCTGAGAGCCGCCCAAGGATCTCGGCTTCGCTGTCGAAGTCTTCTCCGTGCGCCTGGCAGAAGCTGTAGGCGACCTGTTCGCCGGAGCGCGCGTGGGTCGGGTCGTGGCGGAGTTCGGCGCCGCAGTCCTCGGGGATCGGCAGCGAGCGCACGTTCGGATTGAAGGTCACGCCTTCGGCCGAGTACTGGCTGCCGAGCCCCACCGGGCTGCTGACCACAGGGGTGTCGAAGTTGATCGTGGTGGTGCTGGCGAGCGCGGTGGATGCAGCGAGAGCGAGTGCGAGGATGGCCGCGAGCAGTGCGCCCCCGAGCCAGGGCGCGAGCATTCCGCGTCGCCCGATCCCCGATCTGCCGTCGACTCGATTATCAGCCGCACTTAGGAGCATCTCATCCCCATTTCACTTTGTTGGCTCGTTCGTTTGCTTGCCGCGCCGGCCTGACCCTACATGGTGAGACCAATGAAAAAGCCGGCACGCCGTGATGTGAGGGGTGCCTGGGAACGTCATGTGCCCGGGAATGTTATGAAGAGCGACTGACCGCGAAGCCGGCCTAGCCGTCCAGCCCCTTGTTCTCCGGGACGAACTGGCTCGCGATGAATGTTGCGCCCTGCGGATCGCCGATGACAGCCATCCTGACCCAGGGGGCGTCGAACGGCGCGACGATCACCTGGCCGCCCAGCTCGCTGGTCTTCGCGGCTGTCGCGTCGGCGTCAGCCACCGCGAACGTCACGCTCCAGTGCGCAGGAGTATCGGGTTGGTCATCGGTGATCGGATTGAGTGTTGCGACAACGTCCTCAAAGCCCTTTGGAGCGCCGCTTTCGGCCATGCGCTCGCGCAGCCCGGGATCGCTCTTTTCCAGGAAGGCGCCGTAGCCGGGCAACCGCCACATTTGCACACCGCCGTCGAGGTCGAGCGCCTCCCACCCGAACACCGAGCCATAGAAAGACTGAGCGCCTTGCACGTCGCGTGTGTTCAGCCCGTTGAAGTTGAGCGAGCCGGGTTCGTTGACGATCTGCGCGCCCTTGTGTTGCATTGCCTGCCACACACAGAACGCGGCTCCCTCGGGGTCGGTGAGCACAGCCATCCGGCCCGCGTCGAACACGTCGAAGGGGTCGGCCACGACGCGTCCGCCTGCCTCACGCGCCTTCGCGGCTGCCTCGTCGGCGTCCTCGACCCAGACGTAGGTGTTCCACGTGGCCGTCGGCGGCCCGTCCTCGGGTTGCGAGCCCACCGCGGCCACATTGCCGCCACGCAGGCTTGCGATGAAATATTTGCCGGCTGAGTCCGGCGGCATCGCGTCCTTGAAATCCCATCCGAAGAGGCCGCCGTAGAAGGCGGTTGCGGCCTCGGGATCTGGCTGGATGGTGTCGACCCAGCACGGCACGCCGGGGAGATATCCGTCTCGCTTGGGCATTTGGTGCTCCCTTCTGACTTTGTTGACATCGCAACTGCGTGGAGTGGGCGCCCAAGACCTCGCCGAGCCTCTGAGTGGCATGATCTCGGGAAGACGCTCGCGGACAGTTTCCAGGAAACCACATCCCCGAGGAGGAATCGATGGGCTTCGACCAATATCACGAGCCGCCACAGGAGCTCCCCGAGGAGACGCGGACGTTCGCAAGGCTTTGCGCGTCGTTGACCGAGGAGGCGGAGGCGATCGGCTGGTACGAGCAGCGCCTGGCGGTCGAGCGCGACCCTGAAGCGCGGGGTGTGATGGCGGATGCCGTCGGCGAGGAGTACAAGCACTTCTGCATGGACCTCGAGTTCCTGCTTCGCCGCAAGTCGAAGTGGCGAGAAACCGCCGAAGGAGTGCTCTTCCAGAAGGGGGATATCGTCGAGCACGGCGAGGCGGCGGAGGCCGCCGCGGGGAGCGACACATCAGCGGAAGGTTCTCACTCGGAGGGTTCTCGCTCTGAGTCGCGTGAGCTCGCCGGCTCACTGGGTATAGGAAGCCTCAAGGAGGGACAATGAGCCATCTATTGCGCGAGCACGCGCCGATCACGCCGGACGGCTGGAAGACGATCGACGACGAGGCCCGCGAGCGCCTGCTACCGGGGCTCGCCGGCCGGCGGCTGGTCGACTTCTCCGGACCCCATGGCTGGGAGCATTCGGCCACCAACCTTGGTCGTGTCGAGGACGTTGACGTGAGCCCGGTCAAGGGGGTGGAGGCAAATCGCCGCGTCATCCTTCCGCTCGTCGAGCTACGTGCGCGCTTCACCGTCTCTCGCGAGGAGCTCAGAGCCGGAGACCGTGGCGCCGAGGACATCGACTTCGACGCGCTCGACATCGCCGCCCAGAGCATTGTTGAAGCCGAGAACCTTGCCGTGTTTCATTCTTGGCCAAAGGCGGGAATCGATGGGATCGGCGAGCGCTCACCCCATGGCGCGATCAAGAGTGGGGGAGGCATCGAGAAGTATCCCGAGCATGTCGCGCGTGCCGTGGAGCTGCTGTTGCGCAAAGGGATCGCCGGACCGTACGGCTTGGCGTTGGGACGCGAGGAATACACGCGCGTGGTGGAGAGCGCCGAGCACGGCGGCTACCCGCTGCTCGATCACCTGCGCAAGATCCTCGAGGGTCCGATCGTGTGGGCGCCTGGGGTGAAGGGAGCGGTCGTGGTGAGCATGCGTGGCGGTGACTTCAGTTTCGAATCCGGTCAGGATCTGGCGGTTGGCTACGAGTCTCACGACAGCGACGCGGTTACGCTCTACTTGGAGGAGTCCTTCAGCTTCCGCGTGCTCACGCCCGAGGCAGCTGTACCCATTTCCCCGCTGAAGAGCTAGCGTCCCGCCGGAACCCTTTGGGAAGGTTCACAAACTGATCCGTCCATAGGCCGAGCTGAGCATCAGCTCGAGTTCCGCCAGGACGTCGAGGTGTCGGCGTGCCCACGCAATCGCAAGTCCTGGCTGCAACAGGTCACCGCTGTCAACGTGCTCGAGCACCACGGCGCCGGTTGGCGTGTGTGCCGTTGCGCCCGCGCTGCTCAACTCGGTATTGGGTGAAGACGCCGCCTGTGCGATGGCTTCCCCGAATGACTCGTACCACCCGCAGCGGGCTCGTCGTTCGGCGTCGAGGGCGTCGCGGGCGCTCGCCAAGCGTGGCAGTGCGTCGTCGATCGGCGCCAAGCGCATGAACGAGTGGGCG
The DNA here is from genome assembly GCA_963715535.1 of uncultured Solirubrobacterales bacterium. Lineage (GTDB taxonomy): Bacteria > Actinomycetota > Thermoleophilia > Solirubrobacterales > Solirubrobacteraceae > Palsa-744. The sequence continues at coordinate 726,873 of OY970251.1, read as the reverse complement.
TCCTGCAGCAGGCGCGCAACTCTGCGCACGCGGCTGGCGCCCGTGGCGAGCAGCGTGAGATCGTTGATGCGCCCGCGCGCGGAGCCGCGGTTGGCGAGGTAGTCGCGCATCGCGGCGTCGAGCAACTGCGCGGTATCGAACGCTTCGCGCGCGGCGAGGCTCGAGTGCGCCTGCTCGCCGCCGCCAAGCAGCGCCGTGATCGTCGCATCGAGGTAGTGAGCGGCGCCGTCGTAGGCCGCACCGATCGCGCTGCGTAGGATCGCGGTCGCGCCGCGCGGCCAGAGCAGGAGGCCGACGAGCAGGCTGACGCCGGCGCCGATCGCCACGTCCTCGACGCGCACCAATCCAACCTTCCAACCGTCTGGGTGGATCAGGTTGAACAGCACGAGCACGACGATCGTGAAGGCGCCCTGGCCAGCTGCGAATGAGATCGCCTGAGGCGCATATGCGGCGAGCAGCACGGCAAACGGCAGCACCGCCCAGAGCACGCCGCGATCGGCGCCGACCGCGACCACGATCAGCCCGCCGACGACAATTCCCGCCAGCGTTCCGAGCAACGCCGAGGCGATCGTCGCGCTTGTCGAGAGCGCGTTCGATCGCAGTACCGACATCGTGCCGAGCACGATCCAGAACGAGTTCTGCAGGTCGGCGAGCTGCCCCACCAGCACCGCGAGCGCCAGTCCTAGGGCCCAGCGCAGGCTGTTGCGCAGCCACACCGACCTCGTGCTCATGTGCGCCCGCACCAGTCGGCGAGCAGTGTGGATGCGCGTGCGCGGCGTTTGCTCCGACATCGCCTTGGCGCGATCCTCACAGGCTTGCAGTGCGTCTTGGCCTGACTGTAGGACCCCGAAGGAGAGTGCGCGCAACCGGTAGGCCTCGTCCAGCTCGACCTCCGCCTCAGCCTCGTCGCGGTCGGGTTGCATCTGCTCGAAGTGCTCCAGCTGAGCTCGCCCGAAGACGTCGTGCGCCTCTCTCAGTCGGGCCAGCTCGAGTGGCAGGTTCGGTTCGCTGCCCTCCAGGCGCCCCGCGATCCCTCGCAAAGCTGTGGCCGCCGTTGCCTCGATCTCGCCGCGCTCGGCGGGACATGGAGCCGCGCTGCTCGCCAGGGCCGGCGGGCGCTCGGCGATCCTTAGCACCCAGCCAAGGTCTTCGATCAGGCGAGCGAGCGCGGCGGTCGGACCGGTTGTCCCACTTGGGCGTTGTGTCATCGAGACGAAGCGACCGCGCACGGCGACCGTCGCCGTGCGCGTGCTCTGCGCGGCAATGTCGGCGGCGGGGCGATCGCCTCGGGACGTCGCATCCACCAGCTCGGCCAGCGACCGTGCCGCCTGTGCGACCTCCCGGCGCAGCACGCTGCGCGGGCGGGCAGGCCACAACAGCAGCGCCGCCGGAATGCAAAGTGCTCCCGCGAGGCCCCAGCCGGCCAATCGTGTTGGGATCTCCACCGCGTCCGCCGGCACCATTACGGGCAGCACGAACGTCAGTGTCACAGCCGCCCGCGCGGCCACGACGTAGTCATCGAGCACGCCCGCGAACAGGATGGTGAAGGCCACCAGTCCCATCGCGGTCGTCGCCAGCCAGGGTGAGCGCGAGCAGAGCGTTCCGAGCACGATCAATACACCACCGGCCATCAGCAGCAGCAGGTAGGCACGTAGACGTGCACGCCGGGAGCCGCCGAAGTCGGCGAAAACAAGCAGCGCCATCGAGCCGAACGCCGCAAACAGAGCCATCTGCTTGCTGTCCATGACAACCAGCGAGAGCGCGAAGGCGAGTGGCGTCACCATCGCCGCTCGCAGGGCGCTCTTGAGCACGAACATCCCCGGGTCGGCCGCGCGCAGGCGGTCGGATATCGAGGCCAGTGCGTTCAACGTAGGGGGTTGCTCATGAGAAGACCACGAGTCGAGTCAGGCTAGCGACTAATGGGGTGGAGCGGCAAGAGCGAGCGGGTTGCTGCCGCGAGTGGGTGGCTGCTGCTTTCTCTGTCGGATGGAGCGCCATCGCGCCGATTCGCTTGATGGGGCGCGTACAGTCTCGTTGGCATGCGCATCGTCAGCCTCGTCCCTCACGCCACGGAGCTGCTGTTCGCGCTCGGACTCGGCCCTGAGGTGGTGGCGGTGACACACGAGTGCGACTACCCACCTGCCGCGACGGCGCTCGAGCAGGTCACGCGCGATGTGCTGCCCGTCGGCCTCAGCGCCGCGGAGATCGACGGGGCGGTGCGCGAGCGCACGCTGCGCGGCGAGGCGATCTACGAGCTCGACGGCGATGCGCTCGCTGCGCTCAACCCCGACCTGATCGTCACACAGGCTTTGTGCCCCGTGTGCGCGGTCTCCTACACCGAGGTTGCCGAGCTTGCCAAGGAGATCCCGTCCTGCCCCCAAGTCATCTCGCTCGACCCGCACACTTTGGGTGAAACCCTGGAGGACGTTCGCACGGTTGCCGATGCCACCGGTTGTCGCGACCGTGGAGCGGAGTTGGTGGGCGAGCTGACCGCGCGCATCGAGCGCATCAAGCGGGCGGTGCAGGATCGGCCGCGCCGACGCGTCGCCGCGCTCGAGTGGCTCGACCCGGTCTACATCGCCGGTCACTGGACTCCCGAACTGGTGGGGCTGGCCGGGGGAGAGGACGTGCTGGGCTCACCTGGCGCGCCCTCGGTGACGGTCTCCTGGGAGGCGCTTGCCGCCACGCGGCCAGAAGTCGTGGTGGCGATGCCCTGTGGCTATGACGCGCCTCGGGCGCATGAGGAGGCGCTGGCTTACGCGACAGAGCTGGCCGGTCTGGGTGCGCGGCGAGTAGTGGCGGTGAACGCATCCGCCTACTTCTCTCGTCCCGGCCCACGACTGATCGATGGTCTCGAGCTACTTGCCCACATACTGCATCCGCAGAGCGCCTCCGAGTGCCGCTACGGTACCCCCCGTGCGGATAGCCACCTGGAATGTGAACTCGGCCAAGCAGCGGATGCCCCGCCTGTTGGGTTGGCTTGACGAACGCAAGCCCGACGTGGTTTGCCTGCAGGAGACCAAGCTCACCAACGAGGCGTTCGAGCAGTTGCTTGGCGAGGAGCTCTCGGGACGCGGCTATGAGATCGCGGTGCACGGGGAGGCGAGTTGGAACGGCGTGGCGATCCTCTCTCGCGCGGGTTTGAAGGAAGTCGTGAAAGGTCTTGCCGACGCTCCCGGCTTTCCCCACCAAGAGGCAAGGGCGATCTCCGCGAGCTGCGACGGTATTCGGGTGCACTCTGTCTATGTGCCGAACGGAAGGACCCCGGACTCCGAGCACTACAAGTACAAGCTGGCGTGGCTTGCCGCGCTGGGAGAGGTCGTCAAAGAGGGGCCGGAGGCGGTGATGGTGTGCGGGGACATGAACATCGCGCCCACCGACCTCGATGTGTTCGACCCCGAGGCGTACGTCGGCCAGACTCATGTCACGCCGCCTGAGCGGGCGGCCCTCGCCGAGCTGCAAGAGCTCGGCCTGCGCGATGTTGTGCGCGAGCGTTGGCCGCGGGAGCGCGTCTTCACCTATTGGGACTACCGCGCCGGAATGTTCCATCAAAACCTGGGCATGCGCATCGACTTGATGCTGGCTGCTCCCATCGTCGCGGACAGGATGAAGGCAGCGTGGGTGGATCGCCACGCGCGCAAGGGCACTGGGCCGAGCGACCACGCACCGGTGATCGTGGACTTGGACGAGGCGCCCGACGGTGACATCGGGCCGCTTGTGCCCCCGCCGTCGGCCCCGAGGATCAAGCGCGGCAAGGCCAAAATCCCTCAGGCACCCTGACTCCCAAGTGCCTCCTGGCAAGGCCGGGATACGCATACTCTTTCCTATGCTGCGTAAGCCTGACCTTTGCGGCCGCACCTTGGACGGACGCTACGAACTGCAGGCTCTGATCGGCGAAGGCGCCTTCGGACGTGTGTACAGGGGGGTTGACCTCCGTCTTGAGCGTCCGGTCGCCGTGAAGGTGATCAAGCCGTGGTGGGCTGAGGACAGCGCTTGGGTCGAGCGGTTTCAGCGCGAGGCCCAGATGTTGGCGCGCGTCAGCGACCCGGGGATCGTGCAGATCTACGACATCGGGCACGCCGAGGAGGGGCCGTACTACGTTGCGGAGCTCATCGACGGCGAAAGTCTCGCCGAGCGGCTGCGAGACGGCCCGCTGCCGTGGGCTGAGGCGCTGGAGGTTGCCGAGCGGCTGTGCACGGCGCTTGCCGGCGCGCACGTCCAGCGGATCGTGCATTGCGACGTCAAGCCCGCCAACGTCCTGCTCGGCCTAGACGGAAGCGTCAAGGTCGGTGATTTCGGGGTTGCTCGCTTGGCGGAGGGAACCTCGCAGGCGCCGACCGCCACGATCGCGGGCACCCCGCGCTACATGTCCCCTGAGCAGGCTCGGGGAAGGCCGACGAGTCCCGCCACCGACGTCTATAGCGCCGGCGTCGTCTTGTACGAGATGCTTGTCGGCAAACCACCGTTCGAGCACGGGTCGGCGGTTGAGCTGGGTTTGCGCCATGTTCAAGACGCGCTGCCCGCCCTTCCGGCCACGGTCCCCGAGGACCTGCGCGAAGTGGTGGATCGAGCGCTCGCCAAGGCTCCGTCCGAGCGCTACCGCGACGGTGCGGCAATGGCCCGCGCGCTGGGCGATGTCGGCGTGCCGGGTACAGCGCCTACAAGGGTCATGGTCCGACCCCCGAGAGCTCCCGTACGGGATGTGGGGCCGCGTCGCTCGTGGCGCGTGGTCGTGCTGGCGGCGCTGTTCGTGGCGGTGCTCGCCTTGGTTGTGGCGGGGCGTGTCTTTCTCAACGGCTCTCGGCCGGCGGCGAGGGTGCCCGAGGTGGTGGGTCGGCCTTCCGCCACCGCCGAGAGCGCGATAGAGCGCGCCGGTTTGCACTATGCAGTGAGGCTTGTCGCGGCGCCGGGTTCAAAGCCCAACGCGGTCACGCACCAATCGCCGCCGCCGTCCGCGCGCGTGCGTCCAGGCTCGACGGTCGCTTTGCATGTAGCTGAGGCTCCCCGCTGGCGTGAGCTCACAGGCTTCTCCGGCGTCGATGACGGCGAATCTCCTCCCTTGCGGATCCTGGGCGGTGAGTGGAAGATCGCCTACCACATGAGCTACGAAGGGTCTTGCACACTGCTGTTCGTATGTTTCGGTCCGAGCGCCGAAGTGGAAGACCTCCATACCGGTTCGACCTTCGACAGTTTCGAACTGGGCGAAGGGGAAAGCGAAACCCATACGTTCGACAGCGGCCCCGGTCTCTACCGGCTAAAGGTCTCCAGCGGTCACGACTCGGCCAGCTGGTCGATGACGATCTACGACTACTACTGAGCCGCCCGCGGCCAGGCTCGCCAGGACCGGACGAACAGCATCGTGGTCAGTCGATCAGTCTCTTGCCCAACCGCCAGATCGCGAGCCGCCACATCGCAAGCGCGAACGCGATCAGCACCGCTGCATAGCCAATGTCTGCCACGCCAAGGTTCCCAAGCGAAGCGTCGCGCACGAGCTGCACGCAGTAGTACAGCGGGTTGAACTTCGCGATCGTGCGCAACACAACCGGCAGCTGCGATATGGGGAAGAACGTGCCGGCGACAAGGAACATCGGGGTGAGCACCGCGCTGGTTATGTAGTTGAAGTTGTCGATCGTCTTCGCCACCGCCGCCACGGTCACGCCGAACCCGGCGAATCCGAAACCTGCGACAAAGCCGATTAGGGGCACCAGCAGCATTCCCGCGTTTGGCTTCAACCCGAATGCGAATCCCACCAGCAGCGGCGCCATCCCGTACACGCCGGCCCTGATCGAGATCCACAGCATCTCCGCGGTGATCAGCTCCTCGACGTCCACCGGTGCGGCGAGAACGGCGTCGTAGGTGCGCTGGAACTGCCAGCGGATGAACGTGTTGAACATGCCCGGGAAGGCGGAGGAGAACAGCACGGCGGTGGCCACCACACCGGTCGCGACGTATTGCTCGTACTTCAACCCCGCCACGTGAGGTATGAGCGAACCGAAGCCCAGCCCGAACGCGAGCAGATAGATCGTGGGCTGCACGATCGAGGAGAACGTCGTTGCCTTCCAGTAGCGCCCGAAGATCGCAACATCGCGGCTCATCACCCCGGCGAGCGCGGCCGGTTCCAGGCGGCGGATGCGGCGTGGCTCTTTCGTCCCGGCTCGCCCACGCTGCGGCTGGACTGGTTGTGCCTGGGCGCTCATTCGATCTCCTCTCCTGTCAACGCAACGAACGCGTCCTCCAGGTTTGCGGGACGCCGTACGCCCTCTGGAGCCAATCCGTCGAGCGTCTCTGCGTGCATGATCGCCACCGCCGGCCCGCTGCGCCGGCTCGACCAGCCGTTGCTGTGGGCGAGCACGCTCACCTGCGCGAGATGCTCGGGTGGGCCGTACACCTCCACCACCTGCTCGCCCGCGTACTGGCGCACCAGCTCCGCGGGGGTTCCCTGCGCGACGATCTTCCCGTGATCCATCACCGCCACTGTGTCCGCGAGCCGCTCGGCCTCCTCGATGTAGTGCGTGCTCATCAGCACCGTCACGCCGCTTGAGCGCAGCTCGTCGATCAGCGACCACAGCTCCTGGCGCACCTGCGGGTCGAGCCCCACTGTCGGCTCGTCCAGCAGCACCAGTTGCGGCTGGTGGATCAGGCCACGTGCGACGAGCAGCCTCCGGCGCATCCCGCCTGAGAGGTCGCGCACGATCGTGTCCGCGCGCGGCACGAGGTTCGCGATCTCAAGCGCTCGCTCCACCGCCGCCGGTCGCTCCCCGCGCGGCACGCGATACAACCGCGCGTACACAGTGAGGATCTGCCTGCACGTCAGCTCCACGTCGAGGTTGTCCAGCTGGGGCACCACGCCCATCTCCAGCCGCGACTGCTTGGATTCCCGCGGCAGCTCATAGCCGAGCACCGACAGCTCGCCAACGTCTGCGATCGTCTGCGCGGTGAGCATCCGCATCGTGGTCGACTTCCCCGCGCCGTTCGGCCCGAGCAGCCCGAAGCAGATGCCCGGGGAGACCTCGAGATCGAGGCCGTTCACCGCCACGATCTCGCCATAGCGCTTCACCACGCCCCGCAGCGAGATCGCCGGTTGACCGGCCTGCGCATCTGACCACGCGACGTTTGACTGCGCGTTCACGTCGCGCGCGTAGGTGCTCTTCACGTCGCTCGCCTCGCGCGCGCCCTTGGTCTCTTCTTGTAGGTCTCCCACCCCCGACACCTTACGGAGATGGCCGACTTTGCTCAGGTCACGCTCACGGTCTGTGACTGCCCAAGCGTTGCGCCGGTGGTGTCGAGCGCGCGCACGGCGAAGCACGGCCCGCCCGAGGCGGCGCGCAAAGCGCTCTCGAACCCCTGCGAGCGGGTGCTCGACACGGGGGTGAGGCTGCCTTCCTGCGCGCCCCCCAACAATTGCCAGGTGTCCACATCTGTGGCGCCGTTCCAGCTTGCATAAACGGTGAGGTCGCGACCGGCGCGGACCGTCGCGATCGCCGGGGCTTCGGCGGGCGTCCCGCTCCAAGGGAGGCGGAAGGCTCTGTATGACTGGTACTGCTTGCCGAGCACCGCATCGAACACCAGCCGGCCCGAGCGTTCGAACTCCGACACGCGGGGGATTTCCCCCCAGCCGATGAACACGTTCCCGTTCGCGAGCGGCTGCATGCTGCCCTGGCTACCGGAGAGGATCTTCGGGTGGGTGTACTGGCGTCGCAGGCTCGCGGTCATCGCCTGCTCGTCAACATCGAGGATCAGACCGCGTGAGAGCTTCTCCACCGCCGGCGTCGCGCCGTTGTCAAACAGGGTCATTGTGCCGTCGGGCTGTCGGCGGACGTGATGCTGCCAGGCGAAATTGCTTCCTGACGCCATCTCGAAATCGCTGTGCTTCCCGCCCAGCCGCCACATGATCTCCCCTGAGCGACGATCGAGCTTGTACACGGTCTGGGTGCTCCGCGCGGACACCAGCAGGTTGCCGTCGTTGTCGAGATCCACCGAGTTGATGTGAAAGAAGTCCCAGTAGTTCGCTTCCACCGGCGCGTAGGACTCCTGCAGCGGTATCCGATCGAGGCTGTGCCACTCAAGCAGCACCTGCCCGCTCGCGAGGTCGATCTCCTGGAAGATTGCGTCCTGGATCGTGCCTTTGCGTGGGCCGCCCACCGAGGACAGGTCGGCGTGTGTGATCACATAGCTCGTCAGCAGCGCCGTGTCGCGCGGGGTGATCACGAACTCGTGCAGGTCGCCGCGCAGCCCGCGCGCGGCCTGCACCCGGCGAACCGTGCGATAGCCGGCGTCCGCGATCACGTATTCGCCCACGCCGTGCCCGTATTCGATCACCCCCTCCCACCATGTGAGCACCGGCTCGCCGCGGTATTGCTGCACGCGGAAGTTGGTCGTCACCTTCCCGGCGATCGGGTTCTCCCAGATCGGCTGCCCACTGTTGTCCGCGATCACCGCGCCCACCTGGCCGGTGGGGGAGTTGTAGGGGGCGATGAAGATCGGGTCGCTCGAGACCCCCTGCTCGCTGTGGGTGACGGTCAGGGCCGGGATCTGCAGATCCGGGCGCGTGCGCCACTTCGGTGGCGGCGGCGGAGCGGGGTTGCGTGAGGCCAGCGCGCCCGAGACGATCTCGCCCAACACCCCGCTGAGGCCGAGTCCCACCGCTCCCACTCCCGCGGAGCGCAACAACTGCCTGCGAGTGAGCGTTCGACTCATCACCACTCAGGAAAGCGCATTCTGGGAAGAACACTCGAAGACTTCTCAAGCCCGGCTCAAGAGCAGCGCGGAGCACTGCTGCCCGGAAGAGACTCGCGGGCCCGTCATACACTCTCGGGATGGGCGCGGCGAGCATCGACGGAACAACACCCGCGCAGCCGGCAGGGGCAGATGTCCGTACCGCACCAAGCGCGGGCGTCGCCGCCGAGGTGATCCGCACCGTGGCGCTCACGAAGGTCTATGAGGGCACCGACTTCGCGGCCGTCGACGGCCTCGACCTGACTGTGCACGCCGGTGAGATCTTCGGTCTGCTCGGTCCCAACGGTGCCGGCAAGACCACCACCGCCGGCATGCTCACGACGCGCGTGATCCCAAGCTCCGGGCAGGCGTGGATCGGCGAGGTGGACGTGATCTCAAGTCCGGCGCTCGCCAAGCAGCTGATCGGGATGGTCTCCCAGCAGAACACGCTCGACCGCCAGCTCACGGTATGGGAGAACCTGTATTTCCACGGACGCCTGTTCGGCGTCAGCGCCGCCGACTCGACGCGGATCGCCGATGAGCTGCTAGAGCAGTTCCAGCTCGCGAAGTGGGCCAAAGCATCGGTGTTCGCGCTCTCCGGCGGAATGGCCCAGCGCCTGATGGTGGCGCGCGCGATCTTCCACCGCCCGGCCGTGCTGTTCCTGGACGAGCCGACCGCAGGCCTTGACCCCCAGAGCCGCCTCGCGCTGTGGGAGATCCTGGGCGAGCTCAACCGCGAGGGGCAGACGATCCTGCTCACCACCCACTACATGGAGGAGGCCGACCAGCTGTGCGGCCGCGTGGCGATCATGGACCACGGCAAGATCCTCGCGCTCGACACTCCCGCGAACCTCAAGCAGTCGGTCGGCGCCGACACGATCGTCACCGTCAAGGCAGCCGGGGAGATGGACGCGCTTGCCGGCGCGCTTGTCGCCGGAATCGAGGGAGCCACACGCACGCGTGTGGTCGACGGCGGCGTCGAGCTGCACGTGCAGGGCGCCACGCGACTCGTGCCGCACGTGGTCGACATCGCCGAGCGGGGTGGCTTTGAAGTGGCCGACCTGTCGGTCGCCGAACCGAGCCTGGAGACCGTGTTCATCAACCTCACCGGCAAGGAGCTACGCGACTGATGGCCACGCCTGTAAGGGCTCCCGCTGAGCCAATCGCGGTGCCCGTGGGCCACGCGCCGATCACGCTGAAGCCCACACGCTCGACCGCCGCGGCGAGCCGCACGGCGCTGCGCGCGCTGATCCTGCGCGACCTGGTCGTCTTGCGCAAGAACTTCGGCGAATTCGTGGTGCGCACGATCATCCAGCCGTTCCTGCTCGTGTTCGTGTTCCTCTACGTGTTCCCCTCGATCGGCCAGGGCGTCGGCGGGGGTGGGGGGAAGGTGGCCGAGTCCGCGTTCGCCACGGTGCTCGTGCCGGGTGTCGTCGCGATCTCGATCATGTTCCAAGGCATCCAGGCGGTGGCGCTACAGCTCTCAACCGAGTTCGGATACACGCGCGAGATCGAGGATCGCGTGCAGGCGCCTTGCCCGATCTGGCTGGTGGCCGTCTCCAAGGTGCTCTCCGGCGCGGTGCAAGGGGCACTGGCGGCGGTGATCGTGTTTCCGATCGCCGCGGTCATCCATGCGCCGGGAGTGCACGCGCACCTGACCGTTGACTGGCCGGTGCTGCTGACGTTGATCCCGCTCGCCTGTGTGGCGATGACCTCGCTCGGGCTGCTGCTCGGCACGGTCTTCGAGCCGCGCAACATCGGTCTGATGTTCGGCTTCGTCGTGCTCCCGCTCACATTCCTCGGCGGCACCTACTACCAGTGGACCAAGCTCGCTCCCGTGCAGGTCGACGGCATCCACTGGCTACAGATAATCGTGCTCGTCAACCCGCTGATCTACGTGGCCGAGGGGATGCGTGCCGCGCTCACTCCAATACACCACATGTCGCTGTGGGCCGTCTACCCGGTGCTCGTGGCATTCTGCGCGGGCTTTCTCGCGCTCGGACTGCGCAGCTTTCGCAAACGGGTGCTCGTGTGAGCGCGATCGAGGTCCTCCACTTCAGCGACCCCTGCTGCCCGTGGGCGTACTCGGCGAGCCCTGCGCTCGCGGTGCTGCGCTGGCGCTATGGCTCGCAGCTTCGGTGGCAGCTGGTGACGATCGGCCTCACCGAGTCCGCCGATCAGTACTCAAGCCGCGGCTACACGCCCACACGCGCGGCGCTTGGCTACATGCGCTTCCGGCGCTTCGGGATGCCGTTTGCCACCGCGCCACGAGCGCGGATCTCTGCCACCGCGCGTGCCTGCCGTGCGATCGTGGCCACGCGCCTGCTCGACCCACAGCGCGAATACGAGGTGTTCAGGGCGCTGCAGTTCGCCCAGTTCACGAGCACGCTCGTGCTGGACGATTCCACCGACATTGCCACGGCGCTGGAGCGAGTGAGCGGGTTGGATGCGCAGGCGGTCGTGGACGCACTCGACAGCGAGCAGGTCAACGCAGCGTATGAGGCCGATCGTGCGCTCTCGCGCACCGCCGCCGGCAGTCCCACCGAGTTCCAGGGCAAGGCCGCGCAGAGCGACGGCCCGGTGCGCTTCACCGCTCCGTCGCTGATCCTGCGCTTGGGGGAGCGCACGCTCGAGGGGGGCGGCTTCCAGCCCGTGGAGGCGTACGACGTGCTGATCGCCAATCTCGATCCGACACTTCAGCGCGAGCCGCCACCGGAGAGCCCGCTGGATGCGCTTGAGCGCTTTCCAGAAGGGCTCGTCACGCAGGAGGTCGCGGCGATCATGACGAGCGGCAACGATGCGACCGACGGCGCGGCGGCGGAGAGCGCGCTCATCGAGCTGGCCGGAGAAGGCAGGGCACGTCGTATGGCGCTCGGCGATGATGCCCTGTGGCTCGCGAGTAGCTGAGACCGACGGCGTCGCGCGCGCCAAGGGCCGGCCTGATGCATGCCGGAGGCTGGAGCCGGCTTCGCGCGGACGTGGATGCCTGAGGCTGGAGCAGGCCTCGCGCGGACGTGGGTGCCGGAGGCTGGAGCTGACCTCGTGCGGAGGTAGGCAATCGATCTCGGAGATGTAGCCTCTCTTGAGATGTCCGTCACCGCGACACTTCCCGATGGCAAAGCGCTCGAGCTCCCCGACGGCGCCACAGGCGCCGATGCCGCCGCGGCGATCGGACCGGGTCTCGCCAAAGCAGCCCTTGCGATTGAGCTGAGCCCAGGCGGGGAGGAGTCTGAGGTTCGAGATCTCGCGCGCCCATTGCCGGACGGCGCCCGCATCGCGATCCTTACAACCAAGAGCGGCGATCGGTCGCTCGCGCTGGTTCGCCACGACGCGGCGCACGTGCTCGCGAGCGCCGTGATGGAACTGTGGCCCGGCGTGAAGATCTCGATCGGCCCGTCGATCGAGAACGGCTTCTATTACGACTTCGAGTTCCCGGACGGTGTCTCCATCTCCGATCGAGACTTCCCCGCGATCGAAGCGAAGATGGCCGAGCACGTGCGAGCGGCTGAGCCGTTCGTGCGCGAGGACATCTCGGTGCAGAGCGCGCGCGAGCGCTTCGTCGGCGAGAGCCAGGACTACAAGGTCGAGCTGATCGACGATCTCCTCAAGGCCGCGCCGGCCGAGCAGCCGCTGCAAACCGTCTCGCTGTACACCAATGGGCCGTTCACAGACCTGTGCCGCGGTCCGCACGCGCCCACCACCAGGACGGTGGGCGCCTTCAAGCTGCAGTCGGTCGCCGGCGCCTACTGGCGCGGGGACTCGACGCGCACGATGCTCACCCGCATCTACGGCACCGCGTTTCACACCAATGCTCAGCTGGGCGAGCACCTGGAGCGCCTCGAGCAGGCCGCCCAGCGCGACCACCGCAAGCTCGGACGCGAGCTCGGGCTGTTTCACTTCTCCGACGTGTCGCCCGGCGCCGCGTTCTGGCTGCCGGCGGGCACCGGCATGTACAACGCGCTCGTGTCGCTCTCGCGCGAGATGGGCTCCGAGCGCGGCTACAGCGAGGTCAAGACTCCGCTGATCTACGACGCGGAGCTGTGGAAGATCTCCGGACACTGGGGCAAGTACAAGGAGAACATGTTCACCGTGCAGGTGGAGGAGCGCGAGATGGGCGTCAAGCCGATGAACTGCCCCGGGCACGCCCACCTGTTCAACAGCAGTCGCCACTCCTATCGCGACCTGCCCGTGCGCTACTCGGAGCCCGGTCTGCTTCACCGCAACGAGGCCTCGGGGGTTTTGCACGGGTTGCTGCGCGCGAGGCACTTCGCCCAGGACGATGCCCACATCTTCTGTAGCGAGGATCAGATCCAGGAGGAGGTGGCGGGGTGCCTGGAGTTCGCCTTCGCCACCTATCGCCTGTTCGACTTCGACGTGCGCCTGGAGCTCTCCACGCGACCCGAGCAGCGCGTGGGCTCGGACGAGCTGTGGGATCGCGCCGAGGAAGCGCTCACCAATGCGCTCGACTCCCAAGGTCTCAGCTACGAGCTCAACCCCGGCGACGGTGCTTTCTACGGGCCGAAGATCGACATGCACATGACCGACTCGCTCGGGCGCTCCTGGCAGCTCGGCACCGTGCAGCTCGACTACAACATGCCCGAGCGCTTCGGGCTCACATACACGGGCGCCGACAACGCCGAGCACCAGCCCGTGATGATCCATCGTGCGCTGTTCGGCTCCTACGAGCGCTTCATCGGCATCATGATCGAGCACTACGGGGGAGAGTTCCCACTGTGGCTCGCACCGGTGCAGGCGATCGTGCTGCCGATCTCCGAGCGTTTGAACGATTACGCCGAGAGCGTGCGTGAGCGCCTGCGGGCGGCCGGCCTGCGCGTGGAACTGGACGATCGCGGCGAGTCGATCGGGCGCAAGATCCGCGAGGCCGAGCTGCGCAAGATCCCCAACATGCTGATCGTGGGCGACCGCGAGGCCGCCGGTGACAGCGTGTCGCTGCGCACGCGCTCGCGCGACGGCGGCGATGGTGAGGATCATGCCGGTGCGGGCGATCGTGGCGGCGTCGCGGTGGCGGAGCTGGTCGAGAATCTGCTTGGCGAGACACGCGCGCATGGCGTGCCCGAGCACGCGGGTTAGGAACAGTCGAATGCGGCGTCGGCAAAAAGTCCTTGCGAGGCGCCCCGGGCCCGCTATACTCGGCCCCCTTGAAGCTCGGAATCCATTCACGGCGCAGCGCGTAGTCTCAACTTGACGCGCACCCCCACAAGCTAGTGGCCGTTCCACGTAGGTTCGACCGTCGGCCCCCCGAGCGGGATCTCACGAGGATCAACGAGCGCATCCGCGTGCCCGAGGTGCGCGTGATCGACGACGAGGGCAACCAGGTGGGGATGATGAAGACTCCCGACGCGGTCAAGTTCGCCCAGGAACGCGACCTCGACCTGGTGGAGGTCGCGCCTGAGGCCAAACCGCCCGTGTGCCGGGTGCTCGACTACTCCAAGTACAAGTACGAGCAGGCCCAGAAGATCAAGCAGGCGCGCAAGCACCAGCAGCAGATCACGGTGCGCGAGATTAAGTTCCGCCCGAAGATCGCCCAGCACGACTACGACACCAAGAAGCACCACGTCGAACGCTTCCTGCGCCACAAGGACAAGGTCAAGATCACGATCATGTTCCGCGGTCGCGAGGTCACCCATCCCGAGCGGGGCGTGATGATCCTCGACCGTCTCGCCGAAGAGCTCTCGGAGCTGTGCATCGTCGAGCAGCGACCCACCCAGGACGGGCGCAACATGACGATGATGCTCGGACCCTCCAAGGCGGTGCTCGCCGGCAAAGCCGACGGCGTCAGCGACGAGGCTGACCACGCGGATGGGGCATCTGACGGTGTCGATCGAGCAGCGACTTCTCCCGATGGGGCGGTCGCGGCCGCGCAGGCCGGCGCGTCGCCTGACGGCGTTGCCGAGGAGGCTCAAGCCTCCGTCTCACCAGATGACGACGTCGCCGCCACTAACGGGGCCAAGTCGTCGCCCGAGGACGCCGAGGATTCGTCCGGCGCCGAGGTCCCAGCAGCGGGCGCGGAGGACAGCGCCGCCGGCGGGGACGGCGTGCCGGACGGCGTCGTGTCATAATCATCGCTTCGAGGTAGCGCAGCCGGCCGCAGGTCGGCTGGCCGAAACGGGGATTCGTCCCGAAGGCACGTGTCTCCCGGCTTCGGTCGGGACCCTCGATCTTTGATACCTATGCCCAAGATGAAGACCCACAGCGGCGCCAAGAAGCGCTTCAAGGTGACCGGCTCCGGCAAGGTGCGGGCCAGGCACTCCTACTCGAGCCACATTCTCGAGAAGAAGTCACCCAAGCGCAAGCGCACGCTCGCCAAACCCGTGATCCTCTCCGATCACGACACGCCGCGTGTGAAGCGACTGCTCGGGGTGGGCAAATGACTCGTGTGAAGCGGTCTGTGGCCGCACGCAAGAAGCGCAAGGCCACACTCGAGCTGACGAAGGGCTTCCGCGGCGAGGCGCACTCCAACTACAGACGCGCCAAGGAGGCGCTGATGAAGGCGGACGCCTACGCCTACCGCGACAGGCGCAATCGCAAGCGCGACTTCCGCAGGCTGTGGATCACCCGTATCAACGCCGCCGCCCGCCAGAACGGGATGAGCTACTCGCAGTTCATGCACGGCCTCTCGCTCGCCGGTGTCGAGCTTGACCGCAAGGTGCTGGCCGACATCGCCGTGCGCGACGCGGACACATTCCGACGTTTTGCCGAGACCGCCCGCGAGGCGTCGGCTGCCTGACCGGCAACACCGACATCGCAAGCCTCTCGGGCGTCGCTCCTTCTGAAGGACGGCGCCCTTTTTTGTGCCCGAGACGCATGACCAGTGAGAATCTGCCCAAGCGACAACCACAATTTGGCTTTGATCCGATGACCACCGTCACTACCTCCCACACATGACCACCATCACCTCTCCCAACAACCCCCGCTTGAAGGAGCTGCGCAAGCTGGCGCGCCGGCGCGAGCGCGAGCGCAGCGGCCGCTTCCTCGCCGAGGGTGAGGACCTGATCGCCGCCGCGATCGCGGCGGGAAGGCCCGCGCTCGCGGGATACCGGGCAGCGGGCACTACGATCGGCGGCGTCGGCTTCGAGGATGTGGAGGAGAGCGTGATGGCGGACCTCTCCACGCTCGGCTCGGGCACGCGCGCGATCGGTGTGTACGAGCAGCGCTTCGCAAAGCCTGTGGGTCCCTTGTGCATATACCTGCACGGTGTCGGCGACCCCGGCAACGTCGGTGCGGTGCTGCGTAGCGCGCTTGCCTTTGGCGCGTCGTGCGTGGCGCTCGGGCCGGATTGTGCCGACCCCCACTCGCCGAAGGCTGTGCGTGCCAGCATGGGCGCGATCTTCGCGGTCGCGCTCGCGCGAGTGGGAGACGTCAGTGAGCTGCCGGGTGAGAAGGTGGCGCTTGTGGCGCGCGAGGGCGAGCCGATCTCAGCGGTGGCACAGGGTGTGAAGCCGGCGCTCACGTTGCTGGTGGGCGCCGAGCGCGAGGGGCTGCCGGCGGACGTGGTGCGGGCGTGTGAGCGGGTGGCCCACATCCCGATCGCCTCGGAGTCATTGAACGCGGCGATGGCGGCGACGGTGGCGCTGTACGAGATGTCGCGTTTCTCGATCAAAGTAACCGAAAGAGGGGCCCAGCTTGTCGGCCTGCGGCCGACTGCGTCACCCTCTAGGGTCCCCACGTCATGATCGAGCGGATAGAAGAGTTGCGCGCGCAGGCCGGACAGGAGATTGCCGCTGCGACCGACAGCGAGACGGTGGAGCAGTTGCGGGTGCGCTATCTCGGGCGTAAGGCGGAGCTGCCGCAGATGCTGCGCGGGGTCGCGGCGCTCGAGCCCGAGCAGCGCGGGGTGGTCGGCAAAGCCGCCAACGAAGCCAGGCGGGCGCTGGAGCAATCGATCGAAGCGCGCGCCGCGCAGCTCGACGCGAACGAGCTGGAGGAGCGGTTGCGGGCCGACACGGTTGACGTGACCCTGCCCGGCACCCCGCCGCAGCCGGTTGGGCGGTTGCACGTGCTGACGGCGACGATGCGCGAACTGGAAGACATCTTCCTGGGACTCGGGTTCACGGTGCTGGAGGGCCAGGAGGTCGAGACCGTGCACTACAACTTCGACGCGCTCAACCACAGCCCGACACATCCCGCGCGGGCGCGCACCGACACGTTCTATGTGTCGGAGGGTGTTGTGTTGCGCACCCACACCTCGCCGATGCAGATCCGCGCGATGGAGGCCCATCCGCCACCGCTGTATGTGGTGATCCCCGGACGCGTGTATCGCCCCGACAGCGACGCCACCCACACGCCCCAGTTTCACCAGATCGAGGGGCTCGCGGTGGACGAGGACATCACGCTTGCCGATCTGAAGGGCACGTTGCTGGCGTTCGCGCGCACCGTGTTCGGCGAGGACCGCGACGTGCGCCTGCGCCCGCACTTCTTCCCCTTCACCGAGCCGAGCGTGGAGGTGGACGTCTCCTGCTTTCACTGCTCCGGCGAGGGATTCATGAAAGACGGCTCGCGCTGCCCGTTGTGCAAGGGCGAGGGCTGGCTGGAGGTGCTGGGTGCGGGCGAGGTGGATCCCAACGTCTACTCGTATGTGCCCACTACCGAGAGCAACGCTCCCGGTTATGACGCGGAGAAGGTGCGGGGCTACGCGTGGGGGATGGGCGTCGAGCGGATCGCGATGCTCAAGCACGGCATCCCCGATCTGCGTCTGTATTACGAAAACGATCTCAGGTTCTTGGAGCAGTTCGGATGATCTCCGGCTCCCCACACAACCCTGTCTCCTCTCAAAAGGAGCGGGTCGGATGAAGGTTCCCCTGAACTGGCTGCGCGAATATTGCGATCCCGCGCTCGACACCGCCGCAATCGAGGAGCGCTTGACGATGACCGGCACGAAGGTGGAGACGATCCTCCATCACGGTGTGGCATCGACCGAGCATTTCGTCGTCGGTGGCGTGCTGACTGCCGAGCCTCACCCGGACGCCGACCGGCTGAAAGTGTGCACCGTCGAGGTGGGGGAGAGCGAGCCCGCCGGGATCGTGTGCGGGGCAGCCAACGTGGCCGCCGGACAGACGGTCGCAGTAGCGCTGCCCGGAGCGCAAATGCCCGACGGGACCAAGATCAAGGCGGCGAAGCTGCGCGGCGTGCCCTCCAACGGGATGATCCTCGCCGCCGACGAGCTGCAGATCGACTCCGACCACAGCGGGATCATGGTGCTCGACGAGCTTTTGCCCGGAGTCGAGCTCACGCCAGGCACGTCGTTGTCGGAGGTGCTCGCGATCTCCACCGACGTGCTGGAGCTTGAGATAACGCCCAACCGGCCTGACTGTCTGGGCGTGTACGGAGTGGCGCGCGAGCTGCACGCGGCAACCGGTGCGCCGCTCGCACCCGAGCCGTGGGGCGAGGACCCCGGCAGCGCTGGGCTGCTCGCGGTCGCTGAGGTGACGGTGGAATGTCCCGACTTGTGCAAGCGCTTCACCGCGCGCGCGTTTGAGAACGTCACGATCGGCCCTTCGCCACCGTGGTTGAAGGCGCGCCTGTCGGCCGCCGGCCAGCGGCCGATCAACAACGTGGTCAACATCACCAACTACGTGATGCTCACCTGCGCGCAGCCGCTGCACGCGTTCGACCTGGATCGCGTGGCCGGCTCAAAGCTCACGGTCAGGCGCGCGCGCGAGGGCGAGCAGGCGGTCACGCTCGACGGCCAGACCCGCACGCTCGACGGCGAGATGGTGGTGATCGACGACGCGCAGGGCCCAACCTCGATTGCGGGAATCATGGGTGGCGAGCGCTCGGAGGTGCAGCCGGAGACGACGCGCGTGCTGATGGAGGTCGCCAACTGGAGCGGTCCCAACATCCATCGGACCTCGTGGGCGCTCGGCCTGCGCAGCGAGGCCTCCGCGCGTTTCGAGAAGGGACTGGCGCCCGAGCAGTGCGACTACGCGCAGGCGCTTGCCGGCAAGCTGATGGTCGAGCTGTGCGGAGCCACGTTGCTGCCCGGCACGATCGACATCGCAGCCGACTCCGCGCCCCCACGGACGATCCGACTGCGCGAGCGGCGCGTGCGGGAGATCCTCGGGATGCCGGTGGCGCGCACACGTCAAGCCGAGATCCTGACCGCGCTTGGCTTCGAGGTGTCCGGCGCCGAGCCCTCCTCCGCCGATCGGACGAGCCCATCCGAGGGGGAGGGTGCGCTCGAGGTGACTGTGCCGGCGGTGCGCCGCGACGACGTGTCGCGCGAGGCCGATCTGATCGAGGAGGTGGCGCGCATCAACGGACTGGCTGCCCTCCCCGCGACGCTGCCGGCGCGCCGGGGCGCCTACGGCAGGCTCTCGCCGACCCAGCGGTTGCGCCGTCGCGCGATCGACGCGCTCGTCGGGCGGGGGCTGTGCGAGGCGGTGGGCTGGACTTTCACCGCGCCCACGCTGCACGACAAGCTGCGGTTGCCAAAGGACGATCCACGGCGGCGCGCGCCGGTGCTGGAGAACCCGCTGTCGGAGGATCAGTCGCTGCTGCGCACCACATTGTTGGGTTCGCTGCTTGACGTGGCCTCCCATAACTCAGCGCGCGGAATGGCGGACCTGCGCATCTTTGAGACGGGAACGCTGTTCGTGCTGGATGGTGACAGCGAGGCCGGTGACGGCTGCGCCGCCCAGACCGGCGTGCGCGAGCGCCGAGCGCTTGCCGTGCTGCTGAGCGGCAGGATCGCGCCGCCGACCTGGGGCGCTCCCGATCCCGCGCGCGCCGACCTGTTCGCGATCAAGGGTGTGCTCGAAGCGCTCGGCTCCGCGCTGAGCGTCGAGTTCGAGTGCCGCCCGGCGGCTCAGCCGTTCCTGCATCCGGGGCGCTCGGCGGAAGTGCTGTGCGACGGCGAGCCGCTGGGTTGGCTGGGGGAGCTGCACCCGCTGGTCGCGCGCGAGTGGGACATCGGCGGCGCGGCGGCGATGGAGCTGGAGCTCGACCGGCTGGTGGAGATCGCAAGTGCCGAGCACGCCTATCGCGACGTGATCTCCTATCCGTCGCTCAGCCAGGACATAGCGGTGGTGCTGGCCGAGGAGGTGCCGGCCGCGAAGGTTCTCGAGGTGGTGCGCGCGGCCGCTGGGGATCTGCTCGACGGGGTTGGCGTGTTCGATGTCTACAGCGGCCCGCAGGTGGGGGAGGGCAGGCGTTCGCTGGCGTTGTCACTGTCCTTCAGGGCGCCCGATCGCACGCTCACCGACGAGGATGTCGCGCCGCTGCACGCGCGGATCGTCGCGGCGCTCGGCGAGCTCGGGGGTGAGTTGCGTGGCTGAGCAGCCGTTCGCATCGGGCTCGCCACGAGTGCTGGTCGCGGGCGCCACCGGTTTCGCGGGTGCGCTTGCCGCGCATCTGCTGTGGCGCCATCCCCGCTTCGAGTTGCGCACGGTCACCGCGCGCGCCGAGGCCGGTCGACGCTTTGACGATCTGTACCCGCGCTACCGAGTGCCCTTGGAGCTGCAAGAGCTCGACCTCGACCGCCACAGCGACGTGGAGGCGGCAGTGGTCGCATACCCTCATGCCGCCTCGGCTCCGGTCGTGGCGGCGCTGCGCGCCCGCGGCGTGCGTGTTGTCGATCTCAGCGCGGACTTCCGCCTGGCCGAGCTCTCCACCTACGAGCAGTGGTACGGCCCGCACCCGCACCCGGAGCTGCTCGAAGACGCCTCCTACGGGCTCTCGGAGCTTCACCGCGAGGCGATCGCCGCCGCGGATCTCGTCGCGACCCCGGGCTGCTACCCGACGGCGTCGCTGCTGGGCCTTGCCCCGCTGGCCCGCGTGGGGCTGATCGCAGACCTGGTGATCGACGCCAAGCAGGGCCTCTCGGGCGCGGGTCGCTCGGCGACCTGGCAGACGCACTTCTCAAACAGCGGCGAGAACATCCTTCCCTACAACATCGTCCACCACCGCCACACCCCGGAGATCGAGCAGCAACTTGACGATCTCGACCCCACCCGTCCCGGTTTGCGCGTGCAGTTCACACCCCATCTCGTGCCGATCGACCAGGGAGAGCTCGTCAACTGCTACGTGACGCCCACTCGACCGATCGAGCAGGACGAGCTCGACGTGATGTACGAGGACGCCTACGCGGGCGAGCCGTTCGTCGAGCTGGCGCCCGCGCCGGCGGAGGTGCGTGACGTGCGCGAGACGAACATCTGCCGGCTGCACGTCGCGGCGAGCCCGCACACCGGCAAGATCGTGGTGCTCTCGGCGATCGACAACCTGTGGAAGGGCACATCCTCGCAGGCGGTGCAGAACCTCAATCTGATGTTCGGGTTTGCGGAGACGGACGGTTTGCAGTGAGGCAAATCAAGCAAATCGACCACGTTCGGGCGGGGCGGCAGTGAGCGCCGGGAAAGACGTGTGGGGCGATCGGGCCGCCGCGGGACCGCCGCAGCCGTTCTTTCACTCGCGCTGGGTGGATGCTCCCGAGCATGTGAACGACTTGGGCCCCGACGCCGGCCTTCCCGCGGGCTTTCGCGCCGCCGGCGTCGCATGCGCGATCAAGCCCTCCGGCAACCCCGATCTCGCGCTGCTCGTGTGCGATTCGGAGAGTCCGGTGAGCGCTGCGCGCTTCGCCGACACCGGCACGCCCGCCGCTCCCGTGCTGCTCTCCCAGGAGCGCTGCACGCTTTTGGCGCTGCGCGCGATCCTCGCCAATTCTGGTTGCGCCAATGCGGCAACCGGGCGCCGCGGCCTGGAAGACGCCGCCAAGACGCAGGGCGCCGCGGCGATGGCCGTGGGGGTGGCGCCCGAGCAGGTGCTGCTCGGCTCGACCGGCGGCATCTCCCAATACCTTCCGGTTGAGAACATGCTGCGTGGCATTCGCGATGCCCAGGCACGGTTGCGTCGTGAGGGCGACACCGACTTCCAGCAGGCGATCCAGACCACCGACGCGTTCGAGAAGCGCGCCAACCTGCAGGTCGAGCTTCCCTCCGGTGCGGTGCGGCTCTCCGCGCAGTGCAAGGGCGCCGGGATGATCTCGCCGCGCTTTGCCACGATGTTCTGCTTCGTGGAGACCGACGCCGCGCTCGCGCCCGAGACCGCCGAGCTGCTGCTGTCGGTGTGCTTGAAGCGCTCTTTTGACCGTTGCAGCGTCGACGGGCAGCTCTCGACAAACGACACGGCGGTGCTGATCGCCTCGGGTGAGAGCGGGGTGAGGATCGCCCCTGAGAGCGAGGACGAGCTGCGCTTCGGCGAGGCGCTGGACGCGCTGATGCGCCAGCTCGCGATCCTGATGGTCGCCGACGGCGAGGGCGCCGGGAGGATCGGACGAGTGGTGGTGCACGGCGGCAGTCAGGAGACGGTTGAGCTTGCCGCGCGCGCAATCGCCAACTCGCCGCTGGTGAAGACGGCGCTGCACGGAGCCGACCCCAACTGGGGGCGGATCGTGCAGGCTGTGGGCGGCGTGCTGGGAGCGGGGTTCGCGCCGCTGGCGATGGACATCGCCCTGCAGGGCACACAGGTCTGCTCGGCGAGCGTCGCGGTCGCCTACGACGAGGCCGCGCTCGCCAAGGCGCTCGCTGAGGGCGAAATCGACTACGAGGTTACGCTCCCGGGCGATAGCGCCGAAACAGAGATTTTCTTCTCCGATCTCTCGCACGAGTATGTGACCATCAACGCCGACTACACGACCTGAGGCCCATATGCGCGACGTAGCAACACTTCTGGAGGCGCTTCCCTATATACGGGAGTTCCACGGCAGGACGGTGGTGATCAAGTACGGCGGCGCGGCGATGGAGGACGAAGCGTTGCGCGAGGAGTTCGCGCGCGACGTCGTGCTGCTGAAGTACGTGGGACTCAATCCGATCGTGGTGCACGGCGGTGGCCCCGACATCACCGCCTACATGCAACGTCTCGGTTTGCCGGTCGAGTTCGTCGGCGGATTGCGTGTGTCCGACCCCGCCACGGTCGAGGTCGCCAAGATGGTGCTTGTCGGCAAGGTCAACAAGGAAATCGTGCTGCGCCTCGGCCGCCATGGCCAGCCCGCCGTGGGACTCTGTGGAGATGACGGCTCGCTCTTCAAGGTCGCCCGCCGCCAGGGTCCGGGCGGTGAGGACATCGGCTTCGTCGGTGCGATCGAGCACGTCAACGTTAACGTGCTCCACCATGTCGCGCTCGACTACATCCCGGTGATCGCCTCGGTCGGCGCCGACCGCGAGGGCAACTCCTACAACGTCAACGCGGATGAGGCCGCCGGTGCGGTGGCGGGCGCGCTCGGGGCGCAGAAGGTCGTGTTCCTGACCGACGTCGCCGGCTGGCTTGCCGACGCCGGCGATCCCGCATCGTTGATCGGCCAGGCAAGCACCGCGGAGGTCAAGGCGCGTCTCGCCGACCTGCAGGGCGGGATGCGCCCGAAGCTCGCCGCCTGCGTGGAGGCGATCGATCGTGGTGTCACCTCCGCGCACATAATCGACGGGCGCATTCCCCATTCGTTGTTGTTGGAGCTATTTACGGATGCGGGGATCGGCACGAAGATCGAGGCTTCCTCATGAGCTTGAGCGCTTTGCGGGAGATCGAGCGCGACAGCGTGATCCCCTCCTACGCGCGCTTTCCGGTCGAGTTCGTACGTGGCGAAGGGTCGCGCCTATGGGACAGCGAGGGCAACGAGTACCTCGACTTCCTCTGCGGGATCTCGGTCACGAGTCTCGGGCACTGCCACCCACGCGTGGTGGAGGCCGTGCGCGAGCAGGTGACACAGCTCATGCACACGAGCAACCTGTTCTACACCGAGCCCGCGATGCTGCTCGCGCAGCGTCTCGCGGACTCGAGCCTCGGCGGCAAGGTCTACTTCTGCAACTCCGGCGCGGAGGCCAACGAGGCCGCGATCAAGCTTGCGCGCAAGGCCAAGCCCGCCGGTGACATCGTGGTCGTGCACAACGCCTTCCACGGGCGCACCTACGGCGCGCTGTCGGCCACCCCGCAAGAGTCCAAGCAGGCGCCGTTCGCGCCGCTGGTCCCCGGCTTCAGGGCCGTCGCGCCCGAGCCGGGCGCGCTTCGTGCCGCGGTGAACGAGCGCACCGCCGCCGTGCTGATCGAGCCGATTCAGGGAGAGACGGGAGTGAACGTGCTCTCCGATGAGCTGCTCGCCGCCGCACGCGCTGCCTGCGATGAGCACGGTGCCGCGCTGATCTTCGATGAGATCCAAACAGGAATGGGCCGCACGGGCTCGCTGTGGGCCTATGAGCAGACCGGCACGGTGCCGGATGCGCTCACGACAGCGAAGGCGCTCGGAGGAGGGATGCCAATCGGCGCGCTGATCACGGGGCCGCGCCTGGCCGACGTGCTGCAGCCTGGCGATCACGGCTCCACGTTCGCCGGAGGCCCGGTGATCGCCGCCGCCGCGCTTGCCGCGCTGGAGCAGACAGCCTCCGGCTCTCTGCTTGCGAACGTGCGCGAACAGGGCGCGCGTCTGGCGGAAGGGCTGGCCCGGCTGCCCCACGTAGTGTCGGTGAGGGGCCGTGGACTGATGCTCGCCTGCGAGGTCGATGTGCCCGCGCCTGAAGTCGTGAGCCGCGCGTTGTCGCAGAAGCGCCTGGTCGTCAATGCCACCGGTCCGACCACCGTGCGCCTGCTACCGGCGCTCACTGTCACACCCGCCGACATCGACGAGGGGCTCGCACGGCTTGCCGCCTTGCTGTCAAACGCGGGAAGCGGCGCCTGAGATGACGAGTCGCGAGCTGCCCGGAGGCATGCAGCTGGACGACGACCCCGAGCGGATCGACGCGGAGGCGGTGCACGCGTTTCTCAGCAACGAGTCCTATTGGGGTAAGGGGCGCTCGCGGGAGTTCGTCGAACGCTCGATCCAAGGCTCGAGCCGCGTTGTCGGCCTGTATGACGGCGACGTTCAGGTGGGCTTCGCGCGCGCGGTGTGCGACGGCGTGAGCATCGGCTATCTCGCCGATGTGTATGTACTGCTCGCTTACCGTGGTCGCGGGTTTGGACTCGAGCTAGTCCGCGAGACCCTCGACGGTGGTCCGTGCTGGAACGTGCGCTGGTTGTTGCACACGGCTGACGGTCAAGGCCTCTACAGCAAGCTCGGCTTCGGTCCCGATCGTGCCCCGCATCCGTTGATGGAACGCGCCCGCCGCGCGGACAGCCGCTAGCCTTCCCCGCCGTGAGCGCTCCCGCATCCCGCTTCCCGCCACGAACCGCTTCTTATGAGGCCGACCCCGAGCAGGTGCGTCGTGTGCTGCTTTTGTATTCGGGCGGTCTCGACACGAGCGTCATGCTCAAGTGGATACAGGACGAGTACGAAGCGGAGGTGGTCTGCCTCACCGTGAACCTCGGTCAGCCTGGCGAGGACTACGGGGTCATCGAGGGAAAGGCCCGTATGCTCGGCGCGCTCGACTGTCACGTGGTGGATGCGCGCGAGGAGTTCGCGCGCGGCTATGTGGCCCCTGCGATCAAGGCCAACGCGCTCTACGGAGGCGGCTACCCGCTGTTCACCGCGCTCGGACGTCCGTTGATCGCCAAGCTCGCGGTTGACTACGCGCGTAGCTCCGGCTGCGACACGATCGCCCACGGTTGCACCGGCAAGGGCAACGATCAGGTGCGCATTGAGGCGACCGTCGCCACGCTCGCCCCCGAGCTGAAGGTGATCGCGCCCGTGCGCTCTTGGGAGATGGGCCGCGAGGAGGAGATCGCCTACGCGCGCGAGCATGGGATACCGATTAAGGGTCCCACCCAACCGGGACCGAGGTGGCGCCCTATTCGATCGACGACAATCTCTGGGGACGCTCCTCGGAGGGACGTTGGATCGAGGAGCTCGACCACGCGCCCGAGGACGACGTTTTCCAGCTCGTCACCCGCCCGGAGTTGGCGCCCGACGAGCCCGAGACTGTGCAGGTCGAGTTCGAACGGGGCGTGCCGGTGGGGCTGAACGGCGAGCGCATGGGGCTGGTGGACCTGCTCGAACGTGTCGCTGAGATCGCCGCGCGCCATGGTGTTGGCATCGTCGATCACATCGAGGACCGCATCGTTGGCCTGAAGGTGCGTGACATCTACGAGGCTCCCGCCGCCGCGATCCTCCTGCCCGCCCACCAGGAGCTCGAGAAGCTCGTCTGCACGATCCACCAGAACCAGTTCAAGGCCGGCCTCGACCGCCAGTGGGCGTATCTCGTCTACGCCGGCCTGTGGTGGGAGCCGCTGCGCACCGACCTCGATGCCTACATGGACTCGGTGAACGCCCACGTCACCGGCACGATCGGACTGAAGCTCTATAAGGGCCACGCGCGCGTCGTCACGCGCTCCTCCGCGGGCGCGGTGTACGACCAGGCGCTCGCTTCCTTCGGCGAGTCCGGTGGATTGTTCTCGCAGACCGCCTCGCCGGGGTTCATCGAGCTGTGGTCGTTGCAGTCGCGCATGGCCTGGCGCCTGCGCAACAGTTAGCGCATGACGCGCGTCCTCCGGACGCCCTGGCCGAGATATCCCGATACGTCCGAGCCCACCTCTAGGGTCCTGACCAATGATGATCGAGGAGAGCGAGACTCCGGGCGTGGGCTCACAGCCCGACGCGGGCGCGGACGTCCTGGCCGAACGTCGCGCGCGCCACGCCGACCCCGCGGTCATCCGTCGAGCCGAGGCGGCCGAGGCGGCCGTGCGTAATCTGGAGACCCACCTCGCGGCGCTCGAGCAGCGCCTGGAGGAGGTCGGTCGTGAGCGCGAGCGGATATCTCAACAGCTGACCGAGCGCGAATCCGATGTGCGCGATGTCAAGCAACGCGAGTATGCAGAGCAACAGCTGCGCGTCGAAGCCGAAGAACGCGCCGAGCGCATCCAGCAGGAGCTGCGCGTCGAGATCCAGGAGCTGGGCCACCGGATCGACGACACCGAACGTCAGGCGCGCGAACTCAGTGCGGAGCTTGAGCATCTCCGCGAACGCGACGCCAAGCTCGCGCCGATCGTGGGCGAGCTGATGGGTGTCGCCACCAAGCTGCGCTCCGGCTTCGAACGCGAGTTCACCGCGCTTCGGGAGGAGTTTCAGCGACAGGTCATCTGGGAGCGCGAGACCTATGTGCGCGAGCTCACTGCGATGGGCGCTCGCATGGAGGACCTGCGCTTCGAGCTGACCCGCACCGCCGATGACCTGCGGACTCAACTCGCCGCCGAGCCCGCCGGCTCCTCGCTGCTCGAGCACACCACCGCGCCCGCGTCAGAGCGCGAGGCTTCCCATCGTCGCGAGATGGCCGACGCGCTGGTGGCGGCAGTCGAGCGCTTGCGCGCGCGTGTCGCGGAGGTCAAGGAGGCCGAGGCGGTCGAGGCGGTTGAGGCGATGCAACCTCCCGTGGCCGATTCGCCGGTCGTCGAGCCACCCATGGTGAACCCTCCGGTTGCCGAGCCTGTGCTCGAGGAGCCTGTGCTCGTCGAGCCCCCGGTGGACGGGCAGGCCGAGTCGGCATACGCGGGCTACAAACCGCTTGAGGAGACGCCCGTCGCAGAAGCCCCTACGGTGGAGCCGTCGGTCGAGGAGGCGCAGACCGAGCCGGCGTTCACGGGCTATCTGCCCGCCAAACGGCCTGTGGAGGAGCCCACCTCCGAGGCGCCGCCGGTGGGGAACTACACCGGGTACCGCCCGGAGGAGGATCCCCTTGTAGAAGTGTCGCCCGCCGATGAGGAGCCTCCCGTGGAGACCCTTCCGGTCGATGTGTCCGCGGCCGAGGAGCCATCGACGGGTGAGTTGCTGATCGATGCGCTTGCTGTCGCCGAGCTCGCCGTGGATGCGCTGTCCGTCGATGAATCCGCGGCCGATGAGTCCATCGCCGATGAGCCCGCGGCGGAGGAGCTTGCCGTCGATGAGCCAGCGGCCGAGGAACCCATCGCGGATGAGCCCATGGCAGAGGAGCTTGCCGTCGATGAGGACCTCGTAGACGAGGCCGTTGTCGAGCAGCCGGCGGAGCAGGCTTCGTCGATCGTGGAGTCGCCCGCGGAGGACGCCGGTCTCGGCGGAATCCACAGGGAGCAGCCGCCTGCGTTGGAGTCGCCGCTCAGTGGTCTCGGTCCGAGCGCGACGGTAAGCGCCAAAATCGTCACCTCCGAGCCGGTTGCGCTACAGCCCCGACTGTTGTCGGTGCCCGAGAAGCGGACCTCCTGGCTGGCTCCCGCCATTCGCAGGCTTGCCGCACAGCGCGATGCAAAGCTCGCGGCCGAACTCGTGATCGAGCTGCTGCCGGCTCAACGGCAGATTGTCGAGGGCAAGCTCAACTACGAGATCAAGATCAACGAGCTCGGCGCGTTCTATGTCGCCCTCGATCCAGCCAGCGCCGTCATCTCGCGCGAACCTCGCGGCGAGGTCGAGTTCTCCCTGGAGGGCTCCGTCGCCGCCTTCAGCGAGCTTGCCGCCGGGGGCGCCACGCGCAGGCATCGCGGCATGCGCATACGCAAAGGCAGAAGCCGCGCTCGAGGACTCCTGAAGGCGCGTCGTGAGCCGATCGCGCTAGCCGACATGGCCGCCGCGGAGGTCGATGTCTGGCCCGGCCTGCTGCTGCTGGTGATGGCCGAGGCGATCGACCCGTCGTGGACGACCGGACGTCGCTTCGAGCTTGCCTTCGACGTCAAGGACGCCTCTGGAGTGGTGATCTACATCCGCGTGTGCGACGGCGAGCCGATCCTCGTGAGCCGCACCGCGGTGGGACAGCCGATAGCCACGATCTCGCTCAGCGCGCATGCGCTCATCTGCTTGCTTGCGGGCACCCAAGCGCCTGCCGACCACCGAGCGATGGTGACCGGCGACGCGACCTCCGTGGACATGTTCCTGCAGTGGACAGCCCGCGCGCAGGGTCTGTCCGTCGCGACCCCCTGAGGGCAACCTCGAGCCGTTCCCGGGCCCGGTGGCCATCCGCCGGTTTGGGGGCTAGGATCCAGCATCGGTGAGTACCCCGTCCTGCGCCCATCTGCACGTTCACTCCGAGTACTCGCTGCTCGACGGCGCATGCAGGATCGAGGCGCTGGCCCAGCGCGCCGCCGAGTTCGGCCAGCCGGCGCTCGGCCTGACCGATCACGGCGTGATGAACGGCATGGTCGAGCTCCACAAGGCATGCTCCAAGCACAACGTGAAGCCGATCTTCGGCTGCGAGATCTACCTTGTCGAGGATCACGCCGCCAGGGGGGTGGGAGGGCCCAGCAAAAAGGAGCGCAACCACCTCACGCTGCTGGCAAGCAGCGACACGGGCTACCGCAACCTCGTGCAACTGTGCTCCTCCGGTTTCCTCGAGGGACTGCACCGAGGTAAGCCCACGCTCGACCTCGCTCAAATCGAGCAGCGCTCGGAGGGCATCGTCGCCCTGACAGGCTGTTTGGCCTCGCGTTTCTGTCAACGCCTGCTGGACGACCGTCCAGACGACGCGCGCGCGCATGCCGACGATCTCGTGCGCATCTTCGGCCAGGAGAACGTCTACTTCGAGGTTCAAAAGAACGGTCTCGCCCCGCAGGACAAGTGCAACGAGGGCATCGTCAAGATCGCTCGCGAGATGGGCGGCAGCCTCGTCGGCACCGGCGACGTCCACTATCTGCGCCGCGAGGACTACGACCACCACACCGCGCTGCTGTGCGTGCAGACCAAGAGCACGCTCGCGGCTCCCAAGATGACCTTTGAGACAAACGAGTTCTACCTGCGTGACAGCGCCGAGATGGCAAACGCGTTCGCCGAGTGGCCCGAGGCGATCGCGAGCACGCTGGAGATCGCCGAGCGTTGCTCGGTGCAGCTCGAGCTCGACAAGCAGCTGATCCCCAAATACCCCACGCCAGAGGGCGTGTCCGAGCGCGAGCACCTTCGCTCTCAGGTGGAGCTTGGCCTGCGTGCTCGCTACGGCGACCCGCCGTCTGCCGAGGCGCTGGCGCGAATGGAGATGGAGCTCGGGGTGATCGACCGGATGGGCTTCAACGCCTACTTCCTGATCGTGTGGGACTTCGTCAAGTTCGCCAAGGAGAACGGCATCGCCGTCGGACCCGGGCGAGGTTCGGCCGCTGGCTCGATCGTCTCCTACTGCCTGGCGATCACCGACGTCGATCCGCTGCGCTATGACCTGCTGTTCGAGCGCTTCCTCAACCCCGAGCGCGTGTCGATGCCCGATATCGACATCGACTTCTCCGTGCGCGGGCGCGAGCGCGTGATGCGCTACGTCACCGAGAAGTACGGCCGCGAGTCGGTCGCCCAGATCGTAACGTTCGGCAAGATGTTCCCTCGTGCCGCCACCCGCGATGCAGCGCGCGTGCTCGGCTACGACTACGGCGCCGGAGACCGGCTTGCGAAGTTGATTCCCGACCCGATCATGGGTCGCGCGCCGTCGTTCGACGATTGCATGAAATCAGGCGAACCGCTGCGCAAGGCCTACGACGAGGAGCCCGACGCGCGCCGCATCGTGGACGTCGCCAAGGGTCTCGAGGGGATCGTGCGCAACTCCTCGATCCATGCCGCCGCCGTGGTGATCGCCGACCGTCCACTCACCGACATCGTGCCGCTGCAGCTCGCCGATGCGGGCACCGGCGAGGATGGGGAGCGCTCCTATCGCACCGTCACACAGTTCTCGATGAAGCCAATCGAGGAAATCGGTCTTTTGAAGATGGACTTCCTGGGCCTGCGCAACCTCGACGTGATCGAGGACGCGCTCGACATCATCGAGCGCTCCAGCGGTACGCGCCCGGACATGTCAACGCTGCCGCTTGACGACGCGGCCACGTATGAGATGCTCACCAACGGCGACTCGATCGGCGTGTTCCAGTTCGAGTCCGAGGGGATGCGCGAGGCACTGAAGAAGGTGCGTCCCGACGAGTTCAACGACCTCGTCGCGCTGAACGCGCTGTACCGGCCGGGCGCCATGGATCAGATCCCGGTGTACGCCAGGGGCAAGCACAACCCGCAGGCGATCTCCTATCCCGACGAGCGCTTGCGACCGATTCTGCAGTCATCCAACGGCGTGATCCTCTACCAGGAGCAGGCGATGCAGATCTCCAAGGAGATCGCCGGCTTCTCCGGTGCGAAGGCCGACGATTTGCGCAAGGCGATCGGCAAGAAGAACCGTCAGGCGATGGCTGCGCTGAAGCCCGAGTTCGTGGAGGGCTGCCGTGCATCTGGAACCAGCAACGATGTGATCGATCTCCTCTGGCAGACCAACGAAAAATCAGCCGACTACTCGTTCAACAAGTCGCACGCCGCCTGCTACGGACTGATCGCCTATCGCACCGCTTGGCTGAAGGCAAACCACACCGCCGAGTACATGGCGGCGCTGATCTCCTCGGTGATGTCCACCAAGGACAAGGTCCCGTTCTTCGTCGCGCGCTGCGAGGAGATGGGGATCGAGATCCTGCCGCCCGACGTAAACCTCTCAGATCACGAGTTCACGGTCGTGGATCGCAACATCCGCTTCGGCCTCGACGCGGTGAAGGGCGTCGGCTATCAGGCCGTCGAGGCGATCAAGTGCGCTCGCGAAGGATCGGAGCCCGAGGGTGGGCATCCGTTCACATCATTGTGGGATTTCTGCGAGCGCGTCGACAGTCGCGCCGTCAACAAGAAGGCGATCGAGGCCCTGATCAAGTGTGGTGCGCTCGGCTCCACCGGCGCCACGCGCATGGGAATGCTCGCTGTGCTCGAAGCCGCCCAGTCAACCGGCCAGAAGGCCCAGCAAGACGCGCTTGTGGGGCAAGGCTCGATCTTCGATCTCGCTCCGCCGCCGTCCGCCTCCGGCGAGGCCGCGCCGGGAGCCGGACTGCTCAAGCTGAGTCACCCGCCGATCCCAAGCGAGGAGTTCGACCAGCCGCAACTGCTCGCGGTGGAGAAGGAAGCGATCGGCCTGTTCATCTCCGCGCACCCGCTCAAGCCGATGCGCGAGGCCCTGCGGGCACGCGCGGACTGTCCACTGGCCGCGCTTGCCAAGCGTCGCGACAAGGACTGGGTGACGGTCGGGGGGATCGTCACCGAGGCCAAGCGCATCCGCACGCGCAATGGCGATCACATGATGTTCGCCACGCTCGACGACCTGGAAGGCACAGTCGAGATCCTCGTGTTCGGCAAGGCACTCGCCGAGCACGAGGCGTCCCTGGCCGTCGACCAGGTCGTGCTCGTCCGTGGTCGCGTCGACCACAAGGAGGCCGGCAAGACCTGCCTGGTCGTGCAGTCGGTCGAGACGTTCGCGCCCACCGAGCAGGAGATCGAGCGTGCCGAGAACGACGCTAGGGCAAGCTCGGTGGCACAGGCCGCCGCGGCTCAACCAGTGCACTTGCAGGTTCACGCCGCGCACCTGCCGGCGAGCGCGATCGAAGACGTCAAGGACATCATCGAGACCAACCGGGGGCCCGCGGAGGTCGTTCTGGAGATGGTCACAAGCGCAGGCACTCGCCTGCTGCGCCTAGGCGAGGCCTACCGTGTTCAGCACACTCCGGGGGTCCGCGCCGAGCTGGAAGCGGCATTGGCGCCGTCCGCCGCGCTGGCTGCCATCGCCTAGCGCTTCTTCTTCTTCTTCTTCAGCTCCTTCAGGCCTTGCTCGTGCAGCTTCACGGCGAGCTGCACCTCCTCGAGCGTGGCGCCGGAGCGGTTGACCCCAGGGGTCTCGAGGATGCACGGGAGATCTTGTAGCGATGGCGATGCCAAGAACGCCTTGCAGCCCTCCTCTCCCAGCTCTCCCTGGCCGACGTTCGCGTGCCGGTCGCGGTTGGAGCCGAGCGGGGTCTGCGAGTCGTTGAGGTGCAGCGACCCGACGCGCTCCAACCCGATCTTCCGCTCGATCTCGCCAGTGAGGTCATCCATCCCGGCGTGCGAGCGAATGTCATAGCCTGAGGCAAACAGGTGGCAGGAGTCAAGGCACAATCCCAGCCGCTCGCCGCCACCGGAAGCCTCGAGCAGCGCCGCCAGCTCATCGATCGAGCGTCCCAGCGTGCCGCCCGCGCCGGCGGTGTTCTCGAGATGGAGTGGGCACCCCTCGCTGTCGGCCAGCGCCTCGCGGATCGTCTCGCCGGCGCGCTTCACCGCGGCAGCAGGATCTCCGGTCTTGGCCGAGCCGGGATGCAGCACCACGCCGTGCGCACCAATCTCGTGTCCCACGCGCAACGACTGGGTCAGAGACACCAGCGACTTCTCGCGGATGTCTGGATCGTCGCTTGCGCAGTTGAGCAGATACACCGCGTGGATCGTCACCGCGTCGATCTGACTGTCCGCCATCGCCTCTCTGAACGCCGCCACGTCCTGCTCGCGAAAGGCTGTCGGGCGCCACATGCGCGGCGACTGGTTGAAGATCTGGATCGCGCGACAGCCGCGCTGCACCCCTCGCTCAATCGCGTTCGGCAAGCCGCCCGCCGGGGATACGTGCGCTCCGATTAGCATGGGGCGGTGGATCCTATGAGAGTTCGCTTCGCACCATCGCCCACCGGCGCGCTTCACATCGGTGGCGCCCGCACGGCGCTGTTCAACTGGCTACTGGCCAGACACAGCGGCGGCACGCTGCTGCTGCGCATCGAGGACACCGACCGCGAGCGCTCGACTCCAGAGAACGTCGAGCAGATCCTCGACGCACTGCGCTGGCTCGAGCTCGACTGGGACGAGGGCCCAGTCTTCCAAACCGAGCGAGCCGCACGCCACCAGGAAGCGCTGCAGGCGCTGCTCGAGAGTGGACACGCCTATCGGTCCACGGCCACCGCCGCCGATGTGGCCGCCTACAAGCAGTTGCACGGCGCCGAGCGTGGATTCCGCGGCGAGGCGGAGCAGGAGGGCGCCGTGCGGCTGCACGTGCCCGCCGGAGGCGCGACCGTCGTGCACGACGCGATCCGTGGCGAGACCACTTTCGAACACGTCCATCTCGACGATCCGGTGATCGCGCGCGCAGACGGCTCGGTGCTCTACAACTTCGCGGTCGCGATCGACGACCTCGATGCGGGGATCACGCACGTCGTGCGCGGCGAGGACCACCTGTCGAACACGCCCAAGCAGCTGCTCGTGCTCGAAGCCGCCCGCGCCGCCGGCTTTGGCGCCGACGCTCCCGAGCCGCTATATGCGCACCTGCCGCTGCTGCACGGTCCTGACGGCAAGAAGCTCTCAAAGCGCCACGGGGCCGCCTCGGTGCAGGAGCTGCGCGACGCGGGCTACCTGCCGGAGGCGGTGCGCAACTACCTCGCGCTGCTCGGTTGGGGCTCGGGCGACGATGAGACGGTGATGTCCACCGATGAGCTCGTGCGGCGCTTCGAGCTGGCACGCGTCAGTCGCAACCCCGCGCGCTTTGACGAGACCAAGCTGCGCTGGCTCGACGGGATCTACATCCGCGAACTGTCTGTCTCACAGCTCTCCGAGCGCGTTCTGGAATACCTACGAGCCACCGACCCGCCCGCGGGGAAGGCCGCCG
Organism: uncultured Solirubrobacterales bacterium; assembly: GCA_963715535.1. Lineage (GTDB taxonomy): Bacteria > Actinomycetota > Thermoleophilia > Solirubrobacterales > Solirubrobacteraceae > Palsa-744. The sequence continues at coordinate 692,818 of OY970251.1, read as the reverse complement.
AGCGCGACCACGAGCTGCTCGAAGGCGCGGTGGCGATCAGCCAGGAGAAGATCCAGACGCTCGCCGACTTCTGGCCGCTGGCGCGCTTCTTCTTCTGTGAGATCGCGCCCGAGGACTCCGCGCGTGAGCGCTGGTTGGGCGAGCGAGGGCTAGCGGTGCTGGGCGATGCGCGCACGAAGCTCTCAGACTCAGACAGCTTTGACCTCGCGGGCGTCCAGAATGCGCTTGTGAGCATCGTGGAGAATCGGGCTGTGAAGCCCCGCGAGGTCTACCAGCCGGTGCGCGTCGCGATCGCCGGCACCACGATCTCACCCGGCATCTTCGAGAGCGTCGTGCTGCTCGGTCGTGCGGAGACCCTGCGGCGCATCGATCTCGCGCTCGCCGTCGCCGGCTAGATCGAGCAAGTCGGCGCCCAGACTCGGTGGCGCTCAACAAACCGTGTGGAGCTGCCGATAGGAGCCATGACGATCAAATGGGACGGCTCGGATGCCGCCCACGTCAAGAGGTGTCATGGGCACGCAAGCAACAGTGACAAAGCCAACGCACGGAAGCGACTCCGCGGATTCCACCGCGCTCGGGCAACGCCCGAGCGGCACGAGCGGGTCGGGCGAGCGCCACCAGAACGAGGGCCACGGCCGTCGTCTGATGCTCGCCTTCGAGGCGCTTGACGCATATCCAGCCCTGTCTGAGTCCCGCACTCGCCTGCTGTCGATCGTCTCCAAGGATAATGTCGCCACCGCCGACATCGTCACCGCGGTCGAGTCCGATGTCGCGCTGATCATCGCTGTGATGCGTCTCGCCAACGCAGCGCAAAGCTCCGGCGATCGTGTCGAGACGGTCGTGGGCGCAATCGAGCGTCTCTCGCCCGCGGCGGTGCTGTCGATCGCCAGCAGGGTGCGCACTTTCGATTTCTTCGAGCGCTCCAAAGGATGGGACGCCGAGCCCGAGCGTTTCCGCCTGCACGCGCTCGCCACCCAACACGCCGCGGATCGCCTCGCGGCCGAGGTCGGCTACGAGCATCGCGATCGGCTGACCGTCACGAGCCTGCTGCACGATGTCGGCAAGCTCGTGCTGATGCACGCCTACCCGGGCTATGTCGCCCAGGTCAAAAAAGACAGCCAAACGCCGGAGAAGCGCATCCATCGGGAACGTCGCGAGCTCGGCGTGGATCACGCGCTCGTAGGGGGCGTGCTGGCGCGTCGTTGGGGGTTGCCGTCGGGCATCGCCACGGCGATCGAGCGTCACCACAACGCCGACGCGAGTGGCGAGGCTGCGTTTGTGCGTCTCGCCGACATGCTCGCCCACTACGTCCACGGAGCCCCCGTCGCGCCCGCTGAGATGCTCTCCTGCGCGCGCACGCTCGGCCTCGGGCCGGAGGAGCTGCGCCGGGTGATGTACGAGATGCCAAGCGCCTCAGCCCAACGCCAGCGCATGGTCGATCCCTGTCCGCTGTCAGGTCGCGAGCTCGGGGTTCTGCAACGGCTGGCCGAAGGCAAGGTCTACAAGCAGATCGCCCACGAGCTCACGCTCTCCACGAGCACGGTGCGCACGCACCTGCACAACATCTACGGCAAGCTCGGCGCGGTCGATCGCGCCCAAGCGGTGTTGATCGCGACAGAGCGCGGTTGGCTGTAGACGCGTAGCATCGCGGCTACCCGCGATGATCTCGATAACAAGCAAGTCCCCTTATGCGGTGGCCGCGCTGGCCGAGCTCGGTCGCTCCAGTGGCACGGCTCCCGTGCCGATCGGCGAGCTCGCACGCCGTCGCGAGATGCCCGTGCAGTTCCTGGAGCAGCTGTTCGCGGTGCTCCGACGCGCCGGCGTGGTCAGCTCGCAGCGTGGAGTGAAGGGCGGCTACCGCTTTGCTCGCGATCCTGCGGAGGTGAGCGTGCTCGAGGTGGTAGAGCTGCTCGACGGTCCACTCGGCCGCGACGCGCAGGGCGTGTTCGGCGATGCCGCAAGGGCCGCCCGTGAGGTGCTCGAGGCCACCACGATCGCCAACGTGATCGAGCGCGAAGCGCGCGAGGCCGGCGCGAGCATGTACCACATCTGAACCGCTCCACAAGCGTTTGCCTGCCGGCTCGCCAGTGGGAATCGAGCGCAAGCGCCGCGGCCCTGGTGGCGGCGCTCACCGGTCCTGGTCTGCCAGGCGCCGCGGATCGGAGTCGCCCACCGCGGATCGGACTCGCCCACTATTGTCGTAGGCGATATGGGGTCAATCCCGATCAACATTGCAGAGCTTGTGGGCAACACGCCGGTCCTGCGACTGCGGCAGCTCCTCGAGGGGACCCCAGCGCAGGAGACCGGCGTCGAGCTGTACGCAAAGCTTGAGGCGTTCAATCCGGGGGGTAGCGTCAAGGACAGGATCGGCGTGGCGATGATCGAGGCCGCCGAGGCCGAAGGGCGCATCGAGCCGGGCCGCAGCACGATCGTGGAGGCCACCAGCGGCAACACCGGCATCGCGCTCGCGTTCGTGTGCGCGGCCAAGGGCTATGACCTGGTGCTGACGCTCCCGCAGGGTATGAGTCGCGAGCGCGAGATCCTGCTGAAGCTGTATGGCGCAAGCGTGCAAATCACCGAGTCGCTTGGCGGGATGAGCGAGGCGGTGCAGGCAGCGCGGGAGATGGCACGCGATCCTGACGTGTTCCTGCCCGACCAGTTCTCCAATCCGGCAAACCCCGAGGCCCACAGGCGCACGACCGGTCCGGAGATCGAGCGAGCGCTCGATGGGCGCGTGGATGTGCTCGTGGCGGGTGTCGGCACCGGCGGCACGATCACCGGCGTCGGGGAATACTTGCGTCGTGGCAACCCGGGACTGCGGATCGTCGCGGTCGAGCCACAGAGCTCCGCGGTCCTCTCCGGCGCGCCGCCGGGGCCGCACCGCATCCAGGGGATCGGTGCGGGATTCGTGCCGTCCGTGCTCAACCGCGAGCTGATTGACGAGGTGATTCCCGTCTCAGACGACGACGCGATCCAGACGGCCTGGAGTTGTGCCAAGCGTGAGGGCCTGCTCGCCGGTATCTCCTGCGGTGCGGCGCTGTGGGCGAGCTTGCAGGTGGCGGGACGGCCAGAGTGCAAGGGCAAGCGGATCGTCACGATCATGCCCGACTCGGGTGAGCGCTACGTCTCGCAAGCGTTCTTCGCTCCATCCTGAGCGGTTTGCATCTCGCCCGATCCCACATTCCGGTCTCTGCGTCTGAATTTGGTCGGTGTGCTCATTCCCTTGTGCGGAATGAGCCCGCTACGCTTTATCCATGCTCGGCATCGGCACCGTCACACGGGTCGCAAGGGAGCTCCGCCGCGACGTCGAGGTCGCACGCGATCGCGATCCCGCCGCATGTGGAGTGGCGCCCGTGGAGATCGTTGTCACCTGGCCCGGCATCCAGGCGTTGTTGTCACATCGCGTGGCACACGCGCTGCACGCCTCTGAAGTGCCGCTGCTGCCGCGCGCGATCGCGCTCTTCTCGCGCGCGCTGACCGGGATCGAGATCCACCCGGCCGCCACCATCGGCAAGGGTCTGTTCATCGACCACGGCTCCGGCGTGGTGATCGGCGAGACCGCCGAGATCGGCAATGATGTCACGCTCTATCAGGGCGTCACGCTCGGCGGCACGGGCTTTGTCACCGGCAAGCGCCATCCCACTGTGCAAGACAACGTGACGATCGGATCCGGCGCCAAGCTGCTCGGTCCGATCACGATCGGCCATGGCGCGAAGATCGGCGCCAACAGCGTCGTGATCGTCGACGTGCCGCCCAACTCGACGGTCGTCGGCAATCCGGGTCACCCGGTGCGAGTCGACGGGCGCCGCCCGGAGGGCCCCGACGCCGACTGGATCCATCTCCCCGATCCGATCGCCGAGGCGATCCAGGGTCTCGCCAGCCGCATCGGCGCGCTCGAGCGCGCGGTCGCGGAGTTGTCTGGTGAGGAGGCGGGGCCGCCCGCCGAGGTTCGTCCACTGCGCACGGTGAAGGGCCCTAACCCAGCCGGAGGTTGAGCCGAGAGTTCCGGCCGGCGCCGGTTGGGTGGGGGACAGGCGTGCGGTACGGACACCATGTCTGACGCATGGCGTTGCCTCAGTAAAAGACAGTTCGACAGCGGTGGCGTGGGCGCGACTTGTACTGAGCTCCCTGTCCGCGCGTCCACAGCCAGGTGTCGATCGTTCGTGCCGGTACGCCCGTGCGCTGTGAGATCAGCTCGCAGGCGTGCACCGCGCACGCGCGGATCTCACGCTCGGCGCTCCCGAGCGTGAGGTGCTCGCCGTCGTCGATGTGCGCTGCCAGCTCGTCGTCGTACACGAGCACGCCGTCGCAGCGCAGCACGTGCGGCACGAGGTTGTCGGCGAAGATCGGTCAGGCGATCGAGGTCGGCGAACTCGGCCACACCGGCGAGCGCGAGGTCATTGGCGACGATCTGAGCACGCTTGTAGAAGCCGCGATCGTCGAACATCGCCATGCCGCGTGCGAGCATTTCGGCGAGCCCCACAGCGGAGCCGCCTGCTTCCTCCACCAGGTCGAGCGCCCGACGCGCGTGGCGCGTGGGTCGGGTTGGCCCGGCCGGGGAGCCGGGGGAGGCGCTGCCGAGAAGACGGTCCCCAGCGTCAGGAGACGCGCCAAGGAAACGCCCCAGCGCGCGCAAGGCCTGTGCATAAAGGCTCATCAGCTCGTGGTCCGGACGCTGGCCGAGGATCGCCGCGATCTCAACCGTGCCCATGCTGCGAAAGCCACGCGGAGGTGGGTGGGCCGTGCGCGCGCACGTGGTCTGCGAGCGCCCACGACACTGTGAAGTAGCCGCTGACGGGCCGGCTGTGTGGGTTGTGGCTCAGTTGGCGCTTGCGCAACGTCGGAAACCAGCCTGAGCCGAAGTTGATCGTGTCCAGCGCGAGCATGTAGTCGGCCACGTCGGCCGGCTCGCCCTCCAGGTAGTGACGCTCAGGGTCGAGTGTGGGAGCCTGCGTTGAGGCCACCACGGAAGCTGCCGCGTCGAGGTCGATCCGCACCGAGCGGGCGTCGGCGGCGATCTGAGCGCAGGATTCGCGGACCTCGTCAGTGATGTTCACGCGGCGAACGTTACGGCGCAAAGCCCGCGCGGTCCCACTCGATACATCGGCGCTTGAGTCGTGGCTCACGGCCGACCCCGCTTCTATGCTCCAACGGATGGCCGAGAACAACCGCTCCGAGTCCGTGCAGGTCTCGCCGGAGGACCATTCCGAGCGGGTGCGGTCGCTGCTCGATGGCCTCAACGAGCCCCAGCGCGAGGCGGTGACCCATGGCGAGGGTCCGCTGCTGATCCTCGCGGGCGCCGGCAGCGGCAAGACGCGCGTGCTCACCCACCGCGTCGCGTTTCTGATCTTCACCGAGCAAGCGCACCCGAGCGAGATCCTCGCGATCACGTTCACCAACAAGGCGGCCCAGGAGATGCGCGGGCGTGTCGAGCGCTTGCTTGGAAGCGGAATCAGGTCCCGCGCACGCATGTGGCTGATGACCTTCCACGCGGCCTGCGCGCGCATCATGCGCGCGCACGCCGAGCGCCTGGGCTATACCTCGCCGGTTCACGATCTACGATCAGGCCGACTCGCGGCGGATGGTCAAGCGCTGCATCGAGGAGGTCGGCGTCGACCCCAAGCGCTTCGCGCCGGCGGCGATCCACAGCCAGATCTCCCAGGCCAAGAACAAGCTGCTCGCCGCCTCGGACTGCTGCAGCAGGCGATCGGCTCGCCGTTCGAGCAGATGCTGGCCGAGGTGTATCAGCTGTATGAGAGCGAGCTGCTGCGCATGAACGCGATGGACTTCGACGACCTGCTGTTTCGCACGGTCAACCTGCTCGAGCTGTTCGAGGATGTGCGCACGCGCTACGCGCAGAGCTTCAAGCACGTGCTCGTGGACGAGTACCAGGACACCAACCACGCTCAGTACCGGCTGCTGCAGCTGCTCGTCGGTGGGGGCCGCGCGAAGCCCACGCGCGGGGCGAGCGCGTGAACATCCCCGGCCATCGCAACCTGGCGGTGGTGGGCGACGATTCACAGTCGATCTACAGCTTCCGTGGAGCCGACGTATCGAACATCCTCGACTTCACCGAGGACTTCCCCGACGCGCGGGTGGTCAAGCTGGAGCAGAACTATCGCTCGACGCAAACGATCCTCTCCGCCGCCAACGCGGTGATCGCCAACAACCGCGGCGGGATCGCCAAGCAGCTGTGGAGCGAGAACGGCCAGGGCAGTCCGATCAGGGTGCGCGGCATGGAGGACGAGCACGCCGAGGCGCGCTTCGTGGTCGGCGAGATGGAGCGCCTGGTCGACGAGGGCGCCTCGCGCTCGGAGATCGCGGTCTTCTACCGCACCAACGCGATGTCGCGCGTGATCGAGGACACGCTCGTGCGACGCGAGATCGCCTATCAGGTGATCGGCGGCACCAAGTTCTACGAGCGTGCGGAGATCAAGGACGCGATCGCCTACCTGACGTGGATCGCCAACCCGTTCGACGTGGTGAGCTTCCAGCGCGTCGCCAACTCGCCCAGGCGCGGGCTCGGGCAGACCTCGCTGTCGCGGATCGTCGCCCACTCCGCCAGCGTGGGCGTATCGGTGTGGGAGGTGGCGGCGGCCGCCGATCGCATCCCCGGGCTGGGCGCCGCCGCGATCAAGTCGCTGCAGCGCTTCATGACGACGATGGAGGAGCTCGCGACATTGGCCGCGGACGACATTCCGGTGGGCGACATGATGGAGGCGGTGCTTGCGCGCAGCGGCTACGTCGAAGCGCTCGAGGCGGAGTCGGTCGGTCACGGCGAAAAGGCGTTCGAGGCGCAGGGGCGCATCGAGAACCTCCAACAGCTTGTGGAGGTCGCGCGCGAGTTCGACGCCAGCACGAGCGCGGAGGGCGACACGCTGGAGCTGTTCCTGCAGCAGATCGCGCTGGTGGCCGACGCCGACTCGCGCCGCGACGACGAGGGTCTGGTGACGCTGATGACCTTGCACAACGCCAAGGGCCTCGAGTACCCGATCGTGTTCATCGCCGGCTGCGAGGAGGGCGTGTTCCCCCACTCAGCGCGCGCTCGACGAAGGCGGCCTGGAGGAGGAGCGCCGGCTTTTCTACGTCGGCGTCACGCGCGCGATGCGCGAGCTGTACCTGACCTACGCGCGCCGGCGCGCGGTGTTCGGCGCCCAGACCTACGGCCTGCGAGCCGCTTCCTGGACGAGATCCCCGCCGAGCTGTCCGGCGTGAGGAGCTCCCGGCGCCACGGCCCGGGGGTGCGCGCATTGCCGCGGGCGCCGGCGCCGGCGCCGGGGTCGGCGGCTTTGCCGGCGCGGGCGCTCGCGGGGGAGGCGGTGGCGATTGGGCCTCGCGCATCTCGCTCGATCGGCCCCACCGCCTCATTCCGCCTCGGCGAGGACGTCGTCCACGCCGCCTTCGGCGAGGGCGTCGTCACCGGCGTGGAGCCGGACGGGATCATCGTGGTGCGCTTCGCCGGCGACGGCTCGGAGCGCAAGCTGATGGCCGACTACGCGCCGGTCAGCCGCCGGTGATAGGTCGGTGTTTTGCTGTTCCGACCGGTACATGTACCGGTCGGCCTGACAGTGCATGCACTGTCAGGAACCGGGCGCATGCGGCCCGGTTTGGGGACCTACATGTAGGTCCCCACCGTCGGTGCGCGCACCGACGGGAACATCATCAATACGATCTAATCCGTGACCGCCACGATCATCGACGGCAAGGCGATCGCCGCGCGCGTGCGCGGCGAGGTGGCGCGCGACGTCGCCGAGCTCGTGGCGCAGGGCGCGCCGCCCGGGCCTCGCGACGGTGCTCGTCGGCGAGGACCCCGCCTCGGCGGTCTATGTCGGCGGCAAGCAGCGCGCGTGCGCCGAGGTCGGGATGACTCCGTTCGACGAACGCCTGCCGGCGGACGCCGCGCATGAGCAGGTGGCGGGTCAGCTGCAGGCGCTGAACGGCGATCCAGCCGTCAGCGGCGTGCTGCTGCAGCTGCCGCTGCCCGCGCACCTCGACGGGCCGAGCCTCACCGGCCTGATCGACGCGCGCAAGGACGTCGACGGGCTCACGCCGGTCAACGCCGGGCTGCTCTCGCTCGGGCGGCCGGGCCTGCGGCCGTGCACCCCCTCGGGCGTGATGGAGCTGCTCGCGAGCGTCGACGCGAAGCTCGAGGGCGCCGAGGCGGTCGTCGTCGGCCGCTCGAACCTGTTCGGCAAGCCGATGGCGCAGCTGCTGCTGGCGGCCAACGCGACCGTCACCGTCTGCCACTCGCGCACGCGCGACCTGCGCGAGGTGTGCGCGCGCGCGGACGTCCTGATCGCGGCGGTCGGGCGCCCGCGCCTGATCGGCGCGCGAGTTCGTCAAGCCCGGCGCGGTCGTGATCGACGTCGGCATGAACCGCCTCACCCCCGAGCAGGCCGGCAACAAGAGCGGGCTCGTCGGCGACGTCGACTTCGCGGCGGTCGCCGAGGTCGCCAGCGCGATCACGCCGGTGCCCGGCGGGGTCGGGCCGATGACGATCGCGATGCTGCTGCGCAACACGCTGCAGGCTGCCCGCTGCCCGGCGAGCGAGGCACCGAGTGAAGCTGCACGCGGCTGCGCTCCGGCGAGCTGATCGCACTGCGCGGGTGCGATCTGCGGCGATCGTCGCGCTCACGCTGCCCTGGTATGAAAACGCCGGCGGCACTGCTCAGCGCCTGGGACACGTTCGGGCCGGCGGTCGTGCTGATCATGTCGCCGCGCTCGGCGCCCTGGCGCTCGTGGTCACCACGGTCACCGAGCGCACGCCCGCTTTGCCGGTGGCGGCCGCCGTGTGGAGCACGCTGTTCGGGCTGATCGCCGCGATCGCTGCGATCGTGCGGGTGCTCGAGCGCCCGCATGGCGCCACCTCGCTGTGTGCGGGCACCTGGCTGGCGCTGGCCGGCGCGTCGCTGATCCTCGCCGGCGCGTGGCAGTCGATGCGCGACGAACGCACATCGCGTCTACCCGCCGCGCCACGCCCGAGCCGCGCAAACGCCGCCGCGCTAGAATGCGCCGTCGTGATCGACCGCGACGAGGTTCTGCACGTCGCCCGCCTGGCGCGCCTGCAGCTGACGAGGATGAGGTCGAGCCGATGGCGCGCGAGCTCTCGGCCGTGCTCGACCACATCGCGAAGATCGGCGAGCTCGACCTCGACGGGTCCCGCCGACCACGCACGTCGTCGAGGTGACCGGCGGCTGCGCGCCGACGAGCCGCGCGCGTCGCTGCCGCGCGAGGTCGTGCTCGCGCAGGCGCCCGCAGTCAGCGACGACGGCTTCCCGGTCCCGAGCCCGCAGGCATGAGCGATGGGCCACACGCTCAGGGCCGGCTCGCATGAGCACCGGCGAGTTGCTCGAGCTGACGGCCGCCGCGGCCACGCGAGCGCTCGCCGCGGCGAGCTCGCGCGGACGAGCTGTTCGAGGCCTACCGCGCGCGCGCCGCGCGCCGACGAGCTGAACTGCTTCACCTGGGTCGCCGAGCGGCGGCGCTCGCGGCGGCGCCGTCGCGCCGACGCGCCGCTCGGCGGCGTGCCGCTCGCGGTCAAGGACCTGTTCTGCACCGAGGGCGTGCCCGAGCCAGGCCGGCTCGCGCATCCTCGAGGGCTACCGCCCGCCCTACACGGCCACCGTCGTCGCAGCGGCTCGCAGGCGCGGGCGCGCCGCTGCTCGGCAAGACCAACCAGGACGAGTTCGCGATGGGCTCCTCGAACGAGAACTCCGCCTTCGGCCCGGTGCTGCAACCCGTGGGACCGCGCGCGCGTGCCCGGCGGCTCCTCCGGCGGCAGCGCCGCGGCGGTCGCCGCCGGGCTCGCGCCGTGGGCGCTCGGCACCGACACCGGCGGCTCGATCCGCCAGCCCGCGGCGCTGTGCGGGATCGTCGGGCTGAAGCCGACCTACGGCGCGGTCTCGCGCTACGGGATGATCGCGTTCGCCTCCTCGCTCGACCAGGCCGGGCCGCTCACGCGCGACGTGACCGACGCCGCGCTGCTGCTGCGCCACATGGTCGGCCGCGACGAGTGCGACGCCACCTCGCTGCGCTTCCCGCGAGCGGATCGCGCTGCCGAGCGCCGAGCGGCTGGACGGCGTGCGGCTGGGCGTGCCCGACGGAGCTGACGGGCGAGGGCATCGAGGCGGGCGTGCTCGCGGCCTTCAAGGCCGCGCTGCGCGCGGCCGAGCGCCTCGGCGCGAGCGTCGAGCGTGTGCGCCTGCCGCACGCGCCCGCACGCGCTGTCGGCCTACTACGTGCTCGCGCCGGCCGAGGCCTCGTCGAACCTCGCGCGCTTCGACGGCGTGCGCTACGGGCTGCGCGCCGAGGACGCCGAGGACCTGCTCGACATGTACACGCGCACCCGCCACGACGGCTTCGGGCGCGGAGGTCAAGCGGCGGATCATGCTCGGCACCTACGCGCTCTCCTCCGGCTACTACGACGCCTACTACGGGCGCGCGCAGCGCGTGCGCACGAAGATCGCCGAGGACTTCGGCGCCGCGTTCGCGCAGCGTCGACTTCATCGTCACGCCCGACCAGCCCCGACCGTGGCCTTCGAGCTCGGCGCCAAGACGGGCGATCCGCTGGCGATGTACCTGAACGACTTCTGCACCGTGCCGATGTCGCTGGCCGGGATTCCGGCGATCTCGATCCCGCTGCGGCCTCGAGCGACGGGCCTGCCCGTCGGCTTGCAGATCGCCGGGCCCGGCGTTCAGCGAGAACCGCCTGCTCGACGCCGCCCACGCGCTCGAGCAGGCGATCGGCTTCGACGGAGCGCCGCCCGTGTCTGAGCGCCGCAGCGACGGCGGCCGGCGGACGCGGCGCGCTGACCGACTACGAGCCCGTCATCGGCCTGGAGATCCACGTCCAGCTGGCGACCGCGCACGAAGATGTTCTGCGGCTGCGAGCTGTCCTTCGGCGAGCCGCCGAACACGCGCACCTGCCCCGTCTGCCTCGGGCCTGCCCGGCAGCCTGCCGGTGGCCAACGCGCGCGCGATCCACTTCGGCCTGATGATCGGGCTGGCGCTCGGCTCGCGAGCTCGCGCCGCGCTCGATCTTCCACCGCAAGAACTACTTCTATCCCGACCTGCCCAAGGGCTACCAGATCTCCCAGTACGACGAGCCGCTGTGCCGCGGCGGCCGGCTCGGCGAGGTGCGCATCCATCGCGTGCACCTCGAGGAGGACGCCGCCAAGCTCGTCCACGTCGGCGCGAGCGGGCGCATCCACGGCTCCGACGCGAGCATCGTCGACTTCAACCGCGGCGGCACGCCGCTGGCGGAGATCGTCACCGAGCCCGACCTGCGCTCGGCCGAGCAGGCGGGCGAGTGGCTGAGGCTGCTGCGCACGACGCTGCGCCAGCTCGGCGTCAGCGACGTGAACATGGAGGAGGGCTCGCTGCGCTGCGACGCCAACATCTCGCTGCGCCCCGCGGGCAGCGAGCGAGCTCGGCACCAAGACCGAGCTGAAGAACATGAACTCGTTCCGCTTCCTCGAGCGCGGCATCCGCGCCGAGATCGCCCGCCAGGAAGCGATCCTGCAGACGGCGGCGGGCAGGTCGAGCAGGAGACGCTGCACTTCGACCCCGCCACCGGCAGCGATCACCTCGCTGCGCTCCAAGGAGGAGGCGCACGACTACCGCTACTTCCCCGAGCCCGACCTCGTGCCGGTCGCGATCGACCAGGAGATGCTCGCCGCGGCCGCGCGCCGCGATGCCCGAGCTGCCGGCGGCGCGCGCCGAGCGCTACGAGCGCGAGCTCGGCCTGACCGCCGACAGCGCGCGCACGGCTCGCCTTCCGCGCCGAGCTCGGCGACTACTTCGAGGCGGCGCTCGCCGCCGAGGCGGATCCCGCGCGCCGCGCCGCAGACGCTCGCCAACTGGGTCACCGCCGACCTGCTCGCGCGCCTGGGCGACGGTGAGGACCCGGCGCGGACCGACTCGCGCGTCACGCCGGCCGCGCTCGCGGCGCTCGTCGGGCTGGTCGGCGCCAAGCGGTCAACGTCGGCGCCGCGCCGCCAGGTGCTCGACCGGCTGCTCGCCGAGGGCGGCGACCCGGCCGCGATCGTCGCGGCCGAGGGGCTCGCGGCGCTCGACGGCGGCGGACGAGCTCGCGCCGATCGTCGCCGCGGCGCTCGAGGCCAACGCCGACGCCGCCGAGAGGATCCGCGCGGGCAACGCCAAGGCGATCGGCCCGATCGTCGGGCTACGTCATGCGCGAGACCAAGGGCCGCGCCGACGGCGGCGAGGTCACGCGGCTGGTGCACGAGCAGCTCGGCATCTGACGGCCCGCGCTGCGGCATCTCGGCACTCCGAACACGCGCCGCATCGCCACATTTTGGACGTCAGGCCAAAGCGCAGCGCGGCGCCTCGCGCGCCAATATGCTCGTCATGAACAGGCCGATCCAAACCTCGATGGCTCATCCTCCTCGGCGGTTTCTCCTGCTGCCCGAGGACGCCGCGGACGTTCCAGGTCAGGGGCCGCGCATCCGACGCTATCGACTCACCAGCGTCGGACGCGCCCAGGTCGGATCGCCCGCCGGCGCCGTGCTCGGGGGAACGTGCCGCGGGGCTCCTGCCAGCGGACGGTAGTAGGGCCAAGCCTGGCCAAGCCTCACCTCGATGTCCCCTCCCTCGGTCGGCGTCGACGGAGTGCGGCCGGGCAGGGTGTCCGATCCTGCCCGGCCGGCACCCAGACGCCACCCGTGGTGGACGACCTGATCGAGGTACGCTCTGAGTATGAATCAGTCGCAGATGGAGCCTCAGGCGCGCTCGGGAGCGTTTGGTCGCATGTCCTCGCGGTGCTGGTGCTGCTGCTCGCGGCGTGGATCCTGGTGAAGCTCGTCATCGGCATCGTGACGGCGCTCTTCGTCCCGATCCTCGTCATCGCGGCGATAGTGGCCCTCGTCTGGGCATGGCGCGTCCTGTTCTGAAGGCCGCTCGTCAGTGGGCGACAGCTGCTTCGGTGACGCTCCATGGCCTATCTCGTCATCGCTTTCTGCTTCGGGCTGGCCGGCGGGATCGTCGGCAAGATCAAGGGCAGCTCGTTCATGCTGTGGTTCCTGATCTCCGCGGTCGTGCCCGTTCATCGGTCTGATGGCCGCGATCGTCTACCGCTTCGAGCGCGACGAGCTGCGCCGCCAGTGCCCCACTGCGGGCGGGTCACGAAGATCTACGACGCGCTCTGCACCCGCTGCGGCGCGGAGCTCGAGTTCCCCGACAGGTGCTCGCGCCGGAGGCGGTCGAGCGCGAAATCGCAGCGCACGCAAGCTGATCCGTCGGCTCTCCCATTTCGTGCAGTTGCCTCAACTTCGGCTTGCCTAAGCCGATTTCGGCCGCCCTAAGTGGTCCGTTCGCATACTCTGTCGTGCATGTCCGCGACGCAGAGCGACCGCCGAGCAGTGCCGGCGAGTCGTTGATAGCGCGCTTGATCCATCGCGCCGGATTCGAAGACGAGCGCTCGTTCGTGCTGCGTGTGGTGCAGCCCGCGCTCGTGGGCATGATCGACGGCACCGTCTCCTCGCTCGCGCCGATCTTCGCGGCGGCGATCTCCTCCAACTCGCACACGGCGTTCTCGTCGGCCTCTCGACCGCGCTCGGCGCGGGGATCAGCATGGGCTCGTCGGAGGCGCTCTCGGATACCGGCGAGCAGACCGGGCGCGGCTCGGCGGTCGTGCGCGGCACCATCACCGGCGGCATGACCGCGCTCGGTGGCGTCTTCCACACGCTCCCGTTCCTGATCGTCGAACGTCACAAGGCGCTGCTGGTCGCCGGCTCGTGGTCGCCGTCGAGCTGTTCGTGATCGCCTGGGTCCGCAACCGCTTCCTCGATGTCTCGATGCGCTCCTCGCTGATCGTGGTCACCGTCGGCGGGCGCGATCGTGCTCGGCATCGGCGATCGCCATCGGCTCCTCCTGAGAGCAGGAACGCGCCATCGCGGCGGGAAAACCCGCTGTTACACTGGACTTTGCCGAAAGCGAGGGCCGTTGATGTCCTCGCTGGCTTTGTCAACCCGTCTACGAGAGCGAAAGGAGGTCGGTGCAATGCGCGCGGTTGACGCAGTGATGGAATGCCTGAAGGCGGAGGGCGTGGATGTCGTCTTCGGCCTGCCCGGTGGCGCCAACCTCCCCACCTACGACGCGTTCGTCGACGGTGGCATCCGCCACATCCTGGTGCGCCACGAGGCCGGCGGCGGACACGCCGCCGAGGGCTACGCAAAGGCGACGGGCAAGGTCGGCGTCGCGTTCGCCACCAGCGGCCCCGGCGCCACAAACCTGATCACGCCGATCTGCGACGCGATGATGGACTCGGTGCCGGTCGTGTTCATCACCGGCCAGGTGCGCACCGAGCTGCTCGGCACCGACGGCTTCCAGGAGGCCGACACGATCGGAATCACGATGCCGATCGTCAAGCACTCGTTCATGATCCAGCACCCGCTGGAAATCCCGCGCGCGATCCACGAGGCGTTCTTCCTCGCTCGCAGCGGCCGTCCCGGGCCGGTGCTGGTCGACATCCCCCAGGATCTCTCGCGCGCGGAGATCGACTATGAGCCGGTCACCGACGTGCGCCTGCCCGGCTATCAGCCGACGCTCGAGGGCAATCAGAAGCAGATCCGCCAGGCCGCGAAGGCGCTGGCTGCGTCGCACCGCCCGGTGATCTACGCGGGTGGCGGGGTGGTCAACGCGAACGCCGCCGGCGAGCTGACCGAGTTCGCCACCGCCGACCGCTTCCCGGTGACCTGCACGCTGATGGGCCTCGGCGCGTTCCCGGCGCCGCATCCCCAGTGGCTGGGGATGCTCGGCATGCACGGCACCCGCGCCGCCAACTACGCGATGGACGAGGCCGACCTGATCTGTGCCGTGGGCGCGCGCTTTGACGATCGCATCACCGGCAAGCTCTCCGAGTTCGCGCCGCGCGCGAAGTTCATCCACATCGACGTCGATCCGGCCGAGATCTCCAAGAACGTTCCCGCGCACATCCCGATCGTCGGCGACGCCAAGCACGTGCTCGCCAAGCTGCTGGTCGAGTACCGCGCGCTCGAGCGCCGACCCGGCGACCGACTGGACGACGTGGTGGACGCGGATCGAAGGCTGGCGCGAGAAGTACCCGCTCGCCTACGAGGACTCGACCGACACCGAGATCAAGCCGCAGTACATGATCAAGGCGCTGCACGAGGCGACCGGGGCGAGGCGATCGTCACCAGCGACGTCGGTCAGCATCAGATGTGGGCCGCCCAGTACTACGACTTCCCCGCGCCCCGCCGCTGGATCAACTCCGGCGGCCTCGGCACGATGGGCTTCGGTCTGCCCGCGGCGATGGGCGCGGCCGTCGGCTGTCCCGATAGAACCGTCTGCTGCATCGCCGGCGACGGCTCGGTGCAGATGAACGCCCAGGAGCTCGCCACATGCGCTCAGGAGAAAATCCCGATCAAGGTGTTCATCATGAACAACGGCTACCTCGGCATGGTGCGCCAGTGGCAGGAGCTGTTCTGGGACGGGCGCTACAGCCACGTGGAGATTGGCGACTATCCCGATTTCGTCAAGCTCGCCGAGGCCTACGGCGCCACCGGGATGCGCTTCGACGACAAGACCACGCTCGTGGAGGACATGAAGCGCGCGATCGACACCGACGGACCGGTGGTGGTCGACGTGAAGGTCACCCGCGAGGAGAACACCTATCCGATGATCCCCGCCGGGCAGGCCGCCAGGGAGATGGTGGGATGAGCGCGCACCAGGATCTCCGCACGGATGGAGGGTCTCACCGATGAGCGAACCAGCCACCAAGGAACCGTTGAGCCTGGAGGCCCTGCAAGCCTCCGGCAACCTGCGCTCGGGACGCAAGCACGTTCTCTCGATTCTTGTGGAGAACAAGTCCGGCGTGCTCACTCGCATCGCCGGGCTGTTCGCCAGGCGCGGCTTCAACATCGACACGCTCACGGTTGGGCCGACCGACGACGATCACATCTCGCGCGTCACGCTCACCGTCAACGGGGCGATCCATCCGATCGACCAGGTCACAAAGCAGTTGCACAAGCTCATCAACGTGCTGAAGATCCGCGATCTGGAGCCGACCGACACGGTTGCGCGCGAGCTCGCCCTGTTCAAGATCTCCGCCGACGGCGCCCAACGTGGCGAGCTGATGCAGATCGCCGAGATATTTCGCGGCAAGGTCGTCGACGTGACCAAGCGCTCGGTGATCGTCGAGGTCACCGGCACCACCGACAAGGTCGAGGCGTTCGAGAGCATGGTCCGGCCGTTTGGCCTGATCGAGATGATGCGCACCGGCGAGATAGCGATCGCACGCGGCAGGGCCGAGACGTAGGAGTGCTCCAGGCCGGCGAGCACGCACCTTTCGCGCTGAGCGACTCAGACAGCGAACGGTTGCACGCGCGGCTCGAGCTGGCACTGCAGCGCGCCCGTCGCTCGGGCAGGCCGACGCTTGCGACAATCACCCGTGCGCTGCCGGATGACGTCGACCCGGCTACCGTCGTGTGCGCCTCGCGACGCGCGGGCGAGCCATGGTTCGTCTTCGAGCAACCCGACCGCGGTGGCTCGGCGCTCGCGGCGCTCGGACAGGTCGTGTGTCTGGAGGACGCCGGTCCCGACCGTTTCGCCGCGGTCGCCGACCGCTGGCGCGTGCTGTCGGCTGCCGCGGTCGCCGACCCACCCGGCGATCCGGGGAGTGGGGGGCCGGTCGCGGTCGGGGGCTTCGCCTTCGATCCCGACGGTGGGTCCTCGCACGCATGGGAGGGCTTTCAACCAGCGTCGCTGCTCGTCCCCGAAGTTGCGCTCGCTCGCGAGCAGCGCGACGGCAAGCGCCACGTGCGGCTCACACTGGCCGCGCTCGCGCAACCCGACGACACCAGCGAGGATCTGCTCACCCGCCTGAGCAGTCGCCTGGAGGAGCTCTCGGCAAGCCCACTGGCGCTGCTCGACCCCGCGCCGACCGGACGCTTTCACGTGTCGAGCGGCATGCCCCCCGAGCACTACGAGGCCGCGGTCGGTCGCGCCGTCGAGATGATCCGCGCGGAGCGCATCCAGAAGATCGTGCTCGCCCGCGAGGTGCAGGTCCACGCGCCGAGCGAATACGACCCGGCGGCCCTGTTTGGCGTGCTGCGCGACGCGTTCCCCTCCTGCTTCGTGTTCTGCGTCGGGCGCGGGGACGCGACACTGATCGCCGCCAGCCCCGAGCTGCTGGTGCGTCGCGAGGGCCAGCGCGTCAGCACGATCGCCCTCGCGGGCTCCACCCGTCGCAGCGCCGATCCCGCCGTTGACGCCCATCTCGGCGAGCGACTGATGCGCGATGAGAGCTACCGCGAGGAGCACGCAATCGTCGCGCGGCGGATCGAGCGCACCCTCAATCGCTACGCGATCTGGGTCGCCGCCGCTCCCGAGCCCACGCTCGTGCGGATCGCCAACATCCAACATCTTGCGACCCCGATTCGCGCCCAGCTGGCCGCGCCGGTGGAGGCGATCGAACTCGCCGGGCTGCTCCATCCAACCCCGGCGATCGGCGGCGAGCCCGCGGCGCCGGCTCTGGAGTTGATCCCGGCGCTGGAGGGTCTCGACCGTGGCTGGTACACAGGGCCGGTTGGCTGGACCGACGCCACCGGCGACGGCGAGTTCTGCGTCGCTTTGCGCTGCGCGCTCTTGCGCGGCAACGTTGCTCGCTGCTACGCGGGCAACGGGATCGTGCGCGGCTCCGATCCTCCTACCGAGCTGGTGGAGACGGAGACCAAGTTGCAGGCGCTCCTGCCGCTGCTCACCGGTTGAGCGTGCCGCTCACGGCGCTCCACACGCGTCGATGAAGCTCGACATTTGCGCCGCGCTCCGTGCGCACTTCGACGATCGCCGAGCTGGGGGCCGCGAGGGCCTGCTCCAGCGCGCGGCGAAAGGTTGCGACGTCGGCCACACACTCGTGCTGGAGTCCGTACAGTGCCGCGGCGCGCGCGAAGTCGAGGCCCGTCGGCGTGGCAATATGACGGGTGTAGATGTCTTGCCTGTTTACCTCGCTCGCCCCGGAGTGGTCTGTTGCCAGAGGCTCCGGCTCGCGTGCCGTCTCTGCACGAGCGACCGGCAGGAAGTCGAAGATCCCGCCACCGTCGTTGTTCAGCAGCACGATCGTCAGCTTCAGATCCAGGCGGCTCGCGGCGAGCAGGCCGCCGATGTCGTAGGCGAGCGCCACGTCGCCGATCAGCAGCACCACACTGCCACGGCCGGATGCGGCTGCGCCGAACGCGCTCGAGACCGTTCCGTCGATTCCGTTTGCGCCGCGGTTGCACAGCACTCGCGGTGGATCGGGACGCACCGGCCAGAACGTCTCGATGTCGCGCACCGGCATCGAGGAGGCCACGAATAGGGTCGTCTGCTCGGATAGCAGCACGCCGAGCTCGGTTGCCACCACCGGCTCGCTCAGACCGCTTGTCGCGAGCACCCCGAGGATCGCCTCGGATGCGTTCTCGTCCGCGCTGCGCCAGCTTGCCAGCCAGTCCGGGGCGGTTCGCGTAGCGCCCGGAGGCTCGGACTCGGCGTTGCGCAGGGTGGCTGGCGTTGCGTCGTTGCCTGCCTCAGGCGAATCTTTGACGAGAAGCGCTGCGAGTGCTCGCAATGTCAGCGTCGGGTCGGCGGCGATCGAGTCCCACAGCGCGCTTGCCGGGTCCTGCCAGGCGCACTCCGGGTCAAGCGCGACCTGGCGCGTGTCCGTAAGTCCGGCAAGCCATGTGCGCAAGGGCTTGGAGACGGGTAGATCGCCCACTCGAACCACGAAATCGGGCGTGTGCTTGCTCGCGAACCCCGGCTCGCGCAGCAGGGTGTCGTAGTGGGCGATCGCCGTATCTCCCCGTCTCGCGCCCGACATCGGGTCTGCGAGCAGCGGCCATCCGGTGGCGGCGCAGAAGACGGCTGCCGCTTCTCCCAGCGGAGTCTCACGCTCGTGGCGGCCCACCACCAGCACCCCGCTTCGCGCCGCCGCGATCGGATCGCGCAATGCCTGCGCGGCGGCGGTCGAGCCATCGGGTGCCCGCGGTTGGCGGCTCACGAACGGCGCGCCTCCAGCGCGCCCTCCCTCGCCGGGTGCGGGCCACGTATCGCAGACGAGCGGCTCGTGCAGGGGGAAGTTGAGGTGCACTACGCCCGGCCTGCCTTCGAGTGCCGTCCACCACGCGCGGCACGCGAGCGCTCGCATCCAGCGCACGCGCTCGGGTGCTGCCTCGTGTGTGCCCACCTCGAAGAACCACTTGGCAAACTCGCCAAAGATCTTCAGCTGGTCGATCGTCTGCCCGGCGCCGACCTCGCGCAGCTCGGGCGGACGATCGGCGCTCAGCACGATCAGCGGCACACGCGCCTCATGAGCCTCCACGACCGCCGGCAGCAGCTCGGCGACGGCCGTGCCCGAGGTGCACGCGATCGCCACCGGCAACGCCGACGCCTTCGCGAGTCCGAGTGCGAAGAACCCCGAACAGCGCTCGTCGATGTGCGAATGGCAACGCAACCGCTCCTCGCGCGCGAGCGTGAGCACCAGTGGGGTGCAGCGCGACCCCGGCGATGTGCACGCGTCGCGCATCCCGCAGCGCGCAAGCTCGTCCACAAATGCGCCGAGCAGCTTGTAGGTGTCTGTGGCCGAGGTCATATGAGCATGGAGTGTCTTATCAAGGGAGCAGAGCGGTTAATCGGAGACCGGGCGGCCCATAAGATGCGCGCATGGTCGAGAACGTCGTTCTACTGCACGGATTCGCCGGGACTCGCGGCACATGGGACGGGGTCGAAAGCCATTTGCCCGAAGAACGCTATCGCCCGCTGGCGCTTGACCTCCCCGAGCATGGTCAGCTCATCGACGCGCCTCGTCCGCTCACGTTCGATGGATGCGTGCAGAGCGTGCTGGAGCGTAGCCCCGAGCGTCTGGTGCTCGTGGGCTATTCGATGGGCGGGCGCATCGCTTTGCACGTGGCGCTCGCGGCTCCCGAGCGAATCGCAAAGCTCGTCCTGGTATCCACCACCGCGGGCATCGACGATCCCGAAGAGCGCGCACAGCGCCGCGAAGCCGACCATCGCCTCGCCGACGAAGTCGAAGACGGCACAATCGAGGACTTCGTAGACCGTTGGCGCTCGCAGGCGATGTTCGCCGAAGACCCGCCCGAGGTGGAGGCACTCGCCCGCGCCGACCAGTCCCGTAATCGCCCCGATAGCGTCGCTGCCGCCCTGAGGGGAATCGGAACGGGCGAGATGCAACCGCTGTGGCAGCGACTGGGCGAGCTGGCGATGCCGGTCACCGTCCTCGTCGGCATTCGCGACACCAAGTTCTGCGTGCTCGGCGAGCGCATGGTTGGCCTGCTTCCCGAGGCTCGACTGCTTGTAGTGCCGGGTGGTCACGCTCTCCCGCTGGAGAATCCCGAGGCTGTGGCCGAGGCTATCGCCCTCTGAAGCTCATGGTCGGGTAGTCGGCTCCACGCCGAGCCCGGGTCCTTCCGGCACCCGGATCGCCCCATCCACCGGGTCCAGAGGGTCGGATAGGCCCTCGAACATTCCGAGTGTCGCCAGGCCGCAGGCCGGTAGCGGCCCGCGCGAGGCCAGCGCCGCGGCCGCGTGCACTCCCGCCGCGATCCCGATTGGGCCGTCGAGCGTCGAGGCCACGTAGACCTCGGCGCCGGAGGCTCGCACCAGCGCGGCGGCCGCGAGCAGGCCCGAGATGCCACCGCAACGGCCGATCTTCAGACACACGGCGTCCGCCACACCGGCGGTCAGGGCGCCATGCTCGGCGGCGGTCTCATCGATCGCCACGCGCGTGGCCACGCGCTCGCGCACTTCGCGCATCTTCGCCAGACCGTGCACCGGCTCCTCCACCAGCTCCAGGCCCGCGGGGGATAGCGCTTCGATGCTGCGCACCGCCTGCTCCACGTTCCAGGCACCATTCGCGTCCACGCGCAACGCGGTGTGTGGGCCGGCCGCGGCCCTCACCGCGGCGACACGTCCAGCGTCGTCGCCTGTGCCGACCTTCACCTTCAGGCAGCCAAACCCGCGCTCCACAGCGCGTGCCGCCTCCTCAGCCGCTCCACGGCGGTCCAACGCCGACAGCGTCGCATTCACGGGCACTCGCGCCGCCGGCGTGTCGGTCAATAGCGAGGCGACCGGACGTCCGGCGCGGCGTCCGGCGCGATCCCACAGCGCGAGGTCGATCGCGGCAAACGCCTCCGGCAGATCGTCCACCCGTCTGCACGCATCGACGATCTCCGCGCCGTTCATGCCCGCCGAGCGCTCCAACACTGGCCGGTAGCGCTCCAGCGCCTGCTCCACGCGCGCGATGCTCACGCCGTCGTACGGCTGCAGCGGCGCCGCCTCGCCATAGCCCGTCTGGCCGTCGTCATCGCTGAGGGCCACCATCAATAGCTCACGCTCGTCCACCGCCCCGTAGGAGCTCTGGAGCGGCTCGCGCAGGTGCAGCTTGTGTCGCTGCACAACCAATCTCATTGCAAATCGCTCAGCGCCCTCTCCATGCAGTCGCGTGGAAGGAGGGGATCGTCGGTGAGGAAGTTGCGGAAAGAGTCGGGATAGGAAGAATCATGCAGGGTCGCTCAAGATCAGATCCCCCCGCTTGCGAGGATGCCTGCCGCGAACAGCAGACAGAACACGAGCTGAAGCGCTCCTGTCTTCGCCAGGGCGCCGTTCAGCGAAGGACCGTCCACACGCGTTCTGACGATCTTCACCAGCGGCACCGCGAGCGGGATCGCAAGCCACGGCAGCAGCAGCCACGCGCTCATTGAGCCGAGCACCCACGGCAGCGGCACGAGCACGAACGCGCCCGCCACCATCGCTGTGTAGAGGGCACGTGTGCGTGAGCGCCCGAGGCGCACCGCGAGCGTGCGCTTGCCGGCACGCCGGTCGGTCTCCAGGTCGCGCACATTGTTGACCACGAGGATCGCGCTCGCCAGCAAGCCGACCGGCACCGCGCACGCAAATGCCTGCCACGGCAGCTCTTGCACCTGCACGAAGTACGAGCCGCTCACCGCCACGATCCCGAAGAACAGGAACACGAACAGCTCGCCCAGGCCCTCATATCCGTAGGGCCGTGGGCCGCCGGTATAGAGCACGCCCGCGAGAATCGACGCGGCTCCCACGGCGATCAGCTCCCAGCCGGCGACCGCCACCAGGTACACGCCGCACAGCACCGCCAGTCCGAACGTCACGTAGGTCGCCAGCAGCACCGTGTTGGGGGGCACCAGCCCACCCGCGGTCACCCTTACCGGGCCGAGACGATCCTCGGTGTCGGCGCCCCGGCGCGCATCGGAATAGTCGTTTGACAAGTTGGTTCCCACCTGGATGAACACCGCCCCGAGCAGCGCCGCGACGAACGCGAGCGGATGGAAGTGCCCGCCACCGAGCGCGAGCGATGTCCCCACGAGCACCGGCGCCACGGCCGCGGGTAGCGTGCGCGGGCGCGCGGCCATCAACCAGATGTGCACGGTGCTCGACGCGCTGGCGGTGGGAGGGCCGGCGGTCGGCGGCGTGGCGATCGTTCGCGGAGGGCTCATGTGGTGTGCGCCGGCGTCGCGCTCGCTCGTTGGCAGGTCATGCTCGGCGCGGGAAGCGCGCGAAGTCCGGATCGCGCTTTTGCTTGTAGGCCTCGCGGCCCTCTTTGGCCTCCTCGCTGCCGTAGAACAACAGGTTGGCATCGTGCGCGAGCTGCTGAATGCCGCTCAACCCGTCCTCGGCGGCGTTGAAGCTCGCCTTCAGCAATCGCAGCGCGAACGGCGAGAGCTCGAGCATCTCACGGCACCACTGCACCGTCTCCTCCTCCAGCCGCTCGAGCGGCACCACCGTATTCACCAGGCCCATGTCGAGCGCCTGTTGCGCGTCGTACTGGCGACACAGAAACCAGATCTCCTTCGCCTTCTTCACGCCGACGATGTTTGCGAGCAGCCCGGCTCCGAAACCCCCGTCGAAGGAACCCACACGCGGTCCTGTCTGTCCAAAGCGTGCGTTGTCCGCGGCGATCGTGAGATCGCACACAAGCTGCAGCACCTGTCCGCCGCCGACGGCATAGCCGGCGACCATCGCCACGACCGGCTTAGGCAGCCGGCGGATCTGCACGTGCAGATCGGTCACGTGGAAGCGCCCGGGGCGGGTGGGATCTGGATTGCCGGCGTCATCCTCGGCGAGATAGCCGGAGTCGCCGCGAACGCGCTGATCGCCGCCTGAGCAGAACGCGAGCGGGCCCTCGCCGCAGAGCACGATCGCGCCCACCTCGCTGTCCTCGCGCGCCGCTTCCAGCGCCTGGGATATCTCCACGACCGTCAGTGGGCGAAAAGCGTTTCTGACCTCCGGGCGGTCGATCGTGATCTTCGCGATGCGAGGTGCGGACTCCGATCCGAGCCCGTCGGACTTCTCATAGCGGATGTCTGTGTAGCGGCCTGCCGCGATCCATGTGGTCGTCAATATCTCAAGCTCCTGTCTGGGCCTTCAGGGTCGCGCGCCGCGGGGGAGCGCGCGCCAACGATTCAACGCGAAGGCTAGCCTGTGAGCGATGCAGGTCGAAGCATGGCTGCAGCGCGCCGCCTGTTCGGCGCCGAAGCTCACCGCGATCCAAACGCCGGAGGCGCGCCTGTCCTATGGCGAACTGTGGTCCGCGGCGTGCGCCGGAGCGGCCGAGCTGTCCGAGCGCGGCGTGCGCCCCGCGGATCGTGTCGCGATCGCCCTCGCGCCCGGGATCGCGTTCGCGCAAGCCCTGCACGCATGCATGCTGCTGGGCGCGGTGGTCGTCCCCGTGGACCTGCGTCTCACCGCCGCCGAGCGCGAGCACATCGTCAAGGGCGCCACCACCATCGTCGAGGAGCCGTTGCGTACGGCCGGCGGGCAGGATGCCGAGGTTTTCCACGACCTCGACGCGGTGTGCGCGGTGATCCACACCTCCGGCACCACCTCGGCGCCACGGCCGGTGGAGCTGAGCTACGGGAACTTCCTGTGGAGCGCGCTGGGCTCGGGTGTCGCGCTCGGCGTCGACCCCCGGGAGCGTTGGCTGTGCGCGCTGCCGGTCTCCCACGTGGGCGGGCTCTCGATCCTCGTGCGCAGCGCGATCTACGCGACCACCGCGGTGATCCACGAGCGATTCGACACCGACGCCGTGCTGGGGGCACTGCAAGACGATCGGATCACGCTCGTGTCGCTCGTCTCAACGACGCTCGCACGGCTGCTCGATGCGGGTTTGCGCGAGCCCCCGGCCTTGCGCTGCGCGCTGACTGGTGGCGGGCCGGTGCCCGATGCGCTCATAAGCCGCGCGCGTGAGGCTGGCGTGCCGACGATCGAGACCTACGGGCTCACCGAGTGCTGCTCGCAGGCAGCCACCGCTCCGCTCGCGGTCCTGGGCACTCCCCACGACCCGGGTGCGGGCGTGCCGCTGTTCTGCACGCGCACCGAGATCGCGTCCGACGGGGAGATCGTGCTCTCGGGCCCGACCGTCGCGCGCGGGTCGCTCTCGGCTGACGGGCGCCTGCACACCGGGGATCTCGGCCACATCGACGCAGGCGGCTTCCTGCACGTGAGCGGTCGCAAGGCCGACACGATCGTCACCGGCGGGGAGAACGTCGCGCCGAGCGAGGTCGAGGCGGTGCTCGAAGCGCACCCGGCGGTGCTCGAGGCGGCGGTGCTCGGACGCGAGGATCCGCGCTGGGGGGAGGCGGTCACCGCGATCGTCGTCCTGGCCCCCAATGCCAGCGTGGAGGAGGACGTTCTGCGCGAGCACTGCTCGCGGCGGCTGGCTCCGTTCAAGGTTCCCAAGCGCGTGGAGTTCAGCTCGGCGCCGCTCCCGCGCACGCGCTCTGGCAAGCTGTTGCGAAGGGATCTGGAAGGGGAGTCTGCAATGGGCACTGTCAGGACGCTGCGATGAGCACTGTTCAACCTGAGGAAGGGCAAGGCAGCGACGACGCACGCGGCTCGGTTCGCGATCGCGGCGGGGAGGCCGCGCGCAAGCATCGCGAGGCGAGCCTCACCCACTGGGAAGAGGCCGCGGCCGGCTGGGTGGCACGCCAGGCGGCCCTGCGCGAGCTCTCCGCGCCGGTCTCCCACTGGATGATCGACGCGGCCGATCCACAGCCCGGACAGCGCGTGCTGGAGCTGGCCGCGGGGCTCGGTGAGACCGGCTTCCTCGCCGCCGAGATGGTGGCTCCCGTCGGCGGGGTCATCACCAGCGATCAGGCCGACGCGATGCTCGACGGCGCGCGCAAGCGCGCGGGTGAACTGAACCTCACGAACATCGAGTTCCAGGTGCTCAACGCCGAATGGATCGATCTGCCCGTTGCAAGCGTCAACATCGTGTTCTGCCGCTGGGGTTACATGCTGATGGCCGACCCTGCCGCCGCGCTCGCCGAGGCGCGGCGCGTGTTGCGACCCGAAGGGCACGTGGCGCTCGCGGTATGGGACGCGCTGGAGCACAACCCCTGGGCGCTGCTGCCCGGTGCCGAGCTGCTCGAGCGCGGGCTGATCGAGCCGCCTCCCGCAGGTGCGCCCGGGCCGTTCGCGCTCGGCGAGAAGCAGCGTGTGCGCGACCTGCTCGAACATGCCGGATTTGACGAGGTGTGGGTCGAGGGGGTCGACCTGATCCAGCGCGTGGAGAGCTTCGACGAGTTCTGGGAGACCACGCTCGACATCGCGCGCGTGTTCCACGACGCGGTGCTCGCGCGTCCCGCCTCGGAGGTCGCCGAGATCCGCGCCAGTGTCGCCGCCCGCTTCGAGCCGTTCACCGCCGCGGATGGGTCTTTGGAGATTCCAATGCGCACGCTTTGTGGAGTGGGCACGGCATAGACCGGTGAGCGGCGGCCTCGACCGCCTCGCCGTGGCAGGTGGGATACGCTGCCACGCATGCTCTATGACGACGATGCAGATCTCACGCTCCTTACCGAAGCCGGGGGACACGTGCCTTCGGCACGCAGTCCCCGTTTCGGCCAGCAAGACCGTCGCGATCATCGGCTACGGCTCGCAAGGCCACGCCCACGCTCTGAACCTCAAGGACTCCGGCGTCAGCGTCGTGGTCGGCTTGCGCGAGGACTCCTCCTCTGCCGCGAAAGCACGCGCGGACGGCTTTGAGGTGCTCTCACCCGTCGAGGCCGCCTCGCGCGGAGACCTCGTGATGATGCTGGTCCCCGACGAGCTGCACCATCAGGTTTGGGATGAGATCTCAGACGGCGTCGCCGAGGGCAACGCGCTGTTGTTCGGACACGGCTTCTCGATCCACTATGGCGAGGTCGCCCAGCCTCCCGGCGTGGACGTCGCGATGGTCGCCCCGAAGGGCCCCGGCCATCTCGTGCGCCGTCAGTTCACCGAGGGCAGCGGCGTGCCTGGCTTGATCGCGGTCGCCCAGGACGCGAGCGGCAAAGCCCGCGAGCTCGCACTCGCCTATGCCAAGGGCATCGGCTGCACACGCGGCGGGGTGATCGAGACGACCTTCAAGGACGAGACCGAGACCGATCTGTTCGGCGAGCAGGCGGTGCTGTGCGGCGGGGCCTCCGAGCTGGTGCAGGCCGGTTTCCAGACGCTCGTCGACGCCGGCTATGACCCGGAGATGGCTTATTTCGAGTGCATGCACGAGCTCAAGCTGATCGTCGATCTGATGTACGAGAAGGGGCTAGCGGGAATGCGCTACTCGATCTCCAACACCGCCGAGTACGGCGACTACACGCGCGGTAAGCGCGTCATCACAGAGGAGACGCGCGAGAAAATGCGCCAGATCCTCAAGGAGATCCAGGACGGCGACTTCGCGCGCGAGTGGATCGCCGAGAATCGCGCCGGCCAGGAGAACTTCAAGCGGATGCGCGCCGAGCAGGAAGGCACCCAGGTCGAGCAGGTGGGCGGCGAGTTGCGTTCGCACATGGATTGGATAAAGCCCTCCTTCTGAGGGTACAGGCGGTCGCGATGGCTGACCGCGTGATGGACAGGGAGCTTGCGAGTGGGTCGTTCCTGCGCCAGCGCAGCCGCTTCCGCGACTGGGTAGGGACCGACCCGCGCACCGAGGCCGCGAGCGAGTTCGCGGTCGAGCCCGGGCGCTATCACCTGTACGTGTCGCTTGCCTGCCCGTGGTGTCACCGCACCGCGATCGTGCACGAGCTCGCCGGTCTGGGCGAGGCGCTCGGGATCTCCTATGTCGCGCCGTTTCGCGACGAGCGCGGGTGGGCGTTCAGCGGCGAGCGCTTCGAGGTGACCGGAGATAGCTCGGAGCCTTGGGACGGCGAGTATGTCGATCGTCTGCACGGCTGGGAGCTGATGTCCGAGGCCTACAGCGCGAGCGACCCGGACTTCGAGGGGCGCATCACCGTACCGGTGCTGTGGGACACCGGCGAGGGGCGGATCGTCAACAACGAGTCGAGCGAGATCATCCGCATGTTCGCCGATCAAGACTCGCTCGGCGCGCTTGGCAAGCACAAGCTCGACCTCTATCCGCGGGCGTTGCAAGGCGAGATCGACGATCTCGGCTTGCGGATCTACAACGATGTCAACAACGGCGTCTACAGCGCCGGCTTCGCGCGCCGCCAGACCTCCTACGAACGCGCTTTCACCAAGCTGTTCGAGGCGCTTGCCTGGCTGGAGGACCTGCTCGGCCGGCGGCGCTACCTCGCGGGGGATCGCGTCACCGAGGCCGACTGGCGATTGTTTCCGACCCTCGTGCGCTTCGACGAGGTCTACCACGTGCACTTCCGTTGCAACTATCGACGGGTCGTGGAGTACCCCAACCTGTGGGCCTACACGCGCGAGCTCTACCAGTGGCCCGGGGTTGCGCGCACGGTCGCGATGGAGCAGATCAAGCGCCATTACTACACCACGCACGACGAACTGAATCCCAAGCACATCATTCCCGTGGGCCCCGCGCCCGACTGGAACGAGCCGCACGGGCGGGGATAGGGTGTCGGGTCGCGGCGGCGGGGAGCGTCGGCGGTTCGCTACACTCGCCTTCCTCGTCGCGACTGGCGCACTAGGTGGAGTTCACCACCGGGAAGCGACGAGCATCAACGCCGCGCGCCTGGGCATCCTTCGATCTTCGATACTCCGCGAGGAAGCCCTATGACGACCAGCTCTCAAGCGCAGCACGACCAACTCACGATCCCCGATCGGCTGAAGCCCGGCGACGGGCGCTTCGGCTGCGGACCCTCGAAGGTGCGTCCCGAGGCACTAGCGCGGCTCGTCTCAGACGGCGCCGCCCTGATGGGCACATCCCACCGCCAGAAGCCCGTGAAGGGCCTTGTTGGCGAGATTCGCTCCGGCCTTCGCGAGCTGTTCTCATTGCCCGCCGGCTATGAGGTGGCGCTCGGCAACGGTGGCGCCACCGCCTTCTGGGACGCCGCCGCGTTCGGTTTGGTCGAGCGGCGCGCGCTGCACCTTGCTTTCGGCGAGTTCTCCCAGAAGTTCGCCACCGTCACCACCGAGGCGCCGTTCCTGCAGGACCCGACGACGATCAAGGCCGAGCCCGGCACCGCTCCCGGCGGCGAGGAGATCGAGGCGGCACTTGTCGCGACCGGCGACGAGGGAGCGGATCGCGCGGTGGACGCGATCGCGTGGGCCCACAACGAGACCTCCACTGGCGTGATGGCGCCGGTGCTGCGTCCTGCGAGCGCGGGCGATGCGCTCGTGCTGATCGACGCCACCTCCGGCGCGGGTGGCCTTCCTGTCGATGTCTCCCAGGCCGACGCTTACTACTTCGCTCCGCAGAAGTGCTTTGCCGGGGATGGGGGGCTCTGGGCCGTGCTGCTCAGCCCCGCCGCGTTGGAGCGGATCGCGCGGATCGGATCCTCCGGACGCTTCACGCCCGCGTCGCTCTCGCTCCCGATTGCACTCGAAAACTCGACCAAGGACCAGACCTACAACACCCCGGCGGTTGCCACCCTGTTTCTGCTCGCCGATCAGATCCGCTGGATGCTCGAGCGGGGGGGGCTCGACTGGTGTGTTGCGCGCACCATCGAGTCCTCGTCTCACCTGTATGGGTGGGCGGAGCGCAGCGACTATGCCACGCCGTTCGTCGGCGCGCCCGCCAACCGTTCGCTGGTGGTGGGCACGATCGACTTCGACGAGCGCATCGACGCGGCCGCGGTCGCAAAGACGCTGCGCGCCAACGGGATCGTGGACGTCGAGCCATATCGCAAGCTCGGGCGCAACCAGCTGCGTGTCGGCATGTTCCCGGCGGTCGAGCCAGACGACGTGCGCGCGCTCACCGCGTGTATCGACTGGGTCCTAGAGAGGAGCGCCTCATGAGCGAGGAGCGTTTGAAGGTATTGGTCAAGGAGAAGGTCGGAGACTCCGGCGTCAAACTGCTCGAACAGCACTTCGATGTCGATCTCGGCATCGACTGGTCAGACGAGCAGCTGGCCGAGAAGATCGGCGACTATCACGGCATCCTGATCCGCTCGGCCACGAAGATGACCGCCGAGCTGATCGGCAAGGCCGGCAACCTGCGCGTGATCGGGCGCGCCGGGGTCGGGGTCGACAACGTTGACGTCGAGGCCGCCACGCAGCGTGGGATCGTCGTCGCCAACGCACCGCAGTCCAATGTGGTGACCGCCGCCGAGCACACGATGGCACTGCTGCTCGCGCTCGCCCGCAACGTTCCCCAGGCTTACGCCTCGCTCACCAGCGGCAAGTGGGAGCGCTCGAAGTTCTCCGGCGTCGAGCTGTACGAGAAGACGCTCGGCATCATCGGCTTCGGTCGCATCGGTCAGCTCGTGGCCGCCAGGGCACGCGGCTTCGGGATGCGCGTGCTCGCGTTCGATCCCTACGTCAGCGCGGAGCGCTACCGCGAGCTGGGAGTCGAGAAGGCCGAGAACAGCGAGGAGATCTACGCGCAAGCCGACTTCATCACGATCCACCTGCCAAAGACACCCGAGACCGCCGACTGGATCGACGCAGAGGCGTTCGCGAAGATGCGCGACGGTGTGCGCGTGCTGAACGTCGCGCGCGGAGGGCTCATAAACGACGCCGCGCTCAAGGATGCGCTCGACTCGGGCAAGGTCGGCGGCGCCGCGCTCGACGTGTTCCCCTCCGAGCCGATCGTCGACTACCCGCTGTTCCAGGGCTACCCGCAGGTCGTCGTCACCCCGCACCTCGGCGCCTCCACCGCCGAGGCCACCGACCGCGCCGGCTTTCAGAGCGCCGAGCAGGTCGTCGCGGCGCTCACCGGAGGCGTCGTCTCAACCGCCGTCAACATCCCCGCGATCGGCGCCGAGGACATGGAGGTGCTGGGCCCGTTCCTACCGCTCGCCCGTCGCCTCGGGCGCTTGGCGATGGCGCTCGCCGAGGGCAGCTCGGTCGAGCGCATCGAGGCGGCCTTCATGGGTCGCATCGCCGACTTCGACACGCGCTTGCTCACGCTCGCTGTGATCGAGGGGGCGCTGGAGGGCCGCACGGAGGAGCAGGTCAACCTCGTCAACGCCCCCTCGATGGCCCAGCAGCGCGGGATCGTGGTCGAGGAGAAGTCAGTCACCGAGGCCCAGGACTTCAACGAGCTGATTCGTGTCACAGTCGTCGCCGGCGGGGAGAAGGTCGCCGTAGCGGGCACCGGCATCGGGCCCAATCGTGTGCCGCACCTGGTGGAGGTGCAGGGACGGCGTCTGACAATCGAGTTGACGCCCAACGTGTGCGTGTTCCGCTACGCCGACCTCCCCGGCATGATCGGGCGCGTCGGCACGATCTTCGGGTCTCACGGCATCAACATCTCCTCCGCCGCGATCGGCCACACCCCCGATGGCGATGAGCAGCGCCTCGCGGCGATGGTCGTCACAACCGACGCCCAGGTGCCGGCGGAGGTCGTGGATGAGATCGTCGCCTCCGAGGGTTTTGTCGCCGGCTGGGCGGTCGTGCTCAGCTGAGCATTCGGGATCTGTCGTTCGGCTGACGACCGCGAGGTTGGCTCAGACCGGCAGGCACGCCCACGCAATTCCAACTAATGGAGTAGTCTCAGTCGCCATGTACGCGGTCGAGATCACCAAACACGGTGGACCGGACGTGCTGAGAGTGGTGGAGCGCGCCGACCCCGCGCTGCGCCCGGGATGGGTGCGCATCGAGGTGGCCGCCGCCGGCATCAACTTCGCCGACATCATGGCTCGCATCGGCGTCTACCCCGACGCGCCAAAACCGCCGTGCATCATCGGCTACGAGGTGGCGGGCACCGTCGTCGCGCTCGGCGACGGGGTCGAGGAGCTCACCCACGGGCAGCGTGTGATCGCGGGCACGCAGTTCGGCGGCTACGCCACCCAGGTGACCGTCCCCGAGCAGGACTGCGTGGTGCTGCCCGAGCGATTCACTTTCGAGCAGGGCGCCGCGATCCCCGTCAACTACGCCACCGCATGGGCCGCGCTCGTCGGCTACGGAAACCTGCAACCCGGCGAGCGGGTGTTGATTCACTCGGTCGGCGGCGGCGTGGGGATCGCCGCCGTGCAACTCGCGCGGCGCTTCGGCGCAAAGGACATCTACGGCACCGCCTCCCCCTACAAGCACAAGCGCGTGGAGCCGCTCGGCACCGACTATCTGCTCAACTATCGCCAGGCCACCAAGAAAGGCGGCGTGTCCGGCTTCGACGTGATCCTCGACCCGTTCGGCGGCTCGAGCCTGCGCCGCAGCTATGAGATGCTGCGTCCCGGTGGGCGGCTGATCGCCTTCGGCGCCTCGGGAATCGTCGCCGGTGGCAAACGCAAACCTGTTCGCGCGCTGCGCACGCTCGCGCGCACGCCGCGCTTCTCCACCCTCAAGCAGATGTCCGAATCCAAGGCGGTGATCGGCCTCAACCTGCTCACGCTGTGGCGCGGTCGCGAAACGCTCGCGCCGTGGATCGAGCCGCTCGGCGAGCTGCTCGAGGACGGCACGATCGAACCCGTGATGGAGGCCGCGTTCGACTTCGCCGAAGCCGGCACCGCGCAGGAAATCCTCACCAAGCGGCGCAACATCGGCAAGGTCGTGCTGATCCCCGAGGGGCTCTAGAGGCTCCTCGGGGCCCTGAACCAACTGCTACCCTGCACGCAGCATGTCGTTCCAGCTCTCACTCGCGCTTCTCCTCCTCCCCCCTCGGGGGGAATAGTGCGTGGCGGCCGCGTAGCCGCAAACCAAAAGGAGAAGCGCAAAAGCGAGAGAACTGGAGAAGTGAGGACATGAGCACAGCAACGACAAGAGACGAGCGCGATCGCGTAAGAGTGTTCGACACGACCCTGCGCGACGGAGAGCAGTCGCCAGGGATCGCGTTGAACCAGCAGGAGAAGCTGGAGATCGCCCAGCAACTGGCGCGGCTGGGAGTCGACATCGTCGAGGCGGGCTTCCCGATCACCTCCCCGGGCGATTTCGAGTCTGTGCAGGCGATCGCCCGCGAGGTTCACGGCCCGGTCATCTGCGCCCTGGCGCGCACCTCCGCGCAGGACATCGACGCCGCCTGGGAGGCGGTGCGCGACTCCGAGCGCCCCCGCATTCACACGTTCATCGCGACCTCGGACATTCACATCGAGCGCAAGCTGCAAACCACGCGCGATGACGTCAAGGGTCAGGTGCGCGCCGCGGTAGCGCACGCCAAGAGCTTCACCGACGACGTCGAGTTCTCACCCGAGGACGGCTCGCGCTCGGACGTGCAATACATGGCCGAAGTAATCCAGATCGCGCTGGAGGAGGGTGCCACCACGATCAACGTGCCCGACACCGTCGGCTACACGATGCCCGAGGAGTACGCCGCGATGTTCACAGAGCTGTACCGCCTGGTGCCTGGCTTGCGCGACGTCGTCGTCTCCGTTCACTGTCACGACGACCTGGGTCTGGCAGTCGCGAATTCTCTCGCCGGCGTGCAGGCCGGCTGCCGGCAGGTGGAGTGCGCCATCAACGGCATCGGCGAGCGTGCCGGCAATGCCTCATTGGAGGAGATCGTGATGCTGCTGCGCACGCGCGAGCCCGCCCTGGGGCTGTGGACGGGAATCGAGACGACCGAGATCGCGCGCACCTCGCGGCTGGTCTCGCGTCTGACCGGCTACCCGGTGCAGCCCAACAAGGCGATCGTGGGACGCAACGCGTTCGCGCACGAGGCCGGCATCCACCAGGACGGCGTGCTGAAGGAGCCCGCCACCTACGAGATCATGGACGCCACCACCGTCGGGCTGCAGAGCAACGCGATCGTCTTGGGCAAGCACTCCGGTCGCCACGCCCTGAGCAAGGCTTTGGAGGAGATGGGCTTCAAGGTCGAAGGCCAGGCGCTCAACACCGCCTTCAAGCGTTTCAAGGAGATCGCCGACCGCAAGAAGAACGTCACCGCGATGGACCTGGAGGCGCTGGTCACCGAGGAGCTGCGCGGCGATGACATCGCGGCATACTCGTTCATCGACTTCGAGGTCGCCGCGTCCTCGGCGAGCCCGCCGATGGCGCGCGTCAACGTGAGCGTGCAGGACGGCTCCGTCAAGACCGGCGAGTCCTCCGGCGACGGTCCGGTCGACGCGATCTTCCGTGCGATCAACGCCGCCACGGGTGTCGACGCCGCGCTGCGCGAGTTCCGCGTGGATGCCGTCACCGAGGGCCAGGACGCCTTGGGCGAGGTCTCGGTTGTGGTCGAGGTCGAAGGTCAGACCGGCGCCGGGCAGGGCGTGTCCACCGACATCATCGAGGCGGCCGCGCGGGCTTATGTGCGGGCGCTCTCAGTCGGCGTCCTGCGCGTCCGTGATAGCATACGATCGTATGACGGTAGCGAGCAAGACGCGAGCAGAGCAGCGGTTTGACTCACATGTGATCGGGGCGCGGGTGAAGGCTCTGCGCGAGGCATCTTCGCTTTCCTTGCGCGACCTGGCCGAGCGCAGTGGGGTTAGTGCTCCGATGCTCTCACAGGTGGAGCGGGGGGAGACGAGTCCTACTTTGACCGTTGCCGCGCGGATCGCCTCCGGTCTCGATCTGCGGCTCTCACAGCTTCTGCGCCTCGATGAGAGCGGGGCGGTCACGATCGTGCGCGCCGGTGAGCGCGGCGGTGGAGGCAACGCCAAGCGCGGACACCGCTTCGAGGTGATGACCGCCGCTCAGCCCGGGCAGCGCTCGGAGCTCTCACGCCACACGCTCGCGCCTGGTGGCGCCACCGGGGCAGCGGACGATCCGCCGATGCACGAGCCCGGCAGCCGCGAGACCGCGCTTGTCGAGCAAGGCGCGGTGATACTTGTGTGCGACGGTCAGCAGCATGAACTGGCCGCCGGTGACTGTGTGACCTTCGACGCCGACCTGCCCCACCATTTCGAGAACCCGACCGACGAGGCGGCGGCCTTCCTGGCCGTCGTCAGCGCCGGTCTCAGACGCAGCTAACGATCCCTGTTCGACCAAGAGAGAACGCGATGAGCACACCGAAGACGATGTTCGACAAGATCTGGGAGACCCACGAGGTCGGTTCCGCCGACTCGGGTCTGCTCTACATCGACCTGCACCTGGTGCACGAGGTGACCAGCCCACAGGCGTTCGAGAGCCTGCGTCTATCCGAGCGCGCCGTGCGCCGGCCCGACCGCACACTGGCGACCGCCGACCACAACACACCCACCGACGGCACGCCCGTCGCCGCGCGCATCAAGGACGAGCTCTCGCGCGTGCAGGTCGAGACGCTCGAGCGCAACTGCGCCGAGTTTGGTGTGCCCATCTACTCGCTCGGCTCCGACCGTCAGGGAATCGTGCATGTCATCGGCCCCGAGCTGGGCGTCACCCAGCCCGGCATGACGATCGTGTGCGGGGACTCCCACACCGCCACCCACGGCGCGTTCGGGGCGCTCGCCTTCGGGATCGGCACCAGCGAGGTCGAGCACGTGCTCGCCACCCAGTGCATGGTCCAGCACAAGCCCCGCTCGATGCGCATCCGCTATGACGGCGCGCTCGGCTTCGGCGTGACCGCCAAGGACTTGATCCTCGGCACGATCGGGCAGATCGGCGTCGGCGGCGCCACCGGCCACGTCGTTGAGTACGTCGGCCCCGCGATCGAGGCGCTGAACATGGAGGGGCGCATGACCGTCTGCAACATGACGATCGAGGCCGGCGGACGCGCGGGGATGATCGCCCCCGACGACACCACCTTCGCCTGGTTCGCCGAGCCCGACGAGCGCTTCCCCGACGGTCGGGTGGATGGGCGTCCCGGATCTCCCAAGGGCGCGGAGCTGGAAGCGGCGATCGAGCGCTGGCGCTCTTTGCGCAGCGACGACGGCGGCTGGTATGACAGCGACGTGACGGTTGACGCCGCCGCGCTTTCCCCGCAGGTGACGTGGGGCACGACCCCGGGAATGGTCGTGCCCGTGAGTGCCAAGGTTCCCTCGCCTGACGAGTTCGACAGCCCGGCCGACCGCGAGGCCACCGAGCGCGCCCTCGCCTATATGGACCTGGAGCCCGGCACCCCGATCGAGGAGATCTCGCTCGACCGCGTGTTCATCGGCTCGTGCACCAACTCGCGCATCGGCGACCTGCGCGCCGCCGCCGAGGTCGTCGCCGGGCGCAAAGTCGCCTCTCACGTCAATGCGATGGTCGTTCCCGGCTCCCAGCAGGTCAAGGCGCAAGCCGAGGCCGAGGGCCTGGATCGCATCTTCCGCGACGCCGGCTTTGACTGGCGTGTCGCCGGCTGCTCGATGTGCCTGGGCATGAACCCCGACACGCTCGCGCCCGGCGAGCGCTGTGCGTCCACCTCGAACCGCAACTTCGAGGGACGCCAGGGGCGGGGGGGACGCACGCATCTCGTCTCACCGCAGATGGCCGCCGCCGCCGCGATCGAGGGGCACTTCACCGACATCAGGAACTGGACCCAGGAGGCTTCGCTGTGAAACCGATAAACACGATCTCGGGCAAGGTCACGCACCTCGACCGCGCCGATGTCGACACCGACCAGATCATGCCCAAGCAGTTCCTCAAGCGCGTCGAGCGCACTGGCTTCGGCGAGTTCCTGTTCTACGACTGGGCCAAGGAGCCCGGTTGGGAGCTGCCCGCCAACCCGATCCTCATCGCGGGTCGCAACTTCGGTTGCGGCTCCTCGCGCGAGCACGCGCCCTGGGGCTTGCAGGACTATGGCTTCCAGGCGGTCGTCGCGCCGAGCTTTGCCGACATCTTCTATTCCAACTGCACCAAGATCGGGCTGTTGCCGGTCGTGCTCAGCGAGGAGGACTGCCGCGCGCTCGTGCACGCGGGGGAGGGGGTCGTCGACCTCGACGCCCAGGAGGTTCGCTTCGCCGAGCGCGAAGTCGCATTCGAGATCGACCATGAGACACGCCGGCGCCTGCTGGGCGGTCTCGATGACATCGGCGTGACGCTCACCCACGAGGACGAGATCGCGGGCTACGAGCGCGCGCTGGAGCGGGCCGCGGGGTGGGCGGGACCCCAAACAACGGCGCTGTAATCGAGCTGCGAACGCGCAGCAGCCCGTCTATCGCGCGAGCATGTCCTCTGGGCCGAAGCCGAGGACGTTCTCTTGTGATAGACCCCGCTCGACTCCTCCACGTCCCCACAGTGCATACAGCGGTTCCTCGACCGGACGTGGCACTAGCGCGGTCTTGCGCTTGAGCTGCTCGAGGTCGCGGCGCCCCAACGCGCCTCGCTGCCAGCGTGCCTCGCCGAGCAGGGCAGTTCGCGATCCGCGCAATCCGAGCACATCGACCTCGCAAGGCTCGCCACGAATGGCCCACCAGCGACCTACAACCGTATCCTCGGGCAGGATTCCGCGCACGACGAGCCGCGCGGCATGGGCTCTGGCGGCGTCCTCGAACACAGCACCGAGGCGTCGCTGCCACTCGGCTCGTCTGCGATGGATCACGGCGACGCCCTGGCCCGCCCCGATTTGGGAGATGTCTGAGTAGAGCACCGAGAACCAGAAGGCCACGTAAGGGTCAGCTATCTCATAGCTTGCCCGCGCTCCCTTGGGCGCACCTACCGGGGTGACCTTCGAGATCAGGCCGGCCCTCGTGAGAATCTCGAGCGGACGTTCCACCCGCTGCTCGCTCTCGGCTGCGATCTCTCCGAAGCGCGTCTTTCCACGCCCGATGGCAGCCAGGATGCGAGCGTAACCGCCGGCCTGTGGCAGCTCCTCGGCCAGCATTCCGGCGGCGTCCTCGAGGAGGATGCCACCGGGCGTGGCGGCCAGCCGCACCAGATTCGTGTCCGTGGTGGCGGTTTCGTCCCATTCACGCAGGTGCAGCGGATATCCGCCGCATGCGGCATACGCTTCGATGAACGCGTCGGGCTTCAACCGCGGCAGGAATGCGTGAGCCTCCATCGGCCCCAACGGCCCGAGCTTGAGGGTCAGCGTCGGACGACCGCGCAACGCCCCACCGGCGCCAACCATGGTCTCCATCATCGCGATCGCCGATCCCGTCAACACGA
Organism: uncultured Solirubrobacterales bacterium; assembly: GCA_963715535.1. GTDB lineage: Bacteria > Actinomycetota > Thermoleophilia > Solirubrobacterales > Solirubrobacteraceae > Palsa-744. Next base: position 655,534 of record OY970251.1, on the reverse strand, counting down.
GCATGAGCTTGTTGTCGAGGGGCAGATGATCCCACACAGCCTGCACGACGCTTGCGAAGCCGCGAGTGGAGCCCGCCAGATAGGGGACCTCGTCGAGCACGATCACCAGCGGCTCCTCAGAGGCGAGCGCCGCAAAGAATCGCAGGGCCGCCTCCCAGCTCGCGAAGCGCCCGCCCGCGAGGTCCGTCGCCCGATCGCCGAGATCGCGTCGCGTGGCGTCGGCGAGGCGGGCCAGCTCAACGGTCTCGGCCTGCTGGGTCGCGCCAAAGAACACCGCTCGTCTGTGTTGCGTGAAGTGCGACAGCAGGAAGGTCTTGCCCACACGGCGCCTACCCCACACGACCGCCAGCTGTGGACGCTCGTGGGCGGCTTGCTCCCATGCGCGATTGAGCATCGCCATCTCGTCTTCGCGGTCCAGCAGTCGCGTGAGTTTCGCCACGAACCAAAGCTACCACAAAGGCCTTGTACCACAAAGGCATTGTGGTACACACGGCGTGTGGTTGCCACCGCATAGGGGAATCCCCCGCTCGGCGGTGCCGATCTCGACCGCTGCCGGATACAGTTCGCCGCGCGCTCGCCCAGATGGTCAACGCAGAGGGCATCGCCCGTCAGAAAGAGGAACACATGACACATCGCATCGTCACCCTTCCCGGCGACGGGATCGGACCCGAGATTCTTGCCCCCGCGCTCGAGCTGCTGCGGGCTGTGGGCGATTTCCAGTTTGAGTCCCACGCCTTCGGCGGCGCGTCGATCGATCTGCACGGCACCGCGCTCACCGACGAGACGCTCGCGGCTTGTCGCGGAGCCGACGCGGTGCTGCTGGCTGCCGTCGGCGGCCCGAAGTGGGATACGACCGATCCCAACGCGCCACGACCCGAGCAGGGCCTGCTCGGGTTGCGCAAGGGGCTCGGGCTGTACGCCAACCTGCGGCCCGTCAAGCCACTCCCCGCTCTATACGACGCCTCGCCCCTGCGGCGCGAGCGAATCGAAGGGACCGATCTGCTCGTCGTGCGCGAGCTCACCGGTGGCATCTACTTCGGCGAGAAGACGCGCACCGAGGATTACGCCTCCGACGTGTGCGCCTACTCGCGCGAGGAGATCGAGCGGATCGCTCGCACGGCCTTCGGCGCCGCGCGCGCAAAGGTGGCGAGCGTCGACAAGGCCAATGTGCTCGAGACCTCGCGGCTGTGGCGCGAGGTGGTCATGGGGGTGCACTCCGCCGAGTTTCCCCACATCGAGCTTGAACACGTGCTCGTTGACAACGCCGCGATGCAATTGGTTGCGGCGCCGCGCCACTTCGACACGATCCTCACCGAGAACATGTTCGGCGACATCCTCAGCGACGAGGCCGCGATGATCACCGGCTCGATCGGGATGCTTCCGAGCGCCTCGCTCGGCGCGGATGGTCCGGGGCTGTTCGAGCCCGTGCACGGCTCCGCCCCAGACATCGCCGGGCAAGGAATCGCCAACCCACTTGCGATGTTCCTCTCCGCCGCGCTGATGCTGCGCCACGGCCTGCATTTGGAAAGCGAGGCCGCGGCTGTAGAATCGGCTGTTGAACAGGCGCTCGAGCGCGGCCTGCGCACCCCCGACCTTGGGGGAGACGCGGGCACCGCGGAGGCGACGCGGGCGGTGCTCGAGCACCTCTGATACGACGTCAATCATCGCCGGCGGCGATGTAGAGCCCGGGTCGGCTCGTCCTGGCAGCTGACTCCTTGCTTATTTATGCCGGCTCGTTGTAATCGGCACTGGCTTGCGCACTGCGGTGGAGTTCGCCGAGCCTGTATTGCACACCAGCTCAATGTGGGCGCCAAGCTCGGCAGCGAGCACGTCGATCGTCGCACGTGTCGGGTTGCCGAGGCCGCGCTCGTAGCGGCTGATGTCAGCCTGGGAGATGCTTGTCCGCTTTGACAATTGCTCTTGTGTAACGCCTGCATCCAGACGCAGCGAGAGCAGCTGTCCGGCAAGATCGAAACGACGCATCTCGGCGTCGAGATGGGCACGTTGCTCGTCGTCATAGCGCTCGCGGACTTCTTGAACGTAGTCGGCCAGACGGGTACCCATGGCCTTTAGTATGGCGTATATCCCATGTCCCGTCAACCACGCGTACGACGAGCTTTGGCGACGCGCCCTACGGCGCGTCGTGTGCGCGACTGCATGGCCTGCCACTCCTTGAGATATACGCGTGCGCGCTCAATCTCACGCTGTTGATGACGAGCGCTCGGCCGTGCGCCCTTGTCGTAGCCACTCAGCAACAGGACCAAGCGTTTGCCGTGCGCGTGAAAGAACACCCGCAAAAGGATCTTCTCCGGCGATGGATTCGGCAGATCGGCCCCGGTGTCGCTGTCGGCACGCACGAGTACCTTGCGCTCGTCGTGTCTGAGTCGGAGCTCCGCCAGGCCGCCACCGAGTTGCTTGCCCCACTCTGACCCACACACGCCGAGACCCTGGCGGGCAAGCACATGCGTGAGTGTCGCCAGCAGGGCATCACGCTTGTCATCGCTCAACGAGTCGATGAAGCGCCGTACAGGCTCGGAGCCGTCGGGGCGGCGGAAGAACTCGATCTCGTACTCTGGTGGCAGCTTGTCTCGGGTCATATGGCAGTCGAGAGGATGTAGCGCATTGTATGCGGTCACCCAGACCGAATCGATGGCCCATTCCGTTTGCCAAAGTCTTGTTCTTCCGTGCGGCGATCGGCACACGCCGAACGAGCGCAACTCCGAGTTGGCAGGCCGTGAATTCCGAATCAGCATCCGGGTCGGCGAACTGTGGCTGTGCCCTTGCAGGCGCTCTGGACTGGCGCTCGCCGATCAAAGCCGCGGGTGCGATAACCCAAAGCTTTGGAACGTAAGTCCGTGCCTGTAGAATCGGCTGTCAAACCAGGCAGGGCCTAACCAGGAGACGACAACGTGGATACCAGCGACCTCATATGGATGAACGGAGAGTTCCTCGCCTGGGAGGACGCCAAGGTCCATGTCCTCACACACGGCCTGCACTACGGCACCGGCGTGTTCGAGGGGATTCGCTGCTACGACACCGAGATCGGTCCGGCCGTGTTTCGCAATGCCGAGCACATGGAGCGGCTGCTGCGCTCCGCCGAGCTGTACTACATGCCCGTGCCCTACAGCGCTCAGGAGCTGCAAGCGGCCGCGCGCGAGCTGGTGGCACGCAACAAGTTGAGCTCCTGCTACATCCGCCCGATCGTCTATCGCGGCTACGGGTCGATGGGGCTGAACCCGATGGACGCACCCGTGGACGTGACGATCGCCTGCTGGGAGTGGGGCACCTATCTCGGCGAGGATGGGACGCGCAACGGCATCCGCGCGAAGGTGTCCTCGTGGCGGCGGATCAGCCCCGACTCACTAATCCCGCACGCTAAGGCCTCTGGTCAATACCTCAACAACGTGCTCGCCAAGATCGAGTCGATGAAGGCCGGCTACCAGGAGGCGATCCTGCTGGACGAGGCCGGCCACGTGTGCGAGGGCACCGGCGAGAACATCTACATCGTCTGCGGCGGGGAGATCGTCACGCCCGGGCACCACAACTCGATCCTCGACGGGATTACCCGCCGCTCGGTGATGCAGCTTGCCTCCGACCTCGGCTACACGGTCGTGGAGCGCAACATCGCGCGCGCGGAGACCTACATGGCAGACGAGGTGTTCATGTCCGGCACCGCCGCCGAGCTGGTGCCGGTGGTGGAGGTCGATGACCACAAGATCGGCGCCGGTAAGCCCGGCGAGGTCACGCGTCTGCTGCAAGGCGCGTTTGACGACGCGATCCACGGTCGCTCGGAGCGCTACCGCGAATGGCTCGACCCGGTCGACGCCGGCGTGAGCGCGCCCCTGGCGCCGCCCGCTCCGACTCCCACAGGCTGATGAGCCACATAGAGCTCTACGACGCCACCCTGCGCGACGGCATGGGGGGAGGCGGCATGAGCCTCACCGCCGAGGAGAAGCTGCGGGTGGTGCACGCCCTCGACGCGCTCGGCGTGCACATGATCGAGGCCGGCTTCCCCGCATCCAACCCCAAGGAGCTCGCGCTGTTCGAGCTGCTGGAGGCAGAGACGCTCGCCGTGTCTGAGATCGTCGCCTTCGGGATGACCCGCCGGCGCGACAGCGCCGCCGAGGACGACGAGGGGCTGCGCGTGCTCGCGCAGTCGTTCGTGTCGATCTGCACGCTTGTCGGCAAGAGCTCGGTCCTGCACGTGGAGAAGGTGGTGCGCGTCTCGCGCGAAGAGAACCTCGCGATGATCTCCGAGTCCGTCGCGTTCCTCCTCGCTCAAGGCAAGCGCGTGCTGTTCGACGCCGAGCACTTCTTCGACGGCTACGCACTCGACCCGAGCTATGCGCTTGAGAGCATTCGCGCCGCCGCGGGCGCCGGCGCCGAGCGGGTCGTGCTGTGCGACACCAATGGCGGCTCGCTGCCCGGGCGGGTGCGCGCTGTCCTTGAGGCCGTGCGCTTGGAGCTGCCCGACGTCGCCTTCGGGATCCACACGCACGACGACGGCGGCTGTGCGGTCGCCAACACGCTTGTTGCCGTGGAAGCGGGCGCCACGCAGGTGCAGGGCACGATTAACGGCATCGGCGAGCGCACCGGCAACGCCAACCTCGTCACGATCGTCGCCGACCTGCAGTTGAAGATGGGCTACGACGCATTGCCACCCGAGCGACTCGCACGTCTCACCGAGACCGCGCACCTGGTGGACGAGCTGCTCAACCGCACCCCCAACCCGGCGCAGCCGTATGTCGGCAAGCACGCCTTCGCCCACAAGGCCGGTCTGCACGCGGCCGGCATTCGCGCAGACGTCGCCACGTTCGAGCACACCGACCCGGAGCTGGTCGGCAACGCGCGCGAGGTGCTGGTCTCAGAGCTCTCCGGGCGCGCCACCGTGATCGAGAAGGCCGCCGAGGCCGGGATTGAGCTGGACGACGATGCCGCCGCTCGCACCGTCGAGCACGTCAAGCGGCTCGAGCACGAGGGCTTTCAATTCGAGGCCGCCGACGGCTCGTTCGAGCTGCTGATGCGCCGCGAGGCCGGCGACTACGAGCCGCTGTTTCGCCTGGAGTCATGGCGCGTGATCGTCGAGAAGCGAGCTGACGGCAACGTCGAGACGGAGGCCACGATCAAGATCTGGGCGCCTCCGGGTCCCGATGAGCGCCGCTACGTCTGCACCGCGGAGGGCAACGGTCCCGTGCATGCGCTCGACCGCGCGCTGCGCGAGGCGATCGGTGAGACCCACCCGCATCTGCGCGACATCGATCTCGTCAACTTCAAGGTTCGGATACTCGATGAGGCCAAGGGGACCGGGGCCGTCACTCGGGTCTTGATCGATGCTTCCGATGGGGCTCGGCTTTGGGGGTCTATTGGGGTTTCTGAGAACTTGATCGCTGCTTCTTGGGATGCCCTGGTGGACTCGCTGGAGGTCGGGGTCCAAGCGCATACGCGGACCCGCGTTGAGTAGCGACGAGGTCATTCCGCTGGCTCAGCCGGTTGTCGGGGAGCTTGAGGAGAAACTTGTTGCCGAGGTGCTGCGGTCCGGGCAGCTTTCGCTTGGACCTTGCGTTGTTGAGTTCGAGCGTCGATTTGCCTCGGTTGTCGGTAGCTCGTTTGCCTCGGCTGTGTCCAGTGGTACCGCTGGACTTCATCTTGCGCTGCGGGCTGTCGGTGTCTCCGATGGGGATGAGGTGATCACCAGTCCGTTTTCGTTTGTGGCCTCGGCGAACGTTGCGCTCTATGAGCGGGCTCGGCCTGTTTTCGCGGATATCGATCCGGTCACGCTCAACCTCGATCCTCGGGCTGCCGAGGCGGCTGTCACCTCGCGCACCCGGGCGCTGCTTCCGGTGCACATCTTTGGCTATCCCGCTGCGATGGAGGCGTTTGAGGCCATTGCCACTCGGCATGGGCTTGGTGTGGTGGAGGACGCTTGTGAGGCGCTTGGGGCCGTTCATGGGGACGGCACTCCTGTGGGTGGGCGCGGGAATCCGGCTGTGTTCGGGTTCTATGCCAACAAGCAGATCACCACGGGGGAGGGGGGGATGGTCACGCTTGGCTCGGAGGCGCTCAAGGCGAGCCTCGACTCCGAGCGCAACCAGGGGCGTGCTCCCGACATGGGCTGGTTGGATCACGACCGGCTTGGGTTCAACTATCGGCTTTCGGACATCGCCTGCGCGGTTGGACTTGGACAGCTGCGGCGCTTGGAGGAGATGCTCGAGCTTCGCGCTCGGCTTGCCGAGAGCTACCGCGAGGCGCTGGGGGGGATCGAGGGGCTCGAGCTGCCTTGCGCGGACCGCGACGGGGAGCGGCGGGGGTGGTTCGTGTTCGTTGTGCAGTTGCCGCGGGGGGTCGATCGCGATGAGACGGTGCGTGCGCTTGGCGAGGAGGGCATTCAGAGCAAGCCCTACCTGCCGGCGATCCACCTGATGAGCTTCTATCGCGAGCGGTTCGGGCATCGCGAGGGCGAGTTTCCGGTTTGTGAGGATGTGGCGGCTCGCTCGCTGGCGCTGCCGTTCTATCCGGGACTCGACGATGGGCGAGTCGAGCGTGTTGCGCGGGCATTGCGCGCTGCGCTCGGTCGTTGAGGCCGCGTGCTCAGGCTCTCAAAGTCCACGCATCAGCGCCTCAGGGGTAACCGCAAGCGCGCGGGCCAACTTGACGATCGTGTTCAGGCCGGGCTCCCGCTCGCCCCGCTCGTAGGCGGCGATCGAGCTTTCGCTGGTACCGCACTCCAGGGCGAGCCGGCGCCGGGGCATCTCCGCTCGCATGCGCGCGGCGCGCAGATTCTCGCCAAAGCTCGTGCCCTCGGGTTGGGTCTCATCGTCCACGGCGGCGGTGCGTAGCTCGTCGCCTGAGGTGACGTCCAGTTTGCTCCCAGGCGAGATCAGCAGCTCTTGCCACCTGGCGCCTCCGCTCGCCCGCTTACGCAGTATCCGGCACACGCGCTTCACGACCGTGGAGAGATCGCGGGCCACTTCGAAGTCCCATATGCGCACGACCGCCCAACCGTCGGCTTCCAACGCGCCGTCAACCTGCCGGTCGCGCTCCACGTTGCGGGCGATCTTCTCGTCCCAGTAGGCCCCCGAGCGACCGGGCTTGTGACGCGAGATGTGGCCGTGCCAGAAGGCGCCGTCGACAAATACCGCGACGCGCAACGCCGGCCACGCCAGATCCGGCTTGCCTGTGGCGCCTTTGTAGTGACAGCGCCACCCGCGCACTCCCGCGGCGTGGAGCGCGCGCCGCAGCCGTACCTCGGGCGCCGTGTCCGCGCTTCGCACGGCGGCCATGATCCGGCGGCGCTGCTCGGGGGTGCGCGTGTCCACCACCGCAGAACTTCTACCGAAGTCGGGCGCCGGGTGCTCTCGTCTGGGTCCGCGAGGCGGCGGCGGACGACGCGCCGAAGGGCGTGCAGGGCCCCCTTGACTCGTCCGGGGGCGCGGATAGGCTTTCGCCGTGTCCAGCGCTGCTCCCTCCGCCGGTGTCGCGCCCGCGGTAGGCACTCGCCGTCCAGTCGCCGTGGATCTGTTCGCCGGGGCGGGCGGTCTCTCGCTCGGTCTGGAGCAGGCGGGCTTCGACGTGGCGGCGGCAGTCGAGTACGACCCGGTTCACGCCGCCGCGCACAAGTTTAACTTCCCCAAGACCACCGTCTTGTGCACCGACGTCGCAAGGCTCGAAACGAAGGCGCTGCGCCACGCCGTCGAGAGCGGACTGACGGCCCACGGACGGAATCTCAAGGAGTGGGACGGCGAAGTGGACCTCGTTGCCGGCGGGCCTCCCTGCCAGGGGTTCTCGCTGATCGGCAAGCGACTCGTGGACGACGTTCGAAACCGACTGGTCTTCCATTTTGTGCGTCTTGTCGTCGCGATGCGGCCTCGCTATTTCGTGATGGAGAACGTTCCGGGCATGACAACAGGCGGTCACGCGAGCATCCTTGACGAGCTGATAAGAGAGTTCGAGAAGGCTGGCTACCGCTTTCCCGCCGAACACAAGTATCGCGTGCTCAATGCCGCCGACTTTGGCGTGCCGCAAGAAAGACGTCGTTTGTTTTTGATCGGCACGCGCAAGGACATACCCGTGGTCGCGCATACCCCCGATCCCACGGTGCGCGCTGCACCGAAGCGTCCCGGCGAGGGTCCGAAGGGCTCCTGCGCGGAGAGTTCTTCGAGTCGTCTCGTCGAAGGTCCGACGGTCTGGGATGCGGTCGGAGATCTTCCCAACCTCAACGGTTTTCCGAGTTTGCTGGACTCCGACGAGACGCGTCTCTCCCCCAAGCGGCTTCTCCTCATGGAAAATGCGGCGTCTCGCTACGCCCGCCTCTTGCGCTGCATTGAGAGCGACTCCAAGGATCTCTCCCATCTGCGGATCTGGGATCGGGAGACGCTCACGGCTTCCATGAGGACCGAGCACACCGACGAATCCATCAAACGATTCAAGGCGACCGCGTGTGGGCAGACCGAGCCTGTGAGTCGGTTCTACAAGCTTCATCCGGAGGGCTTGTGCAACACGCTGCGCGCCGGCAGCGGCAGCGAGCGGGGCGCTTTCACCTCGCCCCGGCCGCTTCATCCGCATTATCCGCGCGTTCTCTCCAACCGCGAGGCGGCGCGGTTGCACTCCTTCCCCGACTGGTTTCGACCGCACGCGACCAAGTGGCACGGGTTCCGCCAGATCGGCAACTCGGTGCCTCCGCTGCTGGGACGAGCGGTCGGTGCGCAGGTGGTAAAGGCGCTCGGCCTCTCGCCCGAGCGTCCGAGCGAGCCGTTCGTTTTGGGCGATCGGCAGCTGCTTTCGCTCACGATGTCCCAGGCGGCCGACAGGTTCGAAGCGGACAGGGCGTTCATCCCAGCCCAACGTATTCGTGTGTCCGCGTCAAAGCGAGCACAAACCGAGGGGGAGCAGAGCGGCGAGGAAGTCGCGCAACTCGACCGCGTGCCCGCACTCGTTTAGAGAATGCCGTCGAAGTACGGTTAGATGGCGTGCCTCCGGGGAGAATGTCTCTGACTTTCCCGTATTGGCGCCGGTCCGTGCAGAAACCCCACGCTTGCGGGACAAACCCATGTTTCGCCGTCTTCAGGCAAGTTCTGTCAATGTAGATCTTTGTCTTAACGAAAGAATTCGGACTGGACGGCAGTTGCGAACTCTGCTAAGACTTGACACGGTCCCTGCCAACCAACGGGAACCGAATGGGCAAGGCTCAGGGTCGGGGCGTTCTCCCCCAAGGCGCCCCGGCCCAGGCCTGAAGGCCTGGGCCTGACAGCGGGTCCGTCGGGTTCGTGACGGCTACACTTCACGCTTGTGATCGCATGACTCCCCCCACGTTCTTGACGCTCGGTCCGACGGGCACATGCCATGAGAACGCGTTGCTGCGCTATCTGGAGTTTCAGGGGCTCGATGACCCGCGCATAGAGCTGTTTGACGATTTCCTGGACGGTTTGGAGCGAGTTCGCGAACTGCCCAACGCGTTCCTGATGCAGTGCAGCTCCCATCCGCTGGTGCACGTCGTCACCGAGCGCTATCGCCAGGAGGTGTTCGTGGTGGACACGTTCATGTATCCCGCCAAGGAAATGGCGTTGCTCGTGCGCAGCGATGTGGCCGAGCCGAAGAGCCTCGGGATCGTGGCGGCGGCACGCGGCTATCCGGACCTCACGCGCTGGGAGAGTGTCACCGAGGAGTCCGCCAATCCGGTTGTGGCGCGCAATCTGCTTCAGGGTTGCTACGACGCGGGCGTGACGCTTGCCGAATACGCAGACCAGCATCCTGACGCGCTGCGCGTCTACGAGCGCTATGGCGAGGTTGACACCACCTGGCTTGTGTATGGGCGGCGCAGGCGCTACCAGGGCGAGCTGATCGGCCATCGCGTCCCGTGGCTGTTCACCGAGGAGCCGGTGCCGGCGTGAGCTCGACCCACTCCGAGGTGATCGTGGGGGAGGGTTACGCAGTCGGGCACATCGACGCTCTCGGCGAAGGGTATGGCTTTCGCAAAGTTCGCAAAGAGCTGGGTGTCGCCGCTTTCGGGGTAAACGCACTTGTGCGTCCGGAGGGTTATGAGACGAAATGGCATTATCATGACCTCCAGGAGGAGCTGTACTTCGTCCATCGCGGCGCGATCGAGATGGAGTTCGGCGACGGCACTGTTCACCGCCTGGAGGAGGGCACGTTCGCGCGCGTGGATGCCCCGACCGTGCGCAAAATCAGGGTGCTTGGGCCAGGCGATACGGTCTATGTGTGCGCGGGCGGTAAGGGTGGCTATGTCGGGCACGACGGGCGCACGCCGGAGGGCATGTAGCGCATAACGGGGGGAGAGGTCGATGGATCTGCAGCTTCAGGGCAAGGTATTCCTGATCACGGGCGGCTCCAGCGGGCTGGGTAGAGCGCTGGCCGAGCGACTCGTCGAGGAGGGCGCTCGCGGCGTGGCGCTGATGGCGCGCGATGCTGAGCGTCTTGCGGGTGCGGCCAGCGCGTTGCACGCGGCCGGCGGCGATGTGCTCGATTGCGCCGGCGACGTGCGGCGGGCCGAGGATCTCAAGCGCTTCCTGGAGGCCGCTCTCGAGCGTTGGGGGCGGATCGATGGCGTGGCCAACAACGCGGGCGAGCTTGCCGCCGGACCGTTCGCCGAGCAGACTGACGAGGTCTGGGAGCAGGACCTGTCGCTGAAGCTGATGGGCGCGGTGCGCCTCACCCGCCTGGCGCTGCCTGCGCTGCGCGAGAGCAAGGGGGCCCTCGTCAACACGCTCGCGATCTCCGGCAAGGCTCCCGACGCACTCACCACGCCCACGTCGGTCTCGCGGGCGGCTGGCCTCGCACTTACGAAGGCGCTGTCCAGGGAGCTTGCGCCGGATGGCATTCGCGTCAACGCGGTGCTGATCGGGGTGATCGAAAGCGGCCAGCTGGAACGCTACGCCGCAGAGGCCGGGCTCACGCCTCAGGCTTACTACGAGCGGATGGTTTCAAGCTCGAACATCCCGCTTGGGCGTGTCGGTCGCTCAGCTGAGTTCGCCGACCTCGCCTCGTTCCTGCTCTCCCCGCGCGCCTCCTACGTCACTGGAACCGCCGTCAATCTCGACGGCGGGGCTTGCCCGGTGGCATAGAAGCCGCTCGGGCTCGTCGGCGTATGCCGGTTGGACTGCGCGCCGAGCCCTCTTGAAAATGCCAAAGCGTCTGCTGTGATAGCGAGTGAATAATAATAGGCCTAATCGATTACAAGTAGTAGCCGCGTGCTTGGCGATCACACTGATCGCAAGCGGCGCGATCGGCTGTGGCGCCGGTGGCATGAGCTCGCGCTCTACATCGAGAGGGCCGCACGGTGTCTTAATCGACGGCGCTGCAGCTGTTAAGGCCACGCACGATCACGGATCGCGCGTGCTGGACACGGACGGAGACGACGACGTCCCGGGCAGCCATGGCGACACCGACAACGACGAATTCCTGACCTTCGGTCCGGCGGCGGACACTGCGGAGAGACAAGTGATCGTGGCCACGATCAGGCGCTACTACGCCGCGGCCGTCGCGGGCGATGGCGTGCGAGCCTGCTCGATGCTGTTTGCGCCGATCGCCGAAGCGGTCGTGGAAGAACGCGGCCAGACGATGGGGTCTCCCTCGCCACGGGGCGAGGTCTGTGCACAGGTGCTGTCCAAGCTGTTCAAGCAGCATCGCCGCGAACTCGTCGAAGATGTCAGGTTGATCGATGTGAGCGAAATTCAAGTCAAGGGCAACCGGGGGATGGCACGGGTGCGCTTCGGAGCGACGCGCGAACGGCTTGAGCGCCTGCAGCGCGAGCGCGGCGTCTGGGAGATGAGCGTGTTGCTCGACGACGGCTCGCCCTAGGCCGGCGTTCTCGCCAGCCTGCACTATTCTACGATGCTGTCGAGCAGGTTCATCACCAGCCACGTTTTGCCGTCACGACGCTCCTGAATCAGGCGGACTTCTGGCAGCGTGGCGAAGCTGAGCACCGTTAACGCTTTATCGCCATTGACGCGTATTGCGTACATTTTGAGCGTGGCGCTCTCGCCGACGAGCAGACGATGGCGCCGCTCGAACAGCTTCGACATGACCGCGGCGCAAGTGCTGCCGCTCAACGCCGCGGTATCCCCATAGTCTTCGACGACCGATTCGGCGATGAACGGATAAAGCAGCGCGCAAGCCTTGGCGCCGTCGTTCGTTGCAGCGGCCTGGTAGTAGCCTGTGACGAGAGTCGTGAGCGCCTGCTTTTCCGTCCCGCTGGCCGCGTGTCCATAGTTGAGGTACTTGCCGTCGTCATCGTTGTTGTCGCCATCGTCGTCGCGATCTCGCTTGACGGTGTGGTGGGATGTCGAGCCCGTTGCGTTGCTTGAGCTTCCGCACGCGGTGGCGCCCAGGCCCAGCAGCGCGATCGCGATAAGCACAGGCAGGGGCTTCATCGTTACGGAAGTTCGCTGTCGAGTAGCGTGTTGATCCTCCAGATTCTTCCTTCTCGCTCGACAGAGATCTGGCGTTCGGGTAGAGCTCCGAAGTTGAGAACGACTAAGCCGTGGCGCTGGTCGACGCGCACGCTGCGCACCCTGAGCCTGGGAAGCTCGATGGCGAGTTGCCGGTGGTAGTGCTTGAAGAGCGCTGTTACTGCAGCGGGGCAGGTCGTGCCGTGCATATAAGTTGGCCCGGGAGGCGATTGGCCGTAGTCTTCCGGGACCGCTTCGGCAAGTGTCGAGAAGAGCATTGAGCAGGCATTGGCGCCATCCTCCGCCAGCGCGGCCTTGTAGTAGCGCTCGACAAGCGAAGCGATCGCACGCCGCTCGGAAGGAACCGCCGCGTGGCCGTAGCCAAGGACTTCGTTGTTGCTCCTGTCATCGTCGGGAGCGCCGAGATCGTTGTCTTTGTCGGCGTCGGCGGTCGTGTTGACCGGGGCGGGGGCGGTGTTTGCGGAGGTAGAGGTGGTTGTCGCCGCCGTAGCGGCGCGCGCGCCGGAAGAGGCGCGTCGTACCGAGCTCGTGCCCGCGCTACCGCATGCGCAGACACCGACGCTGAGCAGCCCGATCGCACACGCTGTGCGTAGCGGCATCATGTGGACTATTTCCCATCCTTCATCAGGTCGCACATCGCGCCCGATAGTAGCAAGGATTCGTACTACTGGTGTCCAATGTTCTGGCGAGACTTGTCTGTCCAGGCGCCGGACTCTGCTATGGCATCTCACTGTCAAATAGGGCATCTATCTTCCACACACCGTCTTCGCGCTCGAGCGAGGATCTCCCCCTCGTGCGCTGTCCTGAAGCCGAGCGCGGCCAATCCGAAGTTGCCCCCGAGGTGCACGGATGTCACCACCATCGTGGCGGCGTCATCTTCCTTCAGCTGCCGATGCTGCTGCTGGAATAGCAGTGCCGCTCTCGCGGCGCAGGTCCTGTGGCCACTCGGGATGGAGTCGCCTTGGCCTTCCGCGAGGCTGGTGGCGAGGCTCGTGGCGAGCAGCGAGCAGGCTCGCGCGCCGTCGCCGGCGTCGGCCGCGGCGAAGTAGCTCTTCACGACCGCGGTCGCCTGATGCTCCTCGGTGCGGTTCGCGGCCGCTCCATATGCTTTCAAGAGGGCGCTGTTGTCGCTTGCGGCGGCACTGCCGTCATCGTTGTCGTCGTTGTCTTGGTCGCCGTCGTTTTCGAAGTACTCCCCCGGGGTCGCGGCGACCGCGCTCGTGCGCGTCGAGGCGCCACCGCGCACGAGAGCGCCGTCAGGGGCTCGAGAGGTCGTGTCCGCGCCGGTGCCCGAGCCGCATGCGCTTGAGTAAACGCCGAGCAGTCCAATGGCGAGCGATGCGATCAGTGGCTTCAATTCCGCAAACCTCGTTGTTGGAGTGCGTGCCGATAGCGCCGAGCGTAGCAGGCGTTTCAAGAGTCCGTAGCAGGCGTTTCAGGAGTCAGAAACAATCGCCGGCATCCCCCTTGACAAGCTCGCCTAGATCTGCGACTGTCGGTCGAAGCTCAACATCCAGAACTTTGGGTGTAGGGTCGGGCGGTCTGGTCGGATGGCCGAGAGCCGGGTAGGTACGGTTGCTGCGCCTGACGGCTTCGGCCGATGCCATACCAAGAGCGGAGGGCGTATCGGGATGCTTGCGTTGCATGGAGCGATTGAAGATCCTTTCAGTCATGCGATTGCGATTCGTTGCATCTCAAGTGAGAAACAACCCTGTACGTGCTGGTGGCATCGTGCGAGACTGTCCTACGTGCTGTCTGGAAGGCGGTTGTCTGGCCATCTTGGCAGTGGAATAGCAGTGCATAGGGGTCGGACCCCGCGCTCTCTGACCATGGACGAGTGCTCGGCCCGGCCGATCCAAGCCTCGGATGAGGCTCAACCAAGCCTCGATGAGGGAAAGGTTAGATCGAGAAATGAAAAAGCTCCAAATCCTGGCGATGGCCCTGGTTGCGGTGTTCGCGCTCTGCGCGGCCGTCGCATCGTCGGCGTTCGCCGAAGAAACGTTATTAGCAGAATGGTTAGCCAACGGCGCCGCGATCACCGAACCGTTAGCCGCCGATACTGTCGGCGAACTGTTATTGGCAGACGATGACACTCTCGTGGGTGTCTCGGCTGTCGTGTGTAGTGGGTTATTCGAAGGTACGGTCACCAAGAACGGCGAAGACGAAATCACGAAACTCTTCAATTTAAGCGGGACGTTAATCCCGACCACTAGCGAAACGGGCTTCTTAGTAGAAGGCGATGGCCTTTTATGTAAAGCCGAGAGCCCTGCGGAAGGTTGCGAAGCAAGCACAACCGACATTGAAGCGTTCCCGGTCACACTTCCATACACGTCTTTGCTGTTATTAAAGGAAGTTGGCTCGACTATCACGTTTGAGGATATGGTCAAAAGCAAGGTAGCCGGCGGTAAGGTTGGCTACGAGCTGATGTGCTTAATCCTGGGCACGTTAGTCGAAGACGAATGTACCGTGACGGAAGGCGAAGGCGAAGTCAAGAACGTCACTCCCGGCGTCGAAGCGGTCGGCTTTGCGACACCGTCGGGCACTTGTACTCAAGGCGGCGCGGGATCCGGATTAATCTTTGCGATACCTGGGAACACGACAACTCTCACCAACGGAGAAACTCTGACAGCATCTGAATAACGTTATATTAATGTAATGCGCATGCTGGGCGAGCTCGACCTCGCCCAGCAGCGCACATTGTCGTGAGGAGGGCTGTCGTGAGGGGGAAAATGCTCAGATTCTGGGGGAACGATCGGGTTATGTCGAGAGGGTTTGTACTGTTCGGGTTGACTGCGTTCGCGTGTCTCGCATCGTGTTGCTCTCCGGCGGGGTCGCCGGCACTTCCAGCGGGTCGCCACTATGAGATGGTAAGCCCTGTCTACAAGGGCGGGTATGGCGTGCTCTCCATCGAAGCCGAGGCGGCGGATGGGGACAGCGTTGTATTCTATTCGCCGGGGGTATTCAACGGCGCGCCTTCTTCTGGCGTCGGGTTATTCGGCTATATAGCGCGCCGCGGTTCCACGAACTGGTCTACGACGCCGATCATGCCCACCGCCGACCTGATGCCCTATGTGGACGCTCGCGACATCGAGCCTAACCTGGAAACGACGCTGGCCTTTGGAAAGGATGGGCCGAACCGTGAAGCCGCGAGCAACGAAGGTACCGAAGAGGAGTTCTTGCTGCACGCGACCGCCTCGCCGGATACGAGCACGCCCGATACGTGGCCTCTGACCGGTATGCCTTTGTCGCTCCTCTCCGGTGGGCCGCCCGTTCTCAGTTATGACGGCGCGAGCCCGGATTTCTGTCATCTTTTGGTCGGTACGGGTGGTTCCGATGAAGTGTTGACCCCGGAAGCGGTGGGTGCGGTGGGGCAGATATATGAGCTCGATCCTGGATGTGGCGGCGAATCGGCGTCCCTGAGTCCACTGGCGCTGAACGATGCAGGCCGGGTGTTCAGCCCACGGTGCAGTGTGGAGGTCGGAATCAGCAGCGATTACAGCAACACTCGAACGAGCGCGTACAATGCGGTCGCCGATGATGGCAACGAGGTGTTCTTTACCACCTGTGCCGGTGACGAAGTAAACGGCCACTATCAACTGTTCGTACGTTTGGCCGGCGCGAGAACTCTCGAAGTATCGAAGCCCATCCTGGAAGCGTGTGGCGAAGTTCCATGCAACGGATCTCGGGAAAGCAGCAACTTCGCCGGTGCGTCGGAAGACGGGTCAAAGGTATACTTCACCACCAGTGCGCCGCTTGAATCGGGAGCGTCGGGCAGCAACCTCTATCTGGCGACGATCGGATGCGATGCAAGCGAACCGGAATGCGAAGTCGCTGGCCGGGTCGTGACATCGCTGACCCAGGTTTCACGTGCGCCGAACGGTGAAGCGGCTGGGCTGCAGGGCGTCGTGCGAGTTGCGCCCAACGGGTCGCGTGTCTATTTCGTGGCACAGGGCGACCTGCTGACCGAAGCGCAACGTGTAACACTCGAAGACGAAGGTCGCGCGGTCCCACGGGCGGGGGCCGACAATCTGTATGTCTACGACAGCGTTCTCGACCGGATGGCGTTTGTCGGCGATCTCTGCTCGGGCAAGGAAGTCTCAGGGACGGTTGGCGACCCGAGCTGTCCCAACGAAGCGGGAACCGACTCCGAACTATGGGAAGAGAGGGAAAGCGAAGCGCAGACGGCTGGTGTGGATGGCAGCTTCCTCGTCTTCTCGAGCTATGCGCAGTTGGTCCCCGGCGATGACAACAACGTCAGGGACATATATCGCTACGATGCCGAAACCGGTGCCCTGGTTCGCGTCTCGGTGGGAGAAAACGGTTACAACGCGAACGGAAACGGAGATGACAACAGCAGGGAAGACAACGACGCGTCGGTTGCGCTTGGGGACAAGGGAGGGAGCGTTAGCTTACAGTACGAACTGGGTACGCGTGCGATCAGCGAAAGCGGCTCGCGCATAGTATTCACCAGTGCTGAGCCGCTGTCGCCGGCAGCCGCCGGCAGCCACCTTCCAAACGTGTACGAATGGCATGAAGAACCGGGAGGCTCGGGGGGCGACGTCTCGTTGATCTCGAGCGGAGACTCGACTCGACCGGTCGAAGATGTTGCGATCTCGGCCGAAGGCAACGATATCTTCTTCGTCACCTCGCAGGGATTGGTGTCTCAGGACGTCGATGGCGCGCCGGACCTTTACGACGCTCGCGAGGGGAGCGGATTCCCACTGGAGCCGGCTGAAACACAGCAGTGCGAAGGGGAAGGGTGCGACGGTCCGCTCACCAATCCCGCGCCACTGCTGGTCCCTGGCAGCGTTTCGCAGGCCCCCGAAGAGTATACGCCCCCGAAAACGGCGGCTCGGCCGAAGGCAAAGAAGAAGCACAAGAAAGCAAAGAAGAAACCTAGGAAGGCATCCTCGAAGGAGGGGCGAACGTCCAGAAAAAAACTCAAATCTCCCGATAAGGCCGGACTCGCCTCGGGGGTGCGTCGCCGTGCGATTGCCGGGACCGGACATGGGGGGTCGAGATGAGCTCGGTTGGGAGGAGCCTACGGCGAATCGTGGTCTCGCAACTTGTCGGCGCGTTCGCGCTATGTGCATGTCTAATGCCGATGGCTGGGGAAGCCGCGGCATCGACGCCCAAGCCGTTTGGCATCGTCGGTTTCACGATGCAGACGATTGAACACACCAAGAAGACAGAAGTACCATTGACCGGCAAGTTTGAAATCACGAATGAACCCTACAAGTCGCCGCTCACCCAGGCCGGCGCACACCCCTGGGCGTTGGCGACAACGGTCGAATTCGCGAGTGAAGAAGTAGAATCGACAGAAATATCACAAGGTCACAAATTGCGGTATGTCGTGCCGACGCGCGAAGTAAAGAACGTCGTCACGGATCTGCCGCCGGGGCTGCTGGGCGATCCGATGGCTGTTCCGCGATGTCCATTGACGCAGGTGACCAGCGACAGCGCCGAACAGTGTCCCGCCGACACGCAGGTGGGCACGTACTGGATCCGCGAGAACGGAGGTAGCGAGTTGTTCGCCCCGATCGTGAACGTGGTTCCGGAAAAAGGCCAATCGGCCGAGTTTGCGCTTGAGAACACGACGAAAATCGACACGCCATTGTTGACGGCACACCTCGTCCGCACCTCGCAGGGCTACGGTTTCACTGTTGTCTCGGACGACACCCCCGCGATTGCGCTCACAACCGTCGAACTGACGTTCTGGGGGGTGCCGGCCGATCCGAGCCACGATGAAATGCGCGGCCTGGTCTGCAGGCGTGAGCTGTCGGGGCCGCTGGCCTGCGAAGGGGGCTTAGAGTCCGCGGGGATTACGCCAGTCCCGTTCCTGACGATGCCAACCGATTGCTCCGCGGGGCCCGAGCAGGCGACGCTGCTCGCGGACTCCTGGGATGAACCCGGGAGCGTCGAAAAAGGACTGTATGTGGGGTACGAAAAAGCGCAGGCCACCTTGCCCGAGGCGACTGGCTGCGGCGTGTTGCGCTTCAATCCCGAAATAGCGGTGCGCCCGAGCAACGAGCTCGCGGATGAACCGACCGGGTTTGAAATCGGTCTGCAGGTACCGTTGAGCGAAGAACCCGCCGCGAACGCCACTCCTCAAGTGCGCGATACCGTCCTGACCCTCCCGGAGGGCGTCTCGATCTCGCCCGGCGCCGTCGACGGGATCCAGGCGTGCAACGAATTCGGCCACGAAGGGATCGATATCACCGGTCCGGAAGCCGAAGAAATAGGACCCAGCGGAGAACTGCAGCTGGCGCCAGGCCACTGTCCCGAGGCGTTCGACCGTCGGCACGGCGGAAGCGATCACGCCGTTCCTGCCGATACCGGTCAAGGGTCATGTGTATCTGGCGAGGCCCGGTTGCGGTGGCGCGGGAGAAAGCGCCTGCACCGAAGCGGACGCGCTCGACGGCACGCTCTACCGGCTGTATCTGGAATTGGGCGGGACCGGCGAACTCGCCGATACGGGCATCCACTTCAAGGTGCCGCTCGAAACCGAGGCGAATCCCGCCACAGGGCAGCTCACCACTCGGGCCTTGGAAACGCCGCAGGCGCCGTTCAGCGAACTCAAGATCAAGCTGAATGGCGGGCCGCGGGCGCCGCTCGACACGCCCGCGGCATGTGGGCCGGCGGTCTCGACGAGCGATCTGACGCCATGGAGCGCGCCGGGGACGACGCCCGAAGGCCTGTCGGTGGCCGGCACGCCGGACGCGACGCCGACTTCGTTCTTCGAAGTCGTGGGCTGTTCGAATCCACCGGGACTCGATCCCGGATTCACGGCGGGCACCGTGAGTCCGCGGGCGGGCGCCTTCAGCGCCTTCACTATGAACCTCTCGCGCCAGGATCGCGAACAGTACGTGAAGGGCGTTCAGCTGCACACGCCGCCCGGACTGCTGGGGATGCTGTCGAATGTGCCGCTGTGCGGCGAAGCTCAAGCAGACGCGGGAACCTGCCCGGAAGCTTCGAAGATCGGGACCACGCGTGTCGCGTCGGGGGCCGGGTCGCACCCGTTCGAAATCGAAGGGAACGTGTATCTGACCGGCTCCTACGACGGTGCCCCATTCGGCCTGAGCATTGTCACAGATGCGGTTGCCGGGCCGTTCAAACTGGGGCTGGTTGTGGTGCGCGCGCGGATCGATGTCGACCCCGAAACATCGACGCTGACCGTGACGACCGACGAAACCGGCCCATATGCGGTGCCGCAGATCATCTTTGGGGTGCCGCTGCGCCTACAGCGCCTGACGGTCGACATCGATCGTCCAGACTTCATGTTCAACCCGACAAACTGCGCGGCGCAACAGATAACGGCGAAGATATCCGGGTCGGAGGACGCCGTCGCGAACGTGTCGAGCCCGTTCGCGGCGAGCGGCTGCAGGAGCCTCGCGTTCAAACCGGGGTTCAGCGTCTCGACGAGTGGGAGCACGAGCCGCGCGAAGGGGGCGAGCCTCGATGTGAAGCTGTCCTATCCCAAGGGCGCGATGGGCAACGATTCGAACATCGCCAAAGTGAAGGTGGACCTGCCGAAGCAGCTACCGTCCAGACTGACGACGCTGCAGAAGGCATGCCCTCGGCGACGTTTGACTCGAACCCCGCTAAATGTCCAGCGGGGTCGATCGTAGGCGTTGTCAGGGCCACTACACCGCTGCTGCCGGTGGGGCTCTCTGGTCCCGTGTATTTCGTCTCGCACGGTGGGGAAGCGTTCCCCTCGTTGATCGTGGTCCTGCAGGGAGACGGCGTCAGAGTGGATTTGACCGGTACTACGTTCATCAGTAAAAAGGGCATTACCAGCAGCACGTTCAAGACGGTGCCTGACGTGCCTGTCAATACATTTGAGCTGTACCTGCCTCAGGGCAAGGACTCGGCGCTCGCGGCTAACGGTAACCTCTGCAAGGAGCAGAGCAAGCTGAAGATGCCGACCGAATTCGTCGCGCAGAACGGTGCCGTGATCAAACAGAGCACCGCCATTCAGGTCACCGGATGCTCCAAGGCCAAGAAACGCGCGGTGCATCGAGCGAAAGCCAGCGCGAGCAAACGGGAGAGGAGCAGTTCGATGAGCGCTCGACACAACGCCGATACGGGGAGGGCGGGCAAATGAGCAACGGTCGGTTCAATCTGACGATAGCCGCGGTGACGTTTATCGCGGCGCTTGCGGTCTCGGGATCGGCCTACGCGGCCCCCGTCAAGCTCGTGCTCTCCGCGCATTTCGGTCGCGAAGTCAACCTGACCGAGGTCAACGCCAAGGCCGGCGATGAACTGGAAGACATATGCGCAGTCGAATCGGGAGACGAGTGTCAAGCCGGCAAAGAAAGCTCGATCGCCGGTGGCTTCGCCTATCCCTATGGAGTTGCGGGTGCGCCGAATGGCGACATCTATGTCGCAGACCGTACAAACCATCGCATAGAGGAGCTAACTGCCGAAGGTTTATTCGTGATGATGTTCGGTAAGCACGTGAACGCGACCACTTCGGGAGACGTCTGTACGGCGGCATCCAACGATGTATGCCAGGGTGGGATAGAGGGGTCTGCTCCAGGCCAGCTCTACGCTCCCTACAGTGTTGCCGTCGATCCCGCGAACGGCGATGTCTATATTGCCGAAATCATCGAACCAGGCACGCCTCGTGTTCAGAAGTTCACTGCTGAGGGTGAATTCATTCTTGAGATCGGCAAGGAAGTCAACGAAACCACCAAAGGCAATCTCTGCACGGAGGAAGAAGTCCTAAAGGCAAGCGTGAAATGCGGGGGACCAGCAGAAGCAAGTCCTGGAACCACGGAACAGGGTGCCTTCCATTTTGGTCCTGATCATGGGGATCTCCTCGCTGTCGGCAGTGGCAGCGGCAGCGAACATAATCCATTGTATGTAGGGGATGAACACAGAGTTCAAGAGTTTGAACCAGACGGGCAATGGAAGGGGGAAATTTCACTCGCTGGGATCTCGTCAGAACCCCGGAGCGACGTCGGAGCAATCGCTGTCAACGATAATACCGGCATCGTCTTTCTCACATATGGGTTGGCCGCGTCCGAGATATCTTTAGTTCGCCAGTATGAATCCGATGGCAAAGAACTCACATCATTTGAAATAGCTCCGCGGGAAAGCGGTGGTCTGCTCAATATAGACGGGCTGGCAGTGGATGCGGAAGGCCATCTCGCTGTGACCGCGATTGAACTGGAAAAGGGTCAATTTGGCTCGCTCTACGAAAGTTCCACGGCTCGTAAGATCACAGATTTTGCGATCAACGCTCCCTCTGTTGGTGGGATTGGCTTCGGCGCGAAAAATGGTCTGTACGTCACCGCTACCAATACACAAGAAGTGTTGGCTTATCTGCCCGAGAAAGTCGCAGAACTACGGACGGGAGACTACGCGTGCGGAGAAGGCACTGAACGGGAAACGTCGGTGACATTCGATTGCACGCTAAAGGGCGAAGCGAACCCCTACGATGTCTCTGGAACAAACGCCTGGTTTGAATGGGGCGCCGCGTGCTCGCTGGGCTCTGAAACGCCTTCCCAGGCCCTACCGACAGTTGAATCGCTTCTGCCCGTAAGCGAGCCGATCGATGGGCTGCGACCGAAAGAGGCCTTCTGCTACAGGCTTGCAGGCGACGATCAGAACGTGCAGTTGCCCGAACGTCTCGAAGGCGAAAAGAGCGTGGGGGCTACTCCCGATGCGCCGCCAAAGATCGTGGGCTCACCGGCGGCCTCGTTCGTCGGCTCCTCCTCGGCGGTCATCTCCGGGGAGCTAAACCCTGAGAACACGGCAACCGAATACTTTTTCGAATACGGGCCGGGGGAAAGCCTGATGGAATGTCCTGAGGGTTTGAGGAAGGAAAGCTGCCCCGGGGTGGCCGGCACAGCGACGCTCACTTCTGCTCTGTACGGGAAGGTGGGCGCCACGAGCGAAGCACCCGGTCTGCAGCCAGATACGTCCTATCGCTTCCGGCTGGCCGCCGTCAGCGAAGCCGGAGTTCTCTCAACCGGTGCGAGCGAATCCTTTACAACCACGTCTGTGCGAAGGGTGGAAGCCGCGACGGGTGGGTTCGGTGCGGTGACGAGTACCAGTGCGCTGATATCGGGAACGGTGGATTCAGGCGGAGAACCCGCGACATATGCGTTCGAAGTGGGTGTCAATCGGGGCGCGGCGACCCAGTACGGGATCGTGTCCTCAGGATCGACGGGCACCGCACCCGAAGTCGAGACGGTGCAGCTCACGGGCCTGCAGCCGGGCACCGAATATGCCTACCGGATCGCGATCGACGGTGGTTACGGCAGCGCTGTTGGCACGACGATGGTGTTCAAGACGGAGGGTCTGCCGGCGGTCCTGGCGATCCCGGCTCAGCTTCCGATGCTCTCCACGCCGTTTGGCTTTCCGAAGCCGCCGCCCCCAGCCTGCAGGAAGGGATACGAGAGAGACAAGCAGCACAAGTGCGTGAAGGCTAGGAAGAAGGCAAAGAAGAAGAGCCGCAAGAAGGCGAGCAAGAAGAAAAGATAATAGATCGGCTGCACAACCACTATGTGACAGTCAAAATACGGTTTGGCGCCACGCGCGAGGTCAAACGGAAGGGGATACGATGTTTTCAAGCATACGGAAGCGATTCACATATGTGAATGTAGCGATCACGCTCGGCGTCGTTTTTGCGATGAGCGGCGGAGCTTATGCCGCAGGTAAGTATGTAATCACTTCGACAAAACAGATCAGCCCGAAGGTCCTCAAGCAGCTTAAGGGCCAAAATGGGAAGAATGGAGCGCCCGGCTCTCAGGGCTCTAGGGGTGCTCAGGGGCGCTCAGGGTTCTCAAGGCCCTCAGGGTCCTCAGGGCCCGAAAGGCGAAGGCACAGAAGGCGCGGCAGGCGCTAGCGTAGCCGGTAAGGCATTGTCCGAGGGCAACAAGGAATGCCCCGCGGGAGGCTCGGAATTCAAGGCCGGCTCCAGCACGACATACGCTTGCAACGGATCTCCGTGGACCGCGGGGGGAACATTGCCAAAGGGCTCGACGGAGCAGGGCGTGTGGACGGCGACACCCATAGAGAATGGATTCAGCTCGGTCTCCGCCAGCAGCGCCATATCGTTTGGTATCCCGTTGACGGCCGCCCCGACGGTAGAGTACATCAAGGTAGGAGAAGAAGGAAAGGAACACGCTACGGAATGCCCCGGGACACTGACCGCACCGAAGGCGGCAGAGGGATTCCTCTGCGTGTATACAGAAAGCCCCGGACTTGACGCCAGCTTCGAAGAAGCGACCCCGTATGCGGTTGGCGCTCGACTAGAATTCACAGGTACAACTTCCAGCGTTGGCGTTGCCATACACGGCACTTGGGCTGTGACAGAAGGGTAAAAATTGAGTCCTAGCGAAGGATGGTAAGAACCATGCCTAGTGTCGTGTCTGGTTGATTCGTTGGCAGTATCGTTTGATGGAGTCGAGGATTTGGTCGGCGGTCTTGGTCCAGACGTAGGGGCGTGGGTTTTCGTTCCAGGTGTCGATCCATTGGCGGATGTCGGTGTTCAGGGCGTGGACGGAGCGATGCGCGCCGCGGCGTAGGAGCTTGGTGGTGAGCTCGCCGAACCAGCGCTCGACGAGATTGATCCAAGAGCTCGAGGTCGGCGTGAAGTGCAGGTGAAACCGGGGGTGCGCCGCGAGCCAGCGTCGGACCTTCGAGGTCTTGTGGCTGGAGGCGTTGTCGAGCACGAGGTGCACATCGAGCTGGGCGGGCACGTTGCCGTCGATCCTCTGCAGGAACTTCAGGAACTCGACGGCGCGGTGGCGCTGGTGCAGTGAGCCGATCACTTGCCCGCTGGTGAGGTTCAGCGCGGCGTAGAGGCTGGAGGTGCCATGCCGCTCATAGTCGTGCGTGGCCCGCTCGGGCGTGCCCGGGAGCATCGGCAACGTGGGCGCGGTGCGGTCAAGCGCTTGGATCTGGCTCTTCTCGTCCACGCAGAGCACGACGGCACGCTCGGGCGGGTTCAAGTACAGGCCGCAGATGTCGTGGACCTTTTCGATGAACAGCGGGTCTTTGGAGAGCTTCCAGGTCTCTTGACGGTGGGGCTGCAGCCCGAATGCGTGCCAGATCCGCATCACCGCGTCCGGGTGTCCGTGCCGGTGAGAGACTGACCCCCCTTCGCCGGTTGAGAATTGACCCGCCTGGGGCGGTGGCGGAGGCGCCCGGGGTCTGGTTAGCCTGGTTCGGTCGCTGTTACCGAGACCGGGAGAAGGAGCGTGCTGGACGTGGAGCGGTGGGCAGAGCTGCGCCGGGAGCACTTCGTTCGCGGGGTGTCGATCAAGGAGCTGATGCGCCGCACTGGGCTGGCTCGCAACACGATCCGGGTGGCGTTGCGCTCGGATGCCCCGCCGGGTTTTCGCTGTCCTGAGCGGCCGTCGAAGCTGGACCCGTTCAAGGCGGAGATCTGCGAGCAGCTGCGCTCGGACCACACGCTGACTGGGGTTCGGATTCGTGAGCTGATCGAGCCGCTGGGCTATGCGGGCGGCAAGTCGATCGTCGATGACTATTTGCGTGAGATGCGCCCGCTGTTCGCGCCGAAGCGCACGTTCCAGCGCACTGTTTATCGGCCTGGAGAGATCTGCCAGTTCGATCTGTGGCAGCCCAAGCGTGAGGTCCCAGTCGGCCATGGTCAGGCACGCAAGGGCTACGTCGTGGTTGCCTGCCTTGGCTATTCGAGGGTCGGTGCGGGCGCGCTGGCGTTCTCCAAGGAGGCACCGGATCTGCTCTGGGGCATCGCTCGCTGCTTGTGGTCGCTGGGAGGCTTGCCCTCGACGCTTGTGTGGGACAGGGAGGGCGCGCTGCACGCTCACCGCGGGCGCCCGACGGATGTTTATGCCGCGTTCTGTGGGCAGCTGAAGCTCGACTGGCATTTCTGCGGGAAGGGCGACCCCCAGGCCAAGGGTGCGGTCGAGAAGCTCCAGCAGTATTTCGAGACGAACTTCGAGCCCGCCAGGACGTTCGCTAACCCCCTGGACTTCCAGCTGCAGCTCGACGCGTGGTTTGAGAAGGCCAACGCACGGTTGCATCGCGGGCTGCGTGCGCGGCCCGTTCGACCGGCTCGCCGAGGAGCACGAGGTGATGCGAGCCCTACCCGAGCAGCCCGATCTCGACCGGCGCTGGGTGACGCGTGTCCCGCCGGATCCTTATCTGCGTTTCGATACGAACGACTACTCGCTTGACCCGGGGTTCGTTGGCCGGCGCGTGGAGGCCCGGGTCTCCCAGCAGCGCCTGAGCGCGACGGTGCTCGATACCGGCGAGCTCGCCGCCAGCCATGACCGTTGCTTCGCTAAGCACCGCACGATCACGGCGCTCGAGCATGCTCGGGCCCTGAAGGCGCTACGTGTCGAGCGTGCTGGTCCGGAGATCGAGGTGCAGCAGCGCTCCCTGGATGTCTACGACGCGCTGATCGCATGAGCGAGAGCAGCGAGCTCGCGTTCCTGTTCAAGGCGCTGAAGGCCCCTGCGGCCGCTCAGGCGTTCGGGAAACTCGTCGAGCGAGCCCGTGCTGAGGAGTGGACCTACGAGAAGTTCACCCAGGCGCTGCTCTCGACCGAGCACCAGGCACGCGAGGCCCACGGCGCCGAGAGCCGCATCCGTCAAGCACGCTTCCCATTCCGCAAGACGCTCGAGGAGTTCGACTTCACCTTCCAGACCTCGATCAAGAAGCAGGTGATCGAGCATCTCGGGCAACTCGACTTCGTTCACGCCCGCGAGAACGTCGTGCTCCTCGGCCCGCCGGGGACCGGCAAGACCCACCTGTCGATCGCCTTGGGCATCCGCGCCTGCCTCGCCGGGGAAAGAGTGATCTTCCGCAGCGCCACCCAATGGGTCGCGCTGCTCACCGAGGCACAACGCAACGGAGACCTCGAGCAGCAGCTACGCAGCTTGGACCGCTACCCCCTCCTGGTCTGCGATGAGATCGGCTACATCCCGTTCGACCCGCAAGCCGCGAACCTGATGTTCATGCTCATCAGCCGTCGCTATGAGAAAGCAAGCCTGATCGTCAGCAGCAACAAGAACTTCTCCCTCTGGGGCGAGATCTTTGGCGACGACACCGTCGCCACCGCGATGATCGACCGCCTCGTCCACCACGCCGAAATCATCAGCCTCAAGGGCGAGAGCTATCGCCTGAAGAACCACGACCTCGGCAGCAGGCCACCCCGCCAGAGCCCCGAAGCGGCCTGACCAATCACCCGCGCCACCCCCGCCGAGGACCGCACAGGCGCCTACAGAGGCCCTCTCCTGGCGCCCGGCCGGCGAAACCACACAGG
Source organism: uncultured Solirubrobacterales bacterium (assembly GCA_963715535.1). Lineage (GTDB taxonomy): Bacteria > Actinomycetota > Thermoleophilia > Solirubrobacterales > Solirubrobacteraceae > Palsa-744. The sequence goes on along the minus strand of OY970251.1, from coordinate 628,843 downwards.
GGGGGTCAATTCTCAACCGGCGCTACAGGGTCAATTCTCAATCGGCCTTGACATCCGGGGTCATCCCCACCTCGCGGGCCATCGACCGGGTGGACCAGTGCGTCGCGTTCTTGGGCGCGCTCTCCAGGGTCTTGGTCACGACCCGCTCGACCTGCTCGTCAGTGATCGTCCGTGGTTTGCCCGGACGCGGCTCATCAGCGAGCCCTTCAAGGCGGCGCTGCGCGAACCGGTTGCGCCACTTGGTAACCGTCGGGCGCGAGACCGCCAACGCTTCAGCGATCTCGCCGTTAGACCACAACCCCTCCGACGCCATCAACACAATTCGTGCCCGCAGCGCCAGCGCCTGAGCGCTCGTCCGGCGCCGCGTCCAGCCCTCCAACACGACACGCTCTTCGTCGGTCAACTCGATTGAAACAGCAGTAGGAATAGGCATGACCACCACATACCCTAACCGCAAACGAATTAAACCAACACGATACTAGAATAAGACTCACAGAAGAAAAATAGTCCCACACACGTCGTGTGGCCTGCTGTTTTAGCTACGTTCATCAAACACAGGGGTCGGACCCGGGCTCTCTGACCATAGACGAGTGCTCGGGCCGGCCGATCCAAGCCTCTGATGAGGCTCAACCAAGCCTCGATGAGGGAAAGGTTGGATCGAGAAATGAAAAAGCTCCAAATCCTGGCGATGGCCCTGGTTGCGGTGTTCGCGCTCTGCGCGGCCGTCGCATCGTCGGCGTTCGCCGAAGAAACGTTATTAGCAGAATGGTTAGCCGACGGTACCCCGATCACCGAACCGTTAGCCGCCGATACTGTCGGCGAACTGTTATTGGCAGACGATAACACTCTCGTGGGTGTCGCGGCTGTCGTGTGTAGTGGGTTATTCGAAGGTACGGTCACCAAGAACGGCGAAGACGAACTCACGAAACTCTTCAATTTAAGTGGGACGTTAATCCCGACCACTGGCGAAACGGGCTTCTTAACAGAAGGCGATGGCCTTTTATGTAAAGCCGAGAGCCCTGCGGAAGGTTGCGAAGCAAGCACAACCGACATTGAAGCGTTCCCGCTCGACATTCCATACCTATCGTTGCTGTTATTAAAGGAAGTTGGCTCGACTATCACGTTTGAGGATATGGTCAAGAGCAAGGTAGCCGGCGGTAAGATTGGCTACGAGCTGATGTGCTTAATCCTGGGCATATTAATCGAAGACGAATGTACCGTGACGGAAGGCGAAGGCGAAGTCAAGAACGTCACTCCCGGCGTCGAAGCGGTTGGATTTTTTACACCCTCTGGAACTTGTACGGAGGGTGGCGCGGGATCCGGATTAATCTTCGCGATAGCTGGGAACACGACAACTCTCACGAACGGAGAAACTCTGACAGCATCTGAATGAATATAGGTGGACCGGACGGAATATGGCATCCCGTCCGGTCCCCTACGCGTTAGGGACGGACCGGTCTATGACCGCCATTCGGATGCACACCGGAAATGTGGATTGTTCGCTTGCCGAGCGAGCGAGGGCGACATCAGATTAGCGAGCATTCCTTGAACCCGTCGTGCTTGGCTATCCGTGTGGCTTGTTCGTGGGTCCTCTTGCCCTTTACGTATATGGACCGAGCGCCTGTAAGGTTGTCAGCTAGTGCGTAGTTTGCTACAACCTGGGTATATTCGCCGAACTTTTGAAAGTCGGTGACGATCTGCCTCCAATCGTCGGCCATGGTGGTCGGCGGCACGAGCTTGCTCAGTTCGGTGGCCTCCGCGTGATCGTAGGCTGCGGCCTGGGGCAGCAGGCTCGCGAACTGTTGCTCGGTTTTGATCCTTATTGTGTCCAGCTCCGTGTTGGTGCGTCCACAGATCGTTTCTGCCTTGGCGATCCATGTCGAGCGCGAGAGGGGCCTGCCGGACGAGATCTTGATCGTGGTGGCTGGAGCGGTCGTCGTTGTCGAAACGCTGGTTTGTGCCACTGTGGTCGATACCGCCGTTGAGGCGGCTTTAGAGGATCCGCCGCAGCCCGAAGCCACGAACGTGGTCGCGACTAGCGCGAGCGCGACGATCTGTGCATGTAACATTTCTATGTCTCCCTGTGATTGGTTGAAAGATTTGTCTGATAATCCGGCGTCCGCGGTTGGTGGGGTGTGGTGACGATCGCCAGCGCATGCTTGTGCGGCACGAACGCGATCGCGCTCTTGCGAGCCCTCTCGGAGTGCACGTCGGCAGGGCGCAGATCGACCTCTCTGACCACGGTGCCGATCACCTGCTTCATCAACAGCTGCGCGTATGGAGCCGCCAGGCAACGCCGCACCCCGCCGCCGAACGGGATCCACGTGTATGTTCCGGCCGGCTGCTCCAAAAACCGCTCGGGTCGGAAACAAAGCGGTTCAGGGTAGATGTCCGGACGCCGATGCACCAGGTGCACGCACGGCGCGACCGTCGCGCCCGCTGGGATCGTGTAGCCCCCGAGTACCATCGGCTCGAGCAGCTTGCGCACGACGATCGGCGCGGCTGGACATAGCCGCATGGTCTCCTTGACGACCGCGTCGAGATAGGCGCTGTCTTGGCCCGCCTGGCCGTTGTGCGCTCCGTCGCCGTGCTCGTTGCTGTGTTCTTCACCACGTTCCTCGCGATGCCCGTCGCCGCGGGCGGCGTTGACCTCGGCCCGAAGCCGAGCGTACTGGTCGGGATGGCGCAAGATACGCTCGAACGCCCACGAGAGCAGGCTCGAAGTGGGCCCGTCGGTGAGCAGCGTGACCAGTTCGTCGCGAAGATCCTGCTCGGTCATAGGCGACCCGTCCTCATAGCGCGCCTCAGCAAGCATCGCGGCTATATCGCTCCCATCGGTGCAGTCGGGCGTCATCTGCCGCCGGCGCACCTCCTCGAGCACCGAGTCCTCAACGGGTCCCATCATCACGCGATAGTCGGCGTTCCCCGCAAAGCGAGCGGGCCCGGCCGCCGCCAGCAAAGTGAGCCGGCGAGGATCGTTCATCCAGTTCGTAAGCCTGCGCAACCGAACACGCAACAGCCGCAACCGGTCGGTTTCCACCGGCCCGAAAACCACCCGCATGATCGCCTCGAGCGTGATCTCCTGCATTCGCGGCCACAGCTCGAACGGCTCCCCGATAGGCCACGTGGCCACCTCCCGCCGCGTGACCTCAGCCATCATCTCGCTGTAGCCCTTCATGCGCTCGCCGTGAAACGGTGGCAGCATCAGCTTGCGACGCCGCACGTGTTCGGGCTCCTCCAGCAGCATCACCGAGCGGGGGCCGAGCAGGGGGCCGAGGATCGAGTTGGCGAGCCCCACGCCGAGCACGGCGTGGTCGGCGATGAACACGCGCTTGACGTCCTCGGGATCGGCCAATATCACCCAGGTGCCCGCGTGCTTCACGCGGATGGTGAAGATGTCACCGAAATGTTTCTGACTACGCTCCAGGAACGGAAGTGGGCGCCGTGCCCATGCCACAGCCTGTAGTGCGCTTGGCATCTTCGGCCCAGGGGGTAGCCCTGTCCCAATGGTGCGGCGAATCAGAAAATATGGTACTGTGGCGCCACTCATCGACTCATCGGGGACTATGGTTTCGGCGAGCGACGCGCACCAGTACCTTAAGCGGTGAAAGGACCGGACTTAAAATCCGGTGATCCGGGTTCGAGCCCCGGCTGGTGCATCGGGTCGAGGGGAATGTGCTCATAGCTCGTCCTGCTCTTCGGCAGATGCCGGCGATTCGGCGATTAGCTTGTCCTCCATCCGGCAGGTTGCCTCGATCAGCAGCTCGAACAGCGCGGCGGTGAAGTCCGCCGGCAGGTCCACATCGGCGCCGCGGGCGAGGTAGCGTTCGCGCACCTCGATCACACGGTTGGGTTGCATCATCGGGATGTCGCGTTCGCGCTTGTGGTAGGCCACTTCGCGGCACACCTCGAAGCGCTCGCCCAGCAGGCGCGCGATCTCCGCGTCGAGGGAGTCCAGGTGGTCGCGAAACGGCTGCAGGCCGTTTGCCGTGGGTGTGTGCTCTTCGGGTGTGCTCACTCGTCGTCCTCCATCATTAGTCCCGCTGCGAACGCGTGGCTGCAGTTGGCGAGCGCGTCCAGCGCGTAGCCACCCTCCTGCACCACACATACAGGTAGCCCGCGAACCGCGAGCTCTTCGCCGATCTCCATGAAGATCACTTGCGAGAAGTCCCATGTGCCGTGGGGGTCGCTGGCGACGATGTCGTAGCCGAGCGACAGCACCAACGCTTGTAAGGATGGGCGGTAGGTGCTCGTGAGCTCGTCGATCACTTCGCACATCGCGTCGAGATAGGGATCGGGCTTGGGAGGGTTTGAGAACTCCACGAACACCTCGCGCTCGCCCGGTTGCACGTGACGCCATGGGACCTCCGCGAGTGTCGAGGCGTGCAGCGAGCCGAGGCTGATCTTCTCAAACGGCGCCACGATCGCCGAGGTGCCGGTGGGGAAGTGAAAGTCGACGTCGAGGATCGCAACGCGATCGAAGCCGCCCTCGCACAGCGTGTAGGCGGCGGCGGCGGCGGTGTTCAGGTAGCAGTAGCCGCCGAGCCACGCCGGGCCGGCGTGATGGCCGGGGGGGCGACACAGCGCGTAGGTGAACTGTGCGCCGTCCACGACGCGCTGCGCGGCGGTGATCGCGGTGCGCACTCCCTCAAACGCGGTCTCGACGACGCCCGCCCACACGGGACTGTCGGCGGGCAGGCCTGGGGGCGCCCACTCGGGCATCATCGTGGGCTCCTCCCAGTTCAACCTGCCGCAACGCCTCCAGGTAATGGGGCTCGTGCAGCGCGGCGAGCACGCGCTCGACGTCCTCGTGGGAGGCGTCGGCGCTGGTGGCGTGCACGTATTCGTGGCGCGTGAGACCCTCGCGCAGCTCGGCGGTGCGGCGCTCGTCGTCGCGGCCCTGCATCCTGCGGCCGTGACGGTCGAGGATGAACGGGGCGCCGGCGTCCTGCGTGCCGCCCGGCAGTTGCTCGACCATCAACAGCCGGGGCGAGCGTGTGGCGCGGATGGGGAGCGGGATGACGTTGTTCACAAGAGCCTCCGCATGCGCGTGCCGATCGTGGCGAAGCCGTTGTTTGTGTAAAACGCTTCGGTGGCGCCGAGGTGAGGGAAGCGCTCGCTCGGCAAGCCCACCTCCAGGCGCCCGATGCCCTTTTCGCGCGAGATGTCGAACAGGGCCACGATGAGGTCCCCGCCGATCGTCATGCCGCGGAAGGCTGGGTGTACCCACAGCTCCTGGATCAGCCCGTAGCTGCCGGGGATGCGGATCGCGATCTGCCAGCTCACGCCGAGCACGCCGACGACTTCTCTGAGGTTTTCGGCAACCAGCAGTAGTCCCGCGTCGGCGTTGTCGATCAGCGCGTGCGCGGTCTGCTCCTGTGCCGCGGTGGCGCCGGCTTTGCCGCCCAGCTCCGCGAGCAGCTGGTTTATGCCCGCGACGATCGCAGGCACGTCGGCGTGTGTGGCTTCGCGTATGTCCCAGTTCACTTCCCACCCCTCCTCGGCATCCGGCTCGATCGGGCTCAGTTCGCTCATGACACCGTCTCCGCGAACCGCGGCTCGAGTTGCACGGTCCACGCCTCGGGTGAGCTGCTGCCGGTGACCGCTCGCGCGATTGCGGCCATCGGCGCGCGCGCCTTCAGGAGGATCTCCTCGAACTCCTCCTCGGGGTCGGATTGCATCACGATCGCGCCGCCCGCGCCGATCGTGGTTTTATTGACGCCCCCGCCGGGTGGGCGGGGCCCTGTCACGATCGTGCGGATCACGATGCTGAGGTCGACCACCCCATCCACGCCGAAATAGCCGATCGCCCCGGAGTACACGCCTCGCGCCTCGCGCTCGATGTCGTCGATGATCTCCATCGTGCGCAGCTTCGGCGCTCCCGTCATCGACCCTCCGGGGAAGCACAGGCGCACGCAGTCCACCGGCGTGCGTCCGGCGTCCAGCACGCCAACGACGTTCGAGATCATCTGGTGCACGGTGGCATAGCGCTCGATCGCCATCAGCTCGGGCACGCGCACGCTGTCGATCTCGCACACGCGCCCGAGGTCGTTGCGCAAGAGGTCCACGATCATCAGGTGCTCGGCGAACGTCTTTTCGTCCTCTTGGAGCTCTCTGCGCGTGGCCTCGTCCCGCTCGGGGTCGGCCGAGCGCGGCGCGGTGCCCTTGATCGGTCGCGCCATCACGCGGCGGTCGCGGTCGATCGAGAGAAAGCGCTCGGGCGAGGAGCTCGCGATCGCGATCTCGCCGAGCTTCAAATAAGCGGCGAACGGCGCGGGGTTTGAGCGTCGCAATCCTCGATACAGCTCCCACGGGTCCGGTGCGGCGTCGGTGTGGATCTGGTCGGTGAGGCACACCTCGTATGACTCGCCGGCCGCCAGCGCGCTCTGGCAACGGGCGATGTCAGCGAGGTACTGCTCGCGGCCGCGCCCTGGACGGAAGTTCACGGGTGTGTTTGGGGGATGCTCGTGCGTGCTCGGCGGTGTCATGTCGAGCGGCGGTGAAGCGTTCGCCTCGTGCACTGCCCGTTCCGCTCGATCGAGCCAAAGCTCGGCGTCTGTATCCCGCTCGCCGCCGAGCGCCAGCAGGTGAGTCACATGGCTTGCGTGGTCGATGGCGATCGTGCGGTTGGCGAACATCAGCACGGCGTCGGGCATGTCGGAGCTGTGTGTGTTCGTGGCGCCGCAGTCGCCCTTGCACTCGTACCCCAGATAGCCGAGAAAGCCTCCGATCAGGCCGCGAACGGGGGTGCTCGGGGGCTCGAGCCCGCGCTCGGCCAGTTCGCGGTCGAGCACCTGGAAGATCGACCCATTCTCCTTAAAAATCCCATTCGCGTCGTGGCGTGTGACGATCCCGCTTTGCACGTCGTATTCGAGCACCGCATGCTCGGGACCGCTGGTCGTGCCGAGGTAGGAGACCTGCGCGAGCGCGCTCGGCGCGCCGCCGCTGTCGAGCCAGAACGCGTGCTCGGCGTCGGCGAACAGCGCTTCGAACAGCAGCTCGGCGGGAGCCTCGCCCTCGAGTGTGCGCACCCGAAGGCTGACCGGCGCCTCGCCGCTGTGGCGCTTGCGACAGCGCCGCGGTGGCACGCTTGGACGGTTCAAGCGCCGTCCGCGGGGCCGCCTGTGCTCGGCGGCGAGCGCGTAGAAGTTCTCGATGAGTTTGTGGCCTTCCTCGGTGGAGATCGACTCGGGGTGAAACTGCACCCCCCACATTGGGCGCGTGGCGTGTTCGATGCCCATCGTCACGCCGTCGTCGGTCCACGCGATCTCGCGGCCCTCCTCGCCGAGCGAGCCGGTGACAGCGAGCGAGTGGTAGCGCACGACTTTGAAACCCTGGGGGATGCCCGCGAACAGACCCGTGCCGGTGTGGCGCACCTCGCTTAGACGTCCGTGCATCACCGTTGGGGCGTAGGCGACGGTTGCTTTGAGCACGTGCCCGAGACCCTGATGGCCGAGGCACACGCCCAGCACCGGCACTTCGGCTGAGCGCAGGATGTCCGCGCACACACCGAAGTCGTGCCAGCGCTCGGGGCGGCCGGGACCGGGGGAGAGCACGATCGCGTCGAAGTCCCAGCGCGAGAGGGCCTTCCAGGAGACCATGTCGTTCTGCACGACGATCGGCTCCTCGCCGCTGACGGCCGCGAGCAGGTGGAACACGTTGTAGGTGTAGGAGTCGTAGTTGTCGACGAGCAGCGTGCTCATCGTCCCGCCTCCAACCCGAGCCCGCGGGCGCTGCGGTCCAGCAGTGTGTGGATCACGCGTTCGACGTGGCCCGAGCGCGGCCGCTCCATGTACCAGCGCGCCAGATGTCTGAGATACAGCGCGAGCGGGGTGACGTCGTAGCGGTCGACCGCCAGGCGCAGGTGACGGCGGTAGATCTCCGATTGCACCACCGCGCAGCGATAGTCGGGATCCTCGGCCGGGCGTTGCCCGGCCGAGGTGGCGAGTTCGCCCCTGTGCGCCCGCGCGCGCACAAGATCCCAGCCGAGCGACTCACGGTCGCTCAGCAGCTTGGTGGTGTCGAAGTCCACTCGCGGGGTGACGGGGTAGGGCAGGAAATAGCCGAGTGCCACCTGCGCCGGTATCCGTTCGGGAGCGGGGTGGGCGCGGCTTATCGCGTGGGTGCGGGGATCGGCGTCTATCCGTGTCTCGATCCACTCGATCAAGTCGTCGATCAGCAGACCGCCTTCCTCGCTCGAGCTGACCGCGCGCTTCTGCTGGGCGACCATGCCGTGGAAGATGTCGTGGGTGGGGTGGATGCCGCGCGCGGGCGCGCTGTCGTGCGAGCCCGACTCGCCGCCCTCGGCGCTCACCCTCCGGTTGCCGGCGGCAAGCGCGCCGGCGTCGGTGCTCGCCGTCCCGTTCTCGGGGCGGCTGAGCTCGGTCATCAGCCGGCGGATGCAGGTTGCGTGCGACACCCACTCGGTGCCGCAGATCTGAAGCGTCGTCACGCCCTCAAGCCCAGGTGCGCCCATCCAGTAGGACACTGCGCGCATGTGCTGAGTGCTCTGCCCGTCGGCGCGCAGCAGCGGCATCTGCTCCAAGTCCTCGATGCCGGTGGCGTACACGACGACGCCGTCCTCGCGCCGCTGCAAGGTGCCTTCTCTGAGCCCTCGCTCGGTCAGCTCGTTGCCGTCCTGCAGGAAATCGGACTCGAAGAACACGCGGTCGAACGCCACGCCGAGGCGCGCGAGCGTCTTGCGCTGCCCGGAGATCACCCAGGCGCGCGTCTTGAACCACAGCTCGAGTGCCTCGCCCTCGCCCTGTAGCACGCGTTTGAGCAACTCGTCGGCCGCGTCGTTCTGCATTCGCAGCTCGCGCGTGAGCGAGTCCTCGCGCTCCTCGGCTCCCTCCTCGGCGACCCCGCCGGCGGCTACGTAGTCCGCGTAGCAGAGGCCTACAAAATGGTCGCTCTTCTGGTCGCCGTCGGGCCAGGCGGAGGCGTGATGGCCGCTGCGGACGATGCCCGCCATCGCCTCGCCCATGCTGCGTCCGGCGTCGGAGATGATCGAGCGCCGCTCGACCGCGCCGCCGCCCTGTTCGAGTGCCGCCGCGAGCGAATTGCCGAGTGCGAGGTTGCGCAGGTGGCCCACGTGCAGCGCCTTGGTCGCGTTCGCATCCCAGAACTGCACTGCGAAGCGCTCCCCGCGCGCCAGGTCGACGAGCTCGGCTTCGTCGCCCCCGCCGGCCTCCAGGGCCGCGCCGGTCGTCTCGATCCACGCATCGGCGAGGCGCAGCTCCACGCCTTCGTCGGTGCGTGTGAGCGTGTCCGCCCACGGCTCGACCGCGATCCGCTCGAGCGTCTCCAGCGCCCCGGGGTCGTTCTGCCAGTCGGGCATTCGCGGGACAAGCTTGACGTCGAAGCGCCCATTGGGGATTCTCGGAGCGCGGGCGGCCCATGGCGCGTGAGCACCATCTTGATCGTCCACTTCCTCGAAATAGTCAAAAAGGTTGGTTGTCATGAGCAAGCGAAGAAGTCTGACTCAGCATATCGAAACGAGCGCCGCTGTGAAAGGCAACGAGTGTGGCAAGCGGCGCGGTTTTCACCATGACAGCAGCGTCCCGAGTGAGAAACACTTCTGTGAATTTGCTTGCGCTACGTGGTTGGACCTGATAGAGAACCACCCAGCCCCTCCAGGCTGACCGGCGTCGGGGTGTCTCTGACCTGAAAAGACGTGCACCCTGGCGCCGGTTTATGTAGAGCGTCCTGACGAGAAAGGGTCACGGATGGCTCCGAATTGTGGGACGCGCACACAACAACGGCGCTCGGCGGACGTTTTGCGGCCGCGCGTCGTGCGCCAAGTATTCGAACTATTCATCGAACTGAAGGGATTTTCAGTGGCGACGCCCAATCTACCTGTAGCCTTACGCCGTGCGTGAGATACGACTGTACGATTCGCTCAGCGGCGAGCTCGTGCCGGTAAGCGCGGGGGACGCCATCAGGGTCGAGGTGCGTAGCACGCCCACCGGCTTGGAAGGTTCCGTCAACGTGGAGTCCACGCGCCCGCTGGTGCTGTTCAGCTTTCTCGAGCGCTTCCTACAACGCGAAGGCTTTGGAACCAAGTTCCTGTTCGACTCGCCATCGAGCGAGGACACGATGTACGAGCTATGCGAGGAGTCCGAGTTGCTCGGCTCTGCCGATTCGTCCGAGGATCCTGACACCGAGATGAGCCTGCTCGAGGTGTCGCGCTCAGACGTCGAGGATTGGGTCAACGTCTGCTTCGGCGGCGGACGCGACGGTGAGGAATGGGAGCACCGACCGCGCGGGGAGCGGATAACGCTCAGCGACGCGCTCCAAGAGTTCGGCCATCCCGCGGTCGCGATGTACCTGCTCGGCACGCACTACTCGTTGCCGCTGGGCGACGCGGCCACCGGCCTGCGGATCGGCTCGCGCCACGTCCAGCGCCTGCGCGAGGTGCTCGGCAGGCTCGCGCCCGACGAGCCGAGCCCGCCCGACATGCATCACCACGTTGAAGCCTTCCACGAGGCGCTCGCCGACGACCTCGACACGCCGCATGCGTTCGTGGTGCTGTTCGAATGGGTGCTGGAGGCCGAGCGTCGTGGCGGTGAAATCGGCGACGGCGACTTGCGGATCATGCTCGAGGTGTTCGAGCTGGACAACCTGGCCACGTCCGTGCAGGCGCCGTAGGGCGCGGTTCCAGCCGGGACGACACGGTGGAACCATCGACGGCGACCGGCAGAGACGGTCGTGTCGGTGCCGGCGGGCAACTCATACACTGGGCTTGCCCATGTCCCGCTTCCACGAGCCCCAGCACCCAGACTTCGTGCGAATGAACACGTCGGTCGGCTTCGATCGACGCCTGTGGCCGCAGGACATCGCCCAGTCGCGTGCGCACGCGAGAATGCTGGCCGCGCGCGGGATCGTCTCCGAGCAAGACCGTGACGAGCTGTTGCGCGGGCTCGATGCGGTGGAGGGCGAGCTGCGCGAGGGGAGCTTTGAGATGCTCGCGGGCGACGAAGACATCCACATGGCGATCGAGCGTCGCCTCACCGAGATCGTGGGGCGGGTCGGCGGCAAGCTGCACACGGCGCGCTCGCGCAACGACCAGGTCGCGACCGATCTCGCGCTGTTCACGCGCGCCCGCGCGCGCGAGGCCCAACAGGCGATCGCATTGCTGATGGGCGTGCTGGTCAAGCGGGCCGAGCAGCACCTCGACTGGTCGCTACCCGGATACACGCATCTGCAGCGTGCTCAGCCCGTGTATCTGAGCCATCACCTGCTTGCCTACTTCTGGATGCTCGCGCGCGACCGCGAACGGTTCGCGTTCGCCGAGCGTCAATGCGCCCGGCTGCCGCTGGGGGCAGGCGCGCTCGCCGGCGTCAACTTCGATACCGACCGCGAGCTGGTGGCGCACGAGCTGGGCTTCCAGGCGCCCGTGCCCAACTCGATCGACGCGGTGTCCAACCGCGACTTCGCACTCGACTATCTGAGCGCCGCGGCGACGTGCGCCACGCACCTCTCGCGGCTGGGCGCAGAGCTGGTGCTGTGGTCGAGCGCCGAGTTCGGCTTCTGCGAGCTGCCGGACGCATGGAGCTCGGGCTCCTCGATCATGCCCCAGAAGAAGAATCCCGACGCCGCCGAGCTGTTGCGCGCGAAGGCGCCTCGCGTTGTCTCCCACTTGAGCGGGCTGCACGGCGTGATGCACGCGCTGCCGCTCACCTACAACAAGGATTTGCAGGAGGACAAGGAGCACCTGTTCGACGCTTGCGACACGCTCGAGCTGGCGCTCAGCGCGGCGCAGGGGATGATCGCCGGCGTGGCGTTCGATCGCGAGCGCCTCGCGCAGGCCGCCGGCGACGAGCTGATCGCCGCGACCGACGTCGCCGACCTGCTGGTGCGGCGCGGGATGCCGTTCCGCGAGGCCCACGGGGTGGTCGCGGCGCTTGTGCGCACCGCGGTGGACAGCGGGCAGCAGCTTTCCGAGCTGACACCGGCGGAGCTTGCGGCGCAGAGCGAGCTGCTTGTGTCGGTTGACGACGCCGGCAACGAGCCCTCTGGTGACGGCGGCGGCGGCGGCGGTGAGCAGCCGGGCGCGGAGTTCTACAAGGTGCTTGCCCGCGACTCCTGGCTTGAATCGAAGGTGTCGATGGGTGGCACCGCCCTGCCGCGCGTACGCGAGCAGCTGGAGCTGGCGCGCGCGGTGCTGGTCGATGAGGCTCGCGACTGACTTCTACGCGCGCCCCGTGCTCGAGGTCGCGCGCGATCTGATCGGCTGCGTCGTCGAGCACGAGGCGTCTCGGGCACGATCGTCGAGACCGAGGCCTACCACGAGAGCGAGCCCGCCTGTCATGCGTTCGTCGGCGTCACTGCCGCGCACGCGCACGTTGTTCGGCGAGCCGGGGATTGCCTACGTATATCGCTCCTATGGCATCCATGCGATGCTGAACGCGGTGTGCGAGCCCGCCGGTGTGGGGGCCGCGTGCTGATCCGGGCGCTCGAGCCGTTGGCTGGGATCGAGCAGATGCGTGCACGGCGTGGCGCGGTGCGCGACCGCGATCTCTGCTCGGGGCCCGGCAAGCTCACGCAGGCGCTGGGTGTCGAGCTGTCGGAGAACGCGACCAGCCTGCTCGACGGGCCGGTCGCGATTCGCACCGGGGACGGTCAGCGCCCGAGGGTGGTCGTGGGCAAGCGCATCGGCATAACCAAGGCAGTGGAGCTGCGCTGGCGCTTCTGCGCGGCGGGTAACCCCCATGTGTCGAGGCCCCGATCGAAGGTGTAGTTACTCGGGGCGTGCTGTAGTTCCTGAGTAGGGAGCGAGGCGCGACGTGAGCGTGGCGACCGGCGACGTGGGCGCTCTACGGATCGCCCAGCGGATCTTGTCTCCCAAAAAACAGCCGCCAACACCCGCGCGGCGAACATCAAGTTAGCCGCCCGGGCTCACGCCGCCGGTGGCGCCCGCGCCGCCGGATTTGGAGCCAGCGGGGGCTTCTGTCGAAGGCTCTGCCGGGGCAGGGGTGGCCGGCGGGGGGTTTCGGGTGCGGGCGTCGCCGGGGTCGGGTTCGCGCCCGCTGGAGTCTGTTCGACGCGGGGTGCGGCGCCGGTTCGTTCGTTTGCGCCGGTGCCGTTGGCGTGCGTGTTGGGCGTCGCCCCCTGCGCTTCGCCGGTCCCGCCGGCGTGCGTGGCGCCGCCGGCGGGGGGCGGTGGCGGCGGTGCTTTCGCCGCTCGACTGTCGATTCGAGCTCGGTGCCCGTGGAACCCTGCTTTGTGTGGCTGGAGGAGGCGGCGTGCTGCGCGCGTTCCTGTTCGACCTGCATCGCGGAGATCATGAAGTTGTGCCAGATGAGCGCGGGGAAGGTGCCCGCCGAGCACGGGGCCGCCGTCGAAGTCGGTGGTCATCGGCACGAGGCTGTTGGGGTAGCCGACCCATACCGCGACCGTGTACTTGCTGTCCCAGCCCACGAACCACGCGTCGCCGTAGTTGGAGGTCGTGCCGGTCTTGCCGGCGGCGAACTGGCCGAGTGCGGCGTCCTTGGCGGTGCCGTACTCGAGCACCGTCTCGAGCACCGATGTCTCGGTGCTCGCCACTTCCGCCGGCAGCACGCGCTTGGCGATCACCGTATTGAGGTCGTGATGGTGACCGTCGGAGAGCAGTTTGTTGCCCGCGCTCACTTCCTGGATGCCCACGGGCTGCAGGTCGGATACGAGCGAGCCGCTCACGCGCTCGCCGCCGTGCGCGATCGTCTCATAGGCGTGTGCCATGTCGAGCGGCGTCACGCCCACGTTCAACCCGCCGATCGTCATCGCCGGGTTGGTCGAGAGGGGCGTCGTGATGCCCATATGGTGTGCGAGGTCGGCGATCCGCTGGGTGTCCGACCTTCAACCCGACTTCGGCGTAGATCGAGTTGTCCGAGTAGGCGGTTGCGTCGGTCAGCGTGTTCTCGCCCGTGTACGCGCCTTCGTCGTTGTGCACTTCGAACTTTTCGACGCCGTGGGGCTGTCCGCACGAAGAAGACCTTTTCGCTTCGAAGGCCACTCCGATTCGGGGGAGATCCCGTCCTCGAGGGCGGCGGCGAGGTCGAACGCCTTGAACGAGGACCCGGGCTGGCGCTCGCCCTCGGTGGCGAGGTTGAACGGGGTTTCGTCGTAGTTGCGCCCACCGACCATCGCGCGCACCTCCCCTGTTGAATTTTCGATCGCGACGAGCGCCGCGCTGGGGCCCGCCGGGCCGGCAAGGTAGCCGCCGATCGCCTGTTCGGCGGCACGCTGCAGTCCGAGGTCGAGCGTCGTCTTGATGCGCAGGCCGCCGTTGAACACGCGCGGGGCGCCGTAGCGTTCGATCACCTGCTGTTGCACCCAGCTGGTGAAGTAGCCGACGTCGACCCCTTCCACCAGGGGCTGCTGAGGGGTGCCGATGTCCTGTGGCCGCGGGCAGCGGCTGAGCGGTGCTCTGGCGGTAGACGGCTTTCGATATGTAGCCCTGTAGAAGCATCTGTTCGAGCACGACGTCGCGCCGCCCCTTGGCCGCCAGGGGATGGTTCGCCGGGTCATAGCCCGTCGGGGACTGGATGATTCCGGCGAGCAGTGCGGCTTCGGCGGGCTCCAGCTCCTGCACGCACAGCTCATGACCTGGTGTTCCGCAGCCGACGTGGTTGGGCTCGGAGCCGAAATAGGTTTGTGCGGCGGACTCGATCCCGTAGGCGCCGTTGCCGAAATAGATCGTGTTGAGGTAGGCGGCGATGATCTTTTCCTTCGACCACTTGTGTGAGAGCTGGTAGGCGAGCGCCGCCTCGCGCAGCTTCTCGAAGATCGTCCGGTGCGACTGGGCTTGCAGCGCGTTCTTGATGAACTGCTGCTCGATCGTCGAAGCGCCCTGCACCGTGCCTTTGTGCGCGATGTCCTGGACGAACGCACGTGCGATTCCGCGGATGTCGACCCCGCTGTTGGTCTGAAAGCGCTTGTCCTCGATCGAGATCACCGCCTCCTTGACGATCGGGGGGATCTCCGCGGGGGTGACGATCACTCGATTCTGTTCGCTGACCACCCCGATCGGCTGGCCGAGGTCGTCCAGCAGCACCGAGCTCTGCGCGTTCTTGTACTGCGAGAACGTTGGTGAGCGATGGCAGGTCGGACGCAACGGCCACGAACATGCCGAACACGAACGAGATGAGGCCGAGCAGCAGGACGGCGAAGAGGATCAGCACGAAGCGAAGCCTCTTCAAGCGCGGCCGGCCGCCGGCAGGCAATGCGGCTAGCTCCACCGGGACGCGAGAGTCTAGCATTGGCGCCCATGCCGAATGCTCATGAGGCGGCGGCGCCACTCAGCGCCAACGCCGTGGACAGCCTGCCCGCGGGACGCCTCGCCGAGAAGCTTGCCGCGGCCGCTGCTCAGGGGCGCCCGCTGCGCGTGAAGCTCGGGATCGATCCGACCGCGCCCGGACATCCATCTCGGCCACGCGGTCGTGTTGCGCAAGCTACGGGAGTTCCAGGACGCCGGACACCTGGTGGTGCTGATCATCGGCGACTACACCGCGCGTGTGGGCGACCCCTCCGGGCGCTCGACGCTTGCGCCCGATGCTCTCGGAGGCGGAAATCGAGGCCAACGCGGCCACCTTCCAGGCACAGGCGTCTGAAGATCCTCGACAGCTCACCCGAGCGCCTGGAGGTGCGGCGCAACGGCGAGTGGCTCGACATGCCGATGGTCGATCTGCTGGCGCTCGTGCGCACGACCACGGTCGCCCAGATCCTCGAGCGCGATGACTTCGCCAAGCGCTGGTCGGCCTCCGAGCCGATCTCGATGCTCGAGCTGCTCTACCCGCTGCTGCAGGGCTATGACTCGGTGGCGGTGCGCGCGGACGTGGAGCTGGGGGGCACCGACCAGAAGTTCAACCTGCTGCTCGGGCGCGACGTGCAGCGCGCCTACGGACCAGCCCGAGCAGGCGATCCTGACGATGCCGATCCTCGTGGGCACCGACGGCGAGCAGGAAGATGTCGAAGTCGCTGGGCAACCACATCGGCATCACCGACGATCCCGAGGAGATGTACGGCAAGACGCTGAGCCTCCCCGACGAGGCGATGGGCGAGTACTACCGGCTGCTGCTCGGCCGAGAGCTCGACGGCGAGCTGGCGCCGCGCGAGGCCAAGCGGGCGCTTGCGCGCGAGCTGGTCGGCTGGCTGCACTCGCCCGAGGAGGCGATCGAGGCCGAGCGGGCGTTCGACCGCGTGTTCGTGCAGCGCGGCGCGCCCGAGGAGATCGAGGAGCTCGTGTTCGAGGTCGAGCACGACGCCGGCGAGTCGAGCGAAGCCGGCAATGACGACGAGCAGCGTGCTGGGAAGTCGGCTCGTGCACCTGCCCGCGCTGATCGCCGACGCGTTCGGCATGTCGCGCTCGGAGGCTCGCCGTCTGATCGACCAGGGCGCGGTCTCGCTCGACGAGCAGCCGCTCGCGGCAGGCGAGCACGATCTCGCTGCGGAGCGCCTGGACGGGGTCGTATTGCGTGTAGGCAAGCGCCGTTTCCGCAGGTTGCGCGGCGGCTGAGGCGGCCGTCGAGCGTCCTGGGTGGAGGTCCGAAGGCTGTGGCAACGGGACCGCGGGGGGAATGCGCCTGGCGCGCGCTGGGAAGGGCGCGTCGCAGACGTCTGTCGGCACGATGCCCTATAGTGCCCGGCACAGCAGCTCGGCTCTGCGACCGAGGCGGTGGGCTACGCTCGCGACACGGTCCAGAGGAGAGCGCTATACTGTACGGTCGGCCTACAAGCGCCTTTGGGCGTGGGCCGAACGGTCTCCTCTAACGAGAAGTCCTCTCAAAGAGGCTACGACGGTCTTTGAAAACTCAACAGCATGCGCACCTATGATCGAGAATCGATCGTGGTGTGCGTCCAGGTTCGACCCGTCACGGGAGCGCTTCGGCGTACCCGGTGGCGGCAAAGAGTCAAGTAGAGAAGTACCCCGTCATAGAGGGGACCACGGTGTATGGGTCCCTATCACCTATGACAGCTTTTCGTGAAGTTCTTCACGGAGAGTTTGATCCTGGCTCAGGACGAACGCTGGCGGCGTGCTTAACACATGCAAGTGGAGCGACGAACCAGGGCTTGCCCTGGGGCAGAGCCGCGAACGGGTGAGTAACACGTGGGTTACCTGCCTCGATGACCGGGACAACCCGAGGAAACTCGGGCTAATACCGGATGTGCCCGCAAGGGGAAAGGAAGCTTCGGCCTCCGCATCGAGATGAGCCCGCGGCCCATTAGCTTGTTGGTGAGGTAACGGCTCACCAAGGCTTTGATGGGTAGCTGGTCTGAGAGGACGATCAGCCACACTGGGACTGAGACACGGCCCAGACTCCTACGGGAGGCAGCAGTGGGGAATCTTGCGCAATGCGCGAAAGCGTGACGCAGCAACGCCGCGTGGGGGAAGAAGGCTTTCGGGTTGTAAACCCCTTTCAGTTGGGACGAAGCCTCATCGGTGAATAGCCGCGTGGGGTGACGGTACCTTCACAAGAAGCACCGGCTAACTACGTGCCAGCAGCCGCGGTAATACGTAGGGTGCAAGCGTTGTCCGGAATTATTGGGCGTAAAGAGCGTGTAGGCGGCTTGATTAGTCTGCTGTGAAAGTCCAGGGCTCAACCCTGGAATGCCGGTGGATACTGTCAAGCTAGAGTCCGGAAGGGGCGAGTGGAATTCCTGGTGTAGCGGTGAAATGCGCAGATATCAGGAGGAACACCAATGGCGAAGGCAGCTCGCTGGGACGTGACTGACGCTGAGACGCGAAAGCGTGGGGAGCAAACAGGATTAGATACCCTGGTAGTCCACGCTGTAAACGATGGCAACTAGATGTGGGGGGTGTCGACTCCCCCCGTGTCGAAGCTAACGCATTAAGTTGCCCGCCTGGGGAGTACGGCCGCAAGGCTAAAACTCAAAGGAATTGACGGGGGCCCGCACAAGCAGCGGAGCATGTGGTTTAATTCGACGCGACGCGAAGAACCTTACCTGGGCTTGACATGTGCCTGACCGCCATGGAAACATGGCTTCCCTTCGGGGCAGGTTCACAGGTGGTGCATGGCTGTCGTCAGCTCGTGTCGTGAGATGTTGGGTTAAGTCCCGCAACGAGCGCAACCCCCGTCGCATGTTGCCAGCATTTAGTTGGGGACTCATGCGAGACTGCCGGTGACAAACCGGAGGAAGGTGGGGATGACGTCAAGTCATCATGCCCCTTATGTCCAGGGCTACACACGTGCTACATTGGCGCATACAGAGGGCTGCGATACCGCGAGGTGGAGCGAATCCCTTAAAGTGCGTCTCGGTTCGGATTGCAGGCTGAAACTCGCCTGCATGAAGGCGGAGTTGCTAGTAATCGCGGATCAGCATTGCCGCGGTGAATACGTTCCCGGGCCTTGTACACACCGCCCGTCACACCACGGGAGTGAGCAACACCCGAAGCCGGTGGTCTAACCCGCAAGGGAGGAAGCCGTCGAAGGTGGGGCTCGTGACTGGGGTGAAGTCGTAACAAGGTAGCCGTAGCGGAAGCTGCGGCTGGATCACCTCCTTTCTAGGGAGCACATAACGGTGCCCCGATCGCAACGGCCGTCAGGTCCCTGGCTCCTTGTGAGTCTTGAGATCCTGTCGGTGACTGAGCGCTCGGGCCTAGCATGTCGACCGAACCTGGCTGGATGGATGCGCGAGCGCAGGACTCCTGACTACTTGGAGGCCGCGCGTAGGCGAGTCCACAACGATGCCAGCATGCTGTTGAGTTTTGAGAGACCGGCGTCCGCCGGTGGTGGGGCAGACGCGCAATGAGCGCGCCCGCATGTACCCAGCGTCGGCCGGCGTTATACGCCTCTCGACGGTCCTTGAAAACTGCACAGAAGCCACATCAGCCGCCATCGATAAGCGGCGGCTGAAAACGGGTATCACCGGACCGATGGAGCCCACATCCCCGCAAAGGGATGTGATCGAAATCGGTCAGATCACCGTCAAGATAGTAAGGGCGCATGGTGGATGCCTTGGCACCAAGAGTCGATGAAGGGCGTGAACGGCTGCGATAAGCCACGGTTAGGCGCTGAATAGCCTATGACCCGTGGATTCCCGAATGGGGAAACCCAGCGCTGGTAATGCGGCGTTATCCCCGGTTGAACACATAGACCGGGCGAAGACAAGCGGGGGAAGTGAAACATCTCAGTACCCCGAGGAAAGAAAATCAAAAGAGACTCCCTGAGTAGTGGCGAGCGAAAAGGGATCAGCCCAAACCCGGCAGATGTAAGCGGACATGCGTTGTCTGTTGGGGGTTGTAGGGCGTTTGTTCCGGGTCGTGTCCGGCCCGGCAGGAGTTACAAAATCATGTGGTAGTCGAAGCGTGTGGAACCACGCACCATAGAGGGCAATCGTCCCGTAGACGAAACTGCATGATCTTCTGTCAGACGTTCCTGAGTAAGTCCGCGCCCGTGAAACGCGGACTGAACCTGGGGGGACCACCCTCCAAGGCTAAGTACTCCTTGGTGACCGATAGCGGACTAGTACCGTGAGGGAAAGGTGAAAAGTACCCCGGAAGGGGAGTGAAATAGTACCTGAAACCGCGCGCCTACAAGCGGTGGGAGCAGACTTGTTCTGTGACCGCGTGCTTTTTGCATAACGAGCCGGCGAGTTACTCGTCTGCGGCAAGGTTAAGCGATGAGCGGAGCCGTAGCGAAAGCGAGTCCTAATAGGGCGACATAGTCGTAGGCGGTATACCCGAAACTGAGCGAGCTATCCATGGGCAGGCTGAAGCGGGGGTAAGACCTCGTGGAGGGCCGAACCGACCTAGGTTGAAAACTGGGCGGATGACCTGTGGATCGGAGTGAAAGGCTAATCAAGCTCAGTGATATCTGGTTCTCTCCGAAATATATTTAGGTATAGCCTCGGATAAATTACGTAGTGGCCGTAGAGCACTGTTTGGATAAGGGGCCCTACCAGGTTACCGATTTCAGGCAAACTCCGAAGACCATTACGTCTACTCCGGGAGTCAGTTGCTGGGGGATAAACTTCAGCGTCGAAAGGGAAACAGCCCAGACCGCCAGCTAAGGTCCCTAAGTACTAGCTAAGTGGGAAACGATGTTCGAGTGCATAGACAACCAGGAGGTTGGCTTAGAGGCAGCCATCCTTGAAAGAGTGCGTAACAGCTCACTGGTCAAGTGTTCGAGCGCGGACAATGTAACGGGGCTCAAGCTAGTCACCGAAGCTGCGGGTGTGTGAGGTCTTCGGACCGATCACGCGGTAGGAGAGCGTTCCCATGCCAGTAAAGCGGCGGCGTAAGCCAGCCGTGGAGGCATGGGAAGTGAGAATGCCGGCATAAGTAACGAAAGAAAGGTGAGAATCCTTTCCACCGATTGCCCAAGGATTCCTGAGTAAAGTTCGTCTGCTCAGGGTTAGTCGGGACCTAAGGCGAGGCCGAAAGGCGTAGTCGATGGCCAACAGGTTGATATTCCTGTACCACGTAACTTCCGTTTGACCGATGGGGGGACGAGGAAGGCTAAGGGAACCCAGGCGATGGTTGCCCTGGGACAAGCATGTAGGGGTGGTCCATGTTAAATGCGGGACCGCATAACCTGAGGTGCGATGTGAGCTGGCATCTAAGCCGGCGACTCCCCAACGCCATACCTCCAAGAAAAGCCTCTAGGGAGGAAGCGCGTGCCCGTACCAAAACCGACACAGGTGGGCAAGTAGAGAATACTAAGGTGATCGAGATAACCATCGTTAAGGAACTCGGCAAAATTGCCCCGTAACTTCGGGATAAGGGGCGCCCCAGTAGGGTGAAAACTCTTCGCGAGCCGAGCCCGAGGGGGCCGCAGTGAATAGGCTGAAGCGACTGTTTACCAAAAACACAGGTCTCTGCTAAGTCGTAAGACGACGTATAGGGGCTGACGCCTGCCCGGTGCCGGAAGGTTACGTGGAGTTGTTAGGGCTTGACCCGAAGCAGCGAAGCTAAGCCCCGGTAAACGGCGGCCGTAACTATCAGTTGACCGAGGTAGTTGTAAAACTTGGCTATATGCTGGAACACCCGTGTATCCTGCACTACTCGTAGCGATTCCGTCCGAAGTCGGGCGGTACCGTGAAAATGTGACAGGTGCGGACAATCAGCAGGAAAGGCCAAGCGTCCAGTTGCATCGGGACGGTCGACCGCGCAAGCGGTGTTCCGATCAGCGCCAAAGGCGCTTGGAATCCTCAGAGACTATACGCCAAGCCCGCTCTCCAGACCGAGGGTGGGATGAGATAGTCCGCTCTCATGGGCGACCATGAGAGTCGGCCAGAAATGTGCCGACCGCTTGGACTTCGGTCCAAGTCGTAACAGTAGGAACGGTCCTAAGGTATCGTTGCCCCCCGCATAGGTAACTATGCGGTGCGCATCCGGCCATATGCTGGAAAACCTGAGTATCTCACGCTACGTATTCCGTCCGCAGTGGGCGGTATCGTGACAATGCGATGAGTGCAGAAAACCAGCAGGAAAGGCTGATTCAGCTAGGTTGGGTTATTGGTTTTGTAGACGGAGAGGGTTGCTTCTCCATCGGTTTCGTTCGGCAACCAGATCGAGCGGGCCGGAAAGGCTACAAAACTGGCTATCAGGTGTCCCACGAGTTTGTTGTCACACAAGGCGCAAAGAGCGTCGGGTGCCTACATGATCTCGTGGAGTACTTCGGCGTGGGCGACATTCTGCCAAATCGGCGGTATGACAATCACAAGGAAGACATGTATCGATATGGTGTTCGGCGTCGAGCGGATTTGATCGGAACGGTCATTCCGTTCTTTACTGAAGCATTCGCTACAGACATCGAAGCGGCGGGATTTCGAGAAGTTCGCCCGCTGTGTTGAGATGATTGACGCGGGAGTCCACAAGACCCGAGAGGGACTGGCGGACATTGCGGAGATTGTTCAGACTATGAATCGCCAAAAGCCCAGGCATGACATGATCAGAATCCTCAGAGGCCATACGCCGGAGATCCAGGACACTGGATCATGAGATGGTCCCATCTGCATGGCGACATGCAGGGAAGACGCGGTGCACTAGAGGACGCGTCCTCCGCTCATATCGGTTAGGTTTGATTTGAGTAAGGTTTTAAGCGAAATTCCTTGTCGGGTAAGTTCCGACCTGCACGAATGGCGTAACGACTTCAGCGCTGTCTCAACGATGGGCTCGGTGAAATTGCAGTCTCGGTGAAGATGCCGAGTACCCGCGGCTAGACGGAAAGACCCCGTGAACCTTTACTACAACCTGGTATTGGAATTCGGTGCATTTCGCTCAGAATAGGTGGGAGGCTTTGAAGCGCAGGCTGCGGCTTGCGTGGAGCCAACTTTGAGATACCACCCTTGGTGTATTGGGTTTCTAACAGCATTCCGTGAATCCGGGTGCTGGACAGTTCCAGGCGGGTAGTTTGACTGGGGCGGTCGCCTCCCAAAATGTAACGGAGGCGCGCAAAGGTTCCCTCAGCACGGTCGGAAATCGTGCGTAGAGCGCAAAGGTAGCAAGGGAGCTTGACTGCGAGACCGACAGGTCGAGCAGGTACGAAAGTAGGTCTTAGTGATCCGGCGGTAGCAAGTGGAAGTGCCGTCGCTCAACGGATAAAAGGTACTCCGGGGATAACAGGCTTATCGGGCCCAAGAGTCCACATCGACGGCCCGGTTTGGCACCTCGATGTCGGCTCGTCGCATCCTGGGGGTGAAGTCGCTCCCAAGGGTTGGGCTGTTCGCCCATTAAAGCGGTACGCGAGCTGGGTTCAGAACGTCGTGAGACAGTTCGGTCCCTATCTGCCGTGGGCGTTGGAGAATTGAGAGGATTTGTCCCTAGTACGAGAGGACCGGGATGAACGCACCTCTGGTGTATCTGTTGTCCTGCCAAGGGCATAGCAGACTAGCTACGTGTGGATCGGATAACCGCTGAAAGCATCTAAGCGGGAAGCCGGCCTCAAGATGAGTTCTCCCATCCCCTAGAGGGAGTAAGGGCCCTGGTAGACCACCAGGTTGATAGGCCGGATCTGGAAGGACGGTAACGTCCGTAGGAGACCGGTACTAATGGCCCGAGGGCTTGACGGATTTTTTGATTCCAAGCATATGCATGTTTGG
This sequence comes from uncultured Solirubrobacterales bacterium, assembly GCA_963715535.1. Lineage (GTDB taxonomy): Bacteria > Actinomycetota > Thermoleophilia > Solirubrobacterales > Solirubrobacteraceae > Palsa-744. The sequence goes on along the minus strand of OY970251.1, from coordinate 605,797 downwards.
AGTGATACTCGCTGTGGCGCTGTGTAGTTTTGAAGGACCTCGAGACGCGTGGTCTCTCACGTTTTTCCGGTGGCCTTGGCGAGGGGGAAACACCTCTTCCCATTCCGAACAGAGAAGTTAAGCCCCTCAGCGCCGATGGTACTTGGCTCGCAAGGGCCTGGGAGAGTAGGACGCCGCCGGTTTATTTACGCACACGAGCCGCCCCAAGGGGCGGCTCGTGGCGTTGTTGGCTCACTCCAGAACCAGGCCCATCCGGTACTAAGGGGTCGTCGAGGACCCCGCCCCGCGCGGATGCTCCGCGCAAGATCTCTCCGGCGAGAAGGAACCGCGCGATACTCCGGCGCGAGCTCGCCCGGTCGCGTCTCATGAGCCGGGGGATTTGATGTTGCGGGCGTAGCCTCCGCTTTGTCCTGGAAGACGAAGCTAATGGAGGTACGCCCGCATGGAGAAGGTAGCCCCGAGCGAGAGGTTTCGCTCAGAACTAGACGAGGTCCTGGCCGGTGTCGGCGAGGAGCAAGACCCGATCGAGACGGTCGGTCGCCTGGGAGCGCGGCTGATCTTGCAGCAGGCGTTGGAGGACGAGGTCACGGAGTTCCTCGGCCGACGGCGATATGAGCGCGCCGGCGAGACGGTCAGTCACCGCAACGGCCACGAACCCAGGACGGTGAAGACGACGAGCGGCTCGGTGGCGTTGGAGCGTCCGCGGGTGCGCAACGCGAGCAAGCTGGGATTCGAGAGCAGGGTCCTCGGGAAGGGTGTGACCCGCACGCATGCCTTGGAGTCGTTGGTGATCAGCAGCTTCCTTCGGGGACTCTCGACGCGGGATGTGGAGGCTGCTTTGGAGGAAGTCTTCGAGGAGCCGATCGCGTCGAAGGCGACGGTTTCCCGGATCTGTGAGGACACCCGGGAGCGATACCGCCAGTGGTGCCGGCGGCGCTTGGAGCAGCACGACATCGTGTACTGCTTCTTGGATGCGATCTATCTGAAGCTGCACCCCGACGACACTCCGGCGGAGGGCGTGCTGGTTTGCTGGGGCGTGACGCTTGAGGGCCGCAAGGTCCTTCTCGGACTGGCTCTGGGAAGCCGTGAGAGCTATGACAGCTGGCTCGCTTTCGGCCGGGACATGATCGCCCGCGGCCTGCGGGCGCCGGCGCTCGTGATCGCTGACGGGGCACCCGGGATCTGGAAGGCGACGCGGGAGCTCTGGCCCGAGGCACTGGAGCAGCGCTGCACCGTCCACGCCTTGAGGAACGTGACTGGAAAGCTGCCCGAGCGCCACCACCAGGAGGTCAAGGCGCGCTGGTGGAAAGCATTCGACGAGGCACGCTCCCCGGGCGAGGCGACGCGCGAGCTGCAGGGCATCATCGCCGACTACAAGACGGCTTACCCCTCGGCGATGGCCGTCATCGAAACGGATCTACCAGCGCTCGTCACCCACCTACAGTTCCCGTCCGCTCACCGCAAGCGGATCAGAACAACGAATCTCCTGGAGAGGACGTTCGTGGAGGTCCGCCGGCGCACGAAGGTGATCGGCCGGTTCCCCGGCGAGACCTCCGCCCTCTCGCTGATCTGGGCCGTGCTGGAGCTCTCCAGCCGCGGCTGGCGCGGCGTGAAGATGAACCCCAAGACCGTCGCCGAAATCGAGCGGCTACGCCGCCAACTCCCCGACACCACGGCGACTCCGTCAGCCACGACGAACACCCAGGAGGTGATCGCCGCATAACATCCCTTTCAAGCGGAGCTACCCCCGACGAATTCACCCGGGAAATGAGACGCGACCGCTCGCCCACCGACAGGACACAAACACACCTGCTCATGCGGCGCCACGATCCCAGCACGCCTCCAGCCCAGCCGGCTGCGCAAAGGCTCCCTGTGCGGGTGCTCTCGCGGCTCTTTCTCGCCGGAGAAGCACTCTGCACAAGTAGGCTCCGATCCGACGTGCTCGTCCCGGTCGACCTCCCAGTTGACGGCGTAGTCGTCCTCGAGCAGCAGGAACGAGCGGATCAAACGCAGCGCGCCAACGAGGCGTTGCGTGGACAGTTGTGTGTGCGTAGATGAGAACATGTGTTCGTACTGTAGGACTGCGTTCGGACGGAAGCAATGCGAACGCATGTACGTACGCTGATCGAGGGTGCACGAGGCGCCGTAAATGGCTTGTTCATGCGAAATAGAGCTGCCGGAGGATGCAACGAGAATTGCAGCTCACGCCATCGGGGAGAACCAATGGCCGCCCGTGGGGAGAGCCCAGTGGCCGTTGACACCCTGTGCCAGTAGGTCGCCAGGAGGTCGCGAGTAGGTCGCCGCTAGCTCCGCCAGAGGTTCCCTCGCGGCTCGCCGCGACGATCGCCTGAAGGGTCTTGGCCGTCTCGCGCGAACTTAGGGGTTGAGATGGCTGTTAGGCTAGCCGAGCGCCTCATCGATGAGCCCGTCAGGGTGCCTCGTCGGCGCGTTCAGCTCATGGAGAAGTTTGTAATCGAAGGCGGCGCCCCGCTCTCCGGCACGATGACTGCGGCCGGCAACAAGAACGGCGCGCTCCCGATCCTCGCCGCGTGCCTGCTCACGGAGGATGAGGTGCTCGTGCACAACGTGCCGCGCATCCGCGACGTCGAAGCGATGCTCGCGATCCTCAAGTCCCTGGGTGTCACGGTCGAGTGGCGCGGCCCCAACGAAGTCGCGCTGTGCGCCGCCGACGTGCACCAGGTCGAGATCGATCCGGAGCTGGCCGAGCAGATCCGTGCGTCGTTCCTGCTTGCCGGCCCGCTGCTCGCGCGCTTTGGCAACGCGATCATGCCGCCTCCGGGCGGAGACGTGATAGGTCGCCGGCGCCTGGACCCCCATCTCGACGCGTTTCGCGCGATGGGCGCAAGCGTCGAGTGCAACCGCGAGATCGTCCTGAGAGCCCCTGGAGGGCTGCGTCCCAGCGACGTGTTCATGGACGAGCCGTCGGTGATGGCCACCGAGAATGCCCTGCTGGCCGCCGCGTTTACGCCGGGCACGACCGTGATCGGCAACGCCGCGTGCGAGCCCCACGTGCAGGATCTCGCGCGGATGCTCGTGAAGATGGGCGCCGACATTCAGGGGATCGGCTCCAACCTGCTGGCCGTGGGCGGCGCCAAGCGTCTGCACGGCTGCGAGCATCGCGTCGCGCCCGACCACATCGAGATCGGCAGCTTCATGGCGCTCGCCGGGGTCACGGGGGGAGAGCTGCGCATCAAGGACACCGTTCCCGGCGACCTGCGCATGATCCGCCTCGTGTTTGAGCGCCTCGGATTGTGCACAGTGCTCGATGGCGACGACGTGCTCGTACCCGGATCCCAAAAATTGGTTGTTCAATCGGACGTGGGCGACTACAAGGGCAAGATCCAAGACGGCCCGTGGCCCGCGTTCCCGGCCGATCTCACCTCGATTGCGGTCGCACTCGCCACCCAGGCCGAGGGGTCGATCCTCGTGCACGAGTGGATGTTCGAGAACCGGCTGATCTTCGCCGACAAGCTGATCCTGATGGGCGCCGACATCGTCATGTGCGACCCGCACCGCGCGATCGTCACGGGGCCACGCAGGCTGCGCGGCGAGCGCGTCGAGTCGCCCGACATCCGTGCGGGCATGGCGATGCTGCTGGCCGCTCTGTGCGCAGAGGGACGTTCGGAGATCGGCAACATCCGTCAGATCGACCGCGGCTACGAGCGCATCGACGAGCGCCTGCGCGAGCTGGGCGCGCGCATCGAGCGAGTCGCCACAGAGCCGGTTCACGCGTAAGTGATCCACCCGATCCCCAGCGGCACCCGCGACGTGCTTCCCGACGAGACGCGCGAGGTGCGCGCCATCACCGACGCGCTGCGCGGCGTGTTCGAGCACCACGGCTACGGCGAGGTGTACACGCCCGCGCTCGAGTACGAGTCTGTGCTGGCCCGCGCCGGGCACACAGCGCTGGGCGCTGGGTCGGCCGGCGCGCAGCCCGCCTACCGTGTGTTCGACGAGACCGGCGCGGTGCTGGTGCTGCGCTCGGACATGACGGTGCCGATCGCACGCGTGGTCGCCACGCGCTATCCGAGCGTCGAGCCACCGCTGCGCTTCTGCTACCTGGCCCACTGCTACCGCGGCGTGCGACCCCAGCGAGGCCAGCCACGAGAGCTGTTGCAGGCAGGTATCGAGCTGATCGGCGCGCCCGCCCCGCACGGCACCGCGGAGGCGCTGAGCGTGCTGTGCGCGGCGCTCGACGCGGTCGGTCTGGAGGGCTACCGCATCGGTCTCGGCGACGCGTCGCTGTTCCCCACGCTGATGGCCAGCCTCGGCGTGCCCGAGCAGGCACGCGCGGGATTGCTCGCCGCGCTTGCAAATCGCGATTTCGTGGCACTCGAGCAGGATCTCGCCGCGCTCGACATCTCAGCCCACGCGCGGCAGCTGCTGCTGGAGGTGCCTCAGCGTCGTGGGGGCCCCGGCGTGCTGGACGCCTCGGCCGACGCCGCGGTGGATGCTGCGGCGAACATGCGCGAGGTGCACGAACTGCTGGCGCCGCACGTCGCCGAGCGGGTGATCTTCGACCTTGGGCTGGTGCGCAGCATCGGCTACTACACCGGCGCTGTGTTCGAGGTGTACGACCCCGCGCTCGGCGCGCCGATCGGGGGCGGGGGACGCTACGACGAGCTGCTCGGGCGTTTCGGGCGCTCGCTGCCGGCGGTTGGGTTCGCGATCGGAGTCGAACGCCTGCACATCGCGCTCGCGGGCGAGGAGCGCGGTATGCCGGGCGGCGCCGATCAGGCGGTCGGACGCGGAGGCTCCGTGGGCGGGCCCGGACATGCTGGAGCCCCGCTGCGATGAGCACGATCAATGGCCTCACGATCGCCGTGCCGCGCGGGGCGCTGTTCGGCGAGACGGTCGACCTGCTCGCGAATCTCGGGCTCGACACCGCCGAGCTGCGCTCCAACGACCGCAAGCTGCTGTTCGAGGACATCGGCGTGATCACGATGCGCCCCTCCGACGTGCCCACGTATGTGGAGTCGGGCGCCGCCGACATCGGCATCACCGGCAAGGACGTGCTGCTCGAGCAGGCCGCGCACGGATCCGACGATCCCGCTCGACGCGAGGTGTACGAGCTGCTCGACCTCGGCTACGGGCGTTGCACGATGGTGCTCGCCAGCAAGGCGGGCCCGGATCCGGCGGCGGAGGCGTTGCGCCGTCTCGGCGTGATGCGCGTCGCCACAAAGTACCCGCGCATCGCCGAAGGATATCTGGAGCAGACCGGCCGCCAGGCGGAGATCGTGGAGGTGAAGGGCTCGGTCGAGCTTGCACCGTTGACGGGCATGGTGGAGGCGATCGTCGATCTGACCGCGACCGGCACCACGCTGCGCGAACACGATCTGATCGTGCGCGAGGAGATCGTGGAGTGCACCGCGCGCTTGATCGCCAACCCGGTGGCCCACAAGCTGCGTGCGCAGGCGATCGACGAACTGCTGGGGCGGTTGCGTGCGGGTTGAGCGGCTCGCGCCGGCGGACGTCCAGCGGCACGGTGGCCCCGCAGGTGCCGCCCAATACCTGCGCAAGCTGATCGACGAGGGGGAGGGCATCGAGGAGACGGTTGCCGCGATCCTCGCGCACGTGCGCGCGAAGGGCGATGAGGCCGTGAGCGAGTACACGCGGCGCTTCGACACGCGCGGCGAGCAGCCACGCGAGCTGTGTGTGTCGGCGGCGGAGCTCGACCGGGCGCTCGAGCAGATGCCACTTGACGTGGTTGCGGGGTTGCAGGTGGAGATCGCCAATGTGGCGCGCGTAGCCGACGCCCAGGTCGGCGCCGAGCAGGTTTCGGTTGAGCTCGCGCAGGGACATACGGTGACGACGCGCGAGCTGCCGGTGGGCGCTGCCGCCGTGTATGCGCCCGGCGGTCGAGCCGCGTATCCGAGCACGGTCGCGATGGGGGTCGTGACCGCCCGCGCGGCGGGAGTGCTCGACGTGGCGGTGTGCACGCCGCCCGGTCCCGACGGTCAGGCTCATCCGGCGATCCTCGCCGCATGCAGGCTGTGCGGTGTGGAGCGCGTCTACAGAATGGGCGGCGCCCAGGCGATTGCCGCGCTGGCCTACGGCACCGAGTCGGTGGCGCGAGTGGACGTGGTGGTGGGACCCGGCAACCTGTATGTGCAGGAAGCCAAGCGGCGGCTGTCGCATGTGGTCGGTATCGACGGGTTCGCCGGGCCCAGCGACCTGCTGGTCGTGCTTGGCCCCGACACCGACCCGCGCCTGGTTGCACTGGACCTGCTTGCTCAAGCCGAGCACGGCGCGGGCAGTCTCGTCGCGGCAGCGTCAACCTCGCGTGAGGCGCTCGACGCGCTGCAAGACGAGATCGAGCGCGAGGCGGTGTCGTGGCCCGAGCTTCAGCCTGATGCGTGCGTGCTGATCGAGTGCGCCTCGCCGAGCGATGCGGTCGAGCTGGCCAATGCGTTCGCGCCCGAGCACCTGCAGTTGATGGGGTCCGCCGAGCAGGCGCTCGCGCCCAAGGTGCGCACCGCCGGCTGTCTGCTGCTGGGGCGCAATGGCGCCACCGCGTTCGGCGACTACACGGCGGGCTCCAACCACGTGCTGCCGACCGGGGGCGCCGCGCGCTTTGCATCCACGCTGTCCCCGCGCCACTTCCGCCGGCGCATGTCGGTCGTGGAGATCGGCGATGAGGCCGCCGCTAAGCTGGCCGCTGCCGGTGCGCCGATCGCGCGTGCAGAGGGATTTCCGTTGCACGCGGAGTCGATGTTGGCCCGAGTGCGTGACAATGAGGGCATATGAGTAGAGAGGCATCGATCGAGCGCAAGACCGCAGAGACCGACGTGCGCCTGACGCTCGTGCTCGACGGCACCGGACGGGGCACCCGCAAAACCGAGGTGGGCTTCCTGGACCACATGCTCGACCTGCTCGCGCGCCACGCGCGGTTCGACCTCGACGTCACCGTCGCTGGCGACTTGCAGACCGGCGCCCACCACACTGCCGAGGACACCGCGATCGTGCTCGGCCAGGCGCTCGACCGCGCGCTCGGCGATCGAGCGGGCATTTACAGATATGGATACGGGGTCGTGCCCATGGATGAGGCGCGGGCCAGCTGCACCATCGATATCTCCGGCCGCCCGTTCACGTTGTTCGACGCGGAGCTGCCGCCGGGTGCCACCGGCGGCTTTGACCACGAGCTGACCGAGGAGTTCTTCAGGGCCCTGGCCAACTCGGCAAAGCTGACCTTGCACCTGGAGGTGCAGGCAGGCACGAACGCCCACCACATGATCGAGGCATTGTTCAAGGCGTTTGCGCGTGCGCTGCGCCAGGCGGTGGCGCTTGACCCCACCGAGAGCGGCGTGCCGAGCACGAAGGGAACGCTGACAGCGTGACCGTCGCGAATATTTGGTACGGCGGTGCGGCGGGCACGAAGCTAGGCTGACGGGATCGCCATGACTGTGTCCGATACGCCCAAGAACGCCGTCTGCCTACTCGACGAGCCTGTGGAGATAGCCGTGGTCGACTACGGCATGGGCAATCGCCGCTCTGTCGAGAAGGCCTTCGAGCACATCGGCGCCAGCGTGACCGTCACGCGCGATCCCGAGCGCTTGCGCTCCGTCGCCGGTCTGGTGGTGCCGGGTGTGGGCGCTTTCCCGCGAGGAATGGCCAATCTGCGTGAGCTCGGTCTCGACGAGCTGCTGCTCGAGCGTTTGCACAACGGCACTCCGGTGCTCGGTATCTGCCTCGGGATGCAGCTCGCGTTCGAGCATTCGACCGAGCAGGGCGGCACCCAGGGATTGGGCGCGATCGCCGGGGAAGTACGGCCATTGGAGCACGGCGACCTGAAGCTTCCGCACATCGGCTGGAACGAGGTCAGCTTCAGCTCCCCCTCTCCGTTCACCGAAGGCTTGCCGGAGCGCTGCGCGTTCTACCACGTCCACTCCTTCGCGCCGGTGCCGGCCGAGCGCGAGGACATCCTCGGTACTGCCGTATACGGCGCGCCGTTTGCGAGCGTTGTCGCCCACGGTGGCTTCTATGGCGTGCAGTTTCACCCGGAGAAGTCCTCCGCCGCCGGGCTGCGATTGCTGGCGAACTTTGCGCGCATCTGCGCCACGGCCGCCGTGCCCGTGAGCTCGTGAAGCTCTATCCCGCGATCGACATGCTCGACGGCAAGGCCGTGCGGCTCGTGAAGGGCGATTTCGAGGCCAAGAAGGTCTACGACGAGGATCCTCTCTCAGCCGCGCGTGGGTGGGTGGCCGCTGGGGCGCGCTTCCTGCATGTGGTGGATCTGGACGGAGCACGCGCGGGTGCGCCTGTGAACATCGAACATCTGGAACGCATCGTCAGCAATCTGGGTGTTCCCGTTCAGTTCGGTGGCGGTCTGCGCTCGCTCGCCGCGATCGAGGAAGCGATCGAAGCGGGCGCCGAGCGCGTGATCCTCGGCACGGCCGCATTCACCGATCCGACCCTGCTCGAGAGCGCGCTCGAGCGCTGGCCAGGCCGCGTGCTGGTGTCGGTGGACGTGCGCGACGGGCAAGTCGCGACCGCCGGTTGGACCGAGACGATCGACGGTGGTCCACGGGAGGCGATCGCCGCTCTAGCGCGGCGTGGGGCGAGCGAGCTTGTCTACACGAACGTGGACCGCGACGGAATGCTCGAAGGTCCCGACCTGCAGGAAGTCGGGCGTGTGGTCGAGGCTGTGAGCGGCAGCTTCATCTACTCGGGCGGTATCGGCCAGCTCGCCGATCTGGAAGGTCTTGCGCGCCTGAAAGCGCCAAATCTCGCCGGGGCAATCGTGGGCAAGGCGCTGTACGAGCGGCGCTTCACGGTCGCCGAGGCAATCGCCGCGCTGAGCGACTCAAACAATTAGTCGACTTTCCGGTAGGAAGAAGCTCGCGCGCTCGCTACCGTGAGCACGTGCACTACAAGCGCGTGATCCCGTGCCTGGACGTCGACGGCGGCCGTGTCGTGAAGGGCGTTGAATTCCTCGACATCCGCGATGCCGGCGACCCGGTGGAGCTTGCGGCCCACTATGACCGCGAGGGTGCCGACGAGCTCGTGTTCCTCGACATCACCGCCACCCACGAGCGGCGCGAGACGATCGTGAAGCTCGCGCGCAACACCGCCGACGACGTGTTCGTGCCGTTCACGATCGGCGGAGGGATCCGCTCGGTGCGGGACGCCCAAGCGGTGCTCGACGCGGGTGCCGACAAGGTCTCGGTCAACTCCGCCGCGCTCGAGCGCCCCGAGCTGATCGACGAGCTTGCGGGCGTGTTCGGTGCCCAGTGCGTGGTGCTCGCGATCGACGCCAAGGCTGTGCCGGAGCAGGATGGTCGCTGGGAGGCATATGTGGCCGGCGGTCGCACCTCCACGGGCCGCGACGCGGTGCAATGGGCGCGCGAGGCCACGGGTCGCGGGGCGGGCGAGATCCTGCTCACCAGCATGGATCGCGACGGCACCAGCGATGGCTATGACCTGCCGCTGGTCGCCGCTGTCAGCACGGCCGTCGACGTGCCCGTGATCGCCTCGGGTGGAGCGGGCGAGTTGCACCACCTGGTCGAAGCGCTGCAAGCAGGAGCCGACGCGGTGTTGTGTGCTTCGATCTTCCACTACAACCGACACACGGTCGCGCAAGCCAAGGCTCACCTGGCAGAGGCTGGTATCCCTGTTCGCATCGGATGACAGCCCAGCGGTGCTGGAGCGCCTGAGCACACTCCCAGGCGGTGCTGAGTTGCTTGCCGGCGCCGCGGAGCACGACGGCGACGTCGAGCTGGTGGGAGGCGCCGTTCGCGACATTCTCCTTGGGCTTGTCCCGCGAGAGCTGGACGTGGTCGTGGACGGCGACGTGCAGGCCTTCGCGACTGCTCTCGCTCGGCGTTTGGACGCGCTCGCGGGCGAGGATCCAGACGAGCGCTGTGAGGTGACCTGCCACGAGCGCTTCAACACCGCGCTCGTTCGCTGGGGTTCTGGGGAGATCGACATCGCCATGCGCCGCACCGAGAGCTATCCCTCGCCTGGGGCCCTGCCCGAGGTAGCCGCGGGCACGCCCGAGCAGGATCTCGCGCGTCGCGACTTCACGATCAACGCGATCGCCGTAGCGCTCGGCGGTGACCGACGGGGGCAGTTGCGCGCGGTTGCGGGGGCGCTCGAGGATCTCGCGGCGCGGCGCCTGCGGGTGTTGCACGACCGCAGCTTTCTCGACGACCCCACACGTCTGTTGCGCCTCGTGCGCTACGCGTCCAGGTTGGGCTTCGAGGTCGATCCGCACACCGCCTCCCTCGCGCAGGCCGCGATCGCGGCGGGTGCATTGAAGAGCGTCTCGGGCGAGCGCCTCGGCGCGGAGCTGCGGCTCGCATTCGCCGAAGCGGACCCCGTGGCGCCGCTCGCGGAGCTTGACCGCATGGGCGTGCTGGCCGCGTGGGAGCCGGGCGTGAGCTTCGACGAGCACGTGGTGCGCACGGCGCTCGAGATCCTCCCCGAGGACGGCTCCCGGTCGATGATGCTTGCCGGCTCACTGCTGCTCGAGCTCACCGATCGGCTTGACGAGGAAGATACGGAGCCTGCGATGCGAGGCTTTCTCTACGACCTGCAGCTTCCCTCCGGTGAGGCGCGTCGCGCGTTCGGGGCCGCGGTCAGCGCCGCGTTTGCGATCGACAACGTGGACGACGTCGAGACCACCGCGGAGCTGCTCGAGCTGGCGCTCGGCACGCCGGTCGAGTCGCTGGCGCTTGCCGCCGCGGTCTGCGAGATGGAGGCAGGGCCGGGGTCATATGGCAGACGGACCATCGAAGAGTGGCTACGCGAGCGACGCCACGTCGAACTGCAGGTCACCGGTGACGATCTGATCGCGGCTGGGGTGCCGGAGGGACCGGAGGTGGGGGTCCGCTTGGAAGAGTCCTACCGGCTGCTGATGGAAGAACGGATCGAGCCGGGACGCGAGACCGAGTTGCGGGCCGCGCTTGAAGCGAGCATATGAGCGCCGTGGCGCTCGAGCTTCCGGGAGCGGGACGTGCACTGTTCACCGATCGCTCTCACGGCAACCTGTCGAGCGTGGGTGGCGAGCAGGCCGAGCATGGCCTACGGGCACGCGAGCAACTGTGTGAGATTGCCGGCGCTCAACACCTCATTCGTGGCTATCAAGTCCACGGAACGGTCGTCGGGAGAGTGTTCGAAGACGGCTCCAGGCCAGGTTTGCCAAGCGCGTTCGAGCCCCAGAACGGCGCCCGGCAACCCACCTTCGAGGCCGATGGCCACGCGGTCGCGGCGCCCGCGGTCGCGGCGATGGTGCTCACCGCCGACTGCATTCCCGTGGTGCTCGGCGCGGAGGGAGCCGTCGCGGCACTGCATGCAGGCTGGCGCGGTCTCGCCGCCGGCGTGCTCGAGGAGGGCGTACGGGCGTTGCGCGAGGTCGGCGGCAGGGGAGAGACGGTCGCTTTCGTGGGTCCGTGCGCGGGGCTCTGTTGCTATGAGGTCGGCGAGGAGGTGCATGCGGCGTTCGATGGCGTACCGATCGGCGATCGATACCGGAATAGGAGGCCCACCCACCCGGGCACACGGCGGGATCGCCGATCGGCCGGCAACGGTCGTTCGATCGATCTGCGCGCGATCGCACACGAACGACTGCTGGCGGCGGGGGTGACACAGGTGCGGGATGTGGCCGCGTGCACGATCTGCGACGAGCGCTACTTCTCCCATCGCCGCGAAGGTGCGCGCGCGGGACGCCAGGGCGCCGTCGCATGGTTGAGCTGATCGAGGGCTTGGAGGTCGAGCGTGTGCGGGCCAACCTGGCTGCCGTGCGCGCGGAGGTCGCACAGGCCGCCACGAGCGTAGGACGTGACCCCGGCGAGGTCGAGATCCTCGCGGTCGGCAAGTACGTGGCGAGCGATCGGCTGCCGGTGCTTGCCGAGGCTGGGATAACGCTTCTCGGAGAGAACCGTGCTCGGGATCTCAGCACGAAGCTCGCCGCCCACGGCGAGCTGTTCACATGGGATTTCATCGGCGCGTTGCAGAGCAAACACGTGCGCTCGATCGTCGCGCACGTGCGCCTGATCCACTCGCTCTGGAGCGACTCTGCGCTGCGAGAGCTCGAGCGCCACCTCGATTGCGCACGCCCCGGCCTACGGGTGCTGGTCGAGGTGAACCTCGCCGGCGACCCCGCCAAGGGTGGCATCTCCCCGCAACAGCTCGATGCGTTCATCGCCCGCTCGCCGGTGCCAGTGGCGGGGTTGATGACGATGCCACCGCTGGCGTCCGACCCCGAGCAGAGCCGCCCTTGGTTTGCCGGTTTGCGCGAGCTGGCCCAGGAGCGCGGTCTGCGCGAGCTGTCGATGGGCACCACCCAGGACTTCGCCGTGGCGGTGCAGGAGGGCGCCACAATCGTAAGGATCGGCACGCGGTTGTACGCTTAGGGTCGGAGAACGCGGTTCCGATCCCCACTCGTCGCGTGACGGGATGCTCGCCAAGAGCAGGGAAATGTCCGTTTTCACCGAAAACGCCCTCTACATATGGCATTTCGAGACTCCTGGCATCGCGCACTCGTGTACTTCGGCTTGGCCGAGGAGTATCACGACGACTACGAGGAGGAGCCCCACGAGGAGGAGATCGCCGACCGCTATCGCGAGCGGCCGAACGTGCGGAGGCTCTCTCCGCGTCGCCGGCGCGACGAGTTCGACGAGATCTTCCCCGAGGACGAGCCTCGCGGACGCTCCACGACAGCGCTGCGCCCGGTCGGCCGTGGCAACGGCAACGGCGACGTGCGCGTGCACCTGGTGATCCCCAAGTCATTCAACGACGCCCAGCAGATCGCCGATAAGTTCAAGGACTCGATCCCGGTGATCCTCAACCTGCAGAGTGCCGACACCGACCTGTCAAAGCGCTTGATCGACTTCGCCAGTGGCCTTACCTACGCGCTCGACGGCGGGATGCAGCGGATCGCCGACAAGGTGTTCATGCTGACACCGCGCAACGTCGAGATCTCAGCCGAGGAGCGCGCGAGACTGATCGAAAAGGGTTTTTTCAACCAGTCCTGACGTGCGAGCTCCAAGCCTCGCAAGGACGCAGGGAGCGAAGTGTGCTTTGCACATGAGCGCACTGAGGACGCAGCGAGGCGCCGGAGGTCACACGTCAGCTGATCGGCCGCTCCGGCCGGTAGCCTCATTGCCCTATGGATATCGGTCTGATCGGCTGCGGCAACATGGCGCGCGCGATGGCTCGCGGATGGGGTCGCCCGTGCTCTGCTTCGATCCGATCGCTCGAGCGAGCGCAGGCGCTCGCGCAAGAGCTTGGGGGGGAGGCGCTCGACTCGAACGCCGAGGTGGCCGTGCGCGCCGATCTGGTGGTGCTCTGCCACAAGCCCGCTCAACTGGACAAGATCGCCGCGGAGGTGGCGCCGGCTGGGAAAGCCATCGCGTCGATCCTGGCGGCGACGCCTCTGTCGAAGCTGAGGAGCAGCTACCCCGACGTCCCCGTCTATCGCTTCCTGCCCTCGCTTCCAGCCGAAGTTCGTGGCGGGGCGATCGTGCAGGCGAGCGACCCAAAGCGCCGGCCGGGGCACGCCGATACGCCGTTTGACGTCGAGGTGCGCGAACTGTTTGCCGAGCTCGGCACGCTGGTGGTGCTGGATGACTCGCTCGTAGACGTGGCGATGGGTCTGATGTCCTGCGCTCCCGCATACGTTGCATTGGTGGCCGAGGCGCAGGTGGACGCGGGGACACGTCGCGGCATCCCGCCCGCACAAGCATCGGTGCTTGTCACGGCGACGCTCGCCGGCACAGCCGAGCTGTTGCGCCAGCGTGACTACGACACGCTCGCTGTGCGCCGCGAGGTCACGTCCCCCGGAGGGCTCACGGCACGCGGTTTGGCGGCCCTGGAGCGTGGGGGTCTGCGGGCGGCGTTTGACGATGCGCTCGACGCGGTGCTCGGGGAGCAGTAGCGGTGGTCCTTGTGCTTGCCAGCGTGCGAGGCGAAATCGCCGACTACCTGTTCGACCCTGATCTACGTCTACACGCTGCTGATCATTCTCCATATCGTCGTGCAGCTGCTGTTCTCCTTTGGCGTCAACCCGCCCTACTCGCGCGCGTCCGATGCCGTGCTCACGTTCTTGCGCGACGTGTGCGAACCGTATCTGCGCATCTTCAGGCGCTTCATGCCAATGTTCGGCTCGTTTGACTTCAGCCCGATCGTGGCGATCGTCGTGCTGTCGGTCGGGGGCAACCTGCTCGTCGGCCTGATTCGCGGTTGACCGAAATCCACACCCACCCGGACCCTGCCAGACGTTCGGCTCTGGCGTGGCTGTGGGCTGCGCTGGTGTTGGTCGTCGTGGTGGCAGTTGACCAGCTCTCGAAGTCCGTGGTGCGCTCCTCGATCGTCCCTGGCGAAACGCGTGGCGTGCTGCCGGGCATCCAGCTCGTGAACACACGCAACCAGGGCGTGGCCTTCGGATTCCTCCCGGGACATCACGTGGCGGTGACTGTGCTTGTCGGCGTCGCTTTGCTGGTGCTGCTCGTCTACTTCGCGCGCAACCGCGACAAGCCGCTGATCTGGCTGCCGACCGGGATGCTGCTCGGGGGTGCGATTGGCAACGTGCTCGACCGCGTGCGTGTCGGATCGGTGACCGACTTCGTCAAGTTCCCGCTCGGCTGGCCGCCATTTAATCTCGCGGATGCCTCGATCACGATCGGTGTGCTCCTGCTCCTGTTCGTCATCGAGCGACCGAGGTGAGCGCCGAGGCGGCGCCAGAGTTGAGGATCGCATGGCAGGACGAGTATCTGCTGGTGGTCGACAAGCCCGCGGGTCTGGTGGTCCACCCAGCGCGCGGCCATCGCGAGGGCACGCTCGCACAGCTGCTGGCAGGGACTGCCGCCGGCGGAGAGTCCGAGCGCGCCGGGATCGTCCATCGGCTGGATCGCGACACCTCTGGACTGCTCGTGGTCGCCTGCACGGAGGAGGCCCATCGATTGCTCCAGGACGCGCTGCGCAAGCGCTTGATCGAGCGCGAATACCTGGCGCTGGTCGAGGGCTTGCCGCCCGCGCGCACCGGCACGATCGAGGCGCCGATCGGTCGTCACCCGCGCATCCGCACGCGCATGGCGGTGGGCGGCAGCGGGAGTCGCGAAGCTCGAACCCACTTCACGCTCGACCGCGCGTTGGGCGAGTTCTCGCTGCTGCGCCTGCGTCTGGATACGGGCCGCACCCACCAGATTCGCGTGCACATGCAGGCGATCGGCCATCCGGTCTGTGGCGATCCCGAATACGGCACGCCCGGGCGGGATTCGATTCTCGGTTTGCATCGCCAGTTCCTGCATGCCACTCGCCTGGCCTTTGCCCACCCGCTGAGCGGAGAGCGAATCGAGGTCGATTCGCCGCTGCCGGAGGATCTGCGGGATGCGCTGAGGCGAGCGGAAGGCGAGAGCGGCGACTGAGTCGCCGGCCTTCGAGTATCCTGGAAGGTCGTATTCAACCTAACGCCGTGCGATTGTGCACGCGGCCCTGCCCGAGCAACGCCATCAGTGAGCGCCACTCGGGTCCGCTGCACACCGTTCGGATCAACGAGATGACATAAAGGGAGCACCCGTGAGCGAAGTAGGAATCGCGGAGCTGCTTGAGGCCGGAGTCCATTTCGGTCATCAAACACGCCGCTGGAACCCAAAGATGCGCCGCTTCATCCATGGCGAGCGCAATGGCATTTACATCATCGATCTGTTGAAGACCGCTGTGCTGCTGCGCCAGGCTCAGGAAGTCGCGGCACAGATCGCCCACCGTGGCGGGACCGTGCTGTTCGTCGGTACCAAGAAGCAGGCTCGCGACGCGATCAAGGAGGTCGCGGAGGCCGCCGACATGCCGTATGTCAACCACCGCTGGCTGGGTGGCCTGTTGACCAACTTCCAAACGATCAATCAGCGCATCCGGCGCTTGCACGATCTTGAACGCTACGAGAGCGAGGGTCAGCTCGCGCTGCTGCCGACGCGCGAGCGGATGGCCGCCCAAGCCGACCTCGCGAAGCTGCGGGCCAACCTCGGCGGCGTCAAGAACATGCAGCGCACCCCCAACGCACTGTTTGTGATCGATCTGAACGTCGAGGCGATCGCCGTGCGCGAAGCCCAGCGCCTGCGCATCCCGATCATTGGGCTGGTCGACACCAACTGCGATCCCGACGGCATCGACTATGTGATCCCCGGTAACGACGATGCAATGCGCTCGTGTGCGCTGATCGCCAAAGCGATCGGCGACGTGGTGGCCGAAGGGCACTCCGTGTTCCGTGCCGAGGAGGAGAAGGCCCGTCAGGAACGCGTCGAGCAGGCCCGTCGAGAGGCGGAGGAGCGTGCCCGTCGCGAAGCCGAGGAACAAGCCAAGCGCGAGGCCGAGGAGCAGGCCGCCAAGGAGGCAGCGGAGAAGCAGGCCGCGGCAGCAGCCGCTCAGGCCGCAGCCGCCGCGAGCGCGGCGCAGCCGCCGGCACAGGCAGCTCCCGCGGCTGTCGCTGAGACGCCGAGCGCGGACGCGCCGGCGGAGCCGGCGACAGAGGCGCCCGCCGAGCAGGGGCAGGAGGCACCGGCAGCACAGGAGAGTGCATCGTGAGCGCTGTTGAGATATCCGCCAAGGACGTCAAGGCGCTGCGCGATCGCACAGGCGCGGGCATGATGGACTGCAAGAAAGCCCTCGCCGAGGCGGAGAACGACATCGAGAAGGCGATCGAGCTGCTGCGTTTGAAGCAGGGCAAGAAGATCCAGGATCTCGGCGAGCGCACCGCCACAGAGGGCACCGTGCAGGCCTACATCCATGCGGGCGCGAAGGTGGGTGTGCTGATCGAGGTCGATTGCAACACCGACTTCGTCGCCACCAACGAGGATTTCGTCACGTTCGCGCGTGACGTTGCGATGCAGATCGCGGCCACGCCCACGGTGGGGTATGTCAGTCGCGAGGACGTGCCCGCCGAGATGCACGACGCGGAGGCCCGCATCTACGAGCAGGAGGCTGCCGAGAAGCCGGAGGGCATTCGCGAGAAGATCGTCGCCGGCAAGCTCGACTCGTGGTATCGGACGGTCGTGGTGCTGGAGCAGGAGATGCACAACCCGAAGTTCGAGGGCAAGACCGTGCAACAACTGCGCGACGAGCTGACCGTCAAGACCGGCGAGAATGTGGTCATACGTCGTTTTGTGCGCTTCGCCGTGGGCCAGTAGCGCTCCAGCGGATAGGCTCTGGCGTCGATGGGCGCTCCTGCCTTCAAACGCATCTTGCTGAAGCTCTCCGGCGAGGCCCTGATGGGCTCGCTGGAGTACGGCACCGACCCCGATCGCGTGACCGCGGTCGCACGTCAGGTATCGGCGGTGCACGACCAGGGCGTCGAGGTGGCGATCGTGGTTGGTGCGGGCAACATCTTCCGTGGGATGACGGGCGTGGCCGACGGCATGGATCGCTCCACGGCGGACTACATGGGAATGCTCGCGACGGTGCTCAACGCGCTGCCGCTCCAAGACGCGTTGGAGCGGGCGGGCACGAACACGCGAGTGCAGTCGGCGCTTGGGATCTCCGAGGTGGCCGAGCCGTATATCCGTCGCCGCGCGATGCGCCATCTGGAGAAGGGGCGCGTGGTGATCTTCGCGGCGGGCACCGGCAATCCGTTCTTCACAACCGACACCGCCGCCGCGCTGCGCGCCGCGGAGATCCACGCGGAGATCATCCTGATGGCCAAGAACGGGGTGGAAGGCGTGTACAGCGCCGATCCAGCGCTCGATCCCACCGCGCGGTTCATCCCGCAGATCACCCACATGGAAGCGATCGAGCGGCGTCTGCGCGTGATGGACTCAACGGCGCTTGCGCTGTGCATGGAGAACTCGATGCCCTTGAACGTGTTCAACATGGACGACGAGACCAACATTCCAAGGATCGTGTCGGGTGCTCGTGTGGGGACGCTGGTGAGCACATGACTTCAACGAGAGGAGCCGGCGATGGCCGCTGAGATGATCGATGCCCTGCTTGACGACGCTCGCGAGCGGATGGCCAAGTCGCTCGAGTCGACCCAGCACGAGTTTTCCTCCGTCAGAACGGGTCGCGCCAGCCCGGCGCTGTTGGAGCGGGTGGTGGTCAACTACTACGGAGCGCAGACCCCGCTCAACCAGCTCGCGACGATCTCGGCTCCAGAGGCGCGTCTGATCACCGTGCAGCCTTACGACAAGTCCTCGATCAAGAACATCGAGAAGGCAATCAACGAGTCCGACGTGGGATTGAATCCCTCCAACGACGGCAACCTGATTCGTCTTGTAGTGCCGGAATTGACCGAAGAGCGCCGCAGGGAGCTGGTCAAGGTGGTGCGCAACCTTGCGGAGGACGGACGCATCGCGATCCGCAACGTCCGCCGCGACACGATGCAGCAGCTGCGCGATCTGAAGTCAGAAGGGGAGGCCGGCTCCGATGACGAGCATCGCGCCGAGGTGGAGCTGCAGAAGCTCACCGACGGCAACATCGGAGACCTCGAGGCGGTGTTGAAGGTCAAGGAGGAGGAGATCCTCGAGGTGTGATGGTCTTCAGGGTCCTCGCACCGAGCTCCAAAGGGGCGTCAGAGGGCAAGCGGACGTGATGTGCGCCTCGCTGGATGAGCAGGAGCCTGGGGGCCAGGAGAGTCGCGGTGCCCACGCGCGCTACGTGGCGATCATCACCGACGGCAATGGACGTTGGGCGCGTGCCCGTGGGATGACGGTGAACGAGGGTCACAGTGCCGGTGCCGACAACGTGAAGGCGCGTTTGCGCGATGCGGTGGATCTCGGGATCGAGGAGCTCACCGTGTATTCGTTCTCGACCGAGAACTGGTCGCGCCCGGTCGAGGAGGTGCGGGGCTTGATGGAGATGTTCGCCAAGCGCATATCGAGCGAAACGCCGGAGCTGCACGAGGAAGGTGTGCGAATGCGGTTTGTCGGTCGCCGCGAGGGGGTCGACCCGGATCTCGTGGAGCGCATGAGCTGGGCCGAAGGGTTGACCGACGCGAACACGCGCATCACGCTGTTTGTCGCATTCAACTATGGAGGACGAGCCGAGATCCTCGATGCGGCTCGTGCGTTTGAAGGCGACAGTGAGGAGGAGTTCCGCAAGCACCTCTACGCCCCGGAGATGCACGACCCGGATCTGATCATTCGCACAAGCGGCGAGCGGCGCTTGTCGAATTATCTCCTGTGGCAGTCGGCCTATTCCGAGCTGGTGTTCCGCGATGAGCCTTGGCCCGACTTCTCCCGCGAGGCGTTGCGGCAGTCGCTGGCGGAGTTCTCAGAGCGCCGTCGCCGGTTCGGCGGGCGCTAGCGCGATGGCGGCGCGCCGCACATCGGCTCGTGCGGGCTTCTCCGGTCGCGCCAATCGCGCGGGAGGCTCGGATGTGGGCTCGCGCATCCTGTTCGCGCTGCCGCTGATCGCGCTTGCGCTGTTCCTCGTGATCGAGGGTGGTGCGGTTTTCGCCGTTGGGTTGTTTGCGATCGGGTGCGTTTGCATGCACGAGCTCTACGGCATGTACGAACGGGCCCGCCCGGTGCGCCTCGGGGGGTACATCGCGCTTGCGGGGTTGCTTGCGGCGGCGCTGTACGGAAGCCAAGCACGCGTGCTGCTTGCCGCCAGCGCCGTGCTGCCGGTGCTCTTCGGGTTGACGCTCTTGCAGCGGCGTCCGAGCGCGGGGGGTTTGGCGCTCACGCTGCTCGGGATCTACTGGATCGGGTTTGCGCTCGCTCACGCCGTGTTGCTGCGCGAACTCCCGCACGGCGACGGCATCGTGATCGACGTGCTCGTAGGCACTTTTCTCGGCGACACCGGCGCCTATCTCGGCGGGCGGCTGTTCGGCAAACGACCGCTCGCGCCCGCCATCTCGCCGAACAAGACCGTCGAGGGCCTTGCGATCGGGATGGCCTGCACGGTGCTGAGCGTGTGGTTTGCGGGCCGCTATCAGGACTGGTTGCCCGGCGCTCATGCGCTCGTGCTCGGTCTGGGGGTGGCGGTGTTCGCGCCGCTCGGCGATCTGTTCGAGTCGTTTGTGAAGCGCCAGGCGGGCACCAAGGACACGGGAAGCCTGCTGGGCGCTCACGGCGGTCTGCTCGACCGGCTCGACGCGGTGCTGTTCACGGCGGTGGTTGGCTATTACATATGGTTGGCGTATGTCTGACCTCGCCAAGCGCCTGCTGATTCTTGGGTCCACCGGGTCGATCGGCACCCAAGCGCTCGACGTGCTGGCGCACGGGGAGGAGCTCGAGTTGGTGGGGCTCTCCGCGGAGAGCTCATGGGAGTTGCTTGTGGAGCAGGCGCGCGCACATCGCGTCAAACGGATCGCATTGGTGGACGAGCAAGCGGCGCGGATGGCCGCCGACGCATGGCCGGAGGGCGAGGTGCTGGCCGGCGCGGAGGGACTTGTGCGGCTGGTGGTGGAGTCGGGCGCGGAGTTGGTGCTCAACGCGCTCGTCGGCTCAGCCGGGCTCGGACCGACGGTGGCGACGCTCGGAGAGGGCATCGATCTTGCGCTTGCCAACAAGGAGTCGCTCGTGGTGGGCGGCGAGCTGGTGGTGGCGCTCGCCGAAGCCACCGGAGCGCGGATCGTGCCCGTGGACTCCGAGCACACCGCGCTTCACCAACTGCTCTCGGGTCAGCCACCGGGGAGCGTGGAGCGTCTCACGATCACTGCCAGCGGAGGTCCCTTCCGCGGTCGCTCGCGCGCGCAGCTTGCCGAGGTGAGCGTGGAGCAGGCGCTGGACCATCCGACCTGGGCGATGGGGAGCATGAACACGATCGGCTCCGCCACGCTGATGAACAAGGGGCTCGAGCTGATGGAGGCCCACCATCTGTTCGGCACACCTTATGAGTGCATCGAGGTGGTCGTGCACCCGCAGTCGCTGATCCACGGGCTGATCCAGCTCGCCGATGGCGCGATGCTCGCCCACATCGGTCCCCGCGACATGCGTGTGGCGATCTCCTATGCGCTGCACGGCGGGGAGAGCGTGGGTCTCCCGATCGAGCCGCTGGACCTCGTGCGGGTTGGCGCGTTGACGTTCGAGGCGGTGGACGTCGATGCCTTCCCATGCCTGCGCCTCGCTCGCGAAGCCGCCCAGGCCGGCGGCACCGCGCCATGCGTGCTCAACGCGGCGAACGAGATCGCGGTGCACGCCTTCCTCGGCGGCCGCTTGCCGTTCCTGGGGATCGCCGAGGTGATCGAACGCACGCTTGACGCACTGCCGAGCGCGCCAGTGAGAGCCTTTGAGTCGCTGTATGAGGCGGATCGTGAAGCACGCTCGATCGCCGAGGAGGTGTCCCGCTCGGTGGGGCTTGTCGGATAAGGGTGGTATGCACCTACTGTCGCAATCAACTGGTCGGACGTCCTTGTTTGAGATGGCTTCATTTCATTTTCGTCGACGAGCCCGGTATGATCGTGGTATGACCAAAGTCGCAAAGCTCACGATTTCGCTTCCTTCGGAGCAAGCGCAGCAAGTGCGCGAGGCCGTGGCGCGCGGTGAGGCGGCGAGCGTGTCGAGTTACATTTCGGCCGTTCTAGCGGCTGTTACGGTCCCGTCGGCCGACGAGGATGGCGATACCCTTGCGGATCTTGTTGCAGACATGATCGCCGAGGATGGTGTGCCTAGCCCGGAGGCCTATGCTTGGGCCGACAAGGTTCTTGGCCTGACCAGTGTGCAGGATTGACGTGCGGGGCCTAACGCTCGACAGCGGCGCGCTGATCGCCCTCGAGCACAAAGACGATCGAATGAAAGCGCTACTCGATCGCCTGGTCTCTTGTCCAGACACGGTCATCCACATTCCCGCGGGGGTCCTCGCGCAGGTGTTTAGGGATGGCTCCAAACAAGTGAGACTCACGAGGCTGCTGAAAAAGGACCAGGCGCGGGTGGTTGTGCTTGACGAGGACACGGCGCGCACGGCGGGCATTCTGCTTGGGTTGCGAGGTACCGATGACGTTGTGGACGCAAGCGTCGTGATATGCGCCCGTCGCTATCGCCAGTCGGTGGTGACCGGCGATTCGCAGGATTTGCGCGTCTTGGATGCAGCCCTGGATCTACAGGCCATCTGAATCTTCGCCAGAGCTGCTTGCGCCAAGCTGTCTAGGCCAAAACCTCCGCGGCGCCAAAGCCTTAGCCACGGCCGCCGGCGAGACGTGCTCGCCGGCCTGCCACACTGACTCGATGAGCTGGGTGCTGACAATCCTCGGGATCATGGCGCTGATCGTGTTGCACGAGCTGGGCCACTTCGTCGTGGCGAAGGCCGTGGGGATGCGCGTGGAGCGTTTCTCGCTGTTCTTCCCGCCCAAGATCGCGGGGATAAAGCGCGGTGAGACCGAATACATGATCGGCGCGATCCCGGCGGGGGGGTACGTGAAGATCACGGGGATGAACCCGGAGGAGATCGAGGATCTGCCCCCGGAGGTGGCGCGCCGCGCCTACTACACGCAGGCGCCGTGGAAGCGGATCGTGGTGATCCTGGCCGGGCCCGGCGTGAACCTGCTGATCGCGTTTCTACTGTTCTGGGCGGTTCTGGTCAGCGGCAGCCTCAGCGGCGCGGTGACACTGTCGAATCTGAACCCGAAGACGCAAACGGTCGTCTCGAATACGTCTGTCCAAGAAGTAAAGAAGGGTACGCCCGCCGATGGAGTGCTTATGCGAGGCGACAAGATCCTTGCCGTGGACGGCCACCCGGTGACGGTGCTCTCGGCGACGAGGGCGATCGCCTCGCACCGCTGCGCTGGGGCTTTGATCGAAGGCTGCCGAGCGCAGACGCCAGTGAAGCTCACGATTCGGCGCGCCGGCCGCGTGCTCACGGTGTCCGCTTACCCGCGCTACAGCAAGCCGGTGGGACGCATGCTCGTCGGCTTCGGCTTCGGCTATAGCGCCAAGTCGTTTGGTGTCTTCTCCGCCGCCGGCACGGCGCTGTCGGAGATGTGGGGCACCACCACAACGATGATCTCGAACATCGGCAAGGCATTCACGAGCTCGAAGGTGCGCAAAGAATTCCACAGCATCGTGGGGATCACCGAGATCGCCCAGGAAGCCGTCGTCGCAGGCCCGGGCTACGCGCTCGTGTTCCTCGGGTTCGTCTCGCTCGCGCTGGCGGTGATCAACCTGTTCCCGTTCCTGCCGCTCGACGGCGGGCACGTGCTGTGGGCGGTTGCCGAGAAGGTGCGCGGACGGCGCGTGTCGCTGACGGCGATGTGGCGCTTCAGCTCGGTGGGGATCGTGCTGCTGCTGTTCCTCGTGGTGAACGGTTTCAGCAACGACATCAGCCGGTTGGGCGGGTAACGCACACCCAGCTCTTGACGAGCGACCCGAGACGCTCGGGCGACGCCGGCCCGAACAGGGTTTCCAGCTCGCGGCGTGAGAGCAAGGAGATGTCTTCCCACGCGCCAGCCACGCCCAGACGCCAATAGTGTCGGCGCACGCCCGCCGGCAGCCAGTGGGCGCCCGGGAGCAGCGAGTGTGGCTCGATCGGGAAGGACCGTGCGGGCGTCTGCACAAACCAGCCGCGCCCGACGCGCCGCACTTCGGCCGCGAATGCGCCACGGCGCGCCGCGGGCACATGCTCGATCACGCTCGAGCAGTACACGAGATCGAACTCGCGATCGGCGAACGGGAGCCCGGCGGCGGCGTCGGCGCGCACGAACGGGCCGGGATAGTCGGGGCGCTCGGCGAGGTCCACGCCTGTGATGTCCAGCTCGGGCTCGAGTGCGCGCAGGCCGAGCGCGCCGCAGCCGACGTCGAGCACACTCGCGCCGGGAGCGAGCCGGCACATCGCGAAGAACCGCTCGTGGCGGCGGCGCCGGGCACCGGCGGCAATGGGCGAGGCGAGTCGCGCGAGTGGGCCGCGGGCGGTGGCGTAGACATTCGAGGAGGCCGATTGGGCGCGCGAGGTTGACGTCGATGGGCGCGATGACGGCGAAGGGGGTGTCGAGGAGGACGGGTGCACGTGCACGTGAGGTTAGGCGACTCGCCACACGCACAACACAGCGTTCACGGAGATGGGAGAGCGGGCCCATACAATGTGCGTATGTCCTCACAGCGTCAGATCCATGTAGGGCCCGTGCCGATCGGCGGCGGGGCGCCGGTGGCCGTGCAGACGATGACCAAGACCGAGACCGCGAACCTTGCGGCGACGATGGAGCAGATCCGCACAGTTGCGGAGGCTGGCGCGGACATCGTGCGCGTCGCGGTGCCGCGCGAGCAGGACGCGGAGGCGCTGAAGCAGATCGTGCTCGACTCGCCGATCCCGGTGATCGCAGACATCCACTTCAACCACACGCTCGCGCTGAAGGCGATCGAAGCGGGTGCGCACTGCGTGCGCTTGAACCCCGGCAACATCGGCGGCCCGGAGAAGGTAGCCGAGGTGATCGCGCTGGCCAAGCAGACCGGCACTCCGCTGCGCGTGGGAGTCAATAGCGGCTCGCTGCCCAAGCACCTCAGGGACCTGGAGTACGAGAACCCGGTGGAGGCGCTGGTGACCGCGGCAGTGGAGACGGTCGAGCTGATGGAGCGCCTGGATTTCGAGAACTTCAAGGTGTCGATGAAGTCGACGTCGGTGCCGAACACGATCGCCTCCAACCGAATGCTGGCCGAGCGGATTCCCTATCCGCTGCACCTGGGCGTGACCGAGGCGGGCACGAAGTGGTCGGGCTCGCTGAAGTCGGCGGTCGGGCTGGGCACGCTGCTGGCGGACGGCATCGGCGACACGATTCGCATCTCGCTGTCCACCTTTCATGCCGAGGAGGAGGTGAAGGTCGCCTGGGAGATCCTCAAGGCGCTGAAGCTGCGCGAGAAGGGCCCGGTGCTGATCGCCTGTCCCACCTGCGGACGACTCCAGTTCGACATGGACACCGTCGTCGCCGAAGTGGAGCGGCGACTGGAAGCGTATGAGGATCCGATCGAGGTGTCGGTGCTCGGCTGCGCGGTGAACGGCATCGGCGAGGCGCGCCACGCCGACTTCGGGATCACCGGCGCTAAGGACATGGGAATGATCTACTCCAAGGGCGAGCCCTTGAAGAAGGTGCCCACCGAGCAGCTGGTGGACGAGCTGTTCAAGGAGATCGACCGCTACTACGCCGCCGGGAAGACTGTGCAGCGCGACGAGCGCAGCGCCGCGGAGGCGCGCGAGTGGCTCGCCGCCAATGAGGATGCGACGGCGATGACTCCCGAGAAACTAGCGGCACTAGAGGCCGCGGCCGCCGAGCAGGAAACCGAGGCGGACGCGGTGCTCGAGTCGATGCTCGCCGGCGCCTCAGAGGGTGAGCCGGTCAGCGCCGCGAGCGGCAAAAGCACGTCGAATGGCGGCGTCACGCTCGACGAGGCGACGTCTCCGGTCGCCGGACGGCGCTTCAGTCGCAGTTAGTGGCGCTACGGTCGAAGCCGCCGCACACCGCGGCCCCGATGGCCTCTCGGCGATCGGCGACACTTTCATCGGCCTGCACAAAGACGATGCTCTCTCGCCGGTAGCCGCGACCTGCCGGGGCGGTGCGTGCACCGCCCCGGCAGCGGCGGTCACAGGTTGTTGATCGTCACGGTCAACGTGTCGCGGGGCGAGCTGTCCGCGATCCTGGTGGCGAGACGGAGGACGCCCGTCTCGCGCGGATCGCCCGCGAGTAGGCTCTCCGCGCCGGCCTCGACCAGCGCGTGGTGGACGACGGGCGAGCCGGGGACCACGGCGAAGTCGCGTCCTCGCATCGTGCACGCCGCGCCTTGGAACGCGATCGTCCTGGCCCCGACCGAGTCGATCGCGTCGAGTTGGCGCAGGTCGAGGGTGAGGATCGTCACGCCTTCTTCGCACAGACACTCGATCTCGTCCTCAAGCTCGACCACCGTGCGGTGGTCGAGCGTTCCCGTCAGGATCAGCTTGTGCTTCCATACGGGCGCGCTCGCGAGCGCCAGGTGCGGACGCGCGTGCACGGGCGGCACCCGACCGGCACGATCGTCGACGCTGACTGGATGCGCGAGCACCGCCGCCGCGTCCTGGTTGCCCGAGTGGTTGATTATCGCCGCCGTCGCAGACGATGTCAGATGAGGTTTCATAGCGAGTACAGCTCCTTTTCAAAGATCTTCGAACCGATAGCCAAATCGGCCTGGATCCGATGATCCGGGGCCGCTTGGCGCTGAGAGACCGAGTAAGGAGCTAGCCCGGTCGCTCGGGGATCAGAGCGAAGAACGAGGTGCGCCACGATGGCTGGGATACGCACAACCGCAGCATCACACTGGGAGTCGAATGGAGCAGGGAGTCCGTGAGTATGAACGACGCCGAGGAGGCGGCGCCCGAGCTCGCTCCCGCGGCCGACCCGCCGCCCGGTGCGGGTCCGGGGCTGGGGGTATGACTCTCGATTGCCGAATCGTCGTCCCGAGCGTGGGCGACAGCTGTCGCGATCGCTGCCGCCGGCGATGCGTCGATGGTGGCGAAGGCGGTGGTGGAGACCGACGATGTGCCCGGCGTGTCCAGCCAGCGACCGACTGAGCCTGTTGCGATCATCGATGCACCGAACGCGGCGAGCTCGCGTCTTACCTGCCGCGCCTGTCGGCGTGCTGAGCTTGTCGCCGATTCCTGGGTGACCGCCGCCTGGCTTTCCCCGGTGGGCATCGAGATGGCGGGCGTTGCCGTGGGGGCGTTGGGAGCCAGCATGGAGGTCGGGGACGCGGGTAGGACTTCGTTTGCCGGTTCTTTGTGGTCCGACCCCGAAGCGCCGGTGGGCGTCTGCGAATCGGTGGGCGTCTGCGAATTCCCGACCCCTTCGGTTGTCGGCTCTTCCGAGCTCGCTTCCCCACCCGACTTGCCGGCCTGCTTTTCGGTGGTCCCCTGTTCGTGAGCGGCGGGAGCTTCTCCGGCGGTGGACGGCACTTGTTCGCCTGTGGGAGGGGTCTGTCCGGTTACGGGTGGTGGTTCGCTGGTGGAGGGAGGGTTTTCAGCGGCGGGGGGTGATGGTTCGCTGGTGGGGGGAGGGTCTTCGGTGGACGGGGCCTGTTCGCTTGTGGACGAGGCTTGTTTGCCGGTGGACGGGGCCTGTTCGCCGGTGGATGGGGCCTGTTCGCTTGTGGACGAGGCTTGTTCGCCGGTGGATGGGGCCTGTTCGCTTGTGGACGAGGCTTGTTCGCCGGTGGATGAAGTCTGTTCGCTTGTGGACGAGGCTTGTTCGTCGGTGGTTGAAGTTGTTTGCTCGGGAGGCGCACCGCTTTCTGGTGTCGCTTCGCCGACCGCTGCTTCCGTGGTTGCTTCGGGTGCGCTTACTTCCTGCGCTTGGGCGCCGGCGGCGAAGAGGAGGCCGGCGAACACAAGCGAGACAGCGAACGCGAGCGACACCACCAACCAAGGAGCAGGGCGGCCTTTGGAGGGAAACGGCATGAGAGGGTTTCTGAACACCGTGATCATGGTTCGCTGAAGCTACGGGCATATACAAATTTAGCGGCTCCCGATCTGAATTCCAGCGCTATGCTCATATAACATGATGAGAGCGCAAGGGGTGTCTGTGTTTCGATCTTGCAATCGGCGTGCCGGCCATGGACTCAGCGGCCGGATCTGGTCGGAGGGCCGAAGGAGGTGGGGCTCGTGCTCGTTCTGACGCGGAAGAGCAGGCAGAGCATCATGATCGGCGATGAAATCGAGGTCACGGTGCTGTCGAACGATGGCACGAAGGTGCGCCTGGGCATCCAGGCGCCCCAGGCCATTCCAGTGCACCGAGCCGAGATCTACGACCAGATTCAGGCCGAGCATCGAGAGGGCGTCACGACGCGCGGCATCGGTCGGTGAAGTCGGTCGGGACGATCGGCGGGGCGGAGCGCGCGTCACTCTAGCCAGCGACCTCGGCGGCGCGCGGACCGCGTAATTGGTCGATCCGCGCGCTCCGCGTGCGCTCAGCCGACGGCGCTAAAGCGCTCGGCGACCTTGCTCCAGTTGACGGTGTTCCACCAAGCGTCGAGGTAGTCGGGACGCTTGTTCTGATACTTCAGGTAGTAGGCGTGCTCCCAGACGTCCACGCCCAGCAGCGGAGTGCTGCCCGCGGAGATCGGGTTGTCCTGGTTGGGTGTGCCGACGACGGCCAGTCCGGAGCCGTCGTGCACGAGCCAGGACCAGCCTGAGCCGAACTGGTTGATGCCGGTTTCCTTGAGCTTGGCCTGGAAGTCTGCGAACGAGCCGAACGTCGAGGAGATCGCCTCGGCGAGCGCGCCGTCGGGCTCTCCGCCGCCGTCCGCGGACATTGACTGCCAGAACAGGGAGTGGTTGTAGTGGCCGCCGCCGTTGTTGCGCACGGCGCCTCGCTTGGCGTCCGGCACCTGCGAGAGATCCTTGAGCACGTCCTCGATCGCCGCGTCGGCCAGCGGAGTGCCCTCCAGGGCTGCGTTGACCTTGTCCACGTAGGCCTGGTGGTGCTTGTCGTGATGGATTTCCATCGTCAGCTTGTCGATGTGCGGCTCGAGCGCGTCATACGCGTAGGGAAGCGGCGGTACGGAATAGGCCATCGGGGCTCCTTGGGTAGGGGACGTGTGCCAGGTGTAATTCATAGCGCGCAATCGCGCACGAGGCGTGATCGCGTGGTTGCGGTGTGACTCGGATTTTTTTGGCTACCCGGCTTTGGCATCGCGCAACACCCGAGGGAGCGGGAGGACGCGTAGGATGCCGAACACGCCATGACCCGACTGACCGAGTATCTGCTGCCCACCGAGAAGCAGGCCCCCGCCGATGCCGAGGCGATCTCGCACAAGCTGATGGTGCGCGCTGGGCTGATCCGCCAGATGGGGGCGGGCATGTGGACGTGGCTGCCGGCGGGCTGGCGTGTCCACCAGCGCGTCGTGCAGATCATTCGCGAGGAGATCGACGCGATCGGCGGCCGGGAGATGCTGATGCCCGTGCTGCAACCGGCCGATCCGTGGCGCAAGACGGGACGCCTGGACATCGAGGAGCTGTTCAAGCTGCAGGATCGCAAGGGCTCGGAGCTGGTGCTGGCAATGACCCACGAGGAGGCGGTGACCTTTCATGTCGCCCAGACAGTCAACTCCTATCGTGATTTGCCGCTGATCCTCTACCACTTCCAGGTGAAGGAGCGCGACGAGCCGCGTCCGCGCGCGGGGGTGCTGCGCACGCGGGAGTTCGTGATGAAGGACTCCTACAGCTTCGATCGCGACCAGGCCGGCCTGGAGGAGCGCTATGCGCTACACGTGGGCGCCTACGATCGCATCATGCGGCGCACGGGCCTGCGCTTCTACCGCGTGGAGTCCGACGTCGGCATGATGGGCGGGCTCGGCGCGCACGAGTACATGGCGCCCTGCCCGGCGGGCGAGGACGAGATTGTGCTGGGGGACGGTTATGCCGCCAACGTCGAGGTGGCCCGCGAGAGCCCGGAGGTGCAGCGGACCGCGGATGGCGGATACACCCGCGGCGGCGAAGCGCTGACCGTCGAGCCGGCGATCGAGATCGGCAACATCTTCAAGCTGGGCACGCGCTACTCCGAGCCGCTGGGCGCCACCTACCTCGATGAGCACGGGGCGGAGCTGCCGATCTGGATGGGCTCCTACGGGATCGGCCCGGCGCGGGTGGTGGCGGCCGCGGTGGAGCAGTTCGCGGACGAGCATGGGATCTCCTGGCCGAAAGCGCTTGCGCCGTTCGCGGTGCATCTCGTGGCCGTGGGTCGTCCGGGCACATCTGAGCGCGATGCCGCCGACGCGCTGTATGAGACGTTGCGCGCGGGTGGTGTGGATGTGCTTTACGACGATCGCGAAGCGGGCCCGGGAGAGAAGTTTGCCGATGCCGAGCTATTGGGGTGCCCGGTGCGATTGACCGTGGGGCGGCGCAGTTTGGAGTCGGGTCTGGTCGAGGTGCAGCTGCGGCGCGGGCGCGAGGACGGCCCGCCCTTGCCTCTCGGCGGCGATCCGGGGGAGCTGCTGCGGGCGCTGGACGAGCTGTGCCAGAGCACCCCGTAGAACCCGGAGAGGGATCGCCGGACGAGCCTGGTGGCGGGTCGGGCGAGCGGACGAGCCGTGAACGAGCGACCGGTCGGCCCGCGGTGGATGAGCGAGCGGCGGATGAGGTAACCGTGTCCGGTGCTCGGCTCACCGTGCGTCGCCTGGTGGGCCTGGACCGCTCCGGGCCGCCGCCCCCGCAGACGCTCTCCGGCCAGCCGCTGCGACCGTGGACGATCCCCAATGCGATCGGCTTCGTGCGCCTTGCTCTGATCCCTGTGTTTCTCGTGGTGGCGCTGTCGAGCGGCGACGGCGTGGCCGCGGCCAACGCGATCCTGTTCGCGGTGATCGGCTGGGGCGACTATGCCGACGGGATCGCCGCGCGGGTGACCGGCCAGTACAGCCGCCTCGGCACGCTGATGGATCCCGTCACCGATCGATTGTTGGTGGTGAGTGGCGTGGTGGTGTGCTGGCGATTCGACCTGCTTCCGCGTTGGGCGCTTGCGGTGCTGGTGGCACGCGAGCTGTCGATGGTGGCGCTCGGGCGCTACGGGTTGAAGCGGGGCATCGATCTGCGCATCAACTGGCCCGGACGCGTGGGGGTGGCGCCGTTGATGGGAGCGTTGTTCTTCGCGATGTGCGGACTTGGGAGGTTCGCCGAAGTGCTGCTGTACGTCGGGCTGGTGCTGGCGCTCGTGGCTAGCTGGCTGTACTTGCGCTCGGGGCGCCAACAGCTGCGCGAGCGCGCCACATAGCGAGCAGGCGTTCGCCGGCGAGGAACGCCCCGATCGTGCCGCTGCACAACAGCAGCGCCATCAGGCTCACGTTGTAGCGCGGCTGATCGTTGAACGGCGTCGCGAAAGCCGAGATCGCGAGCAGCGCGCCGGTGCTTGTCACGAGGATGAAGCGGCGCGTGAGGATCGTGCCGCCCAGCAGCCCGATCGCCGCCAGGATCAAATAGATCTTGTGCTGGGCGGGGCTTGTGTCGGGGTGGTAGGTGCCGTTGCCGCCGGTCCACGCGACCGTCCACATCTTCCAGAACTTGGCCCACAGCATCGAGGCGAACGCGGCCGGTTTGCCGAGCGCGTATTTGCGCACGTTGTTGATGTTTTCTTCGTTGACTGCCGCGTTCTCGGACATGCCCGGGTGGCGCGCTTCGATCAGACGGAACACGGGTGCGGAGCTCTGCTGCCAGTAGCGCCCGCAGTCCTGTGGGAAATGGCGGCACACCGCGGGCGCGAGCTTCTCCTCGGTGGGCACCAGCTCGCCCTTGCCGGGCAGATAGCTGCCGATGAAGAACGCGTCGGGACCCGCGGTGGTGAGCGGCACGAAGCGGCCCTCCTCGTGTGAGGCGTACCACAGCCACGGGGACAGCGTGAGCAGCAGTGCCACCAGGTACACACCTCCGCGCAGCATGCCGGTGCGGATGTTTTTGGTCCCGTCCACCCTGCCCGCGAGGGCGAGCGCGAGCGCGATTGCGCCCATGCCGAGGGCCATGTCGCTGCGCGTGAGGCACGTGATGCCGCCGATCGCGCCCGCGGCGAACAGCCACAACAGCTCGTTGCGCTTGCCGTAGCGAGATCGCGCAAGCGCGGCGGACGCGATCGCGAGCATCAGCACCAGCGCGCCCGTCGGCTCTGAGAGAAACGTTCGCGTGGCCTCGATCAGCGGCTCGTAGCTTGCCACCAGTGCGGTGGCGATCACGCTGGCCCAGGGGCCCGCGAAGACCCATGCGAGCACCGCGACCATCGCGAGCGTGAGGATGCCTGCGGCCAGCTGTGTGTACTGCGCGGGACCGCTCGCGTGGGTGGTGAGCTTCAGCGAGTGGTGGCCTGAGAGTCGGGTGGCGATCGCGAACTCGATCGAGGTCCCGGGGGGCCACTTGAAGGTGGCATAGCGTTCGTCGGCGAGAATCCGGTTGGCGTTGCCGACATAGCCGTTCTCATCTGCCGACAGGTGAGTGTTGGTGCCGATCGCGGTGTTGCGCGCGACGCCGCCGGCAACCACGATCGCGATCGTCAGCACCAGCGCGAGCTTGCTCGCGGCAGTCATTGCTCTCAACGGCTGCAGCCGCACGCTGGCCCTCTCCATCACTCTAAAGCTCAACTTTACCTTCTGGTCTATACTCGTGCCCAGGAGCCTATGCCGTGCGACGGCGAGGCTACGCCAATTGCTCTAAGCCCAGCATCCTTGCGCAAGAGGAGAGCGCTCGCTATGGACACGTTCCCAGACCTTGGCTCGATGAACGACAGTGAACTGAAGGATGTCATCCGTCAGCTCACCGAGGAAGAGATGGAGATCTCTTACAAGCGACGCATACTGCACGGCAAGATCGACATCCTGCGCGCGGAGCTGGTGGCCCGTTTGCGCGAGCAGCACAAGGAGGGCGAGATGGCGATCACCGGCGACGACGTGAAGCGCTTGACCGACATCCTCGCGAGTCGTGGGGGCGGAGCCTCGGTAGACGAGGCGTAGGAGGTCCTCGCGTCATGGCCTTGCACTGTGCCGAGTGCGGCTT
The DNA here is from genome assembly GCA_963715535.1 of uncultured Solirubrobacterales bacterium. Classification (GTDB taxonomy): domain Bacteria; phylum Actinomycetota; class Thermoleophilia; order Solirubrobacterales; family Solirubrobacteraceae; genus Palsa-744. Next base: position 573,430 of record OY970251.1, on the reverse strand, counting down.
CTTGAGCGACGAGGGCGCGAACTACTGTCAGCGTTGCGGTGCGCTGCTGCCGCGCGGAGAGAGCTCATCGGGGGAGCCCGTGACCGCCACCTACCGGATCGACGATGCCGGCGATCTCGTGCCGGTTGAGATCGAGGAGGTGACCGCGCACGGACCTGCACTCGTGATCCGCACCGGCGGCGGGCGCGCAGGGGAGAGCTTCCCCGTCGATCGGGAGCGAATGACGATCGGCCGGCGTCCCGACTCGAGCGTGTTCCTCGACGACGTGACCGTCTCCCGCGACCACGCGCTGCTCGTGCGTCGTGGCGAGCACTGGTATCTCGACGACTGTGGCTCGCTCAACGGCACTTACGTGAACCGCTCGCGGATCGAGTCTCATCGCCTCGAGGAGGGCGATGAGCTGCAGATCGGCAAGTACAAGCTCACCTATCACGCGCGCTAGTGGCAACTGTCCCGCAAACCCCACCGACGAGCGAGGCGAAGCCGCTGGACGCCGGGGTGCCCAAGGGCTCTGAGGCGGTCGGCGGCACGGAGCCCGAAGGCGGCGCTCGCCAGAAGTCGCTCACGATCGGCGCGGTGTGCAAGGCGCTGGTGCAGGAGTTTCCAGACATCTCGATCTCCAAGATCCGCTATCTGGAGGACCAGAAGCTGCTGACGCCACGGCGCACCCCCGGTGGATACAGGCTCTACACGCAGAACGACGTGGCGCGGTTGCGCACGATCCTGCGGATGCAGCGCGACGAGTTCCTGCCGTTGCGGGTGATCCGCCAGGAGCTGGCCGCGGGTCGCGCCGGCGATACGCAGGTGCCGCGTCCGGGGCGCGAGGGCAAGCGCGCGTGGCACACGAGCGTGAGTGTGCGCGAGGAGACGGGTGCGCTGTATTCGCTGGAGGACGTGCTCGAGGAGACGAATGCCGACGCGAAGCTCGTGCGCGAGCTTGAAGAGTACGGCGTGGTGAAGGGCGAGATGCGCGGCGGCACGCGCTATTTCGACGAAACCGAGCGGGAGATCGTCGGCGCGGTGTCAGAGCTCGCGCGCTACGGGGTGGGCGGGCGCAACCTGCGCGTGTTCCGCTCCTCCGCCGACCGCGAGGCGAGCCTGCTGCAGCAGATCCTCGCGCCGGCGCTGCGCTCGCGCAACCCCGAGCGTCGCAAGGACGCGGTCGAGGCGCTGGAGAACCTTGCGGCGGTGACCACCCACTTGAAGCATTTGCTGCTGGTACGCGATTTGCGCAAGATCGTAAGGTGAGCACCACAGTCGAGCTGCGAGCGCTGATTCGGGATATTCCCGATTTCCCCAAGCCGGGGATCGTGTTCAAGGACATCACGCCGCTGATGGCCGATCCCGCCGCGCTCGAAGTCGCAGTGAGCGGGTTGGCGGACTATGCGCGTCCGCTTGGCGCGGATTGCGTGCTGGCGGCCGAGGCCCGGGGCTTTCTGCTTGGACCGGCGCTCGCGCTTGCCCTGGGCGCCGGTTTCGCGCTCGCGCGCAAGCCCGGCAAGCTGCCGTACGACACGGTCAGCGCCGAATACGAGCTCGAGTACGGCTCCGACAGCCTCGAGTTGCACAGCGACGCGGTGCGGCCCGGCACGCGCGTGCTGGTGCATGACGATCTGCTCGCCACCGGGGGCACCGCCTGGGCGCTGTGCGAGCTCGTGCGGCAGCTGGGAGGAGAGGTGGTCGGTTGCGGCTTTCTCATCGAGCTTGCCTTCTTGAGTGGGCGCGAGCGGCTCCAACCATACGACGCTCACGCGCTTTTGTCCTATGACGCATAGACGCGAGCCACACGCGGATCGAAGCCGCGATCGCCGGCAATCGAGCGCGTGCACCGTCTCGGCCGGTCAACGTCGCTCGCGGGCGCGATCGAGCAGACACTCGGGCTCGGGGCGCTGAGGATGCCAACCGCGCGCCGCACCCGCACGATCGCCGCCTCCCGACGGGAGCTGTGGGATGTGCTTGGCGACCCCCACCACCTGCCGCGCTGGTGGCCGCGCGTGAATCGAGTTGAGGCGGTTGAGGCCGACGCTTTCACGGAGGTGCTGATGAGCGACAAAGGCAAAACCGTGCGCGCCGATTTCAAGCTGCTCGACACCGTCGAGTCACAGCGGGTGGTGTGGGCCCAGCAGATCGAGAACACGCCGTTCGCGCGCGTGCTCAAAAGCGCCGAGACGGAGATCAGCATCGCCGAGGCGGACACCGGCGAGGGCGCGGCGAGCACGGTCACGATCGAGCTGCGCCAGTCGCTGCAGGGCTTCCTCGCGCGCCTCGGCGGGCGGCTCGTGCGTCGTGCCGCCAACTCCACGATCGAGGAAGCGCTCGACGGGTTGGAGCGAATCGTTGGCAGGGAGAGCTGAATTGAGCTCCGCGGCAAATGTCGGGCCAACCGGTCGGACGACTGCTTCCAGCGCTCGCGGGGCGTCGGAGAGTTTGTGTGGAGATGGGTCGCGCCCAGCTCGCATGCGCTGGTGGGGGTGGGGAGATCCGGAGCACCCGCCCGGTCTACCCCCGCACGCATTCGCGTTTCTACGCGAAACGGTGGGTGTGAGCCCGACACCGCGTCCACCGGTCGCGCTCGAACACGTGCGGCTGGAGCCACCGGCGATCGCCTCGGCCGCGCTGGATGAGCTGCGCGACATCCTCGAATCGGCCCACGTGCGCGATGACCACGCCGATCGCGTGAGGCACGCCGCGGGGAAGGGCTACCCCGACCTCGTGCGCCTGCGCGCCGGGACTCCCGCGGGCGCACCCGACGCCGTGCTGTATCCCTCCTCGCACGAGCAGCTGCGCGCGCTACTGGCTGCCTGCTCACGGCTCTCGCTGGCGATCGTGCCGTTCGGCGGGGGCACGAGCGTGGTCGGTGGGGTGGAGCCGTTGCGGGGCTCCCATTGCGCGGTGGTGGCGCTTGACATGGAGCGCATCGCGGGCGTGCTCGCGCTCGATGAGCAGTCGCTCGTGGTCAGAGTCCAGGCGGGTGCCAGGGCGCGCGAGCTGGAGCGCTGGCTCCAGGGTAGAGGGTTGACCCTCGGCCACTTCCCGCAATCCTTCGAGTACGTCACGCTCGGCGGTTGCGCGGCGACCCGCTCGGCCGGACAGGCCTCCACCGGCTACGGACGCTTCGAGCGGATGGTCCAGGGTCTGCGAATGGCATCCCCCGCCGGCGACATCGAGCCGCGCGCGGTCCCGGCGAGCGCTGCCGGTCCCGATCTGCGCGAGCTGCTGGTCGGCTCGGAGGGTGTTCTCGGAGTGATCGACGAGCTGTCCTTGAGAGTGCGCCGCGCGCCTTCCAAGCGAACCTACGAAGGGGTTTTCTTCGAGAGCTTCGAGGCAGGCGCCGACGCGTTGCGAGCACTCGCTCAAGCCCATTGCGCCCCCGACGTGGCGCGCCTCTCAGACGCGCAGGAGACGCGCATGTCACTCGCGCTCGCCGGCAGTGGCGGGGTGAAGGGCCGCCTTGGCCGCGTCTATCTGGGCGCGCGCGGCTACGGGGACGGCTGCCTTGCGATCCTCGGCTTCGAGGGCAGCGTGGAGGAGGTCGGCGCACGGCGCGCGCCGGCGACCCAGATCGTGCGAGGCGCGGGCGGATTGCGCGTGGGCCGTTCCCCGGGCGAGGCGTGGTTGGCGTCGCGCTTCTCAGCCCCCTATCTACGCGATGAGCTGCTCACCCACGGCGTGATGGTCGAGACGCTGGAGACCGCCACGAGCTGGTCGAACCTGACCGTATTGCACGCACGGGTCATCGCCTCGATCGAGGATGCCCTGCGCGCTCAGGGCACGCCGGGACTGGCGATGTGCCACGTCTCGCACCTGTACGACACGGGTGCCTCGCTGTACTTCACGTTCCTGGCAGCCCAGCGCGAGGGCCGGGAGATCGAGCAGTGGCAAGCCGTCAAGGCTGCCGCCGGCACCGCGATTCTCGACGGTGGCGGCACGATCACCCATCACCACGCGGTTGGGCGCGATCACGCCCAATGGATGCGGCGCGAGGTCGGCGATGTCGGCGTGGAAACGCTGCGAGCGCTCAAGGCCCAGCTCGATCCCGCGGGAATAATGAACCCTGGGAAGCTCTTGCCCGAAGATTGACCTCACAGTTCTGGTGGTCGATCCCGGCGGTTGAGCGTGACATCGGCGCACCAGTGTCATCCAAGCTGGTCTGTCGTGGAATCGGTCGGGCCGAGGGAATCCCGATCAGTGCAGCGCGAACGGGCCGCTCATCACGATCGGGCCCGGTTCTTTCGGGTTGGTGCTCGTCTCGCGGGTGATGATCAGCTTGCTGTAGCTGCCTGCGTTGCTCGGCAGCGGCCCGCCGCCTTCCATGCGACCGCTCGAGCTCACCGTCGGCGCCTTGCCAAGCGGCATCGAGTTCGACTGCGAGTTATACAGCCACACCGCATAAAAGAATCCGGAGGATGGGGGCAGTCCCTGGGCGGCCACGTAGAACGCGCGCTTGGTGCCCTCCGAGAGCACGTACGCCACGCCGGAGGCTTTCAGGTCCGGTTCGCCGGGGGACAGCGTGATCGTCTTGTCGAGCTTCGGCTTGCTCGTGCTCGACGCCGTGCTCGTCGTCGTCTTCGAAGTCGTCGTGGTTGTCGGACTTGCGCTTTTGCCGCCGCTGCTCGAGATCACGATCACGGCGACCACGATCGCGATGACGATCCCGCCGAGCAACAGCAATCCGCCTCTCCTGGAGCCGCTGGGCGTGGATCGTGTGCGGGCGGGACGATCCGGTGTCTCCGGTGAGCCCGAGCCGGCGGATGCGCGGGCGCGCGAAGCCCCCGCACTTCCCGCGCCCCTGGTGCCGGCAGCAGTGGCTGAGCGCGACTCGCGCCCGCCGGCAAATGCACTGCGCCCGGCGCTCGCGGGATCCTCGGCGAGCGCGTCCAGCGCGGCATGTGCTCGTTCGCGCACCGCGCTCTCGGGGATCGCGAGCATGTCCGCCACCTCGCTGTAGCTGCGGCCGCGCTCGAGCAACAGCGACAGCACGGCGCGCTGGTCGGGTGGCAGTCGGTCGAGTTCGGGAGTCATGGTTGAGATCGGGTGGCCGTCGTGCACTGGACGGCGACGACGGATCGTAGGTCAATCGCGTCCCGTTGGACGCCGATCGCGGATCGTAGGCTATCGTGGCCGCCCGATGGCCACACCACCCGTCTCCGATCTCAACGACGCGCTGCTCGGTTTCGACCGTCTTTACGGGATCGAGTTCGTGGAGATCGCCGACACAGTCGCTCGTGCGCGGGTGGCCGTTCGCAATGAGCTCAAGCAGCCCGCCGGGCTCCTGCACGGCGGCGTGTACGCGTCGCTGGCGGAGTCGCTCACCTCGATCGCGACCGCCATTGCCGTGGTAGACGAAGGCTTTGTGGCGATGGGAATGTCCAACAACACGAGCTTCCTGCGTCCTGTCACCGAGGGCACCGTGCACGCGCAGGCCACGCGTGTGCACCGCGGGCGCACCACGTGGGTGTGGGACGTCACCTTCACCGACGACCAGGCCCGCACGTGTGCGGTCACGCGCATGACGATCGCCGTGCGCCCGTTGGGCGACTGACGGCAGACTTCCCACGCGGCCGGCCGGCCGTGAGGGACCGGCCGCACAGGGCGTCGGTGTACCTGCGGCCGCACAGCGTGCCGGTGTGCCTGCGATCTATGGGTGGGATCTCGCAGGGACGAGCCGCTACTGGGCAGGCCCGCGCGGCACGCTCACGCCGCTCGGCACCTGGCTCGGCAGGGGCACCTTGTCAAAGCCCGTGTCGGGCAGCGCCGCGGGCAACGGTTCCAAGGGGCCTCCCACTTCGTTCACGGGCGCGATCGTCCTCAGCGCTTCGCGCGCGAGCGACGCACGCTGCGCGTACACGCTCACGACCACCACCCCGGTCGCCAGCGCGAGTGTCCTGCCGGCTCGCGCGGAGATCACCCTGACGCCCCTCGTCGCCGGCGCCGCTGTCGCGGCGACGCCGCCCGGGATGAAGCTGTTGTCCGACGAGGTCACGATCGCAAGCGGCGTCACGCACGTGTACTGACCGCCCACCGCGCAGTCGCCGTAGCGGATCGACACGGCCTCGCTCGGGTCGATGCTCACGCCGGTGATCGGCAGGCCGGCGAACTTCAGCCCCGCCCAGTACACGGGGAAATGGCTCTGCGCCATCACCGTCTCCAGTGGCTTCGGCCCGATCGGCTCGTCCTGGAGCGTGTTGGCGCACGAGCACAGCGCGAGTGCGCCCACGGCAAATATTCCAGCGAGCGACGCGCGGCTCGGCAGACGGGGGAGTGAGCGCCGCTCGATCACGTAGGCAGGGTAGCCCGTCCGACGCCGGCGACGTTCTAGGCGTCCAGTCGTCGAGTCGTCGAGTCGTCATTTGTATGGTACGGTTCAGACCGCGTCGTCCATTATGGATCATCCCTGTTGTATCTTCCAGGAGGTATCGTAATGCTCCGCCAGTCCTGCCGTTCGTTGTGTCGCACCGCACCCTGCGGGTCCCGCCGGGTCTGTACGGTCCTCGGTGCGCTGGTGCTCGGCGTCGCCGCGAGCGTTGGGTACTGCGCGGCGCTGACGCCGGCAACGGCTGGGGCGGCGGGTTCGTGTCCCAACGAACAGGTGCGCGTCGAGGAGCCCTACGCGCCGGCGCTGCCCGACTGCCGCGCCTATGAGCAGGTCTCGCCGGTCGAAAAGAACTACGCGGACGCGCTCGGCGCCGTCACGAGCGTGCGCGCCAGCGCATCGGGCGAAGCGATCACGTTCGACTCGCTCGGCACGTTCCCGCTCGGCGGAGGGTCCTCCGGCGAAGGCTCCTCGCAGTTGTTCAGCGCCTATCTGAGCGCGCGTGGCGCGGAAGGGTGGCCGACGCAGAACCTGGAGCCCGCGGTCAACCCCGGTGGCAGCGCCTCGCCGCTGGCCGTCAGCGAAGACCTCGCCTACACGTTCGAGCTCTCCAGCAACGAACCGCCGCTCTCAAGCGAAGCGGGGGTGGTGGAAGGCGGGCAGGCGCTCTACATGCGCAACAACCTGACGGGGACCTATCGCCTGCTGTTTCAGCTCGCCCGCCGGCGAAAGCGCGAGCTTCTTCTTCGTCGCGGCCGCCGCGGGCGACTCGCGGGTCTTCTTCGAATCGGCCAACCCCCTGGTCCACGGCGCGCCGGCCGGGGTGCGCAACCTGTATGAATGGCACGAAGGGCAGCTGGCCCTGGTCGAGCGTGCTGCCCGGCGGCGCCGCCTCCGATGGCGGCGCGGCGGGCTGGCGGGGCCTGGGCGCAGCCGAAGAAACGGTCGAACTGCCCGACCATTCGCTCGGGCAGTGTCCTACTTCGCAGAAAACGCCGTATCCGAAGACGGCTCGAGCGTCTACTTCACCGACCTCGTCAGCGGACGCCTCTACCTGCGCGAGCCAGCGCCCGGCGGCGACGGCAAAACGCTGGAAGTCTCCAGCGCGCCGGCGGCATGGCAGGCCGCGACTCCCGATGGCTCGCAGGCCTTCTACAGCGAAGACGGCGTGCTCTACCGCTTCGACGCGCAAGGCGCGGGCGGGAGCGGGCAGAGCACCGCGTTGACCCCGGCCGGGGCGAAGTGCAAGGGGTGCTCGGTGTCGGCGGAGAGGGCTCCTACGTTTACTTCGCCGCCAAGGGCGTGCTCGCGTCTGGCGGGGTCTCCGGCGCGGGCAACATCTACGTGTGGCACGAAGGCACGATCTCGCTGGTTAGCAGCGGCGGCGAAGAAGACGATTGGAGCGCCCACACGCTGTTTACGACTCGGAAGCGCGCGGCGGCCCCGCCGAAGGAGTGAGAACGCGCGCGTCAGTGCCGACGGGCGCACGCTCCTGTTCAGCTCGAGGATGAACGTCAGCGGCTATGACAATCACGGCGCGCGGCGGGATCTGCAGCGAACACGAAGAACCGCATCGTGCAACGAGCTGTACGTCTATGACGCGAGCACGGGTGGGGTGACGTGCGTCTCGTGCAATCCACAGGGGGTCGCCGCCACGAACGACGCGCTGCTCTACCACGCCGACAGCGACGGCTCGATCGCGCCGCCGACGCTGTACCCGTGGGATCTTCCGCGCAACCTCTCCGCCGACGGCAGCAGGGTCTTCTTCGAGACCGAAGAAGCGCTGCTGGAAGGCGACTCCAACAGCGTCATGGACGTGTATGAGTGGGAGCGCGAAGGCGCGGGCACTGTGCGGCCGGGCACAACGGTGGCTGTCTGTACCTGATCTCCTCGGGCGTCAGCAGCGAACCGTCGTATTTCGCCGCAAGCGAGCTCCAGCGGCGGCGACGTGTTCTTCTTCACGCGCCAGCCGCTGGTGGGGCAGGACGAAGACGAGCTGGTCGACCTCTACGACGCGCGCGAAGGCGGCGGGTTCGCCGCCCAGAATCCCCCGGCGCCCGCGGCGCCGTGTCTTGGCGAAGCGTGCCATCCGGCGCAGGCGCCTGCGCCGGCCGCGGGCCTCCCGGCCAGCCAGCTGTTCTCGGGTCCGGGCGACAGCGCGCCGGCGGTGGAAGCGACGGTTGTTCGCGAAACCGAAACCGAAGTCGAAACCGAAGCCGAAGTCGTGCCGGAAGGGCTACGCGAGAAAGAAAGGCAGGTGCGTCAAGCAGGCGCCATGAGCGCAAAGGCAAGACAAGCCGGCAACAAGGGGAGGCAAAACGATGAGGCAACACACAACGACGAGCACACCGGACGGGTGCGAGTCGTGCGGGTGGTGCTGGAGCGATCAGCGCTGCTCGCGCCCCTTCTTCGCGCTGGCCGCTTTGGTGGCCGTCGTGCTGCTTGCGCTTCCTGCCGCGGCTTGCGCGAGTGGGGGGTTCGGGATCGAAAGCGTCGAAGTGCGCGCCGAAGAAGAAAACGGGGCGCCGGCGACGCAGGCGGGCTCCCATCCCTACGCGCTGACGGTGAATTCGCCCTGAATCGGAAACCCCTCAGCCAGGCACAGAAGGAAGCGGGCCTGGGGGACGCGGGGCCGCTTGGGCAGGAAATCGCCGAAGGCGACCCCAAGGACGTCGAAACGACGTTGCCCGCCGGGGTGGCCGTCAACCTGCTCGCGGTGGCGCAGTGCTCCGAACAGGAGCTCGCAAAGCAGGCGTGCCCGGCCTCGAGCCAGGTCGGCGACATCGCCGTCGATTCTCCCTTTGCCCTGGTCTCTCTCGCGGGCGAGATCCCTGTGTTCAACATCGCGCCGTCCTCGCCGAAGGTCGCCGGTGCGCTTGGCTTCACCTTCGCGGGTGTCGGCTTCATCGCGCATATCATCGGCAGCGCTCACGCCGGCGGGGACTATGGGATCTCGGCGCTCGCGCCCGGTCTGCCGCAGGGCCTGGACACGGATGGCTTGACGCTGACGTTGTGGGGCGACCCGTCGGCCGCGAGCCACTGCCACCAGCAGTTCATCGGGGGACCGTGCGTCGCCGTGCCGGCGGGCGAACAGCCGTTTCTGACGTTGCCGACGTCGTGCCCGAGCGAACTGAGCGCGGCGGTCCGCGAAGAACTGTCGCTCTCGGCACGCGCCGACTCCTGGCAGGAACCGGGGGTCTGGACCCCGACGATCCTCTCGGCTCCGCTCGCGGCGATGACGGGCTGTCAGAAGCTCAGCTTCACGCCCTCGCATCGAAGTGAGACCCGAAACGAGTGTCGCCGAGACGCCCACAGGCGTGAGCATCGCGCTGAAGATCCCACAGGTCGAGGCGCTGGGGTCGCTCGCGGAGGCCAACCTGCGCGAAGCGGTGGTGACGCTGCCGGCGAATCTCGTGGTCTCGCCCTCGGCGGTGAGCGGCCTTGCGGGGTGCAGCGAAGCGCAGATCGGCCTGTCGAGCCCCGCGCCCGCGGCGTGCCCGGAAGCCTCGAAGGTCGGCACCGTGCAGGCGCGCACGCCGCTGCTCGACCATCCCGTAGGCGGGTCGGTGTACCTGGCCCAGCAGGGCAACGCGGGGGCCGCTCAGGGCTCCAACCCGTTCGGCTCGCTGATCGCGCTGTACGTCGTCGTGGAAGGCAGCGGCGTGCAGATCAAGGCGGCAGGCGAAGTGAGCCTCAACCAGCTCACGGGACAGCTCACCACCCGCTTTCAGCGACCTTCCGCAGCTCCCCTACAGCGAAATGACACTCAACCTGTTCGGCGGTCCGCGCGCCTCGCTCGTGCCCGACGCGTGCGGCCTGTACACGACGAGCGCGCTGTTCAGCCCCTGGTCGGCGCCGGAATCGGACCCCTCCATCGCGCCGGCCGAAGCACAGAGCAGCTTCACGGTCGACTCGGGTTGCAGTACCGGCGAGTTCGCTCCCGCGTTCACGGCGGGCACGACGAGCAACCAGGCGGGCGGCTACAGCCCATTCGTCACGACGTTCACGCGCCAGGACTCAGAACAGGGCCTCGCCTCGATCCAGGAGCACATCCCGACGGGTCTGATCGGCTCGGTCGCGCACGTGCCCCTGTGCGGCGAACCGCAGGCTCAGGAAGGCACGTGCGGAGCGGAAAGTCAGATCGGCACGATCTCCGTCGTCGTCGGTCCTGGGCCCGATCCATTCGACGTCCCGCCCGGGCGTATCTATCTGACCGGCCCCTACAACGGCGCGCCGTTCGGCCTGTCCGTCGTCGTGGCCGCCCGCGGCGGGCCGTTTGACCTCGGCAACGTGATCGTCAGGGCGGGGCTGCAGATCAACCCGCAAACATCGGCGGTGACGGTCGCCACCGGCCCGCTTCCCGTGATGTTGCAGGGCGTGTCGGCGCTTGCCCGCAGCGTGACTGTCGAAATCAACCGTCCGGAATTCATCTTCAACCCAACCAACTGCGACCCCAAGACGATCTCGACCACGATGGACGGCACCGCGGGCGTCTCGCTGCCGCCTCGGTGCACTTTCAGGCCACCGACTGCGCGACGCTCGCGTTCAAGCCGCATTTCTCGGCCTCGACCTCCGGCCACACCTCCAGAGTCGAGGGAGCGAGCCTTGAAGCCAAGCTCGTATACCCGCCGGGTGGGCAGGGATCTCAAGCCAACATCGCCAAGGTCAAGGTCGAACTGCCCAAGCAGCTTCCAGCACGCCTCACGACGCTGCAGAAGGCGTGCTTGGCAAGGACGTTCGAAGCGAACCCCGCAAGCTGCCCGCCGGCGTCGGTCGTCGCCATGGCCAGCGCCACCACACCGCTTTTGCCCGTGGGGCTGAGCGGTCCGGCCTACTTCGTCTCATACGGCGGCGCCAAGTTCCCCGAACTGATCGTCGTGCTCCAGGGCGACGGCGTCACCGTGTATCTGCACGGCGAAACGTTCATCTCCAAAAGCGGGATCACAAGCTCGACGTTCCCGGCGGTCCCCGACGTTCCCGTCGGCAGCTTCCTGCTGCGCTTTCCCCAAGGCCGCGACTCGGCGCTTGCGGCAAACGGCGACCTGTGCACCTCCAAACTCACGATGCCCACGGAATTCGTCGCGCAAAACGGGGCGCGGCTGAAGCAGACCACGAAGATCGCTGTAACGGGATGCCCGCCCACCCGCCCGCCCACCCGCTCACACACCCGCCCATCCACTCGCCGCAAGACCAAGAAGAAAACCAAGACCAGGAAGAAGAGGAGCTGACAATGCGCAGAGCACCCATACTCACAGCCGTGCTCGTCCTTGGCCTCATGGGGTCGGCGACGTGGACGGTGGCGCTTGCCGCGGCGAGGCCCGTAGTCACGCTCAAAGCAAAGGCCGTGCCGATCCCTGTCAACCTGAGTAACCCCCACAGCGCGACCTACCCCGGGACCGGCGCGATCCTCGGCGCCCCTCTCGCCCTGGAAGCGGAACTCACGATCGGCGGCAGCGAATACGGAGGCTCTCCCTCGCCGCTCACGGGCGTCAAGTTCTACATTCCCGCCGGCGGCAAGATCCACCCACAAGGATTCGCCACCTGCTCGGAAACCACGCTCAAAGAACAAGGCGCCGGTGGGTGTCCGAAACAGTCGCTCGCCGGCGCCCTGGGCGAAGCCAACGGCGTCGTCAGCTTCGGCGAATCGCGCGTGCACGAGAAAGTCACGGTACAGGCGCTGTTCGCCACGGGCGGCGGTCTGTTCTTCTATGTGGTCGGCGACACGCCCGCCTCGCTCGAACTCATCTCCAAGGGGACGCTCGTCGGCAAAGCCAGTCCTCCGTTCGGCATGGTGTTCGTGGGGGAAGTGCCCTTGGTCGAATCGGTGCCCGGGGCGCTCGACGCTTCGGTCGAACAGGTCAAGGTCAAGGTCGGCGCCGCGTTCAAGCAGGGCAAAAAGCTCATCTCCTACGCGACCGCGCCCAGCACGTGCCCCAAGAGCCGCTTCTTCCCGGTCAAGGTGGAACTGACGTTTCTCAGCGGAGAAACGGTTCCGGCGGAATCCCGGATTCCCTGCCCCAAGCAGGGACATTAGGCGGTGGGAGGTTTATCTCTTTCTGCAGTATCCGCCGGACGATCTGGCTGAAAGCACATAGCGTGGACCGTCTGGTGATATATGCTGCCCGCGGTGTCTGAGCGGCGTCTGAGTGAGACCTCCTACCTGGTGCTGGGCATGCTCCAGCACACGCAGCCGGCGACCCCATATGACCTCAAGCAGGTGGCAGAGGTCAGCTCGAAGTACTTCTGGAGCATTCCCCACAGCCTGCTCTACTCCGAGTGCGAGCGCTTGGCCAAGGAGGGCCTGCTGATCGAAGAGCGCGAACCGGAGGGGCGCCGGCGGCGCATCTACAGGGTCACGAAGGCCGGCACGGATGCGTTCGAGGCATGGCGCGCCGAGCCGGGGAGGGCAGTCAGCGAACTGCGCGACCTCAGTTATCTAAAGCTGTTCCTCGGAGCCGACCCGGCGATGCTCGCGAAGGCATACCTACCCGAACACGAAGCCACCCTGCGACGCTTCGAGGAGCTGCGCGACGCCAGCGGGGGGATCCAGGTTCCCCGCGGCCCGTGGTTGGCGTTCGACGCCGGAATGAGGCACATGCGCGAGAGCGTGCGCTTCTGGAAGCAGATACTCGAGGAGGAGGAGGCGGTTGAGGAGGAGACGGCGGAGGCGTCGGCCGACGAGAAGAGGGCAGAGGCGGTGGCTGAGGAGGCGGGCGGCGAATGAGCGGCACGCCGGCATCGAGCGAGTCGGCACGGCCGGTGGTTGCAACCGCCGATCCTGAACACATGCCGTCGCGCAAAGGCAACCCATTCTTGCGTTCGGCAACCAGCGGGCGAATCCTCAGCGCACTGCACCTGCCGTTCTTCACGCTCCGCACGCCGCTCGGCTATGGCGTGCTCACCACCATCGGACGCAGGACCGGCAAGGCGCGGAGCAGGTGCGTGCATGCGATCCGACACGGCGACCGCGCCTACATGGTGATGATCCGGCCCACGCCCGAGGCCATCGCCTTACCGTGGACGTCGGCATGGATGTTGAATATCCGAGCCAACCCGAGTGTGCGCCTGCGCCTCCGCGCCGGCAGCTTCGCGGCTCGCGCGCGCGAGCTCACGGACGAGCGGGAGCTGCAGAGGGCAAGGGAGATCTACTGCAACGCGGTCAACCCCTTCGACTACCTCGAGTGCGCTTTCCACCGCGGCGAACGTCCCACGCGCGCCAGGATCCAAGCGCTACATCGCTCGTGGTTCGACACCGGGATCCCAGTTGTGATCGAGTTGTCGAACAAGCTCTGAGCAATCAGCCGCGATACGCGTTGGTGATCGGCATGCGCCTGTCCCGCCCGAACGCGCGCTCTGTGATCTTGATGCCCGGAGGCGCCTGACGGCGCTTGTACTCCGCAAGATCCACGAGCCTCGCGGTGCGCTCCACCTCCGCGGCCGGCAGCCCTTCGGCGATCAGCTGCTCACGGCTGCGGTCAAGCTCGATGTATCCGTGCAAGATGCGGTCGAGCAGCTCGTACGGCGGCAGCGAATCCTGATCCACCTGACCCTTGCGCAGCTCGGCCGAAGGGGCACGCTCGATGATCGAAGGGGGAATCGGTGCACGCACAGGCGTGCCGGTGGTCAAGGGTGAATGGGCTGCGGGCGTACCGGCCGTGGTCGCTGTCGTTGCCGTCGTCATCGCGGGTGCCTTGGCGAGCGCACCCGCCGCTACAGGATCGTTGCGCCAGCGCGCCAGCCGGTACACGAGCGTCTTCGGCACGTCCTTGATCACCGCGAAACCACCGGCCAGATCGCCGTACAGCGTCGTGTAGCCGACCGACATCTCCGACTTGTTGCCGGTCGCGAGCACCAGCCAGCCAAACTTGTTCGACAACGCCATCAGCAGGTTCCCGCGGATCCGCGCTTGCAGGTTCTCCTCGGTCAGGTCCGCTTCCAGACCCTCGAAGTCGGCTTGCAGGGTCCGCATGTACGCGTCCATCGCGGGCTCGATGGCGAACTCGTGCGCCTGCGCGCCCAATGCTCTCGCAAGCGTGCGCGCATCCTCCTGGGTCGCCGAGGAGGAGTAGGGGGAGGGCATCGTCGCCACGTTCACACGCTCGGATCCCAGTGCGTCGGCGGCCAGGCACGCCACCAGCGCAGAGTCGATCCCACCGGAGAGCCCCAGCACCACCGCGTCGAAGCCGTTCTTCTGTACGTAGTCGCGCAGGCCCAGCATCAGCGCCTCGTACACCTCCCGCTCCAGCGGCGAGATCGGGACGCGCAGGCGCGCGGAGGGCTGCACAGTCGCGGAGGTCGCAAGAGCGCCCTCGGCGGGCGCGGGGAGCGGCGCACGCCCAGGATCTGACGAACGAGTGGCGCCACCACCGGCACGAACGGCATCTCCCCCCAAATCAAGAGCCAAGTCGCACACGAGCAGGTCCTGCTCGAATTGCGCGGCACGCCCGACGGGCTCGCCAGTGGGGGCGAGGACGAACGAGTGACCGTCGAACACCAGCTCGTCCTGCCCGCCCACCATGCCGCAGAAGGCGATGTATGCGCCCGTCTCCCGGGCGCGCCGGCCAAACAGCCGCTCGCGCTCGAGGCCCTTGCCCGCGTGGTAGGGCGACGCGGATATGTTCACGATCAACCGCGCGTCGCGGGCGGCCTCCGAGGAGGCGGGAGGACCGGCGACCCACAGGTCCTCACACACAGTCACACCCACCCTGTGGCCGTGCAACTCGATCGTCGAGCCGCTTGGCTCGCCGGAGGCAAAGTAGCGCTGCTCGTCGAACACGCCGTAGTTGGGGAGGTGCACCTTGCGGTACACGCTCCGCAGCGCTCCCCCGTCGAGCACCGCGGCGGAGTTGTAGACGTTGCCCTCGGCGCGCTCGGGGAAGCCCACGATCGCCACAATCCCCGTGGTCGCCGCCGCGAGCTGCGCGAGCTTTGCGGCGGTGTCCGTGAGGAAGTGCTCGCGCAGCAGCAGGTCCTCGGGTGGATAGCCGGTCAGCGCCAGCTCGGGAAACAGCACCAGCCGCGCACCGGCCCGCTTGGCGGCGTCGATGCCATCGGCGATCAGCGCCGCGTTGCCGTCGAGGTCGCCGACGGTCGCGTTGATCTGGCACAGCGCCAGCCGCAAGTCGCGGCTCATCTGGCGCTCACCGCCCTCGCTCGGAGGGCACTAACGCGCTGCCACCGCTCGCGGACGGCGCGCGCGTCGAAGCTTGGACCCGCGCGACCCGCCCAACCCGGCGGCGCCCGCTAGCGCCGCGATCGCGCGTTCCAGCTCACGCGCGATCGTCTCCAGCTCCGGCAGCGCGTCATAGTCGGCGAGCAGGCCGAAGCCGAGCTGTCCGTCGTAGCTCATCACCGCGATCCCCAGAGCCTGACGGCGCGCGAGCGGCACGACCGGATACAGCGCCCGCAAGCGGTGGCCCATCAGATACAGCGGGAACTGAGGGCCCGGCACGTTCGTCACGACCACGTTGAAGAAGCGCTGGCGCGCCTGCAAACGCGCGGCCTGGCTGAGAATCGTGGGCGGCGCGAAGCCCGTGAGGTTCGTCAACACCTCCGCGCCAACCGCCTGCCCGGAGTTCTTCAGGTCGTCCATCTCCAAGCGCACCTCCGCCAGACACTCGACCGGATCGACGATCCCCACCGGTAGTGGCGCCCACATCGCCGCCACCCGGTTGCCCAGCGCACCGCGCTCGATGTCGGCTCGGATCGACACAGGCACCATCGCCTTCAGCACCAGCCCTTCGGTGTCATACCCCTGCGCACGCATGTGATGGCCGAGCGCGAGGCTCACCGCCGCGAGCACCACGTCGTTGAGCGTGCCCCCCAGCGCGTTCTTGATCGCCTTGAACTGGGCGAGATCGGCGTCCACCCACGTGTAGCGCCGGTGTGCGCCGATGTCCACGTTGAACGGGCTCGACGGCGCCGGTGCGTTGATCCCTGCCAACGTCGTCGCGCCCACGCCGACGACGGCGTCCTTCACGTGCGCAAGCGCACGACGCGGGGTGCGCAGCACCGCTCGCGTGCCGCGCAGCATCTCGCCCGGCACGGTCGAGCGCTCCACCAGCGCGTCCGCCAGCAGCTTCGCCGCGCCGGGAAGCGGACGTGGAATCCACGGAGCCGCGGGACGCAGGGCGCCCGCCGGCTCGGGCTCCAGGTCGAACAGCACGGTCGCGATGTCCACGCCTGAGATCCCGTTGACCAGCGCATGATGGGTCTTTGCGATCAACGCGAAGCGTTCGCCGGCCATGTGCTGCACGAGCCACATCTCCCACAGCGGCTTGGAGCGATCCAGGCGCTGGGAGAACAGCCGTCCCGCCAGTTGCTTTAGCTCCGCATCGTCTTCGGGGCGCGGCAGCCCCGTGTGGCGGATGTGGTAGCGCGGGTTGAAGTGCGGATCGTCCGTCCACACCGGACGCCCCTGGTCGAACGGCACGAACGCGAGCCGCTGGCGATAGCGCGGAACCAGGTGCAGTCGCGAGAGGATGTGCTCCACGAACTGCTCGTACGGCGGCGCCTGGCCCTCGAACACCATCACCGAGGCCACGTGCATGTGCGCGGAGCCGTGATCCTCCAGGTGCAGGAAGGTCGTGTCCAGGCCGGTGAGGCGGTCGGGGTTTGCCATCGCGACTTATTCTCGCGGTTCCCGCGCCCGCCGTCAACGGCGACCCCGGGGAAGGAGGGGATGGGTCTCCCAATTGGGCGACCCCGGTCCCGTGGACATGTGAGCGGCGAGCGGCCTATTGTTCTCAGCAAACATTGGGATGCCAAAGACCTCTTGACAGCAGGGTTGCTTTGTGTGTAGGATGGGTCTATCGGCATCCGTATGGTTGCTGTGTACATAAGGTCGGGTTATGGGTCGGTCCTCGTGGTGGACACCAACCTAGGTTTTTGACGGGGACCTTGGGAGAGGGACCGGGTCGCAACAGAGTTGGAGATGTAGTTCGCGTGTTTTTCTTGGGGAATAGCGCAGTTGAGAGTCATCGTGCTCGTGACGGGTCCGTAATAGGACGCGTCAGCGTCGCTGACGCGTCTCTCTCTCTCTCTCTCTCTCTCTCGGGACAGCTGCCTTCTAGGGCATAGCTCTCTTCGCCGCGCCGGTAGTGCGCGGCTTGCTGGGCAGAAGGCCCGGTTTGGCTTCTCGCGCTCTGAAGGGCCCGCCCGTGCGTTGAGGGTGGTGTGTTGAGGTGGCCGCTCGCGCCAGGCACTCTTCGCAATCGCAGCGCTCTTCGCAGTCCCAACGGCCTATGCCGTCGTCGCAGTCGTTGCGTTCTGGGAGTGTGCGGACGCGGCGTGAGGGCAATGGTTTCGCTCACGTGCAGGTCGCGCAGATTCAGCGTGCGCGGATTCTTGGTGCGATGTTCGATGTCGCTTGCGAGCGGGGCGCGGCGAGTGTGAGTGTCGCGGATGTGGTCGAGCGCTCGGGTGTGTCGCGGCGCACGTTCTATGAGTCTTTCAGTGATCGCGAGGATTGTTTTCTCGCGGCGTTCCAGGACGCGCTCATGTTCGCGGGCGAGCGTGTGCTGCCCGCGTATGAGTTGCAGGGGTCGTGGCGCGAGAGGATCAGGGCGGCACTGACAGCGCTGCTCGTGTTTCTTGATGAGGAGCCCACGATCGGCAGGTTGTTGATCGTGGAGTCGCTCTCGGGTGGTCCGCGCGTGTTGCAACGTCGTGGTGAGATCCTCGCAGCGGTCACGAGGGCGATTGATGAGGGTCGTGGCGAGCCGAGGGCCGCGGACCCGTCCATGTTGAGCGCCGAGGGCATCGTTGGTGGTGTCCTAACGGTGATCCATTCGCGACTGCTCGCCTCTCCCCGTACGGGAGAGGCAGAGCACGCGCCGCTCGCCGAGCTGGTCGGAGCGCTGATGAGCATGATCGTCCTGCCTTACCTGGGAGCGTCCGTGGCTAAGCGCGAGCTCGACCGTGCGGCGCCTCCCGTGGCGCGAGGCGAACGGTCATCGAGCGTGCTGTCCGATCCGTTCAAAGAGGCGGGTATGCGCATCACCTACAGGACGGTGCGTGTGTTGAGCGCTATCGACGCGCACCCGAACGCCTCGAACCGTCAGGTCGGTGAGACGGCCGGGATCGCAGACCAGGGTCAGATCTCAAAGCTTCTCGGTCGCTTGGAGCGGATCGGACTGATCTCAAACACGGGGCTTGGACCGGGACAGGGCGCGCCGAACTGTTGGGCGCTGACCCCCAGCGGACAACGCGTCGTCTCAACGATCAGAGCACACACCGAAGGCCCTCACTCAGGAGGCAGTGAGGGATGAGCCGTCACGCACGCGTGCTTCCCCGGACGGCCGGTGAAGCACGATGAATTCTCCGATTTCACTGAATCACATCTCAGACCAAGGAGCCCATCCAGTCATGTCCACGCACTCCCGCCTGTCCCGCGCGCTTGGCTTGTCCCGCGCGCTTGGCTTGTCCCGTGCCCTTCAGCAGCTCCGTGGTGTTCGCGCGCTGCTGTTGGTGGGCCTCTCGTGCGGTGTGCTGCTGGGGGTTGGCGCTGTGCCGGCGGCCGCGAAGATCGCCCACAAGTCTGAAGGCAGCTTCAACGCCGGCGAAACTCTCGGCGGCTCGTTTGGGGAGCTGCTGGCGCTCTCTCTTGACAACTCGACTGGTCCGAGCGCCGGCGACGTCTATGTCGGCGGCTTGAGCAACGACAGCGGCTACGTCTACAAGTTCGACGCGAATGGCAAGTACACCGGTGTCGAACTGAACGGGTCGGAAACCCCGGGTGGGTCATTCGCCTTGTTCAGCTTCAACACCTTCCGGGCTAGTCGCGGCCTCGCCGTCAACAGCTCGAGCGGCGCAAACAAGGGTGACGTGTACGTCGCCGACGCCGAACACTTCGTCATCGACCGCTTCTCCGAATCGGGCAAGTTCCTCTGTCAGATCAGCGGCAAGGAATACGCCTCCCTGACAAGTGCCGAACAGGCGGCCGAGTGTGCGGGCTCCGCGGGCAGCAAGACTCCCCAGGGCGGCTTCACGGAGGGTTCCCTCAGCGAAGCGGTCCTTGGCGTGGCGGTCAACCCGCTCAACGGCGACGTCTACGTCTCCGACCCCGGTCATGCCGCGATCGACGAGTTCAACGAAGCCGGCAAATACATCGGCCAGATCTCCGACTCGCATCTCACCTCTCCCGCGGCCCTGGCCTTTGACGCAAGCGGTGACCTCTACGCCGACAACGGTGGTCTCATCGAAGGCGGAAGCGTTGTCAAGTTCGACGCCGGCGGCTCCTTCGCCGCTGTGCTTGACAGCGGCCCGGCGGGATACGTCGCGGTGAACCCGTCGAATGACTCCGTCTTCGTTTTCGACGGCGGCATTAACGATGGTGAAAGCGAAACCGCCGAATACGACTCATCCGGAGACCCCGTCTCGACGTTTGGCCAGGGGGAATCAGGTGCGATCGGCGTCAGCGCTTCGAGCGGAAGGATCTACCTCGGTCCGCTCGGTTTGGGGAGTGTGTCCATGTATGGCCCAGCTGTCGTGGTCCCAGACGTCGCCGCCACTGCGGCCGGCGAAGTCGAACAGTTCACCGCGACGCTGAACGGCACCGTCGATCCCGCCGGCGGCGGGAACGTGGAAAGCTGCGAGTTCGAATACGGCACGAGTACCTCCTACGGGCAGACCGCGCCCTGCTCGCCGGCCACCCCGTACGCCGGCGTGACGAGTGTCAGCGCGAGCCTGTCAGCTCTTTCGCCGGAAACGACGTACCACTTCCGGGTTGCGGCAAGCAACTCGAACGGGGTCGTCAGCTACAGCTCCGATCAGACGCTCACCACGCCTGCCCTGGCGGTGTCCGGGCAGGCCACCAAAGTGACGGCGAGCAGCGCGACGCTCAACGGGACGGTGGACCCGGCCGGCGCGACGATCACCGAATGCCACTTCGAATACGGCACGACGGCCGGCTACGGTGAAAGCCAGTCCTGCGCGAGCACGCCGTCGGGCTCGAGCCCTGTTGCGGTGAGCGCCGACATCGTCGGCCTCTCAGAAAACACGATCTATCACTTCCGGCTCGTGGCGGCCTACACGGACGGCTCCAACACCGGCTCCGACGCCGGCTTGGATGAAACGTTTACGACGTTGAGCCGCCCGCTGCTCGACGCGGCCTACACCAGCAACCTGAGCGAAAGCTCGGTCGATCTGAACGCGGAGATCGACCCGAAGGGCCTCGATACGACCTACCGGTTCGAATGGGGCACCGGTGCGAGCTACGGCAACAGTGTGCCCGTGCCCGACGCGGACATCGGCTCGGGGTCTAGCGATGTGCTCGTCAGCCGGCATCTCAGCGGTCTGAGCGCAAACACGACCTATCACTGGCGGGTGGTGGCGACCAACTCGATCGGCACCACCGAAGGCCAGGACCACACGTTCGTCTACCAGCCGCCCACGTCCTCCGGTGCGGGCTGCCCCAACGAACAGCTGCGGGTGGAGAATGGCTTGTCGCTCTTGTTGCCCGACTGCCGCGCCTACGAGCAGGTCTCACCGGTCAACAAGAACAACGGCGACGTCGCCAACCCTTTCGGGGGCAATGTTCATCTGCAGGCCTCGGTGGACGGGGAACGGATCTTCTACCAAGCCAATGGTGCCTTCCCCGGGGCGCCGAATGCGAAGCCGGAAGGGGAGCAGTACCTCGCCTCGCGCGGCGCGAGCGGTTGGTTGACGCAGGCAGTCGGCTTCCCGTTCCTCGCGAACCGCAGTCCTGAACTGGGAGTGCTGGGCTACTCCCAACCGCTTTCGCCGGATCTGTCGACCGGTGTCGTCAAGGTCGAACAGGCGCTTGTCGCCGGTGCCCCCGGCCCGAAAATTTGGAACCTCTATGTGGGTCATCCCCTCACGGGCTCCTACGAATTGGTGACGGACGTCAACCCGCCGCACGAGAGCGGCGGCAACTTCGAAGCACTCTTCCAAGGGGCCTCGACCGACTTCAGCCATGTCATCTTTCGCGCCAACGACGCCTTGACGCCAGAAGCGCCGGCGGTGTCCTCCAGCCTTGAATTTAACGTGTATGAGTGGGCGCAAGGCCAGCTGCGGCTCGTCGGCCTGATCCCGACATCGGGCACGAGCTGTATTGGGGCGGAATGCACCCCCGTGGCCGCGGGAGGGGCGGAACTCGGAGGGCGAAATGGCGCGGGCAACTTGATCGAACACGCGATCTCCGCCGACGGTTCGCGGATTGTCTTCTCCACCGGCCAGTCAGAATCTGAAGAGCAGATCTACGATCGTCTGAACGACACCACGACGGTTGACCTCTCGGCCTCCCAGCGCACCCCTGCCGAACCCGGTAGCCCCAGCGCGCACTACCAGGATGCGAGCGTTGACGGCTCCCACGTCCTCTTCACCAGCGAAGGGGCGCTGACCAACGACGCCGTCCCCGGCAGCGGAGAAAACCTCTACGACTACGATGTCGAAACCGGCCAGCTGAGCGATCTCACCGCTGCTGAGGACGCCCGGGTCCAGACCCTCGCCGGGCTCAGCGAAGACGCCTCCCACGTCTACTTCACCGCCGACGGCGTCCTCGCCGCCAACTCGAACTCGCACGGCGACACGGCGATCGCCGGACAGCCGAATCTCTACCTCTGGAACGGAGGTGAGACGACCTTCATTGCCACTACCTACATCACCGATGAAGCCCAAGAGCAGCCTACCCGGGTGACTCCAGACGGCGCCCACTTCGTCTTCAATTCTACGGCGAGCCTGACCGGCTACGACAACAATGACGCCAACACCGGCGAACCTGACACAGAGGTCTTCCTCTATGACGCCGCCGCGAACCGGCTGATCTGCGCGTCGTGCAACCCGACCGGGGCAAGGCCGATCGGGCCCTCGGATCTCCACTGGATCGGGTCGGCGCTGTACCGGCCGCGCAACCTCAGTGCGGACGGCAGCAGAGTGTTCTTCACCTCGCGCGACGCTCTGCTCCCGGGCGCCACGAACGGCCTCTATAACGTGTACGAGTGGGAGGCCGACGGGTCCGGCAGCTGCCAGAGTTCCACTGATAACGGCGGCTGCCTGTACCTGATCTCGGACGGCAGTAGCGCCTCGAATTCCTACTTCGCCGACGCCAGCCCGAGCGGCAACGACCTCTTCTTCCAGACCGGCAGTTCGCTCGTGGGCCAGGACGAAGACAGCTACGCTGACCTCTACGACGCGCGTGTCGGCGGCGGCTTCGCCTCGCAGGACAAGCCGGTCGTGCCGCCGGCCTGCACGTCGCTGGAAGGGTGCCGCTCGCCGCTGAGCGAACCGCCCGCGCAATTGAGCGTGGCCTCGGCGGAACTTCACGGCTCCGGGAATCTCGTCACCCCGGCTGAAGCGCCCGAAAAGAAGCAGCAAAAGAAGAAGCAGCAAAAGAAGAAGCACCAAAAGAAGAAGCACCACAAGAAGCACCACCACCACCGAGCTGTCAATAACCACCGGAGGGCCGGGCGATGAGCAAGCAGAAGACCATGACACCGGCAGCAATCATGTCGCGCATGCGGTGGTTGGCGCTGAGCTGTGTGGTGGCGGGCGTGTGCCTGCTCACGGCCGGCCCCGCGGTTGCGTCGCCGCCGACGCCGGCCTGGGGCATCCTCGCCACCTCGCAGCCCACCAACTTCACGTCGGGGGAACCCGCTTCTTACCTGATCAAGATCACGAATGTCGGCAGCGGATCGACCGATGGCAGCGACGTGACGATCACCGACACGCTCCCGAACGGGCTGACACCGACGGAGTGTGAGGCCTCCGTCTTGAACTCTGAATACCCCTGCTCGATTTCGGGCCAGACCGTCACGTGGACCCATACGGGCGTGTTCGAGCCCGGTGAGATCGCATACCTAATAACCAGAGTGGAAGTGGCGCCGACCGCCGAAGGGACCGTCACCAACAAGATGTCGGTAAGCGGCGGCGGCGCGCCGACCGTGACAATCACCGAACCGAGCACGATCGGCTCGGAGCTGCCGTTCGGGATCGCAAGCTTCAGCGCCCCGGCGATCTTCCCGGACGGCACGCCGGACAGTCAGGCCGGCGGCCACCCGTATTCGCTGACGACGAACACCTCTTTCAACACCATCGCCGGAAGCGAAAGCCTCTTGGGAGTCACGAGCACGGTCCCCGGCGACGCCAAGGACATCCTGGTTAACCCGCCGCTGGGGCTGATCGGCAACCCGCAGGCTGTCCCGATGTGCACCCAGAGCCAGTTCCGCGAACAGATCTGCCCGCCAAGCTCCCAGGTCGGAGTGAGCAGAGTTGACTTCTCTGGTGGCGGAGAAACAACCTGTCGTCATTGCAGCGGCCAAATTCCGGTATCGGCGGCGATCTACAACATGGTCCCGCCGCCCGGAGTCCCTGCCCAGTTCGCCTTCGCTATTAACATCGGTGGTGTTCACGTGCTAACGAGCTTGGACGCCCGGGTCCACAGCGGCGGCGACTACGGCGTGACCGTCGCGACCAGCGGCATCTCGCAGGCGCAGCCGCTGTTGGACCCCAAGATTACCCTCTGGGGGGTGCCGGCGGACCCGAGCCACGACGATCAACGGTGCAAAGAACCCGATACCGAAAACGAACTGTGCAATGAACCTCCGGGCACCCCGGGAGGCCCGACCCCTTCGACCGCTCCGTTGAAGCCGTTTCTCACGATGCCGACGGCCTGTCCGGGCACGCCGTTGCGGACGTCGGTGGAAGCGGACTCTTGGCAGGAATCGGGCAATTTCGTCTCTGGGGGGGAAGCGACGCAGGCTGCTGTGGGGGGTTGTGGCAGGCTTCCTTTCGAACCGGGTTTGGAAGCGCGGCCGACGAGCACGCTCGCCGATTCGCCGAGTGGCTTGAACGTTGATCTGCATGTGCCCCAGCCGGAAGGTTGTAAGGAGGAAGGCGGGGGAGTGGAATGCGAAGTCGCTGAGGCTGAGTTGAGGGATGCGACGGTGACGTTGCCGGCGGGGATGGTCGTCGATCCGTCCTCCGCGGATGGTCTGGAAGCGTGTTCGGAGGCGCAGGTTGGTTATCTGGCGCAGAAGAGTGTGGAAGTGGGTTATGAGCAGTTCACGCCCGGGGCGGCGGAATGCCCGAATGGGGCGAAGGTCGGTACTGTTGAAGTGTTCACGCCGCTTGTGAATCATCCGTTGCTTGGTGGCGTGTTTGTAGCGGCGCAGGGTGCTAACCCGTTCAAATCGTTGTTGGCGTTGTATGTAGCGGTGTATGATCCGGCTACGGGCGTGGTTATCAAGCTGGCGGGGAAGGTCAGCCTGGATCCGGTGACGGGCAGGTTGACGACGACGTTCGATGAAAACCCGCAGTTGCCGTTCAATGATTTCAAGCTTGATTTCTTCGGCGGGTCGCGCGCGGCGCTCACGACACCGTTCACGTGCGGATCGTATGCGGCTAGTAGTGTTTTGACGCCGTGGAGCGCACCGGAAGGAAAGAATGCTGAACCGTCGAGTTTGCCGTTTGGTGTGAGCGCGCCTGGTGGTGGGGCGTGTGTGGATAGTGAAGCGCAGGCGCCGAACGCTCCCGTGTTTGAAGCGGGCATGGCGAGTCCTGTCGCGGGCTCCTATTCGCCGTTCGTGTTGAAATTGAAGCGCGAAGACGGCTCGCAGCGTTTCAGTGGGTTGAATGTGACGTTGCCGTCGGGGTTGATCGGGAAGATCGCGGGGGTCGAACAGTGTTCGCAAGCAGCTATTGAAGCGGCTCAGGGGCGTAGTCATGAAGGCGAAGGCGCGCTCGAGCTCGCTCACCCGTCGTGTCCGGCTGGTTCTGAAGTTGGGGTGGTGCACGTTGGTGCGGGGTCCGGTGCTCCGTATTACGTGACGGGTCATGCATATTTCGCCGGCCCGTATGAGGGCGCACCGTTTAGTTTGGTGATCGTGGCGCCGGCGCTCGCGGGCCCGTTTGATTTCGGGAGCGTGGTGGTGCGCGCGGGTTTGTTTATCGATCCGACAACGGCGCAGGTGACGGTCAAGAGTGATCCGTTCCCGAGGATCCTGGACGGGGTACCGTTGGATGTTCGTGATGTGAACGTGGAAATGAATCGCAAGGAATTCACGTTGAACCCGACGAGTTGCGCGGCGATGGCCGTGACCGGGGAAGAGTCCAGCACGGCTGGGCAGACGGCGGTCCTCTCGGATGGTTTTCAGGCCGGTGGTTGTGCGACTTTGCCGTTCAAACCAGGTTTCACGGTCTCAACGCCTGCAAAAACTACGCGTGCGGATGGTACGAGCGTCACGTTCAAAATCACTTATCCGGCGGGTGCTCTGGGCAAAGAAGCGTGGTTGAGTGCGGCGAAGTTCGAATTCCCCAAGCAGTTGCCGGCACGACTCTCGACGCTGCAGAAGTCGTGTCCCGCGGCAACGTTTGACGCGAACCCCGCGGCGTGCGGGGTGGGGTCGAAGATCGGCACCGCGATGGTGCGCACGCAATTGTTGCCTGTAGCGTTGGAAGGTCCGGTGTATTTCGTATCCAATGGCAATGCGAAGTTCCCTGAAGCGGTGCTCGTGTTGCAGGGCGATGGCGTCACGGTGGATTTGCATTCGGAAACGTTTATCAATGAAAAGACGGGGGTTACGAGCGCGACGTTGCCCGCGATTCCTGGTGTTCCGTTTGAAGAAGCGTCGGTCACGTTGCCGGCGGGCCCGTATTCGGAGTTCACGGCGAACGCGAACCTTTGTGCGACCAGCAGGACTGTCACGGTCAAGCGGAAGGTGACCGTCAGGAGCAAGGGGCATAAGAAGACGCTCACGCGCAAGGTCAAGGAGAGTGTCACAAACCCGTTGGCTTTGAATATGCCGACGGTGTTCACGGGCCAGAACGGGGCTCAGATCACACAGAAGACTCCTATCACGGTCACGGAATGCCCGAAGGTCGTGAAGTCAAAGACCAAGACGAAGTCAAAGGCTAAGAAGCACAAGAAGAAAAGCAAAGGGAAAGCGAAGAAGAAATGAGGCAGCGACTGGTTGTCGCGGTCATATCTCTGGCCGCGATGGTCGGCTTCGCCTCACCGGCGCAGGCCGCCGCACCGTGGTGGCATGTTGATTCCGGTTTGCGTCCAGCAAGTATTCCTGTAGGTGGTAGTGGGGAGCTTGTTGTGACGGTCGAGAACGTGGGTGACGCGAAGGCGCTCGGCCCGGTCACGGTCGCGGACGTGTTGCCGGGGGGGTTGCGGGCGACGGGGATCGCGGGTAGCGAGCCCAAGCGTGGCGGGAGCCTCGGGGAAACCGTCCCGATTTCGTGTTCGCTTGAACATTTGAGTTGCGAAGCACCGGGTCCCCTCGCCCCGTTCGACGCGATCGAAATACGGATCAGGGTGGAAGCGCTTGCGGGCGCGGAGAGCGGTGAAGCGAACACGGTTAGCGTGTCTGGTGCAGGCACGCATCCTGTTCAGCTCACGCGGCCGGTCACGATCGGTCCAAGTGGCGGGTTCGGCGTGGAAGGCTATGAGCTCGCGGCTGAATCCGAAGGTGGTGGGCCTGTCACGCAGGCTGGTGGGCATCCGTTCCAGGTGACCGGTTCGATCCTGCTCGACCAGGACCCAGATGGCGCGTCGCTCACCAGCACGCCAAATGCGGGTCCGGCTGTTCCTGGCCGGGAAGTGGTGGCTCGTTTGCCGCCGGGGTTGATCGCGAACCCGAGCGCTGTGCCGCGGTGTTTGGCTTACCAGTTCACCGAAAGCGTTGGTGGTGGCGAACAGGATCGGTGTCCTTACCAGTCGGCTGTGGGTGTCGCGTCTGTCACGTTTGATCAGGATGGCGTGACGCGTACGCTCGCGACACCCGTGTTCAATATCGAACCCGAAGCGGGGGAACCCGCAAGGTTCGGGTTCTACGTTCCCCTGGACGGCGTGCCGGTCTTCTTGAACACGAGTGTGCGCAGCGAAGAAGACTGGGGTGTCGATCTCTCCTCGAGTGAGATCCCGCAGGATAGTGGGATCTCCGGTGTGCGCGTCACGTTCTGGGGTGTCGCGGGCAGCACTCTTCACGACGATGCGCGAGGATGGGGCTGTCTTGCCGAAACGCGTGAACGCAACGATGTTTATGAAGAAACAGGATGCGACCATTTCGAAGAGAACGAACCACCCGCGTTCGTGACGCTATCGACCTCGTGCACGAGCTCGCTCGCGTCGAGCGTCGAAGCGGACTCGTGGAATGCGCCCGGAGCGTTCCAGGACTTCCCGGCGAGCGAACCATTGCAACCGCTGACTGGTTGCGCGAACGTGCCTTTCTCCCCCACGATCTCAACCACGACAACGACCGCCTCTGCATCTTCGCCTTCGGGGTTCTCCTTCGATCTGAGCTATGACGTGCAGGGTTTGACGAGTGGTACGGCGATCGCGCAATCAAACCTGAAGGACACGGTCGTGAGCCTGCCCGAAGGACTCACGATCGACCCCTCCGCAGGCGTGGGATTGGGTGCTTGCAGCGAAGGGCAGTACGCGGAAGTAACGCTCAACTCTCCTGGAGCCGCAGGGTGTCCTGAAGACTCGAAGCTCGGGACCGTCGAAGTGGAAACACCGTTGTTGTTCACGACGGTATACGGGTCTCTTTACGTGGCGCAACCGTATGCTAACCCGTTCAAATCTTTGATCGCGTTGTACGTGGTCGCGAAGAGCCGTGCAGAACGCGGAGTCCTCGTGAAGCTCGCAGGTAAGGTCACGGCAAACCCGAACACGGGTCGGTTGACTGTCGCGTTCGAAAACGATCCGCCGCTACAGTTCGACCGGTTCAACTTCCATTTCCGTGAAGGGGCACAAGCACCGTTGATCAGTCCCTCAACATGCGGAACGTACACGACAAGCGCCAACCTGTTCCCCTATTCCGCACCCGAAAGCCCGCTGGTTGACACGGCATCGTTCCAGGTCACCTCCGGCTCTGAAGGCTCCGCTTGTCCTGGGAGTGTTCCGCCGTTCGCTCCCACGATCGGTGTGGGCACGCTCACCAACCATGCGGGAACGTTCAGTCCGTTGTATGTCGATCTGTCAAGGACGGATGCGATGCAGTACATCTCCTCCTACTCCACTGTGCTGCCGCTCGGTTTGACCGCTGATCTGACGGGCGTGCCGCAATGCCCCCAAGCAGACATCGAAGCAGCACGAGCCAAGACTGGGGCCGAGGAGGAGCAAGACCCGTCGTGTCCCGAAGCGAGCCTGATCGGACATAGTCTGGTCGGGACGGGTGTCGGTGCGATCCTCGACTACGTGCCCGGCAAGCTGTATTTGTCAGGCCCGTTCCGTGGTGATCCCCTATCGGTCGTGAGTATCACGAGCGCGGTGGTAGGCCCGTTCGACCTCGGTACCGTCGTCGTGCGCTTTGGTTTGCACATCGATCCTTACACTGCGCAGGTATCGATCGATCCGTCGGGCAGTGAACCGATACCAACGATCATCGACGGGATCGTCACCCATGTTCGCGACATCAAGGTCAGCGTCGATCGGCCCAACTTCACGATCAACCCCACCAGCTGCGATGCGCGTCCGATATCCAGCACGTTGACCAGCAGTCTCGGGCAGGCCGCGAGCACTTCGGCGCCGTTGAAGGCCGAAGCGTGCAACGAACTCGCGTTCAAACCAACGTTCAAAGTGTCCACAAACGGCAAGACCAGTCGCGCGTCCGGAGCGAGCCTAAACGTAAAGCTCACGATGCCAATACGCCTCGGCACCCAGTCGAACATAAAGACCGTGAAGGTCGAACTGCCAAAGCAACTACCCTCACGCCTCGAAACATTGCAACAGGCATGCACCGAAAAACAGTTCAACACGAACCCCGCAGCCTGTCCGAAAGCATCGTTCATCGGACACGCCACTGTAACCACGCCGATCCTCCCCGAACCCCTAACAGGACCCATGATCTTCGTCAGCCACGGCGGCGAAGCGTTCCCGAGCCTGATCCTCGTACTACAGGGCTACGGTTTCACGATCGACATCGTCGGCTCCACCTTCATCAGCAAAGCAGGGATCACCAGCACCACGTTCAAGGCGATCCCCGACGAGCCCGTCGGGGACTTCCAGCTCACCCTCCCACAAGGCAAATACTCGGCACTAGCCGCAACCGCGAACCTCTGCAAACTCACACGCACGATACGCGTCAAGAAGAAGGAGACCCGCGAGATCAAAGGCAAGCGACGCAGCGTCGCGATCACGACCGCCGGCAAGCGCATCCCCGCCAAACTGGTGATGCCAACCATCTTCATTGCTCAGAACGGCGCGAAGATCACACAAAACACACCAATCACCGTCACAGGCTGCGCAAAGACGATCAAGAAGAAGGCCAAAAAGAAAGCCGGCAAAGCCAAGGAGAAATAAGCGCGCCGGCCCCGCTCACGACGCCGCGAGCGTGTGCGGGCCAACCTCGTCGATCGACGCGTGGCCCGACAGCGCCATGTTGAGATCGAGCTCGGCGAGGAACGCGCGCAGCACCTCGACCACGCCCTGCTCGCCGCCGAGCGCGAGGCCCCACACGTACGGACGCCCGAGGCACACCGCGCGCGCACCCAGCGCCAGCGCCTTCAGCGCGTCCGAGCCACTGCGGATGCCGCTGTCGAACAGCACCTCCAGGCGATCGCCGACCGCCTCCACGACTCCCGGCAGCGCCTGCAGCGAGCCGATCGCCCCGTCCACCTGGCGTCCGCCGTGGTTGGACACGATGATCCCCTCGATCCCGTGCTCGACCGCCAGTAGCGCGTCCTCGGCGCTCTGGATGCCCTTCAGCACGATCGGCAGCTTCGTGCACTCCCGCAGGAACTCCAGGTCGTCCCACGTCACCGACGGGTTGGAGAATTGCCACGCCCAGTAGGCCACGGCGGTCTGCATGTCCTCCTCGGGCGGCTTGGGCAGCGCTGCGCGAAACACCGGGTCCTGCAGATAGTTGACGTTGCCCTCGCCGCGCAAGAACGGCAGGAAGCCCTCGCTCAAGTCGGCCGGGCGCCAGCCGAGCAGCCACGTGTCGAGCGTCACCACGATCGCCTTGTAATCGGCCCGCTCGGCGCGTGCGATGAAGCTGCGCGCAAGCTCGCGGTCGCGCGGCCAATACAGCTGATACCAGCATGGTTGCTCGCCCGCGGCCTCGGCTATCTGCTCGATCGTGTGCGATGCCGCGGTGCTCGCGATCAGCGGCACTCCCACCTGCGCGCAGGCGCGTGCGGAGGCCAGCTCGCCGTCGGCGTGCGCCACCGTCTGCACGCCGATCGGGGCGAGCAGCACCGGCGCCGGCAGCTTCGTGCCGAGCACCGTGCGCTCGAGCGTGCGCTCGGACACGTCGCGCAACATCCGCGGCACGATCCGCCACTGGTCGAACGCTTCGCGGTTGGCGCGGATCGTGTGCCCGCGTCCCGCGCCGCCCTGTATATACCCGCGTGGGCCGCGCGAGAGCATCGCGTACGCGTCGCGCTCCAGCTCGCGCCAGTCCAGCGGACGGGCCGGCTTGCGACCGGCGAGCATCCCGGCCGCATAGATTTCGTGCTCGTAGTTCGAGAAGGGGGGATCGGTGGGCATGGTCGCCATCCTATTCGGACGCGCGGAATGAGGTCGAGTAAAGTGTCCGGTAGATGACATTTGACCAATCCAAGATCGGGCAGGTGGTGGCGGCGCAGATGGAGGCGCTCGAAGGACGCTACGGAGACGACTGTGAGATCGGCAACGTGTGCACGATCGTCGAGGTGCTCGGGCCGCACGGTTCCGACGTCTCGGTGCGATCGAGCGAAGCGCGCCCGCACACCACGATCGGATTGCTGCGGATGGCCGAGACGATGATGCTCAACCGACTCGCCGCGCCGGGGCGCGGCGAGGAGGAGTAGCAGAGCGAGCAGGTCGTGTGTGAGCTTGCTCACACTGTTTATCGTCAATTTGGCTAGCGTGTATCCGATTGTCTGACCAGCCGAGTCGTGTCCGTGGATGGACACGAGCGGGGGACCCACTGCCGGGCCTGACGTAAAGGGCTCGGATGGGGCGAATCGGCCGCTGATGCGGCTGTAACGCCCGACCGGAGTGCGTATGGACGCGTACTGCCGGCGGGACGTGAGCCCGACAGCTAACCCCGTAGGCGGATACACAAGGAGACCTCTTTGTCGAGGCCATACATAGACGGGCGCGCTCGTCGCGCCCATTTGACGCCGCTTGCCGTTGGTTTGACGTTTGGAGCGGCGCTCACAGTTCCGTCGGTCACCGGCGCCGCCGTCATGGCGACACCGTCACCTGAAAGCTCCGCGCCACCCGTGAGCGTTTCCGCAAATCCCACGATTTCAGAAACAGCGGGAATTGCCGCAACTCCGGGTATTCCCGCAATATCGGATAAAGCCGCAATACGTGTGAAATTGCGCCTGCGACGCGTCGATCTGAATGTGCTGCTTGGCTCGGAGGCGACCGTGAGTGGCACGCTGCGCCCGGCACCGGCCGGACGCGGCGTGTACCTCCAGCGCCTGGCACGCCACGGGTGGCGGGGCATCGCACAAACCATCGTCGGAGCGCGTGGTCGCTTCACGCTCCACTACACCCCGCACCGTCTGCTCAGTGAGCACGTGCGGGTCGTGTTCGCCGGCGACGCGAGCGATTCGAACCCCACCCACCCCGTGCGTCGCGACGTCGGGCGCTTGACCTCCTACCGTCTCACAGTCGCCTCCTGGTACGGCGGCGGTGGCACGCTCGCGTGCGGCGGCGAGCTGACAAGCGCGACGATGGGCGTGGCGAACAAGACGCTCCCGTGCGGCACGCTCGTCACGCTGCGCTACGACGGGCACTCGGTGCGCGTTCCGGTGGTGGACCGCGGGCCGTACGTGGAAGGTCGCGAATTCGATCTCACCGAAGCGACCAAGCGCGCGCTCGACTTCGAAGGAGTCGGCGAGGTTTGGAGTACTCGCTAGCCTACGTGGGAGCACATGGGCAAGCTGAGCAGAGATAGACGCCGCGAGGACTCCAAGCACCCCGCGCGCCGAAAGGCCGCCGCCGTGGCGATGGTCGCCTGGCGCGGGGTGCGAGTCGCTCGCAAGCTGCGCCGCGCCAGGCGCAGGAGTCGCAAGGCGCGCCGCGGCCTCGCGCTGGCCTCCGGTGCCGTGTCGATCGGCTCGCTGACGCTGGGGGCGCTCGCGCTCGGAGCGCTTGCGATCGGCGCGCTTGCGATCCGCCGCCTGGCGATCAAGCGCGCCGCGATCGGCCGGCTGGATGTGGGCGAGCTGAAAGTCGCCCGCCTGGAGGTCGACGAGCTTGTGGTGCGCAACAGGAGTTGAATACACGGTTGTGGTCGATCAGCGCGGTGGCGCCGGAGAGCGGTCGTGGACCTGACCTTTAGCGAACGCGAGCGCGCGTTCCGCGAAGAGCTGCGCGCGTGGTTGGCCGATAACCCACCCGCGCCGGAGCCCAGCGAGGGCGGCGAAGACGCCCACTACGCGTGGCGGCGGGACTGGCAGCGAAAGCTGTATGACGGCGGCTGGGCCGCGCCGGCGTGGCCGGCCGAGTACGGGGGCCGCGGCGCGTCGCTGAGCGAGTCGGCGATCTACTTCGAGGAGCTGGGCCGCGCGCGCGTGCCGCTGCCGGCCAACGTGCTGGGGCTGTTGCTCGGTGGCCCCACGCTGATGGTGTGGGGCACTGACCGCCAGAAGGAGCGCCATCTCGCGCCGATCCTCTCCGCCGAGGAGATCTGGTGTCAGGGCTTCTCCGAGCCCGACGCCGGCTCGGATCTCGCGTCGCTGAAGACGCGCGCGGTCAAGGACGGCGACGACTGGGTTGTGAGCGGCCAGAAGGTGTGGACCAGTGCCGCGCAGTACTCCAAGTGGTGCATGCTGGTCGCGCGCACCGATGGGGACGTGCCCAAGCACAAGGGCCTCACGTACTTCTTGATGGACATGGAGCAGCACGCGGTGCAGGTGCGCCCGCTGCGCCAGATCACCGGCGAGGCCGAGTTCAACGAGCTGTTCATCGAGGAAGCGCGGATCCCCGAGGAGAACGTGGTGGGGGGTGTGGGGAACGGTTGGAAGGTGGCGCTGACCACGCTCATGAACGAGCGCGCCGGGCTCGGCTTTGTGCTGCAGGTGCGCCTGCGCCAGCTGCTCGACGACACGATCGCGCTCGCTCGCGAGCGCGGGCTGATGGAGAACCCGCTGTATTCGGACGCGCTCGCCGAGTTGCACGTGCGCTGCGAGTCGATCCGGTTGCTGGCGTGGAAGGGGCTGACCGACATCGAGCGCTACGGCCAGCCAGGCCCGGAGGGGTCGCTGGTGAAGTGGCTGTGGTCTGACACCAACCAGCGTCTCACCCAGCTTGCCGCGGAGATCGTGGGTCCCGAGGCGCTCACCAGCGGCACGAGCTGGAGCTATGAGCTGTTGCGCGCGCGTGGCAACACGATCGAGGGCGGCACGACCGAGGTGCTGAAGAACATCGTGGCCGAGCGCGTGCTGGGACTGCCGCGGCTGAAGGCGGTTATTTAGATGGTTGTTTTGGGGATTGCTCCGCAGGATCGGGTCCCACCCACCCTCCGCCGGGGCGTGCCCGCGGTCTCAGCAAGCTCAGGCACATTCGCGAGCGCGGGCGTGCGTAGCTGATGGACTTCGGCCTGAGTCAAGACCAGCGCGAGATCCAGCGCACCGCACGCGAGCTGCTCGCCGAGCGGGCGCGTCCAGAGCGCGTGCGCGAGCACGCGGAGGCGGGCCGGCTCGATGAGGTGCTGTGGCGCGAGCTGTGCGAGCTCGGCTGGCCGGGGATCGCGATCGCCGAGCGCTACGGCGGTCAAGGGCTCGGTCGCGTGGAGCTGTCGATCCTGTGCGAGGAGCTGGGACGCTCGCTCGCGCCGGTGGCGCTGCTGCCGAGCGTACTTGCCTCCAGCGCGATCGAGCTGGCGGGCTCTGAGGATCAGTGCACGCGTCTGCTGCCCGCGCTGGCAAGCGGCGAGGCGATCGGTGCGCTTGGCAGCGCCCGCGACGGTGTGGCCGAGCTGGTCGTGGGTGCGCCCGCCGCGCAGCTGTTGGTGCTGGTCGAAGACGGCACGGCGCGCGTGCTCACGCGCGAGCAGGCCGAGATCGAGCCGGTCGAGTCGATCGACCCCACGCGCCCGGCGGCACGAGTGAGTGCGCCGGTGGGCGCTGGTGAGACGCTTACGGGGGATGTGGCCGGCGGGATCGACCGGGCGCTGGTTGCGATCTCCTCCGAGCTTGTCGGCGTGTGCGACCGGGCGCTTGCGATGACAGTCGCGTATGTGAAGGAGCGCAAGCAGTTCGGGGTGCCCGTGGGCTCCTACCAGGCGGTGTCGCACCGTTGCGCGCAAATGCTGCTCGATACCGAGAAGGCGCGCGCCACGACCGCGTTTGCCTCGTGGGCCGCTGACGCCGACCCGGCGCGGCTGGGGGAGGCCGCCGCGATGGCCAAGGCCGCCGCCTCCGAGGCGGGTGTCGAGGTGACGGCCTCGGCGATCCAGGCTCACGGCGGGATCGGCTTCACCTGGGAGGCCGACGTGCACTGGCTCTACAAGCGCGCGCTGCTCGACGCGGCGCTGCTCGGCGGGGCCAAGCCCCAGCGAGCGCGACTGGCCGGCATCATCGCGCATACGTGATAACGTACACACGTATGCCAGAGGTGCGTGCGTGGGACGGAGCGAGCTACGACCGGATCTCCGGGACGATGGAGGCGCTCGGGCTGGCGGTGCTCGATCGCCTGGACTTGGCCGGCGATGAGGTCGTGCTCGACGCTGGCTGTGGGTCGGGACGGATCTCCCAGGCGCTCGCGGAGCGATTGCCACGCGGCCATGCGATCGCGGTGGACCAGTCGCCCTCGATGGTGGACGCCGCCCGCAAGCGTCTCGGCCCGGAGTTCGACGTGCGCGTGGCGGACCTGCTCGACCTGCGGCTGGAGCGGCGGGTGGACGCAATCCTCTCGACCGCCACGTTTCACTGGATCGCCGATCACGGTCGCCTGTTCGAAGCTCTGCACGCGGCGCTGCGCGCCGGCGGGCGACTCGTGGCGCAGTGCGGGGGCGAAGGCAACATCGAGATCCTGCGCGGCAAGGTCGGCGAGCTGCTCGGCCGCGAACCGTATGCCGCGCACTTCCGCGACTGGCGGCCGCCGTGGAACTACGCGGGAGCAGAGGAGACCCGCGAGCGTCTGCTGTCCGCGGGTTTCGCCGAGGCCGAGTGCTGGCTTCAGCCGGCGCCGCGCGAGCCCGAGCATCCGCGCGAGTTCCTATCCACGATCGTGCTCGGGCCGCACGTGCAGCAGCTGCCCGAGGAGTTGCGCGAGCGCTTCATGGACGATGTATTGAGCGTGGTAGGCGAGCCGGTGGTCGTGGACTACGTGCGTTTGAACATCGACGCGACGGCATAGCCGCGAGCAAATCGCCGTCGGCCGCGCTAGATTCGGCGCACGATGACCGTCGCGATCGTGACCGACAGCACGACCTATATGCCGCGGGCGTCGATCGAGCAGTGGCAGATCCACCAGGTCAGTCTGTATGTGGGCTGGGACGGCGAGTTGCGTCCCGAGCACGAGTACACCGACCTCGACGCGTTCTACGCACGCCTGCACGATTCTCAAGGGCTGCCGTCGACCTCACAGCCGTCGGTCGGGGATTTCCTGGCCGTGTACGAGCCATTGCTGAGCGCCGGCCACGATGTCCTCTCCGTGCACATTGCCAGTGGCCTGTCGGGCACCTGCGAGAGCGCGCGCGAGGCTGCACGCGTGACCTCGCGGGCGGGACACACGGGACGCGTCGAGGTGATCGATGGGCAGACCGGCGCCGGCGGCCTCGGCTGCCTGGCGATTGCCGCTGCGCGCGTCGCCGCACGCGGCGCCACGCTGGAGGACACGGTCGCGGCGGTCGCTGCGGCGCGTGAGCACCTGGACATCTGGTTCTGCTTGGACACGCTCGAATACCTGCATCGCGGCGGGCGCATCGGCGCCGCCCAGGCGACGGTCGGCACCGCCTTGAAAGTGAAGCCGATCCTCACGTTCGGCACCGAGATCGCCCCGGTCGGGAGGGTGCGCACCCGCAAGCGCGCGTTCGAGCGGATGGTCTCCTACCTGCACGAGCTGCACGAGCGTGGCGCGACCGACTGGATCGTCCAGCACGCCCAGGCCGAGGACGACGCCCGGCGGATGGTCGCCGAGGGCGAAGCGATCTTCGCGAGCGAACCGCTGTTCTGCACGCAGGTGGGCCCTGTGCTTGGAGCGCATCTCGGCGCGGGGCTGCTGGTCGGGGGAATGGCGTTCGAGCCTGGCGGATCGGCCGAATAGGCGTCCAAGCCGAATCTGCGCTGTCGTAGGCAGTCGCGGCCCGATCTCCGCCGCGCGCGCGGCTAGATTCGGTAGAGGATGTCCGATGAGCCAGCCCAGCTGAGCACCGCCCACCTGGATGCCGACGCGTTCTTCGTGTCGGTCGAGCTGAACCGCCGACCGGAGTTGCGCGGGCTGCCGGTTGTGGTCGCCGGCACGGGGCCGCGGGCGGTGGTGACGACCGCGAGCTATGAGGCGCGCCGTTTTGGGGTGGGGTCGGCGATGCCCGCCGCGCGCGCACGGCGATTGTGCCCGCAGGCGGTGTTCCTGCCGACCGATCACACCCACTATCGAGACGTGTCGCGCCGGATGATGGATGTGGTGCGCTCGCACGTGGAGCGCGTCGAGGTCGTCGGGCTCGACGAGGCCTATGTCGACCTGTCGGGCTTTCACTCGCCGCGCGCGGCGATGCGTCGGATCGTGGCCGACGTCAAGGACGCCACCGAGCTGGTGTGCTCGGTCGGTATCGGTCCCAACAAGCTGGTGGCGAAGGTCGCCTCCGACGCGGAGAAGCCGGCTGGCTTTCTCGTGTTGACACGCGAGCAGGCGTGCGAGCGCTTTGCCGATTCCCCGCCCGCGCTCGTGCCGGGGATCGGCCCGAAGACGGCCGTGCGCCTGGCGGAGCTGGGCCTGACCACGCTGCGTGCCCTGGCGCTCGCGCCCGAACGGCAGCTGGTTGAACGCTTTGGCCCCAACAACGGGCCCGAGCTTCGTCGCCGCGCGCGCTTCGAACACGACGGGGAGGTCTCTGAGGAGCGCAAGGTCGTCTCCGAGTCGCGCGAGCGCACATTCGACGAGGACGTGCGCGATCCGGCGCAGTTGCGCGACTGGTTGCGCCAGATGACAGCGCAGCTGTGCGCGAGTCTCGCATCGAACGGTCGCCGCGGGCGCACGATCGGGATCAAGGTGCGCCTGGACGATTTCTCCACCGTCACGCGTGCGCACACACTCACCGAGCCGACCAGCGACGCCGAGCAGGTCACGCGCGTGGCGCTCGCGCTGCTGGAGGACTACGCACCCTCGCGGCCGGTGCGACTGCTCGGAGTGCGCGTCGCCGGGCTCGCCGCCGGCTCGCAGGCGCGCGAGCGGCGCGTGGACCCGGCCGCCGCTCAGCTCGAGTTGCCGGTGTAGGACCTCCAGTCGGCGCGAGGACGAGCGTGTCGTGCGGGCGCCGTGTAGGCTTATCGCGCGATGGCACTTGCCAGGGCAGGGGAGATCGAGCTGAGCTACGACCGTGCGGGCGACGGCTCGCCGCTGCTCTTGATCATGGGGATGAGCGGCACCAAGCACCATTGGGGCGCGGCGCTGCTCGAACAGTTGCACGGCGATTTCGACACGATCGTCTACGACCACCGCGACGCCGGCGACTCTACGCGCACCGGGCAGCCGTTCACGATCGCCGACCTCGCCGAGGATGCCGCGGGACTGCTCACGGCGCTCGAGATCGACTCGGCGCACGTGATGGGCATCTCGATGGGCGGCATGATCGCCCAGGAGCTGGCGCTCGCGCACGCCGATCGACTGCGCTCGCTGACGCTCGGCTGCACCTACTGCGGCGGCGAGGGCAGCATGCTCGCAAGCGAAGGCACGATGCGCAAGCTTGTCGAGGCGATGACCTCCGGCGACCGCGAACGCGCGATCCGCGCTTCCTGGGAGGTGAATGTCTCACCGAGCTTTGCGGCCGATGAGGACGCGTGGGTGAGGTTCCGGGCCACAGGTATGCGCTACGGGCTGCCGGTCGAGGTGATCAGGCGCCAGATGCAAGCGATCGCAGGGCACGACACGAGCGCGCGGCTCCCGCGGGTGAGCGTCCCCACGCAGGTGGTGCACGGAACGCTCGATCAGCTGCTCCCGGTCCAGAACGGGCACATGATCGCCGGGCTGATCCCCGGCTCGCGCCTTGAGATCTTCGAGGGCGTCGGTCACATGTTCTTCCTGGAGGAGCCCGAGCGCACGGCCGGGCTGGTTCGTGAGCACGCTGCGCTGCAGGTCTAGTCCGGCGCGGTGGCGGTCACCGAAGATCTGAACGTAGTCACCGCCGATGGCGTGTCGCTTGCCGGCGAGGTGGCCGGCACCCTGAAGGGCATACCCAAAGGGCACGCGGCAAGCGAGGGAGCGCCGATCGTGCTGCTGCACGGGCTCACCGCCACGCGTCGCTATGTCGTGATGGGCTCCAGGGCGCTCGAGCGCTCCGGTCACCGCGTGATCGCCTACGACGCGCGCGGGCACGGCCACTCCAGTCCGGCGCCGGCTCCCGAGGCGTACACGTACGAGCTGCTCGCCGAGGACCTACAGGCCGTGCTCGACAGGTTGGAGATCGAGCGGGCGGTGCTTGCCGGCGCCTCGATGGGGGCACAGACTGCCCTTCGTTTCGCGCTCGAGTGGCCCGAGCGGGTACTCGCCCTCGGGTTGATAACGCCGGCGTTCGACCCCGAGGCGCATGGGGAGGACTCCTACGCGGCGTGGGACAGGCTTGCGCAGGGACTCAGAGCGGGAGGAGTGGATGGCTTCATCGACGCATACGATCTCGACGCCGTACCCGAGCGCTTCAGGGATACCGTGGCGAAGGTGCTGCGTCAGCGGCTCTCCGCGCACGACCATCCGCTTGCGGTGGCGGATGCCCTGCAAGCGGTTCCGCGCTCGCGGCCGTTCGAGTGCTGGGACGAGTTGCGGTCCGTCGAGGTCCCCACGGTTGTGATCGCCAGTCGCGACGAGGCCGACCCGACCCATCCGCTGATCGTCGGCGAACGCTACGCGGCGGCTATCCCGCACGCCAAGCTCGTGGTCGAGGAGCCCGACAGCTCGCCGATCGCCTGGCAGGGAGGGCAGCTCTCGAAGGTGCTTGCCGAGTTGAGCGAGGGTTCGCGCCAGTCGCCCTGAGCGCGCGAGCGCGGTCGGCCGGAGCCGTGCGTGGGGGAGCGTGTCACGGGTGAGGGCGCCCTCCGTTCAGGCAAGCGCTGCGGATGGATCCGGGGTGGGTGGGTCTCGATTCTCCACGACCGCGCCCCGTAGCAACGCCACATAGCGCCCACCCTGCTCGACCAGCTCCTCGTGAGTACCGTGCTCCACGATCTTGCCATCGTCGAGCACGAGGATCTGATCGGCGTCGCGGATCGTGGAGAGGCGGTGCGCGATCGCGATCGTCGTGCGTCCGCGGGAGAGATCGTCGAGCGCGAGCTGCACAGCACGCTCGGTCTCGGTGTCAAGGGCGGAGGTCGCCTCGTCGAGGATCAGCACCGGCGGGTTGCGCAGGACTGTGCGGGCGATCGCGATGCGCTGCTTCTCACCGCCGGAGAAGCGGTAGCCGCGCTCGCCGACAGGGGTGTCATAGCCCTCGGGCAGCGAGGAGATCAGCTCGTGGATCTGCGCTGCCCTGGCGGCGTCTTCGATCTGCTCGTCGCTTGCGTCGGGACAGGCAAAGCGCAGGTTCTCGCGGATCGAGGAGTGAAACAGGTAAGTCTCCTGAGAGACGAGTCCGACCGTGCTTGCGAGCGACTGGAGCGTGACGTCGCGGATGTTGTGCCCGTCGATGCACACCTCCCCTTGTTGGGGCTCGTACAGGCGGGCAACGAGATAGGCGAGCGTTGTCTTGCCCGAGCCGGTCTCACCGACGAGCGCCGTGCGTGTGCCGGCGGGAATCTCCGCGGAGATGTCCTGCAGGGTCCAGGGAGCCTCGGGTGCATAGCGGAAGCACACGTTCTCGAGCGTCACATCTCCGCGCACGCCTTCCAGAGCGCGCGCGGTGGGGCGCTCCTCGATGTCCACCGGCAGATCGAGATACTCGAAGATGCGTCCGAACAGCGCGAGCGAGGTCTGCACTTCAAGGCCCACCGACAAGAGTTGCTGCATCGGGAACAGCAGGCGTGTCTGCAGGGTGGTGAACGCGACCACCGTTCCGATCGAGATCACCGCGCTGCCGTGCACACTGGTGTAGCCGGCGAACCAGTACACGGCGGCGGGCATGATCGCAAAGCTCATCTGCACCGAGGCCATGCGCCAGCGCCCGGCCATGCGCGCGCGCACCTCCAGGTCGGCCAGCTCGCTGGACTCGCCTGTGAAGCGGCTTGTGAGCTCGCCTGAGCGGCCCATAGTCTTGCCGAGCAGGATGCCCGACACCGACAGCGACTCCTCCACGAGCGTGGACATGTCGGCCAGACGCCCCTGGCGCACAGACTGGATGCGTCTGCGCTCGTTGCCGACGCGGCGCGTGAGCCACACGAAGAACGGCAAGAGGACCAGCGAGAACAATGTGAGCTGCCAGCTGAGCGCGAACATCGCGGTGACCGTCGCGGTGACTGTGGCGACCGTCGAGACGGTTGAGGTGGCGGTGCTCGTCACCACGTCGTCGATCCCGCCGATGTCATAGGCGATGCGCGCCTGCACCTCGCCGGAGCGCGTGCGCGTGAAGAACGCCAGGGACATCTTCTGTAGATGCGCATATACGGCCGCGCGCAGGTCGTGCATCACACGCTGGCCGACCTGATTTGAGATCCACGTCTGCGCCACGCTGATCACGCCGTTGACGATCGCCAGCGCGATCATGCCGGCCACCAGCCACGTCAGCAGTTTGAGGTCGTGGCCGACGATGCCCTTGTCGACCGCTTCGCGAAGCAAGAACGGGGAGGCGACGCTCAGGATCGAGCCCACCACGATCAGGCTCAGCAGCGTGCTCAGGCGCGCGCGGTAGGGGATGAACAGTCGTCCGATTCGCTTGAGCGATACCGGCCTGTCGGGGATGTCCTCAGGGCGAGGTTTGGACTCCGAGCCGCGAGTGCCGCCCCCACCACGACCGTTACCGCGAGCGACGCTGTGTCCTTCCGCGAAGGGCTGGTGGCTCACTGCAGGCGCGCCGGGGGGAAGCTCACGCTCCGATTCTAGTGGCGGCAACCTCAGTCCCGGTGCCGATCGTCCGGGATCGGCCGGCGTCTGGCGTCGGCGGATCGTAGGATGGGAGGTGATGGACCTGTCCACCGCCGAGATCCGCGTGCTTGGCTGCCTGCTCGAGAAGCAGCGCACCACGCCCGACCACTACCCGCTGTCGCTGAACTCGCTGCGCCTGGCGTGTAACCAGGCGACCAATCGCGAGCCGGTTGTGCAATACGACGACGCGATCGTCCGCGACGCATTGCACCGTTTGGAGCGTCGCGGGTACACGCGCCTGGCCGGGGCGAGTCGAGCGGCGAAGTATCGCCATCTGCTCTCCGAGGCACTGCCGATGTCAAGCGCTGAGCAGGCGGTGATGTGCGTGCTGATG
The DNA here is from genome assembly GCA_963715535.1 of uncultured Solirubrobacterales bacterium. Lineage (GTDB taxonomy): Bacteria > Actinomycetota > Thermoleophilia > Solirubrobacterales > Solirubrobacteraceae > Palsa-744. The sequence continues at coordinate 531,649 of OY970251.1, read as the reverse complement.
CTGCGTGGCCCGCAGACACCCGGCGAGCTCAAGCAGCGCGGCGAGCGCATGCACGCGTTTGGGGGCCTGGATGAGGTGCACGCCACGCTGGCTGCGTTGATCGAGCGTGATCTGGTGGCACAGCTCGGGCGCCGTCCGGGCCAGAAGGAGGATCGCTACACGCAGCTGTTTGGAGGCCAGGACAGCGTAAGCGCAAGCCCTGGGGGCAACGGAGCAGCGGGGATCTCGGCGGCGCCCGCGGCAGCGATGCCGCCACAGATGCCTTCGGTCGCCTCGACAGCCGCGGCGTCATCGACGGGCTCACCCGGATCGACAGCCACGTCAACACCGATGTCCTCGGCCGGATCGACGGCCGTCCCAGGGGGGCCGATGCCTGCAGCGGCGCAATCCGGGCTGGATCCGCGGCGTGAGGACGATCTGCGGGAGCGTGTGGCCCGCTTGGAGCAAGAGAACGATTTGCGTGAGCGAGTAGAAGATTTGGAGCAGAAGGAAGATCTGCGCGAGCGAGTGGCGCGGCTCGAGGCCGAAATCGCCAAGCTGCGCACGACTCTGTACTCGCGGACATGAGATGAGCCACGTATACCTGATATTTGCGGCCTCGAACTCCGATACCGCAAGCGGGGTCGGCATCCCAGTTGCGATTGCCGCGGGGCTCGTGTCGTTTCTCTCCCCGTGTGTGCTGCCACTGGTGCCCGGCTATCTATCGACGGTGATCGGGGTGGCGCCGGCAGACATCCAGCACGCCGGCACGCGCCGCGTGCTGGTGCCGAGCCTGCTGTTCGTCGCAAGCTTCTCGCTGATTTTCATCCTGCTCGGGCTGACCGCCACCCAGATCGGCTCTTTGCTGAACCAGCACATCGACGTACTGCGCACCGCCGGTGGGGCCTTGATCGTGGCGATGGGCGTGATCTTTCTCGCCACCCCGTTCGTCGATGCGCTCAACTTCCAGTGGCACTCCGAGTCGCTGACGCGTCTTGCCGGGCGCGGTGGGCCGCTGGTCGCGGGCGCGGCGTTTGCGATTGCGTGGACGCCGTGCACGAGCATCACGCTGGCCGCGATCTTCGCGCAAGCGGCGGTCTCGGAATCGGCGATCCACGGGGCGATCCTGCTCGCGTTCTACTCGGCCGGGCTGGCGATCCCGTTCCTGCTGATTGCGGTGGCGTTCGAGCGGATGAGCGGCGCGCTGGAGGTCGTCAAACGCCACTTCCCCGTGATCGTGGCGATTGGCGGGGCGGTGATGATCGCGCTGGGGCTGCTGATCCTCACCGGGGAGTTCACGGTGCTAAATGCCCATGCCAACAGTTTGCTACAGGGCACCGGCCTGAACGTCTCCAACATCTGAGCGCGTGAGGAACCGCTTTTCCCACGCTTCCTGGTTGCGCTTGGCGTCGAGCACGAACGGCGAGTAGCCGATTGCCTTGACGATCAGCTCGTTGACGCGCCCCCACGGGGAGGGGAGCGGGCGCAGCACGTCCACGAACAGCACCACACGGGTCTCGTCGGTGTCGTTCCAGACCTCGTGGTTGAAGGTGTCGTCGAACACGAGGCTCTTGCCCTCGTTCCAGTGGCGGATGTCATCGCCCACGCGAATGCGGCACTGCTCGGCCTCGCGTGGCACGATCAGGCCGAGGTGGTAGCGCAGCACGCCCTTGTAGGGGCCGCGGTGGTCGAGGATGTGCTTGCGGGGGGAGAGGATCGAGAACATGGCGGTGGTCATGCCTGGGACCTCGCGCATCAGCGCGGCCGTCTTCGGGCACGTCTCCACACCGAGCTTCGCCGCGAAGCCGTAGCCGTAGAGGAAGTAGGTCTTCCAGTCGTCGTCGTCGGTGATCTCGATCTGGTCCTTGGAAATGTCCTGGAAGTTGGGCAGGGCCTCGCGGTCGGCAAGCACGCCCTGTAGCTCATCGCGGATGGTGCGCCAGTTGGCCTCGATGTGCTCGATCCAGGGGAAGCGCTCGGTGGGAAAGAAGGTTGCGTCGCCGACGAGCGAGCGCCGGCCGATGAACCGCTCGATCGGAGCGAGGATGCGTTCGCCGGCGGCGATCGTCAGCTCGACGGTGCGCTCCCACGGTGACTTGCTCATCTGTTCCTCCTAACGGTTGGTATTCCGTGGATGAGATGTTGTCATAGCAAGCGGGAAGGATTTAGCCTGGGAAATGTCATAACGTGGTGTGACCCCAATCCGACGGAGGAGACTCGTGAGGCCCCTTACAGCGCTTACCGCAGATCAAGCAAGGACGAGGACTCGAGGCACCCTGACCGTTTCGCTGCTGGCGCTGGCGTTGGGCGCGTTTGCTCTCGCCGGGTGTGGCGGCTCCTCGAACACCACCAGCTCCGCGGCTTCGGCGCCGCTCAGCACTCCATCGACGCCGTCCACGGCCACTCAGTCGACCGCCGCCAAAGCGCCGGCTCCGGCTGGGGCTCTCAGTCTCGAAGCCAACTCCGAAGGGCAGCTGAAATTCAGCACGACCTCGCTTGCCGCCAAAGCGGGGAAAGTGTCGATCGATTTCACCAACATGTCGCCGCTGGCCCACAACATGACGATCGAATCCTCCGCGCACAAGATTCTCGGTGCGACCCCGACCTTCCAGGGTGGTACCAAGACGCTGACGCTCGACCTGAAGCCGGGTACCTACAAGTTCTTCTGCTCGGTGCCGGGCCATCGCATGGCCGGCATGGAAGGCACGTTGACGGTCAAATAAGCGGTGCGCCCTGGCGCCGAGTGCGCGAGGAGCACTGTGCTCGGCTCATTGAGCGACACCTGCCGGTCGGCCTTGGGGCCGGCCGGCAGGGACTCAAGAGATTTGTCAGGCGGCCTCGCGCAGTGCTGCCAGCTCGGGCGACTCGGAGAGCTTCTTGAGCGCTCGCTGCTCGAGCTGGGAGGCCCGCTCGGCTGAGAAACCGAGGCGCTTGCCGATCGCGGTGAGCGTCTGCGGCTCCTCGCGTCCGGTTCCGAAGCGCAAGGTGAGCACGGTGCGCTCGGTGTCGGGAAGCTTGGCGATCGCACTGTGGACGATCCGCTCGCGCTCGTTGTCCCAGGCGGTGTCCTCAGGCGCCTCGGCGTCGGAGGGCAGCAGGTCGCCCAGCGCGGTGTCGCCGTCGTCGCCGACCTGCTGATCGAGGGAGACAAGGGCAGCGCGCTGGTGGCGCACCTCCTCGACCTGCTCGATCGGCAGTCCGGTCTCCTCGGCCAGCTCCTCCAGGGTGGGCTCGCGACCGAGGCGTACCGACAGCTCGCGCTCGACGCGTCCAACCTTGCGCGAGCGTTGGGCTACATGAACGGGCAGGCGGATCGTGCGGCCTGAGTTCTCGAGGCCGCGTTGGATCGCTTGCCTGATCCACAGGGTGGCGTACGTGGAGAACCTGAATCCCTTGCGCCAGTCGAACTTCTCGGAGGCGCGGATCAGGCCGAGCATGCCCTCTTGGACAAGATCGGCCAGCGGCAGGCCCTGGTTTTGGTAGCGGCGGGCGTTCGAGGCAACCAGCCTGAGGTTGGAGTTGATCAGCTTTTCCTTGGCTTGCAAATCGCCGCGCTCGATTTCCTGGGCGAGCTCGATCTCCTGTTCGGGCGTGAGCAGGGGGTAGCGCCGCGAATGCGCGAGCAGCTGGTCAACCGACTCCGGTATGAACGTCTCGGCCGTCATATCGATGGGTGTGGGGGACTTCTTGGGGGCGTCTGGCATGAGCGTCTCTCTGATTGGAACGTTCGAGGGGCTCGGCTCATCCCCTACAGGGACTGCGCCACCCTCTTGTAATCCGATGCTTGGAGTCGGGATTATACGCCGCGATAGTTGCGTTGTCAATCATTCTTGTTGGAGCCATCCGTTGGATGTGGTTCGACATGCCGGCCACAGCCACCTTCCCGCGCAACTAGTAACCCGCGAGAAGGCGATAAGCTCCGGTCTGGGCGTGCTATTTGCTTACCCGATCGCGGGTCCGTCTACCAGGCATCGGTGGGTTCCTGGCTTTTGATGAGGATTTGCGGTGCGTGCTCAGCGGTCCCGAGGGCTCCCTCAGGTACGCAAAGGACCCGAATTGGCGATGTGGGGCAGCGAAACCGGCGCCGCGCACGCCGAGTTCGGCCTGTGACGTCTTCCAGAAGCGCTCGAGGAACGTCCAGGATGGGCCGCTCGGTGGCGTAGTCTCCCACGCGATGTCCCCCGATTTGCCCGCCACTGAGCGCTCTCGACTGTTCTCACCCTCGCTACTGGAGGGTCAGGTGGCACTCGTGAGCGGCGCCGGCAGCGGGCTCGGCCGCGAGACGGCGCTGGAGCTGGCTCGTTGCGGGGCGCGCGTGGTGATCTGCGGTCGTCGCGAGCAGCCGTTGCGCGACACGGTCGCCGCCTGCTCGCGCGGGCTGATCGAAGCGCACGTGTGCGACATCCGCGAGGAGCAGGAGGTCGAGACGCTGGTCGAACGGACACTGGACAGCCATGGGCGGATCGATCTGCTGATCAACAACGCCGGCGGCCAATTCCTCGCGCCCGCGGAGTCGATCACGCCGAAGGGCTTTCGCACCGTGATGCGTCTGAACGTAGAGGGCACTTGGCTGATGACGCATGCGGTGGCGACCAAGGCGATGATCCCCAGCGGACATGGAGGAAAGGTGTTCAGCGTGACGCTCTCCCCGCACAACGGGATGCCGGGGATGGCTCATTCCGGCGCGGCGAGGGCGGCCGTTGAGAACCTGATGCGCACGCTCTCGGTGGAGTGGGCGCGCTTTGGGATCCGGCTGCTGGCGCTCGCGGCCGGCCAGTTTGAAACGGAGACGCTGCTGAGCAAGTACCCCGCGGCGATCGTTGAGCGTGTCGCTCACACGATCCCACTGGGGCGGATGGGAACCGAGCGGGAGTTTGCGTGGCTGGTCGCCTATCTGGCCTCGCCCGCCGGTGACTTCTTCTCCGGCGCGGTGCTTACAATGGACGGCGCGCGCGACGATTGGCTTGGACCGTGGCCGCCAGCGCAAGCCGCCGACGAGCACGGTACGCCGCTCAGCGAGGAGCGCCGGGGGTAACGCGTCCCAACAAACCGCTCATCGCAGTCAACATCGAGGCGGATAGCGTTCAGTGCGCAGGATCGCCCGAGCAAGGAGCGCTTTCGCGAGAACCGATGTCAGAGCAAGATCGACAACAGCCAGGCACAGATCGCGACCGGGAGGAGCCGCGGGGTGAGCGCAGCTCTGGTGAGGAGTTGCACAGCGATTCCCGGGCTGGTGGGGTGTCGGGCGGGAATGGGCGCAAGGGCGGCGACTCGTTTGACATCGGGCGGCTGATCGACAGACGGACGTTGCTCAAGAGCGGTTTGCTCGCCGGTGGGGCGCTCGCGGGCGGCGGCGCGGCACTTGCCGATCTGGCCGCCAAACAGTCCGCGGCCTCCGGTGCGAAGTCGATCGGCAAGCGAACGGTCGCCACAGGAGGCGGCGTGCGAGCCGGGGAGAAGTCGGTTGCGGAGGTCTCTGCAAAGAAGCGTGTGCCGGCGGGGCGACGCCCGCCGAACATTCTCGTGATCATGGTCGATCAGCTGCGCACACCGCAGTGGTTCTCGGCCGGGGCGACCGCGGAAGCGGCGATGCCGAACATCACCGGCCTTGCCAACGACGGCGTGTCGTTCGCGAACCACTACACGGCCTCCAACGACTGCACGCCCGCCCGCGCGGCGCTGCTCACCGGCCTCTACACCCACCAGACCGGCTGCATGATCACCGGTGGCAGCACGCTTGACCCCGGCTTTCCCACGTGGGGGACGATGCTGCGCGAGCAGGACTACAAGACCTACTGGTATGGCAAGTGGCATCTCACTCATGGCGACAACCTGTGGGAATCCCAGGAGGATGCCGGAGCGCTCGAACCCTACGGCTTCGCGGGCGGCACCTATCCCTCTCCCGACGGGGCACCGGGGCAGGGGTGGCGCATGGACCCACACATCCTCTCGCAGTTCGAACAGTGGTTTGAACGTGGCGCGCCGAAGCATGAGCCATGGTGCACGACCGTGTCGTTCGTGAACCCTCACGACATCGCCTGGTGGTATCGCTGGAGCAGCAGGTTCGCCGCGGAGGCGAGCGCGGCGAGCGTGGTCGGGGTGTTGCCTGCGAACTTCGAGACCCCCGAAGAAATGATCGCGCGGGGCAAGCCGGCGCTGCAGCGCTCGCTGCAGGACACCGCACAGGTGTCCTTTGGCGTCGTGCCCTACAGCGGAGCGGCGGTGACACAAACGTGGCTGCCGTTCCTGAACCTCTACATGAAGCTGCTCTCGGAGGTGGATGCACACGTTGGCGGAGTGCTGCAGACGCTCGCCTCCCGCCCCGAGGTCGCTGCCAACACGGTCGTGGTGTTCACCTCCGACCACGGCGAGTACGGCGCCTCGCACGGGATGCGTGGCAAGGGCGCGAGCGCCTACGACGAGGCGATCCGGGTGCCGCTGATCGTAAGCGACCCGCGGGGAGTGGCAACGCAGGCCGCGGGCCGGCCCCGGATGGGTCTCACTTCGAGCGTCAACGTGGCGCCGCTGCTGCTGGACATTGCCACCGGATCTTCGGCTTGGCGCAAGGAGCAGGACTACTCGCACATCGCCTCGCGTCACGACGTGGCGGCGATGCTGCGCGACTCCTCCGCGCCGGGTCGCGCACACGTGCTGCACGCCACCGACGAGACGGTCACCGAGTTCGCCATCGAACCCTATGCGGCGGAAGCGCCGCTGCACGTCGTGGCGTTGCGCACCCCGACAGCCAAGTACGCCACCTACTCGAACTTCGAGGCGGAAAGCATCAGAGGGATGACGGCCGGTCAGGAAACCGAGCTGTATGACTACAGCACCTCTCAGGGGCGCATGGAGTTGGACAATCTGGCCGGCAACAGCCCACTCGAGGAAAATCTCGGCGCGCAGTTGCAGAAGGCGGTTGGCGAAGAATTGCGCGAGCCGCTGCCGACTCGCCTGTATGCCGCCCACAAGCGTGGTCTGGCCGACTATTTCAACACGGCCGGGAAGGCCGCGTTGAAGGCGACCGAACGCCGTCGCGAACGCACCGAATCCGAATCCGAACCGCCGACCCAGCCGACGCCAATCGAAGCCCCGATCGAGGGCGAAGACGAAGTGGGGCTGAACGATTCGACTAAGTTGCGCGCTCGGCGGCGCGCAGGCCGGCGAGGGTCCACGCGGCGAATACGATGACGAGCCCGATCGCGCAGGCGAACGCAAGCCAGGTGTGATCGAGCGCTCCTGAGATCAGACCGCGACCGGCGCCGAGAAAAGCGGTCGCGGGATTGACGCCGGCGACGGCGTGGATCCAGCCTTTCAACAGCGACAGCGGCACGTACACAGGGGCCAGGAACAGGATCAGGAATACCGGGGTCTGCATCAACGGGCCGGCCTGGATCGAGCGAAAGCGAAACGCGACGCCCGCGGCCCAGCCATAGCCAACGAGCACCAGCAGCGCCGCGAGGGCGTACAGGCCGAACAGGTCAACCCCGTCTCCGGTCATCTGCATTCCCGAGATCAGCGCCACCACGGTCACCACGCTGAGCGTGATCGCCGCACGCGTGAGGGCCACCAGTGCGTACCCGAGCACGATTCCACGCCGGTTGCCGGTCCGTCGCGGCATACCGGGACCGCTACCGTCTCAACGGAACCAACCCGCTCGGCCAAGCGCCGAGCAGCCAGGGCCAGCGCCTCGACCACCAGCGCGCCGCGCTCGCCGCCCGACGAGCCCAAACCGCGGCCACCCAGAGCGGCGCGCGCCAACGCACGCGAGACCAGCAAATCGACACCAGCCGCGACCTCGGCCGATGGCCCTCCAACCCAGCACCCATCCACGGTCACTCCGACCTTCACCCGGCGCGTGACGGCCGTGGACTGCTCGCGCCGGAACTCGGTCGGTGCTGGCGTCTCGCGCTCCAAGCCGAACACTCCCTCGGACTCCGCGAGTCGATCACCCGCCGCTACGACGAACTCACACGCTCGCTGGATGAGCAACTCGACCTTGAGCCGGCACGCGAGACGCGGGTGATCTACCGGCAGCTACTCGGGCAAGGCTGATGCCAAGGGGCATGAGGACTCTCATTCCCAGGCGGCGCTATCGCAGGCATGGTTCGTTGGTGGACTTGGTTCGCTGCTGCGGTCAGACTCGATGGCGTGAGAGCTTGCCCCGATACCGAGGAGTAGAACAATCGTCCAGAGGTACACGATCTCGTCACATCTGGACCTTCACTTCTGATTCAATAATTCGACAACTTTCGACTGGAAGGGGGCGGTCGCACGACCTTTCTGGAAGCACGGACTTGCGGGGGATGTCCCGGATGTTCAGCTGGCAACGGCAGTGGTTTTGCGGGCGGTGGCGACGGGCCGTGACGTGAGCAGTCGCGCCGCATCGCTGGAGAAGGATCGCGCCGGTTTGGTCGACCGGTTGCGAGCGCGCCAGCCGCAGATCGAGACGGCGGTCTTCGCACTGGTCGAACGTATGATCGCTCAGGTCGCCGATGACTACGACCGCGAGCTGCAGGACGCAGAACGCTCGCCCGAGCAGCGTCGCGCCGAGCGTGTGCAGAGGCTGCTCGATGGCGTGCCGGTCCATGTCGGAGAGTTCGGCTATGAGCTCGATGCCTGGCATATCGGCGTGATCGCCACAGGTACGAACGCGGAGAAGGCCGTCCGGGACCTGGCGGCGGCGCTTGGTCGCGAACTGTCGTCTGTCGCGCGTGATGACGGGGAGGTATGGGCGTGGCTCGGTGGTCAGCGTAAGCTCATGGTCGCGGATGTCGAGCGGGTTCTCTCGACGCGGGAGCTCGCGGGCGTATCGCTGGCGATCGGCGAGCCGGCGAGAGGAGTCGAGGGCTGGCGCCTGACGTACCGGGAGGCGCAGGCCGCGCAACTGGTCGCGCGGCACAGGCCGCCATGCAGGCTCACGCGGTATCTGGATGTGGCACCCGAGGCGAACGCATTGCAGGATGAGGCGCTGGCGGATTCGCTGATCGAGACGCACCTCTCTCCGCTCGATGACCTGCGCATCGGCGGTCAGGCGGCCCGCCGGACGCTGCGCGCTCTCTTCGATACAGAACACAACGTGTCCTCGGCTGCGCACAAGCTCGACGTGGATCGCAGCACCGTCCACCGCCGACGCAATGAGATCGAGCGACAGCTGGGCTGCCGACTGCACGAGCACCAAGTTGACATCGAGATCGCGCTGCGCGTCGAGGATCTGCTCAAACACCGTGACTCGGCACAGCCGTCGGGCTCAGGCCCCTGATCGTAGGTGGACGCAACTCCGCGCAGACCCCTGCGCCGAGCCCCCCTTCATAGAGACCGCTTTTGCCCGAACACCCTTTCGGACACCGCATCTTCGCTGCGATGCAACAGAGTGTGGCGCCCCGCGCTGCGGGATGCGACACATTGGTGTAGCGCACGACGCCGGAGACTGTTTGGATGTTCCCAAATCAGCAGCGCGTCCGCGCGGGCAGCCTCAAGCAAAGGGGAACACGTGATGCGGGTCATGCACTTCAGTCCAGTCTGGCAAGCCAATCGCAGCGAGCGTGTCCAAGGGCGTCAGACAAGCCGCTTGGCCTGCCTGATGATCCTCACCGCCGCTCTGCTGGTGTGTGTCCTTCCGCAGGCGGCAAGAGCAGAATCGGGACTGAGCGCAGGACTCGGGACGAATACGGAACTCGGAGCGAGTGCCGAACCTGAAATATCTCTGACCCCTTCCACGACGAAGCCGTACACGCTGTGTCCGCCCGGTGGTCGCATGATCGTCGAATGCAACATCGCCATCGAACCTCCAGCAGTCGCAACGCCTTCCGGCTATAGGGCTGCAGACGGTGGGCCGATCCTGGGAGGCGGGGGTCTTGAAGGGGGATGGGATGCGGAAAACATAGAGTCGGCCTATAAAATCCCCACCACGGGTGGCTCGGGAGAAACCGTGGCGCTCGTCGATGCGTACGGCTATGCAGACGCCGAAAAAGACCTCAATAAGTACCGCGAAGAATACAAACTTGATTACAAAAGCGGTGAAACTGCGTGCACCAAAGCAAACGGATGCTTCAAAAAGGTCAATCAGGAAGGCAAAGAAGAAAAATATCCAGCCGAAGGTGGAGGACTCGAAACGGAATGGTCGCTGGAGCAGGGCCTGGATGTCGATATGGTCTCGGCCGCGTGCCCGAGCTGTAAAGTACTGCTCGTGGAGGCGAACACGCAGAGTTCGGCCAATACCGCGGCCTCAGTGGAAGAGGCGGCGAAACTCGGTGCAGATGAGATCAGCAACAGCTACGGCTACGCTGAAAACAACGAAATAGCGGAAGCGTGTCCTTCCAAAAAAGGTTGCAAAGAATATCTTGCGGCATACAAACAGTCTGTCCCCGTGACGGTATCGGCTGGTGACTCGGGCTATGAGGACGGTGTTGGTGCACTGAGCTGGCCTGCCAGTTCCCCCAACGTGATCGCTGTCGGAGGAACCGAACTCACAAAGGTGGAAAAACCAAAAGAAGGCGAACGTGGCTGGACAGAGGTGGTGTGGCCAGGCTCCGGTAGCGGTTGCAGCCTATACGAGTCTGCGCCAACCTGGCAAGAACCGGTCAGCAAAGCCTGCGGCAAAGACCGCACGGACAATGACGTCGCCGCGGTCGCAACGCATGTAACCATGTACAACACCCTTTATGGTGGATGGATCAATGTTCGCGGAACGAGTGTGAGCTCACCGCTGATCTCTGGGGTCGAGGCGCACGCGACCAGCGCTACGAAAAAACTCGCTGCAGACGCCTTCTATAAGAAGCCGAGCATGTTGTTTCATATCAGCGAAGGGAGCAATGGTACATGTACTCCACCTGCTGAAGACGAATATCTCTGTCACGGCACCAAAGAAGGCTATAACGGCCCGACAGGTATGGGCACGCCCGATGGCGTGTTTACATCTACCACTACGCCTCCTGAAAACACGATATTGCCCATTATCTCGCCAGCAACGCCTGAGCAGGGGGTTGCCGAGTCCGCGACCACGGGCACGTGGAACAACGAACCCACGAGCTACACCTATCAGTGGGAGCGCTGCAACGCCACTGGTGGGGAATGCAAAGAAATCTCCGGTGCTACCACCTCGACTTACACGCCGGTGGAAGCGGATGTGGAACACACGCTTGTCGTGAAGGTCACCGCGAAAAACGAAGGTGGGTCCAATTCGGCGTTGTCAGCAGCAACAACTCTGGTTTTGCGGATCACCGAATACGCCCTACCTTCGAACAGTCTCCCTGTCGGTATGACTGTGGGTCCAGATAGCAACCTGTGGTTCACAGACTACAGTACCAGCAAGATTGGGAAGATCACGACGTCGGGCACGATCACCGAATACTCACTGCCCCCAGTCACTAATCCGTTGGGGATTATTGCGGGTCCTGACGGCAACCTATGGTTTGTAGGCGGTAAACACACGATTGGGAAGATTACCACGTCGGGAACTATCACCGAATACTCCCTACCCGAAAGCAGCTGGCCACGGGCACAGGTTGCTGCCGGTCCGGACGGCAACGTGTGGTTTACAGACAACCATACCAGCAAGATTGGGAAGATCACCACGTCGGGAGCTATCACTGAATATGCCCTACCCTCGGGCAGTGAACCTGAAGGAGTTGCTGCAGGCCCGGACGGTAACCTGTGGTTCACAGACCACGGTAGTAGCAAGATTGGGAAGATCACGACGTCGGGTACGATCACCGAATATGCCCTACCTTCAGGCAGCCGCCCGACAGGGATTACCGCAGGGCCGGAAAAAGAAAATGACCTGTGGTTCACAGACGTCGAAAGCAGCAAGATTGGGAAGATCACGACGTCGGGTACGATCACCGAATACGCCCTACCCTCGCTCAGCAACCCGATTGGGATTGCTGCGGGTCCGGACGGTAACCTGTGGTTCACAGATTACGGCACCAGCAAGGTTGGGAAGATCACGACGTCGGGAACTATCACTGAATACCCCCTACCTAGTGGTAGTAGCCCTGAGTATGTTACTGCGGGTCCGGAAAAAGAAAATAACCTGTGGATCGCGGACGGTGGTACCAGCAAGATCGGGAAGATCACTCCGTAGAGCGGCCTACATCAATCATCCGGTTCGGACTCCCGGGGCGGTGTCGCTCCCGTGAGTCCGACGGGTTGCCAATCCTCGAGAGCTCGCGGATCAACAGGCTCGATATAGTAGGGATCGTGGGACCTTGCGCTTCGATTGAGCAGATAGGGGCCAGTGAAGGGTCCTATCACCGCAGTGTGCCGCGTGGGAAACGGGGAGCGGGCTGGCTCGCCGGACTTCTAGCGACAATCCTCATAGGCAGCCTACTTGCTGCCGCTGGCCCAGCACTGGCCGCCTCGCCCCTGAGCTGGGCGAGCCCGGTCCGCGCCGATGACCAGCCGCCATTCGCATCACCGGCGGCCATCACCGGCGTGTCCTGCCCATCGACGGGCCTGTGCGTCGCCGTGGACAGCGTCGGCGACGTGCTGATCTCAACCGACCCGGCGGGAGGCACAGGGGCGTGGACTAAGAGCTACGCGGGCGAGAGCTCCACCGGCGTGGAGAGCTTCACCGGCGTATCCTGTCCGTCAACGAAACTGTGCGTCGCCGTTGATTCGGACGGCGACGTGGTGACCTCGACCGACCCGGCCGGGGGCGCGGGCGCGTGGACTAAGGCCAAAGTGGATATCCCTAAAGCCTTTGAATCGGACGGTGAAAGCATCACGCTTGAAGGCGTGTCATGCCCGTCTGCGAGCTTATGCGTAGCGACCGACGCAATCGGCGATGTCCTGACCTCGACCGACCCGGCGGGCGGCGCCAGCGCATGGACGAGGACCAAGGTGACCACTCCCAATGAGCTCGGCGGTGGTAATACGCTCGGCGGCGTCTCGTGTCCCTCGGTGCGGTTGTGCGTAGTCACTGCCGGCGAAGGCAATATAGTGAGCTCGACTGACCCGACGGGCGGCATGGGCGCATGGAGTGAGACCGACGTAGACGGCACGAACAACTTGCCCGACGTGTCGTGCGTCTCTGAAAGCCTGTGTGTCGCGAGCAACGACTCCGGCAGCGTGCTCACGTCGACTGACCCGACAGGCGGCGAAGGCTCATGGAAGGCCACCCATGTCAGCAGCGTGGGGTCGATCGAACACATATCGTGTGCGTCGTGGGGCTTGTGCGTCGCACTGGACGGGAACGACGTCATCACCTCGGCTGAACCCACGGGAGGCGAATCTGCGTGGACTGCCACTTCAATCGAATTGCTCAACAGTCGCGGTAACCAGGAATCGCTCGAGGCCGCGTCCTGTCCGGAAGCTGGCCTGTGTGTTCTGACAGACGGTGGCAGCGCCGTGATCACTTCGACCGAACCGACCAAGGGCGCGAGCGCATGGACGGTGAGCAATCTGGAAGTTGGCTCGAGTGCTCTGGAGAGCGTGTCGTGTGTTCCTGGGCTGTGCGTCGCTGTGGACTATGCCGGCAACGTCGTGGCGAGTACCGATCCGGCAGGCGGCGCGGGCGCATGGAGCGAGGCTCACGTTGACGGACACGCACTCGATGGCGTGTCGTGTCCCTCGGCCGGCCTGTGCATCGCGATCGATGACGCCGGCGATGTTCTGACCTCGACCGACCCGACGGGCGGCGCGGGCGCCTGGAGCATTGTCGATGTGGATGGCTCGCGTCCATTTGAAAGCGTGTCGTGCCCGTCGCAGAACATGTGCGTGGCCACCGCCAATGAAGGCTATGTGGTCACTTCGACTGACCCGACGGGGGGCGCGGGTGCGTGGAGCGTGACCAAAATCGCGGAAGGCTTCCTGAAGGAAGTGTCGTGTCCTTCGGCCGAGTTGTGCGTAGCCGTCGTGGGACCCGACGATGTAGCAACATCAACCGAACCGGGTGTGCCAAAGGCGAGTGCGTGGACCGTGACCCAAGTAAATATCGAAGCTGTCATCAACGGTATTTCCTGCGCTTCCGAGGAACTCTGCGTCATGGTTGGTCTCGGAGACGTTGTGCTGACCTCAACCGATCCTGCGGGCGGCGGAGGCACATGGAGCGCGGGCTACATTGAAGGTCTCAACGGTCTCGAGGATGTTTCGTGTGAAGCGGCGGATTTGTGTGTCGCGACGGCTTTTGCCGGCAACGGCTCCGCGGGTAACGTGATCGCGTCGACCAATCCCTTGGATGGTGTCGACTCGTGGGTCAAGGGCAATATGTACGGCCTGCCCGTCAGACCTCCTGACGCGCCTTTTGAACTCTACATAGAAACTTTGCCCGGCATGTCGTGTGCCTCGGGCCTGTGCGTAGTCATCGACACGCAGGGTAATGTGATAGCGGGAACGCAGTCCGCGACGGTGCCCGTGAATAGCTTGTCGCCGGTGGCATTCGGGACACCGGCGCCTGGACAGACGCTCTCGTGCTCGAATGGGTCCTGGACAAGCTATCCGCCGCCCACCTTCACCTACCAATGGTTGCGCGACGGGACGCCGATTGATGGGGCGAGCACAGACGCCTACGTGGTGCAAGCAGCGGATCAGGGCCACGGCCTATCCTGTCAGGTCACAGCCAGCAACAGTGTCGGATCGGAAAGCACGACGAGCAACACGTTGCAAGTGCCGCCCGCACAGGCGCCTGGCGGTGGCGGTTCAGGTGGTGGCTCATCCGGCGGCAGCTCGTCCGATGACGGCGGTAGCCCGAGCACCCTGACTGGCACGGTGAGCAATGCGTTTGTGCTGAACGGAATGGAAAGCGTGGCGAGGCAGGGCACTGTCAAGGTGACGCTGACGCTTCCTGGGCCGGGCACGCTTCAGATCGTGGGCGAGGCAAGCGCGGCACAGCTCGCCGTTGCCTCGCGTACTAAGAAGAAGCGCAAGGCGCCTATTGTAGTTGTGCGGCTGCGCATCACCGTAAGCAAGGCTGGGCGGATCGTCGTAACGCTCGTCCCGACCACCAGCGCGAAGACGGTCCTCGTCAAGCGCGGCAAGCTCAAGGCGACCGTCACGATCACATACACGCCGAAAGGTGGGGCACCCCGATCGATCGTGCGGGCCGTCACCTTCAGGCTGAAGCGACGGCGTTGACGAAGGCTTTGTCATGCCTTGCGACTCCAGAGGATCGAAGTTGCGTCTGTTGGCACTGATGATCGTTGTGCTTGGGCTGTTGCTGCCTGGATGCGGCGGTGCCAATGACACCGCCAAGGCGAAGGACGCACCCGTGCTCGGAGGAACGGATAAGCAGTCAGCATCGTCGCGAGCCACCGCGCGCTCCGGAGGCTTGGCGATCACACTGACGGCCACGCCGATGCGGACAAGTGCGGGCTCGCCGGTCCAGTTCAACCTCACCGCCTATGCGCCCCATGCTCCCGGTGCTCTTGGCTATCAACTCCGCTACGATGATGGAACGAGCACCGCTCAGAACACCGTGCTCCTGATCTGTGTCGAAGGAAGGCGCACTCACCCCACGCGCCAGACATGGCGTCTAACCCATCACTACAAGGCGGCCGGTCGATACCGCGTCTTGGCGAGCGTCTATGTCAACTGCACCAGCGACCACGCGATGGCGACGGTTGCGGTCAGCGTGACGTGAGGCCCGCTGTCGGGTACATGTCAGCGACGGTCATCGCGACGCGCAAGGCCTTACGACCGACTTCCGTCAGCCAGGTCTTCCAGCAGGTTTTGTCGTTTAATCTCGGCTGCCAGCTCGGCGGTGGTCGCACCGAGGGCGTGCAGGAGGCGCGTGATGGTGGACCAGCGGATGTCGCGCTGGCCTGTCTCGATCTGTGAGAGGTAGGTGTCGTTGGCGCCGGCGCGGGCGCCGAGTTCCTTCTGTGTGAGGCCCGCGCGGATGCGCAGCTCGCGTAGCGCTCGGCCGAGGGCGCGCTGAGCGCCAGTGATTTGGTTCGTGGTCTCGTCGTTCAATGCTAGGCCACCAGTCCCCGTACTTTACGTCGCAGTTAAGTCCTGCTAGAGTGCGTCAGGCGAACATACAAGCTGGCGCCCGCGATGGTTGTGGCCACCCGGGCGCCGTGGCACCGAGAGCTGACACTCCCGGCACGAGGACAGCCTACCGAGACGTACGGGCCGTCTTCTCGGCCAAGAGCAGTCCTCCCGGGGCCTCCGAACTACAGGAGGAACCGACATGAACAGGATCACCCATATCGCCACTGAGCGTCTGATTGTTCTTCAGGTGCTCAAGGAGCGAGAGCCGCGTTTGCGCCCCGAGCTCGAGATTGCGTTCGGCGATGTCGAGCCGTCAGCGATCGGAAACGCGCTGGACGCGCTGTAGGCGGAAGGCGTCCTCTGCGTCAGCGGTGAGCGGGTGTGGGCGTCACGGTGCATACACCACCTGGACAGGCTTGGGCTCATCGGGATATGAGCGCCGGTGCGTCCGGCGTGGGCCTGGGGCAGGCGGTCCGCCAACGGCGCTATCCTGAGTAGCGGCAGTGAACATCTCGCGTCCCGTGGACGCCGCACCCTGACCTAGCGTCAGGGTCGCCATCTCTCTCCGGACTGCCATCCCGGTAATCGACGCTTCGGTGTCTGAGCAGAGGGAGACCATCATGATCTTTGCAGCCAGTTGGGCAGTCAGCGCCCGCCTCCACAGCCTGTTCCGGCGCTTCGCGCCCAGCAACATCCTCATCCGACGCGTGCATACCCGCACCGGCATCAAGTGGGGACCGCTCGTCGGCCTGGCCGCCGCCGTCCTCTACGGCCTGCTGATGCTGGCCACGGCCACAGTCGTCCGCAAAGGCGGGTCGGGCTGGGTCGATCTGATCGTGCTGCTCGCGTTCTGGAACACGGTCAAGTTCACCTGCCTGATCCCCGTCTCCCTCATCCAGCTGGTTCGTGTCCGCCACCAGGAAAGGGTCCTACAGCGCAACCGCCAGCGCACCACCACAGCCGGCGCAACACCGGCCGGCACAATCCACGAACGCGCGGATACGCCGCTGGGCGCGGTAAAATCAGCAGGTCAACTAGATACCCCCCAAGCGCATCCTCGGCTCGTCCAGGAACAGCAGCCGCGGACGGTGAAGCAGCGCCAGCGCCAGATCCAGGCGTCGCTTCATACCCCCGGAGTAGCCGTTCACCTTGCGATCAGCGGCTTCGGTGAGCCCTACCCGTGCCAGCAGTTCGCTGCCGCGCTGCACGCGCTCGCCCTTGGGCAACCCGTGCAGAGCAGTCTGCAGACGCATGTGCTCGCGGCCGGTCAAGAACGGATCGAGCGCGGACTCCTGCTCGGCGCGGCGCCGGCGGCAACACCATAGTCGCGCTGGAGCGTGCTCCCTGACATGATCGTGCGCTCACGATGAAGAGCTTTCAGAGTTGGGATGGCATCGAGATCGCCTACCAGGAATGGGGCGAGAAGACGACCGCGCCGCCGGTGGTGCTTCATCACGGCTTCGTCGTCGATGCCAACCTCAACTGGGTTGCCACCGGCATTGTCGAGGCGCTGTGCTCCGCTGGACGCAGGGTGATCGCGCCCGACGCAAGGGGCCACGGCGGCTCGGAGAAGCCGCATGACCCCGCTCGCTATGGCGAGCAGCGAATGGCACGCGACCTCACTGTCCTGCTCGATGTGTGTGGTGAGTCGCGGATCGACCTCGTCGGCTACTCGATGGGTGGGATCGTCTCGCTGATCTTCGCGAGCGAGGACGAGCGGGTGCGACGGCTTGTCCTGGGCGGCATTGGCTCGGGTGTGATCGAGTGTGGGGGTGTCGATCGGCGCGCGGTCCCCAACGAGGCGATCGTCGAAGCGCTGAGCGTTGAGGATCCCGCGACGATCGCAATGCCAGAGGCCGCGGCGTTTCGCACGCTGGCAGACGCCGTTGACGCCGACCGCGAAGCCTTGGTCGCACAAGCCTCCTCGATCTACAGGGGAGCGATTGCGCTGGAGCGCATCTCGGCGCGGACGCTCGTGTTGGCCGGCGACGCCGATCCGCTCGCGGTCAGACCGGAGGTCCTCCGCGACGCGATCCCAGGCGCGACGCTGCAGATCCTCTCAGGAGATCACGTCGGGGCCATCGCGGATCCCCGTTTCACGCAATCGCTCCTCGACTTTCTCGCCTGACGTCGAATGGGCACATGGGAGGTCATCGCCATCGCCCTGGCGGGGCTCGCGGCGGGCACGATCAACACGGTTGTGGGCAGCGGCACCCTGATCACCTTCCCGGTGCTGTTGGCCTTCGGCTACGCACCGGTAACGGCCAACGTCTCGAACACAGTAGGTCTGGTACCGGGGTCGGTGTCCGGGTCGATTGGCTATCGGCACGAGCTCGTCGGTCAGCGTGGGCGCGCGCTGCGACTGGGCACAGCGTCGGTGCTGGGTGGCATTACCGGAGCCGTGTTGCTGTTGGTATTGCCCGCATCAGCATTCGAGACGATAGTGCCGGTCTTCATAGCACTGGCGTTGGTGCTGGTCGTCCTGCAGCCGCGTCTGAACCGGCTGCTTGCCAAGCGTGCCATCGACCGCGATCGCAGAGGTCGCGTGCTCACTCTGATTGCGATCTACGTGACAGGGGTCTACGGCGGCTACTTCGGCGCCGCCCAGGGGATTTTGCTAATGGGAATCCTGGGCGTGGCGTTGGCGCAGGATTTGCATCGCACCAATGCGCTGAAGAACGTCCTTGCGGGTCTGGTCAACGGGGTGGCCGGCGTGTTCTTCATAGTGGCTGCGCACGTCGAGTGGGGGCCGGCGGCGATCATTGCCGTCAGCTCGATTATCGGCGCCCAGATCGGGGCTCGCTACGGAAGACGATTGCCCGCCACCGTGCTGCGAGGTTTGATCGTGGTGGTTGGCGTGGTCGCGATCGTGCGTCTGCTTGTCACGTGAGCTGGACGCTCGTCAACGGAGGAAGCTTGTGCGGACAGCGAAGGTTCGTGCGGACAGCGGAAGCTTGTGCGGACGGCGAGAGCTCGTGCGGACAGCGGATCTCCCGGTGACCTGTGACAGTCAGCGCCGACGCTTTTGTTGAGCGAGCTCGGCTGGAGTTGCATCTCGAGGCTCGGTGTGAACCACAACGTTGACGATGTCCGGGAGATGCTGGCGAAGCTGGTCCTCCAACTCGCCCGCCAGTCGATGGGCGTCGACCAAAGAAGCATCGGAGTTCACACAGATCGTGAGGAACACGATGCGGCCGGTCTCGGCGGACATGAGTCTCACCAATCGCGGGTCGATGCCGGTCTGCTCGCGCACGAGTTGGCGGATCTCATGCACCGCCTGCTGGTCGGCTCGATCGTCGGCCGAGCGGCCGAGGAGAGTTTGCTCCAGTGGCTCGAGATGGGTTTGCACATAGCTCACGCCGGGCCTGGCGCGAATGGCCTGTTCTACGCGCTCGGCGACGGCGCATGCCGTGCGCAGATCCAGGTCGGGGGGAAACTTCAGATGCAGGGACACACTGACCGACCCATCCTGTTCGAAGATCGTGACGTCGTGTGTTTCTCGCACCAGCGGCTCGGCCAAAGCGATCGAGAGGACGTGATCGCGCAACTCGAGACCCTCGCGGCGAGGCTCCACGTGCACGACCACGTCGCAGCCGGGCAACGCGCTTTCCACAGCAGCCTCGACCAGACTCGCGGCCTGGTGGCCCTCTACGACCGCCTGCCCGGGGGCCACGGCCGCGACCACATCGGCGAAGTAGCGACCCGCCGACTCGCGCAAACGCAACCGTCGCAGTTCGATACCCGGTTCCAGGCCCGCGATCGCCCGTTCGGCCGAATCCATCGCCTCGACGGGAGTGCGATCCATCAACACGTTGGCGTTCTCAGCGATCAGACGCATCGCCGCGGCGAGCACGATCGCGGCGATGATGAGTGCCGCGATCGAATCGGCCTGGGCAAAGCCGGCATGCACGAGCAGCAGTCCGACGAGCACTGCCACCGAGCCCGCGAGATCGCCGGCGAAATGGAAGGCGTTGGAGCGCATCGCCGGGCTTCCATAGCGGCGGGCCGTGCGAAGGGAGACGACAGTGCGACTGACATCCACGACCAGCGCGACTCCGATGACCGCAAAGATGTACCAGTTGGTTTCCGGTGGGCTGCCGGCGCTGATCAGGTGGGCGATTGCCTCGACGCTGACGATCAGTCCACCGGCCAGCAGGATCGCGGCCTCTCCCAGCGCGCCCAGATTCTCGGCGCGGCGATGACCGTAGGGATGCTCAGAATCGGCAGGTCGGTGACCCAGTTGCACGGCGAAAAACGTGAGGATCGCGGCTCCCACGTCGCCGCTTGACTCAACGCCCGAGGAGATCAGCCCAAGGCTGCCGGTAGCCAAACCCGTTCCGAGCTTGAGCACGACAAGCAGGCCGGCCGCGGCTATCGAGACGAGCGTCGTGCGTCGCTGCACGGCGTTCTGCTCATGCTCGCCATGCAACGTCATCGTTCGCTCAGCGTGGCTTTGCCTCGGCGAAACGCTCGAGCCCGTCCTCGGGGATCGGCTCCCAGTTCGACCGCGTAGCTCACAAAGGCACGCCAGGTGGGCCTGACACCAGGATCGCCGTCAAAAGCTCCCAAACGCACGCTCATCTGTCGATGATCCTGTGGGTGGCGACTGAACAGGTGCCCGCCACATTCACGGCAAAACAGCTTTTCGGCGCCGCCATCGGGATGGCGCCAGGCCTTCAGCAGATCCTCGCCTTGCAGGATCCGCAACGTACTTCCGTCGATCCGCGCCTGCACCGAGGAAGCCGTCCCGGTTCGGCGCCGGCAGCGAGTGCAGTGGCAGTAGCCGGCCGTGAGCGGGCGCTCGGTGAGCACGAAGCGGATCTTGCCGCACAGGCAGCCACCGGTAAGCCCAGGCTCGCCGCTCATGCGCGGAAGTTTGGCATGTCGTGTGGCGGGAGGATTGTCTGCCGCGGCTTTGCGGCCGCTGGAGGCCCGCTGAGCCCTTGGTCACAGGTTTCTACGGGCGCGATCGGTGCGCATCGTCCGATCGGGATGACGCGGCGGCTCAGTTATTCGCTGCAACGATGACAAGCACGAGCAGGCCGAGCAGAACGCCGACTACCGCAAGTGCTGTGATGAAGCCTTCCCCGGGCGGAGAGAACTCACCGCGAGAGATCGCCCGCTCGACGTGCCTGTGACGTACGAATGCGTAGCCGATGAAGAGCACACCGACGCCGGCGAAGCCGATACCCGCGATCGTGTAAGGCCACTGTGCCCCAGGGGTCAGCGCGGGGACCAGCTTGCCTGCGCCAAGGCTCACCGCCAGGGAAGCCAGGCCTGTGCGCCACCATGCGAGATAGGTACGCTCGTTGGCCAAGCGAGTCCGTCGCGTCGCGTCGACCGCCTCCTCGGCTCCCGCATCCTCCGGCGCTCCCGGCTGCCCAGACCCTGAGATCATTGGCTGCATAGAAGCAGACTCCACGAGAAACGGTCTTGGCTGTTGTCTTTCCAGCTCGTGGTGTCCATGTCGTGCGATGATGTGCGCATGCGCCGACTGTGGCTGCTCCTCTTCGCCTGTGTGCTTGCTCTCTTGGTGCCGGCTCTTGCCTCGGCGTCAGATGCACAGTTCTGGACGGCAATGGGCGGGAATGTCACTTGTGGCATTGCGATTCACCCGCTCAACACGCCCCCGATGCAGTTGCTCTGCAGCGCAAGGTCCGTGCCGGCTCCGAAAGCCAAAGGTTTTGGCGATCCGGGTTTTGTCTTTCTCGGGTTGACTGGGCGTCCCTCGCCCGCCCGGCTCAGCCAGGACTCATTTGTCGGTAGGAGCCCAACAGCGCTGAAAACAGGGAGCAAGTGGAGCGTCGGCCCCATCGACGTGACGTGCGCGGTCAGTGTGAAGGCGGTCCGCTGCGTGAATCGCTCTCACCACGGTTTCACGATCACAAAGAGCGCTTACCACCCGTTCTGAGGTTCTGGTGCTGCCCACCACGCGCTACGCCCGCAGCGGCGAGGCGACCATTGCCTATCAGGTCGCGGGGGAGGGGATGCTCGATTTGCTTTTCCTGCCCGGATGGATCTCCCAGATAGAGCAGTTGTGGGACTCCTCGGCGTTGCGCCGTTTTCTCGAGCGCCTGGCTGTGTTCAATCGCCTGATCCTGTTCGATCGTCGCGGAAGCGGGCTTTCAGACAGCGGGGGAGAGTCACACTCGCTCGAGCAGGAGATGCAGGACGCGCTCGCGGTGCTCGATGCGGTCGGCAGCGAGCGTGCCGCGCTGCTCACCTACGGTTTGGGCGGGCCTGTCGGCACACTGCTGGCCGCAAACCATCCCGAGCGGATCGGCGCGCTGATCATGTACGCGTCGATCGCTCGTACCACATGGGCTCCCGACTACGACTGGGCGATGAGGATCGAGGATCGCGCGCAGTGGACCGAGCGGACGCTCGCCTCCTGGGGTGAGCCCGGTGGTCCAGTGCTCTCGGTGATGGCGCCCTCGATGGCCGAGGAAACCACGTTGGCGGCATGGTTCGCGCGTTTGCAGCGTCTCGCGGCGAGTCCCAATCAGGCTCGTGTCCTGTTGAACGCGTCGGCCGAGCTCGACGTGCGCGACGTACTGCCTCGCGTGCGCGTGCCAACGCTTGTCATGCATCGATCCGGCGACGCGGCTTGGGATCCGCGTCATTCGCGCTATCTGGCCGAGCACATTGCGGGAGCCCGCCATGTCGAGTTGGAAGGAGTGGACTCGCTGCCGTTCGTCGGCGACAGCGACGCGATCGTCGAGGAGATCGAGGAGTTTCTGACGGGCGCTCGCAGACACGGGGAGCTCGCCCGCCGATTGCTGACGGTGATGTTCACCGACATCGTTGATGCGACGGCGCGGGCGGCCAAGTTGGGTGACGGCCGCTGGCGCGATTTGCTGGCAGAGCACGATGCGCATGTGCGGACACAACTGGCCCGCTTCGGTGGTCGCGAGGTCAAGACGGTGGGGGACGGCTTTCTCGTCACCTTCGACGGGCCTCCATCGCGGGCTTTGCGCTGTGCGCTGGCGATCACCGCTGCCGCGCGAGAGATCGGACTCGAGATCCGCGTAGGCATCCACACAGGGGAGTGCGAGCTGATCGGCGAGGACGTTGGCGGCATGGCGGTTCACATCGCCTCGCGCGTGGGTGCGCTTGCCGGAGCGGACGAGGTGCTCGTGTCGGGCACCGTGTTCGGGACGGTGGTGGGCGGACCGTTCACGTTTGAGGATCGCGGCTATCACGAGCTGAAGGGCGTGCCCGGTCGCTGGCCATTGTTCGCGCTGGGCGTTTGAGGCAACGAGCCGGCGCTGAGGGCTGCCTGGCGCGTCGTGGGTTAGGCTCGAAGGATGAGTATCTATCTGTGTGTTTTGCTCTGGTCCAAGCCGGGCACCGAGGAGGCGCTCTGCGCATACGAGGACAGCGTTCTGGGGCTGATGAGCGACCACGGAGCGCGGGTGCTGCAACGGCTGCGCACTGACGGCGCAGGCGGGGCGCCGCTTGAGATCCAAACCCTGGAGTTTCCCTCGCGGGAGGCCCTGGACGGCTACATGCAAGACGAGCGCCGCACAGCTCTTGCGGGCGCACGGGAGGCGGCCGTCGCGCGTACGGATGTGCTGCCGGTTGAGCTCGTCTAGCTCTCGCCGCATCGCAGGGTGCAGTTGGGTTCAGTGCAGCTGCGCTGTACAACCTCCCGTTCTTGTCCTCCACGGGTACGACGATCGCGGCGAGGAACAACTGGCCGCCGACGAAGAACGCCATCGCGAGGATGTGCAGCCAGCGCACGACAAACCAGCCGTGGCTCACCTTATGCGACCTCCGCGTAGGGAGTAGCCTCACGGACGCCCAGGATGCGCTCACGCCGGTGCTCCTCGTGCATATCGAGTAGGCGAGCATGCAGAAGATCCTCGGTTGTGACGATGCCGAGCAAGCGATCGGGCTGCTCGCGCTCGACCACGGGCGCGCAGCCGAGCGTCGACTCCGCGAAGCGTTGCGCGACCTGACGAAGCGTGTCGTGCGGATGGACGGTGACAGGGTCGCGGAGGGTTATCTCGGCGACCAACGGTGTCGGTTCTGAGATACCCTCGCGCAGCAGGCAATCCCGCGTGAGTACACCGATCATCCGCTCGTTCTCATCGAGTACGGGGTAGAGCGGCTGGCTCGAGTGGATCGCGATGTCCAACAGCACGTCGAGTCGCTCGCGGCTGTCGATCGTGACGAAGTCGCGGCTCATGACCTCCTCGACAAGCAACGCCTCGAGCGGGTCGACGGAATACTCGCGGGTCAGGTGCAGCCCACGCCGGGCGACCTTCTCGGTGAGCACGGAGCGACGCAATGTCAGCGCCGAGAGCGCATACGCGCTTGTCGCGGCGACCAGCAAAGGCAGCACGAGCGGCCAGGCGTGGGTGAGCTCAAGCGGAAAGACGACCCCTGTGAGCGGCGAGCGCATGACCCCACCGAGCACGCCCGCCAGCCCCACGATCGCCCAGAACCCCGGGGCCACGCCCGGCAGCACCGTGCCCTCCAGGGCGCCGAGCGCCGCGCCGATCATGAATGTGGGCGCGAGCACGCCACCGGATGTGCCCGAGCCGAGCGACAGTCCCCAGATCGCGGTCTTGACCAGCAGAATGCCGAGGATCAGCGACATCGTCGCGCGGCCTTGAAGCAGTTCGCGGATGACGTCATAGCCGACACCCAGCGCACGGGGCTCGATCAGTCCGCCGATGCCAACGATCAGCCCGCCGATCGCAGGCCACCACATCCAGTGGATCGGAAGTCGCGCGAAGCTGTCCTCGGAGAAATACACGAGCCCTGTGGCGAGGATCGCCAAGAGCCCCGAGCTGAGCCCCACGAGCACGCACAGCAGCTCGATGCCCGCGCCGATGTGCACCGCGCCGATGCTGACCCCGAACACGGGTCCCGCGCCAAGCAGTGACCAGCGCAACACAGTGGCGGTGGCAACCGCGGTAGCGACCGGGATGAAGCTCCGCGGGCGCCACTCGAACAGGAGCAGCTCGACCGCGAGCAGCACCGAGGCCAGCGGCGCGTTGAAAGTGGCGGCCATGCCGGCCGCAGCCCCCGCGACCAGTAGCGTCTTGCGTTCGTCGGCGCTCGTGTGCAGGAGTTGGGCGAGCACCGATCCCACAGCTCCGCCGGTCATGATGATCGGTCCCTCCGCGCCGAACGGCCCGCCACTGCCGATGCTCACAGCCGCCGAGATCGGCTTCAGCAGGGCCACGCGCGGCTGGATGCGACTGCCGCGTGTGAGGATCGCCTCGATCGCCTCGGGCATTCCGTGGCCGCGTATCTTCTCGGAGCCAAAGCGCGCCATCAAGCCGATGAGTAGCCCGCCCAGCGTGGGCGCGAGCAGGATCAAGATGGGGGAGTGGTGATTGGCTCCCGGTGCCACCAGAGATGTGCCGATTCGCTGGTAGAAGACCAGGTTGGTGATCAAGCCGATGAGCCGCAGCAGCGCCAGCGCGCACACGGCGCTCATCGCTCCCAAGGGCACGGCGAGCGCACACAGCCGCAGGACCTGCGGTCCAAGCGTGAAGTCGCCGAGGCGTGAGAC
Source organism: uncultured Solirubrobacterales bacterium (assembly GCA_963715535.1). GTDB lineage: Bacteria > Actinomycetota > Thermoleophilia > Solirubrobacterales > Solirubrobacteraceae > Palsa-744. The sequence goes on along the minus strand of OY970251.1, from coordinate 506,211 downwards.
TCGCTCGCGTGAGGTCACTGTGCCCTCTGCACAGGCTCGCCGACGGGAGGGCGCGCAAGCGACGGGGTTTGTGAAGTCGCGATTGCCTGCCACAGGGCCTGCATCGCGGGCGCGAGCTCCGCGATCTCTTGCAGGTGAGTTTGCGATAGATCGCGCAGTGCCTTTTTACCGAGATCGGTGAGCTGAATGTGCACGAGCGAATGGCGCGTCGGGTCGCGTTGGCGTGTCACGAGGCCCGCGCTCTGTGCGCGGTCGACGAGACCCACCACGCTGTGGTGGCGAAGCACAAGCGCCTCGGAGAGCTCGCTGATCGTCGGCCCCTGCTGTGCGCTGCTGCCGCGTACCGCGAGTAGAAGCTGATGCTGGGCCGGGGTCAGGCCGTGCGCGTCGGCCTCCTCCTCGCTCCAGTGCAGGAAGCGGCGCAGACCTGTGCGCAGGTTCAGGATCTGCTTGTACTGCTCATCTGTCAGGTCATCGAGAATGACGACATCATATCGTAATGCGATATCGGAATACGATATTGACTTGAGAGCCTCCCAGGTTGGCTATCTCCCGATGTCGGCGAAGACGGTTGCCCAGTCGTTCTTGATGCTGACCACGGTCCAGCCCTCCTCGTCAGCGCGCTTCAAAGACTCCTCGGCGCCGGCGGTGTAGTCGAACTCGCGCTGCGGATCGTCGTGGAGGAGTAGGAGACGCAGCCCGTGGCGGGATGGCCCACCGGTGTAGTGGAGCATCGGGATGTCGCCGTTGGAGTTGCCGCCGGCCACGACTGGGCGCCGGCCGATGCGGCTCCAGATACGCACGGGCTTTGTGTCGCCGTCGTCGAACACGTCGGCCTCCGCCAGGTACACGAGGTTGCCCCCTGACTCGTCATGCTGATAGCGCAGTGCGTTTGAGCTGCCGATGACGTGCTCGGCGGGAATACCGTAGATCTCGTCGGTGACGGGGCGCATGAAGTCGCGGTCTCCGCCGGAGGCAATGTAGTTGGTGAACCCGTTGGCCTCGAGGTAGCGCAGCAGCTCGATCATCGGCAAGTAGCCGCAGTCACGGAAGCTGCGGCCGATGCTCGGATGATTCGCTTCGCATAGGAAGGCGTTCGCGGCCGCCGCGTAGTCCTCGACCGTCATCCCGGCAAACGCGCGCAAGATGCCTCCCATCAGCACCTTCACGTCGCTGTCATCGCCGTGGTAGTGCTTGGTGATCACCGCCCCCAGCCACGCGAAGTCCCGCTCGCACGCGGCCTTCCAGGGCTGCCGATCGCGCAGCGACGCATCCTTCTCGGCCATCTCGGCGAGCCGGACGAGGATGAATCCCAGCTCGATCGGCATCGGCTTCTCACACCAAAGCGTGCCGTCGTTGTCGAACACCGCCACTCGATCGGGCACCGCGAGATAGTGGGGGCTGTCCTCCCGTGTGACGTTCTCGACGAACTCGACGATCGCCCGTCGTGTCGGGGTGTCGTTCCAAGACTGGAGCGTGTCGCTCATCGCCCGCTCCAATGGCAGGCTCTGAAATCAAGCCGTGCGCTGGTGGTCATTGGTGCTTGAGCAGTGTCTCTGCTTCACGCTCGAGATCGACATACGGCTCGCCGCTGACGTCGATAGCGACTCGGTTGAGCGTTCCACCGGTGAACCGGTAGGGGGCCGCACCCGGGTAGTCCTCGGTGAGTGGCTCACCGCCGTGGCGGCCTACGTACAAGCCCGCGCCGGCTACCGCGAACGCTCCCAGCTGAGTCTTGATCTTGTTCTCGCCTACCTTTTTCTCGCCGTGGTAAAGAGAGAGCGTGCCCACGGCGCAACCGGGCTCCTGGTCTTCCTTCTCAAACGACGCTGAGAGGATCAGGTTCTCACCAGTCGGCAGATCCTCCGAGCCGACGATCATCTGCTCGGTGATGCCTACAAAGTTGTTGACGTAGTGCAGGCGATTGTCCTTGACGTACAGCGCGTGGCCACCGAAGCGTGAGCCAATCGCAAACAGCACACCCTGCGCTCCAGGTGCGGGCAGATCGACGAGCGCGCCGATCACAAAAGACCGGTTGCGTGTGTTGACTGCCTGCCACTCGCTCACGGGCGCCGCGTCCGGGAAATACACATACCGCTCGCGCGATGCCGAGAGCTGCGGTCGCGGCGTCATGAGGATTTCAACGGGCGAGCGATCATCGAGTGGGAACGCCCCATTTGCGCCTGCTTCCGCGAACCAGATGTTGACGAGCTCTCTGAGCTTCTCCGGCTGGGCGGTGGCGAGGTCGTTGAGCTCTGAACGATCGACGTCGGTGTTGTACAGCTCCCAATCGTCTGCGTTGAAGTTGCTCCAGCCGGCCATCGTGGCATGCGTGGTCACCGCCTTCCAGCCCTCGTGCCAGATCGAGCGGGAGCCGAGCATCGAGTAGAACTGTGTCCTGCGCTTGGACTGAGCCGAGGCGTCATCGACGCTGTCGAGCATGCTGACCCCGTCGAATGGCGTCTGCACATGACCCTTGACAGATTCGGGAACGCTGACCCCGAGAGCGTCGAGGATCGTCGGGACGAGATCGATCGCGTGGTAGTACTGCTCGCGCACCTCGCCGCGCGCCTTCGTGCCGGCCGGCCAGGAGATGATGCATGGGTCGGAGGTTCCCCCGTTGAACTCGTAGCGCTTCCACATCTTGAACGGCGTGTTGAAGGCCATCGCCCAGCCGGTCGGGTAGTGGTTGTAGGTCTTCGGGCTGCCGAGATCGTCGATCCGCGCAAGGTTCGCCTGCAGGTCGTCGGGGACTCCGTTGGCGAACTTCATCTCGTTGACCGAGCCGTTCGGGCCGCCCTCGCCGCTGGCGCCGTTGTCGGAGACCACGACCACAAGCGTGTTTTCGAGCAGCTCGTTTTGCTCGAGGTAGTCGAGCACGCGACCGATCTCGTGGTCGGCGTGGCCAAGGAAGCCCGCGTATACCTCGGCCATTCGTGCGAACAGCCGCTTCTCTTCGTCGTTCAGCGAGTTCCATGGCCGAGTCGTGTCGATTTCCGGGAACGGCTTGCCATCGGTGCTCGTGCGCGTCTCGGGCGTGCCGATCGGATTGACCGGTGGCAGCTCCGTATCAGGCGGGACGATGCCCTGCTGCTTCTGCCTGGCGAGGGTCTGCTCGCGCAATGCCTCATAGCCCATGTCAAAACGGCCCTTAAACTTCTCGATCCACTCCTTGGGCGCGTGATGGGGTGCGTGACATGCCCCAGGGGAGTAGTAGAGGAAGAACGGCTTTTCCGGGGCCACAGCCTTGGCGTCCTTGATGAACTCGAGCGCCTTGTCGGTGAGGTCCTCGGTGAGGTGATAGCCCTCCTCGGGGGTGCTTGGCTGATCGACCGGATGGTTGTCGTGAACCAGATCCGGATACCACTGATTCGTCTCGGCGCCGAGGAACCCGTACCAACGCTCGAAGCCACGGCCACTCGGCCAGTTGCGGCGCGTGGAGGCGAGGTTCATCTCGTCGGTTGGGCACAGATGCCACTTGCCGACCATGAACGTGTTCCAACCCTGCTCGCCGAGGATCTCAGGGAGCATGCCGTTCTCCGGCGGTACCGTGCCGCTCGCGTTGGGAAACCCGATCGCCGCCTCGGTGATGCAGGCCATGCTGTTGCGCGTGTGGTTGCGCCCTGTCAGCAGGCACGAGCGCGTGGGCGAGCACAGGGCGGTTGTGTGCCACTGCGTGTAGCGCACGCCCCGTGCGGCGATCCTGTCGATGTTCGGCGTCTCGATCGGCCCTCCGTAACAGCTCATCGCCGAGTAGCCGACGTCATCGAGCACGATGTACAGGACGTTCGGCGAGCCCTCCGGAGCCTTCGGAGGCTCAAACGGCGACCAGTCGGGCTCCGAGTCACGGATATCGACGTTGATGATGCCTTTGAACGACTTGGCCATTGGCTTACCCTTACGTTTGCGGTAGTTGGATGCAAAGCAACAGAGGTAAAGCGTAGGTCGAGGTCAGGCGAACGACATCATCCGATCAGGGTGAGAAAGACCATGATTTGTCAGGCTCAACGACCCTTACGAACACAATTGTTCGCTTGCTCGGGCGTCCTGCTTGGCCAATGGGCGACTCGGCCCTACGATCCTTGAGAAATGACTCGTGAAGGCATGATCCAGATCCCCGCAGGCAGCTTCCGGATGGGCTCGGCTGATTTCTATCCCGAAGAGGCGCCTGTGCGTGAGGTGGCTGTCAGTGGCTTTGCGATCGACCGCGGACCGGTCACCGTCGCGCAGTTCACCCGCTTCGTCGAGGAGACTGGATACCTCACCCTTGCCGAGCGCCCGCCCGACCCAGCCGCTTATCCCGATGCCGATCCTGCACTGCTGTGCGAGGGATCGCTTGTCTTTCATCCCACGTCTGCTCCTGTGCCGCTGAACGACCCGGGCCGCTGGTGGGCCTATGTGCCCGATGCAAGCTGGCGCCATCCCTGGGGACCTGACAGTGAGAGCTCAAGGCGCGCCGATCATCCGGTCACCCACGTCGCGTTCGAGGACGCCCACGCCTACGCGAAATGGACTGGCAAGCAACTGCCAAGTGAGGCAGAGTGGGAGTATGCGGCCCGCGGAGAACTCGACGGTGCGGCCTTCGCTTGGGGTAACGATCAGCGACCCGGGGGAGAGCTGATGGCAAATTTCTGGCAAGGCGAGTTCCCCTGGCGTAACACCGGCGCGAAGGGGTGGCGTGGCACATCGCCCGTGGGTCTCTTTCCGGCCAATGGCTTCGGACTCCACGATGTGACTGGGAACGTCTGGGAGTGGACGATCGACTACTGGTCGCCTCGCAACCTGAGCCACGAGGCGACTCCAAGCGCCTGCTGCAAGCCGCCGCTCAACCCGCACGTGGCGACTCCCGAGGCAAGCTACGACCTTGGAAGACCTGGTGGGAACATCCCTCGTCGTGTCATCAAGGGTGGCTCGCATCTCTGCGCGCCCAGCTACTGTCTGCGCTACCGCCCTGCCGCTCGCCAACCCGAGGCGATCGACACTTCCACCAGCCACATTGGCTTCCGCTGCGTCGTTCGCGAACGTGGCTGAACGAGGGCCTCGGTCAGGCGCCGACGTAGGCCGCGAGGTGCTCCCCGGTGAGGGTGGAGCGATCGGCCACGAGCTTCGCAGGCGTTCCCTCAAAGACGATCCGTCCCCCGTCATGGCCGGCTCCGGGGCCGAGGTCGATGATCCAGTCGGCGTGGGCCATCACCGCCTGGTGGTGCTCGATGACGATCACCGACTTGCCGGAGTCGACGAGCCGGTCGAGCAGACCGAGCAGCTGCTCGACGTCGGCGAGATGCAGGCCCGTGGTGGGCTCGTCGAGGATGTAGACGTCGCCTTTCTCCGCCATCTTTGTGGCCAGCTTGAGCCGCTGTCGCTCACCGCCGGAGAGGGTGGGGAGGGGCTGGCCGAGCTTGAGGTAGCCGAGCCCGACATCGGCAAGCCGGTCGAGGATCTTGTGCGCTGCCGGCGTCTTCGCCCTGCCAGCGCCGAAGAACTTCTCGGCCTCGACCATCGGCATCGCGAGCACCTCGCTGATGTCCTTGCCGGCGAACTTGTACTCGAGCACCTCGGCCTGGAAGCGCTTGCCTTCGCATACCTCGCAGGGGGCGGCAACGCCGGCCATCATCGCCAGGTCGGTGTAGATCACACCGGCGCCGTTGCAGTTCGGACAGGCGCCCTCGGAGTTGGCGCTGAACAGCGCCGGCTTGACCCCGTTCTCCTTCGCGAACGCCTTACGGATTGGGTCGAGCAATCCGGTGTACGTCGCCGGGTTGCTGCGCCGCGAGCCCTTGATAGCTGCCTGGTCGATCGAGACGACCCCATCGCGGGGCGGCCGGGAATTGACAATCGAGCCGTCGATCAGCGAGCTCTTGCCCGAGCCGGCCACGCCTGTGATGACGACCAGCACCCCGAGCGGAATATCGACGTCTATGTCCTGCAGGTTGTGGGTGCTGGCGCCGCGGATCTCTAGGGTGCCGTCCGGCGTCCGCACCTCCTCCTTGAGGGTAGCCCGGTCGTCGAGGTGGCGGCCGGTGATCGTGTCGCTTGTCCGCAGCCCCTCGACGGTCCCCTCGAACATCACCTCGCCGCCGTCGGTCCCGGCCTTCGGGCCGAGATCGACGACATGGTCGGCGATCTCGATCGTCTCCGGCTTGTGCTCCACGACGAGCACGGTGTTTCCCTTGTCGCGCAGCTGCAGCAGCAGCTCGTTCATCCGCTCGATGTCGTGGGGGTGGAGCCCGATCGTGGGCTCGTCGAAGACGTAGGTGACGTCGGTCAACGAGGAGCCGAGCTGACGGATCATCTTGACGCGCTGGGCCTCGCCGCCCGACAGCGTGCCCGAGGGCCGCTCGAGCGAGAGGTAGCTGAGCCCGATGTCCACGAACGAGTCGAGTGTCGCGCGCAGCGCGTCGAGCAGTGGCGCGACCGACTTGTTCTCGAGTTTGCTCACCCACGCCGCCAGGTCGCTGATCTGCATCGCGCAGGCGTCGGCGATGTTGATCCCCTTGATCTTCGACGAGCGCGCCTCCGGGCTGAGCCGGGTGCCGTTGCACTCGGGACAGGTGGTGAACGTGACCGCCCGCTCCACGAAGGCGCGGATGTGGGGCTGCAGCGAGTTGACGTCCTTGGAGAGCATCGACTTCTGGATTCGCGGGATCAGACCCTCGTAGGTCAGGTTGATGCCGTCAACCTTGATCTTGGTCGGCTCCTTGTGGAGCAGATCATTCAATTCCTTCAAGGTGTACTTCTTGATCGGCTTGTCCGGGTCGAAGAAACCGCAGCCCAGGAAGATCCGCCCGTACCAGCCATCCATGCTGTAGCCGGGGACCGTCAGCGCACCCTCTTTGAGCGACTTGCTGTCGTCGTAGAGCTGAGTGAGGTCGATGTCGGACACCGAGCCCCGACCCTCGCAGCGAGGGCACTGGCCACCGAGGATGCTGAAGCTTCGCTTCTCTTTCGTCGTGCGACCACCGCGCTCGAACGTGACCGCCCCGGCGCCCGAGATCGAAGCGACGTTGAACGAGAACGCCTGGGGCGAGCCGATATGTGGCTTGCCGAGCCGGCTGAAGAGGATGCGCAGCATCGCGCCTGAGTCGGTGGCGGTGCCGACCGTCGAGCGAGCGTCGGTGCCCATCCGCTCCTGGTCGACGATGATCGCCGTCGTCAGCCCTTCGAGCACATCGACCTCGGGTCGCGCCAGCGTCGGCATGAAGCCCTGCACGAAGGCGCTGTAGGTCTCGTTGATCAGCCGCTGGGACTCCGCGGCGATCGTGCCGAATACCAGCGAGCTCTTGCCCGAGCCGGAGACGCCGGTGAATGCCGTCAGCCGACGCTTGGGGATCTCGACGCTGATGTCCTTGAGGTTGTTGACGCGTGCGCCGTGCACGCGGATCGCCTCGTGACTGTCGGCGGCGTGCGGCGCGGACAACCGCGTGTTCGTCCTCGTGGCCATGTTCATCGATCTCGATCGGTTAGGCGAGATCGAGGCTGAGTGCCAGATCCGATCCCCACCCGCCCGGCACCAGCCCAATGTGCTGGCCCTCGGCCTCGAAGCCGACGTAGTAGTCCGCGTCGGCCTGCGGCGGGATGCCGAGCAGGGCGGTGTACACCGCCTTGGCAGCCGCCAGGTCGGACACGGGATGCAGCACGGTCTTAATTCCCTGGGTGGAAGAGCCGGTCATGGTCACTCCTGAAAGTCGTGGGTCGCATCGACCCGGTGTGCACGGTCGTATTAAGACGAACGGTGAGGCAGACGAACGGTGAGGCCCAAAATCGACAGTTGACGCCACAGGTGCACACTCCACGGAGTCTGCGACCGCGGCTCAATGACGGTCATGCTAGAGCGGCTCGGTGGCCGACGCTTCTCGATTACCGATCGATTTGGTCATCGGTTGTTGCATCCCGACGTTGACGGTGGCTCGCCGTTCAGGCGGTGATCCCGTGGATGTCGAGTCTGGCGACAAGCTCAGGGTCGTTGAACACGTCGATCGTCACCGCTCGGTCGTCGACGATCGTGAACGCCAGTACCGCGAATGGCTGCTCGCCGTCAAAAGCGACCGCGCCGGCGGTGCCGTTTACGAGCGCCGGACGAACGTACGGCGCGAAACGCCGCGCGCCCATTGCACCGCGCGCGACCCGATCGGCCCCGTTCAGTTCGAGTGGATCGCCGTCGCGGCGGTGAGCGCGCAGCACGATGTCCGGGTCGAGCACCGCTACCAGTGCGTCAAGGTCGCCCTCGCGAGCGGCGGCGAAGTAGGCGTCGACGACCGCCCGCTGGCGGATCAGGTCCGGGTCCGGTGGTGGCGCCGTCTCGCGTACGCGGCGACGGGCGCGACTGGCCAGCTGGCGGGTTGCCTGCGGTGAGCGGTCGATCATCGCCGCGATCTCCCCGAACGGCACCGCGAACATGTCATGCAGCACGAACGCGAGCCGCTCGGCTGGGCCGAGCGTGTCCAGCACGACCTGCAGCGCTATCCCGACCGAGTCCGCCAGCAGAGCCTCGTGCTCGGGATCGGTTCCGACCACCGGGTTGTCGATGATCGGCTCCGGCAGAAAACCGTCAAGTGGCTGCTCGCCACGGGTCCGTCGGGAGCGCAGCATGTTCAGACAGATCCGGGCGACGACCGTCGTCAGCCATCCCTCGATGCTCTCGATTTGCTCGGCACCGGTCCGTTCCAGTCGTAGCCACGCCTCCTGCACGGCGTCGTCGGCTTCGCTAAGCGAGCCGAGGATCCGGTAAGCGACTGCGCGCAGCTGGGGTCGCCGGCGGTCGAATGTATTGGCCAGTTCGAGTTCGTCCATCGCTGTCACATCCTCCTGCTCTCACGGGTCATATCGGATAGACCCGCAAACACCAAGCGATGTGACAGGAGGTGCCGAAATGGCGCGTATCTAACGGAGTCAAGCAGGCTGACGCTGGTCTCAAGGTCAAGTTGGTCTACAGGCTCGGACCGAGGATGATCAAGAAGCTGACAGGCCGCGAGCCGCGCAACGGCAGCGGGATCGAGCCAATGGAGATCTGGGCTCACCAACCGAAGATGATGATGGGGATGGGCAAGTTCAATCAGGCGGTGCGCAAGGGGAAGTCCGTCGACGAGCGGCTCAAGAACCTGGTCGAGCTCAAGGGCGCGCAGATGATCGGCTGTGAGTTCTGTGTCGACCTCGGCTCGCAGATCTGCCGCAACTCCGGCTTCTCCGACGAGCAGCTGCTGGCGCTGGCGCGCTACCGCCAGAGCGATCTGTTCACCGAACGCGAGAAGCTGGCGCTCGACTACGCGGTCGCCGTGATGCGGACGCCCGTAGAGGTCACTGACGAGCTGGTCGCACGGATGAAGGAGCACTTCAGCGACGAGCAGCTTGTCGAGATCACCGCACTGCTGACGCTTGTCAACCTCGACCGACTCAACGCCGCCCTAGGGATCGGCTCGGCTGGGTTCAGCGAGGGGATGGTCTGCGTACCGCCCGACCGTCCCACCACCAGCTCCGTATTGGCGAAGATCGCCTAGGGGGCCGTCTTATCGTCAGCTACAGCATCTCGCTTTCAAGGATGCGATAGAGACCATCAAATGGGTTCGCTCGATCGGGGCCTTATCCCGGCGGCGACGAGCACCGTTGCGGCAGCGCGTGCGGGGGCGGCGATGGAGGCGTCCCGGTCCATCTTGGCGGCGAGCCCTCCGCCGTCGTAGATCAACTGGAGTTGGCTGGCGAGGAGCATCGGGTACGGGGCTCCCGCGGCAGTGGCGAGCTCGGTGAACAGGGCGCGGATGTCACGGCGGTAGGACTCGGCGGCCTCATCGACGCGCCCGCCGGCCGGCGCCTCGGCGACCGCCGCGGCGAATGCGCAGCCGTGGTAGCCGGGCGTGCGGAACAGCTGAGCCTGGGCGTCGAACACGGCTAGGATCCGCTCGACGGGATCCTTGACTGCGTCCACCGCCGCCCGTAGTCGCTCCAGCGTCTGGGTGCGTCGGCCGTCGAGGTAGGCGCAGACGAGCTGCTCCTTGCTGCCAAACGTGCTGTAGAGCGAGGCCTTGGCCACCCCGGCGCGCTCAATCACACGGTCGATGCCGACGGATTGGACGCCCTCGGCGTAGAACAGCTCGCTCGCCGCCTGGAGCAGTCGCTCCCGCGGCGAGCTCTTGACCGCCTTGGGCTGCTGGGCTCCCTTACTCATTTTGCAAGGCTGGGGACAGGCAGTGCTGCCGCGCGGTGCGGCGTGCGCTGAGGATAGTGCCGACAGCCGTAATCGCCGCGAGTGCGATCACGGCGATGCCGAACTCCTGAGCGGTTCGGGTCACCGTGCTGTGGACGACAAGGACTCCGGCAAGAATCGCCGGTAGGCCCATCGCCAAGTAGCAGACGATGTAGGCGACCGAGATCACCCCGGCCCGCTCGGCCGGGTCGGCCAGGGCCACGATCGTGCGCAGGCCGCCCTGGAACCCGGCGCCAAATCCGGCGCCGGCGACGGCCGTGCCCACGAAGAACCCGACGACCGACGTGGCCCCCAACGACCACAAGACGATCGCGACGCCGACAATGACCAGCCCATTGCCGGCGAGCGCGAAGCGGCGCGGCTCGGTCCGATGGAAGAGCAGGACCGTCAGCGCACCGCTGGCGGCAAGCGCGAACAGCGCCGCGCCGCCGAGGATCGTCGAACCGGACCGGCTCACCTGGGCGGCGAGCGACGGACCGAGCGAGCCGTAGAAGCCCGCAAGCGCCCAAACCGCTATCAGCGACGGCGCGGCGATCAGCAGCGCCTCGCGCACTCGCGCCGGGACGGCGATCGTGGGGCGCAACGCCCGCCGGATCCCCGGGGCACGTGGCGAGGTCTCAGCAATTGCCCACACGCCGGCCGCCTGGAGCAGGAACAGAACCATCAGCACCAGGTAGACGAGCTTCGTCGGTGCGGGCAGCAACTGGACGAGTAGCGCTGAGATGAGCGCACCGCTCGCGGTGCCGCTCATCGCACCGGTGGCGTTGGCGACAGCCCCACGTCCCGGATGCAGGTCGACGAGCCCCGCCCCGATGGCGCCGAGCGCGGCACCGGTAGCCAGGCCCTGCAGCACCCGGGCCACGAGCAGCACGTTGACTCCACCGGCGAGAGCGAATAGCAGCATCACAATCGCCTGGGCGCAAAGAGCGCCGATCAGAACCGGTCGGCGCCCGACGTGGTCCGACAGCGAGCCCGTCACGAGCAGCGAAGCGAGGACGGCGACGGCGTACACGCCGAAGATCACTGTGATCGTGACGGGCGAGAAGCCCCAGCGCGCCTGATAGGTCGCGTACAACGGCGTCGGTGCGCTCGAGCTGGCAAGCAACGTCACGAGGATCGAGGTCAGGAGCCCAAAGGCAACGCGTGCCGGGAGCTCGCGACGGGTCGATTCGGTGCTTGTTGCTGCCATCGCTTTCCTTTCGTACAGGCTGGTCTGCTGGCTTGCGCCGCAACAATATCAGACAGACCGGTCTGTTTGCAGGCGGGTCCGCGCGCACGCGATCTCGCTCCAAGCGGATCCGCTAACGCCGGCTAGGCGGTTGGCCGCGACCGGACCTGTCAATCGGTGGAATGACGGGTGGATCGTGGTTCCCGATGCCGACGGCTTGCATGCTCGATCGAGCGAAGTCCATCAACGGCGTGTGCAGGTCGGGTAGTTCGTGGCTGTGGCCGGAGCCAATCCGTTGGGTTGCCAGCCCAACGACCGTTGCCACGAATGCTTCGCACGCGAAGCGCTGGCGCTCGTCTCGAGCTTCGACCAGCGCGGCAATCGCTTCGGCTCCACGTGCTTGGCCTTCGCTGCGCCGCTTGACGGAGACAGGACCGGCGGCGTAGCTCTCGATCAGAGCGGCTCGGGCGAATGCCGGCTCTCTGGCCAGTGCCGCCAGGTAGCGTTCGACGAAGCGGTCCAGTCGCTCAAGCGGACCGTCGTCGGACCCGGGCGGTGGCGGGATCGCCTCCTGCAGTTCGTGCGAGATAACGCCGAGTGCGTACTCGTAGCCCGCAAGGAAGCAGTCCTCCTTGTTGGCGAACTGCTCGTAGAAGGTCTCGCGGGAGACGCCGGCGCGCTTGAGGATCTCGGCCACCGAGACGTTGGCGTAGCCGCGTTCCGCGGTTGCCTCGGCCACCGCACGCAGTACGCGCTCGCGCTGCGATTCGACCACAAGCTCGCGGCTGAGGCCGTGGCGTCCCGCAGGAAGTCGGTTGGCGCTCACAGACACCAGTCTATTCACGAACATAAATGTTCGTGAATCTGCTAGCGTGCTTCGACTGATGGGGGAAGGCCACAGTCCACGTATCCGTCCCGGGGGCATTCGCGAGCTCGGGTGGGTGAACTGGGGGATCGTAAAGCTCGCCGGCGTGGCAGTTGGGGGAGATCCTCCGCACATCTTCAGCACGCTTGCCCGGCATCGCCGGCTCTTCCGTCGCTGGCTGAGATTCGCGGCAGTGTTGATGCCGCGCGGCAGGCTGCCTCGTCGGGACACCGAGCTCGTGATCTTGCGGGTAGCGCACAACACGAGCTGCGACTACGAGTGGGCCCAGCACGAGCGCCTAGCCCGGGATGCGGGGTTGACCGAGCAGGAGATTGCGCGTGTCAGAGTCAGCGCCTCCGTGCACGATTGGTCCGAGCGCAGCGCAGCCCTGCTGCTCGCCGTTGAACGAGCTTCACACGGACCGGCGAATCGGTGACGAGGTGTGGGAGCGATTGCGAGGGATGCTCGACGATCTAGAGCTGATCGAGCTCTGCATGCTCGTTGGTCACTACGAGATGCTCGCCATGACCCTGAACTCCCTCGCGGTCGAACCCGACCTGATTCCCAACCACCGTCCTGTGCTGCCAACGCGCATGCTGGGCACCCGGCATAGGCGATCAAGAAAAACGGAGGCGAAATGGCCGTCAAGAACTTGAACGGAAGGCGGTGCCTGATCACGGGCGCGGCAAGCGGCATCGGCCGTGCGACCGCGCTTGCTGCCGGCGCCAAGGGAGCGGATCTCTTCCTGACCGATATCAACGAGGAGGGGCTGGCGACGGTCGCAAGCGAGATCGGCGAGAAAGGCGGAACGGTGAGCTATCTGTGCCCGGCCGACATCTCCGACCACGACGCCGTCGTTGCGCTCGCCGCAGACATCCACGCCGCGCACCCCAGCATGGATGTCGTGATGAACATCGCCGGGGTCTCAACGTGGGGCACGATTGACCGGCTCGAGCACCGCGACTGGCGCAAGATGATCGACATCAACTTGATGGGCCCAATCAGCGTGCTCGAAAGCTTCGTAGCACCAATGATCGAGGCGGGCCGGGGCGGGCACATCGTCAACGTCTCCTCGGCCGCCGGCTTGTTCGGCTTGCCTTGGCACGCGGCCTATAGTGCCAGCAAGTTCGGGCTGCGCGGAGTCTCCGAGGTGTTGCGCTTCGACTTGCGCCGTCACGACATCGGCGTCAGCCTGGTCTGCCCCGGTGCGGTCAGGACACCGCTGATAGGTACGGTGGAAATCCGGGGAGTCGACCGCCAGAGCCCCACCGTCGAAGGGCTCGTCAGGGGCTTCGAGAAGCGTGCCGTCAACCCCGAGCATGTGGCCAAAAAGATCCTCAACGGGATCGAGCGCAACCGGTACATGGTCTTTACGTCCGCCGACATCAAGCTCGTCTACTGGCTCCAGCGCAAGTTTGCGCTTCCCTACGAGCTCATAATGCGTTTGCTCAACGATCGCCTCACGGCAATTTTCGACCACCCTAAAACGGGCAAATAGAGCCCTACCGGAAGGAATGATGAGCAAGCTCAGATGTCACATCGCGATCTCGCTGGACGGGTTTGTCGCCGGTGCGAACCAGAGTGAGGAGAATCCGATCGGTGAGGGTAGCGAGCGGCTCCACGAGTGGATGTTTTCGCTGGCCGCCTGGCGCCAATCCCACGGTCACGAGGGCGGCGAAGTCAACGAGAGCGCACGGATAATCGAGGAATCGCGCGAGAATGTCGGCGCTGGGGTGATGGGTCGGAACATGTTCGGCCCGGTGGGCGGCGGTACCTGGGGCGATGAGCAGTGGATGGGCTGGTGGGGCGAGGACCCTCCGTACCATTACCCCGTCTTCGTGCTCACCCATCACCCGCGTGATCCGCTGGAGATGAAGGGAGGAACCACGTTCCACTTCGTCACCGACGGAATCGAGTCCGCGCTCGACCAGGCAAGGGAGGCCGCCGGAGGCGAGGACATCATGCTTTGGGGCGGCGCTCAGGTCGTTAACCAGTATCTGGCGGCGGGACTACTGAACGAGCTTGAGCTCCACGTCGTTCCGGTACTGCTCGGCGACGGTGCTCGCCTTTTTGACAATCTCGGGGCGGGGGAGGTGCGGTTCGAGCAGGTGCGGGCGGTCGAGGCGCCCGGCGTCATGCACCTCAAGTACGCGGTGGTGGCATGACCCGGGTCGTGGCCGGCTTACCCGAGCATCTCAACTCACACCTGCTCGACTTCCGCTGTCACGATCAGCGGTGTATCGGCGTCGGAGGCGCGTGTCGATACACCATCAAGGAGGCATCTCACGATGCGTCGCCTGTCGGTGCGTCCTTGCCCGGGTAGTGGATGATCTCCCACAGGTGGCCGTCGGGGTCGGCGAAGTAGCCGGAGTAGATCCCCCAGGGTCGCTCGTGCGCGGGACCGGGCACATGCCCGCCCGCGCGCGCCGCGAGCTCGAGTATGCGATCGACCTCGGCAGGACTGTCGACGAAGTGTCCGATGCTGATGCCTGAGCCGGCCGTGTGGTTCGGGGAGACTCCGGCATCCTTGGCCAGCTCGGAGCGGGGGTAGAGGGAGAGGATCAGCCCGTCCTCCAGCGTGACCATCACCGCGTCCCCGGCCGGATGCTTCTCGTCTCCGGTGAACTGAGTCCCAGTGATGCCTGTCAACGGCAGTCCGAGGCCATCGCGGTAGAAAGACAACGCGCGCTCGAGGTCCTCGACACCGAGCGTGATGACATGGATTTGAGCTCTCACCGGCGGATAGTTTATGGATCGAGGCGATGGCAGTGTAGGTGAGCTTGGTCATCAAAACTTCCACCGTCATCGAGGGTTGCATATGAGACTGGCGAGAGTTTGAGGTCGGGGCGGTGGTGGGTCGTGTACCCGTGAGCCAGCTCGCGCGGGTAATGCGCAGGATCACGTCGATCCGCGCGGGGCTTAACCAGCCCGACCGGTCACTGCCCGGCGTTGTGTGCCTGGAGGCGCTCCAACTCGTTGGCGATGACGGTCGCACCGTCGCTGCGGGCGAGGGCGCCGGCCATCGCGCGGGCACCTTGTTTGATCGACTGGTCCTCGAGAGCCTGCGAGATCACGCGGCGCAGCTTCTCAGGGGAGCTCTTCTTGCTGACCCTCACGCCGGCGTGCGCGAGGACCACGCGGGCGGCGTTATCCGGCTGGTCGCGACCATCGGGAATACAGACGAGCGGAACGCCATCGGCGAGGGCGGCGTTGACCGTTTGCCAGCCCGCGTGGGTGATGACGAGCGCCGCGTGTGGAAGAACGGTTCGATGCGAGACGAAAGCCACACTGCGCGCGTTGTCAGGGATGCGGAGCTGACTCGGGTCGAGTGCGGGCCCGGCCGTAAACAGTGCTCGGACGCGCAGCCCGGCCACAGCGTCGAGGACACGCTGGGCGAGCGCGCGCTGGTTCATGTAGCTCGTGCTGAAGCTGATCAACACCAGCGGATCGGCGTTCTCTGAAGGCCACAGTGACTGCCACTGCTTCTCGAATGGCTCGAACGCGGGGCCCACGTAGTGGACATTCGCGGGGAGCTGGGCTTTGCTCGAGAAGTCGAGCTCGGGGGCGGTCATCACGTAGATCGCCCGCACGCTGCGGATCTGGTCGTTCCAGTCCTCAAGCGGCGTGAGCCCATGCTCGGCACGGACATCGTTGAGCATCGGCAGCCCGGCTGCGGAGAAGCGGCTGGTCATGGCATTGAGCAGGCGGTCGCGCGCGGCACCCACCAGACCCCCCATAGGCTTCTGGCCGCTGAACAGCGGCGGCGCGCCGCGAACTGGAAGGGGATACGGGCAGTGAACGAGCGCGACCGCGGGTACGCCTACATGCTCGGCAGCGACTGGCGCAGCGATGAAAAGCCAATCGAAGACGACCACGTCAGCGCCCCAGCCGCCGAGCAGTTCGACGTTTTCCCGTACCGCATCCCGCAGCGGTGCGATCGGAGCATCGCGCATTCGTTTCGCGGCGCCAAGCGGAGTGCGCGCCTCCCAGTCGCGTATCGGGTCGGTCTCCGGATGCGTAATGTCGAGGTCGGGGAGCCACCGACGGATCGCGACGAACTCAGCTCCAGTCTGCTCGATCCGTGCCCTCGCGGCGCTGTGGGCCAGAACGCGCACCTCGTGGCCCCGCTCGACGAGCTCCCGTGTGAGCGCCAGCTGTGGTGGAGCATTGCCGCTGAACGCCAGGAGAGTCTGGAAGACCCGCATATACTTCATCTTAGCCCTACAAAGATGAAAGTGTCAAGCGTTTCTACCACAACACGTCGATATCGGATGTCTGCGCGAGCCGCTGCCGCTGCCGCGACCGGCGAGGCGCTGCTCGCCGCGGCCTGGAAGCACTTCGGCACGCGAGCCTACGAGGACGTCCGCCTGCGCGAGATCGCCGCCGACGCGGGCGTCACCGAACAGACGCTTCTCGCCCGGTTTCACTCCAAAGACGAGCTACTCACCGCCGCATACAGGTGGTGGGGTATGCGCGAGATCGGGCGCCGTGACGCCGCTCCAGTCGATCGTTTGCCCGACGCGGTCGCCAACGTGTTCGATCACTACGAGGCGCACGGAACGGCGATCCTACGCATGCTCTCCCAAGAGGACCGCATCCCCGCCATCCGCAACCTAACGGACAAGGGGAGGGCCTACCACCGCGATTGGGCAAACAGAGTCTTCCAGCCACTTCTCGCCGGCCTGCCGCGCGCGGCCCGAGAGCGCCGGCTCACGGCCCTCGTGATCGCGACCGACGTGCTGGTGTGGAAGCAACTGCGACTCGACATGCAGCTCAGCCGCCCTCAAGCCGAAAAGATCGTCCTGGAGATGATCGAGTCCTACTCGCGGCGAGCGCATTGAGAGATCGGCCACCGTCGCATCGCCGGCGCCACGCGGCCAAGCCTGGTGTTGGGGATGGGCGATGGGTCGTCCGTGAGGCTCTGTGACCCGGGATCCAATAGAGCTCTCGACGTGGCTCGCACCACCTGGGATTCCCGGGCGCTACCCCAGCTGGTCGCGGCGGCGTGTCAGGTAGGCGGTCTCGGCGGTGTTGCCCGCCAGCTCGATGGCTCGGTCGTAGGCCGCGCGTGACTTCTGGCTGCACCCCAACCGGCGCAGCAGGTGGGCGCGGGTCGCATGGTAGGCGTGATAGTCGGCCAACTTGTCCTGGAGACCGTTGACGGTCTCCAGCGCCGCCCGTGGGCCGTCGAGCTCGGCGACCGCGACGGCTCGGTTGAGGACGATGATCGGCGACGGGTCGAGGCGGACGAGTTGGTCGTAGAGGGCGAGGACCTGCGACCAGTCGGTGTCGCGGACATCGCGGGCGGAGGTGTGCACCGCGTTGATCGCAGCGAGGATCTGGTAGCGACCCGCAGCCACCCCGGCGGCGGCAGCAGCCAGGCGCTCGCGCACCAGCCTGTGACCCTCGGCTAGGAGCGCCGCGTCCCAGGCCCCGCGGTCCTGCTCGTCGAGGGCGACCAGTTCACCGAGCGCAGAAACCCGGGCCGTGGCGCGGGCCTCGGTGAGCAGCATCAGCGCGAGCAGCCCGGCCACCTCGCCGTCTTGCGGCAGCAGGGCGCGGATCAGGCGCGTGAGCCGGATCGCCTCTGCGGTCAGATCGTGACGTACGGGATCGGTGTCGGGGCCACTCGCCATGTAGCCCTCGTTGAAGACGAGGAAGAGGACGGCGAGAACGCCTGATACGCGTGCCGGGAGATCCTCCGCGGACGGCACCCGATACGGGATGCGCGCGGCCTTGATCTTGACCTTTGCTCGGGTGATGCGCCGCCCCATGGCGGCCTCCGACACGAGGAAGGCACGGGCGATCTCGGGCACGGTCAAACCGCCGACCATGCGCAGCGTCAACGCCACGCGGGTCTCGGTGGCGAGGGCCGGGTGACAACAGGTGAAGATCAGGCGCAGCCGCTCGTCCTCGACGGCGCCGAGAGGCTCAGGAGGATCGTCGTTGTGCAACATCTGAGCCTCCTTGTGCTTGTCGCCGCGCTTGTTCTCGCGCCGGAGCCGGTCGATGGCCTTGCGCTTGGCCGTGGTGGTCAGCCAGCCGCCGGGGTTGGGCGGTACGCCGTCGATCGGCCACCGCGCGACGGCGGTCGCGAACGCCTCGGCTGCCGCCTCCTCGGCGATGTCGAGGTCACCGAACCGCCTGGTCAGAGCGGCGACCACCCGCGCCCACTCTTCGTGCTGGGCTTGGGCGATCGCCTCCCGGACGTCGACCACGCTCACAGGAACGGCCGCACCTCGATCTTCCGGTTGCAGGCCTTCGACCCCTCGGCGGCGAGCTCGAGCGCCACGTCGAGGTCGGGAGCCTCGATGATCCAGAAGCCCGCGAGGTACTCCTTGGACTCCACGAAGGGCCCGTCGGTGATCACCGCCTCCTCACCCCGGTTGTCGATGACGGTGGCCGGGTCGGGCGACCCGAGGCCGCCGGCAAACACCCAGTACCCCTCGGCTTGGAGCCGCTCGTTGAACAAGTCGATGGCAGCGTCCTCCGTCGGGCTGGCCAAGCCGGTGCCGTCGTGGATCACAGAAACCAGATATTGCATCTCGGATCATCTCCTGTCAGTCGGGATGGCCCCATGTGGACCGCCGTTCACCCCTTCTACGATCATCTTTGCCCCGATCCGACACTCCTCGCGGAATTCTTTCGGGGAGTGATGCAAGGTGTCGACGCGAACCTACCGTTGAGGGAGGGCTGCTGACGCTGGCAAAGGGCCTCGAATGGCCGATCGCGAACCTCTCCTCTCCACTTCCAATTTATACCGGATCGAAGGCCCTCATGAGGCCGCGATTCGTGCCGCATAATCGCCCGCGGCATGGCGGAAGAGAGATCTCAAACGGGTTGCGCGGGCAACTCAGACGGAGGTGAACCGGATGGGCGATGACGTATTGGATATCCAGGAGATCGACCGGACTCAGGTTGCGCTGGCAGGCGGCAAGGGGGCGCTTCTGGGAGAGCTCCTGCGGATCGAGGGGGTGCGAGTGCCGCCCGGGTTCTGCATCACGACAGAGGCATTCCGGCGGACCGTGGCCCAGGCACCGTCGATCCATGCACAACTCGATCGCCTCTCCCGCCTGAAGCTCGCGGACCGAGACGGCGTGGCCGCGCTCAGCGCCGAGCTTCGCGGAAGCATCGAGGAGATCGTCCTTCCCGGCGACCTGACGGAAGCGGTCGCCGGCGCGTTGGTCCGGTATGGCGAGGACCTCGCCTACGCGGTCCGCTCCAGCGCTACCGCGGAGGACTCGCCGACGGCATCCTTTGCGGGTCAGCACGACACCTACCTGAACGTCTGCGGTCTGGAGGCGATCCTGCGAGACGTCCGCCGGTGCTGGGCCTCACTGTTCAGCGAGCGGGCCGTGACCTATCGCTTGCGGGGTGGTATCGAGAATCGGCACGTCCAGATGGCCGTGGTCGTGCAGCAGATGGTCCTGCCGGTCGCCTCGGGGATCCTGTTCACCGCCGACCCGCTGAGCTCCAACCGGAAGCTCGCCGTTGTGGAGGCCATCCCCGGCTTGGGCGAGGAATTGGTCTCAGGACGGGTGAGCCCGGACGTCTACACGGTGCGCGATGGTGCGATCGTCCTACGGACGCTCGCCAACGAGCAGCCGGCGCTTGCGGATGGGGACATCCT
This sequence comes from uncultured Solirubrobacterales bacterium, assembly GCA_963715535.1. Taxonomy (GTDB): domain Bacteria; phylum Actinomycetota; class Thermoleophilia; order Solirubrobacterales; family Solirubrobacteraceae; genus Palsa-744. Next base: position 486,350 of record OY970251.1, on the reverse strand, counting down.
GGCGCTCGTGCAGCTGGGACGGCGGATCGAGGAGTTCTTCGGGCGCCCCCAGGACATCGAGTGGTGCCGGGCTGAGGACGGGTTTCAGATCGTGCAGAGCCGCCCGATCACGACGCTCTTTCCCGTCCCTGAGGCCGGAGATAGCAAGAACCACGTCTACGTCTCCGTGGGACACCAGCAGATGATGACGGACCCCATCAAGCCGCTGGGGCTCTCGCTGTGGCAGCTCACCACTCCGCGGCCGATGTCTGTGGCGGGCGGAAGGCTCTTCGTCGACGTCACCGAGATGCTCGGTGCGCCCACAACTCGGGCGGCGCTACTCCGCGCCATGGGGGGGTCCGACCCGCTGATGGGCGACGCGCTGCGGACGATCGTGGAGCGCGGCGACTTCGTTGCGGCGCGCCCTGACGAGGAGCTCACCGGGGTGTTCGCCCTCGCCGAGCAGGAACCGCTCGATGCCGACCCGGCGATCGTGGGCGAGCTGATCGAGCAAGGCCAGGCGTCGACCGCCGCGCTGAAGCGGACGATCGAGGCGAAGTCCGGACCGGAGCTGATCGAGCTCATCCTGGCGGACCTCCCGGAGCTGAGGCAGGCCATCTTCGATCCGCGCGGCCTGGAGGTGATCACCTCCGCGGCGGAGGCCGGTCGGTGGCTGAACGAGCACATGCGGGAATGGCTGGGCGAGAAGAACGTGGCCGACACGCTCACCCAGTCCGTGGCCGGGAACGTCACCTCGCAGATGGGGCTCGCGCTGCTGGACGTGGCAGATGCGATCCGCCCGTTCCCGGACGTCATCGCGTTCCTGCGGGATGTCGATGACGAGCACTTCCTGGACCACATGTCCGCGCTCGCGGGCGGCAACGAGGCGCGCGAGGCCATCCAGGCCTATCTGGACAGCTACGGCATGCGGTGCGCTGGTGAGATCGACATCACCCGGACGCGGTGGAGCGAGCAGCCGTCTGCCCTCGTGCCGATGATCCTCGCTCATGTCAGGAACTTCGAGCCGGGCGCGGGTTCGCAGCGGTTCGAGCAGGGACGGCGAGAAGCCGCGATGAAGGAGCAGGAGCTGCTGGCACGGCTCCGCGAGCTGCCCGACGGCGAGCGCAAGGCAGGGGAGACCAAGCAGATGATCGACCGGGTCAGGACCTTCACCGGGTACCGCGAGTATCCGAAGTACGGAATGGTCAGCCGCTACTTCGTCTACAAGCAGGCTCTGCTGCGCGAGGCGGAGCGCCTGAAGCTCGCCGGCGTGCTGCGCGAGGCGCAGGACATCTTCTATCTGACACTCCACGAGTTTCACGACGTCGTGCGCGACCAGGAGGTGGATGACGAGCTCGTCCGACAGCGCAAGGACGCGTTCAACTCATATCTGTCGCTGACGCCGCCGCGAGTGCTGACCTCGGAGGGCGAGGTCCTCGCCGGGAGCTACCGGCGTGAGGATCTCCCCGCCGGCGCACTCGTAGGTCTCCCAGTGTCTGCCGGAGCCGTCGAGGGGAGGGCGCGCGTCATCCTGGACATGGCGCAGGCGGACCTCGAGCCGGGCGACATCCTGGTCACCACGTACACCGATCCCAGCTGGACCCCTCTGTTCGTGACGATCGGCGGCTTGATCACCGAGGTCGGCGGCCTCATGACCCACGGTGCGGTGATCGCGCGCGAGTACGGGCTGCCGGCCGTCGTGGGGGTGGAGCGCGCCACCCGGCTGATCCGCGACGGGCAGCGGATCCGGGTGCACGGGACCGACGGGTACATCGAGGTCCTGGGCTAATGGCGGCCAGCGGGATCCCTGAGGGGCCGACGATCGGGTGATGCTTGCTCGGGGTCGGGCTGTGTCGCCCGCTGGAGTTCGAACAGCCTCTCGACGAAGTCCCCGAATAGGCGGTCGGGGATCGCATCGGGGTCGGCGAGCTTGGCGAGCCCGAGCCCAACGCCGAGCTCGCGCAGGACCGTTGCGAGGTCCTGCGCAGGCATCGGCAGCTCGTAGCCCGTTCGCCGCGTCTCCTCTTCCAGAATGCGTGCGGCCGCCAGCCGCCCCCAGGCGATCCGATGGCCGAAAGCCTCTCGCAAAGGTGGGTTGCGCCAGGCGTGGACGAGGAACTCGATCGTCAGGATCATGAACTCCGGTTCCCGTCGCAGCCTGGCCATGAACTGGTCGGCGTAGGCACGAGCTCCCCTCGGAAGATCGCCCTCAGCGCGCTCCTGGAAGGCCTCGATGTCGCGCACCCGCGCTGCCGCCTGCGCCTCATACACGGCGAGGAACAGGTCGTCCTTGCCCTTGAAGTGCCAGTAGACGGCGCCTGTCGAGTAGCCCGCCTCCTGGGCGATCTGCTCGATTGAGGCGCCGTGAAAACCGCGGTGCGCGAAAACCTTCGCCGCCGCCGCGACCAGCTCGTTGCGGGTCTCCTGCTTGCGCTCTTCGCGGCGCGATCGTCGCGCGGCGGGCCGGTGTTCATCTTCTGGCATAGGCTTATCAATGTAACATAGGCTTCATTCGGTTATAGTTGGGTTGTGACCAGCACCGCCGTTTCCGCCACCGAGGCCATTCACCAAGCGATCCCGTTCGCCAAGACACTGGGGATCCAACTGATCGCCAACCGGCCCGAGGAGGTCCGCTGCCGGCTGGAGTGGTCAGACAGCCTCTCCGGCGCGGGAGTCGGACTGCACGGCGGCGCGATCATGGCCCTCGCCGACAGCAGCGGGGGTATTTGCGCCTTCTTGAACCTTCCTGAGGGCGCGGTGGGTACGACGACGATCGAGTCCAAGACCAACTTCCTGCGGGCTGTGCGCTCCGGTCGCGTCGAGGCGGTGTCGCGACCGTTGCGCGCAGGACGGTCCGTGGTCGTGGTCGAGACCGACGTGATCGACGCGGACGGCCGCCTGGCTGCTCGTGTTACCCAGTCCCAAATCGTCCTGCGCTCGTGAACACACTTCGGATCGCCGCCCAGGAATCGAGCATTCCCGATGCAGGGAGCGATCCTTACACGGCCCCGCAGTTTGCGTCGGCGGCGCTCGTCACGATCGATACTCAGCGTGACGTGCTCGACGCCGGCGGGTTTCCGATCGCCGGCACGTCCGCGGTGCTGCCAGCAATGCGACATCTGGTCGAAGGTTTCCGTGAGGCACGACGTCCCATCGTCCATATTGTTCGTCTTTACGAGCAGGATGGCAGTAACGCTGAGCGGTGTCGCCGCGAGTTGCTGGCAGCGGGTGCGCAGCTCGTGATCTGCGACACACCGGGCTGCGAGCTCGCGAGCGACCTGCTTCCAGAGCCTGAGCTGCGGCTCGACGGTGCGCTGTTGCTCAGCGGGGGCGTCCAGACGCTTGGCCCATCAGAGGTGGCGATCTACAAGCCCCGTTGGGGAGCCTTCTACAACACACCGCTCGAGGAGCATCTGCGTGAAAACGCAGTCTCGACAGTCATGTTCGCGGGCTGCAATTTCCCCAATTGCCCGCGAACCTCGATTTACGAGGCGAGCGAGCGCGACTTCCGCACGGTGCTAGTCCGCGACGCTATCTCGGGTCTGTACGAGCGTGGAGAGCATGAGCTGGCCAACATCGGCGTGCATCTGATGGGCAGCGGCGAGGTCATCGGTGCACTCCTCGCGTCAGCCGATGAGGCAGCCAGTTCGGTACGCCGCGATCCGGCTGGAGCTCCAGGATGAGCACTGTGCAGACCAACACAGGTGAGATCCGTGAGTTGCCGGCAGGCGAGACGCACCTTGCTCACCCAGCGATGCGAGCGCTACGAACCGCGTATGGAGATGAGCGGGAGTTTGTTGAGCACGTCGATATCGTGTTGCGCCCCGCCGGCTACAGACTGGTAGGAGTCTTCGCATCCGACCAGAAGCACGCCGTGGCGATCGCCGGCTTCCGGAGCACCAACAGTCTGGCGTGGGGCCACTATCTCTACGTCGATGACCTCTCCACCGCGCCCGACACGCAGCGTCAGGGCCATGGGGGAGCACTGCTGGACTGGCTAGTCGAGGAGGGAGGAAGGCTCGGATGCGATCAGTTGCACCTGGACTCGGGTACAGGCCCGGAGCGATTCCAGGCGCACCGGCTCTACCACAGTCACGGGCTCGCCATCTACTCACATCACTTCGCCCGCGGGCTATAACCGAGGCATCCCCGCGATCAGCCGCCTGTATCGCGGCGTCTCACCGATCTGAGACAGGGGCTGTCTCACTCATCTGAGACAGCGGTCGCGCGCGAACCGCCGACGGTCGATCACGCTTCTGATCACGCCGACAGGGGAGTCCGGCTGGTCAACGTCCGGCGATCACTTCACCGGCGCTCGGGTGACGACGGGGACGGTTGACTGCCTCCCCGTCGTCACAATTCACTGCGCTCCTGGTGTCACTCGGTCATACCGCGGCGCTACTCGGCAGTAGCTCATCGATCTGGCCCACGGCCTGGGTCATGCCCTCCTGCATGCGCATATCCAACATCTTCTGCATCTGTTCGGTGTCAGTGAAGTTGGTGACCACGGTCATGCGCGTGCCCATCTCGGTGGAGTCGAAGATGACGCATCCGCTCATCGGTTCCACGCCGGGTACCGGCTCGCCGTCCTCTCCGGCCAGGCCATTTGCGAAGTCGAGCCGGTGTGGCTTGTCGATCGCGTCGATCCTCCACCATCCGCGCGGGGTTGACCCGTCGGGGCCGGTCATGTGGTAGCGCGATTGACCTCCCACTGTGAACTCGTGGCGTGTGAAGGTCGCAGGGAACGTTGGTGGACCCCACCAGCGCTCGAGCTTGCGCGGATCCTCCCACACATCCCAGACGCGCTCCGCGTTGGCTTCGAACTCGGCGACGACCGTGAGCGTGAGATTCTTCGGGTCCTTCTCAGTGCTGATGACGGTCATGTCCGTCTCCTTCCTCGTTTGTGAGTAGTTCCATGATCTGCTCGGTACGTTGGACCCAGAGCTGCTCATATGCGTCCAGCAGCTCGACGGCCCTGCGCAGAGTGGAGGTGTTGGTGCGAACTATCTGCTCGCGTCCGCGTCGCTCCTTGGTGACCAGCGCGGCGCGTTCTAGGACTGCGACATGCTTCTGGACCGCCGCGAAGCTCATCTCGTACTGGCGCGCGAGCGAGGAGACCGACTGCTCGCGCTGGATCGCGCGAGTGAGGATGTCTCGCCTGGTCATGTCGGCCATTGCCTGGAACACGCGGTCGGCCTGCTGCTCGGATAGTCCATCTGCAACCATTTGGTTGTACGTTATCGCCGATGTCAAATCGCTTGTGGCCCAGCTGGTTGGCCATCTGGATCGCGGGCTCCGTGCTCGGTGTGCGATCCCAGATGCGCACGGCGATCGCGCGCGCGGCCGCGGGCTCGTCGCCGAGGATCTCCGCGCCGGCGGCGGCGAACTCCACCACGGCAGCCCGGTCGGACCAATCGGGCATCGGGCGCGAGAACAGTTGATCCATCGTCGGCGCGTCATGGTCAGGCAGGTCGCCGTCGACCGGGCCAGGTGCGACCGGCCGCGTCCCGGCGAGGGTGAGCGCCGAGAACGCGTCTGAGGCGCCGCAAGCAGAGGGCTCGGGCTTCGGCCAGCCTCATATGAATGAGACCTCCAGGCTAACCGCCAGTCTCACATCGGTGAGACAAAGTCGTCTCACGGCTCAAATTGCGACGTCTCACCGATGTGAGACAGCCCCGTCTCATCCATATGAGACCGCTGGCGTCTCACTCATATGAGACTGAGCGGCGAGAAAGCTCACGGAGCTGCGCCCCGTTCGCTCCGACCTTGGGAGTCGCCCTAGCAGGCCTTTGACGGCTACATTGGGCGCTTAGGATCGATGTCACAGACTGACCAGCGCACGGAGGAGTGGCTATGACCGATGAGGGTGTCCTGAACAACATCGAGCGACTGGTGCAAGAGGAGCACACGCTCCTGGCCCAGAATGAGGAGTCTCGAGCGCCCGAGAAGCACGAGCGCCTCGCGGTCGTCGAGGTCGAGCTTGACCGTTGCTGGGACCTGCTGCGCCAGCGTCGTGCTCGCCGTGAGTTTCACCAGAACCCCGACGATGCTTCGGTGCGCGATGAGGGAACGGTGGAGGGCTACCTGCAGTGACGACGCTCGCAGAAATCTTGCGAATGGCATGAGCACGTGGCAGCCCGTCGGCTCGGCGCAGAGTCCTCGTCCGCCCGCTTTGGCGCAGGTCGCGGCGGACGATCTGGAGATCCCCGAGCAGTTGAGCGGACGCAGACTGCGATCACGTCTGCTGTTCGGAGCCGGTCTGGTCCTCGTAGTCATCGCGATCGTGACACTGCTTCCGGGGCTCGATGGCCTGCGCACTCGCCTCGTCGCGTGCGCAGCCCGGGTGGCTGCTGCTCGGGGTGGGGCTGAAGGTGCTCTCTGGTCTCGGCTATGTCGCCGTCTTTCGCATGGTCTTCTGCAGGCGCATGACATGGCGTGTCAGCTTTCAGATCGGCATGTCCGAGCTCGGAGCGAACGCGCTCTTCCCGACCGGTGGAGCCGGCGGACTCGCGCTCGGCGCCTGGGCTCTGAGACGAGGTGGCATGCCGGCGAGAGAGATCGCACGGCGGACGGTTGCGTTCTTCCTGCTGACGAGCGTGCCGAACGTCGTTGGCGTGGTCATCGTCGGGCTGGGTCTCGCCATACGGGTACTCCCCGGCGAGACGAACCTCGCGCTGACACTCGTTGCCCGCGGCGATAGCAGCGCTGTCGATCGTTGGAGCACTGCTCGTGGGGCGCACCCGCGCGGCCTGCACCTGCGCCAGCAGCGCAGCGAAGAAGGCGAGTCCTCACGACGCTCGCGGGCGCTGTTGAAGACGCTGGTGGCGATCGCGGATGGCGTCAATGAGGCGGTCGCGCTCCTGCGCGAGGGAAACGCCTGGCTGATCAGCGGGCTCTCGCCTATCTCGTCTTTGACCTGATGGTCCTGTGGGCGACGTTTCACGCGTTCGGATCGGCGCCGCCGCTTGCGATCGTGTGGATCGGCTACCTGATCGGCGAGCTCGGTGGACTGATCCCGGTCCCCGGCGGAATCGGCGGCATCGACGCCGGCCTGGTCGGCACGTTCGCCCTCTACGGCGTGCCGATCACCTCCGCCGCGTCAGCCGTGCTCGCCTATCGAGCGATCGCGCTGTGGGTCCCCGCGATCCTCGGCGCCGCCGCCTTTGTCCTCCTGCGACGAACGTTGCGCAACGAGTCCGAAGGATCGCGGTCTGCGCCCCCAGACCGAGATGGAGGTCATCGGGCTGGGTCGCGTAGTCATCTCGAGTCGGTGACCTTCACCGGCAGTGGTGCGCTGCCGATCTCGCAGGGTTTCGAGCGCGACATGATTCAGTGACGGCAAGATCATCGAGTTGAAGGGGTGCGCCGACCGCGCCACAGCCCGCGAGCAGGGAGGCCCCTGTGGCGCCGGTGCTACCGCCGCCGCTTGCAAATCACAATCACTTTGGAGGAGAGTAATGGCCGACACCACTTGCCACATGTCGATCTCGCTCGACGGCTTCGTCGCCGGGCCGGGTCAAAGTCGCGAAGATCCGCTCGGCAAGCGGGGCCGCGAGCTTCACGGCTGGCACCTTGGCGACGAGCGCGCGAACGAGGCGGATGCCACCGCCGAGCGCCGTCTGCTGCGCCCCCGCGGCGCCTACGTCATGGGCCGCAACATGTTTGGCCCGATCCGCGGCGAGTGGGACGAGGAGTGGTCGGGCTGGTGGGGGCCCGACCCGCCCTACCACGCGCCCGTGTTTGTCCTGACCCATCACATCTGAGACAGTCGAGTCCCATTCATCTGAGACCGTGAGTCCCAGCCATGTGAGACCGACGCGGCGACCTCAACGGCGCAGTCTGCGGGGGACGCGCGAGGAGGTTCACTGCGCTCCTGTTCGGCTGCGGCCGTTTTACGTGAGCGATTCGAGCGCGAGGCCGGGTACGGCCTTGAAGATGGTGTCGTTGGAGACGAGTGGAATCCCGAGTCGGATCGCGGTCGCGGCGATCCAGCGGTCCGCGTTGTGCTCGCGCTGTGCGAGAGCGTGGCCGATCGCGGCGCAGTCGGCGCGCAGCTGGGCGCATATCGTCACGAGCTCGGGGCCGGTGTGGACGACCTCTGCGCGCTGGATCTTGTTGTTGAGCTTGAGCATTCGTGCCTCGCCCCAGCCGCGGTGGATCGCCCCGTAGCGCAGCTCTGCGGCCGTCTGGAAGGAGATGAACGCCGGCCGGCCGGTGATGATCGGTGCGTAGCGTTCCGCCAAGCGTGACGCCGGGACGAGGTCGGCGCTGAAGACATCGGTGTCGATTACGATCGCGCTGCGCGATCCCGATGCGGTCACGACTGAACGGCAGTGAGGAAGGCCTCGCCTTCCACTTGGCTGAGATCCTCGATCGCCATCTCATCGTGGTCAGGCAATGGACGTGCGCGGCGCAGCAGCTCCTCGACCGGAAGCTCCAAGTGCTCGGGTTCGCTCTGGTTTGCAGGGTGCGTCGACACAGCTCATAAGTGTAGAGAGCATTGGCGGGGACGATAAGTTCATGCGCTGGGCGTCTGCGCTGGCGAATTGGCGCGCGGTGCGAGACGACAGCGACGCTAGCGTGGCTGGAGTCCAGCAGCTCAACCTGAACGCGCTGGTCATCAGCAGGCGTCCGCAACGTCCGCGACGATTGGTCGATGCCTATCCAGTCCGTCAGCTCACCGCCTGACCTGAAGTTGTGGGATCCCGACAAGGAGGGGGCGAAGCCGTTCTATTTCGAACTGTTTGGCGAGACCGAGCCGTTGCTGGACGGCAGCTTCGCGGAGCTTGCGACGGCAGCGACAACCGGTGGCGCTCCGACCGCGCCACGCGTCTCTGTCTATGAGTACTGGTGGACGATTGGTCACGAGGGCCGGCCTCCGCGCGCTAGGGGCTCACGGCTAACGCACTGGATGGGTCGTGCAACTCGCGACTGGATCTGGGACCGGCTCGATGAGCATGCCGCTGCCGTGTTGGTGTTCTTTCCGACCGACGGCGGTTGGCGCGTCAACGAGGTCGCGGCGACTGTCAAGTACATGAGCCCAGTGCCGCACGATCCCACGCTCGCTGAGCGTGCATCGGGGGTGTTGACGACGGTCGAGCCCCTCCTGCAGGACGCGAGCCAGCTCGTGTCGCTGGTCCAGCCGGCTATTGGTGGCGTCGCCTCGAAGGCGGCACAGACGCTCGATGTGTTGGCGCAGATGAAGATCAACCAGGTACCGCAGGTAGGCGGCTACGCTTGGGGCGTCTCGAAGGTGACGACCGTTTCGGAGTCTGGCGGCGTCTCCCACGGCGTCAGGTGGACCCTGCCGAAGCTGATGTTCCGCGAGCTAGGTGGCCGGATCACTGGAACGGTCGCGGTTAGCTTCGTACCCATCATGCGGCAGGGGGCGCCGCCGTCTCCGCCACGGGCTGGATCCATCCGGGCTCATGCGTCGATATCGCCGCACGGAGAGCAGCAGATATGGGTTCCGGGACGTTCGAGCTTCATCGAGCTTGAGGTGACGCCGGTCCCGAGCTCGGGTCGCCCCGTCGGCGTCGGAGCCTGATCGAGGGAGGAGTCGGTTGCTCCCCGAGTTGTAGCCCGTGCGACTTAGTGACACGCATGTGTGGCGCACCTCGGGACGACAGTAGGATGGAACGATGGGAAGGCACACAGGCGTCGCGCTTTACGTGCTCGCGCTGATAGCCATCGTGGTCGGCGTGGACGTCTTGTTCTTCAGGCATCGGTTCTGGGAGCGCCTGATGGCGAACGTTGGGATTGTCCTGGTGTTCGCGGCCTTCTATCTGAGGTTCCTGAAGCAAGCATGAGCGCGGTCGTCGCGCAGCTCCGGCCTCCGAGATGTCGTCGGCGCGGTGTTGGGCGTTCTCGGTGGACAGGCGTGGACGCACCAGCGCCGCAGTGGTCGCCACTGGTCGCCTCGACGCAACGAAAGATCGCCGTCGTCTCGAGTTTCTACGCGCTCGCCGAGCGGCACGAGTTGATCGTCCGTACGCCACTGATCGGCGTCAGCCGGCCCGTAGGCGGCGACGAGTACCGCCATCCGGTGTGGCGCTCAGAGGCTGGGTCTGATCACGCGGCTTGGCGGAGTGCTCCGAGCCGGAGGCCTAGCTCGCGTCTGGCGACGGCGTCGAGGTGGTAGCGCTGCATGGCGGCGGCGGTGAGTGCTTCGCTGCTGAGGGCGGCTTCGACGGCGCGGTCGTCCCAATACTCAGAACCCCGCAACGCGAGCACGCCGAGTACCGTCTCCAGCAGCGCCTGCTGCCACCAGCCGCCGAGGATGTCCTCGATCGTGGCCCTCGCCCCGGGGACGCTGCTGTAGCGGTCAAGCCAGCGCTGCACGATGTCCTGGTAGCCGCGGAAGTCGGCGTTGATCTCGATCAGGTTGTGGCGGCGGTCGTAGCGGGAGGCTCGGTCCTCCAGATGCGGCCACACGCGCGTGCCGTCCTCGACGGAGACCCAGATGGCCTGGATCTCCGGCAATTCGCGGCTCGTGACCTGACTGGCCGGTTGTCCTGGCGAGCGCTCGAAGAGCGAGTACAGGTCCCCGGCTGTCCCGCCCGGCGCGCCTGACGGCTTGCGTCGGTGGGTGGTTGGCGTATCGCGCTCTGCGCTGGTCCCGCCGGTCGTGGACTTGTCAACCTCCGTGGGTCCATCAGGCGCGGCCCGGTAACGCGGGATCCGGAACAGGTCGGCAATCGCGCTTAGCCGCTCGCGGATCGTCTTGTCGTGATCGCGGCTATTGGCGCCGGCGGCGATCTGCTCCTGGAAGGCGCGCAGTTCCGCGGGCATGTTCTCCTCGAACTCGGTCGCGTACGCGTCCCACGGCAGTGGCTGCCCGTCGATCTTCACGCTTGTGCGCACTGTGTCCTGAGTGACCTGGGCGCCGTCGACGTGTGGCTTGACATAGAGGACCACGCGCTCGTACCCGAACCGTATCCCGAACTCCTGAACCTTCCGGTAACCACCGCGGGCGGGGGGCACGAGCTCAAACAGCTCGCCCTGCAGCAGCGCCGCTCGATGCCCAGTTGACGCCCAGATCCCAGACTCCTTCACGCGCTCGGAGTGACGGTCGTCGAGGATCCGCCAGTGGACGCTAGCGCCTGTGATTTCGACCATGCCTGACGCGATCGTGCAGGTCTCAAGGTAATAGCGCTGCCCGGGCGCCTGCCTGTAGTTGACTGCGCTTTGGTCGCCGGCATTGCGGATCTCCCGGACCTTTACGACCGCCCAGTCCGGCAGCTCGTAGAACCGCTGATTGATCGCCTTACGCAGCCATCGCTCGCCGGTCTCTCCGTGCGGCGGGCGAGTCGTGTCGTCATCCTCTCCGTCGCCGAGGAACACAACCATCGTTCCGTGACCGCCAGTCTCGCGGATCTCCACCGGCATCGCCGCGTCCTCCAGCGGCATCACTGCGGCGATTGTGCCGTCATTGAGACGGTGCTGGCGCATTCCCCACACGCCGCTCTGGTCGCGGCCGAGGCTAACCATATGGCCGATCCCGGCCTGCCAGGACAGGTACATCACGCCGGCGGGGTTGACCGCGGCGGCGCTCACCTTCGCGCCGATCCCGAAGTTCCGGTCCAGCCCCTGGCTCTTCCCGGACGCGGTTAGGTCGTTCAGGTAGAGCACCATCTCTTCGGCGCTCATCCCGATCCCGGTGTCGATGCAGGCAAGCTTGCTGACACCGAACTCGGCGTGCAGCGGGTCGATCGTCCAGATGATGTCGCCGGCGTAGTCGGGGTCGCGGAGGCGGAAGGCTTCGATCGCCTCGATCCCATTGCGGGTCATCTCGCGGGTGAACTGCGCTGGCGGGCAATCGCGGGCGAACAGCTCAAGCGCAAACGGGGCGTTGCGTACGCCGATTGGGATGATCGGTAGCACTTCGTTAGTCATGTGATTCCTTGCGTCAAGGGCTTTGGCCCGAATGGACAAGACTGGCCGCGCCAGCGGACCGGCGACCGCGGCAGGTCGAGCGAGACGCGAGGTCAAGGTTGACGGCCGGGCACCGGCGCTGCAGGGCGGTGCAGGGCGGCTGTTAGACGGTCTTGACCTCCTTCAGCGACCCGAGGCGCTGCCCGAGGCTGCGCTTGATCGACTGCTGGACATGGTGGATCGCGAGCGCGGCGCCCGACAGCGCCTCCGAGGAGAGAGCTGCCCGGACCCGGGTTTCGTCCCAGCCAGGGCGGCCGGCGAGCTGGTTGACACCGACAACGACCTCGACGAGGGTCTGCTCGCACCACTCATGAACGACCTCGTCAACCGTCGCGTCGATCTGCTCAGGGCTGAAATCCGCACGGACAGGCTCGGCGAGCCGGGCGTATCGATCACGCCAGTAGAGCGACAGCGCTTGGAACGCGGGAAACTCGGCGTTGATCTCCAGCAGGTCGTGGTCGGCGTGGTAGGCGGCGGCGAGCCCTTCGAGATAGCCGGACGGGCGGTTCCCGTGCTCGGAGCTGATCCAAGTGATCGTAGGGCTTGACTTGCTTTGCCTTGTCGGCCACGACGCTCCGGAACCAGTGTATGCGCGCAGGAACTCGACCGCAGGTGCGTCGTCACGGACTGGGCCCTCCCAGTTCGCGAGCGACTCCCACACGTCGGTCAGGTCCTGCAGGCGCGTGTCGAGCGTCCTGGCGCCGACGCTGCGCACGGCCTGGGTAACAGCGCGGTTGTGCTCGGCGAGATCATCCGGCAGCCGGCTGGCGAATGCCTCCGGGCGCACCTCAGGCTCGATGTAGTAATCGTGATCAGCAATTACCACCCTGTCGAATCCGCCAGCGATCCCGTAGCGGCGCATCAGCTCCCAGGTCTCCGGCCCGGCTGGCCCGGCGCCGATCACGAGCGTGCCGCCCTGGATGCGCAGCACCTGACCGATCAGCTCGAACGGGCTGCGCAGCAGGAACCAGTCGTATGGACCCGGTGTTCCGCGCTTGGACGCGCCAGCAACGTCAGTGAGCCGACCCGAGGCGGCGGACATTCGCTTCAGCTTTGCGGACACGCCGGAGACCTTCGTCAGTTCATCGCCAGGCGGGAAGTCGGCCCCGTCGGCGTAGTCACGGACGAGCACGTCAAACGGGCAGTCGTAGATCAAGTCGTCGAGCGCGTCGCGGAGTCCATGCAGCCCGGAGGTGTCGAGATGATCGCCGGGATCGACCGGCGGATGCTCGTCGAGCAGAATGATCGACACGCCGCAGCGCGACGGGTGCTCGCGGATCCACCGAGGCTCAGCATCGGGCATCGCCGGTGACCACTCGACCCCGTCGAACGGCTCTGCATCGTTTGGGTCCAGCGTGACCTCGTCCGATCCGAGCAGGCTGACATGTCCGGTGCCGCGGCTCCAGACCGCGATCAGGACACCCTGCTCCCTTGGCAGGCCGGCGATCCCGTGGAGGATCGTCGCTGGCGCATCGAGCTCCCATCCGTCTGGGTAGTACATCCCCAATATCGCCCCGTCCTTGTCGAAGTCAGGTTCAGCATTTGGCGGCGTGAACGCCGCAGGTTCGACTAGCAGGCCGACGAGGTGCATCACCGGACGTCGCCGCGGACCACGGCTGGTGCGCTCGTCCCAGTCCCACACGATGTGCGGCCGGTCTGCATCCTCGTACGTGTCGCCGCGCGCGAGCGCGTCGAACCCTGTCGCGGTGAGGACCGCAAACGAGTACCCCGGGTGGGGTGCGGTTAGCTTCATCATGTTCTCCTTCTCCGGCGCGCATCGCGTAGGAACGCTCCGGGTCTCGGGGTGCTAGCGCCGAACTCGCGGTGGTTGAAGCCGAGGCGATCAACCGACGAAGCCGACACCAGCTATCTCGCCAAGCAGTCTACTCCTCGACGCCGACAACCCGGATGGCGCTGGCGATGCCCGGGCGCCGGCTGTTGAGGACGCATCTTTGTGTTCAGGCGGCTTGGTCGATCGAGACGATCCGTCGGCCGTCGGGGAGCCGGCTTTCGGGGTAGCGCTCGGCGATCGCTCTGGCGCGCGCACGGTCTCTGACCTTTCCGAGCGCGCGTAGGCTGTTGAAGAAGAGGTCGTCGCTGTGCAGATTGCGCAGAGCTTGTGCCTTGTGGTTGTAGACGGTGCTCGTGGCGATTTGGCGTCTCGCAGCGAGTTCGTCGGGCTCGCCGCCTTGGAAGAACAGGAACTCGACGACCTCCTGTTGGCGACAGGGCAGTCGACCGACAGCGGCGTGGCAAATGTGGTGGACGGCAGATTGGGCGTAGTAGCTCTCTGCGATCTCAAAGACGCTTCGCATCTCGATGCGGCACCGCCACTGCTTACGGTTCGGTGCCTCGCGAAGTTCGGGGGCGCCGAGCTCCTGGAGGCCGCACAGTGCTTCTTGGACCGCCTCGGCTTCGGCTGCAGTGCGGGGTGTCGTTTCGAGTTCTGGGAGCTCGCGACGAATGTGATCGAGCGCCCCGTGCGCGATCGTTGCGCGCAGCCACGGGAAGAACGCGTTGGGTGGGGGAGTGGGGTAGCGGTACAGCGCGTCCAGAAGCGCGGCACGCGTGACGTCGAACAGTGTTTGACGCTCGACCTCGTGAAGGCGCCTTGCCTCCTCGCGACGATGCCAACTGGTCGGGCCGAGTTGCTCGTGCGCGCCTTCTAGACCGCCGCGGACCTTGATGAACTCCTTGCTGACGCCACGGCGTACGGGTTCGCACACAATCAGCAGGAAGACGAGCATGTCCTCGTGAGCGATGGGGTCTCGGTGTACGGCTGCGATCAGTGGCTCCAGGTAGGCCTGCTTATCGTCGGGGCCGGCCATCGCGTCGAGCCAGCGCCAGTGCTCGAGGCGGTCGATCACCGTCTCGCTGTGTGGGAACCGGGACAGCGCCTGGTATTGGCGGATCAGCGCTTGCGTCTGACGGTCGTGCTCCTCGAACACTCGTCTGTAGGGCAGACCGTCCCATGGGGCATCGTTGAGATAGGGGTCATCCTCGGTGGGTGGCCCACCGCGCATCGCCTGGATGTCGGCGTGGGTAAGGCGGCGAACTACTCTCATCTTGGACCTCCAAGTGTGTCGGGCGGCCCGGTCGTCGGGCCCTTTCATCGACACAGAGGGGAGGGATCTCTAGTCTAGGCGCGATCCCGCGGTCAAGCGGAGTCTGGGACGTGCACTCGAACTATCGGTGAGACATGTCGGTAAGGCGCGATTAGTCGATCGAGCGAGCGCGCGCTCTCGGCAGTGGCTCCAGGGAATTCTCCAGTGCAGGCAACGCGCGAAAGTGCTGCGGGGTACTCGGAGCTGGCTCCTGGGCGTCAAGCCGGTGAACAGCACCAGGGAGCCGACGAGCCTTTAGAAGACCGCGCCAGCGCCAGTCCTCAACCGTTTGCGTATCAATGCCTAGTAGCTGTCGCACCATACCGGCCATATGAATAATGAGCGTAGAGCACTTCTGTGTGCGCCGGCCTACGGTTCGAGTGCGCCGAGTAGCCGGTGGGTGGGGTGGCGGTTCAGGCTGTTGCGGTTCTTGTCATAACGCCGCGTCGTGCGGGGATCGGCGTGCCTGGCGGCATCTTGGACGTCGCGTAGCGAGGCTCCTTCGTCGAGGGAGAGCGTCACGAAGCCATGGCGCAGGGCGTGGGGGTGGAGGTCGGGGATGCCGATCTGCTCGCCCATCCGCTTGATCAGCTTGCCAGCGTGCTGGCGCGTCAGGCGCTCCCCGGTGGAGGTGATCAGCAGCGGCCCTTTGGTGCGCCCGCCCTTGGCTCGGTCAACGGCGTGCGCGACGGCTGCGTTGAGCGGCGCGACGGCTGCCTTTGTGGTCTGGCCCTTTCCCTTGAGTTTGAGCACGCGGTGGCGGCCCTGCTCGCCGAGATCCTCGATGTCCGCGCCGACGGCCTCAGAGACCCTCAGGCCTAGCTCGAGCAGTAGCAGCACGAGCGCCAGTTCGCGCGCGCCCTCGGCGCGGGCGGCGGTGATCAGTCGCCGGGCTCGCTGCTTTGAGATCCCCGCGGTCGCGGCTTGGTCTGGGACCTTCGGGCGGTCAGCGAACTCGACGGGGTTGCGTTCGATCATCCCGTCGTACTGGGCGCGGCGGTAGAAGTGTGAGAGGCACGCCAGGCGTCGTGCCATCGTCGAAGGCGCGGGGGTCTTGCCGTCGAGCAGCGGCTCACGCTTGTAGCTCTCGATCGTCGCGAGCGTCGCTTCGAGCGGGCTGGCGCCGGCGCGCGCGAGCCACACGAACCAGTCAGCGAGATCGAGCGCGTAGGCGCCTTGGGTAGCGCGCCGGTCGTCATAACGCCGCAGGAACGCTGCGGCGAGTTCGCCGGCGGTCTCCGGATTCTCGAACGGCAGCTCGCCACGTGCGGCCTCCAGCAGGTTGTCCGCGAGCTCGCGGCGAGCAGCTTTCAGATCGGCGAGTTGCGTCGGACGTTCGAGCGGATCAACATCGGTGCTGAGAACGGGCATCTGGAGAGCTTTCGACGCCGTTTTCTCGCTTCCTTTGCGTGGTCCATAACTCCCGTTACGGACCAAAATAGAGACGAATTTTCCGGCGAGAGCAGGGCTTTTATGCGATCCCAGCCGACGATCAAGGATGTTCCGGTTACGCCGCGTAGCAACCCTATTTTTTGGGCGTCACCGGCGCGTAATGTTCATGAAACAAGAAAATTTCACCGTCATCCTCAGCGCCATCGGCGTCGTCGAGGGCACGTTGTCGCTACTGATAGCGGTGCTCGGTATGCTCGCGGCGCTGGTCGTGGCCGCCTTCCTCCTCGGCGTTCTCGCGGGTGTGTTCATCATCTGTTATATGCACGATCGCGAGGATTCGTAAGCTCGCGGACGACGCGCGCCTACTCAGTGCCCGTGCTCTGCGGCTCGCGCGTTTGGGCCTGCGCCGCGCGTTCGTTCGTTCGCTGCACCTCGATGCTCATCGCCTCCCAGCGCTCCTCCAATACCGATAGGCGCGCCTCGTCTGAGGGCGCGGCGCTGTCGCCGTGTAGCCACGCGGCGTAATCACGCTCACGAAACGCTCCCGCGGCCTTGTGAGCGAGCATCCACGGGAGGCTCGTGCTGGCCTCGACGATCCCGAGCAGCTTCTCGTAGTCGGAGATGTCCAGTAGCTGCAGCGGCTGCACACGGGCCCTGGCTAGCACCTGGGTGGTCTCGGGCTTGACGCTTTCGCGTAGGTACTTCCAGACTTGGCTGGTCTGCATCACGTGCCCGACGGACACCACGACGGGCCAGATGCGCTCGATCGAGGCGAGGTCAACGTCGGCGAGGGTTGCGGTGCCGTCGAATAGCGCGTCGATGCAGCCGGCGACCTGGTCGACCTTCACCACCAGCAGCTTGGATACCTCTCCCAGCGCCTCAGTGACCTCGCCACTGGCCATTGCGCTCGCGGTGACCCGGCGTGCGTGCACCTCGAACAGGATGAGATCCTTGCCCCACACCACGGCTACGTCGCTGGTGCGCCGCCCGCCGCCTTTGCCGTAGCGCTGCTCGCCGAGGACGGTGGCATGCGGGTCGATCGCGGCGTGTGCGAGTTCGAGGGCATAGCGCTCGACCACCTCGCCGACGAAGCGGCTATAGCGCCCGGAGACGTCGCTGCCGAGCGACTGGGCGTGTGTCAACGCCCGGTAGTGGAATCCCTCGCCCAGCCAGCTGAGCATCCACGGTGCGCCTAGCAGCAGCAGATCGCCGCCCGAGAACCGTAGGAACGGGGTGCTCTTGAACGGCCGAAACTCCCACGAGAGCGCCGTGCCCGCGCCATCGAACGCCTTGAAGCTGGCCTGGAGGTCCGTCCGAGACGCGGAGATGATCGGCAGCTCGCGTGGTACGCCCGAGAGCCCGAGAACCTTCAACAACTCGTCGATGTTCTGAGCCTCCATGCGCGGCGTGGGCGGATCGCTGGCGAAGGCGTTGGTAACAGCCGAGAGCCCGAACCCGAGTACCCGCTGTTCCTCCGAGGTAAGGCCGCTCGCGGTGAGCCACTCGTCCACCGGGACGTAGTTGTCCGAGCCTCGCAGCTGCTCGCTTCGCATTAGCCGCAGGAAGTCCTCGCCGCGGGTCATCTCCTCCAGCACGGGCGGGCGGTTGAAGAACGAAGAAGCTTGCAGCCCGTAGGCGACGATCGCCTCTGTCGTGGGTGCGCCCAAGGGGTCCTCAAGCGCTGAGTGGGCGCCGAGCACTGCCCGCTGGAGCGTGCGGAAGTCTTCCGGCACAAGCTCAGCGAAAGGCTCCTCCCGTGCCTCCTCGATCAGCAGTCGCATTAGCATCGCGATCGGCTGCGGGGAGAAGATCGGGCGTGCCGGCGAGCGCTGTCTGACCGTGGCGTACCGCGCGAGAAGCTCGGGCCAGCTTCCGTAGAACCAGCGGGCGAGCTCCCATTGCCGGGCGGTATTAGTCAACACCCGCTCAGCGCGCAGGTTGAGCAACGCAAGGCTGAGCATTGCCGACTCGAACGGGAGCGTACGCACGAGCGCACGTAGCTCGGCAATCGTGGTCTGTTGCAAGCCGAGTGCTTGCTCGTCAATGAATACCGACATCTGATCGAACTCGCTCGGACCAGGGGAAACCGAAGGCAGCCGCCTCACGGGTCTTTCGCTCTGGGGCAAAATCTGGTCGCGCGAGCGCGAGCGCCGTCGGCGCTGGTAGAGCTTCTTGTTCTGACTACGCTTCCTCGACACCTCGTGACTCACCGTAGGAGCTGTCTCGGCGGAGCCAGGTTGCTAAGACTGTTCAGACAGTAATCCGCTATGGCGTCTAATAATCCACAAGGCCCACACAGGCGAACGTCTGCTGCGGGAGGCGATCAGACTGACGTGTCTTTCGCGGAGGCGCTATCTCGCATAAAGGACGAGCGGGGGCTGAGCTTCCGCGCCCTACACGAAGCAACCAAAGATGCTGACCCGGTCGGGCGTGGGCTCTCCGGTGCGCATATCAGTCGGCTGTGCAACGGACACGAGCCGCCTTCGTCGGCGACGATCGCGTTGATCGCTAAAGCCCTTCGCCTGCGACCGCGGTACTTCGCCGAGTACCGGCTCGCCGAGGCGCGTGCGCTCTTTGACGAGCGCGGCCCCGGCGGGCTCAAACCGGCGCTCGCGCAGCTACGCCGACTCGAAGCCAGCCTCGGCACGCCGCGTCCGGTGCGGGCCCCGGGCCCGCGAGGCCGCCGCCGGGCGTCGTAACCGCAGCCCCTCGCGCGCGAAAATCCCCTAGCGTTACGCTTCTCGGTTAAGCGTAAGACAGGGGTGTAGTGGCGCTTGAGTCAGGGATGAGCGAAGCTGCGATCGCACGCAGGGAGCAGCGGCGGGCAGGGCTCGTGTGGGCGCCGGAGGTCCGCGGTGCCCTGTGTCACAGGTTGATCGCGGAGATCTGCGCGCGTGAGATCACCGATACCCACTCGATCGAGGCGCTCGCGGCCGCCATGTTGCCGACGAGACTCGCGCTGGTTCACCGCCAGGCCCTGCTCACTTTCCTGGTGCCGATGGCCGGGTCCTACCTGCGGCATTTCAGCCGGCCGGGCTGGCGATTCTTGGGCAGCGAGGTGATCGTCGGGTCCGTTGCGCTCGACCTTCTCTGGCAGCAGGGGAGCCGCATGGAGGCCGACGAGGTGAAGTCGAGCGCCTCGATCCCGACGCTATGGCGAGCCGCCGCTCAAGCACAAGCCGCTGCCCAGGCCCGCGCCGGCCGGCGCCACTTCGGCGAGGTGTTCGCGGGGGTACGGGTCGCGGCTCTGGCGCTCGGCGAGTCCGTGTGGGTAGTGGCGTGAAGCGGATCGCCGACCGGGAGCGCGCTGAGGCGATCATCGCGCGGATGCGCGCGTTCCAGGCTGAGCTCGGCCACGTCCCCGACTGGTATCTCAGAGAGGCTTGCGCGGAGCTCAAGCGCTCCCGCGCCTCGCTGTATCGGTGGGCGAAGGACGGTGTGCCGGCCGGTACGCGCGAACGCTTCGGCCTCACCGACGCGCACAAGGTGGCGGTGTTCGATGAGCACGGCGCAGGCGGCGCGTGGGCAGCACTGAGCAAGACAGGCGAGAAGCTGCCCTCGCGTGCAACCTGGTACCGCGCCGCCAGCTGCGACCTCAGCATGCTTGAGCAGCGCTACGCCAAGGCCGGGTTGCCTGGCGCACGCCGTGCGCAGCTGCGCCTGGAGCGCCGTGAGGGCTGCCGCGGCGAGGCCCTGATCGCCGATCACAAGCTGGCCGACGTGCTCGTCTCCCTGCCCGGCAACCACAAACCGGCACGTCCCTGGATCACGAGCTTCATGGAGCCGTCCACGCGCGCGATCGCAGGCCTCGCGGTGTCAATGCGCCCACATCGCGGCGTCGTGCTGGCTGCCCTCGGCGAGGCAATGCGCGAGCGTCCAGATCTCACGCCGGCGTCCGGCAAGCCATGGATCGTGCGCTTCGACAACGGCCTTGAGTTCCTCGCCAAGACGATCCGCAGCGCTGCGCTCGATCTGGGCTTCACGCCGGTGCCGTTGCGGCGCCGCTCGCCGTGGCTGAATGGGAAGATCGAGCGCTGGCATCAGACGATGACGCGCGAGCTGATCCGGCGGCTGCCGCACTGGACCGACGGCCCCAAGCGCGAGAACGGAGAGCTCGACGTTCGCCACGACGTCGAGCCCGTCGCCATCGAGGTGTTCATAGCGCTGCTGCTGGAGTGGGTCGCTGAATACAACTACCAGCGCCCGCACTCAGCGCTCGGCGGGCGCACGCCAGCGCAGGCCTGGGAGGAGGACAAGACGCCGCTGCGGGCCGCAGGCGAGCAGGAGCTGCGTCGCTACCTGTTCGAATGCCCGGGCACTCGCGTCGTCGAGGCCAGGGGCGTGAAGCTCCAGGGCCGCTGGTACACCAGCGAGCACCTGCAGCCCCTCGTCGGCCGCCGCGTCGAGCTGCGCCTCATGCCGCACGACAACCGCTGGGTCGAGATCTACCACGACGGCGATTGGGCCTGTAGAGCCGTGCGCCACGACGAGGCCTCCGAGGCGCAACGCCAACGCGTGCTCGAGGCTCGCGCCGATGCAGCCCGTCGCGCCGCTGGGATCGCCCGGCGAGCCAAGAACAGGGCGCGCGTGCGCTGGGAGACGATGATCAGCGCTAGCGCGCCGCAGCCGACCAACAGCGTCTCCCGCCAGGAGGCCGAGGCCCTCGAAGGCCAGGACGCGATACTGCTGGCCGCGCTCGGCCTCGAGCATCGACGCGGGACACGACGCCAGTAGCGATGGCCACGACCACGTTCAACCCGCCAATCCGCCATCACGCCAACCCGCCGGGCGTCGGGATCATCGAGACCGAAGGACTCCTGATCGCCGAGCACGCGCTGCGGTATGTGATCGCCCACCGCCAGCTCGGCGCGCTCACCGGCGTCGCCGGCACCGGCAAGACGTTTGCGCTCCAGGTGCTGCTGCGCGCGCGCAGCGACATCCGCGTCGTCTGGATCGAGGTGCAGGTCAAGCCGACGATGCTCTCGATCGCGCGCGTGCTTGCACTCGCGCTGCTCGGCGAGGTGCCGCGCGGCAGCCGCCACGAGCTCTCCTATCACCTCCAGGATGCCCTCGTCGACCAGTCCGGCGAGGTTCCGCTCGTCGTCGTCTTCGACGAGGCGCAACGGCTGAACAACGAGTGCGCCGAATATCTGCGCTACCTGCACGATCCTCAAGACACGAGCTTCGCGATGCTGCTCGCCGGCGGCAACGGCTGCTGGGAGACGATCCGCCGCGAGCCGATGCTGCACAGCCGCGTGCACGAACCGGTGTTCTTCAAGCCCCTCGGCGAGAAGGCGCTGCTCCAGATGCTGCCCAACTACCACCCTATGTACGAGCACGCCGATTCCGAGCTGCTGCTCGAAGTCGACCAGCAGCGCTGCCACGGCATCTTGCGCCACTGGTCGGCGTTCACCGCCTCGGCCGCCCAGTTGCTCGCCCCGCGTGGCGAGCAGACGCTGACCGGCGCGATCGCCGAAGTCGTCCTGCGCCAGCCCACATGAGCACCGATCTCGCACCTCGGACGGTTCTAAGGGCAGAGCGCGAGCCGCAGACGCTCGCCGGGTTGTTGGGCTTGCATGACCTGGACCGCGGCGTTGTGGTCTGTCACCCAGTGCCCCCACGAGCAGGAGGTGCGGGTCAGCTTGCGCTCGACGTTCTCCACGCCCTGGGCAAGCGTCCCAGCGCAGGCGGCTGGCCGCGCAGGTCCGGTGTCGCAGCGCACTACGCCAAGGTCTGGCTCGAGGCAGAGCGGGTAGGCGACCTGGTACTCGTGCGCGCCGGCCTGTTCGCCCCCGCCGCGCTCGCCGAGCTCGTGTCCCTCGCGCGCGAAGCCGGCACCCGCACCTGGCTTGCGTTCGATGACCCGAAGCGCAGGTGTGCGGCGGGCGAGCTCCTCTCTGCTCGGGCAGTGGACGCAGTGCAACCGAGCGGCGGTCGGTGCGGTGTGGCTACCCCAGGTGGAGCGCGAGCACGAGCATGGCCAACGCCGTCTCCGTGGCTCGCGCGCGCCGCGGGAGCGCGGACCTTCACGGCGCAGGAGTTCAACGACATCGACGCGCGTATGCACAACGCGTTTAAAGCAACGAGCACTTACATCAGAAGCCAACGAGAACTCGGGTACAGATCGCTGCAGCATTTCCCGGGCGTGATGACAGTCGACCCGGTTCCCCTACGCCGTCACGCCCGCCTGATCGGCGTCGGCTGCGCTCTGCTCCAACACGGCTTCGCCGTCGAGATACGAGAGCGCCCGATCGCCGCGAAGCCGGCCGTCCTCACGCCGACGCGCACGCAAGCGGCCCAGCTCCGCCGTCACGCAAGTCCCGCGAGCGCGGCTTTTCACGCGCTCAAGTCGCTGACAGACCTCGATGACATTACGATCCAGAGCATCACCCTCGACCAGGTCATCGAGACCGCCAGCGGTGTTTGGATCGGCGGATATCTCCTTCAAGGAGCAGCTGCAGCAGCGCTCAGAGCCCAGCGCACCGCCCAATACGTTCGCGGGTTCGCGCCGAGCCAGACACTGTTCATGGACGCACGGATTCGCGACGATGTCGCCCTGTGGGGGAGGGGCGACATCGCCCCGCCGATTACGCTCGAGGTCAAGCTCGCGCGGCTGAGCGCTCCGCTCGACATCTCGTTTCACCAGCCTCACCTGGAGGCAGACCTCCAGGCGCCATCCCAAGAAACCCAAGACGAGGCCGAGCTGATCCTGCGGCTGCTGCGGCTGACCCCATCCAGAGACATACCGCTCACGAGGCTGAGTGGCCCCAGACGAGCAGCAGCCGCGCGACTGACTGCCACGTCCGCAACGAGCGTCCACGAAGGGTTCATCGCCGCCAGCGACCACCTGCGCTTCAGCCAATTCCTTTTCGACCCCACCCACTACATGGCCAACCACGTCGAACCGCGACCATGGCACCTCCAGCCACAAGCCTGAGCGCGAATTTCCAAGCGCACCTCGCCGGCAAGAGCCCGCGCACCCAAGAGGTCTACTTGGCCAGCCTTGAGCGCCTGATGAGGTGGGCGCAGCGCAACGAGCTCGACCTCATCACGGCGCAGACCTCGGACCTCGAACGCTTCCTCGCTGAGGAGGTTCGTAGCTACGCGAGCGCCACCATTCACGTCCGCCGCGCGGCGATCCGCGCCTTCTACGCACACCTCATGAAGGAGGGGATCGTCGAATCGAACCCCGCAAGCGGCTTGCACATAGCATCGACCGAGAGCATCGCCACTGTACACGGGCCCGTCGAATACCTAACAGATGAGGAGATCACTCGGCTTCGACAACACGCACTGAAACGCGGAGCCGTCTGCAGCCTCGCGATCTGCATGCTCCACGAGACCCCAGCCACCTTGCGACAGATCGCACGCCTCGGCATCGCTGACTTTGCACGAGACACCGGCGGCAGGCCCTTCGCGATCCTCGCACAGAAGACCGCCGCCGCTAAGGCGCCCTGGCCAGTCAGCCAGCAAGCCATCCAAGCTGTCGAAGCACTGAGCAACGAGTCGCCGCGCCTGATCTCGCCACTCACTCGAAACCCGAACCTAGCCCTGGTGCAGAGGGAGGTTCAGGAGGCTCGACTGAGTGCCGGCGTTCAGATACCCGACGTCGTCATCGCGCTCAAGCGCGCGCACCGTCGACGGCTGCAGCAACTCTGCGCACATACGCGGCTAACGCCGCGCAGCGTCATCCGCTACCAGCGCATGTTGCTCGACAAGATCACACCGCTCGATCAGCGCAGCTAGAAGCCCGCAGTCGGCGTGGACGGGCGCGATCCGGGAGACGCGACCTCGACCGCCAGTCTCATACAGATGAGACGAAAGCGCCGTCGCGCAGTCTCACATGGTTGAGACAAAGCTGTCTCAGATGAGTGAGATTCCTGTCTCACATGAATGAGACGCCGCACAAATCGAAACTGATGCACTACCAACGAGCGCTCGATAATGTATGGAAGGGAGACCTCAAGCGTCTCCCTTCGATCGAGCTTCGGACCTCCTCCTGAGCACCGTCCCGAGCTGGGTCCTTGCTGGCTCTTTACCGGCGCTCGCGACGAGGCAGGGAGGCCATCGCGCGAATGGGTCGCAGCATGACTGTCGAGGTGAAGCTCACGCCCGCACAGGGACGATTCTTGGCGGTAGTTGACGAAGGTCGCGTGTCGTATTTCCGGCGTTACTCGGGTGGTCCGTGGCGTTTCGTGGCACTCGGTCGTGGCGTGCGTGTGCGTTCCGACACCGGGGAGCGTCTTGTTAGGGCTGGCTTGGTGGAAGTCATACCCGATGGCAGATGGGCCCGGTCGGTACGGCTCACTCCCGCAGGCGATAGCGCACTGGAGGCAGCATGACATTCCTGTTTTCGCTCCCGTGGTGGGTGTATCCCGTGATCGTGGCGTGGCTCGTGATCCCGGTCGCGTTGTCCTTGTGTGTTATCGCGAAGACTGCTGATCTGGCTGCGGAAGTCTTGTATGAGCGCGAGCGGCGGAGGCGGTCGTGATCCAGGTCACGTTCACCGAGGATGAGGCTCGTGCCCTAATGGCAAACTGTGTGTTCGCGGAGGTCGGTTTTGAGGCGATGGGCGTCAAATCGGAGTACCCGCAGGGTTCGAGCCCGAAGGAAACAGCGGTAGCGAAGCTCGCCGAGGGATTGATCCTGCTTCATGCTGCTCACCAGGCATGGACGAGCTGATGGACAAGCTCGATACGCGACCAGTGCATCCCGACGAATGGAGTACCGATCCGATCCAGTGCAAAGGGTGCGGTTCGTACTACGACCCGGACGAAATGGTTCGTGCTCGACGCGGTTTCTTTTGCTCGCACTGTGTAGAGAGCCAGGAGAGCGACTGATGAAACTCCGTAAGCGTACTGTCGCGATCTTCACGGACTTGGGTCGGGCTCGTATTGGAGAGGCTACCCGACCGCTCGCCAGCGGGGTTCACGTGTCGAGGCGTATCGCTCTTGGCGCACTCGGTTTCACAAGCACCCATAGAAACGACGAGCGGGAGGCTGAATTCCGCTCGTCTCACCCACGAGGAGGGAACCTTCAGTGAGCATTTGGCGCGTATCTACTAAGGCAGCGACACTCGGGGTTGACCAAACGGGAAACGGCAACCTGGAGCCAGTACTTCTCGTCGCGCGCGGCCGGTCCTTTACTTACCAGGACTACCTGACCCCCTCGCAAGCACGCGAGCTGGGGCAACGGCTGATCGCCGTGGCGGAGGCAACGGAGGAGGTCGGACCTTCCCCATCGTTTGACGAGGTAGTGGATCGCAAGATGGCCGAGTTGAAGTTCATCGACGTCGCCGTACCCGGAGAGCCGTCGGTGTCTGAGCGTATGGACCGGATCGGAGTCCCCGAGGTGAGCGCATCATGAGCGACGAGATCGCCGTGAGGATAAATCACACGGGCTTGATGGCTGCGCTGTTGGCGGCCCAGGCCGAAGCGCCGAAGATCCAAAAGGACGGTCTAAACCCGCACTTCAAGTCCAAATACATGTCGCTGGACACGATTATCGGAGAGGTCGGACCCGTGCTCAGCAAGAACGGACTGATCTGGGTAACGCTCCCGTGTCGTGATGATAAGGGCGAGCCCGCGCTCCGCTATCGGATTATCCATGCCGACTCTAAGGAGGAACTAGGCGACACGATCCCGCTACTTCTCTCCAAGTCTGATCCGCAAGGCCAAGGCTCAGCGATCACCTATGCGCGTCGTTACAGCCTTGTCGCGGTCCTGAACCTCGTCGCCGATGAGGACGACGACGGCAACAGTGCAAGCCCTACACGGACGACGACGCGCGCCAGCAATGGTGAGACGCGAGTATCGGCTGCGCCACGCCAGCAGACAGAGCGGTTGGCCACAGCCAAGCAGCGTGGACTCATCAATGTGCGCGCGAGCGATAAGGGACTACCACCGATCACGTTGGCGGGGATCGTCCTTGCTGCGGGTGAGGGTGAGCTCATCGACTTCGACTCCCAGTCAGACGCGGAGGCATGGTTGAAACGTGCCCTTGATCGTCTTCCCGCACGGCTCGTGAACCCGATCCTTGAGGGGATCGGTCAAGCCGAGACCGAGGTCGAGGCGTGATGGCGACACGAGAGCTTGAGATCCCGCGCGTACTGCCCGTCGAGAACCTGTCGGTCAGCAGCATCAATACGTACCTCAGGTGCCCCGAGAAGTGGCGCCGCCGGTATATCGACCGTGAATACGAGCCGTCATCGGCGGCGATGATTCTCGGGTCGGCGGTCGGAGCGGCCGAGGGCCATGCCTACCAGGTCCAGATCGACGGCGAAGACCGTCCCACCACAGAGGACGTACTCGACCTGTACGCCGCTGAGTTCGACGAGCGCGCCGACCGCGAGGAGATCGACTGGGGCGACGACAAGCCCGGCGAGATCAAGGACACCGGCACCCTCGCTGTAAAGGCATATGAGGCGACAGTCGTCCCCATGATCAAACCAGTCTCAGTGGAGCGCGAGTTCCGACTTGAGTTCGACGGAGTGAACTGGGGTGTCAAGGGTTTTCTCGACCTGGAGGACGAAAACGACGAGGTGGACGATCTAAAGGTCCGCAAGGCCAAGCTCGGTAAACCCGACGCCGATGCGGATATCCAACCCACTATGTACCTACTCGCTCGTCGCGCCGAGGGCAGTCCCGCACGCGGCTTCAACTTTCACACAATGGTCAAGACCAAGACTCCCTATGCGGAGGTCGTCCCGACCACTCGCACGGACCGCCAGCTAGACACCCTCGTAGACCGCATCTACCAAGTCGCGGCCGAGATCCACTGGAGGCTCGAAACCGACAACTGGGGCGGCGCTGTCCCGGGGCGTGGTGGTGCTCAGAACGCATGTGCGGCTACTGGCAGTCGTGCCCGATGGGCGGTGCCCGATGACCTGTCTTTTCCGTCAAGTACGCGACCGTCCTACGGGCGAGAAGGGAACACCATGATCGAGATCAAGCACATCGATGGCCACGTGATGTATATAGCGGAGGGCGCAAGCGATGTCCGGGCAGCCATGGAAGAGGCCGCCAAAAAGGAAATCAACCTTGAAGGCGCAGATTTCCGTGGAGCTGATCTCCGAAGCGCCTACTTCGGCAGGGCCTACTTCGGCAGCGCCTACTTCGACAGCGCCAACTTCGACAGCGCCAACTTCGACAGCGCCAACTTCGGCAGCGCCAACTTCGGCAGCGCCAACTTCGGCAGCGCCAACTTCGACAGCGCCAACTTCGACAGCGCCAACTTCGGCAGCGCCAACTTCGACAGCGCCTACTTCGGCAGCGCCAACTTCGACAGCGCCAACTTCGACAGCGCCAACTTCGGCAGCGCCAACTTCGACAGCGCCTACTTCGGCAGCGCCAACTTCGGCAGCGCCAACTTCGGCAGCGCCTACTTCGGCAGCGCCTACTTCGGCAGCGCCAACTTCGACAGCGCCTACTTCGGCAGCGCCTACTTCGGCAGCGCCAACTTCGGCAGCGCCAACTTCGGCAGCGCCAACTTCGGCAGCGCCAACTTCGGCAGCGCCTACTTCGGCAGCGCCAACTTCGGCAGCGCCTACTTCGGCGCGCTTAGCCCGGACAGCCCGTTCTACTCGATCAAGCTCGACCTGTGGGCCATTCTTGACGAAGCGCCCGCTGAGGTCCAGGGACTGCGCCAAGCGCTCATTGAGGGTCAGGTTGACGGGAGTTCGTATAGCGGCCGGTGTGCCTGTCTTGTGGGGACGATCGCGAACGTTCGGAAAATCGATATCAACGAGCTGTCGATCCCACAAAAATCGGATCGTCCAGCCGAGCGTTGGTTCATACCGATCCGCGAGGGCCATCAAGCCGTTCCGCTGGAGTCCCTAGCCAAGGATGGCGACGAGGGTGTGTTCCGTGCATCGGTGGCTCTTCTCTGGGTTGACCAGTGGGTCGAGTCGCGTAAGCAGGTTGCTGTTGCTCTGGTGGCTGCCTAGTCCTATGGTTACTCGTGAGGACAGGGATGGTTGGGTTCGTGATGGTCACAAGGTGACCGTAGTCATAGAACGTGACATCGTGAGTTGCAGGCTGATATGTCCGGAGGAGGAATGTCAGCCGTCAGCCTGCGGCACGTGTAGGCGACGACTAGATTTTGATGACATCGAGCCGTGTAGTAATTGTTCGCTGCCGGGCTGCTCGTCGGAATGCTGGCTCAAGTCGTGGGCCGACAACGTTCTGTGGGAAGAGCTGCACATACCCAGTGAAAGGGACCTCTCCGGTTTGACGCTCCCCGCATCGATTGAGTATCGGCCTGCCCCTGGTGGCGAAGGTGAACCCGAGTGGAGGTTCGTGTGACCTTGAGCCGCAACAAGCCGTTGGAGCGCCGGACGCCGCTGCGTGCTCGTTCGGAGCTGAAACGCGCTGGTGGGTTGAAGCGGTCGGCACCGAAGGCCCGGCGGGGCTCGATCAGCCCCGCTACCCCCGCACAGCGTGAGCGTGTGCGTGATAGGGCGTGCATCGTTTGTGCTGCTCATCCGTGTGATCCCGCACATCTGATCGATAGGAGTTTGGCCCCGTCGATGGGTGACGAGACCCGATTGGTCGTCCCGTTGTGTCGGTTGTGTCACCACGACTATGACGAAGGGTCGCTCGATCTTTCACCGTATTTGGAGCCGCAGTGGCGTGACGCGATCGCGTGTGCCGTGGAGGCAATCGGGTTGCTACGCACCCTGAAACGGATCACGAAAGCCACATGGGTCGTAGTGCCTAGCGAGGATCTAGCTAGAGAGGTGTCCAGGTGAGCACGGGTCAAAGCATCGTGGGAGTTCGCGTACTTGCTTACTATCACGTCCCTCGCTCGCAGGTATGGGAAGGCTCGCGGGGGCGCCAGCGGGGCAAGATCCATCTTCACGTTCTTGGCCCGCGACGGCAGTTGCAGTCCACAACGGCGAGCGCCCGCGTACTTGAGCGGGGCAATGGCGAAACGCTCTGTGGTAAGCAGCGGGGCTGGTATGAGGTGCCCGTGGACGAGGCGCCCTCCGGAGCGGAGCGATGCCCCAAGTGTGTTGAGCGGAGCGAGCGCTATGGCGTGTCGTGGCCCGAGGTGTCCCAGTGAGCGTGTTGCATCAGGACCTATTGCGTGCTCTGCGTGAAGCCGGGGACGAGGGTCTAGACGAGAGCGAGATCATGGCCTTGGGTGGCATGTGGTGGCGGAACCGGCTAGACGAGATCAGGCAGTGGCGCCTCGCGGTGATCTCCCTAGATCGCGGCCGCTATTACCTGGAGAGCGAGCGCGGTGTTGAGCGAGCCGTCAGCAGCGATCCGTCCCTAGCATCACCCCTCATCTCTACGCCGTGCTCGCGTGCGGCAGAGGGTAGGGAGACGGACCTTGGCGCAGGGTTCATACCCCGAGCGTCTGCTGACGGCTCGCTGAGCTCCGAGCCGCTCGTCTTGTTCCCTTCGGGCTCCTCGCACTATGAACTGGACGAGGCGGCATAGAGATGGAGATGCGCCTTTACACGCCGGCTGAGCTTGGTAATGATGGGTACCCGCCAGAGTGGCACGAGACGATCAAGCACGACGTGCGCGCAGCCGCGGGTGATCGATGCATCCGGTGCCAGCACCCGTACCTGAAGGGCGAAGGGGAGTGGTCTAGCTGCGACGGGGAGTGTCGACACGCGGGGCCTATCCGCTACGCGTTCTTTGTTGAGACGCCGTGCGACTTTGGTGCCGTAGCTCACGAGGGATGGCCAGAGCTCGACCGTCGGCTTGCGCTGCTCGGGCTCAACCGCTCCGATGCCCGCGTATGGGCGCAATACCGCATCCTCACCGTCCACCATCTCGACGGCAACAAGGCGAACTGTCGCTGGTGGAATCTCGCTGCTCTCTGCCAGCGCTGCCATCTACAGATCCAAGGCAAAGTTCAGATGGAGCGCGTCTGGCCCTGGGAGCACAGCGATTGGTTCAAGCCCTATGTCGCCGGCTACTACGCGCACGTCTATCGCGGTGAAGATCTAGACCGGGCGACGGTCGAAGGCCGGCTTGATGACCTGCTCGCGCTGGAGCGTGCAGCATGAGGAGTCTCGGGTTCATGCGTTCAAGGACGGGCGTGTGTGGTTCGTGCGGGTACCGCCAGGACGTCGGATATGCGGCGTGAGCGATGACCATTTCAGCATCGTGTTCAGCAGTATCCACTACGAGCCGTGGACCGACGACATGCTCTCGGTGGCGTTCTACTTGCTCACTGGCCGTCACAGGCGCACAGAGGGCATCTACAGGTGGACGTTGGGTTACGGAGCGCCGGACATGAGCAACGAAGTCCGCAAGTGGTCTGAGAAGCGTTTCCGTAAGGCGTTCGACGGACTAGCTGGTGCTGGTTTCGTCGAGTACGACCCGGACGCCCATGTCGTCCTCGTCGTGAATGCGCTCAAGCGGCACGGCCTAAACGGCAATCAGATCACCGGTGTCGTCAATGCTGTGGAGAAGCTTCCCGAAACCCCGCTCCTCGCCAGATTCATCGCCTTGGCCCAAGTATTCAACCAACCCTTGTTCGAGAAGTTGACCGAACGATTCCCGCAAGCCTTGGCCTAAGCCTTCCCTCAACTCTTCATGCTTATGGTTACCGAAATAACAGAGAACAGAGAACGTACAACGAGAAACCTAGACCCAATCGTGGTCGCTGGTCCCCTAGCGAAGGTTGAGGCGTTCACCAAGAGCGTCTTGGATCGCGCCTGGGCCTCACGACTGGACTCCAGGACCACGATTGATCGAGGTCCGTCGTGAGCGATTCTCGTTTTCAGTTTTCGTCGGCTCAGGCTTGTCGTCGTCGTGTGTTGCCGTCGTTTGGCCGGTTGCGTCGTCCTGTGGGCCGGATCGCGAGCTTGGAAATCCAAGACCGAGCGGACATGGCTAAAGCCGCTGGCAGGTTGACTAAGCAGGAGCGCGACCAGGCGAACATGGAAGCCGCCGAGCGTGCGAAAGACGGGTGGTGGGACGCGGTCTACTGGGCGCGTCGTGTCGGCTTCACCCCGGCCCAGGAGCAGTTCGCCGCGATGGCGGCATTGGTATTGCGAGCGTCGCGTGGCCCAGGCAACGTGACACGCCAGATGGTGCTCGGCCGCTGCGAGATGCAGTATCCCCACCTGTTTGGCGAGCTTTCGAGGGAGCGTGCAGCGTGACTGCCGTGGCTCGTATCAACCCGGGTGCTAAAGGCCATTCGGTTAAGGTGAGGATGCGGGCATTGCAGCTCGTCGAGGCTGGCTGGGTGCCTCAGCGTGCGTCTGAGTTGTTGGCGAACGAGGGGATCCATGTCGCGCCTTCGACGATTGCTCGCTGGAGCAAACCCAACGAGCGTCACGAACGTGCAGAGCGGACCCGTAGACGCAGGGCCGCTCGAGCAAAGACGGGCCGGCGCACGATCACTCGCGTCTCAGACGATTGGAAGCTCGAGCGGATGGTGGAACTGCGTGAGCGTGGCATTTCCTGTGCAGCGATCGGCCAGGTCGCGCTCGTGTGGTGGGGCGAAGAGCTCACCGAGGCTCAGGTGCGTGGCCGTTTGGCCGGCAAGCGCAAATACGGACGAAAGGTAGCGGCATGAGTGAGCGGGCCGGAACGATCTCGTCCCCAAAGTGCGATAGGTGTCCTCCGCTGGCCATGTGGCCGGCGGAGAACCTGATCTTCAACTCGTGCCCCGACTGCACACATGCTGCTGACCCGGTGAAGACCGCTAGGGCTTTGAGGGCGAAGCGACTAGTCCACTTGCCTGTTGTTGAGGAAGGAAAGCTATGAGCGAGATGTCTCAAGCAGGACGCACAGCACGGGAAACGGCTGCGAAAGCTGACGGGTTTGGTGAGCCAGCGAGGCGTCGTGCATGGGAAGCGGGTCGTGACTACGGGAGAGAGCGCGAGCAGGAGCTTCGTACGCGGCTCGAAGTAGAGGCCGGTCTACACATTGGCACTCGCGAACGCGAGCGAGCCCTAGAAACGGCGCTAGGCGATCTTGTTGAGTGGTGTGCTGGCCCGTTGGGCTTGGAAGGGCACGCCGTCGCTGACAGCAACTCCCACGATGAACCGATCAACTGTTTGCTCTCGCTGGGAACCCTGCGCGCCGGAATAGGGGCGCTCGGGAAGGCTCGGGCTGCTCTCGCGGTTTCCCAACCGGAGGTTCTGAGTGAGCGAAGCGATACGGAGCCTGGAGAACCAGAGGGGCAGCGGCCGGACGATTCGCTCGAACCGCAAGAGCCGTGTGATCACGAGTTTCAGATGCATCCCCAGTCGGAGGACTTCGGCGTCTGTGCGATTTGCGGGGAGTCCCATAGCTGCTCTCTTCCCAGGAGACGGTGAGCGATGAGCTATTTGCCGCGCATGCTCCAGATAATGCGGTTCCGTAGCGCGGTCGCGAGCGTCAGTCTGTCCCACCCCGACGACTGTGACTGCAACGTGTGCAAGGCAGCCCAGGGTGACGAGGACGCGTTCGTGCTGCTCATAGACCGGGAGTCCTCTCGTACGGTAGGCCAGGAGGACCGATGAGGACGGGCACGCGCGTCGAGCATGCTGTGAGCGGCGACACTGGCGAGATCGCTGGGGTGCGAGAAGACGTGGTGTTCGGCCGCAACTATCGCGTCAAATGGGACGCCCACTATGAGGCCCCAGAGCACTGCGCCTGGTACCCCAAGGGTGAGCTGCGGGTGATCTCGTGAGTCCTTCTGAGAGACGCGGAGCACTCCTGGACTGGATGCGTGAGCGCTCCGAGCACAGCGGGCTGCTCGTGAGCGAGATCGTCGACGTCTCGGGCATCTACGACGACAAAACGTGGCTGGACTTGCGCCAGGAATGGTGCCGGCGTGATCTCAAGATGCTCCGGGCGCACGGTCTAGTCCGTTGCATGGGTCGCCCGGCTCGCTGGGAGGTCGTCCGGTGAGCACTGAGCAGCACATAGACCCCGAGGTGATCCGGGCCGGGATCACGGCTGATATCAGCGAGAATCTTGTCCCGAGGTCTCCCTGGGAACGCATGGAGGCCATTATCCGTGCTGCTGATGAGAAGCGCGGAATTCGCGTCGAGGCAGTCGCCCCTGATCCTCGGAGCCTCACGCAGTTCGATCCCGAGTGGCGTTATGTATCCGACTGGCAGCATGGGTTTGGGCCGGGCGAGCTAGCCCAAGCCGTCCCCGAGAGGCAAGAGTACGCCTACAGGGTGTGTTGGGACGCTGGATTCGTCACAAGC
The DNA here is from genome assembly GCA_963715535.1 of uncultured Solirubrobacterales bacterium. Lineage (GTDB taxonomy): Bacteria > Actinomycetota > Thermoleophilia > Solirubrobacterales > Solirubrobacteraceae > Palsa-744. Next base: position 452,771 of record OY970251.1, on the reverse strand, counting down.
ACGCTGCCGATGGGGCTCGCGAAAGCCGAACAGTTCGCGAGCGAACTGAGCTTCCCCACTTGGGTTGAGCGTGCTCTCCTCGGAACCTGGGAGAAGGTGTAATCGGGATGCTTGGACAGCGTTTCTGGTCGAAGGGGCACATGACGGGGCTGGATACGGCGGCTATTGGGCCAGTGGTAAGAAGCTTTGCGCGCATCGGTGTGCTTGGATTGACGCCAACGGACCGCTGCCCGCAGACCGTCCGCATCTCGACCATCTTTGCCGAGTCCGAGACTGTGTCAACCCTGCGCACCTTGAGCCTGTGACGTCTGCCGAGAACAGCCGTCGAGGTGTCCAGGCAGCACCCCCGAAGACTCACTGCAATAAAGGCCACGCCTTCGATAAGTCAAATACGCGCGTTGGCTCGGACGGTCGCCGCAAACGCCGCGCCTGCAACCGGGAGGCAGTCGCTCGATACGCCGCTCGACGCAAGAACGAGGAGCGGATGGGATGACCGAGAAGATCGCCAAGAACCTCCAGCGTTTCAAGATCGCGATCAACAGCCACGACCGCGAGAACCCCGACCATCCGCCAGCCTATGCGATCGGCGTATCCAGGTTCGACCTTGAACGCCTGGGCTTCCTCGAAGACGAGGAGCTGTGGTCCGGCATCCATATCGAGGTTGATGGTGGACCGTCGGGCATGTTCCGCGTGCTCTGCGACGGTTTCCACGATGAGGAGGATGCGCTCGAGGTCGAGCAGGATGTCACGCGTGCTGTGGGGGTCGAGGCGTGAGCAGCGAGACAGCAAAGGTGACCGGTCGCTTCTTCCTGTACGGGCATACGGAGGCGCACCGATGAGCATTCGAGCGTCTATCGCGACGGAGAGGGACTTGCGATTGCTCTCGTTCCGGGAGAGCAGTTACCGCAACCCCGTCCCGGGCTCGGAGCCGCGCGGGTGCGGGGACAGGATGCGCGACGAATGGAAGGCTGTCCTTCGACGCGATCCCTGCTCGTACTGCGGTGGTGCGGCGGGCACGATCGACCATATCTCGCCGCGGTCTAAGCGTCGTTCGGGCGTAAGGGGTTGTTGGTTGGACTACACGGCCGCATGTGTTGATTGCAATTGGGACAAGGGAACCACGGATCTCTTGGCGTTCCTGTACGGGCATAGACGGACGGCTCGGCCATGAGCGTGGTGTGGATGCACGCGGACGGCGATGTGGTTGCCGTGGCCGGTTTCTATGAGCGTGGGATCGCGGAGGCTTACGCGTCGTATTCCAACCGACGCCATCCGACACGATGGTTCGAGGTGCGGACCGAACGCGCCGATGGGCATAGACGGACGGTGGCGTGATGCGCGCGCACTTGCGTTACGCGAGCTATGTGGCTCGCCACAAGTGGTTCGTCTTCTATGCGGGCTTGAAGGTCGGCGCGCCGCTCAGGCGGCTGCTGATCCACGATTGGTCGAAGCTCACGCCGGCTGAGTGGGGTCCATACGTGCGCAGCTTCTACGGCAAGGAGGGTCGCACACCTGCTGTGCGTGCAGCCTTTGACAAGGCGTGGCTACACCACATCCACCACAACCCTCACCACTGGCAGCACTGGATATTGAGGGAAGACGACGGGCCCACTAAGGCGCTGCCGATGCCTCCGAAGCTTGTGCGCGAGATGGTCGCCGACTGGATGGGTGCTGGTCGTGCGATTACGGGCCGTTGGGAGGTCACGGACTGGTACGCGAAGAACACGTCGAAGATCGTGCTCCACTCGGCGACGCGCGACGAAGTCGAGGCCCTCCTCGGCTACGCCAAATCCCACGAATACGACGCTCGCGGGCATAGACGGAGGAGCGCATGAGCGAGCAACTGTCTCTCGGGACGGCCTCGGCTCCGGGTATCGGCGATGGTGACACCGAGGCTCGCTTGAAGCGCTGTCCTGACTGCGCCGTGTCCTTTGATATGCGCGAGGGGGATGCGCTGGATCTAGTGGAGGCTTTCGAGCATCCGATCGATCTGATGGTTACGGATCCTCCGTACGCGTTCGGGGGGTCTGGTGGCGAGCATGCCTTGAGTGCGACTGTGGCTGTGGTGTTGCGTGAGGCTGCTCGGAAGATGGAGCGTGGTTCTTGGGCGGTCGTGTTCGCTGCATCGTCGTGGCGTTCGACGGCTTACATGGTCGAGGCTGTCCGGGGTGTGTTGGAGCCGGTGCGTATCGGGACGTGGACGAAGCCTGCGAGTCGTACGAAGGTCGCGACTGTTGGTTGGTGTTGGGCGTCGGTGAATGTCATTACGTTCCGCAAGGGCAAGACCAGGGAGTTGGGTGATTGCGGCCTGCTCGACCATATTTGTGCGGAGCCGGTGCGTCACGGGCGCCGTGCGGAGCTCCCCGCAGCGGTAGCGGACTGGGCCGTGAGTCCTTACGTAGTACCAGGAGGCGTTTTCCTTGATCCCTTCGCTGGTTCGGGCGCGTTGCCTGCCGCGGCTTCTCGGGCCGGTATGCGCGCCTACGGATTCGAGCGTGCCGCATGACCTGGGTGTACGGGCATAGGAGCGGTCGTGGCGTTGAGGAGGGGAGTGTTTGGCGTCCTCGCTGGTTTTCCCTGGTGCCCCTGGGGCTCGTCAGGGTTGAACGCGTCGTGGAGTCGAGGGTCACGGGCAAGCCGTATCAGGCTGCGGTGATCGACGAGGACGGGGACCGGTACTGCGTCCGACTGTCGAAGGACGGGTCGCGGTTGCGTGGCTTTCGATGCGTCCCTTCTGACGGGCATAGGAGGGGACGATGAGCGGCGTGGCGGAAGTGATCGGCTGGATCATCGTCGGCTGTATCTGCGGTGCGGCGCTCATTTGCCTAGCGGCCTTGTACGTCTACCTGCTCATGGCGATGGAAATCCCGTGGCTGATCGCTGACGCTGCGCGCTGGGCTTGGAGTGTCCTTCGAGGGCATAGGAGCACCGAGGGATGAGCGGGCTACGCATCATTTCGGGTGGCCGCTGGACTATCGATGGTCGCTGGGTCGTGCTTGGCGAGTGGCTCGGTCTGGAGCGCATCGTCTACGACCCGGGCCTTCTCGACCCGTGGGGTGGGCTTCAAGCGTGCCTTCGATATCGGCGCAGAATCGAGTCGGCTGGGCATAGGAGGCCAGCGTGAGTACTCCTGAGACACCACGCGCCTACGCCGTCGATAAGAAGGCCATGAGTCCTTGGATATTCAAGGCTGCACACGAGACACCGTTCGCAGGAGAGCATTTGGTCAAGGTCTATGAAGCTGCTCCTGTGGATGCTGAGCGAGAGCGACTACTGGACCTGCTGGAAAGCCAAGGCGACTTTCTCGACACCGTGACGCAGTGGACGGGGAGCGATCCAGATGAACTGCACGAACATCGAGAGGCCATAGACGCTGTTCTCCGCGAGTACGGCCGGTTGGGGAAGGAGGAGTCGTGACTGATCTATCCGAGGTGGAGCGGAGGGCGATTTACGAACGGATCGCCAAGGAGTTTCATCAGGCGTATGAGGAGCTAGCACCAGTCTTTGGTTACCGCACTCGCAAGGAGTCTGCAAAGCCGTGGAAGGATGTGCCGCCACAGAATCAGCTGCTGATGGTCGCGGTGGTCAAGGCCCTGGTCGAGGAAGACATCATCATCCCGTCATCTGCCCGGGAGTACAGCAAACAGCGCGAGGAGGAGCTCCAGGGTGGAGTGATTGCCGCGCTTCGCATTCTCCATGACCGCACCATCGGGAGTCCCGAAGCCTGCGAACGTGCTAGTCGCGCACTGGTTGCCGCTCTCGCCGAGAACGGAGACAACGATGGCTGAAGTCATTGGAGTGCTCTCAGTCGAAGACGTGACCGCTCATGTGGCTCAGCGGCTACGAGAAGCGCGGGCTGGGTGCGACTGGTCACAGGAACAGCTTGCGAAGGCTTGCGGCTGGACTCAAGCGGCCGTTTCCCTCTACGAGAGCGGTCAGCGTCGCATAGGCATTTATGAACTCTGTGAGCTTGCACGAGCGCTCGACCGTCCGTTGTGGTTCTTCCTCGACGACCTGCCAAACGGTGACACCGTTCCTGGTCGGTTGGGGGATAGGAGGCCGGGAGCGTGAGCGCAGAGACACGTCAGCTCGACAAGGACGGCATCCCCTGGTATTGGGCGCTCAGGGCGAACCTGCATGGCCCTGGCTGGGTAATTCACGCGGGCAAGCCGTCGAGAGTCTATGACTGGGCGGTGGATGGGCTATGACCGTTGATCGGATAGACCCCGAGGTGATCCGAGCGATGGAAGCCACGATCCACGACTTCACCCAATATCGCGGTGGCTATGAGCGTCTGACTCCTGATGAGCGTGCCGAGGCCATAGAACTTGCCCTGCGTGCTGCTGACGAGAAGCGTCGTGAGCTAGCCCAAGCTGACCCCGGGGGACAAGAGTACGTCTACCCCCGTCTCGATGCTCTTGAGCGTGCTCTCCTCGGAACCTGGGAGCGGGTGGATCGATGAGCCGGCGCGTAGCCAGCATCGCCTGCTGCCCAAAGCACGGCCTCCATGGGGAGCGAACCGAGTGCTTCGTTTGTCACGGTCCCGTGGAGCAGGTGTCGATGGTCGAGTTCGGACGCGGCCCCACACCAGAGGCGCCGTACGATCCCCACGAGCTCGTCAGGTGGGCCATGATGTACGGGCACCCAGAGGAATGGGCGAAGCTCGCCCAAGCAGCTCACGCACGAGCTGAGAGCGCCGAGGCTGAACTTGAGCGCATCATCGGAGGGTCAGCGTGAGTACTCCTGAGACACCATATTTGCGTCCCACCCCGCTTCCGATGTTGCCCACTCGCTGGATGCGCTCGCCGGGTAGTCGGATCATTCACCTAGCAACCGGGATGGTCGCAGGGCGATGGACGACGGCGTGTGGCCGATCCGTTCCGAGTTCGTGGCTCGTGACCAGCGACGACGACTGGCACGAGGAACGGTGTCTGGTTTGCCGGAAGGCTTTTGGCGATGCCTGAGACACCACGCACCTGGACGCTGGAGGAGTTTGCGCTTCGGGTCGCTCTGCTCCGCGCTCACGGCCTATTGGGAGATGAGTGATGGCGCAGTCTGGATATAGCCAGCGCATCGCGAATCAAGAGTGGGACGCTGAGCGAGAGCGACTACTGGACCTGCTGGAAAACTGGCTTCGGCCAGCAAGCGCCAAGCGGCTGATCGATCCACTTGGTGCGGTTGAAAGTCAAACTGACGCTGTTCTCCGCGAGTACGGCCGGTTGGGGAAGGAGGAGTCGTGAGCGATGAACGGATATTGGGACCGCCTGCGCCGCCGCGTGTGCCGGGCCATATGGGAGTCGCTTCTCGTGAAACTTCGCTAGCCGTCGCGGCGGTCCTTGGTTCTCTGGCCACTATTGAACGATGTGATAGCGGCATGGATATCACCGATCTCACCCGATCAACTCTGCATCGCGCGGAGTTGAAGGGACTTCGGGTGCATTGGTTTACAAAGGCAGCTCGCGATCTTTGGGTTTGTGTGGATCACGGAGTTATTTCTGCTTGCGACGAAGAATGCGAGGGGGACCACGCCAATGACTGGGACTGATCTATCGGAGGAGCGCAAGGCGCTAGAGGCGGGGGACCACATCGGCTATCTGATCCGTCGATTTGCGACGATCAAAGACAGGGAGGCCGGTGAACATCTCGTACGGGATCTGGCGACGATCCGATCTGTCCTCGTCGCCCGCGAGTACAGCAAACAGCGCGAGGAGAAGCTACGGGAGGAAGCGATCCGACTGGCGACTCTTCTGCACTTCGCAACGCACGATCCCAACTTCACCTTGGAGAACTGCACGCGCCTTGAGTGCAGGAATCGCCGTGCTGCTCTCGCCGAGAACGGAGACAGCGATGGCTGACATTCTCGTTGGCGATGTGTGGTGCAGCAAGGACGAGCCCGCAACTCACCGAGTTTTGATCCTTTCTTGTCGCAAGGGGCGTCGTATTCGGCTCCGTCGCCTCACAGGGACTGCTGCTGGCAAAGAGATACGGGTCTCCGAGGACCAACTGCGTATGGCCTTCCGCTATGGGTGGAGAGGCGAGACCGCAGACACTAATCCTGGCGGGTTGGGGGATAGGAGGCCCGGAGCGTGAGCACACGAAGCCTTGAGTACGTGCGTCGCTACTACGGCGTCCCGGCGCGGCGTGGGATGCGCGTAGTCGCTGACGGCAAGCCCGGTGTCATCACTTGCGGTGCAGGCGAACGCATTCGCATCCGGCTCGATGGCGAGAAGCGCTCGGGGCACTGGCATCCGACTTGGCACATCGACTACCTGGACGGCATCGACTACGGGGAGAGCTTCGGATGACCCCTGATCGGATAGACCCCGAGAAGAGAGCGCAGCGACTCGTCGAGGTCGTGATTGGCCCTTGTAGTCGCACTTACGCGGATGGATTCGCGATTGAGTTGCAGGCGCTCATGGACGAGCGTTGGCCACGCCTCGGTGCAGCAGTGGTCGTCAAGTACGAGGTCGAGCAATGACTCAGTGGATAGATCCCGTACTGGTCGAGAAGGCGACGAGAGTGGCATTCTCGCGCGAGGGCGACTCGGCGGTCTGGGATGAGCTTCCGGATGAAGTCCGGGAGGCGCACTGTGCGGACATCGAAGCGGCCATCCGTTTCGTCCTCGATGAGTTGGGGTTGCGGTTTGAGCGGGAGTACGGCTTCATGGATGATCCGGTCCCGGGCGCTATTCGTCGTGTGCGTGCGTGGCGTCTGGTTGGCGCCTCCGATTGGCGTCCCGTAGAGCAAGGAGACACCAGGTGAGCGCGCAGCCTATCTATGACGAGGGCGGCATCACCTTGTATTGCGGCGACTGTCGAGAGATCCTGCCTGAGCTCGGGCCGATGGATCTCGTGATCGCTGATCCTCCTTATGGCGATACGAGCTTGCCGTGGGATCGCGTGCTTGCGGGCTGGCTAGACGTTGTCGAGCTTGCGCCTGGTGGGAGTGTCTGGTGCTTCGGGTCGCTGAGGTCTCTTCTAAGGACGGCTGACCAGTGGGATGGCTGGAAGCTCGCCCAGGATCTCGTGTGGCGAAAGCACAACGGGTCGAGCTTCCATGCTGACCGTTTCCGCCGCGTTCATGAGCATGTAGTCCACTACTACCAGGGCGCGTGGGCTGACGTGTATAGGCAGCCTGTGATGGCTTCCGACGCGACTAAGCGCCAAGTACGTCGCAAGCGTCGGCCGCCGCACATGGGGCAGATCGAGGCTGCAAGCTATGTGTCTGAAGACGGTGGTCCGCGCCTGCAGCGGTCGGTCCTCGACGTGCGCTCGTGTCACGGCTATGCGATCCATCCGACTCAGAAGCCGTTGGGAATCCTCGAACCATTGATCGAATACTCGTGTCCGCCGGACGGGGCTGTGCTTGACCCGTTCGCGGGGTCCGCTTCGACGCTATTGGCTGCCCGCGGGCTTGGTTGACGAGCGATCGGTATCGAGGTTGACGAGGTCTATTGCGAACGCGCCATTGAGCGGTTGGCGCAGGGCGTCATGGATTTGGGGTCTGTGGCATGACGCTCATCCCTGTAGAGCCGGAGACGTTGGCTGGGTCGATCGCTCGTGCTGCCATGAAGGCTGAAGAGCGCTATCGGACTGAGGAAGCTCGAGCGCGTGGTCCGAAGCCGAAACCCCTACCCCTGCCGACGAAGAAGGAAGCGTGGGAAGCGTTCGTACAGCTTGCTCTTGATCGGGATGAGCCTGTTGACCGGGAGCGGTTTGAGGCTTGGTGGAGAGGCGAGTCGGTTTTGTCGGGGGAGCCGGCGCGATGAGTGTGCGCGTTCCGACAAAGAACCAGTACGAGCGCATGAGGATCTTGGGCCCCGGCAGATTGTTGTGCGGGAAACCGGATCGTGAGCAGCGACGCTTGATCGCGAATGGTTGGTGGGAGCCGGTTGAGGGGTTCACGAGGATTACACCGTCTGGGTTGCGTGCTCTGGCTGCTGCTGTCGAAAAGTATGGGCATCCCGAGATCCCGAAGAGGACGACATGACCTCGACCGTGGGAAAGCAGACGCACCTGTCCCTCGTGATCCCTGGGAAGCCTGTGCCGTTGCAACGGTCTCGCACGAAAGGCGGCAGGTGGTGAGGCGTCCTGCGGCACTCGGCGTTCTTGATTGCGAACTGTGCGGCAAGACGACTCTCAGGCGGAACGCGATGCAACGCTACTGCCCAGCATGTTCGAGCATCAAGGATCGTGAGCGTAAGCGAGAGTGGGGGGCGCGCCACCACAAGCCGCTGAACAAACGGGATGCCAATGCAAAGAGGACAGCGCGCACGGTGATGCTCCGCGCTCACGGTGAGGTGCGTTCAATGGAGGCGCAACGCTCCCTGATGTGGGACGCGCAAGAGGAGATTGAGGCGGTGCATATGGCGCGAGTCGCGGTGCCCTTTGACTACGCGGCGTCGAAGAACGCGATCTGGCGCACTGGGCGCGGCGGTCATATCTACGCCCGCGAGGAGGGGCGCAAGTGGCGAGAAGCCCTGACGATGGAGCTCCGAGCGTCGGGCAATACGTGGTTCCAGGGCAAGATATGGGTGGACATCTTTGTGGAGAAGCCCAACCACAAGGGCGATGCAGCGAACGTGCTGGACACGGTCCTAGATGCCGTAAAGGAGGCCACGGGCGTAGATGACAGATGGTATTCGATTAGGCGGCTGGATTGGGCGATCGGGAAGGTCGAACCTCGCGTCATCGTCGGCGTCTACCAGGCGATCACCGAGGATCACAGGGCCTGCTCGTACTGCGGACGGGAATTGCCTTACTCCGACTACGGCCCAAACAGGCACGATCCGGCAGGCATAGCAAAGATATGCAAGGACTGCTCACGCCCGGTCCGGGGGAGGGCCGCAGCTTGAGTGCTCGTGCGGAGATCGACTTGTGGGCGGTGGCTCAGTGAGGCCTGTCGTAGCGAGAGCGATCGAGGCGGTCGAACGCGCTGACTGGGATGCCGAAGAGGAGACGCTGTGCGCATGTGGTTGTGGACAGCCGGCGCCGGCCCGAAAGAAAGCTCGCTACGCAACGGGAGCGTGTAGGACGCGGGATTGGAAGAAACGGAGAGGGATCACCGGCATTCGGTACGTGAAAGCGTCACAGAACGGCAAACAGTCGGGGTTGGCGGTCTCCTATTTCAAGCTCGTGAGCGATATCCCAGACAAGCCTATGTCCAAGAGCGAGCTTGAAGAGTGGATTACGAGCAAGCTCTCGGCTCGTCAGCGTGAACTACTAGCTCAAAGATCAAAGGAGGCCGCATGAGCGAGAGCATCGAGGCAAAGTCGCACGACTATCCGCTGTATGGGTTCGACCTGACTTGGCGGGATGGCGCCTATCGAGTCTCGGTGCCGAACTTGCTCAAGGAGGGCGAGCGGCTGCACGTGGTCCCGGCTACGGCATTGACGGAGTTGGAGGGTAAATGCCGCGAGCGCATAAGCGAATTGGAAGAGACGTTGGCTGAGACCCTTGACTATCTCCCGGACTACTTCCGGGAGAAGTGGAAACTGGACGATCCGCTCAAGAAAGGGGCCGGCGATGTCTAATCTTCTTCTAGACGAGACCGCGCTACAAGCGGCTCTGGATCGTGGTGATGAGCTTTACGAGGAACGCGAGCTGTATCGCGGGCGCGAGGACGTTGAGACTATGGCCCGGCGTGAGGTGGGCGCCCTCATCTCGGCTTACTTGGCCGCGGCGGGGTTCGAGCGGGTGGTCGAAGAGGCATATCGCCAGGAATGCGTCAAGACTCCGTGGGTTCCTGTAGTCCAAGCCGAGGGGACGGGCGACTAGATGCGAAACGGAATCGACTGTGCGGCGGGGACTGGAGCGGCAAGTATGGCCTCATGCTTGGCGACGCATCGCTCTAGTTCTTCGGCCATCTCTAGGCGACCCGCAGTCCTTGCGCGCTTCGCTCTTTTGCGAGTGAACTCTATTTGCTCTCGCTGCTTTTGCTCGAAAAAGTCCATACCACATTATATCGGGCGTGTCAAATGGTCGCTCGTAGTCCAAGCCGAGAGGGAGGAGGAGTAGATGGCGAGACAGTTCACGCTGGGATTGGGCGAGGTCGTGCTGAGCGTCGAGGATATTTGGCCGGATGGGGACGCGCCGCCTGATCCGACAGTGGAGGATGTGGTCGTCCAGATGCGATCGACGGGTTGCGCTGCGGTCACGCTTGTGCGCTACTGGAGTCTGCTGGACGAGATCGAGGTGTCTGCGTCGGATGGTAGTAGGGCGGTGTTTCGCTGATGACCAAAGACTTGGAGAAGGATGAGCGAGAGGCAATGCTGGAGGCGATGCGCGTTGGGTCGCTTCATGGCACCCTGGGCGAGACGGTTTGGCTGGCTGCTAAAGCTCATTTCGAGACTCGTCTACAACAAGTAGAAGCAGAACGAGAGGGATATCGGGCACTGGAGCTAAAGGCTCACGCTGAGCTTTTTATCGCACGAGAAGCCCTAGAGGAAATTAGGAAGCCGTACAAATTCTACTCTGGCGCTGAGGCTGAACGTCTACGACGGTGGGCGGAGGTTGCTTTGGCTCGTCTGCAAGCTAAAGAGGGCAACGTGGTCAAGGTCGAGGATCATCTGATCGACCCGCAAGCGCATGGTCAACCTGAGCACATCCCATCATATGGCTGCCCCGAGTGTGTTCGGGCTCTACAAGCTAAAGAGGAGGGAACGTAATGACGAACGCATTGCTTGGGCTCGCGCTGGGATTTGGCGTGCCGTCGTTCGTTCTGTTGGCGTGGATGTGGGTTGGCGATTGGTTGGACCCTCGGCCAGTAGGAATGCGTAGACGCGATTTCGTTGTGGCCGTAGCGACCATATGGAAGCGCAAATCGTGATCGTCCCCGAACACGAGATCGACCAGAAGCTTGTGCGCGAACTCCGGACGGTCCTAGCTCAACTAGAACTCATCTCCCAGGTACCAGCCGCTGAGTTGGGCTACTCAGCGAAAAGCGCTGCTCATCCTGGTGGTAAGCGTCCTCCTGGCGGCATCATCCATGCTGATGATCGTTCTGTTGATGCGAGGGAGTATCCGCAGAAGTCGGTCGAGCATTTCAAGCGCCGGATCGCGAAAGCCCACTCGACATCTGATTTGGAAGCGATCTTGGATGATGCTCGGAAAGCGTTGGAGGCTGCTCGACGCCAACCAGCGCGTGGTCCCGAGCCTAGATTCGGCGATCCCGGTTGGAAGCGGCATGTAGCCGAATCGAAGGAGAAAGCTAGTGATCTGGCTCGTAAGTTCGGCTGCAAAAGGTCGTATATTGAAAAGGTGCGACAGGACTACAGGGACGAGGAAGCGGCATGAGCGACGAGTCGAAGGTCCAGGATGCTCTTGGGCAGGCCGGAATGGCTTATGTATTGGCTGCGCTGCCTTCTGCTCCTATGGCGCCTAACGCGTTTAGTGTCCCCGGTATGAGGGCTGCAGTGGGCGCCTATCTTGAGCACGTTGGTATTGACGAGATATTGAAGGTCGTGTTTGACGAGGGAGTCAACTACGCTGACTACGATGAGGGCAAGCACCGGCCCGAACCCGATGGGTACCGGCGAGATGCTGATGGGTTGGCTGATGGTGATGAGGTACGACGGCGAGCGGTTCAGCGAGCCTTGAGGGCATTGGACCCGAGTAAGGATATCGAGACATCGTGAGCTTCGAGGATCTGCATCGGACCCTAGTCGAGGCTGCTAACGATGGCCAACTCGACTGCGATCGACTGGAGATGTATCGCACCTATGACGAGCTGCCCGACAGCCTGCGGGCTCCGCCATATCCGATTAGCGGCACGGACGAGAGCTATATCTTCGCTTGGCGCAACCATGCACGAGTGGGAATGATGATCATGGCGCAGATGATCGAACAGGTTGATATTGCCATGCTCGCCGTGACGATCTGCGCCGATCTAAACGTTCAACTCGACAGGTTGGAAAGAGTATCGCCACAGCCTGCAAATGGGTCCGTCCGATAGCTCGCTAGTATGTGCCACTAACTCTTAGGCTCGCCATAGGCAGCTCTGGAGTTTCTCGCCGCAGACGTTCTTGATCTAGCGCGGCAGACACGTGGTAACCAGGGGGTTCGTGGATGCTGGTCAAGTCTGTCCCGATGCTCCATGACGGTCTGCGTGCCAAGGCGATGCTCTCGGAGGACGGCATCGTCGTCTTGGGCATCAACGGCAAACTCAGCTTGTACGACCCTCCACGTCATGTATGCCATGGCAAACAGAACGGCTGTCTGTGCGACCGGTGCAATCCGAAGCTCGCGAAGGAGGCGACTGTGGGCAAATGGACGAAGGCTCAAACGGTCACGTCGATCGATACGTCGCCGAAGCGTTGCGAATGCGAGCGTTCGATCAACAATGCTGGTACGTGCTTGTCGTGCGGCAAGACGATCAGCCAGCTACGCCAGGCAGCATGAGACTTGATCTTGGTCGGCTACCCCGTTGAACGGGATAACGCGATGGCCCAGTGCGATCTTAGTGCTGGTGACCCGAATCGCCGCTTGACCATTCGCCGCAAGCTTGAGGGCCTGCGGCGAGAACTTCAGGAGGACGCTCGTGACCAAGTGGAAGATGAGCAAGCGTGAAGCGAAGCGACTACGTCGCAAGACGATCGGTCGTGAACTCAAGAAGCGCAAGGCACTGAAAGGCAGAGCATGATCCGCTTGCGACGCAAACAGCTCGTCTTGGATGACATCAAGCGCATCCAGATCAATCCAGGCGACGCTCTCTTGTTTGAAAGCAACGGTCCTCTTGCTCCAGAGGATGCCGTGCGTATCAAAACAACGGTCGAGGCTGCGTTGCCTGGGATCAAGGCACTCGTCGTATGCAAACGAGACTTCGATATACGGGTGGTTAGCGCGGCTGGCATCGTCAGCAACCCACCACCAGCACCACTCGCTGATTCGGAAGTGCGCGGATGAGCAAAGCGACTCGCAACAGACTGAGCGCTATCAGGAGCGTAAGCAGACAGAAGCTCGTGACCGTGAACGTCGTTTGAAGGGTTTCAAACCAGCATCGACGGGCGACATGCTGACCGAGATCAACAAGCGAGCACGATGAAACCGTTGCGAGACAACCCGATGCCAGTCGCTATCGAACTGAAGTACACAGCCGACATCAAGACCCATGATGGCTGGTGGTTCCGCTACATAGTGGACCGTCGCCACGGCATCTTCGCCTTGGAGAACAGCATCACCTTCCATCGCTCATTCAAAGGCGCACAGCGAGCAGCCAAACACTGGTGCGCCAAACGAGACGACAGCTAGCTCGTAGAGCGATACGAACCGTAGGGAGTCTCCTACCGGATAGCCGGAGGGAGACCGCCAACCACCCCATACAGGACCCCCACGGATGGTCTAGCAGCACGGATGGTGCCCAGTCAGGGAGTCTCCCACCACACAAGACCATCCAACACCACCTATAGGGGGGGAGGTAGGTCTTACTATGAGAACCATATCTATGACCCGGCTCGCCGTCAAAAATCCCCCCCCGGATTGCTTAAGCTGGCTGGATGGGTGCGTTCTCGGCTGGTTCGACGACGGCTCGCGGCTACGGGTCCTCTCACCAGCGTTTGCGTGCTGCGCTAGCTCGCAAGGTTGCGCAAGGTGGTGCGTGGTGTGCGCGTTGCGGTGGTTGGATCGCACCGGATGGGGAGCCGTGTCCGCGTTGCGGGAAACCATCGTGTGGTTGGGACCTTGGCCACGACGATCACGACAGGTCAAAATACACGGGTCCGGAGCACGCGTGTTGCAACCGCGCTACTGCTGGCCGGCGTTCGCGGCGTTCGCGGCGATCAGATAGGTGGTGACCTGTGCCACGCAAGACCGCAGCATCCAAGCCGCAGTCGATCGACCTGTACGCGCTTGGCGCACGCGTCGTTAGCGTCTTCGGCGCGTTCCAAAGTCGTGTGATGATTGAGATGGCGGCTGAGGCTGCGCAGGGGATGTTCCCTGAACCGTTCAGCGAGTCGGGGCGCAGAAGTGTGATCGATGCAGCGGAACGCGAGGTTGAAGCGATCCGTGATCGCGACAGTGATCTTGCTGATTCGGCCCTAGCGGCGTCGGCGGTAGCTCTGGCGTATGAGATCGCGAACCCGTACAACTCGGCTACATCAAAGTCGATGTGTGCCCGGGAGATGCGCGACACGCTTGACCGGTTGAGGGAGTTGGCACCGGAGGAGCGGAAGGCGGACGATCTGGATGACCTCGCTGCTCGCCGCGCCAAACGTCTCGCTGATACGGGGTAGCCAGACCCCCCGGATTTTTAGTGCGCCGGCATTTTCGTCTTCGACGGGACCAGAAGCGATCGACCTATGTCGAATGGTCGGCCTCGGTTTGGACTACTGGCAGCAACAGCATTTGACGGCCGCACTTGGGGAATCAAGTCCCGGTCGGTGGGCGGCACTCGAGGTCGCCGAGGTCGTTCCTCGACAGAACGGAAAGAACGGTGAGCTCGAGGGGAGACAGCTCACGGGCTTGTTCCTCCTCGAAGAGGGTTTGCAAATCCATTCGGCTCACCAGGCCGACACGTCGGTCGAGCAGTGTTTGCGACTGGAGGGTTTGATCGAAGGCACACCGGAGTTGTCGCGGCGCGTCAAGAGCATCAAGAAGGGCAAGGGCGACGAGTGCATCCAACTGCACCGGAATCCGAGAACGGGTCGCGCACCACGACTCCGGTTTCGTACACGGACCGGTGGTGGGGGTCGCGGCTTTTCGTGTGACGCCTTGTATTTGGATGAGGCGATGATCTTGCCTGAGGCGTTTCATGGCACCCTCATGCCTGTTCTTTCGGCTCGCCCGAACCCGCAACTCTGGTATACGGGGTCCGCAGTTGACCAGGAGGTCCATGAGCACGGTCGCGTCCTCGCCCGGATTCGTGCGCGAGGCTTGACTGGCGAGGACGCTTCGCTGGTTTACCTAGAGTTCTCCCTACCGGTCGAGACACCGGACGATGTGACAGGGGAGATGGCTGCCGACCCTGAGTCTTGGGCGCGGGCCAATCCGGCGCTTGGTGTACGGATCTCCGTCGAGTATGTTGCGAATGAGCAGCGCTCAATGTCTGCGCGAGCGTTCGCTGTAGAGCGGCTTGGTGTTGGTGACTGGCCCGATCTCAGTGAGGACGCTGGCCGGGTAATCACTGACGCTGCATGGATGGCTGTTGGTTGCACGGACGAGTCGAAACGGATCGTCTCTTCTAGAGCGTTCGCTGTGGACGTGAACCCGGATCGCACGTGGGGCTCGATTGGTTCTGCGGGATGGCGTGACGATAGCCTCTGGCATGTCGCGATCGTTGATCGCAAGCGCGGAACGGGCTGGATCGTCGACCGCGCCGTAGAGCTGCAAGCCGAATATGTTGGGTGCCCGTTTGTGCTCGACAAACGCGGGCCCGCAGCGAACCTCATTGAAGACCTACGCGCTGCGGGCGTCAACGTCATGGAGATCGACGCGGGGGATTATGCTCGCGCGTGCTCCGGTTTCTACGATGCTGTCGCGAACCGTACGATGCGCTACCCGGTACCGCAACCTGAGCTTGACGAAGCCGTTCGTGACGCGCGAACCCAACCATTGGGTGACGCGTGGAAGTGGTCACGGAAGAACAGTACGAGCGCCGATATCACACCTTTGGTCGCGGGGAGCTTGGCGTTGTGGGGTGCCCAAACCGGAGAGGGATACGCCACAGTGATCTTCGGGTCCGACGTTCAACGAACGGACCCCGAACCTGCGCTCGAGACGGATGGTGGTGTGATGACTGTTCGCTCACAGGCAGAACAAACAGTGTGTTTCGCGTGTTCGCAGGGTGCGTGTCCCGTACACGACCAATAGGAGGAACTGTGCAACGGACACGACTCGCTATCAACGCAGGCAACCTCCTAGAGCTCATCGGCGCAGGCTTGGCCTGCTACGCGGTCGCTGACCTAGTAGGCGTCGGCTGGTCACTATTGCTCGCCGCCGTCCTGATCCTAGTTGCTGCCGAGCTGGCGTATAGCAATGTGGTCTGGCGTCTCCCGCTCCCTCACCGTCCGAAACCCCGCGTATCGGTCAAGGAACGTCAACAGAAGCTCTTGCTTGCCAAGACTCGCTACCGGTACAGGTTTAGGGCTTGGAGAGCCGACAGGAGGCTGGGATGACTCACTACGAGACATGGTCTGGCGAAACGTGGTATTTGAGCAGCGATCACACGTCCGGTCATCGGACGATCCAGGTAATAGAGTCACCTGCTCAGGTAAGCCCGAAGGGCAAGAGCGAGGGGTGTAAGCCCAAGAAGGTGCCGTTTGGATTCTCGCGAGCACTGCCCGAGAAGCCCAAACGCAAATGACAGTCGCCGCCAGCATACGGGCACAACGCGATCCTCAACAGCGCGGCTTCCCGATAAGCCAAGGGGGATGGGGCGGCTGGATCGGGGACCCGAGTGCCATACCCCCACCGTCTGCGTTCAACTACGGTACGGCTGGCGTCATCATCAATGAGCGCACGGTCATGTCACTCATGGTCGTCAGCTCGTGTATCCGGGTGTTGGGCGATACGGTCGCTGGACTGGAGCCAAGGGTTTTCCGTATGAAGGGTACGCGTCCGACACCGGAACGCGACAAGGAGGTTGACCCTCCGCCCGTTATCACGGAACCGTACGCGGAGATGGACCGCCAGGACGGTGATTTCAGGCGTGTCGCATCACTGGGATTGAACGGGAATCTCCTTATTCGGATCGTGGATCGGGATGGGAAGGGCAACCCGTGCCAGACCGAGGTGCTAAACCCGTCGCTGGTCAAGGTGGAAATAATTGAAGGTCGCAAGGTATACAAGCTGGGCGCGGGCGGCACGATCATTCCACCCGACACTCTGATCCACCGGCCGTGGATAGCACTACCTGGTGGTGTAGTTGGGTTGAACCCGATAGAGATCGGGATCAACGGGTTCGGTATCCCTATCGCCGCAGAGCAGTACGCCCAACGGTATTTCGCTCAGGGACTACACCCGTCGGGGATCTTGAGTGTTGAGAAGCCTTTGCGTCCCGGTGACGCTAAGCGCGTCGAGGAGGAGCTATTCACCAAGCACGGTGGTCTGGCACAGGCGCACACACCGATCGTGTTGGATTCGGCTGCGAAGTGGCAACAGATCAGTATTACTCCAGAGACCGCACAATTGTTGCAGTCGCGAGCGTTCTCTCGCGGTGAGATCGCAGGATTCTATGGGGTCCCGGGCTTCTTGTTGAACGACATGCCCCAAGGACAGGGTGGTCCCTGGGGCAAGGGCCTACAAGAAACGATCATGGGTTTCGCGATCTTCGCGTTGGCGGGTTACACGGAACGCCTAGACCGTGTTGACACAGCCCTGTTGCCGGCCGGCTACTATGCGTATCGCAACATCAAGGAACTGTTCAAGACGAACGACCAGGTTCGAGGAACATACATTTCGATGTTGCGCGCCTGTTCGGTGGCTACTCCTAACGATGGCCGCGAGATCGCCGGGTTGCAACCCTCAGATGAGCCTGGGTCCGATTCATTGTTCGCTCCAATGAACAGCGCTCACAGTGATTTCTTGGCCGAAGGCGGAGAAGGACCAGAGGAGGGACTACCTATGAGCCAGAACCCAAAGGGAGTCCCGAACGGTAGTGGTAGTGGTGGAGTGCCTGCTAATGAACCCGAAGGGGGAAGTAAATGACCGAGGTCACCGAGTCAGAGCTCGACCACTTTCTGGGTCAGCGGGCCGAACTGTCGAGCGCCGAGCAAAACGATCTTCCCGATTCTGCTTTCGCATACATCGAGCCGGGCGGCAAAAAGGATGCCGACGACAAGACTACCCCTCGCAAGCTCAGGCACTATCCCGTGCACGATAAGCCTCACGCTCAGAATGCTCTCGCACGGGCCAACGCACAGCTTAAGGATGACGGCGAAGGCAAGACGATCGCCGAAAAGGCGCTTCCGAAAATCAAGGCTGCTGTATCCAAGTTCAGCACGCAGTCCAATTCGGCAGACCTAGCGGGCGAGAGTCGTGACGAGCCGACACCCGAGGATTTCGGAATCTCCTACGCCCTGAAGGATGCAAAGACAGTGCTGGCTGGCGTAAAGGCAAAGCAGCTCGCGGACCCCGACAATCAGACCGACCCGGACGACAAGGCGGTCATGGGCCATATCGAGGCAGCAGAGGCAGCACTAGACCAGGCGATTGTCGCGCAATCCAAGGACGGTCACCCAGACAAGCCCGCACGCTCATCAAACCCCGCTACCCCCAAGCGTGCGTTCTCGTCGTTGGTTGAGCAGCCACCACCGCACACGATCACACCACAAGTCCGCATGGACGACGAGGGCCATATCGCACACTTCGTCGGCTACCCATCCCCCACAGGAGTCGCCTATTCCGTCCGGGACTGGCTCGGAGAGTACACCGAGACGATGGACCCCGGCTGTTACGGCAAGACCCTCCGCGAGCAATCAGACGTTCCGACCCTGTTCAACCATGACGGTGTACCAATGGCGTCCACCGCATCTGGTACGAAGAGACTCTCCGAGGACGGTAAGGGCCTCCGCGAGGAATCCGACTTCGACCGCCGAGACGCGCTAACGAACAGTGTCGTCGTACAACTCCAGCGGGGTGTCCTGTCGAAGATGTCAATGAGTTTCCGTGCCGTCAAGGAAAACTGGAACGACACCTATGACGACAGGCATGTTGGGGAGGCCGCACTCTACGACACGTCGATCGTCACGTACCCTGCGAATACATCAGCCGAAGGCGGTCTCGTGGACGCTATGCGCTCCGCGCTTGGTAGGGAGGGTCGCAGCTTGTGGTTGTCCGGTGAGGAGCTGTCCGTACGCTCAGCACTCCCACTACTCCATGACGGACTGCCAGACGACGCGGACGATCTACTAGAGCGGTCCCTGCGCGCGCTCGTTCATGCTGATGAGATCATGTGCCGCACGGTTGGTCCGCACGGTCGAGCACGAACCTTCCTAGTCGCTCAAGCCATGCTCGAGCTACGCGCTGGCAAGACGCTATCCGCAAAGAACCAGGGTCTCTTGCAAGGGGCTGTCGACGCGTTGGCTGCTGCCGATAAACAGCACGGCAAGCTAGCCCAATTGCATGCCAAGGCCCATGATGCTGTATCGAACGTCCTCAACAGTAATACGTCCGCTAGCGGTGATGGCAAGGACGATAACCAGGGTGCCGATAACGGTAACCCGATAGCACCGAATGATGGTGCTGGACCACGATCATTGCCCGCGAGCGTAGCTCAAGCCCGCAAGCAAGTACAGGCGCTCAAGCGCCACTAAACATCTTCTCGTAGTAGCCGGGGCATTGCACCACCACTCACCGTATGTGAGCCGGAGTCGATTTGCGCCACTCAGCACGAGGGCCCAACAAACACACGACTCCACCAGGGAGGCATCATGCTGCGTACCATCGAGGAGCTGCGAGCCCTACTCGCTGCGCCAGACACACAAGACAGGACTGGAGTGCTCAGCGAACTTGAACAGCTCTTGAGCGCTGGTAGCACTGAGACGAGTCCTCGCGAACAGCTCGACACGCTCCGTGAGGAGCGCACGGGACTAGTCGGTCAGATCGACCAGATCGTAGAGACCGCCGCAACGGAGTCTCGTGATTTCACTGGTGACGAGCGCGAGCAGCGCGGAAGCCTGACAGCTCGCATCGACCAGTTGGACGCACAGATCACCGAGCGCGAGGACCAGGTCCGCCAAGACGAGGCGGAGCAGCGCAAAAAAGAGACAGGGGACGCGCTCGCGCAAATGCGCCGCGAACTCGGCCTCGGGGACGTCGGTAGCGACCAGACGGCTTGGGCGACACCCAAACTGCGTTCCGGTGAAGGCCGTACGTATGAGCGAGGCAACGGCGCTTCCTATCTCATGGATCTCACGTTCCGTACGTTGGGTCCTGGGTTCGGGTCAGCATGGTCAAGGGCGTGCGAGCGCCTATCACGTCACGCTCTTGAGAACCATCATGAGTGTTTGGAGGTCGAAGGTAAGGCGACGCGTTCTGCTGCGGAGGAGTATTTCCGTGGTCAGATGATCGAGCAGTTCGCCGACCGTGAGCACCAGTCAAGGGGTTCGGCAGGGTTCGGGGTTGCTCCCGGCTCACTGTCCTACCGGGCACTCTCGACATCCCTGACAGCCGGTGGCGAGTTCGTTCCCCCAATGTACCTGACGGAGCAGTGGATCGAATTCCTGCGTGCGGGGCGTGTTGTAGCAAACAACATGCACCATGAGGACTTGCCGGACGGCACCATGTCGTTGAACATCCCGAAGGTCGTCACTGGAACATCAGTGAACGTGCAGGGCACGCAGAACACAAACATCAGCGATACCGATATCACGACGGAGTGGATCACCTTCCCGGTCGTCACTATTGCTGGTCAGCAGATCGTGTCCTTGCAGCTGTTGGAGCGTTCCCCGATCCAGTTCGACCAGGTCATAATGGCCGATCTAGCGAAGGCTCACGGTCAGCGCATCGACATTCAGGTCCTGAACGGTCTGGGTGGAGCGGGCGAAATGACGGGGATTCTGAACACGGCAGGAATCAACACGATCACATGGACGCAAGCATCGCCTACCGTGAAGGGGTATTACGGGCGCGTCGGTGTGGCTAAGCGAGAAATCGCAGAAAAGATATTCTTGCCAGCCTCACACCAGTTCATGACCCCTAACTGTTGGGAGTGGATCGGACAGTCGTTCGACGCGAACGAACGCCCCCTCGTGGTACCGGAGTATGGCGGCCCGTTCAACGTTGTGCAAGTCGCTCCCGACTCTGCGCAGGCCGAGGGTGCTATCGGACGCAACCTATCCGGACTAAGCACGTTCGAGGATGCGAATATTCCCCAAACCCTCGGTACGGAAACAAACCAGGATGTGGCTGTTATCAGCCGCGCCCCAGAGAACTACCTGTACGAGTCGCCAGTAGTCACGCGCGCACTCCCGCAAACATATGGTGCGCAATTGTCGGTGCTCTTGCAGCTCTACAACTATGCAGCGTTCACGGCAGCACGGTATCCGACAGCAAACAGTGTCATTACCGGCACAGGCATGAAGACGACAAGGGCTTACAACTCGTAAGCCGTACAGGGCGGCAACGGTTGCATCGTCCCGGTTCGATTCCGGGACCGCCCAATCCCGATAACCAAACTGGAGGGTTTCTAGTGCATCCCGACGCGACCATCGCAGCCCTCAGACGAGAGCTCGCTGAACATCCCACCCATGCTGTGGAGATCGAGGAGCAGATCGCTCTAACCGAAGTATTGCCTCGACCCGCCGTGAAGCCCGAAAGCCCAGAGACGGTAATAGACCAGTCAGTCGGATATGTGGCAGCTCTCGAAAGGGAGCTGAGGGAAGTAACGGGTTCGGATCGTGCCACGGAGATCAAGAACGAGATAGAGCGTGTCAAGAGCGCTAAAAACACTGCGCCTTCCGAGGGGGAGACCGTGGAGAAAACTGCGCCTTCCGAGGAGGAGATTGAGCAGCGTAAGCAAGCTCGCACCAATAAAGGTGTAGAGCAGGCCAGGAACAAGCCAACCCCAGACGCGCCTGCTGGCGCAAAGGAGTAGATCATGGGTAACGCAGTAACAAGCGCCGCCACGGCGCAATTTGACCTTGGGGACGGTTCGGACGGTACCCTGGTCTTCGACGGAGTAAAAGAAGTCCTGAGCATCACACCATCGACTAATGTTTACGCGCTGACACGGGACGTTTTCGCTCTCAGTATCGAAGTCAAGGAAGGCGTGACAGTAAAGCCCGAAGGCTACCGTATCCGCTGTCAAGGCACCATCAACGGTGGCGGTACGATCGCTGACAACGGTGCCGCCGGAGGAGCGACGGGAGCGGCTGGAGCAGCCGCTACAGCCCACAGCCTCAAGCGCGGTACGGTTGGCGGCGAAGGCAAGCCAGCAGAAGCCGCGACGGCCGGTGGCGCTGCCGCAGCCTCCTACGGTGGTAAAGGCGGGGCAGGCGGCGGCACTGAAGGTGCCGCGGGCGGTGCTGTTACCGCACCGGAAGCCAAGAAGGGCTCGCGCCACGAACTCTATTTCGCCCTCCAGGGCTCTATCGCTGGTGAAGGCACCACGCAGGTGGTTTCCGGTTCTGGCGGTGGCGGAGCCTCCGGTGAAGCCGGCCACAACGGTGGCGGTGGCGGGGCCGGCGGCGGCTTCCTGCACATTTCCGCCCGCTCGATCTCCGGTACACTCAACCTAGAAGCCGTGGGCGGCGCGGGTGGTACCGAGAGTGCCGGTACGAACACTGGTGGTGGTGGTGGTGGTGGTGGTGGCATCGTCGCGCTTGCTGTAGCGGAGAGTGTTGCTTCGACCGTCACGGTGAGCGTGGCGGGCGGCGCAGGTGGTGCTAAGCGCGGTACCGGTACGGCTGGTGAAGCGGGCGGCGCGGGATTGTTCGTCAACCTCGGGCCGTCCACAGTCGGCTAGACCAGTTCGAGGGGCGCACCTGGAACGGGTTGCGCCCCTCACTCCTGAACGGGGGTTACGATGGCGAGCATAGCCAAGCATCTGACGCTTACTGCGAGCACCGTCGCGGAAGTAGAACTCACTAGTGCTGATGGGACCGTCGAGGTCATCAACCGTAGCGCTGGTGGAGAGATATATTTCACGATCGGTTCGACAGGATCACCCCCAGCCGCCCCCACGGTAGGGGGCGAAAACTGTTATGTGGTACCGGAAGCCATCATATCCTATGTGGTGACTGGTGGCCCCGGATCAGCGGTCGTCAAGTTGATTTCTGCCGGAACGCCGAAGGTTAGTGTTATCGGTGGTTCCGCATCATGAGCTTGCACGGTCTTGGCACCAGAGTAGAATCGGACGTTACTCTTGGTGAAGTAACCGGAATAGTCAAACTGAACCTCGGCGAAGCGACAGTTTTCATATGCACGCTAAAAGGTTCAACGGAATTCGAAGTAGAAAACGCTCCCGTAGGACCCAGATCATTCCTGATCGAAGTAACCACAGACGGTCATCCGTTCACCATAAAGAACGTGTCTTGGACAAACAGCGAACCAGCTTTCGGTACCGGCACATACGGGATAGCGCTGGAAAGTCGTAACAGTGGAACCGTAATCATCGGGAATGCTGGCATACAGGGCAAAGAAGGAGTAAAAGGAGAACAAGGTCCCGAAGGCGGTACTGCTACCGGACTGTTTGGCGACGGTTCGGATGGGGCTATCGATTTCAACGGTACCCTAGAATATTCCGGGTTCTCCGCAAAGAGCGGGAAAGAATATACGCTGACCCGTGATATTTATGCTACGAACCTGACGGTCGCCGCCGAAGTCATACTAAAGCTCGCGGGTTACAGGATCTATTACACCGGAGAACTCGCGAACTCCGGCACGATCCAGGGTTCAGCCGCAAAAGCCGGGTCGGTTTCCACGACCGCTACGGGCGGTAATGGTGCAGCTCAGGGCAACGAAGGAACACTGAAGTCAGCACGAGCGGGCGGCAAAGGCGCTACAGCCGCCGGGTCTGCTGCGACCGTAGGAGAAGGCACGACTGCGGGCGTCGGGATGGGCGGTATCGGCGGAGCCGGTGGCGCTGGTTCATCCACAGCTGGAGCGGCTGCCGGAACGCTATTGCAGGAACCCAAAGAAGGCTACCCGGCCCGGAACTTTCAAGCAGCCACATTCGGCTCTCAGGTAGTCCGCGGCGTGCAAGTAGCACTCAGCGGCGGCACCGGAGGCGGAGGTGGAGGTGCAGCCACAGCCCTCCAAGGTGGTGGTGGTGGTGGTGAGGGTGGCGGTATCGCTGTTCTCGTCGGCTACAACCTGAACAATAAAGGCACGATCGAATGCGCCGGGGGTGTCGGCGGCGCTGCTGAAACCATCGCCACGAGCGGAGGCGGAGGGGGAGGGGGAGGCGGAGGTGTGATCTATCTCCTGTATCACCTCCTGACCGCCGAAGGCACCGTATCCGTAGCTGGGGGTGCTGGCGGGAAAGGCTCAAACGAAAACGGTCATGCCGGGTCTTCCGGCAACGTCATCAAGCTGAAAATCTGATGCGTACGGGCGCAGGGATCATCCTGCCGCCGAGACCGGAACTCATCGCGGCACCCAACAGTATTTATCGTGAAGACGCTACGAAACTCACATCACTCGGATCGACACAGCTCGCAAAGAATCTAGCCGACCAGTTGATGTACGGAAATGCTGCTGCTGGAGCAGCTAACCAATTCTTCAACTATGACGGTATGGGGTACGGGGGGGCAGCCGAAGGGTTCAACAACTTCATAAGTTGGCAGAACTTCACGGAGCCAATATGGTATGTCCCGTACGAACAGCCGCGCGTAAAGCTCTGGCTCGTAGAAGAAGAAGGCAAAACTGGTGGTCCCGAAGAAACCCTGCGCACTGGTGAAGTAAACGAAAAGGTGCAGAAACTCTTTGAATCGGTACCGCTACCCACACTAGCCTTGATCTGGAAGGGGCAGATCAACTCAATAGGTACGGATGGCGACGCGACGATCATTAGCACCAGCACGAACGAGCGGTGGGAAATACACCGCCTCGGAAAGTTCCTGCAAGGTCCGCACGAGGGTGAATGGAAGTTTGGCTATGGTCACTATCAGTCCAACGCCTCGGAATGGAATGGTGTCAGGGTCAACGGTACCGGTACTCTCTCTGCTTCTGCACTAGCACTAGCTGATGGTGTCATCACCTTGAGGGACATTGTACGTGTGCTGCGGGGCGGGGAAATCAATCACGCTATCGGTATCGCGACACTTGTGCGCGCTAACGAACATCTAGCACCAGCTCTCGAAAACGATCATGGCGAAAATCCTTACGAATTTCTCGAAAATGGGTCTACTCCAAACCCGGCATTTGGTGCTGTGGACGCTGTACCGGAGGGACTATGGGTAAGATTCCCGACGGCCTCGAAGCCTAGCGAATATGGCGTCGTCGGCAAGCTCGCGTTTGCGATCTACGAAGCGATCCGCAAGTACGGGCTCGTAGTGCGGGATGGGTGTGGGTCTGGCACGAACTGGCCGATGGAGGACCTGCGCACGCTCTACACGCCCTACTGTGGCACAGTATTCGATCCCACTGCCGGTGTCGCAAAGTTCGCGACGTACGCGCATGAGAACGTGCCGGAAGCCGTCTGGAAGGATTGGGCCGACCCGTCTCTGCGTAGCCTGACCGAAGAATTGAATGGTCCTTCCGGGGTTTTGGCTGAAATCCCCGTGGCTGCATGGCGCACGATAGAACAGCTTGAACCGCGAAGTGGTTAGGACCGTGAATGTTTACAACCGTAACCCTAACCGGGACTTTCCATAACCAGAAGGGTGAACCGGGCGCGGGTACTTTGACGTTCACGCTAACGCGCCCTATGCAAAACGGGGATATTGTAGTTCCCGCACAGCCAGTAAGCGTAGGGCTAAATGGGGAAGGAAAATTCACGGTCGGCCTTTTGGCTAACGATGATCCCGCAACCGTTCCGCAAGGTGCCCAGTACGGGGTTACGGAGCAGATCGAGAACGCTCAACCGAGGGACTATTTCATCATCATCTCCCATTCGGAAGCAACAGTAGACATTTCTACCCTGATGCCCGGCGAAATGGGGTGGGCATGACCGCAGTCGCTAATCCCACAAGTACAAGCCAATGGGCCACCTACATTGACTATGAAGAGACGTGGCAGTATCTGGAGCTACCGGAAGCACCGACAGGTACACAAAAGAACAAGTTGCAACGATACATAGATTCTGCGTGTACTCAAGCACAGAACCGTGCTAACCGTCCGTTTGCGCCTACAAGGTTCATTGAGCGGCATGACGGTTGGTCGGGCGAGTACATCATGTTGCACTACTCGCCGTTCCTGCAACTAATCTCGTGTAAAGAGTGGCAGTCCTCGGGAGGATTCGTAGAACTACCCGAGAGTACACCCGAGAACCCCGTCGAAGGCATCCAAATCGACTATGCCACCTCACGGGTGATGCGAACGTTCACGGGATACTCGTGGCCGCGACCGTTCTTCCCCGGCTCTCGCAACGTCGAGTTTACGTATCTCGCAGGATTCGATCCTGTCCCTCCGGACGTGTGGGAGGCGACTATGGAGCTGATCTTGTGGAAGTGGCGGAACATCCAGCAAGCGTCGCGTACTTGGACGCTACCGGGGTCGGAGTTCGGCGAAGAGGGACCTAACGGACTGTATCCGGGGGTGCCTAATCGCATCGCTGAAGTGTTCTCTTCATACTGGCTCCCACAGATAGGGTAGACCGTGGGTACCGTTAGCGAAATGATCGGACCACTGGCTGGTCCGGTGACAGTAACCCGAGCAGCAATAGCGGCCTATAAAGAATGGTTGCCAACATATTTGGCTGAGGTCGAGCGTCAAAACGATCTTCCTAACAAGAAGCTTGGGCGTCCAGCTAACGAAAAGTGTTATTACGCGGGCATAGATTTCGAGAGCGTTGGGCCAGGTAGCGAGGTACCCGCTGAACCTCCCGTAGTGATCTTTACTGCGAAACCCGATGGGGCTCCCGAGATGACCACGGAGGGATACTTCCAAGCGTACGAGTTGACGGTTGCTTGCATTCTCATGGGCGCAACCGAAGAAGAAGCATATGAACACGCTGGGATGTGGGGTGAAGCGTCAATGCTTCTATCCCAGGTCGGGTCATTGGGTGGATTGTCTGAACGTACCGTAATGGCTGGCGCTCCGGATATCCAGTTCGTTGATCCCGAAAACGCGCAGCGTCGCCTCATGCGATCCGTAGTCACTTACACGGTACATGTGCCTTCGATCATTAGTCAGGCCGGTCCGTGGGGGCAAACCTTGGCTGAAACACCCGAAATCCCAGAAGGCGAACCCGAAGCCGCACCGGGCGAACGGCCACTAGTCACGAAAACCAATCTCACTATCGACGCGGAGGATGTGTGATGCAGGATCGTATAGCGGCTGCGCGCCGCAACCTATCGGATGCTGAAACCCAGGAAGACTGGGGTCAGGCCGCTGCTGCGCGCGCGGAGATCGTGCGTCTCTCGGCGGAACCAGAACTGATCGTGACGGACTCCGCAGTACAGGATGCTCCGCCATCGAAGCCGACCACGACACAAAAGCCCGTTAAAGGGGAGGACTAATGCCGCTAGGAACAACAGTCACAAACAAGGTCCTCCCGGCATTCTCGGGCACCGCGTCACAGCTGGGACAAGCGTTTATCGCCGTCGAAACGGACCAGGGTCCAGAAGGACCCGTGTTGAGCCGGTCTATCTCCGAATGGATAGCTACATTCGGCCCCCGGTCCGCTACATCGCTCACAGCGTATGACTGGATGGAAACATATTTCCAGAGTGGTGGACGACGCTTGTATTCCGCTCGTGTCATCAATGGTGGGGCGGTGGCTGCTGAACTTACGTTGCAGGACGCTTCGTCGAAGCCTACTCTGCTCGTGAAGTATGCGACTAAGGGTAAGGCCGGGAACACATACAAGATCGAAGTGAAGGTGGTATCTACCACAGCATCGATCATCCTGTTGAACTCCGAAGGCGAAGTGGTCGAAGCATCCCCGTATGGCACACAGGCCGAACTCATCGCTTATTATGCGAAACACACGGCGTGTATCACGGTCGTGCAGTCAACGGCCTCAGAACACACGTCGGCTCTCCCCAAAGAACTCACGGCAACAGCACTAGCGGCCGGCGAAAACGCAACGTCCGTTACGGACGCAGAACGCTTGACGACACTCAAGCTCTGCACGGCCTCGTACGGTCCAGGGTCGGTAGCGATCCCGGGAGGCACGACCGAAGCGATCCACAAGGGCATCGCCGAATGGCTAGCCACCACAAAGGGCCTGAACCGTAGAGGATGGTTGGGGATCCCAGACGCTACGAGCCCAGCTACGCTCATCTCGAGCAAGTGGACGACAGCTCCTCCGTTGTCCCAACAGTCCTATGTGGGCTTCTCGTCGTCTACTTGCATCATTCCGGGCCTGACACCGGGTACGACGCGGAAAACGAGCGGTACGGCCCTCCTGTGCGCCCTCGCAGCTCAAGCAGCGGCTACGGGCAACATGAATACGGCGACTGCCGGTCCGAGCTGGCCTGTATCGCCGTGGGTGTTGGGCTTCACGAACTCGTTCACGCACGCTCAGGCAGAAGAACTCGTGGAAGCCGGGATCAACGTGTGGGGCGAAGAACAAGGCCAGCTCTGCCTGGTGTCCGGTTCGTTCGTGACGGCACTGTCTAAGGAATCGGGTGCCGAAGGCGAAATCTTCTGGTCTTTTGCTGCTACGGGCGAGCGGATGGCGTTGACGTATGAAGGCGAACCGATCATGGCCGAAGCGCTAAACAAGCGCATCGATGGTCAGGGACATTTGATCGCGTACGTTCAGGGCAGGTTGCAGGGCTTGATCGTGAAGCATTGGGAAAAGGAAGCCCTGTTCGGTGATTCGGCTCCTGAAGCTGGGACGGTCGAAGTCGGCGAACCCATCAACACGCTCGCAGCAGAGCAGAGGGGTGAACTGTCCGCTCAGATGCAGGTGCGTATCACGGAGTCCGTCCAGTCGTCGGCTCTCATCATTATTTCGCGACCAATCACGGCTACCGTGTAAAAAGGGGTTTGAGATGGCGACATACCGCAGTGATCAGGCACTCATTCACGCAACGTTCCCGGGAGTATGGGAAAACACGGAACCGTGGGACCTTTTTGAAGGCGGCGAGAAGAAGAGCGCGGGACTTAAGATATTTCCTGGTGGTATGGCGGAAATGGTCGAGTTGGGTGGGACTCCCGAACGTGAACCTATCAAGATCGCGCGCAAGTGGTCGGATGTCCTGATCGGGGTTTTCAAGAAACTGGACGCGATAGTCGGCAACGGCGAAGCCGTAGTGACCGTGCAACCCTTGAACAATGCAAAAGCTACGACCGGGGAAATCATTACTTACAATTGCCTCGTGCTCGAAGTGAAGCGGCCAATGTACAAGGCTGGACCGTCTGAGGTTTCCGAACTAGAGATATCGCTCGGACCGCAAGGAGCGCTCGGATAATGGGGTCGATACAGGAAAGACTTCAAGAAGCCCGCGAAACCGGTGAGCGCAGCTACCCCGTATCGCTACCGCTACCAGGCTACAAAGGCGACGAGCTCGTCATCCGGTATAAGGGCGTGGACTGGGACGCGTCACGCAGCTACATCAAGTCCCAGATCGAGGACGCACCGTCCTCGGTTGAACTCGAGGCGATAGCCGACGGTCTTCTAGTCGCATCGATCGGGTCCGAGGCTCATATCGACGGCGAGACCCACGAGCTGGCACATAAGCTCGGTACGAACCTCGCAGAGTTCCTCGGATTGGACGTTACGGTAGACGGTAGGCGCGTCCACGATCGCGAGGCCGTCTTCCTGCTCGTCCCTGACGATCTCGACCTGGTGACGCATTGGAACGAACTAGTCGCTGAGTCACGGCAGTCTAAGGACAAGGTGGATGAGACTGTCGTGGGGGAATCCCAGGCGAGCTAGCGTGGCTCGCTGCTCGCTGCTCGCTGCTCGGAATACACCACAGGCTCTACGAGGAGCCGGACCCTAACTACGCATTGTGGATCGGCACGATCTGCGAATACGTAGAAGACGTGATTCGGAGGGAACGCAATGGATGAAGGTTTCCGTCCGACTATCAAGGCGATCAAGAAGTGGGACCCACAAGTCCGCAAGCAATTGCGTTCCGATCTAAAAGGGGTCGGCAACTCTATCGCCTCAGGAGCGCGTACGGTTGCGTCCGCGCACTCAAAGACGATTCCTGGAACTATCAAGGTTCGGACTCGTATCCAGTCGCGTAAGGCTGAAGTAGAAATCATAGCCGGTTCGGCGGAGGTGCCGATAGCTGGCCTTTTTGAGTTGGGTAATAAGGGTGGTGGTTCTGCGGCGAAGGGACGCAAGTTCCGTCACCCTATTTTCGGTGACTGGGACGTTCAGTTCACTGGGAAAGATCCCCGCGAGCAAGACATGCACCCCTATCTAGCTCCCGTAGTTAAGCTACGCCAAAACTACGCTACGCGAGTCATTGGGGAGGCTGTTGAAAAGGCTAACACTGAGGTGTTCCTGTAATGGCTCGTGAGGTTGTATGGAAGCTCGTTGTTGACGAGACTGGTGCTGTGAAGCGGATGGAAGAGTTCGGCAAGGAGGCCGAAAAATCCGACAAGACGATGGACAAGACGAAGAAGTCTACCGATGAAGCCAAAACGTCGATCAAGGGTTTGGGTAGCGCGTTCGGTGACTTGAAGAACGTGATAGGAATGGCTGCTGGTGCCCTCGGTCTCGGTGGTATGGCTTACGGGTTGAAGGACATCGTCTCCAAGACGATGGAAGTAAACAAGGAATCGGAGCATTTTAGTTCTATCTCTGGTCTCGGCGCGCGGGCATCAATGGATTACACGGCAGCGTTGAAGGCTCGCGGTGTAGG
Organism: uncultured Solirubrobacterales bacterium; assembly: GCA_963715535.1. Taxonomy (GTDB): domain Bacteria; phylum Actinomycetota; class Thermoleophilia; order Solirubrobacterales; family Solirubrobacteraceae; genus Palsa-744. Next base: position 422,407 of record OY970251.1, on the reverse strand, counting down.
CACCGAAGCGTTCGGTAAGGCTTTCAAGATGCTCGGCAAGAATATCCAGACGGCTGAACGCCAACAATACAGTTTCAGTACGGGCCAAGAGAAGGCTCGTATGCAAGGCAAGATTTACACTTCCCAGATCGGGGTGCAAGCCGAAGCACTACAAAAGCTAGGAATAAGCACCTCTAATTTCAAGAGGCTATCTCCTGAAAAGCAGTTTGAAACGATCACTAAGAAGCTCGAAGGAATGAAGTCCGGGCTCGAAAAGACTACGCTCATGGCGGACCTGTTTGGTCGTGGCGCCCAAACACTGTCGAGCGTTTTCCAAGGAGGAAGTCTCGGACTCACTAGTTTCCTGAAGGCAGCCAAGGAATATTTCCCTATCGTGCATGGTGGAGCGAAGGGGCAAGAAGAATTGATTGCTCAGCAGGAGAAGGCGAGCATGGCGTGGGAAGGGTTGGAGGTTACGCTCGGCGAGAAGGTCGCTCCCGCCATGACAAAGGTCTATGGTGGATTCGCGAAGATCATTGGGAGTATCGAGCAGGGTCACGGCGTTTGGGGAACCTTGGAGCACGATCTCAAGTTCGTGTCCGGTGACTTGAAGGAAGTGTATACTTGGGTTAGCAATAACAAGACGGCCGTAGACCTTTTGAGCGGCGCACTGACCGTATTCGCGGGATTGCTAGCCGTCGAGGAGATAGTCAAGTGGGTACGAGCGATCAAGAGCATGTTCGTGATAGAAAAGCTCACTGGCCTAATGCGTGGATTCGGTACGGCTTCAGCGGGCGCCGCCGCGGGCGAGGACGCGGCTGCTGGTGGCGCGATGTCTATGGGTGGCCAACTATTTGTTGTTGCTGCTGCGCTTTTCGCGGCACAAAAAGCTATCGGCAAGCTAACGGGCGGAGGGCTGGGAGAAACGGCTGCTGAGGGCAAGCGCGCACACGAAGGATTGCGGGTCGGTTCGCTTGCGAGGAGGGGGGCAGAAGGCGCGATGGCGAGGGATCTTTTGGCTAACCCCCAGGCGCTAGCGCAGGGTAAGTACAATCAGGGACTTTCGCAACTGTCACCGTTTAATCGCCACTGGCTAGCAGAACAATTGTCGGGCCGGATTGGACACGCGGAAGGCTATTACAATCTCAAGCCTGGTAGCCGTGGCTCTACAGAAAACGCACTGCGGGAAGACCTTGCTATCGCTCACGGAGGCCATGTAATACCCAATCTGACCTCTCCTAATGTCACGGTCCCCGTGTATATTGACGGGCGCAAGGTAGCTGAAGCGTTCGTGAAGAACCCCAACAGTCAACGGTATTTGGGTGAAGCGGCCGAAAAAGCAGCACTCGTAAGGAATGCGAGACGATGAGCCTACCTCGGGTAGTTAGCCAGTTCCCGCAACCGAAGACCCCGGCAGGACCCAGCTTTCGTAAAGAAACCGAAGAATACGAGGCGTGGCTAGCTCAACAGGCGCCCGCTGCTGGACCACGCAAGGTCGTACTAAGGGGCAAGCTAGGTGCGTTGACTCCCCACAAAGGGAAAGGGTTTGTTACCGAAGAACAGACGGTGGTGGGAACTTTGGGTAGCGAAGGTGTGACGACCACGGATGGTTGGGGTAAATGGTCGAAGGTTGCTCGCCGGCAGCGTACCGCTATCACTGTCTTGGAAGGCTATGAACCCTATACGATCACGGTACCGCTGCTACTCGATGCTGGGTTTTTGGGTATCGAAGATGTGGAGCAGGAAGTAAAGAAGCTCGAATGGATGGGTGGCCGTGCCACCATGTTCCAAGGCAAGCCTGGACATCCCGGCCAAGGCGAAACACCCCTGATCGAACTAACCTCAGAATCCCGACTTGTGCCGTACTGGTGTCAGTCAACTCGTGGTAGCGAAGGTTCCGTCTTGTATGTGGTCGAAAAGATCGAATACAACATCCTGGGTCGCGAATGGATCACACCAATCAGGTTGCCATCGGGACCACGCGTGGGGGCTCGTACCCGCCAGGCTTGCACACTGACCCTACTCCAGTACGTCGGCTCGTCGGCCGCAACTTTGGATTCTGCCGCTAACCGTGTAGCCGTCCTGAAAGAACAACAGAACACGTATGGCAAAACCTTCATTGTTGAAGACGGTCACAACACGTTCATGAAGATCGCCGCCTACCTCAACAGCACAGACGCGAGCAACATCCCTACAGCCGCACAGGAAATCCAGAAAGCTAACAGTAAACTCGGCGCTTCGGTTTACAAGCAATTGAACCGTGGCGCCAAAGTGCGTATTCCCGAATCCGCGACACCGGCCCGATCCTGATGAGCGAAGAAGATGTCGCTGCGAGACGACTGGCCGTCACGAGCTTTCTGGCGAAGCATATTGGTAAATACGGGAACGTCGATGAAGTACAGTTGGCTGAAGCGATCTCCGAGATAGAAATAGAGACTCAAACCTCGGGAGCACCGTTTATTAAGGTGCAGATCATCGATCCGTACTGGCGATTGTTGACATCCGGTTTCATTGATGTGCAGACAACGACACAGAGCGTTGGGAGCGAAAAGGCAAATCTCCCCTCAACACTGCGTAACATCGAAGTTGAATTTCCCGAGGGGTCCGGGTGGGAGTGGCGCATAGCCGCTGTCGAAACAACGAACGATACGACGCAACCCAACCTGATTCTGACGTTTGAAGAACTGATCGTGACGCAGCTCCGAGAAGTCTGGAGTTTCAAGATCGCTAGCTCGGGTGTCCAAACACGCGCACAGTTCGTTGTAGCGATGCTCGACGAAGTCAACATGAAATTGCGGCATGAAGGACGTAAGCCGATCCAGATCGTCTGTCCGTCAGAGAACAGGCTTGTCGAAGTAGAAGAAAACCAGGGCGAAAAAGTCTCGACGCTCACCGGAAAGAACGAACTAGGACAAACAGCACTCACCCCTAAAGACAAGTCCTCAGAATCCGCGAGGACTAACAAGAGTCCTGCGATTGGTAAGGGTGCTGAACTGACCGTCAAGGGCGTGAAGATGACGCCCGAACAAGAAGAACAAGCCAATATTCTCTTGGGCGTAGTAAACGAAGAGAAGGCACCGTTGGTTGCGGCTGAAGCATTGCTGTTCGCTGGAATAGCCGAGTCTGGACTAATCGCTGCTGCTCCCAACTCCCTCGGATACGGGGGAGTCCTCTCAGGCAAGATCGGGACGTTCAAGCAGGATGAAAGCAAGCGGATGGCCGAAGCATTCCTGAAGGGCGGGGAAGGCTTCCAGGCCGGCGGGGCGATCATGCTCGCAAACGCAGGAGCTAACAATCCTATTGAAATCGCTGTGAAGGTAGAGGCGCCGTCCATCTGGCCCGAAAACGCTTATGCGGCCGAGGCCGGCTACGAAACGTTTCTACCCGAGGCTCAGGAAATCATCAATTCTGGGGGTGGTGTAAGGGGATCGTTGTTGCACGGGTCCGGTTCGACTACAGGCGAGTCCGATGTCGGACAGCTCTCGCGTGGTACACCCGAAGACCCCGATGAAGATACGTGGGAATGTATTCAGCGGCTAGCGAGCCAGGTGCGGTGGAACGCTTTCACTAACGGACTGGATACGAAAAGCTATAAGCGCGGCAGGTTCTTTTACTACCTGGACGCGTTCGATTACATTCGCCAGAAGCCAGCAGCATACCTTGATATCGCGGCTAACAAGATCACTAACTGTCATACCGGCAAGGTGACTACGGGTGTTATCACCGACGGGATGACGGGGACGTGGGACGACACGGCTTACGAATACCAGACAACGCACAAGGTCAAGGCTAGGGTTCAGCGCAAGTCAAGGATAGCTAAGCCGTCGTCACCGTCAGAGCTACGTCTCCCTCTGATCTGTGAACCATTGGAGTATGAGGCTGGTGACGTATTCGTCATCAAGAACTCTGGCACTTTCAACGGACGTTGGATCATTACGGATACGACCCGCAACTATATTTTCGATCCTTTCACCACGATCACGCTAGAGCCACCCTTGTTGCCGTACCCCGAGCCTACGGCTAGTGCCTCGAGTACGGAGGGACAGGTCACGGGTGTGCAGGGTGTCGTCGAAAACGCGGATAAGGCGTATGCCGAAAAGACCATGTACGAATATTCTGAGGGATCGAACCGCGAAAACGAAGGCACGCTATACGGTCCCACTCCACGCACGATGGACTGTTCATCCTTCGCGACCTTGTGTTACAAGGAAGCAAAAATGCCTGACCCATCCAACAAAGGCTATTCGCCGATAGGGAACACAACGTCGATGATCGCCAACATGGTCCCGACGAACCAGCCGGTGCCCGGCGACCTCGTGTTCTACGGTTCAAACCCCAAGGAACCTGCTCATGTCGTCGTCTATACCGGCAATGGTGAAGCGATCGGCATGGAGGCTCCGGGCGTAGGACTCGCCCTCGGCCCAGCGTGGGGTCCAGGGAACCTCGGCGAAGGAGCAGGCCCTATCGTCGGTGGCGACGGGACTTGCTATCGGCTGAAGGGCGAATACTCAACCGAACTGCCTCACGGCTGAGTCAGCCTATATCTTGCATCTACCGGCAGGATCGCCGGGAGGGTTCATTTCGAGTGTGTGGGCTTTGATGGAGGCCGCCTTGATCTGGCCAGCGCTGGTGATGTCGCCGCTCTCCATCCAACACTGATCTTCGCTGGGATAGGCGGCGACGCCAGTGCAAACCCAGCTATCTCCTTCGGGTTCGCAGGTGGTTTCCTCGCCTTCGGCGGGACTTTTTCCCGTGTTGGCCGCGTCCTTGAAGTAGCTGCGCCAGAGCATTTCGGCTTTCGCGTCGCTGATCGTGGGCCTGGGCGCCGTGTGGGTCGTCCTCGTTTCTTCGGCGCTGCCGCACGCAGCCATTGTGAGCACGGCAGTGCCACTGGCGAACAGGATCAATGCCCGTCTGCGGAGGAGGCGCATGGGCGCAGACCGTATCAGATGCTGCGCCAGGGAAGACGGACGAAGACGGAAGGTGGGGCTAAGATGGCTCAACGTCAGGGAGCGAACCTCATCAACAACGCAGGACCACGCGAACATCCTCCCGTGGTGGATGGGTATGTGTCGCGGACTAAGCCGGCGCCGCTAGCACAGAATGAATTGTTGTGGGTGATCGTACCCTCATATTCTCCCGAAGCGCCATACCAGTGCGAGTGGGCACCAATCCACGGGTCTACACTACCCGCGCAGGGTGCGGGGTGCAAGGTGAACATGTCCACGGCAGGGATTCCTACGGTCGTATGGTGGGAAGGCTCATCGAACGGTGTGAGTGGGACGGTAACGATTCCCAAAAAGACCACGGAAGGGCACGAAGGTTCGATCACTGTGGTTGACGGGATCATCACGGCCTTTACGAACCCGACTTAGGAGGAGAGCGATGCTGGAAGCACCCCATCCGATAGCACCGTTCACGGTAGGCCGTAATGGTACGGAAGTCTGTGAGCAGGGCTCCGAAGACAATATCGCATCGAATGTATACAACATCGCGGTGTGCCCTTTCGGGTTTCGTGAAGACCTTCCCGAATATGGAATGCCTGCGATAGCAAACCAACATTATCCCGTTGATTTGGACGCGATCGAAACGGCTATTCATAGGTGGGAACCTGAAGCCGATCTCTCGCTCGAACAACAACGGTTGGCTATCGGTGAAGCCGGAATCTCAATAAGCGTCTAAGGGGGACTCGTGGGGTTCGCAAACATCGAAGTCAAAACGACCGCACAAGAACTCGTTACCGAAGCCCTAGAACGCTGGGAAGCGTTGATGGAAGCAAAGGGATATGTGGGTTGGAAAGCCCAGCCGGCGGACGTGTTGACGATCCTAGTGGAAGCGTTGGGTCCCCTAGCATCCGACGTTATGCAGGTCGAGGCGGCGCTCCCAGAAGCTGCATTCCAAGCATTCGGCACACAGTTGGAGGGCGTACCGTACAACCAGGGCGCTAGGGCGACCGTGACGGCCCTCTGGACATTGTTGCCGGAAGACGGCGAATACAAGGCTCACACTATCGAACAAGGAACCCAGGTCTCGATAGGAAACTTCGGGTTCTACGTCGAACGGAATGTTGAAGTCAAAGAAGGAGAATCGACCGCTAAAGTCCTACTCGTTGCTGTCGAAGAAGGCACGGCCTACAACAAAATATCGGGTACCGCTGAACTCGTAGAAAACATTGATTGGGTTCAGGAAATCACCCTCGAAGGCGAAACGACCGGGGGCGCCGAACCCGAAAGCACGGAAGAATATTTGAACCGGCTAGTCGCACGACAGGCCATACGGGCTGAAGTGCCGATCACGGCTGCGGACTATTCGACGTTCGCTCGCAACGTTCCAGCCGGTATCCTCCCGTCGGGGATCGTTGTTGGTCGGGCTACATCAATCGACGGTTACAATCCTGCTACGACAAGCCTGACTGGTACGACAACCGAACACTCAGCGACCCTCACGGAAGTAAGCTCGTTCACTGGCGTGACCGTCGGCTCGGAACTGGAAGGGTCCGGTATTCCTGAAGGTGCAACCGTTACGACGTTGAAAACGTCGGAAAATAAGCTGACGATGAGCGCGGAAGCTACCGCCTCGCACAGCAAAGAGACGATCAAAGCTATCGGCTCTTATGAAAACGAGCGGTACGATTGCACGTTCGTAACCGACAAGGAAGGCAAAGAACTCTCCTCAGAAGCCATGACCAAGCTCGAAACATGGTTGGCCGAACATCGCGAGATAGGTTTCAGAACACCAGTCAGGGCACCGAGCTACAATCCGATCTACACGACGAGCAAGATCCACGTTCTACCCGGTTATGAAGAAGCGGGTGTCCTCGCAGCCGCTAAAACTGCTCAGGAAGCCTACCTGTCGCCAGCGTTGTGGGCTAACCCGACACATGCGGAAACCGGTGCTAATGCGTGGTTGAACAAGGTGCAGGGTTTCAACCTCGTCCGGTACAACCAGCTCATCGGGATCATCGAGGCCGTCCCTGGGGTTGCCTATGTGTTCGCTGGTTCGGAAGGATTGAAGATCGGTAAGACCAGTGCCCCGTCAGGTACGACCGATATTACCATGATCGGACCAGCGCCTTTGCCGGAAGCGAAGACTATAACCGTAACAGCGGGATAGGAGCGTCGGATGACTGCTTATGTAAAACAGGCGTGGGTGAATAAAGAGACAGACGCTGATGCGGAATCCCTGAACCATATTGAGGCTGGGATCACGGGCCGCGAAACTGAAGTGATCGCCGAGCGCGAGGCACGGGAAGCCGCGTTCCAGTCGGTTGGCTCCGCGCCAGGAACCGAAAATGTCGGCCTGGGTAAAGGTGTGCTCGGCAGTGGGAAAGTTTCCGGCGAAGGTAAGAACGTCGGTATCGGTTACGAAGCACTCGCGGCTTCTGAAACCGCGCGCAACTGTGTAGCGATAGGTCACAAGGCGTCGCACCTGAACAAAACAGGACAGCTACAGATAGCGATAGGTGATGGTGCCCTCGAAGAATCACTCGTTGCATACAACATTGCCATCGGGCGTTACGCCCTGCGCAAAGCGACCGGGGAGAGCAATATCGCGATCGGCCACGAAAACATGCGCGGGTTTCTAGGGGGGGAATACAACGTCGCCGTCGGACAAAACACATTGCTCGAATACAAAGAAGGGCACGGCGTATTGGCCGTCGGGACCGCCGCGATGGAAAAGCTCATCGAAGGCGAACAGAGCACAGCCATCGGCACCAACAGCCAAACGCAGGCGACGAAAACACCCAACTGCACCCTCGGCTTCAACACGCTGACCAACAACACGACCGGCACCGGTAATACGGTAATGGGAACCTTCGCGATGGAAAAAGGCACCGCCCCCGGCGAATGCACCGCGATTGGTCACGAGGCGCTGCTGAACTATAACGGCAGCCAATCGGTAGGAGTGGGTGCAAAAGCACTAGAGCACTCCGAAACAGGGAATCTCAACACAGCGCTGGGAGCACGCGCCCTGGAAAAACTGACAACCGGCGCAGAAAACACCGGTGCTGGTGGAGGTGCCTTCATAAGCGTCACGACTGGCAGCAAAAACGTGGGGCTTGGGCCATTCGCAGGCTCCAACCTCACTGTCGCCAGTTCGGGCAATGTGTGTATTGGCTATGAAGCTGGACCGACGGCCTCGGCAGAAGCCAGCAACGAACTCTACATCCACAACGCGGCGAGCAACACGCCGCTGATCGCTGGCAACTTCGCTACCCCGGAGGTCACTATCAACGGCTCGCTGACGGTGACGGGTTCCGTCTCGCTCGGGCTGCTGATGGCGACTAGCACGAGCCTCACGAGCCTCGGTACCGAAGCAGCCACCCACATCACGACGGCCACAGGCACCACGGCGATCGGACGGCGCGCATTGGAAGCGACGACCGAAGGACTCAACAACACGGCGATAGGTCTTGAAGCCGGACAGACCATCACTACGGGAGCTGGCAACGTCGCGATTGGCGCAAAGGCGCTGACGGGCGTCGCCTCAACCGCCGGAAGCAACGTGGCCGTCGGCGTCGAATCCATGCACGCCTGCACCACGGCCGCCACCAACACGGCCGTCGGCTATGCGTCGCTCCGCAAGATTACGACGGGCAAAGAAAACACCGTGCTCGGCGCCTACGCGCTCAGTGAAAACCTCACTGGCGAAAACAATGTCGCTATTGGCTACCGCGCTGGCGTCAAATCCACGGGGGAACTCAACGTATTCATCGGGAACGGCGCAGGCGGTGCCGTCACGACAGCCAGCAACCAGCTCTATATCGCCAATAGCGAAACGACGGAACCGTTGATCTATGGCAACTTCAGCACGAAGGAACTCCAGTTCCACACGACAAAGATGGGGTTCTTTGGGGCCACTCCCGTGACCCAACCGGCGAAACCAACGACCCTCGCGGAAGTGATAACGGCCCTCGAAAAACTGGGATTGGTGGCATGAGTAAGAAAATCAAGATACGCGGCGTTAGAGTACAGCCACTCATCAGCCTGGAAGATGAGGACGGCAACCTGGAGGATATCGAGCACCCCGTTGTGGAGGTTCCCGCACGAGAGTGGCTTACCTATTCATCGGAGCGGTTCCCACGCGAGATCAAGGAGTGGCAAGCAAAGCTCGACGCTGAAGCGATCTGATCGTGCCCACGATCCCGGTCACGATCCCGTTCACGGTCGGCAAAAGCGTCGCGTCTCCTTTTGGGGACCGTCTGATTGAACATTTGGAACCGTGGACCGAGACTTCGGAAGACCTTGAACGCGTCTGTGTAGCCATTGGTGCAATGGGGTTCGATGCGCTTCTCGAACTCGTAGAAGAAGAAGGCTCAGAAGGCGAACCCGGCTGGGTACCGGCATGGGGCAGACTGTTGAATGTCGAACTGTGCCCCGGCAAGTATCTCCCGTTCTTGGCGCAGTGGGTTGGGGTGGAAGTCCCGAAGGGCGCGAGCGAAGAAGAAGCCAGGTCGCTCATTCGGGAACAGCCTGCACGACTACGGGGCACGCTCGGGTCTATAGAAACAGCGATCCGTCGGAGTTTGACGGGTGAAAAAGCGTTCAAGGTGGTGGAGCGACGTAATGCCGCTAACGAAGAAGACGCTTACCATTTCCTGATCATTATTTACAGTGAAGCTGAACTGCCGAGTCAAGTAGTCCTCGAAGCGAACGTGAACGCCGTGAAGCCAGCTGGCGTGTTCTACACGATCATCGTCGGCGACCTGACGTACGCGGTACTCGAAGCGGCCCATACGACGTATGCGGAACTCGAAGCGGCCCATACGACGTATGCGGATATGGAAGCACACCCTACTAATTAGGAGAGAGAACATGGCGTCTGGTCGCACATCTCGCAAGGAACTCATATTCCCGAAACCGACGGATAACGATACGCTGTGTGCGGACCAGCAAGCAGCCGCAGAAAAGCTCGATACGCTCAACGAAGGCCAACAGGATTTCCTTCAGGCGGGTGTTGTCAAAAGCACGGACTGGTCGTTTACCGCAACGATCAACTCGGGGACGGGTGCGATCGGCTCGTCTAGCGAAGTTGCGGAATCGGTTGCATGGTTGCCTGATCCTGTCGTCTCGGGTGCGCTCATGCGGAGCGTGACAGCCAAAGCTGCGCTGTCCGGTATCGCACCGTCCCTACTGCCTGCGTCCGGCAAGTACGTCTCCTGTGCCTTTGAACTGACTCCCTCGACTTGGGGGGCCAAAGCGACCGTCACCGCTCACAGCGGAGTCGAAAAGAATACGGAAGCCGAAGCTATCGCCGCACCCCCAGCCACCACAGCGGGCAAGATCCAAGTACGCCGCGTCATCATCAAGAACACTGCCGGGGTCTACAGCATCGTCGCCCAGGAAGACGTACGGCTCTGGGCTACCGGCGGGAATGTCGCTACCGAAACTCAGGCGCAGGGGAAGGTGGGGGCGGAAGCCGTCACGGATGCAAAGGTAGTCAAAGGGCGTGCGCTTGTAGAGACAGAAAACGCTTATGGCACCCAAGTAGCAAGAGTGAATAAAACTAAATATAAGCCTAGCACTACGCGTATAACCGAGGTTATCCTGGAAGTCTCGGGAACAAATGAAGCGAGCCAGGAGGTTGTTGTTCGTGTCGGTTTGGTTGTCGTCGGGCGTTGCGGCACGTCAAGGGGGAACGGATCTGCGCCTGGTTCTATCTCATTTACGTGTAATCCCAACGAGGAATGGGAATTTGAACTAGTAGCAGGCGTTTCAGAAAGCCTAGTTGTAAATACTAGCTACAGAACTAGATAGCTATGAGTCATAGTAACTTTCGTTTCCCCACCATGTTGAGACATGCAAGCACTCGGGTATCGATTCCTGGTTTTCCCAGCCGATTTCACCGTACATGATCGACTTAGGTTCTTCCCACTCGTCCGGGTAGCCGATGAAGTGCCCGACCTCTTTGGTCATGTCGTCGCAGTATTCGAGGAACATGAAGTCGTCATTTTCCCAGCTATCCCACATACGGATGTTCTGATGGATCACGCAAGCACTATATGTAGCTGGACTGTCCGCAAAGTCGTTTCCGCCTTCCGGGGTTGAGAATGTGACCCACATCGACGCTACCGCTCCTGGCGTGGCTTGGGGATCATGGTCAACCGGGATGACTGATGTCGCTTCGACCGAGATATGCCCTCCGCAGGGCGCTGAAGCCCAGTAGCGCTCGGCAAGCGTCAGAGCTAGCGTGGTTGGATCAGTCGAGGCATGGACGACGGTCTGATGGGCTTTGTGCCTCTTGTGGTGTTTTGCTGCTAGTGCAGAGGATGTAAACGCGAGTGAGACGAGTACGGCGAGGATGGGAGCTAGCCTATTCATCGTTACGGCCCTCTTGGGCGCGGTGTGAGCGGAGCTTGGCGGCGAACACGGCGGCTGCCACGGCTCCTACGACGAGGCCCACGATCACGTTATGAGCGATGTAGCCGGCGACCACGGCTAGGAATGCCGCCGGATATCGCCATGCGGCAGATGCTTGGGCGTGGGCTCGCTTAGCGTTTTTGACGGCCCACCTGTATTCCTTGCGGGTCGCGTAATCCTCACGGTGGGGGTTGCTAGTGTCGGTCATGTCAGAGCCTCCTTGGGGTTCTGGCCAGCCCCCGGCGATTCCGAGTCGCGCGGGGGTACTTAGTTCTGGATGCTGGACTGTAGAGGATGGAGCGCGCGGCGTCAAGCTGCGCTGATCTTGGTCGGGCGTGACGGGCACCTCGGCCGGTGGTTCGTAGCCGGGCTCCTCGACCCTGTGGCGGTCCTCGATACTGCCGAACAACCGCATTCCCGTCAACCGGCAGCTTTTTCGAGCGTCGGCTTGCAGTAGCTCGATAGTCCTTGGCCGGATTCAAGGTAGGCCGAAGTCAAGAGCGTGTTTTCGCCGAATGTCTTGGTGCTCGTGGCGATGTGTAGCCCATGCATCTCTTCTTGGAGTTCGGGGAGGCACGACTCGACGTGGTTCAGGCTGCTAGCTGTCTTGGACGCTCTCGCTTCGATAGCCGTGATCTTGGTTTGCTCCGCGCTCACGCTGCTGCTCGTGCTGCTGAGCGCGGGAGCATCGGCTTTGAGCTGCGCCTGAAGGACATGGATCTGTTTGGCGTCGGTCTGCGCTTCTTTGGTGGCGCTCAAGGCGATGACGACGCTGCCAATGCCAATGGCTAGGGCGACGACGATTGCGATGACCAGCGGGATTGTGGCGTTGCGGACTGTTGTCTCGTTCATAGGCGCTGCACCCTACCAAAGTGTCCGAATGACCTGAACATTGGGGGTTCCTGGATGTCGATATCGAGCTGGTCGAGCGCTGATGAATGAGTCGCCCGCAACACCAGAACAGCAGCCGGCGCTTCCTAGCGTACTGGCCGCACGCAGGACTAGGGATAGGAGTCGCGTTGAACATGGCGGGCTTGTTGACTGGCCGGTCGGACCTGATCGGGACTGGCGCGAACGTTCTAACCATTTGCGGATTGTTCCTTGTCCAACGCCGTCGAAACGATCACCGAGACGACTAGTCCGGGGCAGCGAGATCGTGATCTCCGGCAGCCTCGGGCTTCTCCTGCTGAACCTCCTACACATGGCGGGGGTCATCTGAGATGCGTCGCGTAGCGGACTGGATCGACGATCACGCAGCCTTGTTCATCGTTGTCGGCCTGTTCGCATTGGGATGGTTGTGGTTCAGGGTCGGTAGCGACGAGCACAACACTAAACGCGAAGCCGAACACACGCGCACCGTCCAAGTCCAAGGCGGTCCCGTCGCGGTCTGTTTGCTTGAGGTGATGAAGAACGTCGCTCCGCTCTTGTTGAAGATCCCGAGCGTCGAGCAACCCCTGGACGCTTATGTGCGCCTCCAGTCCAAGAGGTATCCAGGGATTCGGTGTCCGGAGAAGCCATGATCCTCGCGCTGGCCTGGAACTGGTACGAAATCGTCGAGAGCGCCACCGTGTCGATCGCGTTCGTCCTCATCCCCATCATGTGGCATGCCGAGAACCGTCACCGCAAGGTCATGGCGGCGCACAAGTCTCATGCTGACCGGCTCGACCGACTGGAGAAACAGTGACAGCACTGTTCTATGTGCCGACACTGTGGCATTTCCTCTCCGGGAATGGCTATCAGTTCTGGAGTGGTGTCGCTGGCAGTTTCATTATGAGCGGCGGCATAGCTGTCTTTTGGCACAAGCACAATTGTCACGAACACCACTGTTTGCGTTTGAGTTGGCATCCTGACGCTGCTGGTCATCCGGTTTGCAAGGTTCATCATGGCGATCACCCGTCACGCGGATGGTTCAGGAGTGACACAAGGCACCCGCGCCATGCGCGTAACAAAACAGACAAGGAGTAATAATGACTAGCGAGCAGGAGAAGCTAGTAAGGGTCATCTCGTCTTACGGGATGCAGAACGCTCAAGCGTGCGTAGAAGCCCAGGACGCGAAAAACCGGCCTGAGCTGTCGCAGTGTTTGGCGATGCTGGAGAACGAGTCCGGGGGCCGCAACATCTTCGGGGGGGAAGGAACCGCCTGTCCGGAGGAGTGGTATGAGCAGGAGGTTACGGAGCCCCGGTATGTCGTGTACCGCGAACGCCGCGACAAAGGCTTCTCCCCGAACGGTGTTGGTCCCACTCAGATCACCGATCCGGGCCTACAGATTGACGCCCAAGAGCTGGGTGGGTGTTGGCGACCAAGGCTGAACATGGATGTCGGGTTCGGGTTCTTGCACCAGTTGATGGTGGAGCACGGGTCGCAGGGTGGTTTCGAGGCGTACAACGGTTCGGGACCCGCTGCTGTCGCTTACGCAGAGCGCGCGATGCAGTGGACAACGATTTGGCATGACCGGCTCGTAGCTCACGGGCTGGCCTAAACACATACGAAAGGAACAGTATGGAACTATCAGCACTACAAACAACTCTCATTTCGCTCGTGGGTACGATCGCATCTCTCGCCGTGGGGTTCGGTGCGTTTTCTGCCACTACTGAGCAGATCATCGTATCGAGCGCGGGAACGTTGATCTCCCTCGGCTTCTCGCTCTGGACCGAGCTTGAGCGCAAGGCCAAGGTACAGGCCGCGATCGCGCTAGCGGACAAGACCGCTCTCTCGCGGATCGTGGGGCGATAGGGCATGGGCACTATTCACCCACTCCGCGATCACGGCATGAAGCTTGGCCGTTCCGAGCGGTCTGAGGCACCGAAGATCAAGCTCCGCGACTTCGTTGACATCGAGAAGGCAGCGGCCTCTCCGGTCCCGTTGGAGCAGAGCGTGGATTACGCGACGCTTGTGGCGTCGTGGCCGATGTTCCTCAACGACCGGCTCGGTGACTGTACGTGTGCCGGTGCTGCGCACGCGGTGCAGACCTTCGCGGCGATGGCAGGCGATCCGTTCACGGTTACTGACGCGGATGTGCAGCGGATGTATGAAGCGTCGGGCTACGAACCATCGAAGGCCGAACCCGACGGGGAAAACCCGACGGACCAGGGGTGGACGCTCGAAGCCGCCGAAGACTATTTGAAGACGACTGGTCTGCAAGGCGAGCCGAACATCGAGACCGGTGCCGAGGTCACATTGCACGACGAGGAAGAGGAGCAGGTCGCACTAGAGCTGTTCGGTTGCCTGTACGAGGGGATGGAATGCCCCGAATCCGCTTTGACCCAGGCGCAGGAAGGCAAGCCGTGGACCGTCGTCTCGGGCTCAAACATCGCTGGTGGGCACTGTGTGATCCGTCCCAAGAGCGTGCTCGGACAGACGGGCTACCACGTCAGCTGGGGGAACCTGATCCCCGCGACCGACGCGTTTGATAAGGAGTACTTCGACGAATATCGCGTGTTCGTCCCGAAGAACTGGGAAGCCAAGCTACCCGAAGCGATCTTGAAGCTCGGCATCGTTGACTTCTCGAAGCTCGACAGTCTCGTCAACCAGTACGCGAGGTGATCGGGATGGACGCGCTAGTCGACAGGATCACATTCACAGCGAAACCGGCTGAGCTGTCGCCGATCCCGTGGCCGGAGGGCCTCGCGCCCTCCAAACCATCCGAGATCCCGACAGGCATCCCCAACGCCGATGTGCTCGTCGTGACGTACACGGCGGCGGAGGGGCAAGCACTCGCCGACGTATTGACGCCGGGGCACCCCTCAAACGCGTGGGCGCGCTACACGGAGAACTGGTCTGAGTACGAGCCCCAGTTGACGTGGAAGTCCCCCGCGAAGGAGTCGAAATGCTTGGGGGTGTGGGCGGTCACGCAGATCGGGCAGAAGACGGTCGTCCTGTTCAAGAGCGACCTGCACTTGGCGACCGATGCAGTGTCGTTGCCGATACGCCAACTCTGGCAGCAGCTCATCAGTGCGGTCAAACCAGGGCTCGTCATCACGACGGGGACCGCTGGCGGTATTGGCGAAAAGACGGTGCTCGGCGACGTAACGGTCACGGACGGCGCGAAGTTCAACTGTCGCCAAGCATTCAAGGATGCTTCGTTTGCGCAGCAGATGTTCGGCCAGCTCGGTACTTGGTCGCCGGGGCCGATGCTCACGATCGAAACCGAGGTGCTTCTCACTGCGAACGCTGGGCATCTGAAGCCAATCGCGACCAGGACGCCGCTCGTCGGCATCGTGCAGGGTGAGCCCGGCGTGGAGACGGTGGACTACTTCGGGTTCGCCGACACAGACGACAGTTACGGCATCGTCGCCGACGATCCACAGGCCAGGACAGAGGAGATGGACGACGCGGTCCTTCCGCTCGCACTCCACGCCGGAGACGAAGGCGAGCTGGCGCCCGCGGGAAGTGAGCCTGAATCGGGGCCTGCGTGGCTGTCGATCCGCAACGCGAGCGACCCGCAAGTGTCGAGCAACATCGGCGACCTCGAGGCCCAGAAGAAGTGGGCTGCCGGTATTTATGCGAAGTACGGATATTGGACGACAGTCGGTTCAGCTATCGCGTGCTGGGCCGTCATAGCGGATCTCGATTGAGGAGGCCCCTGATGAACCTTGATTCTAAGTGGGGTTTCCGGCTAGCCCAAGGCTTGGCTGGACTCGTGATCTTCGCCGTGGGCTTCGGCATCGTTTACGGCGTGATCAAGCTCGCCTAGACCGGCCAGACGCGTCGTAGCATCCACCGCAACCGGGGGAAGCGCGGCACGGGGATACCGCCGCTCACGACCCACGGTGGCACGTCGTAGAGACGGGCGACACGGCGCACATCGAACTGCTCGACGGGCACCTCTCCGCAGCCAACGAAGGCTCTCCCGGGCGGAACCGTAACGGGCTCCAAATGACTTGGGCTGTTCATCCCCTGAATCTTACCGCTCGTAGTGGAGGGCGCTCGCATCTAGAACGTGCTCGACATGGCCTTCCGGGCAGAACGTGTACCTGCCGTCGGCCATGGCCATGTACAGGTGTCGCCGCGTGCACTCCTTGCGCAGTGAGCCAAGGCTGAGCCCCCTAGCCCATGCCACCGCATCGCCACTTACTTCGACGATGACGCCTTCCCAAAGACTCACGAACTCGGGACGCTGGCGGCCAATGCGGTAGACGGCTGGATCGTACATCACTTGATCTTACCTCGCTGTTCGGGCGAGAAGGCGTCAGATGGGTTGACGCACCCGGCCGGTATCCATCGGGTCCGGCAGAACACAAGAGGAGGTCCGATGCATCCGACTGCTCGCTGCCATATTCGCTGTCTCGCACGCTCTCTCGCTCTCGAGCACTAGTTACTGCCAGGGAACGGTCACGGCCTCGGGGCGAGCCCCGTTCGTTGGTGAGGTCGCCAACAACATGTGGCCCCTCGGGACGCGCATCAGTGTGTCGCCGCCCGTCTGGGGACGCACCCAGTTCATCGTCCTCGACCGCATCGGTTGGGGCAGCAGCCTCGACTTCTACAACCCCTCCTGCTCTGCCGCTGATGAGTTCGGCCGGCGCACCGAGCAGGTCCACGTCATCAGATAGGAGCATCACATGCAGGTACGCGCAAAGTTCCGCGTCAACAGTATTGAGCAGTTCGGTGGCAGCGACAAGAAGGTGCGCCTCTCACCCGTCACCGCCTATAGCGGGTCGGCATCCGAGGCCAGCGAGGAGGACAAGGCGTTCTGGGCCGCAACACCTAGCGGCTCCCTGGAGATGTACGTCTCGAACCCATCCGCCGCCGATTATTTCGAGATCAGCAAGAGCTACTACCTGACGTTCGAGGCGGCCGAGTAGTCCCCTGAGCATGTCCAGGTCGTGAGGTAGACTCGCGCCCGATGGCAACGAAAACTGCTATCGGGATCGGCCTGATCGTCTTCCTTGCCGCGTTTGAGGCCTACATCCTCTGGCGCTACCCGGACTTCCGGCGAGCCTTCATTGAGCACTGGCACCCGTCGGCGGTCGCGAAGCGCATGGATGACTTCGCGAAGCGACTTGACAAAGTCGAACGTAGATCCTGATCGAACGGAGGGCTTTATGTGGCTCGTGATAGGAGTGGCGCTTGCCGTGGTCTTTGTGGCTGCGGTCATCCTTGAACAATCCCGCGTCGCATAAGCGGCGCACACAACCATCTTCGACAGCCCCTCATCCTTTGTGGTGAGGGGCTGTTTTGCGTCAAGGGGACTTGGTAGGATCCGTTCGTAATGGGCGTCCCCGCAGACCTTACTCGCGACAATCCCGGCATCGGTGAGTGGTGCATCCTGCACGGCTACCGAGGTTCGATTGCACACGGCATGTTCGAGCCCTCGTCCAACCCGCTGAGCATTGATGACAAGGACACAATGGCTGTGTGTGTGCCGCCCGCGCCGTACTATCACGGGCTCCGCGAGTTCGGTTCACGCGGTACGCAGGAGATCAAGCGTGACGAGTGGGACATCGTTGCCTACGAGGCGCGTAAGGCCGTGCGAATGCTCGCACAGGGCAACCCGAACATTCTCGCACTGCTCTGGCTGCCTGACGCGAGCTACATCCACCGGACGCCAGCGGGTGAGATTCTGCTCGACAATCGCGATGCGTTCGTTGGCCGTCACGTCTACCAGTCTTTCGTGGGCTACGCTAAGGGGCAGTTCCACAAGATGACGCACGGTGCCCACCAGGGGTACATGGGCGAGAAGCGCAAGGAACTGGTCGCCCGATTCGGCTATGACACCAAGAACGCGGCCCACTTGGTGCGTCTGCTCCGCGTAGGGATTGAGTTCCTGCGCGACGGATTCCTCCGAGTAGATCGCGGTGGCTTGGACGCTACGGAGTTGCTGGACATCAAGCACGGCGCTTGGACGCTGGAGCAGGTGCAGGATGAGGCCAGCCGTCTCTTCCGGCGCGCCGAGGATGCCCACGACCGCTCGACGCTCCCCGCGTCCCCCGATATGGGGCGTGTGAACGAGGTCTGCGCAGCCGTGGTCCAGGATGCCCTCTTTGCAGTCGCCTGATCCCCGCCGACTGTAGGAGTAGACTCCCTCGCGGTCTACGGCATCACCACTCCTTCTCGCCGACGAGCCTTACCAACTTCTCTGGCGAGACTTCTAAGCGGCTCTCGGCTTCACGGCTGGGGGCCGCTTTTGCGTTTAAGGGGCCGACGAGCGTAATGGCCGCTAGCCAAGTTCTGTCTGCCACGCCGTTTCTTAGGGTCCGAAACGTGCCGTATACAGACAAGTTCTGATAGTGGCTACGTCTGGACGAACAGGCAGTTGTGTTTGGCTACACGTCCAGTTAGGGTCCTGTACAGACCTGAGGAGAGGACCGGACCCGATCATCCTTCGAGGCTGCTACAGTGCCGCGCCGAACATAGTGGCCCAGCGGTGCTCTAACACCCTGGGCCGTGGCAACGACAAGCTTGGTTCTCGTTGCGTCCGGCAGGATACCGTGCGCAGCTGAGGACCCATGGAAGGGAATCCGTGGGCACCCTAAACGAACGGTATGCCGAACTAAACAGGCCCGTCAAGATCACGATAGTCCTCCCGGCACAAGTTCTCGCCCGGTCCGAACAGTGCGCCCGAGACCGCGGCCAGAGCAGGGGGGAGGCCCTTGTTGAAGCCGTCGAAGAACAGAACGTTCGCCGAGCCCAGTCCGCGAACCGCCAAGATCGCCTCGAACTGCAGAAAGCGCTACGGGTAGCCAAGGACCAGGAGCCCATCGAAGAGCTGTTGGAGCGGTTCCGCAAGCAGATGGGCGAGACTGCGGGGGGCGAACATAAAGATTTGGGTCGCCCCTTGACAGCCGAACCCGGAACCCCTATGGTGGCCCTTATGACTAACACTACCGGGCCGACTCTGCGCCAACGACGCGAAGCACTCAAACTCTCTCGCGAGCGTCTAGCACGTCTAGCGGACGTCAGTACGGCAAGTATCGCCCAGTTCGAGGGCGGCTTCTTTCCTAAAGAAAGCAAGGTTCTGGGACTCGTTGAAGCGGCGCTTCGTCAACAAGAACGGATCGCAGCGTGAGCATCAACAGGACCCCCCTTTTTTTGGGCGTACAACGCTCGATAATGTATGTTATGTAAACCAACCCGGGAAAAGCGGGTATCAGGCGACGTCTCACCCATATGCGACTCGAAGGGCGCCTCTGTCTCAACGCGCGTGACGCGGCGGCAATGTCCGCCGGTTCGCTATGTCGCCGGTCGGTAGATGTGCAGGACGGCGCCGGTGGCGTATGTCGTGGTCTCAACGAGCTGCAGCCTGATCGGCGTCGACAGGCCCTTGAACAGCGGCAAGCCGTCACCCAGCGCAACAGGGTTGATGACGAGGCGATATTCATCGACCAGGCCAGCTCGCGACAGCGCCTGCACGAACGACGCGCCGCCCCAGGCGACGATCTCGCCTCCGGGTTCCTGTCGCAGCGTGGAGATCTCCTCAGCGAGGTCACCCCGCGCCACCCGTGAGTTATTCCAGTCCGCGTCTTGGAGGGTCTTTGAGAACACGACCTTCGGCAACTCGTTCATCGGGGTCGCGTACTCATCGTTGGAATACGGCCAGTGTGCCCCCATCTGTTGATAGGTCACGCGTCCCATCGCGTGGGTGCCGGTGTGGCGCAGCCAATCGAGCTTGCGCTGCTTCAAGGCCGGGTCCTCGGGTGCGCTGCGGTGATCCGGAGCGCCCTTGGTCGGCGCGACGAACCCATCGACCGAGACTGACATCTCCACGATCACTTTTCGCATCGGGTTGCTCCAATGGCACTCGCACGAATGGGCGTGACACCTGCTCCTAAGGGTAGTAGCATCGAACGATGGCGCTGTGGATCGTGATCGGAGTGCTGGGGTTCGGGAAGGTCGTGATGGCTTCGGTGATGCTGTGGGTGACCTTGCGCGAAGACAGCGCGAAGATCGTGGATGAGGAGATTCGCCCCGACTCCGAAGAGGATGGCGGCAGCAAAGTGCTTGCGGGCCCCGCGCTGGATCCGCACCCGAGAGGGCCTTCGCCCTCGCCACACAGGCCGCGTCGCGGCCCGCACGGATCGCCCTCCCCCCACACCCCGACGCGCATACGCGTGGGAGCTACCCGCGCGAGGGCACGCGAGGAAGCACGCCGCTAAAGCTCAGCGGTTTCGCTTGCGCTGCCTGCGGGCGGCCTTGGCCTTGGCCCGGCGCTTGCGATACAGGGCCGCCTTGTCCTGTGTAGTTCCGCCCACAAGCCCGTCGCCAACGGGTGCGACACTACGCGCGTCACGAATGATCATGTAGGCGATCCCGCCGAGCAACAGTGCGCCGGCGATGAAGATTGGCACCAGCACGCTCGTTGAGATGCCGGTTGATCCTGTTGAGGTGCTGGTTGTCGTTTTGGTGGTCGGTTCTTCTGTGGCTTCGGCTTCGGCCTTCTGTGCCAGATTCGAGGAGGACCCAGCGGAGTTTCCGAGCCCTTCGCCCGTCGATCCGGCTCCCGTTGCGCCAAGAGCGCTGCTGCCGCCTTGTCCCGTCTTGGCCTTCGCGAGCTGTTCTTGCACCTGCTTGTCGAGTTCAGCCTTCTGTGCGCTGGACAGGCTCACGCCCCCAGACGCTCCCCACGCTGTCGCCGTAGCAAGGGATTGTCCGGCCAAGCACAGCACAGCCAGGACGGCCATCAGTTGGATATGCGAGGAGATTCGGCGCATAGGGGTCTGGCAAACCGGCGAACGGCGAAAAGCGAGAATAGCGCCTGCGGCGCTCTGCGCGAGCCCTTTGGGCGCCACCCACATAGAATGGTCGGCGATGGCTCCCAAGCAACGACAGGTTCGGATCGAGCAGCGTGGCGCCCAGCAGGCGATTGAAGCGCTGGAGCAGCGCTCGGATGAGGAGCTCGAGGCCGAGACCAAGTACAAGTCGGCGGCGCTGGCAATACTCGGTGCGCGTGCATCCGAGCGCTTTGACGCCGAGCAGGCGCGAGCCTATTTCCAGCGCGCGATCGCTGCCGCCCGCCCTCAGGAACGTATGCAGCTCAGGCGTATGGCCGACGCGTCGTTGGCGCTCGCCGAACGTCGCGCCGGAGACCTAAAGGAGGCTGTAGAGCGGCTCGGCCAGACACCCCCGAGCGGTCGTCAGATGTTGGCGCTGCGTGCGATGGGCTTGCTGATCCCGCCCGCCAGCGCGGGGATCGTCGCCCGCGTGCGCGGCATTCTTCTGATCGTCACGTTGATCTTGCTGTTGCTGGCACTCGGTCTGGGGATCGTCGAGCTGGTGGCGCTTCCGTTCGGTGGGCTTGGCCTTGCGCCGGGAATCTTGCTTGGCTTGTTTGTGGCGATCGCGGGAATCGCTATCGCGGCTATGGTCGGGCGCCGTCGCCGAGATCGTGGCGCGGCAGCCTCCTCCGCCGGCCAGAAATAAGACCAGCCTCAGTACTGGTCGCTAGCTTGCGGATAGCGTCGCGCGGCCGATCACCACGGGCTTGATCGGAGCGCCATCCTCCGGTGGATTCGTCGCCAGCTTTGAGATCTTTTCGACCCCCGCGAGACTGCCCACGACGTTTCCGACCAGCGCGTATTGCGCAGGCAACGACGCGTTTGCGGTCGTGACGATGAAGAACTGACTCCCCGACGCGCCTGACGGATCGGTGCTGGTCTTGGCCATTGCGACCGTACCCAGCGTGTAGTGCAGATTGCTGGGAGGCGGTTCCACGATCGTGTAGCCAGGGCCACCGGAGCCGTCGCCGTTTGGGTCGCCTCCTTGGATCACGAAGTCCGCCGCGACACGATGGAAGGTCAGATCGTTGTAGAAGCCGCGCTTGACCAAATAGGCGAACGACGCGGTGGTGGCAGGCGCCTGGCGCACATCGAGATGGATCTTGATCGTGCCGCAGTTGGTGTTCAGCGTAACCGTGTACATCTTTGTCGGGTCGAGCTTGAGCGTCGGCTTGGGTATCTGCTGTGCGCCCCGGGGCACAGGTCTCTTTGCGGCTGCGCACCGCCCCGAGGAGGTTGAGCCCGATGTGTCGGCCACGGGTGAGCTTCCACTGGAGGCGTGAGCTGTCGCTGCCCTCAGACCCCCGCCCGCGCTGGAACCGCATGCCGTCAACAGGAGACCGAAGCCTGCGGTAGCAGAGCAGCACAACAACCTGTGTACGACGCGCGAAGGGGCAAACATCGGAGCAGCATAGTTGCGTGCCCTCTCCAGGTGCGCGATGTTCGCGGGTTCTTAAGCGTCCCTTTCGCGATTCCCAATAATCGCGTTTCGTCGTTCGCGGGCCGTGGTCGTGTCGGGCGAATACGCTTGCGCGATGAGCGCGCCCATATGCCTGATCGTAAATCCGTCTGCCGGCGGTGGCAAAGCCGGCAGAGTGCTGGCCGACGTGGTGGGTGCCCTCGAGGCACACGGTCTTCAAGTTCACAGCGAGCTGACCCGCAACCTCGATCACGCTCGTGAGCTTGCTCTCCTCGCAGCGCGCGTCGGCGAGACGGTGGTGTGTCTCAGCGGCGATGGGATGGTGGGCGCTGTGGCCGATACCTTGCGCGAGGTACCGACAGCGCTGTTGGGGGTGCTGCCCGGAGGTCGCGGCAACGACCTGGCTCGTGTGCTCGGGATACCGGCCGATCCCGTGGAGGCATGTGCCACGATCGCCGCGGGCTTCTTGCGCAAGCTCGATCTCGGCGAAGTCGACGGGAAAGCGTTCGTGGGGATCGCAAGCGTTGGCTTTGACAGCGAAGCCAACCGCATCGCAAACGAGGCTCCGGCGTGGCTTGGAGGGCTCGTGTATGCATACGGAGCGTTGCGCGCGCTGCTGGCATGGCGGCCTGCCCGCTTTGAGATTGAGCTCACCATGCCGGACGCGGCTCAAGGTGGGCAGGCGATCAACCCGCCGGGCGAGCGCCACAGCTTCGCCGGCTACACGGTCGGCGCCTGCAACTCGAAGACCTACGGTGGTGGGATGCGCGCGGCGCCGGACGCCCTGCTTGACGACGGCCTACTGGACGTGATGGTGCTCGAAAGCGTTAGCAAGCTGAAGTTTCTGACGAAGATCCTGCCGAAGGTGTTCAACGGCACGCACGTGCGCGAACCCAGTGTTAGGGCTTTTCGTGCGCGAGAGGTCTCAATCAGCGCGGACCGCCCATTCACCATGTACGCCGACGGCGATCCGATCGGCGAGCTGCCGCTACGCGTCAGGGCTCTACCGGGCGCTGTGCGCGTGCTCGTGCCTGCCGACGGCGCGGGTGCCGATGCCTTCCTTGGGGGTGGCGAGGCGAATACGGCCCCAGCCACGCGATGAGCGCGATGCTGGCCCCAAAGCTCGCTCTCGCTCGCGCCGTTGGCACGGTCTCCCGCCTTCGCGGCGGGGGCGGTACAAGCCTGCCGGGCAAGCTGCTTGTGAGGATGGAGCCCACAGCGATCGGCGCGCTTGCGGCGCGACTGCCACGCGGCAGCGCGGTGATCTCGGCTACCAACGGCAAGACCACGACCGCGACGATGGCCGCGAGCATCATGCGGAGCGCGGGTGTCTCGCTCGTGCACAACCAGGCCGGCGCCAACATGGCGGGCGGGATCGCCTCGACATTGCTTGACGCCGCAGGGCGCCACGGCACGATCGCTGGAGAGCTGGGCCTGTTCGAGGTGGACGAGCTGTGGCTCGACCGGCTCGCGGCACAGCTGCACCCGCGTGTGGTGGTGCTCGGCAACCTGTTTCGCGACCAGCTCGACCGCTACGGCGAGCTTGACACGATCGCCGCGCGCTGGGCCGGCGCCGTGGGCGATGGCGGCCCAGCCGCGCAGGCGAGTCTTGTGTGCAACGCCGACGATCCGCTCGTGGCCGACCTCGGGCGCGAGCGGCTTGGGCGCGAGCGGGCCGGCGTGGTCTACTACGGCGTCGAGGACGATGCGCTTGCGCTCGAGGGCATGGCGCACGCGGCCGACGCCAAGCACTGCCGTCGTTGCGGGGCGCCCTACACGTTTGACGCCGTGTATCTCGGCCACCTCGGCCACTACCACTGCGCCTCATGCGGGCAGCAACGTCCCTCCCCCACCGTGCTGGCTCGTTCGGTGAGGCTGGAAGGCGTGCACTCGGCGTGTTTTCGGTTGAGCACGCCCGCGGGAGACGCCGAGGTGAAGTTGGCGTTGCCCGGGCTCTACAACGTCTATAACGCGCTCGCCGCCGCCGCGCTGGCGGTCGCGCTCGAGATTCCCCTTGCCGGCATCGTGGCGGGACTTCAGGACACAAGACCGGCGTTTGGGCGCGCGGAGACCGTGACCGTGGGCGGACGCGAGACGCGGATCATGCTCGTCAAGAACCCCGCCGGCGCCAACGAGGTGCTGCGCACACTCGCTCTAGAGCCCGGCGAGCACGATCTGCTCGGTGTGCTCAACGACAACACCGCCGACGGCCACGACGTATCGTGGATTTGGGACGCCGACTTCGAGCTGCTCGCGGGGCGTGTGCGCCGCGCGACCTGCTCCGGGACGCGTGCCCCCGAGTTTGCGTTGCGCTTGAAGTACGCCGGCATCGAGCCCGAGCGGATCGCCGTGGTCGAGGATATGGCGCACGCGCTCGACAGCGCGGTTGCCGATTATTTGGATGAGAGGGGCGGCGGCCCGCCGCCCCTCTATGTTCTTCCAACGTATACCGCGATGCTCGCGCTTCGCGACACGCTCGTGGCACGTGGAGAGGCGAGCAGCTCGTGGCGATAAAACCCGAGCCGGGCGCGCGAAAAGGCGAGCAGCCCATAACGATGGGCGCGACCGGGGCGCGCACATTGCGTGTGTGCGCCCTGTATCCGGACCTGATGAACATCTACGCGGATCGGGGAAACCTGTTTGTGCTCGAGCGTCGCTGCGCGTGGCGCGGGATCGGCTTCGAGTTGAGCGCCAGCGGGCTCGGCGAGCCGCTCGACGGTGACGCTCACGATATCTACTACATCGGCGGCGGCCAGGATCGCGATCAGCTGCTGGGCGCCGAGGATCTCCTCGCGGTCAAGCGCGAGGCGCTGCACGAGGCCGCCACGCGTGGCGCGGTTGTGCTCGGGGTGTGCGGCGGCTACCAGTTGCTCGGCGAGTCCTACGCGCTCGGAGAGGAGCAGATCGAGGGTGTGGGCCTGCTGAATGTGCGCACGGTGCGCGAGCCGGGCGAGCGGCTGATCGGAAATGTCGCGATCGAGGTGCGCCTCGAAGGGCCGGATGGCGGCGACGGTGAGCCGCGCGTGCTCGCGGGCTTTGAGAACCACGGCGGTCGCACATATCTCGGACCGGGCGCCACTTCGCTTGGGCGAGTGCTCAAAGGCCACGGCAACGACGGGCGCAGCGGCTTTGAGGGCGCTCGCACCGGCAATACGATCGGCACCTACCTGCATGGCCCGTTGCTCCCTAAGAATGCATGGTTCGCCGACTGGCTGATCGCAAAGGCTCTCGGCATCGACCCCGATGCAATGACACCCCTTGACGACGATCTTGAGAGGGCCACTCATGCCAGCGCTCGTCTGGCCGCTGGGCTCTGACGCCCAGTACCGTCGCACGTATATGGTACAATTGTCTGCGACGGCGGGTGTTGCGTCGAGGTTGACGTGAACAGTCTGACAGCTGCGAATTCGGGTAGCCCCCGGATGGAGTTCGAGTCTCCCGCCCGCCGCCAATAAAGCTGCTGGGTCCGGTCTGACGGAGCGCAATTGTCACGCGCTCGCGGGTAGCGCCCGCCTCGTGTCGGATCGGACCGGCGGCTTGCTAGACTTCCGTTGCTGTCAACTGTTCGGGAGGTAGCTCCTCCCACACCCATACTCGACCCGCTCCGGCGGGTCGAGTTGTTTGAGAAGTCATGGATCTATCCGAGTATCAGCGCCAATCGCGCCGCACGGCCGAGTATCCCCGCGAGGCGTGGCTTGCATACCCGGCACTGGGGCTGGCCGGCGAGGCCGGCGAGGTGGCGGAGCACGCCAAGAAGGCGATTCGCGACGACGCCGGCAAGATCGGCGACGAGCGCCGCGCGGCGATGTCGAAGGAGCTTGGCGACGTGCTCTGGTACGTGGCGCAGCTCGCGAGTGAGCTTGACCTCAGCTTGGATGACATCGCCAAACAGAACCTGGAGAAGCTGTTCTCGCGCCAGGCGCGTGGGGTTCTCTCAGGGAGCGGCGACGACCGCTGAGCCGTTCGTGGCTGCGTCGTTCGCCACGGTGCCATTCGCGGTTGCGCCGGTCGCAGCGGTGCCATTCGCGGTTGCGCCGGTCGCAGCGGTGCTGTTCGCGGCTGAGCCGTTCGCGACCGCGAACCTCGCATAGCGCTCGGCCAGTCGGGCCGGCACAAGTGCTCTTACGAGCACGCCCTCGGGGGTGTCCTGGCGGCGCAGATCGCCGGCCACGTCGTGCAGCTCGGCGAGCGAGCCTCCCTGCGAGTAGGGCACGAGCAGCTCCATTGGGCGCAACGTGTGGCGCAGCTCCCGCTCGATGCGCTGCTCCAGCGCGGACAGTCCCACGCCGACTCCGCCCCCCGGATTCGGCGCCGTGCCGCTCACGAGCACCGCGTCGGGGTGAGCCAGGCGCAGCTCCTCAATGGCCTCCTGGTCGAGCAGGTCGATCTTGTTGAGCACGAGCACGCGCGGGCGCTCGCCCGCGCCGATCTCCTCCAGCACCTCCTCTACGGCCCTGCGCATGGCGATCTGGTCGTGCTCGGGCGCGGAGGCGTCGAGCACGTGGAGCAGCAGGTCGGCAAGGCGCGTCTCCTGCAGCGTCGCTCCGAACGCGTCCACGACCTGGTGGGGCAGCTTGCGGATGAAGCCGACGGTGTCGGTCAGCAGGTGGGCGCGGCCATCGATGCGCATCATGCGCGTGCTGGGGTCAAGCGTGTGGAACAGGCGGTCGCGCACACCCACCTCGGCGCCCGTGAGCGCGTTCAGCAGCGTGCTCTTGCCGGCGTTGGTATAGCCCACGAGAGCGATGTTCGGCAGCGCCGCCCGCTCGCGCTCGGCGCGCATCACCGAGCGGGTGCCCTTCACGTGCTCCAGGCGCCGGCGCAGCGCGGCGATACGGTTGCGGGCAAGTCGCCGGTCGGTCTCGATCTGGGTCTCCCCCGGTCCACGTGTGCCGATCCCGCCGCCGAGGCGCTCCAGATGGGTCCACAGGCCACGCATGCGCGCGAGGTTGTACTCCAGTTGAGCCAGCTCGACCTGCAGCTTGCCCTCGGCGCTTGAGGCATGGGTGGCGAAGATGTCGAGTATCGCCGTGGTGCGATCGACAACCGGCATGCCGAGCGCCTGCTCCAGGTTGCGCTCCTGGCGCGCGCTCAGCTCGTCGTCGCAGGCGATCACGTTGGCGTCGCACGCAAGCGCCGCCTCCTTTGCCTGCGCCACCTTGCCAGGCCCCAGGTATGTGTTGGGATGCGGCTGCTCGCGGCGCTGGATCATCTCCCCCACCACTTCCACGCCGGCCGTACGCAACAGCTCGCCCAGCTCAGCCAGATTCTCGTCGTCGGGGAGCGCGGCTATGCAGAATGCTCGCTGGCTTGCGCGCCGTGTGGGTTGGTTCATTCTCCTTGAGTGTAGATCAGCCCTGCGTGCCAATCAAAACCGTCTTGCGCCCAGCAATCCCATGCATGGCGGATCTAGCTTCCGAGTGAGGCCAGACGCTCAACCGCCGCGGCGAGACGCTCGTCGGGCGTAGTGAGGGCTATCCGAAACCAACCCTCGCCGCTCGGTCCGTAGGCGCTCCCCGGTGAGATCACGACCGCCGCTTGCTCAAGCACGTGCTCGCAATAGGCGACCGAACTCTCAAACTGCTCCGGTATCGGCGCCCAAACATAGATCGTGCCCTTTGGTGGGTTGACATGCACACCGGCCTTCGCGAGCGCTTCGCACACCATGTCGCGGCGGATTCGATACAGCTCGTTCATCGACGCAACCTCGGCGTCGGTATCGGGAGAGAGGGCCGCGATCCCCGCCAACTGCACTGCCTCGAACAGACCGGAGTCGATGTTGGTCTTCAAGCGCCAGTAGTGCTCGATCGCCTCGGCGTTGCCGAGTACCGCCGCGCAGCGCCAGCCGGTCATGTTGTAGCCCTTTGAGAGCGAGAACACCTCGATCCCGACCTCCTTGGCGCCGGGAGTCTGTAGGAACGAGGGCGCACGGTAGCCGTCGTAGGTTGTCTCGCTGTAGGCGTTGTCGTGCACGACGAGGATGTCGTAGGTCTTGGCGAAATCCACCACCAGCTCGAAGAATCCGGGTGGCACGATCGCGCCGGTCGGATTGTTGGGGTAGTTGAGGAACATCAGCTTCGCTCGGCTGGCGGTCTGTTCGTCGATCGTGTCGAGATCCGGCACGAAGCCAAGCGCCGGCACGAGTGGCATCACGACCGCTTCGCCTCCTGCCATCAACGGCCCGCCCGTGTACACCGGGTAGCCAGGATCGGACGCGAGCGCGACATCGCCCTGGTCGAGAAACGCGAGGTTGAGATTGAAGATCGCCTCCTTCGCTCCGATCGCGGGGATGATCTCGCTGTCGGAGTCGAGCATCACATCGAAGCGGCGCGCATAGAAGTCCCCGAATGCTTGGCGGAAGTCGGCTCGCCCCCGGTTTGAGGGATAGCGGTGGGTCTCGGGCTCGGTCACCGCCTCTTGCATCGCCTCGACGATCAGCGGCGGCGTGGGCCTGTCGGGATCGCCGATCCCCAAACTGATGACATCGACGCCGGCAGCCTGCTTGGCGGCGATCTTCCGCTCCAGTTCGGCAAACAGGTACGGCGGAATGCGGCTCAATCGCTCACTCGGTCTCATGCGGCTCCTTGATCTGTATCGGCCAGCTCTACTAGAAAATCGTCGCTGAGGCTTCCGGCGAACACCGGGCGCGCCCAGCCGGTCAGATCGACATGCAGATCCTCTCCGATCTCGACGTCCAGCTCTCCCCCGTCCAGCTGCACCCTCACGCGCGCAGGTCCCCCGGGCAGGTGGTTGGCCACGGCGGCTCCGGTTGCCCCGGTACCCGAGGAGAGCGTCTCCCCTACGCCACGCTCGAAGATGCGCGCGCGGATCGCATCGGGTCCCACCTGCGTGTACCAAGACACGTTCGTGCGATTTGGAAACAGCTCGTGCGTTTCGATCGACGGTCCGATCGCAGGCAGGTCAAGCGCTTGCAGCGTGCCGAGGTCCTCAACGTGGATCGCGCACTGTGGATTGCCGACCGACACATGCCGAAAGCTCCATGCACGACCGTCGGCCACCAACTTGCCGACGCCGTCGCTCGGTCCACCGGGAAAATCCTTGGATGTCAGCTTCGCGCGGCCCATGTCCACGCGGCAGGTGTCCGGACCGGTGATCGTGGGTCGGATCTCCCCCGCTGCCGTGTGGATCGAGAACACGTCTTGCTCGGTCCAGCCGCGCCGGCGCAGGTAGAGGATCGCCTCGCGCGCACCGTTGCCCGACAACTCGGCCTCCGAGCCATCGGGGTTATAAATGCGCAAATTGGCCACGAAGCGCGAGTCCTCGGAGGGCGCCAACAGCAGGATCCCATCGGCATACACACCAAAGTGCCCTGCGCACAGCTTGCGGACGCGAGCCGGGGTCAGCTCGAACGGCAGCTCTGCCTGCTCTACGATCAGATAGTCGTTACCGAGCGCCTGCCACTTCTCAAATCTCATAGGGCGCGAGAGTCTAGGCGCTCATCGCCGCGATCTCCTCCGCGGCCCGCTCTGGCGATAGGCCAGTCACATCGAGCAGACGTACTCCCGCGAGCTTGCGCATCCACGTGAGCTGGCGGCGCGCATAGTTGCGGGTGTGGCGCTTCATCGACTCCACATCCCCGGACAGCAGCTCCTCGAAACCAAGCGCCTTGCGCGCCGTGGCGCTCGCGCCGGCCCTGTGCGCACGCAGCACCTCCTCGCGCACACCTTCAGCGAGCATCGTCTCGACACGTGCGTCGATCCGCGCATACAACGCCTCGCGCTCCATCACGAGCCCCACCAGCAGGGTCGGTTGGCGCATGTCATCTGTCCAGAGCTGCGACGGCCCACTGGGTGGCTCGAGCTCGCCTGCCTCGAGCAGCTCCAGCGAGCGCACGATTCGTTGGCTGTCGTTGGGGTCGACTCCCTCAGCCGCCCACGGCGCCTGCTGTGCGAGTTGCGCATGCAGGGCTGGTGCGCCGTGGCGCTCGAGCTCCGCGGTCCAGCGCTCGCGCACACCCTCGGGTGGTGGAGGCCGCAAATCGAGCTCGGTGAGCGCCGCGCGCAGGTACAGGCCCGTGCCTCCCACGACGATCGGGCTGCGCCCTTCATCGAGCGCATTGTCGATCTCCGCGTGGGCCAGCTCGGCGTATTGACCGGCGCTGAAGCTCGCGTCAATCGGCAGAAACGACACCAGCCGGTGCTCCAGCTCCCGCTGCTCGGCCTGCGTCGCCACACCGGTGAGTGTCTCGATGCCCTCATAGACCTGCAGCGCGTCCGCGGAGATCGCCACGGGCCGCTCGCCACGTCCTCGCAGCAAGCGCGCCAGGGCTACAGCTACCGCGGTCTTGCCCACACCGGTTGGGCCGAACAGGGCGATGAGGCGCGGAGGACTCAAGGATGCTTCGCCAGAGCGAAAGGACTCGTCATGCGGGCGCGTGGACATTCGCGTAGGCTCTCACCTAATGCAGATCTCCGGCTCCAAGGTCTTGCTCACTGGCGCCACGGGTGGCCTTGGCCACGCGATCGCACGAGCGCTGTCGGCCAAGGGCGCGCAGCTGATTCTCAGCGGTCGTCGCGTCGATGTGCTCGAGCCGCTTGCATCTGAGCTTCACGCACGCGCGCTGGCGGTGGATTTGAGCGAGGCCGCAGAGGTCAACCGTCTGCTCTCAGAGGCCGGTGAGATCGACATTCTGGTGGCAAACGCTGCGCTGCCCGGTAGCGGCAAGCTCGACTCGCTCACGATGGAGCAGGTTGATCGGGCGCTAGAGGTGAATCTGCGCGCGCCGATTGCGATGACCCACGTGCTTGCACCTGAGATGGTCAAGCGTGGCAGTGGGCACCTGCTGTTCATGTCCTCGCTGTCGGGCAAGACAGCGGCGGCGGGCAGCTCGATCTACAACGCCACCAAGTTCGGATTGCGCGGCTTCTCGGGCGCGATGCGTGCCGAGCTGCACGGCACGGGCGTTGGCGTATCCGCCGTCTTCCCCGGGTTCATCCGCGAAGCGGGCATGTTCGCCGACGCGGGCGTGAAGTTGCCGAAGGGTGTGGGCACACGCAGCCCCGAGGATGTCGCCAAGGCAGTGGTGGGAGCGATCGAGCACAATCGCGGCGAGGTGGACGTCGCTCCGATCGCGCTGCGCTTCGGCTCCGCCTTTGCCGGTCTGGCGCCAGAGTTCTCGGCCGCGGTCACGCGCAGGTCCGGCGGCGACAAGATCGCTTATGAACTGGCCGACAGTCACCGCGCCATGACTCGTCCCGACAGTTAGCCGGCGCACCTCTTTTGTCGCTCGACTGGAGCGAGCTCAGGCGGATCTGAGGCGGGACATAGGACGCGCGAAGTTTCAGAATCCGTTGGTGCGGGCACCATAAGAGCGCTCCTACAAAGTCCTTCGGCCTTGCTTAGGCATCCGTTGCTCTTGCCTTAGGGACGGGCCCCAGGATGGTGGGCATACCCCGCACCCACCACCGGAGGTTCGCGTATGAAAAAGACAGGCATCATCAGAGTGGCTCTCGTTGTTGGCGCGTTGGCAACAGGCGGAGCTGTGGCCGGCATTGCCGGCGCCGCAGCAGCGCCAAGCTCCACGACGAGCACCACTCAGTCCACGAGCAGCACAGCGACGACGCCGTCTACCACGACGACGCCATCGACTACAGCGCCGTCACAGACGCCACCCTCGGGATCCACTGGCCATCCCTGCCCGAACATGGGCAGCAAGTCCGGCTCAGGATCCAGCTCGGGTTCGGGCTCGAACTCGGGCTCGGCCTACGAGGGCGGTTCCGCCTCAGGAGCGACGGTCCAGTAGCCGATAGTCCGCCAGGACAAAGACACAGCGGATAGAGAGCCTCCCGGACGCAACCGTCCGGGAGGCGTTCCGCCTGACGGTCTCTGGGCGGCGCGATACTGCGTCCTCAGCGGCTTGCCATAGAGCTTTCTACGCAGCTTGGGTATCCGGCTCTGGATCGGGGGCCACGGCCAGCGGGGTCTCGGTGCCCTGGATCGGCCTTACCTTGTCCGCTCCGATCCCAAGCGCCGCATACACCTTGCGCTCGATCTCACCGGCGATTGCCGGGTTCTGCTCCAGATAGGCCTTGGCGTTGCCGCGACCCTGCCCAAGGCGCTCGTTGCCGTATGAGAAGAACGAGCCCGACTTCGTCACGATGCCGTGCTCGATCCCGAGGTCCACGAGGCAGCCCGCAGTTGAGATGCCCTTGCCGAACTCGATGTCGAACTCCGCCTGACGGAAGGGCGCCGCGAGCTTGTTCTTGACGACCTTCACACGCACGCGGTTGCCGACCGCCTCGGTGCCGTCCTTCAGCGTCTCGATACGGCGGATGTCCAGGCGCTGGGAGGCATAGAACTTCAGCGCGCGCCCGCCGGGCTGCGTCTCGGGCGAGCCGAACATCACCCCCACCTTTTCGCGGATCTGATTGGTCAGGATGCACAGCGTGCCGGTGCGGTTCAGGTTGCCGGCGATCTTGCGCATCGCCTGGCTCATCATGCGCGCCTGCGCACCGACGGTCTGGTCGCCCATCTGGCCCTCAAGCTCCACGCGCGGAGTGAGTGCGGCGACAGAGTCGATCGCCACCACGTCAATAGCGCCGGAGCGCACGAGCATGTCCGCGATCTCAAGCGCCTGCTCGCCGTAGTCGGGCTGGGAGACGAGCAGCTCGTCGATGTCCACGCCGATCTCCTTCGCATAAAGCGGGTCCATCGCGTGCTCGGCGTCGATGAACGCGCACACGCCGCCGAGTCTCTGGGCTTCGGCGAGCACGTGATAGATAAGCGTCGTCTTGCCGGAGGACTCCGGGCCAAACACCTCCACGATTCGCCCCTTGGGCACGCCGCCGATTCCAAGCGCCAAATCCAGCGACAGCGCACCAGTGGGGATCGCGTCCACGCGCACCTGCGCGCCCTCGTCACCCATGCGCATGACAGAGCCCTTGCCGAACTCGCGCTCGATCTGCCCGAGCGCCCCCTGCAGGGCCGCGTCGCGCGCCTTTGCGGCCTTTTCCTCATCGGTCACGGGCATCGTGTTGCTCCTCCTGTCGAAATCTGGAGATGAAAATGTATGCGGTGCTTCGGACGGAACGATGAGAACGTATGTTCGCCCAGTCGAGCGCGAGTCCTTCAACTCCGCGCCCTGACCTCACGCGAGTTGTACTGGCGACGTCCCTCTGTCAATCGCGACGGGTAAGGGGGCGGCCGCGCTTGGGCATCGGTCCCGTTTGTTGAGGCATCCGGCCCGTGTCGTCGAGCGCCCGGCGCAGCAGCATCTCGACGTGGGCGTTGAGACTGCGGAACTCGTCAGCGGCCCACCGGGCCAGGGCATCGTGGATCGCCGGGTCGATGCGCAGCAGCACCTGTTTGCGTTCATTACTCACGTATAGAGCGTGCCGGTGTTGACGACCGGGGATGCCGGCTGGTCACCGCAGAGCACGACCATCAAGTTGCTCACCATCGCCGCCTTACGCTCCTCGTCGAGCTCGACGATGCCGCGCTCATTCAGCCGCGCCAGGGCCAGCTCAACCATCCCCACGGCACCCTCAACTATGCGTGAGCGGGCCGCGACGACGGCGTTGGCCTGCTGTCGGCGCAGCATGGCCTGGGCGATCTCCGAGGCGTAGGCCAAATGACTGATGCGCACCTCGACGATCTCCACTCCGGCGATTGCGACCCGTTGGGCCACCTCGTGGGCGAGCTCTGCTGCGACGACGTCGGTCGAGCCGCGCAACGATGTGCCCTCGCCCGTGGGATCGTCGTAGGGATGGGTGGTCGCGACGTGACGCAACGCCGACTCGGCCTGGACCTGCACGAAATTGACGTAGTCGTCGACAGCGTAGATCGCCCGTGAGGTATCGGCTACCTGCCAAACGACAATGGACGCGATCTCTACGGGGTTGCCGTCGGCGTCGTTGACCTTCAGATGGTTGGTCTCGAAGTTCCTGACCCGAATGCTCAGGCTCCGCCGGTCTGCCAGCGGCAATATCCACCACAGGCCGCTACGACGTAGGGTGCCGACGTAGCTTCCGAAGAAGCGCACGACCTTGGTCTGGCCTGGTTGCACGATCACCAGTGAGGTCGATATAACGAGAGCGGCCAAGGCCGGCGCGATGGCGACCGCCGCGATTGAGCTTTTGGCGAGGAGGATGCCGGCGGCGATGCATGCGAGGACGACGAGCACACCGGCCCAGCCGCTGATCGCCCACGCGGGGCGCTCGTGGATTTCGACGCGGATACCGGAGTGCCCGACCGGAGTCGCCTCGGGCTGGCGGTGTGGCTCGTCGGACTGGTTCATGATCCCTCCCTGTGGAGCGGGCATAAGTAAGTGATATCTAATTGATATCACTTTTTGTGCGTCCGATCGACGTGCCCGGGCCGAGCTTGCATCCGGGAGCGCGCCAAACTTGCCCTCACCGTCCGTCTGATCGCGTTCTTACGCGTAGACAGCTTTAGGTTTCGCGTCACAAACCGTCAGCCTTCACGATGTATTGGTTGTGAGCGTCAACGACGATCGTGCCGATGAGGCACTTCTTGTTGCGGGCAGGAGCGACGCGGAGGCGTTTGGGCTGTTCTACGAGCGGCGCGTGGATGCCATGCTCGCCTTCTTCCTGCGGCGCACGGGTGACCGTGAGCTCGCGGCTGATCTGACCGCGGAGACGTTCGCCGCGGCGCTGTCCGCCCTGCCGCGTTACAGCCCCCAGCGCAGCTCGGCGCTCGCGTGGCTGTTCACGATCGCGCACCACAAGATGGCGGACTCGATCCGCCGCGGACAGGTCGAGGACCGGGCGCGCAGGCGCCTGGGCCTCGGGCCACTCGTATTCAGCGACGAGGACATCGAGCGCGTGGAGCAGCGGGCGGCGGCGGCGGACGGCGGCGCCGCGTTGCTCGAGCTCGAGCGGTTGTCAGCCGAGCAGCGCGGCGCAATCGAAGGACGGGTGCTCGACGAAACCGAATATGACGAGCTGGCCCGGCGCCTGAGCTGTTCGGAGTCGGTGGTCCGCAAGCGCGTGAGTCGCGGGCTCGCTGAGCTTCGTACGAGAATGAAGGAGGCCTGAGGATGGACGCGATGGACAGGTTCGGGCAGGAGTTGGTGCGGGCCGGACGACGCCGACACGCCGGACGGCCGCAACTGCCGGCGCTCTTCGGCACACGCTTCGCGCGTGCATCGCCGCGACGCCGCGCATATGTGCGTGTCGGACTCCTCGCGTTCGCGCTCGTGCTCGCCGGCGCCGCGATCACGCTCGCGGCGACAGGAGTGATCCTCGCGGGCTCGCCGGTTGGCACGGTGGGTGCTCCGATCGCCACCGCCGGCGAGGGCATCCCGGTGGCGGGCGGCGCGCGGCTGCTCCCCATACGTGCGACAGACCCGGCAGGCGGCCTACCGTGGGGAATGCGAATCATCCACACCACGCGCGGCCTCATCTGCGTGCAGATCGGCCGCGTCTATGACAACCAACTCGGACAGCTCGGCGTCGACGGCGCGTTTCACAACGACGGGCGCTTCCACCCGCTACCCACAGACGCGCTTCCAGACACCCTTGCGAACGCAACCGGATGGATGAGCGGGAACTGCGCGAGCCCGGGAGACATCTACGCAGGCGACAGCGTGGGGCTTCAGCTCAACGCAGCCACAAGCCCCCGTCCGGGCGCCGGGGTGCCCGCTGACCGCCGCGAGATCTCCTTCGGGCTGCTCGGAGTGCACGCGGTGAGCGTCACCTACCGCGAAGGCTCAAAGACACGCACCCAGCCGGTGCTCCCGGGTTTGGGCGCGTATCTGATCGTGCAGCGCTACACCAGCGGCAGGCCATTGGGAAGTGTCAGCGAGACCGACGGCAGAGACGAACCGGGCAACTACAGCGGACCGGCCGGCCCCAACGGAGCGCTGACCGCGATCACCTACGACTACGCGGGACGGTCGTGCGTCGACCGGGGCAACTTGCGCCTGGCCTCATGCGGACTCTCCGAAGTGCCACCACCACGCCCGGCCGCCCTGCCCGTCGTGCGCGAGCCGCTGCACGCACGCCTGCACATCCATAACCACGTGATCACGAGCGCGCAGATCAGCTTTCACGCACCTTACCCGGTCACGAATGCCGATCAGAACTATGCGGTGACGGCGGCACTCTGTCCGCGCGGCCTGGCCGGGGGAGGCTCCAGTCAGGACGTCGCACGCGGTGGGCTCGTGACCATACCTGTCGGCGAAGTTCTCTCCAGGGCGTGCGGGCCAGCGGTGAAGTTCACCGTCGAATACGTCAGAAACATTGGCGGCCTGCCACAACCCACGCGCCTCGGCAGCATCACGATCCACGAGCCGTCCGGCGTGCACCCCGCACCCCTACCGAGGCGCGTTGTCGAACTCGAAAGACGGTCCAACCCGACGCGCAGCCTGCACGCGAAGATTCATCTCGCGCTCCTGCCTCAGACCCGCGCAACGTGCAACGCTGCCTTCCTGCTCTACCCGTGCTACAAGGGCGAGGTTGGATTCACGGCTCCCTACGCGGTCACTTCTGCCGCCTTCGGCTACTCGAGAGCCGCCGAATACTCCATCGACGGGTTCGCCACATGTAAGGCCGGTGGCCGCCCCGAAACCAGCTGGGGCCTCCAACGCAACGTCAGGGCGCACGAAGCAATCCGAACCACCTCGCTGGGGCTCTTCGTGCTCACGCCGTCCTGTCTATCGAGCGAGGGGTTCGAGGTTACCTACCTGAACGAGCAGGGCCCTTCGGCCGGCGCGCCCCACAACTCGGTCATCGTCGGCACAGTGACCCTGAGCAGGGCGACACTACCCAA
Organism: uncultured Solirubrobacterales bacterium; assembly: GCA_963715535.1. GTDB lineage: Bacteria > Actinomycetota > Thermoleophilia > Solirubrobacterales > Solirubrobacteraceae > Palsa-744. The sequence continues at coordinate 385,186 of OY970251.1, read as the reverse complement.
CGATCGGAGCCCAAAGCCGCCCACGGGGTGAGCGCCACGACGCCGTGATGCCGCTCAATCGGTAACGAGCTCCCGGCGGTCCTTCAGTGGGCGGCACGAGCCAGCAGGCTCTCCTCGCCGGAAAGTGTCTGGCTGGTGGCCTTGAGGATCTGCACCTGTGTCAGCTCGCCGGGGGCGGCGAGGCCCGCAAAGTTGACGACCTTGTTGTGTCGCGTACGCCCGCGCCGGCGCTCGGGATCGGTGCGCGAAGGGCCTTCGACAAGCACCTCAAGCGTGCGGCCCACGAAGCGCTGTGCGCGCTCCAGCGCACGACGCTGCACCACCTCGACCAGCCGTTCCATGCGCTCCACCTTGACCGGGTGCGCCACGATCCCCTCGGTCATCTCGGCGGCCTCGGTGCCCCGGCGCGGCGAGAAGATAAACGTGAACGCGCTGTCATAGCCCACCTGCTCGGCCACATCGAGCGTCTGCTCGAAATCCTCCTCAGTCTCGCCCGGGAAGCCCACGATGATGTCGGTCGTGATCGCGGCGTCGGGCACGTGCTCGCGGATCAGCGCCACGCGGTCCAGGTAGCGCTCGCGGTCGTAAGTGCGGCGCATCGCCTTCAGGACTCGACTCGATCCGGACTGCAGCGGCAGATGGATGTGCTCGCACACGCTCGCAAGCTCTGCGTGGGCGCGAATCACGTCCTCGCGCATGTCCTTCGGGTGTGGGCTCGTGTAGCGGATGCGCTCGATCCCCTCGATCGCGTCGAGCCGAGTCAGCAGGTGGGCGAACGTCTCCGATTGCCCGTTCACCCGCAGATCGCGCCCGTAGGAGTTGACGTTCTGGCCAAGCAACGTCACCTCGCGCACGCCATCGACGACCATCGCCTCGACCTCTGCCACCAACTCCTCCAAGGGCCTTGACACCTCGCGTCCGCGCGTGCTCGGCACGATGCAATAGGAGCAGCGGCAGTTGCAGCCGACGCTTATCTGCAGCCAGCCCTGGAACTCACGCGCGCGCTTGGACGGGAGATGTCCGGTGAAGCCCTCGAACTCGAAATAGCCCTGCGCTGTCAGCGAGTCGCTGGTCAGGAACTCGGCGAGCTTGTGCGTCTGCCCCGGGCCGAACGCCACGTCCACGAATGGGAAGCGTTCGAACACCTCCTCCTTGACCGACTGCGCCCAACAGCCACCCACGCCGACGACGCGCTCGGGCTGTTCGCGCTTCAGGCGCTTGGCCTCCCCCAGGTGCGCCACGAAGCGACTGTCGGCCGTCTCGCGGATCGAGCACGTGTTGAACAGGATCAGGTCCGCGGCCGCCCGCTCGGGTGCCTCGCTGTACCCGAGCGACTCGAGCATCCCCTTCATGCGCTCGGAGTCGTGCTCGTTCATCTGGCAGCCGAAGGTGGTGAGGTGGTAGCGCTTCATGGCTTCACGAAGGGTAGTCCTCCGCGGCCATCCCGGAAAGTCACCCGATCGGATGGGTGGCGATGGTTTCATAGCTTGCCCCTTCCGGCGACAACCACGAGCGATAGAGGATCAGCTCGCTTGGCAGGAAGGAGAGCGCCGGTGTGGGTGGCAGGGTGCGCTCGCACGGGGCTGTGCCGGAGCGCATGCGGGCGACCGTGATGTGCGGACGGAAGCGATGGCCTGTGGCAGACACACCGGGAGGAGCCTCAACGGCGAGCGGAGAGTCGCCGAGCTCTTCTACCGCCGCCGCGACTGCCTTCTGCAGGTTCGCGAGCCGGCCCTGCTCGTCGTGCAGCTCGACCGCCAGCGCGCGCGGGCGACGCGGGGGCAGCCACAGCGGGGCTCCGAGCGAGAGCTCGCCGGCCCGGCCGCCGCACGCGGCGAGTTGTGCCGCGATTGCGTCGATCTCCTTCGCGGGGCGGTTGCCGAGGAAGCACAGCGTCACGTGCAGCAGCTCCGCGTCCAGGACGCGTGGCGGCGCCCCGGAGCGGCGGCTCGTCTCTCGTACGGCAGCGCGTGCCCACGCGGCCAGCTGCTCGCACACGTCTCGCGGCGGGTCTACTGCGACGAACAGGCGCGCTGTGGGAGCCCGGTGCACAGTGTCAGCGTAGGAGTAAAGCTCATTGCGATAGAACTCCCGCGCGGGGGGATGCTACCCTCATGTACATGAGCGTCACGGTCGGTGTAGCGGAACTGCGTCAGAACCTCAGCCGCTACCTGCGCCGCGTGGAGCGAGGCGAGCGGTTGGTCGTAACCGATCGCAATCGACCGGTGGCGGAGCTCGGGCCACCCGCGAGTACAGGTGCCGCATTGGACCGGCTGATCGCCGAGGGCCGTGTTTCACGACCCGTCCGTCGCGGACTGCCAGAGCCGCTGCGGCTCTCGGGCGACCCGCGGGCACTCAGCCGCGCACTTGACGAAATTCGCGGCGACAGCTGAGTGGCGCTCTTCTACGCCGACGCCTCGGCACTCGTAAAGCTGGTTCGCGTAGAGGCCGAGAGCGAAGCGCTGCGCGCGTTCCTCGAGGATGCCGACCTCGTATCCAGCGAGCTTGTGCTCACGGAGGTTCCGCGAGCCATTCGCCGCGCAGTCGTTCACGATCCGGACCTGCCGCTCGACGAGCTCCTCGAAAAGACGGGCGACCTACTTGACGCGGTGGCGCTGCTCCGCTTGATCGCACGATTCTGATCGCTGCCGGCGCACTGGACGAGGCGGCGCTGCGAGCGCTCGACGCTATTCACGTGAGCGCCGCGCTAGACATCTTCCCAATCGACGGTTTCGTCAGCTACGACGAGCGCCAGAGCGCGGCAGCGCGGCTCGCTGGACTACGCACAGTCGCGCCTGCCGGCCCGCCGGCGCCGCCGGACGACGGCGACGAGGAGTCGCCAGAGCCCCACGACGAGTAGTGACTGGAGGCTTACAGTCCCTGCGAGTCCGCTGGATGCTCCTTGCGTCAGGCGTTGGAGGTTCGTTGGGTGATTGCTGCGTCGATTTCCCAGCCGCGGGTGGTGAGTGTCCAGGCGTTGGGGGCGCCGCGAGCTGGGCCGGTGGTGGTGTTGTCGATCAGGTCGAGGTTGTGCAGGCGCGCGAGCAGCTTTGAGATCTGGCCCTGATCGGGGGTCCCGGCGCGTGTGCCGACCGCGCGGTTTGAGGAGCCCGGCTGCTCGGCGACGGCCATCAGCACGCGCACGGTCCTGTAGGTGAGGCGCATCTCCAGGTCGTGCAACGGGTCGCGGGTCGCCGGCGGGGTGCTCGCGGATCGCCCGGGGAGCGGGCACGAGCTCCCTGCGCGCCGCGGCGGGCCCGAGGTAGGGCAGCACGATCATGCTCATCAGCGGGCCCGCCAGCTCCCCCATGCGGGGATGGGCCGGGTCGGGCTCAAGCAGCCGCGCGTGCAGGACCGACAGGACGCCGCCGACGACGCCCTCGGCGGTCAGGGGCGGCTGTTGCGCGCCCGCCTTCGACTGCTTGCCTGCCTGCTCCCGGCCTTTGGGGGCGCCCATGAGGGCACGTCCCTCGTCCACCAGGGCGATCATCTGAGCGAGCACGCGCCGGCGGCGCTCCAGGGCCCTGGCTCCCGCCCCGAGCGATCCAACGATCAACAGCCGGCCCATGTCGCGCTCGACGTCGAGGAACGTGAGCAGCCCGGTGAGCGCCGTCCTGACCCGCGCGTCCCACCTCGCCCGAGGATCGTAGCCGTCGAGCACGTATCGGCGGGCGCGCCCGATCCCGTCGTCGAAGGCGGCGAGGAAGCACGCTTCGCGGTCGGCGAACAGCTCGTAGAACGTGCGGCGCGAGACTCCCGAGCGAGAGACGATGTGCGCGACCGCGACGTTTGCCCCACCTCGCTCGGCCACCTGCTCGACCATCGCCGAGAGCATCCGCGCGCGCTGGATCTCGGCCACCTGCCATCTACCTAGGGTGCCCTCATCCTGCTCGTACCCGTTGGACGCCGCCGGCTTCGACGGCGCCTTCGCCTTGCCAGCCATCTCTCATTTCTTCTTCCCGTGCGATTTCCCCTTGTGGTGCTTGGAGACCTTCTTGCCCTTCTTCTTCGACTTCGGGCAACCGGTGACGGCGATCTTCGTGTTCTGGTGGATTACGGCACCGTTCTGTGCGACGAATGCTGTCGGCATCGTGAGTTTGCTCTTGCACAGGTTCCCGTTTGCGGCGAGCGCCGAGTATTTGCCTTGCGGCAGGTTCAGTTCGAAGCTTCCGACAGGAGCGTCGGGGACCGTGTGGAACGTGCTGCTCGTGATCCCGGCTTTACTGATGAATGTTTCCCCGTGCAGGTCGAGCGTGACGCCGTAACCCTGCAGGACGACTACGAGTTCGGGGAACTTCGCACCGCCATAGGACACGAAATACGCCGGACCGGTCAAAGGCACCGGGATCAACGGTGTGATCGCGGTCGCATGGCCCACGATCGAATCCGCGGGACAACCCGCTGGGTTTGCTTCGAACTGTGCGGCCGTGCACGCCTTCTGCAATGTCGTCAGGCGTGAGGGCAACTGCTTCGGCAGGTCCACCTTGACGCTCTTGATGTTCGCCTGGCTCCCGAACGGTGCTTTGGGATAGGTCAGCTTCACGTTCAGGCTCGCACCGTTCGCCCGGGATGTTTTCCCGGACGTCGAGACTTTGAATCCCGGTTTGAAGCTCAGCACTGCACAGTTGGTGACCTGGAAGGGAACGTCGATAGTGTCTGTCGAGTTTTCACTTGAGTGGATCGTCCCGGTGACCTGCATCTTGTTGCAGTTCGTCGGGTTGAACTGGAAATCGCTACGCGTCGTGATCGCGTTCACGTGCTGAATTTCCAGGGGTATCCCTTCGATGCTCGTCGGGATCGCATCCGGGGTACCGGGCGGGTTGCTCACGATCGTGATCGCCGCGGTAATCGGATTAACTTCGATCTTGCCCCGCACGAGTACGCAGTCGCACGCGGGATGGTTGTTCTTCGTGTTCGCGAGGTCGAACGGTCCGGCCTTCGCGGGAACCTCGAAGGTGATACCGAACGGGGCGCACCCCGCTTGCCCCACGGTACAAGGACCTGTGCCGTTGTAGGGGCCGGTCAAATAGAACTTGCCTCCGGAGACTGTGTACGGTTGATTGCCGACACCAACGCCTATCGTCGTTTCGCCGATCAGACTGTTCGGACCGCACTCGCCGAGATTGGCCTGCGGTTCGGGACACAGTTCGATGTTCGAGAGGATCCCCGACAGTCCCGGCGGCAGGTGCGCTTCCACCGACTGCAGGTTCTGTTCGCCGTTTTTGCGAGTCATCGTCAGCGTGAACGGACTGAACGCGCCCGCATTGACATTCGTCGCACCGCCCGCCAACGACGGGTTGAACGGTAGGCTCGCACCTGGACACGGACCGCCGCCTGGACCGTGTTCGATGTTGAACGAGGATTCCGCGGTCACCGGACCGTTGCCGTCCCACGGCGCGAACACAGCCGTTGTCGTGTATGTCCCGCAACGCGATGGTGTGCTCAACGGTGCGCGTTCCCCACCAAAGAAATGCAGTTCGAGGTTTTCAAACGGCAGATCGGGAGTGTTCTTGAACGTGGTGACAATCTGGCCCGTCTGCGGGTTCAACGACACTTCGCCTGCGAGCTTGATCAAGCTCCCCGAATAGGGATCTTCCGCGACAATGTACATAGCCACGAGACCCCCGAACGGGTTGGCTTCCTGAGCTGCCAAATACACCGCGCCTTCCACTTCGTGTTCCAACAATGGCGTCTTTATTTTCACCGTGCCGACCTTCGACCCGTTCGGACAGAAGTTCACGCCCGGATTCTGAGGGCTCGCCAGTTCCGGCGTGAACGTGCTCCAGCTCACACCCGGTTCGTATTCGTTCAGTTCTTCCTGACCCTTGTAGCCGATCTGATCCCCGGGACTGCCGAGCGCGCCTTCCGGCAACGCACCCGCATCGGACGAACACGCTTGAAGACCTTCGGCACCCGCCGGGTTGATCGCGACGCCTTCGGGGAGAGTCACGGTCGTGTCCCTGAGCGAGGACTCCGCCAGGCCGTTGGGGTTGAACGCGGCCGTCTGAGGAATGTGCACGCCGACCGTCAGTCCCGAGGAGGTGCTGGCGTCGCTGCTGTCCGGCGCGACGCTGATTTCCGGCGGGAACTTGAGCTTCGAGCAGCCCGTCAGCGATACGGGTATGCCCGCGGAATTGTGGGCTACCGTGCTCTTTTCTGCCCATTGGCCCGGTTTTTCCCACGTGTTGACCGCTATCGTCGAGCGCAGCGGGCCATGGCAGCCGGTCGGAAGCGTCAGGAAGACTTTGCTGCTGCCCGATTCCTTTTCGTATTCGCCCGTGTCTTTGTTGGAGATTTCGCTACAGTTGAAGTCTCTGTATTTACCGTCTCCCGGCACCTTCACGCAGGGAGTAGCAAGACCGGAGACTATCAACTTGCTCCTGATGACAGGCGCCTGCCCCGGCGCAGCCGTCACCGTCGCCTGCACGGGGTAATCCCCGCCGGCACGCACAGCGTTGTTGACAAATAGCAGGGGATTGAAGAAATTGGTGCCGAGCTGCAAAGCCACGCCGCGTGGGGTCACCATGTTGTAGATGGTGCCACTGAGGCTCCCCAAACGAGTCGCTGCTTCTCCCCAACCCAGCTTCAGTTCGCCCACCCTCGAATTGGGTGGACACTTTCCTGGGAACGGCCGCAGTTCCTGGTCGGTGCACTTCTTGGGGGTCGCATTGGGGTCACCGATCAAGCCGGGGGGCAGATCGACCGTGACATCCCGCAAGACGCCTTCGGGCTCGGGCAGGTACGGTGAATCGGCGTTCGATTCCATGCGCTTGAAGTGCGAGTTCAGTTCGAAGCTGTCAATGAACTGGAAAGGGTGCGAGCCTGCCTGCGTGTCGGGCGTGCCGTTTTCGTTCAGGAAGCTGATTGAATAGCTCTTGATACCGAAGCCGACGCCCTGCGTCGCGAGCATACCGCTGGTCTCCCCCGCGCCGTTGGCGTTGGTCGCGACAAGGCGAAAATGGTAGAGTTCACCGGCTTCGAGGCCTTCCAGCTGTGCGGAGACCGCCACCGGACCGCTCCCTGTTCCGATCTCGCCCGGCGTCTGCTTGCAGGGCACGCTCTGATTGTAGGGACCGTTGCCGAATTCGTTGGTGCGGTCGTATTCGAACTTGCATTCGCTGACGGCGGCGCCGCGCGGATCGACCGTGCCGCTCAGGCTCGCTGCTTCCCTGGTCACGTTGGTCGGTTCGCTGACTGTCGCGGCCGGGGCGTCGCTGCCGAACGCGTAGACCTCGCCGTTGGCCGGGTTTGAGACGTAGATCTCACCGCTCGCGCCGTCCACGGCGATCCCGCCCTCGCCCGTGAAGCTCGAGAGCTGCAGCGAGCCGAAGCGCGCGACGAGCGTGCCGGCGGCTTGGTGCGCTTCTCCCGTGGTGGGGTTTTCGGTGCTGTTGCGGTTCATCGCGCCCGTGTCCCACTCGGTCACGGAGGACTGATCGTCTGCGTAGAGGTGGCCGGTCACGGGGTCGACGGCCACCGCGATGTCGCCCACTCCTTCGCTGTCCACGCGGCCGAGCGGGGAGAGCTGCTGCCCGAACTTGGTCGTACACGAGCACGACGGTTCGTAGCTCAGGTAGTCATCGCCCGTGGCGGAGACGGCGAAGCCATGGGCGGGCGATGAAGTATTGGGCAGCCCATCACCTTCACTGATGGTGAATGTTGACGTCAAATACTGGCGAGCGATGAGACGATTCGTGGCTTCGTTGTCGAACTCCTCGATCAGCGGTTGGTCCTCTGTGGTCTGGGGCTCGACGTGCACGGTGCCGCTCCCGTTGACGCCCAACCCCAGTAGTTGGTCTTCGAAGCCGGTGGAGGAGGGCGGGAAGCCGGCGATCTGGTTCAGGTACATGCCTTCGGGGTTGAACTTGTCGATCACGCCGTGGCCGGCATCCATCACGTACAGATCGCCGGCCGAGGGGTCGAATTCTTCACAGGCCTTGCCGGTGAGCGCCGGAGTGTGCTGCACACAAGCGTTATCGACCGCGATCGCCGCCGGGGTGCCGTACACCGAGGGGAACGAGAACGATCCGGCTTCCGTGGCGGTGCCCGTCAGCGCGTTTGAGCCGAGCGCAGCGAAGTCGAGCGGATTCCCACTCGCGTCGAACTTGTACACTGTGTCGGTGCCGATATCGGCCACGTACACGTCGCCGGTCGCTTCTTCGATGGCGATCCCGTTGGGGTTCGAGAAGGTTTCTGTCGCATTGTGGCCGAAGCTGATATTCAGGAACGGGTGCGCTTCGCCGGCGGCGAGCGCCGGGGAGGAGCCCGCTCCCAACGCCACGATCGCAGCGACCGCGAGCGAGAGCGCTGTTGGGATTCTCCTGGAGCGCATCATTAATTACCCCTCCTGTTGGCGTGGGCGGACTTCTTGGCCTTCTTCGCCCTCTTTTTCACACACTTGCCTTTCTTCTTGACAAATCCCTTCTTGCACTTCACGGGTTTTGCCTTGGGCTTCGCCTTCGACTTGACTTCCGGCGGCGCGAGATTGCCCGGACCGGAGAACGTCTGGCTCGACGGCGCCCCGTAGATCAAGGGCTGCGGCAAGACCGGTGTGCGACAGGCATCGGCCGTCGTGCAAGCCGGCGGGGAGGCCGGTTCGGCAAAGCCACCCGCGACTCGTGCGTCGTAGATGACGATCATTCCTTCCTGGTTGTCCTGCGGCACGAGCGCCTGGTCTGATCTGAAGAACACGTCATCGCCACTTTCGCTTGCGCCCTCGAGGTTCGATCCGAAGGAGCTCGTGCCGCTGGAGATCAGGTGCGCGCCACCACCCTCGTACTCGTAGACGTCGAGCACGCCGTTTGTATCGGAGGGTACGAGCGCGTCCGTCGTTTCGAAGAACGCCTGGCCGGCGTCCGTGAGCAGGCGCCGCGGCCGGAAGACTCCGAATTTTTCTTCGCCGTCTTCCCCTAGCCCCCCGTGCCACACCACACCACCTTCGTCAACCGGAGCTTCGCCCGAGGGATTGCACGAGGCGCAGACGATCTGCCCTGTGGCGGCGCCGTACAGGAAGAGCTCCCTGGCGGGCTCGCCGTTCGACTCGACGTTGTCATAACCGGTAAGGCTTTCGTACGATTCGAACGCGAGCCACTTGCCGTCGGGCGATGTCTGCTCGATGCCTTCCCGCCCCTCGTCGAGGACGCCGGTGGCGATGAACGTCGTCTTTTCACCGTTCCAGAGATACAGGTTTTCCTTCCCGGCTTGCGCACCTTCGACGACGGTCTTGCCTTCGCTGTCGGTGAACTGCCTCGTGTTGGACGCCAGCACGCCCTCGGCGACGAAGTAGACGTAGGAGCTGTCATGGTCGCTGAGCGGCGTGACGTAGAGCACGTTGGCATGCTCGCCCGCCGCGGCGACCGTGAGGTCGCTCAATTCGCATTTGCTCGCGCCTTCAGGCAGCGCGCACTCATACAGGTCAGGTTCGCCCGCAGTGGCGGTCGAGTCGGAGGTGAGCTTGCTTTCATCGAGGAAGAAGACCTTCGAGCCGTCGACGCTGGCGGCCACCTTCGAACCTCGGGGTGTGGGGTGGGAGGCCGTAAAGGAGCCACCGCCGCTGGAGCCCGGCCCACCCTGTTTTTCGTCGACCTGGACGGTGCGCTGCCCGTCGATGCGGTCATAGAGAGCATCACCGTAGCTGAAGAGGACGTGCGAGCCGTCGCTTGAGACCGCGCCTTCGTGTTCGACGGCCCCACTGCCGTTGACAGAGAGGGAGCTTTCCGCAAGCGATCCGGGGACCGCTGTGCCGTCCGGCAGCACGCTCGCCAGTCGCAGCATGCCTTCGTCCCATTCGTACAGGTTTTCCACGCCGTACTGGGCGCCTTCGGCCAAGGGCGAGGTCTCCGTGAACAACACGTGACTGAGGTCCGCGGAGGCGGCCTGGAAGTGCGTGTCGGCCGGCGTTACCCCCGGCGGCGTGACATTGACGAGCTGGTAGGCGCCGGTCGCGTTGTCGCGCACCACCAGGTTTTCATAACCCACCGGTTCGCCGCTCACCGCCTGAAGGCCTTCGGGATTGCACGATTCCGGGTCTTCTTCGAAGTTGCCGGACGCGGAGGCGCGTGACCCTCCGTCAATTCGAATTACGTCCTTGGTTAGCTGATCCGAGTAGGCGAACGCTTTTTGGTATCCCGGGCAGCCAACCCCGTTGTAGGATTCGAGCGGCATGATGTCTTCCAAGCCCCAGCCGCCCGCACCGCGCGTCGCCACGTAGTCGGTGCCGGAGCTGGGCGCCCCCGGATACGGCTCCGTGGTGACGAGCGTGAGCGCTTCGCCATTCGCGGCGACCGTGCTGGAGAACGCGACCCTTGCGGCAGCGTCGAACTGGGACGAGTTCTTGGGCGGCGGCGTCACGAGCTCGTAGGCACGGCAGTCGGGCAACCTCGCGGCGAAGCCGCCGCGGAATTCCGCGTTCGGGCACGCCGCCTGTTCGGTGCTCAGCGTGGTGAAGGTCTGGTCGGGACCGTAGACCGTTCCCAGTTCGTTGGTTGCAACGACACGGTAGTGGTAGGTGCTTCCGGATGCGAGGCCGCTCGCGGCCCCCCACACCGCGTGCGATTCCAGCCCTTCGCCGACGCTTCCTTCCGGGAAGGGCGTCGAGCTGCCGTAGGCACTGGTAGGACCGTATTCGAAGCGGTAGCTCGTCTGGATACCGCCAGGGTTCGCAAGCGCCCCGAGCTTTACTTCGGAGGTGCCGATTTCGGCGGTGAACTCCTTGTCGACCGCGGGCGCGGTGGGCGGCCCGAACACCCAGACGATGCCTTGAAGGCCGGCGACCATGTATACACGCCCGCTCGCCTGATTCACCGCGACCGCGCCGTAGAAGCCTTCCACTTCGCCACCACCTTCACCGAAAGAGCCGGCCCCCACATCGGCGAGCTGTCTGCCTTCCACGCTGTACTCGACGAGATGCAGGCAGGGCGAGGCCTTTTCGCCGCACGAGTCCGCGCTGTTGTCAACGACCGCGAATACGTCGCCATGCCCGTCGAGCGCCACGGACCGCACGCCCTCGCTCTCGATTTCCACGGGCTTGCCGTTCACTTCCACGGGCGCACCGCTGGAATCGAGCTCCACGATCCTATTGTTGGCGGAGTCGGCCACCCACAGGTTGCCGGAGGAGTTGATCGCCACGCCGGTCGGTTCGTTGAGCGCGCCGGCGCCGGAGCCCGTGAACGTCTTCAGCAGTGTGCCGCTCGGGCTGTACTCCAGCACCTTGTTTTCGGTCACGACCGGCACATACACGTTGCCGGCCGAGTCGGCCGCAATCTGCACGTCTGTCAACAAGCCGCTGAAATTGTGTGGTGCCGACACTTCAAACGACGACAGCAACGCCCCCGTGTCAGGGTCGTAGACGAAGATCATCGCGGGCTTGCTCGCGAACAAGCTTCCGTTTTCGCCGATCACGTACACGTCGCCGTTGGTCGGGTCCACCGCAATACCCGAGTAGTAGGCAGACCCGAACGGGGACGGCGGCGAGAGCAAGTTGCCCGAAGGATCGAGCTTGACCACTGTCGAGGGGCCCTCCCCTTCCGTTAGGAGACTCGACACGAACAGGTCTCCAGAGCCTTCCACAGCGATCCCAACCGCGTTCACCTCCTGTGTGCCGAACGATCCGTAGGGGATCAGCTTGGGGGGTTCGGCTTGAGCGACACCCACATACAGGGCACCCTGAAGGGCACAAACGAGCACGGCAGCGATGCCCAGTGCGAGCGCGGTGAAAGTGCGGCCGCGAGCGCGGCGCTCACCCGCGGTGTTTAGTCCAACGGCGAGCACGCTGCACAGCCGGACAAGATCCCTCAACACAAACCGATGAGCACCCACGTTCACATCCCCTCCTCAAAGAGACCCGGACAACAAGACCCGACCGCCTGCCTGCCTGTGCCCGTGAGGGTGTGCCCCAAGGGGTGCCCCCGCATGGGGGAGCCCGGGCAGCACCCCCCATTCGGGGAGCAGGCAAATACCGCCATGGGCACACGACCCACGACGGTCAAAGAACAAGAAGCTGTAGAGGCGCTGACTGCGCGCGAGAAACCAAGCCGGCGCGACAGGCCGACTGGAACGACGTTCCGGCTGGAGCCTAGCTGTGAGCCGGCCCGGGCAAGAGAGAGAGAGAGAGAGAGAGAGACGCGTCAGCGACGCTGACGCGTCCTATTACGCCGGCACCGTGAGCACACGGACTCTCATGCACGTTGATCCCCAAAGACTTCACGCGAAAACAGCTCCCTCTCTAAAAACGACCCGGTCCCTCTCCCAAGGGCCCTGCTGAAACCGGTTAGCGTCAGACCACAGGGTCCGACCCGACCCGACCTTATTTCGCCTGCACCCGGGTGGGATGCCAGGACATGGCTACGTTATACCCGACCGCGAGTATCTTGTCAAGCCCCCTGGTATAAACCGCTGCCTGCCGAGCGGTCATACCCTCGCGTCAGTGCGAATGCGTCGTCTCTACGGGGCTCAGCAGGCGGCGGATCAGGTGCATCGCCACGAGCGCGGCGCGCTCGCGCACGTCGGCCCTGCCGCCGGGCAGGTGCAGCGAACGTGTCAGGTCTTCGCCGTCGGGGCCGGCGACGCTCAGCCACACCAGCCCCACGGGCTTCTCATCGCTGCCGCCGCCCGGGCCGGCGATGCCCGTGAGGCCCACGCCCACGTCCGCCCCGAGCTTGGCTCGCGCTCCGTGCGCGAGCGCCTTCGCCACCTCCTCGGAGACGGCCCCGTGACGTGCGATCTGCTCGCGCGGCACACCGACCTGCGTTACCTTCACGTCGTCCGCGTAAGCCACGATCCCCCCGAGCACGTACTCCGAGGCGCCCGGCGGACTTGTCAGACGGGCGGCGAGCAGTCCCCCGGTGCACGACTCCGCAACCGCGATTGTGTGCTCGGCTCTGTCCCCGTTGCCCTTGAGCAGGGCCGCCACCTGGTCGTCGATCGTCGTGCCGTCGGTCGAGTAGAGCGTGCCTGAGTGGCGCTCGGCGACGATCCCCACGAACGCGTCATAGGAGCCCTGCGCGTCTGCTTCATAGCGAGTGACGACCTCGATCTCTCCTCCGCGCAGGCACGTCGTTATCTCCAGGCCTCATCTCCACGCCCTCGCGCTCGGCCACGCGCAGCGTCTCGGCGATCTCCGACTCGGGGATCCCGAATAGCCGCAGCATCCGCTGGCGATACACGGGCGCGCCCGCGATCGCGGAGGCGAACGCGTCTGTGCCCACCGCCTGCTTCCACATCGGTTGCAACTCGCGCGGAGGACCCGGCAGCACAAGCACCGTCGGGCCGCTGCGGCCCTCTGCGGGCGCCACCACGAGCCCCGGCGCCGTACCGACGGGATCGAGCACCTCCGCGCCGTGCGGGACCGTCGCCTGCTTGCGCGTTGCCCGTGGCGATCGCCTCACGGTCGATGTTCGGGTAGCGCTCCGACAGGGGACGCACGATCTCGGCGATCCGCCGCTCCAGCTCCTCATCGAGCGCCATCTCACGACCCTGGAAGCGTCCGACCACCTCGGCGGTCAGATCATCGGCGGTCGGGCCCCAGCCCGCCACTCGTCAACACCAGCTCAAGGCCCTGTGCCGCCATGAACCGTAGCGCCGCCTCCATGTCCTCTCCGCGGTCGCCCACGATCGTCGTATACGCGAGATCGACCCCAGCTCCAGCAGCCGGTCGGCCAGCCATGGACCGTTGCGATCGCGCACCCGGCCCGTCAATACCTCCGTGCCCGTTACGACGATCCCGGCGCGCGGCGCGGCGCTCACGTGCACGTGGGCTGGCGGCTTGGTTCGAGCGTGTGGCGCCCGCTGCTGGTGATCGTGTAGCCGATCGGCTTGCTCGACGGCGGCACCGTCTCGGCTTTCCCGTCCACGTACATCTTCACCGCGCTGTTGCCGAGTGTGATTTCAAAGCGCGTCGAGTGATATGTCAGGCGCGTGTATGGCGGTCTGGATGATCTCGCCCGGAATCCGCTTGCGCCCGGCGGCATCGATCAGACACACGTACACCGGCGCCGACGGTTCCAGCGAGAAGGGCCACGATCGCGCTCGAGTTGCTCCGCGGGACGTTGGCGGGCAAGGACGGACGAGTGGCGCCGTGGCTATGCGCACTGGCGGTGTTCGTGCCTGTTTTAAAGCCTCCTGGGCTGTTGCCTTTGCTGGACAGCAGTCCATAGAGCAGCAACACGATCACCAAACCGACCGACGCCGATCGCGATCATGTAGCCCGCGAGAAGGCGCCGGTGAGCCGCGGCTCTGACGCGAGCGACTGCGCGAGCGGGGCGTGGAGGACACCACTCGGCTGGTGCTCCAGCCTCGGTCGGTTGCTCATAGCGCAGCCTGTACTCTTCGACCAGCGCCTTGCTGTCCAACCCCAGCGCCTGAGCATAGGTTCGCAGGAACGTTCGCACGAACGTCGGGCCCGGCAGCAGGTCCCACTCCTCGTTCTCGAGCGCGCGCAGATACTTGGCCCGGATCTTCGTCGTGGCCTCGATCTCCGACACATCGATGCGAGCGCGCATACGCGCCTCGCGTAGAGTCGCTCCTATGTCTGTCATCTCAAGCCGACAGGCTAGTGATTGACGCTCGTGCAAGTGTTACCCGCACGAGAGTTGCGCCGCTTGCGCAGGCCAAGCGCGATCCCGTTTGTCGGGATGGTTGCGCTCCGGGATGCAGAAACCTAGCTGTTGAGCGGAGCGGACTTGCCCACCGCCTCGGCACCGCCAGGCCCACCAAGCATCTCGAGCACTCGCGGCACGTCCCCCTCCGCAATCAAAACCTGACGCGGCTTGGAACCCTCGTAGCCAGAGATCACCCCGCGCCGCTCGAGCATGTCGATCAGCCTGCCCGCGCGCGTGTAGCCCGAGCCGCAAACGTCGCTGCAGCATCGAGGTGGAAGCCGTCTGCATTTCCGCCACCAGCCGGATCGCGTCGCTCAACAGCGGATCCTCGTCGGGATCGAACTCGTCCTCCGAGCCCTTCTCGGGCTCTGCGGGCTCGACCTCCTCGAGCAGCTCCTCGCGCAGTTCGGGCTCGCCCTGCTTACGCCACATGTCGGTCAATTTCGCGATCTGCGGCTCGTCGATGTAGGCGCCCTGGATGCGCTGCAAACGCGAGGATCCGACCGGGCTGAACAGCATGTCGCCCTGTCCGAGCAGCGACTCGGCGCCGTTCTGGTCGAGGATCACGCGCGAATCCGTCTGGCTAGGAGACCGCGAAGGCGATGCGCGAAGGCACGTTGGCCTTGATCATCCCCGTGATCACGTCCACGCGTGGGCTCTGCGTCGCAAGCACGAGGTGAATCCCCACCGCGCGCGCCTTCTGGGCGAGGCGGATGATCGAGTCCTCCACGTCGGCCGGCGCGACCATCATCAAATCCGCGAGCTCGTCGATCACGCACAGGATGTAAGGCAGCGGCGGTTCGTTGCGTGCTTCGCGCGCGCCGGTTGAGCTCGATCAGGCTGCGCGTGCGCGACAGCGACATGATCCCGTAGCGCTGCTCCATCTCGCGCACGAGGTTCTGCAATGCGTTGGCGGCCATCCGCGGGCTCGTGATCACGGGCGTGAGCAGATGCGGGATCGACTCGTAGTGGTTGAGCTCCACCTGCTTCGGGTCCACCAGCACGAGGCGCAGTTCGTGCGGGGTCGCGCGCAGCAGCACGCTGCAGAGCATCGCGTTGATCGCGCCCGACTTGCCCGCGCCCGTCGTGCCCGCGACGAGCAGGTGGGGCATCTTCGCGAGGTCCGCCCCGATCGCCTTGCCCGCGACGTCCTTGCCCAGCCACACCGTCAGCGGCGACCAGTCCTCGGGCGGCTCCTGGAAGACGTCGCCGAGGCGCACCATCCGCCGCTTCGCGTTCGGGCACCTCCACGCCCACCGCCTGCTTGCCCGGGATCGGGGCGAGGATGCGGATGTCGGTAGCGGCCAGTGCGTAGGCCAGGTCGTCCTTGAGCTGAGCCACCTTGCCGACCTTCGTCCCCGGCGCGAGACGCAGCTCGTAGCGGGTGATGTGCGGTCCCGCGACCGTGCCGATCACCTTCGCCTGCACGCCGAAGTGGCCCGAGTGCCTCGACCAGGCTGTGGCGGTGCGCTCCTGCCCGGCCGTGTCCGGGCGCGCCTGCTCGGCGGTCGAGCGCGTGAGGACGCGGCTGCGGCGCCCGGCATCTCCCACACGAAATCCGGGTCGTCGGTCACGACGTCGCGCAACCGACCCTGCGGGGTGAGCAGCGGCTCGTCGCCGGGCTCGCCCGTCTGCTGCTCCTGCCCTGTCGCGTCTGGCTCCTCGGCGCGCGAACTCCACCGCGGCGAACTCGTTTGTTTGGGCTCGCGAGTCGTTCCCGTGGTCTGACTCGCCGGCTCCGTCACGTCGTCGAGACCCGCATCCCACGGGTCCGCTCGTCATTGACGCGGCCCGCCCACCGGGCGCCGTCGAACGGCGGCGCCTCGACGTGCGTCGCGCGCACGATCAGCTCGTCGCGGCTCGGGCTCCGGCGGCTGCATGCCCGTCGGGGCTCCGAGCCGAGCTCCGCCGCCAGCTCGCGTGGCTCGCGCGCGCGCCCGTCGTCGCTCCTCACGTACCGCCTCCCGGCGCTCTTCGAGCGCGCTTGCCTTCGCTCTCAGCACGCGGCTGCTGTCCACCACGCCGCTGCCGGTCGCGCGCAGCATCGCCGCCAGCGAGACGCCCGTCAACAGCGTCGACGCCCACCACGAACAGGAACGACCACAAGGATGTCCACGCCCACGCTTTGCACCAGTCGGTGCGGACACCGTAGAGCGCCTGGCCCATGGCGCCGCCGTGCGCCTCCAGGAAGCTGCGACCACTGCTCCGAGCGTGCGCCGTGAGCCGGTGGCCGCGCTGACCCCGAGCGTGCCCGCCGCCAGGCCGAGCATCACCGCGGCGGACATGCACAGTCCGCCGGTGCGCAGCGGTCTGCAGCGCCGGCAGCATCCGGGCGAGCAGCAGCACCGCGCCGCCGCCCGCGAGCGCGAACGGCGCCAGCACCCGCGCTTCGCCAACGCTCCAGCCAAGCGCGAGTCGCCAGCCCGTGGCCCACATGCCGCCGCCGTTCCAATCCCGTACAGAACGAAGCCCATGAACACGCCCACCGCCACCAGGCCCAGGCCAGCACGTCGCGCTGGTTCTGGTGAGCACCGGCAGTCGCGGCGGCCACGCCATGAAGAGCCACGAGGCGCCGCGCGCCGCGTCCCCGCTGCGGGCGCGCTCTGGCGCTGTCGCGGAGCCCCGCCCGCTCCGGGCGCGCACGTCGATGCGGCGAGGCCGCTTGCGGGCCCCTACGCTGGGGCTCTTGCGAGTGGCGGGCATCGAGGCCAGCTTCGACGCCGAGCCCCCGAACCCTGCCGGCGGCGAGCCGCTTAACCGGTTTAGCGGCGATCGCCACCAACGCTCGCCTGCGCACCGGTCCCCGCTCCCGCATACAAGCGGCTGACCCTACATGATTGTGCACACGATCACATGTCGAATGAGCGATTCCCCCGTGCCCCCCGCATGCTCGTCGTCGAGGACGACGAGGACATCGCCCAGGCGCTGCAACGCTCGCTGCGCATGGAGGGCTACGAGGTGCGCTCCGCCGCCGACGGCGCGTCCGCCTCGAGCAGGCGCACACTTCGCGCCCGATCTCGTGATCCTCGACCTCGGGCTGCCTAAGGTCGACGGCATCGACGTCGCCCGCAGCGCTGCGCGAGCGACGACGACGTGCCGATCCTGATCCTCACCGCCCGCGACGCGCTGGAGTCGCGCGTGCGAGGGCCTCGACGCCGGCGCCGACGACTACCTCGTCAAGCCCTTCGAGCGCCAGGAGCTGCTCGCGCGCCTGCGCGCGCTGCTGCGCCGCCGCCCTCCGCGCGGCTCGGCGCCGCTGCGCGTCGGCGACCTCTCGCTGAACGTCGACACCCACGAGGTCGCCCGCGGCGAGCGCCCGATCGAGCTCACCCAGCGCGAGTTCGAGCTGCTCGAGTACCTGATGCGCAACGAGCGGATCGTGATCTCCCGCCAGCGCCTGCTCGACGAGGTCTGGGGCTATGACCCGTTCTCGACCACCAACACGATCGAGGTCTTCGTCTCCAACCTGCGCCGCAAGCTCGAGGCCGAGGGCGAGCCGCGGCTTGCTGCACACGATCCGCGGAGCGGGCTACGTCCTTCGGGCGTGACGCCGCCCGTGCACCCGGGCGCGTGCGCTCATGTCGGCGCGCGCTGTCGCACAGTGTCGGTCGCCTTCGACCGGCTGCCGATCCGCACCCGCCTGGCCGTCGTCTCGGCGCTGCTGACATTCGCGATCCTCTGCGGGTTCGCGCTGGTCGTGGGCTCGCTCACGGTGCACGCGCATCCGCTCGGACTTCAACCGCGAAGTCGCCGTCTCGGCCGAGCGATTCGCCGGGCTCTGCAGGCGGATCGAAGGCAACCGTCGAAGCGACTCGCGTCGACATCGTAGCCCAACGATCGACAGCTACGCCGCCTCCGAGCACGCCTTCGATGCCGCATCCTCTCACCGACGCCGGAGACCGTCGCTCGCGAGCACGCGCCAGCGCCCCCGACTCCGGACTCGGCCCAGCGAAGCCGACCGTCGAGGGCTATCGCGTCGCACACCAGCCTGGTCGCAGCTCGGCGGCCAACCGGCGGCTCCGTTTTCGTCCAGTACGGGCGCCCGCTGTGGACGTGAGCCGACGATCGCGCGCGTCGAGCTGCTGCTGGTGCTCGGCGTGCTCGCCGGCACCGGCCTCGCGCTGCTCGCCGGCGCCGATGATCGCCCGCCGCGCGATGCAGCCGATCGCGCGCGCTGACGAGCACCGCCGCGGAGATCGCCGCGCACCCGCGACCCGGCCGCCAGCGTGCCCGTGCCCGAGGCCGACGACGAGGTCGCCGAGCTCGCGCGCACGCTGCAGGGGATGCTGCGCTCACTCGACGAGGCGCACGCCGAGACCGAGGCGACGCTCGCCCGCCAGCGCCGCTTCGTCGCCGACGCCTCGCACGAGCTGCGCACGCCGCTGACGAGCGTGCTCGCCAACCTCGAGCTGCTCGCCGACGTCGCCTGCACGGCGAGCGAGGCGCGACGCCGCGCGCTCCGCGCTGCGCTCCTCGCGGCGCATGCGCCGCCTCGTCGCCGACCTGCTGCTGCTCGCGCGCACGCGACGTCGGGCGCGTCGTCGCTGCGCGAGCCCTCGACCTCGCCCGGCTCGTCGTCGAGGCCGCCGCCGAGCTCGGCCCGCTGAGCACCGAGCACGAGCTCGCGCTCGACGTCCAGCCGGCGATCGTCGAGGCCTCCCGCGACGAGCTGCTGCGCGTCGCGCTCAACCTGATCGAGAACGCCCTGCGCCACACGCCGCCCGGCAGCGACGATCCGCGTCTCGACCGGTCATCGACCGGCCGAGCGCGCGCTCGATCGTCGAGGACGACGGTCCCGGCGTCCCCGAGCGAGCTGGCCCCCACGCTGTTCGAGCGCTTCGTGCGCGGCGCCGGCGACCGCGGCGGCTCCTTCGGCCTGGGTCTCGCGATCGTGCGCGCCGTCGCCGAATCGCACGGTGGCAACGTCTCTGTGGAGCAGACTCATCCAGGCACCGAGCGTCCGGGGGCCCGCTTTGTGGTGATGCTTCCCGAGAAGCCTGGAACCGCCTGCGCCACGGACGCACCGTCGCCGTCAGTCTCCGCCGGTGACCGCATCGTGCATTACTCTTCATGACTATCCTCTTTTAGCCCATTGTGCAGGGCTGATAGAACTCTCACACACGGAGCGAACCGGGCTCACGGGTCGGGCTGGCTGCACTTGGGATCAATACCTACCTAGCATCTCCCTTTGCTTGGCATTGTTGTATGACTCTTCTTCTACTTCTCGGGTTAGTCGGACCCCGCTTTTTGGTTAACCTGGTCGTTCATCACGCAATATGATCAGGCCTAAGATGGCCTTTGGCCTCATACGTCCAGGTCTACGACGATTGTCCGCGTTGCTCATCTTCGCTCAGCAGTCTCTCGGCCCAGTGTCCGAGCCTGGGTGAGATTCGTCCAAGCATTCTTTCGGCCCAACGTCCAAAGCGCGGGAACAGTTGACCCCATCGCAGCAGGAATAGAATGGCAAGAATAGGGACCACAACGATCCCCAAGAGGATGAAGATGATATCCACCACGAGACTCATCGGCAGGTAGCAGAGTCTAGAGCATAGGATTCGTTGCTCACGATCCGTCCGCTATGTGTCCGAACGGTTATAGTAACTGGGCCCCCCCTGAGCAGTGCGTACACCAGTAAGCCATCTGGACGAAAATTAGCTGGGATCACCAACTTTTTCAAGATTGTCGTTGTGCCGTGCACCTGCGCGGTAACCGCATCCTTAGGGTCACGTAGCATGCCATACGCAACCGCGTGCGCGTATGAGCCCAGACATACATGGAACACTGCTATTTCAAGTGGCATACGCTGGTCTGGTTCTATATCTAGACCACCACCCCCACCACTTCCATGCTCGCCGGAGCTTTCCTCACGATCATCCATTACAGAGTAGGTGTGGCCTAGATATTCGTAGCGCTTTGCGACTATTGCGAAGTAACCACCCGGCATCGGCTCCCTGACCAAAACCCGCAGGCCGTTTGGCCGGTACTTGACCGGGTAGGTCGCGACCCGTCTCCTCACGCCATTTGATCCCATTATGTATGTTCCCGAGACGCGCTCACGAGAATGTGACCCTGCGCAGTCCGCGACAGTCATGGACAGAATCAACAAGATTCCGGCACGCGCTACGAGCATCTTCATGGGATTGCAACCGGCGGAATGAGTCCTTCAATAGATTCAGCCCATCCTGCGATTTCGTCAAGCTTCGACTCACCACAGTGCCATGCTCCTGTCCACATTTGCTTTGCCCCTTTACGGCTACCAGGAATCCAAAACCATGCCATCGCATAATATGTTGTTTCGCCCTCACACTGCGTGCTTTCACCGATGACAAGCGATCCCTTTAGTCCTACCGCTTCCGAGCCGTTTTCGGGGTTGTAACCCGATCCCTCCTCTCTACAAAACTTTCCCGGAGGACCGTCTTCCAGCTCGCCATATGAGGGTTCTATATAGAGACACACTTGAAGCTCAGTATATCTTGGCAGCTCCTCTCCGCCACAAGTGGCCACCCCAAAGGCACTCACGACCCCTTTGCCGTTCCCTGTGATCTGGACTGACAGGCTGCACTTCGGGTCATATTCCGCGCCACATCCTCCCTCTGCGCGGCATTGCTGTAGCACTTTTTCTTCTGCTTCGAGGGTTGCTGCTCGTTCTTCCGCCGCGCCTTCTTCTGCGTGTCGTTTGGCTCCTTCGTTTGCTGATGCGGCTTCCCAGGCTGAGACTTGTGTTTTGAAGGCTACGCCTGCGGCGCCGTCGACTGCCATGCCCGGGGGGATGACTGCCTGTGTTTGCAGTGCGCGTCCGAGTTGGGGTTGGTAGGCGACGGTGCCGCTGATGAGTGTGCCGGAGGATAGTTCGCTTGAGGCGCCGGTGGCCCCGAGCCAGGAGTATTTGGTCGGTGGTGCTCCGTTGACCGGCACACCGAACTCGGTGCTGTTGTATGTGCTGAGCAGTTTCGTTTCCGTTTCACCGACGGCTGCGGTGGCGATTACGTCACCCTGGAGATCGTGGAGTTGCAACACGGGCGCTTCGCCGTTGGTCTGGGTGGCGGATAGGGTTCCGTCGATCCCGGGGATCAGACGCGTGTATTTGCCGGACCCTTCGTCCTTCCAGGAGAGTGCTTCGCCACCGCCGTCGTAATGGTCGATTGTCGTGAGATTTGTGGATCCTTCGCCTACTGTCTTGCGGACCCGTCCGGCGGGGTCGATGTAGTAGGTGTTGGTCTGCCCATTCTGCGATTGCTTGAGCACCTGGCTGTCAACATACGTATTCACTCGTCAGTTCGTGCCCACCGGCGTCCGCCGTTGGGAGTTTGATTATGTTGCCAAGTGGGTCATAGGCTACGCTTGTGTCGCTCAACCTGTTCGCCCCATCATAAGTGTGCGACTCCGTTATCCCGCCTTCGCTCGCGCATTTCCCTTCCGAGCCAGGTTCGCGCGTGGTGAGACTTGTGCGGTTCGATTCTCCATCGTAGCCGTAGATTCGCGTCACGCACCCTTTCCCGGTTGGTGTTTCCGTGACCTGTGTCAACCGTCCGGCTGCATCATACGTGTATGTGTCGTTGGTGAGCGTGTTCGTGTGAGTGAGCGTTTCGCCGTGAATAGAAGGGACGGTCGTTTCGCTGAACCACACGCATTTTTCGGTGCAATGCGTAGTCTTGACGTATTCGATCCCGGTTATATCACCAGTCGAGTCGTGCGTATACGTTGCGGTCATCCCGTTTGGGTAGGTCTCCCTGGTCATCCCGCCTTCGACATCGTAGCTTGCGGTAAACGTCCCTGCGGCGGAGTCCACAAGTTTGGTCAGCATCCCGGTCGTCGGGTCATACGCGTAAGACTGGCTGCCCTTCGCATCGCTAATACCGATCAGTCGCCCATCGCCGCTTTCTTCATATTCGTAGGTCGTGGTGTTGCTATCGGCGTCGGTGTACTTGACGAGGCGGCCGAGCGTGTCGTAGATGCTCGTGATCGTCTGTGTCGTTTCGCCTTCGGTTGTGCTCTGAGTGACGCACCGCACCGGCTTGGTCTGTCCGCACACTTCACCGTATGATTCCGCGGTCGTGACCTTCGGCAGCGCCTTATTGGAAGCCGAGGTCGAGGTCTCTTCGCTTGTGGCTGGCTGTCCGGCTTCGTTGTAGGTGATCTTCTTGGTGCGCGTCGTTTCAGCGAGCTTTTCGCTGGTGGGGAACGTTTCTGTGGTCGTTTCCGGCTCCCCCCACATGTTGTAGGCGCCGATGATGGTCACGGGCAGCGAAGGAGCCTGAGAACCTGTGGGTTGAGCACCGGGCAGCGTCTCGCACGGCATGCCTTCCCATTCGACGTGCCCACCGCACGTTGGGTATTCCGAGTTCGCCGCCGCCGAATAATAGATTGTCTTGGTGTCATGCACTTCGTTTAGTCCTTTGCTCCTGGGAGAGCGCGTTTCGATGATGCTCCCCGTCGTCGCGTTATACAGTGTGGTGCTGGTCAGTTTCAGGCCGGATGGATCGATCGTAACCGACGTCGGCTTGCGCAGCTTCCAGCCGAGATTGCTCTGCCCGGCGTAAGCGGTGACGGTCGTCCTTACGTCTTCTTCTTTACCGGTTACCAGTGCCGCGCTGGTGCTCTTGGTTACCAGGTGATACGGGCCGCCTTCCGTCGGTGCACCTTCGTTGTAATAGTATTTGACATGGCTACGTGCCTGCGCTTCGCTCCCACTCGAGAGCTTTACCTTATGCTGCGGCCCGGTTGTTTCCAGCAGCTCGCCGCCTTCTTCGTTATACACGCTCTCGCTGTCCAGCAGTTTCGCTACTTCTGCCGATTTCGTCCCTTCTTTGAGGGCGCTGGCTCGGTTATCGGCGCTCAGCAAGCGCACGAGATCGTTTGTTTCGTTGTATTCCGATGTCAACACGCCACCTGCCGGGTTCGCGACGTTAACAGTTCGGCCCTGTGGGTCAAAGTATGAAATCGTCGCGCGTTTGTAACTGGCCGCCGGCCAGCCCTGCGGTTCGTCGGGTGGAAATATAGCCGTCGCTTCCGTGGGATCGTCTTTCTGTCCCCATTTTTCGGTTTCGACTGAGGTCATATTCGGCAGACCAGTGCCTGACAACGGCACGTTGTACTCGACAGTTGTGACCGCGCTCGTACCGGGGTTCGGCGGTTCCGGCGGCTCTTCGTTTACTTTGGGCACGCCGAGCTTCTGTACACGATCATTTATCGTGTCCGCGACCCACACATTTCCGGACGCGTCAATAGTAAGCCCCTGCGGTTCTTTGAATTGGCCGTTGCCCGTGCCTTCCGAACCCCACGTCCCGAGTACCGTACCAGAAGAGGACATCTCCTCGATACTTGTTGGGCGCGTCAACCAGAGGTGTCCCGAGGAGTCGAGCGCAAGTCCCATGACTTTTTCCACAGGGTACTGTGCGAGAAATTCCCCAGTCGCTGAAAACTTCTGTACCCGTTCGGTTCCATGTTCGGCCACCCACACGTCGCCCGACGAGTCAACAGCGATCCCCCATGCGCCCTCGCACTGGCCGTTGCCCGTACCCCACGAACAAAAACTCCTGATCTTTTCTCCGGTCATTGTGTACTCTGCCACAAGAGGGAGGAGGGCCCCCTGACCAGTAACCCAGATGTGTTCACTGGAATCCACAAATACGTTCATCGGCCACATTGTTGCAGTTCCTTCACGTAGCACTTCAAACTGCGTCATGTACGTCCCTGTCGAGGAGAACTCCTGGATACGATTGTTACCCGAGTCGGCAACCCAAATGTCGCCTTTTTTATCGACCGTCAGACCATATGGATTGTCGAACTGTGCATTGCCTGTGCCTTTTGAGCCGAACTGACGAATGTATTCGCCGGCCGGGGAGAACTCCTGCACGCGATCGTTTTCTTTGTCGAGAACCCATACGTCGCCGCTCGCGTTCACCGCAACATTCGCAGGATGCTTGAATTGTTCGTTTCCTGTGCCTTCCCAACCGAACTGTGACAGGTAGCCGAATTCGGTAACGATTCCGCTCGACGTCGTGACCGCAGAGCTAGTACCGGCAGCGTTGCTCGCCCGCATTTCCGCCTCCAGCCTATGTTCCATATCTTCTTTGACTGGAGTGTAGGTCTGGTTGTCGGCTCCCGGAATTGGTTTGCAT
This sequence comes from uncultured Solirubrobacterales bacterium, assembly GCA_963715535.1. Classification (GTDB taxonomy): domain Bacteria; phylum Actinomycetota; class Thermoleophilia; order Solirubrobacterales; family Solirubrobacteraceae; genus Palsa-744. Next base: position 360,468 of record OY970251.1, on the reverse strand, counting down.
TCCCCGCCCCCGGAGTTGCAGCGCAACCATTGGAAGCCGTAGGCAAGCGGATCGTTTTTCCAATGCCCTGTCGAGACGCTCAGAGTCAACCCCACAAGCGCTGTCGAGCTCGACAACACGGGCGCGTTCGGGCTCCCCGACCCGAACTGTCTCGTATAGACACCTTCCGAGCTGAACTCCTGCACACGGTTGTTCCCAGCATCGGCCGTCCACACGTTCCCGGAGGAGTCCAGCGCAATGCCATCTGGACCTTTGAACTGCCCATTGCCGGCACCTTCGGTACCAAACGTCCCGATCACGCTCCCCGTCGAGGACATCTCCTCGATACTGGCAGTCCGCGTCAACCACAGGTGTCCGGAGGAGTCAATCGCAAGTCCCTTGGGCTTGGTGACGGTGTGCTGCGCTAGATACGTCCCAGTGGAGGAAAACTCCTGTACGCGATTGTTTTCGCTGTCTGCCACCCACACGTCACCGGAGGAATCCAGCGCGATACCCCACGGGCTTTTGAACTGACCGTTGCCAGTACCCGAGGAACCAAAGCTTCTGAGCTTTTCCCCGCCGGTCGTAAACTCGCTCACGCTCGCCGAAAAAAGCGAGTTCGTAACCCAAAGATGTTCACTCGTGTCCACAGTAACGCCGTACGGGAATTCAGTTTTGATCTGAGTCATGTACGCTCCGCTGGAGGAGAACTCCTCAAGACGACTGTTAAATGTGTCTGCGACCCACACGTCCCCTTTTTTGTCCAACGCCAAGCCATTAGGCCCGTCCAATTGACCATTGCCTGTGCCCGCCGAGCCGAACGCTCGAATGTATTCGCCGGTCGAGGAGAACTCTTGGACTTGATCGTCTCCCGTATCCGCGATCCACACGTCCCCTTTCGAGTCCACCGAGATATCTCCCGGACTCTTGAGCTGACCTTCGCCAATCGTGGGCACTGGTACCGTACCGACTCCCAACGCGGTTGCGGAGCTCGGCCGCGTAACGGACACCACGCGTCCTGTACTGGCATCCGCAGGACTTGTCCCGTAGCCGATCAGCCAAGGCTCCTGGTTGGGTGGAGAGACCACTGTCACGTGCCCTTCGTTGTCGTAACCGTACACGGTCTTCAGTGCCGGTTTGATGCGCGGATCCCACTCGGCTCGCAACCGACCCTTCTTGTCGTACGTGTACTGAGCGACCGCCACTTCTTGCACCGCTTTGGCCGACGGATTGTAAGCGGCGAACAGCACTTCCTTTAGGCGGCCTTCGTATTCTCCCCATTCCGCTTCGCCTTCTCCGGTAGCGGTCGTTTTTTCGGCGTACTTGAGAACGAGAGCACGACACCCCTGTTTGACCGTGGGTGCGCACGACAATTCGGCGGCGTGTGGCGCCAGGACCTCGGTGGGCTCGATCAGCGTGCCATTCGCCGTGCGCACCGCTTTATACGTGTAACTGACCTTGCTCGTCGCCACCACACCTTCGGAGATAGCAGGCAACCACGCGGCGTGTGCCCAGCGCTCTACGCGTGAGTTTCAACTGTCGGCGACTAGCAGCGCCCCCTGTGTGTCGATTGCCATCAGGTAGGGCTTGCTCATCTGTCCACCGTTTGAACCGGCGCTGCCGAACTTCGTCAGATATTCGCCTTTGGCGTTGAACTCCTGGATGCGATCCTCGGCGTAGTCCGCGATATAGACGTCGTTTTCGACGTCGATCGCGATGCCCACGGGAGTTTCGAACTGGCTGTTGCCGCTACCTTGCGAACCGTATTCTTTCAGGGCAGAGCCGGTCGAGGAGAACTCGACGAAACGATGATTTTTTACATCTGTAACCCACGCGTCACCGGAGGAGTCCGTTGCGACCCCAACCGGTTCGGAGAGCGCGAGGCTGCCGACGGTTTTGCTCGCTTCGCGTACGTATTCGCCTTTTTCGTTGAACTCCACGACACGGTTATCCCCTGTGTCGGCGACCCACACGTTGCCGCTGGGATCTAGCGCAATTCCCTGCGGATCTTTCAGCGCACCAGCGCCTTCGGTGCCTGCTTCGCGCACGTATTCGCCTTTTTCGTTGAACTCCTCGATCCGGTTGTTTCCGGTATCGGCGACCCAGACGTCGCCTGTGGCATTGATCGCGACACCGCGCGGTTCTCTCAGCGCACCAGCGCCCGAGCCTTCCGAGCCGAACTGGGAGATGTATTCGCCCTGCGTATTGAACTCCTCGATGCGATCATTCTTCGTGTCGGCCACCCAAGCGTCGCCTTTGGCGTCCGAGGCGACGCCCATCGGAGTGTTCAGTTGGCCTGTGCCCGGACCCTGCCAACCGATTTCCCCGTAGTAGTTCGGTGTCGTCTGCAGGTACCCTTCGGCGCGCGCAAACTTCGTTGTCGTGCCCGCCGCCGCATCCTTCAAGTCGTAAGCCGTCGGCACCCCTTTTTCGTTGGTCTGCTCAGACAACGCCACGTTCGCGTCGCCCTTGGGCGATTCGAGTTCGGCTTTAGAGTTGCGCTGAAACGTTGTTTCGCTACCGTTGCCCCCCGCGAGCAGCAGGCTGCCGTCGGGCAATTCTTCGAGACTTTCGCTGCCACCCAGGCTGGTGGCCCATTGCGGACCAAGGCCGCCTTCCACGCCCGGCCGTCAGGTTGCGCGAGCTGTAAGTGCGCGCGAGGGTTAGGCCGGGTCCCATCGAGACGTCGCTGGCGCCGAGACTGTAGTTGCCCGACTGTGGATCGAGCGAGCCTGGGCCGAGCGCCACGGGTGTGGCGTGATGGACGAAGATCACGAAGTCTTGGTGACTGACGTTCCCAGCATTGTCGGTCGCAACGATCGTAAGCACATGTGCGCCAGCGCTCAACTGGCCGCCGTTTATCGTCCATTCCGCGTTTGCCGTACACGGACCCAGCGGGCACGACCCATTCGGTTCACCGGCTTCGGCGCCATCGATCCCTAGCTTCAGCGACTGAACCCCGGAGCTCGGCGTCCCAACTTTTCCATCCGTTGCTTCCCCCTTGATCTTATAGACACCTCCACCAAACTGGTTACCCGCCGGAAGGCCGACAAGTTTGATCGACTGTGGCGCTTCCGCGTCCACTCTCACCGTAGCGTAGGTAAAGCCGTTTAGTTTGACGGAATCTTCAGCATAGCTCTGGATCCGATATTCCCCGCTCGGCATGGGTTTTGTGAATTCGGGCGTCGTCGTGTAGTACGTGAATTTACCTTTGTATTCTGCCGGACACTGTGCGCCGCTGCACTTGCCTTCCTTTTCCTTGAGGAAGACCTCGCGCGACCATGTGCTGCCGTCCGCCGCAACGTAGCTCAACCCGATTCCGGGGTCCTTGTCGATCGTTTCAAACGCCGTGCTCGAATGTGGGCCAATCCAACCTTTGCTACCTGGATACAGCACATTTTCGCGTTCCACCACAACACCGCTTGGTTCTTCAACCTTGATCTTTGGTTCTGTTTCGTTAAAAGCCGCCGTCGGCGGATTTTCCTGGGAGATGTAAACGTCCGCGCTCGCGATCGACGAATACATGTTCGTATACGCTTCGTTGGCCGTCTGCTGGAAACGGATCAAATTGCCATTTGTTTCAGTTGATGTGGAGCATGACGGCGGCGATTCGCCTCTTTTCGCGCACAACGACGATTCGTTGTGCACATACGATACGTTATTACCTAGCAGTTCGCCGTTTTCTTCGCCACCGCCGTTCTTTACTATTTCCAGTGTGCTGCGAGCATGTGCCACTTCGCTGTAGCTGTTGAGTGCGAGTCTGTAGATTTTGGATTCGCGACTGGTTTTGTAGAACAGTTCCATGTGCTGCCCGGCGGCCGTCGCGGAGCCACCCTCTTCCGAGCCATGGAAATAGAACTGTTCTAACGGTTCGCTGACGAATTCCCAGTTCGAGCCATGTGGATTGGACGAAGTTGGAATTGTCTTATCTTCCACCGCAGGATCTACAAGCAGCGGGTAGCGGAACTGGTCTTCGCTGCGGGGGACGGTTAGGTCGAGCGTACTGCCCGCGAGGCTCATCGAAACCGGCACGAACGTCCCTTCCGCATCGCGCGCCGACGGTCGCGGGATCGCCGCTATTAGGACTCCTTCCCGAAGTACGCGGATTTCGCCCGAGTTGGTCTGTGCAAGGATCGCACCCGAGGGTAGACCAACCTTGAAATACAGGTGTTCAGGGGAGCGCCGCGAGAGGAGCACTGAGTTCAGCTCAAAGCCGCCAACGGTTGGCTTGGCGAGCAGGCTGAGATCCCTGATCCCGACCTGTTCGTCTTCGGTGCCGCCGTAGAACACACTGTTGGCGTGATCGATGACGCCAGTGCCAGGCAGCGGAGTGCCTTCTTCGCTGATCGGAGTGAGCGACACTTCGATGTCGAGCAGACTTGCGCCTTCCGAGGCTCGTTGTCCAAAGCGCACCGGGGCAATCCCCCTTTCGGGCTGGAACCCGCCGGCCACTTCGCGCAGACTCAAGTCGAGCGGCACTCGCTTCCCCGCTTCGGTTTCAATCGCTAGCGGAGCGAACGATTCGACGAGCGCTCGCTTGTCGGAGCCGAGATCTATCGTCATCGAATAGTCGCTCGGAAACCCTGTCGCTGTTTGTGTCGCCGTCAGCGGCGGCGGGCCGCCATCCGATTGGTCCACTGTGCGCGGATCGGTTTCGCTCAACACGGCTTCGGCTGCATGCGAGCTCAACCCGGCAAACGCCATCGCCGATTCCGCGCGTGCATCGACGGCTTCGGGGCTTGCCAGCCTCGCTTCTTCCTGAGTCTGTGGACCGTTGGGTTCCAGCAGGCTTTCGGTCGGAAGTGGATCGCTCGAGGACAATCCTGGAGTAGTCGAGGAGGTCGTCGCGGCGATGGCAACGGCGGGGGCCGCCATCATCGCCAATGCAACAGCCGCCAACCACGCCGCGATACGTCGCTGCCTCGCCCCTCCTGCGCTCATCGAGACACACTCCGTCCTCACGCCTGTGTCGCCCTCGACAACAGACTGTTGGAACGGCACCGTAATTAGGAATCAGCGACTTCGCAAGGGCCTCGCTAGTTTTTTACCGCAAAATCCGAAAGGTTTTGTCCTTTACACCTCAACGACGACAGGAAGCACCATCGGGCGCCGCTTCAAACGGTCGTACACGAGCCCCGCGAGGTCGTCGTGGAGCACCTGCTGGAGCAGGTCCACCTCGCGGATCTCCTCGCCGGCGGCGCGCGCGAGCGTCGCGTCGACAGTCGAGCGGATCTCCTCGATCAGCTCACCCGCCTCGTCCAGGAACGGCACGCCGCGGAAGATCACCTCGGGGTCGGCCACGGAGCGCCCGTCCTGCTCGGCGATCGTCACCACGACGATGAAGATGCCGTCGGCGGAGAGCATCCTGCGGTCGCGCAGCGCCACGTCGGCCATGTCGCCGATCTCGACGCCATCGACGAACACCATCCCGGACTGCTCGTGCTCTTTGAAGCGTGCGCCGCGCTCGTCGATGTCCAGCGGCAGGCCGTTCTCGCCCTGGAACACATCGTCGGGCTCGATCCCGACGGCTTCGGCCAGTTGGGCGTGCAAGCGCAAGCGCTTGAAGTCGCCGTGAAACGGCATCACATAGCGCGGTTTTGTCAAATTGAGCATCAGCTTGACCTCCTCGGCGTAGCCGTGCCCGGAAGCGTGCACCGGCGCGTCCTGTGCGGTCACCACGTCACAGCCGATGTGATAGAGCCGGTCGATCGTCTCGTTCACCGCGCGCTCGTTGCCCGGCACCGGAGTGGCGCTGAACACGACCGTGTCGCCGTGGCGCAGCTTCACCTGCGGATGATCGCGGTAGGCCATCCGCCGCAATGCAGACAACGGCTCGCCCTGCGAGCCGGTCGAGATGATCACCATCCGCTCGTCGGGGAAGTTCTCGATCTCGCGCGTGCCCACGAGCAAGCCGTCGGGCACCTCCACGTGACCGAGCGTGCGCCCGATCCCCACGTTCTTTCGCATCGAGCGGCCCACGAGCGACACCTTGCGATCGAGCGCCGCGGCCGCGTCGATTACCTGCTGCACACGGTGGATGTTCGACGCGAAGCTCGTCACCACGATCCGCCCCTCGCAGCGTGCGAACGCTTCCTCCAGGTGCGGACCCACAAGCGACTCCGACGGAGAGAAACCAGGGCGATCCACGTTCGTGGAATCCCCGCACAGCAGCAGCACACCCTCGCGTCCGAGCTCGGCCAGTCGCGACACGTCCGCCGGCGCGCCGTCCACGGGCGTCTGGTCGAACTTGTAGTCGCCGGTGACCAGCACCGTCCCAAGCTCGGTGCCGAGTGCCACGGCGCTGGAGTCCGGGATCGAATGGGTCATATGGATCATCTCGAACGAGAACGGCCCGAGGTCCAGCATTTCCCCCGGCGACACGTCGACCAGCTCGACGTCGCGCAGCTTGTGCTCGTCGAGCTTCGAGCGCGCCATCGCGATCGTGAGCGGGCCGCCATACACCGGCGGCACGTTGTGCTGGCCGAGCTCGCGCACAATCCACGGCAGCGCGCCGAGATGGTCCTCGTGTCCGTGGGTCACGACGATCGCCTCGATGTCCTGCGCACGCTCGCGCAAGTAGGAGAAGTCGGGCAGCACCAGGTCGATCCCCACCATCTCCGGGGTCGGGAAGCGCAGGCCCACGTCCACCACGACGATGCGCCCGTCGTACTCCACGACGGTCATGTTCTTCCCTATCTCTCCCAACCCCCCGAGAGGCAGGACGCGCAGTGTGCTCACGCGCGTGCGCTCGCCGGTCGATCTGCGATCGGCAGGTCGTGGCGCACGAGCATCGCCCGCACTGTCTCGAGCTCCTCGTCGCTCGCCTCGATCATCGGCAGGCGCAAACCGCCCACTTTGTGGCCGAGCAGGTTGAGCGCCGCCTTCGTGCAGGTCGGAGAAGCGGTCATAAACAGCGTCTCATACACGTCTTGCAAGCTCGCGTCGATCTCCGCGCGATGCTCGGGCTCGTCGACCATGCGACGCATCTCATCGCCCACGATGTGGCTGGCGACGCAGATGCCGCCGGCGCCGCCGATGTCGAGCGTGTGCGCCAACGTCGCGTCATCGCCGGTGTACAGCTCAAGCCCATCGATCAATTGCAGCTCATCGGCGTTCGACTGCTTCACGCCCTCGATGTGCTCGATCTGCGCCAGGCGCGCCAGCAGCTCCGGACCCATGTTCACCGCGGTGCGTCCCGGAATGTTGTAAAGCAGGATCGGCTTGTCGGTGGCCTTGGCAACCTCTTCGTAGTGGCGCACGATCCCGCGCGGGCTCGGCTTGTTGTAGTAGGGCGTGACGCTCAGGGTCGCGTCCACGCCAAGCTCGCTCGCGGCTTCGGTCAGGTGCACCGCGTGCTTGGTGTCGTTAGAGCCGGTGCCACCGACGATCGTGGTGCCGGGCGGGCGCTCGCGTGCCGCCAGGCCGATCACGCCAAGATGTTCGGAGTCGGTGAGCGTGGCGGCCTCGCCGGTCGTGCCGCACACCACGAAGCCGTCGGAGCCGTGCTCGGCGAGATGCCGCATAAGCGCGACGAACGACTGCTCGTCCACGCGTCCCTGCTCGTCAAATGGCGTGACGATCGCGGTCAAGATGCTGCCGAGGCCGCCTGCTTGCCCCCCGTCATGGCGGGTGTCCTTTAGGATGCTCATCGGGTGCAGTATTCCACGTGTGTCGGGGATAGAGGCGTGCGTGCTCGCATCGCTCACTCGCCCACGAACAGCAGGTGCTCGAGACCCACCACGGGCGTGGTCGCGAGTGTTCGGACACCCCGAATAGCCAGCAGCACTCCCGGCATGAACGACTCGCGCCCAGTCGTGTCGTGGCGGATCGTCAGCGTCTGTCCGACGTCGCCGAGGATGACCTCCTGGTTGGCCACGATCCCGGGCAAGCGCACCGAATGGATCGGCGGCTCCTGCCCGCCTGAGGCCTGTGCCATCAGCCCCGCGGTACGTGCCGCCGTGCCGCTGGGCGCGTCGAGCTTGCGATCGTGGTGAAGCTCGACGATCTCGGCCTTCGCCATGTGCCTCGCCGCCTCCGCTGCAAAGCGCATCATCAGCACCGCGCCGATCGCGAAGTTGGGTGCCACGAAAACGTTTGTGCCGGCGCCCGTCGAGCTCTCGGCGGCGATCGCGCGTGCCTGCTCGGCGAGCGAATCGATGTCAAAGCCCGTCGTGCCGATCACAACGTGCGCTCCCGCACGCAAGCACTCCAGGGCGTTCTGGAGGGCGGTATCGGGGCGGGTGAAGTCGACCACGACCTCCGGGGCGCTCTGCTCGAGCATTTGCCCGAGCGCGAGGTCGAGCGCGGGATCGGCCCGTCCGACAAGCTCCATGTCAGGCGCCTGCGCCACCGCGGCGCACACCGCCTCCCCCATCCTTCCCGCCGCGCCCGCGACGCCGACGCGGATCACGATCCCGGCCTTGGGCTTCTCACGACGCCAGCGCTCCAAGTGGCGCCAGCGCCTCCTGGAAGACGTCCTCCTCGGCGCCGACCCCAGCCACCGAGAGGCTCTCACCGACGAACAACTCGCCCGCCAGCTCGTGCACTTGGGCCGCGTCGATCGCGTCGATGCGCTCGATGATCTCGTCCACAGAGAGGATCGGCAGGTCGCTGAGCACCGAGGATCCGAGGCGGCTCATCCGTGCCGCGGTCGACTCGAGCGCGAGCACGATCCTCCCCTTCACGTTCTCGCGCGAGCGCGTCAGCTCCTCCTCGCTGACGGGCGCCTCGACAAAACGCTCGAGCTCCCCGGCGATCGTGGCGATCGCCTCGCCCAGGTTGTCGGGTCGCGTCCCCACATACAGCCCCACCTCGCCGGTGTGCGCGTGCAGGTTTGAGAAGGAGAACACCGAGTAGGCCAAGCCACGTTTCTCGCGCACCTCCTGAAACAGCCGCGAGGAGGATGTGCCGCCGAGCACGCCTTCGAGCACGCGCAGCGCGAAGCGGCGATCGTCGTGGCGGGAGATGCCCTGGCCGCCGAGACACACGTGATACTGCTCGGTGTCCTTGCGCAGGAAGCGCACGCGTCGCTGGAAGGACGGTTCGCTCGCATAGGCATCCCCATCGGCCCTCGGCGCTTGGCTCCCGTTGCTCGCGGACACCGCTCCAGTCGCGATGGGCGGCGCGGGCACGCTGCTCTGGATCGTCCGCACCAGCTCCTCGTGGTCGACCGAGCCGGCCGCGGACACCACGATCTCGCCCGGCAGATAGCGCTCGGCGTGAAACGCGCGCAAACCATCCAACTCGACCGCACCAACCACCTCCGCCCGGCCGATTACCGCGCGCCCGAGCGGGTGGCGCCCGAACACCGCTTCGCCGAGCACATCGAAGACCCTGTCCTGGGGATCGTCTTCGTACATCGCGATCTCCTCCAGCACGACCTTCCGCTCGGCGTCAAGGTCCTCGAAGCGAGGACGCCACAGCATCTCCCCCATCACATGCAGCGCGCGCTCGAGGTGACGGTCGAGCACGCGCGTGTACAACGAGGTGCTTTCGCGATCGGTGCCGGCGTTGATCTCGGCGCCCATCGCATCGAAGATCTGGTCGATCTCCTCGGAGCGATAGCTCTCGGTGCCGCGAAACAGCATGTGCTCCAGCAGATGCGACAGGCCCGCCTGGGCCTCCGACTCCATCGCCGAGCCCGTTCCGATCCAGAAGCCGAGCGCCACCGAGCGCACGTTCTCCATGCGCTCGGTGATCACCCGCACGCCGTTCTCCAGCGTGGTTATTCGATGTTCGCTCGGGCTCATGTGCCCGTCGGGCCGGATCGGAGACGCACTCCGGCCGGCCCGCCGGTCCTCAGTCGCGATCCCGGCCACCGTGCCGGGGACGGCCCGAGCCACGGTCGCCGCCGCGTGGCGGACGACCCTCGCGGCCGTTGCGGTCACCGCTACGCGGAGGGCGACTGCCGCCGCCGCCACCGCCGCCACTGACGGTGGCGAGCTCCTCGACGCTCTTGCCGGCGATCTCGGGATCGTCGGCAAGGCGCAGGCCGATGCGTCCGCGCTCGCGGTTGACCTCGACCACGCGCACGTTGATCTCATCGCCCTTGTTGAGCACGTCCTCGACCGTGTCCACACGCTGACCTGGCGACACGTTGGAGATGTGCAGGAGCCCGTCGGTGCCCTTGGAGAGCTCCACGAACGCGCCGAAGGTGGTCGTCTTGACGACCTTGCCGGCGAACTCGTCGCCGACCTCGACCTCCTTCATCATCGTGCGGATGCGCTCCACCAGGGCATCGCCGAGCGTGCCATTGGCCGAGTACACCAGCACCTGGCCCTCGTCGTTGACGTCGATCTGCGATTCGAACTCCTCGGAGAGCCCGCGAATCGTTTCGCCACCCTTGCCGATCAGCATGCCGATCTGCGAGGGGTCGATCTGGATCGTCTGGATGCGCGGTGCGTGCTCGGAGAGCTGCTCGCGCGGGCCCTCGATCGTCTCGGCCATCTTGCCGAGAATGAACGTGCGCGCCTTGTGCGCCTGGGTGAGCGCGTCCCTGAGGATGTCGAACGTCACGCCTGAGATCTTGATGTCCATCTGCAGCGCCGTGATGCCCTGATCGGTACCGGCCACCTTGAAGTCCATGTCTCCCAGGTGATCCTCCACGCCCGCGATGTCGGTGAGCACGATGTAGTCGTCGCCCTCCTTGATCAGACCCATCGCGATACCGGCCACAGGGCGCTTGATCGGCACGCCCGCGTCCATCAACGACAGCGAGGAGCCGCACACCGAAGCCATCGATGAGGACCCATTGGACTCGAAGATGTCCGAGACCACGCGGATCGTGTAGGGGAACTCCTCGATCGAGGGGATCACCGGCACGAGTGCGCGCTCAGCCAAGGCGCCGTGACCGATGTCGCGGCGCTTGGGCCCGAGTTCGACCCGCCTCCCCGACCGAGAACGGCGGGAAGTTGTAGTGATGGAAGTAATACTTCTTGGTCTGCAACCCGAGCGTGTCAAGGCGCATCTCCTCCTTGAGCGTGCCGAGCGCGGCTGCGCTCAGTGCCTGGGTCTGCCCGCGCGTGAACAGCGCCGAGCCGTGCGTGCGCGGCGTGACGCCAACTTCGATCGTGATGTCGCGGATCTCGTCCTCCGCGCGACCGTCGGGGCGCTTCTTGTGAATCGCGATGCGCTCGCGGATGATCGCCTTCTCCAGCTTGTCGAAAGCGAGCTGCGCTTCCGCCCTTTTCTCCTTGGCTTGCTTGGCGGCATCCTCGCCTGCACCCTCGGGCGCGGCGGGGCCGTACTCGGCGAGGATTGCCTCCTCGACCGCTTTGCACGCGTCCTGGCGCTCGAGCTTGTCCTCGACCTGCGTCGCCTCGTCAAGCGCGACGCCGTGCGATGCCTTCACTTTCGCGAGCAGCTCCGGATCGACCGCCGGAGCGGTGATCGGAGTCTTCTCCTTGCCGACCTTCTCGGCCAGCTCGCGCTGCAGCGCACAGATCTTCTTGATCGCGCTGTGCGCGATGTCGAGTGCGTCGAGGATCTCGGCCTCTGAGATCTCGTTCGCGCCGGCCTCCACCATCAGGATCGCGTCCTCAGAACCCGCGACGACGAGGTCGAGGTCTGAGTTCTCCAGCAGATCTTCCTCGGGCGGGTTGACGACGAAGTTACCGTCGATCTTGCCGATCCGCACCGCGCCGACCGGGCCGGCGAACGGGACGTTGGAGATCATCAGGGCCGCGGAGGCACCGTTCATCGCGAGGATGTCATACGGATTGACGTGGTCCACCGAGATCGGGATCGCGACGAGATGGGTCTCGAAGTTCCAGCCCTTGGTGAACAGGGGGCGCAGGGGGCGGTCGATCATGCGCGCGGTCAGCGTCGCCTTCTCTCCCGAGCGTCCCTCGCGCTTGAAGAACGAGCCGGGGATCTTCCCGGCGGAGTACATCCTCTCCTCCACGTCAACCGTCAACGGGAGAAAGTCCACATCGCGCTGGCCACCTGCCGTGGCTGTCGAGAGGACCATCGTGTCGCCCTGGCGGACGACCACTGCGCCGGAGGCCTGCTTGGCCATCCTGCCGGTCTCAAACGAGATCTCGCTACCTGCGATCTCCACGGAGACCCGTGTAACGGCGTTGCTACTCATATTGAACTACCTTCCCTCTCCACCCGTCGGTCGGCGGAGCCGTTTTCTTTTATCTTTGTATCCGAACGTGTGGAGCTTAGCGGACGCTAGACGTTCTTCAGTCCGCCAAGAACCATGTGTACCGGGGGAAGGTCTGCAGGGGAAGGCGCTTGATAGCTCCAGCGCACCACACCGTCCGGGCCGACGATCACAAGCGCGCGCTGCGGGAAACCACCGGGGTGAAGCACACCAAAGGTTGCGCAAGCGGCGCCCTTGGGCTCGAAGTCGGATAGCTGCGGAATGCTCACGCCGAGCTTCTCGCGGAACGCTTTCTGCGACCAGCTCGAATCGCAGGAGACGCCATAGATCTCAGCGCCATCGGCTGCGATCTCCGCGAGCGACTGCTCGTAAATCTGCAACTGGTCGGTGCACACCGGGCTGAACGCGAACGGATAGAACACGAACACGGTCGTCTTGTCCTGCAGCTGGGCTCCAGTGAAGTCCTCGCCGGCTTCGGTGACGAGCTTGAAGTCTGGAACCTTCGTACCCGGGGCCAGCACAGTCGACGTGGAGTCGGTGGCGCTCATCGTGCGACCGCCCTCCGTTTACTTACGGAGACCCAGCTCCTTGATGAGAGCGCGGTAGCCCTCGAGGTCCTTGCGCGCCAGGTAGTCCAAGAAGCGGCGGCGCTGTCCGACGAGCATCAACAGGCCGCGGCGCGAATGGTGATCCTTGCTCTGCTCGCGCAGGTGCCCGGTCAGGTGGTTGATGCGCTCGGTGAGCAACGCCACCTGGACCTTGGTGTTGCCGGTGTCGTGCTCGCCCGCGCCGAACTTGGCGGCGATCTCACGCTTGCGCTCTGTGGTGACTGTCATAGCGGTCGCACAGGCTAGCAGTCCTTGGTGCGATGCCACGTCGCCAAACGCTCGGCAGACGACAGATCGGGCTTCACGGCTGGTGTGAGGCAGCGATCTCGCGTGCCTGGATCACGTCGCGATGCATCTGCTCGACCAGCTCCTCGGCCGACTGGAAACGTCGCTCGCCGCGCAGGCGGGCAAGGAACTCCAGCCGCAATTGCCGGCCATAGAGGTCGCCCTCGAAGTCCAGGATGTAAGCCTCGATCAGCTCGCCGCGACCGGTGACGAACGTGGGGCGCACACCCACGTTCACGGCGGCGGGACGGCCGCCTGCCTGCCCCCCATGACGGGGGGTCAGGGTATCGGCCATGCATGCGTACACGCCGTGGCCCGGACACACGAGCGTGTCGTCGGGAATCAGGTTGGCGGTCGGGAAGCCGAGCTCGCGTCCGCGTCGATCGCCGTGCACCACCTCGCCGCGCAGCTGAAACGGCGATCCGAGAAAACCGTCCGCCTGGGCAACCTCGCCCGCGAGCACGAGCCCGCGGATGTGGCTGGAAGACACGATCTCCCCCTCCACCTCGAGCAGCGGCGTGACACGTGTGGAGAAACGCTCGTCTTCTGAGAGCATTCGCGGATCGCCCTTGGCGCGGTTGCCGAAACGGAAGTTCTCGCCCACCGACACGTGGGTGGCGTCAACCGCCCCGACGAGCACCTCGTCGATGAACTCCTGCGCGCTGCGCTTTGCGAACTCGGCATCGAAGGGGATCACGATCAGCTCGTCCACCCCAAGCGCCTCGATCAACTCCGCCTTGACCTCGAGCGAGGTGAGCAGCTTCGGCGTGTGCTGTGGCGCGACCACGGCCGATGGGTGAGGCTCGAAGGTCAACACGCTGTCAGAACCACGGATGACCTCACGATGGCCGAGGTGCACGCCGTCGAATGAGCCGACAGCCACACGCCGCTTCCTGCTCTGCACGTCCGCCAGCCACGTGATCCTCACGCGTGAGAGCCTATGGGAGAAGGGCCAGTGTCTGCGCGATGCTCAAGATCGGAGCGTCCTGCCACGCGATCCCCCGCGCGGGCGGCGCCACCGCATCCTTCACGTCAAACGGTCCGATCGCGGTGCGTCTGAGCTGCTCGCAGTAAGCATCGCCGAGGTCCGCGATCAGCGAGCGCACGTATGTCCCGGAGGAGCATTCGATCAGATAGCCGGCGCGATCGCCCTCGCGCCACGTCTGCTCGAAGCGGCTCACGGTCACGATCCGCTCAGGCATCTGAAAGCTCTCGCCGCGCCGCGCCTTGCGATAGGCCCGCTCGCCTTTGATCTTGATGGCTGAGTAGATCGGTGGGCGCTGACGGATCTCGCCGCAGGGCAGCACCGGGGGGTCTGGCGGGAGCCTGTCGGTCACGGTGATCTCACCCTCCGGGTCTCCGGTGCTCGACAGCGCTCCCAGTCGCGCAACGGTCTCATAGCGCTTGGGCGAATCCATGATCGCGCGCTGCAGCTTCGTGGCTGCACCCACCAGCACGACCAACAGTCCGCTTGCGAACGGGTCCAGTGTGCCGGCGTGACCGGTCTTGACCCCATTCAGCGTGCGTCTGACTCTCGCGACCACGTCGTGCGAGGTGATCCCTACAGGCTTGTCGATCAGCAGAATGCCGTCCATGTCAAATGCGGAGCTCACGCGTGAATATTGACGCCTCGGCCCAGCGGCCAAGGTTGGCCGCTCCGGTCCTCTAGGCGAGGGTTGGAACTGGCGAGCCGTTTGTCGCCGGATGCAGTTGGACGGCGATCTCCTGGCGCAGGAAAACAATCAACTCCGCCACCTCGACTGTTGTTGAGAAGCCGGCCGCGCGACGGTGCCCGCCCCCTTCCGCGCACGCGCAATCGCCGAGACGTCCACGTCGTCGCCGGTTGCGCGCAGTGAGACCTTGCGCTTGCCTCGGTTCTCGGGCGCGGTCAGCTCGCGTATGAGTACCGCGACCTTCGTGCCCGCGACCGAGCGCAGCTGATCCACGATCCCCTCGGAGTAGCTTTCCTCGGCGCCCGTACGCTGGAAATCGTCGGCATCCAGCGCGGTCAGTGTCAACTCGCCATTGTCAAAACGCTGGATGCGCCCGAGCGCGACGCCGAGCAGGGTGAGCTTGGCGAGCGGCATCTCCTCGTACAGCCGTCGGTACACAGCCGGCACGTCGACTCCCGCGCCGATCAGCTCAGCGGCCATCCGGTGGGCGGAGGGACCGATGTTCTCGTACATGAAGCGTCCCGTGTCGGTCACGAGTGCCACGTACAGCGCCTCGGCGACCAGCGCGCTCGGTTGGACTTCGAGACCGTGCATCAGCTCCCAGATGATCTCCGCCGTGCACGACGCCGAAGGGTCCACGAGGTTGACCGTGCCGAACAGCGTGTTGTCGTGATGGTGGTCGATGTTCAACAGATGCGCTCCACGTTGGAGCACGGCCGCCGGGTTGCGGTCGATGTTGCCGCAGTCGAGCATCACAACGGTGTGCGCCGCGATGTCCGCGGGAGCCTCCTGGATGGCGTGCGCCAGCGCGGCGCAGCGGTACTCGCGCGGAAGCGGAAGGTCGCTCTCGGCGATGAACATCTTCGACTGCTTGCCCAGCGCCGTCAGCAGGCCGTGCATGCCCAGCAGCGAGCCGAGCGCGTCCCCGTCGGGGTTCTCGTGCGTGGCGACCACAAAGCGCGTGTCCTCGCGGATGCGCTCCAGCACCAGTTCGCGCGCCCCCCCAATCGATTCGTTCTCGATCGAGCGGCCCTCGACCGCCTCGCCCTCGCTCATGCCTGCCCGCCGCCAAGCTCAGCGTCGATCAGGGCATCCAGGCGCATCGCGCGGTCGGTTGTGTCGTCGTAGGAGAAGTCCAGCGTCGGCGTGCGCTTGAGGTGCAGCTCGCGGGCGATGCGACTCTGGAGGTATCCGTGCGCGCTGCGCAGGCCATCCAAGCTCGCTTCGCGTGCTTGAGTCTCGCCGAGCACGCTCACATACACGCGAGCATGGCTCAGGTCGGCGCTTGTTCTGACATCGGTAACGGTCACAAATCCCACCCTGGGGTCCTTCAAATCTGAAGCCAGCGCGTCGCCGATCACCTGCCTGATCGCCTCATCCACGCGACGCATCCTCTCTGAGCTCATCCTACCTGTCCCTGTGCCTCAAAGTATCCGAGTTGCACGGCCACATACATGAGCAGCTCCTTATGCGCCGCGCCCCGCCTACGCTAGTTGCCGCTCTTGCAGGCGTGTCTCGTAGGTCTCCAGGATGTCGCCCTCGCGCAGATCCTGGAAGTTGGTGAGCACGATCCCGCACTCGAATCCGGCTGAGACCTCGCGCGCGTCCTCGTTGAAGCGGCGCAAGCTCGCAATCGTGGTGTCGTAGATGACGGTGCCCTCGCGCACGAGCCGTACTCTCGCTCCACGCGTGACCTTGCCCTCGCTGACGTGCGAGCCGGCGATCGTGCCGATGCGCGAAGCCTTGAACAGCTGGCGCACCTCGGCCTGTCCGAGCGAGGTCTCGACCTCTGTCGGCTCGAGCATTCCCTGCATCGCCGCGCGCAGCTCTTCGATCGCGCGGTAGATGACCGAATAGGAGCGGATCTCAACGCCCTCGCGGTCGGCGAGCTGGCGGGCGTCGCCGACGGGGCGCACATTGAAGGCGAGGATCAGCCCAGAGGAAGCGGAGGCGAGCATCACGTCGGACTCGTTGATGCCACCAACGCCGCGGTGGATGATGTTGACCGACACCTCGTCCTGGGGAAGCTTTGCGATCTCGTCCTCGATCGCCTCCAGCGACCCGGCGACGTCGGCCTTGATGACGAGGCTGAGCTCCTTGACGGTGCCTTCCTGGGCGAGCTTGAAGACGTCCTCGAGCGAGACCTTGCGACCGGAGCGGCGCGCAAGCGCCTCGGTCTTCAGGCGGTTGGCGCGCTCGCCGGCGAGCTGGCGGGCACGGCGCTCGTTCTCCACCGCGCGCACGAATTCGCCGGCCTCGGGAACCCCGTCGAAGCCGAGCACCTCGACGGGCTCGCCCGGTTCCGCTGTCTTTACGCGAGCGCCGACGAAGTTGTGCATCGCGCGAACCCGACCGAAGCTGGCGCCCGCCACAAGCGCATCGCCGACCTGCAGAGTCCCCCGCTGGATCAGGATGCTCACCACCGGTCCACGCCCCGGGTCGAGCTTGGACTCGATCACGGTGCCCGAGGCCGTCGCGTCGCGGTTGGCCTTGAGCTCCTCCAGGTCGGTTACGACCTGGATCGTCTCCAGCAGACTGTCGAGGCCCTCACGGGTCTTGGCGCTGACGTCGACGAACTCTGTCTCCCCGCCCCACTCCGCCGGTTGCAAGCCGAGCTGTGTTAGTTCGGTGCGAACACGCTCGGGCTGCGCGCCCTCCTTGTCGATCTTGTTGACCGCCACCACAATCGGGACTTCGGCCGCCTTGGCGTGGTCGATCGCCTCCTCGGTCTGTGGCTTGACGCCGTCGTCGGCCGCCACCACGATCACGGCTAGATCGGTCACCTGAGCGCCGCGCGCGCGCATCGCGGTAAACGCCTCGTGGCCGGGCGTGTCGAGGAAGGTGATGACCTTCTCAGCGTGGTGCACCTGATAGGCGCCGATGTGCTGCGTGATGCCGCCGGCCTCGCCCGCCGCGACCTCGGTCTGGCGAATCGCGTCCAGCAGCGAGGTCTTGCCGTGGTCGACGTGGCCCATGATCGTGACCACCGGGGGACGATCGACCAGGTCCTCCTCTACGTCCTCGAACACCGGCTCGATCTCGATGTCGTCGGCCGCGTGGACGATCTCGATCTTCTTGTCGAATTCGTCGGCCAGCACCTGGATCGCGTCGTCGGAGAGGGTCTGCGTGAGCGTGGCCATCTCACCGAGCATCATCAGCTTCTTGATGATTTCCGGCACCGGCACGCCGAGATACTCGGCCGCATCCTTGACGGTCGAGCCGGAGTTCACGCGAATCAGATCGGTGTCCTGCATCGCAGACGTGTCGATCGGCGCGATCGTCTCGTCGTAGGTGCCCCTGCGGCGGCGACCGCGACGGGGACGGCGCACGGGCTGGTTGGCCGGTCCGCCCTGCTGGCGGCGCGATGCTTGAGAGTCGATCACCACGCGCCTGCGCCCGCCCGCCCCGCTGCTCGCCGGTGTGCGCTCGCCGGTGCGCGAGTCGCGCGTGGGTCGCACACGCTCACCCGCCGGTTGAGCCGGCGGCGTCTCGGCGTCGGTCTGGCCGTCGGGAGCCGGCGGTGCGACAGGTGGTGGAGTCGACACGGATGCCGGTGGCGGGGCTGGAGCGGTGGCGGTGGGCGACGAGCCGTTGGCGCCCAGCACGCGCAGGGCGTCGGCCTCCTCAACAGAGGACGCGGCAGCCTTCGCCGCGACGCCCGCGGCGTTCAGCTTCTCCAGCAGGTCCTTGCTGGAGACACCGTGCTCCTTGGCTATTTCGTGAACTCGCTTCTTGCTCATCGAATCTCCGATTCTAGGGACCCCAGGAACTCGGACGGAACGTCCACCGCTTGGCGGAAGGCGCGTTGCAGCACACCTCGCCCGGTTGCGAGCCTCATGCAGTTGCGGTTGGCCTCCTCGTGGTGCTCCTCGCGGCACACGTACGCACCGCGCCCAGGCAACGTGCCGGCACGATCAAAGGCCGCTACGGGACGGCTCGCCTCCGCGGCCGAGACGGCAGCCAGGCGCACCAGCTCGGGCTTCGGCGCGACGCGTCCACACCCCACGCAACGGCGCCGGGGGACGTGGCCGACACGGGCGCCTATGACGCTTGCCCCTCGACGGGCTCATCGCCGGGCTCGCCGACATCCTGTGCCGGCAAGGTCTCCGCCACCGGCTGCGCGACGTCTGGGGCCAACTCCTCGATCTCCGCTGCCGGTTCCTGGGTCGTGAGCTCCTCAGGTGCCACCTGCTCCTCTGCGTCCCGCTCGTCCGCTTGTCCACCGGCCTGCGGGGAGAGGTCGGCGACGTTGTCGCTGTCGATCGCCGACAGCGCCTGATGCGACTCCAGACCGCAGTAGCGCGAGCCGGGCAGCGATGCGTTGGGACAGCGGCGGCCGTTGGAGAGGATCGCCGCGCAGCGGCCCTGCAGCTCCTCCTCCTCATAGCCGTGCTCGGCCTCCTCGGCGGCGAACTCGGTCTCCGAGCGGATGTCCACGCGCCAACCGGTCAGCCGCGCCGCCAGACGCGCGTTCTGGCCCTCGCGACCGATTGCAAGCGATAGCTGGTCGTCGGGAACGATCACCGTCGCCTGCTTGGCCTCGTCGTCGACGAGCACCTCGCGCACGCGCGCCGGTGAGAGCGCCTTGGCGACGAAGCGCGCGGGCTCTTCGTTGAAGGGAATGATGTCGATCTTCTCGCCGCGCAGCTCGGAGACGACCATCCGCACGCGCGAGCCGCGCGGGCCCACGCAAGCGCCGACCGGGTCGACGCCGTCAGCGTGTGAGATGACCGCGATCTTCGAGCGATAGCCGGGCTCGCGCGCGACGTTGGCGATTTCCACGAGGCCGTCTGCGATCTCGGGCACCTCCAGCTCGAACAGCTTCTTGATCAGCTCGGGGTCGCGGCGGGAGACGATGATCGAGGGACCCTTGGTGGAGGGCGAGACCTCCTTGATGACGGCCTTGATGCGCTGCGAGTGGTCGTAGCGCTCGCCCTCGACTTGCTCTGACTTGGGCAATAGCGCCTCGACGCGCTCGCGCAGCTGCACGAGCGTGTAGCGCGAGTCGGACTGCTGCACGATGCCGGTGATCAGCTCGCCCACGCGGTCGCGGTACTCCTCGAACATCATGTCGCGCTCGGCCTCGCGGATGCGCTGCAGGATCACCTGCTTGGCGGTTTGCGCGGCGATTCGCCCGAAGTCCTCGGGGGTGACGTCGCGCTCGTCGATCTGATCGCGGTACTGCGCGAACTTGGCGGGGTCGATTTCCGGCTCCTCCGGTTCGCGCAACTCGCCGGTCTCAGGATCGACGACCGTGCCCTCGTCGATCGTCTCAACGATCAAGTGCGCCTCCAGGCGCTCGGGGACGATCAGTTCGATGACGCGGAAGTCGGCGGTCTCGCGGTCCATTTCGACGCGCGCGTACTTGGCGGAGCCGGGCTGCTTCTTGTAGGCGGAGAGCAGCGCGTCCTCCAGGGCGATCATCAGCTTCTCGGGCTCGATGCCCTTCTCGCGCGCAAGCGCATGCATGGCTTCCAGGATCTCGCGTGACATAGGTTTTCTCTCCTACTCCTCGACGAGGTTCGAACGACGGATCTCCGAGTAGGGAATCGCGATGACTCCCCCGTCGGCGGCCAGTGTTATCTCGCTGTCGCTAACCCCGACGAGCTCTCCGGTGAAGCTCTTGGCGCGACGCTCGGCTTCCGCCGAATCCGCTGTCGGGACCGGGCGTGGCTCGCGTGTTCTCACGCGGGCGCGGCGGCCGACATAGCGACGAAAATGGGTGGGCTTGGTCAGCGGGCGCTCGGCGCCGGGCGAGGAGACCTCCAGGGAGTAGCGCTCGCGCAGCTCGGAGAGCAGTTCGGTGACACGCTCGCACAGCGCCAGCGTGACGCCGTCCGGATGGTCGATGAACACGCGCAGCGTGTCGTCGGGGAGCAGCTCGGCGAGCAGAACCTCGACTTGGGGCTCCTCGATGGCCAGGCGCTGCTCTATCTCAGACTGCAGTGTCGACATCTCTTTGAAAACTCTCTCCCGCGCTATGGGCGTAAAAAAAAGCGGGCGGGCGCCCACTTTCGGTGCTGCTAGCCGTCGCATGGGCGACGACTCGAAAGCTGTCGGTCGAGAATAGCATCGGCGCTCAGGCCCCGGCCGAGCGAACGGCTGTCGGGAGCTCCGTGCTCACGAGCGCGCCGCGTCCTTGCGCGCACGATCGCGGTAAGCGCGGTAGTCCTCGCGAGCGGGACTCATCGAGCAGGCGACCGCGAGCGGCTGGCACGCCTCGCGATGGCGTCCCAGCATCTGCATCGAGCGGCCCAGACAGAATAGGGCATAGTCGTTGGTGGGGGCGGCGGTCACGACCGCCTGGAACTCGGCGGCGGCGCGCTTGTAGTGCTGTGCGTGAAACAGGGCCCGACCGAGCGCCTCGCGGATCGAAGTCTTGCTCGGCTCCAGCTCCCGCGCACGGGTGAGCGGCACGATCGCCGCCTCGTGATCGCCGTGGTCGAGCAGGTCGCATCCACGCCGGTAAAGCTCGTAGACACTGTCCATGGGCCTACTTTAGAGACCTTTCGGCCCTGCTTTCAAACGCCGCCGATCGGCGATCGATACCCCATTTGGGGCACACGGCCCGATCGCCGATCGGCCAGCAAGCGCGCCACGGCGTCGAGGATCGCCTCCGCCACGCTCTCCTTGGAGGCACGGGGAACGTGCTCCGCCCCCGTGGCTGTGAGAATCGTGACCTCGTTGACGGCGGACTCGAAGCCGATGTCCTCGCGCGAGATGTCGTTGAAGACGACCGCGTCCACGCCCTTGGCGGCGAGCTTTGCGCGCGCATGCTCGAGACCGTCCTGGCCGTGCTCGGCGGCGAAGCCGACGAGCGTCTGTGCGGGCTGCCGGCGGGAGGCGAGCGTGCAGAGCACATCGACGGTCGGCTCCAGCTCGATCGTGAGATGCTCGCGCCCACCCTTCTTGATCTTGCCCTGTGTCGGGTCGACGGGTCTGAAGTCGGCGACGGCCGCGGTCATCAGCAGAACGTCGCAGGAGGGGAACTCACGCTCGCACGCGGCTTGCAGCTCGGCCGCGGTGCCGACGCGATGGACGGTCACCCCGGCGGGCGTCGGCAACGCGACGTTGGCGGCCACCACGCTCACCTGAGCACCGCGCATCGCCGCGGCCTCGGCGAGCGCGAGGCCCATGCGCCCGGAGGAGCTGTTGCCCACGAAGCGCACGCTGTCGATCGGCTCGCGCGTGCCACCGGCGCTGACCAGCACGCGCAGAGCGCTCCAGTCCTGCTCGTGCGAGTCGCGCTCGTACGGTGGCGCCCCCCCACGTCCGGTCGGCGAGGAGGAGGTCTCGCTCGCCGCACCGGTCGCCGGGAGCTTGCCCGCAAGGATTCGCTCGCACGCGGCGAGCAGTTGGGTTGGCTCGGCAAGACGCCCGACCCCGTGCTCGCCCGCCGAGGCGAGCCGGCCGCTGTCTGGCTCGATGAGATGGACTCCGCGCCGGCGCAGCACGGCGAGGTTCGCTTGCGTGGCGGGGTGCTCGTACATGTGGTTGTTCATCGCTGGCGCAACCACCACGGGACACGTCGCGGCGAGTGCCGCGCTTGTGAGCAGATTCTCGGCGTGCCCGCCGGCGAGCTTTGCGAGCGTGTTGGCCGAGGCGGGCGCGATCAGGTACAGGTCGGCATTAGCAACGAGCGCGAGATGGCTGAGCGGCTGGTGAGCCGGTGGTTGCTGGTCCGGGAAGGCCCCTCGCGCGGGGTCGTGGGAGAAATCGTCGGTGAGCACCGGCGCGCCCGTGAGCGCCGCAAACGACGCCTCCCCGACAAAGCGCTTGCTGGTGGGCGTTTGCACGACGCGCAACGAGTGACCCTCGGCGCTTGCCAAGCGTATGAACTCGAGCGCCTTGTAGGCGGCAATGCCGCCGCTGACACCGAGCAGAATCCTTGCCATGTGTACTTCTTAGGCGCCGCGCTCGATCATCTCAAGCACTGGTCGAACGCTTGCGCCTATCGGTAGTGGTACTTGATCTTGCCCCCGGCAACTTCCTCGAGGGCGATCGTGAGGTAGTTCTTGGAGGCGGTCTCGATCATCGGGGGCGGGAATTCCTCGAAGGCGCCCTCACCGAGGTTGTGGTAGTAGCTGTTGATCTGCCGCGCGCGCTTGGCGGCCACGAGCACGCTTGCGTAGTTGGAGTCGACGTTGTCGAGCAAGCGGTCGATGCGAGGTGAGGTCATCATGGTGTGGAGAGTGCCTTTCGTGGTGGACCTGCAGTGTAGTGGACCCAAGCCCCCGCACCCGCGCCCCGAGGTGCGGCTCGCGCGCTCAGGCCAGCTCTGTCGCGACGATCGCGACGAGCTCTGAGAGGGCGTCTTCGAGCCGATCGTTGACGACCACATGGGCGAACTCGTCGCGTGCGGCCAGCTCCTGCTCGGCGACCCCAAGGCGACGCTCGACCTCCTCGCTGCCGTCGGTGCCGCGCCCGATCAGGCGCGTGCGCAGGGCATCCAGCGAAGGCGGAGCGATGAATACCTGCACCGCTTCGGGCATCGCCGCGCGCACCTGGCGCGCTCCCTGGACCTCGATCTCGAGCACCACGGGGGCGCCCTCGGCGACGCGCTGGTCCAGCTCGCTGCGCAGCGTGCCATAGCGGCGACCCGCGTAGTCGGCGTGCTCAACGAAGTCGCCATCTTGCACGTGGCGCTCGAATCGATCGCTTGAGAGAAAGTGGTAGTCGATCCCGTCTTGCTCGCCGGGACGTGGAGCGCGCGTGGTCGCCGACACCGACAGCTCCAGCCGCGGCATGCGCTCCATCAGCCCGCGGATCAGCGTGCCCTTCCCCACCCCGGACGGTCCGGTGATCACAAATACACGTGCCACGCGCGAGACCCTAGTGTCGGGAGCGGCGGGAGTGTGCGTCTATCGACGAAGCAACGAGACCAGCTCGCTGCGCTGGCGCTCGGAGAGGCCGCCGATCGTCTTGCTCGGGGAGATGCGGCAGTGGGCGAGGATCTTGTTGACCTTCACGCGCCCGTACTTCGGCACGGAGAGCAGCATGTCGAAGACCTTTGCCGTCTCGACGTACTCGGGGGGGTTGAGCAGCAGCGTGTGGATCGACAGCCGGCCGGCCTTCAGGTCGCGCTTGAGCTGGGCGCGCTCGGTGCGAATCCGGTTTGCGCGAGCGAGCGCGTCCATGCGTTGATTCAGCGATCGCTCGGGGGCCGCGGAGGGCTTGGAGGTCATTGTCGAGGACATCGAGCCCGTGGCGGTTGGCATGGGCGGCGAGTCTACATGCCTGCGCGCCCCGTTCAAGGCAAACTCGCATAATTTACCTAAAGCTCAACCTGAGCTTCAGGTATGTCGAGACTGGTGGATGGTGGTGTGGCCAGTTTGCAGGGGTTTTGCGACTGCATAAGCCGAGTGGTGTCGAGAGCTCGAACATCGGCACGGGACGCTGAACGCCGGCGGTGTCAACCTCGGATATGCGTTGCGCGCAGGCCCGATCGGGGTGTGTCGCGGTGGCGACCGGAGGCCAGATCGTGGGCAATCTCAGACGCGGCTCGAGGGTTGCGAAAGCTCTCTGTGCCGACCGCCACGAGTGTCGCGCCGACATCCAGGAACTGGCGTGCATGGAGCGCACTCTGCACTCCGCCCATGCCCACAACCGGGATCGAGACGCGCGCGACGACGGCGGCGACTTGAGCTAGCGCAACAGGTCGCACCGCAGCACCCGAAAGTCCGCCCGTGCGTCCACCGAGCCAGGGTGTGGCGCGCGACGGCTGAGGCCCGTGGCCGCCAGTCGGCGCCAGAGCCATCGCTCGCAACGTGTTGATCAGTGAGATGGCATCCGCGCCGCCTTCCTGGGCAGCGCTCGCACAGGCCGCGACGTCGGCGCAGTTGGGTGTGAGCTTCACGATCATCGGCTTGCGGGTAGTCGGGCGCACCGCGGCGACCACACGCTCCAGTTGAATCGGATCGGCGCCTATGTCAAGGCCGGTGTGCACGTTGGGGCAGGACACGTTCAACTCGATGGCGGCGATCTCCTCGTGCGCGTCGCACCCTCGCACAAGCTCTGAGATCTCCTCGGAACTCGAGCCCATCACGTTGACGATCAGCGGCACGGGCAGGCGCGCCAGCTCGGGTAGATCCTCCGCGATGTAGCGCTCCAGGCCCTTGTTGGGCAAGCCGATCGAGTTGACCAACCCGGACTGGGCCTCCCATAGTCGTGGTGGAGGGTTGCCTGCGCGCGGCGCCAAAGTGATCGTCTTCGAGACGAACGCGGCAAACGGGAAGTCGCGATCGAGCGCATCCCCGAAGGCGCCGCGCGCCGCGATCGCGTCGAACGTGCCTGAGCCATTGATCACCGGATGGGCGAGTCGCAGGCCACAGAAGTCCACGCTCATCGCGCCGGCCCCGGCGATGGGTGTGCGTGAAACGCGGGCACTACTCGACTCGCTCCAGCTCGCCAGCGTCCACGACCGGACCGTTGACGCACACACGCAGATAGCCGCCGCCCCGCTTGGGTACCGCGCATCCGTAGCACGCGCCGAAGCCGCACGCCATCCCCGCCTCCAGCGCGAGCTGGGCCGGAATCGAGCGCTCGGCGCACAGCGCGCGCACGGCCTCGAGCATCGGCGGCGGGCCGCAGGCGTATACGGCGACGCGCTCATCGCGGTCGATCTCCTCGCGCAGCAGCTCGGTGACCGGGCCGTGGTGGCCGACGGACCCGTCGTCGCTTGCCACGCGCGAGTCTGTCAGCAGCTCGGCGCCGACGGCATGGGCGCCATCGCGAAAGCCAAGCAGCGCTGTCGCGTGTTCGCCACTTGCGTGGAG
Organism: uncultured Solirubrobacterales bacterium; assembly: GCA_963715535.1. Classification (GTDB taxonomy): domain Bacteria; phylum Actinomycetota; class Thermoleophilia; order Solirubrobacterales; family Solirubrobacteraceae; genus Palsa-744. The sequence continues at coordinate 335,042 of OY970251.1, read as the reverse complement.
CGCGTCCTGCCATATGGCAAGCGGCGCGATCCCCACTCCCCCGCCGACCAGCAGCGCGCGACGCTCGAGCTCGTGCGCGGTGAATCCGTTGCCGAGCGGTCCCAGCACCCACAGTTGCTCACCCGCGCGCAGTTCGCACAGGCGACAGGTCCCGGGGCCCACGTCCTCCAGCAGGAAGTGAGCCTCGCCACCGATCGGCGATCGATACCCCGTTCGGGGCACACGGTCGGATCGCCGATCGGCTAGCCAGCGAGCGTAGGAGAATGCGCGCGGCAGGTAGGGACGCTCATCCTCCCCAGCGCCCCAGCGCTCTACGGTGGCGAGCATCGCGAACTGGCCTGGATCGGGTGCTCCACCCGACCCATCGGGGTCGGCTGCCTTGAGCACGCGGTAGGCGCCGAGCGACTCGTTCGCGGTGACTGTGAGCGCTCGTCTCTCAAACGGCGCGAGCGTGCGCGAACCTCGTGTCCCCGCCTCGCGTGCGCGATCTTCGCTGCGCGGCTCGGCGCTCACGTCACCCCGGCCTGGTCGGGCCTGCCGGCGGCGGGTGCGCGGCGGTGAAGCTCCTGCAGGGAGAGCACCTCGGGCTCGCCGTGCTTGCCGGCCTGAGCGATCGCGCGCGCGGCGGACACTCCGGCCGAGAGCGTGGTCAGGCACGGGATGCCATGGGCTATCGCCGAGCGACGGATCTCCCAGCCGTCGGTGCGCGCTCCCGAGCCCGTGGGCGTGTTGACGATCAGATTGACGTCGCCGCGCTCGATCCAGTTGACCACGTGCGGCGATCCCTCGCCGATCTTGTTGATCGGCTGCGCAGGCACCCCCATGCGGGCGATCGCCTCGGCGGTGCCATGCGTGGCGAGGATCCGAAAGCCGTGATCGTGCAGGGTCTGGGCGATCGCGAACACTCCCGCCTTGTCGGAATCGGTGACCGTGATGAACGCGGTGCCAGAGCTCGGCAGTGGCGAGCCGGCCGCTGCCTGGGCCTTGGCGAAAGCGGTGGGGAAATCGCGTGCGATGCCCATCACCTCGCCGGTGGAGCGCATCTCCGGGCCCAGCACCGAGTCCGAGCCGTCGAAGCGGTCGAACGGCAGCACCGCCTCCTTGACCGACACGTGCTCGCCAAAGCCAAGTCCTTCGTGCTCGGTGGGCAAGTCGAGCGCGGCGATCCGCTCGCCGAGCATGATGCGACAGGCGAGCTTGGCAAGCGGCAGGCCGATCGCCTTTGAGACGAACGGCACGGTGCGCGAGGCGCGCGGGTTGGCCTCGATCACATACAGCGTGCCCTCGTGGATGGCGTACTGCGCGTTCATCAGTCCCACCACGCCGATGCCAAGCGCGATGTCGCGCGTGGCGCAGCGGATCTGCTCGAGCATCTCCGCGCCGAGCGAGTGCGGCGGCAGCACGCACGCGCTGTCGCCCGAGTGCACGCCGGCCTCCTCGACGTGCTGCATGATCCCGCCGATCCACACCTCATGGCCGTCGCACAGCGCATCGACGTCCACCTCGACCGCGTTCTCCAGGAACCGGTCCAAGAAGATCGTCGGTCTCCTCGGCGCCTCGTGCGTATCGGGCGCCTGTCGATTTTGGGGATCTGCTGGGCGTGCCCGGGGTGTGTCTGCGGCGGGCGTCTCGCGACGAAGGTAGTCGGCGAGCCCGTCGCGTGAGTAGACGATCTCCATTGCGCGTCCGCCGAGCACGTAGGAGGGGCGCACCAACAGTGGGAAGCCGACCTCCTCTGAGCGCTCGAGGGCTTCGGCCACCGAGCACGCCGTTGCATACGGGGGCGCCTGGTAGCCAAGGCGGTCCAGCAGCTGGCCGAAGCGTCCGCGATCCTCAGCGAGGTCGATCGCGTTGACGCTCGTGCCCAGCAGTGGCACTCCCGCCTTCACGAGTCCTTCGGCAAGCTTCAATGGGGTTTGGCCGCCGAATTGCACGATCACCCCCTCGGGCTGCTCCACCTCGATCACGCCAAGCACATCCTCGAGCGTCAGCGGCTCGAAATAGAGCCGGTCGGAGGTGTCGTAGTCGGTTGACACCGTCTCTGGGTTGCAGTTGACGATCACCGCGTCGCGCCCGGACTCGCGCACGGTCATCGCGGCGTGCACGCAGCAGTAGTCGAACTCGATTCCCTGACCGATGCGATTGGGGCCTGCGCCAAGAATCACAACCGACGGCCGCTCGCCGCGCGTGACCTCGTGTGCCACCTTGCGCTCCCAGCCGGAGTAGTAGTAGGGCGTGCGCGCCGGGAACTCGGCGGCGCACGTGTCCACCGACTTGAACGAGCGCTCTCCGGCGAAGCTTGCGTCGGGGTCCTTTGCGATCTGCTCCAGCTCGCGCAGGAACCACGGGTCGATCGAGGTGCGCTCGTGCACTGGCTCGATGCCCACGTCGCGCGCCAGCAGCTCCAGGATCGTCTCGTAGCGGTCGGCTGTGGGCGTGAGCAGGCTCTCCAGCAGCTGTTCGTCTGAGAGCGCTCCTGGACGCGGCGGCTTGTCGAGCTCGCGCGAGCGCAGCGCCTTGGCGAACGCCTGGGAGAATGTGCGCCCGATCGCCATCGCCTCGCCCACCGACTTCATGTGCGTGGAGAGCGTGGGCACCGCGCCGGGGAACTTCTCGAAGGCAAAGCGCGGCCACTTGACGACGACGTAGTCGATCGTCGGCTCGAAGCTCGCCGGGGTGACGCCGGTGATGTCGTTGGCGATCTCCTCCAGCAGATAGCCGACCGCCAGGCGCGCGGCGATCTTCGCGATCGGAAAGCCGGTGGCCTTGGAGGCAAGCGCCGAGGAGCGCGACACGCGCGGATTCATCTCGATCACGAGGATCTCCTCGGTGGCGGGATTGACGGCGAACTGTACGTTGGAGCCACCCGTCTCGACACCCACGGCGCGGATCACCGCGATCGCCTGGTCGCGCAATTGCTGGTAGAGCGCGTCGGTGAGCGTCTGCTGCGGAGCTACCGTGACCGAGTCGCCCGTGTGCACGCCCATCGGGTCGATGTTCTCGATCGAGCACACGATCACGACGTTGTCGGCTTTGTCGCGCATCACCTCCAGCTCGAACTCGCCCCAGCCGAGCACAGACTGGTCGAGCAGCACCTGGCCGATCGGCGAGGCCTCGATGCCGCGCGCGGCGATCAGCTCGAACTCCTCCTCGGTACGCGCGATCCCCCCGCCGCGTCCGCCCAGCGTGAACGCGGGGCGCACGATGCAGGGCAGTTCCAGCCGCGGCAGCGCCGCGCGCGCCTCGTCGAGCGTCGTGGCGATCGCGCTCTCGGGCATCTTGAGTCCTGCCTTCTCCATCGCCTCGGCGAACAGTTCGCGATCCTCCGCACAGGAGATCGCGTCGTGGTTGGCGCCGATCAGCTCGACACCAAAGCGCTCCAGCGTGCCGTCGTCGTGCAGCGCCTTCGCCAGGTTCAGCGCGGTCTGCCCGCCGAGCGTCGGCAACAGCGCGTCGGGGCGCTCGCGCTCGATGATCTGCGCGAGCGGGCCGGGCAGCAAAGGCTCGACATAGGTGGCGTCGGCGAACTCTGGGTCGGTCATGATCGTGGCCGGGTTGGAGTTGACCAGCACGACCCTGTAGCCCTCCTCGCGCAACACCTTGCACGCCTGCACGCCGGAGTAGTCGAACTCGGCGGCCTGGCCGATCACGATCGGCCCCGACCCCAGGATCAGGATCGTGTTGATGTCATCGCGACGGGGCATTCACCAGCCGCCGATCCACGCAAGGCACGCCCCGCCAGGACCCCCGGAGGGGGTCCCCTCTCCAAAAAGACAGGCCATTTTGCGCACCGGCATCACGTAGCCGCAATTCGCTCTAGGAAACGGTCGAACAGGTGCAGTGAGTCGTGTGGGCCAGGGCCCGCCTCGGGGTGGTACTGCACCGCGCCGCCGGGCACGTCCAGCAGCTCGAAGCCCTCGACCGTGCGGTCGTACAGGTTCACATGCGTGAGCTGGGCCGTGCCGAAGTCGGTGTCCCAGCGCACTGGCTCATCGTCTCGCAGCGTGCGCGCTCCGCCGGGGCCGAGCACCGCGAAGCCGTGGTTCTGAGAAGTGATCTCGACACGACCGGTCTGCAGGTCCTTGACCGGATGGTTGGCGCCGCGGTGGCCGAATGGCAGCTTGTAGGTCTCGAGGCCAAGCGCCCGGCACAGCAATTGGTGGCCCAGGCAGATCCCCCACACGGGCTTCTTGCCGACGATCTCGCGCACCGTCTCCACCACATAGTCGAGGGCAGCCGGGTCGCCGGGGCCGTTGGCGACGAACACAGCGTCAGGGTCATCCGCGAGCAGCTGCTCGGCCGGCGTGGAGCACGGGTAGAGCGCCACGCGCGCACCGCGCTGCACGAGGTTGCGCACGATCGAGAGCTTGATGCCGGTGTCGAGCACCGCGATCAACGGGCCATCGCCCCCTCCATTCCTGGGAGAGCCGTTGCTCTCTCCGAGCTCGTCATTTGCGCCGTGGATGCTCACGCGTTCAGGAGTCACCACGGAGGAGAGGTCCAGCCCGCTCATCGACGGCTCGGCGGCGATCAACGCGTGTGCCTCCACCTCGGTGATGCGCTCGGGAAAGATGCCGCCCCGCATCGCGCCCGCCTCGCGGATGTGGCGCACGAGCGCACGCGTGTCCACGCCGCTGATCGCCGGCACCTCGCAGTCAGTGAGCCAGTCCAGCCACCCACGCTCGGCCTCGGGCGCGTCCTCGCGGTTGCACGCCTCGCGCATGATCGCCGCACGTGCCCAGATGCGCTCGGACTCCATCGCTCGCGCGCTCACGCCGTAGTTGCCGATGTGCGGGTAGGTGAACGTGATCAACTGGCCCGCGAACGAGGGGTCACTGACCGACTCCTGATAGCCGGACATCCCTGTGGTGAACACCACCTCGCCCACCGCGTGCGCATCCGCGGCGCACGCCTCGCCGTCGAAGCGGGCGCCGTCCTCCAGCAGCACGTAGGCCTCGCGCATTGACATCAGACGATCAGCTTCTGGACTGCCTTGAACTCTGGTGTGCCGGCGCGCTCCAGCAACTCGAACAGGACGGACTCCACGGTGCTCACGACCGCGCCCGCGCGCTCCAGGCGCTCCAGTCCCCGCTCGTAGTCCAGCTCGTGGCGGGAACCGACGGCGTCCGCCGGCACATGCACTTCAACGCCACGGTCGAGCAGGTCGTGCACGGTCTGAGACACACACACGTGCGTCTCGATCCCACACACGATCGCCTGCGTGCACTCGTGCAGGTCAAAGCCATCCGCGCGGACGGCAGAGAACACGGTCTTCTCGATCCGCGGCTCGTCCTGCAGATCGACCTCAGGGGCGGTATGGCCGAGGCCCTTCGGGTACTGCTCGCTCACGATTCGCGGTATGTCGAGAACGCGCGCGCCCCGCACCAGCTTCGAGCACGCCTCGGCAACCGCCTCGAAGGTCGCGTAGGAGCGAAAGCCCTCCTGCACATCGACAACCACGAGCGCCGCCCTGTCGCGCACCAGCAAGCTCATGCGGCCACCACCGAGAAGGCCCGCTCCCTGTAGGCGACCGATCCCGCCGCGACTGTCAGCGACACGCGCCCTGTGAGACGCCGCCCGGCAAAACAACAGTTCTCCGAGCGGCTCTCCCAGCCATGCTCGCCCGCGACCCACTCGGCGGAGAGATCCACGAGCGTGAGGTTCGCCGGCTCGTCCACGGCGATCCGCGGGGTTGGCAGTCCGAACAGCTCCGCCCCGGCGGTCATTCGCTCCACCAGCAGGACCAGCTCGATCGTGCCCGCCAGCACCAGCTCGGTATAAAGCGCGGCGAACGCTGTCTCGAGACCCGTGGTGCCCATCGGCGCCTGCTCGAACGGCACCTCCTTCTCGTGACGGGCGTGCGGAGCGTGGTCGGTTGCGATGCAGTCGATCGTGCCGTCGCGCAAGCCCTCGATCAGCGCCAACCGGTCGCGCTCGCTTGCCAGCGGTGGGTTCATCTTCATGCGCGTGTCCATCGTTCGCACGTGCTCGTCGCACAGGAGCAAGTGGTGCGGTGTGACCTCGGCGCTGACCCTGAAGCCGCGCTCCTTCGCGGCGGCGACCGCATGGACCGAAGCGGCGCAGCTGAGGTGCTGGAAGTGCACGCGCCCGTGCTCATAGCCCGCTAGCTCGGCGTCGCGGGCGACCATCGTGGACTCGCTCACGCTCGGGATCCCACCGATGCCGAGCGCCGCGCTGACCGCGCCCTCGTGCATCGAGCCGCCGCGCGACAGCGACGGGTCCTCCTCGTGCAGGGTCAGCACGCCTCCGCACAAGCGCTGGTATTGAAGCGCCTTGCGCAACACACCGGCGGAGGCGACCGGGCGACCGTCGTCGGTGAAGCCGAGCGCCCCCTCCCCCATCAGCTCGGCCATCTCCGTCAGCTCGTCACCTTCAAGGTCACGTGTGATCGCAGCTAGAAACCCGACCGGCACACGCGCCTCGCGTGTGGCCGCCTCGCGCAGCGAGCGCAACAACGGCGCCGAGTCGAGCACGGGGGCAGTGTTCGGCATCGCGATCACCGCCCCAAACCCGCCGGCCGCGGCCGCGCGAGTGCCCGTTTCCAGATCCTCCTTGTGCTCCTGGCCCGGGCTGCGAAAGTGCACGTGCGGATCGACGAACGCCGGCAGCAAGTGCTTGCCGGCGCCCTGCACCACCTCCGGCTGGCCGTCGGGATGCAGCTCGCCGACGGGTGCGATCTGCGCGACCCTGCGCTCGCGCACGAGCACGTCCCGGGGCGCGTCAAGGCCCGTGCGCGGGTCCAGAACATGCGCACCTGAGATCAACAGATCGGCGCTTGGCAGCGCACCGTTTAGGAGCGAATCGACAGTCATCGCGTGTGCTTTGGCTCAGAGGAAGAAGTCATACGGGGCGGGCTCACGCCAGTTGTGGCTCGGGAACGGGACGGAATGCGCGGGAGCCTGACAGCAGCTCGTACAGCACCGCCATGCGCACCACCACGCCGGCCTCGACTTGTGCGGTGATCAACGCCTGCGGCGAGTCCACCACCTCGCCGGACAGCTCCACGCCGCGATTGACCGGGCCGGGGTGCATCAGCAACTGGCGCGGGGAGAGACGGCGAGCGTTCACCTGAAAGCAGGAGGCGTACTCGCGCAGCGAGGGCACCTGTGCCTCGTTCATGCGCTCGTGCTGCATGCGCAGCGCATACACCACATCCGCGCCCCCCATTTCCTCCAAGGAGAAGCGCACCTCGCAACCCAGCGCCTCGATCCCGCGCGGGATCAACGTCGGCGGACCGGCAACAGTCACCTTCGCGCCCATCCGCTGGAACGCGAGGATGTTCGAGCGCGCCACGCGCGAGTGCGCGACGTCTCCCACGATCCAGATCGAGGTCCCGTCGAGCGAGCCGAGGCGACGCGTCAGCGTGTACACGTCCAGCAATGCCTGCGTGGGATGCTCGTGCTTGCCATCGCCGGCGTTGACGATCGCCGCGTCGGTCCAGCCCGACACCAGCTCGGCCGCGCCGGCCCACGGCGTGCGAATCACAATCGCGTCGGGCTTGTGCGCACTGAGCGTGAGCACGGTGTCCTTCAGCGACTCGCCCTTCTCGACGCTCGAACCGCTGGAGACGAAATTGACGACATCGGCCGAGAGGCGCTTGGCGGCCAGCTCGAAGGAGCTGCGGGTGCGCGTGGAGGCCTCGTAGAAGAGGTTCAGCACCATCCGTCCGCGCAGCGCCGGCACCTTCTTGATCTCGCGGTCGGACACCTCGGCAAAGCGCGCGGCCTGCTCCACGATCCGCTCTATTCCCGAGCGGTCGAGATCCTCGATCGAAAGCAGATGGTTCATGCGAGCCGCCCCGATGCCGCAGCGTCGAGGATCGCGCTGGAGAACGGCACGGTCATGCGCCCGCTCCCACCGCTGCCCGTCCGATCGCGACCTCGTCCACCCCGTCTAGCTCCCGCACGCGCACGCTCACGTGCTCCTCGCGCGAGGTCGGCAGGTTCTTGCCCACGTAGTCGGGGCGAATCGGCAGCTCGCGGTGACCGCGGTCGGCGAGCACCGCCAGCTGCACGCGCTCGGGACGGCCGTAGTCGAACAGCGCCTCGATCGCAGCGCGCACCGTGCGGCCCGTGTAGAGCACGTCGTCGACGATCACCACCGTGCGCTGGGACAGGTCGAAGTCGATATGCGAAGCATGCACCACCGGCGCTTGCGGTCTGGAGGCGACATCGTCGCGATAGAAGCCAATGTCGAGATCCCCCAACGGCACCTCTGCCTGGAGCAGGTCGTCCAGCAAAAGGCGAAGACGCTGGGCAAGGATCGCGCCGCGACGGTGAATACCGACAAGAGCAAGCTCTGAGGAGCCCATGTTGCGCTCGGCTATCTCGTGGGCGATACGCACCAGCGCCCGCGCCACCTCGTCCTCACCGAGGACGATCTTCCCATCGTTCATGTTTTCCTTCCTGGCCTCACCGGACCGGGTTAAAGGAGCACCGCGACTGTATCAAGGCGTGGCGACGGGCTCCGTGGGTGTCTCGGTCGCGGGAGCGCCGGTCGTTTGCTCTCGCGCGCGCCGGTCAGACCAGCGGATCAACTGCGCCGGTCCCTTCTCGGGGAACGGAATGTCGATCGTGTCGAAGTCGCGTGGTGCCTCCGTCGCCGCGAACACGGTGCGCGCCTCGTCGCGCAAGTCGCCCCCGGGGTAGCGGCTCGAGATGTGCGTCAGCGCAAGCAGCCGCACTTGCGCGTCGAGCGCGACCCGAGCCGCCTGGCGAGCAGTGCTGTGGCCCGTCTCGCGCGCCCGCTCCCGCTCCTCCTCGGCGAATGTCGCCTCGTGCACCAGCAGGTCCGCTTTGTGTGCGGCGAGCGTCAGCATCTCGCAGGGTGCCGTGTCCCCGGAGAGCACGATCTTGCGGCCCTCGCGCGCGGGGCCCATCACCTGCTCGGGGCTCACCCCGGCAACCGTCTCCCCGCGCGTGAGCCTCCCGAAATCCGGACCGGGCTTCACGCCCAGTCGCTCGGCCAGCCCGGGATCCAGATGACCCGGGCGGGAGTCCTCGGCGATCTCATAGCCGTAGGCGCTGCTGTTGCGATGGCTCACACGCACCGGCGCGACCGCATACCCGTCGAACACGACGTCGTCGGCTGCCTCGAGCTCTGTCACGCGCAGCTCGTATGGAAGGCGGCCATAGATGAAACGCGTGTCCTCCATCATCCGGCCCAAGCCGGGCGGACCGTAGATCGCCAACGGCTGCTCGCGTTCGCGCAACGCAAAGGACTTCAGCATCCCCGGCAGCCCGAGCCAGTGGTCTGCGTGGAAGTGGGTGATGAACACACACCCCACATCGGCGAGTCCCGCCGAGCGCACCAGCTGCCGCTGCGTGCCTTCGCCGCAGTCGAACAGCAGCCGGTCGCCCCCACGGCGCAGAAGGATCGCCGGCAGCCCACGGCGAGGGCTCGGCACCGAGCCGCCGGTGCCAGCGAAGAACAGGGAAAGATCCATGGGCGCAACGGTAGCGATCACGGCTTCCACTCGGCGGTAAGCTCTGTCGGCAAAGACGCCCTTCAATGGCGCCCGTTGCGCCCGTAGCTCAGTGGATAGAGCGTCCGCCTCCGGAGCGGAAGGTCGCGTGTTCGAATCACGCCGGGCGCGTGGCCAGTGTGGCTTGACTGGGCGGTTTTCGTGGGATGAGGCCGACGCCCCCGACACCTATCCAACGCGACTTGTGCGCGCGCTCCCCGCGCGCGGCCCGATAGACCAAAGCTGGAACTTGCAGGTCAACACCAGCGTGGAGCCCGATCTGTGATCGACCGCCCCGCGCTCATCCGACGATGCTTGAAGGCGTGATGGGAGCGCCAAGCGGATTCGTTACATACACTTGACGGTATATGCGGTTTAGGATATAGTGTCGTCGTGTGGGAAGTCGAGTTCACAGACCAGTTCGGCGAGTGGTGGGACACGCTCACGGTATCGGAGCAGCAGAGCATCGACGCTGCCGTGCGCGTGCTCGAACAGCGTGGTCCTGGGCTTGGGCGACCTCTGGTCGACACGGTCGAGGGCTCGCGCCACGCGAACATGAAGGAGTTGCGCGCGAGCACCACGCGCGTGCTGTTCGCCTTCGATCCGACGCGGAGCGCGATCCTGCTCATAGGAGGCGACAAGCGCGACCGCTGGCAACGGTTCTACGCGGAGATGATTCCGCTGGCAGATCGACTTTTCGACGAACACCTGGCAGAGCTTGAGAAGGAGTAACGCAGATGACGACCAAGACACGAAACTTCAACGAGTTGCGCGAGCAGGCGCGGCGTCGCGATCCCGGTTGGGATCAGCAGGTGGCCGAGCGCCAACGTGCGATGGAGGACGCTCTGGCGCTCGCCGATCTGCGTCGCTCACGCCACGTCACACAGGTGCAGCTAGCCGAGGAGCTTGGCATCTCCCAAGGCAACGTCTCGCGACTGGAGGGTCGCAGCGATGTCTATCTATCGACGCTGCGCTCCTACGTGCAGGCGCTCGGCGGTCATCTGGAGATCGCCGCCGTGTTCGATGACGAGCGGTACCCGGTCGCTCCCGGCGCTTGAGCCCGTAGGCTGCGGTAGGCGCCGGCTTCGATACGGCGGCTCCAGCCTTCTGGATCGCCACGGACGTCACGTCAAAAGGCAGCCCTGCCAAAACCCACCCGAAAAGACCGCAAATTGCGGCTAAATGTCCGACCTGCCCATCGCCGCCCAATCACCGAATCCCCAGTAACCATGCGGGATTCAAGCCAAAACCCCTCCCTCAACAAAGCGCCTCCGGAGCGGAAGGTCGCGTGTTCGAATCACGCCGGGCGCGTGGCCGATGTGGCTGGCCTTTCGGGATCCGAAATATTCATTTGAATATTCCTCCCTCGTCCAGGCGTTCCCCTCAAGGCGAGGCTGGCGAGAGCCGCACCGGCAGCGTCTTCATCTGGTTACCGAACGCCGATTCGAGGTGGGTTGGGGTGTCGAGGATCTCAATCTCGGGAAAGCGCGCGAGCGTCTCCTCGAAGAGAATCCCCAGCTCCAGTCGCGCGAGCGCGGTACCCAGGCAGAAGTGCCGCCCGCCAGCGCCGAACGCCTGGTGCTCGGCGTTGCGCTTGATGTTGAAGCGTTCGGCGTCCTCGTAACGGGACTCGTCGCGGTTGGAGGACGGGTACCACATCACGAGCTTCTCCCCCTCGCGGATGCTCTGGCCGTGCAGCTCGGTGTCGCAGGTGGCAGTGCGGGCGAAGTGGGCGAACGCGGGAAACATGCGCAACGACTCCTCGACGACGCCCGGTATCAGCGTCGGGTCCTCCACGACCTCGCGCAACTGGTCGCGGCTTTCCATCAGCGCGCGCATCCCGCTGCAGTACGTCGCCTTGGTGCTGTCATTCCCGGCAGCCATCAGCAGCAGGAAACCCATCACGATCTCGTGGTCCTGGAGCTGCTCGCCGTCGAGCTCGGCGTGCACCAGCACGCTCGTGAGGTCGTCGGTCGGCGCGGCGCGACGTTCGGCGATCAGCCGTCCGCAGCGCTCGAAGACTTCGGGCACCTCGTTTTCCATCACGCTGTCGGCGCCATCCGGCGTGGCATCTGGGTCACCGGCGCCGACGATCGCGTTCATCAGCCTGGCCCACACCGCATCGTCCTCGGGGGTGAGGCCCATGAAGCTGCCGATCACACGCGCCACCACGGGCTGGGCGACGTCGTTGACGAGATCGCAGCTCTCCCGACCGGCGAGCCGGTCGAGCACTTCGGTGGCGATCGCGCGAATCGCATCCTCGTGCTCGGCGATCCGCTTGGGCGTGAAGCCGCGCTGGAAGAGCGCCTTCAGGCGGTCGTGCTTCGGGGGGTCCATCCCGATGAACATCGCCTGTTGCATCTCCAGCGACAGCCCCGTTTTCTTGGTGGCGGTGAAGCCGCCGATTTCTGAGGAGAACGTCTGCCAGTCGCGGCTGACCTCGTACACGTCCTCGGCCGTGGTCACCGACCAGAAGCCGTCCTCGTCGGGGTACTCGGTGATGCCGTCCGACCAGTGCACCGGGCACTCCGAGCGCAGCTGCCGGAAAAGCTCGTGCGGCGGCCCCTCCCGAAAGTTCGCCCGATCGCCGACGCGCGCGTTCTGCAGATCGTTTTCAACCGATGCCATTTGAGACCTCCTGCGAAGCGGTAAGTATGTTGGCCGCCGTGCGGTGTGCGAGCGACATGATCGAGATCATCGGGTTCACCCCCGGCGCGGTCGGGAACGCCGAGCCGTCGCCGATCCACACGCCCTCGGTGTCGTGCAGCTCGCCGCGCCCGTCGGCGACCGAGTCTGCCGGGTCTGAGCCCATCCTGCACGATCCCATCTGGTGCGCGGTGAAGATGGCGATGTCGTTGGCCTGCAGCGAGCCTTGCTCGATCGCGGCCAGGAACGCGTCGAAGTCATCGCCCTCGCGCCAGATCAAAGGCTGCTGGTAGAAGGTGATTATCTCCGTCGCGCCGGCTGCCCGCTGGAGCCTTGCCAGCTCGACCATCGCCCTTGCGAACATGCGCGCGTCGAGCTCATCGGTCAGCGACCAGCGCGTGAGGGCGCGCCCGTGATCGTCGAGGACGACCTCGCCCTCGCCGTGGTCGCGGGCGACAGAGATGAACGGCGCGAGGTGCTTGAACGTGCGCGCGAGCAGCTCCTTGTGCATGTGGCCATCCTCCCAGGGCAGTGACATCGCCTGGAGCGCCGGCGAAGCGCCGACCGCCTCGATCAGGAAGCCGTGCTCGCCCTCGCACTCGACGAACTGGTCGGACAGTGCCGACTGGATCTGCCCGATCCAGCCCTCGATCGGCTGCTCGTAGACACCGGCGACGATCGACGCCGGGTGCAGCCGCAGGTGCTTGCCGGCCGCCGGGCCGCCGATGCCCGAGCGCAGCAACAGCGCCGGGGACTCGATCGAGCCGCACGCCACCACGACAGTCGGCGCGTTCACCGTCAAGGTGCTCGTGGAGCCGTCCTCGTGCGTGACGGTCGCCTGCACGCCCGCGGCGCGACCGTCCTTGACGAGGATCCGGTCGGCGTGGGCGCCGACGACGAAGCGTGCGCCCGCGTCGGCGGCGTCCTGCAGGAACGTCTTCATCGTCGACTGCTTGCAGCCCTTCTGGCAGCCGGCGAAGCAGTAGCCGCAGACGCTTGGGTCCTCGCATGAGACATCTGTGTTGCGGGTCAGCGCACGGTGCGGATAGCCAAGCCGCTCGCACGCGTCGAGCAGCTTCTTGTGGGTGCGGTTGTGCGAGGTCGCGGTGTCGTTGACCGAGAGCCGCTCCCAGATCGCGTCGATATGCGCGTCGTAGTCGGGCTGATCGATGCCCTCGATGCCCATCGCCGCCCACTCGCGGCGGATGCGCTCAGGAGTGCGGATGCAGTTCATGTAATTGACGACCGTGCCACCGCCCAACGTCGAGCCGGCGAGGATCGCGATCGAGCCGTCCTCCGAGGCAGCCAGGCCGCCTCCCAGATAGAGCTCGAGCATGCCCGGGAGCTCGAGCTGCTTGAAGTCCGACTCGTTGCGATACTGGCCCATCTCGAGCACGACGACGGACTTGCCCGACCTCTGCAGCTCGGAGGCGATCACGCTTCCGCCCGCTCCCGAGCCCACGACGCAGACGTCGCCCGCAAGCGTTGCCGACTCGCCGGATATCTGCTCCAGCGCGATTGTCTTCGGCGCTTGCTGCGGCGAGGGTGGGGCCGAGATCGGACCCGGGTATCCGATCGCGTCCCAGTTCGGGTTGTGCCCGGACTCGTCGGGCAGACCGTAGAAGAACAGGAACGTGAGCCCCCGCAGCTGGCGGACGCCGAGCTTCGCCTCCGGACCCGAGGCAGCCACTTGGCGAAGGAGCTCGGTCCGCGCAGGCGAGCGCCATGTTCGCGAAGTCCTGCGCGGCGAAGGCGTCGAGCAGCTCGCCAAAGGCCTCAACCTCCTCCGGCATCATCGACTGCGCGAGCAGCCCCTCGATCTGAGCAGGGACGCCGAGATCGGACGCTGACCGCGCGAAGAAGTCGCGCAGCACCTGCCCGCCGTCGTCGACCTCGATCGAGGGCGCAAACGTGTCACAGACCGCCCCGAGCGTCCGCCGCCGTGTATCGCTCAACACACCAACAGCTATAGCCATCTCATCATCTCCTCACTCGTGCTCCGTACAATGCTACGTTGACCGTGCCTCTACTCCGCCCTTGGCACGAGCGTCGCGCGTCGCTACGACGCGGCTGCGGCCTGCGGGGACGGCGCCTTGTGGATCGATTGCAGTTGAAGGTAGGCAGCGAGGCCCTCGGGACCGAGCTCCCGCCCGATACCGCTCGCCTTCACGCCTCCGAACGGAGCGGCGGGGTCCAGCGTGTAGTGGTTGACGCCGATGCTACCCGTCTGCACGCGCTTGGCGACCTGCTCGCCGCGCTCGGGATCGCTCGTCCAGACGCTGCCGCCGAGCCCGAAGTCGGAGTCGTTGGCAAGCGCAATGGCCTCGTCGATCCCCTCGTATCCGATCACCGCCAGCACGGGCCCGAAAATCTCCTCGCGGGCGATCGTGTGGCTGTTCTCAACGTCGGCGAAGATCGTCGGCTCCACGAACCAGCCGCGATCGCGGTCGGCCGGGCGACCACCGCCAACGACCACGCGCGCGCCCTGCGCGCGGCCCATCTCGATGTAGCCCTCGACGCGCTCGCGCTGGCGTGCGCTGGCCACAGGGCCGATTTGGGTCGTAGGCTCCAGCGAATCGCCGACCTGCAGCGCGCCCGCGAGGCCGGCGAGCACGCCCACGACATCGTCATAGCGCGAGCGCGGCGCCAGCACGCGGGTACTGAGCGCGCACATCTGCCCGTTGTTGAGCAGGGTCGCCGCGAACAGCGCCTCGACGGCGCTTGAGAGGTCCGCGTCGTCGAGCACGATCGCGGCGGACTTGCCGCCGAGCTCGAGCGTGACCGGCCGCAGCAGCTCGCCACAGCGTGTGGCAACCAGACGGCCCGAGGCGCTCGAGCCCGTGAACGCGATCTTATCGATGAGCGGATGCTCGACTAGGTAGGCCCCGAGGTCGCGGCCGCCTGGGACGATGTTGACGACGCCCGCCGGCAGTTCGGCCTCGATGATCGCCTCGGCCAGCAACAGGCTGTCGAGCACGGTCTCTGGGCTCGGCTTGATCACGATCGTGCACCCCGCCGCCAGCGCCGGCGCCAGCTTGAACATCGTCAGGGACTGCGGAAAGTTCCACGGAACGATCGCACCGACGACGCCGACCGGCTTGCGCAGCACGCGGATCTTGCCGCCGAGCAGACCGTCGCGCGTTTCCTCCAGCGGGCTCTCCCTGATCAGGCCAGCGTAGTAGCGCGCCAGCACCGCTGGAAAAAGGGCCTCCGTCGCGAGCGCGATCGAGATCGGCATGCCATTCTGCAGCGACACGCGCCGCGCGCTCTCCTCGCCGCGGCTCTCCAGCGCGCTCGCCAACCGATCGAGCGCCTGGGCACGATCCTCGGCCGGCCACGAGGACCATCCATGCGGATCGTCAAACGCGCTGCGCGCTGCGCCCACTGCAGCATCGATATCCGCGTTGGTGCCCTCCGGGACCGACCCTGCGGGCTCCTCCGTGCTCGCCGCGATCACGGCGATGCGCTCGGAGCCGTGTGGCTCGGTCCACTCTCCCCCGATGAAAAGCTCGTCGCTGTCGATCGTCGTCTGTGTACTCATCCGCAGTCACTCCCTCATCCGCAGTCACTCCTGTCCTCATGAAGATAGCGTCTGGAAATCACAAGTTCAAACCCCGTCATCCGCCTCTCATCACCGCAGCCACGCGCGTCCTGCGGTCGCCAGTACAGGCCGGTGGGCCTCCCACGCGCTTGCGACGGGTCCGCTTGAGGTACATGTGTCCAGTTGCGTGCGACGCGCTAAGCCAACCCGCGCCCAGGGCTAAAGCCGGCTCGCGCCCCGGTCGATGGTTCAGTGCGGCTAGCTCCGCCATTTACGGAGAGCCGGGCCGCTCTGGAAAAAAGGCACACCCGTCGCGAGGCGGGCTCGCAAAGCCAGGGGTCTCTCGCAGACCGCCCAGCTGCCCGGCAAGTTCTGTGAAATCCGAATAAGGAGCTATTGCCGCTATGTTTCGCTTTTTTACCACAAAGAAGTACCACCTCGCGTTTGGCGTGACCCTGGTCGCCCTGACCGTGGTCACGGCCGCCGCGCTTGCCTACTGGACAAGCTCAGGCGAAGGATCGGGCACCGTCAAGGCCAACTACGCCGGCGCCTCGTTCGAAGTGAGCAGTGGGCTGGTGGAAAGCCTCTATCCCGGTGGCAGCTCCGCAGTCACGGTCAAGGTGAAGGACGCCGACGCGAGCCAGAGCGAGTACCTGACCAAGCTGGAAGCGGAAGTCAAGGAAACCTCGGTGGCGGAATGCAAAAAGGAATGGTTCGAAGTCACACCCGCCTCGCAAGAACCAAAGGTCGCGATCGCACACGGCGAAACCAAGGAATACACGGTGACCTTGAAAATGAAGGAAGAAGCCACCGTCAACCAGAACGCGTGCAAGGGCGCGTCGGTCACGCTGCACTACAAAGCCTCATAGGCGCTCGGGACAAGCGGACAAACGGCAATAGCTTCCAAATGAAAGGGACGACGACCGCGGTCGTCGTCCCCAACCACTCACAGGCGTGCACTCATGCCCCAACGTCTCAGAACGCTCTGGTGGATCGCCGTTACGACTGTGATGGCGCTGAATTTGCTAGCCCACAGCGCTTTCGCGTACTGGTCGAGCGCCGGCGAAGCAAACGCGGCGGCTAACCTGGCGACGCTCTCCACCCCTGCGATCTCGAGCGCCACTGCAGGCGCCGGGACGGTCGAACTCACATGGTCGGCCGTCACTGCACCCGGCGCAGGCGCCGTCGAATACTACGTAACCCGCGACGGTGGCGTTCCCGGCGGCGGCTGTCCCAGTTCCAGCTCTCGCTCGACCGCGACGAGCTGCACCGACACGGGCGTATCGATTGGCGCCCACGAATACACTGTCACCGCGGTGTGGCGCACCTGGACAGCGACGAGCACGGTCAAATCGGCAGTGATCGCTTTCGGCCCGGCCACCCACTTCCAGCTCGAACCCGCCAGCACGACGCCCACCGCCGGCGAAGCCGACACCGTCACGATCGTCGTCAAGGACGCGAGCAACAACACGGTCGGCACATACTCTGGCGTCAAGACGCTCGCCTGGAGCGGCGCCGCCAGCTCCCCGAGCGGGCACGCACCCGAATACCCGGCCGGCGCCACGAGCGTCACATTCACAAAAGGTGCGGGCAAAGCCACTGGCATCAAGCTCTACGACGCCGCACCCACAACACTCACCGTCGAAGAAGGCTCATCCCTGGAAGGGACCTCCAGCGTGCTCACGGTCAAAACGGCTGCCACCAAAAAGCTCACGATGACCACGCCGAGCGAAATCCTCGCCGGCGGCGCGTTCTCCGTGACGCTCACAGCCACCGACGAATACGGCAACCCGACGACCGGCTACACGGGCGCGAAGACGCTGGCTTGGAGCGGCCCCGCAAGCTCCCCCGGCGGGCACGCGCCCGAATATCCCACCTCGGCAACGACCGTCACGTTCACCGGCGGCGTGGGCACGGCGAGCGAAATCGACCTCTACGACGCCGTCGCCGCCGTCACGCTCACCGTCAAAGAAGGCGCCAGCGCGAAAGGCAGCGCATCAATCGCGGTCAAGTCCGTCGCTGCCAAGGAACTCGTGTTCGCCGCGATTGCGGAACAGACCGCGGGCAGCTCCTTCAACACGACGCTGACCGCACGCGACGAATACGGCAATACCGCCACCGGCTACACGGGTGCAAAGACGCTCAGTTGGAGTGGACCGGCCGGCTCCCCCAGCGGGCACGCCCCCGAATACCCGACCACGGCAACAACCGTCACGTTCGCCAGTGGCGTGGGCAAAGCGACCAGCATCAAGCTCTACGACGCTCAGAGCACCGCGCTCAAAGTCACGGACGGCTCGATCGAAGGCGTGTCCGGCTCCTTCACCGTCAAGGTGGCCGCCACCAAGAAATTCAGCGTGCCCGCGCCAAGCGAAGTGGAAGCTGGGGTCGCCTTCAACGTGACGCTCACCGCCACCGACGAATGGGGCAACATCGCCACCGGTTACACGGGCGCAAAGACGCTTGTGTGGAGCGGCCCGGCGAATTCCGCCAGCGGCACAGCGCCCGAATACCCAAGCACGGCCACGGCGGTCGCATTCAGCGAAGGCGTGGGCATGGCCTCCGCGATCAAGCTCTACGACGCCCAGAGCATCGCGCTCAAGGCCAAGGAAGGCAGCGCCGAAGGCACGTCAGCTTCGCTCACCGTCACTCCGGCGGCGCCGGAACGCCTCGCGTGGGCGCGCCCCGAAGTGAGCGCCGGAAAACTCGAAGCGGGAAGTTGCCCATTTGCCTGCGCCACGACCACCATCGGGTCCGCCAAAAAGTTCAAGGCTCACGCCAGCGTGACGGACATGTACGGCAACGTCGTGAGCGGCCTCGGCACCACCATCAAGGCGAAGGTCGAAAAGACAGGTGGCGAAGGCACGCTCGCAAATGCCACGGCCCTGGCAATCCCCGCTTCGGGCCTCGCCGAATCGTCCACGACTTTTGAATACACGAGCCCAGCATCGGGCACGAGCGAAGCCGCGTTGAAGCTCAAGCAGGAAGAAGGCGTCCCCTACACGGAAGCCGAAGCACACGTGAAGTACTGACCGGGATTCGCTGGCCACCATGATCTGACCGGCTTTGTTGGAGTCGGCGATCTGTCCTGGGTTTCTTGGAATTGGTGGTCTGGAATCAGGCGGCGTTTGCACCCCTTGGGTGTATGCTCGGCCGATGAAGACTCGTGTCGTCGTCCTCGGAGCCGGTTTCGGCGGCCTTGAGCTGACGACGACGCTCTCTGAGACGCTGGGCGATGAGGTCGAAGTGACCTTGATCGACAAGAACGACTCGTTCGTCTTTGGGTACTCCAAGCTCGACGTGATGTTCGGCAGGACGACTCTGGACGCCGTACGCCTCCCCTACCGTGAGATCGTCAAGCCGGGTGTGCGCTTCCTGCGCGAGGCGATCACGACGATCGATCCCGAGGCCCGCAGTGTGACCACCGAGTCAGGTGTTCACGAGGCGGATGTCCTTGTCGTGGCGCTTGGCGCCGACTACGACTTCGATGCCACGCCGGGACTCGCCGAGAGCAACGAGTTCTACTCGGTGGCCGGTGCACAGCGGCTGAGCGAGCTACTCCCGGAGTTCGAGCAAGGTAGGGCGATCATCGGTGTCTGCGGGGCGCCTTTCAAGTGTCCTCCGGCGCCGAGTGAGACCGCTCTGCTGCTGCACGACTATCTATTGACTCGCGGCGTGCGCGAGGACTGCGAGATTACCTTCGTCCTGCCGCTCGGGACCCCCGTCCCGCCCTCGCCGGATACTTCGCGCGCGCTGGAGGCAGCTTTTGGCGAGTGCGACATAGCGTTTGTTCCGGGCCGCCGCGTGAGCTCGGTTGACGTGGCACGCGGCGTAGCTGTGCTCGACGACGACAGCGAGTTGCCATATGACCTTTTTCTGGGTGTGCCGAAGCATCGCGCCCCTGATGTGGTCATCGAGAGCGGCATGACCGAGAACGGCTATATACCGGTTGACTCAGCGACTCTGCAAACGAGGTATCCGGGTGTGTATGCCGTCGGGGACGTCACGACCGCCGGTGTCCCCAAGGCGGGAGTGTTCGCCGAGGGAGCGGCCAGAGTGGTGGCGGCTTCGGTGATCGCGAGCATTCGCGGCGGCGAGCAGCCTGCTCGTTACGATGGGATCGGCATCTGCTTCATCGAGTTTGGCGCCGGGCGGATCGGCCGCGTGGAGGTGGACTTTCTTTCCGGGCCGAAACCGACTGGCGTCTTTGGCGAGCCGTCGGCCGAGCTTGCGGCGGACAAGCAGCGCTTCGGATCCAGCCGTCGCGCGCGCTGGTTCGGTCTCTGAGCGCGACCGAACTTGCGCATACGGCAGGGTTGGCCGCTACGATCGACCCATGTGCGTCGGATGCGCAATGGCAGCTGCCTCCGCGGCCTCCGGTTTTCGGACATGGATGCAGACCCACAACCTCGGCTGGCTCACCCCTAAACGGATTCGTGCGCTCACGATCGGCGCGATGTGCGCAGCCGGGCTGGTGTCCACGATCGGCGTCAGCGGTTCGACGCCGCCGAGCTCAGCGCACCCGGTCGCCTCTGCTCAGCACGCGCCGTCGCGTTAGCCGCCGGCGACAGCCGGCAGGATCGTCAGCTCCGCGCCGTCATCCACCGGAGTGTCCAGCCCATCGAGGAAACGGATGTCCTCGCCGCTCAGGTACACGTTTACGAAGCGCCGCAGCGAACCGCTTTCGTCTGCCAGGCGCTCGCTGAGACCGTCGTAGCGCTCATACAGGCTGTCCAGGACCTCGCGCACGGTTGCGCCTTCGAGTTGCGCTTCGCTCTCTCCACCGGCGGCGGCCCTGAGCTGGGTGGGGATCTTGACTGTGACGCCCATCGCGCTCAGCTCCCCGCGCCCGCGAACGCGATCGGCGCGCTCACCGGCGCGCTCTCTACGAGCGTCTCGAACTGCTCGACCGAAGGATCTATTTCGTGGGACTCGAATGCGCCACGCACCGCGTCGAGCGTCTTCAGGCCCTCTCCGGTGATGACGAGCACGACGCGCTCGTCGGGATCTATGTCCCCACGCGCCGCGAGCTTCGCCAGCACGGCGGTGGTGACGCCGCCCGCGGTCTCGGTGAAGACGCCGGTCGTCTGTGCCAGCAACGCGATGCCGTCACGAATCTCCTGGTCTGAGACGGAATCGATCGAGCCGCCGCTTTTCCTTGCTATCTCAAGCGCATACGGTCCGTCGGCCGGATTGCCGATCGCAAGCGACTTGGCGATCGTGTCGGGCTTCACGGGCTTGCAGATGTCGTGACCGTTAGCGAATGCTGTGGCGATCGGCGAGCAGCCGTCGGCTTGGGCTCCGTTCATCTTGGGCAGATCGCCGTTGACGAGCCCGAGCTCGCGCCACTCCTCAAAACCCTTGGCGATCTTCGTGAACAGCGACCCCGATGCTTTGGGTGCGATGACACGGTCGGGCAGCTCGAAGCCGAGCTGCTCGGCGATCTCATACGCGAGCGTCTTCGATCCCTCGGCGTAGTAAGGACGCAGGTTGACGTTCACGAACGCCCAGTCTCGCTCGGCCGACAGCTCGGTGCAGAGCCGGTTGACGTCGTCGTAGTTGCCTTTCACGGCGACCAGTTTCGTCCCGTAGATGCCGGTCGCGAGGATCTTCTGCTCCTCCAGGTCGGCGGGGATGAACACGTAGGACTCGAGTCCCAGCGCCGCTCCGTGGGCCGCGACGGAGTTGGCGAGGTTGCCGGTGGAGGCGCACGCGATCGTCTTGAACCCAAGCTCGCGCGCCCGCGTCACCGCGACCGACACGACGCGATCCTTGAAGGAGTGGGTTGGGTTGGCGGCGTCGTTCTTGACCCACACCTCACGCAACCCGAGTCGCTTGGCGAGCCGGTCGGCCTTGATCAGCGGCGTGCAGCCAGCCGGCAGGCCGGTGCGCGATGCCAAGCGGCCCGAGGGCCCCGGGGGTCCGTCGAGCACGGGCAGGAAGTCGGCGTAGCGCCAGATGTTCTGCGGGCCGGCTTGGATGCGCCGGCGCAGCTCGTCGATGTCGTTGCTGAGACGGCTGTGGTCGTAGGCGACCTCGAGCGGACCGAAGCAGCGATCGCAGACGTACAGCGCCTCCAGGGGGTACTCGGTACGGCACTCTCTGCATCTAAGGTGTGTGACAGCCACAGGGGGCTCCTTCCATCAATTCGTCTTTGCCGGTGAACCGTGTGGCAAAGACTGGAAGCCCGCCACACATCTCTCTGGAATTGGCACCTGCCGCTCTTACACGGTGGTTGTCGGGGGTTCACTGGGCCAGGTCCCTCCACCCCTCTGGATGTGTTCAGCTATGCGAGGGGAAGTATACGAGGCTCGCCGACAGAACACAAGGCCCGTTTTCGCGGCTTTGCGAGCACGCTCGGTAACGCCTGCACGCCGGTGGTGTAGGGCTTGCCGTGAGCGCCAGCGTACGTCCCCAGGATCGATCGCCCTCGGAGAGCACCAACGTCTTCGAGCCGCTCACCCCGGCGAGCAAGAAGCGGATGCTGATCATCGTCAATCCGTACGCCACGACCGTCTCCGACAGATTGCGCCACCTGGTCGTGTATGCGCTCCAGGGCCGCTACGAGGTTGACGCGGTCGACACCGAGGCGCGCGGCCACGCGATCGAGCTGTGCCGCGAGGCGGCTCACGAGGGCTATGACGTGGTGGTCGCCTTCGGTGGGGACGGGACCGTCAACGAAGCGGCCAACGGGCTGCAGGGCTCGCCCACCCCACTAACCTGTCTGCCGGGCGGATCGGCCAACGTGTACGGGAAGATCCTCGGCATCCCCGGCGAGCTCGTTGACGCGACCGAGCACCTGCTCTCGATGGCCGACGACTGGCATCCGCGCAAGGTGGACCTAGGCGTGGTCAACGGTCGTTGCTTCACATTCGCCTCGGGTCTCGGCCTGGACGCAAGCGTGGTTCAGCGCGTGGACTCCAACCCACACCTGAAGGCGCGCCTTGGCGCCTACTACTTCACGTGGGCGGCCGTGAGCACGTTTACCCGCCGTTACATCTTCAAACCGCCCAATCTCGCTGTTGAGATCGACGGACGGCAATCGAGCGGGGTCACCGCGATCGTCCAGAACGGCTCGCCGTTCACCTACTTCAACGACCGGCCGATCGAGGTCGCCGAGGGACCGGAGCTCGATTCGGGAACTTTGCAGACCTGCGTCCTGCGCCGTGCGCGACCTCACGACATGCCATCGATCGCCTTTCGCGCGTTCTCGAAGCACGCGCGGGTGGTAGGCCACCGTCATGTCACGGCGCTCGGCGACAGCGACGAGCTGACCGTTCGCTCGGGCAACGAGCAACCTCTGCCGCTACAGGTTGACGGAGATTTTCTAGGCGACGTGATGGAGGCGCGCTACTCGGTGCTTCCACGCGCTCTGAACGTCCTCTCCTGAGCGAGAACCTTAACCCCGAGCCTTCCTAGGCGGACACTGGGCAAGCGAGACAAGGACGCAGGGAGCGAAATGTGCTTTGCACATGAGTAACCGAGGACGCAGTATCGCGCCGCCCAGTGTCCGCCTAGGCGCCCGGGGTGACCCGGTAGGCGTCGAACACCGACTCGGTGTTGCGCAGACGCGAGATCGCGCCCTTCAAGCTCTGGGTGTCCGCGAGCTCGACCACGAAGCGGTTCTTGACCATCGGGGGGCTCGACAGACAACGCGCTTCGAGAATGTTCGCGCCCGACTCCGAGAAAGCCCGCGAAAGGTCGGCCAGCAGATGGTGACGATCCCACGCGTCGATGTGCACTTCGACCACGAACGAGGTCTCCTGATCGCCCTCCCAGCTCACGTCGGTGAAACGTTCGGGGTTGCGCTGTAGCAGCCTTGCGTTGGGGCAGTCCTTGCGGTGGATCGTGATTCCACGGCCGAGTGAGATGTAGCCCACGATCGGATCGCCCGGCACCGGACGGCAGCACTTGGCGAGGCGCAGCATCACGTCGTCGACGCCGTCCACCGCGATCCCGTACTGGCTGGAGGAGCTCGTTGGGCGCTGACGCGGGCGGCCGACCTTCAGCAGATCGGTCGCGGTGGCGTCGCCGTCGGCGGCCTCTCCCTGCTTGAGGCGTTGTAGAACTTTGTTGACGACCACCTTCGGCGAGATCTTCGATCCGCCGAGCGCGATGTAGAAATCGTCCGCCTTGCGGTAGCCCATCTCGCGGATCACGTCCGCCAGCAGCGCCGAGCCGGTGATCTTCTGCGCCGGTAGCCCCTGCTTTTTGAGGTGTTCCTGCAACAGCTCGCGCCCGGTGTGCTCAGTGTCCTCGCGCGACTCCGCCTTGAACCACTGCTTGATCTTGTTGCGCGCACGTGTCGTCTTGACCACCGCGAGCCAGTCGCGCGAGGGCCCGCGCTCGCGCTTGGCGGTGAGGATCTCAACGATGTCGCCCGAGCGCAGCTCGTAGTGCAGCGGCACGATCTTGCCGTTCACGCGCGCGCCTACGCAGCGGTGGCCGATCTCGGTGTGCACCTCATAGGCGAAGTCCAGTGGAGTGGCCCCCGCCGCGAGGGACTTCACCTCCCCCTTGGGAGTGAACACGTACACCTCGTCCTCGAACAGGTCGATGCGCAAGCTCTCCATGAACTCGTGCGGGTCTGACATCTCCTTCTGCCAGTCGAGCATCGAGCGCAGCCACTTCAGCTTCGCGTCGTCATCCGGCCCGCCGGAGCCGTTCTTGCTGGGCGGATGCTGCTTGTACATCCAGTGCGCCGCCACGCCGAACTCGGCCATCTCGTGCATCTCCCGCGTGCGGATCTGGATCTCCAAGGGTCGTCCCTCGGGCCCGATGATGGTCGTGTGCAGCGACTGGTACATGTTGAACTTCGGCATCGCGATGAAGTCCTTGAAGCGTCCTGGCAATGGCTTCCACAGCGAATGGATCACACCAACCGCGCCGTAGCAGTCCTTCACCGACTCGACGATCACGCGCATCGCCGTGAGGTCGTAGATCTCGTTGAACTCGCGCCCCTTCTTGGTCATCTTCGAGTAGATCGAGTAGAAATGCTTGGCACGTCCGGCGATCTGCGCCGATATCCCCAGTGTCTGCAGTTCGCTTGCCAGATAGTCGCCGGCCTCGGCCACATAGCGCTCGCGATCCTCACGCTGCTGGGAGACCAGCTCCTTGATCTCGCGGTACTTGCGGGGGTGAAGCGTGGCGAACGCGAGATCCTCGAGCTCCCACTTGATCGCGTGGATACCGAGCCTATGTGCGATCGGCGCGTAGATCTCGAGCGTCTCGCGAGCCTTCTCCAGCTGCTTCTGCTTGGGCATCGCGTCGATCGTGCGCATGTTGTGCAGTCGATCGGCGAGCTTGATCAGGATCACTCGCGCGTCGCTGGCCATCGCGACCATCATCTTGCGGTAGTTCTCGGCCTGCGCCTCGTCGCGTGACTGGAAGGTGATGCCGGTCAACTTCGTGACGCCGTCCACTATCCCCGAGATCTCCTCGCCGAAGCGCTCGCGCACCTCCTCGATCGACGCGGAGGTGTCCTCGACGGTGTCGTGCAAGAGCGCCGCGCACAGCGTCTCGGTGTCAAGACGCATGCCGGCGCAGATCCGCGCCACGCCGACCGGATGCACGATGAAATCCTCGCCGGACTTGCGGCGCTGGTCGGCGTGATGCTCGCAGGCGAACACGAACGCGTCTTCGACGCGCTCGCGGTCGATCTCCACCGCCACGTCGGCAGCGTGCTCTGAGACGATCGCAAACAGGTCGTCGAGCAGCCGTCGCTCGAACTCGCTCAACTCCGCGCGGCGCGCCCGCGGCGCGCTCACCGACCTGGGTGGTGTGTCAACCTGCGTATGCCTGGTTTCAGCCATACCTAAATCGTAGCCTTCCGCGTCGATGTGCAGGTGTCCCAGAGGCTATGGGCACTAAATCTCAGAACAGGACGAGCTCACCTGCCGGCTGGACGAGGGCGATCGGCGGTGGCTGTGCGGATTGTGCATGGCGCAGCACCAGTCGCGGCTCGCTGACGCCCCTCCATTCGTTCACCTCGAGCACGAACGTCGCCTCGACCGCCTCGCCGTCGACCAAGCCGAGTTTGCCGTCGTTGCCGAACGCCACGGCGCGCGCGTGCGCGCCCCCCGATTCGACTGTAAAGCGAGCATGTTTGCCTTCTCCCATCGGGCGCACGTCGCTCAGCACAGCGCCTGAGACCATCAGCGACACCACCGGGTTGCCCCTTCCGAACGGGGCGAGCTCGGCAAGTTCCTCGGCGAGCTCCATGCCCAGCTCGGGGCCCTCGACGATCGCATCCACGCGCTCGCGCGGGACCAGCTCCCGCGCGGAGAGCACGCTTGCGGCGTGGGCGTCGAGCGCCGCCGCGAAGGCGGCCACGCGCTCGCGCCCGAGCTCGACTCCCGCGGCCGCGCTGTGGCCGCCGTAGCGCCCGAGTTGCTCCGAGCACGCCGTCAGCCCCGCAAGCAGGTCATACCCCTCGATCGAGCGCCCCGAACCGCGGGCGCTGTCGCCATCGAGTGAGAGCAGCACCACCGGGCGGCGATAGCGCTCGGCCAGGCGTGAAGCGACGATCCCGATCACTCCGGGGTGCCAGCCCTCTCCGGCGAGCACGAACGCCGAGCGTCGATCGCGGTCCTCCGTCTGCTCGATCTGCGCTTCGGCCTGGAAGCGGATCGCCTGCTCGGTGTGCCTACGTTCGCTGTTGGCGCGATCGAGCTCCTCCGCCACCTGCGCGGCCCTGATCGGATCGGTAGTGAGGATCAGCTCGAGCGCGGCGTCGGCTCGATACAAGCGCCCGGCGGCATTGATGCGGGGAGCCAGTCCAAACCCTACGGCCCGCTCGTTCACCTTCCCCGGCTCCACCCGCGCAACCGTCATCAGTGCGCGCAAACCCGGCTTGGTGGTGCTGGCCAGCGCCTGCAAGCCGCGGCGCGCGAGGCTGCGATTCTCGCCCACCAGTGCCACCACGTCCGCGATCGTGGCAAGCGCGACGAGATCGAGATCCTCATCGATCTCGATCCGATCCTCTCCGGCGGCATCGAGCACGGCCTGGGCGAGCTTGTGGGCGACCGCCGCCGCGCACAGCTCGGCGCAGGGATACCCGCACAGGCTTGGATGTACGATCGGGGCGTCCGGGAGCACGCCGTCGGCGCGTGGCAGGTGATGGTCGCTGACGATCACATCGATCCCCAGCGAGCGTGCCAGCGCCACCTCCTCGACCGCCGTGATCCCGCAGTCGACGGTGATCAAGAGCCGCGTGCCTTGCTCGCGGTCCTCGCCGTGCCTGCCGGCAAGCCGCCGAACGGTCGCCGAGCTCAGGCCGTAACCGTCGGTCGCCCTGTCGGGCAGGTACCAGTTGACCTGCGCGTCGAGCTTGCGCAACGCGCGCACGAGTATCGCGGTCGCGCACACCCCGTTGACGTCGTAGTCGCCGTGGATCGTGATCGGATTGCCCGCGCGCACGTGCACGAGGATCGCCTCGGCTG
This sequence comes from uncultured Solirubrobacterales bacterium, assembly GCA_963715535.1. Lineage (GTDB taxonomy): Bacteria > Actinomycetota > Thermoleophilia > Solirubrobacterales > Solirubrobacteraceae > Palsa-744. The sequence goes on along the minus strand of OY970251.1, from coordinate 307,933 downwards.
CATCCCGCAAGCCCGCGAACGCGCTCAACTCATGGCGCTCGTCGGCCGCCAGGAACGCTCGCGCTCGCTCCGGATCGCCGTAGCCACGACGAACCAGTACCTGCGCGATCGCGTCGCTCACTCGCAATTGCGCGCGCAGGCGAGCGACGTCCCGCTCACTGCAATCGGAGATATCGAAGCGGACCATCGTGCGCCCACACTACGGGGCGCACTAGACGGAAGTCTTGAAAGCGCGGCAGCTCAGGCGCTGCGTCCGGCGGCCGGTGCGCTGCTGCGCCGGATTCCCTCGAAGTAGACCGCCGCGATACCGATCACGGCGCCGGGCGCCGCGTAGAGAACGACGGCGATGTCGGTCGTTTTCAGACCGGGCACGTGAAAGGAGGACGTCTTGAGCCCGTAGATCAAAAGCCCGGTGAAGATCGCACCGACGAGCGAGCCCACGAACGCACCGACGATCCCGCCCCAGAAACGGTCGGGCAGCCAGATCGTGAAATGCCAGATCGAAAGGCCAACCATCACCCAGCCGAGCATTCCCATCAGCGAGGCCTCCTCTGAGTGCCGTCGATATTTGCGGATCGGCCCATCAACGGGACCTTCCGTGTCTTCTGTTGCGCGACCGGCGCGACTTCTCGCGCCGCGGCGCACTGTCCTTCATCACAAGATCCTCAGGTGTCAGGTCGGCCGCCGGATCGCGCTGTGAGGTCTGCTCGTCCTGCTCGCTCGCCTCATCCGGCTGCTTTACCTCGGGCTTGCTCGCACGTCCGCCACGGCGCAAGCCGACGCCGGCGCGAGCGCCTGCCGATCTTCCAGCGCCCGGCTGCTCGGCGAGCTCGGGCTCGATGTCGCGCACCAGCTCGTCGAACTCCTGCTTTGAAAGCTGCTCGCCGGGATCGTCGGCGGCGCTCGCGCCGCGTCGCCCACCACGCTTGGCCTTCGGCGTGGGCTCCACGTTGACCGGCCCCTCGGCGGCGGTCGCATACGCCGGCACGTAGCCGAAGTCACGCTCGATCCGCGCACGGCGGTTTCGGTAGATGCCCTCACGCTCCTTCCAATGCGTGAGCACTGGCGAGGCGATGAAGATCGAGGAATACGCGCCCGATGCGATCCCGACCATCATCGCGAACGCGAAGTCCTTCAATGTCGATCCCCCGAACAGGAGGATCGCCGTGACCGGCAGCAGCGTGCAGAAGCTCGTGGCCAGCGAACGGGTCAGAACCTCAGACATCGAGCGGTTGACGATCTGCGAGAACGCCGCGCGAGGCATTCGTGGCACGTTCTCGCGCACACGATCGAACACGATGATCGTGTCGTACATCGAATACCCGAGAATCGTGAGCAGGGCCGCCACCGTCGAGGTCGTCACTTCCCTTCCGGTGAGCGCATACACGCCGGCGGTGATCAGCAGGTCGTGCATCAGCGCGATCAGCACAGGCACGGCGTACTTCCACTCGAACCGCAGCGCGATGTAGATCGAGATCACCAGCAGCGATGCGATGATCGCGAGGATCGCGCTTTTGGCGACCGTCTTGCCGAACGTCGGTCCGATCGAGGTGCTCGAGAAGTTCTTGGTACCCGGCGAGCGCGGCCCCGATCCGAACTTTGTGTCGAGATCGGACTGGATCCGCACGACCTTTTCGGGGCTCAGCTTCTTCAAGGAGATCTGGTAGCCCTGACCGCCGATGCCCTTGTTCGAGTACTTCTGAACCTCGGCGTCCGGGTAGCCGGCCGCCGACATCGCCGACTGGACTTCGTTCTCGCTCACCGACTTGACGAAGTTGGTTTGGATGCGTGTGCCGGAGGTGAAGTCGATGCCCAAGTTGATGCCCCTGCCGCCGATCGCAAGCGCGCCGATCATCAGGATGCAACCCGACAGGGAGAAGAACCAGCGCGAGGCGCCCATGAAATCGAAGGTCCATTTGCGCTTGCGCTTGCTGGCACCCAGCAGTGCGGGGTGCGACACAGCCCGCGAGCGCCCCATCGTGCCTAGCGCCGCCTGTGTGGCGAGCACGGCCGTGAACAGTGTCAGCATCGTGCCGATCCCGAGCGTGAACGCGAAACCCTGCACTTCGGCGGTGGCCAGCGCGAACAGGATGAACGCGGTCATGAACGTCACCACGTTGGCGTCCACGATCGCCGCGAAGCCGCGCTTGTAGCCGGTCGCGATGCCCGCCGCGATCGAGCGCCCGCCACGGATCTCCTCCTTGATGCGCTCGAAGATCACGATGTTCGCGTCCGCCGCGATGCCGATCGTGAGGATCAGACCCGCGATTCCGGGCAGGGTCATCGTGATCGGGATCAGCTTGATCAGCGCGTAGAAGTAGATCCCGTAGATCGCCAGCCCACCGACCGCGATCGCCCCGAGCACGCGGTAGAAGGCGAGCAGGAACAGGCACACGACCGCCAGACCGACGAGCCCCGCGATCAATCCCTGTTTGAGGGCGGTCTTGCCGAGCGTGGCCGATACCTGCGACTGGGAGATCAGTTCGAGCTTGATCGGCAGCGCGCCGGACTGAAGCTCGTCCGCCAGGTTTTGCGCCGAGGTGAGCGTGAAGCCGCCGGATATCTCCGATCCGCTGGTCGGGTCGATCCCTTCCGGGAACTGGGTGTAGTCGATCGATGGCGCCGTGATGATCTGGTTGTCGAGTACGACGGCGAAGTGCTGCAATGCGTCTTCCTTGCGCACCCCCGGCAGCGCCGCCGCTTCGCCGCGCTGGGCGATTTCCTTGGTCACGCGTTGGAAGGTTTTGCCGCCGCTGGAGCTGAATTCAAACGTGACATCCGGCTGGCCGGTGTTGGTGTCGGTGTTCTGGGTCGGGTTCTTGATGTCGTTGCCTTCAAGCGCCGGATCGTCGTTGAGCACGTACCAGCTTTCCGGCGAGGCCTCGGTGACCTTGCCGTCGGTGCCCGTGAGCGGCTGGGCCTGCGCAAGCACGGTGCCGGGGTTGACACGCACCGCCTTGGTCTCCTTGGCGTGCGCGGGCGCGGGATACAGCTCCGATTCGGTGTTGTCGGGACCCCTCAGCACCTTTTTGGTGGCCGGTTCGAGCAGATACCACTGGCCATATAGGCATCCGCCGACCTGCGCGGGCGTGCAGCCCTCGTCGTAGGTGGTGTCGTTTTTGCGAAGGATCGGCTTACGCTTCAGCGCGCGCTGCACAGCTTCGTACTCCGGCAGTCCGGTCGCGTATGTGGCGGGAGTGGGTCCACCGGTCACCTTCGGTTCGGTCGGTGCCGGTTGACCGTCGGGGCCGATCACGTTGGGCTCCCAGTCGTAGAAGAACAGCTGGGCGGTCTCGCCGACCTGTTCCTGGGCGCGCTGGGCATTGTTGACGTCCGGCAACGACACGTCGATTTCTTTTTCGCCGGTGCGCTGGATTTCGGGCTGTGCCACACCGAGTTGATCCACGCGCTTGCGCATGATCGCGATCGCGCGGTTCAACGATTCGGGGTTGACCTTCGACTGCGCGGTTGCCTGGCCCTGATAGATCAGCTGCACGCCGCCCTTCAGGTCGAGGCCAAGGCGTGTTGGCTTGCTCACGATGACCACGAGCGAGGCGATCACGAGGCCCGCGACGATCAACAGTACGAAGGCGTTTCGGCGGCGATTACCCATTGCTCCAGGCTACCTGTCGGGGGTCAGCACGAGCAGCAGCCCGCCCTCGTCGGTGTCATAGGCGGGGAACATGTCCGCCTTCGCGGTCGCTTCCACGTCGCGCTCGCCGCTGACTCGTACCGGCACGTCGAGTGCGCGCACACCCCACTCGAGCACGGTTTCCACGGGATCGTCGCCGTTTGAGAACGTGAGACCGAGCACCTGCTCGACGCGCTGGCCGATCACGCCCTCCTCCTCCAGGCCCGTGAACGCGAACGAGTTGCGCCCGCATCCGATCACGCGGCCCTCTCCGTCACATACGAAGAACGCTGCGTCCGGGGCGGGGTAGTAGTCGTCGAGCAGCTCGAACAGGAAGGCAAAGCCGCACTTGGCGCAACCCTTGCGCTGGCGCGTGAAGCCGATATTGCGATCGACCTCGCTCGTGCGGTGTCCGCAGTTTGGGCAGATGAATGGATGAGCCATAGGACTTCACAGAGTAGGGGAGCCGGGCGGCCGACGTGCGACCGGGCCAACATCGAGCTTGCTCCCGCTAGAACAGTGCGCTCGAACGAGGCTCCGGGGTCGGTGGATCGATCTCGAGGTGCTGGAAGGCGGCGGCGGTCGCGACCCTGCCGCGCGCGGTGCGCTTGATCAATCCCTGCTGGAGCAAGAACGGCTCGTACACGTCCTCGATCGTGTCCTGCTCCTCCTCGACCGCGACCGCGAGCGTCGAGAGACCTACAGGTCCCCCGTCGAACTTGACGCAGATCGCGCGCAGGATCTCACGGTCGAGGCGATCGAGGCCGCGCTCGTCCACCTCGAGCAGGTCGAGTGCGCCCTGGGCCGCGCCGGCACTGACGATCCCATCGAGGCGCACCTCGGCGTAGTCGCGCACACGCTTGAGCAGGCGGTTGGCCACGCGCGGGGTGCCGCGGCTGCGCGCCGCGATCGCGCGCGCACCGTGCTCGTCGATGTCGATTTGCAGGATCGCCGCCGAGCGCGTGACGATCTCGACCAGATCCTCGGTGTCGTAGTGCTCCAGGCGTGCGTGGATTCCGAAGCGGTCGCGCAGCGGTGTGGTGAGCAGGCCGGTGCGGGTGGTGGCGCCGATCAGGGTGAACTGCGGCAGCTCGAGCGTCACGATCCGAGCGCCGGCGCCCTGTCCGACGGTGATCGGCAGGCGCCGGTCCTCCATCGCGGGGTAGAAAGTCTCCTCGAGCGTCCGCGGCAGACGGTGGATCTCATCCACGAAGAACACGCTGCCGGGCTCCAGCGCAGTGAGAAACGATGCGATGTCACCCTTGCGCTCCAGCGCCGGACCGGCCGTCTGCACGAACGGCACCTCCAGCTCGGTCGCGACGATCTGCGCGAGCGAAGTCTTGCCCAGTCCCGGAGGCCCGGCGAGCAGCAGGTGGTCGAGCGCCTCTTTGCGGGCACCGGCGGCCTCGATCGCCACCGCAAGCTGTTCGCGCAGCGTTGACTGGCCCACGAACTCCTCGAGGCTGCGCGGACGCAGCGAGCGATCGAGCTCGTCCTCGGGCGTCAGATAAGGGGTTTGGATGCGAGTCGTCTCGGTCATGCTTAGGCAGCCCTCGCTGTGCGCAGCGCGCCGGCGATCAGCTCCTCGGCGCTCTCGCCGCCTGCGCGCTCCTGGGTGTCGGCGTCGCGCAGCAGTTGCTCGGCTTCGGTGGAGGTGTAGCCAAGCGCGAGCAGCCCCTCGTGAGCGAGCGCCCGAGGTCCCTCGCCGCGATGAGCGAAGATCGGCCCATCGGGGTGACCGTCTACGTCCACCTTCTCGCGCAACTCCACGATGATCCGCTCGGCGGTGCGCTTGCCGATGCCGGGCACCGACTGGAAACGAGACGCGTCACCGCCGGCAATCGCCGCGATCAACTCACGCGGGGGGCCACTCGAGAGAACGGCGACCGCGACCTTCGGACCGACCGCCTGCACCGACAGCAGCATCAGGAACAGGTCCCGCTCCTGGTCGGAGTGAAAGCCGTGCAGCAGCAGCGCGTCGTCGCGTACAACCAGGTGGGTGTGCAGCGTGCTCTGCCCACCGACGGCGGGAACGTGACGCAGGGTCTCCGCTGAGACGGCAGCGCGATAGCCGACGCCCCCGCACAGGATCACCACATGATCGGCGCGGCGGATCGCCACCTCTCCACGCAGCAGCGAGATCATCCGAGCGGCACCCCGTCGGCCAGCGCGAGGGCGCGCGCGCGAGAGTTCTCGAGCGGAGCGCAGTTGATGTGACAGACGGCCACCGCGAGCGCATCCGAGGCGTGGTCGCTCGCCGGCGCGTGAGGCAGCGCCAGCAGCGTCTGCACCATGCGCGCGACCTGATCCTTGGGTGCACGCCCGTGGCCGCACACCGCGGACTTGACCTTCTGTGGCGTGTAGCTGGTGCACTGAAGACCTCGCTGTCCGGCGGCGAGCATCACCACGCCGCGCGCGTGGCCGACAGCAAATGCGCTGCGCACATTCTGGCCGAAGTACAGCTCCTCCAAAGCCACCGCGTCGGGCTCGTGCTCGTCAAGCAGGGCCGCGATCGCTGCGTGGATGTCAGTCAGACGCCTCTCGGGTGGGATGCCGGCGCGCGTCTCGATCACGCCACCGTCAAGTGCGGCAAGGCGCCCGTGAGAGCGCGTCACCACCCCGTAGCCGGTGTTGGCGAGGCCGGGGTCTATGCCGAGAACGATCATCAACTGAAGGATTCTGCGCGGCACCCCGGACGCCTGCTCGCAACCCGCCCCCACAGCCTGTCCGCGACCGGCCCGGGCGCCGGCTCGGGAGCTGCTCAATCCCAGCTGCGCCACGGAGCGTTGCCGGCCGCCCACAGGTCGTTGAGCGCCACGGCGTCCTTGTAGGTGTCCATGCACTCCCAGAAGCCCTCATGGCGATGGGCGCGCAACTCGCCCTCGCCCGCCAGGCGCTGCAGTGGCTCGCGCTCGAGCACGCTGTCCTCAGCAAGGTAGTCGAGCACACCCCGCTCGAAGCAGAAGAAGCCGCCGTTGATCCAGTGCTCTGAGCGCGGCTTCTCGCGAAAGCCGAGTACGCGCCCGTCTCGATCGTCCAGCTCGGTGACGCCGAACTGCAGCTCCGGTCGCACGACTGTCATCGTCGCCAGGTGCCCGTGGGCGCCGTGGAAGTCCAGTAGTCGCGCGAGATCCACGCTCGCCAGCCCGTCTGCGTAGGTCGCGCAGAAACGCTCGCAATCCAACCGCTCAGAGAGCAGCTTGATGCGCCCGCCCGTGGACGTGTCGAGACCGGTGTCGACGCATTCCACGTGCACCCCGTCCGGCCAGTCTGTCTCCCTGGCAAACCGTCCGATCAGCTCGCCCTTGTAGCCGGTGGCGAGCAGAAAGCGCTCGAAGCCATGGGCAGCGTAGAGCTGGATCACGTGCCACACGATCGGCAGCCCCCCGATCTCCACGAGCGGCTTCGGGATCTCCTGGGTGTGCTCTCGCAGTCGTGTGCCCCGTCCACCGCAGAGGACTACGACCGGGGGTCTATCCGGCAACGCGCTCGAGCACGTCGGCGGGTATGTCGAAGTTCGCGTACACGGCATCTACGTCATCGAGCTCTTCGAGCACGTCGATCAGCTTCATCAGGCTCCTCGCGTGACCCTCGTCGATCGGCACCTGACTGGAGGGGACGTAGGCAAGCTCGGCGCTTTCGATCTCCACCCCGGCCTGCTCCAGTGCATCCTGGACGGCCGCGAAGTCGCCGAGCTGGGTGACGATCTCAACGACGTCCTCATCCACGGAGATGTCCTCGGCGCCCGCCTCCACCGCGACCATCAGATCGTCTTCGGAGTAGCGCGAGGCATCGACTGCGATCGTGCCCTTCTTCTCGAACAGGTAGGCCACCGAGCCGGGCTCGCCGAGGCTGCCGCCGTGCTTGGAGAAGCCGTGACGCACGTCCGCGCCGGTGCGGTTGCGATTGTCGGTCAGCGCCTCCACAAGCACTGCCACCCCGCCTGGCCCGTAGCCCTCGTAGAGAACGGTCTCGATCGCGTCTGCCTCGCCGCCCTCCCCCGTGCCTTTGGCGATCGCGCGCTCGATGTTGTCCTTGGGCATCGATGCGGCCTTGGCCTTGGCGATCGCGAGCGCGAGCGGCGCGTTGCCGATCGGGTCGCCGCCGCCGTCGCGTGCGGCCACGGTGACAGCGCGCGCGAGCTTGGTGAACTGCTGGCCGCGACGAGAGTCGACGATCGCCTTCTTGTGCTTGATGCTCGCCCACTTGGAATGTCCCGACACAGCCGTCAAGGATACTTGGGCCACATGCCTCTAGGATGGTCGGCCGCATGGCAGTCGATCCCGGCATCTTCAAGGCGTATGACATCCGCGGCCTCTACGGCGAGCAGATCGACGGCGACGCGGCGTTTGCGATCGGGCGCGCGTTCGCACGGGTGCTCTCCAAACTCTCGGGTAAGCCGACGACCGAGCTGCGCGTGGGACTCGGCCGCGACATGCGCCTGACCGCACCCGAGCTTGCGCGGCGCTATCGCGAGGGACTGCTCACCGAAGGCACCGACGTGCTGGACGCGGGGCAGGTCGGCACCGAGATGCTGTATTTCCTGGTCGGCTCACGCGAGCTCGACGGCGGGCTGATGTGCACCGCTTCGCACAACCCGAAGGCATACACGGGCGCAAAGCTCGTGCGCGATGGGGCGATCGCGCTGTCCGGGGATGAGGGCATCCAGGACATCCGGCAGACGATTGAGCAGGGGTTGGACACGCCAGGCGGCGCACAGCCCTCACCTCCCCGCGGCTCCACGCATGAGGTCGATGTCTACGAGGAGTTCCAGGCGGTGGCGCTTCGGATGATCGACCACGATGCGGTACGACCGCTGAAGGTCGTCGTGGACGGCGGCAACGGGATGGCCGGCCCAATGGTGGGGCCGCTGCTGAGGCGGCTCGGACTCGATCCGATCGAGACCTACTGGACCCCTGACGGCAACTTTCCCGACCACGAGCCCAACCCGCTGCTGCCCGAGAACCGCAAGTTCATCATCGAGAAGGTCATCGAGACCGGCGCCGACCTCGGGATCGCGTGGGACGGGGACGCGGACCGCTGCTTTTTCATCGACGACACCGGCGAGTTCGTCGACGGGGACTTCCTCACGGCCCTGCTGGCCGAGTCGCTGCTGCGCAAGAACCCAGCCTCGGCGATCCTCTATGACGTGCGAGCGAGCTGGGCGGTGCCCGACACGGTCAGGCGCGCGGGCGGGGAGCCCTACATCAATCGTGTGGGCCACGCGTTCTTCAAGACACGGATGCGCAAGGAGGGCTCGCTGTTCGGCGGCGAGGTCTCGGGGCACTACTACTTCCGCGACTTCTACTGCGCGGACTCCGGCACGATCCCGGCGCTGTTGATCCTCGAGCAGCTGTCGCTGAGCGGCAAGCGACTCTCTGAGCTGCTGGCGCCCTACCGAGAGCGCTATTTCATCTCCGGTGAGATCAACAGCGAGGTGGCAGACCAGCAGGCGAAGATGCAGGAGATCGCCGAGCGCTATTCCGACGCGAAGCAGAGCTGGCTCGACGGGGTCTCGATCGACTACGAGGACTGGCATTTCAACGTGCGGCCGTCCAACACCGAGCCGTTGCTGCGGCTGTGCTTGGAGTCGTTGCGCTCGCACGAGCACATGCGGAGCGCCCGCGACGAGGTGCTCGAGCTGATCCGCTCGGCCGCGCCGACCGGGTCGTGAGCTGCGCGTCCGTTTGCACGCGGCGAAGCGAGCGCAACCCCCGCGAACCGCGATGAGATCTTGAGCGACGCCGAGCAAGCGCTTGCAAGCGCTGCTGAGCGCGGAGTGCACTGTCTCGCGGTGCCCACACCTTTTGCGGTGGGCCGTGTCAACTGCTACCTGATCGAGGACGAGCCGCTCACGCTGCTGGATGCGGGCCCGAACTCGGCCACCTCGCTGACCACGCTCGAAGCGTCGCTCGCCGCGCATGGCCACCGCGTCGAGGACCTGGAGCGGATCGTGGTGACCCACCAGCACATCGACCACATCGGCCTTGTCGAGATCCTCGCCAAGCGCTCGGGGGCCGAGGTGTGCGCGCTTGACAGGCTCGCGCCGTGGCTTGCCGACTACAAGCATCGGATGGAGGAGAACGACAGCTTCTCCGCGGAGATCATGCTGCGCAACGGGATCCCGCAGGACGTGGTGTATGCGCTGCGCGCGGTGTCGGCGAGCTTTCGCGCGTGGGGCGCCGCGGCTCATGTGACACGCCCGCTCGCCGAGGGCGAGCTGCTGCAATTCGCCTCGCGCAACTGGCGCGTCCTGTATCGCCCGGGCCACTCCCCGTCTGACACGGTGTTCTTCGACGAAGCCTCGGGCGAGCTGTTCGGCGGGGATCATCTGCTCAAGCGCATCTCCTCGAATCCTCTTTTGTCGAAGCCTCTGGAGCCTCTGTCCCCCGGCGGGGACAGAGGGAATGGGATGGAGCGAGTTGCGCCGCTGGAGTCACCATCGGTCGGCGAGGACACCGGGAAGAAGGACCGGGCGGGGACGCCTGTCGATGGAGACTCCGAGCAGCGTCCGCGTGCGCTGATGAGCTACCTGGACTCCTTGGCGCAGACACGTGAGATGGAGCTGAGCGTCGTGTTCGGCGGCCACGGCGAGCCGGTGGAAGACCATCGCGCGTTGATCGAGGAGCGCCTGCGGATGCACGCGCGTCGCGCGGACAAGCTGCACGGCCTGATCGTCAAGCGTCCGAGCAACGCGTATGAGCTGGCCCAGGAGATGTGGGGCAATGTGGCCGTCACGCAGGCGTTTCTGACGCTCTCGGAGGTGCTCGGCCACGTGGATCTGCTGATCGACGAAGGTCGAGTGGCAGAGCGCGAAGCGGACGGGGTGGTCAGCTTCGAAGCCGCGTAGGCGTACCCTTGAAACAGTAGAGTACAATAAACTCCATGGCTCCTAACGAGGAGGGAGGGTCATGGAGAGTGCCACCTCGAATCCACACCTGAACGTGTTCGAGCCCTATCGCGAGCTGTCTCGCGGGCACGAGGACCAGCTCACACGTGCGGCGATGATCGTGCTGCGGCTCGTGCCACTCGCACGCGAGGCATTGCTGGCCGCGATCGGCGAGCCGTCGCAAAGCCAGCTTCCCGATTGCATCGTGGACATGCAGGCCACCAACATCGTCGACCCGTCAGAGGAAAACGTGGCGGCCGGCGAGGTACAGCGGGGACGTCTGGTGAGCGTCTTCCTGACACCCGACACCGAGCCGTTCGAGCTGGCCGAAGAGGTGAGCGACACCGATGAGAACCAGCGCTTCGACGGCGTGCTGCGCTTCGACCCCGACCTCGTGGTGGTGCTGGAGAGCAAGGTGTGCCGCCGCTGGGCACGGCGCAACGGACACCGTGTGGCCGAGCTGAACCTCGGCGGCACGCGCTTTGCGCAGCGGCGCACGAGCGTGCTGCGCTGGCACGACCTGCTCGAGTCGTGGTGGCGGCTGGTCGAGCTGGGCGTGCTCGGCCCGGCCGAGCAGGCGATCGTGAAGGACGTGCTCTCCTACGCCCACCAGGACTTCGGGCAGCTGCTGCCGTTTGGGACCCTGCGCCGCGTCGGCAGCGATCCCGTCAGGCGCAAGTGGCGGCTGCGCTCGCTATTGCGCGAAGCCACGGGCATCGTGCCCGAGCGCGCGGGTCTCGTGCACGTGCGCGTGGACACGGCGCTCGGGGTGCTCTCGCTGCAGCGCGCGGCGCTGGACATCGAGGAGGAGCGCCTCACGCTGCACCTGTGGCCCGGAGAGCTGAAGGTGCAGGCCGAGCAGCTGTACGCCGGCGGGCACGCCGAGAGCCTGTGTGAGCTGCTGGGCGAGGACGGTCCCGGAGCGTGGCAGGTCAAGCCCCAGCCGCTGCTGGGCTTTCGCAACGCGCCGGTGCGCACACGCGTGTACCTCACCTGCCGCCTGGATCCCGCCGAGTACGCGCGGCGCTGGCAGGGCGAGGACTGGAAGCGGGTAGGCGCGCATCACCGCAACCACATCCTCCCCGAACTGTGGCCATGGCTCTTGGAGCGCGGGTATGCCTCAGAGTGCGACGCCGCCCGCCTGGACCCGTTCCTGCACGCGCTCGGCAGGCGCTTCGCGCACCTGCGCCCGAGCATCCACGTGTCGCGCTCGTGGGATTGGAACGAAGCCGAACGGCTCGACGACGAGGGCCTGTTGGCGGGCGAGATTCACGACGCGCTCAACCGTGTGCTCGGTCTGCTGGGCGAGCCGCAGCTGCCGCTCACCCTTCAGCCGAGCGCGGTGGAACCGGAGCCCGCGCCGCTGCTGGCAGCGACATCGGAGAGAAACAGCCGGTGAAGGCGATCGTCGCGTCCCAGCTCGGTGTGGAACGCGACAGCCGTCACGCTGCCCTCGCGTGCGGCGACCGGATGGCCGTCCAGCTCCGCGAGGATCTCCACGTCCGCGCCGTGCTCGGCGATCCACGGGGCGCGGATGAACACTCCCCGCAGCGGCCCTCCCTCGATGCCTCTCACCGTCAGATCGGCCTCGAAGCTGCGCAGCTGACGGCCGAACGCGTTGCGCTCGGCAAGGATGTCCATGATCTCCAGGTGCTCGCGGTCGAGCATGATCAGCCCGGCACAGGAACCGAGGATCGGCATCCCCTCCACCCCACCACCACCGCCGCGCGCCGCCAGCTCCCGCAGCGGCTCGGCAAGCCCCTCGCGCTCGACGCCGAGGGTCATCGTGGTGGACTCCCCGCCGGGGATCACCAGGCCGGCGAGGCCATCGAGGTCGGCGGGCACACGCACCTCGCACACGCGTGCGCCGAGGCGCTCCAAAACTCGGCGGTGAGCCTCGAAGTCGCCCTGCAAGGCAAGCACGCCCACCAGCGGCGGACGCTGTTCGATCAAATCGCCCACGGGACGGTCGAGGACCATGCTGGCCGATCGGGGATCCCGTCGATCCCCGATCGGTAAGGACGCAGGGAGCGAAGCGTGCTATGCACGTAAGCTGGACGATCGGCGATCCCGTCGATCGCCGATCGGTAGGACGCCGCAGCGCGCAGTGTCATCGGCCGTCCCGTGCTACCAGCCGCGTTGGGCCAGCAACTGCTCGTCGGCAAGCTTTGAGCTCTCCAAGCTCACCATCGCCGGGCCCAGCCCACGGGAGGCGGCGGCGACGCGCTCGGGGTCCTGCCAGTGGGTCGTGGCCTCCACGATCGCGCGAGCACGCGCGGGAGGATCGTCGGACTTGAAGATCCCCGAGCCCACAAACACCCCTTCGGCGCCGAGCGCCATCATCAAAGCCGCGTCGGCCGGGGTGGCGATGCCCCCGGCGCAGAACAACACCACCGGCAGTTTGCCCTCGCGCGCAACCGTGCGCACCAGGTCGAGCGGTGCCGCGTGGAGCTTGGCGGCGGAGGCAAGCTCAGACTCCTCGAGCGCCGAGAGGCGGCGGATCTCGCCGACGATGCCGCGCATGTGGCGCACCGCCTCCACGATGTCGCCGGTGCCGGCCTCGCCCTTGGAGCGAATCATTGCGGCACCCTCGCCGATGCGCCGCAATGCCTCGCCGAGATTGGTGGCGCCGCACACGAACGGCACCTTGAACGCCCACTTGTCGATGTGATTGCTCTCGTCCGCCGGCGTCAGCACCTCGGACTCGTCGACGTAGTCGACCTCGAGCGCCTGGAGCACCTGTGCCTCGACAAAATGGCCGATCCGCGCCTTGGCCATCACGGGGATCGTGACGACCGCCTGTATCCCGGAGATCATCTCCGGGTCGGACATGCGCGCGACTCCCCCATCGCGGCGGATGTCGGCGGGCACACGCTCGAGCGCCATCACCGCGGCCGCGCCCGCGTCCTCGGCGACCTTCGCCTGCTCGGGGGTCACCACGTCCATGATCACCCCGCCCTTGAGCATCTCTGCCAGGCCGCTCTTGACTGTGAATGTCGCCTCGTCGCGCATGAAAGAAGATCTTATCCCGGTCGGTGCATGCACCGACCGGCCGGACCGTACATGTGGCTTGTGAGCCTCGGGGACCGGTCGATGCATCCCTATGCATATCCCTATATCCCGGTCGGTGCATGCACCGACCGGCCGGACCGTACATGTACGGTCCGGGACAGGGCCGCATGCGGCCCTGTCTTCCCCGAAGAAAGAATTGGAAGAGGCGATCGGCGGGGTACTACTTCAGCCGGAAAGCCTTGATGCGGTCGTCGTACTGGGCGGTGTCCTTCGCGTACACGCCGTACGCGAGCGCCTGGATCAAACTCAAGAGCGCCGTGTGCGAACGCACGTAGGCGGGACTGTTGGATGAGTAGTAGAGCTTGATCTGCGCCAGCTTCGCTACCTCTGAGAGGGTCGCGTCGGTAATCGCGGCAGTGCGCGCCTTGCGGTGACGCGCGAGCTTCATCGCGCGCACGACCAGCGGATGGGGACGTCCCGCGGACAGTCCGATTACCAGTGTGCCCGGGTCGATCCGCCCCAGGCGGCTGAGCGCCTCCTGGGATGGGCTGGCGACAACGTCCACACGCAGGTCCAGCAGCATCAGCAGGTGGCGCATGTAGCTCGCGAAGAACGCCATCTGGTCGGTGCCCGCCACCATCACCTTCTCGGCGCCCACGATCGCCTCGGTTAGCTGCTCGACGGCCGGTCGCGAGACCTTGCGCGCGGTCTCCTCCACATTCAGATGGTCTGCCGCCAGCGCGGTCTCGAACTCGTTCTGATCGAGCGAGAACAGCGGCGCGGAATTCTCAGATGAGCCGTTCGCCTGCGGAGCGGCGTGGATCCGGCGGTACTCTTCGCGCGCGGCCGCCTGCAACTCGGGGAAGCCCTCGAAGCCAAGCGCTTGCGAGAAGCGCACAACCGTGGAGCTCGAAGTGTTGGCGCGGCGCGCAAGCTCCTCAGCGGTCTGGAATGCCGCCTCGTCGAGATGGTCGACGATGTACTGGGCCACATCCTTCTGTGAGCGCGAGCACTCCTCAAAACGCGTCTGGATGTACAGCGAAAGACTCTGGTGCTCGCCGAAGCCTCCGCCGGATGACTTCTCTGTTGGTTGGGTCGCAAGTCGTCTCATCGGCGCATTTGTTCGACGGGTGCGCCCCACACTCCTTTAGAACCCCGGTCAAAAGACGCTCTATGTGCTCTGCAACTGTGTGGCCAGCTCCACGAAGTATTCGAGCGAGTGCGGGTTCGCCAGCGACTCGACGCTCGCCGCCTCGCTTGGCACCGCACCCATCAAGATCCGCTTGACTGGCACCTCCAGCACCTTGCCCGAGAGCGTGCGCGGCACCTCGGCAATCTGCAGTATCTGGTTGGGCACGTGCCGTGGCGAGCAGTCCTCGCGAATGCGCTGCTTGATGCGTATCTCGAGCTGCGGATCGAGTCGCACGCCGTCGCGCAACACCACAAACAGGATCATCCACAGCTCCTCGGCGCCCGCGCGAGGAATGTCGACCACGAGCGCGTCCACCACCTCCTCGATCGCCGCGGTCGCGCGATAGATCTCACTCGTGCCCATCCTCACGCCCTGGCGGTTGATGGTCGAATCGGAGCGACCGTAGATCACCGCGCCGCCGCGCTCGGTGATGCGAATCCAGTCACCATGACGCCAGATCCCCGGGTACATGTCGAAATAGCTCTCGCGGTAGCGCTCGCCAACCCTGTCTCCTGGACCGTGGGGCTGGTCATCCCAGAGATACAGCGGCATCGACGGCAGCGGCTGGGTCAGCACCAGCTCACCCAACTCCTCTGTCAGCGACCTACCCTGCTCGTCCCAGGACTCGACCGCGCAGCCAAGCGCGCGGCACTGGATCTCACCCTCGTAGACCGGCAGCAGCGGGCAGCCGCCGACGAATGCTGTGCACACGTCGGTGCCGCCGCTTGTGGAGAACAGCCAGATGTCACTCCCAACGTGCCGGTAAACCCACTGAAAGCCCTCGGGCGCCAACGGCGAGCCAGTCGAGCCGATACTGCGCAACGCGCTCAGGTCGTGCTCGCGAGCCGGCTCCAACCCCGCTTTCTCACAGCTCATCAGAAAGCCGGCGCTCACCCCCATGCACGTGATCGCGGTCTGCTCGACCAGCGTCCACAGCGCACCGAGATCGGGGTAGCCGGGACTGCCGTCATAGAGCACGATCGCCGCATCGCTGAACAGGCAGCCGACGAGAAAGTTCCACATCATCCAGCCGGTCGTCGTAAACCAGAACATGCGATCCCCCGCGTGCAGGTCGAGATGCAGCATGCTCTTCTTCAACTGCTCGATCAGGATGCCGCCGTGACCGTGCACGATCGCCTTCGGCAAGCCGGTGGTGCCCGACGAGTAGAGCACCCACAACGGGTGATCGAAGGCGACCTGCTCGAAGCGCGGCGCCGCTCCCTCCCCGCGCGCCAGCAGCTCATCCCAGACCAAGCCCCCCGGCAGTCCCTCGGCGCTCGCCCCGCTGTCCAGATAGGGGAGCATCACCGTGTTCGCCACGCTCGGCAGACCTGCCGAGATCGTCCGCAGGGCCGAGGTGCGATCAAAGTCCTTGCCGCCGTGGCGATAGCCGTCGCAACACAACAGCACCTTCGGCTCGATCTGGGCGAAACGGTCAACCACGCTGCGCGCGCCGAACTCGGGGGCCGCGCACGACCAGATCGCGCCGATGCTCGCGCACGCGAGAAACGCGACGAGCGTCTCGGGAATGTTCGGCATGTAGGCGGCCACCCGGTCTCCACATTGCACGCCAAGCGAACGCAACCCCTCGGCGGCCGCGGCCACCTGCTCTGAGAGCTCGCCCCAGCTCAACTCTTCCAGCGCACGTAGCTCCGACGAATGCAGCACAGCGACGGCGCGTGGATCGCGCTCGCGCGAGAGCATGTTCTCCGCGTAGTTCAGTCGCGCGCCCTCAAACCACTGTGCGCCGGGCATCTCACGCGAACCGATCGGGGATCGGTCCGATCCCCGATCGCCCAGCACGCGCTCGTAAGGCGTGGAGGCGCGCACGCCGCAGTACTCCCAGATGTCCGCCCAGAACTGCTCTATCTCCCCCACCGACCAATCCCACAGCTCCGAGTAGCTTTTGAACTCGCGCTCGTGACGCTCCCCGACCCACCCCATGAAATCTGTCATCCGCGCGCTGTCAACCATCGCGTCCGGCGGCGTCCAAAGCGGCGCCTGATCGTGCCCGTCGGTCATCGTGCTCCTCTCGTCTAACGGCTCATCGCGCTGCGGCGCCCGTGCCCCCAATGCCGGCGGCGTCCGCGTGGAGGATCTGCTGTACAGATCCGGCTCGCTCCGGCGGCCACCCAATTGATACCGGGTCCTACACATCAAACGCAACACCCACAAGATCGCGCCCATCGCGATCGCCCGCCGCCGGCGCTTGCGCCGGCCGGCTTGCTCGAGTATCCGCGCCGAGGCAGGCGCCCGCGCTCGCACCGGATCGACTCGCGGCCCATACCCTTATCCTGCTCCTCCGTGCCCATCGATTCGCTGCGCGAGCAGTTCCCCGTGTGCGAGCGGATCGCGTATCTCAACGCGGGCACCGACGGCCCGCTACCGGCCGCGGCGGCACAGGCGGCCGCCGGGGAATTGCAAGCGCAGGCGACCCTCGGACGCGCCTCCGAGCACTTCGAGCGCCGTCACGAGCTTGCCGAGCGGCTACGCGGTGCGTACGCGCGCGCTCTCGGCTGCGAGTCCGACGAGGTGGCGCTCACGACCTGCACGAGCGATGGGCTTTCGTGCGTGATCGACGGTCTCGGACTGAGCGAAGGCGAGGAGATCCTCACCAGCGAGGAGGAGCATCCCGGTCTGCTCGGCGCGCTCTCCGCCGCCCATCAACTGAACGGGGTGTCGGTGCGCGTCGTGCCGTTCATGGACATACCCGAGGCGGTCGGCCCACGCACAGCGTTGGTTGCCTGCTCGCACGTCAGCTGGATGACCGGCAAGGTCATCCCCGCGCGACTGGCCGAGATCGAAGTGCCGGTCGTGCTCGACGGCGCGCAAGGCGTCGGCGCGATCCCCGTGGACGTGCGCTCGCTTGGCTGCGATGCGTATGCCGGAGCCGGACAGAAGTGGCTTTGCGGCCCCGACGGCACGGGAATGCTCTACGTCGCACCCACGTTGCGCGAGCGTCTCGCGGTGCGACGACGCGGCTACGGCAACCTTGCCGATCCTGGCGCGGGGCTCGACGCGTCGCTTCACGACGATGCACGCCGTTTCGACACGTTCGCCTTGAGCGCAGAGGCGCTCGCGTGCGCGCTGGCCGCGACGCAGACGCTCGAGCAAGCCGCCTGGGCCGCGGTGCACGAGCGCGCAATCGCACTCTCGGAGCGGCTCGTGGAGATGCTCAAAGCGGCCGGGCGCGACACAGCTCCGCGTGGGGCCAGCACACTCGTCTCCTTTGCCAGTGCAGATCCCGTTGCCGAGCGAGCGCGACTGGCAGAGCTTGGGGTGGTGCTGCGAGACATCCCCGAGCGCCCGCAGCTGCGCGCTTCGGTGGGCGCATGGAACAACGAGAGCGATCTCGAGCGCCTGCTTGCCGCACTCGACGCCTAGCAAGGCTTAACGTCCTCTTAGCACGACTATGCGGTTTGCTTGTCTCGCGACAAGGTCCACCGTGGGCCGGCCAAAACCGATCGAGAGCCGTGAGCGCCACCGACCACACAACCGCACTGAACGCAACCGCGACTCCGACCCCGGCGGCGAGCGTCACGGCACCGCTCCTCCCAACACGGCAATCGGGACAAACGCGGTCCCAGCGCCTGCGTCCCACGCACCTGGCGCTGATCCCGATCCTCGCGCTGTCCGCTGTCCTGAACACCCACAGGCTCGCCCAGAACGGCTACGCCAACACGTTCTACTCGGCTGCCGTGAAGTCGATGCTCCGGTCTTGGCACAACTTCCTGTTCGTGTCGTTCGATCCGGGCGGGCTGGTCACGATCGACAAGCCCCCGCTCGCCGTGTGGATACAGGCAGGCAGCGCGCAGCTGTTCGGTTTCTCGCCGCTCAGCCTGCTGCTGCCCGAGGCGATCGTCTCGATCGTCTCGGTCGCGGTGCTCTACCGGATCCTCTACCCTCGCCTTGGCATCGCCGCTGCCCTGGTTGGGGCGCTCGCGTTCGCCGTGTTCCCCTCGTTCGTCGCGGTCTCGCGCGACAACGGTGTGGACCCGTTGTTGATCCTGCTGCTGATCCTCGCGTGCGGCGCGGCGCTGCGCGCGATCGAAGGCGGTAGCTCGCGCTGGCTGATCGCGTGCGCGATCCTGGTCGGACTGGCGTTCAACACGAAGACGCTCGCCGCGTATCTGGTCGTGCCTGGAATCGCGCTCGCCTACCTGCTGTGCGCGCCTGGCACGTGGCGCAGACGGATCGGCATGCTCGCCGTCGCCGCCTTGGTGCTCGGGGTCGTGTCGTTCGCGTGGATCGCAGTGGTGGAACTCACGCCTGCCTCGAAGCGACCGTATGTTGGCAGCTCGACCAACAACACCGAGCTGGGGCTCACCTTCGAATACAACGGATTCGGCCGTGTCGAAGGGGAGGCCGGCGGGCCCGGCAACGTTCCCGTGGCCACGGGCGCGCTGGTGCCGGCCGTGCGTCCCTCCCGCCCTCACTACGCTCACCCTCCCAGCGCCGCCCAAAGAGCTCGTCTGCTGGCACTCGAACATCGCGAGGCCGTGCGGCGAGCGCAGTTGGCAAAGCAGCAGAGATCCACATATCTCCCCGACGGCCGGCTGCGCGACCCGATCGTGTTTGGCGGCGCCGTCGGTCCCCTGCGACTGTTCGAACAGAAGCTCGCCGACCAAGGCTCCTGGATGTTGCCATTCGCGCTGCTCGGCCTGATCGCGTTCGCGGCGCTCGCGTTCACCGGCGAACCGAAGGGCATCGACACCCTGGAGGGTGCACCCTCGCGGGCGCACCCTGACCCTGAAGGCCATGCCCAAAGGGCGCACGGCAGGCAAGCGGGCGAGCAGACCCCGCGCAACGCAAGACTTGCGCTGCTGATCGTGTTCGGTGGCTGGCTGCTGCTGGAGGTCGCAATCCTCGACTTCTCCAATGGGATCGTCCACCCCTACTACATCTCCGCAGTGGCGCCCGGCGCCGCCGCGATGATCGCGGCCGGGTGCGTCGCCTTCGCAAGGTTCGCCCGCGAACGCGACTGGAGGGTTGTGCTGCTGGCGCTCGCGGTGGTCTTGACCGTCGTGGTGCAGGTCTCGATCCTCCACTACCAGCACTACATGCACTGGTTCGCGCCGGTGTTGATCGCCGGTGCGGCGGTCGCGCTGGTGGCGATGAGCGTGCGAAGACTGGTCGTGCCCGCGCTGGGACTGCTCGTGTGTTTGCTGCTGGTGGCTCCCGCCGAGTACTCAAGGACGACCTGGCTCGCGCCGGTCGATGGCACATTTGCGGCCGCCGGCCCCCGCCAGGCCACAGGCGACGGTGGGTTTGGGATCAACGCGACCGATCTCCGCTTCGATCGCAATCTGATCCACTACGTGAGCACCCATCGACCCGGCGCCCGCTGGAGCGTGTTGACGGTGGCCGCGCCGACCGCTGCGCCGATGATCCTGCTCGGCTCCCCCGCCGGAGCGCTCGCGGGCTACAGCGGCACCGATCCCGAGCTCACCGGCCCAAGCCTGGCGCGTTTGGTCTCGCGCGGCGAGGCGCGCTACGTCGTGCTCGGCGGCGCCTACTCCTCGCGAGGAGGCAATCTGGCCTCGAAGGCCGTGCTGCGCGATTGCCGGCAAGTGCCCTATCAAGCCTGGCATGGACCGGTCCCATCCCGGTATGAGCTGGTGTTGTTCGACTGCGCGAAGCGCGAGCGTGCGCTCTCAGTTTTCCAATAGCCCTCAGGCAGCGCGCGCGCTGGGTGAGGCGACTAGCACCGCGTCCAGCTGCTGACGAACGAGCTGGCGTTCGAACAGAATGCCCTCGCGTAGACCGGCTCCGGTCACCTCCAGCGTGTCGAACCCGCCCGCGCGCATCACTCCCTGGATCACAAGCGCGCCTGCCAGCACGATGTCCGCACGCGCCGGTTTGATGCCTGGGACGCGGCTGCGCTCAGCCGCGGGGAGCGCGGCAAGACGCACGATCAACTCGTCCAGGGCCTCATGATCGATCACGAACCCCTGCACCTCATCCGAGGGCAGGCCGGCGGCTCGCTCGGCCGCCGTGGCGAGATTACGCACAGTCCCACCGAGCCCGACCAAGCGCGCACCGGCGGCGGGCAGCCACGGAGCGCGCTCGAGCTTGCGTGCCACGTGCGCTTGCAGCGCCTTGCACTGGCTGCGCTTGGCGGGGAGGGTGGGTCCTCCATCTGAGAGAAAGCGCTCGGTCATCCGCACCGCTCCAAGTCGCCACGAGCCCGACTCGCGTGCTAGCCGCCCCGCCACACGCACCAATTGCAGTGAGCCGCCGCCAAGGTCGAGCACACACCCGTCGGTGAGCGTTGTGGAGTTGACCGCCGCCAGGTAGCCGTAGCGCGCCTCCTGCTCGCGGCTGAGAACACGCACGTCGAGTCCTGTGCGCAAACGGACCTGCTCCAAGAACGCACCACCGTTCTCAGCGTCGCGAATCGCACTGGTGGCCACCGCGTCCACCGCATGGTCATCGAGCCCGTGGCGCTCGCAGCGTTCGGTGAACAGGTCGAGCGTGTTGAGAGCACGCGCCATCGCCTCCTCGCTCAAGCGACCGCTGGCGGCAAGTCCCTCGCCGATGCGAACAGCGGCTGAGCACTCATCCTCAGGCTCCCACGATCCGCCGGCGGAGCCAAAGACGATCATCCGAAACGAGTTGGATCCGAGGTCGATGATCGCAACGCGTTGCTCGGGCTCTGCGACCATACTCAAAGCGTAGTGGGCCTTACGGACAGGGAGTCATGACCAGCGCATGCGAGCTGGAGCCGTCGGCGTAGGCGAATTCGGCCGCGAAGGGAAACCCGCCGAGCGGGCAGCTGGTGGGCACGAGCACCGTGTTTGCGTCGCGGGCCAGGCGCGGCTCGCTGGAGCCGAGCGTGATCGAGAGGTTGACGATTGAGGCGTCGGGCTCGAGCGGCAGCGTCGGTATCGAGGGGATCGACAGGACCAGCTCTTCACCAAATGGCGCCTTGGCCGAGATCACCGTGCCGTGCAGCACAACCCGCTCCCGGAACGGCGTGTAGCCCTGCGCGAGGATCTCGAGCGTCGGCTGAGCGCCGCTAATCGGGCCGAGAAACACCCACAGGGCAATTTTCTCCGTGACGAACTGCGAGCCCAGGCGCGCCTCCGCTAGCGCCGAGCCGTGGCCGAGCTGCGATGGCGCCACGCATCCGCGAGCACCCATCGAGCGCAGGCGCATCGGCGCGCAGCTGCGCAGCTCGGGTATTTCGATGCCGAGTCCCGCGGGGAATCTCAGGATCGCGCGGCGCACGGGCACCGGAATGCCGAATTCGCCACCGGCGAAGCCGATGTCGAAGCGCAGCGCTCCCTCCGCCCCGAGCCGGCTAGGGTCAAGCGACGGCGCGATCGTCGCCGAGGACGGCGAGATCGTCGCGGAGGAGACATCCGCGTGGGCGAGGCCGCCCGAGGATGCGCACACGAGCAGCGTGACGAGCAGTGAGCGGACGGCTGGCTTTACGGACACGGAATCGTGGGGTTGACGGTGAGCGCGGATCCATCGGCAAAGCTCGATCGTCCCCTCGGCGTCAAAGCCGCCGGCGGGACACTTCTTTGGGACCATCAGACCCTTAACGGGCACGAGCTCGCGCTTGCCGTGCACGTTCTCGTAGTAGGCGACGTTGGCGGCGCCCAACGTCGCGAACACGCTTTCGATCGACGCCTCCGGCGCACCGGGGAACGTCGAGATCGGCGGCACTTCGACGCTGAAGCCGAGGCCATAGGGCTTCGGCGCGGGGACTTCCCTGGCGACTACGACGAGTTCCACGGTGAGCGGGGCGCGCGCGCTCGCGTAGGCGAGCAAGACCATGCGCCCGTGGCTCTTGGAGGCGAAGAAGAAATCGAGCGTGTAGGACTCGCGGACGGGTCCTGCGGGCAGCTCGACCAGTCCCATGCCACCGCCGAAGCCGGCGCGCGAGTCCGCCGGGCAGCCGCTCGGACCGGCTTTTTCAAGTGCTGTCGGGGAACACGTGCCCGCACCGCGCGCGTCCACAGTCATACCCGCGGGCGCATACATCGTGAACTTGGTGACCGGCGATGGCGGCCCTCCGGTGGTAGAGGAGAAGCTCGCCGTCAGCGACAGGTTCGTGGAAGAACCCAGCTTGTCCGGGGTGAAGTGGGCCTGAACCGTCAATGTCTCGGCTGCCCACGCGACCGTCGCAAGCAGCGCGCACGTGCAGAGCGCGAGCACCACGAGCAGCACTCCCACTCTGCGTGTCATGGCCGACAGCCGGCCAGCCTTGCCGAGATTCATGTTGCCGATAGTAATGCAGTTGTTGCGGCAACAACGGAGCTTCGCTTGGCACGGTTCGCGCTCGTTTGGCGCAAGCTCCGCATCGACACGTTGGAGGTACTTGTGAGCGACCTGCCGCGTCGTGAGCTTCGGCTTGGGCTCGCCTGGGCGGAGATGCACGCGGCAGAGCTAGACGAGAACTGGCGTCGAGCGCGCGAAGGTGCCACACTGCAGGAGATCGAGCCACTGAGATGATCGGACTGACTCCTGACATAACCCAGGCGAGCGTTCTGCAGCACGGTGTGTTGCGGCTCACGTTTGCCGACGGCGTGACCGGCGAGGTATACGTCTTGGACCGCATGCATGGCCCGGTGTTCGAGCGTGCCGTGACTTCGGAGGGCTTCGCTGAGGTCAGCGTCGATTCCGAGAGCGGCACGGTCTGCTGGCCGGGCGGGGCCGACCTCGCGCCCGACACGCTCTATGAGCGTGTGCGAACTGGCGTCTGGCCTGGCCAGAGTCAAGCCGCATAGCCCCCTACCGCGCAGCCACTCCATCCTGTCTAGGCGGGGATAAGCGACGCCGCATCGGGCTTGAGGCGTCGCATCTGCGAACCCTGAACTGCCATCACGGGCAGGTTCGGGGCTCCCTGCGTAAGCGGGGCTACACGCATGTTGCTGTGACGATCCAGCTGGGTGACTATGAGCGCCACCTTCTGGTAAAGCTCGCCCATCGTGGCACCGGTGAGCATAATGTCGATCTCGATACAGCCAGTCTCGAAGTTGGCGCTCGCCGACGCGCCGTCCGTGATCGCGAGAGCATGCTCATCGAGGACGCGCTCGACCTCGATGGCCGCCTCTTCAAGCTCCTCGCGCGCGACCGGATTGACCGGCTCCAAGCCCAGAATAGCCTCCATCTCGATCGTCTGATCGGTCATCGCCACCTTCATTCGTCCTTACAAGGATACCTAGCCGTTCAAGCCCCCGCGCTTGAGCGCGGATAACTTGTTCGCGTAGGTTCGCGATCCGCTGGGCGTCGAAGGGATCGGCACCATCGCCAGGTCGTTCGGCGGCCAGCACTTGATGTGCTTGTTGCCCGCTCGCTCGCACCACCAACCTTGCTCCCAGCACATCCGTACGAGCTTGTCCATCTCCTTATTGGGCTGTTTCGGGCGCTTGGCATCAGGGTTCGCTTCACGCTTCGGATGCATGGGAGCGACCCTAAAGGATTGCGCGGCTCCAGCCAAGCCCGACGCGGGCATGACAGGCGCAGGTTGCCCGGGTGACACCAATTGGTGCCGGGTGGCCCCAAAGGTGGCCCCAAGAGCGTTTTCAGTTCCTTAACGCAAGAATCCCGCATGGTTGCTGAGGATTCCTTAGTGGGCCCGCCAGGACTCGAACCTGGGACCAACCGATTATGAGTCGGCGGCTCTAACCAACTGAGCTACGGGCCCGTGTCGCGCTGTGCGCGACTGCTCAGAAGCTACCAGCGGGACGGCAGCCTGCGCTTGTGCGCGTGGGATGGTTTGATTCATCGGTCAACCAACGAGGGGAGCGGCAATGGCAGCGCGTGCAGCGATCGTCACGGGAGCGTCGAGCGGTATCGGCTTGGCGATTGCGCGGATGCTCGGCGAGGAGGGCTATGGCATCACGATGGCCGCCAGGCGTCCCGAGAAGCTCCAGGCCGCAGCCGATGGGCTTGCCGCCGATGGGTTCGACGTCCACGGTGTGCCCGCCGCGCTGTCGGAGGAGAGCGAGATCCAGAAGGTGGTTGCGGCACACCGCGAGCGCTATGGGCGACTCGATGTGCTCGTCAACAATGCCGGCGTCGGGATCGGCGCGCCGGTTGGAGACATCCAAACCAAGCACCTCGACATGCAGCTCGATGTCAACGTGCGCTCGATCGTCCTGTTCTATCGCGAGTGTCTCTCAATGCTCAAGGAGTCGGCGGCCGAGCACTCCAACACGCTGGTCGTCAACACAGCTTCGATCTCGGGAAAGCGCGCGGAGGCGTGGCTGTCGGTCTACTCGGCCACCAAGCACGCGGTCGTCGGCTGGACCGAAGCTATGAACAAGGAACTGGGCTCCTCCGGCATCAAGTCAACCGCCCTGTGCCCAGCATTCGTTGACACGCCGATGACCGACTTCGTGAAGGGTCAGGTCAAAGCGGAGGACATGATTCGTCCCGAGGACATCTCGGAGGCTGTGCGCTACCTGCTGCGCACCTCCCCCGCCTGCGTTGTTCCTGAGATGATGTTCGTGCGTCCTGGAGACGCCATCTAAAGGAAAGGACGCACATGAAGCTAGGCGTGCACATCGGCTACTGGGGTCTCGGCCTCAGCTCCCAAGATCAGCTCGAAATCGTCCAGGTAGCCGAGAAGCTGGGTTATGACTCGGTGTGGGCGGCCGAGGCGTACGGTTCTGACACCGCCACGGTGCTGGCCTGGCTGGCCGGACAGACGAGCAAGATCCGCCTCGGTGCGGGCATCTTCCAGATGCCGGGACGCTCGCCGGCGATGACGGCGATGACCGCGGCGACGATCGACCAGCTCTCCGGCGGGCGCATGATCGTCGGCATCGGCTCCTCCGGGCCGCAAGTCGCCGAGGGCTGGCACGGACAGCGCTTTGGAAAGCAGCTGCAACGCACGCGCGAGTACGTCGCCGTGGTGCGAATGGCACTCGCCCGCGAGCGCGTCGAGTTCCACGGCGAAACACTAGAGCTGCCCTTGCCCGACGGTCCCGGCAAGGCGTTGAAGCTCACGATCGCCCCGGTTCAAGAGCAGATTCCGGTCTATCTCGCGGCGATCGGCCCCAAGAACACGGCGCTTGCCGGAGAGATCGCCGACGGCTGGATCCCCACGCTGTTCAGCCCTGAGCACGTCTCCGAGCTGCGTCCTCTGCTGCAGGAAGGTGCGGATCGCTCCGGGCGCTCGCTCGAGCACTTCGACATCGCACCCACCGTCAACGTGTTCATCACCGAGGACCTTCCCGCCGCGCGTAACGCGATGCGGCCGTTCATAGCCCTGTATGTCGGCGGCATGGGCTCTCGCAAGCAGAACTTCTACAACAACCTCGTCTGCCGCTACGGTTTTGAGGAGCAGGCGAAAACCATCCAGGATCTCTATCTGGAGGGCAAGCGCGAGGAGGCGATGGCCGCGATTCCCGACGCTCTGATCGACATGGTCTCGCTATGCGGACCCAAGGACGTGGTTCGCGAGCGACTTGCGATCTACCGCGACGCGGGCGTCGGCACGCTCGGCCTCACGCCGATCGCTTTCAACAAGGACGACCGTTTGGAGCAGTTGCGCCTCGTGGCCGAGCTCGCTGCTTAGGAAGACCTCCCTGGCACAACGTTCACAGTCGAGACATCCGTATTCGCCAGTCACAGTCGGTAGCGTCGTGTCGATTCCCACAGCCCATCCCGTTTCGCGGGATGATTCCCCGCAACTAGCCTCGCGGCGACTGCGGCTGCTGCTCGGCGCCTTTGGCGACCCCGGACACGCGTTCCCCATGATCGCGCTCGGCCGCGCGCTGATCGCTCGCGGCCATGACGTGACACTGCAGACGTGGGAGCGTTGGCGCGCGCCCGTGGAGGCCGAGGGCATGACCTTCACCCCCGCTCCGGAGTACAGCGCGTTTCCGATCGGAGATCAGCCGCTCGACTTCTACGAGGCCGTGGTCTACGCCACCCGCGACACGCTTCCGCTGGTGCGCGAGCTACACCCCGACGTCCTCGTCCACGACATTCTCACGCTGGGACCATCGCTCGCGGCCGAGCTACTGGGCATCCCCCGTGCCACACTCATCCCCCACGTCTTTCCCGAGGCGGGTCCAGGCTTCCCAATCTACTCATTCGGTGCTCGCCTACCCCGCACCGCCGCCGGCCGTGCCTTCTGGGAGCGTGCTCACTTGCCCGTGCGTCGGGGCCTTGAGAGCGGACGTCTCGCGCTCAATCGCACTCGCGCACAGGTCGATTTGCCTCCACAGCTCTATCCGCACGGTGGAACCAGCCGGCAGCTGGCGCTCATTGCCAGCTTCCCCCAACTGGAGTACCCGCGTCCCTGGGCAGCCCACGTTCACGTCGTCGGCCCGCTCATGTGGGAGCCTCCGGCGCAAGAAGTGTCGCTTCCACCAGGCGACGATCCGCTTGTGCTCGTCGCGCCCTCGACCTCCCAGGACCCCGATCATCGCCTACTGCACGCCGCGTTGCGCGGTCTCGCGGACGCTCCGGTACGTGTGCTCGCGACATATAACCGCCGCCTCCCCTCGCGCCCACTATCCGTTCCCAAGAACGCGAGCGTCGTGGATTGGGTCTCCTACGCCCACACCCTCCCCCATTGCGATGCGATCGTCTGTCACGCCGGTCACGGCACACTAGTCCGCGCACTCTCCCTCGGCGTTCCCGTCGTTGCCTGCCCGGTCGCCGGCGATATGAACGAGAACGCCGCCCGCCTCGCCTGGGCAGGAGCGGGAGTGCGGTTGCCGCGGCGCTTCATCTCCCCGCGGCCGCTGCGACATGCGGTGGAACAGGTGCTTGGCGAGCCCTCGATCCGCGAGCGGGCGCGGAAGCTTGCTGCTTGGGCATCGGAGCACGATGCCGGCGCTCGAGCGTCGGTGTCGATCGAGTGGCTCGCCGGGTCTGACAGCCCATCGGTCGATCGGCCTGCCGCCGCGACTGCCGCGCCCGGGTAGGACGGCCGTCAAAAAGCTCTGGGGGTGGGACTCGAACCCACAACTTCGGAGTTAACAGCTCCGCACTCTGCCAATTGAGTTACCCCAGATCGTGCTACCCCGGGTGAGCCGGAGCCTCGAACATTGTACGCGAGGCTGTCGCTCACCGGATAGATGTATTGACCCACGCATCTCCCTACCCCTCCGGCCCCGACTCCGCAAGCGCCCGCTCCTGGGCCCGATCGAACTCCTGCTTGACCTCGCCGCGCAGCTTCGCGAGGTCGCTTACCTCGCCAACGCCCTGCGCGCGCGCGGCGTGAATCCGCCGGTCGATCCACGCCAGTTGTAGCTGCAATTGCTGAACCTCGAGCATCGGTGGCTTGCGCGAGCGGGCCGACACCGGCCAGCGGCCTGCTTCCACGGTCAGCTCGGCGAGCAAGCTCACCAGCTCGCGGTCCTCGGCGTCCACGTCTTTGAGTGGCTCAGTCAAGTGTCCCGCCTTCAGGTGCTCGGCCGCGCGACGCAACAGCTCGCTGGTGAACACGCCGTCGAGCTCCACCTCGCCGAGCGCGCTCTCGCCGTACTGGGGCGTTGCGATGCACAGCGCCAGAAATGCGCGCTCGGTGTCCGCGCGCGCCGACAGCACCCGGCTGGCGCGTGAGCCGCCGTCGCCGTTTGCGCCGGAATTTGGCGTCACATGGCGCTCAGTGCGCGAGGACTGGACGTTCACACCGGTAGAGCGCTCCGCGCCGGTTCCATATCGGCCCGAGCCCTCACGACTGGACACAGACTGCCCACCTGCCCCGGTCTCGCCGCCTCCCGACGCCAGCAGCGTCTCGGCCAAACCCTCGCTCAAGCCGAGCCTGCTCGACACCATCCGCGTCAGCTCCATCCGCATCGCGCTCGGCGCCAGCGTCGCAAACACCGGCCCGAGCTCCGCGATCATTCGATCGCGACCCTCGGGACCCGAATCGTCGCCGTTTGCGAGCACCCGCTCGACACGGAAGCGCACGAACGGCACCGCCCGTTGCACAGCCTGCTCGAACGCACCCGCGCCGCCCTGCTGGACGAGGTCGGCGGGATCGGCGCCCGCGGGCAGCTCGACCACGCGCAGCTCCAGTTTCCGCCGCGCCGCCAGCCGCGATGCCTTCAACATCGCCTCCTGTCCGGCGCTGTCGGCATCGAGCGCCAGCAGCACCGTCTGGGCCATGCGGCCAAGCTCGCCCACCTGCTCGTCGGTGAGCGCCGTGCCCATCAGGCCCACCGCGTTCTTGAAGCCGGCCCGATGCAGCGCGATCACGTCGGTGTAGCCCTCGCACACGATCACCTCTCCCGCCTTTGCCGCCGCGGCGCGCGCCAAATCGCCGCCATACAGGTGACGACCCTTGTGGTAGACGTCGTTGTCGGAGGTGTTCAGGTACTTTGGCCGCTGCCCCTCGTGCATCGCGCGCGCGCCGAAGCCGAGCACGCGGCCGCGCAGGTCGGCAAGCGGAAACATGATGCGCGAGCGGAAGCGGTCATACAGCCCCCCTCGCTCCTGCGAGCGCTGCGCAAGCCCCGTCTCACGCAGCTCGGCCTCGGAGAACCCGCCGCGGCGCGAGGCAAGCAGCACACGATCCCACGCGCTCGGCGCATAGCCCACGCGAAACTCCTTGAGAGTCGCTTCACCCAGTCCGCGCTGCTCCAGGTAGGCGCGTGCGCGCTCCGCCTCCCCTGACTCCCATAGGTAGCGCTCGTAGTAGGAGGCGGTTCGCGACAACAGCTCCAGCAGGCGCTCGCGTCGCGCGCGTTGCTGGGCTTCCTTGGGGTCCTCGCGCTCGAGCTGCAGCTCGATCCCCGCACGGTCGGCCAGCAGCTCAAGGGCGCCCTTGAAATCCACGCCCTCGGTCTCCTGCACGAACGTGAACACATCGCCGGAGGCCTGACAGCCGAAGCAGTAGTACACCTTCTCCATCGGCTCCACGCTGAACGACGGTGTGCGCTCGTCGTGGAACGGACACAGTCCCTCATAGCTGCGCGGCCCGGCGCGGCGCAGCTCGGTGCGCGTGCCAACCAGCTCCACGAAATCGATCGCGTCGCGCACGCGATCGCGTGAGTCTGGTGTGTAGCGAGCCATACGCCAAAGCTAGCGTGCCGGCCAATTGGCGGGCACATCGACCGTCAATTGGTCGCGCGGAACTTCGAAGGCGGTATATGCCCTGATGCAGTAGCGGTCGGTCATCCCCGCCAGATAGTCGGTGACGCGCTCGGCCACGTCGCTGTCAGGCGCCCCATCGTCAGGCAGCTGCTCGGGATGCTCGACGTAGTGCTCGAACAGCTTGCGCACCACGTTTGCGATACGCGCATGCTCGGCGCGCACTGCCTCGCCGAGATACACGTGCTCGAACATGAACTTGCGAAGCTCCGCCATCGCGGGGCCCGCCGCCGGCCCCTGCACGATGTCCCCCGCTGCAGCCGAGTGCTCGACCATGTCGTGCACGAGCGCATCGATCCGCTGTGAGCCGGTCGCGCCGAGCACCGCGATCGGGCGCTCCGGTAGATCCTCCTTGCGCAACAGCCCCGCCCGCATCGCATCGTCGATGTCGTGGTTGATGTACGCCACGCGGTCGATCACGCGCACGATCCGCCCCTCCAGCGTCCCCGGTAGCGGTGCACGGCTGGAGTGACAGGCGATCCCGTCGCGCACCTGCTCTGTCAGGTTCAGACCGACGCCGTCGCGCTCCAGCCGATCCACCACGCGCAGCGAGTGCTCATAGTGACGGAACTCGCGGCCGAAGTGCTCTTTCAGGCACTCATCCAGCGCCTCCTCGCCAATGTGCCCGAACGGAGGATGCCCGAGATCGTGGCCGAGCCCGATCGCCTCGACCAGATCCTCGTTGAGCGCCAGCGCACGTGCCACCGTGCGCGAGATCGTGGTCACCTCCAGCGTGTGCGTCAGACGCGTCCGATAGTGGTCCCCCAACGGCGCCACGAACACCTGCGTCTTGTGCGTCAGCCGCCGAAATGCCTTGCAGTGCACGATCCTGTCGCGATCGCGCTGGAAGGGAGTGCGCAGAGTGCAATCCTCCTCCGCACTCGCCCTCAAAGCAGGGTAGGAGCGCGCCGCGAGCGGAGAGAGCACCGTCTTCTCGATCTCACGGCGACGCTCGCCGAAGGCCGCCACCACGGACTGTGTGTCGCTTGCGATGCTCACACGACCGATTGTGGCAGCGAAGCGGACGGCTCCCCGTACTGGTCGCGGTCAAACCTCGATGACGCCGCTCGTCGCCCGGTCGCGGGCATCAGCCGCACGTGCGCATGGTGCTCAAGCATCTCCGACACAGCCCGCTCGACCTGACCAAGTGCCCGCTCCTCGCTCTGCGGCGCCTCGCTCAACGGACGCCCGAGCGCTTGCGTCATGAACTCGTACGCCTGCTCTCCCACCGGGAACGCCGTCGCCGTCTGAGTCTCGACGGGAGACTCAGACGGCCAACACGAGCTGCACACCACGCCCCCGACCGCCCCGGAGAAGCCGACCAGGTGCTCATGGCCCCCACAACACGCGCACGCGCTCAACTGTGGCGCAAGTCCTGCCGCCACAAGCAGCTTCAAGCGAAACGCAAGCGCGCTCGCACGCGTTGCCTCAGCCGGGTTCTCATCCAGCAGCGACAGCTTGCGACACAGCAGGTTGAACACGCCCGGGTGTGGCTCTGAGGTCTCGAACAGGCGTCCCACCGCATCGCACGCGCGCGCCGCCGCATCCAGAGCACCCGCATCCCCGCGCAGATTCGAATGGCCGTCCACGGTCTGCGCCCCGGTCACCGTCAGCAGCTCGCCACGGCCTTCGTGCAGCTCGATCCGCAAACGGAAGAACGGCTCCAACCGACCCCCGAAGCGGCTGCGCGTACGCCGCACCCCCTTGGCGATCGCGCTCACGCGGCCCCGGTGGGGCGTGTACACGTGCAATATCCGGTCGGCCTCGCCGTAGCGCATCGAGCGCAACACGACCGCTTCGGTCTTCACCAGTCCAGGCATCTCCCATCGAGTCTAAGATCGCGCTCGGCGGAGCCCATCCGTGGGCACAGAACGCCTTTCGGCCTGGCGATTCACACATTCACGTTGCTATACTTTATGAAGTAATGGGAACCCAAGATCAAAGCACACCGCAGATCACCGTCTACACCACCGAGCCCTGTTCCTTCTGCGCGCGCGTGAAGGGCCTGCTCCGCTCGCGCGGTCTGGACTTCGCTGAGGTCAACCTCGTCAAGGACGCCTCAGGGCGCGTCGAGCTGGCCGGCCGCACCGGCATGATGACCTTCCCCCAGGTGCTCGTCGGCGAGAAGCTCATCGGCGGGTACTCGGAGACGCTCAGCGCCGTGGAGAGCGGTCACCTGGACGAGATGCTCGCCGCCTGAATTAATTGTCCCGCCGGCCCAGCGGCTGGCAGCTCTCACACACATACGTACCGCGACCAGCCACCACCAGCTTCACGATCGTCGTGCCACAGCGCGCGCACGGCTCGCCCTCGCGACGGTGCACCTGAAAGCGGTCCTGAAAGGAACCCCACACCCCGTCAACATGGCGGAAATCGTCGATCGTCGCTCCGCGCGCCTCGATACCAGCCTCGAGCGCCCAGATCGTCGCCTCCGCGAGCGCCCCATATTGACCTCCGCTCAACCGCCCGGCCGCACGCAGTGGGTGGATCCCGGCTCGGAACAGCGCCTCGTCGGCATAGATGTTCCCCACACCCGCCACGCGCCGCTGGTCGAGCAGGAACGCCTTGATCGGTGCGGTGCGCCCACGCGCTTGCGCCCGCAGATACTCCCCCGTGAAACGTTCATCCAGTGGCTCCAAACCCAGGCGCGCCTCGAAGAACCTCTCGAGCGCATCGCCTCCCAGCAACAGCTCGCCCGTGCCAAACCTGCGCGGGTCGACGATCGTCAGACGAGCACCGCCACTCAACTGGATCCGCACACGCACGTGCGTCGGCTCGGGATCGGGATCGCACAGCACCGTGCCGGTCATCCGCAGGTGCTGGGCAAGGTGCACATCCTCGCTCAAGCTCCACACCAGATACTTCCCGCGACGACCGAGCCGCTCCACCTCGCGACCTTCAAGCGCATCCTCCAGTTCGCCCGGCGCGAGTGGGCGACTCCAGCGTCCGTCAAGGATGCTCACATGCCTCGAGCGTGCGTCCCTCCACCAACGGCGCAAGCTGGCGTCTGATCGTCTCGACCTCGGGAAGCTCAGGCATTCGACGCTCAGGATATGGCGCGATCCACCACGCCGCTCGCCCCGAGCTGACAGCGCTCGGATCCGACCGAGCAGACGGCGGTGCCTTGGATCGAATGGCTGGTCAGACGCGAGCGCTCGCGGCACGCGCATGCGCTCGGGGATGCGCATCGAAATACGCGTCCTTCAAGCGCTCGGCCGACAGATGCGTGTAGATCTGCGTGGTCGCGAGATCTGCGTGACCGAGCATCTCCTGCAGCGAGCGCAGGTCACAGCCCCCTGAGAGCAAATGCGTGGCAAACGTGTGGCGCAACGTGTGCGGGGTCATCAGCTCGGCGAGTCCAGCGCTGCGCGCATGACTCTGCACGATCTTGTACAGGCCCTGGCGCGTGAGACCGCCACCGCGATGGTTCACCAGCAGATGACTCTCCACGCGCAGCCCGACGAGCTTCGGACGTCCCCGCGTGCAGTACACCTCAAGCGCGCTCACCGCCTGGCGACCCACCGGCACGATCCTTTCCTTCGAGCCCTTCCCGCGTGCGCGCAACACGCCCTCCTGCAAGTCCACATCGCCCATTTCCAGCGCAATCGCCTCCGACACGCGCAGCCCGCACGCATACATCACCTCGAGCAATGCGCGGTCGCGCAAAGCCAGCGGCTCGGTGCCCTTCGGCTGGGCCAACAGCTTGCCTACCTGCTCGCGCGAGAGCACCATCGGCAGCCGCTGGGTCTTCGGTGGCCCGCGCAGGTCCGCCGTCGGATCGTGATCGACCAGGCCTTCGCGGCGCAGGTGACGGTAGAACGAGCGCAAACACGCGGCCTTGCGCTGAAGCGTCGCCGGGGAGACCGCGGGACGACCCTCCTCGCCATCGGCCAATTCTCCGAGAAACGCCGCGAGGTCGCTGTGGCGCGCATCCAGCGGAGACACCCCGCGCACGGCGAGAAACCGGGCGAACTGAGCCAGATCCGACTGGTAGGCGTTCAACGTGTTGTGCGACAGCCCGCGCTCGAGCTCCAGGTATGCGAGGAAGTCAAGCGTCAACTCCTGCACACGCACACCAGCTGCCACGCCCATCGGGGAATCGCTCACCCGGAGGTTTTCGCTACGGACATACCTGCACCTTGACGGTGCAAGCCGATTCTCACCGGCGGCCCGTTCACGAGCCACGCACGCAATCAGCGCACTCAGCGCACCTGGCTCTCGACACGACCGCCGGCGTGCTCACACAAATCGGCGAGCACCGTCCCGCCCGCAAGCGCCGCGCCGAAGAACAGCGGGTCCTCCAGCAACGCACGCCCCATCGTCTCGGCGGGTAGCGCACTCCCGAGGAAGGCCGGCATGTCAACGGGGGCGCGCCGCCAATCATGACGAGCCATACGCGCGGGACGATCCACGTCGAGCTCGAGCTGCGGCCTGGCCGGCTCCGAGGAGGACGCAGGCGAGGAGGATCTCAGCACCGAGCCCAGCCCAGCCCGCAGGTCTGCTCCCACAGGGGAGCGGATCCCGGCAGGCAACGCCACCGTCACCGGCTCCAGCAGCAGGTCCAGCACCGTCAGCGTGTGATGGGAGATGCCGCGGTGGCGTGGCCGGGGGTCGGCTGAGGACATGCGCGCCACGACCAACGTCGGGGCGCCGAGCGCGAGCGCCGTGTGCGCCGAGTCAAGCGCCTGCATCCCACCGTGACCGAGCGGCGAGCTGGACCCGACGATGCCCGGGCCCGGCCCGCACACCGCCGCGTCCCACCCGAGCGTGTGCAGGCCGTGGTGCAGCGCGCCCGCCGTGCTGACGCACTCCCCCTCCCCGCCGTATGCGGCGCCCGCGGTGAGGTGCCCACCGAGCAGTCCACGCTCGCGCAGCACTCGCACCACACGCGAATGACCCCCGGGCAATGCTCCGCCAGGCGTCTGCACGTATCCGAGCTTTGCATCCGGGTTTGACTGCGCGAACGCCCACGCGACCGCCGCCAGCTGACCGTGCAATGCGAGCACCGCCACCGGCCCGTCCAGCGGCAAACGCAGCTGCTCGTCATCCAGCGGCTGTACCGCGTGCTGCAAGCTCGTGTAGTTGAGCTTCATCACGTGCGCATCGGGCGGGCGGGCGGGGTCCTCATCGTTCAGACCGCGAGTGAGGTTCGCGTGCACGACGTCAAAGCCGCCCGAGCCGAGACCGAGATCGCGCGCTTGCACGTTCACGACCAGCTGATCGCCCACCTGACTGGGGCCGATCAGACCGATATCCGCCACAGCCGCGCGGCGCTCGCCCGCGATCGAGATCGCAAGCTGCTGCTCGGGGCCATCGGCAGGTCCCGCCTGAAGGACGGTGGCTCGGCGCAACTTGAGCATTGCTGTCCCTAGTGTTCTACGGGACTGCCAGGGGCAGGTGCACCGGCAGGATCGCCAGAGCCAGAGGCGTGCGTTGAGCGCGCCAGCTCGACGCTCACCTCAACGTCGCATTCGCACTCGGACAAGTTCGCGATCTCGTGCGCGCGGTCGATCATCCTCGAGGCGACTTCCTGTGCTTGGCGGTCATCGACGACCTGGAAGACAGCCTGCACCCGCAACGCACGCAAGGTGCCCCGCGTCTCGCCGATATGCGAGTCGGTGCTCACGAGCGACTCGCGAGCGTGCGATCTCCATCGCTGCCCGCATGCTCGGCTCGCTCCACGGCGGCCGCCACAAAGCTTGCGAACAGCGGTGCCGGTCGCTCGGGGCGCGACTTGAACTCGGGGTGGAACTGCGAGGCCACGAAGAACGGGTGCTCATCGAGCTCGACCACCTCCACCAGGCGCTCGTCCGGCGAGGTTCCCGAGACACGCAGTCCCGCGCTCTGCAGGCGCTTGCGCAACAGGTTGTTGACCTCATAGCGATGCCGATGGCGCTCATACACGACCGCTTCGCCGTACGCCCCCCTCACCCGCGAGCCGTCGTGCAGCTTGATCGGGTCCGCGCCAAGGCGCATCGTGCCGCCAAGATCGGCGACCTCCTTCTGCTCGGGGAGCAGATCGATCACCGGGTAGGGCGTCTCGATGTCGAACTCCGTCGAGTTCGCCCCCTCCATGCCGGCGACGTGTCGCGCAAACTCAGCGACCGCGATCTGCATACCGAGGCAGATCCCCAAGTAGGGGATGCGCTGCTCGCGCGCCACGCGCGCGGCGACGATCTTGCCCTCGATCCCGCGCCCACCAAAGCCACCCGGAATCAGAATGCCATCGGCGCTCTCGAGCAGCTCGCGCGCCTTGCGCGAATCCTCCCGGTCGGCGCCGTTGCTCTCCTCCAAGCTCTCGGAATCGATCCAGTCGATCCGCACGGTGCTGCCCTGCAGCGCGGCGGCGTGGTGCAATGCCTCGGACACCGACAGATACGCGTCCTCCAACTGCACGT
The DNA here is from genome assembly GCA_963715535.1 of uncultured Solirubrobacterales bacterium. Lineage (GTDB taxonomy): Bacteria > Actinomycetota > Thermoleophilia > Solirubrobacterales > Solirubrobacteraceae > Palsa-744. Next base: position 271,742 of record OY970251.1, on the reverse strand, counting down.
ACTTGCCGACCAGCGCGATGCGAACCGTGCGCTGTGCCTCCTCGGCCAGCTCGATCGGTTCCTGCCAGCTCGAAAGCTCGGGCGCCGGCGCCTCCAAGGCGAAATGGTCGAGGAGGAAATCGTCGACTCCCTGTTCGCGAAACACGACCGGCACCTTGTAGATGTTGTCCACGTCGCACGCAGAGACGATCGCGTTGACGGGCAGGCTCGCAAACAAAGCGATCTTCTTGCGGATCTCCTGCGAGAGCGGACCCTCCGATCGGCACATCAACATGTCCGGCGCGATCCCGATCCGCCGCAGCTCGTTGACCGAATGCTGTGTGGGCTTGGTCTTCAGCTCACCCGCATGCCCGATATAGGGCACGAGCGTCAGATGGATGAACATGCAGCGCCGGCGCCCCACATCGACGGGGAACTGACGGATCGCCTCCAGGAACGGCAGCGACTCGATGTCGCCGACGGTCCCCCCGATCTCTGTGATCACGAAGTCCACGTCGGTCGACTCCGCGATCAACGCGACCCGCTGCTTGATCTCATCGGTGATGTGCGGCACCACCTGCACGGTCCCACCGAGATAATCTCCGCGACGCTCGCGGCGAATCACAGTGTCGTAGATGCCACCCGCCGTCACATTGGAGGCGCGACTCGTGTTCGAGTCGGTGAAGCGCTCGTAGTGACCCAGATCCAGATCGGTCTCCGCCCCGTCCTCGGTCACGAACACCTCACCGTGCTGATAGGGCGACATCGTGCCCGGATCCACGTTGATGTAAGGGTCGAACTTCTGTAGCGCCACGCTCAAACCACGCGAGACGAGCAGCCTGCCGATCGCCGAGGCGGCAATCCCCTTGCCAAGCGAGGACACCACACCGCCGGTCACGAAAATGAACCGAGTCTTGGCCGGGGCCTGTGCGTGGCGGTCAGAGTGGGGCGAGGTCATATGGGCCTGCCCCAAGAGTCTAGTTGGCGCAGCAGCGGCACCCTCTCCACGAGCTTGGTGATCGAGCGCAGCTCCCCATATACGGTGATCAAACAGAGCACCGCGAGCGCGATCAGCTGCCCGGTCTCCGAGAGACTCAACACGAGCCACAGGCCCGCGAGCGCGCCGAGCAGGTTCGCCCCGGTATCCCCGAGCATCGCCCGCTCGCGCAGGTCATACGCACCCGCCACGAGCGCCGGCCCCGCAAACAAGCCGACCGACCACAGCGACCTCACGCTCATCGCGCCCAGTGTGAGCCCCGCGCCCAGCAACACGAACGCCTTCGTCGCACGCCCCGGACGCAGGTCGAGCAGGTTGAACGCATTGGTGGCCAGCACCAGCACCGCGCTCGCAAGCAGCCAGCGTCCGGTGGAGAGCCCCAGCTCGCCCATCGCATACAACGCAAGCCCCAGCGACCCCACCGCCTTCAGCGCACCGGTGGAGAACTGCATGTGCAGCACCGCCCTACCGTGCCCGCGCCATCCGCGCGGCTCACCACCGAGCGTGTCGTCGAGCAGCCCCAGAAACGCGACGCCCAGTGCATACAGTGCGACAGCAGCATTCTGCGGATAGAACACCTCACCCCATTTCAGCCTCTGGAGGAGCGCCAGCGGGATCAGAGCCAGCCAGTGCGCTCACGACGCTCAACACTCCGAACGGAAACGCGAGGCTTCTACCCCGATAGTTGACTCTCACGTGCCCGCCATCGATCAACGCACGAAGAAGAACCGGCGCCAGCACCGCGGCGATGACGGTTGCTAGCGCGAAGGGCAGGGCGTGCACGTGCGCAAGTTAGCGACACCCGCGGACAAGCGCGAGCATCCGGTTTGAGCGCACCCGCGAGCGCTCAGCTCGGCCCAAACACGCTCGTCACCGATGGCAACAGCGCTTCGGCAGTCGACTTGCCTCCGTACGCACCGCGCACACCATGCGCTCCGGCGAGGGCCAGCGCCAGTGCGGCGCGCCCCGCAACCGTTTCGACGTCGTCGACGCTCGCCATGTTCTCGCTCTTGTACCAGGGGATTTGCGAGGGTTCGGTGCTACTCAACTCCACCCCGACAGTGGGGACTCCCTCGGAGACCACCCCCGCGATCAATCCCGAATCGAATTCGCTGGTGCTCTTGGTCGCTTCAGGACTCATCCCGGCAGGTTCGCTGCGCATGATCACGACCCCCTCCAGCTTGCCCAATTCACCGTCGTAGGAGCTCAGCAGCGTCGTGTGCACCCGTTCGAGCAACTGTCCCCCGCCGACCAGCTCCTTGCCGATACGCACCCCGAACTGCCTGACAAGCGAAGGTTCGCCCGTCAGCGCCGTGTAGCGAGTGCCGCTCGCCTGCGCGGCGATACCGCTCAGTTCAAGGGGCTCACGCACGGCCACCACCGCCTTCACATTGCCGTCGGCCTCGCCGACGGCGTCGCGCACCGAGGAGTCGACCCGATCCGAGGAGTTCCCCAGGAACACAAGGCCGACGCTCTTGCCGGAAAGCAGGTCGTGCACGGCAAACGGCCACAGACCCGCAGTCAGCGTTTCCTCTTCGGAGAGTTTGCTCCCCACCTGTTCCAGGTCGCGCTGCGAGTCGCTCACTTCAGAGCGAAGATTGCGCACGATCCCGTCCTGAGCGGAGGACACCAGGTTCGAATCGCCGATCGCCACGCCGATCAGCACGCCGACCGTCAGGGCAAACAGGACGGCGGCAAGCGAAAGCGCGTGATAGCGATAGTCGAACATCCGAAGGAATCAGTGCTTGAGGGTGTTGTCGCTCTCAGTTACCGCTCGACCCGAGCAGCAGCTGCAGCTTGAGCCATAGTAGATCGACAACGTCGCGCAATGCCGGGGTCAGCCACACGACCGCCACCAGCGCGATCAGTCCGGCCACGATCACAACCACCAGTGGCGCGAGTCCCGGCATCGGTCGATACAGGCGACTCACGCCCTTCGCGTCGACAAGGATCTCACCGATGCGCAGGCGCGTGAGGAACGTCGAGGACATCCCTTCGCGGTTGCGATCGAGGAACTCGACCAGGTTGAACTGCGAGCCCACGGTCACGATCAGCCGCGCTCCCTTCTCCGCGGCGATCAACATCGCCACGTCCTGGCTGGTTCCAGGCGCCGGCACGAGCTTGAACGGCACGTCGAGATCTTCAAGGCGGCGCTTGCCGGGCGCGCGACCGTCGGGATAGGAGTGCACGACCAGCTCGGCGCCCCCGTCGCGCGCCGCCAGCAACGCCGCCTCGGTTGCGGAGTCCATGTCACCCACGATCATCGTGGGCGTGTAGCCGGCTTCCAGCAGCGCATCGGCGCCGCCGTCGACCGCCACCAGCACCGGCCGCGTGTCCCTGATGAACGATCGCAGCGCGCGCAGATCGCGCTGGTGATCGACCCCCCGCACCACCACGAGCGTCGAGCGATCGCGGAAGTCGGTACGAAAGCGCGGCAGGTCGATCCGTCCCGCCAGCAGCTCGCGCTCCTCGCGCATGTGCTCGATCGTGTTGTGCGCGAAGCGCTCCAGCGCCTCTCCGATCTCACGGCGACGAGCCTCGGTCTCCGCGCGCACCCGCGCCACGTCGAGCACTTCGCCGACGACGACAGTCCGGCCCCTGTGGAGCACTTCGCCGCGAGCGCCCGCGTCGACGGTGCGCACTGTGACCGGATCGCCGTCCGAGAGCGACTTGAACAGCGAATCGTCGGTTAGATCGAGCAGCAGCACGCCCGCTTCGACAAGCAACTGCGGCCCGAGATTGGGATAGGACCCACTGGTCGACGCGCGACAGTTCAGCACCGCCGTCGCGCCGGCCGCGATCAGCTCCTCCGCGGAGACCCGGTCGATGTCCAGGTGGTCGATCACGGCGATATCGCCGGCCACCAGATGGCGCACGAGCAACTTCGTCTTGCGCCCGAGGCGCACCGGACCGACGACCTCCCGAGAGGGCACGGGCAGCGCCCCGAAGGCCGGCATGCTCGTACCTGGCGGCTGCCGGGTTGTAGCCATTGAAACCGAGAGTAACGCTAGTGCTCGTCAGGCGGCGCGGCGGAGCTCGCGCGCATGCTTTCGCGCGGCCACATCCTGGTCCTCCGCGCCGAGCATCCGCACAAGCTCGGTTACGACATCCCGCTCGGTGAGTTGCACAACGCTCGCCACTGTCGGATCGGCCGTGGTGTCCTTGGAAACCGAGAAATGGCGAGCCGCGAGCGAGGCGATCTGCGGCAGATGGGTGATGCACACGATCTGCCTGCCCTGGGCAAGGCTTTGCAGCCGCTCGCCGACCGCCCGGGCAGTGTGGCCGCCGATCCCCGCGTCGATCTCATCGAACACGAGCGTCGACTTGGAAGACCCTCCGGTGGACCCAGACCCATCGTTGCTTGCGCTGGTGAGCGCGAGCATCACGCGCGAGAGCTCGCCGCCGGATGCGATCTCGCGCAGCGGTGCGGCCGCAACACCGGGGTTCGGCGCGATCATGAACTCTGCCGTGTCGCCTCCGTTGGCTTTCGGGGCGACCGGCGCCAGCGCGATCTCAAAAGTCGCATCGGCCATCGCGAGCGCCGCGAGCTGCTCGCGTACGGCCTTGGCCAATCGTGCGGCGGCCTGTTCGCGCCGCTCGCGCAGCTCTTCGACGTGATGGTCAAGGAGCTTGCGTTGTGCCGCCAGCTGACCTTCGGTCTGCTGCTGGGCCACTTCGGCGCCCAGCAGCTCCTCGCGCCGCTCGCGAGCGTGCTCCGCGTACTGCAACACCGCGGAGATCGTGCCGCCGTGCTTACGCACGACACGCTCGAGCGCCGCGAGCCGCTCCTCGATCGTCTGCAGCGATCCGTCTTCGGCTTCGATCGTCTCGCGATAGTCACGCAGGCCACCGGCGATGTCGTGCGTCTCGATCGACAGCGCTACGCAACGCTCGGCGAGCACGTCGAGCTCGGGATCGACCCCTGCGATCGCCTGCAGGCTCGCAGCGGCTCCTGCCAGGAGAGACCCTGCCCCCCGTCCCTCCGAGGAGTCGGCGGCCAGCGCGTCGGCGGCGGCACCGGCCGCTGCACGCAGCGCCTCCAACCCGCGCAAGCGATCTCGGCGCTTCAGAAGCGCTTCACGTTCCTCCTCCGCGGGAGCCAGCTCGTCGATCTCGGCGAGCTCGTGCTCCAATAGCTCGATCTCTGACTCGCGTGCCTCGCCGAGCTCGCGCAAGCGCTCAAGCTCTGACTCGAGCGCCCGAACCTCGCGATAAGTGCCGGCACACGCGTCGAGCCGGTGGGCGTGCTCGGCTCCACACACCTCGTCCAGCAGCTCCAGCTGCGCGCTTGCCAGCACCAGCTTGCGATGCTCGTGCTGGCCGTAGAAGGAGATCAGCCGCGACCCCAGCTCGCGCAGATCTCCGACGGTGGCCGAGCGAGCATTGAGGAATGCACGCGTGTGCCCGTCGGCACCGACCCTGCGTGCGAGGGTCAACTCGCTCGGATCGACCTCGGCGCGAGCGCTGTCGGGCAACAGCTCGGCGATCTCCGCGCGCAAGCGCTCAGGCACCGCGAACGTCCCCTCCACATACGCCTCCCGTGCGCCAGGCCTGACGATGCCGGCGCGCGAGCGTCCGCCCATCAATAGATCCAGCGCGTGCGCAAGCACCGTCTTGCCCGCACCCGTCTCCCCCGTGAGCACGTTCAGGCCAGGACCAAAGCAGAGCTCAGCCCGCTCGATCAGCAGCAGGTTCTCGACACGCAATTCGCACAGCACACGGACAGGTGTACCAGTGAGCACCGACAGATCCTCGCGCACGGTGCACGCGGGCGCCGCCGCGCACAGGCCCACTCTATGGTCACAGCCCACGCGCGCCGATACACAACATGTCCTCGGTGGCGTCCCCAGTGCGATGGGTCCATAATCTGGACGCAACCGCAAAAATTGGCCAAAGACGGCCCTCGAAGCGTTACTCATTCGTATATCGGCATGGCTGCCAGCGATTCCCCTCACTCCCACAACCCCACTCGCGCGCGGCGAGCCAGGCATGACTGTCTTTCCGCCACGGAGCTCACGGCACGCCTGGAGGAGGAGGTCAACCGAGCCGAACGTCATCACACGGCTCTCAGCTGCCTGCTGGTGAGCCTCGACGATGTGGATCGGCTCGCACATGTCCACGGAGAGGACCTTCCCACCAAGGCGCTTGCCTACTTCGGCGCGGCGCTCGGACCCGAGCTGCGTCGCTTCGACCGCGTCGGACACGCCGCCGAGGGTGAGCTGCTGGTGCTGCTGCCCGGCGCGGACGAGCGGCGGGGAGAGATCGTCGCAAGGCGTGCGCTCGGCAGGCTGCACGCGATCAAGATCGACGTCGACGGGCAACGGCGACCGTTGCGCATATCGATGGGACTCGCCGCTTGGCGTGAGGGTTTGACCAGCCAGCAACTGCTGTCGCTCACAAGGCTGGCCGCCCAACGGCACGATGCTCTTCAGGAGCGGCAATCGGAGCCCCCGCGGGAGCCGAATCTCGATGTCGGCGAGATGCCGGGACCCAGGCAGTCATAATCCCACGCCGTGCTCTCCGGGTCTGAGTTGTGGCTGCTGCGCCTGATGGCCGATCGAGGTCTTGCGCTGCTCGACGCCTCGACATTGCTGATGGCGGTCGAGGAGGGCCATGAGCTGCGCATAGCCGCCTCCAGCGGGCGACTGTCGGTACGGGTGCGCGTGCTGCCGCTGGAGGGGAGCGCCCTGGGCGCGGTCTATACGGCTGGGAAGTCGCTGTCGCTCGATCGCCCACGCGGCCAGGAAGCGACCTGGCTGCACGAACTGGGCCTCGAAGCCCGCGCGGTGCTCGTCGAGCCCTTCAGTCTCGACGAGCAGGGTGGCGGCTTGGTGATCGCCGCGCGCGAGGACGGTGGCTTCCGCGACCCCGACCGGCGCGCGCTGAGCGCGTTTGTCGCGAACGTCGCACAGCGGCTCGCCGCCGAGCGCTCGGTTGAGATCACGCGGTTGCGCTTCGGCATGGAGGCACGCGAGCGCGAGCGCACCCGCTGGGCCAGGGAGATTCACGACGAAACCGTTCAGGGCCTCGGAGCGCTGAGATTGCAGCTGGCAAACGCGCGCGACCTCGGTGATGAGGACGCGCTGAGCACGGCTGTCGACACCGTGCTCGAGGGTCTCGGCCAGGAGATCGACGGGCTGCGCCACCTGATCACCGAGCTTCGTCCCGCCGCGCTGGACGACTTCGGTCTCGTGCCGGCGCTCGAAGCGCTCGCGCGCCGCGCCCAGGCGATGGACGACCTTGAGATTCGTACCGAGATCGATCTCGGCGACGCTGACCGGCGCCTGGACGCGGAGCTTGAGAGCACTCTTTATCGCATCGTGCAGGAGGCGCTGACCAACGTCAGCCGCCACGCCAAAGCCACGCAGGCGACGATCAGCATCGTCGAGCACAACGGCAGCGTGACGGCGGCGGTGACCGACAACGGCGAGGGCCTTCCCGAGGGTGGAGCCTCGAGACAGCTCACACCCGAGGAAGAACTCAAGGGCGGATTCGGCGTGTCCGGGATGCGCGAGCGGGCCGAGCTGGTCGGAGGCGAGCTCGAGCTGGTCTCGGCACCGGGAGGCGGCGCCACGATGAGACTGACGGTCCCACTGGCCGGTCGCCTGACATCGGCTTGAGCGGGCTTGCGATTTCGGATGGTGCATGCACCATCCGGCCTGGTCGTGCATACACGACCAGGAACAGCATTCGGAGGATTACTCGACGAGGCCCAGCTTGCGCGCGTAGGCGGTGATCTCCGCCCGCGAGGAGAACCCGAGCTTCTCGATCGCACGCGCGCGGTAGGTCTTTACCGTGCGCTCGGCCACATGCAGCTGCTCGGCGATCTCCGGGTTCGTGAAGCCCAGCGCGATCAGACGCACGACCTCGCGCTCGCGCTCGCTGAGGGCGATCCCGTCCTGCCCGTCGCCCTCGCCGGTGACCATCAGCGCCCCCAGGCGCGGATGCAGGTAGTTGCGCCCTGACACCGCCAGACGGAATGCCTGCAGCAGCTCGGCCGGCTCGGCCTCCTTGAGCACGTAGCTGCGCGCGCCGGCACGCAACGCCTGGCGTGCGTACTCGGGGTCCTCGCGCATCGTGAGGATCGCGACCGCGAGCGTCGGATGCGCCACAAAGCAGGTTGGCAACGCCGCGAGGCTCGATCCTCCGGGCATCGTGAGATCGAGCGTGAGCAGGTCGGGCTTGAACTCCCTCACCGCACGGATCGTCGAGGGCACGTCGGCGGCCTCGGCCACAACCCTGAACTCGCCTGTCTCGCGCTCCAGTACCGCGCGGATGCCATCGCGTACGACCGTGTGGTCGTCGGCGATGATCACGTCGATAGGCCGCTCAAGCATTGCCGATTCACTTGCCATGATCGATCAACCGTATCGGCTGCGGTGGCGGCAATCGTGAAGCGCGAGCGCCCGCCCGGCTCGTGCGCGAGTGCGCGAACGGCCATTGAAGACTGGCCGTGGCACCTTTAGGACGACAGAGACTTGCACCTTTGGGACGACACGATCGGCACCCTTCGCTCTACAGACAAGCAACCAATCGGGCGCGATCATTGCATCTGTGATGCAGGAGCATCTCGATAACTTCGAGCAACGTGTGTTGGCTGAGGGACTCACTCGGCCCCACGCGATGCACGACATCTGCAAGGAGGCATGATGATCGACATAGGACTGGCCCTAACCTGGACAGCGATATCCGCCGCCAGCGCCATCGGCCTGGCGGCCTTCGGGCGAGCCGCGGCGGCAAGCCGCGAGGAGGACGATCTGGCGTGGCCAGGTGACGAGTTCACCCTCGCCAACGACGGCTTTTGTCCCCGTTTCGATGGTCTCATCCATCGATCGGGCAAGGGGCGGTGAATCGCGGCGCCGCCCCGAAGCAAGGATCGTCCGGCCCACGACCGCAGCTGCTCAGCGCCAGACATTCAAGGCTTGCGATCCTCGCCGCTGACGGGCGGACTCGCGTCAAGGCGCTGAGGCCGGCCCGGTGGCTGCTCGCGCGGCGATTTGGGCGCCACGGCGGTTGCGCGGCGGTCGAGAAATCGCGAGGCCGTGGCGTGCTGTCGGACCTCCTCCCTAGAATCCAAGCAATTCGGCGGTCAAACGCCGAACCATGGTCAGCGTCCAGAGAGGTCGATGCTTCCCAAATCTTCCCGGCTGCGGAGAATTCTGCTTGCCTACACCATCAACGAACTGGGCACATGGTTCGGATATGTCGCGCTGGCGTTGGGGGTCTACGACCGTACCGGCAGCGCGATCGCCACGGCCGGGCTGTTCGTAGCGCGGGGGCTGCTGCCGGCGTTGCTTGCGCCGTTGCTGGTGGCCCGCGTCGAGCGCTCGCGCCATGGCGGCCGGCTCACGGGCCTGTACGCGCTGGAGGCGGTCCTCACGCTCGCCCTCGCGCTCGTGCTCTGGCACTTTTGGCTCGTGGGCGTGCTGGTGCTCGTCACGATCGACGGTGTCGTGGCTGTCGCCGCGATCGCTCTGGTGCGCGCCTCAGCCGCTCGTGTGATGGTCGAGGAGACGCTCTCACAAGGTGGGTCCGATCTCGATCCACAAGCCCGGCAGAGCTCGACAGAGGCTGCCCAGAGACAGGCGAGCGCCGCGCTGAACTTCGCGTTTATGGGCGCGTTTGCGATCGGTCCGGCCATCGGAGGCCTGCTCGTGCACATCGTCGGGGGTCCGAGCGCGCTGCTCATCGACGCGTTCACGTTCCTCGTGTGCGCCGGGCTGCTGCTGCCCTTCAGCACGCATATCGAGGAAGCCAGCGCAGACTCGATCCGCACGCGTCTGTTGGCCGCGGTACGGCACATGCGGGCGGTGCCCGCGCTGCGCGCCCTGCTCTTGACCGAGGCGGTCGCGCTGGTGTTCTTCGCCTCGGTCGAGCCCGTCGAGGTCCTCTACGCCAAGACCACCCTGGATGCGGGCAATCTCGGGTACGGACTGCTTGTCGGAGCGTGGGGTCTCGGAGCCGCGCTGGGCGCAATCGTCTTCGCCCGCTCGCCGCGTCGACCTCTGGGACCGATGCTGACCGGCGGCACGCTACTCGTGGGGCTGGCCTACCTCGGTTTTGGCGCCGCGCCGACGCTGGCGATCGCATGCACCGCGGCCGTCGTGGGCGGAGTAGGCAACGGCATCCAGTGGCCATCGTTCATCAGCGCCGTGCAACAGCTCACTCCGGCCACCATGCACGGACGCCTGATGAGCGCCGTGGGCTCGCTCACCGCGTTCTGCCCGGCGCTCGGTTTCATATTGGGCGGAAGCATCGCCGCGATCAGCTCGCCGCGAGTCGCGATGGTGGTGGCGGGCGCCGTCGCAACGCTTGCGACCATCGCGTTCGTGCGCTTGCCAGTCCGCGGATCTCTGTCAGCGGAGGAGGATCAGACGGCCGTCGCCGAGCCAGGTCTCGCCACCACCATCCGGTAGACGCCCGCCGCGCGCCCGTGGCGCGGCGCATCGTTTCAGCTGAGCAGAGACGCGCCGCGCCGGCCTCGTGGCTCGTCACGGCTCCGGTTTGCGCCGATTCGCCCGCGGGCTCCATCCAGCGCGCCTTAAGTACCACGCGGTGTCGGCCGTTAAGTACGACAGGTCCACGCAAGCACGCACTATGACCATTCCCAGGCGATATCTCATCTCGCTGTACACAGCCGGCCAGCTGCTTCTGCTGGCCGGCGCGGTCGCGGTCGCGGCCCTCACGGCGATTCCGGGAGAATGGCAGCCGTTGCAGCTGCTGGCGCTGCTGCTCGTGCTGAGCGCGGTCGGCGAGCGCTTGGCGATCGACATCGGAGACCAGAGCGTGTCGGCCGGCTTCATCGCACTGGTGCTCGCCATGACCCTGTTGGGACCGGCTCCGGCCGTCGCCATCGGGATAGTCGCGATCCTGGCGGACACCGTCGCCCGGCGACCACCCCCATCCGCGATCCTGACCAACCTCACCACGTACTCGACCTACCTTGTGATCGGGTCTCTGCTGGCAAGAGCGCTGGTCGGCAACGTGCACGCTGCCTCCGACCACCACATGGTCCAGAGCACGAGCTTCGCCCTGGTCGTATTCGGCGTGTTCATCGTCACCAACCTGATCAACTTCGCCTTGATCGCCATTCACAAACGGGTGCTCTTGAGGCGAAGCATACGCATGGAAGTGAAGAGCGTGTTGATCCCCGTGCTCCCGGGCCAGCTCGCCGCCGCGGTCTTGGCGACGGTGCTCGCGGTCACATACGAGAGTCTCGGCTACCCGGTGCTGCTCAGCCTTGTCCTGGTTCTGCTTGTCTTCCAGTATCTGGCGCGCGCGCTCGCGCGCTCAGAGGACCGCGCCGAGCAGCTGGAGGCACGCTCGGTGAGGCTTGCGTCGATGCAGCTCGGGATGCTCGCCACGCTCGTGGAGACGCTCGCGCTGCGAGACCGCAGAACCGCCCGCCACGCCGCCGCGGTCGCCAGGTACGCACGTGAGCTGGCCCACGAGACCGGATGCCCGGAGGCCGAACAGGAGCTTGTGCACACGGCTGGTCTGCTGCACGACATCGGCAAGTTCGCGCTCCCCGACCGCATCCTGCACGCCGAGATCCTCTCCGACGAGGACTGGGCACTGGTCCGCCGCCACCCCCAGGACGGCGCGACCCTCGTCGGTCGTCTCGACGGCTATGGACCGGTGGCCGACGCGATCCTCTACCACCACGAGCACATCGACGGCAGCGGCTATCCGGCCGGGCTGATCGGCAACGAGATTCCATGGGCGTCGCGGATCATCGCTGTGTGCAGCGTGTATGACACACTCACCGCGCGCGACTCCTACCGCTCGCCGATGACGCCCCAGGACGCGATCACCGAGTTGCGAAGGGTCGCCGGGCGCCAGCTCGACGCCGAGATCGTTGACAAGTTCGTGGCGATGCTCGAACGCGAGGGTCCGGTCACTCAAGCACACGGTGACGACGCCGACTTCGAGGCTGAGCTGGCGTTTGAGCGTCGGGCACGCGCTCTCGCCGCGCCAGTGCGCTGAGGCACATCGTCAATCCACGCCAACGCGTCGTCGAAGGGGCATATCTTGAGGCCTATTAACGGCCGAAAGCGCCAATCCTCACGGACGACGCCTTCAGACCAAGATCGCCGATCTGGCAATCACGCAATTACTGTTTAAAACCCATTGAATGCTCCTTCCGTCGCGCGGGCGGACCAACTGCTCCGTGCAACGGCCTCCATCCTCAGCCAAGCACGATGAGAGTTGAGTAGGTTCGCGAAGGATAGTACCCCAATTAGACGATTTGTCCAGCCTTCGCGCGCGGATTGCACGCTTGCTTGCAGACAGAGGGCTTTTAGCGCGGCGTAGGACGACTTTCCGGCCAAGCGTTCTGCGATTGCGCATGTCGCCTGCCTGCTCCATTTGGCTTCGGCGACGGAGCCGTGGCGCGGCTTTTCCCCGACCAAACGTCCACAAAGCTCGCGGACGCTCAACCTTTCAGGCCAGATTGCCGAATCTCTATGCATCGGAACCCTATGCGAGACGTAGGGGCTCTTCAACAGCGCCACCGCGCGCGAGCACACGAGGCCAAGATGTCAATCACACCCGATCCCGACCACGAGAGCCAACTGATCTTCACCAGCTCGCAGGCCGCGCGCTATCTCGGCGTGTCGCTGGCGACGATCCGCCGCTGGAGCAACGCGGGCTATCTGACCGGCTACAGAACGCCGGGCGGGCAGCGGCGCTTCTCACGCGAGCAGCTAGACGGGTTCATCGAGTCGCTGCACCGCACCGACGAGAAGACGCTCGAGCACGACCGCAGCGTCGCCTGAGAGTCTCCTCGCGGGGCCTCTGAGGCCCCCTGCGTAGGCAATCGAGGCCCACATCCCCGGACAGCCCAGAAGCCCGCGTGGCCCTAGCGCGCGAGGCGACCGAACTTCTCGCGCAAGCGACGATAGAACGAGAAGTCGGGCAGCTGCGCGATCACCCCGGCATCGTTGAGGAACCTCGCGTCGATTCTCGCGCCCGGCGCGAGCTGGCACACCGGTCGACCGTCAACCGACACGTCAAGCGCCTCGCGGGAGCGGTTGTGGATCTCGAGGCGATCTCTCGGTGCAGCGACAAGCGTGCGGGCGGTGAGCGAGTGGGGCGCGATGAACGACACCACAAACCCCTCCACTCCCCATGCCATCACCGGCCCACCGTTGGCGAGGTTATAGCCGGTGGAGCCCGCCGGAGTGGCCACCACCAGGCCATCGCAGCGCACGCTGCCGAGTTCTTCGCCGTCGAGCACATACGCGATCTCAGCGACCCGCTCTCCGACCTTGCGGTGGATCGCCACGTCGTTGATCGCGCGCTCGATCCCCGTGGGAGCGTCAAGCACGATCGCCGGCAGCCGCAGCAACTCGAAGTCGCCCTCGAACGCACGCCTGACCCCCTCGGCCAGCTCGTCCGGCTCGATCGTCGCGAGAAATCCGATGTCGCCGAAGTTGATCGCGAACACGGGCACGCCTGTGCTCGTGTAGCGACGCAATGCGCGCAGGATCGTGCCGTCTCCACCGAGCACGATGCAGAGGTCGACGGCGTCGTTCTCGCGCGTGCACACGACCACGCCCTCGCGCGTGCTGAGACCGTGCTTGTCGGTCTCGTTGCGGTCGAATCGCAACGTCACCCCCGCTCGCACCGCCGCATCCACCAGCGCCTCGAGCGCAGCCGCGGTTTGGGCCGGACGATTGTGAGTCAGCACCGACACGTCGCGGATCTTGCGGTGGTTCGACGGTTGAGGTCCCTCCGCGCCTCGCTCGATGGCCCCACTCACGGCTCCACCTCTGCGGCCATGCGCCGAATGTCCCGCACCCCGTCGGCGCCCGCGCCGCGGGCAGACTCGGCTAGCCACACGAACGTCTCGAGATTGCCCTTGGGTCCGGGCAGACCGGAGGAGCGGTATCCGAGCACCGTGGCTCCGAGCGCGAGCGCCGCGCCGCCGACATCCACGAGCGCGGCGCGGCGATCCTCCGCCGAGCGCACCACTCCGCCCTTGCCGACACGCTCGCGTCCGACCTCGAACTGCGGCTTCACGAGCGCGAGCACGTCGTGGCGATCGTCCAAGCACGAGAGCACCGCCGGGAGCACCTTGCGCAGCGAGATGAAAGACACGTCGAGCACCGCCAGTCCGGGAGCGTAGGGCAGCATCTCGCGTGTGAGCGTGCGGGCGTTCGTGCGCTCCAGCAACGTCACCCGCGAGTCGGTGCGCAGGCCGTAGTCGAGATCGCCGTAGCCCACGTTGACAGCAACCACGTGCGCCGCGTCGCGTTGCAGCAGACAGTCGGTGAACCCACCGGTGGAGGCGCCCACGTCCAGCGCCCGGCGCCCGGCCACTTCGATTTCGAACGCGCCGAGCGCATTGGCGAGCTTGACCCCACCGCGCGAGACGAACGGGGGGCGCTCGCGCACCGCAAGCTCAGCGTCCACCGCGACCATCTCGCCCGGCTTGGCGGCACGATGGCCGTCGTGACCGACCATCACCTCGCCGGCCATCACCGACGCAGCGGCCCGCGTGCGCGAGGAAAACAGGCCGCGTTCGGCCAGCAGGGTGTCCAGACGTTGCTTGGTGGCCATCGCGTCGTTAGAGACGGTAGCCGCTCGCGCGACTCGCGGGATTCCCAGAGTCAGCGCTCGCGCCAGATGCAAGCATCACGAGTTCGAGCAAGCCAAAAGATTCGGGGTGTTTGCAGGGCTGCTTATACAGAGAAGGGATATATGTGATCGACGTCACACAAACATGCGTTCGCCTGGTGCATCATAGTTCTCGACCCGAAGTACAGCAGCATCCCTCCTCCCCGAAACGGCCCGCTTCCCCGGCGGGTCGTTTCATTTAACGTCGGCGCCGCTTTTCCTTCCTCATCGTCTTTCAGGAAGACAGCGCCGCATGCGGCGCTGTCCCGGACCGTACATGTACGGTCCGGCTGGCCGGCACATGTGCCGGCCAGAACAACATCTCGGCTCTTTAGTTCGTCTCGACCGCCGCGGAGCGACGGTCGGCGATCGCCGTGCGCACACGCTCGGCGATGCGCTCGGCGGTGAACCCGACCTCCTCGTGCAGAAGCGCGGGCTTGCCGTGAGTCACGTAGCGATCGGGCAACCCCACGCGCAGGATGCGCGGTGGCGCTGCGCCGGCATCGCTCAATGCCTCCCACACCGCGGAGCCAAACCCGCCCGCGAGCACACCCTCCTCGACGGTCACCAGCAGATCGTGCTCGGCGGCCAGCTGGGCCATCAGGCCCGTGTCGATCGGCTTGGCAAAGCGCGCGTCGGCCACCGTCACCGCGATCCCCTCATCCGCCAGCAGCTCGGCCGCGTCGATTGCCTTGCCGACCCCCGCGCCGTAGCCGATCAGCGCGACACGAGCTCCAACCGGGGCGCTCGCGCCGGGTGGGTGGGGATCGATCAAGATCTCGCCGGTGCCGATCGCGATCGCGCGAGGCGTCTCGGGCAGCGCCACGCCCGTGCCCTCGCCGCGCGGATAGCGCAACCCGACCGGGCCGTCGTCGTAGCACAGGGCGGTGTGCAGCATGTGCACCAGCATCGCCTCGTCGCGCGGGGCCATCAGCACGATGTTCGGCAAACAGCGCAGATACGGGATGTCGAACACGCCGTGATGGGTTGGACCGTCATCGCCGACCAGGCCCGCACGATCCATCGCGAACACCACGTTCAGCTTCTGCAAGCACACGTCGTGCACGATCTGGTCGAACGCGCGCTGCAAGAACGTCGAGTAGATCGCCGCCACCGGCTTTACGCCCTGCAGCGCGAGGCCCGCCGCAAACAGGATCGCCTGCTGCTCTGCAATCCCCACGTCGAAATACCGCTCTGGCATCGCCTTCTGCAGGATGTTCAAGCCCGTGCCCGAGTTCATCGCCGCGGTGATCCCCACCACCCGCTCGTCGCGTCCGCATTCGCGCACCAGCGCATCGCCGAACACCTGCGTGTATTGAGGTGCCCCCCCGCCCTGCGCCGCCAGGCGCGCTCCCCCAACCCGAGCCGAGTTGCCGTTGGCCTCGGAGGGCGAGGCGCCCGATGCGCTTGCCGGGGAAGTCGGCACGCCGTTCAGGATCGATTTCGGCTTCGCCGCATGCCACTTCTCCATTCCCTCAAGGCCACCGTCCTCGGCGGGCGCGAAGCCCTTGCCCTTCACCGTCGCGATGTGCACCACCACCGGACGTTCAGCCGCAAGCGCCTCGCGTAGCGCCTCGCGTAGCGCGCGCACGTCGTGGCCGTCGATCACGCCCATGTAGGCCCAGTCGAGCTCCTCCCACCACAATCCCGGAGCCCAGAACGCCTTGATCGACTCCTTCAGTTGCGGGCCCAAGCGCTCAAACGCAGCGCCAATGCTGCCCGGCAGGCGCGCGAGCCCGCCCTCCACGCCCGAACGGGCGTGCCACAGCTTTGGATTCAGTCGCACCCGGTTGAAATAGCGCGACAGCGCCCCCACGTTCGGGGCGATCGACATGCCGTTGTCGTTCAGCACCACCACCATCGGCGTTCCCAGACCGCCCGCCTGGCCGATCGCCTCGAACGCCACTCCCCCCGTCATCGCGCCATCGCCGATCACCGCCACGACCTTCCCGTTGGCCGGGTAGGTGGGGTCCGACTCGCCCAGATGACGCATCCCCTCCTTCAAGCCGACCGCATAGCCGATCGACGTGGACGCGTGCCCAGCGCCCATGATGTCGTGCGGGGACTCCGCCATCGAGCAGAACGGCGCCAGCCCACCGTACTGGCGGATCGTGTGCAGCTGCGCGCGGCGGCCCGTCAGGATCTTGTGCGGGTAGGCCTGATGGCCCACATCCCACAGGATCTTGTCGCGCGGAGAATCGAGCAGCGAGTGCAGCGCCACCGCCAGCTCGCACGTGCCGAGATTCGCGCCGAAGTGCCCCCCGATCTCCCCCACGGTGTCGATGATGTGCTCGCGCACCTCCTGCGCCAACTGCACCAGCTCGTCCTCAGAGAGCGCCTGCACATCCTTGGGGCCATCGATCCGCTCCAGCAGTCGCGCACCGCGCACGGGAGGCCCACCGTTGGTGTCGGCCGGGGCGCTCATGCCTCGTTCCGGCGCACAGCGGCGCTACTCGCCGTGGCGCTGCCTGGTGTATGTGCGGTTGCTCTCAAGATGTACGTGTGTAGATGAAATCTGTGATCTGCTCGAGCTCGATCGTGGGAGCGCTGCCCTCCACCGGCTGACCAGCCACGACCAGAGCGGCCTGCGCGAGTGCCTCCCGCGCCGTCCGGTGCGACTCCGCCGCCAGTTCCCTGGCTCGATCAATGCCGAACTCGCTCACATATGTCCGCTTGCCGTGCCTCTCATCGCTACCTCGCGGCTTGCCAAGCGCCTGGTCGGTGCCGGTCACGTCCAGAATGTCATCGACGATCTGAAACAGCACACCCAGCTCGACCGCGAAGCGCCGCAACGCAATTGTCGCAGGTCCGCGCACACCGGCCAGCAAAAGCACGCAAACGACCGACGCGTCGATCAGCCTCCCCGTCTTCAGCTCGTGCAACCGTCGCAGCCCATCGGGCCCCTCGGGAGCGCCCCCACTCACATCCACATACTGCCCGCCCACCATCCCATCCACACCGGTCGCCGCCGCCAGCTCCAGCGCCGTCTCGAGCAGCCGCTCGGGCGCCGAGCGATGCTCGCCGAGCAGATGGCGAAACGCCTCCGCATACAACCCGTCTCCGGCGAGGATCGCCACATCCTCGCCGTATGCCACGTGACAGGTCGGCCGCCCGCGACGCAAACTGTCGTCATCCATCGCCGGCAGGTCGTCGTGAATCAGCGAATAGGTGTGGATCAGCTCGAGCGCACCCGCCAGCGGCATCGCC
This sequence comes from uncultured Solirubrobacterales bacterium, assembly GCA_963715535.1. GTDB lineage: Bacteria > Actinomycetota > Thermoleophilia > Solirubrobacterales > Solirubrobacteraceae > Palsa-744. The sequence continues at coordinate 253,939 of OY970251.1, read as the reverse complement.
TCCTCACGCACCAGCCCGACAGCATCCGCGGTCGCGAGCGCCAACACCGGACGGATCCGCTTGCCGCCCGCCAGCAGCGAATAGCGCATCGCCTCCTCCAAGCCGGCCGTCAACGCGTCCTCGGAGAAGCGCATCGCCTCCAGGTAATGCTCGATCTCCTCGCGCAAGTGCTCCGGGTAGGCGACTTGCACGAGCTACAGCAGCGAATCCTGGCCGGGAGCCGGCTGGGAGACCTCTGCGCGCGCCTCGCGCTCAAGCTCGGCCGACGCTTGCGTGGCAAGCGCCGCGCAATCCTCGACCATCGTCGCGGCCGCGTCAGGCGACAGCTCGCCCGAGCGCAGCTGCTCAGCGGCGCGCTCGAGCTGCTCGATCAGATCGTCAATCCGCTCCAGGCTCATTGCTCAAGCATTCTGTCGCACCTCGCGCAACACCGCAGCCAGCACCCCGTTCACAAACGCGGGAGCGTCGCTCCCGCAGAACGTCTTTGCCGTTTCAATCGCCTCCTCGATCGCGCCCTCCGGGGGGATCGGAGTCTCCCCGGGGGCCACGTCCGGATGCAGCATCTCGATCAACGCCACCCGCATGATGCTGCGCTCGAGCGGCTGAATGCGCTGCACCGACCAGCCGTGAGAATGACGGTCGATCGCCCCGTCCAGCTCCTCCGCACGGTCCGCCGCCGCGTGCGCCAGCGCGCCCGTCAGCAACGATGCGTTGCGCCCAAGCGTCTCCGCGAGCGGCCTGCCCGTGAGATCGTGCTGGTAGAGCGCGAACACCGCCGCCCGGCGCTGCTCGGAGCGACGCATCGCGCTCCTAGCGTCCCGAGCCCGCGAATCGGTGGACCTGCACGCGCGGCCGGTGGACCTGCACCCCCACCATCACGCTCGCGACATGTATTCGCCCGAGCGCGTGTCCACGCGGATCTTCTGGCCCACATCGACAAACAACGGAACCTGGATCACCGCACCGGTCTCGAGTGTCGCGGGCTTGTTCCCACCGCCCGACACGGTGTCCCCGCGCACCCCCGGATCGGTCTGCGCGACCTCGAGATCCACTGCGCTCGGCAGCTGAATGTCCGAGGGCTCATCGTCGATGAACAGCACGTCCACCTCTCTGCTCGGCTTCGTCCAGCGCAACGCCTCCGCAAACGCCGCCTCGGACACCGCGATCTGCTCGAAGGACTCGGCATCCATAAAGTGCGCGTCTGTCCCGTCGGCGTAAAGGAACTGCATCCTGCGCGCCTCGGTGCGCACCGAGCGGAACTTCTCCCCCGCGCGGAACGTGCGGTCGATCACCGCGCCGTCGCTGGCGCGGCGCAGCTTCGTGCGCACGAACGCCCCGCCCTTCCCCGGCTTCACGTGCTGGAACTCGAGGATCTTGAAGACAGTCCCCTCGACGTCTATGTGGTTCCCGTTCTTGAATTGGTTGGTGGTGATCACGGCATGGGAGGGTAGCGGGCGGAGGCGGCCGAGCGGGTTCGCATCCGCGATCGCCTTGCTCGAGTTGCCCGTCATACAATCGTCCACTACAATCGTTCGAGCTTTCAGATTTGCGGCAACGCGTCGGATAAATCATCAGGCCCATGCCTGTCGAAGATGACACTCCGTCGAGCGCGCTCAGTTTCCGTCTGAGTGAGCTTGTCGAGGACCGCGAGCGTTCCGATGCCCCGGACTCAGGGCTCCGCGTAACGCTGCCGCGTCATTTCGTCGCGCTCCTGCCGCTGTCCATATTCGCCACGCTCACGGTCGTCGTGGGCCCAGTCGTCCTCGTGACCGCGCTCCTGCCTCGCCGCGGGATACTCTGGGAGGCGCTCGCGGTCGTCTTGGCGGTGGTCGGTTCGGTTGCGATCGCATCGGTGGGCGCTTCGCTGTGGATGCGTTGGCCCCGCTCGCGAGAAGTGATGTTCGCCGAACTGATGCTCTGGGGCTGGGTGCGGCGTTTCCGGGCTGAGCGACACCTGGCTCGCACGCGAGATCTCTTTGAATCGGCTCGCGAGTCGGGCTCCACGGTCAGCATCGAGCTGCTCACGCAGCTCAGCGATCTGCATCAGGCGGTCGACCCGTACTTGCACGGGCACAGCCGTCGGGTCGCCGCCTACGCGGGAAGGATCGCGCGCGAGATGCGTCTCTCGCCGAAGGAGATCGCCGACGTCGAGACCGCCGCGCTCGTGCACGACATCGGCAAGATCTACACGCCGCAAGAGATCCTCCGCAAGCCCGGCAAGCTGACCGACCGGGAGTTCGCGATCGTCAAGCTCCATGCACGTGACGGCGCGGAGATTCTCGCCGACGCCGGAGACCCGCAGCTCACCGCGATCGTGCGCCACCACCACGAGCGACTCGACGGCAACGGCTATCCCGACGGAATCGGAGCGGCGGAGATCCCGCTGGGAGCTCGGATCATCGCGGTTGCCGACACGTTTGACGCGATCACCTCGACCCGTCCCTACAGGCCACCGCGTAGCCACAAGCAGGCCATCGACATCCTCTCCAACGAGTCGGGCACGCAGCTCGATGCGACTGTCGTAGCGGCATTCATGGCCTGCTACACGGCTCGTCGCCCGGTCGCCCGGTCAGCACTCGCCAGTGCCGTGTCCGAGCGGTTCGTCTCCGCGATCAAAGCCTCATCGGCAAGCCTGACCGCAGGCTCGATCGCACGGACGCTTCCCGCGTTCGGAGTGGCAGGTGTGCTCGCTGCTTCCCCGGCGCTGCATCGCGACAGAGTCGATCGCCGATACGGGGCTACCCAAACGGACGTGCGCCTGGCATCGAGTCCCGCTCCCGTCGGAACAGACAACAACAAGATTGTCCCGCGAACCACACAGCCGAAAACCGGACGGCCTCTCGTCGGCAAGCGAGAGAACCCACATGCGAGGATCAACCTTCCCGACACGACGAGCACCAACCCAAACATGAGCACGACCCCCAGCACGGGTACGAGCGAGCCGGCCCCTCCGTCGGAATCGCACGGGCCGGCGCAGCACCCGGTCGGGGTGAGATCGGAACCATCCCCGTCCAACCCGACGGCACCCGTCCCCAGCCAACCAACGTCCCCACCGGTCAACGTACAGCCACCGCAGCCCACGCCGCCCGTCCCCCCGGCGGAATCGCCCGTTGAGCTTCCCTCGACTCCTCCTGTGACGATCTCAGTACCGAACACTCCGGTACAGATCACGGTGCCCAGCATCACGCCGCCCAGCATCACGGTCCCAGTCGTGAATCTCCCCGTGAAGATCCCCGCAGCCGACATTCCGAGCGTCCTGCACAGTGTTCGACCTGCAAGTAGGCGGCTGAACAAGCGGGTCTGTCCGATGAACGGTGGATCTGGCTTGGTCTGAGCGAAGGGATGGACCATGACGGAGATAGTCGGTCTGACCGATCAGGAGGAGATGATCGGGTCTATGACTACAGATATCGTTGATCAGAAGCAGTTGGCTGAGCAGCTGCTTGGAGCAGGCGAAGGAGCAGAACATTGAGCTGGTTGGCCCCGACGGGCTGTTGGGCCAGCTGACCAAAAGCGTGCTCGAGACCGCGCTTGACGCGGAGATGAGCGAGCACCTCGGCTATGACAAGCACGATCCGGCAGGACGTAACAGCGGGAACAGCCGTAACGGGACGCGCGCTAAGACGGTGCTGACGGAGATCGGCCCGGTCGAGATCGAGGTCCCGAGGGATACCGAGTCGACGTTCGAGCCGCAGATCGTCAAGAAGCGCCAGCGGCAGGCTCACGGGTGTTGATGAGATCGTGCTGTCGCTGACCGCGCGTGGGTTGACGACCGGGGAGATCGCCGCGCACTTCGGGGAGGTCTATGGTGCCAAGGTCTCCAAGGACACGATCAGCCGGATCACCGAGAAGGTCGTGGGCGAGATGACGGAGTGGTTGACCCGGCCGCTGGATCGCGTCTATCCCGTGATCTTCATTGATGCGATGGTCGTCAAGGTCCGCGACGGGCAGGTGGTGAACAAGCCGGTCTATGTCGTGATCGGCGTGACCGTCAACGGTGAGCGCGACATCCTCGGGACTCTGGGCCGGCGATGGCGGCGAGGGCGCGAAGTTCTGGCTGAGCGTGTTCACCGAGATCAAGAACCGTGGCGTCGATGACGTCTGCATCGCTGTCTGTGACGGTCTGAAGGGTCTGCCCGAGGCGATCACGACGACCTGGGAGCTCGCGACCGTTCAGGCGTGCGTGATCCATCTGATCCGCAACACATTCCGGTTCGCCTCGCGCAAGTACTGGGATGAGATGAGCCGCGATCTGCGACCCGTCTACACCGCACCGTCAGAGGCTGCCGCACGAGAGCGCTTCGCGGAGTTCAACGCGCAAGTGGGGCAAGCAATACCCGGCGATCAGCAAGCTCTGGGAGAACGCCTGGAGCGAGTTCATACCGTTCCTGGACTACGACGTCGAGATCCGGCGCGTGATCTGCTCCACCAACGCGATCGAGTCGCTCAACGCCCGCTACCGACGCGCCGTCCGCGCGCGAGGGCACTTCCCCAACGACACGGCCGCGCTGAAGTGCCTCTACCTCGCCACCAGAGCGCTGGACCCCACCGGGCGAGGCAGAGCACGCTGGGCAATGAGATGGAAGCCCGCACTAAACGCGTTCGCGATAGCGTTCGAAGGAAGAATCAACTAAAACCACCAAGCACATCCACCGTTAATCTGACACTCCCGAACAAGCGGCGCGTTTCGCCCTTCAAGGGCAATATCCGAGCTGCCGATGCTCTTCATGTGACAAGGCTTCTGGAGCGCAGGACCCTCTGGGCGCTCGCGGCCACCCTCAGCGTGGTCGCGACCGGCTGGCTGGGGCTGTTTGGATTTGGTTGGAACGACTATGACAATGAAGCGCGGGTGCCCATCGACGCGCTCGTGCACGGCCATTTTGGAGCATTCCTGCGAGAGGCCCCTGTGTATGGCGGCTCCCTGCTCGAGCGCGCGCCGTTCGCGCTGATCCCCGATCTCTGGGGTGGGGGCGAACTTGCGGTCTACCGGATGCTCGCGCTCCCCTGTCTGCTCGCCGGTGCCGCGCTGGGCCTCTGGCTGGTGGCGCAAATCCGCCGGCGGAACGGAAATCTGCTGGCACAGCTGGTGGCCCTCGGCCTGTGTACCGCCAACCCTCTGACGCTGAGAGCTTTGGAACTCGGCCATCCCGAGGAGCTGTTTGGTGGGTGTCTGTGCATCGCGGCCGTGCTACTGGCCGCCAGGAACAAGCCTGTCCTGGCAGGCTTGGCCATCGCCGCGGCGATAGCCAACAAGGAGTGGGCGATAGTGGCCCTCGGTCCAGTGCTGCTGGCGCTCCCGGCACGTCGAATGCTGTTGCTGTCGGTCACGGGTGCGGCGAGTGCCGCTCTACTGGCGCCATTCGCCGTTGCCGAGCACAGCGCGTTCGGAGCGAGTCTGCACGGAGCGGCGACGCCTTCGAGCGCAATCTTCCAGCCATGGCAGATCTGGTGGTTTCTCGGTCATCACGGCGAGGTCGTGCGCGGTTTGTTCGGCGCGGTCAAGCCCGGCTATCGAACAGCGCCCAACTGGGTCGGCGCTGTGAGCCATCCGCTGATCGTCCTGTCCGCCTTCGCCCTCTGCATACCCCTATTGCCAGGACTCCGGCGCGCGCGAAACACCCCTGGGGTGCCCCTCGAGCGGATCTCCGACCGACCCAGACCTCGCCGCCGCGCGATTCCCGAGCGCGACGCTCTGTTGCTGCTTGCGCTGGTGCTGCTGGTGCGCTGTGTGCTCGACACGTGGGACAACGTGTACTACCCGCTGCCGTTCGTACTGGCCCTGCTGACCTGGGAGACCCTCGCATTTCGTCGTCCCGCGATCGTCTCGCTGTCAAGCACCGTATTGATCTGGGTCGGCTGCGAGTGGCTACCGAACTTCGCCTCGGCCGACGCTCAAGCCGCGTTCTTCCTGGCGTGGACGCTGCCGCTCACGACATGGCTGTCGTTGACCCTATATGCGCGTGGGCACGCCTCAGTCGACGAACGTAAGCGCCTTGGGCAATTGCGTAAGCCGCTGCGAGCCGTTGTCCTCGACCACGGCCAGGTCCTCGATGCGCACGCCCAAGCGCCCGGGTAGGTAGACCCCCGGCTCGACCGTCACGACGTTGCCTGCGCGCAACGGCTGCTCGCCCGCCGTACGCGACAGCCGTGGGCCCTCGTGAATCTCCATTCCGACACCGTGCCCCAGGCCGTGGCCGAAGTGCTCGCCGTGACCGGCGTCCTCGACGATCGAGCGCGCGACCGCGTCCACCGCGCGACCGCTGATCCCGGCGCTCACCGCCGCAAGCGCCGCTTCTTGCGCTTCGAGCACAAGCTCGTACACGCGGATCGCATCCTCGCCAAGCTCACCGGTGGCATAGGTGCGAGTGCAGTCAGAGCAGTAGCCGTCGAGGTACGCCCCCCAGTCGATCGTGACAAGCACCCCCTTGGGAATCTCGACCTCGCGCGGCTCTGCGTGCGGAAGCGCACCGTGCTCGCCGGCGGCGACAATCGATGGGAAGCTCGGCGCCTGCGCACCCAACCGGCGCATGCGCAGCTCCAGCTCGATAGCCACCTCACGCTCGCCGCGCCCGATCAGCCCTGCTTCGAGCACACCCGTCAGGGCCTCGTCCGCGAGTTGCGCGGCTGCTCGTATCCTCGCGATCTCCGGCTCGTCCTTGACCTCGCGCAGGCTCTCCACGACGCCCCCACACGGCACCAGCTCCCAGTCCTCCTCCAGCAGCTCCCGCAGACGCGCGTGTTGCTTGACGCTCAGTGCGGCATCGTCGAAGCCGAGCTTGCCACGGGCGAGACTCCCACCTGTCCCCTGCTCGCCCTTCCCGAGCGCAAGCGCCACGGCTTGAAGCAGATCCGCGGACGCGATCTCACGCGTATAGAAATCCGGCACCTGCTCGGCGGACTGGATCGCATAGCGGAAGTCCGTGAAGAACAGCTGTTGTGCGTGCTCGCCGGCGGCGATCACAGCAAGGCCGTTCGAGCCCGTGTAGCCGCTCAGATAGCGCACGTCCACAGACGAGCTCACAAGTAGACGGTTGACCTCCAGCGCACCCAGCTCCGTCACGAGCCGCGCGACACGCGCGATCTCACTCATGCGATCCGATCCTCCCTGAGCCCTGCCGCGCCGTTCGCCTGAGATCTAGCGGCAAGCTCACGCCGCCCGACCGCCGAGCTCCTCGCGCAAGCGCTCGAGTGCGAGCCTGTAGCCCTCGATCCCCTTGCCCGACACCGACATCACGCACAGGTCCTCAACCACCGAGAGCCGCCGCCACTCCTCGCGAGCCTTCACGTCGGACATGTGCACCTCGATAGCCGGTAGCGCCGCTGTCGCGAGCGCGTCATGTATCGCCCACGAGTAGTGCGTCCAGGCTCCCGGGTTCAGCACGATCCCATCGACCAGCTCGCGCAGGTTGTGCAGGTGCTCCACGTACTCGCCCTCGAAGTTGGTGTGAAAGAAGCGTGTCTCGATCCCCAACTCGCCCGCGAACACCGCGATCTGACGCTCGAGCTCATCGAGTGTGAGCGTGCCGTAGTGCTCAGGCTCGCGCTTGCCGAGCATGTCGAGGTTGACACCGTGCATCACCTCAATTCGGATCATGCCGCTCATCGCCAACAGAGCCTACCCGCCCGTATGTAGCTCCGACACGGCGGCGCGCAGCTCGTGCTCCGGCACATGACATCCGGTCCGTGCTTCCCCCGGCGCCCCGAGCAACACGAATGGCACCTGCGCGCCGGTGCGCTTCTTGTCGCGCATCGTCGCCTCCAGGATCCGATCGACATCCTCCCCGTCCAGCTCGGTCGGCAGTCCGTGCGCGCTCAACAGCTCGCGCACCTGTGCGCGAAGCTCTGGCAGGCCGGACAGTCGCAGCGCGGCGAGCAGCCCGAGCCCCACCGCCTCCCCGTGGCGATAGCGCTCGTAGTTGGTGACCGTCTCGAGCGCATGGCCCACGGTGTGCCCCAGATTGAGCACCTGACGGCGCCCGGCGTCGCGCTCGTCCGCCGCGACGACCGCGAGCTTCGTGCGCGCGCACGCGAGGATCGTGCGCTCGTCCAATGGCCCGTCGGCGACGAGCCGCTCCCACAGCTCTCCGCCGGCGATCAGCGCAGTCTTCAGCGCCTCGACGTAGCCTGCCGCCAGCTCCGCCGCCGGCAGCGTGTCGAGTGTGTCGGGATCCACGATCACACCGGCGGGATGGTGGTAGGCACCAACGTAGTTCTTCGCCTGCGGCAGATCGACTCCGGTCTTGCCGCCATAGGCCGAGTTGACCTGTGCGACAAGCGTTGTGGGCACGTGCACGACCGGCACGCCGCGCTGGTAGGTGGCGGCGCAGAAGCCCGCGAGATCCCCGACGACGCCGCCGCCCAATGCAACCAGATGGTCCGCGCGGGTCATACCGCCTGAGACCAGCGCGCTCCACACCAGCTCGGCGCTCGAGAGCGTCTTGTTGCGCTCGCCCGGAGCGATCTCCACGAGCCCACCGACGCTGCCGAGGCGCTCGGCGTAGAGTGCCGCGACATTCCGATCTGAGACGCAGAACGGACGCGATGTCGTTCTGTCCAGTGGCCACACACCATCACCAGAGCACTGCTCCGGATCCAGCAAGCCGCGTCCGACGAACACCGGATACTCCCCCGAGGAGGCGCTTGCCCACAGCAAACGAGTGCCCGCCGGCGCTCGCGCGAGCGCTCTCAGCGCCGGCAACGCACGCACCGCGACACGCGGTACGAGCGCCGGGAGGATCGCATCCGCAAGCTGCCCGTACAACGCCACGCGACCCGCATGCAACGCCGCGAACGCATCGCGATCGCCGGCCAACGGACGCTTCTCCCTACCCGCACCCGCCCGCCGCCAGGCCGCACGCGCGTCGATGTCAAGCAAAACCGTCAGGTGAGGATGCAGCGCGGCGCGCACCCGCTCGGAGAGGATGCCGCCGCCACCGAGAGCGATCACCGTCCCGCGTCCCGCCTGCTCGAGCAGGCGGCAGATGAGCAGCTCCTCGGCCTCCCTGAACGAGGCCTCCCCGTGCAGCCGGAACTCCTCGGCAATCGAATGTCCAAGCTCGCGCTCGAGGAGCCTGTCGCTGTCGAGCGCCGGCACACCGAGGGCGGCGGCGACTTCGGCGGCAACAGTCGTCTTGCCGGCGCCCATGAAGCCGATGAAGACAAGCGCGCGATCCGGTGCGGGGGCTATCGCGCCCATCGGGTTCCCTCCACGCGACGCGCGCCCCGTCGCTCGTCCATCAAGGCGATGGCCATCCGATTCGCTCGCGATAGGCCTCAAGCGCCTGACGAGCGTCGTCGATGTGATCGCCACCGAACTTTTGCCTGTAGGCATCGGCCAGCACCAGTGCGACCATCGCCTCCCCCACGACACCCGCCGCGGGCACGGTGCACGAGTCGGTGCGCTCGCGTAGCGCCTCGGCAGGCTCATGCGTGGCGATGTTGACCGAGCGCAATGGCTTGGTGAGCGTCGGCAGCGGCTTCATCGCGCCGCGCACGGTCAACGGCTCGCCATTTGTCATCCCACCCTCCAGGCCGCCCGCGCGATTGGTCTCGCGATAGTAGCCGCGCTGCTCTGAGTAGAAGATCTCATCGTGTGCCTCAGACCCCGGAACACCGGCGATCCGAAAGCCCTCGCCGATCGAGACGCCCTTCATCGCCTGAATCGAGAGGATGCCCATCGCGAGCCGTCCGTCCAGACGCTGCTCCCAGGAGATGTGGGAGCCGAGACCGGGGACCAGCCCGAAGGACTGCACCTCGAACACGCCGCCAAGCGACTCGTTGGCCTTGCGCAGCACGTTGATCTCAGCGACCATCGCACGCCCCGCCTCGGCGTCCAGGCAGCGCACCGGCGAGGCATCGACCTCGTCGAAGTCGGCGAGTGTCAGCGGCGCCTCCCGCGCAGGCGCATGCACCGATGCGATCTGAATCACGTGTGAGCGGATCTGCACACCCAGCGCGGCGAGGAACGCCTTGCAAAGCGCACCGCCTGCCACGCGTGCCGCTGTCTCGCGCGCGGAGGCTCGCTCGAGAATGTTGCGCACGTCGCTCTGCTTGTACTTCTGAGTGCCCACGAGGTCGGCATGACCGGGACGCGGGAGATGAACCTCGGCGACCTCCGCGTCGATGGGCCACGGCGACATGCGCTCTTCCCAGTTGGCGTAGTCGCGGTTGTTGACCTGAAGGGCGACTGGACCGCCAAGCGTGAACCCATGTCGGACGCCGGCGGTCACTCGCGCCGTGTCCTTCTCGATCTTCATGCGCCCGCCGCGCCCATGGCCGAGCTGGCGGCGCGCCATGTCCTTGTTGAGATCCTCCGGCGCGAGCTCCAGGCCCGCCGGCAGCCCCTCCACGAGACAGGTGAGGCCGGGTCCGTGGGACTCGCCGGCGGTAATGAGGCGGAGGGTCATGTCCGCTCTAGCTTATTTGCTCGGGACTCGGGCGAGCTTCCGAGGCGAGCCTCCAGGCGGGCTATCCGCCGGCGGCGGGCGTCTTGGCCGCTGCCCGCATGAGGCGAGCCAGGCGCTTCGCCCGTACCGCGCGGGCCGCACGCTTCACCCGTGCCGCACCTGCGGAGCCGCTGTTCTTGGCGATGCTGACGACCCCAAGTTCGTAGGTGACGCTCTGTCCGTTCGCTTCGACATATTCGAGCACCTCGTACTGTTTCGCTTCGAGGTCGATCGTCTGACATTCGGATGGGCTTGGCAGGCAGATCCCCGTGCCGTGCAGGATCGGCGGAACCACGAGCTTGAAGATCGCGCCCTTGCCGGTGCTCGTGACGCGTTCGAAGACGATGCGCGCGTCCTGCTTGGAGGGCAGTGGCTGTCCCAGGCTCAGGCTCGGATAGGGCACAGGCGTCGCCGGCTGGCCCGGTGTGCTCGACGGAGACCCAAACAGCACCGACACCGTATACGGATTTTGAGGCTTTGCCGGCTTGGAGGGTTTCGCCGGCGCAGGCGCGGGAGCGCTGTTGCCGCCGCTGCCTTTCCCTGTGCTCGAAGAGCCGCCGCTGCCCGAGGAGGACCCGCTCGAGGAGGACGTGCCCGAAGAAGTCGAGGATTTGCTCGAGCTTGTGCTTGTAGCGACCTTTGCGCTCGGCAATGGAACGAACGGGTCGCGTGTCGGACCCTGACTCTGATAGCGCACGCCACCGGGAGTCTCTGAGACCGCCTGCTCGGGGTTTGTGGGCGCGACGGACACCGACGTCGAGCCTGTTGTACCCGCAGCACCGTTTGCGCCCACAGACGCCACGCTTGCGGACACCGCCGGCGCAGGCGAGCCGCCCGTGAGGGCATAGCCGACAGCCGCGACCAACGCTAGACCGAGAACGATCAAGAACGGCAGCATCCGCCGCGAGAGCAGGTCGGACTGGATCGATCGTACGAATTCGGTCATGGGTTCACCTTGACGACGGCAGGGGTGGCGGCCGAACCGCTGGTCGCGGGGCTTGCGGGTTGCGCGCCGGCCGGGCCGGAGGGGCTGGCGCCATCAAGTGCGGATGCGCCGCTGGGCAGCACGTAGGCGGTGGCTGTGATCGTGCTCGTGAGCTCGCCGGCTTTGGATTTGCCCGATCCACCTGCAGCTTCGTCCGCGGCATTGGGGGCCAGAGTGACGCTGTCGATCGTCAGCAGACGGCCGCTCACCTGCAACGGCCCGGAGGACGTCAACACGGTGAAGCCTTCGAGCTGGCCAAGCAGTTTGCTCAGATCGACGAAGCTCCCGTTGAACACGAATGTGAAGGACTGTTGGGAGAGCCCGGCGCTTTGTACAGCGGATGTCGCACTGGACGCGCTGGACGACGAGCCGCTGGAGCCGGAGCTCGAGCCGGATGAGCCGTTGGTGATCGAGGAGAACTGGATGTCGTGTTTGTGGGTTGCCTTGTCGAGCGTGTAGATCAGCGCGGGCGTTTCGTCGGATGCCGGCACCGCCTGGCCCAGAGTCACCAGTGAGGTGTAAGCCGTCGAGTAGCGTGTCTGCGCGTTCAATGCTTCGCTCGCCTGCGTTTCGGCGCTCGCAAGCTGCTGACGTGCGGACAACACTTCGGCGTTCACCTTCGATGCCTTTTCGCGCTCGGGAGCAACCGCCGTGTACCAGACGATCCCCACTACCGCAAGCAGCACGATACCCATCAACATGAGCCGGTCTCGCATGGTCATCGGGAAGCCCCTTTGCTTCGATCCGCAATCTGCTCTTTAGCTCCATGGCCGTGTGCGGCGGCCGGTGTGACCCCGGTGGGGGGGCTTAGAGCAGGCGCAGCCGGCAGTGCGGCAAAGCTGACCTGCACAGCGAATGAAGGATCTTCCTCGGGACAGCCGCCGCTCCCGGAGGACGTGCCCGAGGAGCCGGAGCTCGTTGAGTTCTGCAACAGCACTTCGCTCACGCCATTCATCAGACGCAAGCGCTGCAGCGTCTGGGCCACCTCAGACTGGCTTGTGGCGCAGCCGGAGAGCGTGAACACCGGAGTGCTGCCAGGGGGAGTGCTCGATGTAGCGCCCGCGCTCGCCGCTGAACTCGAACTGGGGGAGCTGGAAGCCGTCACTTCTACCGAGGACGCGCCGACGGCGCCGTGCAGCGCGTCCAGCGAGGTGTCGGCGGGCAGCACGCGACCGAGCTCGTGCAGCGCATGAGACCAGTCAAAGCGCGACTCCACGAGTTGCGAGACCGTGTGCATGCGACTTTCGGCCATCGCCACGAAGCTCGAGTAGGAGCTGAGACGCCCGGTGCGAGCCTCGACCGCGTTGGTCTGTGCGGTCAACGACGCGACCTTGCCGCCCTGACTTGAGACTTGATGGCGTGCGCTGCCATACATCACGGCGAGCACGGCCAAGCCCGCGATCATGACAAGCACGCCCAGAGCCCCCCCGCCGGAGCGTCCGACGACGTCGCGACTCTTTCTGCGCCGCTCGCCCGGGATCAGATTTACCGCCTTCATCGCGGCGCCTCCTCAGTCGCGAGGCCGGTGGCCACCGCAAGGTGCTCGGGAGAGACCGAACCGGCAGCGCCTTCGTTGATCATGCCGACGGTCTGCGGCACGACGGGCACACCCAGCTCGCTCTGTAGAGCGCGCGCAAAGCCCGCTATCTGCAGAGCGGGGCCACTGAGAATCACGGTTGAGACCTCTCCCCCGCCGTCTTGAGAGCGGTGGAAGTCCAAAGAGTTGCGAACCTCGCCGGCGATTTCGCGCACACCGCTCGAGAGCACAGGGCGCACGTCGATTCCGGGCGACTCGACATGGTTCGCCGAGTCCTCCACGGGAGTCGCCGAGTCCCCCACAGGAGTCGCGGAGGACTCGAACGGAGTGGTTGGCGGATCAAGCGAGGTCGTGGAGAGCTCGGCATCGAACTGCTCTACGGCAGGAGGCTCATATGATTGTGCCTCCGGCTTACCGGCTTCCAGGTTGACCGACGCAAGCAGCGAACGGGCCTTCAGCAAAGCGATCCCATGACGCTCGGCGATGGCGGTTGCCATCGACTCCAAGCCTCCGCTGACCACGCGGGTGAAGTGACACACGCTGCCCTCGGCGATCGCCATGTTGGTGAGCCCGCCCACGTTCAGGTACAGCACACGTCCCGCGTGCTGCTCATCCACACGATGCAGCGAGCGGATCAACGCGAAAGCGGAAAGATCCACCGCCTCGGGGCGCAGGCCGGCTTCACGCACGGCGCCGAGCAGTCGCATCACCATGTCGCGTTGGGCGGCGACCACGATCACACGCTGGCGCGGCCCGTCGGCTGTTTCGCTCACGCCAAGCGCGTGGTAGTCGAGCACGGCGTTCTCCAACGGCATCGGAATCTGGTCCTCGGCTTGGAAGCGCACCGCTGCGTCGAGCTCCTTGCCGTCGGTCAGCGGCGGCAACTCGAGTGTGCGCAGCACCGTGCGTTGATTGGCGACACCGACGCGCACCCGCTTGTCCAAGCGCGACTGCCCGAACATCTCACGCAGCGTCTCGGCCAGCGCGTTGCCGTCCAGCACCTCGCCCTCGCGAACCGTGTCGGGAGGCAACGGCGCACCGGCCGCTCGCTGCACCAGGATCGAGCCGTTCACGCGGGCCTGCACGGCGGTGACGTAGCCGGGCTGGATATCCAGCCCGACGAGCGTCGGCCCACCTCGTGAGCGCGCGTTTCGGTCGAATTTGAGGCTCGGCATGCGTAGCTTGGAGATCTTGCGGCTGGGTGCTTGCATGGGACTCTCGCTCACCACGCCGGCCTCGCCGGTGGGCGACTCCGGTGGAATATCGACCACGATCGACGTGGGCCTGAGCAGATCGAGGCTGTCGTTGGTCATCTGTCCATGCTCCTTCGGGCTCATCAGCGCAGGAAGTTGGTCGTGTACAAGTTCACGAGCGGCTCGCCCGCGAACACCGCTACGAGCGAGCCAAACGCCAGGAACGGGCCGAACGGGATCGCCGTCTTGCCGGCGGCGCGAGCGCCCTTGCGTGCTCCGATGAGCGCTCCGTAGAGGACACCCGCGAGCAGCGCGATCAGCATTGCGGGCGCCACGGCGCTCCCAAGGAACAGGCCCATCACGCCTGCCAGCTTCACGTCGCCCATGCCCATCCCACCCGGGTAGGCAAGCGCCGCGAGCAGCAATGCTCCGCCGGCGGCGGCGCCGGCGATCAAGCGGGCGGGCTCACCGCTTGGATCGAGCGCCGTACCGATGCCGAGCGCCAACATCGCGCCGAGCGCGGTCAGCCGGTTTGGGATCACACGGTGCTCGAGATCGATCAAGGCGATCGGAACGAGCAGCAGGATGAAGACCACGTTCAGGGCTACCGTCGCGGTAGAGCCGCCCGCGAGCACCGCGGCGACGCACAGCAGCGCGCACAGCCCCTCGACGATCGGGTAGCGCGAGGAAATCGGCGCCGCGCAGTTGCGGCAACGGCCTCGCAGCACCAGCCATGAGAGCACCGGCACCTTGTCGTAGGGCTTGAGAGTCGAGCCGCAGCTCGTGCAGTGCGAGGCGGGCTTGACGACCGACTCGCGACGCGGCAAACGGTAGACGACAACGTTCAGAAACGATCCCACGATCGCGCCAAACACGCCGGTGAAAGTTGCTGTTGCGGCTCCCATGGACGGATGATCGGCGTTTGCGCGCTCGGACTTGAGCATTCGTGCAAGCGGGCGCCCAACGGGCATCGCCAAGCGGAATGGCGGCGTTGTTCAAGAGGCGTTGCGCAGTTAGCGAGATACCCAAGGCCACCGTCGTGACGGTCGCGGCTGCCCAAAAGCAAAAAAAAAGCGGGGGTGACCCGAAGGCCACCCCCGCCGCGGGAGCATCGTTGTCGCCTTGCATCCGGAAGGGCACACGGTGAATGCTCAGCTCAGACTCGTAGAGCTACCAGGTTCCGGTGGTGCCGGATGTGATCTTGCAATCGCCGTGATTAGTTGCGCTTGCGGCTTTACAGGGATGTTCGAATTCACCAAGCGCAGTACGCGTGATCGAGAACGTGTCTTTTGTCGCTACAGCTTCAGCCGTGACGGTGTAGCCTTCGCCTTTGGCGCCGACCACCGTGACCGTCTTGAGTTCAGCACCTTCTTTGCTTTTCAGCGTAGGCTCGATTGTTTCGAGCTTCGCCTTGGTCATGTTTTCGTAGCCGCCTTCATTTTCCGTCGCATACGTCTCAGCCGCGGTCTGCGCGGTCTGAGCCACGGTCTCAGCGTTCGAGTCGCTCGCCTTGCTCTTCTGCGAGAGGAACGCCGGGATCGCGATCGCGGCAAGAATACCCACGATCAAAATAACTACCAAGAGTTCGATGAGCGTGAAGCCACCCTCACCGCGTGCACGTGTTCGCAGTCGATTTAGCATTGAAACCTCGGTGAAGGTTGCGGTTGTGTTAGGCATGGACAGATGATCGGCGTTTGCGCGCTCGGACTTGAGGATCGGTGCAACCCCGCGCCCACATGGCACAGCTGAAAGGAATCGCGCGCACAGTTCAAACAGACAGCGACATCGCTCAGAACAAGCCAGTGCGATCGCTGCGACTTTAGCCAATATCCGCAACGAAAAAGCGGGGGTGACCCGAAGGCCACCCCCGCCGCAAGGAGCATCGTTTGTCGCCTTGCACCCGGAAGGGAGCACGGTGAATGCTCAGCTCAGACTCGTAGAGTTACCAGGTTCCGGTGGTGCCGGATGTGATCTTGCAATCGCCGTGATTAGTTGCGCTTGCCGTACAGGGATGTTCGAATTCACCAAGCGCAGTACGCGTGATCGAGAACGTGTCTTTTGTCGCTACAGCTTCAGCCGTGACGGTGTAGCCTTCGCCTTTGGCGCCGACCACCGTGACCGTCTTGAGTTCAGCACCTTCTTTGCTTTTCAGCGTAGGCTCGATTGTTTCGAGCTTCGCCTTGGTCATGTTTTCGTAGCTGCCTTCATTTTCCGTCGCATACGTCTCAGCCGCGGTCTGCGCGGTCTGAGCCACGGTCTCAGCGTTCGAGTCGCTCGCCTTGCTCTTCTGCGAGAGGAACGCCGGGATCGCGATCGCGGCGAGAATGCCCACGATCAAAATAACTACCAGGAGTTCGATGAGCGTGAAGCCACCCTCATCCGATGCGCGCTGGCGCAGTCGATTTAGCATGAATCCTCCTTGGATCCTATTTCTTGGGCGCCAGCCCTCAGTCCAACCGTCTCAACTTGACGGTGCGCTCTCCCGGCCAATCTTGCGATCGACCTATGGGAGCCGCCGGCTTTGCCTCACACCTTTTGAGTGTTCACCTTGACCCGCGGTCTGGCTTTATCAGCGCGTTCATCGGCCATGGCGCGCGCAGGCTTTAGCGTTGCAGCAGACCTGGACGCATTTACGTGGGGCGATTAGGGACGATACCCGCGAAACGCTCTTGCAAACCTCGCTCGCCGGCGCTCGATCCGAGCATTCAGCGGCGCTTGAGCCTGGCCTGTTCGCGCTGGTACTCCTGCGCGTCCTCGCCGAGGAGACGCTCCCCGCCGCCGCGACACCAGGGGCAGGTCACCTTGCGGGCGTGTTCGTCGAGGTTCGAGATCACCTTGCCCGTGCCATGGCAGGCCATGCAGACCTTCGGCTCGTGCGACTCCTCCGCGGGCGCGTCCTGCTCTGCGTCCTCGTCAGCGGAGGAGGACCGCGCCTTGCGTGCGCGGCCCGCGGCGGGCTGCTTGCGATCATGTGCGTCACTCATGGAGTGGCGAGATTAGCGTTCCGAGCGTGAGAACGCCCACGATCCCCCAAACGAGCCGTGCGCGCTGGCTCGCTTTGGCTCTGATCACGGTCCTTGCCGCGGGGTTGCGGCTCGTCGATCTGGGAGCGGTGCGACTCGACCCTTTCTATGACGCGGCGGTGCGCAGCATGGGCCTCTCGTGGCACAACCTCTTCTTCGGGGCCTATGAGCCCGGCGGGAGCGTGGCGATCGACAAGCCGCCCGTGGACCTGTGGCTGCAGGTCGCAAGCGTGAAGTTGCTGGGCTGGGGCTCAACCTCGCTGAAGTTGCCCGAGGCGCTCGCCGGCATCGTCTCGGTGCCGCTCCTCTATGCCGCGGTGAGGCGCCCGTTTGGCGCGATCGCCGGACTCGTGTCGGCGCTCGCGCTTGCAGTGCTGCCGATCGAGGTGGTCACAGCTCGCAGCGACACGATGGACGCGGTGATGATGCTGCTGCTGGTGGTGGCGCTGCTGATGCTCGTACGCGCCTGTGAGACTGGCAGCACCGCATGGTTGCTGGGCGCCGCGGCGGCGCTCGGGTTGGCGTTCAACGTGAAGCTGCTCGAGTCGATGGTCGCGTTGCCGGGCCTGTTCGCAATCGCGTGGCTGGGCCTCCCCCGCGATGCGAACGCGTCCTCGGCGGCGCGGCGTGGACGGATGGCGTGGCAACTCGCGGCGGCCGCGGGGGTGTACTTGGCGATCGCGCTGTCATGGCTGAGCGCCACGTTGCTGTTCGCTGCCCACGAGCGTCCGTATGCAATCGGCTCGACCAACGGCAGCGCGTGGAACGCGGCGTTCGTATTCAACGGCACCGAGCGCTTGAGCGGTAAAACAACCGAAGTCGGCCAGAGCCCAGCCCCGCTTGCCCAGCATCCTGAGGACAACAGCCGCTCGGGGATCGCGGCCACGCCCCCGCGGGCGCGACCCCTCGCCGAGCACGGCGGTACCACCGGCCGCCCGGTGCCCACGGGCACGACCCCTCCTCCCCCATCCCCAACACGCCTGCTGGCACGCGGCGGCGAGCTGCCCGCCAAGTGGCTCGGGTGGATGGCGTTTGTGGCCCTGCTTCTTGGCATCGCCGTCGTTGCGTCTGCGACGCGTGCCGGCGAGGCCGACCAGCGCGTTCGGCGAGCGACCGCGATCGGCGTGTTCGTGTGGCTGCTCACGGGCATCGTGCTGTTCAGCGCAATGGTGCGACTGCACCCGCGCTATGTGGAGAGCTTCACGCCCGCGGTCGCGGCCATGTACGGGATCGGCGTCGCGTGGGTCGCGAACAGGGGCAGGCGCGGCCAACTGGTGGCTATCGCACTCGTGGGGCTGCTTGCGATCCCGTTCGTGGCAAGCGTGCAGGCGGTGCGCGCGAAGACCTCGGACGCCGGCAACGTCGGTGCCCTGGGTGGCAAGGAGCAGCGCCTGCTCAGCTCCTACCTGCTCGCCCACCAGGGCAGCGCACGCTACGAGCTGGCGGCGGGCGAAGCGACGAACGTGGCCTCGCTGATCGTGCAGGACGTGCGTCCGGTGCTGATGCTGACTACCTACAACGGCCTTCCATTCACGAGCGTGGCGCGCCTGAAGCGGCTGGTCGCCACTGGAGAGGTGCGCTACGCGTTCCTCGACTCGGTGTGCGGACCGCGGGCGTCGAAGACCGTCGCGGGCTGCGCGCCGGCCGCGCTGTGGGTTCGTGCGCATGGCACCGACGTGTCGCTGGACGCGGGCCTGCACGAGCATGGGGTCCTGTGGCGCCTGCGGCGAGCATCCGCGTGAGCGCGTCGATCGGTAGCGTGAGCACGATGGACTCCTCAGCTTCGATGAACATTCTCGTCGTCGACGACGAGGCGCCGCTGCGCGACACGCTGACACGCTCCTTCTCCAAGGAGGGCCACACCGTGCAAGCGGTCGCCGGTGGAGCGGAAGCGATCGAGCGTGCTGGCTCCGAGCAGTTCGACGTGATCCTGCTCGACGTGGCGCTCGGCGCCGGACCCAACGGCTATGACGTGTGCAGGGCGCTGCGCGAGCAGCGCAACATCGTGCCGATCATCATGCTGACCGCGCTCGACACGGAGGCCGACGCGGTCCAAGGCCTGGAGGCGGGCGCCGACGATTACGTGACCAAGCCCTTCGGCCTGGCCGAGCTGCGCAGCCGCATCCGCGCGGTGCTGCGTCGCTCGGGGCCGCGCGCGATGGGTCGCGAGGTGCTCACGATCGGACCGATCACGCTCGATCGCAGCCACCGCGAGGTGACCGTCGAGGGCGAGCAGGTCAAGCTGACGTTCTCGGAGTTCGAGCTGCTCGCGCAACTGATGAGCGAACCGGGCAGGCTGTTCAACCGCCAGGAGCTCTTGCGCGCGATCTGGGGCGACTCGGCCTATCGCGACCCGCGCGCGATCGACGTGCACATTCGTCACCTACGCGAGAAGATCGAGCAGCGCCCGGAGGAGCCGAAGCTGATCCTCACCGTGCGCGGCGCTGGATACCGATTTCAGGAGCCGTGAACGAGCAGTCCCAGCGGCCGGAGGAGAATGGCGCCACCAGCCGCGCCGGGGTACGCCGGCACGTGTTGGGACTACGTCCGAGGATGCTCGCGGCGTTGCTGCTGTCAAGCGCGGTGACGCTCGCCGTGGCTGCGCTCGCTTTGCTCTCGCCGCTGGAGCAAAGACTGCGCTCCGAGGGCGAGACCGGAGTGTTCGCTGCCATCTCTGCCTCCCGGCCAGAGTTGGAAGAGATCGGCGTCGACCCCGCCACAGGACGCCCCGACAGTCGCGAACTCGAGGCCACGGTGTCGCTGTTGCGCCATCGATCGGGTGCGGAGGTGACTGTTCTGAACCGAAGGCTCGCGACGATCTACGCGCCCGCCGATCTGGATCTCGACATACCCGCCTACTACAAGCAGGTCGCGCACGCATTGAGCAGCGGGCACGGTGTGCACACGTTGATCGGCAACGAGCTGATCGCGGTCGAGCCGATACGGATTGGCGAGGGCGGCGCCGTGGACGCCGTGGTACTGGTGCGCCGCCTGGAATACGTGATCTCCACCGTCGATGTCGTGCGCAAAGCGTTCATCGAGGCGGCGGCTGTCGGTTTGGGAATCGCGCTGCTACTCGGACTCGCGCTCACCACGACGCTGCTGCGGCGATTGGAGCGACTGCGGGAAGCGGCACTCGAACTGGAGCGCCACGGGCTCGACGCCCCGATCCATCTCGACAACCGCGGGGACGAGATCGGCGATCTGACGCGAGCGTTCACGAGCATGCAGGCCCGCTTGCGCCGCCAGGTGCAAGCACGTCACGCGTTCGTGGCAACCGCCTCACACGAGCTGCGCACGCCCCTGGCCTCGCTCGACGGAACGCTCGAGCTGCTCGAGGACGATCTCGATCCGCAGCGACTGGATCTCGACGATGCCCGGCAGCGCACCGCGCGGGCACGCGAGCAGTCCCACAGGCTTTCGAGTCTCGCCTCGGATCTGCTCGATCTGAGCCGCCTGGACGCGGAGGTGGCGTTGCGCGTCGAGCCCGTCGAGCTCGGCGAGCTGTGCCGAGCGGTGGCCGCCGAGTTCGAACGCCGCGCGGCGGAGCGCGACGTGCAGATCGAGGTGCGCCAATCGCCAAACCCCTGCTGGGCGCTGTGCGATCCGGGCGCGGTCGCGCGGATCGTGAGAATCCTGCTCGACAACGCGATCGGTGTAGCGCCGTCGGGATCGAGCGTGCTGGCACAGACCGCCACCACCGACTCCTCCTCACAGGTGACGATAAGCGACGACGGGCCGGGCGTGCCAGAGGCCGAGCGTGAGCAGATATTCGAGCGCTTTCAACGCGGCAGCACCTCCGGTGGACGCAGCGGATTCGGACTCGGATTGGCGATCGGGCGCGAGCTCGCAACCCGCATGGATGGCATGCTCGCGCTGCTCGATGAGACCGGCGAGACTGGACAAAATGGAGCGTGCTTCCTGTTGCGCCTACCATCGGCGCGGATGGATGAGGATCCGCAACCGTTGACATCGTGAGCACCCGCGACGCGTCTCCCCCGCTCGTTTTAGGAGGATAAGGGCGATGAATGAGCCCACAATGGACGCCCATCGGATGGTGACGGTGGTTGAGCAGGTCGCGGAGCAGGCCCGTGCGGCGGGGCGGATCGCGCTTGACACCGAGTTCATGGGCGAGGGCCGCTACCGGACGCTGCTGTGTCTGATCCAGCTTGCTGTGGCCGATACTCCGACCCCCCGTGACGGGGGGCAGACAGGCTCCGGCGGTGAGCGGATCGAGATCCTCGACCCGCTGCAGGGCGAGTTTCCCGGCGGGCCGCTCGCGAGCGTGCTCGCGGACCCTCGCATCGAGATCGTCGTGCACGCCGGACGCCAGGACATCGCCCTGCTGCGCCGGGCGCTCGGGTGCGAAGCGCGCAACGTGTTCGACACGCAGGTCGCGGCCGGCTTCCTGGGGGTGGGCGCGCAGTGCTCTTACGACACGCTGCTCGCGGAGTTTTTGGGCGTGAGACTCGCCAAGAGCGCGAGCTTCACCCGTTGGGACGCGCGACCGCTCTCACCCGAGCAGGTCGAATACGCGCGCGACGACGTGGTGCACCTGACCGCGCTTGCGCTCGAGCTGCAGCACCGGCTCGAGGAGGTTGGGCGGTTGCGCTGGGCGCGCGAGGAGTGCGAGTTCCTGGAGCAGGTCAGCGACGAGCGCGACCTCGACACCGTCTTTGAGCGACTGCCGCGCGTGAGGAGCATGAACCCCGTCTCCCAGGGTGTCGCACGCGAGCTGGTCGCGTGGCGCGAGCGCACTGCCGCGGAGCGCGACCGTCCGGTGCAGAGCGTGCTCGGCGACGCGGCGCTGGTGGAGATCGCCAAGCGCAAGCCAACCTCCTCTCAAAAGCTCGAGGAGATCCGCGGTGTCGGGCAAAACAGCTTGCGCAAGCGAGGCGAGGAGCTGCTGGCAGCGATCCAGCAGGGACTCCAACGCTCGCATCAACCGCTCACCGCGGGACAGCGCCCCACACCACCACAGCCCGAGGACGCGCCATTGATCGCCCTCTCGGAGGCACTCGTGCGGGCGCGTGCGCGCGAAGCGAACTTGGCGTACGAGCTGCTGGCCTCGCGCGCCGATCTGCAAGCGATCGTCGTCGCCCGCCGCGAACGGACCACAGGCCGCGAGGAGTCTGGCGAGGCTGACGTGCGCACCCTGCACGGCTGGCGCCGCGAGCTGGTTGGCGGGGAGTTGCTCGCCATGCTCGACGGGCACGTGAGCCTGGCGGTGGCCGACGGGCGCTTGCGGGTCAGCTCAACCGTAGCTTAATCCCGTCATACCACGCGCGAGAAGCGCGTGCGGGGATCCAACCCAAGCATCAATCCATGGCACGCGCGCCAAGCGCGCGTAGAAGTCCTCTCAAGGGTGCTTACTGGATGCTGTTGTAGATCGTGAACATCGGGTAGTACATCGAGATCACGATGAACCCGACGATCCCGCCGATCACGAGGATCATGATCGGCTCCATGATCGAGGTGAGCATTTTGACCGACGCCTCGACCTGATCGTCATAGAAGTCCGCGATCTTCCCCAGCATCTCATCCAGCGCGCCCGTCTCCTCGCCGACGCCAACCATGTGGGTCACCATCGTCGGGAACACGCTTGTCTTGGACAGCGGATCGGAGATCGTGCCACCGCGCTTGACCGAGGCGATCACGCCCTCCATCGCATCCTCGACCACGATGTTGCCGGCGGTCCTGCCGGTGATGTCGAGCGCCAGCAGCAACGGCACGCCGGCCCCGACCAGCGAGGAGAGCGTACGCGACCAGCGCGCAACCGCGATCTGCTGGACGAGCGTGCCGACCTTCATCGGCACGTGCAACCGAAAGCGATCCCACTGGGGACGCCCCCAGGAAGACTTCTTCCACTTCAAAAACGAGAAAGCGACCGCCCCGAAAGTGGCGAACATCGCCCACCAATACTGGGTGACGATCTTCGACATCGCCACCGAGACTTCGGTGATCGCCGGCAGTTTGCCGCCGAATTCCTTGAAGACACCCTCGAACACCGGCACCAGGAAGGCAACCAGCGCAAGCATTGTGGCGACCGCGAACACAAGGACCAAGATCGGGTAGATCATCGCCGAGCGCACCTGGCGGCGCAGCGAGGCGTCCTTCTCCAGCTGATCGGCGACGCGCATCAGCGACTCCTCCAAGAGGCCTCCTGCCTCGCCGGCGGCAGTCATCGCGACGAACAGCGGGGTGAACACCTTCGGGTGGGACTCCATCGAGCTCGACAGCGACATGCCCGCCTCGACATCCTTGCGCACCTGCACGATCGTTTCCTTGAGGAACTTGCTCTCGGTTTGTTCCTCGAGCACGTAGAGCGCGCGCAGGATCGACAGTCCCGAAGTGATCATCGTGGCGAGCTGGCGCGAGAAGACGGCGAGGTCGGTCGCCTTAACCGTCTTCAGGAAGCTCAGCTCGATCTCGCGCGAGGCGTGCTTGTCGGCGATGTCGAGCACGATCATGCCGCGCGACTTCAACTGGTCGGCGACGATCTGCTTGGAGTCGGCCTCAATCTCTCCGCGCGCCTTGCCGCCGGACATGTCCATCGCCTTGAAGACGTAGGTGCTCATCTCAAGTCACCCGACCAATCGTGTTGAAGCACAAGCGGCTCATCGCAGACCATCACGCCGCCAACGATCCGGCGCCGAGCAACCTTCGGAGCTCCTCGGGCGCCGAGGAGCGTTCTTCGGCGACTTTCTGGGAGATCTTGCCGGTGCGCACCAGTGTCACGAGTGCCGAGTCCATCGTCTGCATACCGAGCGCCGAGCCGGTTTGCAGGACGGAGTAGATCTGATGGGTCTTGCCCTCCCGGATCAGGTTGCGCACAGCTGGATTTGGCACCAGCACCTCGCACGCCACCACCCGTCCCGCGCCGTCGGACGTGGGAATCAGCTGCTGGGTGAAGATTCCCTGCAGCGCGACCGACAGCTGCACGCGCACCTGGCCCTGCTGCTCGGGGGGGAACACGTCGATGATGCGATCGACCGTCTGTGCGCTGTCCTGGGTGTGCAGCGTGGCGAACACGAGGTGGCCGGTCTCAGCCGCGGTGAGCGCGGTTGAGATCGTCTCCAGGTCGCGCATCTCGCCGACGAGGATCACGTCCGGGTCCTGGCGCAGCGCGGCCTTCAGCGCGTCGGCGAACGTTTGCGCGTCGGATCCCAGCTCGCGCTGGTTGACGATGCAGCGCTTGTGGGCGTGCAGGAACTCGATCGGGTCCTCGATCGTCATGATGTGCTCTTCGCGCGTGGAGTTGATCTCATCGAGCATCGCGGCGAGCGAGGTGGACTTGCCCGAGCCGGTGGGGCCGGTGACGAGCACCAGCCCGCGCGGCTTGCGCGTGAGGTCGTGCACGACCGGCGGCAGGCCGAGCTGGTCGATCGAGGTGAGCTCGAAGGGGATCAGGCGAAAGGCGGCGCCGATCGCACCGCGCTGGTAGTAGGCGTTGACACGAAAGCGAGCGTGACCGGGGATCGAGTAGGCGAAGTCGAGCTGCCAGTCGGTCTCCAGGCGCTGGCGCTGGTCGCCGGAGAGGATCGAGTAGACGATCTCGCGCGTGTCGGTGTCGCTCAGCTCCGGATAGCCCTCCAGGCGCGTGAGGCGCCCACGAACGCGCACGGTCGGAGGCGCCCCGGCGGACAGGTGCAGGTCTGAGGCACGCCGTGCCACGACCTCCATCAAAAGGTCGGCAAAGTCGATGCTCATAGCTGATCCGATCGGTTGGCAAGTCGTGCCTGGAGTCTCATGGGCCCCTTATCGGCAGATGTGCGACCCATCTCAAGAGCCGCCGATCACGCGTGCGAGCTCGGCGATCGAGGTGAGGCCCTGGCGGACCTTCTCCAGGCCGTCGTCGCGCAACGCGCGCATGCCTTCGCGTAGGGCGACCTCGCGAATCTCATCGGCCGAACGACGCTCGAGCGTCATGCGACGCGTGTCGGCGGAAAGCCTCATGACCTCATAGATGCCGAGGCGACCGCGATAGCCGCTGCCCCCGCAACGACGGCAGCCGACGGGCTCGTAGGCCTCGAGGTCGACGAGCGCCTTGTAGCCGTTCTCGCGCAGCACCTCAGCCGGGACGATCGTGCGTTGCTTGCAGTTGGCGCACAGCATCCGCGCGAGCCGCTGGGCGAGCACGCAGTCGATCGAGGAGGCGACGAGGAACGGCTCGATTCCCATCTCGGTGAGGCGGGTGATCGCCGAGGGAGCATCGTTGGTGTGGAGCGTGGAGAGCACGAGGTGCCCGGTGAGCGCGGACTCGACCGCGATCTGGGCGGTCTCACGGTCGCGGATCTCCCCGACCATGATCACGTCGGGATCGGCGCGCACCATCGCGCGCAGCCCGGCCGCGAAGGTCAGGCCAACCTTTGCGGAGACCTGCACCTGGGTGATCCCGTCGACCTGGTACTCGACGGGATCCTCGACGGTGATGATGTTCTTCTCCGGGGTGTTGAGCGCGAGCAGCGCCGCATACAGCGTGGTGGACTTGCCCGAGCCGGTGGGACCCGTCACGAGCACCGCGCCGTGGGTTTCGTGAAAAGCGCGTTCGAAGCGCTCGCGATCCTCTGCACCCATGCCGAGCTTGTCGAGCTTCATCACGACCGAGTCCTTGTCGAGGATGCGCATCACGATCGACTCGCCGTGCACGCTCGGCAGCGTGACGACGCGCAAATCGACGTGGCGGCCGTCGACCGTCAAACTGACACGACCGTCCTGGGGCAGGCGACGCTCGGAGATGTCCAGCTCGGCCATGATCTTCACGCGCGAGACGACTCCGGCGGCCATGCGCCGCGGAACGGTGGTGACGTCCTGCAGGATGCCGTTGACGCGCACCCTCACGCGCACCTCGTGGCCGTCGGGCGCGAGGTGCACATCGGAGGCGCCACGCTCGACCGCTTGGGCAACGATCTGGTTGACGAGCTTGACGACCGGGGCGTCGTCGGCGGTCTCGCGCAGGTTGACGATCTCAGCGCTTTCCTGCTCGCTTTCCTCCGCGAGCTCCCCGCTGACGACATCCTCCATGCGATCCATGCGCGAGATCAGGTCGGAGATGGCCTCGGGGGAGGCGACCGCCACGCGCACTTCATAGCCGGTCATGATCGCCACGTCGTTGACGGCGAGCACATTGGACGGATCGGCCATCGCGAGCAGCAGCGTGCGCTTGTCGACGAATGCGACGGGCACCGCCCGGTAGCGCTTGGC
Source organism: uncultured Solirubrobacterales bacterium (assembly GCA_963715535.1). Classification (GTDB taxonomy): domain Bacteria; phylum Actinomycetota; class Thermoleophilia; order Solirubrobacterales; family Solirubrobacteraceae; genus Palsa-744. The sequence goes on along the minus strand of OY970251.1, from coordinate 227,552 downwards.
GGCGGAGTTGACGACCAGGTTGGCGGCGCTCATGTCAAGCGGGAACAGGTCGAGGTCGAGGTGGTCGAGGCCGTAGCGCTCGGCGAGCGCGCGCGCAAGCCCGTCGGAGGTGAGCGCTCCGCTTGAAAGCAGCACCTGCTCCGGTGTCGTGCCTTCGCTGCGGGATGACTCGATCGCCTGGTCGACGCGCTCGCGCGCGACGAAACCCATGTCCACGATCACATCGGTCAGAAACCGCGAGGAGGAACCGCGACGCGAGGGATGGGTGACCCCGGTGGACAGCTCGGGCGCCTGCGAGCCTTGCTCATCGGCGGGCGGTGGACTGTTCAGCCCCGCGTCCTGCTCGGGATGCTCGCGCGTGAGCTCGACGTTCGGCGCTGGCGGCTCGCCGGAGCCGAAGATGCCAGACTCGTCGCGCAGCCCATTCGGAGGCATGTTCATCGCTCGCGGCCCCGCACTTGCCGACGAGCAAGGCGAGCATCCGCGAACACCAGCCGGGGATTGCTAGCCGCTGTCCTCGATACCGGCCCCGCGGCGCATCGACTCGACCGGCGCGGGGCGGCCGGTCCACAGTTCGAAGCTGAGCGCTCCCTGGGCGACCAGCACCTGCAGACCGTCGACGGTCGCAAGGCCCTGCGAGCGCGCGGCGGCAAGCAGCGGCGTGAAGCCGTCGCGGTAGACCAGATCGATGACGTACGCATACCTACCGACGTGATCGACGCTGAGGCCGAGTTGGTTGAGCGCATCCGCGTCACTGGCCGACCGTTGCAGTCCGATCGAAGTGCAGTTGACGAGCAGGTCGGCGCTGACCGGCTCGCTGACCGCGCGCGCTCCCATCTCGGCGGCCAGCTCGACCGCTCGCGAGGCTGTCCGGTTCCATACCGAAACCTCCGCGGCGCCGGCGTTCAACAGGCCCCACACCGCCGCGCGTGCGCTGCCACCGGCGCCGAGCACGAGCGCGCTCGGGTGGGCGGGCATCCCAGTCAAGCGCCCCAGTGCGGCGATCAGGCCGGGAGCGTCGGTGTTCTCCGCGGAGATCGTGCCGTCGGGCGCGAAGGTGAGCGTGTTGGCGGCTCCGATCGCCCGGGCCGCGTCGCTTGCGTGGTCGGCGAGCGCGAGCGCGGCCTGCTTGTGGGGGATCGTCACGTTGACGCCGAAAAAGCCCGCGGCCCCGAGCGCGGGCACGGTCCGCTCGAACAGCTCCGGCGCCAGTGGCAGCCGCTGATAACTCCAGCCCTCGAGCCCGCACGCGGCAAACGCGGCGGTGAACATCGCCGGTGAGCGGCTGTGGGCGACGGGCCAGCCGATCACACCCAGGCGGCTCACGGTTTGCGCTTGCAGGCCGGTGGCCTGCCGCCGTTGTGGGCGACCGCCGCCTTGTAGGCCGCCACATCGCCTTCGAACAGCGTCTCGGTGTCGGAGAACACCTGCTCGCCGCAACCGTCGGCGCCGGCGACGTAATACAGGTAGGAGACGTGCGCCGGGTGCGCGGCCGCTTCGATCGAGGCGAGACCGGGGTTGGAGATCGGGGTTGGCGGCAGGCCGGTGTGCAGGCGAGTGTTGTACGGGGAGTCGATGTGCAGATCGCTTTCGGTCAATTCGCCTGTATATGTGGCGATGTGCCTTCGCTGCTCCACCGCGTAGTAGATGGTGGCGTCGATCCCGAGTGGCATGCCGGCGTGCAGACGGTTGTAGATGACCGCCGCGATCTTCGCCCTGTCGCCGGGGATCAGCGCCTCGCGCTCGACCATCGAGGCGACGATCAGCAGTTGATAGGAGGTGATTCCGAGTGCTTTGGCGCGGCGAATCTGCGCGGTGCCGAAGTTTTCTTCAAACGCCGATAGTTGTCTACCCACAAGCCTCGACGCAGGTTCATCCGCATAGATTTCGTAGGTGGCCGGAAACAGGAAGCCTTCGAGGTTCGGGGTTCCGGCGGGTGCCCCGTAGTGCTGGGGGTTCAGCTCGAGCGAGTGGGTAGAGGCGACCAGGTAGTTGCCGCTCACGCCATCGGCGTGAGCGCGCTGGGCGATCTGCGCGCGCGTGAAACCCTCGGGGATCGTGAGCTTCACGACCTTTGGCGGCGGCGGCGACACAGGGTGGCCGGCCGGTTGCAGCACTCGCGTGAGGATCGCGGAACTCACCAGGACGATCGCGATCGTGACCACGATCGGCACACCGAGAAGCAGTGCCAATCTGCGTGGACGACGACGGCCACTCGGACGCGCATGCGCGCCAAGCGGGCCGCCCAGCGCGGGCAGCGGCGGGCGTCCACCCGTTCAACGGCACGCTCGGCGCTTGCGAGTTCGGCTGCCCGCCGCCCTCCGACACACTCGGGGGGTCCGGTGGCGGCTCGGGTTGCGGCGCCGGCAATGGCGGCGCCACCGGCGCCTGGGCTGCGCCCTTTTCCAGGCGACGACGTTCGCGTTCCTCCCGGGCGCGCTCGCGCTCCTGCTCGGTGCGCTCGCCCGAAGTGTCCGATCCGCTTTTGGCAGCCAAGGCGCTGACCCTACCGGGCCCGCGCGAGCCACTCCTCCAGCAGGACGGCCGCGGCGCGCGAGTCCTCACTGGTGGCGGCGTTCTCGATGGATGCGGCGATGCGGGTGGTGAAGCGCTCGTCGTAGAGCTCCACAGGTACCTCCGCGCCGAGCCGCTCGGAGAGCACCGAGGCGAATGCGCGGGTCTCGCGGGTCTGCTCGGTGTCCTCGCCGCGCAGCGAAAGCGGCAAGCCGAGTATCACGCGCTCCACCTCGCGCTCGGCGACGAGCGCGACGATCGCGGCAAGCCCGCGACGGGCCGAGGGCCGCAGAATCGGCTCGATCGGGGTGACGATCGTGCCAGTGGGATCGCTCAGCGCACAGCCGCAGCGCGCGCTGCCGTAGTCAAGCGCGAGAACTCTCACCGGCGCTCAGAGCCGACTCGATCGCGCCACGAGCGGCGGCTAGCGCGTCGCCGAGCTTCCGCGGGTCGCGACCGCCGGCTTGAGCCATCGTGTCGCGACCGCCTCCCCCACCGCCAACCACCTGGGCGGCGGTCTTGACTATCTCCCCCGCCTTCAACCCGCGCGCGACAAGCGGGGGCGCGACGCTGACCACGAGCGATACGCGACCGTCGACGGCCGCGCCGAGCACCACGACGCTGTCGCCCTGGAGCTTGCCTCGCAGACGGTCGAGCACGCCCAGCAGCGCCTTCGCGTCGGGCACCTGCACCTCGGCGGTGAGCACGGTCGCGCCGTCGCTCTGCTCGGCTGCGCCGGCGAGCGCGTCGAGGTCCAGCGCACCGTCCGCGCCGCCGCCCTCGCGCGAGAGCTTGCGCAACTGCTTGCGCTCGGTCTCGTGCTCGACGAGCAGCTCGGCCGCGCGCTCCGGACGGGTGCGCAGTGTCGCGGCGACCGCCTGCAGCTCGCGATCGTGCTCGCGCAGCAACGCGACAGCGGCGGGGCCGGTGAAGGCCTCGATGCGTCTCACGTTGGCGGCGCTGGAGGTCTCGCCGGTCACGCGAAACACGCCGATCTCGGCGGTGTTGGCGACGTGCGTGCCACCGCACAGCTCGCGCGAGTACTCGCCCTCGCCGATCTCGACCATGCGCACGACATCCCCGTACTTCTCGCCGAACAGGGCCATCGCGCCGAGACGCTTGGCCTCGTCGAGGGTGGTGGTGATCGGGTGCACCGGATCGGCGTGGGCGATCCACGCGTTGACCTGGTCCTCCACGTCGCGCAACTCCTCCGCGGTGAGCGCGGCGCCATGGCTGAAATCGAAGCGCAGCTTGTCGGGCCCGACGTAGGAGCCCGCCTGGCGCACGTGCGCACCGAGTCGCGCGCGCAGCGCGGCGTGGAGCAGGTGGGTGGCGGTGTGGTTGCACTGGGTGGCGTGGCGGGCGGCGTGATCCACGCGTGCGAGCACCGGCTCGCTCGGGTCGAGCGTGCCCTGCTCGACAATGACCTCCAGCGCCTGATCGTCACCGAGCCTGAAAACCTTCTCCACGCGAGCACGGCAATCGCCATGCTCGCATTCAATCGTGCCGGTGTCTGAGATCTGCCCACCCCCGGCCGCGTAGAAGGGCGACTCGGCGAGCTTGACGAGCAGGCGTTGACCGCCAAGAGCGCTCTCATCGGCACCATTCGCGGAATCTGGATCGGCGCCGCTCCCGTTGCTCGACTCCGCCGCGAGCGCCGCGACGCTGGTGGGCTGGCGCTCTGTCTCATAGCCGGTAAAGCGCGTCACCACTCCCGCCTGCTCGGCGAAGCGACGGACGCGCTCGCGCGGATCCTCTCCCCCAAGGCCCGAGCCGCTCGCCGCGCGCGCACGGGCGCGCTGCTCGTCCATTAGTCGCTCGAACTCGGTGTCGTCCACGCGCAGGCCCTCCTCGCCGAGCAGCTCGCGGGTCAGCTCGAAGGGGAAGCCGAACGTGTCGTGCAGCTTGAAGGCCTCCTGCGCCCGCACCGAATCCTCTCCCTGCTCGCGCGCGTGGTCGATGTGGAAGCGCAGCACGCCCATGCCCTGCTCGAGCGTGCGCCCGAAGGAGTCCTCCTCAGAGGACAGCCACTTCTCGATCGCCTCGCGCTGCTCGACCAGCTCCGGGTAGACAGGGCCCATCAGCTCGCGGACCACCTCGGCGTAGCGTCCCAAGAACCCCGGCGCCATCTCCAGTGAGCGTCCCTGCTGAATCGCCCGGCGCATCACGCGCCGCAAAACGTAGCCGCGTTCCTCGTTGGAGGGCACCACCCCGTCGGCCACCAGGAAGGTCATCGCGCGAGAATGGTCGGCGAGGATCCGCAGCGCACGATCGGCACGCGCGTCCTGCCCGTAGCTCGCGCCCGAGAGCTGCTCGCCGAGCTCGATCAGGGGACGGAACTGATCGGTGTCGAACACCGAGGGGGTGTCCTGCAGGATCGCGGCCATGCGGTTGAGCCCGAGGCCGGTGTCGATGTTGCGCGCCGGCAGCTCGGTCAAGTTTGAGCTCCCACCCTCGCTCCCCTCGCCGGCGGGCTGCTGGTTGTATTGCATGAACACGAGATTCCAGTACTCGAGGAAACGTTCGTTCTCACCGCCCGGGAGATCGCCGGGCTCGCCGATGTGGGCGCCGCGATCGACATACAGCTCCGAGCAGGGCCCGCACGGCCCGGCGGGCCCTGCCTGCCAGAAGTTCTCAGAGCGCGGACAGCGCACGATCCGCTCGCCGGGCACCCCGATCGCTTCCCACAGGCCGATCGCCTCCTCGTCGGGGCCGAGACCGAGCTGCTCATCGCCCTCGAACACGGTCACCCAGATGTCCTCGGGCGCGAAGCCGAACGCCTGCAGCGACAGCTCCCATGCGAACGCGATCGCCTCCGCCTTGAAGTAGTCGCCGATCGAGAAGTTGCCGAGCATCTCGAAGAACGTGAGATGACGGTTGGTATTGCCGACGTTGTCGATGTCGACCGTGCGAAAGCACTTCTGACAGCTGGTGAGGCGCGGCGCTGGCGGCGCTTCCTGGCCGAGAAAATACGGCTTGAGGGGGTGCATCCCGGCGACGGTGAGCAGGGCGGAAGGATCGCGCGAGGATGGCACCAGCGATGCAGAGGAAATGCGCCGGTGACCGCGCTCCTCGAAGAACGCCAGGTATTGCTCACGAATTTCGTCTGTGGTCATTTTTTTATGGATTTGCTGGGCGTGCTTGGTGGTGTGAGCAGGCCACGGGAAACGCCGTGGCTTCTCACACCCCGCTTGACGATCCTAGAGCGCGGCTGAGAATCCCAGAGGCTCGCTTGGCGATCCCTTGATACCGCATGATGATCCTAGAGAGCGGCCGATGACGCGATCGTGCCGTGGCCCACGATCGTGTCACCCGCGTACAGGCAGGCAATCTGCCCAGGAGCGGTGCGCTCGATCTGCTGGAGCATTCGCACCTCCAGTCGCTCGTGGGCACCGGCGGACGGCGAGCCCTCCAGGCTGCATGGCATCCGCCGTCCGCGATAGCGCACCTTCACACCGTCCACGCGCGCGCCGTCTCGATGCAGGATCGCGTCGCGCACGCGCACGCTTTCGGTTCGCAGGTGCTCGCGCGAGCCCACTGTGACCGTCCCCGTGCGCACGTCGGTGGCGATCACATACAACGGCTGCCCGCCGCCGATCCCGAGACCATGGCGCTGACCGACGGTGACGGTGTGAACGCCCGCGTGCTCGCCGAGCTTGCTTCCGTGCAGGTCCACGATCGGCCCCACCCGCACGCCCAGGCCGCCGTGGCGGGCGAGGAAGTCCGTGCGCTTGGTGCCCGCGAGGAAGCACAGGTCCTGCGAGTCGGGGCGACGGGCCACCTCGAGGCCCGCACGAGCCGCCAGCTCACGCACTTCGGGCTTCGTGAGGCCGCCGAGCGGGAAGCGCAAACGCGCGAGCGAGTCCGGCGAGAGCGCGGCAAGTGCATAGCTCTGATCCTTGCTCTCGTCCACCGCCACACGCAGCAGGGAACTTTCCTCTCCTGGCGCCACGCGCGCGTAGTGACCTGTGGCGAGCGTGTGCGCGCCAAGGCGCTCGGCCAGTTCGATCATCGCGTCGAGGCGCACTTTGCCGTTGCAGCGCACACAAGGGTTCGGCGTGAGGCCCGCCGCGTGATCCTCGAGCCACCCGTCCACCACACCCGCCTTGAACTCCTCGCGCAGGTCGATCGAGAAGTGCGGGAGGCCCATCCCATGGGCGATGTCGCGCGCGGCGCGTACTGCTTGAGCCGAGCAGCAGCTGCGCTCGCCGTCGTTCTCGGGGTCGGCCCACAACTCGAGCGTCACCGCGACCGCCTCGCTGCCGTCTGCCACCACGAGCAGCGCAGCAACCGCACTGTCGACTCCCCCGCTCATCGCTACCAAAGTGCGCGACGGCGCCGGGGCAAGATGCGCCTTTTCGCGCGCCGCCCACCCGAGCGCCCTGTGCAGCGCATCGGCAGCCAGCTCGGCGGCGTGGCGCTTGGCCGGGCTCAACCCACCGAGCTCCCGCGCGATCTCATCCGCGCCCACACGCGCCGCGCTCAGCAGGTCCTTGCCACACACCAGCTCGACCGTGGCGCTGCCCGCCGCGATTGCCGCCCCACAACCGCTTGCGTCAAAGCCGGCGTCCGCGATCGTCCCGTCAGGACTGGAGGGATCGACCGCGAGGGAGATGCGGATCAAATCGCCGCAGGCCGCGCCTCCCGCGGCGCCGGTGCACGCGCCGTCGGGCACGTGCCCGCGCCCGAGCGGGCTTTCGAGATGACTTGCAAGCGACTCGACGGGCATCCGTCGAGTGTAAGGAGCTACTTGCCGGCGTGCTGGGCTTCGCGTACGGCCTGCTGCAGCGCGAACACTTCGGTGAGCCCGGTGAGCGTGCTCACCACGCCGTGGCGGTTGACGATCAGGATCGTCGGAGTCTGGTACACGCGCACAACTTCTGTGATCGAACCGAACATATTCACCTGGCCGGCGAGCGCCGAGTGCATCGCAACCATCCCTTTCGACCCGCTCGCAAGCGCGCTCGCCTGCGAGTGAACCTCCCGATCGACCGATGTGTGGGGGTTCCAGAACACGAGCATCACGGTCTTGCCCTGGGCGAGCTCGTGTTCGACGGCGAGCTGCCCGGCAGGAGGCTGGTGCTTGCCGGCCGGCTGGTGCTTGGTGGTCGAGAGGTCTGAACGGCTGCTCGGCGCGGCGGTGGCATGAGTGGCGGGGTGGGTGGCGGGAACCACGACCGTCTTGTGGGAGATCGTGACATTCCCGTGCCTCGATGTGACCGTCTTGCGATCGGTCACAGAAACCTTGTGCGACGGGCCGACAACAACCTTGCGTGTCAGGACCGTGGTCTGGTGCGGTGAGTGCACAACGGCGCGGTGCACAACAGTCTTGTGCTCAGCCACGGTGCGCTTATGCACCGATGAGCTTGAAGTGGTTGACTTACGAGCGCCCGCCGCGACCTTCGCGTGCTTCGCGCTCGAGGAGACAGCGGCAGGGACGGGCGTGCTCACCGGCACGGGTGCGCTCGGGCTCGATGAGTGCGCGTGCAACGCGAACGTCCACACGAGCGCCAGAAGCACCACGGCGCCAAGCGCGATCTGAAAGGGGCGGGAAATCTGAGCCACGTCCTCCACTTCGGCAAATTCGAGCGCCGAGTTGAACGCCATGATCGGCGATGGACGCTTCGCAAGCGCTATTTCAGCGCGAAACCCGCGTGTTCACAGGCGTTTGGGCACCATAGGGCACGCTGCCCAATACCTCGGGAAATCAGGTGAGGTCACGCAACCCGCGCAACACCGCGTGCACCACCGTGCTCGTGTCGAGCGTCTCCTGGCCCCCGTCCTGCATGTCCTTCAAAACGGTCTCCCCCTCGCCCACGATCGCCACGAAGCGAGCACCCAGGCGATTTGCGTGACCCAGCTGACCCTTCAACGAACGGCCCGTCATCTCCATCTGCACGCCCAAACCGGCGGAGCGACCCTCGCTCAAGATCTCCCACGCCGCGAGCTTTGACCGCGGGTACGCCCCGTCCTCCCCCAAAACATCAAACCCGACGTACAGATCGACAGCATGGCCGCCCGCCGCCGGCGGGCCCCCGGCGAGGAGGATCCGCTCGATCCCCGCCGCCCATCCCATCCCCGGTGTCGCCGGCCCGCCCAGTTGTTGCACGAGCCCGTCGTAGCGCCCGCCCCCGCCCACTCCGCTCTGTGCCCCGAGCGCGTCGCTGGTGAACTCGAACACCGTGCGCGTGTAGTAGTCCAGGCCGCGCACGAGCGTCGGATCGACCTCATACGCCACGCCCGCGCGATCGAGCAGCTCGCGCACCGTGGCGAAATGCTCGCTGTCAGCGGCGTCCAGCTCATCCAGCAGCCGCGGCGCGTCGCGCATCGCCGCAACCGTCCCCTCATCGGCGGAATCGAACGCCCGCAGCGGGTTCAGCTCGATGCGCTCGCGCACCTCCACGGAGAGACGATCTTCGTTTGCGCGCAAATGCTGCTGCAAGCGCTCGCGGTAGCGCCCACGACTCTCGCTGCTGCCAAGGCTCGACAGGCGCAAACGCACTCCGGAGACACTCATCTCCTCGAGCAGTGCCCCGAGCAGCACGATCGACTCCGCATCGACGGCCGGGTCCTCTGAGCCGAGCGCCTCCGCGCCGACCTGCCAGAACTGGCGGTAGCGGCCCTTCTGCGCGCGCTCGTAGCGGAAGAAGCTCGAGAAGTACCACAGCTTCACCGGTTGCGCAAGCTTGTGCATCCCGTGCTGCACGTACGCCCTGCACACCGGCGCGGTGCCCTCCGGGCGCAGTGTCAGCGAGCGTCCGCCGCCGTCGGTGAACGTGTACATCTCCTTGCGCACAATGTCGGTGGAGGCCCCCACCCCGCGTGCGAACAGCTCCGTCGCCTCGAACGCGGGCGTCTCGATCCGCTCGTAGCCCGCGCCCTCGAGGATCGACCGCGCCCGGCTCTCCAGCAGCGCGCGCATCGCTGCCTGCTCGCCCAGCACATCGTCGGTGCCCCGCGGGGCCTTGATCGGCTCGCCGCTCAAGGTCGCGAAGGGCTCGCGGCGGATGCTCGCAGCTCGCTCAGAAACGGATTCGTGTCCCACTCGCGCCCAAGCGTGGTCACGCCCATGTGCCCAGGCAACACCGGCGTGTCGCGCTCGTAGCTCGCCATCAGCAAGCCGATCGAGCGCTCGAGCGTGCCCCAATCCCCGCCCGGCAGGTCCACGCGGCCGACCGACCCCTCGAACAGCACGTCGCCGGACAGCAACACCGGCGCCCCGATCGGCGCGGCACGCTCGCCCTCCGGCGATGCGAGCCTCGAATCCGTAGAGGTGCTCGCGCCTCCGATCGCATAGGTCAAGTGCCCCGGGCTGTGACCAGGCGTGAAGATCGCCTCGATGTCGAGATCGGCGAGCCGCAGACGCTCGCCGCCCTTCACCGTGTGCTCGGCCAGCCAGCTCTCAAACGGCCCGAATCCCGGCATCGTCCATTTGGTGATGTCCGCGAGCACTCCCACCTCGATCTCCGGGCAATACACGGGCGCTCCGGTTGCACGCGCGATCGGAGCCACCGCGCCGATGTGATCGAAATGGCAGTGGGTGATCAGGATCGCCTCGATCTCCACGCCGAGCGCAGCGGCAGCATCGAGCAAGCGCTGCGGCTCCTCACCGGGGTCGATCAGCAACGCGTTGCTTGCCGTCGGATCGGCACGCACGATGTAGGCGTTCTCCTGGATCGGCCCCACGCTGAAGCCGTGCACATCGGGACGCGTGCTCTGGCGCGGCTCCTCGCTCACTTCGCGCCGGCCCCACCCGCTCGCTTGGACTTGCTGCGCATCCTGCGGTTGTACAGCCACAGGTCGGTGTAGTAGCTGATCGGCACGTACGCGATCAGCACGATCGGAAACAGCTCGATCGCCTCGTTGGGCTTTTTCAGCAGCAGGATGCTGATCAGCAGCATCAACACCGCGGCGGCCATAGCCCGGTAGAACGCCCCCAGCCACGTCGGCGGGCGTTCCATGCGCTCCTGGCGCGTCAACTTCGGCGTGCTCGCCTTGCCGGTCCTCTCCGCCTCGGTCGGCTTGCGCCCGGTGCGCCCGCGCGACTCCACCACCCCCGCCGCGTTACCGCGATGCTTGGTCTGGCGCTTGCGCTTTGTCTGAGCCATCTCTCGTTCCGATCCCGATCCAATTCGCAGAGCGCACACCGCACTCCGCGCTGCCGTCCCTTAGAACCCTAGTGCGTTCTCGATCGTGTGCACGCCGGCATCGAAGCCGACGAGCGGGATGTGCGCCGGAAAGCCCTCTAGCGCCGCCCTCGGCGCCAACCCCACGAGCTCGGCCCGCGCCACCTCCGCGTGGTCTGCCACGGCTGCCACCACCTCCCGCAGCGACACCTCCAGCGGGCGCTCCACGTTCATCGAGACCTGCGCGACGCCGCCGTCGCGAAGCGCCAAGCCGATCGCGCGCACCCCCGGCAGTCCTTCTGGCCCACCTTCGCGAATCAAGCTCGCGATGCGCCGCGCGTCCTCCACGCTGGCGGGCGGCGCCAGCTCCAGGTTGAAAGCCACCAGTGGCTCGCGTGCGGCCACGAGCGTCGCGCCCGCTGTTGGGTGCAGTCGCGCAGGCCCGAAATCCGGGCGCAGCTCCCCCGCGCTCATCCGCTCCCCCAATCCACGCACACCGCCGCGTCGCAACTCCGCGCGCGTGCGCCCGCTGGCGAGGTCTCCATACAGCAGCACCGGCACCCCCAGCCGCTCACCGATCTCCCAGGCCACCACGAGGGCTTCCGCACACGCCGCACCACGCTGAGCTTGGTCGAGATAGACGACCGGCACGACATCCACTGCGCCCACGTGCGGGTGCACGCCTGCCTCTGCCGGGTCGCGGCCCGCGCCCACGTCGATCCGCTCGATCGCCGCCCTCGCACCCGCGACCAGCGCGCTCGACAGTCCACCTGGATATCCGGCGAGCGTGTACACCGAGCGGTGATGGTCGGGGTCGAAGTGCGTGTCCAGCAGGCGCGCGTCGCCGTTTGAGGTGAATGCCTCGGCGATCGCCGCGATCTTCTGGCGGTCGCGTCCCTCCGAGACGTTCGGCACCGCCAGCAGGGGCTTGTCGTTCCGCGAGGTCCGGTTGGCCGGCCCGGCTTGGGTGGCGCGCGAGCGCGGGTCGGCCGACTGCGGCTGGTCGGACTCTGGCGCGGGAGTGCTTGGCATGGTTGGCGACGTCCGCCGTGGCCCACGGGCGCGACCGGACGGACTCGCCCCACAGGCTAAACTGCGCGCTCCCGCCGGAGTAGCTCAGTTGGTTAGAGCAGCGGAATCATAATCCGCGTGTCGGGGGTTCGAGTCCCTCCTCCGGCATTGTCGAAACACGCCTAACCAAGCGGTTTTGACTGTATCACGGGTCGCGGACGGGGCGTCTTAATTTCCCCACTGATTTCCCCAGGGGGCGTCGCGGGGGCGTGGAGGGTCGCTACGTGGCGAACAGTGCGTCGATCTCGACCGCCAGGAGTTCGAGCACGCGCAGCACTTCGTGCGGCGTCGTGAGGTGCCGGATGCTGATGTGCGTGGTCTCGTTGCGTAGGTCGCGTAGTCCGTCCCAGCGCTCGCGCTTCGCGGCTGGGACGACGCCGGCCTCGATGAGCCAGTTCACGCGGCGCATCATGTTGGGCCAGCGCTGCTCGCCTTCGGGTCCGCGCTTCTTGTTCGGCGGGCCGCCGGCCTGCTGGTAGCGGTGCAGGATCGCGGCGTCGGCGACGCGCCGCAGCTCGTGTTCGCCGATCGCGTAAATCGCGTAGTAGAACCAGCCGTAGAGCAACAGACCGCGGGCGGCCTCCCACATATCTCGCACCTCGCTCGGCACGGCGGGCGCGAGATCGACGGCAAGGAACCGCTCGGCCCAGCCCTCGCCTGTCGGCGGGCGGCGCGCTGCGGTGGCCAAGTTGACCTCCACGAACTTCAAGCAGATCGGGTCGGGCTCCAGCCAGTTGCCGGTCGTCAGGTGCTTTACGCCATCGTCGGGAGCTTGCGGCTCGCTCATGGCCCTGGATCGTGCCAGCCGGATAGGACCCGATGGACGGGCGGCCGATCAGGTCTCCTGCAAATCCGTTGGCCGGTTGGAGGCGCTCGTGGTCTGTAAGGGGTATGCAAGCACCATCAACAGCAAACCCCCCGGCCGCATTGACCGAGGACCGACTCCTGCGCCCGGAGCAGGCCGCCTGGTATCTCAACGTCAAGACGAGCTGGATCTACGAGGCCGTGAGGGCTGGCCGCCTGCCCTGCCATCGGGTCGGAAGGCACATCCGCTTCACGCGCCCGATGCTCGACGAGTGGCTCGTCAAGCAGCCACAGCGGTAGGAGGCGGGGCGCACGGGATCAGCCTGGTTGCAGCAGCCGCGGCCTGAGCCGAAGCGCAAGGCCACAGAGCGCGTAGATGATGGCGATGCCTATGAGCGTGAACTTGATCGCCGAGCAGATCGCGGCGAACGGCGGGGCAAAGTTGCCGCCGTTCCCGGCGAGCGTGAGCAAGAGCGCGACGTTTTCGCTCGCGTCGAAGCTGGCAGCGGCGAGCGCAAAGAAAGGGACGACGGTGCCGAGGGCGGCGAGGCGGGGCCAGCCGCGCGCCCGCGCGGTGTCGCGCACGGCGAATCCCGCGAGGGCGAAGAACAGGCCGTAGGAGAGCATGTAGCCGTAGTCGAGCAGCAGCGAGAGGTGCGCAGCGCTGCGGCCTTTCGGCCCCCATTCAGCCATGATCTGTGCGGCGCGCGAGCGGGTCACGGCGAACTCGAAGTCGAGGATCGTCGGCCCGTGCGAGACGTGCGAGGGGTCGATCAGTTCCAAGGGCACCGTGAACACGACGGTCGCGACCCCGAACACGATCAGGGCTTGCTTGCGACGCTGCCGAACGATCGTCACGCTGTCAATCCCCGCTCAGCTCTCGCCGTCGAGATAGTCCAAGGGTTCCTGGTCGGGGCGCACGAGGAGGTCAACCGCATCCTCGGGCTGCGGTTGTCCGGGAGGCCAGGTGCGTGCCCACACCTTCCCGCTGTCCGGGTACTCGTTGATCTCGGGAGCGAGCATTGTGCTGATCACGAGCAGCCGTACCGGCGCGTCGCTGCGGTTGTCGATCCGGTGCGCGCCTGCACGGCCGGTCAGACAGGCGACCAGCTCTCCCTCTGCAAGCTCCCGATCGCCGTCGAGTGTACGTAGCGTGGAACAGCCTTCCAAAACGATCAGCATCTCCTCGTTGGCGTGATGGATATGCAGCGGGAAGCTCGATGAGCCCGGCGGCAACTCGAACAGCGACGCGCCAAGAGCGTGCCCACCGGCCTGGCGTCCCAACCGTGCCCGTCGCCATGAGAACGGCGGTCGATCCTGCTCCTCGTCCCAGTTTGGCTGAAACACATTGGCCATCGTTCACGCAGCCTACGTCGCGCGGAAGCGGAAGCTATCCGTCCCGAAGTCCGAGATCGCCCGCTGAACCGTCGGTGCCGCAGATACGATCCAGACCGTGCCGTTCGATCTTCCCGTCGGCGAGCCGCTCAATTGGACTGCGGCCAAGCCACCCGAGTGCAGGCTTGGCTCTCGCCCGCCGAGAACTTCGACAGCAACGGCAGGCAGATCCGTTCCCGAGCTGACCGCACGAGCATGTCTGAGGGGCGAGCGGTGACTCGTCTCGTATTTCGCAGCGCGACGAACCGGGACATCGAGCAAGTCCTCGCGTTGTGGAATGCGGCAGGGAGCGTTGAGACCGTGACCGACACGCGCTACGGCGTGCTGGGGCTGCTCGACGCTGATCCCGAGGCGCTGCTCGTCGCGGAGTCGGATGGCGGTGAGATCGTTGGGTCGTTGATCGCCGCGTGGGATGGGTGGCGGGGCAGCTTCTACCGGCTTGCCGTGCATCCCGAGCAGCGGCGAGAAGGGATCGCGACCGCCCTGCTGCGTGAGGGTGAGCGTCGTCTGTTGGCGCGCGGCGCCGCCAGGCTCACAGCGATAGTCACCGACGACGATCTCGATGCGATGAGCTTCTGGACGGCGACTGGATACGAGCGCCAGCAGAACCGAGCCCGGTTTGTGCGCAACGTCGAGTGATCCGTGGGGAAGGGTGGGCCTGCCCGCAGCCAAGATCGTCCCGGTGATCGCGATGACCGCCCCTGTATGCCCGATCAGTGCAGCTCTGCCTTGACAAGTCGCAGCCCCACGTCGAGCGTGTCGAGCGTGCGTAGTTGTCCGTAGCAGCGGTCCCACTCGCCGCTGTCAAGGTCGTGGCGTAGCCGATCCAAGCCGTTCTGGATGACTGCTGGTTGCAGTTGGTGCCAGGTGGAGGAGGCGCGGCGGACGTTTGGGTCGAGGTGAGCCTCGGGCCGGCTCCAGAGCGCGACGAGGAATCCATCGGTGCAGTCGGCGGGCACAAGGACCGTCTCGACCTCGATGTTGCGAAGGACGGTTTGGAGGTGCGCGATCGTCGGGAAGACCTTGCGGTCGTGCTCGATGATCTCGGGCAGGTAGTTGCGGCAGAGCCACATCTGCGCGGTCACGTCGAGGTCGAGGGTGAGGAAGACGATCCGCTTGCGGGTGACGCGGAGCACCTCGGTGAGCCCACGGTCGACATCTTCCCAGTGCTGCATCGTGAAGACACCCATCGTCGCGTCCACGCTCTCGTCATCGAGCGGGATGGCCTCGGCGACTCCCTGGATCGCCGGAGCGGCGTCCGCACGGCGCTGGGCGATCATCACCGGGGATGGCTCAACCGCGATCACTTCGCGATCCTTCGGCTCATAAGAACCGGCGCCTGCTCCGATGTTCAGGACGGCCTGTGCGTCACCGAGCGCTTCCCAGATCGCCGCCTCGAACCGCGGGTCGGCGCGCCGAACGTCGCTGTAGCTGACACCAATGCAGTCGTAGGCGGGAGCGCTGTCCGTGGTCACGAGCGGGCGGGATCGGTCACACGACCATCTCGAAGCTGACTTATCGTGAACAGCGCGCGCAGGTCAAGACCCTCGGCAGCGAGGTTCTCACGGCCGCCGGCCTCGCGGTCGATCACGCACAGCACCGCCGCGATATCGGCTCCGCGGTCACGTAGCTGCCGACAGGACTCGATCACCTGGCCGCCGGAGGTCACGACGTCCTCGATGACCGCGATCCGGCGCTCGGTGACTTCGCCGCCCTCGGCCAAACGGCACGTTCCGTAGGTCTTGGCGGCCTTGCGGACGAACACGGTGGGCAGACCCGACACCTGGGAGACAGCGACGGCCACGGGCACACCGCCAAGCTCAAGACCAGCGAACAGTTCCACCCCGGCGGGTACCAACCGGACCAGCTCCTCGGCGATCTCGCGCAGGAGTCGAGGATCGGACTCGAACAGGTACTTGTCGAAGTATTCGCTGCTCGTCGCGCCCGAGCGCAGCCGAAACTCGCCCGTGAGACGGGCGCGCTCGTAGATGCGATCACCAAGCATCGAATAGCAGCTTATTCACCGGCCTGGCGTCCCAGCCGCGCCCGCCTACACGAAAACGGCGGACGGTCCTGCTGCTCATCCAACTGCGGGTTGATCACGTCGGGCATTGCGCTCACGCAAGCCTACGTCGCCGGCAAGCGGAAGCCTGAAACCCGCTGGAAGCCGAGCTGTTCATAGAACGGGTCCGCGCAGGAGATCACGTCAAGTCGCAGACCATGTGTGCGGGCACGCGCCTCCTCGACCAAGCGCCGCGCGACACCCTCACGGCGGTGCTCGCGGGCGACCACAAGGACCGCGAGGAACGCTTGAACCTCACCGTCGCTGAGAACCTGCGCGATCCCGATGACCGTCTGCTCGGACGAGAGCGCCACAACGCTCAACGTTCCGGGCGCAGTGAGCGCCCGCCAGGTCCTCTGCTCGTCATCGGCATAGCTCCAGCGCTCGCCGGAGAACAGCTTGATGACGCCAGGCAGATGCTCGCGCTCCAACGAGACGACCTCTGGACTGGATGCCATCAGCGGGAATCTACGTGACCGAAGTCAACGCCGCGACCAGACGGCTTGAGCGCGCGACTGCTGACCGAGCAGGCTGCCGCGCCGATGGTTTTACATTGGGAGTAGGTCCAAGAGCTTCGGGAGGTCGTCCAGGGAGCGGACGATCTCGGCGCCAGCGTTGTGAAGGGCGCGCTCGTCGCTGTCGGCTGCGTAGCCGACAGCCCGCATCCCGGCGGCGACGGCGGCCACGACTCCCGAGGGGGTGTCCTCGATGACCACGCAAGCCGATGGCTTGGCGTTCATTGTGGCGGCCGCGTGTTGAAAGAGAGCGGGGTCGGGCTTGGGGCGTGGCACGTCGTAGGCAGAGAACAGCGCGTCGGGCGGGAACAGGTCGCGCAGGCCGGTTAGCCCGAGCGTCAATCGTGTCTTGGTCAACTGGCCCTGAGACGCAACGCAGACCTTCAGTCCGGCTGCCTTGACGTGCTGTACCGCCTCGGCTGCGCCCTTTACCGGCTTGAGTTCGCGGTGGAACGCCTCGTTGCGCTCCTGTTCGTATTCGGCGATCCAGTCCGGCGGAAAAGGTCGGCCGAGCTTGGCCTGGGCTCGGTCGCAGATATCGGTGAGCAGGAGCCCTTGGCAGGCGCGGCGGGCCTCGGCGAGTGTGGTCGGCAGGCCCTCTCGGGTGAGCATCCGGGCGAGCACTTCGTTGGAGATCACCTCGGAGTCAACGAGCACGCCGTCGCAGTCGAAGATCACAAGCTCGTGCATGGCGGATCGGGCACTCTACAGCCCGCCCTGGCTGCCCCGCCAGCCGTGTTCGATCGTGACCTGCGTTCGGCTGCTCAGAGGCGAACGTCTCGCACGCGCCCGCGTATGCTACGGCCGAACGTGTCCGGTGCAACGGTGAGAGATGCGAGTGAGGATGACGCGCCCGCGTGCGCAGCGATCTACGCGTCGTATGTGAGCGAGACGGCCGTCAGCTTCGAGAGCGAGCCGCCGACGCCTGCGCAGATGGCCGAACGCATTGCGGCGGCAACGCGCACGCACGCCTGGGTCGTGCTCGAAGACAAGGATCGCGTCGTCGGCTATGCGTATGGCGGGCCGCACGCGCAGCGAGCGGCCTACCGTTTCTCGTGCGAGGTCAGCGTCTACGTAGAGCCGGGCCGGCGACGCACAGGCTCGGGTCGCGTACTGTACGAGGTGTTGTTCAAGCGTCTCGTGGCTCGCGGCTACCGGATGGCAGTCGCGGGTATGACGCTCCCGAACGAGGCGAGCGCGGGCCTGCACCGAGCGATGGGCTTCGAGCCGGTCGGCGTCTACAGGCGGATCGGCTGGAAGTTCGGCGCGTGGCACGATGTCGCGTGGATGCAGCGAGCGATCGGCGTCGAGCAGGACCCTCCCTCCGAGCCGCGCTGAGGCGACCGGGCGTACTCCGAGCGCGTGGAAGCGGATCGCCGGTGAGAGGCGGCCTGACGCGACGGGCGCAGTCGGCCTGGACCACTCAAACAATCGCCGTAACCGGACCTGTGAGGACAGTCGGCTTGCGCAATACAGCGCGTCGTAGCGCCATCCGCCCAGAGAAAGCCCAGCGCCGACCCGCACGCTGCGAGAGCCCCCGCGCCGCGCGTCCAAGAACCGCTCCCGGTGGGGACCATCAGAGATCAGCCGGTCAGTCCACCTGCCCTTCGATCGTATAGAACTCGGTAGCAGTGGACAGGACGCCGAACATATGCGCCGGGCCATTCGGGGCGCTGTACGACTTCTACATTGAGCGACCGTGGCTGATGAAGGCGATCGGCCGCACGGTGTGGGGCATCGACGCATCGGTGCTGTATGACAGCATGGAACCGCTCGCCGGGATAGGCGACGGCAAGACGGTGGTGGACGTTCCGTGCGGCGGCGGCGTGGCGTTTCGTGCCCTGCCATCTGAGCGCGACGTGCGTTATGTGGCTATCGACATTGACGAGAAGATGCTCGCTCGTGCGCGCGCCCGCGCCACGCGCAGAGGACTGTCGAGGGTGGAGTTCGTGGCAGCGGACATGTTGGCACTTCCATTTGATGACGGCGAGGTTGACCTAATGCTCTCCTACAGCGGCCTGCACATGGTCAACGACCCCGAGCAGGCAGTACGAGAGTTCGCCCGCTGCCTCAAGCCCGACGGGCGCCTGATCGGCACGACATTCCTCGCCGGCGAGACACGGCGTACCCGAGTCCTATTCGGAATCGGCTCCCGCCAGGGCCATCCGCTGCCTCCAGCGCGCGAAGACCTGGTTCGCTGGCTGACGGACGCCGGCATCGCCGATGCGCAAGTCGGCCCTCAGCGTGGGTTCGCAGTCTTCGGCGGCCGTCGCGCATAGACCACCTGGGGAGTTACGCAGCCCACACGCCGCTGCCAGGGCCTATTCGCCCGTCCTGCTGTCGATGTTGAGTGACTGGCGCCAAGTATCGTGTCCACGGATGAAGCTGGCCTATCTTTCGATCTGCGCCATTTTCAAGGACGAGGCGCCGTATCTGCCCGAGTGGATCGAGTTCCATCGGCTCGTAGGCGTCGAGCGGTTCTTCCTGTACGACAACCTCAGCGTCGATGGCGGCAGGGAGGTTCTGGAGCCGTGGATTCGCGCGGGCGTCGTGTCGATCTCAGACTGTTCGATCCCGCTGGGACAGGGCGGTCAGGGTTGGGCCTACGCCGATGGTCTGGAGCGAGCCCGCGGTTGCACTCGCTGGCTTGCGTTTATCGACCTTGATGAGTTCCTATTCTCGCCAGGGCCGACGCCGCTGCCCGACGTGCTCCGGGAGTATGAGGACCATCCCGGTGTCGTCGTCAACTGGCAGGTCTACGGCTCGTCGGGACACACCGCCAAGCCGGACGGCCTGGTGATCGAGAGCTTTGTGAAGCGCGCGAGGATGCAATGGGTCCGCAACCTACGCATCAAGAGCATCGTGGACCCGACGCGCGCCGTGCGGCCGATCGGGCCGCACTTCTTCGAGTACGCCGACGGAGCGCTCGCGATTACAGAGGACCACGAGCCGGTATCAGTGATAAGCGTCGACCCGTGGACGCGACGGATGCGGCGCGGCATCTCGCGGCTGCCGCTAATCGAGACGGACCCGTATGCGATCCGCCAGTCCTCGGTCAAGCAGGTTTCGGTCGGGCGCCTGCGGCTCAACCACTACGCCGTCCGCTCGCGGCAGGAGTTCGAGCAGAAGACAGCTCGGCACAGCAGCTCACGTCTTGCGCCGCGTTACTTCGCCTACCACGACCGCAACGAGGTTCACGACCCTGCACTCCTCTCCTCCGCAGGCGAGGTCCGTGCGCGGCTCGCTGCCCTACAAGACAACGATGGCACTCGCTGACCGCCGAGCAGCCGGCGCGGTGGACCTGGAGCGCACTGGCGAAGCCGACGCTCCGGTACAGGTCGTTGACTACGATCCTGCCTGGCCGGCTTCCTTTGAGGTCGAGCGCAGGCGACTCGCGCCCCTGCTTGGCGGCGCTGATATCCACCACATCGGCTCGACTGCCGTGCCCGGCCTGGCCGCGAAGCCCGTCATCGACATGATGGCGCTGATGCCCGACATTGACGCGCCTATCGCCGTGCTGGTTGAGCGCGCCGGCTACCAGTTCCCTCGCGCGTATAACGCGACACTCTCGCACCGTCGGTTTCTCTGCTATCCAACGGCGTCGCATCGTACCCGCCACCTGCACCTTGTAGATGAACAGCACGAGCTGGATTATCGTCTTTGCTTCCGCGACCGGCTGCGCGCGGACCCCGTGCTCGCGCGTGAATACGCCATGCTCAAGCGTCGGCTCGCCAGTCGATTCGCCGATGACCGAGAGGCATACACCGATGCAAAGCGCCAATTCGTCCACGCTAACAGCGGGCCAACCGGGAATCCGCTAGGACCGGGACGAAGCTCGCAGGGCGAGCAAGTCGGGTAGTTCGGGAGAGCGAGCGCAGCGCGCGGGCTTGACGGCTATCGCGTTGACGCGAGCGTGCGTTCGTAGGTGCGATATCGGCGCGTGATCTCAGCTCCCATGCCTTCCAGTGCGCGATTCATCCCCTCGTTAACCTCAAGTGTCCAGCCCATCTCACCGCCCCTCTGCGGTGTACGTTCGGCCGCGTCGAAGTGCATTTGGTAGAGCCTCGCGGCTACCCCGGTGTGCCGGTAGTCGGGCATGACGCCGAGCACGATCACGCGAACCGCGTCGATTCGGCGACGCTCACGCAGCGCCCGTATCCAGCCGAACGGCAGCAGCCGTCCGTTCAGCTTGGCGAGCACCTGGTTGTAGTCCAATAGTGTCAGTGCGCCGCCGACGATCTCGCCTGTGTCCTTGCGTTCGGCGAACATCGCCCAGTTCTCATCGAGGATCGGCTTGAGGTCCTTGGCGTAGTGGTAGACCTCCTCCTCGGTGAGCGGGACGAACCCCCAGTTTCGTTCCAGCACCGTGTTGTAGAGCTTCACGAAGCGGGCGACCTCGGCGTGGAGGTCCTTCTTGCGGAAGGGTCTGCACACGATTCCGTGCTCGGCCTCAAGTCGATCGGCGGCCTCCCAGATCGCGGGGTGGACCTTCTCGCGGCCGGTGATGTGCAGGCTCCACATATACACGTCCATTGCCTTGCCCATGCCGAGATCGTGCTCAAGTAGCCGTTGGTAGTACGGGTGGTGCCATTGGCAGAGGATCACCGGGGGACGCTCGTGGCCTGAGATCAGCAGGCCGATTTCGTCGTTGGTCGTGAAGTCCATCGGGCCGACCATGCGATCCCGGCCGCGCTCCCGCAGCCATCCCGCAGCGGCGTCGAGTAGCGCGCGTGCGGTCTCGGGATCGTCCTCGCACTCGAACCATCCCCATAGGCCCCAAGCGTTTTTCTGGAACTCGTTGAAGTTCCGATCAATGTGCGCGCTCACGCGGCCAACCGGCCGCCCGTCACGCCAGGCCAGGAAGTATTCGGCCTCGGCGTGCTCGAAGAACGGGTTGCGCTTTCGATCGAGCCGCTTTCTGACGTCCATCAGCAGCGGCGGAACCCAATTGGGCTCGCCACGGTAGAGCTGCCACGGCAGCTTGATGAACGCCCTCATCTCGCGCTGGCTCCGCACGGGCCTGATTTCGACCGCCATCCGGCGGGAACCCTACATGGCGGTTTATGCGGCGTGCTGCCGGCCCGCCAAGCAGCGCCTGGCGCCACCATCAGCCTGGTGCTGTATCCAGCGAGCAGACCCAGCGCGGAGCGAATAACCTGCTCGGACGATGCCTCTGGCGGATCGGCTTATCGACGCGACGGCGCGGCGTCCGTCCGGGTGGATCGCTCGCAAGACCTACGGAGGCCCGCTGGGAGCACCCAAGGGGCACGAGACCGTATTCGACGAGATGCTCGACGTTGCCGGCCCGCTTGAGGGAGTACGCTGCCTGGAGGTTGGCTGCGGAGGCGGCAGGCTGCTTGAGAGGGTTCTTGCCGCCGATGCAGCGAGTGCGGCAGGGCTGGACCACAGTCCAGAGATCCTTGCGCTCTGCCGCGAGCGTAACCGGGAGGCGGTCGAGCGCGGTGCGCTAGAGCTGAAGCTGGGCGACGCAGCGCACCTCCCCTGGCCTGATGGCGCCTTCACCGTAGCCCTGTCAGCCAACGCGTTCTTCTTCTTGCAGCAGCCGGAACTGGTGCTCGCCGAGCTTCACCGCGTCGTCTCGCCTGGCGGGCGCGTGGTGATCGGGACGGTGCCCGGCCCGCTCCCTACGCCGTCGCTTCGCAACTGGTGGGTGTGGGTATGGGGATCGCGGATGCACGTCTATGACGACGAGTCGATGCGCTCCATGCTCGACGCCGCTGGTTTCGCAGAGGTCGCCGTCACGCGGTCGAGTCGGTCGGCTGAGCCGCTGCAGCTCGTTCGCGCCGTGCGTAGATGATCCGGCGGGCTCACGTAGGTCTCGTTTGTGGCCAGTGTTGCCCGACACGAGCGGCAGAGTCCGGGAAGTGAGCGCGCCGCTGCGGAACATTGAGTGCAAGGCAAGCGACCCGGACCCCTCCGGCTCGTTGGCGGTCTGCCGCACGCTTGGCGCGAAGGACCACGGAGAGATTCGACAGCGCGACACCTATTTCACGGTGCCGCGTGGCGGGCTGAAGCTGCGTGAGGAGCACCCCGGCCGACCGCATCTGATCCAGTTCGAGCGCGCCAGTAAGCCGCAGCAGCGCGAGAGCCGGTATCGCATCGCCGAGGTTGACGACGCCGAAGCGCTGCGCGCCGCGCTGACGGCCGCGATCGGCACAACCGTAGTGGTCTGCAAGACTCGGCGGCTGTTCCTCTGGCGCCAGGTCCGTATTCACCTCGACACTGTTGAGCGGCTGGGGAACTTCATCGAGATCGAGGCGGTGGCACCACCTGGCTCCGACCTCGCTGAGGAGTACGCGCTAGTGCAGACGCTGCGCGAGCGCCTCGGAATCACCGACGAGCGCCTGGTCGCGCACGGGTACGCCGAGCAGCTTCGAGCGCTTGGCGCCAGCGCATGATTTACCTGCCAGGTAATCGAACTGGAGACTCGCGGCTGGTTAGATAAGGCGCAGCATGGAGGGCGCAATTACCTCACCACGGGTTGGGCCACTGTTGCGCGAATGGCGCGAGCGTCGCGGCCGAACCCAGCTCGATCTGGCCCTCGATGCCAGCATCTCCGCGCGGCATCTGAGCTTCGTGGAGACCGGCCGCTCCAACCCGAGCCCCGAGATGGTGCTGCTGCTCGCCGAACGGCTCGAGGTTCCGTTCCGGGAGCGTAACCACCTGCTGCTGGCAGCCGGTTACGCCCCGGCGTTCCCGGAACGCTCGCTGCAGGAGCCGGAGATGGCCCCGGTTCGGGAGGCGCTCGACGTGATCCTCACCGGACACGAGCCCTACCCGGCGGTCGTCGTGGATCGCGGCTGGAACATGGTCGCGGCGAACTCGGCAATGGCGGCGATCGGCGCCTGGGTTGACCCGGCGCTACTACAGCCGCCGGTGAACGTGATGCGGGCCGGCCTGCATCCACGGGGGTTGGCCCGGTGGACTATCAACCTGGGCGAGGTGCGAGCGTATTTTCTCCGGCGGCTTGAGCGTCAGGTCGCGATCACCGGGGATGCGGATCTCGCCGTGCTGCTCGCCGAGGTGGCGGGCTATCCGGCGCCTGAGTACGAGCACGATCCGGCCTCCGAGGCGGCGGCCGGGCAGATTCTCACGCCGCTGATGCGGATGCGTGGGCCAGATGGTGTGGAGCTGTCGTTCTTTGCCACGGTCGCGACGTTTGGCACCGCGGTCGAGGTGACGACCTCCGAGCTGTCGATCGAGTTGACGTTCCCCGCCGACGCGGCGACCGCCGAGGCGCTGCGGAACTTACCTCGCAGGTAATCGACAGCGCGATCTCCCTCTGGGAGCATGGGGCCGCCCCAATCGACACGGAGGCGGAGCACATGGCGATCACAACGCGCGAGCAGGTAGGGAGCACCACGTACAAGGCGATTAGGCTCGCCGGCGTTGCCGGCGTGGTGAGCATTGTGCTTGGCATCGCCGGCTCCATCGTCGATGAAATGCAGACGTTTCCAGGGACCGGTGCAAGCGCGGGCGAGATCGCGGGCTACGTCGACGCGCATCGCTCGGCGTTGCTCGTCGCGATGGTCCTCAGTACGGCCGCGGTGGGGCTCTGGCTGGCCTTCGGTGTCGGCGTCTGGTTCTGGCTGCGGGAGAGGACTGGCAGCGTGAGCGTTCTTTCGGTGTGCTTCCTGGTTGGATTGGTCAGCTTCGTCACGCTTCTTCTCGCCGGCTTCACGGTCGCCTTCGTGCTTTTCTATCGTGCGCCGAACGCGCCTGATCCCCGGCTGCTCTACGACCTCGGATTCGGGCTGCTCGCGATGTCCGGAGTCCCAACCGCGCTGGCGCTTGGCTCATACGCTGGGCAGGTGCTCCGCGACAGCCGCCTGCCTGGCTGGACAGGGTGGATTGCGGTCGTGGCCGCACTGGCGCACATCGTGCTCCTGGCGTCGCTTGTGATCGCGAGTGGTTTCTTCTCGCTTGAGGGAGGAGTGATCATTGCGATTCCCGCCATGCTGTTTGCCTGGATACTCGGCACCAGCATCGTCCTGCTACGGATGACAATCAAAGGTGATGATGAGCTTGTCGCTGGCTGCTGAGCCAACGCAGGCGAGTACGCTGCGATGCTTTCGCCTGCTCGGCCTCGATGACTTCGAGGCATGGCGTCGGCGCGTGATGGCGCTGCTGATCCTCACCTCAGTGCTGCTGGTCGCTTATTGGGTTGCCTGGTTCGCTGACCGCGGCATCGTCGCCAGCGATCACACCGCAGAGTACATCGCCTTTGAGCAGTCCTTCCCGCTCGCAGACGCCTGGCTACTGGGAGCAGCCCTCATTGCGGCTGTCCAGTTGTCCCGCCATCGACCGAGCGCCCTCATGTGGCTGCTGGTGCTCGGCGGAGCGGGCGTCTATCTTTGCGCGCTCGACGTGCTCTACGACCTGGAGCATGGGATCTACACCAAGGGCCACGGCGGCGCAATAGAGTTGACTATCAATCTCCTCACAGCGGCATTGAGCACCGGACTCCTGGCGTCGGCATGGCACTACCGGCACGAGCTGCTCGGCGAGTCGCGTGCTTCATTGCGCGTCGGCGCGTAGCCAGTCCGTCCAGCCCTCAGCCAGGATGAGGTCGGCGAGCGCGTGATACCCCTCTGCGGAGGGGTGAGCCCCGTCGCCTGCCATCACCTGCGTCATCCAGATTTCAGCGGCGAGCAGTTGCTCGACGACACCAATGAAGCGAACATCGGCGTTGGAGCAAACCTCCGAGAACGAAGCGGACAGTGCCAGGATGCGCTCGTTCTGCTGAGCATCGTCAACCGGCGCCGGCCCGATTACCAGCGGGGTCAGGCCGAGCGCGGCAGCGCCGTGGAGGATGCCGTCCAGCACACAGCGCAAGAGCGCTCGGGCGCTACGCGCAGCCGGCCATGCTCGATCGTGGTGTCGTTGGCGCCGAACGACACAACGATCCTCGCATCGGCTTCCGGCAATAGGCGTGGTAGCGCCTCGTTGCGCCAGCGCGCCGCAACTTGCTCTGAGGTCTCCCGTCTGACGCCGAGGTTGTACGCGGTCAGGGGGAGCCCGAACCCGAAGGATGCGGCCACAACCCGGCCGATCCAGCCTCTGCCGCTAGGATCGCCGACGCCGGCGACGAGGGAGTCACCGAAGAACAGCAGCCGCCGATCGGTCACAGTCGTCCGTCCCCTTCGCGCGCCGAAAGCTCGACGCCATCATCGAGCGGGACGGTCATTGAGAAGTAGCCGCAGGCCGGCTCGCGGACGTACTCCAGGTAAGGGAGAAGGTCTGGATCGTTGGCGCTGAGGTCGGCGACCACGAGGCCAGATGGCAACAGACGCGGCTCGAGGAGGCGAAGGATCGGCAGGTAAAGGTCGTTGCGCCCGTCGAGGAACACCAGGTCGATCGGCTCGGCGATGTTCTCCAACGTGTCAAGCGCATCGCCGGAGCGCAGCTCGACGAGATCGGCGAGACCAGCGTCGGCGAGGTTCTGCGATGCAAGTTTGACCTTCTGCGCGTGGTACTCGCTTGTGATGAGTGTTCCGCTGCCACAGTCGCGGATTGCGGCGGCGAGATAGATGGTGGAGACGCCGAGCGAGCTACCGAACTCGACGATCTGCCGCGGTCTCGTGCTCAGCGCGAGCAAGTAGAGGAGCTGCCCGACCTCGGGGGTGATCGACAGCGGCGCCTCCCCGTAGAGTTCGTATCGCTGGTCCTGCGCGAGCCGGTGGCCGATTTCCACCTCGCGTGCGCGGACGCGCTGTGCGGCCAGCGAGTCCTCGTCGTCGGCCTGGGCATGGAGCCTTCGCAGGACGTTCGCCACGACGGGCGATCTCAGCGTGGAAGGCATCGGCTACGGCTTCACCGTGTCGACTGAGTGGCGCGTTGCGTGGAAGTCAGGCGCGAGCACGTCATAGCCTACGAACTCGAACAGCCGTACACCGGCCTGGAACGGTTGCGGCGAGACGCGCAGGCGGTTGGCGCCGACACCGAACGGGTGAGAATCGACGAAGGCCAGCTCGTCAAAGCCAGCTTGCTCGAACATCTCACGGATGAAGGGCGTGAGGTCGGGCGGATGACGATGGCGTGTCCAGATGACCGTGGCCTGCGGAGCGCTTAACTGCGGGAGGTGGTTGATCGTGTTGGTGACGTCGATCTTGTTGATGTTGCCGAACACGCCACAGAGCAGGATCAGGTCGGCTGGCACGGCACCGTGGTATGCGTCGGTGACGGAGGCATCGCCGACGACGGACTCGATGCCGTGAAGACCCGCTGCTAGCGTCCCCTGTCGCGCAAGCGTGACGTTGTGCTCGTCAAGCTCCACGAGTCGAGCTGCGACATCTTCGCGGCGAGGATGCCCAGCGAGCGCTCCGATCAAGTCAGGGCCCTGGCCCGCGCAGACCCCGATCGCGCGAATAGGGCCAGGAGGCGCGTGATCCAGCATGGCGCGAATCTGCGCCTGGACGACCACCAGCCGGCGGCCGAGGGCGGAATCCGGGTCCGTGTAGTCTCGATGCCACGCCTGCCAGTCCATGACGCCTGGGAGACTACGACACGGCGGTCCTTGCTCCACCGGCGCGGCAGTCAGCCGTCTCGATAGCGCAGTCCGCTGGCTTAGAGTGGCCGCACCGACACCTGAGAATCGCCGAGCATCTGCGCAACGAGCAGTCCTCGCACTTCGCAACTCAGAGGCAGCGCTCGGCCTATCGCCTGCTCGACCTTCCCTACGGTCGCTCGGTTTGCGCCCCGGCATACCGTCAGATGGATGCGCCATTGCTCATCGACTTCATCTGGAGCGCCGACCGCATCGAGGATGTCCGCTCGCCAACGGAGAGCCACAGCGTCGTCTGCGGGAAGCAGGCAGATCGCGCCGCCGAGCGTTCCGACGGTGCTGAGTGTGTAGCGGGCTCCACGGATCGCGCTGGCCAGATTGCTAAGCGCTTCGATCGGGAGGCTCACGGACAGGGGCCACGGCCCGGCGATCGTCATGTGCGCCGGGATGCCGTGTGCGCTCGACCAGTCGCCGACTCGGCGAAACGGCTCCACGAGCGCTTCAGCCTCCGCCACAGGCAACAGCACCGATTGGAATGAGGGCGACGACCCAACGCCTCGGTCAGATGCTCGCTGTGAGAGGTCAATGCTCACCGCAATGAACGACCGTCGACTCCTGGCTCGACCGGCAGGATGTTCATCGCCCCGAGCAGCGAGCGGGTAAATGAGGAGAGATCCAGCCCTTCAAGCTCGGTCTCGGAGAACCACCCCACCGCAGAGGTCTCGTCATCATCGGGGCGAGGCGTCCCGTCCAATACGTACCCGTCGAACACCGTTGATACATAGGCGACCTGATCGCCGTTGGGATAGGTCATGCGGAAGGCCGGCCCGCCGACAACACCACGGATGCCGGCAAGTCCGACCGCGACCCCGGCCTCCTCGCGGGCCTCTCTGAGCGCCGCCTCCTGCGGTGACTCGTCGGGCTCGATCGCACCTCCAATCGTCTGCCAGTGCCCTGTCTCCGCATCGCGCACGAGCAGTAGGCGACCATCCTTGTCTCGTGGAAGCACAGCCACGGACGGCACGAGCACCAACTCACGGCCAACGGCCTCGCGCAAGCGACGCAGGTACGGGGAGATGCCCACCAGCCGATCCTATCGGCGTCGAGTGGGCTCGCGGGGAGCCATAAAGCTATGCGTAGTTCAGTAGCCCCGTGTGCGCGATGAGCTTCCAGCGCCACTGGGAAGGTCTCTGGCGACGGCTCGCCGCTCGGCCTGCTGGCCGACTCGCGCCCACACCGAGCAGCCGCGGCGTTCGGGCTCGCGCACAGATAGACCGCGGGCCGTTGCGGCGCGTCTGGGAGCTACGACTTATGATCCTACGGGTGGGTGAGCCGGGCTTCTACCCAGTGATCGTCTTCGATCTGGACGGGACATTGCTGCGCGGCACGACCGTGTCGTTGCTCCTCGCGCAATGGCTCGGGCAGGCAGAGGAGATGGCAGAGCTCGAGCGGGCGTTTCACGCCCACGAGATATCCAACAGCGTAGTTGCCGACAGGTCTGCGAGATGGTTGGCGGGACAGAGCACGGCCGACGCCTGGGCGGTCTTGGTGGACAGCACCTGGATTGACGGCATGGCCGAGACCCTCCGAGCGCTTACCGCTGCCGGGGCCAGTCTGCTATTGGGAACGGTCACATTGAGATTCGTGGCCGAGATGTTGCGGGAGCGCTATGGTTTTGCCGCGGCTAGCGGAACGGAGATGCAGGTGACCGACGGGGTGCTCTCGGGCACCGTGACTCGCTACTTCGATGAGTTCGACAAGGCGCGCTTCGTAGAGGAATGGTGCACGAGCAACGGTTATTTGATGAGCCAGGTGGCGGCGGTGGGCGACTCTCGCTCGGACGTTCCGCTGTTTGAGCGCGTTGGCATGTCGATCGCGCTGAACGCCACGTCCGACGCTCGGGCAGCAGCGACCCATACTCTCGATACTGACGACCTCCGTGATGTGCTGGCACTCCTTCGGCCGGTGAGCGAAACGGTCTGATGGCGTGAAGGAACCGGCGCCGAGGGTCTACGCGGG
Source organism: uncultured Solirubrobacterales bacterium (assembly GCA_963715535.1). GTDB lineage: Bacteria > Actinomycetota > Thermoleophilia > Solirubrobacterales > Solirubrobacteraceae > Palsa-744. The sequence goes on along the minus strand of OY970251.1, from coordinate 198,521 downwards.
TTCGAGCTGGGCTCGACACAGGGCTCGACCGATGATCGAGCGGCCAATCAGCTCACCAGTGAGCGCTGTTTCTTGAAACATGCACCGATTGGCCGCACTCCAGACCACTCCAATCAGCCCGCAAGCGTGACTAGCAAATTATCGGTTGGGTTTCACTCGATCGCGTGCGAGGTAGGATCGACCTGTCTGGCTCACCCGCGGGAGGAGAAGGCATGACCGAACAGTTGACGGGGTTGCTCGCCGAGCAGGCTCGGTACTACCGTGAGCGGGCCGGTGAGTACGACGACTGGTGGTTTCGCCGCGGGCGCTACGACCGCGGCGCCGACGCAAACGCGCGGTGGTTCGCCGACGCAGCGGAGGTCGAGGACGCCTTGGAGCGCTTCCAGCCGTCGGGGCAGGTGCTGGAGTTGGCGTGCGGAACAGGCTTGTGGACTCGCCGACTGGTTGAGCACGCCGACACCGTGACCGCTGTGGACGCCTCGCCAGAGGTGATCGAACTGGCACGCGCCGGGCTGGACGATCCGAGGGTGAGCTACGTGCCCGCAGACTTGTTCGCATGGGAGCCATCCGCGAGCTACGACGTGTGCTTCTTCAGCTTCTGGCTCTCGCATGTGCCGGAGGCGCACTTTGAGGTCTTTTGGGAGAAAGTCGGGCGGGCGCTTCGTCCTGGGGGGAGGGTTTTCTTTGTAGACAGCCTGCCCAGCGAGTTGTCCTCCGCTGCGGATCATCGGCTGCCCGATCGTCGGGAGGAGACGATGACCCGGAGGCTTGCCGATGGCCGCGAGTTTCGCATCGTCAAGCGCTTCTACGAGCCCCACGGACTACACCAGCGGCTTGCCGACCTCGGGTGGGACGCGCAGGTACAGACAACGCCGGAGTTCTTCATCTACGGGCAGGCCACTCCCAGCCGCATAGCCTTGGCGCCTTGAACCACTCGGATCGCGAACTCGACGGTTTGCGCCAAGTGTCGAGGCTTCCAAGCGGCCCCGCTCTAACCTGGGTTCATCGACGCTCTCACCGCATTTGACGCCACGCTGCTCGACCTTGTTGAAGCCGTACGGGCATTGCCGTATGGCCGCCCGAGTGATCGCACAGTGGAGGGGATGTTGCGTGAGCACCGCGGTACCTGCTCCACCAAGCACTTGTTTCTCGCCCGTGCTCTGACTGAGCGGTTCCCCGAGACAGAGCCGCGCATCGTTCACCGTGTCTACGCACTGGATCGCGCTCGTGCGCGAGAGCTGTTCGGCGCTACGGCCGCAGCGACCGTTCCTGACGAGGGGCTCGTTGACGTTCACCGATACCTGACAATCACGTTGGACGGTAAGCGCATCGAAATCGACGCAACCTTCCCAGGTCCCGCATGGGATGGCCGCTCGTCCTTGCCGCTGGCGTGCGGTGCGGGGACCGACGTTCCGGCTGGCGATGACCCAGACACCGAGAAGCAGGCGCTTGAGCAGCAGCACTGCGACCCGGCCATCCGCGAGCCGTTCATCGCTGCGCTGGCGGACTGCCACGGATGATGACTTGCCTCCGTCTTCTGTTGACGGCGACACGCGAATCGGCCGATCCCCCGCGGAGCGCCGAACTGCTATCGCACGACGTCTTTATATCTCAGACCAGCCGGTAGCCGACTCCCCACTCGTTGATGACCCAGCGTTGGGCCTGTCAGAAAGTTTGTGTAAATGGCCTTGTTGGTGTTCGTCCTCTTTCGGGCTATTGCGTGGCGGTGAGTCTGTCGCCGTAGTGGATGGTCAGGATGTTTAGCGCGTGCTTCCAGTTGCTGATTTTGCCGGTCAGGTTCTCACGGTTCTTGCGGCGGGCTGTCGCGACGAGGTAGAGGACCTTCATCGCGGCTTGCTCGTTAGGGAAATGGCCCCTGTGTCGGACGGCCCTGCGGAATCTGGCGTTCAGCGACTCGATCGCGTTGGTCGTGTATACGATCCTTCGTAGCTCGACGGGGAACTCGAGGAACGGCACGAACTCCTCCCAAGCATTCTCCCAGGACTGGATCATCGCTGGGTAGAGCGGCCTCCACTCATCGGCGAACTCGCCGAAGCGTGCTTCTGCGGCCTCGACAGTCGGCGCGGTGTAGATCCCTCGCAGGCTCTTTGCGATCTGCGCCCAATACTTCTTTGAGGCGTAGCGCAAACTGTTGCGCACCAAGTGAACAACACACGTCTGGACCGTCGCGTTTGGCCAGGTCACCCGGATCGCGTCAGGGAGGCCCTTCAGACCGTCACAACAAACGATCAGGGCGTCCGCGACCCCACGATTCCTGAGCTCGGTAAGCATGCTCATCCATTGCTTTGCTCCCTCACCGCCTGAGGGTCCGAGCCATAGGCCAAGAACGTCTCGTTCGCCGTCGAGGTTCACGCCGATCGCGACATAAACCGGCCGGTTAGCGACCTGGCTGTCGCGGACCTTCACCACGATCGCATCGATCAACATGACCGGATAGACGTGGTCGAGCGGTCGGCTCTGCCACGCCACCATGTCCGGGAGGACTTGGTCGGTGATCTTCGAGATCGTCTCGCGCGAAACATCAGTGTCGTAGATCTCAGCCAAATGAGCTTGGATCTCGCCGGTAGTCAGCCCCTTCGCGTAAAGGCTGATCACGTTCGCACCCAGCCCCTCGAGGCGACGCACATGCTTGGGTACCGTGACCGGCTCGAACGTGCCCTGACGGTCTCGTGGCATCCGCAGCTCCACCGGCCCGACATCGGTCCTCACCGTCTTGGGATAGGCGCCGTTGCGACTGTTCCCCGAACCCCGGCCGATCGACTCGTAAGGCTCGTAGCCGAGATGATCGGCCATCTCCACATCCAGCCCGGTCTGTAGCACCTCTCGGACCATCGAGGTCAACAGGCCGTCCTCGCCCGTCAGCGCTACACCCTCAGTCCGAGCGCGCTCGACGAGAGCCTCCGCCCACGCCCGCATCCCATCCGGCTCGCTCGCCATCGCCAACGGCGGCGCTGCTGCCGCCGTCGTCATCCCGTCATCGCCCTCGTCAACAGACGCGGCACTCGTCGCATTGCTCATCGGCACGATCCTCCTTCACGGCCCACCCACGGCAGACCTTTAGATCACGCCAAATACACAAAGTTCCGGACAGACCCGTAGAACGCTCACGGAGCGTCAAGCAGAGCCTTGCCTCCCTCGCAGGCCTCGTCTAGGGGAGTGTCGGGAGTGTCCGATGAACTGTGTAGGCAGGAGCCAAAAGGAGGCTCATGTCTACAGCAACGAAGGTCGAGATGCAGGAGCAGCGTTCTGAGGGTGTCACGCGGGGCGAGCCCGTAGGGCGAGTGCAGCGGGACGCCCGCGGGCGCGAGGGCGACGCGGGTGCTATCCCTCGCGGGGTGAGCGATCTACCGCGTGAGATCGAGGAGCTTCTCCCCGATGGGGTAGTCGACGAGCTGCTCGCGGGCGCCCGGAGCGAGGAGGAGATCGTCGGGCCGGGTGGGCTGCTTTCGCAGCTGACGAAGCGGTTGGTGGAGCGCGCGATGGAGGTCGAGCTCACCGAGCATCTCGGCTACGAGCTCCACCTCGAGCCGCCTGGTGGTGCGGGGAACGCGCGCAACGGGTCGACCCCGAAGACGCTGATCACGGAGCACGGGCCGGTCCAGATCGACACGCCACGGGACAGGGCTGGGAGCTTTGAGCCGCAGATCGTGCGCAAGCGCCAGCGGCGCTTTGAGGGGTTCGACGAGAAGATCCTCGCCCTCTACTCCAGGGGTCTGTCGACGCGGGATATCGAAGCGCACCTTGCCGAGATCTACGGTGTCAAAGTCGGTCGGGACCTCATCAGTCGCGTCACTGATGCCGTGATGGAGGATGCGCGTGCGTGGCAGAGCAGGCCGCTGGAAGACGTCTATCCGGTCGTGTTCCTGGACTGCATGGTGCTGAAGATCCGCGACGGCGGCAGCGTGCAACGACGCGCCTGTTATCTGGCGATGGCGATCGGGATGGACGGCGAGCGCGAAGTGCTCGGCATGTGGTTTCAGGCCAACGAGGGCGCGAAGTTCTGGATGCAAGTCCTCAACGACCTCAAGCAGCGTGGGGTGCAAGACATCCTCATCGCCTGCGTCGATGGCCTGAAGGGGTTCCCCGAAGCGATCGAGGCGATCTTTCCATCCACGACGGTGCAGACCTGCATCGTGCACCTGATCCGCCACTCCTTGAAGTACGTGCCGCGCCGGCAATACGAGCAGGTCGCGAAAGACCTGCGGCCGATCTATACCGCCCTCGATGCTGATGCGGCGCTAGGAGCACTCGAGGCGTTCGAGGAGAAGTGGGGCAAGCAGATCCCCGTGATCGGACAGGCGTGGCGCTCGGCCTGGGAGCACGTCACACCATTCATGGCGTTTCCTCCCGAGGTCAGGCGGGTGATCTACACCACGAACGCAATCGAGGCGCTCAACCGGCAGCTACGAAAGGCAATCAAGACGAAGGGCAGTTTCCCGAGCGAGGACGCGGCCCGCAAGCTGGTCTACCTCGCGATCCAGAACGCCGTCCCGCAATGGACCAGGACACGCGGCTGGACAAAGGCAATGCTCGCGTTCAAGATTCACTTCGGCGAGCGGCTACCCGACTGATATCCATCAACCCCGCCTACACAGATAGACGGACACCCTCATCACGTTTTTTTGCGTGTCAGGCGGCGGCCAGTACGGAGCGGCGGTGTCTGAGGTTGACCTGCCAGTTCGCGAGCGGGAGCAGGAACAGCACTGCGCCGAGCAGCATCAGAATGAATCCGGCAAGGGTGGCGATACTGCCGATGACCGACCATCCCCAGGCGTTTAGGAGTAGGCCGTTTAGCGTCTCTCCCATGAATAGGGTGGTGCGCTCACCTGCGAGTGTCGTGTTCTTCATGCCGCCGGCGATCCACTGGGCGCTGACCTGTGAGTAGGTCTTGCCGCCCGCAACTTTGGTCAGGTCTACACCGATCTGCTTCTGTGCGTAGAGCTTTGCCTGCTTGCCGGTGAGTACCTGCTGTCCGGCGTAGGCGGTGAGGGCCGGGTTTGTCGCGGGCTTTGGGAAGAAAATCTTCTGTGGAGCTAGCTGGTCGTGGACGACCTGCTTGTCGTAGTGGCCGCCGACGAGCGCGAGCGCGCCGACGACGATCATGCCTGTCGCAGCGACGGTGGCGATCGAGGTCAGACTGGTCAGTTTCGCGAGCAGCGGGCTTCGCGGCGCGCGATTGGGCTGGGGGTCGGCGACAGCGGTCTGCGCTATGCCGTTGCCGGTGGTCCCGGTGGGTGGGTGCGGCATGACTGTGCTGGGCATGGTGTTCCTCGTTCCGTTGGATATGCGCATGAGCGCCAGCGACCAGAGAGCACCGCAGACTTGAACAACATAGCATGAAATCTATATCTATGAATTAGATATCCAGATACGCTAGTCTTGATACATGGCTGAGACAACGACGCATCGCTGGAAGTTCTTGACGAACCACGCTCAGGTTTTGGCCTGCATCGCTCACGATCCCGGTGTGCTCTTGCGAGAGATCAGTGACCGAGTCGGGATCACCGAACGCGCCGCACACCGGATCGTCACGGAGCTCGCCGACGGCGGCTACATCACACGCGAGCGCAACGGACGACGCAACCAATACACCATCCAATCCGGCCTCCCGCTCCCCGACCGCCTCGGCCGCGTGCAACGGATCAGCGACCTGCTCAACATCCTCATCGGCACCACCGACGAGCCACCAGACACACCGGCCGCCCGCACATAGCTCTCCACAGATCCCCGCAAAATGCGGACATCCCTTGACATACCGGTATGAGAATGGTGGGTGCGGATGTCGTGGCGGTCTTGTCCGGTGGCGTGTTTAGCGTCGTGGGCATCGGACGCTGGGGCTTTCGTGGGAGAACGCAGAGCGGGCAGGCCGCGATTTGCTCCTTGGGCTGAGAGCCCGTTGACATAGCTGGCCGCCCCTGCGACTGACCCGGTTGGGCTGCGAGCCCGAATGCGTAGGTGTCGTTCGCCCGTCTGGTCTCCCAAATCAAATCCACGAGATGGGAGACCCGTTGCGATTTATAGGACTCGATATTCACCGCGACTTCTGTGAGGTCGCGATCTCCGAAGGAGGCCCAGCCCGCTCAGCCGGGCGGGTCAAGACCGACCCAGAGCAGCTCGAGCTGTTCGCGCAAAGCCTTGCACCGAATGATCGTGTGGTGCTCGAGTCGACCGGCAACGCGCTCGCGATCGCCAGGATCTTGCAGCCCCACGTTCAAGAGGTCGTGCTCGCTAACCCGATGCACGTCCGGGCGATCAGCCACGCCAAGGTCAAGAACGACCGCTTCGACTCTCGGACCCTCGCCGAGCTGCTCGCCGCCGATCTCGTCCCCAGGGTCTGGATCAGTGACGAGGAGACTCGGCTGTTGCGGCGGTTGACTTCCAGACGCACGCAGCTGATCCGCCAGCGCACCCGCACGAAGAACGAGATCTCTGCGGTGCTGGTGAGAAACCTTAAGGGGCGCCCACCCGTCACCGATCTGTTCAGCAAGAAAGGACGGGCATGGCTCGCCGGTCTGGTGTTGCCGGTCGACGAGCGCCAGACCGTGCAGGGCTGCATGCGCCAGCTCGACTTCCTGGGCGCCGAGATCGAGCTGATCGATCACGCGCTCGCCGAGCAAGCACTCGGCTCTCAGGAGATCCGCCGGCTGATGACGATCCCTGGGGTTGGCGTCACGACCGCGGCCACGGTGATGGCGACGGTCGGTGACGTCCAGCGCTTCGCGACGGCTGATCGGCTCGTTGGCTATATCGGGCTGGACCCCCGCAGCCGCCAGTCCGGCACTGCGCCCGCCAGGCACGGCCGGATCTCCAAGCAGGGCTCCTCAGCCGCGCGGCACGTACTCGTCGAGGCTGCCTGGGCAGCGATCAAGACCCCCGGGGCACTGCGGGCGTTCTACCAGCGTGTGCGTGCACGCCGCGGAGCGCAGATCGCGATCGTCGCCGTCGCGCGGAAGCTCGCGATCCTCTGCTGGCAGCTCCTCACCAAGCAACAGGACTACGCCTACCAGCGCCCCAGCCACGTCGCTCGCAAGCTCCGCACCCTCGAACTAAGGGCAGGTGCCGCCGGCCAGAAGGGCAAGCCACTGAACACTCAGGCGACCGCGACCGACCCCGCCACCCAAGAGCGAACGCTCACCGAGCAAGCCGAGCACGCCTACCGCCGGCTCGTCGCCGACTGGAAAGCGAGCGCTCCCAGCAAGAAGAGTGCGGGTGCCGCACCGGGGCGCGCACCAAATGCAGCGCGACAGGGAGCAGCCCCAAACCCAGTGCTTTAGCTCGCGGGTCACCCGCACCAACGCAAACCCTGCCACAGGAGGAGATAATCACGCAAGTGCCACTTGACTTTCATGCGTAGGAGCAACGGGCTTGGTGCTGTGCGCCGGGCGCAGCGAAGCCGAAGGCGAAGCAGCGCAGGCCGGAGGGGTGCGAAGGCCGCCGCGAAGCGGTCGGCCGTGCTGGCTGCGGCGAAGCCAGCGGTCCAGCGAGCAGCCCGTAGGCCGTAGGCGTGCAGTGCCGGGGTCGATCAGAGAGCCGACCGCAGGGAGGCTCGGTCACAGCGGGCGCAGCCCGCGCTATCTGAGGCCGTTGTCGGACCGCGCCGTCGGCGGTCGCCGGCGCGTGGGGATGGCGTCGCGGCCGGAAGGCTGCCGAGTGCGGGCGCGAGCCCGCGCGAGAGCCAGCCGCCGAGCGGTGCCGGTGAGCGTCAGCGAGCGGCGAGCCGGTCTACGGCCGCCGGCCCTTTGGGGTCGGCGAGGCGAGCGGGGCGGCGCCCATCTTCATCGCCGCGGCGGTTTCGCCCGTCGGCGGCGGCGCCTCTCCTTGGCTGCCTGCTCCACCGCCTCGACCAGCGCGCGAAGCGCTGCTGGCGCATCGGCGCCTTGGGCGGCGAGGGGCACGGCGATCTTGTCGGCCATGACCTGTGCCGTCACGATGCCGTCCTCGATCGACAGCTCCAGGCGTGCCGGGGTGAGACCCGGCAGTTCGGACAGCAGCTTGACGAGGACGAGCAGGTCGGCATCGGTCGTTGGACGCTCGGCCGGCGCGCTCATGTGCTCGTCTCGTAGCTGAGCGCGTGGCACTCGCTTGGAAGCTGCTCGCCGATCCGCCCGGCGTCAGGCGGCAGGCGATCGAGGTGAAGAGCAGGCGCTCGATGTTCCGCTTGCCTTCTTCTGATTGGCTGCCGAGCGAGAGCTCGCGGTAGATGACGGCGCCTCTGAGAGAGCGCTCGGCGTGGTTGTTGGCCGGCTGCACACCCTCGTGGGAGGCGAAGCTCTACAGCGCCGGCCATGTCTTCAGCAGGTTGTTCGCCATGCCCCGGCAGCGGCGGTTGCGCCCGCGCTTGGCGGCATAGGAGCGGACGATCGGCTTGTATTCGCGCCGCAGCTGGCGGATCGCGCGCTTCAGCTGGGGCCGCTCGCCGGTGTGCTGGTGGACCTCCCAAGCCCAGAAGACGCGCTCACAGAGAGCAAGGCCGGCCTCGCCGAACTCCTTCTCGCCTGCCAGCCCTTCGGCGTGCGCTTGGAAGTCTCTTCGCAGGTGTCACCAGCACAGCTGGCGGCGGCACAGCGGCAGGTGGCTGTAGGTCCACCAGCGGTCGGAGGTCACGATCGTGCTGGTGGCGGCCAACAGCTGCTTGGCACGATCCTCGTGGCGGTTTGGGGCAAGCGCGAAGACAGCGTGGCGATCGGTGAAGATGCCCCACAGGGCGCTGGGCGCCCTTCAGCCTCCAGCCGGTCTCATCCAGGTTCACGGCCTCGCTAGCGCGCACGCGCGTGAGCAGCTGCTCGTAGGGATCCCCCAGAGCATCGGCAGCGCGCGCGAGGATCGCGTCGATGCTGCCGGCGCAGACGCGCGGCGAGGGACACGGTTGCGCACCGAGAGCACCGCCACGGCCGCTTGCAAGCGCGGCCCAGCTCGGGAGGCCTCAGACCTTCCGTGGGGAGGCTTCCACGCCTTCCGTCACACCTGCGCGTCCATCCTGTTCGGGGAAGGCCGCAACGCCGTTCAGGTCCAGCGCTGGCTCGGTCATCACTCGGCTGCTTTCACGCTCGCAACCTACGTCCACCTGCTCGACGGCGATCTCGGCGGGCTACTGGCGATTCCCCAGACTGTCCGCAATGATGCGAAATGACTACAGAACCCCCGGAGAAGGCGTTATCCTCGACAGAGCGATGACCGTGCCAGTCGAATATGTCGATGAGCAACAGCTCTGGGATGAGAAGGAGAGGGCTCGCCGTGCCGACGTGGAGGCCCTACGCTCGGGGGAAAAGACTGAGGCGCAGCTCAAGCGTGAAACCGAGGCCTTTGCGTTTCCGCCGGGTCGCGCTCGTATCAACCTGGACTCGGCCCGCTCCCTCTCCTGAGCGAGAATCCGCCAGCCCTGGATGTTGAGGCGCTCGATGCGATCGAGGTTTCGGCATCTCCGCTGAGCCTGGATGAGGCTCAACGCATAATCGCCCGCATCGAGGACGTGGTCCGCGAGCGGCATGTCGTCCTCGTTGGAGGACAGGCGGTGTCTGTGTGGATCGGCCAGCTCGAAGATCGCTTGGGAGACAGACTCACGACAGCGCCGGTGGTCAGCCGCGACATTGACTTCCTGGGCAACACAGCAGACCTCCAGCGCGCAGGCAATCTGCTCGGCGGACGGGTCCATGTCGCCGGATGGCAACGCCGCACGCCGCTAGCGGGAGCGGCGATGTTCCTCGACAGCGACGGCCACAAGCGACGCCTGGACTTTCTCGAAAGCGTCTATGGCATGAACTCGGAGGACATCAGGACGACCGCGATCGAGATCAACCTACTGCCTGATCGAGACCGGCAGGTGCCCGTGTGGGTCATGCACCCGGAGCGCTGCATGGAGAGCCGCGTCCACAACAGTGTCCTCGCCAACAAGCAGACCGATCTCGCTTGGCGCCAGCTCGAAGCATCCATCGTCTGCGCCCGAGCCTTCAGTCGCCTACTCCTCGACGAGCGCGGCGAGGCCGCCATCCGCGATGTCCTGAAGCTCAACGAGCGCATCTTCCGCTTCGCCCAAGAAGACCGGTGCTCAAAGCTGGCTGCCGAACGAGGCGTCGAGGCTTTCGATGCCGTACTCGATGACGAGCGCCTACCCGAGAAGTTCAGGACTGTGCGACTGCCTCAGATGCAAAAGCGAATTCGGAGCTTGCGCGAAGGCTTGGCACGAGGAACGGTCGATAGCTGATGCCTGAGCGTTCCCGGCGCCCGATCTTCGCTCGCGTATACACGAAGTTCGCGGAGACGAGCAACCGTCGCGGCGGTGCCGAGCATCGTCGCAAGCTGCTCGCCGACCTGAGCGGACGCGTCATCGAGCTGGGAGCAGGCAGCGGCGCGAACTTCGCGCACTACCCTGCATCCGTTGACGAAGTTGTCGCTGTGGAGCCCGAGCCCTACCTGCGCCAGCAGGCACTCGGGGCGGCAGCGGAAGCATCGGTGAACATCCGCGTCCTAGACGGCGACGCATATCGCCTACCCGGCGACGAGGGCACTTTCGATGCTGGCGTAGCCGCGCTCGTCCTCTGCACCGTTCCCGACCAGCATCGCGCGCTCGCCGAGCTGTTCCGAGTCATCAGGCCAGGGGGCGAACTGCGTTTCTATGAGCACGTCGTCGGCCACTCCAAGTGGGAGGCGCGCTTTCAACGCCTCGCCGACGCGACCCTCTGGCCCCACCTCGCCGGTGGATGTCATCTGGCACGAGACACGGCCGCCGGGATCGAGCAGGCCGGGTTCGCCATCGAGGCGTGTGAGCGCTTCCCGTTCAGCCCCTCCGCGTTCCTCCCACCCGATCCGCACATCCTAGGGACCGCACGCCGACCAGGAAATTCTTAGCCCCAGCGACATGACGAAGTCAGCGATCCACCGAAGCTTCCGACACAAGTGCAGTCCCAACCGCCACGCGCCAGGGTGCAAACAAAGTGCAAACATACCCCACACCACTCGACGACAAAGACCGCAACCGGTGCAACAACTCTATGTTGACGCTATCGCTCATATGGTGACCCTCTCTAATCGCATCGGTAATTGATGGGCAGTGCGTAATGCTCCGTCAGGGAGGCGGACGAGGATAGGCCGCATACGGGAGTTGTCAACGTCAACCAGGCACCCACCGAAGGCTACTCCTCGCCCACCGCGCGCTCAAGGCCGGAGCAGGACGATCGCCCTGGCACACTTCTGTGTGTGCTTACTCTCTTTGGCGCCTGCGCTGTTACGTTCATGGTCCTGATGTACGCGCTGGAACGACGCGGCCGAGGCTTCATCCTCGCCTTCGCTTGTGGCTGTGCGTTGTCGAGCGTCTACGGCTTCCTCGCGGGCACTTGGCCCTTCGGAGTGGTGGAGGCGATTTGGGCCGTGATCGCGTTGAAGCGCTACCGATCGAAGCCAACGATGCACGCGCGCTCGACGGAGACCTGACCGTGCCCTCCGCCAGCTATGAACTCCTCGAGGGCGATCTGCACCTTCATGGCGGGCTGCGCCACGCCCACCCACACACCGGACCGCACGAACATCACTCTCATCCCCACCATGAGCACCCGCGCGAGGGCCACGGCGAGCACGCACACGGTCACTCTCACGGCCTCATCGACGAGAGCATTAAGCGCTCGCGTGAGGGCGTTCGGGCCGTCGCGCTCGCGCTCGCCATCCTCGGCGTAACGGCCGCCGCCCAGGCGGTCGTGTTCGCGCTCAGTGGAAGCCTCGCGCTGTTGGCCGATCTGATCCACAACGGCGGGGACGCACTGACCGCGATTCCGCTCGGGATCGCGTTCGCGCTGCGCTCCCCGCGCGCCGAGCGCCTAGCCGGCCTGGCGGTCGTGGCGACCATCTTCATCTCGGCGTACGTTGCCGCGTATGAGTCGATCCTGCGCCTGATCCACCCTTCCACCCCTGGCCACCTGTTCGCCCTCGCGTTCGCCGGAGCTGTTGGATTCGCCGGCAACTGGCTTGCCGCGCTGGTACGCAGCCGCGCCGGGCACCGACTGGACAGTCCTGCGCTGATCGCAGACGGCGATCATGCTCGCGTCGACGCATACGTCTCACTGGCGGTCATCGCGAGCGCTCTCGCCATCGCCGCTGGCGCCCCGATCCTCGATCCCCTCATCGGCCTCGGGACGACCGTCGTGATCCTGCGCATCACTCGCGAGAGCTGGCGCACGGTACGCGGACACCCGCACCACCACTAGCACGCGAGAGCACTCAGCGCGCTCTCTTAGCTCAGGCGTGCACGACGACGACGCGGGTGAGCGTCACCGCCGTGCCATGTTGTGGTGTGAGGATGACCTTCACCGTCAACGTCAGATGTCGACGGCGGCGCAGCGCCGCCTTGCCCTTGGCGCTCAGGGGCACAGAGAAGGACACGCTACCCGTCTTCAGCGAGGTGCGCACCAGCCGGCCGACGCGCAGCTGCGCAGGGTGCCCCGCCTTGGCCAGCGAGGCCCCGGCCGCAAACAGGCCGACTTCCAGCCGCCCGCCGGAGCCGGCCTGGGACACCTTGATCGACCCGTGCACGGTCGATCCGTGCTGGCCGCCGGCGAGTTTGAGCGCCCCTGATCCGCCTTCCAAGGGCGAGCCGTGGCTGGGTTCGCTCGGCGTCATGGGGATCGTCGGCGTTGTGGTCGTCGGTGTGGTTGTGGTCGGCGTAGTGGGGGTTGTGCCGGTGGCGGCGCCTTCGACGATCACCTTGTATTTGGTGTAGTTACTGGTGCCGTCGTTGAACAGTTCTTGACTTTCGAACTGGTATTCACCGGCGGTGGAGAACGTGCACGTGCCTTTCCAGCCGGTTTTCGTCGGCGGCGCTTCCACGACTCCCATGCAGCTCGTCGGCCGCGCCGCGCCCATCCAGATCACGTCTGTCGGAGCATTCGCGTCGTTGTCTTCGAAAGAGATCGTGCCGCCCTGGGCAATCGTGAAAGGTGCGACTTCGTTGAACCCCACGTTCCCTTCGGGGCTCCCCTTGGGGTTCCAGCACGGCCAGTCGCTGGTGTTGCAGTTTTGGACAACTTCGAGCTTCACTTCGGACGGCGCGGGCGTGCCTGCGGCAAGCGCTGGTAGCACCGCAACCGCCGTCCCTGCCAGCCCAGCCAGGACGAAAAGCACAAGCATGCGTGGTCTGGAAAGCGCGTGCGACCTCATCGTACGACCACGCTTCGAGTGAGGGTCATAGCCGAGCCGTGTTTGGGTGTGAGCACGATCTTCACGGTCAGCACCAGCTTGTGATGCCGGCGCAGCGCGCGCTTGGCCTGGGCGTCGAGCGCAACGACGAACGCCACCGTGCCAGCGGGCGCCGACGAGCGCACGAGCCGCCCGACGCGCGAGCTGCCTCCTCGCTTGACCTTCGCCAGCGAGGCTCCCTGAGCAAGCAGTTCGACTTCCAGGCGCGCGCCACCGTCAACGGCGGGAATCTGGACCGTGCCGTGCACGGTGTCACCGTGCTGAGCGCTCGCAAGCGCGAGCGTCGCGACGGGGCTGCCCCCGACCGGCGGGACGATTTCCGGCTCGGGGGAGATCGGGCCGGGGGTGGGCGTCGGGGTCGGTGTCGGCGTTGGCGAAGGTTCTTTGGTCGGGGGAGTCGGTTCTTTGGTCGGAGTGGACATCGTTTTGAAGCTGCCGTCCAGACCTTTGGCCGGGCCGTGACCGTTTTCCGCAACAAGCCGAAAATGGTATTCCGTGCCCGGTGTCAAGCCTTTGAGCGCGGCGGAGACACCCTGATTGCTACCTCCGCTCGCTTGGAGAGTCGCCTTTGCGGTTTTCTGACCGTAGTTCGTATCGGTGCCGTATTCGAAGAAGTATTCGGTCGCTTCGCCGTCTGGGTTGACCGTGCCTTTGAGCGTCGCTTCGGTTTCGGTGACTCCAGTGGCCTGCTGGGTGCTCGCCGTGGGCGCGGCGGGGGGAGCAGCGGTTTTGACGGTCATCCTGCCACCTTCCACCTTAGTTTTGCCCGCCCCGTAGACCGCAACCAGCTGGAAGTAGTAAGTGGTGTTGGGCGAAAGCCCGGTCCACGTGAAGTGGAATTCCTGGTTCGTGCTGCCACTGCCAGCCGACATTTCACTCGTCTTTGTCCCGTAACTTTCGGTGGTGCCATACTCGAAGTAGTAGGACGTCGCCTGCCCTTCTGGATCTATCCCGCCATTGAGCGTAGCTTCGGTTTCGGTGACTGCCGTAGCCTGCTCGGTGGTCGCCGTCGGCGTGGGAGGCCCTGTGACGACCACTTCGTATTCCGTGTAGTCCTCGTCGCCGTATGGCCCACTCTTGGGCCCAGGGAACATGTTCAAGCTTTTGAGCATGTAGGTCCCGGGCTGCGTGAACGTGCACGTGCCTTCCCAGCTCGTACTCACCGTGGTTGTGGTTGGGACCCCGGGACACGAGGGCGTGGTGGGACCGCCAGTCCAGACCACGCTGGTTGCAGTGGTGGGATCGTGGTCGGCGAATTCGACTTCGCCGCCTTCTGCGATTGAGAATTTGAGGTCGGGCTGCGGTTTCGGAGCGGACGGTTCAGCTGTCCAGCAAGGCCATTCGGCCTCCACACAATTTTGGTTGACTTCAAGCTTAACTTTCGAGGGTACGGCCAACGCTGAGGGGACGGCAACCGTGGCTCCCAGCAGAGTAGCAAAAGCAAAAAGCAACAGCATGCGCAGTCTCACAATCTCAGCCCACCTCTCAATCGAAGTACCCAGGTCGGTCCCGCGTGCTCGTCGATGCACGCTCTAACAACCCAGGACTCCGACGCGACGTGATCCTTCCCGGCAGCTCCCCTCGGCGCCTCCCGCGGTACATCGTCGAGCTGGAGCGACCGCGAGGCGACCACCTCCTGAGCGCGCACCACCCGCCCGGCCTGACGGCGGCCAAGAGGAGCACAGGCACGCCGGTGCTCGGGAAGGTTCGCGGCGTGGCGGTGTCTATAAGTAGAGATGGCAATCACGCATCCGAGCACCCGACATTCGGAGGAACCATGAAGCGAACCTATGTTTTCTTGACCGTCGCCTTGGCGAGCGCGGCGAGCGCCGCGACGGTTGCCAGCGCACAGAGCAGCCTCCCGGCCGCTCACTCGAGCGCCGCCGCCACGGTGCAGCTGCGCCACACCAGCCTCGGCAGCATCCTCGTCAGCAGCTCGGGCCGCACCCTGTACGAGTTCACGAGAGACCACGGCAACAAGAGCAGCTGCGCGGCGATCAGCGGGTGCTCATCAGTGTGGCCTTCGCTGAAAGCAAGCGGCCGCCCGACGGCCGGCTCGGGCGTCAAGACTTCGCTGCTGTCCACGACCAGCGGCAAACAGGTCACCTACGCCGGTCACCCGCTCTACACCTACACCGGCGATAGCGGTCCAGGGAAGACCTCCTACGTTGGCGCCAAAACGTTCGGCGGCACGTGGTACGCGATCAACGCCTCCGGAGGCACGGTCAAGTAGCCTGGCGCTGAGGACCCGGCGCCTGTGTGCTCAGGCGTCGGGCAGCGTGCGCTGCCGATATTGGTCGGTGCGTGTCTCGTTTTCACAGTGAGCTTCGATTGGCGGTCTAGCTTCCCAGCGCGAGCGCGAGGTGCACAACGGTAGCGATCCCGTATCCGAGGCCGAGCAGGTGGCGAAACCAGTTGACGCCGTGTAGTAGCTCCTCGTAAGCCCATATGCCAAATGCCAGGAAGGAGATCGCGGCGAGATAGGCGTGGTCTGGGTCATGTGTGCGAGCAGCCGCGGCGCCGGCGAGGAGCGCGATGATAAGTGGCGCGTTGGGGAACTGAACGATCGGAAAGCCCCTGGGCCATCCGAGCTGGGTCAGACGCTTGAACCCCCGCCACAGCCCGCGCGGGCTCAAACGCCGCAGGCGGCGAGCAGGAGCGAGGCGGCGATTGCTGGTAGGTACAGCTTCAGTACGTGACGCATGCATCCATTCCTTGCTTGCGGGCGCGAGAGTGAGACTTGAGGGACTGCCTCTACATCGAGAGGGACTCCGCCCCTGGCGTGTTCCTCCACGCTGGAAGGAAAGCCAGGGACGGGACCCAGCGATCTTGGGTCTGCTACTCGACGGTGAGGGTGCCTTCCATCCCGGCCATGCGGTGTCCCGGCACCGAGCAGAAGAACTTGTAGGTACCCGGCTTCAGGTCGAGCGTCAGCGTCTTGGTACCACCCTGGAAGGTCGGGGTCGCACCGAGAATCTTGTGCGCTGAGGATTCAATCGTCATGTTGTGGGCCAGCGGCGACATGTTGGTGAAATCGATCGACACTTTCCCAGCTTTGGCGGTGAGCGAGGTCGTGCTGAATTTCAGCTGCCCTTCAGAGTTGGCTTCAAGGCTCAGGTCCTCCGATGCGCTCGACGTCCCCGAAGAGGCTGCCGTTTTAGTAGAGCCCTGGGCCGGCGAGGACGGGGCACCAGCAGACGCCTGCTGGCCTTCGCCCAGCAGGTTGAGCGTGTTTTCGCCGTCATCCACGAAGTAGATGCCCTTGCCTCCTGACGCTACGACCAGGCCGAACAGCGACCCCGCGCCCGTCTTCTTGTCGGCGGTCTGCACGGCTACCTGCTGGCCGGCGGGTGTGGTTTCGACCATGTTGCCGTCACCACCGTTGCTCGTGACGATGTTGCCGTTCGGTGCGAGCACCATGCCGAGCGGTTCCTTGAGGTGGCCGCTTTCGGTTAGGACGGTGCCGCCTTTCGCGGCGGGCGTCGTGCGCGTCATTGCTTCGGAGATCGCGAGGATCTTGTTGTCCTCGGTCGAGGCCACATACAACGTCCCGTTGGAGGCGAGTGCGAGTCCGGTCGGGCCGAGTACGAGGGCTTCTGCTGAATTAACCCAGGGGATGCCATTGGCGATCACCGTTTCGTTCAGCACCTTCGGCGTCTGTCCTTGGCCGGATTCCAGTTCGATCCGCAGCACGGTCGAGTTGTCGATCGTGTGGATGCCCTTCGCGGCACCACCATTGAGCGCGTTACTCACGAACAGCGTGGTCTTGGAGCCTTCGCTCTTAGCGGTCGAGTCCCAGGGACCCTGGATGTTCTTACTGGCGATCGTCTCGACCGCCTTGCCTTCGCTGTTGAGCACAATCAGGCAGCCGTACTTCGCGGTCGCTGACTTGCCGTTTGTCGTTGGCAGGCTGCCGACGACGACGTAGCCACCGGGGAGGATGTTCAGGGCCGTCGTCAACCCGACACCGCCTGGGCAGGAGCCGGGGAGCGTCTTGGCATCGATCGTCGCGAACGGCGAGAGCTTCCCGGCGCTCGAGACCTGCACGATCGTCGTGCCGGTGCCCTGACCGGTCTCCTTTGCGCTTTCCTTGGCGTTGAAGTTGCTGATCAGCATCTGGCCCGCCTGAAGCTTGCCGTCGCTGGTGGGGACGATCACGATTCCGTAAGGGTTCACATCGCCGTTGGCTGGTTCGGTCGAGCCAAGTTTGCTGGCGCTCGTGAACTTCGCCAGAAACGGGCCAGGGGCGGATGCAGATTCAGCAGGTGTAGTGGCGCTCGCCACGGAGGTGGTTCCGGTCGAGCTGCTGGTGCTGCTGGAGCTGCCGCAGCCGGCGACAGCGAGCGCCGTAACACCAAGTAGAGCAAGGATCGACGTTCTAGGCACTGGAGTGTCTCCTGTGGTTGGGAAATCGAACGAGAAGGTTTCCTGATCGCAGCCTGACCCAGCTGGGAGTCTCGCGATCCCCTAAGTCGGCTTCGGCAGCGATCAGCGCACGGCCCGTCGTCACGCACTTTCTTTACGACTCCGTACTCGCCAGGTTCCTTCCTGGCCGAGCTCCAATCTTTTCCGCGCCGGCGTGGCCTTCGCTACAGTCGCAGGGTGGGATCGACCATCTCGACGACCTGAGATCGCTCCGCAACCATCGATGCGTACCCTGGACCCGCAGTCGCTGACGCAACACGTGGACCGTCTCTATCGCGCCGCGTGGGCGTTGTGCGGCTCACGCGAGGACGCCGAGGACCTTGTGCAGGAGACATTCGCGCGCGTGCTCGCACGACCGCGCTTGCTGAGCGGCGACGACGAGCTGTACTACCTGATGCGCGTCCTACGCAACACGTTCTTCACCAGCCGGCGAACCGCGAGCCGGCGGCCGGTCACGGTTGCCACGCTGGAGGACATCAGCGCGGCCGATCCTCGATCTCTGGGTCAGCCCGAGCAGGCGCTCGAGATGCAGGAAATGTATGCGACGATCGCGTCGCTGCCGGAGGATCGTCGTCTCGCGCTGGTGGCGGTGGACGTCCTCGGTCTCTCCTACCGAGAGGCCGCCCGCGCACTGCGAGTGCGCGAGGCCACAATCACGACCAGGCTTTTCCGGGCGCGCCAGCAGGTCGCCAAGCAGCTCCGCTCCGAGCCGGACTCGCTCACACCGTCATCCGCGACTGCCGATTCGCCAGATCTCAAGGGTGCTCCTGTGCCGGGCCAACCACCAACTCCGGCGATCCTCGGGAATGAGACGCGGGCTGCCGGAGTCTTGCCTAGTAGAGGAACACAGTGACCGAGCTGCCCCCCCACGTTGACGACGAGCAGCGGCGCATCGCCGAGTTGGTGCGCTCCTTCGACACGCCGGCGCCAGAATCGCTACATCGGCGGATCGAGTCGCTTGTGGCCACGCACCAGGATCGGCCCTTTGCACGACGTGCTTCCCGTAGCCGTCGTCTCTCTCCCCTGGGCATCGCGGGCGCCGGTGCGGTGGCCGTCGCCGTCGTGGCGATTGCGATTGCAATGGGCCTCGGCAATAGCGCCACCTCCACGCTGAGTCCCAGCCAGGCAGCCGCGCCGACCCTGCGTGTGGCGACGCTCCCCGCGCCATCCGAGAGCGCCACGCACCATGCCCAACTCGCCGTCGCGGTCGACGACGTACCGTTTCCCTATTGGAAGGACCCTTTCGGCTGGCGTAGTACCGGAGCGCGCCGCGATCGGATCGGCGGGCGCTCGGTCACAACCGTCTTCTACACCAACGGCAGCGGTCAGAGAATCGGCTACGCAATCCTCGCCGGCACCCCAGCGCCACGAATCGGCGGTGGCGCGATCGCATGGCGCGGGGGTGTGCCCTACCGGCTGCTCACCTCAAACGGCGTCGCGGTCGTCACATGGCTGCGTAACGGCCACCTGTGCGTGGTCTCCGGTCACGGTGTCTCCAGCGCGACGCTGCTGCGACTGGCGAGCTGGAGCGACAGCAACGCGACCGCCTCTTGAGAACGCCTCTTTGAACTGCGCCATCGAGCGGACAGCAGGGACCTGCATCACCATGCTCGTGTGTGCTGCCGGACTCAGCTGCCATCGGGGGATGGCGCAATCTCGCCGCGACCGGCTTGTTGCAGGTCTGCCGGCAAGGGCGCACCAGCGGCGCGGGCAAGAACTGTCAAGTCGATGCGCCAGCGGATGATCGCGGCGCGCTGGGCTGCCTGCGTATTGGGCAGGTCGGTGAGTTCGTCGTCGGCGAGACCGGCGACGAGCGCGCTCAGGTAGGCATCCTCGAACACGTAGGTGTTGGCGTAGGGAGTGTTGAGAGCACGCAGCTGGGCAGTTGGCGGATCGACCGCCGCGATATCGACCGCGTAGGCCGCGAACCGCTGCTCCAGCCGGCCCATAAGCCGGGCGGCCCCGCCGGGCGCGATGCGCCGGTCGTGAAACGCCTCAAGGATCGGGTCGGCGCCGCCCAGGAGCTTGTTGACCGCGAGCCTGATCGGCTCGACCTCGCCCATATAGCGCTTGATCGCCGCCCGTTGCGTAGGTTGCGTGCTGACCGCAGACCCGGTTTGGCTCGCGCACCCGCCTAGCGCGACCGCGCACAAACAACTCACGGCAAGCGTGTGGGTGTGGCGTGTCACACCCACACGCGCTGCGCCGCGCACCCGCCGGATGGCTCAGTAGCCGTAGCCGCCGCCGCTGGAGCCTTCGCCGCTGGAGCCACTGCCGCTGGACTTTTCCGGTTCTGCGGAGCCGCCCGTGCTCGGCGCCGGTGCCGCCGGCGTGCTGCTCGTGCTCGCCGCGGGGGCGCTGCTGGAGCTGGTCGTGACAACGCTCCAGGTGCCTACGTCTTTGATGCCCTGACCCTTGGTTTCACCGGACTGACGATCTCCCGTAAACGTGTAGAGCGGCGTGCCCTGGTAGGTGACCTGCACGGTCCCTTCGGGACGCTTCACCGTGCTGAGCGAGACGGCTTCGCCGCTGGGAGCGCCGCTGGACGGCGCGATCAGCGGGTGCCACACACCCAGGCAGGCCGTGCTGGTGCAAATGAACTTGCCGTTCTGCTCGCCGCTGAGGTGATACAGCGTCATCCCCTGACTATCGACCAGGATCGTGCCGAGCGAGTTGGAGGCCGTCTTCACGACGGGGCCGGATGAGCTGGTGCTTGTCTGCGCGGCGGGCTGTGTGGTGGCGGCTGAGCTGGTCGTGTTGCTGGACGAGCTGCTGCCACAGGCGGCGATCAGGAGCGAAGCGGCGATTGTTGGTAGGGACAGCTTCAGTAGATGACGCATGTGTTCACTCCTATGGCAAGTCGGGCACCGTGCCGGCGCGTATGGGTCGTGCTGTACCGATAAGGACTCCGGGTGGGCACATTCCTTCCGGTGCGTGCCCGCGATGAGCATGCCTGCCCGCACTTCAAATGGCGAACGTCTCGCGAAACGTGAGGAACGTCAGTAGCCATAGCCGGGCGGTGTGGTGGGCGTTGTTGGCGTACTCGGCGTTGTTGGCGTCGTCGGCGTACTCGGTGTGGTCTGTGTAGGAGTGGGCGTCGTGGGAGTCGTCGGGGTGGCGGGAGTGCCTGGCGTGGCCGGCGGCGCCGTCGGACTTGGACCGCCCGTCGCGGACAGCGCATGCCAGGTCCCGCCGAAGCTGTGGATGCTCTGACCGTTCGCTTCGCCCTTGGCGTGGTCGCCCGAGTAGTGGTAGAGCGGTAGGCCGCCAAGTGTGACTTGCAGCACCCCGTTGCTGCGTCGCAGAATCGCCAGGCGCCCATGTACACCGGGGCCGCCCTTAAGTTTGGTCTTGCTCGAGCGCACAGTGAGCGGCGGCCAGAACTTCAAGCATCCGCTGCTCTTGCAAAGGAGATGATGGGTCGTCTCGGGGCTCAGGGCATAGAGCGTGCGTCCCTGCGCGTCGACCACGATCTGCTCGCCGAGCGCCGAGTTCGACGCCGAGCCGATCGTGGTGGCTCCGCCGGCGGCGAGCGCCATCGCCACGAGTGATGCGACGAGCGCAAGCGTTACGGCCGCGATCCCCACGACGAGACCCGAAGGGCGCCGTTGCCTGGTGGATCGCGCGACCTGCTTGTCTTGTGAACCGGTCATCGGGTCTCCCTTCGTGATGGGCCTTGCCAATACTGACGCCGGTAACGTCCAAACCTTCCGTGCCCGTCCCAGATTCAGGTCCTGACGTCGCTCCCCAGCCACGCCAGTACCGCGCTGCGCGAGAAGCGCCAATGCCCGTCATCGGGATCGGGGCAAAGTCATGCTGAAATAGGAGTGGCCGCCGCACCACCGTCCGAGCAGGAGCCCCGAAGATGAGCACCGACCAAGTCGTCGAGCCGATTGCCCTCGCCGATCCTTCCGGAGAGCTCCGTGAGGTGATTGAGCTGGATGTGTCGGGGATGACCTGCGGCTCCTGTGCCGCACGAGTGCAGCGCGCTCTCGACCAGCAGCATGGCGTGAGCGAGGCGCTCGTCAACTACGCAACCGGGCGCGCCACAGTCGAGCTCGAGCATGGAGATCTCGATGCCGAGCGACTGGTCAACGCTGTGCGGGGCGCCGGCTACGACGCCACACCGGTACTCCCGAGTGCGGGTGAGCAAGCCCATGCATTTGAAGCCCTTGAAAAGAACGAGGCGCGCGAGCAGGTCGGCCTGCTGCGACGTATCGCACTCGCGGTGCCGCTCGCCACCGCGATCGCGATCCTCACCTATGCCTATCCACACGACCCCACTGCGCGTTGGCTGACGGCCGGACTCGCGGTGCCCGTGCAGTTCTGGTGCGGGCTGCCATTCCTGCGCTCAGCGTGGGCGCGTGCGCGTGTGCGCGCAACCAATATGGACACGCTGATCGCACTGAGCACGCTTGCGAGCTTCGTCTACTCCACCGTGATGCTGCTCACCGCGAGTGCGGTCTACCAACATGGCGTGCCGGTCGGCAAGTTCAACATGCCGCTCGACTACGACATGGGCGCGATCATCGTCGCCGCGCTGTTGATCGCCCGCTGGTGCGAGGCCAAGGCACGCAACCGCAGCGGTCGCGCCGTGCGCGAGCTGGCACGACTCGGCGCCACGCAGGCGCGCCTGGTGGACCGCGATGATCCTCACGCACCAGAGCGGCTGGTATCTGTCGAGGAGGTGAGCCGCGGCGATGTGTTTCTCGTGCGCCCAGGCGACAGGGTTCCGGTCGACGGGATCGTGATCGACGGCGCCTCGGCGGTGGACGAGTCGATGCTCACCGGCGAGTCGCTGCCGGTCGAGAAGGAGGTCGGTGCGCTGGTGACCGGCGCGACATTGAATGTCGACGGAGCGTTGCGTGCACGCGCCACAGCGGTCGGCGCCGACACCGCGCTTTCCCAACTGGTGGCACTAGTCGAGCGCGCGCAGGCGTCCAAGCCCAAAATCCAGCGCCTGGCCGATGAGATCGCGCGCTACTTCGTGCCGGCCGTGCTCATCCTTGCGGCGCTGACAGCGCTCGGCTGGGTGCTCACCGGTCAGCCCCTCCAAGGCATGTTTGCCTCGATGCACCTGCAACGCGGGATGGACGCCACGATCGCCGTGCTGATCGTCGCCTGCCCGTGCGCGCTTGGCCTAGCCACGCCAGTCGCGATCCTTGTCGGCACCGGACGCGGCGCGAGCCTTGGTCTGCTGATCCGCAGCGCGGAGATTCTCGAGCGTAGCCAGGACCTCGACACGATCGTGCTCGACAAGACCGGCACGATCACCACAGGCGAACTGTCAATCGCCGACGTGTGGAGCGCACCGGGCGAGGAACCCGATCGTGTGCTCGTGCTCGCCGCCTCCGCGGAGGCCGGATCGGAGCACCCGGTGGCGCTCGCGATCGTCGCCCACGCGCGCAAGCATGATCTGAAGCTGTTGGATGTAAAGGACTTCCGCTCGACACCAGGCCGAGGCGTGCGTGCGCTCGTGGACGGTGAGAGCGTCTGGGTGGGACGCCCAGATGAGATCGGACACGACCTCAGGCTTGTGCCAGTGCTCGATCGGTGGGAATCGAGCGGGCGCACAGCCGTGGTGGTCCAGCGCGCAGAGCGGGTCATCGGCGCGATCGCGCTCGCCGATACCGTCAAGCCCGAGGCAAAGACCGCGATAGAGGGCCTGCGGCGAATGGGTATCGAGGTGGAGTTGCTCACCGGCGATAACCATCGCGCCGCCCAAACGGTCGCCGAGGCAGTCGGCATCGAGCGCGTGTTTGCCGAGGTCACCCCGAGCGGCAAGCTCGAGCAGATAGCTCGCCTGCAGCGCGAAGGGCACCGTGTAGGGATGGTCGGCGACGGCGTCAACGATGCCGCCGCGCTGGCCCAGGCCGACCTCGGGATCGCGATGGGCACGGGAGTCGGAGCAGCGATCGAGGCAGCCGACATCAGCGTGCTGTCAGGAGATCTACGCGGAGTGGCCCGTGCGCTGCGGCTCGCGCGCGAGACCTACACGATCGTGCTGCAAAACCTCAGCTGGGCATTCGGCTACAACCTGATCGCACTTCCCCTTGCGATGACCGGGCTACTCAGCCCTGCGCTCGCCGCTGTTGCGATGGGCCTATCGAGTATCACGGTCGTGCTCAACAGCTTGCGACTGCGACGCTTCGGGAACGCCGGTCGCCCAACACCGGTACGTAGCCCTCGCCTGCGCTACGCCAGCATCGCGACGGCAGCTGCGATCCCGGCTGTGCTGCTCGGCACACTCGTACTCGCCGATCCCGACTCCTTTGCGGTCCCCAGCACCGCCTCGGTGACGCTCCCCCAGCCGGCCGGAGAGACGATCGAGGTCTCTGCCGAACCGCTCAAACCCGGCCTTGTCAATCTGCACCTCTACCTGGAGCGGGCCGCAGGTCCACGACCAAGCTTCCGCTCGATCTCGCTGCGCGCCATCTCAGCTACCGGCGCACGCGCAAAGGTCAACTACTACGTGGCCGGTCCCGGGCACGACATCGCCCAGACCCGCCTCACGCGCGGCGTGTGGAAGTTCCAGATCACAGGCTTCGACGGTGCAGGCCATAGCCTGCACGGGTCCTTCGCGGTTCCGATCAACTGAGCGCCGCTAGCCGAGCAGCTGCATGGTGGCGAACATGTACGCCATGCCGAGTGTCATCGCGAACATCGAAACACGCAAGTCACGAAAGCAGACCAGTGGTTCCGCACCGGATATCGCAACCGCCCCTCCGGGCGTGACCGACAAGCTCCCGCCGAGGAGCGTCTTGTGGTCCACCTCGCGCATCCGATTGGTGACCCACAAGAGGGACTGCACCGCGAAATAAGCAACAAACGCCCAGGTGAGCGGAGCCTGAAAGCCGCTCGGCGACCACATGTAAGCCATAGCCCCAAGGTCGATCGTCATCGTCAACCACAACACGTTGATCGCGCGGCCGCTGAGCGCCTGGGCGAGCATCCACGCAAGAATCGCAATCGCGCCGTTGGCGAAAGCCAGCTGCCAGAAGCCGCTTGGGATGTTGAAGTGGTCGATCGAGGCAGGCGCGAACATGAACGCCATGCCGAGCGCCATCAGAACATGTCCCGAGTGCCAGATCTGCCGCTGGCCACGACTTTCGAGCACGTGACGCCCATGAATCGCAACGATCGCGATGAACACAAGCGTCCAAAGGATCGCGAGCCAATCGGGAAGGATGTTGGTCGCACCGTGCCCCGCGCCCATCGACATGCCCCCGATCGACACCGAAGTGCGACCCCCGCTCATCGACGATGCGCCACCGCTCATGCTCATGCCGCTGCCCATGAAGACGCGAATCTATCACGCAAATAGTCGGCATTGACAACACTGAGCGCCCACCTGACGCCGGGGGCAATCTAGCTGGGTTATCATTGCCGCGCGATGAGCGGTCCTCGCCCCCTGTTTGGCTCGCGTACGCGCGTCATCTGGCACTTGACGGCGATACTTGCCTTGGTCGCCTTCGCGGTATTCGCCCTCTGTGGCAAGTTGGGTGGCGCACAAGGCGGAGCGCTGATCATGCTTCCCGCTCTCCTGTTCGCGGTAGTGATGCTCACCCGTCCCTACCTTGGCGAACGAGTCATCGCGAGGTTGCGCGTCCGTCATCTCAGGCGCCCACGCGCGAACACGTGTGCACATGGCCCGCTGCGTTCGCTCACGCGTGCCGCGAGTGGTGGACGTCTGATTGCCGTGGCATTGGCGGGCCGCGCTCCACCAGTCGCACTGGTGGGTTGCCCGCGCTAAGGCGCAGCGGCACCCACTCCCCCTACCGGGAGTCCCTGCCACACGCGGGGCGAATCAACGACATGGCCGGCAGTCCGCTTAGCCGCGTCGATGAGCGACAAAGGAGTCGCCGTAATGTCCGACCTTCACAATCGCGCGTGCATGCAAACGCCTGCGCCATCTTCATGAGCGGTCCCATCGCCGGGCGCCAGGCACAGCCCTCCGAGCCGTTTGCTCATGACCGAAGATCCCTTCGGTCTCCGATCGTCACGACACGTGGCATCCAGGTCGCACTTGGTGTGATCTGGCTGCTCGTAGGTCTGCTCCAGTTCCAGAGCTTCATGTACACACACGGCATCGTCACCGAAGTCTTTGCGCCGGCGGCAGAACATCAGTGGTCGATCGTCGGCGGCCCGATGAAAGCGATCGACAACTTCTACGGGCACGATCTCACGTTGTGGAACACGCTCGCCGCCGAGATCCAGTGCGCGATCGGGCTTGGATTGATCCTCGGCAAGAAGGCGGTCAAGCCTGCGCTGATTGTCTCCTTTGGCTGGGCGCTTTCCGTCTGGTGGTTCGGCGAGGGCTTTGGTGGATTGACGTCCACCACCCTCCCCTCACCTCTGATGGGCGCGCCCGGCGGGGTGATCCTCTATGCGATCATTGGTCTGCTCGTCTATCCCACCGGCAAGCAAGAAGGCTGCTCACCAGCAGATCTTGGGCCGCTCGGGGACCGCGGCGGCCTGTACGCATGGTCAGCGCTGTGGGCTATGTCCGCGGGCCTGTGGTTGGTGAATGTCAATCGTGCGAACGACGCGACCCACGAAATGATCAAGGTGGCCTCCGAAGCGTCGCCGCACTGGCTCGCGAAGTTCCAGACCTCGATCGGCAATCACGCTCACGGGCACGGAACCACGTTCGCGATCGTGCTCGCGATCGTCTCCCTGGCGCTCGCGATCGGGGTGTGGACGCCGCTGCGCTGGCCCGCGCTCACTATTGGGATCGTCGTCTCGCTCGCATACTGGGTTTTCGGACAGAGCCTCGGCGGACCGTTCTGGATCGGCAATGCCACCGACGTCAACGCGGGCCCGCTATTCGTTCTACTCGCGGTGGCCCTGCTTCCCGTAAGGCAAGCCCCAACATTCAAACGGCGTGGGTCAAGCGAGTCCACACCCCAAGTGAGTATTCCCTATGGCGCCTGAGCCCGCCCGTCCGCTCGCTCCACCGGGCGGCCGGCCGATGTCAAGGCTCGCGACACACGTATGCTCGCGCCGAGGCAGGGCCGTAGGCATGTTGCTGACAGCCGCACTTGTCTCGCTCGCCGGTTGTGGCACAAGCGGCAAACCGAGCAGCCAGGACTCATCGAGCTCGACCGCACCCGCATATGTTTCAGAGCCGTTCACAGCCCAGCAGCGGCTGATCGAGCGGGGCGCACACCTTGTCGTCTCCGATGGCTGCTCTGCGTGTCATCTCATCGCGACGGCGCGAAGTATCGCTCCGAGCTTCGCAAGCTTTGCCGGACACAGGTTCACGCTCACCAATGGGCGTAGCGTGATCGTCAACGAACAGTTCGTCAGGGAAACGCTGCTACACCCCGATACGCCCTCCATCAAGGGATTCGATTCCTCGCTAATGCTCCAAGCGACAAGGCGCTTGGACCTGGCAGCCCACCCTCAGCAGGTGGCGGCACTCGCCGCCTTCATCGAGCAGATTGGACCCGAACCGGGTTGAGCGGCGCCGGTTGTGAACGACCGATCGGCAGATCCGGTCAGACCTGCACCGCAGGCCGTGCGCCGGCAACGGCGAGGTCGGCTGGACGCTCGGGCGCCGCCTCGGCGAGCCGCGCGGCCCGTTCGCCCCGACGACGTGGACCCCACACGCGCATGTATTGGGCGGCCAGGTAGGAGCCGAGCACTATCGCGAGCGCGACGAACTGGCCGATGAACGTCTCCCAGTTGTTGAACAGCGAGAACCAGGTTCCCATCCAACCGGGTATCTGCAACCAGTGGATTTCGGTGGTGCCGATCCAGCCTGCGAGTTGCATCTCGTTGACCTCCTCGCCGACGGACACAAGCAGCACGAACAGAAGCATCATGCCGGTGATGATCAACAGTCGCTTGTAAGGCAAGCGCTGGTGCAGGCCGAAGGTCAGCACACCCGCGGCGGCGGTGAACAGAGCCCCGATCGCAACACCCTCGAGCACAACGCTCGAGCCATAGAGCTCGCGCAGATTCTGGAGGAAGATGACTACCTCGAAGCACTCGCGGTAGACCGAGGTGAAACCAAGCAGCGCGAGGCCAAGGAGCATCCTGCGCTTGTTTGATTCAGTCCCCCGCCCCGAGGACAGCAGTCCGCGACGGCGCTTGTGGTGATTTGAGATCCACCCGGTCCAGTACACCTTATGAAAGAACCAGTTCATCACGATCAGGAGCACGATCAGTGAGGGAAGACCGGTGGCCGCCTGCACGTCGAACTCGCCGCCGTGGAAACGCCCGATTAGCCAGACCACAAAAAACCAAGTCACGATCCCAAAGCCGATCGCAGACGCCCCACCCGCAACCACCGGACGGCGATAGACGCGATTGGCGCCAAGGAAGCTGGCAGTTACGGCAGCCAGCACGAGGATCGTCTCAAGGCCCTCGCGGAGCACCAGGATCGCGCTGTCGATGACGACAGTGGTGTGATTCAGACGATGTCCCGGTGGAAGCGCGGTCGGATCCGTTGTTCCGCCGTGTGCATGCCATCCAAGGATGACCACCGCGACCGACACGGCGAGCGCGATCGCCGTCCAGAGATACAAGCTCTTGCGCTCGCTCTTACGCTTCGCGACATGTGTCGCGGCTGCCTCGGAACTTGCCTGTGCGTCAGCCATTGGATGATCTCCCGCGATACCCTACTTGGACACTCGGGTTTGTCGCGTAGCCAGCCTATCATAACTTAGGTGACCCTAATTAGGTCGCCCTAACGCCATGTTCTCGGTCTCTCCAGGCCACCTCAACCAGGCATTGGGCTACGCCCTGGGGCACCGCAGGCACTTATGCCCACTCGATCCGTCGGCAAGATACGTTGCAACCCTTCCCATGTGATGCAACTTGCAATGCAACGTGATACGTTGCTTCGCGTTCGTGCCGAGTCCTTGGCCTCACGGGGTCAGGGAGCGGGGGACCCAAATTGCGGCCGCTTGGCTGCGGGGGCGAATCGCCACAGCAGTGGCGTAGCGTAAGTACGCGAGCCCGACAGCTAACCCCGTAGGCGCCCTGAGATAACGAAAGGACGCTGTTGCCATGTCGGGATCCCCGCGCGATCTTGCTGTGCTTGACCCCTGGGAGGCTTCGCTGAACCGCTCGCGATCACGCCGCGAACGAGCTGCCCGCAAACGCACCGGCAGCCCTGCCCTGCGACTTTCCAACTTGGTCGACGCACGCAACCGGGTGCCCTCGCCCCGCAATCTTGCCGACAGCGAGCCGTGGGATCTCTCTCTGCAGCGCTCCCGCACACGTCGTCGTGCCGGCGAGCTGCAGTTCGTTTCGACCGCCACACGTGCACGACGAATTTCTCTGGGCACGCTGATCGCACTCGCCGCCGGCCCCGCGGCCGGCCTTGCGGACGCCAGCGGGAACTCCAACGTCACTCCAGCGCCCACCCCTGAACCGCCCACCACCACGACACA
This sequence comes from uncultured Solirubrobacterales bacterium, assembly GCA_963715535.1. Lineage (GTDB taxonomy): Bacteria > Actinomycetota > Thermoleophilia > Solirubrobacterales > Solirubrobacteraceae > Palsa-744. The sequence continues at coordinate 169,491 of OY970251.1, read as the reverse complement.
CCACATCGTGCTTGAAAACGGCAGCGAAGGCCGCCAGGTTCGCCTCCTGCAGCAAGCCCTTGGTGGCATCAAAGTCGACGGTGTGTTCGGCCCTGAAACCGAACAGGCTGTCCGCAGCTTCCAAGCAAGCAACGGGCTGACTGTCGACGGAATCGTGGGACCGCTCACCAGCGCCGCCCTACACGACAAGACCTCCGATGGAGCGCTCACAACGGACATCAGCAGCGTCGCGCCCGGAGAAAACGCCGGCCAGTCAACCCAGCCATACACGCAGGCTGTCGAAGAATCTCAGGCTCAGTCCACCGGCGAATCAACTCAGTCCAACGGCGAAGAATCCCCCGCTCAGAGCTCAAATCAGAAATCCTCCGTGCAGGGTTTGACGACGGTGGCCACACAGAGCACGGACGCAGACGCCGAATCGGAAGCCAACGGCACCGGCGGAAGCGAAGCGAAGCCCACCGTCAGCCCTACCGTGCGCCTGCAGGAAAAGGTTGGCGTGGCGCAGGTGGACGGGACCTTCGGTCCTGAAACCGAGCGGGCGATACGCCATTTTCAGGCAAGCCACCATCTCGTTGCCGACGGTGTGGTCGGACCGCAAACCTGGAGCGCACTCGGCATCAAGCAGCATTCCGTTTTGCACCAGGGCTCTCTTTCCCCACAGAGCGGCGCCAGAGAGCGCGGCAGCTGGTACCGAGGGAGCCGAGACAGTCGCCCAGACCTCCACCCAGACACCCGCGCCGGCGGTTGGTGGGACACCCATCCATACCGGTGGTGCGAGCACTCCGGCTGAAGCCGTGCGCCGCCTGCAGGAAGCGCTGCACATCCAGGCTGACGGCGAATTCGGACCGCAGACAGAGGCGGCGGTGAAGAGCATGCAAGCACACGACGGCCTGGCGGTCGGACGGCGTCGTGGGGCCGGAAACGTGGCACGCGCTCGGGCTCGGCGGGCACGCCACCTTGCACCCTGCCTCGGCTTTGATGCCAAGGACAGCGGTCGCCGGCGGCAGCAGTGGCGGTTCCAGCTCCAACACGCGGGGCCGAGCGGCGAAGCCTCGGGCGTCGTGGCACGCGTGATCGCCGCCGCAGACGAAATCGCCACGCGCCCCTATGTGTACGGTGGCGGGCATGGGTCATTCCAGTCCTTCGGCTATGACTGCTCCGGCTCGGTGTCCTACGCGCTGCACGGCGGTGGGCTGCTCAGCTCACCGGAGGACTCGACCGGACTCGAGTCCTACGGAGAATCGGGTCCGGGTCGCTACATCACGATCTACGCGAATGCCGAACACGCCTTCATGACAATCGACGGTCGCCGCTTTGACACCGTTGCCCTGCAGGAAGACGGCTCGCGTTGGGCTGACTCGCCCGGCGACGATGGCGGCGGCTTCGTGGAGCGCCATCCGGACGGGCTCTAACGAGCGATCCGGGAGCCCCGAAAGCCCCGAAGGAACCCTGCGCGCCGAGTACCGTCCCAAGCTCGGCCTAGCTTGATGTGCCTCGCCTGATAACGCGAAGGGAGGCACAGATGCTCGCTCGAGCGCGCACGTTCACAATCGACGGACTGACCGCACGGGCGGTCACCGTAGAGGTCGACATCCGGCCGGGACTACCGGCCTTCACGATCGTCGGGCTCGCCGACGCGGCTGTGCGCGAGGCACGCGACCGCGTACACGCCGCCGTGCTCAACTCGGGATTTGAGTTCCCCGCCCGTCGCATCACGGCCAACCTCGCCCCCGCCGACATACCCAAGGTCGGACCCGGCTTTGACCTGGCCCTTGCCTGTGCGGTACTCGCCGCAAGCGGACAGATTCCGGGTGAGCCCCTTGAGACCCACGCCCTGTTCGGCGAGCTCTCACTCGCCGGGGAGGTGCGCTCCAGCCAAGGCACGCTCGCAGTCGCGGAGGCGACCCGGAAAGCCGAGCTGCAAATGCTTGTGTTGGGACCCGCGCGAGCACGCGAGGCGATGCTTGTAGATGGGCTCTCGATCGGCGTCGCCGAGCGACTTTCAAGCGCTGCGCGGATTCTCTCCGGCGGGCCGCCCGATCCACCGCCAAAGCCAACCGTGCGTCCGTGCGGCGATACATATCGCCCCGACTTGAGCGACGTGCGCGGACAGCCCGTGGCCGTTAGGGCGCTTGCGATCGCGGCTGCGGGGGGCCACAACAGTCTGCTGAGTGGACCACCGGGGACAGGCAAGACAATGCTCGCCCAGCGCCTTCCATCGATCCTGCCTGCGCTCACCCGTTCTGAGGCGATCGAAGTGACCCGCATTCACAGCGTCACCGGCAGGCTGGGTGGCGACGAACTGCTCTCTGAACGCCCGTTCCGTGCACCCCACCATTCGATAACGACGGCCGGGCTGATCGGCGGTGCGCGACGCGGATGGGTAGGAGAGGTGGTGCTCGCCCATAACGGTGTGCTGTTTCTTGACGAGCTGTCGGAGTTCGCGCGCCCCACGCTCGACGCGCTGCGCCAACCCCTGGAGGAGGGCCGGGTGGCAATCGTGCGCGCACGACACTCCGCGGTGTATCCGGCTCGCTTCATGTTGATGGCCGCCACCAACCCCTGTCCGTGCGGCTATGCAGGCGAGCGCGAGCGCTGTATGTGCAGGGAAGCCGACATCGCTCGTCATCGGCGACGCTTGAGCGGACCGTTGCTCGACCGTATCGATCTGCTCGTGAGCATGGAGCGCCCCAACGCTTCCGCGCTTGGAAGGTCATCCACGACAAGCTCGGCCCGGGCCCGAGAGAAGGTGCTGGAGGCCCGCGAACGCCAGGCAATGAGGTTGCGAACGGAGGTAGTGGCGGTGAACGCGCAGATGGACGCACGCATGTTGCGGGCTTACATCCATCTGGACCGAGCCGGCGAGAAGACGCTGGCCGACGCGCACAGACAAGGGATGCTCAGTGTGCGCGGCGCGCATCGCGCTTTGCGTGTTGCGCGCACGATCGCCGACCTGGAAGGCAGTCAAGACCTCAATGCGCAACATCTGGCAGAAGCACTCTGCTCTCGACCCGAGGCTTGTCTCTCCTGGCGGCGGGCCGCATGAACGGCTGCTGCCCACAGTGCGCGCGCCGTCGCTGGTTGCTCGGGACCCTGAGCGCCAGACTGGACTTTCGTGCTCGCGATTCCAACCGCTTCTGGCGATTGCTCGAACTCACCGATGTGGACTTGATCGATGCGATCGGCGGGCGACGCCGCGACTCGCTGCACGAGTCCTTCAAGCAATGGGAGCCGCCGCGGATCGAGTCCCATGAGGGCGTGGAGAGCATCTGCCGCCATCACCGCACATACCCGTACCGCCTGCGCGAGACCATGCTCGCCCCGCACACGCTCAGCGTGCGTGGTGGGCTCACGCGTCTCACCAAGATCTCCGAGCAGACGGTCGTCGCAATCGTCGGCACGCCGCGGGCAAGCGACTATGGCATGGAGACCGCCCGCGAGCTGGCGCGCGGTCTCGCGGCAGCCGGGGTGAGCGTCGTGAGCGGACTTTCCGAGGGCATCGCGGTCGCCGCGCACGCAGGCGCATTGGAAGCATCAGGCGCAACATTCACAGTGATGGCCGGTGGGGTTGACCGGTGCTCTCCCGCCTGGTGCAGGACGCTTTATCGCCGCCTGATCGCCGACGGCTGTGTGATCTCAGAGACGCCGACAGACCTGCCGCGGCGTCCCTGGGGAGTGCTTGCGCGTGCGCGCACCATCGCACTGCTCGCCCAGCTCGTGATCGTAGTAGAGGCCGAGGAGCGTCCATGGGAGCTGGCTTGTGCTCATATCGCGCAGACTCTTGCAAAGCCTGTCGCGGCCGTGCCGGGAAGACTCAGCTCGCCCGCCTCGCGAGGAACCAACTCCCTGTTGATGAGTGGCGCGCAGCTCATACGCGGACCGCGGGATGCGCTCGATTTGCTCTATGGCGTTGGCATGCGCAGCGTTCCAACACCAGTGACGAAGATCGAGCCTGAACTGCAAAGAGTGCTGGAGCGGATCGGCGCCGGCGAGGACACCCTGGCAAAGCTCACAGCCCCCGGTAACAATCCCGGCCGCATCGCGCGAGCGCTTATCGATCTGGAGCTGCAGGGACTACTGCTGCGTGGCGACGGAGGTCGCTATGTGACAAGTGCCCGGATGCTCGCCAGGTAGGGTGCGCGACGCCACAACGGGTCCGTCCGAGAGAGGATCGTCCGATAGCCGCCCAAGCGACAGCCACAAGAACGCCTCGGATCCCGGGATCGACCTTCAAGGGCTGCTTGCCATCGCCAGCGGCGGGCGCGTCTGCGCTGAACACAGTCCCCTGTCTATACTAATGCGACTCACGCGGCTGTAGCTCAGTTGGCTAGAGCGTCTGCTTGCCATGCAGAAGGTCGAGGGTTCGAGTCCCTTCAGCCGCTTCGCAAAAAGCCCCGCAAACGCGGGGTTTTCTTTGGGCGAACACCGCCGGGGACAAATTTTGTCCCAAGATTTTGTCCCAAAACTGGATAGACCCGCTCCTTCGGCTGCAACGCCTGGTGAGCCAGACTCCGAAGCTACACACTCCGAAGCTACACACCCTCAGGTTGGGCTGTCTGTCGGCCGCTCGTGGCCTGACCAACGCCCGTTGTGTCGTCCACCACCACCCAGTACCTACGGCGTGACCTAATAGGAGCGTGGCAACTGCCCCAAGAAAGGCCTGTCCGCCGAGGGTCCAGTCAACGAGAACATCGATTGAAGGGACGTGCTAATGATCGTGATTGGGGCGGATGTCCCCAAGAGCACCCACGCAACCGAAGGAGAACCGTGATGCGGAAGCTGATCTACTCGATGACTGTGTCGCTGGACGGCTACATCGCCGGGCCCGATGGCGCGATCGACTGGTCGGTGCCCGACGAGGAGCTGTTTCTCCTCCACACCCAGCACGTACGGGAGACTGGTGTGCATCTCTGCGGACGGCGGCTCTACGAAACGATGGTCTACTGGGAGACCGCTGAGGAGAGTCCGCTGGCCGCGGATCAGGTCGAGTTCGCCCAAATCTGGAAGGCCCTGCCAAAGGTCGTGTTCTCCACGACCCTGGAGAGCGTGGTGGGCAACACCAGACTGGCCAGGGACAGCGTCGGCGAGGAGGTCTCGAGGCTCAAGGAACAGCCCGGAAAGGACATCGCCGTCGGCGGCGCCGGCCTCGCCCGCACGTGTATGAAACTGGAGCTGATCGACGAGTGGCGGTTGTTCCTCAGTCCGGTCCTACTCGGCGGCGGCACGCCCTACTTCCCGACCCTGGACGACATGATCGACCTGGAGTTGGTCGAGACGAAGACGTTTGGCTCTCGCGTCGTTTACCTTCGCTACAAGCGCGCGAACTCGCGTGTCGCGATCGATGCCGCTAGGTCCTCAAGCGAGCCTCTACGCAGAGATTCCTGACCACAGCCTCCGACCCCGACGACACCTTCAAGCTCCACGCAACGAGTAGGCCACCCGCCAAGCTCGCAACAGCGGACCGAGCAACATCGCAAGTGGTCCACCGGCGCAGAGCAGCATTTTGCTTGTGGCCTTCATATCTGGCGTTCGAGCACTGTCCTTGGAGAGATACATGGCAACCATTGACGCAAGAATCACAGCGTGACGCTCCCCATTGCGCAATAAGCCCGTTTCGAGTACCGCTCGACGCAGCACATCCTCGATCCTGCCCACGGCCGCCTCCAACGACTCATACCGCGCCACATAGCTGTTCTCTTTATTCACCTGATCCTCAATCAGATCGCCATAACTATCGAGCAACGTCGCTGTCAACGAAATCCATGGAAAGTAAGCTAAATACACACTCAACGCATGGTCTATCTCTGGCTGCGGCTCAGCGGCGACAGCGAGCAAGGCCAGCACTGTCAACCATGCACTTGCGGCTCCCGCCATCTCATACCAACCGAGGTCACTGTCAGGCTCATGTTCGCGTGCGGCCCAGACTTCCAATGCCAGATCTCGTAAAACATCGTCCAGCTCATGGCTGATGCCTTGCACCTGAGCAAGAGTGGCGGCACGCACCAGCATTGGCCGCACCCCTTGATAAGACGGCAGCATTGAACAACCGTCCCTGCAAACTCCCACCAATCGGGACAGGTAACCTCCATCGTCTCGCCAAGGATGGTACTTGTAGTAATCCGACATCGGGCTCTTTGGATCGATCGCCTCGACAAGAGCCAGATGAAGCTGACGTCCGTTTATTATTCCAGCATGGGCGCCCCGCTCAATTGCGCTGTCGAGAAAGTCAGCCATTATCTCGTATGCCACGAGCAAACTCAGCAGCCCCGGGCATCTATGAGTTGAGACGATCCAAAAGAGCGCTGCGCCATCCGTGTTGGGCCGCTTTTGGCTAAGCGCCGCAAGCGCATCGTCACGAATAGTAGCGTCCGGGATCTCTGCCGCGTGTGCTCTCCACATCTCGACCTCACGCGAGACAGCCCTCAGGCCCCACACCAACTCGCGCACGATTGCTAAACCTAGAGCCCAGGCCTGCCACGATGAAATATATGCGGTGTCACGAATTCCTCCGAGCATGTCAGTCTCTGGAGGAAGACCTGTAGATAGATTAATCTTGTAGCGCCGGCTCTACCCGCGCGGCCAGATATCCAGGCAACGCGACAACCGCAAGCGCAATAGTGATAACGATTGCCAGGCAGACGACCGCCACCAGAATCCCGATCGAGAATACCACGGGGAACCCGGTGACACTCACGAGCGCGTGACTCAGCACCAGCTGCCCGTATAGGCCGAAGATAGCGCCGATCGAGCACCCAACACCCAACAGCAGAGCACTCTCCCACAGGAGAGCTCGCCACAGCTCCCCTTGATCGAACCCATCGACCTTCATCCCAGCCAGCCGAGAGCGACGCTGCCAGATCATCGCCCCCATGGCTGCCGCCATCGACAGTGCCGCCGCCACGAGCACGAGCGCGGCGATCTGGGTCAGCCTCGCCAGGCCTTGACGTTGAGCAGCGATGTCATTCTGTTCGTGCCGAGCAGCGGTCTGGACCACAAGCGCCGTACTTGGAGACACAACCCCGCGCACTTCGCGAAGTCCTTGTTCCAGCGAAACGCCACGCTTGAGGAGGATTTGATAGGCACTCACTTCGTTGCTCCTCCACGCTCGAAGGTAGTCGTCGGCATTCATCACGATCGCACCGGGAGACCAGCCCAGATTCGTCGTTATCGCAGCGACGCGGAATCTTGTTGGGTGCGGCGCCTCCAAGGTGAACCATCCGCCCACGTGAACGCGATATTCGCTCGCCAATGCTTGCGACACCGTTATCCAGCCATTCCGCCGCAATCTCAGCACCGCCAACGCTGGATCGCCTTCAGTGATCTGACTCACCGGAGTCAACCGAACATCTGTCTTTGGGGCTCCGACGACGAGGATGCGCCGTTCGCCGAGATCGAGAAATCCGCCCCGATAGGCACCCACCTGGCTTACGCCGGGAAGCTCCTCGAACATGTCGCTGTATAGATTTTGAAACGGTGTTGTTGCCAGCGTCGTCGCTCCACCAGAAGGTGACACCCAGAGGTCGGTCCCTTGGCTCAAATCCGAGGCGGCGCGAGTGAGGCCGGAGCGTAGATTGCTCTGAGCGCCCTCGATTGCGACGCTCCCGAACACAGCTATGCCCCCGGTAGCCGCGATCGCGAGCGACCGTGCCCGCGTGGTGTTCGACATCAGCTCGATAAGTGCGATGCGGGATGAGATGCCTGTCAACGGGCGTTGCAAACGGTCAATCAATACGACCGCGCCACTAAACGCGACTGGCAATATGAGCAGCAGGGACAATGTGAGACTGACAAACGCCGTGACCGCTGCCCCGACGGTAGTCATTCCCACGATGAGAATGAGCGTTGTCAGCAACAGGCACCCAAGACCGGCTATCAGCATGGCATTCGCGCCGATCCGCCCCTGCGCTCTACCAGTTCCCGACCCCAACCAGCTATAGCCGAAAATCTCGCCACGCAAGGGGATCATGACCCCCACCACCGCCGCCAGCAGTCCACCTGCTGCCGCAATGACGACACTCCGCCAACTCACGATGTGGATCGAACCGACCGGGAAGGCCAGAGCGAGATAGCCGGCTTCGGCTTGGAGCAAGCCGCGCGACAGCAGATCGCCCAGCCCAAGGCCCACCAGGACACCGGCAAGGCCAAGTGCGAGAACGTCGAATAGCATTACCTCCACTATCTCCAACGGCATGTAGCCGTCAAGACGCAGATCGTTGATCAGATTTCGGCGTTGCGGCACCGTGAGAAGCATCGCGTTGAAGGCGAACAAGAACCCGACCAGCGCGCTGATCGCCGAGAACATTTGCGTCGACTCCGCCGTCGGACCCTCAGCTTGACGAAACACAAGCGCATCGAAATCGGCCGGTCGAACGTTGAGTGTGCCGGCCGCGATCCTCGTCAGCGCGGCTCGTACCTCTTTGTCGCGCCCTGGCTTTGGCTCGACCAGAACCCGGGTGATCTTGCCCACCATCCCCGTCAACCGTTGTGCTTCGGAGAGACGCACGATCGCAATTGGATTCCCCAGCTCAGCGCCGATATTGGTCGCTCCCAGCGTGAGCCCGACAACCGTCCCTACATTCTTGGCCCCGACCTGCAAGGTCACAGTCTGCAGGGACCTGACACCGATCCGATTGGCGATCGGCTCGGGGAGCGCCAGTCCTTGACCCCTGGACAGTTGCGCCGCACTGAATCCCCTGAGCGATAGACCTTTCAGCTGAAGGAAATGCGCGTTGACACCTATCAGGTCCACCGTCTCCGATCCAAGCGGTCCAACCACGTTCACGCTGCGCTCGAGCACCGGCGCGGACGACTTCCACCCCCGGAATCTTCTGGACTTCGGCTAGTAATCGTTCATCGAATCCCTGTGAGTCGCGCGCGATCACCTGCAACCTCGGCAGCCCCGATCAACCCCTTTGTGAGATTTTCCACAGAGCCCGCAAGGCTCGTGTTCGCCACTTGCGAGGCGAACAGCAGTGCCACGCCGACGGCGATGCCGGCCACCGCCAGCAGCTCCTGCACCAGCCGAGCACGCAGGCGCACGCGATAGAGATAGAAGATCGTCGACAGTCTCATCGTCTGCTCAGACGTCGAGTGCGGACGATGCGAGCTCCACTCAAACTGCGTATCTCAGCGGGCATCGAACTGGCTCATAGGCGCGGATCTGGCTCGTACTCGCACGAGTCTGCCGTCGCGCAGAGCGTGCACGTGGTCGGCAAACGCCGCCGCCCGCGGATCGTGCGTGACCAGCAGCACGCCCACATCGCGTTCGTGACACACCTCGGCGAGCAGACGCGAGCACTTCTCTGCCCGCGATCGGTGTCGAGACTGCCGGTGGGCTCGTCGGCCAGCACGAGACCTGGGCTCGGTCGAGAGCGCACGCGCGATCATTACTCGCTGGCGCTCGCCCATCGACAGCTGCTCCGCTCGCTGCTAAGGCACGTCCGTTGAGCCCAAGTCGCTCGAGCAGCGGAGCCACCTGGCGTTGCGCGTCGCGCCGTCCCGTGCTCGCCAACAACTTCAGTGCGGCGTTGTCGTCGGCGCGCACCCCCGGGATCAGATCGAGCGACTGGCGGATGAACCCGAGTTCAGAGCGTCGGATAGTGCGCCCGCTCGCGTGCCGAGAGCCTGGAGACCTCTCGTCCGTTGACGGTCACGGAGCCGCTGTCTGGAGTCAGCAGGCCCGCGATCAGCATCAGCAGTGTCGTCTTGCCCGAGCCGCTGGGACCGTAGAGCGCCACCAGCTCGCCGCGAGTCACCGACAGCGACACCCCGTCGACCGCGCGCACGATCTCTCCGTCGCCCACCCGATAGTGCTTGACGACCTCTCCAGTTGCAGCATCTTCAGAGTGCTCTGTCTCGAGATGTCAGAGCTTCGAAGCCGCACACGCACGCCGCACTTTCCAGCTGGCTCGCGAGACACGCTCCTGACGCAGGGAGCAATACCCCAGGAGCGCTCTTCAGATCGAGTCAACTCATCCCTCCTTTCCAGCTGACCGACGGATCCTGCTGTGACAATACTCCAGCAGAGATAGCCTGGTCCTCGCTGAGTCCTCTAACGGCATCGTCGGTACTCGTGGCCGACAACAGCCCATAGCTTTGCGGGCTTTTGACTTTTGTCGACTACTGGGAGCCCGAGACATTTGTTGATTCGTCCGATGCAGAGTCAGAAACATTCGAGACGGACGTGCGCGAGCGCCGGCGCGAATCGCGTCCTCGACGCATCTCGCCTGCGCAAGCACGGCCGTGTAGGCTCTCGCCCCCGATGGAGCCACCGCGATGAGCCTTCGTCCGCCTCGAGCACGACGGTCCGCTGACCGTCCTCAGCATCGACAGCCCGCCGCTGAACCTGTTCGACCAGCAGTTGATGGGCGAGCTCTCCGAGGCGGTTGACCGCTCGTCGCCAAGCCCCCGCGCGGGCTGCTGATCAGGGCCAAGGGTCGCGTTGTCAGCGGCGGCGTCGACGTGCACGTCTTCGACGGGCTCACCACCGAGCAGGCCGCCGCCATGTGGGTGCGCCTGCTCGATCTCGTCCATCGTGTCGAGCGAGCTCCCGCTGCCTACGGTCTTCGCCGCGCACTCGCTGTGCCTGACCGCGGCGTTCGAGTTTTCGCTCGGCTGCGACATCCTGCTGGCGGCCGAGTCGGCGCGGTTTGGGCTGGTCGAGACCGTCGTCGGCCTGACGCCGGCGATGGGTGGCACACAGCGCCTTGCCGAGCGTGCCGGGCCGGCGCGAGCACGCGAGCTGGTGATGACCGGGAGCTGTACGACGCCGCCACGCTCGAGCGCTGGAACGTAGTCAATCGCGTGCTCCCAGACGAAGGATTCGACGAGGCAGCGCACGCGTTCGCGCTCAAGCTCGCCGACGGGCCCACGCGAGCGCATGCCGCAACCAAGGCGATCGTGCGGGCCGTTCTGGACGAGGGCGGCGCACGAGGCGCCGATGAGGCGCGTGCCCGAGCTCGCCGGCGACCTGTTCGCGACCGAAGACCTCAAGCGCGCGGTGCGCTCGTTCCTGGAGCATGGCCCCGGCCACGCAACCTACGAGGGCCGGTGAGCGCGCACCAGCCAGTGGACGGTGGTTGAGCGCACCGTACCTGGGATGCGCCGCTGCGAGCGCACTCAGCAACTCGGACACGACCACGTGGCCTGCGACGACCACCCGGGGTGTCTAGGTAGCGCTAGCCTCACACAGCCACCGGCGATTTCGCCTGTCTGCGCAGCAGCCCGACCGCGCGCAGCGTCTTCACATAGCGATGGGTGGTCGACGGTGACATGTCCAGCTCTTTGGCGAGATCGATGATCGCCCGCCATGGCCGTTCCGGCCCGTAGCAGGAGAGGATCGCCAACCCGCGCAACAGCGAATGCGAGAGCTGTGGATCACCCAAAGCGCATCGAGAAGGCCAGTTTGGTCGCTTCGTGCAGCGAGCGGTGCGGCATCACGATCCCCGTTCGTGCCGTATGAGCGTTGTCCAGCGCCGCCACCAGCAGGCGCGAGACAGCGCCGTTGCTGGCCAACCCGCGGAGCGGATCACCTGCTCGATCTGCGCCGGTGAAAGTGCGATCGCAATATCTTGATCTTGTGTCATGACTCTGATCATCCCCAATCTCACTCCTTACGGCGGCTCCTTGCGCGAGTCCTCCGATAGCTCCCGATCGGCCGTCATGGTACGGCCGTATCCGAGAGTCCGAATGACTATACTCGAAAATCGCGCCCCTTACGATCCACTACTTCGATACTACCCAGCCAGTTTGTGAAACAATCGGGCTCGTAGTAATCGATTGTTTCTATTGCGACACAAGCGCCCATTCGGATCACTCGTACTTTCCAACAATATTGACTTGAATAAATAGGACGATTCGCGTGGCATTCGACTCTCCCCGAACGACTTTCGCATGCGCGATCCCCGAAGAATTGGCGCTCCGAGAGACGTGCTGCCTCGGGTAGCCCGTGCGCATGCCGTCGAGGCCCAGAATCGCTCTCCACACAGACGGTGTCGCTCAGCGCATCGCAACTTCGCGGCGGTGGGCTCTGATACACAACTTCTCCAATGGGGCACCCCACCGAGACGACATCGCAGCGCGCGACGCGTCGGCTGGTCGTGGCCGCGCTGGCGCTCGCGGCGCTGCTCCTCTACGCGCTCAGCCGGCTGAATCTACCGCGCGTCGGCCACGCGCTGATCTCGGCGAGCCCGGGCTGGCTCGTGCTGGCGCTCGCGCTGATGATGCTCTCGCTGCTTGCGCGCTCGGTCTCCTGGCACGCCATCCTGCGCGCCGCGCTGCCCGGCCAGCTGCTGCGATGGGCGCCGATCGTGCGCGCCACGATGATCGGCGTGATGGCCTCCGCGGTCTTCCCGGGCCGGCTCGGCGAGCCCACGCGCGTGGTCGTGCTGAGCCGTCGTCTGCAGGGCCCCGCGACGCGCACGATCCCCGTCGTCGCCGGCACCGTCTTCTCGCAGACGCTCATCAACCTGGTGGCGCTCGGGATCCTGGCCGCCGTGACGTTCTCGAGCGTGCCGCTGCTGCGCGGCCACGCCTCCGCCCTGGAGGCGGTGGTCGCGGCGCCTGTGTTCGTGGCGCTGTTCGTGCTCGGCGTCCCTCCCCTGTTGCGCCTTGCCCAGCGCTCGCGCAGCGCGCGCATCCGCGCCGGGGCGATCGCCTTCGCCGAGCTGCTGCGCCTCGGGCGCCAGGGCCTCGTCGCGTTCGCAAAGCCCGCGCTACGGAGTTCCCGGCGGTGGGCGCGCAACTGCTCGCCTGGGCGCTGCAATGGGGCTCCTGCTACATGGTCATCCTCGCGCTCGGCCTGAACCCACAGGCCACGCCTGTGACGGCGGCCGCGATCCTGCTGGCCGTCAACGTCAGCGCCGTGCTGCCCGCCACTCCCTCGAACGTCGGCGTCTTCCAGGCCGCCTGCCTGGTCGTGCTCGCCGCCTACGGCGTCGGCGCCGGACAGGGTCTGGCCTACGGCATCATCCTGCAGGCGATCGAGCTGCTCACGGCGCTCAGCCTCGGCGTGCCGGCGTTGCTCAGGGAGGGCATGACCTGGCAGGACATCCGCCGCAGCCGAACAGAGGCGGAAGGCTCGGGACGTCCGCACCGCAATAGATTGCGGAGATCGAGCTGACGGCCGAGAGGATCTGCAGCGCGCTCGCGCAGTCGAGCAGCTAGAGACGTACACGGACGCTCAGCTGACCAGCGCCCGCACCGACTGGCGCAGCGAATGCGTTGTCTTCAGCACGGCCGTTGGCTCATACCCGCAATGGGCCATGCAGTTCTCACAGCGCGGGTCTTTGCCACGACCGTACTTGCTCCAGTCGGTCGTTTCGATCAGCTCCTTATACGTGGCGGCGTAGCCGTCTGACATCAGGTAGCAAGGACGCTGCCAGCCAAACAACGAATAGCTCGGGATGCCCCAGGCGGTGCAGTCGAATTCGGCTTTGCCTTCGAGGAAGTCGAGGAACAGCGGACTGTGGTTCAGGCGCCACTTCTTGCGCCGGCCGCCCGCGAACGCCTCGCTGAACAGCTCGCGCGTCTGGCGCACGCCGAGGAAGTGCTCCTGGTCGGGCGCCTTCTCATATGCGTAGGCGGGCGAGATCATCATTTCGTCGACTTCGAGGTCGTCGTTGAGGAAGTCGAGTACGTCGCGCACCGTCTTGGGCGAGTCGTGCGTGAAGAACGTCGTGTTGGTGGTCACGCGAAAGCCGGCGGCCTTCGCGGCGCGAATCGCCGACACCGCCTTCTCGAACACGCCCTCGCGTTCGACCGAGGCGTCGTGGCGCTCCCGCAGGCCGTCCATGTGGATCGCCCAGGCGAAGTACGGGCTCGGCTCGAAGTCGGCGAGCTTGCGCTCCAGCAGGATCGCGTTGGTGCACAGGTACACGAACCGCTTGCGCTTGATCAGCTCAGCGGCGATCATGTGGATCTCCGGGTGGATCAACGGCTCGCCGCCGGCGATCGACACCATCGGCGCGCCGCTCTCCTCGATCGCCCCGACCGCCTGCTCGACGGACATGCGCCGGCGCAGCACGTGCTCGGGCTGCTGGATCTTGCCGCAGCCGGCGCACGCCAGGTTGCACTGGAACAGTGGCTCCAGCTCCACGATCAGCGGAAACTTCTCGCGCCGCGCCAAGACGCTGGCGCGTCAAGTACCACCCCATTCGCGCGCCCTGTCTAATCGGAACCGCCATCTACGACCTCGCTTGCTCACCGCGGGCTCGTCGGAGAGCGGTCCCTGAGACCCGATCGACCGGCGCCGCCGAGCACGGCGTGCGCTCCCTGCTCGCGCACCAGCTCGTCGAGCACCGCCGCTACTCGACGCAACGATAGCGCCGCGCGCGCCGCTCCCGCCAATGTCAGCAGCGGACGCGTGACCTCGCGCGAAGGAGTGTCCGCGACCACGCGGATCACCGCGAACGGCCGTCCCGGCGCGCCGGCGGCCAGCCAGGCCGACTCCATGTCCACGACGATCGCCCCCACGTTCGCGCAACTCGACGCGCTTCTCACCGTGGGCGATGTGTGCCACCGACACCACCGCCGCCTTGCGCACGGCGATGCCGCGTCGCTGAAGCGCCTCGGCGAGCGGCCCGGCCGAAGGGCAGGCGAAGCGCACCGGCTGACCCGCGTGCACGCCTCGCCGCTCTCGCCGCGCCATGGCGTCGTCGTGCTCCTCGCGCTCGCCGTCAAGCAGCTCGTCGGCGACCACGACGTCGCCCGGCTCACAGCTGTTCGTCCAGTCCGCCGCACACGCCCATCACCACCAGCGCAGCGGCCGGATCGTCGCGCAACTCCGGGACCGCCGCGTGCGAGCGAGCGCGACCCATCCCGGTCTTTTGGACGCGCAGCCTCCTGCCTCCCGCCTTGATCGCAAGCGCCTCCAGGCGCAACGGCGCAGCCACCAGCACGTCGCTCATGCAAGCCCCTCCTTCGCGCCGCCCGGCTCACCATACGGCCGCTCTTCCGTGCGACTGATGCTCACGCAAGCACCCCCGGCCCATCGGCGTTCTGAGCGTCACGCGAACGCCTCCCGCGCGGCGGCGTGCCCGCTGAGCACGGCGCCCTCGAGCGTCGCCGGCCAGCCGGTGTCCGTCCAAGCCCCGGCCATGACGAGCCCAGCCACGCTCGTTCGTGGACCGGGACGCAAGGCTTCCGTGCCAGGACGCGCGGCGAAGGTGGCCGCGTGCTCTCGGCTGATGTGCACGCTGCGCACCACCGCCCCGCGGGCGCGGGGAAACAGCTCCGCCATCGCGTCCACATAGCGCTCGCGCAGCTGCTCGGAGGAGAGCTCCATCTCCTCCGCGGCGCCGGACAGCGATATCGCCAGATACTGCCCGTCACTGAGCCCGGCGGCCTCGCTGCGATCGAAAACGTACTGCACCGGCGTTCCAACCCCGGCCGCGAACCGCAGTCGCACACACGCCGGTCGTACACGATGTGCACGTTAACGATCGGCGAGGCGCCCAGCCCACTCCAGCGGCTCGCCTCCTCGCCGAGCAGCGGCTCGAGCAGAGCGCCAGCGCGCTCGTGTGGCAGCGCGCAGACGACCGCGTCGGCCTCAAATCCTCGCCACCAGCGCCGCACCCGCAGATCGCTCGACCGCTTCGACCCGCACTCCAAGCCGCACGTCAACCCCCGCCTCCCCAGCACGCGCATCGCCGGCTCGCCCAGCGTCTCGCTCAGGGGCGCATGTGAAAGCCGATGTCGCCCGCGTCGTTGTGGCGCAGCAGCCCCGTCTGCAACACGAAGGCGCCGAGCGCCAGAGAGCCTTCCGCGGCCGGTAGGTTGAGCGTCGGCAGCGCGATCAGATCCCACAGTGCCGCCACGCTTCGCAGGTCCCTGGCCGTGCGCTGCCAGCCACTCGCCCAGCGTGCCGGAGGCGCTACCCAGGTCGAGTCGCCCGAGCGCGAGCGCCGCGCGGGCGGCGCTCAGACGCTGCGCCAACGTCAAATGGGAGTAGCGCAGCAGAGCACCGGCGAGGTGCAGCGGCGCCGGCAGCCCGTTGCGGCGCAACACGCACTTCGCGTCGATGTGGGCTCAGCACCGGAATCTCCAGGCGCGGCTTGCAGTCACCACGCGCTGCTCGCTGCCAAGACGCGCGAGCAGGCCACGTAGGCCGTGCAGCAGCGCAGGAACACGTGCTGGCCGTTGTCGAGCAACAGCCCTTCGCGCTCAAACGAGTAGGCGGCGCCGCCAAGGCGTGGGCGCACCTCGAGCAGCGTCACCAGCGCGCCGGCCTCGCACAGTCGAGCGCCGCGGTGATCCCGGCGAGACCACCGCCCAAGCACGAGCACGCGCCGAGCGCTCAAGGAAGCTGCCAACGCCGATCGCGGACCGGCGGTCGCCCGAGCGCGGCCGTGAGATGCTGCGGCTTGCCACCCACCCCTTCTCCCAGATCGGCAGCGACACGCGCACCGTCCGCGAGCGCTCGGGGTCGTCTTCGATGCGCTCTGAGCACGCCCCGGTAGATGTTCGCCATCGCAAGCACGCAAGCGCCGCTGCGGCGATCCAGCAGCGGCACGAGCTCCAGGCCCCGGTCGAACCATTCGCCGGCGCGGCGCGCCTGAAAGCGCGTGAGCGCGTCGAGCTGGCCCTCCCCGCCCTCGAAGCGCCCGTCGTCGCTCACCTGGTAGCGCACGCAGGTCCTCACGCGGAATGTACACGCGCCCGAGCGTCGCGTCCTCGCGCAGATCGCGCAGGATGTTCGTCAGCTGCAGCGCGACGCCGAGATCGTCGGCGAGACGGTGCGCCTGCTCTTGCTCGCGCGCGCCGAAGATCGCCAGGCACAGCCTGCCGATCGAGCCGGCGACCAGCCGGCAGTAGACGAGCAGATCCTCGAAGCTCTCATAGCTCGTGCCCTCGACGTCCATGCGCACGCCGGCGATCAGATCCTCAAGCGCCTCGATCGGCAGTGAGAAGCGCTCGTGGGCGTCGGCAAGCGCCACGATCACCGGGTCGATGCTCGACGTCGAGAGCTGTCTGCAGCGCCCGCTCGGCCACCTCGAGCAGCTCGAGCTTCTCGCGCCCGATCGATCTGCCCGTCGCCGATGTCGTCGATCCTCCGCGCGAAGGCGTAGACGGCGCACGTCGCGCGACGCTTCTCGCTTGGCAGCAGCCTGATGCCGTAATAGAAATTGGCGGCCGCCCTGCGCGTCAGCGACTCGCAGTGCTCGTAGGCTTCGGTCGGGTTCATCGCGGCCGCGGGCTCGAACTGCGTTGCGTCTGTGGCTGCGCCGCCAGCGACTGCGCGCCAGCACGCTCGCCACGAGCCGCACGCGCCGGCTGAGCGGTGGGCCGGGTCACAGCCCCGAGCACGTCGAAGTCGCGCCCGCTCGATCGCCTCGAGTGCCGCCTCGCCGCCGGCGACGAAGCCGGCCAGCGCGAGCTTTGGCCGTCCATGCACGCCCGCGACGAGTGGCAGCCCGGCGGCCAACAGGGTCCGCGCCCGCGCCACCTCGAAGGCGATCGCTTTGCGCAGACGATCGGACTGGCCTGAGAAATCCCCACTGGGAGCGGGCGAGACAGCGGGCACGCCCTTCAAATCCAAATCACGACCGCCCTGCGAACACAGCCGCGCGAGCTGCTCGTGCGAGCAGTCGAAGCGGGCCAAATCCTGCTCCGGCAGGTAGTAGCGGCCGCGACGCACGTCCTCGCCCAGATCCTGAATGTGCTCCACCAGCTGTAGGGCGCTACACACGCGGTCTGAGAGCTCGATCCGCTCGGGGCTTGCCAGACTCGAAGACACCCAAGACCAGCTCGCCGACCGGGTTGGCAGACAGCGAGCAGTAGCCTGCAGCTGCTCCCAGCTCTCATAGCGCTGGCTGCGCTGGTCCAGCCGGTTGGCGTCGATCAAGCGCACGAATGCCTCGCGCGGCAATGCGCATTCGGCAAGCGTCTGCTGCAGACGCACGAGCAGCGGATGACGGGCGCTGCCTGCGTATGCGCGGTCGAGCTCGCCCTCCAGCCAGTCGAGCGCCGCCAGACGATCTCCGGCTGAGCTCGTCGCCCAACTCGTCCGCGAGCCGCGCGAAGCCGTAGACGGCGAGCAGCCGGCGCCGGTGCTCGCGCGAGAGCACGCGCATCGCCACGGGGAAGTTCTCACCGCTCGCCTGCTCCATCACCGCACGCGCGCTCGGGGCTTGCGCCGGTGCCAGCTCGAGCGGTGCGGCGTGCATCATCGGCCGACCCGGCCGACAGACAGCGCCCGAGTGCCATCACAGGGAACACGAGCCGGTAGAGGTGATAGTTGATGTAGTAGTCGCAAGGGAAGCCGGTGCCTGTGTACTGCGGCTCGTCCCAGCCGCCGTCCTCGCGCTGGGTGTCGACGAGCCACTGCACGCCCCGAGCGACCGCCGTCGCGAGCGCTCGCCGGCGGCGTGCAGGGCAAGCAGCGCCCAGGCTGTCTGCGAGGCGGTGCTCTCGCCGCGCCCGACCCACTCGGCGTGATCGTAGGAGCGCGGGTCCTCGCCCCACCCGCCGTCGCTGTTCTGGTGGCTGCTCGAGCCAGGCAACCGCCCGTCTGACGCACGGCTCGGAGGGCGCCACGCCGGCCGCGATCAGCGCCGGCAGCACCGCGCCGGTGCCGTAGACGTGGTTGACCCCCCAGCGCCCGAACCACGAGCCGCCTGGCTCCTGGCGGTCGATCAGCCAGCGCACGGCCGTCACGGTCTCGGGGTCACCGGCGCGGCCGAGCGCCGCGAGCATCTCGACCGCGTGCGCGGTCACATCCGCGCTCGGCTCGTCGATCACCTCGCCGAAGTCCAGGAACGGCAGCTCGCGCACGAGCGAGCGCGTGTTGTCGGCGTCGAAGGCCCCCCATGCGCCTTCGCGGCTCTGCATGCCCTTGGTCCAACTGACAGCGCGCTCGATCGCCGCGCGCAGGCGTCTGTCGCTTTGATCGAGCGACTTGGTATCCGCCGGTGTCTCGGCGCGCGAGGTCGATACTCCGAAAAAGGCGATGCCCCGCGCGCGCGCGGGGGGCATCGCGCAAACGCAGCAACGCCAACACCACCTCAGCCGTGTCGTCGACGTCGGGATAGTTGTCGTTGGCAAACTCAAACGCCCACCCCCCAGGACGCAGGCTTGGCCGGCGCACGCGCCAATCGCCGGGAACGCATACCTCCTCGCCGAGCAGCCATTCGCCGGCGCGTACCAGCGCCGGATGCTCGACCCGACAGCCCGCGTCGCTGAGCGCGACCACGCTCAACGCCGTATCCCACACCGGCGACTGGCAAGCCTCCAGCCGACGGCTGCCCGCCGGTGCGACGGACTCACTGACCGATAAGAGGCCGCCAGGCTCGACCGTCGCCCTGCTCCTCCACCATGAAGCGGTCGAGGCCTTCGATCCCGCGTCGCATCAGCGGGTGCTCGAGCGCGTAGCCGTTCAGATGCAACGCCATCAGCGAGTACACCCACGGCGGCTGAATGCCGCCCCAGGAGCCGTCGGCCTCCTGGCGGCGCACGATCCAGCGCTCCGCACGTGCCATCGCGATCCGGCGCAACAGCCGCGGCGGGCGACGCTCGTAGACGCGCAGCACGCGATCCAGGCGCGTCAGCCAACGGCCGCGCGCGCTGGTCGGCTCGGCCGCTCGCCACGGCTCGGGGCCGTGCAGCTCCTCCAGCGCGAACGGCAGCTCGTGCCGCGGACGGTGGGCCATCACGAGCGACAGCGCCACGATCGTCTGGCGCGCCCAGCAGGCGAAGTCGTAGATGTTCAACGCCACCCACGAGGGCAGCAGCACGATCTCCGGTGGCAGCGCCGGCACCTGATCCCACGACCAAAGGCCGAACAGCGCGAGCCACACGTGCGTGAACACGCGCGCGCGCTCGATGCCGCCCTGCGCGCGGACGAACTCGGCGGCCGCGCGCATGTGCTCGGCCTGTGGCTCGTCGCCGGCCAGGCGCAGCGCCCAGTAGGCCTCGATCGTCGTTGACAGATCGCCGGGTCCACCATGAGAATTTGCCCATGTTCCGTCAGCGCGCTGCTGCGAGCGGATCCACGCCGCCGAGCGCTCGGTCTCCTCGGCACGGCGAATGCCCAGGAACTCGCGCAGGAGCATGTCCTCCGCATCCATCGTCACGTTCGTCTGCAGCTCGCCGCGCCACCATCCGGCCTCGTCCTGCAGTGAGAGCAGGCGCTCGACAGGCCAGCTCCAATGTCACCTGCGCCTCGCTGACTGTCTGCGCGATCTGCGATGACATGGTGAAGGACGCTAGAGAGTTTTCCCTGACGATGCTGTGGGCACGAGCGCCTCTGGGCGCCCTTCTTCGGCGATCACTGCGTCGCAGCAGCGCTCTTTGAGAAATCGTGACAGGCGCGCTGGATATGAAGCGGTACACGATCAGACCATTGATGTCACGTCGTTCTGCGAGATGGAATCCGCGAGCCGGCGCTCGTTCAGCGTCGGGGCGCAGCGGAGCGTAGCCGGTCTCGTCTATCTCAGTCACGCCGACGCTCTGCCCCGCGGCCAGGTTGCTCAAGCGTGGCAGGTAGTACTCCAGCGGCGCCGAGCCCAGCTCGACCGTGGTGATCACATGCTTTGGCTGGGCCGAGCGCAGCACACCCGCGACCCCGGACCAGTCGCCGCGCTGCAGGCGCGGGCTGAGATCCACGTCGATCGCTGAGCGCCAGGAAGGCGAGCGCGAGCAGTCCCGCCAGTGCCATGCCGATGCGGCCTGTTCGCTGGGCGGCGATCACGATCGCAAGCAGCGCGCTCAGCGGCACCATCGCCGCAACAAGGTTGCGCGGCGCCAAATAGTCGGCGCCCAGCAGCGCCAGCAGGACGGGCGTGAGCACTCCGGCGGCGGTAATCGTCAGCGCGATCAGCGCGCCGCGCTCCTCGCGGCGGGTGAGCGTGCTCCACAGCCCGTACAGGACTCCCGCCAAGATCACGAGCGCCACCAGCGCCTCGATGCCGTGACCGAGCGAGGAGCCGCTGTAGCCGGTCAGGTAGTACTGCGGAATCGCTTCCAGGCGACTGGC
This sequence comes from uncultured Solirubrobacterales bacterium, assembly GCA_963715535.1. GTDB lineage: Bacteria > Actinomycetota > Thermoleophilia > Solirubrobacterales > Solirubrobacteraceae > Palsa-744. The sequence goes on along the minus strand of OY970251.1, from coordinate 148,520 downwards.
AAGCGCCCATTCGCCGATCCACTGCGTGCCATGCCCGCCCTGGGCGAGGATCAGCGGGATCAGAGCCAGCCCGACGAGTCCCGGCAGCGCGAGCGCGCAAAGGACGCGTGGGAGATTTTTTGGATTTGAAGTTCGTTCCCGTGGTGTGAGCTGGGCGCCACCATGATCGTCGGATTTGGCGATGCCCCCCGCGCGCGCAGGGGGCATCGCGCTTTCATCGCTCCACCCACCCGTGATCGCAAGCCACAGCAGCCACAGCGCCATTGGCATCAACAGGAACACGGCGAAGTAGTGGGTGAGCAGGGCCAGCGAGGCTGTGAGCGCGAACTCCGCGAGTCGTCGGTTCGTCGGCGTCGCGCATGGCGCGCAGGAAGCACAGCAGCGCGAGCGAGGCCGTGAGCACGAACAAGGCGTAGGCGCGCGCCTCTTGGGAGTACCAAACAAACAGCGGGTTGACCGCGACGAGCGTGGCCGTGACGATCGCCGCGCGACGACCGGCCAGCTCGGACCGATCGCCCACGCGACGGCCACCGTGGCGATTCCCGCGAGCGCGGAGAGCAGGCGCAAAGCCACCACACCGGTGCCGAGCACGCGCGAGAACCCCCACTCGAGCACGTACCAGAGCGGCGGCGTGTTCTCGGTGTGCACGACGTTGTGCAAGGTGGCGTCGAGGCTCGCGCGCAGGACGTGCACGGGCGTGAACGCCTCGTCGTACCAGAAGCTCTGCAGGCCGAGCGTGCTCAGGCGCAGCACCGCCGCGAGCAGCAGAATCGCAAGCAGCGGCCACCACGGGGCAGGGCAGCGATCCGGCGGTCACGCTGAGCGCTGCCCGCCGCGAGCTCGCTCCTGCCGCCGAGGGCAACTGGATCGGCGGCGGAGCCGCTCACCGGTGCGCCGGACTGACGGGAGCGACGCTCACGGGCGGCCGAGTGGCAAAGGCGGGGACGGCGGCGAGCCGACCGGCGGCGAGCTCAGACCGCACAGGTCCGTTTCGGCCGGCAAGGCCGAAGCACTTGTAGCGATTGGCGCGCAGGTCCGCCTTATATGGCGGCAGGTAATAGCCACCGCTGACGCTGCGCACCCCCGAGACGACCGCTCCCGCCAGCATCAGGCACACCTGGGCGCGCTCCCCTGGTGCGCCCGGCGATACGTTCCCGCAAACCGTGTCGCGCGTGCTGTAGGTCTTTACGTCCTGCTCGGTGGCGAGGTTCACGTAGTCGTGGCCGGTCACCGTGCGCCAGGTGAGCAGGTCGGCCTTGAGCCGATGGTTGACGTGTGTCTGCTGCACCACGTCGTTGACCGTCGCGACCGCCAGAAAGATGCCGAGCAGGATCAGGATCGTCGTCTCGGCAAGGCGCAGGCTGCCCAGGCCGCGGCGCTCGTGCTCGAGCGGACGAGCCCATTCGGGTAGCCAGCCCCACGCGTCGCGCTTGGCTGCTGTCGGAGGCCTCGCTCATGACCGCTGTTGGGAAGCCTGCGACTCATGAGACGGGCGCCAAAAGCGGCGCGGTCTGGTGGACGACGAACAGCGCCTGCACCGCAAGCGTCGCATAGAGCACGCGCCGGTCGCGGCTGATCGCGGCAAGCGGCAGCGACCACAGCGTGTACCAGGCAAGCAGCCAAGTGCTCGTGACCGCGATCGCAAGCAACGTCCAAGCCGAGGCCGCAACCCAGTCATAGCCGCGCCACGTACGCCACATCAGATGCAGCACGATCAGCACCAGACCGGCCTTGAGCAGGTCGTGATCTATCGGGAACACCCCAGGCTTGCCGAGCAGGTGGGCGATCTCGGTCGGGAAGCTGTCGGTGCCCACGAAAGCCGCATCGCGGTTGAGCGCCGAGACGATGTCCACGCCGTGGATGCCGAACACGACGTAGGCGACGAGCGCGCCGACTACCGCGGCCGCAGCGGCCCCGATCAGCGGCGCGAGCCGACGGCGGCTGAGCAGCATGAACGGCAGCAGCACGATCCCGGTGGCCTTGATCAGCGTCGCGCCGATGACCGCGGCCCCGGCGTAGATTTCGCGGCGCGAGCCCGCTTGGAAGGCGCGCTCTATTTCGCCGCGCAAGCTGCCAGAGCCTGCCCCTGCATGCGCCCCACCTCTCGCCGAGCCGCCGCCTGCTGGCGCATGGCGTTGTTCGCTCGCGAGCGTGAGCGCCACGGCGCCCATCAAGAACAGCGTCATGATCAGGTCGTTGTGGGCGCCCCCGAGCCCGTAGATGACCCACAGCGGGTTGACGCCGACCACGATCAACGCGAACTTTGGGTCGAGCCCGCGCATGCGCGCACAGCGCCACGTCAACACAAGCGTGCCGGCGCTCGCCAGCAGCGCCTCCAGCTTCATCCCCCACAACGCCCCGACCACGCCGAGCGGCGCCAGCGGATAGGACAGCAGCGTGTACAGCGGCCCGTAGGCGGTCGCCACCTTGACCCAGTCCTTGCCCACATAGCGGTAGACCGGATCAGCCGCGATCGAGGTCGGGCCGTGCAGATAGGGGTTGACGGCGTGTACGACGCCCATGCGCGCATAGGCGATGTAGCTGAAGACGTCGGTCGAGATCAAGATCGGGACCGACAAACACGATCAGCTGCAAGCGCCGACCGTCAGCGCGATCGCCCAGCGCGAGGAGATGCGCCGTGCCAGCAACAGGATGCCGACGAACGCGCCGCGTGTAGGACAGCAGCGCGATCAAAAAGACGCGGTAGCCCAGGCGCTCGCCGATGCCGACCAGCCAGGAGGCGATGTTCGGGGACTTGGGGATCAGCGGCGAGTGGCCGACCGCGCCGTCGAGCACGATCTCGAGCGTGGCGGCCAGCAGCACCAAGCGTGAGCACACCGGCGAGAGCAGTCGTCCAATGACGCGTGTGCTCGTGCGCGCGCTCGCTCGCTCACGAGCGCGCTTGGCTCGGCGATCGAGCTCAAAGGACCTTCACGACTCGAAGCGCAAGATGTCGAGCGCGCCGGTCATCTCGAACACGCGCTGCACCGGCTCCTGGCCTGCCAGCAGCACAAGCTCATAGCCGTGCTCGCGCGCGCGGGCGTCGGCGAGCAGCAGCATGCGCAGGCCGCTGGAGTCGATGAACGCGAGCCCGCTGAGATCGACCACGACGCGCGCGGGCGCCTGCTCGTCGATCGCGGCGAAGCGCTCTTCCATTCGGCGCGCGGAGGACAGGTCGAGCTCGCCTTGCAGGGAGACCCTGACGGCGCCGTCCACGAGCGCACTCGATATCTGAAGGCTCCCGGGCTTCAGACGATGCCCGCTCATATCCGGACTCTAGTGCACCCAGTTACCGACAGCGGGCACTCGCGGCAATGCGTGCCGCTCGTGAGCCCTGTCCTCCGCCGAGCGCCCGCTCAGGCGGCTGCTCAGCCGAGCGCCGTCCACACCGTCTTCGTCTCCAGGTAGGCGTCGAGCCCATCGTGGCCGTGCTCGCGCCCCACGCCCGACGCCTTGAAGCCGCCGAATGGCGCGCGACGCGATCCGCACCGCCCCAGTGGTTGATGTATACCGAACCGGCGCGCAGCAGCGCGGCCAGGCGGTGGGCATTGCCCACGTCGCGCGTCCACACCCCGGCCGCCAGCCCGTAGTCGGTCGCGTTGGCGCGCTCGGCCACCTCCTCGAGCGTGTCGTAGGGGGAGGCCACGAGCACCGGTCCGAAGATCTCCTCTTTGCGCGATGCTCAACTCGTCTGAGCTGGTCGCAGAACAGCGTCGGCTCGACGAACCAGCCGCCGCTGTCGGCGAGCGCCTGTCCCGCCACCGTGCCAGCAGCTCCGCGCCCTGCTCGCGGCCGGCTTCGATGTAGGACATCACGCGGTCGCGCTGCTCGGCGGAGACGAGCGGCCCGAGCTGGGTCGCGGGATCGAGGCCGGCGCCCAGACGCGTTGCCTTGGCGCTGCTCGGCCAAGGCGCTCGACGATCTCGTCGAAGTGCTCAGCCGGCGCGATACAGGCGCGAGCCCGCGTTGCACGCCTGGCCCGGAGTTGAAGTAGATCGCCTGGTAGGAGCCCTTGACGGCCGCCTCGATGTCGGCGTCGGGCGAGGATCACGTTCGGGCGACTTTCCGCCCAGCTCGAGCGTCATGCGCTTCAGCGCACGGCCGGCCTTCGCCCCGATCTCACGCCCGACCGCCGTCGAGCCCGTGAAGGCGATCTTGTCGACGTCCGGGGTGGTCCACGAGCGCGGCGCCGGTCTCCCCGTCGCCGGTGAGCACGTTCAGCACGCCCGGCGGGAACCCGGCCTCAAGCGCCAGCTCGCCGAGGCGCAGCGCGCTCAGCGGCGTCTGCTCGGCGGGCTTGAGCACGATCGTGCAGCCGGCGGCCAGCGCCGGTGCCGATCTTCCAGGCGGCCATCATCAGCGGGAAGTTCCACGGCACGATCTGCGCGCACACGCCGACCGCTTCGCGGCGCGTGTAGCAGAGCATGTTCGGCGCCGTCACCGGCAGCACGCTGCCCTCGATCTTGGTCGGCCAGCCCGCGTAGTAGCGCAGGTGGGCGATCGTGCCGCGCACGTCCACGTACTGGGCGAGCTTCACCGGCTTGCCGTTGTCGAGCGACTCGATCTGGGCCATCTCCTCTTCGTGCGCCTCGATCGCATCGGCCAGCGCCATCATCAAGCGCGACCGCGGGCCGAGGGCGCCAGCGACTACCACGGGCCCTCTGGAACGCCTCGCGCGCGGCGGCAACCGCGCGAGCCACGTCCTCGGCACCCGCCTGGGCGACGGTCGCGATCTCGCGGCCGTTCGCCGGGTCGAGCGTGGCGAACGTGCGCCCGTCGGCGGCCGGCACGCGCTCGGCGCCGATCAGCAGGCCGTGCTCTTTGGCGATGAAGTCCCGCGCGGCGTCGCCGAGCGCGTCGGGGAGTGCTTGGCTGGGCAACGGTGTTCATCGAAGCTCCTTGTCGGTCCTCGGGCAGTCTAGTGTGGCTCACGGCGTCCTCGCGCTCAGATGGATTGTGACAGCGCCCGGCCGCGCTGCGCATCACCGGCAGACTCCTATGGCGTGAGGACGATCTTCAGCGCCTCGCGGCGGTCATATAGAGCGTACGCCTCCGGCGCCTGCTCCAAGCTCATGTGGTGGGTGACGAGCGCTGTCGGGTCGAGCAGACCGGCCGACATCATCGCCATCACACGGTCGACGTGGCCGATCACGTTGGCGTGGCCGGCGCACACGTGCAACGACTTGATCCACAACAGGCCCATGTGCACCTCGGCGCGCTCGGCGTACACGCCGACCGCCTGCACCGTGCCGCACTTGCGCGTCAGCTTCAGCGCCAGGTCGAACGCCTGCGGGTGGCCGACCGCGTCGATGCACACGTCCACGCCGCGGCCTTCGCTGGCCTCGCGCGCCGCGGTGCGCGGGTCTCCCTCGCTCAGGTGAACCGCCTGCGCACCGAAGCTCTCGGCCATCGCCAGGCGCTCTGGGACCGTGTCGATCGCGATCACATGCGCCGCGCCGCAAGCGCGGGCCGCCTGCACCGCGCACAGGCCCACCGGCCCAAGCCCGAGCACGGCGGCGACCTCGCCGGGGCGCAGCCCGCTGTCGACGACCGCGTGGAAGCCGGTGCCCATCACGTCGCCGGCGAACAGAGCGGTCTCGTCGCTCATGCCCGCCGGGACCTTGCGCAAGACCAGATCCGCAGCTGGGCACCAAGCGCCCGCTCGGCCTGTGTGCCCTGCAGCGAGCCGAGCGCCGCGCCGTGACCGAACGTGCGCGAGGAGTCGCACTTGTGAAACCAGCCGCGCCGGCAGAAATAGCAGTGCCCGCAAGCGGTCTGAAAGCAGCCAAGCACGCGATCGCCGACCTGCCACGCTGTGCACCGCATCGCCGACCGCGAGCACCGTGCCCACGTACTCGTGGCCGATCGTGAAACCGGGCTCGATCTTCACGCGGCCGTGGTAGATGTGCAGGTCCGAGCCGCACACGCCGGTCGCCTCGATCTGGACGATCGCATCGCCGGGATCTGAGATCTCGGGCTCGGGGACGTCCGCTGACGAGCACCTCGCCGGGCGCTTGGAAAGTGACGGCACGCATCGAGAGGGCAGCCTAGAGAACGAAGTCGATGACGTTGTTCGGAGGGGCGCATGCGCCCTCCGCGCGGCCGCATGCGGCCCGCGTCCGAGTCGTGCATGCACGACTCGGCGGGACGGCGCATGCGCCATCCCGGACCTTGGCGCATGCGCCAAGGTCTCAAGATTCCGTATGCTGCGCGATGTCCCCCATCCAAGGCGGTCCTGATCACCGGCTGCTCCTCGGGGATCGGCGAGGCCACGCGCAAGGCGGCTGGCAGGCCACGGCTGGAGCGTCTACGCCAGCGCGCAGACGCCCGGAGTCGATCGAGCACCTCGCAGGCGCCGGCTGCGAGCTGTTGCAGCTGGATGTCTGCGACGAGGACTCGATGCGCGCGGCGGTGGAGACCGATCGAGCGCGAGCACGGCGCCGTCGGCGTGCTCGTCAACAACGCCGGCTACTCGCAGGGCGGCCCGATCGAGCAGGTGCCGCTGGAGGCGGTGCGCCGCCAGTTCGAGACGAACGTGTTCGGCCTGATCGCGCTGACCCAGCTCGTGCTGCCGGCGATGCGCGCGCAGCATTGGGGCAAGGTCGTGAACGTCGGCTCGATGGGCGGCAAGCTGACGCTGCCCGGCGGCGGGCTCTACCACGCCACCAAGCACTCGCTGGAGGCGATCAGCGACGCGCTGCGCTTCGAGGTGCGGGGCTTCGGAGTGGACGTCGTGCTGATCGAGCCCGGACTGATCACGACCGAGTTCGGCAAGACCGCGGCCGCCACCGTGAACGAGGCCGGCGCGAACGCGCAAGCCGAAAACGGTCCAGCGATCCCTACGAAAAGTTCAACACGAAGCTCGCGGCGATGACCGAGGGCGTCTACGAGGGCCCGATGCGCCACCTCGGCGGCGGCCCGGATGTCGTGGCCAAGGCGATCGAGAAGGCAATCTCGCGCCGTCAAAGCGCCATCGCGCATGCTGCTCACGCCCTCCGCGCACCTGACGGTGCTTCAGCGCAAACTGCTGCCCGACAGGCTGTGGGACGCGATGTTGCGCACGCAGATGCCAGAGCCCCGCTAGGACGCCGCTGAGCGGCGCGATACTGCGTCCTCGTTCGTTTGTGTGCAGAGCACACTTCACTCGCTGCGTCCTTGTCTCGCTTGCCTCATCGACGCCCTAGTGGCACTTTGTCGTGCCGAGCCCCGCTGAAGCTTTCAGATCGCCTGCGCGAACGCCTCGAGCTGGCCGCAGGGGCGCCCTACCTCGAAGCCCTGCGCGTAGTCGACGCCGTAGTCGCGCAGTAAGCGCATCGTAGGCTCGTCGCCCACATACTCGGCGATCGTCTGCTTGCCCATTCCGCGGGCCACCCGACGAGCGCCTGCACGACCAGTTGATCCTTGTGCGAGGAAGGCAGCGTGCGGATGAAATCGCCGTCGATCTTCAGGTAGCGGAACGGCAGTTGCTTGAGGTATTGAAAGGAGCCGAAGCCCGCGCCGAAATCGTCGAGCGCGACCGAGCTGCCGAGCGTGTGCACGCCTTCGCAGAAGCTCTGGGCGCGACGCATGTCGCCGATCGCCGCCGTCTCGGTGACCTCGACGATCAGCCGCTCGGGATCGACGCCGGTGGCGGACGAGCTCGCGCTCGATGTGAGCGAGCATGCCGCGGTCTGTGATCGACAGAGCGGAGAGGTTGACGGCCACCCGCGCGTCGCGCTCGGCAAGCTCACCGCCCATCAGGGCGACCACCTTGCCGACCACCATGCGGTCGATCTCCTGGATCAAGCCGTAGCGCTCAGCCGCGGGAAGGAAGCTGCACGGTGGTGTGAGCGGCCCGTCGGGATCGTCCGCGAGTCGGATCAGCGCCTCGTAGTGGGAGACGGCTCCCCCTTGCAGCGAGACGATCGGCTGGTAGTGGAGCACGAACAGGTCCTCGCGCAGCGCGTGGCGCAGGCGCCCCAGCCATGGCCGTGGGTGCAGTCCCGCCGGGAGGAGAAGTTGGCCGATCGGCCCTGGATAGCGCCGGCGCCGGTCTATCGAATCCCCCGCGCGCGCATGTCGCGCGCCCGGACGACGAAGCTGGAGCTGGCGTCTGTTGTGGAAGTTGGCATCGCGGCAGATATTCGTCGATACGTCACGCCGAATGCTGCACGAGGCGCAAGGTTATGTGGAGGTTTTCGACCAGAAAGCCGCAACGAACCTGCTCAAAACTGCTCAAACCGACAATCTGTGCCCATATACACCGCTCTGTCGGGTCGCAATTCGCTGCTGCGAGTCCATCTCTGTGCTGCCCCACCCGCTTAAATCGCAATCGGCCCGCGGACTTGGCGCTCAGCGCGAGGACGAATACGGCCTGCGCGCACGGTCTGAAACCACCAGCAACAGCGCGAGCAGCACGAAGTTCATGACCACCGAGGAGCCGCCGTAGGCGACGAACGGCAGCGTGACGCCCGTGAGCGGGATCACACGCGTGACGCCACCGACGATCACGAACACCTGCATGGCGACCATGAACGACAGCCCGACCGCCAGCAGCTTGGAGAACGAGTCGCGCGCGAGCATCGCCGTCTTCAGGCCACGCGCGACGAACAGCAGATAGGTGAGCAGCAGCGCCGCGGCGCCCACGAGCCCGAGCTCGTTGACGATCACCGCATAGATCATGTCGCTTTCAGGCACCGGCAGATCGCTTGCGCGTATGCGGGAACACCAGCAGCGACTGGTCAAAGCCCGTCCCGAGCAGACCTCCGTCGGCCTGCGCGAACAGCGACTGGGCCAGCTGGTAGCTGCCACCCCGCTGTGGAACAGAGACTTCGTTCAAAGCGGATGTTCCCAGGCGAGCACGCGGCGTGGACGTGGCCGACGTGCGTCGCCACGAACCACGCGCCGAGCCCGAACAGCACGAGCCCGATCAGCGGGAACGAGAAGCGTCCGGTGGCGACATACAGCAGCGCGAGGAACGCGCCGTAGAACATCAGCGAGGTGCCGAGCTCGCGCGTGAGCAGCAGCGTGCCATCGCCGCCCCCCAAACCACCAGCATCGGCCCGAACTGCTTCATCGGCGGGACGTCAGGCCGAGCACGCGTCGCCCTGCCGTGACCAGAATCTGGCGGTTGTCGCGCAGATAGCTGGCCAGGAAGATCACGATCGCGACCTTCGCGAGCTCGGCCGGCTGGAAGGAGACCGAGCCGAAATGGATGTCCAGATAGGCAGCCGTTGACCTGCTCGCCGATCACCGGGAAGCGCGGCAGCACCGCCATCGCGATCCCGACCGCGGCGATCGTGTAGCGGTAGCGCTCGAGCACGCCGATGCCCGTCCGTCGCAACCACAGGATCGTGACGGCGAACAGGACCAGCCCGAGCACCATCCACTGCGCCTGCTGGCGCGCCAGCGATGGGTTGATGCGGTAGACCATCACGATCCCGACGCTCGCAAGCACGCCGCCAGCGGGAACAGATACGGGATCGGCGTAGGGCAGCGCGAAGCGAATCACTAGATGCGCGGCCAGACACAGGCCCAGGAACAGCAGCCCGTAGGTGAGCGACAGGCTCGAGGCATGGTTGAGCGTGACGTTCGTGGAGGCCTCGAGCGAGCTGTTTTCCTGCTGGATGAAGATCGCGGTGAAGCCGGCGGTGACGAGCAGCGCCGCGGGTATCAGACCGAGTAGCTCGCGGTTGCGGGGCCTGAGCACTGGCCGAGCCTAGCGACACGCGCGGCGCGCGCGGGCCGATACCGCGCCGCGATCGACCCGCGTGGCGCCACGTCAAGCCAGAGCGCCCACCGCCGATCGAGAGCACCCGAGCGACGCCGGCTGCCTCAGCTCCTCGCGCCGGCCGCCGCGCCGTCGAGCGCCGCGTTGACGAGCGCGTCCGCCTGCGCGTTCTGCGCGCGCGGGACCGAGCGGATCTTCCACGCGCCAAAGCCGCGCAAAGCCGCCATCGCCGCGCTGTGGAGCGGGCGCATCGCGGCGTGCTTGACCTTGTAGAGCCCCTGCACCTGCTTGGCGATCAGCTCGGAGTCGTTGACGACCTCGACCTCGGTCGCTCCAAGCGCGCCCGCACGCGCCAGGCCCAGCAGCAGGGCGCGATACTCGGCGACGTTGTTGGTGACCGTGCCAAGCAGCTCAGACGCCTCGTCCAGGACCTCCCCCGAAGGCGTGGAGACGATGCTGGCGGCGGCTGCCGGCCCAGGGTTGCCGCGCGATCCGCCGTCGACGTGTACGACAACCTTCATGTGGAAGCTAGGAGCCGTCGACGAGCGGCGGCAGATCGCCGGCCACGCGAGCGCGACGGCGATCACGAATCACGCGACGCTGCAGGTCTGCCTCGGAGGCTTTCGTGCCACGCGCGCGACGGTCGGACTCGCGACGATCGATTATGACCGTCACGTTCTCATCGTTCTCATAGTGCTTGACGAGCTTCGGATAGAGCTCGTCGGCCAAAGGCTTGGGCACGACGCAATAGATCATCGCGGTAGATCGTACTGCGCCTCGAATGCTCAGCGAATCTCGACCAGCGGAGTGAGCTCGCCGTGCTCGTCGGTGGCCACGTTTCCGAGCCGGTCCTGCTCGGGGAGTTCGTCAAGCTCCATCCCCTGCGCGATCAGCCGCGATCCGGCGGCCTCGTCGCCAAGATCGACCTCATAGCGATACCAGCACAGCTCCCAGGCGACCACGATCGCAACGGTGCTACCGGACTCCTCCAAAGCTCGCGCAGTGACCGACGGAGCGCCAAGCGAGCGAGCGACACCCGCGACGCGTCGTGGCTGCTCGCCCGCGTTGAAGACCTCAAGCGCCCGAGCAACCTTCAATTCGCCGCTCGTGACAGCAACATGCGTCGGCTCATCCGCGTATGTGGACCAGCTCCGATCGAGATCGTGAGCCTGCGGCTCGGAGCCGTCTTGGACAAAGCCGTCGGACTCTGCGCCCCACGCGCCGGCGTTTGACTCGCCGGCGTTTGACCCGCCGGCAGGCGCGGAATCGATGTACAGCTCTTGCTCATAGGGCTCCGCGTGCTCGATCGCGCCACCGTCCAGAAACTCGTAGAGCCCATCGTCGTGTGGCGTGCCGTCCTCGGCGCCTGGGGCGCCTGGAGCGGGACGAGTCGTCTCACGACGCAGCGGCGCCTCCACCGGGTCGCGCCGTTGACGCAGCCGTCCGAACAGCGAGCCCGCACGCCGTCCACGAGTCGGGCGAACGCTGGAATCGTGACTGTCGGCCTCACGTAGCCAACCCTCCGCGGCGGCCCGCTGTACGCACAGCTCGCACACGGTACGGCGCTGGCCGCCGGCGAGAAACACGTCAGGGCTCTCACCCCGGAGCAGGCTCCTGCCGCACACGTCGCAGGCGACCACGGGGTGCGAGGTGACTATCGCGCGAGCGGCCATCCGTCTCCTAGGTTAGCCGGACGGGCTCGACGGCGCGGCGCGCCCTACTCGTCAAACGAGCCGCCTTGCATGCGCCCGCGCAGTCGCAGCACGGCCTTCGTGTGCAGCTGGGAGATGCGCGACTCGGTGACGCCGAGGACCTCGCCGATCTCGCGAAGGGTCAGGTTCTCGTAGTAGTAGAGCGCGATCACGAGCTTCTCGCGCTCGGGCAGCGAGGCGATCGAGTCGGCGATGCGATCCTTCAAGTCGCCAACGTCGAGCGCACGAGAAGGGTCGGGCGCATTGGGATCCTCGATCGTGTCCATCAGCGAGACCTGGTCTCCGCTGGAATCGGAGACGCTCCACAGCTCGTCCAGGGCGGCCACCGAGGAATGAGAGATCGCAAGCAGCGACTCGTGGAACTCGGGCACCGTGAGGCTCAGCTCGGCGGCCATCTCCTCGTCGTTGGGACTGCGCTGCAGACGATGCTCGAGCTTGGTGTTGGCCCGCTCGATCTCGCGCGCACGAGCGCGCACGCTGCGCGGCACCCAGTCGATCGAGCGCAGCTCGTCGATGATGGCGCCCTTGATGCGCGTGATCGCGTAGGTCTCGAACTTGATTTCGCGCGAGGTGTCGAAGCGCTCGATCGCCGAGATCAGGCCGACCAGCCCGTAGGAGACCAGGTCCGCCTCCTCGACGTGCGGAGGCAGGCCGGCGGCTGTGCGACCGGCCACGTACTTGACCAGCGGCGAGTAGGCGACGACCAACCGCTCGCGAGCGCGAGGGTCGTTGTCAGTCTTATAGCGCCGCCACAGTTCGCGCAGCTCGATCGCTTTGACGTTCGTCTCCAGGGTCTTCTCCCGCCGATCAGGCCCGAGGGTGACTGCGCGCATAGGCGCTTCTGAGTCTGGCGGACTCTACCCGAGTGTAGACCTGAGTGGTGGAGATGCTCGAGTGGCCGAGCAGCTCTTGGATCGAGCGCAGGTCCGCGCCGCCGTCGAGCAGGTGGGTCGCAAAGCTGTGGCGCAGGGCGTGAGGGGAGATTCCACCCGGCACGCCCGGCGCGTGTCGTCCATGCTCGCAACCGGCGCGCACATCGCTTGTGCCCGAGCCGACGGCCGGAGCGGCTGAGAAACAGAGCGGCCTGCTCGCCGTCGGCGTCTCCGCGCGAGCGCCTGGGACTCAGCTGCCCCATTCGCGGCGCCGGCTGTGGGAGTGCGAGCGAGCGCAGGGCGGGCAAGCGCGGGACGACCGCGCTCCAGGTAGAGGCGCACCGCGCTCAGTGCCACCTCGCCGACCGGGACAAAGCGGGTCTTGGAACCCTTGCCCTCGACCCGCAGTTGCTCGGCGTCATGATCGACGTCGGCGACGTCGAGCGTAACGATCTCCTCGGCGCGCAGACCGCACGCGTAGGCCAGCTCGAACAGCGCACGGTCGCGCAGCTCCAGTGGCCCGCCCTCTCCGCTCGCGGGGATGGAGTCGAGCAAGCGCGCAACCTCCGGCACCTTCAACACACGCGGCAAGTGAGGAGCCACGACGCGGTGTGGCGAGCAGATCGGCCGGGCTCTGCTCGATGTGACCGTGCTCGCGCTGACTGCGAAACAACGCACGGATCGCGGCGAGCTTGCGAGCGGTCGTCGTGGCCGAGAGCTCCCGCTCGGTGAGCGATCGCCATATAGCGGCGGACGTCGCGCGGACCGACAGCCGCGGGCGCCATCTCCTGCGCGCGTCGGCCCAGCAAGCGAACTGCAAAGTGTCGACGGCGTAGGCCCGTCGCGTGCGCGGAGCGGCGTTGGTACGGCGCAGATCCTCGTCGAGCAGGGCGAGCGCGTGCAACCAAGATCCGCTGAGCCTCGGGGCCTGCTCTGCGCTCGCGGTGCTCATCGTGACGCCCGCCGGCTTGTCGGGCCGATTGCTCGTCTGGGCACGACCTAAAGTTCGCCGTCGCAGGCCCTGCGCCCTGCCAGGACACAGCAGGCCGTGTTCAGCGGTTGCCGGCGAGCGTCGACGAGTCGGCCGCGCAGAGAACGGGCTCCAGCAGCCGCGCAAGCTCGGACCAGTCGTGCGCGCCAAGCACATCCTCGACCTCGCAAAGCTCCGCGTTCCAGGGGTGCAGGATCGTCGCCGTGCGCGATCCCATGCTCGATCGCGGCGCTGATATTGAGCGGGCTGTCGTCGATCAGGATGTCGATGTCAAGCTCCACGCAGCGGCTGACCTTGTCGTAGGAGCAGCACAGATCGTCGAATGGGAGCCCGAGCTGCTCCAGCCAGCGCGCGGTGGCCGGCGCACATGCGCTTGCACGATGGCTGGTGATGTGGATGAAATGTCCCTGCTCGACTCCATTCGCGGATCGCCTCGACGGCGTCCGGATAGGGACGGCCGGCAAGGATCGTCTCCTCGCTGTGGCTCTCCTCGATGCACAGCTCCAGCTGATCTGGGCGCAAGCGGGTGATGCCCCAGGTGAACTGCTCCTCGTAGGGCAACTCGATGCCAAAACGACGCCTGGAGATCTCCGAGAGGACGTCCCAATAGTGGTGCAGGGTCGAGTCGACGTCGATGGCGATGCGCATTGAACGGTAGATTATTCACAGATGAGCGGCGTAGGCACTCTGCAACGGAAGCGACCAGCGACAGTCCTACGGCCCGGAGGGACGCTCGAAGTGGCTGGACGTCGACTGGCGCGAGCATCAGCGCTGGGTGACGGTGGGCGGGAACCGGATCAACACGATCGACATGGGCGAGGGTCCCGGCGATCGTGTTCGTGCACGGCCTCTCCGGCTCCTGGCCGAACTGGCTTGAGCAATTGCCTGTGTTCGCCGCGGACCACCGGGTGATCGCGATGGACCTGCCGGGCTTTGGCCACTCGCCGATGCCGCATGAGCACGATCACGATCTCTGCGTATGCGCGCATGCTCGACGGACTGCTGGAGACGCTTGGCGTGAGCGCGGCTACGGTGGTCGGCAACTCGATGGGCGGGTTCGTCTCGACCGAGCTTGCGATCGCCTTTCCGCAACGCGTGGAGCGTCTCGTGCTCGTGTCCGCGGCGGGGATCAGCACCTATCGTCACCGCGACGTCGAACGGCTCGAGCCTTACCTGCGCAGGATGGCGCCGATGATCGCCGTGTACACCGGCGTGGACGGCGACGCAGATCGCGACTGGGTGACGCGTCGTCGCGGGACTGCGCAACATCACGCTTGGGTTTCGTGACGCGCCATCCTGGCCGACTGCCGGCGGCGCTCGCGGCCGAGCAGCTGCGCGGGGCCGGCAAGCCCGGCTTCATGCAAGCGCTGCGCGCCAACATCGACTATCCGATCAGGGAGCGTCTGCCTGAGATCGCTTGTCCGACGCTGATCGTGTGGGGCGCGGAAGACAAGGTGATCCCGGTGACGGACGCAAGCGTGTTCGAGGAGCTGATCCCCAATTCACGCAAGGTGATCTTCGAGGACACCGGGCCACATGGCGATGCTCGAGCGTCCCGCGTCGTTCAACGGCTGCTGAGCGACTTCATCGCCGAGTAGCGTGCTCCGCATCGCGGCCAGCCCTTGGCGGCGGAGCTCACAAATTTTGCTTACAGCTCACTCGTGGCTCAGTGCCCTGGCGTCGGAGCGCCACTAGCGTTGCGTACAGCTCAGCTCGTTACGGCGCCCTCGGCGGCGGACCCGACGAGCTTCGCGTACTTGCGGATCGCCACGTCGATGTGCTCGTCGGCGCGCGGCGGCTGATCGTAGGCCGACAGCCGCTCGGCGATCTGCGCGTCCGTGAGCGCGACGTCGATACGACGCGCTTCGACGTCGATCGTGATCTCGTCGCCGTCGGCAAGCGCGCCGATCGGCCCACCGCGAACCGCCTCGGGGGCGACGTGGG
Organism: uncultured Solirubrobacterales bacterium; assembly: GCA_963715535.1. Classification (GTDB taxonomy): domain Bacteria; phylum Actinomycetota; class Thermoleophilia; order Solirubrobacterales; family Solirubrobacteraceae; genus Palsa-744. The sequence goes on along the minus strand of OY970251.1, from coordinate 133,292 downwards.
CGGCCATGAAACCGTGTGTTGCGCCGGAGAAGCGCCCGTCGGTGATCAGCGCGACGCTCTCCCCCAGCCCCTCGCCGACGATCGCGGCGGTGACCGACAGCATCTCGCGCATACCCGGACCGCCGGCGGGACCCTCGCCGCGGATCACGACCACGTCTCCCTCGGAGATCTCGTGGGCGAGCACCGCGGCCATCGCGGCCTCCTCCCCGTCGAACACGCGCGCGGGGCCGACGTGGTGGCGACGCTCGTGGCCGGCGAGCTTGACCACACAGCCGTCCGGTGCGACGTTGCCGCGCAGGATCGCAAAGCCGCCGGTGGGCTTCAGCGGATCGGAGAGCGGCCGCACGACGCGCTGTCCGGGCGTCTCGCCGCGCCTCGGCGGCGTGCTCGGCGATCGTGCGCCCGGTGACGGTGATCGCCTCACCGCGCAGGATGCCGACTTCCTGGAGGCGGCGCATCACCAGCGGCACGCCGCCCGCCTCATACAGATCGGTCGCCACATACTGGCCGCCGGGCTGCAGGTCGCACAACAACGGCGTCGCGTCGGAGATCGCGATCGAACTCCTCGATCGACAGCGGCACACCCATTTCGCGGGCGACGGCCAGCAGGTGCAACACGATGTTGGTGGAGCCACCGCTCGTCGCACCCGGCCGCGATCGCGTTCTCGAGCGCCGGCTTGGTGATGATCTGGCTGGGGAGCAGTCCTCTGCGCAGCACATCCATGACCAGTTCGCCGCACTGCACCGCCACCTGCAGCTTGCGCCCGTCCTCGGCCGGCACCATCGAGGAGCCCGCCGGCGAGATGCCGAGCACCTCGAAGGCCATCGCCATCGTGTTGGCGGTGAACTGTCCGCCGCACGCGCCCGCGCCGGGCGAGGCGACCTCCTCCAGCTCGTGCAGCTCCTGCCTCTGTGATCTTGCCTGCGGCGATACGCCCCGACCGCCTCGAACACCTGTTGGATCGTGACGTCCTGGCCCTTGTAGTGGCCGGGACGGATCGAGCCTCCGTAGAGCATCAGTCCGGGTATGTCCAGGCGCGCGAGCGCCATCACCGCGCCGGGGATCGTCTTGTCGCAGCCGGAGATGACCACCAGCGCGTCGAACGCGTGGGCGGAGGCGACCAGCTCGATCGAGTCGGCGATCAGCTCGCGCGAGACGAGCGAGGCGCGCATGCCCGAGGTGCCCATCGTGATGCCGTCGGAGATCGCGATCGTGTTGAGCTCCATCGGCGTGCCGCCGGCCGCACGAATGCCCTCCTTGACCTTCGCGGCGAGCACACGATTGTTGAAGTTGCATGGCATCGTCTCGATCCACGAGTGAGCGACCCCGACGATCGGCTTGGCCAGGTCCTCGGCGGTGTAGCCGATCCCGTGCAGATAGGCGCGCGCGGCGGCACGCTCGGGGCCCTCGATCAGGGCGCGCGAGCGGTGCTTTACGTCGAAAGGGCTCTCGATGTGCTCACAGCGCCGGAACACTACCGGCGCGACGTGGCGCTCGCCTGTGTGACTCAGCGCGCTCGCGCTCCCAACACGACGAGGCGAGACGAGATCGCGCCGTGCCTTGGCGACGTCGATCTGGCGTCCGGCCAGGTGCATGTTGGCCTGCTCGATCAGAGCGCGCTCGTCGGCCGTGAGCGCCATCCACTTGGCGAGCACGTCGTCTGAGTCCGGCAACTCGAACTGCCGTAGGGCGCGTGCGATCTGGAAACTCGACGCAGTACTCGCCCAGCATCTGTTCGGTAGAGCGGAACGTAGGCGAGGATCGGCTTGTGGGGATAGATGCAGGTAGGCGCACGGTTGCGCCTCCAACGTGCCCCAGTCACGCGCAGGAAGCCGAGCTCGCTGTACATGGCCCACTCCTCCTCGTTGACGCACGAGTGCAGCAACGCTCGTGCGCGCTGCTCGGCGCGCAGTTCGCGGCCGGGGTCGTATCCGTCCACGAGCAAGCCGCTTGGATGCGTGCCCCGATAGGCGCAAGGAGCGCCCGCCGACCGTGGAAGCGCTTCGAGGTCGGCAAAGCCAGCATCGAGAGCAGCGCGACCAGCACGAGCCCAGGGTGCCGAGAGCCAGCGGCATGGGATGCTAGGAGGCCGCCCCCGCCGTACCGCGGGTGCGCCCAATAGTGCCAACTGGATGTTCGAGCGCCGAGGCCATCAGCCGCCGCCCGCGGCGCGCGGAAAGAAGATCACCCGCTCGGCGTCGGCGGGGACGTCCTCGAAGCTTCGACCAGCTCTGCCTCGCGCCGTCCCGCGTGCTGTCGATTGGGCACCGCGGCCCACATGCCCGCGTCGAGTTCGCGACTGAATGCGGCTCGAGCAGCTCGCTGTACTGCTCAGGCACCGCGACGTCGCCCTCGGCCAGCACCACCTCACCATGACCGGGCTTGACGCGTAGCAGCTTCATGCCTTGCGATTATGGCAAACCCGCCAAGCGCGACCAAATGTCTCGGCGCAGCCCGCGCGCGACAATCGCACGGCCACGCAGCCCGGCGCGATCGACGCTCTCGCCCGTCTCCCGACACCCATGTTGGACACGCCTCGGGCGTCGCCTATCGACGGCGCAGCCCCTCCAAGCCGATCACGTCGACCGGACCCGGGCCCTCGCCGATGTCGCGCAACCCGCCGGCGACCGCCTCTCCGGCGAGCGCGCGGGCGGTGAATGCGGCCTGCAGCGGGGCGCGACCGAGCGCCAGCTGCGCGGCCAGCACCGAGGAATGAGTGCACCCGGAGCCGTGTGCCGCGCCATCCGGATGTCGCTCACCGGGAATCTCGACGATCTGCTCGGGAGTCTCGGAGTCGAGAAACAGGTCGACCGCCTGTGCACGATGACCGCCGGTGAGCACGACGATTCGCGGTCCCAGCGCGAGCACAGCACGAGCAAGCTCCTCGGCTTCCCGCTCATCCCCGCCATCCTCGGCGCCTGGTCGGCTCGCGCATCATCGCGGCCTCGTTGCTTGCGCATGCGCTTGGCCGGCCAGCGCACGCGCCTCGGGGATGTTCGGCGTGAGGATGGTGGCGCGCGGCAATATCTCGGCTACAAGCGCGCTCTCGGCGTCTGGGTCCAACAGCCGGGCACCGGACTCGCAACCATCACCGGATCGACCACCACCGGCGTCCCGGCGGGCAGCTCGTCCAGCGCGAGCGCCACCGCATGGACGATCTCGACGCTGCCGAGCATCCCCACCTTGACGGCGTCGACGCCGATGTCCGCAACCACCGCCCGTACCTGAGCGAGGACGATCTCGGGGGGAACCGGCGTGTACGGCGTCACCCCAAGCGTGTTCTGTGCTGTTATCGCGGTGATCGCGCTCATACCGTGGACCCCGCAGCGCGCGAACGCCTTGAGGTCGGCCTGGATGCCAGCCCCGCCGCCAGAATCCGAGCCGGCGATGGTGAGCGCGCGAGGAGTGTGGGTGAGATCGGGCATGCCTATCCAGGTGAGAGCATCGCGCGGCCGGTCATCGGCGAGCGCTCAGGACATTCTTGCGCTCCACAAGCATTCGCCGACCATGGCCGGCCCACGACACTGTGCGTCAGGTCACCGGTAGACGCTTGCGCGCGGGGAAGATCGCGTAGCTGCCGACCGCGGTGACGAGCAGCCGGCCGTCCTCGTGGCGCACCTCGCTGCGCAGTACGGCATTCGAGCGGTTGCGCCGATCGAGCTTGCTCTTGCACACGATCTCGCCCTGGTGGCGGTCTGGATGTAGTTGATCGAGATGTTGAGCGTCGCGATGTGCTCATCCTCGGTGGTCTGCGGCCATAGCGTGGAGCCCATGCAGTAGTCGACCAGCGCATAGGTGACCACACCGGAGAGCAGGCCACCGGCGTTGATCAGCTCCGGCCGGATCTCCAGGCGAACCGTGTCGGCGCTGTCCCAACGCATGCCCATGAAGCCGCTGACGCCGTCGATCCCCGGCTGCCATGCTTCGCGGGCGTGGGCGTCTCCTGAGTCCGGTCGCTCGGACGCTGCTGAGGGTTTCGCCGACATCGGCGCGAAGGCTATGGCAGCGAAGCCCATCGTGCTGCGCTCCCCGATCCACACGACCGAGAATTTTTATCAGCCGGACTGCAAGTTGGCACATTTGTGTGCTTTACGTCACATTTTTTGCCCTATATTCGCGGCATGTCTGCCGCGAGCTCCACCTCCCCCGGCGTCCCCTTTCCCGGTGACGACCGCCGCGCCCTGGGCACACTTGGCGAGGATCTCGCCGTCGGCCATTTCCGCAGGCTGGGGTTCGTCGTCGTGGCACGAAACGTGCGGACCCGGCACGGCGAGATCGACCTGATCGCGTTCGACGGGCGAACGCTCGTCTTCGCGGAGATCAAGACAAGACGCGCGAGCAACCGCCGCCGGGGCCTGTGCCCAGAGGATCAACCACTGGCATGGCTGAAGTTCAGCCAGCGCGCACGCCTGAAACGACTGGCGTGCGCGTGGCTATATGAGAACGCCCACGCACGCCCAAAGGCCCACACGATCCGCTTCGACGCCGTGGGAGTCATCGTCGACGGCGCCGACAAGCTACTGCGCCTCGATCACATCGAGGGGGCCTGGTGAGCAGCTCAGAGCGCGAGCTGCCGGTAGGCCGTCGACTGGAAGGACATGCGGTGTAGCGGCGAGACGCCCTGGCGTCCAATCGCTTCGCGGTGCACCGGGGTTGAGTAGCCGACATGCTCAGCAAAGCTCCAACCGGGATGCAGCTCATCGGCATGGCGCATGTAGCGATCGCGCGTGACCTTCGCGACGATCGATGCGGCCGCGATCGCGGCGCTTGTGGCATCGCCGCCTACGATCGGTCGCTGCGGACGCTCGAACTGCGGCACGGCGAAGCCGTCGATCAGACACTCGACATCCCCCTCGACATCGCGCGTGACACCCCGTATCGCGTCACGCAACGCCGCAAGATTCGTCTTGTGCAGCCCGCGCGAGTCGATCCCGCTCACACAACGCGAGACTACCGTCACCCGCATGGCGGTACAGAGCACGAGCGGATACAGCTCCTCGCGCGCCAGTGCTGTGTGCTGCTTTGAGTCGTTGAGCGCTCCGAGGGCACGCAGCTCGCGGGTGGTGAGCTGGTCGTAGTCAAACAGCACTCCCGCGGCGACGAGCGGACCCGCCAAACAGCCACGGCCGGCCTCATCCGCACCCGCGACCAAGGGCACCCCGAACCGTCGGTCGAAGGCGAACAGGCGCTGCCCACTTTAGCCTGCGCGCTTCCGACGACGCGCCGAGCGCTTTGAATAGGGTGCCCTGGAAACCGCCGCCGGGAGCGACGAGCTCTCAGAGGGTGCCGATGCGATCGGGAGGCCAGTAGGTGAAGAAGGCCTGCCCGATGATCCAGCTTGTGGGGACTGGTCCCCAGAACCTACTGTCGTCAGATTCGCCACGATTGTCCCCCATCATGAACCAATGACCGGCGGGAATCTTGATCGGCGTGGGGAAGTTGCACTCTGAGCTGCTTCCGCAGGGAGTGATGTAGGAATCGCTCTCGACGCTTGCCGTTGCCATACGAAAGACGTGACCTTCCTTGATGTACAGCGTGTCGCCCGGACCGGCCACCACCCGCTTGATGAAGTTCACGCTTGCCTCTTGGGGTTCCGGCGCATCGCAGGGGGCGCCTCCAGGAGTGACCATGTGCGGAGCCGGCCCACACACTTGTTGTTCTGCGTCCTTTGGCGGATGGAACACCATGATCTCACCGATTTGGGGTTCTCTGAAGTGCATCCCTATGCGATCCACAAGCACCCTTTGGCCGACCTTCAGCGTCGGTTCCATCGAGCGGCTCGGGATCTTGTAGGGCTTGACGATGAACGCTTGAATGGCGAGCGCGAGTCCGACCGCGACAAGCACGATCACCGCCAACTCTACGATCGAGTTGAGTCTCGACTTCGGATGATCCTTGTCCTCGGCGCCCTTGGCCGAGGGGCCGGCGGCTGTCACGCCGGCGAATCGCCGGCGGAAGCATCGCCGGCGTCGGAGGGGGAATCGGCCTGATCGGTGGCCTCCGGGGATGTGCCGGCGCCATCTCCAGCCTCATCCTGCGTCGCTGACGCGTCCGCGCCGTCGGGTCCCCCCTCGCCCGGCTCGGACAGTGACGTGGCAGGCGCCGAGGACTCATCCTCGCCCTCCTGCCGAATCTCAGTGCTCTCGGCATCGATACTCCCGGCAGACTCCGTGCCCTCCGCGTCGAGGATCGTCTCCTCAGCCGTCGCCCCGTCCGCGTCGGTCGCGCCCGTCGGCTCATACAACAGACCCAGACTCGACGTGCTGCTCAGGGCCGGTGTAGCGACGCTCGCGCACACGTGCACGCTTACCGACACGATCGCGCAGGTAGTAGAGCTTGGCGCGGCGCACATCTCCTCTGGCCGCCACCTCGATCCGCTCGATCTTTGGCGAGTGCACGGGGAACATACGCTCGACCCCCACTCCGAAGGACTGCTTGCGCACGGTGAACGTCTCGCGCGCCCCATGCCCCTGACGCTTGATCACAACGCCCTCGAAAACCTGGATGCGGCGACGGGTGCCCTCGATCACTTGGAAATGCACGCTTCACGCGATCGCCCGGCGCGAAGTCGGGGACGCGGCGCAGCTGCGCACGCTCGATGTTTTCGATAACGGTGCTCATGGCAAAAAGAAGGCGTCGTGTGAGCGGGAGTCGCTGCACAGACCGACGCGCCCGCGAATGGTAGCGAACACCGCTGTCTTAGGCACAACCACCCTCCCCGCGTAGTTTGCTCTGCTGGGCACGCCACTCGCGTATGCGCTCGTGATGACCCGAGAGCAGGATCTCCGGCACCTGCCAACCGCGATACTCGGCGGGGCGCGTGTAGTGGGGATACTCGGGATCGCCGTCGAGCACCTCGCTGAAAGACTCCTCAACGGCCGACTCGACATGCCCGAGCGCTCCGGGGAGCTTGCGCAAGACCGCATCGCACACGACCATCGCCGCCGGCTCCCCGCCGGAGAGCACATAGCGTCCGATCGACAGGGTCTCGCTTGCGAAATGCTCGACGATCCGCTCGTCAAAGCCCTCGTAGCGCCCACACAGCAAGGTCAGCGCCGGCTCCGCCGCCAGTTCACCGCACGTACTGCTCGTCCAGCAGCTCGTCCACCTGGCGCGAGGGCGATCACACGACGGCCCTCGCGCACGCGCGTGCCATCGATACCGTAATGGGCGCTCAACGCGGCGTCCATCGCATCGACGCGCAACACCATGCCGGCCCCTCCCCCGAATGGCGTGTCATCTACCTGTCCGCCACCCAGCGGCGTGTGCTCACGGAAGTTCACGCACTGCACGCGTGAGCCGCTGTCGAGCACGTTGCGCACATGACGCTGGGCCTTGAACCACTCGAACCACTCGGGGAACAGCGTGAAGATGTCGATCTCCATCAGCTATTCCGCCAAGAAGCTCATGTCCACATCGATCCGTCGCCCGGCAACATCGACTTGACGGATCGCGTCGCGCACCATCGGCACAAGCAGATCACCCGCTGGGCGCCTCGCATCATCGGCGCCGGGGTTTTCGAGCCTCACTTCCAATGCCTCGCACGATGGCAGCTCCATGAGCCGCACAACGCGCCCAACGTGGCGCTTGCCGTCCACCACCTCGCACCCCTCCAGCTCCTGGCCCACCACTCTCCATCGGCGAGTGGTGGAGCCTCGGCGATATCGACCGTCATGCTCGAGTCCGCGCATCGCCTCCGCCGCGCCGCGATCCTCTACCCCCTGAATGCGCACGATCGGATGCGCGTCGGTCCCGGCGCGCCTGATGACCTCAGCCGTGCGACCGGCCACCACGACGGTGGCCCCGAGTGTGAGCAGACGCGAGCGAGCGCCAGTCACATAGAAGCTACCGTCCAGACCGTGGGCGCGACCCACGCGACCTGCCGACACTGCGTCGGCGTCGCTGCCGCTCCCTCGCGGAGGCTCACCCGCGGCGCTCGCTCACCTCAATCGACTATGTCGAGGAGCACGCGGCGCTTCTCGTTGACCGCCGCTGCCTTCACGACCGTCCGCAGCGCGTGCGCGGTACGCCCACCTCGGCCGATCACCTGGCCGTAATCGCCGTCCGCCACGCACAGCTCAAGCACGATCGTCCCGTCGTCCTCCTCGAACTGCTCCACCGACACCTCTTCGGGGCGGTCGACCAGTCCTTGCGCCAGATACTCCAGCAGCTCTCTCATGACCTCGGAGGACATTCGCCGCAGCCCTTATTGCGGGCGGTCGCACCCTTGCGTCACGAGCGTCCAGGGGGGTCGATGAGCAAGCGAGACAAGAACGCAGCGAGTGCGGTGTGCTGTGCACATAAGCGAGCGAGGACGCAGTATCGCGCCGCTCAGCGGCCACCCTGGCCGATGCCCTGGATGCGCAGCAGCTTTGCAACCGTGTTCGACGGCTGCGCTCCACGCGCAAGCCAGCTCTTTGCCCGCTCCTCGTCGATCACGATCGTCGAGGGGTCCGTCTGGGCGTTGTAGTGGCCGATCGTCTCGATCACACGCCCGTCGCGCGGAGAGCGCTGATCGGCGACGACCACTCGCCACACTGGGTTCTTCCTTGCGCCCACACGCGTGAGCCTAAGCCTTACCGACACGGTTTCCTCTCTGAGTGCTTACCAGTCCAGCTAGAGAGCTTAGACGGTTCAGGTGACCCCAGACGGTATCGGGTGACTGGTGACAGATCGGGAGACGGCCGAGGGCCGGCAGACACCCCACCGATCCCTTCAGCGTGCCTGGCGCATCAATGCGCCGACATCGGGCATCTTGCCGCGGCTCATACCACGCATCATCTTGCGCATCTGGCCGAACTGCTTGACGAGCTGGTTGACCTGCTGCACATTGGTGCCCGAGCCGCGGGCGATGCGCAGGCGGCGCGAGCCCTTGATCAGCTCGGGGCGGCTGCGCTCCTCGGCGGTCATCGAGAGGATGATCGCCTGGATGCGGTCGAGCTCGCGCTCGTCGACCTTCAGGTTTTTCAGCTGCGCGCCCGCAAAGCCGGGAATCATGCCGAGCAGGTTCGTGAGTGGGCCCATCTTGCGGATCGTCTTGAGCTGGTCGAGGAAATCGTCGAGGCCGAACTCGTTGCGCCGCAGCTTGCGCTCAAGCTCGGCCGCCTGGGTCTCGTCGAACTGGCGCTCGGCCTGTCTCGATCAGGCTCATCACGTCGCCCATGCCGAGGATCCGCTGGGCCATGCGGTCGGGATGGAAGCGCTCGAACTGGTCGAGCTTCTCGCCCGTGGAGGCGAACATGATCGGCTTGCCCGTGACCGCCTTGACCGACAGTGCCGCGCCACCGCGAGCGTCGCCGTCGAGCTTGCTCATGACCACGCCGTCGAACTGAACCGCCGCGGCGAACTGCTCGGCGACGTTGACGGCGTCCTGGCCTGTCATCGCGTCCACCACGAGCAGCACGTTGTGCGGCTTGACGGCATCGCGGATCTTCACGAGCTCGGCCATCAACGCCTCATCGACGTGCAGGCGTCCGCTGGTGTCGACGATCAGCACGTCCTTGCCCTCTTCGCGCGCACGCTCCAAGCGCCCAGGCGGCGATCTCCACCGGATCGCGGTCGGTCCCTTGCTCGTATACCGAGCGCGCCGGCCTGCGCGCCAACCTTCACAAGCTGGTCGACCGCGGCGGGGCGATAGACGTCGCAGGCGGCAAGCGCCACCGAGGAGGAGTGCTCCTCATGCAGGTAGCGCGCCAACTTGGCCGTCGCGGTCGTCTTGCCCGAGCCCTGCAGGCCGGCCATCAGGATCACGGTCGGCGGTCGCGGCGAGAAGCTCAGTCCCGCCAGAGGCGCCGCCCATCAGACTCGGTCAGCTCGTCGGCGACGATCTTGACGACCTGTTGGCCAGGGTTGAGCTTGCCGACGATGTCCGCGCCCAGACAACGCTCCTTCACGTCGCTGTGAAGCGCTTGACGACCTTGAAGTTGACGTCCGCCTCCAGCAGCGCAAGACGGATCTCGCGCATCGCGCCGTCGATGTCGGCTTCTCGGTCAGCGTGCCACGCTGGCGCACGTCGCCCAGCGTGGCCTGCAACTTCTCGGCGAGGGAGTCGAACATCAGATCGTCAATTCTCGCAGCCAAACACGCCGGCGCCACGCGAGATGCTTGCGCGCAGGCGCCGCCAGGCACACCGGCGCCTGCGTCAACAACGTCAATCGCGCTCTGCGGCGCCCGGTGGCGGTGGCTGCTGTGCGGAGCGGCGCGCGATCGCCTCGCCGATCCCACCGAACGCCTCGGCGAATTCCGAGGGGATCACGAACACCTTGTTGGAGTCGCCTTCGGCGAGCGAGGGCAGCATCTGCAGGTATTCGTAGCTGAGCAGCTCGCGTGAGGGTTTGCCCTCGTGGATCGCTTTGAAGACGGTGTCGATTGCCTTCGCTTCGCCCTCGGCGCGCAGCACCGCGGCCTGACGGTCGCCCTCGGCGCGCAGCACCACGGCCTGCTGCTGGCCTTCGGCGGTGAGGACCTGGGCCTGCTTCTCGCCTTCGGCGGTAAGGATCGCGGCGCGGCGGTCGCGCTCGGCGCGCATCTGCTTCTCCATCGCCGCTCTGATGTCCTGAGGCGGGTCGACCGACTTGATCTCCACGCGGTTGATGCGTATGCCCCACTTGCCGGTCGCCTCGTCGAGCACCACCCGCAGCTCGGTGTTGACGCTCTCACGGGCGGTGAGCGTCGCCTCGAGCGACAGCCCGCCGATCACGTTGCGCAACGTGGTGACCGTCAGCTGCTCGATCGCCTGCAGCGGATTGGCGACTTCGTATGTGGCCGAGCGGGGATCGGTGATCGTGAAATAGAGGACGGTTTCGATCGCCACGACCACGTTGTCTTCGGTGATCACCGACTGTGGTGAGAAGTTGACGACCTGCTCGCGCAGGTCCACCAGCGGCTTCACGCGATCGATGAACGGTGTGATGAGCGTCAGACCGGGCTCAAGCGTGCGGCTGTAGCGACCGAGCCGCTCCACCACGCCCGCCCGTGCCTGCGGAATGACGCGAACCGTGCGCGCAGCCACGATCAGCGCGAACACGACCACTAGACGGCTATGACGATAAGAGCGACCATAAGGATTCGATTCTCGACTTGTCTAGGTTGAGGCGAGTCGAGGCGGCGCAATAAGTGTCTCAGTGCATCACGAGCGCAGTCGCGCCCCTGTATTTCAACCACTTCGACTCGTTCGCCGGGATCGAATACCTGGTCTTCGTCGAAGCTGCGCGCCGTCCACACCTCGCCGTCGATCTTCACGCAACCGACACCCTCGTCGTTGGCGATCCGCTCGAGACGATCGCTCTGCGACCGACGAGCGCCGCCGCGCCCGTCCTGATCGACGGCGGCAACCTGCGATGGCGGCGCGCCACGGGTCGCAACGTCGCGAACACGATCCCTGAGGAGATCAGGAACACGATCACCGCGAGCAGCGCCCCCACGCCCAGCAAGCTCACGACGGTCCAACGCCGCCCCGGCGGCGAACGGCGCCAGGTAGAAGCCGCCCTGGTGCATCTCGCCCGACGCCGAGATGCACAGGCGACCACCAACCATACGATCCAAGCGTCCATACCTTTGATTATGCTCAGCCATCAAGGCGCGGGCGAAATCTTCCGCGATCGAACGGCCGCAGGTCCTCGAGCTGCTCGCCGATCCCGATCAGCTTGACCGGCAAGCTCGAGCTCCCGCGCGATCGCGAGCGCGATCCCACCGCGCGCGGTGCCGTCGAGCTTGGTGAGCACGATCCCGCTCACACCGGCCGTCGGGCGAACATCTGCGCTTGACGCAAACCGTTCTGACCGGTCGTCGCATCAACTGTCAGCAGCGTCTCGTGTGGCGCGCCCATCCAGTTGCCTTGCGATCACGCGCCTGACCTTCGCCAGCTCCTCCATCAGATCGTCCTGGGTGTGCAGTCGCCCGGCGGTGTCAACGATCACCACGTCGATGTCCTTGCGCCCGCGCTTGAGCGACCGCCTCGAAAGCGACCGACCCAGGGTCTGAGCCCTCCGGTCGCCGGTGACGATCTCACAGTCCGCGCGCGCCGCCCACCCTTCCAGCTGCTCGGTGGCCGCCGCACGGAATGTGTCCGCGCGCCGCGAGCAGCACGCTCAGCCCCAGTTCCTTGCGCAGATGCCAGGCGAGCTTGCCGATCGTCGTGGTCTTGCCCGTGCCGTTGACTCCGACCGCCAGAATCACCGTCGGCTTGGCGCGAATGTCGATCTTGTCGTGCTCGCTGCGCGCGGTGTCCGCAAGCAGCTCGATCAGCCGCTCGGACAGCTCCTCGCCGCTGGTCACGCCACCTTCGGTGGCTTCCCGCTCGAGCGTCTCGACGACCGCAGCGGTCGTGCTTGCGCCCACGTCGGCCATGATCAACGCCTCCTCCAGGCGTTCCCAGGTGTGCTCGTCGAGCGTCGCGAACAAGCGTCGCTTGGATCTCCGACCCAAGCGCTTGCCGAGTCTTTGAGAGATTTTCGCGCAAGCGCTTGAACAGTCCACGACGACGTTCACCCCCCTCCGCGGCTTGCTCGCGCCCGTCAGGGTGCGCCTGTGAACCCTCCGGCGCCCGCGCGTCGGTGATGAACAGCTCAGACCAGTCGCGTGGCATGATTGCCTATGCGACCGGAGCAACCTGCGGCGGGTCCTCCACCGCGAGCAACCGGAGATGCGGGCTCCTCCTTGGGGAGCCGCCGCGAGAGCACCTTGGAGACGCCGTTGTCGGCCATCGAGACGCCATACAGCCAATCGGCGGCCTCCATCGTGCGCTTCTGGTGTGTGATCACGATGAACTGAGCGCGGTCGGCGTAGCGGCGCAGCAGCGTCAGGAAGCGGTCGAGGTTGAGATCGTCGAGCGCGGCCTCGACCTCGTCGAGCACGTAGAAGGGGCACGGGCGCGCCAGGAACACTGAGAACATGAACGCGAGCGCGGTCATCGACTTCTCACCGCCGGAAAGCAGCGACAGCCGCTTTGTGGACTTGCCGGCCGGGGTGATCTCGATCTCGACCCCCAGCATCTCCTCCGCTTCCTGCTCGGCTGCCTCGGTCCTCGATCTCCGCCGCCGCCTCGGCGTCCGGCCCTCGCCATCCTTCCGGCGCCGGCTCGCCGCCGAGCACAGCTCGTGGCGCCTGCTCGTCCTTGACGAGCCGCAACCGTCCGCTGCCCCCCGGGAACACGTCGCCGACGAGCTCCTCGAAGTTGCGTGCCGCCGCGCTGAAGGTCTCGTTGAACGTCTCGTGGATCTGACGGTCGGTTTCGCGGATCACCGCTCGCAGCTCTCGCAGCGCGGTCTCCAGATCGGTGCGTCGCTCCTCGAGCTCCTCGACGTGGGCGATCGCCTCCGCATACTCGTCCTGGGCGAGTGGGTTCACGGGCCCGAGCTGCTCGCGACGACGCGCCAGGCGCTCCAGGCGTGAGCCCTCAGCGCCTGTTCCTGCTCCTCGCTCAGTGGCTCCACCACCTCGCCGGCCCTGGCCTCCACCGCCTCGACGGGCTGCACATCCTCGCGGCGCCAACCGCTTCGGACTCAGCGCTCCCGCGGAGGTAGCCGGCTCGACCGCTGGCGACGTTCCGCCACCCGGCAACTCCAGGCGCTCGCAAACCTCTCGCAGCTCCTCGTGAGCCTCAGCGGCCTGATCGCGCAGACGCTGTGCGGCCACCTCGGCCCCGGTGACCGCCTCACCCTCGACGCGCAATGCTGCCTGGATCTCGGCCTCCTCTCTGCGCGCACGCGCGCAGCTCGGCGGACACCTGCTCGCCCGCGGCACGATCCTCGCTCAACAGTGCCTCCATCTGCAGCCAACAGTCCCGCATCCCCTCGCCGGCGCCGTGCAAGCGCCGCGGCAAGACGCTCGGCACGCGGGGCCAACTGCAGATCGGCCGCGCGCTGGGCGCGCAGACGCTCGATCCGCCTGGCGCGCTCAGCGCGTTCGATCTGCCTGCGCTCGGCCTGCCTGCGCTCGGCCGCCAGCTCACCCTGCAAGCTCGGCGCGACGCACCGCCAGCGGCCCCTGCTCGGGCGCGGCCTTGCGCTGCTCGATCAACCAGAGCGCTTTGCGCTGCGCCTCGCGCCGCCTCGCCCAGCAGACGCTCGCTGTCGCGCAGCGCGCCATCGGCCCGATCGCGTGCCACGATTGGCCTCGCGTAGCCTGCTCGAGCGCCTGCTCGACCGCGCTCTGGCCGCATGCTCGCCCGCCGACCGCCTGCTCGCTCTCGCGCGATCAGCCGGTCGCGCTCGTTGCGACGCGCGAGCACGCGCTCGGCTCCGCCCTCGGTCACCTGACGCAACTCGCCCCACCGGCAAACAACACCCGCCCTGAGGCGTGCTCGCGATCACCGCGGAAACTCTCGGCTCACATCCTCCAGACGCTCAACCACCCATGCGTCGGCAAGCAACCTTCCGGCCAGTTCCAGCACCGGCCGCGACCCCCCAGCAGATCGATGCAGCCTGACCGCCGCGCCGGCGCCGGCTAGCTCGACCTGCGTCCGCGTGGGCCTTGCCTTGACCATTCTCGGTGCGCCGGTGCCACCGGCTGCTGCTCATCGCCGGCGGCCTCACCGGCGAGCAGCGCCGCCCCACCGTCCGGGCCGACCCCGTCGAGCAGCGCACGGGCGCCGTCCATATCACGCACCAGCGCCGCATCGAGGCGGCCGCCAAGCGCCGCCGCAAGCGCCAGCTCGTAACCAGGCTTGACCTGCAATGCCTCGCTGAGCGCGCGCGGCGCGCCGGCACCCGAGGCGCGCGTGGGCATCCGATTCGCGTGGCTGCGCAGGAACTGGTTGGCGGCGGCCAGCTCCGCGCCGACCTTCGCCGCCTCGCGACGTGCCGCCTCGGCCTCGGCTTCGAGCTTGCGCAACGCCGCGCGCGCCTGCTCTGCACAGCGCATCGGCCTGCTCGCGTGCCTCGCGCGCCGCCTGCGCCCGCGCCTCGAGCTCACCCACACGCCGCAGCTGCCTGCTCGCGCTCGCGCTCCGAGACCCTCGATCTCACGCTCCAGCTCGCGCTCGCGTTCGCTGTCGATCTCCACGAGCGCCGCCTCCAGAGCACGCACGCGATCCTCGCTTGCCTGCTCCTCGGCCCCTGCGCATCCGCGCTCGCCGGCGCCGTCTGCGAGGCGCCTGCTCGAGCGCGCCCAGCTCGATCTCGATGCGACTCGCGCGCTGGGCGAGCGTCGCGGCGGTGGCGGCCGCCTGCTCGCCGCGCATCTGCAGGCGCTCGCGGGCCGAGCGCGCCTCGTACACGCGTTGGCGAGCGCGTCGTGGCGCTCGGTGCGCTCGGCCAGCGCGCTCTCCGCCGCTCCACGCCGCTGCACCACCGCTCGCAAGCGCGACTCGATCTGCTCGCGTGCGGCCCTGGCCGCCTGCACGCCTTCCTCGGCTTCGCAAGCTGCACTCGCGCGTGGCCCTGACCGCCTCGCGGGCAAGCTCGAAGCGGGCTTGCAGCATCTGGTGCTCCAGGCGCTCGTGCAACTCGGCCGCCTCTGCTTGGCGCTTGAGCGGGCGCAGACGCGTGCGCGCCTCGCGCTCCACGTCAAGCGCGCGGTCCAGGTTCTCCTGGGTGCGCTCGAGCTTCAGCTGCGCGCGGCGACGGCGCTTGCGATGCTTGCCTAGGCCCGCCGCCTCCTCGATCAGCAGTCGCCGGTCGCGAGGCTTTGATGTCACGATCGCCTCGACGCGTCCTTGGGAGATGACCGAGTGGGTCTCCTTGCCGAGGCCGGTGTCGGAGAGCACCTCGATCACGTCGACCAGCCGGCAACGGGCGCCATTGAGTCGATACTCGCCCTCGCCCGAGCGATCGAGCCTTCGCACGATCGAGATCTCCGAGAGCGGCAGGTCAACGGTTTCGTCGGAGTTGTCGAGCACGATCTCGACCTCCGCGGAGCCGCGCGCCTGCACGCCACGTCCGCCGCCGAAAATCACGTCCTGCATCGACTGGCCCCGGATCGCAAGCGGCGACTGCTCGCCCATCGCCCACAAGCAGCGCGTCGGTGACGTTCGACTTGCCCGAGCCGTTGGGCCCCACCACCACGCTCACGCCAGGCCCGAAGTCCAGTTTGGTGCGGTCGGGGAAGGACTTGAAGCCCTTCATCGTGAGCGACTTCAGGTGCACCGTCTGACCCTACCCACTCCAACGCTATTCATGATCTTCCGGCTCATGGCTTTGCGAGGCTCTCCAGCGCCTTGCCTGCGGCCTGCTGCTCGGCGTGCTTCTTGCTGCGTCCGCTGCCCTGCCGAGCGGCTTGCCTTCGACCGAGCGCGACCACTACGAATGTGCGGTCGTGCGGTGGGCCGTGCTCGTCTGTCACCTCGTAGGCGATCGTCTCCCCTCGCCTTGCGAGCGTCTCCTGAAGCGCCGACTTGAAGTCCAGGGGATGCTCCAGCGCGTGCTCGATCTCCGGTGCGAACGCCTCCACCACCGCCTCCGCGGTGCGCTCGTAGCCGGCGTGCAGATAGCACGCTCCGATCACCGCCTCGATCACCGAGGCGAGCACCCGCTCGGTCTCCAGCAAGCCCACCGACCTGCCCTCGCCGTTCTCCGGCGCCGCGGCGCGCATGACGCTCGCTCCACGTGCAGGCGTTCGGCCACCGCCCGGCACGAGCGGCCAGAGACCGCCTGCGCACGAATCTTCGTGAGCCGCCCGGCGCCGAAGCGCTCCGCTTCCAGACGTGGATACAGGTGCGCCGTCACCGCCAGCGCAAGCACGCTGTCGCCGAGGAACGCGAGCCGCGTGTAGGAGTCGCTGCGCCGCTCCGTCCACGAGGCGTGCGTGAACACCTGCCGCGCCAGCTCCTCGGGCAGCTCCTCGAGCAGCGAGCTGCAGCAGCTCCACCCCACCCTTGCTCTGTCACGCTAGCCATCGTTTGAGTTTGCCACCACGAAATCGACGGCTTGGCCGACCGTCAGGATCTCAGCGCCTGCTCGTCCTGGATCTTCACGCCGTAGGTGTCCTCGAGCTCCTGCACAAGCGTGTACAGGTCCAGCGAGTCCGCCCCGAGATCGTCCTTGAAATGGGTGCTGCTCCCCGATCTGCTCGGGGCTCGACATCGAGCTCGTCGGCCAGATGGGCCTGAATCAGGACGAACACTTGCTCGCGGGTCATTCGTCTGCCAGGCTAGCCGGATCGGCGGACACAGGGAGCGCTTCCTCAGTGCGCCGGCGTCCTCAGCGCCGCTGTGGGTCGCGCCCACGACGTCCTCGCGTGCACCCCGCTCGGCGCGCAGGATCGCCTGAGCGAAGCCGCGCCTGGCCAAAGCGCCCGTGCGGGACCACTGCAAGACGACGCAAACCCAACAGGTAGGCCCCGCCCGCTCCTTCGGGGTCGATTTCCGCGCGAAAGCCCCGCAGCGATGGGCGCAGCAGCATCCCACCCAGCTTGCCCCGCAGTCGAGGAGAGCGCCGCATCTCTGACAGCGCCGAGCATCGTCTGGGAGACACCCTCCATCAGCTTCAGCGCGATGTTGCCGGTGAACCCATCGGTGACGATCACATCGGCGCCCCGCTCGACGATGTCGCCGCCCTCGACGTTGCCGACGAACGAGAACAGCTCCCCGGCCGCCCCCCCTCGCTGCACCCAGGCGCTCGCGAAGCTCGGCTGCCCGCTTGCACGCACCAGCTCGCTGCCGCGCTCGGACTCCTCGCCGTTTGAGAGCAAACCGACGCGCGGACGCTCGACGCCGAGCACGGCACTCGCGAAAGCCGCCCCCATGAAGGCGAACTGGACCAGGTGCTCGCGCGTGCCTGCGCGCTCGCGCCGACGTCGAGCAGCGTGACGGCGGGGTGGTGGGGATCCTGGAACAGGTATCGGCAGCGCGAGCGCTGGACGGTGGATGCCGGGCGCGCGCTTGATGTTGAACAGCCCGGCCGCCAGCGCCGCTCCGGTGCCGCCCGCGCACACGAGTGCCTCCGCGCGACCTTCGCCGACGGCCCTTGCTGCCTGCACGATCGACGCTTCCGGCGTCGAGCGCACCGCACGCACAGGGTCCGCGCTCTTGGCAACCGACACGGGCGCGTCGACCACCTCGACACCCGGTCCCACGGGTATTCGCCGAGCTCGCTCGGCCGGGCCGAACAGCAGCACACGCACACCCTGCTCCGCCGCGAGTCTCGCGCCCGGCAGCAACCTCGGACGGGCCCATGTCGGCGCCGTTTGCGTCGACCGCCACGACCATGTGCGCGCGCCTCCGGCGCCGCGCGGCCGCCGCGCTAGCGCGACCCGTCATGCTCGAGCTGACTACTCGTGGTCGTGATCGTGATCGTGGCTGTGCGCGCTCGGGCGCCACCACCTCACGACCTGCATACGTCCCGCACTCCGGGCACACGCGGTGTGGCCTGCGCGGGCTGTGGCAGCGCGGACACTCGTTCACCGTGGGCGCCTCGATCTTGTGATTGGCGCGACGCAGCGCGGTGCGACTGTGCGATTGCTTTTTCTTGGGGACGGCCATCGGCGGGACAGGCTACCAGGACCGAACCGAACTGGCCTGCATCGGTACTAGTCACCGCTGGGAGTAGCCGCCCTGGGACTACTCGAGCTTCAGCTCGCTCAACTTCGCCCAGCGCGGGTCGGGCGCGCGCTCGTGCGCGTGCTCGGGACCGGCCTCGTTCAGATCGGCGCGCACACCGCACACAGCCCGGCGCAGTCCTCGCGACACAGCACCTGCGCCGGCAGCGCCAGCACGAGCGCATCGCGCGCCCAGGCCGGCCAGGTCAAGCGTCTCCTCCTCCAGTACGGGCTCGAGAGCTCCTCCCCGCCGCCGGGCCGGTCGACCTCGCGTGCATCGACCTCGATCTGCGGCGCGGCGTCCTTCAGGCAGCGCATGCAAGGTCCCTCGATGCTCGCGAGCGAAGCGCAGCCGCAGCGCGTAGCCGTTGCCGGCATGCGCGACACGTCGAGCTTCACCGGCACCGCCGCCGGCGCCACCTCGTAGGGCTCGCCTCCGAGCGTCAACGGCTCGATGTGCACCGCCAGCTCGAAGCGCCGCCCCTCGCCCGCGCTCAGGCGCAACCCACCGAGGTCGAGGATGTCCGTCACGCCAGCATCCCTTCAGATTAGTAAGCCAGGCGCGCGTCAGCGCGATCTCGTGCAGCTCGCGCTTGAGCACCTTGCCGGTCGCGTTGCGCGGCAGCTCCTCCACGAACACGACTTCGCGCGGCACCTTGTAGCGCGCGAGATTGTGCTTGACGTACTCCTTGACGTCCTCCTCGTCCAGCTCGAAGCCCTCGCGCGAGACGACGAACGCCTTCAGGCGCTGGCCGAACTTGTCGTCCTCGACGCCGATCACGGCGGCCTCCTCGATCGCCTCGTGGTCGGCGAGCAGGTCCTCGACCTCGCGCGGGAACACGTTCTCCCCACCGGAGACGATCATCTCGTCGTCGCGCCCGTCCACGAACAGGCGCCCGCCCGCGTCCATGCGGCCGACGTCGCCGGTGCTCATCAGCCCCTCGACGATCTCCTTGCCGCCGCCGCCGGTGTAGCCCTCGAACACCATCTCGTTGGCGACGAAGATGCGCCCGTTCTGCCCCTGGGGCACCTCGTGGCCCTGCTCGTCGAGCAGCTTGACGACGGTCCCCATCGGGGGCTTGCCGGCGGTGCCGGGCGCGGCGCGCAGGTCGGCGGGCGTGGCGATCGTCGCCCATGCCACCTCGGTGGAGCCGTACAGGTTGTAGAGCACGTCGCCGAACGTGTCCATCGCACGTATCGCCAGCTCCCCCGGCAGCGCCGAGCCACTGGCGGCGATGATCTTCAAGGCGTGCGTGTCGTAACTCGTCGATCGTCTCGCGTCGGCAGCTCGAGGATGCGTTGCAGCATCACCGGCACGACCGCCAGCGCGGTGGCGCGGTGCTCGGCGACCGCCCGCAATCGTGTCCTCGGGTCGAAGCGCCGGCGCAGCACGAGCGTCGAGGACAGCGGCAGCGCGAGCGTGAAGTGCGCGAAGCCCCACGAGTGGAACATCGGCGCGGCGATCATCGTCGTCTCGCGCGCCTTCAACGGGATCTTCGAGAACAGCGCCGCCGCCGGCTCCAGCGAATCGGGCTGTTTGCGCGCAGCGCCCTTCGGCGTGCCGGTCGTGCCGGAGGTGAGGATCACGACCCTGCCGCTTCTCGGCGGGCGGCACCAGTTCGGCGGTGCTGCCTTTCGCGATCAGCTCCTCGAGCAGCGGATCCGGCGGCCTGTTCGCCCGGCTCGCTCCAGCCGACGAAGCGCTTGCGTCCCTCGCCGCCGTCGCCGACGAGGTTGGCGAAGTCCTGCGTCGTAGACGAGCCCGGCCGGGATCCTCGCGGCGCATCACGTCGGTGATCTGCGGTCCGGCGAACGCCGTGTTCAGATACAGCGCGCTGGCGCCGAGCTTCGAGCACGCGATCGTCGCCTCGATGAAGCCACGGTGATTGCGACACATGATCGCCACCCCGTCACCGGCCTTGATCACCGGCAGCACGCATTTCGTGGGCGAGCGCATTGGTGCGCAGGTGCACCTCCTCGAAGGTGAGCGTGCCGCGCTCGTCGACGATCGCCGCCCGGTCGGGAAAGCGCGCGGCCGAGCCGGTGTAGGCGGCGGCGGGCGTCGCTCCCCAGCGCTTCAGCGCCAGCCACCGAGCGCACGGCGCGGTCGGGCCGCACGGGCGTGAGCATGCCGGTGCCGAGCAGGACCTTGGCGACTTCCAAACGGTGCTTCAGCTGCGAGCTCACGCGGGCACCCTACCCAAAAACAAAGCGTTCACGCATATGCGAATCATCGGGTGTCTTTTCCGGCCGGCACATGTGCCGGCCGGCCGGACGGTGCATGCACCGTCCGGGACAGGGCCGCATGCGGCCCTGTCTTCCCCCGAGAAAGAGTCAGGAAACTTCGGCGGGTTCGTCCTTGCCCTGCAGGCGCTCGCGGCCACGCTGCACCGCGGCGATGAACTTCGAAAGGTTGACCTCGAGCGTGCCGAGGATCTCATCGGCATAGTCCTCGGCGCCGAGCCTGATCTCGCGCTCGCGTGCCCGCGCGTCCTCGACGATGTCCTCGGCGGCGCGCTCGGCCTGCTTGGTGACCTCCTCCTCGCCAACGAGGCTGCTCCTGGCGCTCGCGGGCCTCCTTGACGATGCGCTCGGCCTCCTTCTTGGCCTCGGCGAGCATCTCCTGGCGCTCCTTGACGATCCAGCGCGCCTGCTTGATCTCCTCGGGGATCGTCGCGCGCATCTGGTCGAGGATGTCGTAGATCTCCTCCTTGTCGACCCTCACCTGGTCGGTCATCGGCACCGACTTGGCGTTGTGCACCAAGTCGTCGAGCTTGTCGATCAGCACGAGAACGTCCATCAGCGACTTACCTCCAGGAGGCACGTCGGTCGCGAGAGTTATGAGCAAGGATATGGGTCATCACGTCAACAAAAGTTCGTCAGCGCGCCAACTCTTCCTGCAAGCGCACCGCCACCTTTTGGGGCACCAGATCGTCGATTCTTCCACCGAATGTCGCCAGCTCCTTGACTCCACTGGATGACAGGAAACTGTACTGCGGACTGGCCATCAGATACACCGACTCTATCTCGGGATCCTGGCGGCGATTGAGCTGGTTCATCTCGAACTCGTACTCGAAGTCGGAGATCGCGCGCAGTCCCTTGACGATCGCCTTTGCGCCGACGCTCCTGGCGAACTCCACGACCAGCGTGTTGAACGGTTGTGCGCGCACCCCCGGCAGATCCTTGATCGCGTCGTGATGAAGCTCATTCGCTCCTCGATCCCGAACAGCGTGCTGTCCTTGCGCACCGAACGATTGACGACCGCCACCACGACCTCGTCATACAGAGCCGCCGCCCGCTGGATCACGTCCAGGTGGCCGTTGGTGATCGGGTCATAGGAGCCCGGGCATACCGCTATCGACTTCTCAACGCTCATAGTCGTCCTTACTCGAGGTCTTCCGCCTCTGCACGGTATCCATCCTTCCCTGCGGTGGGGAGGCGATGGATTGTGATCGTCGTATCTCCATAGCGTCGCCGCGTCATCGTCTCGAGCGCCAACTCCGCCGGCGCTCGCCGATCGCTCTCGACCACCACGCGCGCCGTGGGACTGAGTAGCGCCGGCAACAATGCCGACAGCGCACCCTGAAGCTCGCTCGCGTGCCTGTAGGGAGGATCGATGAACACGAGATCGTATGTCTCGTCGCGCGCTCGTGCGGCGCGCAGCGATCCCAGCGCGTCGCCGACACGCACCGTTGCCTGCTCCTCACCGAGTCCAAGCTCTGCCAGATTCGCCCTGAGCGTCGCCACGGCGCTGGCGTCGCGCTCCACGAACACGACCCGCTCCGCGCCCCTGGAAAGCGCCTCGATCCCGAGCGCGCCCGACCCCGCAAACAGGTCGAGCGCCACGCTCCCGTCGAGCTCGCCGAGCATCGAGAACAACGCCTCGCGCACGCGATCCGAGGTCGGACGGGTCGTGCGTCCCTTCGGCGCTCTCAATCGCCGACCGCCCAGGCGCCCCGCGATGACCCTCATGCTGGGATCGGCACCAGCGCCTGTGCCCCGAACGCGCTCTTCAGCGCTTCTCCGAGCAACGCGTGCAGCGGACCGTCCAGCGTGGGGTCCTCCGCGAGGATCGCCTCGGCGTGTGTGCGCGCTCGTTCCAACAGGTCCCCGTCCTCGGGAAGACTTGCGAACTTGAACTGGCCGAGCCCCGACTGACGTGTCCCCACCAGCTCGCCTTCCTTGCGCAAGCGCAGGTCGATCTCAGCGAGCTTGAACCCGTCTGCGTGCTTCACCAGCGCGCGCAAGCGCTGTGAACCAGGTGGTCCGGCGAGCAGACATGTAGAGCCGTGCTCTCCCCGACCCACCCGTCCGCGCAGCTGGTGAAGCTGAGAGATCCCGAATCGCTCGGCGTTCTCGACCAGCATCACCGTCGCGTTGGGCACGTCCACGCCGACCTCGATCACAGTGGTCGCAACCAGCACGTCCGCCTCCCCACACGCAAACGCCTCCATCGCCTGCTGCTTCTCACGCGGGCGCATCTGACCGTGCAACAGCTCCACGCGACGACCCGCAAGCTCGCCGCGACGCAACCGCTCGAACTCGGCGGTCGCCGCGCGCGCATCCCCAGCCTGCCTGTGCCCGTCAGGGTGCTCCCCACCCTCCTGCTCATCCTCCACCAGCGGGCACACCACATAGCCCTGACGACCGGCATCGAGCTGCTCGCGCAGCAGCCGGTACGCCTCAACGCGACCGTCCTCCCCTGCCACGATGCGGGTGTCGATCGCCTGACGCCCACGCGGCAATTCGCGCAGCACGCTGCGATCCAAATCGCCGTGGCGCGCGAGCGCGAGCGTCCTTGGGATCGGAGTGGCGGACATGTGCAGCATGTGAGGCGGCCTCGCTGGGTCCTGGCTTTCAAGCGCGGCACGCTGCCGCACCCCGAAGCGATGCTGCTCGTCCACGACGGCCACCGCCAACTCGACGGAAGCGCACCCCCGGCTCGATCAGCGCGTGCGTGCCCACGATCAATGACAGCTCGCCGCTCCCCAGACGTGCCGACGATCTCCGCCTTGCGCCGTGCCGGAGTGGAGCCGGTTAGCAGCTCGCAGCGCACGTTCTCAGCGCCCAGCAATCGTTGCAGAGTCGCGAAGTGCTGTTCGGCAAGTGTCTCGGTCGGGGCCATCAGCGCGGCCTGGGCTCCGTGCTCGACAGCGCGCAACATCGCGTGCAGCGCCACCACCGTCTTGCCGCTGCCGACGTCTCCCATCAACAGCCGCTGCATCGGACGGTCCCGTTCCAGCTCCCGCGCAATCGTCGCGATTGCCCTGCGCTGATCGCCGGTCGGTTCAAACGGCAGTCCCTGCTCCAACCATCGCGCGCTGAGCGTGGGCGGGTCGCACAGTGCCCGCGCTTGGGCTTGTTCGGCGCGGCGCCCACGACGCAGCAAGAACACGAGCTGGGTCAGCAGCAACTCCTCGAAGGCGAGCCGTCTGAGGCCGTCGCGTAGGGCATCCCCCGCGCCACCGAAATGCATCGCGCCAAGCGCCGCACCTCGCTCCGGCAAATCCTCGGCCACCCGGATGGTGGCGGACAACGGCTCAAGCACATCCCCCAGACCATCGCGAACCTCGTGCACAAGCGTGAGGATCTGAGTCGAGCTGACACCCTCGGCAGCCGGATAGTGCGCAACCGAGCGAGCCTCCCCCGAGCTCATGTCCGAGCCCACCGCGTGGTGGGATACGCGGAAGCGCCCGCCCGCGGCGGCCTTGCCATGCAGCACCAGGCGAGTGCCGGGCGGGTAGTTCTTCACCAGCCATGGCTGATTGAAGAAGGTCGCTCGCATCGAGCCCGTGTGGTCGAACACGGCCGCCTCCACCAGACCGCGCATCCCGCGGCGGCGCACCTGCCTGCCTGCGATCGAGCGCACCTGCACCGTGACCGTCGCCTGCTCTCCGACACGCAGCCCAGCGACGGTGCGTGCCTCGCGACGGTCGCGCGGCAGATGCTCGAGCAGCTCGCCTAGCGTGCCCACTTCGAGCGCCGCCAGCCCGTCGGTGAGCTTTTTGGTGGGAAGCTCGAGTGTGGCCCGCAGGCGCGAGGGTCGCGGCCAACGCACCGGCGCGGCCAGCAGCTGCGCACGCGTCAGCGATCCGTCGCCGGCGAAGGCCGTCGGCGCGGGCTCGTCATCGCTACTCGGCGGCGAGCAGCCACCAATAGGCCGGCTGGCCACCGTCGCGAAGCTCAAGCTCGACATGACCGTCCATGATGCCCTCCAGCTCAGACAACTCCAGTGGTGCGCCGACACCGGCGAGCACGCTGATCAACTCCGCGTCGGCGGCAAGCGCGCGCAGTACCGCCAGCAGCGTCTCCCGCGGCTCACCCCACGCGATCATCCGCTCCTCCACGAAGCCGACCGCATCGCCTTGCTCGAAGCGGCCCTGCGCGTCCGCGCGGGCGGCCTGCGCCACCGAGCCGGTACGCAGCGCCCCGAGCGCTTCCTCCATGGCGCGCGCGTTCTCCCGCACATCGCGATCGCCCTGCAGCGCCACAGCCGCCGCAAGTCCGGCCTGCTGGCTCAGCGATGACACGACCAACACCTGCTTGTCCGACAGCTCGGCCGCGCGCTCGGCGGCCATCACGACGTTCGCGCTCCCGGGCAGCACCACGACCTCCTCGGCGGGTACCTCGTGGATACCCGCAAGCAGCTCGTACGTGGAGGGGTTCAAAGTCGGTCCGCCGTCGATCGTGTGCACGCCCAGCTCCCCGTAGAGCCGTGCAAGCCCATCCCCGTTGACCACCGCGAGCGCTCCACAGCGCGGCCGCCGCGGAGCGTCCCGGCCGTCTGTGGCGCCCGCGCCACGCACCCCCGATCCCTCGGTCGCAGCCCGCGCCCCGTTTGCCCGACCGCCGTTTGCCGACGCGCCGTTTGCATGTGCCCCGCCATTTGCCACGTCGGCCATCGCAAGACGCTGGTCACGCTCGGCAACCTGCACTCGCATGTCCGCCACATCGAGATGCGATACCTCCCCCACGCCGTCGAACAGCGCCGTTGCAAGCTCGGGCTTGTCGGTGTGCAGGTGCACCTTCAGCGTGGTGGGATCGCCCACCACCAGCACCGAGTCGCCGAGCCCCTCCAGCGCCGCGCTGAAGCGCGACGCTTGCAGATCGTGGCCGGTGACCGCGAAATTCGTGCAGTAGCGGTAGGTGCTCGAGCTGTGCTCGGGATGGGTGATCTTCGCGGGCGCGTAGTGCTCCAGCTCAGGCGGCTCCTGGCCCCGTAGCACCGCGACAACCCCCGCGAAGATGATCGTGAGGGCATGCCCGCCGGCATCCACGACGCCCGCATTGCGTAGCTCTGCCAGCAGCTCCGGCCCCCGCTTGACCGACTCCTGACCGGCCGATACGGCCCGTTCGAGCGTCTCGGCGATTGCGAGATCCTGCTCGCGCGGCTCGGTCGCCGGCGCAAGCCTCCCCCCCTCCTGACTGTGGGCGACGTCGGCCACGATACTGTGGGCCATCGCACGCGCCACCGTCAGGATCGTGCCCTCGGCCGGTTCGCGCACCGAGGTGTAGGCGCGATCGGCCGCGTTTGCGAGCGCCGCGCCGATCAAGGTCGCGTCGATCAGCTGCCCGGGCCGGCTGACGAGCTCCTCTGCGGCGCCTCGAATCAGCTGGGAGAGGATCACTCCCGAGTTGCCTCTCGCGCCGAGCAGCGCGGCGCGGGCGACCGACTGGACGATCTCCTCGCGGCCGATCTCATCGATCGTCTTTGAGGAGTCGCTGCCCTGCAGGCGGTCCAGCTCGCCCAGCACGGCCTTCAGCGTGAGCACCATGTTGTCGCCCGTGTCGCCGTCGGCGACCGGGAACACGTTCAGGTCGTTGACCTCCTCGCGGCGCGACTCGAGGTGCGCCAGAGCACCCGCCACTGCGGCTTTGAAGCGGATCAGATTGGTGTCAGTCACCAGCCCTGCTCCATCGGGTGCGTCCCCTCAGGCGCTTCAGAACGCGCAACCCGTTCAAGATCCCACTCACAGCCCTCTCATACCATCACAACCACCGGCCGTTACATCCGCTGCCGCGGCGCGAGCGCTCAGAGAGCCTTCGTTACCTTGCCGGCCTTCAGGCAACGCGTGCACACGTACACACGACGGGGCGCCTTGCCAACGAGGATCTTGACCTTCTGCAAGTTGGGGTCGAAGCGCCGCTTGGTCGCGACCATCGAGTGACTGCGGCTGTTGCCGAACGCGGGACCCTTCCCGCAGCTGTGACATACCTTGGCCATGAGGATGCGCAGTCTAGCCGCTCTGCAGCTCCGAGCGCAATGCGGCCATCCTCAACACCGCCTCAGCGGCATGAACGCCTTGATCGCGCTTGCCGCCGCCGGCGCGGGCCAGGGCCTGCTCCATCGTCTCGCATGTGAGCACCCCAAACGCACACGGCACGCCGGTGCTCAGCGATACGTGCTGGATCCCGCGGGCCGCCTCGGCACAGACGTAGTCGTAATGATTGGTCTCGCCCCGGATCACGGCTCCCAGACAGGCCACGCCCGCGAAACGTCCCGATTGCGCCGCATAGCTGGCCGCCAGCGGCAGCTCGAACGCGCCGGGTACGTCGAACACCTCGACATCCGTGTGGCCAGCCCGCGCGAACGCGTCGAGCGCGCCTTTTTCCAGCCGCTCGGCGAGGTCCTCGTAGAAGCGCCCGATCGCGATCGCGTAGCTCATTTGCCGCGTTCGTGCTCGCCTGCCTGGGTGGGAGAGCTCCCATCTTGGGGGGTGCCCGAATGGGTGCGCTCGGAGTGCAGCAACTCCTCGTCGAGATTGAGCCCCTGGTGGTGGAGGATGTGGCCCATCCGTTGGGCCTTGGTGCGCAGATAGGCCTCGTTGTGCTCGTTGGGCGCGTGCTCGATCGGGATCTGCGCGCTGACCGACAGCCCATAGCCCTCCAGCCCCTTGATCTTCTTGGGGTTGTTGGTGAGGATCCGAATCGAGCTGAGACCGAGATCCACGAGGATCTGTGCCCCGATCCCATAGTCGCGCAGGTCGGCGGGCAGGCCCAGGCGCTCGTTCGCTTCAACGGTGTCCAGGCCGTCCTCCTGCAGGCGGTATGCGCGGAGCTTGTTGAGCAGTCCGATGCCCCTGCCCTCCTGAGAGAGGTACAGCAGCACGCCCTCTCCCTCTTGCTCGATCATCGCCAGCGCGGAGGCTAGTTGCTCACCGCAGTCGCAGCGCAAGGAATGGAACACGTCGCCGGTGAGGCACTCCGAGTGCACCCGCACGAGCACGTCCTCGCGCCCGGCGACCTCGCCCTTGACGAGCGCAACGTGGTGCTTGTCGTCCACCAGCGAGCGGTACCCAACCGCCTCGAAGTCGCCGAAGGCGGTAGGCAGAGCCGTGGAGACGACCCGCTCCACAAGCTTGTCGTGGCGGCGCCGGTAGGCGATCAGGTCGGCGACGGTGATCATCTTCAGCCCGTGGCGAGCGCAGTAGTCGACCAGATCGCCCACGCGTGCCATCGTGCCGTCGTCGTTCATCACCTCGCAGATCACTCCGGCCGGGTTCAGCCCCGCCAGACGCGCGAGGTCGACCGCCGCCTCGGTCTGTCCGGCTCGCTCGAGCACGCCGCCACCGCGGCTCTTCAGCGGAAACACGTGGCCTGGCTGGACGAGATCGCGCGGCGCGCTCTCGGGGTCGATCGCGACCTGGATGGTATGCGCGCGATCGTGTGCAGAGATGCCCGTGGTGACGCCCTCGCGCGCCTCGACCGACACGGTGAACGGCGTTTCGAACGACGACTCGTTCTTGGCTGCCATCAGATCGAGCCCGAGCTCGTCGCAACGCTCGGGCGTGAGCGAAAGACAGATCAGTCCACGCCCCTCCTTGGCCATGAAGTTGATCGCCTCGGGAGTGGCGAACTGCGCGGCCATCGTGAGGTCGCCCTCGTTCTCGCGGTCCTCGTCGTCGCAGACGACGACCATCTTGCCCTGCCTGATCTCCTCGATCGCCTCCTCGACGGTGGCGAACGGGGTCTTTGTCTTGGGCTGGCTCATGTGCGGGCCTCCGTCTCCATGAGTCTCTCGAGGTGCTTGGCGAGAATGTCCGCCTCGATGTTGACCCGATCCCCGACCTGCACTTCCCCGAGGTTCGTGCGAGCGAGCGTCTCGGGAATCAGCGACACGGAGAAGCCCTCCTCGTGAACCTCGCTCACAGTCAAGCTCACCCCATCCACGGTCACCGAGCCCTTCTCCACCAGATAACGCGCCAACCGGGCGGCGAGCTCGATCTCCAGCACGCGTGCGAACCCCTCCTCGCGCAGCTCGACGATCGTACCCGTCCCGTCCACATGACCCTGCACGATATGCCCGCCGAGGCGCCCGTCGGCACGCAGCGCAAGCTCCAGGTTCACACGCGAGCCGGGTTGCAGCCGCTCGAGCGATGAGCGCCTCAGTGTCTCCTGCATCGCCTGTGCGCGGAAGGCGCCATCGCGGATGGCGGTGGCGGTCAGGCACACGCCGTTGACCGCCACGGAATCGCCCTCGGCAAGCTCGCCGGCAAGTGCCGTCGAGATCTCGAGCGTGACCCCGTCGGCATCGCGCTCGACGCTCGCGACACTCCCGAGATCGGCAATCAGACCGGTGAACATGCTTGCAGCCTCATCGTGTGCGGATGGCCTACCACTCGCGTAGGCGAGCGGAAATCAACAGGTCGTCGCCGACACGGTCACAGTCGAATGTGAGCGCGCGCAACGCGTCGGATATGCGCTCGACGCCCTCGCCCTCCAGCGGGTCGCGCGCGGTGCGCCCGCCCAGCAGGATCGGAGCGAGAAACAGTCGTATCTCATCGATCTCGCCAGCGTCGAGAAACGCACCGGCGAGATGTGGCCCGCCCTCGAGCAGTACCGAGGCGATCCCGCTCGCGCCGAGCTGGTCGAGCGCGGAGCGCACGCGTGCGGGCTCGTTTTCGCCTGGCGCCACGAGCACCTGCGCTCCAGCGGCCTCCAGCGCGTCGGCGTCGGCGCGTGCCGCGGCCCGCGAGACGACGACGGTCAACGGAACGCTGTCGGCGGCGGCAACCAGTTGCGAGCCGATCGGCAGGCGCGCGAGCGAGTCGAACACGACGCGGCGCGGCTGGCGCGGAATCTCGGCCGGCACCCCGTCGGGCCGTGCGGTCAGCTGCGGGTCGTCGGCCAGCGCGGTGCCGATGCCAACGACCACGGCGTCCACCGATGCGCGCCAGGTGTGCGCCAGCAGCCGGCTTTCCTCGCCGCTGATCCACTGCGAATCGCCCGCCCGAGTGGCGACCTTCCCGTCGAGCGTCATCGCCGACTTGAACAGCACCCACGGTCGCCCCACGCGCGCGTGCTTGCGGAACGCCTGGTTGAGCAGGCGCGCGCGAGCGGCGAGCTCGCCGTCGGCGATCACGACCTCCACACCCTCGTCGCGCAGGATCCCAAGACCTCGCCCCGAGGCCTTCTCGGTGGGATCGTCCGAGCCGACCACCACACGCTCGATGCCGGCGCGCAGGATCGCATCGGTGCACGGTGGCGTGTTGCCCTCGTGACAGCACGGCTCGAGCGACACGTACAGGGTCGCGCCGGTCAGCTCGATCGGCCCACAGTTCTCGATCGCGTTGACCTCGGCGTGAGCGCCGCCGTAGCGCTCGTGCCAGCCTTCGCCGAGGATCTGCCCGTCGCGGGCGACCACAGCCCCCACGCGTGGATTGGGCTTGACCTCGCCGGCGCCGTGCTGGGCCAGCTCGATCGCACGCGCTAGGTGTGCTCTGTCGGTGTCGGTGACGATCGCCATCGTTGTGACCAGGATAAGGGTCGTCGCGGGGAACACCGGAAAATCGAGCCCTCGGATCGTGCGTGAGAGCGCCCGATCCGAGGACGCCTACGCCTGACCGGCGGGTCGAGCGCAGCGCCCGCCACGCAGGCGATACACCGTCATTTCTGGGCCTGGGCGCTCGTAGGAGAGCGGGTAGTAGTCAAAGGACCAGTCGAAGCTGAACCTCGGCGGGCTGCTCCCCGGCGAGTAGGGCGAGACGCGGTAGGCGACTTCGGCCTGGATGGCAAGCGCGTGGTAGTAGGCGCTTGCGAACGGGGCGGCGCGCGGATCGGCAAGCGCGCGGCCGGACTCGGTGGAGCCGACCACCACCCAGCAATAGCCCAGGCGCTCGTACCAGCCGATCAACGCTGGGCTGAGCGTGGTCTCATAGTCTTCGAGCGTCACTTCGTGGATCGCCGCCGGGTCGATGCTTCCGTCGGGCGCGATCACCGATTGCAGCGCCTCGTACTTCAACCAGCGCTGAGCGCGCGAGGCGCCCGCGCCTTCTTCGATCCACGAGTCCAGCACGACCGGCTCGACCACTATCGAGGTGCCCCTCGGCACATGCGCGACCATCCAGGCACGCGTGACGTTGCGAGTGTCGGCCCGCGAGAGCACGAGATCGTTGTGGACGCTGTAGAGAATGCCTTGCGCCAGCAGCAGGACCACGATCAGCGCCGACATTCCGCCAACGGCGATCCACCCGGAACGCGATCGCCCCTGAACGGTGGTCGCCGCCGAGGCGCCTCCCGAGGGATCGTTCGACTCGTGCCGGCTGGGTTTGGCGCGTCGCACACGGTCGGCGATCGCGCCCGCGAGCGTCAGCCCGAAGAAGGCCGCGAGCAGACACGCGATCGGGAAGATCGGCAGCAGCCAGCGACCGAAGTAGCGGTCCTGCAATCCCATGAACGCCAGGAACAGGATCGCGGCGGGCACGAGCAGCCAACCGGTGCGAGCGTGGCGGCGCCAGATCGCGATCGCCCCGCCGAGCGCCGCCAGCGCCGGCACCCAACCGAGTCCCCACGAGAACGACCACAGGTAGTAGAGGATCCCGATCTCCTTGGGCGCACCGAGCTTTCCCTGCGCTTCGTCGGAGAGGTTGGACTGGTGAACCAGTTCCGAGTAGAACAGTTTGAAGTCGAGTAGCGCGTAGGGATTTGCGATCAGGAACGAGCCGAGCGCGCACACGCCCGCGAGTACAACACCGACCACCACCGGACGACCGGGGCGAGTGGTGCTCGCGCGGCCGGGCGGGCCGTCGATCGCATCGAGGTAGTGCGCGGCGGCGGCGGCCGCAAACGGCACGATCGCGATCCCGGCCGTGTACTTGCTGGCACATGCCAGGCCAAGGCCGATCCCGGCGAGTGCGTAATCGCGCCTACGTCCGAAGCGCATCACGCCGGCGCTGCCGAGGAGCGAGAGCGTCAGCGTCAGCAGCGTGACCGCGTCGTTGAGCGCAAGGTGCCCGTAGGAGACCGGCAGGAACGCAACCGCCTCGATCGCGGCGGCCAGCAGGCCGACACGACGGTCGAACAGGCGTGCGCCGAGCAGGTAGAGCATCCACACGGCGGCAGTGCCAAGCAGCGCGACCGCGACCCGCGCCACCAGGAACACTTCCCCGGGGTGCAGCTCGTATTCGCGTCTCACTCCGTGAGCGCCACCGAACCACACGTCGAACACGAGGTGCAGCACGTATGTGAGCGCCGGCGGGTTGACGAAGTAGTGTGGGTTCAGCCCTTCGGAGAACATCTTCACGGCCTTCGGCACGAAATGGCCCGCTTCGTCGATGTTGTAGACGTAGGGCAAGCCCTCCCCGATGCCCCACAGGCGCAGGCCGAGCGCCACGAGCAGCACGAGCGCGAGTCCGCACCAGGCCCACAGCCGCGCGGAGCTTGGCGAGGCGCCCGTGACGGGCCCTGAAGAAGCTCCGGCTTCGGCGGGCGTGCCCGCGGGCTCAGCTACGGTCATCTGGCCGGCTCAGCAGTTGGCATACACGGCGTAGTAGCGACTCGTGTAGACGCGTTTGAATCCGCTCGGCGGCACCTGGTCGCGCGGATCGTCGCCGACGTCGACGATCGCATCCACGAACACAGCTTCGCCCAGTGGATACACCGCCACGCTCCCACGGTCGATGCGATTCTGCAGTTCGTAGTCCTTCTCCGCCGCCTGGGAGCTCGCCTGACTGCGTGCGACGATGTTGCTTTGGCCCGCGCTGCCGAGGATCCAGCGCGCGTCCGGTATCAGCTTGTTGTTGGGCAGCGACAGCAGCGGGCAATGCTGCAGCTGGGCTTTGACCGCGGGGTTGTGAAGCGCGGCGGCGAGACCCTCGTGGAAGTTCTCATGGTCGGCAAGCGTGGTGCGCAGGCTCGTGAGGCTGAGCGTGCTCGCCGCCGAGGCGACCCCGTAGAGGAGCAGCACCGCGGCGCCCACGATCCAGACGCGCCGCAGCGCGCTGCCGGGCTCGAGCATCGACCAGCCGCCGATCGCAAGCGCGCAGAATACGAGCATCACGATCGAGGCGCCGACCATGTAGCGGTCGACCACCGACGCGCCCGCGGCGCCCTCGGCGACGAACACGAACAGCAGGCAGCCGAGCACCGCCAGCGGCACGAGCATCCGTCGCGGGGTGAGCCACAGCCCGATCGCCGCCCCGACGATGCTGCCGAGCACCACCGGCAGCTTGTCGATGCGCACCGCGTAGTTCCACGTCGCCGACAGCACGCCCGAGAGGCCCTGGGTGCGACCGAGTTCGGCTGCCAGTTCGGAGGTGGAGTGAAGCGAGTAGAGCGGATTGCCCGTGACCACGGCGTCAACGCCGACCCACAGCACGGGCCCGATCGCGGCAAGCCCCAGGTAGCGCAGGCGCGTGGGAGTGTCGGCACGCCACGAGCACCACACCCAGTAGACCCCGCTCAGCACCCACGCGTCGGGGCGCAGCAGGCCGGCCGCCGCCAGCAGGCCGAACACCAGCGGCCCGCGCCGCGGACGTTCGATCTCGAGCGCCGTGGCCCACACGACGAGCGCCACATAGGAGATGTCCAGGTAGCCCTGCGCGGCGAGGTTCTCGACGAAGAAGCGACTGAGCACGAGCAACCCCGCGAACGCGCCAACCACCGGCCCGAAGCACAGCCGCCCGAGTCGGTACATGCCGGCGACGAGCGCCACGAACGAGGCGATAGAGCCGAGCACCATCAAGCGCGCGCCACCCTGGCCGAAGATCGAGCAGAAGGCTCCGAAGGCAATCGCCAGCGGATGCTCGGTGGGCGCGCGATACACGCGGAAGTCGGGCAGGTGCAGGTGCAGCAGGTCGCGCCCCCACAGGAGCGCGTAGAAAGAGTCATACGTCGGATAGGTGGGGAACGCGAAGTAGCCTGCGAGCGCCAGTACGCACATCGCGCCAAACGCGAGCTTCGCCCACGAGGACGCTTCGATCGTGCGCAGCCTCTGGAATCGCACAGGAGCCGGTCCGCCAGGGCGGGTGTGAGCATTCAACGTCGCGCTTGGGGTTGCCATCCGGCGCAGAGCCTACTGGAGCAGATAGGCTTTCGACGGTGAAGGTCATCATCCAGATCCCCTGCTTCAACGAGGCAGAGCAACTGCCCGCGACGCTGACAGACCTGCCGCGCGCGATCGACGGCGCCGATGCCGTGGAGTGGCTGGTGATCGACGACGGCTCCACCGATGAGACGATCGCGGTGGCACGCGCGCACGGCGTGCACCACATCGTGCGCCTGACCAACAACAAGGGCCTGGCGGCCGGCTTTCAGGCCGGACTGGACGCGTGCCTGAAGCTCGGCGCCGACGTGATCGTGAACACCGACGCCGACAACCAGTACTACGGCCCGGACGTGGTCAAGCTCGTGCAGCCGATCCTCGAAGGTCATGCCGACATGGTTGTGGGCGACCGCGAGGTGAGCAACATCGAGCACTTCTCGCCGTTGAAGAAGACGCTGCAGCGACTGGGCTCGTGGGTTGTGCGCCAGGCCTCCTCCACGAGCGTCCCAGACACGACTTCGGGCTTCAGGGCATACAACCGTGAGGCGGCGATCCAGATGTTGGTCGTCTCGAAGTTCACCTACACGCTGGAGACGATCATCCAGGCGGGCAAGCAGCTCGTGGCGATCGACCACGTCGCGATCCGCACCAATCCGAAGACGCGCGAGTCGCGCCTGTTTCCCTCGATGGGCGCGTATGTGAGGCGCAACTCGATCTCGATCTTCCGCATCTACGCCCAGTACGAGCCGCTGCGCGTGTTTTGGAGCCTCGCTGCGGCGATCGGCGTGGCCGCCCTGGCAGTGTGGGTCCGCTTTGTGGTCGCCTACGCGGAAGGCAACGGCAAGGGCCATGTGCAGTCGCTGATCCTCGGCGCGGTGCTGTTCATCGCCGCGGTGGTGCTGTGGGCGCTGGGGGTGATCGGCGACCTGCTGGCCGCCCAGCGCGTGATGACCCAGAAGACCTTCGAGCGCGTGCGCCGCATCGAGCTTGAGGTGGGAGTGGCGCCCTCCCACTACGAATCCAATCCCGCCCAGTCCACGCAACCGAGCAGCCACCCGGGCCACGTGGACGCGGGCGAGACGCCAGCTGCGAACGACCCGGCCGGCGAGGCGGTGAAGGCATGAGCGGCGGAACGACCGCGAAGTCCTCGCCGACCGTCTCCGCCGAGGGGATCGTGACCGGCAACACCTACGACAAGTACGGCTCCACAAACCCGCTGGTCAGGCGCATGATGGCCGGTTTCGAGCGCACGCTCGATGAGCTCTTTCAGGCCGCCGGGCCGCTTTCGCTGCTTGACGTGGGCTGCGGCGAGGGCGTGCTCGTGCACAAGTGGGCGCAGCGACTGGAGCCAGCGCGCGTGGTGGGGATCGATTTGGAGGAGCCCTCGATCCAGGAGGGCTGGGCAGAGCGCCAGGCGCCGAACCTCGAGTACCGCACGATGCACGCGGGCCGCGCCGACCGGGTCGAGAACCTGCCGTTTGCCGAGAACGAGTTCGACACGGCCACCGCGATCGAGGTGCTCGAGCACGTGCCCGACCCCGAGCACACGCTCTCGGAGATGGCGCGCTGCGCCGAGCGCCACCTGCTCGTGTCGGTGCCACGCGAGCCGTTGTGGCGGATGCTCAACATGGCTCGTGGCGCCTACTGGTCCGAGCTGGGCAACACGCCCGGACACCTCAATCACTGGTCCCGGCGCTCGTTTGTGAACTTGCTCTCACGCCACGGAGAGATCGTGGAGACCCGCTCGCCGTTCCCCTGGACGATGCTGCTTGTCCGCCTCTAGGGCAGCGACCGGCCGGACTTCGCAGTCGGACGGCCAGCCAGGGCCGAGCGCCGCGAAGCCGGCCCGCTCCTATGGCAGCGGCGCGCGAATCCTCTCGATCGGGATCGCCTCGACGGGCATCCTGACGTTCGCGTACTTCTCGATCGCAAGCCACGTGCTCGGCGAAGTCGCGGCCAAGCGCGTGGACCTGTTGTGGTCGATCATGTTCGTGATCATCTCGGTGATCTATCGGCCGATCGAACAGCTGCTGAGCCGCACGATCGCCGACCGTCGCGCACGCGGGCACGAACAGCATTCGGTGCGCGTGCCGATCGCGATCCAAGCGAGTTTCGCGCTGGTGTTCTTGATCCTCGCGCTGGCGCTGCACGAAGTGTTGATCGACAATGTGTTCGACCACTACGCGGCGCTGTATTGGGTGCTGGTGGTGGGCACGCTGGCGTACGCCGCCAGCTATTTCGCGCGCGGCTGGCTGGCGGGGCACGAATTCTTCGGGCTGTTTGGCGGCCTGGTGCTGATCGAATCGCTCTCGCGCCTGTGCTTTGCGCTGGCGGTTGCGCTCGGCATCGCTCACGGACAGACCGCGGTTGTGCTGGGGATCGCCGCGGCGCCATTCGTGTCGCTGGTTGTGGTGCCCGTGGCGTTCGCGCGAAGGAACGAGGCCCACCCACCCCACTCACCCGAACCGCACGGTGCGCCGGAGATGGAGGAGCTCGACGCGGCATTGGCGGGCCCGGGAACCGAGGGCGTAGAGGAGGCGGTCTCGGCCGATGAGCTGTCGCTCCGTCGCGGCTCTGGTTTCGCGTTTGCCGTCTCAGGCGTGATGCTCTCCGAGCAGACGTTGTTGAACGCGGCGGTGCTGACCGTGGACATCACCTCGACCAACGTGGCACTGGCTGGGATCGTGTTCAACGTCTTGCTGATCGCGCGAGCGCCATTGCAACTGTTTCAGGCGATCCAAACCTCGCTGCTACCGCACCTGACGGGCCTCGAGGCAACCGAGGGGCATGGGGCGTTCGCAAAGGCGATCCGGGTGACGGTGATGGCGATCGCGGCGTTCGCGCTGGCGACGGCGCTCGGATTGCTGGCGATCGGCCCACCGGTGATGAAAGCGCTGTTTGGCCAGAGTTTTGAATATGGCCGCGTGGGCCTTGCGCTGATCGGGTTGGGCATGGGCATGCACTTGACCTCGGGGGCGTTGAATCAGGCGGCGCTGGCCCGCAACCAGGCGCGCACGGCGGCCAGCTGCTGGATCGTGGCGGCCGTGGTGTTTGTGGTGTGGATGCTGGTGCCGTTGATATCCGAAGAACTGCTGCGCACGGAGATCGGCTATCTCGGCGCGACGAGCCTGCTGGCGGTGATGCTCGGCGTGGTTTATCGGCGCGGGACACGCGCCCCTCAGACCGCGCCCGCGGCCTCCACGATCGCACGGTAGGCCGCGGCGGGATCGGGCTCGCCAAAGATCGCCGAGCCGGCGACGAACAGGTTGGCGCCAGCTGCGCGACAGGTGGGCGCCGTGCTCGAATCAACCCCACCGTCAACCTGCAGAGCGACACCGTCGCCAAGGATATGACGCAGGCGCGTGACCTTGTCGAGCGTGTGCTCTATGAGTGGCTGTCCCGCCCAACCGGGGTTGATGGTCATGCAAAGCGCTAGATCGATCGCATGTGCGACCTCCGCAAGCGCGCCCACCGGAGTGGCAGGGTTGATCGCGATACCTGCGCACGCGCCAGCGTCGCGCACGAGACTCACTACGTAGGCGGCGTGCGGCGTGGCCTCGGCATGGAAGGTGATCGAATGCGCACCGGCCGCCAGGAATTCGCCGACCTGACGCTCGGGACGCTCGATCATCAAATGCACGTCGAGCATGCCCCCGACCTCCTCCAGCTGCTCGCGCAGCGCGGAGACGACCTGCGGGCCGGCCGCGATCGCCGGTACGAAGTGGCCGTCCATCACGTCCACGTGGATCGCCCGTGCGCCAGCGTCCAGCACCTCTCCCACCTGCGCCCGCAACGCACCGAAGTCGGCCGAAAGGATCGAAGGCTCGACCCGAACGCCGCGCAGAATATCTACCGTTGCCACGCTCAGATCCTTACAGAGGATGCCGTCAGATCGGCATCAACATGGAATCCCCGCAATTGTTGCACTTCAGGATCGCCGTGGAGGACATCCGCACGATCGTTGAGTGCTCGCCGCAGTTGGGGCATACCGACGCCAGCTCGAAGCGGTGCAGACAGTAGACGCAACGGTATCTCCCGGGTAGATTGGTGGGGCGCAGCCACGGCTCCGAGCAGTTCGGACAGGCCGGTCCGAGATCGACCTTGTCTTTGGGCGGGGTCTCCTCCATCCTCACAACCTACCCGTAGGGGTATCGCCCATTCGCCGCATCCGTGCGATGAAGAAGCCGGCCGTGCGGTCGCGGTGGGGCATTGTCAAGAGGGTCTTGGGCGCCCGTGGATGGGTATGGATTTGCTGTTCGTGCATGAGATCGTCGAGCGCGAAATTGGAGTTTTGATTCAGGAACAGTTCGATTTGTTGCTCATTCTCGACCGCCGAGAGCGTACATGTCGAGTACACAAGCACACCACCCGGACGGAGTGCGCGAGCGCCTGCCGCAAGTATGCGCCCCTGGATCGCTGCCAGTTGCTCGACGTGCTGCGGCGTGACCCGCCAGCGCAGGTCGGGGCGCGCCTGCAATGTGCCGAGCCCCGAGCATGGCGGGTTGACCAGCACCCGATCGAACACCGCGCCCTCCAGGCGCGGCAGCGCGGCGTCGGCAAGCTCGACACGGACGCAATGCGCGTGCAGCCGCCGAGCGGTGTCGCTCAGCTCTTTGGCTCGCGCGGGGTTGCGCTCCACGGCGAGCACTTCGCCCTCGTCGCCCATCAGCGCCGCCAGATGCGTGCTCTTGCCTCCGGGGGCGGCACACAGATCCAACACGCGCTCGCCGGGCTGAGGGTCGAGCGTGCGTGCGACGAGCATCGCGGCGCGCGACTGGGCGAGGATCGCCCCCGCGCCCCACGCCGGTGCGCGGTGAATGTCAAGCGGGCCCTCCAGCACGAGCGCCTCGCTCAGCTCGGGGTCGGTGTGTGTGGCCACCCCCAGCTCCCTCGCAACCGCGGCGGGCTCCGCACACAACGTGTTGACGCGCAACGCAAGCTCACCCGGCTCGTTGTCGGCGGCCATCAGCGCACGCGCGTCCGCCGGGCCCAGCTCGCTCCACCACAGACGCGCAAGCCACAGTGGATGGGAGTGCGCGACCGCGGCGCGACCGGGCGTGTCGTCGCGCAGGCCTGCGAGCAGGGTGGCGGCTCCCTCGCGTGCGGCGCGGCGCAGGACGGCGTTGACGAGATTGTGGCCTGAGCCGCGCCGTGTCTTTGCCAGCTCGACGCAGTCGGCGACGATCGCGCGATCCGGCGCACCGTCGAGGTACAACAGCTCATATAGGCCGAGCCGCAGAGCACCCAGCACGGGGGCGTCGAGTCGCTCGGGGGGACGGCCGGCGAGACGTTCGATCAGATGGTCGAGCGTGCCTCGACGCTGCACCGCACCGTAGGCGAGGCGCATCGCGAGCGCACGGTCGCGTGCGTCGAGATCCTCGGCCTCCGACTGAAGCGCACGGTCGGCGTAGGCGCCCTGCTCGAACACGCGTCTTATCACCGCGTATGCGCAGCGTCGGGCGGGTGCGACGCGAGCGCTCACGGCGCTAACCCGTCCCCCAGCATCCTTCGCGCGCTCACGCTCGCGCCCGTCGGCCTGCGCCATCAGGCGCCCGGCAGTCCGTGGCCACGCAGAAAGGCCGCGGCGTCCATCGGCCGCTTGCCGGGCGGCTGGACGACCAGCAGCTCGAGCGTGCCGGTCGCGCACGCGAGCAGCAGATGGCCCTCATTCACGTATAGGCCCGTGCCGCTCGGGCCCGCGCCACCCGAGCTCTGCGGGTCTGCGAGCGCCGCACGATGGACCCCCATCGTCTCCCCGTCGGGGAGCGCGATGCGCGCGCCGATGTGGGGGTGCAGCGCACGCACCGCGCGCTCCAGCTCGACGGCGGGCCGGCTTGGGTCGAGCAATCTGTCGGCCGGGACGATCTTCTCCGCGTAGCTCACCTGGCTCTCCTCCTGCTCGACGAACGCCAGCTTCTCGCCGCGCTGGAGCGTGTCGAGCGCGTTGACGAGCAGCCGTCCACCGGATCGCTGCAGCTTCGCGGCAAGCGACCCATAGGTGTCCTCGGCGGAGATCGACTCGCCCGCGGTGAGACACACCGGACCACTGTCAAGCCCCGCGGTGAGACGCATGATCGACACGCCCGTGCGCTCGTCGCCCGCCATGATCGCACGCTCGATCGGGGCGGCGCCGCGCCAGCGCGGGAGCAGCGACGGGTGCACGTTGAGCATCTGGAAGTCCGAGAGCAGCGGCTCCTTGACGAGCGCACCGAACGCACACACGATCACCGCCTCGGGCTTGGCGCTCGCGATCAATGCACGCGTGTCGGGGTCGTTGACGCTGTCCGGCTGGGCGAGATCGAGCCCGAGCGTGCGGGCGGCCTCGGCGACCGGCGGGGAGGAGAGCTTGCGCCCGCGCCCGGCGGGACGGTCGGGGCGCGTGATCGCCAGCGTCGGGCGGTGCGGAGCGCGAGCGCCGTCCTCGCCCGACAGGCATCCGAGCACGCTCGCGGCGAACTCCGATGTGCCGAGGAAAACGGTTCGCACTACGCGGCGCTGGCGGCGGTGACCGCTTCGCGCATCTCGCGCATCGCCTGCTTGCGCGCCTCACGCGGGATCCGGTCAAGGATCAGGATGCCGTCGAGATGGTCGATCTCGTGCTGGACGATGCGAGCCTCCAAGCCCTCGACCTCGACCACGATCTCCTCGCCGTGCGCGTCGCGCCCGCGGGCGCGCAGCCGCGCGGCGCGCTCGACCTCAACGTGCACTCCCGGCAAGCTGAGACACCCCTCCTCGGCGGCCTCGAGCTCATCGCTTGACCACTCGATCACGGGGTTCACGAGCGCGGTGAGCGGATCGTCGATGTAGGCGCGATAGACGAGCACGCGGTGCAACACGCCGATCTGGGTGGCGGCGAGACCGACGCCGAGCGCGTCGTGCATCAGCTCCCCCATCCGCTCGATCTCCTCCACGAGACCCTCGTCGAAGCGCGCGACGGGCAAAGCGGTCGTGCGCAGCACCGGATCGCC
The DNA here is from genome assembly GCA_963715535.1 of uncultured Solirubrobacterales bacterium. Lineage (GTDB taxonomy): Bacteria > Actinomycetota > Thermoleophilia > Solirubrobacterales > Solirubrobacteraceae > Palsa-744. The sequence continues at coordinate 92,587 of OY970251.1, read as the reverse complement.
GAACTTGCGCACGTGACGCAGGGCCGCGTCGCGGCGTGCCCGGGTCTCGGGATCGAGCTCGGCGGCCGTCGGCGCGCCCTCCTCGGGCTCGACCTCAGCGTCCATTGCCTCCTCGTTGCTCATCGAGGCAAAGTGTAGTTCCCGGCTTGGGCTATCGACGTCTACTGCGGGTCTACATCCACACTGAAGGCGACGCCGCTGTGCACACGCGATGCCGCGGCACGCTGAACGGCCTCGCCGACGCAACGGATCGCCGCCGAGCGGTTTGACGGCGGCGCCTTGACCACCAGCTGGCGGCGCTCGCGGCCACGCAACCTGAAAAGCGAGGCGGGACCCAGCACGCTCGCCTGCTCTGTCGAGATGCCGCTCCGCACCGCCTCAGCCGCAACCTGTGCGCGGGTTGCACTCTCGGCGGCGCACACGATCCTGATCAGGCTCGAGTACGGCGGGTAGCCGAGCGCTTGACGGCGCTGCAGCTCCCCGGCGAGGAAGCCGTCGCTGTCGTGGGAGGCGGCGTGCACGATCGAACGCGCGTCCGGCGCGATCGTCTGCACCAGCACGCGTCCGTCGTTGCCGCGTCCGACGCGCCCCGCCAGTTGAGTGACGAGTGCGAACGTGCGCTCCTCGGCGCGAAAGTCCGGGAAGCGCAGCGTCGCGTCGGCGTCGAGCACTACGCCGAGCGTGACGTCGGGAAAATCGTGACCCTTGGCAACCATCTGCGTGCCGATCAGCACACCGGCGGGCGCCGCCTCGAAACGGCTGAGCAGTGCGCCCACGTCGCTGCCGGGGCGGGCGCGACCCGATCCACCGTCAACCGTGTCGGCGTCCAGACGGAACACCGGAAAATCGCCGTCGTCGAGCGCCGCGCTGAGATCGTGCTGCATGCGCTCGGTACCGGCTCCGTGGCGGGCGACCGAGGTCGAGCCGCACGCGCAACGACTCGGCGCCGGCTCGGAGTGCCCGCAGTGATGGCATGACACGAACCCGCTCGCCCGATGTAGCACCAGTGCCACATCGCACTGCGGGCAGCCCCACACGCGCCCGCACGAACGGCAGGTGAGGAAGTTCGACCAACCGCGGCGGTTGAGCAGCACGATCGCCTTGCCGCGGGCGGCGCGCACGTCGGCGAGCGCCTGCGTGGTGAGCGGATGCAGCGCGCATGACTGCTTGCACATGTCGAGCACTTCCACCTGTGGCAGCGGCCTGCCGTCCACGCGGCGCGAGAGACGCAGCGGACGAGCAGCATCGTGGACGCTCTCAGGGCGCGGAGTGGCGCTGCCGAGCAGCAGCAGCGCGCCACAGTCGCTCGCGCGACGAGCAGCTACGGTGCGAGCGTCATAGCGCGGGTCGCCCTCGTGCTTGTAGGAAGAGTCGTGCTCCTCGTCGACGACGATCAAACCGAGGTGCTCGATCGGGGCGAACACTGCCGAGCGCGGGCCCACACAGACCCGTGCCTCTCCGACGCGCAGGCGCCGCCACTCCTCACGGCGCTGGGCGACCGTCAGGCGCGAGTGAAGCACAGCGACTGTCTCACCGAAGCGTTCGATGAAGCGCCCGACTATCTGCGGGGTGAGCGCGATCTCCGGGACCAACACGATCGCGCCGCGCCCACGCTGCAGCGCCTCGGCGGCTATGCGCACGTAGACCTCGGTCTTGCCCGAGCCTGTGATCCCCGCAAGCAGTCGCGTCTGGGCGCCTGTGTGCTCCAGCGCACTGGTCAGATCCTCGAGCGCCCCGGCCTGCTCGGCGGTGAGCACAGGCGGCTGGAGTGTGCGCGCGCCGAGCCGTATGTGCTCGGGCCGGGCGGGCGCGGCCCGGCGTTTGCGTCCGCTCAGACGCCGTGTGGCCGCGGGCGGCAACACCAGCGAGAGTGCGCGGGCAAGCGTTGAGCAGTACTCCTTGGCCAGCCACTCGGCGAGCGCGACGAGATCGATCGGGACGCCGAGCTCGAGCGCTCGCAGTGGCGCCAGCAGCTTCTCTTCGGAGACCTCGCTGTGCTCGGAGAGGGCGGTGACCACGCCGAGGATCTCGCGTCGTCCGAACGGCACGACGAGCATCGAGCCAACGGTCACCTCGGCGCGCAGCTCCAGCGGCAGGAGGTAGTCAAACGGCCCGCGCAACGCGCGGGCCGTCGTCATCGGCTCGACCTGGGCGATCGCAGACACCGCCCAACACTATCTGTGGATCAGGCGGCGGCCCCAGCGGCGGTGAGCCCAGCGGCGGCGCGCAGCGCATCGGCCTTGTCGGTCTTCTCCCAGGTGAAATCGTGGTCGTCACGACCGAAATGACCGTAGGCTGCGGTCTTCTGATAGATCGGGCGGTGCAGTTTCAGCTCCTCGCGGAACGCACCGGGACGCAGGTCGAAGTGCTCGTCAACCAGCACCGCGATCTTTGAGCGAGCGATCTTCTCGGTGCCAAACGTCTCGACCATCACCGACACGGGGTGGGCGACGCCGATCGCGTAGGCGACCTGCACCTCTGCGCGGTCGGCGAGTCCCGCCGCAACGATGTTCTTGGCAACCCAGCGTGCGGCGTAGGCCGCGGAGCGGTCCACCTTGGATGGGTCCTTGCCGGAGAACGCGCCGCCACCGTGGCGGGCCATGCCACCGTAGGTGTCGACGATGATCTTGCGCCCGGTGAGACCGCAGTCGCCCATCGGCCCACCGATCACAAAGCGCCCTGTGGGGTTCACGAGGAAGTTCTTCGTGAGCTTCTTCTCGTCGTACAGCTCGACCGGCAGCACGGGGCGCAGCACGTGCTCGAACAGGTCTGGCTTGATCAGCGTCTCGGAGTCGATTCCGTCGGCGTGTTGTGTGGAGATCAGGATCTTTTCGATCTCCACCGGACGCCCGCCCTTGTAGCGCACCGTGACCTGCGTCTTGCCGTCGGGGCGCAGGTAGGGCAGCACCTCGCCCTTGCGCACCTCGGCCAGGCGCTTTGAGAGCTTGTGGGCTAGCGCGATCGGCAGCGGCATCAGCTCTTCGGTCTCGTTGGAGGCGTAGCCGAACATCATTCCCTGATCGCCGGCCCCGGCGACGTCGAGCTCGTCCTCGTCGGCCGGATCGTGGCGCGTCTCATAGGCGGCGTCGACGCCCTGGGCGATGTCGGGCGACTGCTTGTCGATCGCGTTGATGACCGCGCACGTGTCGCAATCGAAGCCGTAGGCGGCGTTGTCGTAGCCGATCTTGCGCACCGTCTCGCGTGCGACCAGTGGGATGTCGACGTAGGTATTGGTGGAGATCTCGCCGGAGACGACGATCAGGCCGGTGTTGACGAGCGTCTCGCAAGCGACGCGGCCGTAGGGGTCGTCGCGGAGCACGGCGTCGAGCACGCCGTCTGAGATCTGGTCGGCGATCTTGTCGGGGTGGCCCTCCGTGACCGACTCGGAGGTGAACAGGAATTCATTGTCGGAATGTTGGCTCATGGTTTGAGGATCGACTCCAGGTCGCGCGGGAAGAAGTGGTGGAGAAGTCTATTGCGCCCGAGGGCCCGAGCGCTCTATGCAGCCTGTACGCGCGTACGGGTGCCGCGCTCGACGAAGTCGATGATCAGGGGCACTCCGTCCATGCCATAGCGGGCGCGCAGGCGGTTCTCGATGAAATAGGCGTAATCGCGCGTGACGCGCGCACGCGAGTTGACCTGGATCGCAAAGCGCGGCGGACGCTCCTCGATCTGGGCCATGTAGATCAGCTTCAGACGATGCTGGCTGGAGCCGCGGCGCGTGCCCACGGGCGGCTGGCGCGCCTGCACCGCCTCGGCGAGAAAACGGTTGAGCTCGGGCGTGGGGATGCGCCCACGCCGGCGATCGCCGAGCGCCAGCGCCTCGGCGATCAGGCGCGAGACGTTGCGACCCGTCTTCGCACTGGCGGTGAGCACGCGCGGGCGCAATCGCAGCTTTTCGGCGACACGCGCGCGCTCGTGGTCGAGATCCTTCTCTGTGCCTTCGTGGAGGTCCCACTTGTTGAGCACGATCGCGGTGGCGCAACCGGCCTTCATCGCAAGCTCCGCGACGCGCAGGTCCTGCGCGGTGACCCCGTCTCGTGCGTCGCACACGACCAGCGCCACGTCGGCGCGCTCGGCCGCGCGCTGGGAGCGCAGGGTCGTGTAGTACTCGACCGAGTCGGACACCTTTGACTGGCGGCGCATGCCGGCCGTGTCGATCAGCACGAGCCGCCGTCCATCCACCTCGAGCGGCGTGTCGATCGCATCGCGGGTGGTGCCCGCGACCTCCGAGACGATCACGCGCTCTTCGCCGAGGAAGCGGTTGACAAGCGAGGACTTGCCGACATTCGGGCGGCCGATCAGCGCAAGGCGGATTTCCTCCTCGTCGGCGATGGCGTCCTGCTCGGGCGGCAGCAGTTCGACGATCCGGTCGAGCAGGTCTCCCGTGCCAAGCCCCTGTGCCGCGGAGACCGCAAGCGGCTCGCCGAAGCCGAGGCGATGGAAGTCGGCGGCAAGTGGCAGGTCGACGACCCCGTCGCACTTGTTCGCGGCGACGATGCTCGGCAAGGGCGAGCGGCGCAACAGCTCTGCCATCTCCTCGTCGCCCGGCCGTGTGCCCGCCTTCGCGTCCACGACCAGCACCGCGACCTGCGCGTCGGCCAACCCTGCGCGCGCCTGCTCGCGAATCGAGCCCGACAGCGGATCCTCGTCCTGGAAGTCCACGCCGCCCGTGTCGATCAGCGTGAAGGTGCGCCCGCCCCACTCGCACTCGATCTCGTTGCGATCGCGCGTGATCCCCGGCCGCTCGTGCACGACGGCCTCGCGCGAGCCCGCCAAGCGGTTCACCAGCGAGGACTTGCCCACGTTCGGATAGCCGACTATCGCCACCTTCTGCATCAGGGGAGTATGACCTGCCGGCGCATCGATTCCGGTTCGGAAGCTTCAAACGAGACCCTATGCCGACGTGCGAGGCGCCCTCGCAAGCTCCACGATGCGCTCCACGACCTGCTCGACGGTCATACCGGTCGTATCGAGCACGACGGCGCCGGGAGCGGCTTGTAGCGGGCTGTGGGCGCGCGTGAAGTCGCGCTGGTCGCGCAGCGTCTGCTCTGCCATGACGGTCGCCTGATCGCCGCCCAGCTCGACCGCGCGGCGACGGGCTCGCTCGGCTGGATCGGCCGTCAGGTACACCTTCAGCTCGGCGTCCGGCGCGACGACGGTGCCGATGTCGCGACCCTCGGCCACACAGTCGCCACTGGAGATCAGCTCGCGCTGCTTTGCCACAAGCGCCTTGCGCACACCCGGATCGGCCGCGACCCGCGAGGCGGCCTCGGAGACCTCTGGGACCCGGATCGACTCGCTGACGTCGCGCCCGTTGAGCAGCACCCGGCGAAGCGCGGGATCCGCCTCTTCCGCGAACTCGATGCGAGCCGAGTCCGCCAGAGCGGCCGGAATCCGGTCGGGAGCGCCAAGCGCGAGCAGTCCCACGCAGCGGTACATCGCGCCGCTGTCGAGATAGGTGAAGCCGAGTCGCTCGGCAAGCGCCCGTGCCACCGTGGACTTTCCGGCACCGGCGGGCCCGTCGATCGCGATCAGCACCGCCCAGACGTTACCTGCGCTCACCCTGCTCTGCTATTGCGCGCTGCACGCTCCAGCCGCGCTCGGTGAGGCCCCAGGCGTTTGGGGCGCCGCGGGCGGCCTGCGAGCGGGTGTTCTGGATCAGCTCCAGGCGTTGCAGGCGGGCTAGCAGCTTTGAGATCTGGCCCTGGTCCTCCAAGCCGGCGCCGCGGCCGACCTCGCGGTTGGAGGCGCTCGGGTTCTCGGCTACGGAGGTGAGCACGCGCATGGTGCGGTAGGTGAGCCGCATACCCACGCCGCGCAGGGGATCGCCGGGATCGGTGTGGGCGATCGCGCGGCGCTTTGGCACGGGACGGCTGAACTCTCTGCGAGCGGCGGCGGGACCGAGATAGGGCAGCACGATCATGCTCATCAGCGCGCCGGTCAGCTCGCGCAGCGAATCGTCCGGGCGATCCCCGCCGCACGGGTCCCCGTCTGCGGGAGGCGACGAGGCAAGGAGCCGCGAGTGCAGCACCGACAGAGCGCCGCCAACGACGCCCTCGGCGGTCAGTGGTGGCAGTTCGGCGCCGGCCTTTGACTCGTTGCGCCCTTCGTCTATGAGAGTGCTGATTTGGGCGATGCAGCGCTGGCGGCGCTCGATCGCGAGTTGGCCCGCGCCGAGCGAGCCGACAATCAAGAGCTGCCCGGCATAGCGCTCGACTTCGAGGAACTCGAGCAGCATGACCAGCGCGCTCCTGACGCGCTCCACCCAACGAGCCCCAGGGTCATACCCATCGAGCACGTAGCGCGAAGCGCGCGCGACCGCCTCGTCAAACGCAGCCAGAAAGCACTCCTCGCGATCGGCGAACAATTCGTAGAACGTGCGCCGCGACACGCCCGCGCGCTGGACCACGTGTGCGACGGTGACGTTCGCGGCACCTCGCTCGGCGCCGATCTCCAACAGTGCAGTGAGCAGACGCACGCGCTGGACCTCGCTCACGCGCTCGCGGCCCAGCTCGCGCGCCGCATCGCCGTCCTCGCGGACTATCCCGTTGGACGCCGCCCGGCTCGACAGCATCGTCTCACCGCCACGCATCTCATTTCTTCTTCCCGTGCAGTTTCGCCTTGTGGTGCTTGGAGGATTTCTTGGTCTTCTTCTTGAGCTTCGGGCAGCCTGTTACGCCGATCTTCGTGCTCTCGTGGATCGTGGCGGCGTTCTGCGCCGTGAATGCTGTCGGCATCGCAAGTTTGCTCTTGCACAAGTTCCCGTTGGCGGCAAGCGCGGAGTATTTGCCTTGCGGCAGGTTCAGTTCGAAACTGCCGACGGGAGCGTCGGGGATCGCGTGGAACGTGCTCGAGGTGATTCCGGCTTTGCTGATGAACGTTTCCCCATGCAAATCGAGCGTCACGCCATACCCTTGGAGGACGACCACGAGTTCGGGGAACTTCGCCCCGCCGTAGCTCACGAAATACGCCGGTCCCGTGAGCGGCACCGGGATCAACGGTGTGATCGCGGTCGCATGCCCCACGATCGACGCCGTCGAGCAACCGGCGGGATTAGCTTCAAATGTTTTTGCCGGACACGCCTTCTGCAACGTGGTCAACCTCGACGGCAACTGCTTGGGCAAATCCACCTTGACCGACTTGATGTTCGCCTGCGACCCAAACGGTGCTTTGGGATACGTCAACTTCACGTTCAGGCTCGCACCGTTCGCGCGGGATGTTTTCCCTGACGCGGAGACCGCCAGTTTAGGAGCGAACTTCAACACCGCACAGTTGGTGACCTGGAATGGCACGTCGATAGTGTCTGTCGAGCCTTCGCTCGAGTGGATCGTGCCGGTGACCTGCATCTTGTTGCAGTTCGTCGGGTTGAACTGGAAGTCTCCACGAGTCGTGATCGCGTTCACGTGCTGGATTTCCAGTGGTATCCCTTCGATGCTCGTCGGGATCGCATCGGGGGTACCCGGCGGGTTGCTCACGATCGTGATCGCGGCGGTTATCGGATTGACTTCGATCTTCCCCCTGACAAGCACGCAATCGCACGCGGGATGGTTGTTTTTCGTGTTCGCAAGGTCGAACGGCCCTGCCTTCGCGGGAACCTCAAAGGTGATGCCGAACGGTGCGCACCCTGACTGTCCCACCGTGCAAGGACCACTCCCGTTATAAGGGCCGGTCAAATAGAACTTGCCGCCGGAGACGGTGTAGGGTTGATTGCCGACACCGACACCGATCGTCGTTTCGCCGATCAGACTGTTCGCAGGACACTCGCCGAGGTTGGCCCGCGGTTCCGCGCACAGTTCGATGTTCGAGAGGATCCCCAACAGTCCCGGCGGTAGGTGCGCTTCCACCGATTGCAGGTTCTGTTCACCGTTTTTGCGGGTCATCGTCAGCGTGAACGGGCTGAACGCACCCGCGTTGACGTTCGTCGCGCCACCAGTCAACGACGGGTTGAACGGCAGACTCGCGCCAGGGCACGGGTCGCCACCCGGACCGTGATCGATATTGAAGCTCGATTCAGCGCTCACAGGACCGTTGCCGTCCCATGGCGTAAACGTTGCAGTCGTCGTGTAGGTACCGCAACGCGACGGTGTGGCCAACGGTGCGCGTTCCCCACCGAAGAAGTGCAGTTCGAGGTTTTCAAACGGTAGGTCGGGAGTGTTCTTGAACGTCGTCACGATCTGCCCTGTGCTCGGGTTCAACGACACTTCTCCCGCGAGCTTGATCAAACTCCCCGAGAAAGGATCGTCCGCGACGATGTACATCGCGATCAGGCTCCCGAACGGGTTTGCTTCCTGAGCGGCCAGGTACACTGCGCCTTCCAATTCGTGTTCCAACAATGGCGTCTTGATTTTCACCGTCCCAACCTTCGAACCGTTCGGACAGAAGTTGGTCCCCGGCGCAAGCGGACTCGGGACTTCCGCCGTGAACGTGTTCCACTTCACACCCGGTTCGTATTCAGCGTTCAATTCTTCGGAGCCCTCATAGCCAATCTGATCGCCAGGACTACCCAGCGCGCCTTTGGGCAACGCACCCACATCGGACGAGCACGCTTCAAGACCTTCAGAACCCGACGGGTTGATCGCCACGCCCGAGGGCAACGCCACCGTCGTGTCCCTGAGCGCCGACTCCGCCAGACCATCGGGATTGAACGCGGCGTTCTGCGGTACGTGAACGTTCACCGTCAAACCCGAAGACGTACTCGCGTCGCTGCTATCAGGCTCAACACTGATTTCCGCCGGGAACCTGAGCTTCGAGCAGCCCGTCAGCGACACAGGCGTACCCGCCACGTTGTGCGTAACCGTGCTTGCCGTCACCCAATGGTCAGGTTCAGCCCACGAGGTGGCCTCCATCGTCGAGCGCAGCGGGCCGTGGCAGCCTGTCGGCATCGTCAGGAACGGTTTGCGGTTGACCCCTTCGCCCACGAAGCCGGCGACTTCCAGCCTGCTCTTGAGGACGGGCGCCGATGGCGGTGCTTCGGTCACCGTCGCCTGCACAGGGTAGTTTCCACCGGCGAGCAATCCATTGTCGATATACAGCAGCGGTTCGAGAAAATTCATGCCTATCTGCAAAGCCACACCTCGTACGGGCGACATAACATAGACTTCGCCGTTGTGTTCCGGTTGAACAGGCTGGTTCTCTGACCAGTTCAGGTACAGTGAACCCACGTGCGCTTCGAGTGGACATGTTTGTGCGCGCAGCTCCTGTCCGGTGCACTTCTTGGTGGTCGCATTTGGGTCACCGACAAAGCCAGGGGGCAGATCGACCTTGATATCCCGCAAGACGCCGTCGGGTAGGCGGACGTACGGTGAATCGGCGTTCGATTCGAGGCGCTTGAAATGCGAGTTCAGCGTGAAGACGTTGACGAACTGGTAGGGGTGTGAGCCTGCCTGAGTATCGAGCGTGCCATTTTCGTTTAGGAAACTAGTTTCAAAGCTCTTGATGCCGAAACCGACGCCCTGCGTCGCGAGCATACCGCTGGCCTCACCCGCGCCGTTGGCGTTGGTCGCCACGAGACGGAAGTGGTAAAGTTCACCGGGCTTGAGGCCTTCGAGCTGTGCGGAGACCGCCACGGGAGTGCTTCCCGCTCCTATTTCGTCCGGCGTCTGCTTGCAGGGCACACTTTGGTTGTAAGGGCCGTTGCCATATTCGTCGGTGAGACCGTATTCGAACTCACATCCGCTGACGGCGGCGCCACCCGGATCGACCGTACCACTCAAGCTACCGGCTTCCTCGGTCACGCCCGTCGGTTCGCTAACTGTCACGACCGAGGTGTCGCTACCGAAGACATAGACCATGCCATTGGCTGGGTTTGAAACGTACACATCCCCTGTCACGCCGTCCACGGCGATCCCGCCCTCGCCCGAGGTCCCCGAAAGTCCGGCCGAGCCGAAGCGCGCGACGAGCGTGCCGGCGCTCCCGTCGTCGCCGGCGACCTCCCTGCTGTTGCGATTCATCGCGCCCGTGTCCCACTCAGCCACAGAGGACTGATCGTCTGCGAAGAGGTGACCGGTCGCGGGGTCGATGGCCACAGCAACGTCGCCCGCTTCGTCGCCGTCCACGCGGCCAAGCACGGATAGCTTCTGTCCGAACTTGAGCGTGCACGAGCACGACGGTTCGTAGATCGGGTAATCGTCGCCCGTGGCGGATACAGCAAAACCGTGGTCCGGGGATTCGAAGGTGGGCACACCCGTTTCACCATTGTAGTCCTGCGATCGCCATTCCTGGCGAGCAATGTTCACGCCCGCGTCGTTGAATTCGTCGATCATCAGTTTGTCGGACCCCAGCGTGCTCAGGTCGACGTGCACGGTGCCACTCCCGTCGAGACCGAGCCCCAACAGTTCGCCTTCGGCGGAGCCGGTGGATGGCGTGAAGCCGCCGATCTGGCTCAGATACCTGCCTTCGGGGCTGAACTTGTCGATCGTGCCATGGCCCCCATCCATCACGTACAGATCGCCGGCGGAAGAGTCGAATTCTTCACAGGCCCTGCCGGTGAGCACCGGGGCGTGCTGCACGCAAGCGTTATCGACCGCGATCGCCGCGGGACTGCCGTACAGCGAAGGGAACGAGAACGATCCGTCCGGCGTGGCGACACCCGTCAACTCATCGGAGTGCAGTGCCGCGAATTCTTCCGGTTCGCCGTTGGCGTTGAACTTGTACACCGCGTCTGTGCCGATGTCGGCGACGTACACATCGCCGCTCGATTCGTCGATCGCGATCCCGTTCGGGTTCGAAAACGTTTCCGTCGCGCTACGGCCGAATTCATGCAGGAACGGGTGCGCTTCGCCGACGGCAAGCGCCGGTGACGCTCCCACCCCCAACGCCACGATCGCAGCGACCGCGAACGATAGTGCTGTTGGGATTCTCCTGGAGCGCGTCATCGCTTACCCCTCTTGTTGGCGTGGGCGGACTTCTTGGCCTTCTTCCCCGGCTTTCTCACACACTTGCCTTTCCTCTTTACAAAACCCTTCTTGCACTTCACGGGCTTCGCCTTGGGCTTAGCCTTCGGCTTCACTTCGGGCGGGGCAAGGTTCCCCACACCGGAGAACGTCTGGCTCGACGGTGCCCCGTAGATCGAGGGTTGCGGCGAGACGGGTGTACGACAGGCATCGGCGGTCGTACACGCCGGCGGGGAGGACAGTTCGGGAAAGCCTCCGTTGACGCGCGCATCGTAGACGACAATCTCTCCTTCTCCGGTGTCTTGCGACAGGAGCGCTTGGTTTGACCTGAAGAACACGTCATTACCGCTTTCGCTCACGCCCTCCAGATTCGATTCGAAGGAGCTCGTGCCGCTCGAGATCAGATACACATGGCCGTCCTCGTACTCGTAGACGTCGAGCCGACCGTTCGTATCGGAGGGCACAAGCGCGTCCCTCGTTTCGAAGAACGCCTGGCCGGCGTCCGTGAGCATGTTCCGACCCCAGCGTTCGAATCCTTCCTGCACCAAATCCGCGCCACCTCCTGAGACCGGAGGTTCGCCCGTGGAGTTGCACGAGGCACAGGCGAGCTGCCCAGTGACGGCGCTGTACAGGAAGAGCTCCCTTGCAGGATCGTTGTTCGGTTCGACGTTGTCATAACCTGTCAGGCTCTCCGTCGATTCGAACGCCAGCCACTTGCCGTCGGGCGAGGTTCGCCCGCCGGCGGAACCTCTGTCCTTGATGGTTACGCCGGTGGTGATAAACGTCGTCTTTTCCCCGTTCCACAGATACAAGTTTTCCTTTCCAGGTTCCGCGGCTTCGACGAGTGTTTTACCTTCGCTGTTCGTGAATTCTCTCGTGTTGGACGCCAGCACACCCTTAGCGACGAAGTAGACGTAGGAGCTGTCGTGGAGGCCGAACGGCGTGACACGCAGCACGTCGGCGCGTTCGCCCGCCGCAGCGACCGTGAGGTCGCTCAATTCGCATTTGCTTGCGCCCTCACGCAGCACGCACTCGTACAGGTCAGGTTCGCCCACGGCAGCCGTTGAGTCGGCCGTGAGCTTGCCTTCATCGAGAAAGAAGACCTTCGAACCGTCGGAGGTCGCGGCCTTAAAGGAGCCACCGCCACTGGGGTCAGACCCACCCTGTTTTTCGTCGATCTGTACGGTGCGTTGCCCGTCGATACGGTCATAGAGGGCGCCACCGAAGGTGAAGAGAACGTGCGAACCGTCGCTTGAGACCACATTTTCGTGTTCGGGCGCAGCTTCTCCGTTACCCGATTCGTTGCGCGTCTGCGGCGGCGCTTCCGCCGCAAGCGATCCGGGGACCGCTGTGCCGTCCGGCAGCACGCTCACCAGCCGCAGCGCGCCTTCGTCCCATTCGTACAGGTTTTCAACGCCGGACTGCGAGCCTTCTGCCAGGGGCGAAGTCTCCGTGAAGAACACGTGGCTGAGATCGGCGGAGGCGGCCTGAAAGTGTGCGTCGGCCGGTGTCACGCCCGGCGGTGTGACGTTGACAAGCTGGTAAACACCGGTCGTGCTGTCGCGCACCAGCAGGTTCAGGTAACCCACGGGTTCGCCACTAACGACCCGGAGGCCGTCGGCATTGCACGATTCCGGGTTTTGTGGGAGGTTCTGGCTCGGGGCGCGCGACGCACGTGACCCTCCACCGGTTTCGATTACCTCTTTTGTGAATTGTTCCGAGTACGCATATACGACTTTGTCGTTCGGACAGGTCACCCCGTCGTAAGATTCGATCGGTACGATGTCTTCCACGGTCCAGCCGGCCGCGCCGCGCGTACCCACGTAGTCCCAACCACCGCTGGGCGCCCCCGGATACGGCTCCTTGGTGTGGAGCGTGACCGCTTCTCCGTCCGCGGCGGCGATGCTCGAGTACGCAAAGGGTTGGTCTTCTCCGGCATCGAATTGGGCCGAGTTCTCGACTGGCGGCGCCACCAGCTCGTAAGCGCGGCAGTCGGGCAACCTCGCGGCGAACCCAACGCGCAGCTGTTCGTTGGGGCAGGCTGCCTCCTCGACGCTCAGCGTGGTGAAGGTTTGGTCGGGACCGTAGATCGTTCCCAATTCGTTGGTTGCAACGACACGGTAGTGGTAGGTACTCCCGGACGCGAGGCCGCTTGCGGCCGCCCATACCGTGTGCGATTCGAGCCCTTCGCCGACGCTTCCTTCCGGGAAGGGCGTCGAACTACCATACGCGCTGGTAGGACCATATTCGAAGCGGTAGCTCGCCTGGAGGCCGCCGGGGTTCACGAGCGCGCCGAGCTTCGCTTCGGAGGCACTGACTTCGGCGGTAAACTCCCTGTCGACCGCGGGCGCGATCGGAGGCCCGAAGATCCAGACGGTTTCTTTGTGGCCGTCAATCACGTATAGATGCCCATTCGCTTGGTTCTCAGCGACCATGGTGTTGAAGCGATTCGATTCGCCTGCAGGTTCGCCAAAGCGGCCGGCCCCCACATCGGCGAGCTGCTTGCCTTCCGAGCTGTACTCGACGAGATGCAGACAGGACAAGCCGATTTCGCCGCACGGGTCCGCGCTGTTTTCGACGAGCGCGAACACATCCCCATGCCCATCGAGTGCAACCGACCACACGCCTTCGCTTGTGATTTCTACGGGCGTGCCGTTCCTTTCTACAGGCGCACCGCTGGAATCGAACTCCACGATCCTGTTGTTGCCGGCGTCGGCCACCCAGAGATCGCCAGAGGAGTCAATCGCGACCGCGGTCGGTTCCTTGAGCGCACCGGTGCCGGAGCCCGTGAGGGTCTTCAGCAGCGTGCCGCTCGGGCTGTACTCCATCACCTCGTTTTCCAGGGGATTCGGCACGTACACGTTGCCGGTCGAGTCGGCCGCAATCTGTACGTCTGTAAAGAAGCCGTGGAAATTGCGTGACGTCGACACTTCAAACGACGACACTTGCACGCCCGTGTTGGGGTCATATACGAAAATCGTCGCGGGCGTGGCCGGCGTGAGGAAGCCTCCTTCTTCGCCGAGCACGTACACGTCGCCGTCCGTCGGGTTCACCGCAACTCCCGAGTAGTGCCCCGACCCAAACGGGGATGGCGGCGAGAGCAAGTTGCCTGAAGGATCGAGCTTAACCACCGGCGAGGGTTCAAAGAACCCTTGTATGAGACCCGACACGAACAGGTCTCCAGAGCCGTCCACAGCAAGGTCAACCGCGTGCGCCTCGTGCGCGCTAAACGAGCCGTAGGAGATGAGCTTGGGGGGTTCGGCTTGAGCGAGACCGGGGGTTAGCGCACCCAGAAGAGCACAGGCAATCACGGCAGCGACGTTCAGCGCGAGCACGGTGAAAGTACGGCCGCCAACGCGCCCACCCGCAGTGCTTCGTCCAACGGCGAGCACGCTGCACAGCCGGACAAGATTCCTCAACACAGACCGATGAGCACCCACGTTCACATCCCCTCCTCAAAGAGACCCGGACAACAAGACCCGACCGCCTGCCTGTGCCCCAAGGGGTATCCCCGCATGGGGGAGCCCGGGCAGCGCAAGACCGCCACGGGCGTAGCACCCGCGGCGACGGAAGAACAAGAAGCTGAAAGCGCGCCTACAGCGCGCAAGTACCCATGAAGGTGCGAGAAACCAAGCCGGGCCTTCTGCCCGGCAAGACGGCGGGGCCGAGCGGAACTTAGCTGGTGAGCGGCCCGGCCAGAGAGAGAGAGAGAGAGAGAGACGTGTCAGCGACGCTGACACGTCCTATAAAGGACGCTCCAGCGGCACACGGACTCCCAAGCACGTTATCCCCAAAAGAAACCACGCGAAAAACAACTCCCTCTCGTTGCGACCCGGTCCCTCTCCCAAGGGCCCTGCCAAACCGTTTGGATGTCGACCACAGAGACCGACCCAAAACCCGACCTTATGTTTGCCAGTCCCACATCGGGGTGCATCCCCCATGCGGAGAACGCCTGGACATGGCTCCTTTATACTCGACCTACAGGCTGTTGTCAAGCCCCGGATGAGAAAAGTTCATGGGGTGGCTCCACTGACCATGCCCCAGCCGGCCCTGCTCCGGCTCTTGCCCTCTCAGGAAAGCACGGCGATGTCCCGCGAGAACCCCGGATAAGAAACATCCGCCGCCTCCATCCCGCGCACGAGAACCCCCTCGCGCGAGGCAAGCCCGGCGACCGCGCCCATCATCGCCAGGCGATGGTCGCCGGCGGCGTCTATCTCCCCACCCCTCAGGCCGCCGCCACGCGCACCCCTGGGGCTGCCACGCACGGCAAAACCGTCCTCGCTCGCCTCGATGTCGGCGCCGAGCCCACGCAGGCCCTCGACCACCGTCGCGATCCTGTCCGACTCCTTCACACGCAACTCCTGGGCGCCACGCACGACCGTTTCCCCCTCCGCAAAGCACCCCAGCAACGCGACGAGCGGCAGCTCGTCGATCGCCAGCGGAACCTCCTCGGGCTCCACAAATGTGCCCTCCAGTGCTCCATGGGCGACATCGAGATCGCAGATCGGCTCCTCGGCGACCAGCTCGCCGCTTTCGTCCTCGAGGTCGCCGAGCACGATCCCGCGCATGCGCTGCACGATGCGCAAGAACCCTGTACGCGTCCAGTTTGCGCCGACGTCGCGTACGAGTAGGCGCGAGCCTGGGACAAGCACGCACGCGGCGATCGCAAAGGCGGCGGAGCTTGGGTCGCCGGGCACAATCACGCGGTCGAGCACCAGCTCATCGGCGTTTACCACGGTGACGTGCCTGCCGTTGCGGTGGATGTTGACGCCGGCGCGCAACAGCATCCGCTCGGTGTGGTCGCGGCTGCGTGCGGGCTCGCCCACCGTCGTCGCACCGTCGGCCGCGAGCGCCGCCAGCAGCACGCACGACTTGACCTGAGCGCTTGCGACCGGCAACTCGTAGGCGATCGAGCGCAACCGCGCACCGCGAATCCGAAACGGCGGGAAGCGATCCTCGCGTGCGTCGACGCCGGCGCCCATCAAGCGCAGTGGCTCGGCAACCCGGTCCACTGGGCGGCGACGGATCGACTCGTCGCCGTCGAGCGTGAACGAGCGTCCTTCCTGGGCGGCAAGCCAACCGGGCAGCAGGCGCAACGGCGTGCCGGCATTGCCGACGTCGATCGGGCCGTCCGGGACTCGCGCCTCGCGCAAGCCGGTTCCCCGAATCGTGATCGTGCCGCCTGCCCCCCGCGACGGGGGGTCGCGCTCGTCCACGAGCGCGCCCAGCGCCCTGACCGCCGCGAGCGTGGAATCGGTGTCCGCCGCGTGAAGATAATTCTCGATGCGGGTCGGCTCGGAGGCCATCGCGCCGAGCAGTGCCGCGCGGTGGGAGATCGACTTGTCCGGCGGAGCGGTCAGCTCGCCATGCAACCCGGCGGAGGGCTCGAAGCGCAGATCCATCGCGTCCTACCCTACGAGCCCGAGGCAAGGCCTGCTTGCTGGAGCTGTTGGCGCGCCGCGCGCGCCTGCTCGTTCCATGCCGCAAGCTCGCCGCTGTCGGAGTCCGCGAGCGCGGTGCGGACTCGACCGAGCCGCTCGACCGCGTCGTCTATCGCCTCGATCACCGCGTCGCGATTTGACATGTAGATGTCGGTCCAGATCGCCGTGTTGGCGCCCGCCACGCGCGTGGCGTCACGAAAGCTCGGGCCGGAGCCCAGCCCCGCGCTGTGGGCCTCGATGTCCCTTCTTTGCAACGCATCGAGCGCATGGGCGACGAGCACGTTCGCGAATACGTGCGGCAGATGCGAGACGCTTGCCATCAGGCGGTCGTGGGCGTCGGGGTCGATCGCGACCGCTCGCGCCCCAATCCGCTCGATCAGCCCGCGCAGCCGCTCGACCGCCCATGGAGCCGCATCGACAGGACCTTGCGTCTCGCTCGGATCGGCTGCCCCTGTTGGCGTTCCCGCCGTGCCCCCCGGCTTGGCGGGAGAGGAGGCCCCGGCCGCCTGCCATCCCGCCCCGGCGAGCGGCGTCAGATACCACACCGCACCCTCGAACAGATCCTCGCGTGCATTTCCCACCCCGGACGTCTCCGCGCCGGCGAGAGGGTGGGCGCCTACGAAGCGCGAATCGGAGATCGCGTTCACGATCGCTCGCTTGGTGGAACCGACATCGCTGACGACGCACTCAGCCCCCGCCGCCCCCAGCGCGAGACGCGCGGTCTGCGTCGCCACTCCAACCGGGGTGGCGACGAACACGATGTCGGCGTCGCGCACGGCATCGGCGATCTCGAAGGCCGGCTCGTCGATCGCGCCGCGCTTGACCGCCGCCGACAGCGCCTCCGCGTGTGGGTCATAGCCGACGACGCGCACACCCGCGCGACGGCGGGCGGCCATACCGATGGAGCCCCCGATCAGCCCGACCCCAAGCACCGCCACCTTCATATGCTTCGATCGACCCTCAAGCGGTGGTGAATGCCTTCCCAGCGAGCGCCGCGGCACTCTGCACAGCAGCCGCGTAATCGGCGAACTCGTCCGCGATCAGCGCCTGCGGACCGTCGCAGATGGCCTCGTCGGGGTTCGGATGCACCTCGACAATGATCCCATCCGCCCCGGCGGCAGCCGCCGCGAGCGATAGCGGCAGCACGAGGTCGCGCCTGCCCGCCGCATGGCTCGGGTCCACGATCACCGGCAGATGCGAGAGCTCCTTGAGCACCGGCACCGCCATCAAATCGAGCGTGAAGCGGTAGGCGGTCTCGAACGTGCGGATGCCGCGCTCGCACAGCATCACGTTCGGGTTGCCCTCCTTGAGGATGTACTCGGCGGCCATCAGCAGCTCATCGAGCGTCGAGGAGAGCCCGCGCTTGAGCAGCACCGGACGCCCGGAGCGGCCGACCTCGGCCAGCAGCGGGTAGTTCTGCATGTTGCGCGCGCCGATCTGCACGACGTCGGCCACCTCGAGCACCGGCTCTAGGTCGCGCATGTCCATCAGCTCTGTGACGATCGGCAGGCCGCTCTGCTCCTTCGCCTCGGCGAGTAGGCGCAAACCCTCCTGGCCGAGCCCCTGGAAAGCGTACGGGGAGGTGCGCGGCTTGTAGGCGCCTCCGCGGAACAGCGCAGCGCCCGCGTCCTTGACGACCTCGGCGGTGGTGAGCGTCTGCTCGCGTGTCTCGATCGTGCAGGGACCGGCGATCAGCGCGAAGTGCTCGCCACCGATCTTGCGCCCCTCGATGTCGAGCACGGTGCGCTCGCCGTGGCGTATCTGCGAGGAGGCGAGCTTGTAGGGCTTGAGAATCGGCACGACACGATCCACGCCGGGCTGGCCTTCCAGGCCCAGGCTCTCGACGCTCGCGTCCTGCTCGACGTCGCCGATCGCGCCGATTATGGTTACGCGCGCGCCCTGACTGCGGTGGGCGAGCGCGCCGGCTCGCTCGATCTTCTCTACGACCGAGCCGATCTGATCCTCGGTGGCCGACTCCTTCATGACGATCATCATTCGTTCATCCTTTCAGTACGGGTTGGTCGTGCGAGCGTGGCGGAAGTGGCGCTCGATCCAGTGAAGGACCCGTGGTGCGACCTGAATGAGACCAGGCCGGAGCGCCTAGCTAAATCGCCAGGCGCAGCGAAACGACCGATACGACACGCGGATGCTTGCTGATGTGGGAGCGGTCGTCTTCATAATCGTCTAGGAGGTTTGTAGCAGACCTCAGAGGACTTCCGCAAGAGCATCAAGGAAAATTGCGTTCTCCTCGGGCGTGCCATAGGTGACTCGCAGCGCGCCGGGTCAACCGAGCGCACCTCCCCCGCGCACAAGCACGCCGCGCTCCTCCAGTCCGCGCATGACCTGCTCCTCGCGCGCGGCCGCCTGCTCGGGGTCCTCCTCGCCGAGGCCGAACCAGCAGAAGTTCGTTTGCGAGGCTGCCGGCGCGATCTCCAGGGCGCGCAGGCGCTCGTCCACCGAGATCCGCTCGGCGATCGTGCGTGTCACGCGCTCGGTGACGGCGTCCTGATGGGAGAGCGCCTCCACCGCGGCGACCTGGGCGACCGCGTTGCAGAAGAACGGCTGGCGAATCTGGTCGACCGCGCGCGGCAGGTCCTCCGAGCCGCACAGCGCGAAGCCGACGCGCAGACCGCACAGCGCGTAGACCTTCGAGAAGGTGCGCAGCAGCACGAGGTTCGGATGGTGAGCGAGCAGCTCGACCGACGCGTCGGGATCGTCGAGCAGGTTGAACTCGCAGTAGGCCTCATCGACGATCACGCACACGTGCTTGGGGACTTCGGCAATGAAGTCCGCGATCTCGGCGAGCGGCAGCGCGGTGCTCGTGGGGTTGTTCGGGTTGCACACGATCGCAAGACGCGTGGCGACCGTGATCTCCTTCAGCATCGCGCCCAGGTCGTGGCGATCGTTTGCGTCGAGCGCCACGGTGACCGCGCGTGCCCCCGAGGCGGCGCTCAGGTGTGGATAGACCGAAAACGACGGCCATGCGTACACGAGCTCCGCGCCGGGCTCAAGCAGCGCCTCGCCCGCCGCGAGCAGGATGTCGCACGAGCCGTTGCCGATCGCGATCCGCGCACTGGGCACGTCGTAGCGCTCGGACAGACGCTCGCGCAGCAGCGCGTTGGTGGGGTCCGGGTAGCGGTTGAGCGTGGGTAGCGCCCCCTGGATCGCCTCAATCACCGCGGGCAGTGGTGGCCACGGCGACTCGTTGGAGGCGAGTCGCACCTTCGGCGCGCGCTGTGCGTAGCCGCCCGCCGCCGGATAGGAGGGAATGCGCGCGATTCGCTCTGAGAACTCGAGTGCCATCGTGGCCTATTGTGGCGCACCGCCCGCGGCGCCAGACGCCACCCCCGATGCTCGACGTACTACCAGTACGCCTCCGCTCGGGTTTGGCGTCTGGCATCCACGGGACGAAGACGTCAGCCGCTTGGCCCTACTGGGCGGCCTGCAGGTCGAACGCGCAATGTGGCAGCCTCGCGTAGATACACATGCTTGGCCTCGTGGTCCTCCTCGGCGTAATAGTGGATCAGCACGCGGATCACCTTCTCTAAAGAACCCGGCACCGGTATCTCGCGTGCGCACAACAGCGGCACGCGCTCGAAGCCGAGCGCGCGCGCCGCCACCGCCGGGAACTCCGCCGTCAGGTCGTCGGTGACGGTGAAGATGCAGCTCACAACCTGCTCGGGGACGAGCGTGTTGCGCTGCATGATCTCGTTCATCAGCTCGGTCGTGGCGCTCAGAATCTCCTGTGCATCGTCGCGAGATGCCGAGATCGCGCCCCGCAGGGCGTAGAGACGTTGCGACATCGCCGGCGATTCTTTCAGAACCGGTTTCAAAACAAGCTGCGCAGCAATTCGACCTCGCCCTCGCTCAGGCGCCGATGGGCGCCTGGCGCGAGCTCTCCCAGCTTCAGCGGCCCGAACGCGATGCGTCGCAGCTCGGCCACGGGATGGCCGACCGCCTCGCACATGCGCCGCACCTGGCGGTTGCGGCCCTCGTGGATCGTCAGCTCGAGCACACCCCGCCCGACACGGCGCACGCGCGCCGGTGCGCTCATCCCGTCCTCGAGGCTCACGCCCTCGCGCAGCCGACGCAGTGAGGCGTCCCCCACCGGCCCGCCGCCGACGCGCGCTCGATAGGTCTTCTGGACTTCGAAGCTGGGGTGGGTGAGGCCGTGCGCGAGCGCGCCGTCGTTGGTGAGCAGGATCAGTCCGCTCGAGTCCGCGTCCAGGCGCCCCACCGGGTAGAGACGTGAGCGCTCATTTGCGATCAGTGCGACGACCGTCGGGCGACCGTGGGTGTCCTTCGCGGTGCTGAGCACTCCCAGTGGCTTGTTGAGCGCGTACACGACGCGCGCCTCTGGTCCGTCGAGCGAGCGCCCGTCAGCCGTGACCGCACTGTGCTCGTCCACGTCGAGCGCGGGATCGAGCGCGATCTCCCCGGCGACGGTCACCCGACCGTCGCGGATCATCGTCTCGGCGGCACGACGCGAGGCGACGCCCGCGTGGGCCAGATACTTGCTCAAGCGCATCGGCTGCAACGATAGGGATGTGGATCTGGAGCTTCTCGATCAAACACTCGCCGCGGCGGGCCAACCGGCTTTCCGTGCGCGCCAGGTGTGGGAGTGGGCCGCGAAGGGCGCCGCGGGGTATGAGCAGATGACCAACCTACCCGCCCCGTTGCGCGAGTGGCTGGCTGAGAACGTGCCGTTCTCCAGCTTGGAGTTGCGCGAGCAGCGCCACGCCGGCGATGGCACGGTCAAGGCGCTGTTTGCAACCGCTGACGGGCGACCATTGGAGGCAGTGCTGATGCGCTACCGCAACGGGCGCAACTCGATCTGTGTCTCCTCGCAGTCGGGCTGCCCGCTCACGTGCACGTTTTGTGCCACCGGACAGATGAAGTTCGGACGTAACCTCACGGCCTCTGAGATCGTCGATCAGGCACTTCACTTCCGTCGCACGACCGCGATCGACCATTGCGTGTTCATGGGCATGGGCGAGCCGATGCTCAACCTCGACTCCGTGCTCGCCGCGTGCGAGCGACTCCCGGACCTGGGGATCACCCACCGTCGCACGGCGATCTCCACGGTTGGCTGGATTCCCGGGATCGAACGGCTCACCAAGTGCGAGATGCCGTTGCGCCTGGCGCTCTCGCTGCACGCCGCCGACGAAGCACTGCGCAGCGAGCTGATGCCCGTCAACGAGCGCTACCCGCTGTCCGATGTGATCGACGCCTGCCGCGCCTTCTACGAGCGCAAGCGCAGGCGCGTGTTCGTGGAGTATGTGATGTTGGCGGGGGTCAACGACCGCTACGAGCAGGCGGTCGCGCTCGCCAAGCTGCTCGGTCCACGCGGCTCAGGCGAGCAGCCGCGCATGTTCAAGGTCAACCTGATCCCGTTCAACCCGACGGATTCGGCGTATGAGGGCTCCAGCCGCGATTCGATCGCCGCGTTCAAGGGGGCGCTGGAGGCTCGCGGCATACAGGCGACAGTCCGTCTCACACGTGGCAGGGACATCGACGCCGCATGCGGACAGCTCGCCGCTCGCGCAGCCTGATCGTTACTCCGACGTGGCCGGTCCGTCTCCACTACGCGCCTCGCCCGCTCGGAGCAAGCGGTCGCGCAGCTCGGATTGCTCCTCGGGCGTGGGGTCCCACTGGGCCACGTCTGGCAGCTCGTCGATGCTCTTCAGGCCGAACAGCTTCAGGAACTGGGTGGTGGTGCGATACATCACCGCACCGAACTGCGAGCGCCCGGACTCCTCCACCAAGCCGCGCTCCAGGAGGGTCGAGGCGGCCGAGTCGGCGCTGACGCCGCGAATCCGGGTGATCTCTGGGCGCGAGACAGGTTGCAGGTAGGCCACGATCGCAAGCGTCTCCGCCTGGGCTGGGGTCAGGACCGAAGCGCGCGGACGGCTGAACAGGCGCCGTGCGGACTCCTCGGTGTCGGGGTCGCTGGCGAAGGTGAAACCGCCGCCGAGCTCACGCAAATGGATGCCGCTGCGACCTGGCGCATAGCGTTCGGCCAGCTCCACCAGGCCAGCGATCACCCCGAGCTCCTCGGTCTGCGCCGCGTCGGCCAGCTCTTGCGGGCTCAGCGGATCGGGCGCCAGAAACAGCAGCGCCTCGATCGTGTGGACGACCGCGGGGTCGGGGTCGGGTAGCCCCTCGATGTCCAGCGCGCTGGCAACAGCGTCGACTTGGACCGGCTCGGCATCCTCGGGCTCGGCATCCTCGCCGAGGCCGTTCAGCTGCTCTGACTTAACGTCGGTGGCAAGCACATCTCCTTGATCGGCAGACATCTGCCGATCCTCAAGCGGTGACTGATCCTGCCCCGACCGCTCGCTCAACCCGCAAGCCCTCCGGCACGCGCCCGACTTGGCTCCGCATTGGCAACCGCGTGAACCGCGATCTCGCCGAAGCTCTGATCCTGCTCCCACCACGCTTCTCCGCGCTTGTACAGCTCGAGCAGCGCGAACACGGTGACGGCGACTGTCATGCGATCCTCGCCGCGCACCGCCTCGTCGAAGCTGAAGCGCCCGCGGCGCAGCAATCCACGCAGATGGTCCAGGCGCTCGGCGACCGTGACGCGCTGAACCGAGATGTGGCGCAGGCTGATCGTGGGCGGCATCCGCAGCAGCCTCCCGATCGCGTTGCCGAGCACCGCCGCGTCCTGTGAGCCGTCGGTTGGCTGGGCGACCGTCTTGCGCAAGTGAGCCGGCAGCGGCGCACTGCGAAAGCGCACGCCCCGCTCGCGCTTGAACAGCTCCAGTAGGTGCGTCGACGCCGAGCGATAACGGCGTGCCTGCAGCATCCGCTCCAGCAGCTCCTCAGCCGCCTCGCCGGGCTCGAGGTCGAGCAGCTCCTCGCTGTCCTCGGCGAGCATCAGGCGCGACTTCAGTTCCAAGAGCGCCGCGATCAGCACGATGAATTCGGTGGCGGTCTCGAGGTCCAGCTCGCCACGACCCTCCAGGTGGTCGAGATAGGCGAGCACGACGTCGGCCAGCTCGAGGTCGAGCAAGTCCACCTCCTCGCGCAGGATCAGCGCGAGCAGCAGGTCGAACGGGCCGCTGAAGATCTCGAGGTCGAGGTCGAGCGCGGGAAGCGTCACAGAGCTACCGTACCGATCGCCCCCGACGGCGCCGAGCGTAAAGCGCATCCCTCGGCGAGATATCCCGCAAATCGGCACTTTCGGGTGTTCACGACGAGATGCTTGGCGGGCCGACGCCCATGCACTCGCGCACATCGGCGAGTGTCCCGGCAGCGATCGCGCGAGCGCGCTGAGCGCCGTCGGCCAGCACCGCCTCGAGCGCGGGCTCATCGGCGCGCAGCTGCGCGTAGCGCTCGCGCACGGGCGCGAGCATCTCGACGACCGCCTCGGCGACCGCCACCTTCAGGTCGCCGTAGCCGCGCGCCTCGCGCATGTCCGCTTCGACCTGCTCGGGAGTCGTCCCGCGTGCGACGGCGAGGATTTCGATCAGGTTGGAGACGCCGGACTTCTCGGGCGAGCGCTCGATCTCTCGTCCCGAGTCGGTGACCGCGCTCTTGAACTTCTTGAGGATCGCGGCGGGCTCGTCGAGCACGTGCACGGTGCCCTGCTCCGAGCCGCCGGTGGTGGACATCTTGCGCGTGGGGTCCTGCAGGTCCATGATGCGCGCGCCCACCTCCGGGATGCGGTGCTCGGGCACCACCAGCACGTCCTTGCCCCCACCAAAGCGAGAGTTGAAGCGCCGCGCAACGTCGCGCATCAGCTCCAGATGCTCGCGCTGGTCCTCGCCGACGGGCACCTCGTGCGCGCGGTAGGCGAGCACGTCGGCTGCCTGAAGGACGGGATAGACGAGCAGCCCGACAGACACCAGCTCGCGCTGCGCAACCGACTTGTCGCGGAACTGGTGCATGCGCTGCAGGCGGCCAAGCTCGTCAGACCGAGCACAACAGCCAGCACAGCTCGGTGTGCTCTTGCACGTCGCCCTGGCGAAACAGGATGCAGCGATCGGGGTCGAGACCCGCAGCGAGCAGCAGCGCCGCGAGATCGTACACTCCGCGGCGCAGTTGCAGCGGGTCGTAGGCGACCGTGGTGGCGTGCATGTCGACGATGCAATAGAGCCCCTCGCCGCGCTCCTGCCCGGCGACGTATTGGCGGATCGCGCCGATGTAGTTGCCCAGGTGCTTGGTGCCGGTGGGCTGAATGCCGGAGAAGATGCGCACGGCGAGCCAGGCTACCGGGAAGCCGGCCGGTTCGGCGGGGGCGCGAGCGCGAGCGTCAAAGCGACTGGCGGATGACCGGATGCTTTGCCGCGCCAACCTCGTCGAGCCTGCGCACCGGCGTGGTGTATGGCGCCCGCAGCGCGATCTCGGGGTCTCCGGCAGCCTCGGCCAGCAGCTCGGCGAGCGCCTCGGCAAAACCGTCGAGCGTCTCCTTGGTCTCGGTCTCGGTCGGCTCCACCATCAACGCCTCCTCCACGAGCAAGGGGAAGTACACGGTCGGCGGGTGGTAGCCGTAGTCGAGCAGGCGCTTGGCGAGGTCGAGCGTCTTGATCTTCAAGTTGCGCTTCATCGGCCCACCCGAAAGCACGAACTCGTGTAGGCACAGGTCGCCGTAGGCGAGCGGCAGGTGCTCCAGGACGCCGAGCTGGCGCAACCGCGCGAGCAGGTAGTTGGCGTTGAGCACGGCCGTCTCGGAGGCGTCCTTGAGTCCCGGCGCGCCGAGCGAGCGGATGTAGGCGTAGGAGCGCACGAAGCAGCCGTAGTTGCCCTGAAAGCCGCGCAAGCGCCCGATCGAATGGGACGTGTCAACTCCATCGGACTGCGATCCGTTTGACTGCGACCCGTTCGACTGGGCCGCCGCCCCGTCCGCGCCCTCTCCCCCGTCGATGAGCTCGAAGGACCCGTCCTCGCGGCGCACGATCCGCGGCACCGGCAGGAACGGCTCGATCCGCTCGGACACAGCGATCGGCCCCGATCCGGGTCCGCCGCCGCCGTGGGGCTGGGTGAAGGACTTGTGCAGGTTGAAGTGCACGATGTCAAAGCCCATGTCTCCGGGCCGTGAGAGGCCCATTACCGCGTTGAGGTTGGCGCCGTCGTAATACAGCGTGGCGCCCACCTCGTGCACGATGCGCGCGATCTCCTGGATGTTGGCGTCAAACAAGCCGAGCGTGTTGGGGTTGGTGAGCATCAGGCAGGCCACGTCCGTGTCGGCCTTGGCACGCAGGTCCTCGAGATCGACGCCGCCGTCGGGGTTGGTGGCGATCTTCACGACCTCGAAGCCCGCCATCGTGACGGTCGCGGGGTTGGTGCCGTGGGCCGTGTCGGGCGTGAGCACCTTGTGGCGCGTCTCGCCGCGCGCCTCGTGGTAGGCCCGGGTGAGCAGCACGCCCGCAAGCTCACCGTGCGATCCGGCGGATGGCTGCAGGCAGACGTGCGGCAGGCCCGAGATCTCACCTAGAGCCCGCTCCAGGTTCCACATCAGCTCGAGCGCCCCCTGGGCGCGCTCGGGGTCTTGTAGCGGGTGCAGGCGCGCGTGGCCGGGCAGCGCCGCGACACGCTCGTGCAGGCGCGGATTGTGCTTCATCGTGCACGAGCCGAGCGGATAGAAGCCGGAGTCCAGGTCGAAGTTGCGCTTGGACAGGCGCACGTAGTGGCGCACGATCTCTGGCTCTGATACCTCGGGCAGGCGCGGGGGCTCGGCGCGGCGCATGTGGACGGGCAGCAGCTCGTCGAGCGCCACGTCGGGCACGTCCAGGTCGGGGCACTGGAACGCGCGCCGGCCCGGTGCGCCGCGCTCGAAGATCGTGACGGCAGGCTCGCGCTGCAGCGCGGTCTGCTCGCCCCTTGTGGGCGGTCGGGATGTGGTCGTGTTGGTCATGTTGGTCTTAGTCATATCTCTTGCTCACATGAGTACGTAGGGCAAGCTGGTCAAGGACGCAGGGAACGTGGCGTGCTAAGCACGCGAGTGACCGAGGACGCAGATCCAGCGCCGCCATACGTACTCATGTGCTCGGCCGCCACGGCCGCGCCCAACACCTCGGCCAAACGGTCGATGTCGGCGCGCGAGCGGCGCTCGGTGATCGCCACGAGCAGGCCACCGCGATCCTCGTCGCGCCCCGTGAGCGCATGCAGGTCGGCGCCGCAGTTGACGCCTTGCGCGGCACAGCGGCGGCGCACGGCCGCGACGTCGGCGTCGAGGCGCACGGCGAACTCGCGCACAACAGGCTGGGAATGAAGCGGAGTGACGCCGTCCAGAGCGCACAGCGTCTCGCGCGCGTAGTGGGTGCGCCGCAGCAGCAGCTCGCCAAGCTCCACGAACCCCTGCCGCCCAAGCCACGACAGGTACACGACGCCGGCGAGCGCGTTGAGCGCCTGGGAGGTGCAGATGTTGGAGGTGGCCTTCTCGCGGCGGATGTGCTGCTCGCGGGTTTGCAGCGTGAGCACGAAACCGCGACGACCGTCCACGTCGGTCGTTTCCCCGGCGATGCGCCCGGGCATCCTCCGCAGATAGGCCTCGCGCGCGGCGAAGAAGCCGAACGAGGGGCCGCCGAAGTCCAGGCGATTGCCGAGCGACTGGCCCTCCCCCACGGCGACGTCCACGCCGCACTCCCCGGGTGGGGCGAGCACGCCGAGCGCGATCGGGTTGACCTGGGCGATCGTGACAAGCTGCTCGCCGCCCGCGCTCTTGGCGGCCGCGGACAGCGCGGCGGCGTCCTCGACGGCGCCGTAGAAGTTGGGCTGGGCGAAGATCGCGGCTGAGGTGTGCTCGTCGATCGCCGCAGCCCACGCCTCGGGGTCGGTGACGCCCGCCGCGCGCGGGCCCGCGCCGGCGCCCTCGTCGGCAGATGTGGACGCATCGGCGCCAGCGACGAGCGGGACCTCGACCACCTCGATCCCGTAGCCGTGCGCGTAGGTGCGCAGCGTGGCGAGCGTGTGCGGGTGCAGTCCGGCGGAGACGACGAAACGCGCGCGGTCGTTGTGCAGCTTGGCGAGATATCCGGCGGAGGCGACCGCGCTCGGTCCCTCATACACCGAAGCGTTGGACACGGGCAGCCCCGTGAGCTCGCAGACGGCGGTCTGGTACTCGAACATGACCTGCAACCCGCCCTGAGAGATCTCCGGCTGGTAGGGCGTGTAGGGGGTGAGGAACTCCGAGCGCTCCATCAGCATGTCGACGATCGCGGGCACGTAGTGGTCGTACATGCCGGCGCCCAGGAAGCACAGCTCGTCCTCCGCGGAGATGTTGCGGGCGGCAAGCGCGCGCAGGTGCTCGTAGACCTCCTGCTCGCCCATGCCGTCGGGCAGATCGAGCGGGCGGTCGAGCCGCACAGCCTCGGGAATCTGGCGGTCGAAGATCTCCCGCACGGAGGAGACCCCGATCGCCGCGAGCATCGCGGCGAGGTCGCTGTCGGTGACTGAGGTGTAGCGAGTCAAGTGTCGAGTCAGCCTAGCCGCTTGACGCGACGGCTCCGCTAGCCAAGGGTCGCGCTGTAGGCGTCGGCGTCCAGCAGCGCTTCGCGCTCGGTCGGATCGGACATGCGCACCTTCACCAGCCAACCCTCGCCGTAGGGGTCCTCGTTGATCGCATCGGGACTGTCGGCGAGCTTCTCGTTGACCTCGACGATCTCCCCGGACAGCGGCGCGACCACATCGGAGACCGCCTTGACGGACTCGACCTCGGCGTAGGGCTCGTCCTTGTGGACGATCGTGCCGGGTGAGGGCGGGTCGAAGAACACCACCTCGCCGAGCGCGTCCTGGGCGAACCAGGTGATGCCGAGCACCGCGACGTCGGGGTCCTCGGCGTCGAGTCGCGCCCAGTCGTGTTCGGGGTGGTACAGCAGGTCGTTGGGGTATTCGGCCTCGGCCATTTACCCGTCCTTTCGGTAGAGCGGCTTGCGCATGACGGTCGCGGAGCGGATCTTGCCACGGACGTCGATCTGAAGCACGGTCCCGAGCGCGGAATGCTCGGCGGGCACGTAGGCCATGCCGATGCCCGCGTTCAGGCAGGGCGAGAGCGTGCCGCTGGTGACAACGCCTCCCCCCACGATCGGATTGCTTTGGCGGGCGATGCCGGGGCCGTCAAGCTTGAAGGCGACCAGCTTTTCCGCCGGCCCGCCAGCGGGGTTCGTCGCTGCCTGCGCCGATGAGGAGGCGTGTGCGGCAGCGCCCATGGCCTCGCGCGCGGCGCGGATGGCGTGCGCCCCGATGAAATCCGTGTCCTCGCGACAGCACCAGCCGAGTCCCGCTTCGATCGGGTTGCGCTCGAGCGAGAGGTCGTTGCCGTACAGGTGAAAGCAGGCCTCTAGCCGCAGCGTGTCGCGCGCCGCAAGACCACAGGGCACCGCGCCGCGGTGCACCAGCTCGTCCCACAGCGCCGGGGCATCCGCCGGGTCAACCAGCAGCTCGACCCCGTCCTCGCCCGTGTAGCCGGTGCCGCACGCGAGCACCTCGGCGCCCGCGAGCCGGCGCGTGGCGGCACTCATGCGCGCCGGCAGCGGCGCGTCGGAGATCGCCTGCACGATCTCGCGGGCCAGCGGCCCCTGGACCGCGAGCATCGCGTAATCGTCGAGGCGATCTTGCGGCTCGACGTCGAAGTCGCCGGCGTGCGAGCCGTCGGGATGCGACCCACCGACATGCGCGCCGTCGCCGTGCGCGCGAAACCACGCGAGGTCGCGCTCGTGGTTTGAGGCGTTGGTGACCGTCAGATAGCGGTCGGCCTCCAGGCGGTAGGTGAACAGATCGTCGAGCACACCGCCGCTCTCGTTGCACAGCACGCTGTACTGCGCTCCACCCACGGGGATCTTCGCCACGTCGTTTGAGAGCAGGCGTTGCAGCAGCGCCTCGGCCTGGGGGCCGGAGGTTTCGATCTCGCCCATGTGCGAGACGTCGAAGATGCCGCAGCGCTCGCGCACCGCCATGTGCTCGACGCGCACCCCGTCGGGATACTGCACGGGCATCTCCCAGCCGGCGAAGTCCACGATCTTCGCGCCGGCCGCGACGTGGCGCTCGTAGAGCGGAGTGCGGCGGGCATTCGGCACGGCGGGCAGGTTATCGATAGCGCATGGCGCCGCGACGCTTGCTCAGCGCAAGAACGGCGGAATGTCGATGTCGTCGTCGGAGATCTCAAGCGAGGAGCGCTGACGATCGTCGATGCGCGGGCCGCGATCCGGGCGTCCGCCCTCGCGGCGCTTGCGATCGCCGCGCACGGCACGCCCGGGACGATGGTCGAAGCCCGTGCCGATCACCGTGACGCGCACCTCGTCGCCCATCGCCTCGTCGATGACGGCGCCGAAGATGATGTTCGCGTTCGGGTCGGCGGCGTTCTGGATGATCTCCGCGGCGTCGTTGACCTCGAACAGGCCGAGGTCCTTGCCGCCCGTGATGTTCAAGAGGATGCCCGTGGCGCCGTTGACCGACTCTTCCAGAAGCGGCGAGGAGATCGCGGCGCGGGCGGCGTCAGCACAGCGCGCCTCGCCGCCGGCTGTGCCGATGCCCATCAAAGCCGAGCCGGCGTCGTGCATGATCGTGCGCACGTCGGCGAAGTCGAGGTTGATCAGACCCGGAATCGTGATCAGGTCGGTGATGCCCTGCACGCCTTGGCGCAGCACGTTGTCGGCCTCGCGAAAGGCGTCGAGCATCGAGGTGCGCCGCTCGACAACAGCAAGCAGCTTCTCGTTGGGGATCACGATCAGCGTGTCGACGACCTCACGCAAGCGCTCGATGCCCTCGACCGCCTGACGCCCGCGCTGGGAGCCCTCGAACTCGAACGGCCTGGTGACGACGCCGACGGTGAGCGCGCCGATCTCGTTCTTGGCGATCTCCGCGATCACGGGCGCCGCGCCGGTACCCGTGCCACCGCCCTCGCCCGCCGTGACGAACACCATGTCGGCGCCCTTCAGCGCCTCCTTGATTTCGTCGCGCGACTCGGCCGCGGCGCCGAAGCCGACCTCGGGGTCGGCGCCGGCGCCAAGGCCCTTGGTGGACTCGTGGCCAATGTTCAGCTTGATGTCGGCGTCGCACATCGCGAGCGCCTGGTTGTCGGTGTTGGCGGCGATGAACTCGACGCCGCGAAGCCCCGCGTTAACCATGCGCGAGACTGCGTTGGTCCCGCCTCCGCCGACTCCCACGACCTTTATGACCGCCAGGTAACTGCCGCCGCTCTCCATGATGTCCGAAGCCTTCAGTAGGTGTTTAAGGTTTGCCCCGCGTGGCGGAGCGAACCTTCAGAATACGCAAGTTATGCAGGGAACTTCGCCCTGTCAACGGCAACCCTCACTCTCGCAACATTCGTTGCAGAACCGCCAACCCTCGACCATCGCGTGAGAGTTGGCTCATTAGCAGGCTTGATCTCGAGTAGAAGTTGAGTGTTTGTCAGCCTCCGGCGGCGGGGGTCGATGCGGCTTCGGCCGCCGACCCCGAAGCAGAAGCTTCGGCGGTGGTCGAGGAGCCCGACGCTTCACCGCCGGAAGCGGCGGAACCGGCTTCGCCACTTGCCGAGGAAGAGTCGCTGCCACTGGAAGCCGCGGCTTCGGCGGGAGTGGGTTCGGTGGGAGTGGTCGAGGCTGTGGAGCCTCCGCCGATGGCGGCTTCGAGCCTGGCCGCGAGCGTCGCGGCGGTC
The DNA here is from genome assembly GCA_963715535.1 of uncultured Solirubrobacterales bacterium. Lineage (GTDB taxonomy): Bacteria > Actinomycetota > Thermoleophilia > Solirubrobacterales > Solirubrobacteraceae > Palsa-744. Next base: position 61,652 of record OY970251.1, on the reverse strand, counting down.
TCGTTGGAGGATTCCGTCTGTGCGAGTGTCGAGCCGGAGGCGGCAGTGGAGGTGGAGGTGGAGGTGGGCGAGGACGATGCGGATGAGAATCCCGCGGCCGGACGTTCGGGCAGGCGCACGTCCACATAGGACGCCCCCGCCGCGCTCGGTGAGGCGAGCACGCGCGCGAGCGACAGCCACTTGGCGTGTGGGCGGGTGGCGTTGCCGAAGTACACGAGCAACCCGTTGCGCATCGCCAGCGTGAGCCCTTCGGGACCTGTGTAGGCACGCGCCACGTAGCGCTCGATTCGCGCTGGCGCGGCGGCAAGCACGGCGACCGCCTCAAGCGCCGAGGATTCGTGCAGACGCTTCCCTTGCGCAAGATCGACCGATGCGTCGACCGTGGGCAGCGAGCTCGACAGCATGGCCGACCCGAGCACGGTGCCATCCGCCGCCACGGCGGTGCGCTGCCCGGAGCTGAGCAGCGCCGCGACGGGCGGGCGCTCGGTGACCGCGATGGTGACCGTGTGCGGGAAGCCGGTGCGCACCCGCAGCGCTCCCACGATCGGATACTGGGCGACCGCGGGTCGCAGCGCGGCGGCGTTGAAGTCGAGCGTGGTCATGCGCGCGGCCGCGTCGTCCAGAGCGGTGCGGATCTGGGCCCCGTCGATGCCTTCGACGCCGGTTATGTGCACGTGACGGACAGACACGAGCGAGGAGTCGCGAAACCACAGCCACCCGCCGCCGAGCAGCGGCACCGCGATCAGCGCGCACAGGGCCGCGCGCAGCGCGAGCCGGTTCCCCACAAGCCACGCGAGCGGTTGCGCGACCACGCGACGCGCGCCGGCCTTAGGCGCCGAGCCACGATGTGGCAATCGGCGCGACAGCGGCAGCGAGAGCTCCATCTGGGTCTGTTCGACCTCGCGGGACGGTTCCCTTGTTCGTCCGCCCCGAGACGCGATTTGCCGGTTTCTCGAACCGGCAACACGGTGCTGTTTCCCCTCTCCCGCGACGGAGTTCCCTCGCTCCGCTGCAGCGCAAAACGAGGAGACTCAATCGCTTTGACGAAACGATGCGAAATATCTGGTTCGCTTATTTGAACCGTACCGGGGAACGACCGGCTCGTAGTAGAATCGCGTAGTCCATCTGTAGTCCATCGCTTCCGTGGAGGGATGGGAAAGATGAGTAAGAACAGACTTGCTGTGCGTCTGGCCCTGGTCGCGATCTTCGCGGTCGGTCTCGTCTGTGCAGGCATCGGCGCAGGTCTCGGCGGCCCCGAATTTCGCGCGACGAGCGCCTCGGACGCGGTCGGGATGCTGCCCGCCACGCGCTTGACCGCGATTCCCAACCGGGTCGTCTCCGACGGCACCGCGCCGCTTCGGGTGAGGTTCTCGGGCGTGCCCGCCACCTTCTCCCCCACGCCGGTGCTGAGCCCCGCGATACCCGGCAGATGGAGCAAGCGCGGCGACACGGAGTACTTCACACCCGCCGTGGGACTCGAGCCCTGCTCGACCTACACGCTGTCGATCTCGGCCACGAGCACCACCAAGGGGCATTCGCCGCTCGGCAAGCCTCGCAAGGTGGCGTTCAACGTCGCCTGCCCATCCGTGCGAGGTCTACAGCAGACGCTCGCGCGACTTGGCTATCTGCCTTATGAGCCCGCGCCGGGCGCACCGACGACCAGCCGCGCGCACCTCGCGGCCCAGGACGCGTTCGACCCGCCCAAGGGCGAGCCGCGTCCTCGCTTTGAAGAAGCTCCCGCGCTCGTGCCCGGCGAAATCGACGAGACCACCAAGGGCGCGCTGATGGTGTTCCAGGCAGAACACGGCATCGAAGCGACCGGCGAAGTGGAAAGCGCGACCTGGAAAGCGCTCTACAGCGACGACGTGCACGACCGGCGCGACCCAGCCCCCTACACGTGGGTGACCGTCACCGAGTCGCTGCCCGAGACGCTCGAGGTGCACCGCGACGGCCACGTAGTGTTCTCAACGCCCGCCAACACTGGCGTGCCAGGCGCCGAAACCGCGCAGGGCATCTTCCCGATCTTCTCCCGCTTCGAATCCACCACGATGACCGGCACCGACGTGGACGGCACCAAATACACGGTGCCCGACGTGCCGTGGGTCAACTACTTCAACGGCGGCGACGCGGTGCACGGGTACCCGCGAGCGTCATACGGCTTCCCGCAGTCAAACGGCTGCGTGGAGCTGCCGATCGAAGCCGCGGCACAGGTCTACCCGATGCTCAAGATCGGAGACATTGTCGAGGTTGGCTGAGCACAGAATGTCCTGCGGGCCTCTCAGGGCGCGGAGGGCATGGTTGCGCTTGTGAGCCCTTCCAAGGTGTTGGGCTCGAATCGACAAGAAGATTGAGGAGGTAGGTGTTCGTGGCGAGATTTGTGACCATCGGATATGGAGATCGTGCCGGTTACGACCGGACCGACCCCGCGATCCGCGATGCGGCCCATCGACATGATGCGTGTTTGCACGCCGACGGGGCATTGATGGCTAGGGTCGGCCGGCCCGTGCAAGTGCGCAATCCCGACGGGTCGGGCGTGGACACCAGCGAGGGGCCGTTTCTGCGCTCCGAGCTTCCGATCGCGGGGTTCATGGTTATCGAGGCCGCCGATCTCAAAGAGGCAGTCAGCCTCGTCTCCAAGACCCCTTGCGCGGTCGCACACGGTGTCGTCGAGGTGTGGCCACTCAGTGAGACGCCGTAGGGTTAGACGATCGACAGCCAATGCGAGCCTGCAGCGCTTTTAAGGGCGCCGAGGGCAGTCAGTAGCTATCGGGCGGATCGTAGGGCGGGCGCTCAACGATCCGTTCGCCGCCGGCGCGTCTTGGCCGCCAGGCGAATAGATAGAACAGGGAGAGCACCAAGCCGAGAATACCGGCGAGCATCAAGATCAAGCCGATCGTCTGGATGGAGACCCCGGAGACTGTTGCCGTGACTGCGTAGCGCAGTATTGCGCCTACCGCTATGAGGAATACGGAGCTACCAATGCTCATGAGATGGGCTTACCCGCCTCTTCGGGATCGAAACAAACTCGCTCAGCTCTTTTTGTTCTCGACGGCTCGTTGGAGCTGTGCCTTGTTCATACGAGAGCGGCCTTTGACACCGAGGCTGCAAGCCTCCTCGTAGAGCTGTTCGCGGGTGCGTCCACGTGGCCACGGTTTGCCGGAGCGAAGGCCGCAGCCGAGCGGAGCCAGCTACCGTTGACGGCATGACGGAGTCGCAGAGCGGGAGCGGCGAGACCCGCCACGAGACTCAGCTCGAGCGCCTTGACCGCAACCTGGAGGAGATGACGGGGGAGCTTCGCGTCGTCGTCACAGGTGTGCAGGTTCTGTTTGCGTTCCTTCTGATCGTGCCGTTTGACTCGGGATTCGCTCATGTTGGGGATTTCGAGCGCACCGTCTACTTCGCGACGCTGATCCTCGCCGCTCTGGCGGCGGTGTGCACGATCGCCCCGTCGGCCGAGCATCGGTTCCTGTTCCGCCACGATGACAAGCGTCACATCGTTTTCAGCTCGAACAGGGTGGTGATCGTGGGCCTGGCGTTTTTGGCGCTTGCGATGTGCGGCTGTCTGCTACTCGTCACGAGCAAGCTGTTTGGTACGACGGCGGGCATAGTCACGGCGGTGTTGGGTGCACTTCCGTTCGCCGTATTGTGGTTTGCACTGCCACTCAGAAGACGGAGGCTGCTCGACGAGCACGACCGCAACCCCAAGCCCGACCGGTAGACGACGGCTCAAGGGCCATTCTGCACATGCGCACCCGTCGAGGTCGCCGACGAGCTATTCGCCGGATCAAAGAGCACCCATCAAACGGAGAGCCCCCGCTTGCAACGTGGAGCACTCGGCTCGATCCGCCATGACGCATACGATCATGACAATGCAAGCCGAGGCGAATCGCGTTGCACTTGCTCGACGTATCGTCGCGCGAGCGCACCTGACTGGACAGTTCACGCTTCGGTCGGGTGCCAAAAGCGACTCGTATTTCGACAAGTACGCGTTCGAGACCGATCCTGTGCTGGTGCGCGAGATCGCCGAAGCGCTCGCCGCCCTGCTGCCCTACCGAACTCATGCGGTCGCGGGATTGGAGCTCGGTGGCGTGCCGCTCGCCACCGTGCTCTCACAGGTTTGTGGGCTGCCGACCGTGTTCGTGCGCAAGCAGGCCAAGGCCTACGGCACTTGCCGGTTGGCCGAGGGCATCGAGATCGACGGTAAGCGTCTGGTGGTCGTCGAGGATGTCGTTACCACCGCCGGCCAGGTCGTCGAATCCGCCCGAGAGCTGCGGGAGCGGGGAGCGCAGATCGAGACGGTGCTGTGTGTCGTCGATCGCGAAGCCGGCGGCGCGGACCGGCTCGCCGAGCAAGGCTTGCAGTTGCGTTCGCTGTTCACGATGGCGGAGCTGTCCGCCGCGAGGGCCAGCGACCCACTCGATTCGTCCGAGGCTTCGTTGGTCGAGCTTGTCGAAGCGGTGAGAGCGCTGCCGTATGGTCGTCCGAGCGACAGGACGGTCGAGGGAATGCTTCGCGAGCGTCGCGGCACCTGCACGACAAAGCATCTATTTCTCGCTCGAAGATTGGCCGAGCGGTTCCCAGAGACCGAACCGCTGATCGTCCATCGCACCTACCAGCTCGACCGTTCCACCGCGCGGGAGCGCTACAGCGAGCATGTGGCGCGGACCGTATCCGAGGGCAGCGGTCTGGTTGATGTCCACAGATACCTGACGATTCTCCTGGACGGGCAGCGCATCGCGATCGATGCCACGTTCCCCGGCCCGTGCTGGGACGGCCATTCGCCCCTCCCGTTGGCCTGCGGGCCGGGAGACGATCGTCCCGCCGGGGAGGATCCCGACGCAGATAAGCTGATGCTCGAGCGCGAATACTGCGACCCCGCTGTCCGCGAGCCGTTCATCGCAGCGCTGACTATGGCTGTAACAACGAATTCGACTGAGCCGGCCGGCGATTCCCAGCCATGAAAGGAGGCGAGACTCATGAAGACAATGACATGTAAGCAATTGGGTGGACCATGTGATCTCCAGCACCGCGGGGACACTGCGAACGAGGTCATAAAGTCACAGGACAAACATCTAAAAGATGTGGTTGCACAGGGCGATGCAACGCACGAAAGTGCTTTGAACGAGATGAAGGGTCGGTGGAAGCATCCCATTTCAGGAATGGGGTGGTACAGAAAAGCCAAGCGTGATTTTGCTGCTCTTCCCGACGACTGACGAGCGCTCGAAGCATGACGCGCAGGCAGTCTTCCAGCACGATGTTCATCCCGAAACACGAAAGGCCCCAGAAAAACGGGGCCTAACGAAGTACCGCCAACGGGATTCGAACCCGTGTTACCGCCGTGAGAGGGCGGCGTCCTAGTCCCCTAGACGATGGCGGCGTGTCTAGTCGCCGTCGAGGCTAGCAAAGCGGAGCGTCGTACCGCGGTTGAGGCAAGGGCGTGGGGGCGTTTGAGCGAGCAGTGCGCTCGGCCTCGGTGCGGTATCGTCGCGTCCCCGACACGCGGATGTGGCGGAATTGGTAGACGCGCGGCGTTCAGGTCGCCGTGTCCGTAAGGACGTGGAGGTTCGAGTCCTCTCATCCGCATGATTCAAAGGCATACCGGAGTCTTGGCGACACGCGCCAGCTCTGCAAGCCGCGACTCAAACGAGCCAGGCGCCCGCCCGACTGGCTACGCTTCACACCCGTGACCAAGACAAGACTCCTCACATTGACGTGCGCCCTTGCGGCGATCGCGACCCCGGGCCTGGCCCTGACGAGCACGGTGGCAATGGCAACCACGGGCGTCGCCACCCGGACCGCCTCGGCGAGCACCACCCCGGCGAACCAGACCACACCGAGCACGCCCGCGGGTCAAACGACGCCAACCACGCCCGCGACCTCAACGACGCCGACCGCGCCAACAACCCCCGCAAAGCCCGCGCCCGCCACACGCCTGATCGGCTTGCCCTCCGGCTCGATCGCAGACGGCGCCGCGCGGCTCGTGGTTCGCCTGTCCGCGGCCCCGGCGCCGATTCGCCCGCGCCGATGCTCACCCCGGCGTGGCTGGCACATGGAAGTCGGGCGGCGACTCCGAGACCTTCACGCCGAAGTCGACGCTCGAGCCTTGCTGCAGCTACACGCTGACCGTGTGGGCGGGCACCGACGCGCTCGGCCATCCCCCGCTCGGTACGAGCCCACAGGCAGACGCTGCGCGTCGCATGCCCCTCGCTGCGCGGGCTCCAGCAGGCGCTTGCTCGTTTGCGCTACCTGCCCTATACGATCGATGCGGCGCACGGGCGCAACAGCGGCGCACGAGCCGAGAGCCGCGGGCAAGCGCGGCGCGACTATGCCTTCGACCCGCCCGCGGCGAGGCTAGAGGCAAACGTGCCCGACGCGCCCGGGCTTGCCTACGGCTCGCTCGACCCGACCACGCGCGGAGCGCTGATTGTCTACCAGTCCGATCACGGGCTGCCGGCGACCGGCGATCCCGACGGCTCGACCTGGGCTTCGCTGCTGGCGGCCGAGACGCTCGGCCACGGCGACCCGACGCCGTACACGTTCGTGACCGTCAGCGAGTCCAGTCCCCGAGACGCTCGAGGTCCATCGCGGAAGTCACGTGGTGATCACGACGCCCGCGAACACCGGCGTGGCCGGCGCGGAAACCGAACGCGGCACCTTCCCGATCTATGCGCGCTACGTGTCCACGACGATGACCGGCACCAACCCGGACGGCACGCACTACAAGATCCGGGCGTGCCGTGGGTCAACTACTTCAACGGTGGCGACGCGGTGCACGGCTTCCCGCGCGCGTCATATGGCTTCCCGCAGTCAAACGGCTGCGTCGAGCTGCCGATCGGAACAGCGGCCCAGGTCTACCCGCTGCTGGCGATCGGCGATCTGGTGATCGTAAGCGGCTGAACGTCGAGAGACGGGCCGCCGGCGCGAACCGGCGGCCTTCGTCTCGTGCGTTTCAGATCTTGTGGGTCTGGCTCAGCGCTCGGTGCCGCGGCGGCTGCGCTGCGCCACCACGATCGAGCATCCCGAGGCCCACCAGCAACACGCCGGCGATCACTACCCAGGTCAGATCGAGGCCGGTGAACGGCAGCGTCGTGGCCTTGGCTGTTGTCGTGCTCGGTTCGGTGATGATTTGGCCGGTTCGGTGGCGCTGCTCGGCGTCGATTTGGGTGTGCTCGAGGTGCTCGACGGCGATACCCCGCCTTTGGGCGTGGACGTCGGTTCTGTTTTCGTCGCCGGTGTGGTGGTCGCCGTGGTTTTGACCGTCGTCGTGGTCGTCGTTGTCGTGGGCGGCGGCGTGGTTTGGCTGTAGCCGGTGGTGGCTTCTGCCGCCAGGGCGCTGGCGCCCGGTGCGAGCAGCATCAGCGCGATCGGAAGCGCCAGCAGCCCGCGGAACGCCACTCGGCGCCGACGCGCGCGTCCGCGTCCGATCGGTGCTCGCATTTGCGGCTGTGGCCCTCAGGGAGGCCTTCAAGTCATTTCGCATATTTGCTATCTCCCGCGTCCGGTGGTTCGCTTGGGCCGCTCTGGCGAGGCCCCTCATTTCCTTTGAGAGCGTTGCCGAATCGCTTGGCGACGCCGCGAGCTGCGTCAGTCTATCCGAAGAACCCTTTTACTATTGGGCCCGATTCTCCTGCATGTTTGCCCATAAACCGGACGGTCAGTCATACCCGCCGGCCTCATGCGTCATACGAGCGTGCCGGCAAGCGGTACCGGGCAAGCGCCTACGTGCCCACCTTGACGCGACCCTGAAGCGTGCCCTCGCGCAGGTGGCGGCGCAACACCTTCTTGTCGAACTTGCCGACGCTCGTCTTGGGCACCTCGCCTACGAACGCGAACTCGTCGGGCAGCCACCACTTGGCCACGCGCGCGGCGCAGGTGCTCGAGCAGCTGCTCGGCGCCCACGGTGGCGCCCTCGCGCACCACCACGCAGCACAGCGGACGCTCGGCCCACTTCTCATCGGGCTTGGCGATCACGGCCGCCTCGATCACGTCGGGGTGGGCCATCACCTCGTTCTCGAGCTCGACCGAGGAGATCCACTCTCCGCCGGACTTGATCACGTCCTTGGAGCGGTCGGTGATTTGGATGAACGCGTGCTCGTCGATCGAGGCGATGTCGCCGGTGCGCAGCCAGCCTTCGTCGAAGCGCTGCTCACCCGAGTCGTCGTTGAAGTAGCTGGCGCAGCGATCCACGGCCCTCGCACCTCGAGCTCTCCGGTGGACTCCCCGTCCCAGGGGACCTCTGCGCCGTCGTCGTCAACGAGCCGCGCTTGCACCCACGGCAGCGGCTTGCCCTGCTTGGCGCGCATGTCCCAGTAGGCGCTCGTCGTGACCGGCGCTCTCGTCCGGTCGCGAGTAGGAGGCGACCGGGCTTGTCTCGGTCATGCCCCACGCCTGGAACACGCTCACGTCATGGCGCTCCTCGTAGTCGCTGCATCAGCTGCCGCGGCACCGCGGAGCCACCGCAGGCGGCGTTCGTCAGCGAGGAGAGGTCCACGTCGTTGAGCGTCGGCGTAGCGCAGCAGCTCGGAGAAGATCGTGGGCACGCAGCCCATGATCGTGGGGCGCTCCGACTCGATCAGCTTCGCCAACGGCTCCGCCTGCAGGAAGCGGTCGGGCATGACCAGGTCGGCACCGGCGAGCGCGGCGGCGTGCGGGATGCCCCAGGCGTTGGCGTGGAACATCGGCACCACCAGCAGCGCGCGGTCGCGCTGTGGAGAGCCCGAGCGCGTCGGTCATCAGCGAGGCGGTGGAGTGCAGGCGAGATCGAGCGATGCGAGTAGAGCACGCCCTTGGGGTTGCCGGTGGTGCCGCTCGTGTAGCAGAGCGCAGCGGCCTGGCGCTCGTCGATCTCGGGGTAGTCGTAAGGACCGGCTCCGGCTTCCTCGAGCAGGTCCTCGTAGTGCAATGCGTTTGGCAGCGAGCCGGCCCACCCTTGGGAGCCCTGGGCGGCGCTGGGGCGGGGTGATCTCCCATAACAACGTAGTGGCGCACACCGGAGAAGGTGGGTGCAAGCTCCTCGAGAATCGGCACGACCGAGTCGTCGACGAAGATGACGCCGTCCTGGGCGTGGTTGACGATGTAGGTGAGCTGCTCGGCGAACAGGCGGATGTTGAGCGTGTGCAGCACCGCACCGACGCACGGCACCGCCATGTACAGCTCGAAGTGGCGCTGGTTGTTCCACGCGAACGTGCCAACGCGATCGCCCTGTCCCACGCCCAGCCGCTCCAGCACGCGCGCGAGGCGATCGACGCGCTCGCACACCTCCCCGTAGCTGGCGCGCACGACGCCGGCCTCGGTGAGCGTGACGACCTCCGCCCGCGGGATGCACGCTAGCGCATGCGGTGCAGCGGATGGTGCAGCGTGAGCTGGAAGTCGTCCTGCATCAACCCTTCGAGCATCTCCCCTACTCCCTCTTGGTGGCTTCTCTGCGCGGCAGCACATCACTGTAGATCGCGCGCGTGCGATGTGCGACGTCGCTCCAGTCGAAGCTGAAGCACGTGCTCGGAGGCCTCGGTGACCAGGCGATCGCGCAGCTCGACGTCGACGAGCAGTCGTTCGATCATCACGCCCAGGTGCTCGGGGTCGCCGCCGTTGAAGCGCAGGCCGACGCGCTCGCCGGCGGGCACCACCTCGCGCAGCCCGCCGGTGTCGGCCACGATGCACGGACAGCCGGAGGCCATCGCCTCCAGCGCCACGAGTCCGAACGGCTCGTACAGCGAGGGCACCACGCACAGGTCGGCGATGCGGTAGAGCGAGTGCAGTGCGTCGTCGCCGATCCAGCCGAGGAACGCGCCGTGCTCTGAGAGACCCAAGCGCTCGGCCTGCGCCTTGAGCTCGCCCTCGTGGGTGCCCGAGCCGGCCACCAGGAAACGCACGCCCGCGACTTTCTCGATCACGCCGGGGAGCGCGTCGAGCGCCAGCTGAAAGCCCTTCTCGTAGACGAGTCGCCCGACGAGCAGCACGAGCTTCTGCTCGAGGCTGGGCGAATTGCAGGCGCAGCGCGCTCAGGTCGTCGACGGGGCGCAGGTCGCGCGGGTCGATGCCGTTGGGGATCACGGTGATACGGCGCTCGTCGATGTCGTAGATGTCGGCGACGTGACCGCGCATGTAGTGCGAGCAGGTGATCACCGAGTCGGCACGGTGGGCCATCCAGCGCTCGATCGCATGGATGTCCGATTGCGGCGATTTGTCGACCCAACCCTGATGGCGCCCGTGCTCGGTGGCGTGGATCGTGGTGACGTAGGGAATCTCCAGATGGTCGGACGAGCGCCGCGGAGGCGTGCGCGACGAGCCAGTCGTGGCCGTGTATGAGGTCGTAGGCTGTGCTCCTCGGCGAGCGCGCTGCCGGCGGCGAGCATGTCGTCGTTCATCTGCGCAACCCAGCCGAGGAAGCGGTCGAGGTCGAGCGGGAAGCGGGGCTCGCTCACGCGGTGGACGGTGACGCCGTCCTGCTGTTCGCACGCCGGGGACTCGTCGCGCCCGCGCGTGAGCACGTCGACGGCGACCCCCTGGCAGACGAGCTCCTCGGCGAGCTTGCGCACGTGACGAGCAAGGCCGCCCTCGATCACCGGGGGGTACTCCCAGGAGAGGATCAGGACGCGGTCGGCCACCGCCTAGACCCTATCTCGCGCGAGCTTCGGCCGTCTCCGACACTGGCCCTCCAGCCAAAGGACCGCTGCCCGCGGCCGCCTCAGCCGAGCTTCGCGACTGCCGGCGATGCGGCCGCGGGCAGGCGCGCGCGCATGATCTCCACCGCCTGCGGGTTGGAGTCGATCAGCACGTAGCGGCGGCCGAGCTGGGCGGCGACAGCTCCGAGCGTGCCGCTGCCCGCGAAGAAATCGAGACACCAGTCGCCCGGGCGCGTGGAGGCACTGACCATCCGCCGCACGATGCCCTCGGGCTTCTGCGTCGGATAGCCCGTCTTCTCGGCGCCGTTGGTGGGGACGATCGTGTGCCACCACACGTCGGTCGGCAGCTTTCCGCGCGCGGCCTTCTCGGGCGTGACCAGACCAGGCGCCATGTAGGGCTCGCGGTCGACCTCCTCGGCGTCGAAATAGTAGGCGGCGGGGTCGCGCACGTAGACCAGGATCGTGTCGTGCTTGGAGGGCCAGCGCCGCCGCGAGCGCGCGCCATAGTCGTAGGCCCAGATCATCTCGTTGAGAAAGCACTCGCTGCCGAAGATCTCATCCAGCAGCAGCTTGCAGTAGTGAGCCTCGCGATAGTCGATGTGGAAGTAGAGCGTGCCCTCGCGCGCGAGCAGCCGGTGTGCGTGCTCCAGGCGCGGGGCGAGGAACGCCAGGTAGTCCTCGAAGCTAGTCGCGGTAGGAGCTCTCGGCGAGCAGCCTGCGTGGTGTAGCGCCGTCCCTTGAAGCCGGTCCTGTCGCCGTCCTCCCCCGAGACTGTGGCAACGGTCCGCGCGCCTGCAAGCGCCCCGTGTTGAACGGCGGGTCGATGTAGATCAGCTGGAACGAGCCGTCGGCAAAGCGCGGCAGCAGCTCCAGGCAATCGCCGAGCAGGACTTCGTCGATCGAAGGGTGACATGCCCGGCTCACGCATCCGAAGGCTATGCGCAGCACCCGACATGTGGATATGGGTGGGAGACAAGATCCGCCGCGCCACCGTAGATCGCCCACGTCGCCGGTCGCCACGCCCACCGGCCGAGCCCACGCCGTTATCCAGCGCTCACGACCTCGACCCACTGCAGCGGATGCCCACACAGCGTTCGCCAGCGGGAGATAGGCACCGACCGCAGGGCGGGCTCGCCGGCGGGTCCAGCGGGGACGAGGAAGATCGCGGCGAGCGTCGCCGCGCCGCCGTCGCCGGGCGCGAGGCTCGCGCCGGGGCGTGCGATCGTGAGCGTGTGGCGCCCGGCGGCCGAGGGTCGCGCGCACAGGAGTGAGCACGTTTGCGACCAGCGAGTTGCCGTCGAGCTGGCCGCCGAGCCGACCCCAGCTCGCGGCCGTCGATCGCGACATCGACCGCCCGCATCACCTCGCCCTTCAACCACAGTTCCCACGTGCCGGTGTGGGGCAGCGCGAAGCTCGCGCGCAAAGTTCCCGAGCCGCGCATCACGATCCCCGCCCGCGTGCGCCCCCAGCCACGGGGGCGGTGGGTTCGTTTGAGTCGCACCGCAACCAGTTCGGGGGCGAGCGCCGCGACCAGCCGAGCCCGGCGGTCGCGGCTCGCGCCGGCCCAACGCTCGCCGGCGATTCACCACCGACGGATGCTTGGACACGCAGTGCACCGCCGGAGGACCCGTGCCCTCCAGGAGACGCCACTGTGGCCACACTGCCGACCTCGGCGCACTGGGCCCGCGGCCGGGCCACCGGCGCTGAGATCGCCACGTGCGCGAGCGCCGCGGGAGCGTGCGCTCGCCTCCCCCACACCTGGTAGTAGACGCCCTGCCACAGCAGTCTGTAGGCCGCCGGCGGGCGCACGGCGCGTTGGGTCGCGGCGTGTGACGATCAGCGGGTAGGACAGCAGCGCCGCCGGAGCGATCCTGCCCAGGTCGACCGGCTTGCCGTAGACCACCCGCGGCTGCGGCGAGCGCGGGCGGCGGATAGACGAAGTCGGGCCCGCCGATGTCCATGTCGCGCAGCTCATACAGCGAGTATTCGTCGAAGTCGGTGAACAAGCGTCGGCCCGCGTCCGGCAAAGCGCTTGTTTATCGACGCAAGCTCTTCATAGCGTGCGGTTGGCGCGAGGTTCGAGGCGTGGTATTGGAGCGCGTCGGACACGAGCACCCCGCCCACCAGCAAGAAGGCCACAAGCGCGGCGGCGATACAGGAATACGCGAGTCGCGCAAGGCCGCGATCCCAGCCCACGCCATCAGCATCGACCGCGGGCGAGGTCAGCATCAGCGTCTTCGCGTTTGCCCAGGTGCTGGCAAAGCCCACGAGCACAGCCACACGATCACCATCCCAGCGAACCAGCCGGCCAGCGCATACCGACGGGCACGAACAGATTCCCCACTCCCACCACCGCAAGGACAAGCACGAGCGCGATCAGCACGATGGTGAGCGTGAGCGCACCGCCGGTGGGCAACAGCTTGTAGCTGCCGCCGAGCCACACACCGAGAGTCTGCGAAGGGCGCAACGGCGAGTGCAGGTTGCCGGAGTTGGAGGTCGAGGCGATCGCCTGCGCCACTTTCAACGAGCCGGAGAGCTGGACCCACGTCGGCCAGGCCGCCACGAGCAGCACCAGCAGGCCCACCGCGAACAGCCGAGCAAGCCACGCGCGTCCGCCTTGCCGAGGCTCACCGACGCTCGGCTCGGCGGGCTCCCTGATCCCGGCGGGCGCCCGACCACCGCGCAGCTCGACGAGAGCCGCACCCGCGAGCACCAGCGACGCGGCAAGCGCCCACGCACCGAACGCGACGCCGAGCGCCGCCACGCCCGCGGCAACCACGAGCGCGAACGGGATCGCCGCGCGTGCGCCCTGCCACAGCCAGCGCCGGTGATCCACGACCAGCGCGCCCATGCACAGGATCAACGGAAGCGCCGCGATCTCCTTGACCGAGCCGATCAGCTCATATGCGTACACGAGCGCCGGCAGCGTGACCGTGAGCGTCGCGAGCGCCGCCCAGCCGCCGTGCAAGCCCACACGCCGAACCAGCACCCAAGCTGGGCCCGCGGCGGTCGCGAGCATGAACGCGACAAACGGCTGAAACGTCCAGATCAGCGGCAGCCCCAGCAGGAACGAGCTGCCGCCAAACAGCGTGTCGGCGCCCGAGGGATAGCTCGATCCGTAGTAGTTGTGAATGAACAGGCCGTAGGAGTTGCGCAGGTCCAGGTGCGAGTAGTCCTGGCCGTGGCGAATCAGGAAATCCGCGCCGAGCATGTGCACGGCGGAGTCGGCGAGCGCCATGTAGGAGGAGAAGGTCGGCCGTCCCGCGAGCAGCACCGGCGCGAGCGCCAGGACGTAGGCCAGCGGGCACACGAGCAGCTGCCAGATGGAGCCGCGCCAGCGCCGCGCACCAGCGTGCAGCAGCCGCTGCTCTGTCCGAGCAGCAGCCCCGCGAGCGCGAGCGCCACGAGCAGGTAGGGCGTCGCAGGCGCGAGCGGCGCCACGTACGTGCTCAGCTGCGAGAGCACGATCAGCGCGGCGGCACCGACCGCGGGGAACAGCATCGCCGGCAGCAGCCCCCGCTGGCCCGGTCGACCAGCAGCGCCGCGCCGAGACACAGCAGCGCGAGCACAACCGGGTAGACCAGCGTCGTGAGCACGAACATCGGCGGCGGCCGATGCTACAGACGGCATCTGCGCGCGTGCCGAGGGCGCAGACGGTGCCCTGACGGCGACTTCGCACGGCGGCTGAGTCCACACCGCGCACGCGCCAGCGCACGCGCCGGACCCGCCACAGACATAGGCCCCGCGGCAACCGGTGCTCGGCCGCCGCGGGGCGGTGTGTCACCGGATCGTGACGATCTCGCTGCTCGTGTTGTGCCCGTCGCCGAGCACAAGCGTGTAATGCCCCGCGGGCACCGCTCGCCGCGCGGGGAGCACGAGCCGTCCGTTACCGGAGACGCCACTCGTGCCGCTTGCGTACACCACGCCCTTGCGCTCCAGGCTCGCCTTGACAGCTGCCTTGGAGGCCGAGGCGGACACGAGCTCACGAAGCACGCGTTCTTGTATTTGCCGTGGCGCTGGCGCGGGTGGCACACGTACTCCGCGGTCAAGCCCTGCGGTCCGCGCGCGCCCGTCGGCCCAACCCGGCCCCTCGGTCCCTGCGGTCCGCTGACGCCCTTCTGGCCATCGCTTCCCAGCGAGCCCGAAGCACCTGCCGCACCCTGCGGGAGAATGCCGCCAGCACCGCTCAGGTCGATCACGGTCGGCCCGGCGCCCATGTTGCCGGCGATCTGAAGTGTCGCGGTGCTGGTGCCGGTCGATTGCGGATCGAAGCGTACGGTCACTTCGCAACTTCCTTCAAACGCGATCTCACCCATGCAGCCGGAGGAGCCGATCAGGAAGGCTTCGGGATTGTCGGTTGACAAAGCGGGTTCGGAATCGGCAAACGTCTCGGCGCCGATCTCGAGCGGATTGCCGCCTTTGTTTGCGAGCTTGATCGTCTGCGGCGCGCTCACCGTGTCAAGCGGCTGCGTGCCGGGGAACGACACGGTCGAGGCGCCTGGCGTGGCCGTCGCAGGTGTGGCATAGCCGATCGTCACCGACGGCGCGATCGCGGGCGAGGCCAGGCCGAATGAGGCGGACGTGGCATCTTCCTCGACAAAGCTGGATCCACCGCCACCGCCACCGCCGGCGCCGCCAAACTCCTCGTCGAAGGGGCACGAGCCTTCGCCGCCTCCCGCCCCCCAGTAGCCGCCGCCACCACCACCGCCACCGCTTTCCGGCGAGGCGAACCCCTCGCCACCAACGCCACCTGACCCGAGCACGCCTTCCGCTCCGGTCCATGGGCCGGCCTCTTGACAACGAGCGCCACCCGAACCGCCACCGGTGAGCGTGCCCGCGCCGCCCCCGGCGCTGTTCTGCGTGCCATCGGGACCGAAGCGTTCCCCGGTGGTGCCATTGGCGCCAAGAGTTCCGGCATCTCCACCCCTACCGCCACTGCTTTCCTCGAAGGTGGCGCCTCCGCCGCCTCCACCTCCGGCCACCAGCAGACGAGATTCAAGCGTTTCGCCGGAGCTGGACGAGACGGTGCGCACATCGGAGGCGCCGCCCCCTTCGCCACCACCCTCGAAGCCACCAATGCCACCGCCGCCCCAGCCTTTGTTCGCAACCTCCACGTAGAGCACCTCGCCAGGCGTCACGGGCAGATCGCCGGCCATATCGGCCCCGTACCCCCCGGGAGCAGCCGCTGAGAATGGGCTCTCCACCCGGCCCGCTTCGCCGGCCGCGCCGATCGCACGCACGCGGATCTCGGTGACGCCCGCGGGCACCGTGAACGACTGCTCGACACCGGTCGAGGCGAAGGTTTCGCTCACGCTGGGCGGAGTTGCGGCCGCGGACGTGCCGGCGGCCAGAGCGCTCGCGGCCAGCACCGCGCCGATCGCGCCCAGCCCCGCGCGTGCACGGCGGCGGGTCGGCTCGGAGAGGCGCTGTGTGGCGGTCTTGGCCGCGATGGCCTGAGGGATCTCGCTCGCGATCGAGCGACGTGTCGTGTTGCCTGTCATGGCAAGCTCCTGAGATTGAATGCGTCGAGGGAGGGCGAAGCGCCCAGTACTTCCTCGACAACCGCCGCTTCGCACATGAGCGCTGACCTACGTGGCCCACGGCACCTCAGCCATCGCAAGCAGCCCGCGCAAAAACACCTCGACCATCCCGACGCGCGGGCGCTCCAGCCGCGGTCTCTCGGAGACTCCCAACACCGAGCGCAGAACGATCTTCAGCGTCATCGCCTGCATTCGTCCCCGCAACATCGGGGGCGATATTGCGCTCAGCCCGACCGAACCGTACGATCTTCGAGATGAGTTCGGCAAGCTACGCGGCGGGACTGACCCCAGCGCGAACGCAAACGCTGTTCGGCAGAGTGATGGGGCTCGTGGCCGTCGCCACTGGTTTCGCGACCCTGGGTGTGTACGTCGCCCGCGAAATGGGCGGCGCCGGCTGGTTCATCGCATGGATCGTCGCGTTCGGCTGCCTGTTCGGTCTCAACGCCGCCAACGCCCGCGGCAATCACCGACTTGCGCTCGTCCTGCTGTTCGCCTTCGGCCTGCTGCTGGGCGTGGGCGTGTCGAGCACCGTCAACTACTACTCGACAGCCGATCCCACCGCTGTACGTCAGGCGTTCGGAGCGACCGCACTGTTCGTCGGCGCGCTCGGCGCGGGCGGCTACGCGATCCGACGCGACCTCTCCTTCCTGTACCGCGCGCTGTTCTGGATGCTGCTCGGGCTGATCCTCGCGGGAATCGTGCTGATCTTCGTTCACATCGAGGCGCTCTACACCGCCTATGCGCTGGTTGGACTTGTGATCTTCGGCCTCTACACGGTGGTCGACTTCAACCGCCTGCGCCGCGCCGGAAACGAGGAAGCGATCCCGCTCGCAGCCGGGATCTTCCTCGACGTGCTGAACATCTTCCTGCTGTTCCTGCGGCTGTTCGCCCGGTCTTCCTAGACCGGCTCCTGACAGTCGCGGCCCGCGAGTTGACCTATTTAAGTGGTGACTACGCAACCACAAGCGCCGGGGCGACGGCGTCCGAACCGACATGGACGACCTCCGGCACTGTGATCGTCAGCTCCCCGTCGCGCTCGATCAAGAGCTTGGCGCTGAGGATCGTCACGCCCACCAGGTTCCCATCGGCGTCGAAACGCAACGCGTGGCCCTCGGGCGACTCATCGAAATCGACCGCCGTCGAGGGATCGCCCATATGTAGGTAGAGCACATCGACATCCGCGTCGTAGAACACGTTGTCGAAGACGAAGTGGCCGATCTTGATGGTCATGGCATTGATTTCCTTGCGTGCGCCGTGACTATGTAGCCACGTCCCTCAGCGTAGGCTACGACGACCTTCAGCCAATTGCTAGGGTCATCCGTCCTCGCGTAGAACCAATCCTCGTTCTCGACACTTCCTGGCAACCGCTCGTCGGGAGCCTCGACAGTCATAAGAATCTCATCCTCGCGACCGTCGATCTCAGGATGACGCTCGACAATGTGGCCCCAGCGCTCGTCGGTCAACTCCACGCGCCGGCCGTCCCGATCGTTGACCGCGCCACGAACAGTCACGACGCCTCCCTACCGACTGCTCCACCACCGAGCCGAACGAGGCTAAAAGGCGCCGCGCAGAGTCCGCGTCGAATGCATTGCCGATAGCCAGTCTCGAAAACACGTGCCATCCTCGCCTACTACTACGACGCGACAGCCCACGCCGGACAAAGAGCGCCCCGGCAGTGCCCCCGGCAGGATTCGAACCTGCGACCCTCGGATTAGAAGTCCGACGCTCTATCCAGCTGAGCTACGGGGGCATTGTCTCCGTCTACGGTACGCCACGAGCAAGGCGGAGGGCGACTCGCGCCAAGTCTTGTCGGGACTGTTCGGGCGGCCTCCCGATCTGCCCTCACGAGCCGCCTCGGCCCAGCAGGCATGGGTCCTTAAGCAATCTTCAGGCAAAGTATGCAAAAGTTGCATCCATGACTCCCAGCCGACTCCGATCTGACGCGCAAGGAGCGCCGCGAGCAGGCGCGCGCCGAGCGCAAGGCCCATGAGGAAGCGCATGCGGCCAGAGCGCCCAGCGCAAGCGCCTGATCCAGCTTGGCGGGGTCGCGGGCGTGGTCGTCGTGATCATCGCGATCATCCTGGTCGCCACCGGCAGCGGCGGCTCCAAAAACGCGCCCGCTCCGAAAAGCGCGGCGGCCAAACTCGCCAGCTGGCGAAGTGATCTCGCTGCTGCAGGGCATCCCGCAGAGCACGATCACGCTCGGCAACCCCAACGCGCCCGTCACGATCCAGTACTTCGGCGACCTGGAGTGCCCGTTCTGCAAGCAGTTCACGCTCAGCGCGCTGCCAACGATCATCAAGAAGTACGTGCGCACCGGCAAGGCTCAAGATCGAATACCACTCGATGGAGACCGCCACGCGCGAAAAAGAAACCTTCCAGACCCAGCAGGTCGCGGCGCTCGCCGCCGGCAAGCAGAACCTCGATGTGGAACTTCGTCGAGCTCTTCTACCACGAGCAGGGAGAAGAGGACAGCGGCTATGTCACCGAAAGCTACCTGCAGGGGTTGGCCGCCCAGATACCGGGCTTGAATCTTTCTGCACTGGAGCGAAGCGCGCAACGATCCCGCCTATCGCCAACCAGGTGATCGCCGACGCGCAAGCCGCCAACCAGAACGGCTTCACCGGGCACGCCGTCGTTCATGATCGGCAAGACCGGCGGCACGCTGCAGAAGCTCGAAAACCCGTCGCTGACCGAAGCCAGCTCCGTTCGAAGCGGCGATCGAAAAGCTGCTGAAAGGCTGAGGTGATCGGGCGATGGAGCAGATCGGCCCGCCCGAGATGAGCCAGCGCACCCTCAGAATCGTGATGATCGTGCTGACGGCGCTCGGCCTGGCGCTCGCTAGCTATCTGACCTACGTCCACTACGCCAACCTCAGCCGGTCTGCACGTCGGGCGGCAGCTGCTTCAAGGTTCAGACTTCGACCTACTCAAAGCTCGTCGGCGTACCTGTTGCCCTGATGGGCCTGCTCGGCTACATCGCGATCATGGCTCGCTGCTGGTGCCGGAAAGCGAGAACAGCGCTCTGCGACGCTCGTGTTGACGATCGGCGGCTTCGGCTTCTCCGCCTATCTGACCTACCGCGAGCTGTTCTCGATCCACGCTGTCTGCGAGGAGTGCGCCACCAGCGCGGGACTCATGACGATCATGATGCTGCCTGTCGATATGGCGCTTCTTGCGCGGAGAGCCCGAGCAGTCCGCTTACGCAGCCGCTCACCGCCGGCGAAGGCCCCAACAGCACGAGTGAGCGCAAGCTGCACGATCCGCCTTGACAGGCTCGCCATTGCACCGGGCCTGTAGGCTCGCTGCACGATGGCGTCACCTCGCGCGTCGGCACAGGCGCCCATGACAGATACGGACGAGCAGAAGCGCACAGCGGCAGCGGCTGCCGCCCTGCTCGGAAAAGACGGCGATCGTGTCGGCCTGGGCACAGGCTCAACCGTCGCGCACCTGCTGCCCGCGCTGGCCGCACGCGGTCTGAGCCTGCGCTGCGCGGCCACCTCGCCCGCCACCGAACGCGCAGCCCGCGAGCTGGGGCTCGTCGGTGCACGAGCTCGACGAGCTCGGTCACCTGGACATCGCGATCGACGGCGCCGATCAGATCGATCCACGCGGATGGCTCATCAAGGGCGGCGGCGGCGCTCACACGCACGAGAAGATCGTCGCGGCAGCCGCACGCGCGGTTTGTGGTGATCGCCTCCGCCGAGAAGGCTGGTCGACACAGCTGCGCCCGCCGGTGCCGCTGGAGATCTTGCGCTTTGGCGCGCGCACGACGCTCGCCATGCTGGGCGAGGCGGTCTTGCGCGATGTCCCTCCCAGTCCAGAGGACAACCTGATCGCCGACTATTTCGGCCCGATCGAGAACCGCACGCGCGCTGGCCGCGCGATTGGCGGGCACGCCGGGGGTGGTCGACCATGGCCTGTTCGCCCCGGAGATGGTCAGCGACATCCTGATCGCCGGACCCAACGGTGTGGAGCACCGAGCGCTCCGCTAGCGGCATCTCGATCGCCGGTTTCAACGGCGTGGGGCGGTCTGGAGAACCGAGCGCTCCGCTTCAGAGCATCCGAACCTTGTGTCCGCTTAGAAAATGTCCCCAAAGGGAACATAGAGGACACGAATTTTTACGCAATCTACGTAGAAAACCGGAGGCCAGGATGCCATACATCTTTTGTGAGTCGTGCGGCGAGGGGTCATACAGCAACGTGACCAGCTGCGCCTGCTGTGGCAAACCCGCTCGACTGGCGCGCCCACGGCGGCTGATCGCGCGCTCGCCCGAGCCCGAGGCATCCTCACACGGTCGCGAAGAGATCGAGGTCGAGGTGCGCGAGCTGCTCTACGGGCGCCGTTCGCGAGCGGTGCGCCTGCGTCAGAGCTGAGGGCACCGCTCGCCCCTGACTCCCACCGCTCGCCAGATTGCAGGAAAACCCCCACGCCGGCATAGGGCATTGCACGCTTGCATTAATGCAAGCCCGAGGCTAGCCTCCTGGCGTGAGCACCCCGCCCCCCGCCCCACTTGGACCTCCGGCCCAGGGTTCGCTCGGACCTGCAAACCCTCATCCTCACCGCTGGCTGGTGCGCAGTCTGATCGGCGTGGCCACCGTGCTTGGCATCGTGGCGATCTTCGCAGTCTGGGCCAACAGGCAGTTGCTCGACACGGGCTACTGGACGAGCACGAACACGAAGCTGATCGAGAGCCCACCGATCCGCGAAGCGGTGTCGGGCTATCTGACCGAACAGCTCTATGCCAATGTCGATGTCGCCGGCGAACTCGGCAAAGAGCTGCCGAGCGAACTGAAGCCGCTTGCCGCGCCTGCCGCGGGCGCGCTCAAAGACGTGGTGCAAAAGGGCATCAACCTGCTGCTCGAACGCCCCCGCGTGCAGGAACTGTGGAGCAAGGCCAACCAGATCACCCACGCGCAGTTCGTGAGTCTGATCGAGAACAAAGACAAGTTCGTGAAGCTGCCCGGCGGCGGGGCGGTTGTGCTCGACCTGCGCCCGATGCTGGGCGAAGTGGCCGAAAAGGTGGGAGCCCCTGCAAGTGTCACCGAAAAGATCCCGGCGAAAGTCGCGCAACTGCGGATCGTCACCTCCAAACAGCTGAAGCACGCTGCAGGACGCGGTCAACCTACTCCGTAGCCTCGCGCTGTGCTGCCACTGCTGGTGTTCGCCATGTTTGCGCTGGCCATATACCTGGCGCGCGGACGGCGCCGCAAACCCTGACCGAGGTCGGTGCGGCTTTCGTCGGTGCGGGCCTTGCGGTCATCGTGATACGCGGGATCGCCGGATCGAAGGTGGTCGACTCGCTGGCAACAACCGAAGCGGTGCGCCCAGCGGCGCAGGCAGCCTGGTCGATCGGGACGAGCGTGCTCGCGAACGTCGCGTGGTCGACCGTGTTCATCGGCGTGGTCGTGGTCCTCGCGGCGATGCTGGCCGGCCCCACGAGAATCGCCACGTCGCTACGCCGTTTGATGGCTCCCTACATGCGCGATCGCCCGGACGTCACCTTCGGGGCGCTCGGCCTACTGTTGCTGCTGTTGTTCGCGTGGGGGCCAATCGAGGCGACGAAATCGCTTACGGGGATCCTCATCATCATCGTGCTGGCGGTATTCGGCACAGTGACGCTGCGCCGCCAAACAGCGCTGGAGTTTCCCGACGCGCATCTTGCTTCGCACGCCTCCGCCGGACCTCTCCCCACCCTCCGCCGTACCTTCCCCGCCTACCGCGTCCGAGCGTGGTCCTGACGAGAACCCAGGGAGTGACACATGAGCGACGCCGAGACGGTCACGCGACGCGAAGCCGAAGGCAAGGACGCGCGAGCGCACACGCCGCGCTCCAGCCACGCCGAATGGAAGGCGCCAAAGGACCGCGAGGACCCGGTGGCGATCCTCGAAGGCCAGGCCAAGAGCCGCGTGCCCGAGCTGGTGCCGATCCGCTACGGGCGCATGCTCGTCTCGCCGTTCACCTTCTACCGCGGCGCGGCGGCGATCATGGCGGCCGACCTCGCCCAGACCCCCGCGTCGGGATTGCGGGTGCAGCTGTGCGGAGACGCGCACCTGTCTAACTTCGGCATCTTCGCATCGCCCGAGCGCGAGATGCTGTTCGACATCAACGACTTCGACGAGACCCTGCCGGGGCCGTGGGAGTGGGACGTGAAGCGGCTGGCCGTCAGCCTGTGCGTCGCCGGGCGCGACCGCAACCTGACCCACCAGGAGATCGCTGACATCCTCGTGTGGACCGCGCAGGCCTACAGGCAGTCGATGCGGGGCTTTGCGCAGATGAGCAATCTGGACGTGTGGTATGCGAGCCTGAACGCCGCGGACGTCCTGGACGTGGTGCGCGCCCAGCGGATCGTCAAGGGCAAGCGCCTGGCGCAGATGGAAAAGCGCCTGGGCAAGGCGCGTACGAAGAACAGTACCCGCGCGGTCCTCAAGCTCACCGAAGCGGTCGACGGGCAGCTTCGCTTCGTCAGCGAACCGCCTCTGATCGTGCCGGCGCTGGAGCTGTTGGGCCAAGCGGAGACCGAGGAGCTGCGCAAGCGCTTGGAGGAGATGCTCGCCGACTACCGCTCGAGTCTCAGCGACGAGTACGGCGTGCTGCTGGGCGACTACACCTTCCAGAGCATCGCGCGCAAGGTGGTGGGCGTGGGCAGCGTCGGCACGCGCGCATGGGTGCTGCTGTTCATGGGGCGTGACGAGCAGGACCCGCTCGTCCTACAGGCCAAGGAAGCCCAGGCCTCGGTGCTCGAGCCCTTCGCGGGCGCTTCCCAGTACGCAAACCACGGCCAGCGCGTGGTTGAGGGTCAGCGCCTGATGCAAGCCTCCGGCGACATCCTTCTGGGCTGGCTGCCGGCCACGGGTATCGACGACGTGACGCGCGACTTCTATGTGCGTCAGCTGTGGGACGGCAAGCTGAGCATCGAGATCGAGACGATGGACCACCGCATGCTGCGCTCCTACGGGGCGCTGTGCGCGTGGACGCTCGCACGCGCACACGCGCGCACGGGAGACCGCATCGCGATCGCCTCCTATCTTGGCGCCGGCGGCGTGTTCGACCAGGCGATCGTGGACTTCTCAGAGGCCTACGCCGACCAGAACGAACACGACTACGAGGCGCTCGCGCAGGCGGTAAAGTCCGGGCGTGTGCAGGCCGAGAGCGCCTGAAGCAACGACCAAGGAGCCGCGCGGATGAGCGATGCGACCGGAATGATCACGCGAGTGGACTTCGTGGCTGTGCCAACCCGGGACCTCCCCAAAGCCGTCGAGTTCTACGGCGAGACGCTCGGACTGGAGCGCTCCGTCTACCTTGAAGAGCGCAACTACGCGGAGTTCGAGACCGGCAACCTGACGATCAGCGTGATCGACGCCGAGAAGATGGGCCTCGAGCACGTGCCGATGCGCAGCGGGATCGCGCTGCACGTGGAGGACGTGGCGAGCGCACGCGCAACGCTTGAAGAGCGTGGTGTCAGCTTTCCTCAAGACACCTTCGACACGAGCGTCTGCCATATGGCGATCTTCAACGACCCCGACGGCAACCTCCTGATCCTGCACAACCGCTACGCGCCGCCCCCACCGCGCTCGTAACGGCCCCCGCCGCGCTCAATACAGCGGGCCGACCCCGGGCCGGTCGCAAACCCTCACACCGACGACGCCCCCCGCTCGGCCACTGACTGAGCCAAACCGGGCGATCCGTCCGGGCGATGGCGCAGGATGCCGGGCTCTTGTCTGGAGCCCCCGCGACATCCCTGCGCGCCTGGCAGCGCGACGCGCTCGAACGTCTGCATGGTTGGCGGGACGGTCCCTTCCTGATCTCGGCGGCGCCCGGCGCCGGAAAGACGCGCCCTGCGCTCGAGCTGGCGCGACGCATGCTCTCCGCCGGCGAGGTGAGCCGTGTGGCGGTGCTGTGCCCGACGACGCCGCTCACGCGCCAGTGGGCCACGGCCGGGGCGCAGCTGGGCGTGCAACTGCAGCCCGACGCCCCCGGCCCGCTGCCGCCGCGCGACTTCCACGGCGTGGCCGTGACCTATGCGCGCGTGGCCTCCGACCCGAAGGGGTGGCGTGCGAAGGTGGCTCCGGACACGCTCGTGATCGTGGATGAGGCCCACCACCTCGGCGAGGAGCTGGCCTGGGGCACCAGCTTCCAGACGGCCTTCGCGGCGGCGCCCCGTTGGCTGCTGCTGTCTGGAACCCCGTTTCGCTCCGACGCGACGCCGATCCCGGGCGTCAGCTATGACGCCGAAGGGGTGGCCGAACCCGACGTGTCCTACACCTACGCCGAAGCGGTGGCCGAGGGCATCTGCCGGCCCGTGGCGTTCGTCACCTTCGACGGCACGCTGTCCTGGCGCAGCGGCGAGGATGTGATCGAGTCCTCGTTCGAAACGGTGTTGAGCACGCGCGAGGCCAGCCGCCGCTATCGCACCGCGATCTCCACGGAGCTGCCGGACGGGCTGCCGCGCATCCTGCGCGAGGCCGACACAAAGCTGCGAGCTCTGCGCGAGGAGGGCCATCGTGACGCCGGTGGTCTTGCCGTCGCGGCAGACGCCACCCATGCCCGCAGAATCGCGAAGCTGCTTGGCGAGGCCACCGGAAAGGCACCCGTGGTTGTGTTGCACACCGAGACTCGCGCCGCGCAGAAGCTCGCCGCATTCAGAGGGTCGCGCGAGCCGTGGATCGTGGCAGTGAACATGGTCTCCGAGGGCGTGGACATTCCCCGCCTGCGCGTCGGGGTGTACGCGACCGCGGCGAAGACGCCGATGATCTTCAGGCAGATAGTGGGGCGCTTCGTGCGCACGATCCCCGGCCACCCGCCCGAGCCCAGCTGGGTCTATCTACCCGCCGAGCCGGTGCTGCGCGCGCACGCGGCGCAGGTCGAGAGCGAGCTGCGCCACGCGCTGCGTGAGCGCGAGCGGGACGAGGGCCTGGACGAGCCGCGCGAGCGGCGCGCGAGCGAGCGCTCGCCGGCCCTGGAGTTCGTACCGTTGAGCGCCGAAGTGGCCCCGCAGATGACGTTGTTCGGACCCGCGCCCAGCGCACCGGCGATCAAGGCCGCAAAGCCCCCGCCTCCCGAGCCCGCACCGGTAGCCGCATTCGAGCGCAGGACCCAATTGCGCGAGGAGCGCCGCCGTCTGGTGGCCGACCTCGCCACGCGCAGCCGCAGCAGCAACCGCGAGATCAACGCTTGGATAAACCGCCAGGTCGGCGTCACGCGCGTGGAGTCGGCCAGCATCGAGCAGCTCGACCGCTCGATGCGAACGCTCGTGAAGGAGCTCACGCGCCAGAGCCGTCAGGCCGCGTCGGGCTGAACCGCGCCGGCACCAGCGCCGTTCAGGCCGCGTCGGGCCGAACCGCGCCGGCACCCTCGCGCTCGCCGGCGCCCGCGGCTTGGTGGTCTCCGCCGAGCGCCGGTTGGGGACGCAACACCGTTACGGACACGCCGATGCCGACCACGACAAGCGCGGCGGCGATCCAGAATGCCAGGTGGTATCCGCCGGTGAGCGCCGCGGCTGTCGAGCTTCCTTGAGCCAGAAGCTTGGTTGTGTGAGAAGCCGAAAGAGTGGCCAAAACCGCCAGGCCAAGCGCTCCACCGACCTGAGCGGTGGTGTTGACAAGTCCCGAGGCCAAGCCCGCATCGCTTGGGGTGGCACCGGACATCGCAACGCCCATCAGCGCCGGGAAGCACACGCCCGCCCCGGTGCCCAACAGCAGCATCGAGGGGAGAAGACCCGTCAGGTAGCTTGCGTGAACCGGCGTCAGGGCGAGAAGCGTCAGCGCCAGAGCGATCATCGCCAGGCCGGGCGGCAGAAGAGTGCGCGCCCCGAAGCGCGTGATCAAAGGCTCTGAGAAGCGGATCGACATCGAGCCCATCGTGATCGTCACCGGCAGGAAGGCGAGGCCGATCTGCAAAGCGTCGTAGCCGAGCACCTTGCGCATGTAGAGAGCGCCCAGGAAGAACATCCCGAACATGCCCGCCACCGAGAAGATCTGGATCAGGTTGGCACCGCTGACGTTACGCGAGCGGAAGATGCGAAGCGGCACGAGCGGGTTGCGTGCGGTCGCCTCTCGCGCCACGAAAGCAGCGAGCAGCAACAGCGAGGCGGCTCCGAGGCCAAGCGTAAGCCCTGCCCCCCAGCCGTCTTCGGCGGCGGGCTTGACGATCGTGTAGACGCCGAGCATCAAGGCGCTCGTGATCAGCACCGCACCCGGTATGTCCGCACCCTCGCCAAGGCCGATGCCCTCGTCACGATGCAACAGGCGCCTCGCGAAGAGGATCGTGGCGATCCCGATCGGCACGTTTACAAAGAAGATCCAGTGCCAGTCCAGTGCCTGCGTGAGGACCCCACCGGCGAGGAGCCCAACCGATCCACCGGCGGAGGCGACGAAGGCGTACACCCCGATGGCCTTGGCCTGCTCGCGCGGCTGGGGGAACATGGTGACGATCATCCCCAACACAACCGCCGAGGTCATAGCGCCGGCGACGCCCTGCACGAAGCGAGCACAGACAAGCAGGGTCTGGGTCCAAGCGAGGCCGCACATCAGGGAGGCGCACGTGAATAGGGCCACGCCGAGCAGGAACATTCGGCTTCGCCCCCAGAGGTCTCCGAAGCGTCCCGCCAATAGCAGCAGTCCACCGAACGCGATCAGATAAGCGTTCACGACCCACGCCAGGCTGGAGTTGGTGAAGTGAAGTTCTTCCTGGATCGAGGGCAGCGCGACGTTCACGACGGTCACGTCGAGCACAATCATCAGCACCCCGACGCACAGCACGTACAGCGCAACCCACCGCGAACGGTCTTCCGGGTGCTCGGCTCCTAGATTCGTTTGCAACTCGTTGTGCATCAGGATGACTCCGTTCCCAGTGTCTTGCCCAGGTTATCCAGCAGCACCCCCGTCCCATGCTCGCGCTCGGCGGGCGTGTCGTGACCGTCGAGGAACACGCCCTGCTCGGTGAAAGTCAGCTTCGTGCCGGCGCCGCTTGGCTGGAACTCGATCGTCGCGAGCGACACCGAAATGCGCGTTTGCCCGCGATCCATGTCATACGCGTAGACGATCCGCTGCTCGTCAACGATGTCCGCGTAGCGGCTGTCGAAGATGTAGGCGTCGCCATCCGGCATGCCGACCTCGAAGCGCTCACGCCCGCCGACCTGGAAGTCGAACTCGCGGCTCTCGTGCGGGAGGTTCGGGGGGCCGAACCAGCTTGCCTTCGCGGCAGGCTCCGCCCACGCCTTGAACACGCGCGCGGGCGTCGCCTCGTATGTGCGCTCAATCGCAAAAGTGGCGTGAACGACCGATCTCTGGCTCATGGGTGACTCCTCTGACTTGTTTGTTTATCCGGCGGACCGGGATGCTCTGGATGCTCGGCCAGGTATTCGCCGAGCCGGTCGAGGCGCTCTTCCCAGCCGGCGCGCCGCTGGGAGATCCACTGCTCGGTGGTCTGCAGCGCATCCGACTCGATGCTGCAGGTGCGCACCCGCCCCACCTTCTGGGAGCGAACCAAGCCGCCCGCTTCGAGCACGTGCAGGTGCTGGATCACCGCCGGTAGCGACATCGCGAGCGGTCGAGCGAGCTGGCTGACCGAAGCCGGACCTTCGCTCAGCCGATCGAGCATCGCCCGTCGAGTGACGTCCGCGAGCGCCTGAAAGGCGAGATCCAAAGGAATGGGGTTTGCGGAGAGGCGTTGGTTAAGCACTCACTTAACTATTGCACGGGTCGGCACCGGGTTCAAGCCTTCTCCCGGGCGACTCCACCAGGGGCCCACCCAGCCCAACCATCGTGCGCAAGCAGCCCCGCCGGCAGCCATCCAAGCTCAACCCTCCTCCGCGAGCAGCTCCATCAGCAGCCCATCTCGCCAACGCTCTGCGCCGGTCGGGCGCTCGTAGCGGCGCATCACCCCTACCGGCTTGAACCCGACCTTCTCGTAGGAGCGAATCGCGGCCGCGTTCGTCGCCGAAGGGTCGATTGTGATCCGGTGATGCCCACGATCCTCGATCAGGTGACGCACGAGACGCCTGAGCGCCTCGGTGCCCAAGCCTTGCCCATGCCTCGCCGGGTCGAGAAACAGGTTGACCGTCGCGTGGCGGTATTTGGGACTGAGCTCCTCCCCGAACTGGATCAGCCCAGCGACCGTCTCATCCACCTCGATCGTCAGACGCGTTGACTCGGGCTCATCGGTCCACGGGAACCCCTCGTCGGGAACGTCCCACCACAGCGCCACCTCGGGGGTGCTGTGGATCCGCAGCAGCTCAGCCTCGTCAGCCGCCACGAGCGGACGGAGGATCATCCGCCGCTGTACGCCCGGCGCGTCCGAGCAGGTCAACGTGGGAGTGCTTGCGATCGCTGGATGATCGCAGAGCTGACCCCCGCACCGAGGGCACAAGCCGATCTGAAAGCTCTCGTAAATCGTGCATAACTCGCCTAGGATGGGGGTAGAGCACTCTCGAAAGGTCGGCCATCGCGCCGGCGGTCACCGCAACCGGGTCAAGCCAGGGAGGAGATTGAGATGTCATCAGTCGCTGAAGTTGCGCCCAGCCCACGCTTCACAGGAAAAGAGGACGATCAGGCTCAGCTGTTCATGCGCTGGCACCAGCACGGCGACCAGCTCGCCCGGGATGCGCTGGTGCAGCGGTTCATGCCGCTCGCGCGTAGCCTCGCGCGACGATACAACCGCTCCTCGGAGCCTTTCGAGGACCTGCTGCAAGTAGCCTCGCTGGGACTGTTGAAGGCACTCGATCGCTTCGACCCGCAGCGGGGCCACCCGTTCGCGTCCTTTGCGGTGCCTACGATCCTCGGCGAGATGCGCCGCTATTTCCGCGATTGCGGCTGGTCGGTGCACGTGCCCCGTGGAGATCAGGAGCGTGCATTGAAGGTGCGCGACGCCCAGGAGCGGTTTGCCCGCGAACGGGGCCGCGCGCCCACCGTCAATCAGCTGGCGGAGTATTTGGAGCTGGACACCGAACAGGTGATCAACGCTCTGCAGGCGGTACAGGCATACGAGTCGCTGTCGCTGGATGCACCGCGCCCCGGCGCAGAGGACGGCATGATGACCTATGGCGACGCGCTCGGCGAGGAAGACGAGCGCTACGAACTTGTCGAGCTGGACGCCACAGTGGTCGCCGCGCTCGAGCACATCCCGGCGCGTGAGCGGAAGATGCTGCACATGCGCTTCGTCGAGGACCTGACCCAAACCGAGATTGCCGCTCGCGTGGGGATCTCCCAGATGCAGGTTTCGCGACTGTTGCGCCGCTCACTTGACCAGCTGCGAGCCCTCACCTAGGACGGACCGGGAGGCGAGCGCGAGAGCTACGCGCACAGGTATCGTCTGTTTCAAGCGATCGAGACTCGCTGGACGATCCACGTCGGCCATCATCGATCGCGACACCCAATGGCTGAGCAACCAAACGTTCTCCTCAATGTCACCAACAGGGCGGAGAACGTGCTTGTCGTTCGCGAGATGCTGACCGGTGTCGCGTGCGCGATGACACTTGGCGAGAACGAGATCAACGACATCTTGACCGCTGTCACAGAGGCGTGCAATAACGTCGTGCTGCACGCCTACGGCGGCGAGGAGGGGCCGCTGGAGGTCGAAGTGATGCTCGCTCGGTGCGCGCTGGAAGTCGTGGTGCGCGACCACGGAACCGGCATCAAGGCACCGTCTGTCACAGACGAGTCCGCGCTTGGAATCGGATTGCCGGTGATTCGGGCACTCGTCCATCGGGTCGAGCTGCGAGACGGTCCACAGGGCGGGACAGAAGTGTGCATGGAGTTCGCCGCCCCGAGCAACGATGCGCTGGATGCGCTGCTCGACGCCGAGCAAGCCGAGCTTCCCACTGTCTCAGCCGGCACATCCGGGAGCATGAGCACGGTGGCGATAGCACCGGTCGAGCTGGCGCGCCCGGTGCTGCCACGAATCCTCAGCACGCTCGCGGCGCGCGCCCATTTCTCAACAGACAGGATTTCCGACATGCAGCTGGTGGGCGACGCACTCGTCGCCCACGCGCGCAAATCGCTCGGCGCCGACCACCTCAGGATCGCGGTCAGCGTCGAGCCTCGCAACCTCGAATTGCGGATCGGACCGCTCGAGGCCGGGCGAGCCCAGCGGCTGGTGGGCGACTCGAACCTCGATGGTCTCGGTCGGATCATCGAGAAGCTCGCCGACCGCCACAGCGTGGCGAGCACGGGTGCTCACGAGACACTCACGCTGGAGCTGGGAGATCGACGTTAGCTCGATCCGCGCCGCAGTTCACGCCGACCGGCCGCCACGGTGGACGCCGCCGCTGGTACGGACGTTGATGGCTGACCGCCGGTAGCCAACCTCACCCCCGCGAACCGGGTCCGACTCGCGTCCCCAACAACAATTGCGAGCCGGGCCCGACTTCGCGCCACACTCACGAGAACGCCCCCAGCTCTCCTGCGATACTGGTCGTTGTCCGGCGTTCGAGCGGTACTTCTCATAGGCGACTCCCGAAACGGCGGACACGCGCGATGGGAGAACCACAGGAGGGGCAACCGAGCAGCACCCAGGCCCAGCCTGTGAGCGATGCTGCCGTGAGCCTCCTCGTCGAGGCCGGGGCGGTGCTGGCAAGCTCGCTCGAGCCCGCGACGACAATGGGGCAGGTGGCACGGCTGACGGTGCCCGGGCTCGCGGACCTGTGCGTGATCGACCTGCTCGATGACGACGGCTCGATCAGGGACGTGGCGGTGGTCGCCAAGCAGGAGGAGATCGCTGGGAAGCTCGAGCGACTGCGAGCGATATACCCGCTTGACCCCGAAGGGGAGCACCCTGTTGCGCGTGTGATCCGCAGCGGAGAGACAGAGCTGCTGGCGGAGATGACGAGCATGCTGCTGAGCTCCTTCGCGCAGGGCTCGGTGCACGCGCGGTTCATGATCGACCACGATTACCGCTCGGCTGTGGTCGCGCCGCTGCTCGCGCGAGGACGCACGCTTGGCACGCTCTCGGTGCTGCGACTCGGCGACGGCACCCCATACGAGGAGGACGATCTGGAGCTGGTACGCGAGCTGGCGCGACGCGCGGGGCTTGCGATCGACAACGCGCGCCTGTTCTCTCGCCTGCGGGACACCGAGCAACGCTTGGAAGCGGTGCTCGCGGGTGTCGCCGAGGCGATCACGGTGATTGACGAGCAGGGGCGGACGATCTATGCCAACCAGGCCGCCGCAGAGCTGCTTCGCGTCGAGTCGCCGAGCCAGCTCACGAACGGGGCGCCCGGCACGGTGATGTCGAGGTTCCTGGTGCTCGACGAGCAGGGTCGCGAGCTTGACCTGGAGCGCATGCCCGGGAGACTTCTTTTCAAGGGCGAGCCCGCCGAGCCGCTGCTCGTGCGCAACATCGTGCGAGCAACCGGCGAGGAGCGCTGGCTGATCGTGCGCTCCACGCCGATCTCAGATCCCGACAGCGGGAAGGTGCTGTACGCGGTGAACGTGTTCGAGAACATCACCGAGGTCAAGCGCGTGGAGCTCGCCGAAAGCTTCATGGCCGAGGCCAGCCGCGTGCTGGCCTCCTCGATGGACTACGGGGAGACGCTCAAGCGTGTGGCAGAGCTCGCGGTGCCCCAGATCGCCGACTGGTGCGCGGTCGATCTGCTCGCCGAGGACGGGAGGATCGAACGCGTGGCCGTCCACCATTCCGATCCGACCCGACTCGCGCTGGCCGAAGAATTGGACCGCGGCTATCGCCCGGCACTGGATGAGCCCGCGGGGGTGCCTGAGGTGATCCGCACAGGCAACTCGCACATCTACACCGACATCCCGCCCGACGCGCTCGCCGCCTACGCGCGCGACAACGAGCACCTGGAACTGCTCAACG
The DNA here is from genome assembly GCA_963715535.1 of uncultured Solirubrobacterales bacterium. GTDB lineage: Bacteria > Actinomycetota > Thermoleophilia > Solirubrobacterales > Solirubrobacteraceae > Palsa-744. Next base: position 29,674 of record OY970251.1, on the reverse strand, counting down.
CGATCGGGGCGACCGCGGTGATCATCGTGCCGTTGGCCGGTCCCACAAAGACGATCGGGGCGATCACGCTCGTCTCCGCGGAGTCTGCGCGGCGGCTTTCAAACGCGGATCTTGCGCTGGCCGTGCGGCTCGGCCGGCGCGCGGGGACGGCCGTCGAAAACGCGCACCTATACACCGAACGCACGCGCATCGCGCACACCCTCCAGCGAGCGCTGCTGCCAGAGTCCCTACCCAAGGTGCCCTGGGCGGAGATCGACGCGCGCTACTGCGCCGCCGGCGAGCTCAACGAGGTTGGGGGCGACTTCTACGACGCGTTCGCCCATGGCCCCGACGGCTGGGTGCTTGCGATCGGCGACGTGTGCGGCAAGGGGACGCGAGCGGCCGGGGTGACGGCGCTCGCGCGACACACTCTCAGAGCCGCCGCGATGAGCGGCCAGTCGTTGAGCGAGATGTTTGGAACGCTCCACCAGGCGCTGCGCTGCCAGCCTCCGGGCGAGGACATGTGCACGGCGTGCCTGGTGCTGATGACCCACATCGCCGGGCGCGCACAGCTGACGGTTGCGCTCGCGGGGCATCCGCCGCCGCTTGTGATCGGACCGGACGGAGCCGCCAGGCAGATCGGCCGCCTCGGTACCCTGCTCGGGGTGTTCGACCCGATCTGCATCACCGAAGATCACACCGAGCTCGATGCCGATGAGACGTTGCTGCTGTACACCGACGGGGTAACGGACGCGGGCATCGCGGGCGAGCAACCGCTCGGAGAAGACGGACTGATCGATGTGTGCCGCCGCGCGCCGCAACTGAGCCTCGCGGGGATTCTCGAGCACGTCGAGCACGTCGCGCTCGACCGCGCCAAGGGCACGCTCCGCGACGACATCGCGCTCATGGGCGCACGCATGTTGAATCAGAGGTCCCCGCGGCGCTAAAATACAACGGTGTTGGCTGACCAGCATCTTGAGATCGATGTCCGCCACGAGCGAGACCGGATCGTGATCGGGCTCCACGGAGAACTGGATCTCCTCGGCGCGCCGCTGTTGCAGAGCGAGATCGAGAATCCCGAGATCGAGGGCACGGAGATGGTCGTGCTCGACCTGCGGGACCTGCGCTTCATCGACTCCGCGGGCCTGCGGGTGATCCTCGCCGCGCACGAGCGCTCGCAGCAGCGGGGACAAGCGTTCGCTCTCAGTCGCGGCTCCACGCAGGTTCAGCGTCTGCTGAGCGTCGCCGGCCTGGACGAGCACCTGCGGATCATCGAGTCGCCCGACGAACTACTCGTCTAGGGTCGAGCGCCGCGGGGCCCTCGACGTAGGCGGTCCCCGCTCCTCGACGCGGACAGCACGCTCCTCGGCTCAGGCCAGCACGGCCTCTGCGACCTCGCTCACCGGCGTCTGCGCGCCCGCGAACTCCATCACGCCGTCCTGGACCGAGCCCATCCTCAGGTTGACGATGTCAAGCGCGTAATTCTGGTGCAGCCGCCACGGCGCTTTTGAGCCCTGCTTGGGGAACTGCTCGATCGAGCGCTGCACGTAGCCGGAGGAGAAATCGATGAATGGCCGCTCGTGCACAGCGGGATCGCGGTTGCGTGGCGCGCACTGACGGTAGCCGTGCTCGTCCATGTGGTTGAGCAGCCGGCACACGTATTCGCAGGTGAGATCGCACTTGAGCGTCCACGAGGCGTTGGTGTAGCCCACCGAGAACGCCATGTTGGGGATGCCGCTGAGCATCATCCCCTTGTAGCTCATCGTCTCGCTGAGCACCACATCCTGGCCGTCCACAGAGAACTCGAGCCCGCCGAGCGCCAGCAGGTTGAGCCCGGTGGCGGTGACGATCACCTCAGCCTCAAGCTCCGCGCCCGAGGCGAGCCTGATGCCCGTCTCGGTGAACGTGTCGATGTGGTCGGTCACCACCGAGGCGCGACCGTCGCCGATCGCCTCGAACAGGTCGCCGTTGGGAACCAGGCACAGGCGCTGATCCCAGGGGTTGTAGCTGGGCTTGAAGTGCGTGTCGATGTCATACCCCGCGGGGAGCTGGCGTTCGAGGCCCTTGCGAATCAGCGCCTTCATCGCGCGTGGACGCCGCCGCGAGAGCTGGAAGCTCGCCATCGTGAGCAGCACGTTCTTCCAGCGCATGATCGGATAGGAGGCCTTCGCGGGCAGGAACCGGCGCAGTGCCTTGGCGATCGGGTCTTCGGCGGGCAGCGACACGACGTAGCTGGGCGAGCGCTGCAGCATCGTCACGTGCGCGGCACTGCGAGCCATCGAGGGAACGAGCGTGACCGCAGTGGCGCCGCTGCCGATCACCACCACGCGCTTGCCGGCATAGTCGATGTCCTCGCTCCAGTGCTGCGGATGCACGATCTGCCCGGCGAAGCGCTCGCTGCCGGGGAACTCGGGCGTGTAGCCCTCGTCGTAGCGGTAGTAGCCGCTGCACAGGAACAGAAAGCTGCAGCTCATCTGGACGCTCTCCCCCGCCTGACCGTCCCCGGCCTGACCGCGAACGATCTCCACCGTCCAGCGCGCGTCCGCGCTCGACCACTCGGCGCGCACCGCGCGATGGTCGAAGCGGATCTTGCTCTCGATCGCGTTCTCCCTAGCGGTCTCGCGAACGTACTCGAGGATCGACGAACCGTCGGCGATCGACTTTGCCGCGGTCCACGGCTTGAACACGTAGCCAAGCGTGTACATGTCCGAATCGGAGCGGATCCCCGGATACCTGAACAGGTCCCAGGTTCCCCCGATGCGATCGCGCGACTCGAGGATCGCGTAGCTCTTGCCCGGACAATTCGCCTGCAGGTGGCAGGCGGCCCCGATCCCAGACAGGCCGGCGCCGACGATCAGCACGTTGACATGCTCGAAGGGCTCGTTGCTGGCGGTCGCGGACTGCATCGCTCACGTGAGCTTACAGGGCCCTGACGTGCTGTCCTCTCGGCACATTCATGGATGCTGTCCGGGCATGGCTTGACGTGCTGTTCCTATCGGCGCATGCGCCGATAGGCCGGGGCGTGCATGCACGCCCCGGATCGCGCCGCATGCGGCGCGATTACCGGCCGCGCATGCGCGGCCGGGCCCATGCCACATGTGGCATGGGCAACCCATATTGGATGATTGTCGAGAACCGAGCGACGGATCTTGTGCGCCGGTCCATAGGTCCGACGCGCGGGCGCCGCGAAACTGGGACTCCATCCTGAATCGGCGCCAAGCGAGAAAACCAACGATGCGATCCCGCACCCCTCAGATCGTCGCCCTCGGGGGTGGAGGGTTCTCGATGGAGAAAGACAGCTCCACCCTCGACGACTACGTGTTGTCGCTGACCGCGGCGAGCAGGCCGCGGATCTGCTTCCTGCCGACCGCCTCCGGCGACGCCGACCACTATGTGGTGCGCTTCTACCGGCGCTTCTCGACACACTGCGAGGCGAGCCACATCTCGCTGTTTCGCCGCGACCAGGGCGGGCAGGGCGTCGAGGACGATCTCGCCTCGCACCTGCTGGCCCAGGATCTGATCTACGTGGGCGGCGGCAACGTGGTGAGCATGCTCGGCGTGTGGCGCGCACACGGACTCGATGAGATCCTGCGTCAGGCCTGGGGGCAGGGCATCGTGCTGTGCGGGCCCTCCGCCGGATCGCTGTGTTGGTTCGAGGAGGCCCTCAGTGCCTTCCACGGCCCACCTCGGCGGGTTCGAGGGCTCGGGCTGTTGCCGTACTCGAACTGCGTTCACTACAACGCCGAGCCGGCCCGACGTGCCGAGTACCACACGCTCGTGGGCGACGGGATGCGCCCGGGGTTCGCGGTTGACGACAGCGTGGCACTGCACTTCCGGCACACGCGCCTGGAGCGGGTTGTGAGCTCACGGGCAGACGGGCGCGCCTACCATGTCGAACAGGTCGGCGATGAGGTGGTCGAGGCCGCGCTCGAGGTGTCCCACCTGGGCACGAGCCCGCTCACTGCGGTGCGTGCCGCCCACACGGTCGTCGCCGCGTGAGCACCTCCCCACCCTCGCCCGTCACAACGCGCGCAAGCGTGATTGGCGTGAGATGAGCCCGGCATCCTCAGAGGACGAGCGGCGCTCGATCTTCGCGATGGGCGGAGGCGGCTTCACGATGGAGCCCACCAATCCGCTGCTCGACGATTTCGTGCTCTCGCTCTCCCCCGCGCGCGAGCCTCGCATCCTGTTCCTGCCCACCGCCTCCGGCGACACCACCACCCAGATCAACGCGTTCCATGCGAGATTCGGCGGACGCGCATGCGAGCCGACGCACCTTTCGCTGTTTCGCCTCGCCGACCTCGAGGGCTCGCTCGAGGAGGTCGTGCTCGCCCAGGACATCGTGTACGTCGGGGGCGGCTCGATGCGCAACCTGCTCGCGCTGTGGCACGCGCACGAGCTCGATGAGATTCTCGCGCGCGCATGGGAGCAGGGCACGGTGCTCGCCGGGATCAGCGCGGGCGCGATGTGCTGGTTCGAAGGTGGAGTGACGCGCTCCAGTGGAGCCCCGGAACCGTTCGCCGGGCTCGGCCTGTTGCCGGGATCGCTCACGGTTCACGCCGACGGTGAGCCCGAGCGACTTCCGGTGTGGCTGGCAAGCGTGCGCGAGGGCACACTCCCCGGAGGCTGGGCGACCGACGATGGCGTGGGACTGCTGTTTGACGACAAGCGGCTGGTGCGCGCGGTCAGCTCGCGACCGGGCGCGAGCGCCCAACGGGTCGATGCGCTTGCCGGCGAGCTCGTGCGCCGTCGCATCGAGCCAGAGCTGTTGGGCACCGGCGAGCCCGACAGCCGACCCGCGCTCGACGACGACGTGCGCGAGCTTCGCCAGGTGCACCAGCTGCGCCGCGAGATGACCGGCGAGACGCCCCGCTTCCCCGACGCGTGAGCCGGCGGGCACACCGCCACCCGACGCCAACACGTCCGCGCCCGAGCGGCGAGACGTCCGCCTGTGCGACGCGTGGAGCCATGCGCGAGATCCGCACCGGGCGGCTATGTTCACGGGACCCGGCGATTTACCGACAGCCGTAGCGGGCAAACGGGTAGGCAGCGTTGGACGCCCATCGAGCGGAAGGAGTAGGCATGAATACACGCAAGCTTGGAAGCGAGGGACTGCAGGTGGCCGAGGAGGGGCTTGGCTGCATGGGCATGTCCGAGTTCTACGGGCGCACCGACGAGCAGGAGGCAGTCGCCACGATCCACCGCGCGCTCGAGCTGGGCGTGACGCTGCTGGACACCGCCGACATGTACGGGCCGCACACCAACGAGCGGCTCGTCGGCCGCGCGATCGCGGACCGTCGCGAGCAGGTCGTGCTCGCCACCAAGTTCGGCAACGAGCGCAAAGAGGACGGCAGCTGGGTGGGAATCAACGGCAAGCCCGAGTACGTGCGCAGTGCCTGCGAAGCGTCGCTGCAGCGCCTCGGCGTCGATCACATCGACCTCTACTACCAGCACCGCGTCGACAGGACCGTGCCGATCGAGGACACCGTCGGGGCGATGGCCGAACTCGTGAGCGAGGGCAAGGTGCGCTATCTCGGCCTCTCGGAGGCCGCGCCGCGGACGATCCGCCGCGCGCACGCGGTGCACCCGATCTCGGCGCTGCAGACCGAGTATTCGCTGTGGTCGCGCGACCCCGAGGAGGAGATCCTGCCGACCGTGCGCGAGCTGGGCATCGGCTTCGTCGCCTACTCTCCCCTCGGACGCGGGTTCCTGTCGGGCAAGTACAAGCAGCCCGAGGACCTCCCCGAGGACGACTTCCGCCGCCACCACCCGCGCTTTCAGGGCGAGAACTTTCAGAAGAACCTCGAGCTGGTGGCACGCATCGAGGAGATCGCCGCCGAGCGGCAGGTGACCGCGGGGCAGCTCGCGCTCGCGTGGGTGCTCGGTCGCGGCAATGACATCGTGCCGATCCCTGGCACCAAGCGGCGCTCCTACCTGGAAGAGAACGTCGCGGCCACCGAGATCGAGCTGTCCGAGGAGGATCTCGCGCGCATCGACGAGGCCGCGCCGGTGGGAGTCACCGCCGGGGATCGCTACGCGAACATGGCAACGATCGACAGCTGAATCGCTACGGCTGCTGGCCCGCAAGCTCCACGCACAGCCGCTCCAGCAGCTCGTGAACCTCGGGGGCCTGGTGGCTGCTGTCGTCGGCCAGCATCGCGCGCAGCTCCTCGCGCCGCGCGCTCAGCACCTGGTCGGCCATCGCTTGGCCCGCGGGCGTGAGCTGCGCGCCATCCTGCGCTTCGGCGACGAGGCCGCGCTCGCGCAGCTCGCGTTCGACCGCCTCGACGCGCTCTGGCTCGATTGCCTGCTCGTCGGCCATCGCGCGCGTCCCCTCGATTCCGTAGCTGTCGAAGCGGGCGAGCGCCCACACGGCTCCCGTGCTGAGATCCACGCCGGCGCGGTCTGCGACTCGTTCGGTGAACGCGCGCCTGCGCTCGCGGCTCACGAGCACGCCGAGCGCGCGGTCGAGCTCGGCGAGCGAGCTGGGGCTCGTGGGCGCCGCGAGCGCGTCGTCGATTCCCTGGCTTGTCGAGGCGGTCGCGCGCAGCGGTCGCTCGCGCAGACGCAAGCTCAACAGGAATCCGACCGCCCCCACGCCCGCCGCGACCAGGAACACCGGTTGCAGCGCGTGCACGTAGGCGTTCTCATAGGCGAGTCTCGCGCTCGCCGGCAGGGTCTCGACCTGCGCGCCGGTGAGACGCGCGCCGCCGGCGACCTGCGCGCCGAGCACACCGCCGATCGCGTCGTGCAGCTCTGAGCGCAGGCGGCTGGAGAAGATCGTCCCGAACACGGCCGCGCCGATCGAGCCGCCGATGCCGCGCGCCAGCGTGACACCAGAGGTGGCGGCGCCGAGCACCGAGTAGTCCATCGCGTTCTGCACGGCGAGCACCAGCACCTGCATCACCATTCCCAAGCCCAGGCCCAGCACGAGCAAGTACAGGTCAGCGGCAGCGGCACTCGTGCTCACGTCCAGGCGCGAGAGCAGCACCAGCCCCACCGTCATCACCGCCGTGCCCGCTATCGGAAATACCTTGTAGCGCCCGGTGCGCGAGATCACCCGACCGGAGACGATCGAGGTGAGCACCAATCCGCCCATCAGCGGGATCAGCCGCAACCCCGCGCCGGTGGGACTGGAGTGAAACACGGTCTGGAAGAACAACGGCAGGAACGTCACCGACCCGAACAGGGCGAAGCCGACGATCAGCGAGAGCAGACCGGCGATGCGAAACACCTCGTCGCGCAGCACCGCGATCGGCAGGACCGGCTCGCGCGCACGGCGCTCAACAGCTAGGAACACGCCAAGCAGCAGCACGCCCACGATCGCGACGAGCACGGTCTGCCCCGAGCCCCACGCCCACGTGGTGCCGCCGAGGCTTGCCACCAGCACGATCGCGCTCAGTGCGGCGGCGAGCAAACCCGCGCCGAGGTAGTCGATCGCCGGACGACTGCGCGCGGCGGCAGCGGCGGGCAGGGTTGTGGTGATCACCGCCAAAGCGAGCAAGCCGACGGGCAGGTTCACGTAGAAGATCCAGCGCCACGACAGATGCTCCACGATCACCCCACCAAGCAGCGGACCCGCGACGCTCGCGAGACCGAACACGGCACCGAACAGGCCCTGGTATCGCCCGCGCTCGCGCGGGGAGACGATGTCGCCGACGCTCGCCTGCACGAGCACGATCAGTCCTCCCGCCCCCAACCCCTGCAGCGCACGGAATACGATCAGCTCGGTCATCGACTGCGCCAGCCCGCACAACGCCGAGCCCAGCAGGAACAACACGATCGCGCTCTGCAACACCCGCTTGCGTCCGAGCTGGTCGCCGAGCTTGCCGTACAGCGGCGTCACAGCCGTCTGTCCAAGCAGGTAGGCACTCGTCACCCACGACAGCCGCTCCAACCCACCCAGGTCCCCGACGATCGTCGGTAGCGCCGTAGCGACGATCGTCGAATCGAGCGCCGCAAGCAGCATCACGAGCATCAAGCCGGCGAAAATGACCCCGAGCCGTGGGGTCCTGCCGGAGCGGGGAACGACGGAATCCGCAGTGAGCGTGTTCACTTCAGTTGCTCCCTTTCATGGCCACTCGGGGCCAGAGCATCCTAGCGGTCGGAATGGCGCGCCTCCAAGACGTATCCCGCGCTAATGTGGCGGCATGGATCTGCGAGCACTGGGGCACACCGGCGTGCAGGTGAGCCCACTGTGCCTCGGCGCGATGATGTTCGGCGCGTGGGGCGAGCCCGACCACGATGCCGGTGTCCGCATCATCCACCGGGCGTTGGATGCGGGAATCAACTTCATCGACACCGCCGATGTGTACTCGCGCGGGGAGTCGGAGGAAATCGTCGGCAAGGCGCTCAGCGGCGGGCGTCGCGAGAACGTGGTGCTCGCCACGAAGTTCCACGGCACGATGGGAGACGATCTCAACCAGGCGGGCAACTCACGGCGCTGGATCATCCGAGAGGTCGAGGACTCGCTCAAGCGCCTGCAGACGGATTGGATAGACCTGTATCAGGTGCACCGTTGGGACCCGGGGACCGATCACGAGGAGACGCTTGGCGCGCTCTCAGACCTCGTCGCTCAAGGCAAGGTGCGCTACATCGGCTCCTCGACCTACCCGGCGGCGCAGATCGTCAAGGCTCAGTGGGTCGCACGCGAGCGGGGCTACCGGCGCTTCGTGTGCGAGCAGCCCCCGTACTCGATCCTCGCGCGCGGGATCGAGGCGGATGTGCTGCCCACCTGCCTGGAGCACGGCATGGGCGTGATCCCGTGGAGCCCACTGGCGGGGGGCTGGCTGTCGGGCCGCTGGCGCAAGGGCGCGGATGACCTGACGTCGCGGCGCTCGGCGATGATCCCGCAGCGCTACGACCTCTCGATCCCCGCAAACCAGGCCAAGCTCGACGCCGCCGACGCGCTCGGGCAACTCGCGGACGAGTCGGGTATCTCCCTGATCCACATGGCGCTCGCGTTCGTGATCCGCCACCCCGCGGTGACGGCGGCCATCATCGGCCCGCGAACGATCGAGCAGCTCGAGTCCCAGCTGGGCGCCGCCGAGGTTCAGCTGGATGCTGCCCTGCTCGACCGGATCGATGAGATCGTGGCGCCGGGGAGCACGATCAACCCGACCGACGCCGGCTGGGCCAACCCAGCGCTGGACGCAATCGCGCTACGCAGATAGACGCCCCCGGTGAACGTGATCTTCACCAGGTGAACGCCACCCTCGAGCAACTGCGCGAGCGTCTCGCCGAGCTCTCCGATCTCGCGTCGGTGGGGATGCTGCTCGAATGGGACCAGATGGTGATGATGCCCGGCGAGGGCTCGGGAGCGCGAGCCCACCAGCTCGGCGCATTGGCGCGACTCACCCACGAGCGCGCCACCGGCGAGGAGATCGGGGGTTGGCTTGACGAGCTCGACGGCGCGATATCGGATGGCGGGACCTCCGACGGTGCGACGCTCGACGAGCTCGACCGCGACATCGTGCGTTTGGCGCGCCGCGATTGGGAGCGGGCGCGTCGCGTGCCTGACGAGCTGGCTGTGGAGCTTGCGCGCGCGAGCGCGGACGGTCAGGAGATCTGGCAGCGCGCCCGCGCAGACGACGACTTCGCCGCGTTCGCGCCGGCGCTGGAGCGCAACGTGGAGCTCGCGCGAGCGTACGGCGAGTGCCTGGCCGAGGGCGAGCAGAGCGCGTATGAGGCGCTGCTGGGCGACTACGACTTCGGGCTTCAAAGTGCGGAGCTGCAACAGATCTTCGGTGCGCTCGCGCAGGCACTCGAGCCACTGATCGCGGAGGCGAGCGTCCATTCGCCGGCGCGCGCTCTCGAGGTTCCGGTAGCCGCCCAGCAAGCGGCGGTGGCGAGCACGCTGCGCCGTCTCGGCGTCGATCGGGCGAGCTGGAGAGTTGACGTGTCCACCCACCCGTTCACGACCTGGCTGGGCAGCGGCGACACGCGGCTCACAACCCGCTACAGCGACGGCGACGTGGAGTCGCTGCTCAGCTCGCTGCACGAGTACGGCCATGCGCTGTACGAGCGCCAGATCGATCCTGCGCTTGATCGAACCAACCTCGGTGGCGGAACATCGATGTCGATCCACGAGTCCCAGAGCAAGCTGTGGGAGAACCACGTGGCACGCAGCCCCGCCTTCGCCGAGGTCCTGGCGGGCGAATTGGCTGCCGGTGGGTTTGCGCTGTCACCCTCTGAGCTGCACGCCGCCCTGGTTGGGGTCGAGCGCTCTCCGATACGGGTCTCGGCCGACCCGCTCACCTATCCGCTGCACATCGTGCTGCGCTTCGAGCTGGAGCAAGCGCTGATTGGCGGGGAGCTTGCGGTCTCAGATCTTCCCGCCACGTGGCGTGAAGGGATGCGCCGTCTGCTCGGGGTCGAGGTCAGCTCCGATGCGCTCGGGTGCCTCCAAGACGTGCACTGGAGCGCGGGGAGCTTCGGCTACTTCCCGAGCTATGCGCTCGGCTGTTTGATCGCCGCACAGCTGTGGGAGAGGATGGAGGCCGATTTGGGCTCACGCGAGCAGGATCTGCGAAACGGCGAGGTGACCCCGATCCAGGGCTGGCTTGCCGAGCACGTGCACCGCTATGGACGGCGCCTGGACACGATGCCGCTGGTCGTGAAGGCCACCGGACGCGCTCTGGAGATCGAGCCCTTCCTACGCTATGTGGCGCCACTCGCGAAGCGGCAACCGAGCTCATTGGAGTAGCCTGCGCGCATGGGCGAGATCTCTCCCGCGCTTTACCGGGCCGGCTCTGGCGAGCCGCTCGTGTTGTTGCACGGGTTCACGGGCACCTGGCATCACTGGCGTCCCGTCCTGGGCGAGCTTGCCGCTCGCTATGAGGTCATCGCACCGACACTCGCCGGCCACGATGGGGGCCCGCCGTTTGACGTCAACGGCCCGTTGACGTTCGCGTCAAGCGCGGATCATCTCGAACGTCACCTCGACGAACTCGGGGTGGACAGCGCGCACTTCGTGGGCAATTCGCTGGGTGGAGCCCTCGCGCTCGAGCTCGCCAAGCGTGGTCGGGCCAGGTCGGTCGTCGCACTCGCCCCTGCCGGCGGCTGGAGCGAAGGCGACGGCGAGGCCAAGCGACTCGCGCGCCTCTTCGCGCGACAATTGCGTCTCACCCGCCTCAGCGCGCGATACATCGACACCGTCATGAGACGACCCGCAAGCAGGCGCCTGGTTATGCGCGATGTCATGCGCCACGGAGAGCTCTTGGCCCCCACGGACGCCGTTGACCTGGCACTGACGTCACTGCGTTGCCCGGTGGCAGGCAAGGCAATCGAGGCGGCCCGCGCCGACAAAGGGCTGTCCTTGCAAGACCTCGACCGCATCTCCTGCCCCGTGCTGCTGGCCTCGCCCGAGTTCGATCGCATCCTGCCGGCCGAGCGTCACGCGCCGCGCTTCAAGCGTGAGATACCGGGCGTCGAGTCACAGATGCTTCCCGGCTGCGGTCACGTGCCGATGTGGGATGACACGCGGCTCGTCGTGCGCACGATCAGCGAGTTCGTGAATCGCCACATTGCACCGCCGGCCGGCTCGGACAGCGCCTCGGGAGCTCCGCCGGTGGAGTTCGCCGACCTCTCGCCGAGTCCTGTCGCGAACGCTGCTTCGTGATCGCCGAACGGACGCGGCGGATCGTAGACGCTGTCTAGCGACTCGCTAGATTGCTCTGGACATGAACCGGGGTCATGCTGTCCTCTGCTCGTCCGGCTGGTGGGCGCGCACCGTCGAGCGCGAGCTGCTCCCCTGGGGCCTCGCGGGAGCGGATCTTGGCGAAGATGTGCTCGAGATCGGCCCCGGGTTCGGCGCCACAACCCGCGTGCTTGCTCGTCGGCCAGGCTCGCTGACCGTAGTGGAGCTGTCTGAGGGCTACTGCAAGCGGCTACGACAAACGCTCGACGATGACGTGGAGATAGTGCAGGCCGACGCAACCGACATGCCGTTCGCCGACGGCCGGTTCTCGGCCGTGGTGTGCTTCACGATGCTCCACCACGTGCCATCGCGCGAGCTACAGGACCGTCTCCTGGGAGAGGTGTCCAGAGTGCTGCGCGCTGGTGGTGTGTTCGCCGGCACCGACAGCCTCGGCACGGGACGCGCGTTCAAACTGCTGCACATCCACGACACGCTGGTTCCCGTCAGCCCGGATCGGCTGCCAGCGCGCTTGGAGCGTGCTGGCCTAGTCGAGCCGAGTATCGATGCGGGTGGACGTTCGTTTCGCTTCCGCGCGCGCAAGCCACTTGCGGATACCGCGTCGCCGCTGAGCGGAGCCATCGCCACCGCCGGCTAGCGGATCGAGGTAGAGCGACTAGCTCGTTGTGTCGATCGCGATTCCGCTGGATAAGACCAGAGCCACTACGCTCGCATCGTGACCCAGGAGGATCTTGCCAACCTCGCACACTTGCGCCGCGCCCGCGACCTGATGGACCGCGAGTACGCGAGCCCGCTCGACATCGCCGCGCTCGCCCGTGCTGCGCTGATGTTGACCGCGCACTTCTCACGGCAGTTCCGCGCGACGTACGGGGAGACGCCCTACGCCTACCTGATGACGCGGCGAATCGAGCGGGCAAAGGCGCTGCTGCGCCTCGGCGAGTTGTCGGTCACCGAGGTCTGCATGGCGGTGGGGTGTTCGTCGCTTGGCTCGTTCAGCGCCCGCTTCACCGAGCTGGTTGGCGAGACACCGACGGCCTACCGGGCCCGTGACCACAGCAAGCTCGAGAGCGTGCCGGGCTGCCTCGCGAGGGACATCACCCGCCCGAGCCGCAGACCAAGCAGGATCGAAGAAACGCAGGAGGCGCTGGCTCTTTAGTGTTGGATATATGAATCTCACACTTTCCACGTGCTTCGTCCTCGTCCATGACCCCGACCTCGCGCTGTCCTTCTACCGTGACACGCTCGGCCTCGAGCTACGCAACGACGTCGCCCGCGAGGACTTCCGCTGGGTCACCATAGGCGCCCCCTCCCAGCCCGGCGTGGCGATCGTCCTCACGAACTATCTCAACGGCAGCCCCGCCGACAGCGACGCGCTCGCCGCTCTCCTTGCCAAGGGCGCCCTGAACGGCGTCCACTTCCATACCGACGACCTCGACGCCACCTTTGAGAAGCTGCGCGCCTCGGACACCGAGATCGTGCAGGAGCCGACCGACCAGCCATGGGGCACGCGGGACTGTGCCGTGCGCGACCCCTCAGGCAATATGGTGCGCATCGATCAGCCGCCCGCCGCGCGATCACACTAGCTCTATACCGCGTGCCGCGGGCGGGGCGCCTCCTCGGCGGGCCGGTGGTGGCCGGCCGGAGCCCTCAGCCGATCCGCTCCCCCAGCTCGACGACGATCCCGGTTACAGCGCCTCTCGGTTGCTGATCGGCTGACGGGAACGCGCCGCCCTGTCGCCCGATCGGACGGTATTTGAACCACGAGGCGATCAAGCGACCGCATCGAACGCCGGGGCCTCTCATGGCCGGAACACGCAGCGCTTGGTCGCTGCCAAGACACGCCACGGTCGGTGCAACAATGAGCTGCTTGAAACATCTTTCGTCAATCTGTATACTTGTCTAGTCAGTCGGACCGAGACCGACAATCAACCGAGACAACCCGCCGAGCATCGCAATCCAATGAGCACATCCACTCAGGCGTCCGCCCAGGAGCCCACCGCCAAGGACTCGCTGCTCGACCGCATCCTCACCGACGGTGCGCTGCCGACCAACGAGGCCGGGGAGCGGATCCTGGTAGCCGCCACGCAGCAAGTCGAGGACTTCGGTATCCGGCGCTTCACCGTTGACGACGTCGCGCGCTGCGTCGGTGTCTCGCGCGTGACCGTCTACCGGCACTTCCCAAAGAAGGACCGACTGATCGAAGCCGTGGTCCTACGCGAGCTGCACAAGTTTCTCAGGGAAGTCCGGGCAGCCATCGAGCCGTGCGAGACGCTCGAGGAACACCTCGTGGAGGGGTTCGTGTTCGCCCTGACGTTCCTACGTGAGCACCGCCTGCTCAACCGACTGCTGCGCACAGAGCCCGAGCTGCTGCTGCCGATACTCACGGTCAAGGCCGCACCGATCCTCACCGCCGCACGCGAGTTCATCGCCGGGTTCGCCCGCCGTGAGGCCGAGCAGGGCGAACTTCCGCTCAGCGAAGATGGGATCACAGGGCTCAGCGAGTTGCTGACGCGCCTCGTCATCTCGTTCGTCCTGACCCCCGACTCGGTGCTGGGACTCCAGACGCCCGCTGAGATCCGGGCTTTCGCCGAGCACTACCTCGCGCCGATCCTGCGTAACCCGACCGCCTCTCCCCGCGGGAGCGCCGGATGACTCCAGCGCTCGCCACACCGGACCATGAGGTTGCGATCATAGGCGCCGGCTTGAGCGGACTCGGCATGGGCGCCGCGCTGCTCAGGGCGGGCATCGAGGACTTCGTGATTTTTGAGCGTACCGAGGATGTCGGCGGTACGTGGCACGCAAACACCTATCCCGGAGTCGGCGTTGACATCCCCGCCTACGCCTACCAGTTCTCCTACGAGCTCAAGCCCGACTGGTCGCGTGTGTTCCCAAAGGGCGACGAGGTCAAGGCGTACATCGACGACTTCACCGCCAAGTACCACCTCGCCTCGCATATCCGCTTCGACAGCGAGGTCACCGCGCGCACCTGGGATGAGGAAAACCACTTTTGGCGCCTGCGAATCGGTGGCGGAGAGATCACGGCGCGCTTCGTCGTGAGCGCGATCGGGGCGTTCGTTGACCCCAAGCCAATCCAGATCGAGGGTCTCGATGAGTTTGCCGGCAAGATCATCCACTCCGCGCGCTGGGATCACAGCTACGACCTCGCCGACAAGCGCGTCGCGGTGATTGGCACTGGCGCCAGCGCCGTGCAGATCGTTCCCGCGATTGCCCGCGAAGTCGCGCAGCTCGACGTTTACCAGCGCACCGCGATCTGGGTCTCGCCCAAGTTCGACCCCGCGATCCCCGAGCAGGTCAAGCGACTGTTCGCGCGCATCCCCGCCACCGAGCGTCTGGCACGCCTGCTCGCAAGCGCGATCGCCGAGCTGATCATCGTCTTCATGGTCGTCAACTACCGGCGCTTCCCCTTCATCGCGCGCTGGGCCGAACGCAACAACAGACGTTGGGTCGCCAAGTCCGTGCGCAACCCCGAACTGCGCCGCAAGCTCACACCGGACTACGGCCTCGGATGCAAGCGCCCGAGCGTCTCCAACCACTACCTGCGCATGTTCAACCGCGGAAACGTGAAGCTCATCACCGATCCGATTCAGCGCGTCACCCCAAACGGGATCGGGACCGCAAACAGCGATGAGCGGCCGGTCGATGCGATCGTGCTGGCGACCGGCTTCCGGATGGCATCGGACCCAGAGAACTACCGTCGCACTCCGGTTAGCGGGCGCGACGGCTTCGATCTGGCGACACACTACGCCGAGAACCGCCTGAAGTCCTATGAGGGCATCAGCATGCCCGGACTTCCCAACCACTTCATGATCTTCGGACCATATGGCTGGACCGGCGCGTCCTGGCATGTGCTCGTCGAGACCGCCTCTCGGCACATCACGCGCGTGATCCAGGAGTCCCGACGACGAGGCGCCACAGATGTAGAAATCACCCCGCAGGCCGTCGATCGCTTTCACCAGTTCGTACAGGAGCGCATGGCAGGATCGCTGTGGCTCACAGGTAACTGCGGCTCCGCCAACAGTTACTACTTCGACCACCACGGCGACGTGCCGTTCCTGCGCCCCACCTCCGGTCGCCAAGCCCAGCGCGCGAGCCGCAGCTTCCCGCTCGAGGATTACCGCTATCGGAGCGTCGCCGGAACCCGACCCCAGACCCTTCACACCGAGGAGGCAGTCGCATCGTGACGAACGTTTCCACGCAACCCCTCTCCCATCTCGACATCGTCGAGGACAACGAGCTGGTCGGCAGCGCGCCGCCTTCCCCAGCCGGTCCAATCGAGCCTGCGGAGCTCATCCAACTGCCCCGCCCACCGGCGATCCGCTGGCCCAGGCCGGTGCAGGTGCTGTGGTTCGGCCAGCAACAGACGAATTTTGTGTTCCACCACCGCAGGAAGCTGGGAGAGGTCTGGAGCGCACGAGGCTACGTCCGGGGCAGCTCCGCTGTCACCTGCCACCCCGACCACGTACGCTCGCTGTTCACCGCGCGCCCCCAGCTGGCGCCGACGCTCGCGGAGGAGTCCCCACTGCGTCCCGTGCTCGGCCCCAGCTCGGTGCTGACGTCCAACGAACCGCGCCATCTGCGCCAGCGCAAGCTGCTGTTGCCGCCGTTCCACGGCGAGGCAATCGCGAGGTACGAAGAGATGATCGCGCACGCAGCCGAGCGGGAGATCGCGCGCTGGCCCATCGGCAGTCCGTTCGCCCTGGCACCACGGATGCAGGCGATCACGCTCGACGTGATCATGGCCGGAATCTTCGGCATCGAGGGGCGACCCCGGGCGGGAACGCTGGAGCACGCGCTGCGCAAGGTGATCAAGTGGCTCTTGTGGAGCTCCACACTGCCGGGAGCGAAGCTCGCCGAGCTGATGAATATCGGTCGCACCGAGCCTTTTGGGCTCACCTGGGCGGCTCTGCGCATACCCGATCGCTACGTGTACGCGATCATCGCCAAGCGCCGCCGCGAGACCGACCTTGAGGAGCGCACCGACATCATGTCGCTCATCATGCGCGCCCGCACCGAGGAGGGACAGACGCTGACCGACCGCGAACTGCGCGACGAGCTCATGACGCTCGTGCTCGCCGGGCACGAGACCACCGCGAACCAGCTCGCGTGGACTTGGGAGCGGCTCGTCCGCACACCTGCCGCCCACGAGCGCCTGCGCGATGCCGTGCGCTCCGAGGATGACGCCACCGAGCAGGTGGAGGCGACAATCGTCGAGGCAATGCGCTCGCGTCCGGTGATCCCGATCACCGGACGGCGCGTCACAGTCCCCTGGCGCCTGGGCCCCTACGGCATCCCCGCGGATACCGCGATCGCGATCAGCATATTGCTGGTCCACCATCGCGAGGATCTCTACCCTGACCCGTCCGCGTTCAAGCCCGAGCGCTGGCTCGGTCGCAAGCCCGGCGCCTACGAGTGGCTGCCATTCGGCGGAGGCACCCGCCGCTGCTTGGGGGCAGCGCTCGCGATGGCCGAGCAGCGCATCGTGCTGCACGAGATGGCTCGCCGCCTCGACATCGAGGCCGACGACCTCAAGCCCGAGCGGCCCGTGCATCGCAACGTCACGATGATCCCTGCGCACGGCGGCCGCGTGCGGATCCGCTCACGCCAACCCTGACAACCCTCAGGCTTGCCATCCGCGGAGAACGACGGTAAGGCAAACCTTTTCCGGCTCGCAAGTCGCTTGAGCCGATCGTCGAGCGCTCGGGCAAGGAGGGTGACTATCGCTCCTTGCAGCAGTTCCCGCGGGCAGTTGAGGCCGCTCCGGCCCCAACTGCCGCCAATAGCGGCGGCCCAAATAAGACTCAAACAGTCGGGGAGACAGGTGCAGGTTGGCTTTCCTATGCGGTTTTGGGTGGTTCTGCGGTCTTTTTGCGGTCCTGATTCCGCGTCCATACGGGCTGCGCGCCCGTTGATCGATGGGTGCCGGCGCTGCCCGTGATCCTCAACAGACTACAAACGTCGCTTTCCGGGGGCTCGCGGTACTCGCCACCGCCACCAGTGGCGCCACTCGTCGTCATCACCGCCCTCGCCTCATGGCACAGTCGGGCACCGAGCCGCCCGACCATCTGGATCGGGTCATCTTCGCCGCCGACCCCGGCCAGCCACGTCCAGTTCAGAGCGAAACCTCTCGCTCGGGGCTACCTTCTCCATGCGGGCGTACCTCCATCGCTTGAGACGCGACCGCGGTGCGTCAGGCCGGCATCAACATGAAGACGGTGAGTAGGTCGTCAAACCAATCCTCGATCAACGCCTGGGGCCTACCGGGCGGTGCCGAGACAAGCACGTCGACTGGGTCGCCAAGTCGTCCTAGGCGGGCCGCAATGCCGACATCCCTCAAACGCGCAGCCGTTTCCTCATTGCGATGTGCAAAGAAATGACGTGCACGGGTAAGGTCAGCAAGTGCTCCCGTGCCGATCGACCAAGCGGCGTTGACCCCTTCGGCATTAGAGCAACTGGCCGCGTTCACCAGCCGAATAAACATTGACGTGTCGTGCCATGCCGGCTCATCACGTCGTCGCCAAGGCCCGTTGCCCCGAGACCGCCCAGTCATGTGCATGGCAAATGTGAGTGCGTCGTGCTGACTTGTAAAGCCCTGCGAGGTGACCCGAAGGCCGCTTGTGAGCCATGCGCCAGTAGCTGACGACAAATAGTACGAGCGCAGAAAGTTCGCACACGTGTTATGCATGTCAACGGTGACGAATGTAAGCAGCCGCTGACGCTCCGTCGGTGAAAGCGCCGTCGCCCGAGTAGCCAACGGACGGAGACGCACGAGACGACCTACGACCCATCGCTGCACTTCGATCATTGATGGCTTACGCTTCATTGCTGCGGGAGCAGTTGCCCGCCCTTCTTACTGACCGCCTCTGCAAAGTACCGGGCACGAGTGATGCGCTTTAGCTTCACGTTTGTGCCCTTTTCACTGGCGTCGATGAAGGGGCGGAGCTTTTTATCGTCACCGGTGTCGAGTGCAGCAGCAAGAATCGACAGCCGCCGCTGACAGTCGGTCGGCGACGCCAAGCCCGTCCCGTCGTGACCGATATCCGTCAGGGTAGGCAGAGCACGAGTCACGTGCATGATCGCAAGAATCAGCGAGTACAACGAGTACGACTTCATCAAGCCGGTGCTATGGATAGCTTCCAACGAGTCAATAAAGGCTATCGCGTCCGCAATGCGCTTGTGGAAGGCGTCGGCCCGCTGGAAACTATCGTTGTTGTCCCTGTAAACAGCATCCAAGGCGCTCTTGTTGGTCGTGGTGACACCGTGAAGCATGGCATGTGATATCTCAGCGAGCAACTTCATATCTTGCATTCGCACGAGCTGAGCCTCACTAAACGTCCCGAAGCGCTCAAAGGACTGGTCTAGCTTGCGCGAGAGGTGATATATGTACCACTTGAAGTCGCCCTGCCAGCGGGCATGGCGCTGCTCCTCTGGGTTTAGTGGTACCTCGTAGGAGTTAATCCGACGGAAGATATCCCGGACGATTTCGTCGGTGGCGTTAACAAATAGATCGAGACCGAGACCGTAGGACAGAAAGCGATCCTGTAGGTCGTCGGGTAGCTCACTGTAAGACTTCCCAGCCGCCTCCGTAAACTCTAGATTGCTCGATAGCCTCAGCTCGCCATCGTAGAAAGACTTTATGGCAACCGAGCGCTGCTGCCCGTCAACGATGAAATGGACGGTCTTTCGGCTGACACGGTCAGTCTTTTGGTGAAGGAATAGCTTGGGAATCGGGAAGCTCATTAGAATGCTCTCAATGAGGAACGACTGTGCCGCTATGGGCCAGATCTCATTACTGCGCTGGTAGCGCCAATCAACTTCGATGGCGTTACTCTCAAGTGCCTCACAGAATTGAGCCACGGTCATACTGCTAGGTACAATCTCCACTATGCCGCGCTCGGTGATCGGGTGTCGAGTGCCTCAGCTGGTCCAAACGTGGTGCTGTATGTCGAGTTCTGGGTCTCCATTAGGTCCTACGTGGAATATACGCTGACCGTCTCGATCGCGCGTGATGTGCGTCGTGTCGCGCGATGCGGATGCGCGGCTGCCCGTGTCTTCACCTCGAACGGGTGCTCGCAAATCGTCCGCCAGCCTATAGATTCAGCAAGCTCACTGATTATGGTGGGCGTAGCGACATGCACGTCCTTGAACCATGAATCTTGGACAACGAAGATGATCGGGGAGCCGTCACGGGCTACGCGATTGATCTCAGATAGCGAGGCCGACATACTTTTAAAGTACTGACGGTAAAAAGGCAAGTAGTAACTCTGAGCGGCATACGACGGATGCCGCTTGACACGGCGTATGAGCCTCTCAAGCGTGTCGCTACCAGTAATTGCAGTCTTGCTGTTATCAGCAAGTATTGTCGGTGTTCCGATGAGCCGGCCTCGCAGCTTTTGCACCTGCGGCCAGTCATAGCCGAGCACCGCCAACTCAGGCAGCGTCGCAATGGCGTAGTCAATCCGGGTGCAATAGGGAGGTGATGTGAGGACAGCGCTCACCGAACTGGCACGCAACGGAATCTGCGCCGAGCTTCCTAGTGATACCTGCGGCTGCTTTGACGGGGCAGGATACTCATTAGCTTTGGTCGCTTCCTGGAGAGTTAGGACGTTGGCACGTAGGCGCTTGGCGAGTGCGTTGAAGCTAACGTGGAGGCAGTTGACAGGATCAACGCGCAGGCGGATCCACGTCGGATTAGATGCGACGAAAGGCGCAAGCAGATCGCGAGTCGTCTGAAACAGGGCTAGGTAAAAAAGTGCAGCTAGTGAGGAGACGTCGTCGATGACGCCGGGGGTTGTCATTCGGCAGCCCTCCGATGACACCAGGAGCGTCGATATCGAGCGCTCAAGGCGCCGGATGCTGGTCGCAGTGGATGGATCAAGCCAGCGGAGGAGAAGATCGGGCTCGTCGGGAACGTCCCGCCGCGCTCGGGCGTGTCCGACGACATCGTCAGCTAGGGGCAACAGACTTGCCGCTACATCGCTCATAAGCAATCGGGCCTTTGCGATCACCACGGCTGCCGGGTTGATGTCCAGTCCGATGGTTCTCATGCCCGCGCGCGCGGCGGCGGCTGTAGTCGTGCCAGCACCGTTCCAAGGGTCGAGAACGGTTTTTGCATGCCCCTTCAGCACACCGATGACGTCCTCAACAAAGACGTCTGCGTAGCCAGCGTAATAGTTGAACCAACGTTGGTCACTGGACGACTGCCGCTTCGGGCTGGACGGGACCAGTGCCCGCAGGGCGTCCTCGAGCTGTTGGGCGCGTTGCGACCGGGCCGTCGTCATCTGACGCATTCTTCCGGATTGGGCGGCGGAGCATGATGCTGGCGGCGCCCTTGACGCGCCCCTAGAGCTTCTCTTCGAGCTTGCTGGCAAGACGGCGGCCGGTCGCAGCCTCGGCTGGCGTGCGGCCGTTCGTCGCGCGCAGCTTCTCGATCTTCTCACGCGTTGCATCGTCGTCCTCACGCATCCGCAATGCCGCGATGGTGTCCTCAGTGGCTGTGTGGAGGGCCTGGAGCTCGCCGAGCACGAGCTCACGCTCGTCGTCTGGAGCGACTTCCCAGAACGCCATCTTCTCGGCCTGCACGACGATCTGTGTTAGCTCGAGGATTCGCCGACGTACCCGGTACCACTGCTCATAGTCGCCGGCTTCCATCTCGCGAAGCTCTGCGATGCCCGGTCCGGCACGTCGGCGGCCACTTCGGCGGCGACGGGGACTCCGCACAGCGAAGCGCTCGCGAGCTTTCTCCACATCGCCCAGCGCCACCGTGCGATAGGCCGTTGCGGGATGCCTGCCGTCGATCGCTTTCTTGCCCATGGGCCTTATCAGGCCCAGCTCGCATAGATGGCGCAGCTCGAAGGTCAACCCGTCGGTGCGATGAACCGGCTCGCGCAGCATCGGTGCCGTCATCGGGCCGCCGCGCGCGTCGAGGGTGTTGTAGATCAATTGCTCTGTCGGCGATAGGCCGCGCAGCAGGTCGTCTCGTTCCTGCTCGGTCATAGAATCTCCTCTGGGCTACGGCTGCCGGGGGCTGCACGCATAATCGCGCCCAGCCCCCGTATCCGCCGTGCTACTCGTCGTCTTCGGGCTCGCCCGCTGATAGAGCCAACGTCGCCTTGGCGAGCTGGGTGGCGTTTTTCATGCCCGACTCGACCTCCTTCGCGAGTTGCTTCGCAAACTCGGGATGAGTGTCGATAGTCGCGGCCATGTTCTTCGCCAACTTATTCGCTGCATTGCGCACGCTGGTCTTCAGTGCAAGCGCGAAGTCCTGCTTGATGCACTCCAGGTCCGCGGTCACATAGATCGCGGGGAGGAGCATGTGATTACGGGAGACCTTGGTGCGGCAGAGCGTGAGCTTCTTCTTCTGCACCATCGCTTGCACCTTGCCCGAGACGTTCGGGTTGGTCTGGTTCCAGACGCGTCGCTCGCACCAATCCCAGATGCCGTGAGCGACGGGTCCAGCTTCCTCCCACTCCGTGTCCTGCGGACCGATGATCTCCGGCAGGAACTTCGCCGTCAGGTCGCCCTTGATGAGGGCCTTGTCCGACCGCTCATCCAGGGAATTGACCCTGGCTGCAAGGACCAGAGGAAGGATCCCTTCCGCGACCTTCTGCGGATCGACATCCTCAACCTCGCCTTGGAAGCGAGTACATTCGATCTCTTGGAAGGCTGCGAGACCGCCCTCCTTGATGCGCTCCTCCAGATCTTCCTGGGTGAACTCCTGCTGTTCCGTTGCGCTCATCGCGCGTCCTTTCTCCGTGGTGGCAATGCTGGTCGCGGGATTGCGAGCGGCATTGGCAGCGCGGATTCCGGAGGTTAGCACTTTACCGGAGCGTGCACTCATGGCGGCGCGAGGTCAAAGTCCCAATTGCGATCAGTCAAAGCTGCCTGTCAGGTCACCTGATCCGCGGAACAGCTCGCCAAAGCGCTGCCGCAGTCGTCTTGGCCTCACGGTAGAACGGCAGAGCGACCCGGCGGCTGACGTGGGCGTCGTTTGCGGTCCCTTTCGCTCGTCGCTGCGGTCCTTCTGCGGTCCCGCGTGCCGGGAACAGCTCGGAACAGACGAGAACGGCCGACCCAGAACTCCAGCGTTTCCGCGGCTTTCGCCGGTATTCGCGGCGATCTTCAAGGTTATGAACCTGCGACCGAAAATCGGGGAGACAGGATTTGAACCTGCGACCGCCCGGCCCCCAGCCCGCGCGCTCCAGTGTAGCTGAGTGATTGGAGCCCATTCTTGCTGGGTTTCTAGGCGCTCAGTTGCTCTCGCTTTCGCTCAATTTGTTCCCCGTATTGTTCCCCGTCGCGTCCGTCGTGGTGCCTGGAGCCTGCGCCTCGGGGTCTCCCCCGGCGCTGGCTTCGACGCGCGGATCAGATGCGGGAGGATCGCGTTCGGCCTTGCCGGCCGGCTTGGGGGCGAAGGCGTCGTTGACGACCTGGACCTCGTGCTCTGAGGGGGCGTAGTGCGAGTAGATCTGTGTCGTCTCGCTGTCGGCGTGCCCCATGAACTCCTGGATCAGCCGCAGCGGCTGCCCGGAGGCGGCGAGCCGAGTTGCGAAGGTGTGGCGCAGATCGTGGAACTTGATGACCTGCACGCCAGCGTCCCCGCAGGCCGTCTGGAAGCGTCTTGTGACCTTGGATCGGTCGATCGGATTGCCGGTCTGTGGGTGGGCGAACACGAGATGGCGCTCGGCGCGATAGGCGGTGCGCTTTGACCAGCGATCGAGCTCGCCGGCGAGTCGGTCGGCCATCGGCACGGATCGCTTGGTGGAGAGGTCGGACTTGCCATCGCCGGAGTGCTCGCCGCGAACATAGGTGTTGCGCACGCGGATTCGCTGGGCGATCCAGTCGACGTCTCGCCAGCGCAGGCCGAGTAGCTCGGATTGGCGCAGGCCGGTCATCGCCGCGGCGAGAACCACGACTCGCAGGACTGGCCCGAGGACATCGGGCGGCGGCGGCGGCGCCGGCCCGCGGCGTCCGCGCCGAGTGGGTTTCGGCTGTCGGATGACGGTCTCGTCGGGGATCGCCCGCAGCACGGCGTCGAGCTCTGCGACCGTGAGGAACTGTAGGTCAGGGTCGGCGTCGCCGGTGCGCTTACGGCCTGGGCGGGTCGCCTCGCTCACCGGGTTGTCGCTGATGAACTTCCCTTTTTTCGCGTGCTCGAAGATCGAGTGCAGGAACGAGAGCACGTTGCGAACGGTCTTCGGGGCGCTGCCGTCGTTGAGCATTTCGCTCGCAAGCCGGTCGATGTGGGCTGTCTCGATCTCGGTGACGGGAAGGGCGCCGATGCGCGGGGAGATGTGGATGCGCTGCATCGACTCGCAGCCCTGGCGGTAGGAGAGCCGAGCGCCCGCGATCGTTTGGCGCTGGCGCAGCGAGTCGGCGATCGCGTCGACGGTTGGGATCTCAGATCCCGGTGCGGGACGCGGCGCGTTGTCCTCCTCCTCGCGTCTGCGCGCCATCTCGCGCTCGGCCTGAACGCGCGTGAGGCCGCCGCTGCGCTGACCGACCGGGCGCACCTTGCCGAGCTTGCGGTTGACCAGTCGCCCGTCAAGCGTCCGCCAGCGCCCGTAGTAGGAGCCCCACTTGATGTAGACGTGGCCGGTGCCGTAGTCGCGCTTGCCCATGTTCAAGGGTTATACGCCCCAGGTACGTCGTTACGCTCGCATGGCGGGCCGCCTGGCGGATGCGGCCCTTCGAGCGCCGAGAGACACCATCGGGGCGAGCGTCCTTCCCGTCTCGATCTCCCCCATCCACTGTTCGATCGCAGAGCGCCGGTAGCGCACGTAGCGCCCGAGTCGCAGATGCGGGATACGTTTCGCGCGGGTCTCGGCGTAGACCCAGCCTGAAGTCATGCGCAGTAGCGCCGCGACCTCGGCCGCAGTGAGCAGATCCTCGCCTGAGTCAGCTGTGGGAGCAATCATGGCCAACTTCCTTTCGATGCGAACAAAATTGGTGGTGGGACGTGGGTTTGCCGTTCATGTGGGGTACTGACCCCCAGGCACGTCAAGCGGCCAACGAGTTCGCCGGCGTCCTACAGTCCAGGGTCCGATGTCTGGTCAACCGTGTTCAGTCCACCCGTGTCGCGGGCAGGGCGTTGCGTGAGCGGGCAGGGCACTCTCAGATCGGGGGCGGCGGGCCTCTACTTCAGCGACCCGGCGTGTCTTGAGCATGATCCGCGGGTGCTCATGCCCGAGCACCCGGACACGCCTGAGCGCCTTGAGGCAATCGAGCGGATGCTGGCCGAGCATGACTGGCTGGGCTGGGAGTGCCGTGCTGCACCGCCTGCGAAGGAGATCGAGCTCGAGCTCATCCACAGCGCGAGGCACGTGCAGAGGATCAAGGAGATGTCGCTGGCCGGTGGCGGCGCGATCGACCCGGACACATTCGTCGGAGAGCCCTCCTACCGGGCGGCGCTGCACGCCGCCGGGGGCGCTTGCGAGATGACGAGGGCGCTGATGACGGGCGAGGCGAGGCTCGGATTCTGTGGCGTGCGTCCCTCGGGCCACCATGCCGAGCCGGATCGCGCGATGGGCTTCTGCTTGTTCAACAACGTGGCGATCGCCGCGGAGCTGGCGATCCGCGAGCTGGGCGTCCGGCGAGTGTTGATCCTCGATTGGGATGTGCACCACGGCAACGGGACCGCGGAGGCGTTCCGGCGCCACTCGGATGTCTTGTTCGTCAGCATCCACCAGGCGGGGATCTATCCGGGCACGGGCTCGATCAGCGACGTTGGCTCGGGTCCGGGCGAGGGCTACACGATCAACTTGCCTGTTCCGGCGGGCTCTGAGGAGGATCTGTGGCTGTCGCTCTTGGAGCACATCGTGGTCCCGGTCGCTGAGAGCTTCGCGCCGGAGCTCGTGCTGATCTCCGCCGGTTTTGATGCGCACCGTGAGGACCCGCTGGCTGGGTGTCGCCTGGAGACGGGCTCGTTCGCGGAGATGGCCCGCCATGTGCGCGGGCTCGCCGTATCGCTCGGTGTGCCTCTCGGCGCTGTGCTGGAGGGTGGCTATCAGCCGGCGGTGCTGGCGGAGTGTGTGCGGGATACGCTTGCCGCGCTCGCCTCTGAGGAGCCGGCGCAATCTGCCGCGCCGGAGCCGCTTTTGACCTCGCGCGCCGCCGCTCACGTGGGCCACTACTGGCCCTTGTAGATGCGTGCCCGGCACGGGCACTGAGCGTCTTCCGGCGCCACGAGGGAGCAACTGAAGGGTGGGTAGTTTCCACGTCGCGGGTGGGTATTGATGACCGATGCTCCGCTTCTGCCTGGATGATCTGATCTGCGTGGCCAATGTCCCACGATCGAGATATCTCCGCGGCTTGTGCCGGCGACTGGCTTGAGGTCAGGGGTATCGCCGAGCGCCCGTCGAGGCGTGGGGAAATCAAGGAGGTGCTCGGTACTCCTGAGCATCCCCACTTCCGCGTCCGATGGGATGAAGGACACGAGTCGATCGTCTACCCCGCCGATCACGAAGCAATCGTGCACCACCCAGCCCGACAGGCCGACCCGGCATGAGCACAGCGCACGCATCGAGGTCGGTCGGTTTTCGCCGCCCGCGTAGTTTCTCCCCGCCACCGCCAGGGACGGCAACGGATGCACCGGGCGGCGCCGGGCGCGAGACTGCGAACACCATGACGATTCCTTCACTGTCACAGGCACCCAGCGCTGTCGCAGATGTAGACGAGCCCGAGCTTGTCCGGCTGCGCGATGGGTCGCTGGTCACGCTGCGTCCCACCACGGCTGCTGATGAGCCCGCGCTGCGCTCGTTCCTGGCGGGACTGTGCCTGGAGGCGCGGCGTCTGCGGTTCTTCAGCGGTGCCGTGGACATAGACTGTGCTGCTCATTTGGCGGCGGACACCAGGACGGGTCGCTTCGGGCTGGTTGCCCATGACGAGATGGGGGCGATGGTCGCTCACGCCCTGTATATCCAGCTGGATGGCACGCGGGCGGAAGTCGCGGTCGAGGTCGCCGATCATCTCCACGGCCGCGGCCTCGGGACGATCCTCATCGAACAGCTGGCGATCGTCGCCGAGCAGCGTGGGATCACGCATTTCGTAGCCGAGGTTCTCTGTGAAAACCGGGCGATGCTGGATGTCTTTCGAGAGGGCTTCGATGGGCGTGTGGTACGCCACGATGGGCCGGAGCAGAGAGTCGAGTTCCTCACCGCGGGCTGGCGGCTGGCTCACAAACGCTTCGCATCGGATGCTCGGGCGTAGTGCCGAGCCCGAGCAGCGCGGCTTGCTCGCGTAGCTGCTCGCGGGCGTCGGGATGCGCGGCGTGCTCGATGATGAGGCGGGCCTGGGCGCGCTGGCTGCGTCCGAAGATGTGCGCGGCGCCGTGCTCGGTGATGACTGCGGAGTGCTGGAAGGAGGTGACGGGTCCATCCAGGCGGGGCACGATCGTTGAGGTGTCGCTGCGTTCGTGCCAGGAGCGCAGCCCGATCACGGCCTGCCCGCCGGGCGAGTGTAGGGCGCCCTCTACGAAGTCGGGCTGGCCACCGAAACCGGAGTACACGCGCTCGCCGATGTGGCTGGCGCCGGCCTGGTCGTGAAGGTCGACCTTCAGCGCCGTGTTGACCGAGATCATCTGCGCTCTGGCCGCGATCCTGGAGGGATCGTTGGTCGTCTCGGTGCGCGTCATGCGCAGCCTGGGGTTGTGGTGAACCCACTCGTATAGCTCCCTGGAGCCGAACATGAAGGAGCACACGATCTGCCGATGGTGGTCAAGCGCCCCGGCGTGCTCAAGGCGCATTACTCCATCGGAGATCATCTCCGAGTAGATCGCCAGGTCGCGTCGGCTGGCGAGTGCGCGCAGCGTGGCGTCGGGGACCTGACCGATCCCGAGCTGCAGGGTGGCGGCGTCTCCCACCAGGCCGGCGACGTGCTCGGCGATGGTCTCTGCGTGGTCGTGGCTGGCGCTGATGGCGGTGGTCGGGAGGTCTTGCTGGGCTTCGATTGCGAGGTCGATGAGGTCTTCGCCCAGCTCGCCGTCGCCGAGCGTGTAGGGCATCTCGGGGTTCAGCTGGGCGATGACGAGCCCGCCGCGGGCGCGCACATGCTCGACGGCCGCCGGCAGGATGTTCACCTCGATCCCAAGCGAGACCTTCCCGTTGCAGGGTGTGGAGGTGTGCAGCAGCACGACCTCGGGCGGGCGCAGCGTGCTGAACAGCCTTGGCACGAGCGAGAGGCGCATCGGTAGGTAGTCCAGCCGCTCACCTGCATCACGCATTCCGGGACCGACGAACGGCGTCTCGAAGATGACGCCCTCGCGGGCGGGCAGCGGGGACTGCGCGGCGAGCATGAACAGCCGGTAGCGCTCCACCTCGCTCTCCAGGGCATCAAGCAGGAGGCGCGGGGTGCCGAGGTTCCCGCTGGCGACGACCCGCGGCTCGCCGACGCTCAGCGCGGCGAGCGCCGTGTGCAACTCGCGCTCACTGATGACCTTCATCTGGCGCTCAACACTACGCGCCGGGCGCGAGCACGGTCATGGGTGGTAACTACCGAGCCCGTTCCGCAAGGAGTGCGGTGGGCGCCCGCACTGGTAGCGAGTTGACTTGATAGCGGTCATAGCGACCGTGATCGAGCATCCGCGACACAGGGAGTCGGTAGATACATGAGCGTCTCGCCCGTAGCATCTGTCGTGTCCGGCCTAGAGGCGGTGCGGTCGTTCGCGCAGCTCGGCCGCGAGGATGTCCAGTTCGCCGGCGGCAAGGGCGCGAACCTGGGCGAGCTGACCCGTGCTGGGCTGCCTGTACCAGACGGCTTTGTGGTCGGCGCCCCGGCCTACGCGGCGTTCTGCGCGGAGAGCGGGCTACGCGAGCGCCTGGCGGAGCTGCTTGACGGAGTGGATGTCGAGGACACCAAGGCTTTGCAGGCGGCGAGCGTTGCCGCGCGGGAGATGCTCGACGCCGCCCCGATGCCGCCGGCGCTGGCGCAGGAGATCCGCTTGCGCTATGAGCAGCTCGTCGGCGAGGACACGGAGGCGCCTGTGGCGGTGCGCTCCTCAGCGACGGCGGAGGACACCGCCGAGACCTCGTTTGCGGGAATGAACGAGACCTTCCTGAACGTCCGTGGCGCCGAGGCGGTGATCGACGCGGTGCGCCGGTGCTGGCGATCGCTGTTTGGGACGCGCACGATCTACTACCGCGGCGTGAACGGATTTGGGCAGGCCGAAATGGATATCGCGGTCGTCGTGCAGCGCCAGGTGGCTTCGACGCGCGCCGGTGTGATGTTCACCGTCAACCCAGCGACGGGCGAGCGCGACCAGCTCGTAGTTGAGGCTTCGTTCGGGCTCGGTGAGGCCGTCGTCTCAGGCTCCGTGTCACCCGATCGTTATCTGATCGAGAAGGACCCGCTCTGGTTGCGCGAGCGCGACGTTCACTGCAAGGAGCTGGTGATCGAGTATGACCCGCAGGGCGGCACCTGCCAGCGGTCCCTTTCGCGCGAGGAGGGTTTCCGGCCGACGCTCGATGAGCGTGAGGTCATGGCCGTGGCCGCGCTCGGCCTGCGGATCGAGCAGCACTATGGCTCCCCGCAGGACACCGAGTGGGCATTTGACCCCGATGGGGTGCTGTGGATGCTGCAGAGTCGTCCGATCACCACGCTTCACGACGAGCACCCGGATGACACCAGCGAGTCTGTGGCCAGCGCCCCGGAGGCTAGCTCTGCGCAGCCGCAGACTGTGCTGTTGCGTGGGCTGGGTGGAGCACCGGGCAGCGCGAGCGGCGCCGCCCGAGTGCTCACCTCGCTCGCGGACGCCGCTGCGCTCGGCGATGGGGATGTGCTCGTCACCCACATGACCTCCCCCGACTGGCTGCCGTTGCTGCGACGGGCGGCCGGCGTCGTCACCGACTCGGGCGGCATGACCTGCCATGCCGCGATTGTCTCGCGCGAGCTTGGCATCCCGTGCGTTGTCGGGACGCGCGAGGCGACCAAGCGGCTGCGCGACGGCGAGGTCGTGACCGTCGATGCGACCCGAGGGCTCGTATTGGAGGGCGCCTGCGCACCCGAGCCCGCGCGGGCGCCCTCTGC